>OZ240672.1:0-4003083 GCA_965198735.1 uncultured Granulicella sp. | reverse complement strand
CCACCACCTCGCGCATCTCGACCAGCGCAACCTTCTTGCCCAGCTTGGACGCGTAAATTGCGGCACGCTGCCCGGCTGGACCGGACCCGATAACCATCAGATCGTAGACAGTGCTCATACGCGTTGTGCAAACTCTTTCGGGAAACGTTTCTTTCGCAGCGAGATGAGAAAGTCTTCAGCCGATCTTTCCCAACGTAACACATATCGGCAACAAGCCTCGATGCCTCTATTACACTTTGGTGGTGCTCCAGTATGCGATCACCGACGGCGCCGTCCCGCTTCGAGCAGGCAAAGCTGACCCCGCCTCTGACCCCGAAATCCTCGCCTTCATCGCCCGGTGCACCCGGCTCGCCTGCGACGGCTTAGCCTTGCTCCTCGTGCGCGAAAAGCATCTCCCCGCCGCCGCCCTAACCGCCCTCACCCGCAGCCTCAGACACGCGATCCGCTCCGCCGCGCCCGGCGCCCCCACCCGCATCCTGGTCTCCGGGCGCGCCGACATCGCCCTCGCCGCCGGCGCCGACGGCGTCCACCTCTCCGCCGCACCCGGCGAGCTTACCCCCACCCAGGTCCGCACCGTGATGCCCAAAGCCCTCGTGAGCGTCAGCTGTCACACCCTCGACGAAGTCCGCCGCGCCCGCGATCACCAGGCTTCGCTGGCCCTGTTCGCTCCCGTGTTCGGCAAGCGCATCCACGGCCTTGCAGTTACGCCTGCCGCCGGCCTTGAAGCCCTCCAAGCCGCCTGCCGCGCCGCCCAGCCAATGCCTGTCTTCGCGCTCGGAGGCGTCACCGCCGCCAACGCTCCGCACTGCCTCGCCGCCGGAGCCGCCGGGGTCGCCGGCATCCGCATGTTCTTCCACTCCCTGGGCAGCAACGCCCCAGTCTAGGTACGAGCCTCCACCGGCCGAGCCTCCAGGATGCCCAGCTCTTCATACCGTGTCCGCATTGCCGCCTTCACCGGCTTGCGCTGCGAGAAGAACGCCATCCCGGCCAGCAGCACGCACGAGCCCGTCACCCGCAGCGTGTCCGGCGCGCCAATCAGATGCGCCAGGAACCCGGACAGCAGACTTCCAAACGGCATCATCCCCACAAATGCCACCGTGTAGTACCCCATCACACGCCCGCGTTTCTCCTCCGGCACCAGCGTCTGGATCACCGTATTGCTCGACGCCAGCCCCTGCATCATGCCGAATCCCGCCAGCAGCATCGCCGGCAGCGACAGCCAGAGCGTATGCGAAAGCCCAAACAGGATCAGCCCCGAGCCAAACAGCAGCGTCGCCAGCTGGATCATGCGCAGCAGCCCGATGACACTCCGCCGCGCCGCCAGCGCCACCGCCGAGATCAGCGCGCCAATCCCGCTCGCCGCCGTCAACATTCCCAGCGTGTTCGGTCCGCCATGCAGCACCTGCGCCGCAAACACCGGCAGCAGCACCAGATACGGCATCCCCATCAGGCTCGACATGGCGAACAGCAGCAGTATGTTCCGCACCGGCACAAACGTCGAGACATAGCTCCAGCCATCCTTCATCTGCGCCAGCATCGAGGGCCGCGTGCCCGCACCCCGCCGGTCCGACGCGATCTTCATTAGCAGCAGCGACCCGATCACCGCAAAGTACGACACCCCGTCGATCAGGAAACAGTAGCCCTCGTTCAGCTTGGCAATGACCAGCGCCGCCATGGGAGGCCCAACCAGCCGCGCCACGTTCACTAAGGACGAGTTCAGCGCGATGGCGTTGCCCAGGTCCTCCTTGTTGCCCACCATCTTGATCATGAACGACTGCCGCGCCGGCATATCCAGCGCGTCGATCAGCCCCTGCACCGCCGCCAGCAGCAGAATTTCCTTGAGCGTGATCCGGCCCGTCAGCGTCAGCCAGGCCAAGGCCAGCGACTGCGCAGCCGCAGCCGCCTGCGTCGCCACCAGCAGCTTGCGCCGGTCCAGCCGGTCCACCCACACGCCCGCAAACGGCGAGACCGCGAACGTGAGAATCTGCCCCGCAAACCCCACCAATCCCAGCAGAAAGGCCGAGTGCGTCAGCCGCCAGGTCAGCCAGGACAGCGCCAGCCGCGTCATCCACGTCCCCATCAACGACACGCCCTGGCCGCCGAGGAAAAGCCGGAAGTTGCGGTGGCGCAAGGCTCGCCACGCATGCGAGAAACGACTGGACGCGGAAAATGCGGCGGCAGTGCTCATGGGTTGGATCTTTGGGGTCAGAATGTATGCTCCTTCCCGAAAATTGGATGCGCAGCCCTCCGCGGCGAACTATCCGCAGGGCGGCCCATCCTGCATCTTACTAACCGAGCCGCGCACACCCATCTTGAATTACAAGGGAATTCCTCCATGCCTACCGTACCCGGAACCCTCCCGTCCGCCACCGTCCGCGGCATCGCGCGTACATCCATCGGCTGGTCGATCGCACTCAGCGTCGTTCTCATCGTCGCCGGACTCTTTGCCGTTCTCGCGCCTCTGCTCGCCGGCGTCGCCCTGACCGGCATTCTCGGCTGGCTGCTCATTCTTGTCGGCGCCGGCCATCTCTGGCTCGCCTGGCATGTCCGCGGCGCCGGGGCTCATCTCTGGGAGGCCGTTATCGGCATCGTCTATGTTCTCGCCGGTATCTTCCTCCTCATTCACCCCGTCGCCGGGCTCGTCGGCATCACCGCCTTCGTCGGCGCCTACCTCCTTATCCGAGGCATCTTCGAACTCATCGCCGGACTCTCCATGCGCGGCGCCGGCGGCAGCGCGTGGCTGCTCGTCAACGGAGCCATCTCCCTTATTCTCGCCTTTCTGATCTGGCGTCACCTGCCCTATTCGGCCGAGTGGTTCATCGGCACCCTCATCGGCTTGGCCCTTCTCTTCACCGGCATCTCGCGCCTCGCCATCGCCCTTGCCGCCCGCCGCCTGCTCACCGCATCGGCCTGAGCAGAACCGCGCTTTTCGAGAACAGCCTTAGCCCAGTCTCTCTTGCCTGTGGCGGTTCGTCGCTGTTGCTTTTGATTTGCAAGGCTCGAAGATAAGCGGTGAGGACAGCGGAGCGAAGGCGGTCCAGCAGAGTGGCCAAACCTCCGCGTATATGGCATGAAGGCTCTTCTGAAGTGGGCAGGCGATTTGCCGACTTAACAACGAAAGGCTCCCAACTGGGAGCCTTCTCGACGAGACCTGGGTTGTTTCAGTCTTCAAGCCCCCGCTCGGCCTTTGTCCAGTTCATATTCAATGCCAGCAGCCGACGCTCCAGCGACCTCGTCACCCCGGTCAATCGAGCATCTTCAGGTTCATGCGGCAGCCGCGAAAATACGTTCCTTACCTGTCCGTCCGGAATCACTCCCATGACCGTCCGGGATGCCCGCGTGTGAAGCGTCTGCACAAACCGCGAGCTTTCGGCCGGCCTGCGCACCGACGCCGGAACTGCATCTCTAAAGTTGTTCATGGTTCCTCCCTGGGATAGGCTCCAAATCCGCGCGAGAAGCCGTCAATTATTCATTCGATGCCCGACATCGAGGCAGTGTTGTTCGGCACATTCCTATTGAGTGCCTTTTGTAACCTGTCCCAGGTAACGTCCAGCGTCTCCGGCAAAATCCGCGTCTCCGCCGTTGCCGTCATAAAGTTTACGTCGCCAAACCACCGTGGCAGCGCATGCAGATGCAGATGTCCCGCCACCCCAGCTCCCGCCGCCTGCCCCAGATTCATCCCCAGGTTGATCCCATCCGGACGATACACCGCCCGGAGCGCCGTCTCCACCCTCTGCGCCATCCTCATGATCTCTTCCGCCTCCGCAACCGGCAGCTTCGCCAGCGAGTCCACATGCCGGTACGGCACCAGCAGCACATGCCCGCTCGAGTAAGGAAAGGCATTAAGGCAGACAAAACCCGTTGCCGCACGGGCCACCACCAACCCCGCGCGCTCCGCCTCCTCGGCCGCCATTCCGTTCTCCGCGGCCCAGTCCACCGCCCCGATCAGGTTGCAGAACACGCACTCCCGGTCCTCCCCTGGCCAAGCCCGCAGCGGCTTGGGAACGCCTTTCCGCGCGTCTTGCTCCCCCTCTTTGGCGCTCCCGCCGCGAATGTAGTTGTATCGCCAGGGCGTCCAGAGCCGGTCCATCCCGGCAGTATACCCACCCCGCGCTCCGCCCCGAAACTCCCCGCATCCGCACCTCCACCTTCGTGCATCTCAGGTAACGTGGAGCGTTGTTGGAGCGAGTTCCTGGGCGATTGACGGACCGTTGCGCGATTGATATGCTTTTGAGTGAGTTACTGCGTGTGGGATTCAAGTGCAGCCGCTCCAGTTCCGCTCCGCCAACCCGACTCTCCCTATCGCGAAGCCGCCACGGGAAATCGTCTGCAAGCCCGGAAGTCCGCCGGCCTTCGAGCGAGTTTCCAGACCGGCGCCGCCCTGGTCGGGCCGAAGCAGGACGTAAGCACAAAGACTGGCTGGATCCCGGAGTCCGCATCAATCATGGTAGACGACCATAATCCTGAGTACATCGAGAGCAAACCCCTGAACACCGAAACTGAAACCCTGGCGCCCGAAGCGGCAGACGGCACGGCCGACCTGTCAACCGACTCAACCTCCATCCACCTCGACCCCTCGGCTCCCCCCGCCTCGGCCGCTCCGGCTCCCACCAGCCAGACCACGCCGTCCGAGAACCCGGCCTCCGGACAGATTGCTCCCTCGCTTTCGGCGAACACCGAAGAGCCCGAGCAGGACTACGACGACTCCGACTTCGCCGCCGCCCTCGCCAACTTCGACCGCGAGCAGGCCGCCGAATCCTCGATCGCCCAAAACCTCACCCAGGAAGAGGTCGTCGTCACCGGCACTATCGTCAAGATCACCGATAAGCACGCGGTGGTCGACATCGGGCTGAAGAGTGAAGGTCTACTGCCGCTCGACCAGGTGATGAACGCCGACGGCACCCCGAAGTTCGCCCCCGGCGATCCCATCGAAGTCGTCGTCGAGCGCGAAGAGCAGCACGGCGGAGGCTACGCCGTCTCGCATGAGAAGGCTCTGCGCCACAAAGTCTGGGACAAGCTCGAGCAGGCCGCTAACACCAAGACCCCAGTCAAGGGCATGGTCGTCTCCCGCGTCAAGGGCGGCCTCACCGTCGACATCGGCATCAAGGCCTTCCTCCCCGGCTCCCAGATTGAAGTCCGCCCCGTCCGCAACCTCGACGGCTACGTCGGCACCGAGATCGAAGTCCGCGTCATCAAGCTCAACAAGAAGCGCGGCAACGTCGTCATCTCCCGCAAGGAGCTGCTCGAAGAGGAGCAGAACGCCAAGAAGTCGGTCACCCTCTCCACCCTCGAAGAGGGCACCGTCCTCACCGGCACCGTCAAGAACCTTACCGACTACGGCGCTTTCGTCGACCTCGGCGGCCTCGACGGCCTGCTCCACATCACCGACATGAGTTGGGGCCGCCTCACTCACCCCCGCGACCTCGTCAACGTAGGCGACGAGATCCAGGTCAAGGTCCTCAAGTTCGACAAGGACAAGCAGCGCGTCTCACTTGGCTTCAAGCAGCTCACGCCCGATCCCTGGCTCGACGCCACCGAGCGCTATCCCATCGGCGCCCAGGTCCGCGGCCGCATTTTGTCGGTCACGGATTATGGGGCGTTTGTAGAACTCGAGCAAGGCATCGAAGGCCTCGTCCACGTCTCCGAGATGACCTGGTCCAAGCGCATGAAGCACCCCTCGAAGCTGGTCAAGCCCGGCGACGAGGTCGACACGCTCATCCTCTCCGTCAACCCCAACGACCGCCGCATCTCGCTCGGCATGAAGCAGCTCCAGGACAACCCCTGGGAGCAGCTCGAGGACAAGTACCCCACCGGCGCCATCATCGAGGGCCGCGTCCGCAACCTCACCGACTTCGGCGCCTTCATCGAGATCGAAGACGGCATCGACGGCCTCGTCCACGTCTCGAATCTCAGTTGGACCAAGCGCATCAAGCATCCTTCGGAAGTCCTCAAGAAGGGCGAAAAGGTCCGCGCCATCGTCCTCGGCGTGGAGCCTGAAAACCGCCGCCTCTCGCTCGGCGTCAAGCAGCTGCAGCCGGACGTCTGGGATACGTTCTTCGCCCAGCACCGCATCGGCGACGTCATCAAGGGCAAGGTCCTCCGCACCGCGCAGTTCGGCGCCTTCGTCGAGATCGCCGAGGGGGTCGAAGGTCTCTGCCATGTCTCGGAAGCGGTCGACGATCGCGGCAAGCCAGTCGATCTCAACGTCGGCGATGAGCACGAGTTCAAGATCGTCAAGATGAACCAGGAAGAGAAGAAGGTAGGTCTCTCTATCCGCGCCGTCGGCGAAGAGGCCAGCCGCGCCGAGGTCGAGTCCTACAAGGAGGCCACCGGCAACCGCGAGTATACCCGCGATTACTCGAATACCGGGGCCGGCTCCAACTCCGGCACGCGCGACCGCGACGGAGGGGGGAACAAGAACAAGGGGAACCAGGGCAAACCGGCCCAGTCCTCCGGCGGCTCCAGTTCCTCGACCACGCTGGGTGATCTTCTCAACTGGAAGCGCGCCGAACGCGAGTCCGACGACTCCAACGACTAACACCAGCCTGAGCCAACCAGAAAGGCCGCTCATCCGGGAGCGGCCTTTTCCTTTTCCTGTCTACCCCGTGCGTCCATGATCCGCCGCAAAGATCACGGCAGCATTTTTCTATAATGCCGGTTCCCCTCGCATTTCAGCTTCGCCAGTACGTGCCGCTTTCTTCTTGCCAGCAGCATCCCGAAGACGCAGAAATGGCCGCTCCACGCCTGCATGAAGCACCCACGCCGCCGTGAAGCAAGCACCCGCGTAGAGCAACCACGAAGCCGGTCCCTTCGCGGAAGTCACCTTCGGAAATCGCTGCAGGATCAGGTGACCGACGGATTTATGCGTGATATACAAGGTGAAGGCAAGCGCCGCAACGCTCTCCGCGCCGGGCACTCTCACCCGCGCCAGCAAACCATTTCTGCTCACACTCGAAGCCGTGATCAACCCCAGCCCCAACGCAAGCAGCGGGAACCCGACCACCACGCCCCACAAGGCGGAGCCGCTGCTCTCCCCCAAGTCCTGCTTGCGGAACATCCAGACAACACCTGCCACACACAACCCTCCGGCAAACAGGAGCGTGTGTCCACGTTGCATCAGCGCATTCCACCAAGCACTGCGGAACGTACGAACGATTGCAAGGCTGACGCCTACAATCAAGCCGTCGAGCCGGGTATAGGTCGGGTAGTAAATGCGCGTCCACACCTCGTCCGGATAGGCCTTGATCAACGCTGCCCGGAGCACAATTCCAAACAGAACTGCGCCGGTAAGCACCGCAACCGTCTTGCGGATTGAAGGCTTACGCAGGAACAGGACAACCAGCAGCGGAAGCACCAGGTAGAAATACTCCTCGACGCAAAGCGACCAAGCATGCGAAAAGGCTCGACGATCGAAGCTGAAGCCCAGATTCATGGTGAACGTCAGAAATTTCCACAGTGGCGCCAGCTGTGGAGACTCCCTCCACGCGGGCACCAGGAAGTAGAGCGCCAGCACCACCAGGTACGCAGGCAGGATGCGATACGCGCGCCGGCGATAAAACTCGAGCACACTCGGTCGCTGGCCGCTCAGGTATGGCTTCAACACCTGCTGTCCAATCAGAAACCCGCTCAGGACGAAGAACAGGTCCACACCCATCCAGCCGAAATACGCGAAGGGGAACAGGCGAGCGGGCAACTCGCCGAAGATCGTCAGGTGATACAGCATGACGACGAGCACAGCCAGCGCACGAAGGGTGTCGAGACCGAAGAGTCTCGTTGGTACGGGTTCTCTGTTCAATGAAGAATATCGCGGGAGGCGCTGAGCAAGCCCAGCCTACTACGGCCGCAGGCGCTGGTCCAGACGGAAACAGGACCAGACCCCTACGGCAACACCGCCCGCAGACTCCCCCCAAAACTCCCTCCCGTATACGTCCCGGTGATCTTCTCCACGACCCGCGTCCCGGAGCTTCCAGCCGCCGTCCCAAACCCCGCCAGGAACGTCGTAGACCCGCCTGGCTGGAGATCCCCAGCTACCGGCAGCATCGCCGTATCCGTGGCCGAGCCCAGCACAGCCGAAGTCAACTGCACCGCCTGCGCGGTTCCTGTCCCCGTATTGGTCACCGTCACCATAGCTTGATAGCTTCCGTCCGCCAGCTTTACTAGATTCGAGGTCACCGTGAGCACCACCGTCCCGCTTACCGGCGTCGGATTCGGAACCGCGAAGAAGCCTACGATCCCGTCATGATCCGAAGACACCTGCGGAATCGCCGCATTGTTCCGGTCCACATCCGGAAAGTCCGCATCCCAGTGCGCCGGCATGGTGCGCACCAGCCCGGCAATATCCTGCGTCACCAGGAAGTGGTCGATGCTCTGCGCATATCCGTTGAACACATACGAGTACGCTCCCGTCGCCAGGTTCGTCGGAGCCTCATCCACCAGGTACGGCGACACTAGGTTCGCCGCGCCCGGAACCACGTCCTGCGATGCCGGAGCCGGATTGCCGCGCACCACCCCCAGCACATCCACCAGTCCGTCGTTCACCTCGTAGGAGTTGAAGTCGCCCACAACCATCACATGCTCGCCCGCGCCCTGGAAGCCTTGCACCAGATTTGCCAGAAACTCCGCCTGCGCCTCGCGTTTCGCCCGTACCGTCGCGCCCGTGGCCGGATCGGTGATATCCAGCAGTGAGCGCAGATGATTCACAATCACCGTAACCGGATAATCCTGCGCCCCGCCCCCACGCTTGATGCCCGCATGCAGCACCAGCGGCGGACGGTCGTTCAAAATCGCCGACGTCCCCGTAGGCGTCAGGTACGTGGTCGTCAACCCGTACTGCACCACGCTGGTCACATCGATCTTCGCCGGCTTGACCAGAAACCCGACATTGATGCCGCTTGAATCGTTCCCCTGCACCAGGAATGGAGCATACTGCGGGTCAGGCTGCCCTGCCGCCACTGCATCCGCACTGATCTGCTGGCTCAGCGAGGTAAGCGTCGGCAGGTCTTCCAGCTCTTCCATCGCCAGAATATCCGGTGTATTCAGCACCGTCCGGATTCCGAGCGAAGCCTTTGTCAGCCGCAGCGCGAACGCGGCCGGCGTCACCGTCAACGCTCCATTTGAACTTCCGGTCGAATTGTAAAAACGCTCCATATTTTGGTCGCCGACCGTAATCTCGTTCGCCTGCGCCGGACCGACCGCCACTACGTTCATGCCTCCAGTGACGCTGGTCGGCCGCATCGTCGAGTCGAGAATCAGCCTCGGCAGACCGTTCGCTCCCGACAAATCCATCGTTCCGGCCACTGAGGTCAGCACCGTTCCGGTCGATACGTTCAGCGTTCCAGCCGTCCCCCCCTGCGCCGCCAAGGCGTCGACCAGAAACGTCTCCGGATCGGAGTCGAACCGCGGAATGCTGGCCGGCTGCAACGCCGTAAACGGATCCCGGACATCCAGCCCTGGCTCGCGTACCGGACGAGCCACCCCCGTCACCTCTCCCCAGAACTGTCCGTTCGACGTATACGTCTCGTTCACCTCGGTCAAGTTCCCGCCCGTCGGCTCCGTCACCGTCAGGCTCGGCACCGCGACGCGCATCGACTGCAGATGCGGCAGCTGCGCAATCCCGCCGCTCGGACTCGGGTCAGCCGCCGTCAGCGAGATCGCCGCCGGAAGCGCGTTTCCCGTGCTCAGCACCAGGTAACCCCCCGGGCTGTCGAGCTCCGTTCCGCCGATCGCCGCCACCGTCGCCGCCGGATAGATCGCCACCTTGCCCGTCACCTCGATCTCCGTGCCCACCGCCACCGACGCGGGTACGTTGCCGCTCCCCGTGTAGACGAAGATTCCCTCCGGTGTATTCGGGTCCGCATCGTCCGCCGCATCGCGCGCCTGCACGTGAAAGCCTGTCGTCAGCACATTGATCACAATCCCGCTCGTCGTCACCGTTTGCCCGGCATACGGCGACATCCCGGGCACCGCGCCCTGAATCGTATGGATCGGGGTCAAGGTCAACGGAACTTGCACGGTCAGCGCCAAAGAGATCGTGCCGGTCTGCATTGCCGCGCTTCGCGCCGACACCTGGATTGTGTAGGTGTTTGCCGCCGTCGACCCCGGCACCGTGAACGCAAAGCTGTACACACCATCGCCGGCCGTCGCGTCGCCATGCGTTCCGTCATCGTATAGCTGCTGGCTCGCCGAGCCACCGCTGAACCGACTCAGGTCCGCCGTCACCGTCAGCCCTGCCGTCCCCGTCGCCGTCAGCAGCGTCGGAGAACCCGCAATCACCGCCGGCGGCGTGGCAGCCGCGCTCATTAGCAGCGATGTGAAGCAGGAGGTCGGCGCCGAGCCGCTATCCCGCGCCGGCGCGCTCGTCAGCGCAAAATCCGTCCCGTTGTTGTCGCTATCCACGCACGCGTTCACCCGCGCAATCGGCTGCGTCAGGCTTGGCGCCGGAGCGCGCGTCCCCTCATAGCAGATCGCCGTCGTCCCATACCCAACAAAGTCCACCACATTGGCTGTCGGACAGCCTGACGCGCCGGAAAGCGCCGTTGTGCTGCTGGTCAGGTAGATCCGTCCAGCCGCGGCGCCCATAGCCAAATTCGCGCTGGTATAGTCCGCGGCATTGGCCAGCGGAATGCCGCTCGTCGCGCTCGGCGTCGCTTGCACCAGGTAGCGCTGGCCCGGCTGCAGCGTAATGCTCGCCGGCAACGTGCTTACGATCGCCGTTCCCACACCGGTGGCGGAGAAATACTGCAGCGCCCACCCGTTCATCGTCACCGGTGCCGCGCTCAGGTTGAACAGCTCCACGTAATCCGCGTTGAAGGTTGCGCCGCTGTTCCCGCCCGCGGTATACACCTGGCTAATCACAATCGTGGTCGAAACCGCCCACAGCTTGCCCGCAACCAAGAAAAAAAGAGCGAGGACGTACGCCACTCGGCGCAAGGATCGGCAAAGCATAGTGAGCATGAAGGTGATCCTATCGAGAAAGAGCCCGAAGAGGTACGAATACGCTGTAAATTTCTTTAATTTTCGTTCTTCCTACTCTGGCGACTCGACCACAGGCTGCGAACGCACCAGCGTACGGTGCCGCCGCATCAGCAGCACTAGGCCGCGTCGAATGTATCTTGCCAGCAGCGGCATCAGAATCGCCGCGACTACGCCCCACACAATCAGCGCATGCCACTCCCACTGCCAAATATTCCGAATCAGCCGCCAGGGATGATGGCTCAAATGCTCGATCTGCCGCCGGCTCAGCGGAAGCCGGCGCGTATGAAACAAATGCACGCCCAGTTCAATAAACGGAACAAACAGAAGCAGGTGAAACGGCGTCATCGCATGGGCGCCGATCTGTGAGGCAACCTGGTTCAGGCCGAAGGTCCAGGCCAGCAGAATCACCAGGATGGTCGTAATCCCCACCGAAGGATTGATCCCGAGCACAATCCCCAGCGCCAGGCTCCATGCCAAACGTCGCGGAGTCACCCCGCCGCGCAGCTGACGCAGCAGCGGATGCAGGATCCTGCAGCGAAAGAACTCGCGGATGGACTCGGGCACAAGCATAGTCGCATGGTATGTCAATCTTCGAACGAAACATCCGCGTAAGAGCGATACCCGGAAAACAAAACGACCCAGCCGTAGCCGGGTCGCCGTGCACGCCTTCCTGGGAAGCTACTGCCCAGACTCAACCCGCGGCGTAATGATGCCGATATTGTCCACGCCCGCCTGGTGTCCCCAGTCGATCGCCTGCGCCACTGCCCCGTAAAACAGGTCCGGGTCGCCCTTCACGAACATGACCTTCTCCTGCCGTGAAGCGAAGATCTCGGCCAGCTTCGGCTCGATCCCCGAAGGCGCAAACGAGTCTTCGTTGATCTTGTACGCCGGCTGCCCGTCCTTGTTGCCCAGAATCTGCACCACAATCGTCCGGTCATTCGGCTGATCCTGAGTCTTGTTCTTCGGAGGCTGAGGAACCAGCGCGTCCAGACCCTTCGGCGTCACCGGCACAATGACCATAAAGATAATCAGCAGCACCAGCAATACGTCGATCAACGGTGTCACATTGATCTCAGAAACCGCTCCCCCAGTTCCTCCGCCGCCCATTCCCATAACGTCTCTCCTTTACCGGTCTCCCGGCCCTAAAACTATTTGTCCGTCTTCTCCGTCAGCAAACCAAGCTGGCTTACGCCGGCGGCACGAATGCCATCCACCGCGTCCATTACCTTGCTATACGTTGCACGGGTATCTGCGCGCAGATAAACTTCCTTGCTGGTCTTGTTCTCAAGTTTCGCTGAGATCTTCGCGCCCATATCATCCGGCTGAATCTGATCGCCTCCCAGAAAAATCTTGCCGTCCCGCGTTACGGCGACCGTCACCGCATCCTCTTTATTAGCATCTTCCATGACCACCGCCGCATCCGCCTTTGGCAGATCGACGTTCACCTTGTTATTCAACATCGGCGTGATCACCATGAAGATGATCAGCAACACCAGCATCACGTCCACCATCGGCGTCACGTTAATGTTCGAGTTGACCTTCTTGCCTTCGTCCCGCTTTGACATTGCCATGTACTGAACTCCAACCGGTCATCCGGCTCTTAGGGCTTCTATCTTCCGGCCCGGCAACGCACACGCGCTGCCGGGACCCCGGAACAGGACTTACCGGTGGCTCTGCTTGATGAAGTAGTCCACCAACTCCGACGAGCTGTTGTCCATCTCGACGTCGAACGCCTCCACCTTGTTGGTGAAGTAGTTGAAGCACATCACTGCGGGAATCGCGACCACCAGGCCGAAGGCCGTCGTGACGAGTGCTTCCGAGATACCGCCGGCCACCGCGCCGATACCCGAGGTCTTCTGGGTGGCGATCTGCTGGAAGGCGTTCAAAATACCGATTACCGTGCCCAGCAGGCCGATAAACGGAGCCGTTGAACCGATCGTCGCCAACCCACCCAGGCCGCGCTTCAGCTTGGAGTGTACGATCGCCTCAGAACGCTCGAGAGCGCGCTTAGAGGACTCAATCTGCGTCTCCGAGATCGAGCCGCCCGAACCGAAGCTGCGGAACTCCTGCAGACCGGACGTGACCACCTCGGCCAGGTGCGACTTCTTGGTGCGGTCCGCCACCTTGATCGCCTCGTCCAGGTTGCCGTTCTTCAAGGCGCCCGCCACCTTTGGAGCGAACTCACGCGATTGCGAACGGGCCGCCGAGAAGTAGAGCGCGCGATCAATAATCACCGCCAGCGACCAGATCGACATGATGAAAAGGATGATGACGATGCCGCGCGGAATCCAGCTCATGTTCGACCAGAGCTGCAGCGGAGAGAAGCCAACCGTGGCAGCAGGCTCCTGAAAGAAGGCGAGGGCAGCGGAGACATGGGCGGATGCGACAACAGCAGTGTGGGCGAGAATCACAGGGACTTTCCTCCTAGACGTGTAGATGAAGCGTAGATACTTGGAACCGGCAGAGGCAAACCGCTGCTAGACGCCTGCCGGAGCCGCATACGTGGCGAAACTGTCTTAGCTGCCGAAGTTGAAGTTGACCGTGATCGTCGTGTCCACTTCCGTCGGATCGCCGTTTAGAACGTAAGGCTTGTAACGCCAGGTCTTCACTGCGTCGAGTGCGCTGGCCCGCAGCATCTCCGGACCGCTGATCACGGTCAGGTTCTGGATCGAGCCGTTCTTGCCGATGATGGCATGCAGCACCACTGCGCCCGAGACGTGCGCCGCACGAGCGATCGGCGGATAGACCGGCTGCGTCTTCTCCAGGATCGTACCGGCAATCACGCCGCCCGAGATGCGCGCCGGACCCTTCGGCTTCTCAGGGGGAGCAGCCTTGACGACCGGAGCCGGAGACGAACCCATGCCGCCCATCACGCCGCCCAGGACGCCACCGGCAGCGCCGCCGGACATGCCGGCCATGCCCACTACCCCCGCAACCTGCGGCGGAGGCGCAGCGTCTTCCTTGATGATTTCAATCTTCTTCGGGATCTTGGTCGGCGCATGCAGACCCTCATCGATCTCCGATACCATCTTGATCGGCTTGACGATCTGCGCCGGAGGCGGTGGGGGCGGTGGGGGTGGCGGCGGCGGCGGCGCAGTCAACATCGCCGTCATGGCAGTCTTCGGCAGAGCCTCCGGATGGATCAAAGGCAGGATGATCATCACGACCAGAATGCACAGGTTCAACACGAACGTGGCAATCATCCAATACTTCGATTTCGTCTTGAGCCGTCCGCCGGAATCAACGAGGGAATCTTCAAACATGGCAAAGCCTCACAGTCGGGAACTTGGTTGGACATCGTTGCTGGTGTCGCGAGAAGAAGGAAGCGGAACCGCCAGAACGCGCTCTTTTCAAGGGAGCTACTTTGCTTAGACACCGGAGCGTTCAAGAATGTTCCCGAAGCGCCAACACCGTCCATACAACGATTCGGGCACACGCATCCTTCCCGCACCCGCCTACGCCCGCACCCGCCCCGCCGGCAGACTGGCCGCCGCCTTGCCCTTCGCCGCGCGCGCATCCTGCCACGCCACCAGCATCGGCGCCGCTACCGCAATCGACGAGTACGTTCCAATCAAAATGCCGATGACCAGCGCAAACGAAAACCCGTGCAGCACCTCACCGCCGAACAGGTACAGCGAAAGCACCGTTAGAAACGTCAGCCCCGAAGACAGCACCGTCCGGCTCAGCGTCTGGTTGATGCTCCGGTTCACCACCGCGCTCAAGCTCTCGCGCCGGCTCATCGCCAGGTTCTCGCGAATGCGGTCGAACACCACCACCGTGTCGTTCATCGAATACCCGATCAGCGTCAGAATCGCCGCGATGACCGTCAGCGTAATCTCCTGGTTGGTCAGCGAGAACGCCCCGATCGTGATCAGCGTGTCATGAAACACCGCGACCACCGCCGCCACGCCGTAGATGAGCTCAAACCGGAACCACAGATACACCAGCATCCCGATCAGCGAATACACCGTCGCCCACGCCGCCTGCTTCTGCAGCTGCTTGCCCGCGGTCGGCCCCACAATATCCACCTGCAGCACCTCAAAGCCGCTGTCACGGTAATCCGCCCGCAGCGCGTTTTCGACCTCCGCGCGCCCCGCATCATGGTTCGCGTCGGTTGCGGTCGACTGCGGCAGCGCAATAATCTCCTGGTTCGGCACGTCGCCTGGCTTAGGGCTGATGCGCTGAATTGTCACGTTGCGGATCCCCGCCCGATCAAACGCCGCCCGCAGGTGATCTTCATTCACCGGCGCCGTGAATCCCACGCGAATATGCGTACCGCCCGAGAAATCCACGCCCAGCGGCAGATGGTGCCAGAACAGCAGACTCAGAAGGCCCGCAGCCGAAAAAATCAGCGAGAAACCCAGGAAATACCACTTTTTGCCCAGCCAGTCGACGTTCGGTTGCCGAAATAGTTCCATACTTCTCCGTCACTCACGGCAGCCGAAGCCGCCTCTCTCTTAGATCGACAGCGCCGCCGTCTTTTCCCTGCCCTGCAGGTGCCAGTCGAAGATCAGGCGCGACACAAACACCGCCGTAATCAGGTTGGCAAATAGCCCCACCATCAGGGTTACCGCAAAACCCTTCACCGGCCCGGTTCCAAACATTAGCAGGATCACCGCAGAGACGATCGTCGTCACGTGCGTATCGACGATCGTGATCCATGCATGCGCAAACCCTTCCTTCACCGCCGCCGCCGCCGTCCGCCCGTTGCGCAGCTCCTCGCGGATGCGCTCGAAGATCAGCACATTCGAGTCCACGCCCATACCGATCGTCAAAATCACGCCCGCGATTCCGGGCAGCGTCAGCACCGCGTGGCTGTAGCCCATAAACCCAAGCAGAATGATCAGGTTCAGCACCAGCGCCAGGTCCGCATTGATGCCGGATCCGCGGTAGTAGATCAGCATGAACGCCATCACCGCCAGCATCCCCGCCAGCGCCGCGATTACCCCCTGCCGGATACTCGCCGCGCCCAGGCTTGGCCCGACGGTCCGCGTCTCGAGGTACGAGATGGACGCCGGCAGAGCGCCCGTGCGCAGCATCAGCGAAAGATTGTCGACCTCGCTCTGCGTAAAGCTGCCTGTAATCTCACCCTGGTCGCGAATGCCGCTCTCGATCCCCGCTACCTCGCGCACCTTGTTGCCCAGCACAATCGCCATCTGCCCCGGCTCCGCGCTCTGCCGCGAGTGCGCCGAGGTGTACTTATAGAAGCGGTCGCCGGCTTCGGTGGTCAGCGTAAAGTGAATGTTCGGCCGCCCATTGATGTCCGTGCCGCCCTGCGCATCGCGGAAGTCCGTTCCCTCCACCTCGCTCGCCCGCTTCAGCAGCCAAACCTGGTCCGGGGTGTTGGGAGTCGCATTGCCATGGACCAGCGTCTCATCCGGCGGCACCCCGCCCGGCAGCGCTGTCTGGGCCGCCTGTTCACTCTCAAACGGGCCGCCTGCGACCGCATATACCGCCAGCTTCGAGGTGGACTGGATCGCATCCTCGACCCGCGACGGATCGTCGAGCCCGGGCAGTTCCACCAGGATCTGGTTCTCGCCCAGCCCATACTGCTGAATTGTCGGCTCCGACACCCCGAGCGAGTCCACGCGCTGGCGAATCGTCTCGATTGACGTATTCAGCGTCCGCGTCTCCAGGTCCTTGATCGCCGAGGGCCTCATGGTCAGCTTGAGGCTGCCGTCCGGTTGCCCCGCCACCTCATATCCGGCATACTCGTTCCCGCTCACCAACGACCGCACCTGGCTGTTTTGCGCGGCCGTGATCCCGGAAACGGTAATCGTCTCCGGATGCGCGGTCGGATCGGGCTTCGTTACCGTCGCCCCCGTCACCCCCGCGCTCGCCAGCTCCGTCTGCAGCCGCTGCACATCGCGGTCGGTCGCCGAGACCACCGCCTCCTCCACATGCACCTGCAGCACCAGGTGGATGCCCCCCTGCAGGTCGAGCCCCAGGTGAATCTTCTTCGCAATCGCCGTCTTGAGGGAGTCTCCCACGCCGCGGCCCGTTGCGTGCGGAATGCCGACGATGCCGTAGATGAAGAACAGCAGCACGGCGAGGATGATGGCTAGCTTGGTGGCAGGATTCTTGCCCATGATTTGTCGTGTCGAGCGCCGCTGCCTGAAACCGCCCGGCCCGCGCCCGTTCTCTTTCCTGTCCCGTCCACTGGGCTTGAGTGCTTAAATCCTCGAGTCCGCGCACAGTCTGATCGTATGTTGTTCAAGTCTAACGTGTCGTCAGGCCTTTGTCGCCGTCTCTTCGGTCGTCACGGCGGCGATGGCGCTCTTCACAAACTCCATTTTGAGGTTATCCGGAGCCACCCGCACCACGACTACGTCATCCTTGACCTGCAGCACCACGCCGCGCAACCCACCGGAGGTCGTCACCCGGTCGCCCGACTTGAGCGCGTTCAGCATCTCCTGCCAGGCCTTCTGCTTCTTCTGGTTCGGCGCGATCATGAGGAAGTACATTGCCGCGATGAACACCAGCGGCAGCGCCAGCCCGCCGAAGCTCCCCAGCACGCTCGACCCACCCGAAAACTGCAGCCACATCGCTAAAACGTTCACTGAACCTCGATTGACGCCAAGCGCGAAAGCCGTATAGGAGCCTTCCATAAAGCTTGTGTCAGCCATTAAGCATTGCGTAGCGACAGGACGAAGTCAAGAAGCCTGGCACTTGTCCGTTAGATATTAGCATTCAGCTTTCCTGGAAGTTGGCGAAGAAGTTCGATAGAAAAACGCATTTCTTACCCGCATAGCTTCGCATATCCTTCGCCTGTTTTAGGCTGATTTATTCAGATCAGACTCCTTACCCTAGCCCCAACCTCGCCGCCAGCACCTCCAGCGCACTCTCCTGCTCCCGCGCCGGCACCAGCACGCTCACCGCCGAACCGTCCTGATCTCCTTCCACCTTCGCCCGAAATCCCTCCTCCACCAGCATCGCCCGCACCCGCTGGGCCTCCGCCGCCGATTCAAACTCCCCCACCACCAAATCTCCGTCGACCGGCAGCGCCACACCCTCCCCCATCCTCTCCGCCGGAGGAAACAGCCCAAGCTTCTCCTGCAACACGGCACGGCCCAGACCCTGCTGGCCAGGCTCCACCCAGATCTCATAGCGCGTCGGCGTCCCGGTGCTCGCGTCGCCGGCAATCTCCTCGATCGCAAACCCCACCCGCGCCGCCTCAAGCGCCTCGCATGCCCGCGTCAGCTCATGCCCATCCGAAATCGACACCAGCGCCGACATCCCCTGCCGCACCTCGCCGCCCGGCTCAAGCGCCGTCTCCACCGCCGCCCCGCTCGCCGGAACCACCCCCGGAATCCCCACGCCGAACGCATACGCCCGTTCATTCGTGTCGTCCGCCGGCACGCTCACCTTGCCGTCCACACCCTCCCGCACCGGCGGAAGCGGATGCGCCCGCAGCCCGCGCCTGTGCAACTCCGCATCGAGCGCCATCCGCGCGTCCGTCGTCAAATCCTCAGGCTCCGAAGCCATGTCCAGTAGATGGTCGTCGCCCATCTCCGCATATAAACGCCGCAGCCGATCCTGTTCCGCTTCCATCGATCTCCTCGCAATCCTGCTTCAAACCGTAGGATGCAGTTCGCCCGCAAGACTCCCACGCACCCGCTCCATCGTGTCCAGATAGAACGCCAGGTTGTGCGCCGAGAGCAGCGTCGCCGCCAGCGGCTCGCCCGACGAAAACAAGTGCCGCAGATACGCCCGCGTATAGCGCCGGCAGGTCACGCAGCCGCATTCCGCATCGATCGGGCCCTGGTCCTCCGCATACTCGAGCTTCTTGATGTTCCTCCGCACCAGCTCGCCGCCAGCCCGCGCAAACACCAGCCCATGCCGCCCCGCGCGCGTCGGTAGCACGCAGTCCATCATGTCCACGCCCATCCGCGCGTACTCCTCAATCTCGTCCGGGTAGCCCACGCCCATCACATACCGCGGCTTGTCCTTCGGCAGCCACTCGAGCGTCCGCGCAATCATCTCCCGCGTCACCTCGCGCGGCTCGCCTACCGCCAGCCCGCCGATCGCATACCCCGGCAAGTCCAACTCCACCAGCCGGTCCGCCGATTCCCGCCGCAGATCCGCATACATCCCCCCCTGCACAATCCCAAACAGCCGCTGCGTTTGCCCCCCGCGTTCCTCAAACCACGGCACCTCCTCCTTATGCGTAGCAAAATACTCCGCCGATCGCGCCGCCCAGGCATGCGTCAGCCCCATCGACTCCCGCGTCCGCTCATACGTCGCCGGATGCTCCACACACTCGTCGAACACCATCATCACGTCCGCCCCCAGCGCAATCTGCACCGCCATCGAGTGCTCCGGCGAGAAGAAATGCCTGCTCCCATCCAGGTGCGAGCGAAACTCCACCCCATCCGGAGTCACCTTGCGCAGCTTGCTTAAACTGAACACCTGGAAGCCGCCCGAGTCGGTCAGCATCGGCCGTGTCCAGCTCATAAACCGGTGCACCCCGCCCAGTCGCCGAATCAACTCATGCCCCGGCCGCAGATACAGGTGATACGTATTCGCCAGGATGATTTGCGCCCCCGCCCCGGACCGCCCCAGCTCCTCTAGCATCGCCTGCGGCACCGCCTTCACGGTCGCCGCGGTGCCCACCGGCATAAACACCGGCGTCTCCACCTCCCCATGCGGCAGCGTCAACCGCCCTCGGCGCCCACCCCCTACCGCCTCCCGCAGCACCTCAAATCCACACGCCATCCCCTCATTCTAAGGATCAAACCCGGAAGACATGCCGAACCAGCGGAATGTACTGCCGCCCCGTTGCAAAGATAATCAGCACAAAGTACCCCACCGCCAGCACCCCACCCAGAACAAACTCCCCCAACTCCCGTCCACCCGGCCTCTGTCGCAACCAGCCCACCGCACACGCCACCATCATCAGAAAGTGCCCAAACGCCGCCACCAGCGCAACCAGCAGATCCGGCCGCCGCAGCCGTCCCGTATGCAACAGCAGCATCAGCTGATCCGCCCCATTGCGCACGAACGTCGTCACAAACAGATTCGTGTAGTTCCAGAACGCCGCAATGAAGAACCCTGCGCCGAATCCCCACGCACTCTGCCGTCGCGTCAGCACGATTACAGCGATATAAATCAATGCCTGCAGCGTATGCAGCACCCGAATCCGCGGATCAAATACTGCCGACAGAATCAGCGCAAACAGAAAAAAGCCAGCTCCGAAGTCAATCGACCAGCGAACCCAATCCCTGCCCTTGGATATTTTACGCATGCTTCAGCGTACAAAATTTTCACGCAACAGTTCACCTTTTAGGCTCTCGACTGCAAGAGGTCTCAAGTGCCTCTGCTCACCGCTCCAGCCCTTACTCCTCCACCAGCTTCACCGCCTCCGCCACCGTCGTCCCATTCGGAATCCTCCGGTAATCCCACCGTTTCGCATCCTGCTTGCGCACCACACTCTTCAGAAACAGTGCCTTCCCTAGAAAATCCGTATGCACCGTCTCCGTCTTCCAGTCCTCGCCGTCGGCATGCTCGCGCGTCGTGTTGAAGTTGCTTCCGGCCTTGATCGTCGCCAGAAATCCGAACCCAATGCTGATGTCCTGCGGCAGCCGCCCATCGATCTCGCGCGTCCGGTCGGCCTTCGCATCGATCAGCACCGACCCATCCATCCCGTGCAGCACCCGCTCCTCTAGGCTGCCCGGCACGAACTTCGGGTTGGGATGGTAGAAAATCCGGATGCCGTCCCCTTCCGTCTTCGGCGGATCGAATAAGAAGGCCCGCGGCAGCAGCTGCAGCATCGCCCGCGCATGCTGCTCATCCTCGCCCCGCGCCGCCTCCCGCTTCTTGAATTCCTCCGGATCGGCCGCATCCACCGCCAGCCTTGTCCGCTCCGCCGCCTCGCGCGCCGCCGGCAGCGGCGTTCCATCCTCTTTCACCAGATACCGCACCTTGCCCCACGCCGTCTCCGCCACGCGCTCGGTCCAAAGATGCCCGCCCGTCCGCTCCGAGCGCTCTTCAGACGAATACACGTAACGCCCCCGGTGCGCCGACGCGCCATCCTCATGCGCAATCAGCGTTTCGATTATCTGTTTCGGGTCCTGCGCCCGCACCGGCGCGCCGCAGCCCGCAAACATGCATCCTGCCGCCGCCATCCCCACCCATCGCCGCCGAAGGAGTCTCATTTCTAGATAGGATGCCCCGAATCCCTTGCGCCGCGCAGCGACCGGCAGGGGCCCGCATCTTTCTCCGCCGCACCGCTCTATTAGAATCGAATCATTGCACTGCATCGCCCTCATCAAAGGAACATCCGCGTATGGCCACCCTTACCAACTCCGCTCCAAATCGTTCACTGAACCAGCAGGTGGCCTCCGCCGTCTCCTCCGCCGGCATGCACGTGGCCGCGCACGAGTCCGCCACCAGCTTCGACGGCAACCCAACCACGCGCTTCACCCTCGCTTTGGCCGCGGCACCCGAACGCACCCTTGAGCTCGAGCTCTCCGACAGCTTCGACCCGACCACCGAGGAGTTCGGCCACCAGCTCGCCACCTATCTTGCCGAGACCGCCCAGCGCCTGCGCAGCGCCGTCCCCGCCGCCCTCCTCTCGCTCTCCGGCATCCCCCTCACCTACTCCGACTTCTCCTGGCCCTTCCACGAGTCCACCGCCGGCGCCGACACCTCGCTCGTCCACGGCCGCATCTCGCTCGCCGACGGCGCCGACGCCCAAGGCCAGCCCTCACCGCTCCACGCCCCCCTGCATGCAAAGATCGCCGCCGCCATGACCGTCACCTTTCGCGACATCGTCCGCGCGCCCGAGCAGCCCTTCGCCGAGAGCTTTATCCTCAATGCCGTCCGCAAAACCCTCGACCAGGGCCAGCTCGAGCTCGTCAAATCCGGCAACCGCCAGCCCGTCCCCGTCACCACCCGCTATTACTCCGCGCGCTCCGGCAAGTTCGTCTTCAACGACACCTCCGAGCCCCAGCGCCGCGCCTTCCTTGCCGCCAAAACCTTCTGGCTCTCCGGCGTCCTCGGTTCCGGAGTCCCCGTCTGGCTGCTCGACCCACGCGACGCCCAGTACCTGAACGCGACCGTCGCCGAACTCAAAATCTCCGTCGAAGCCCTTGCCAAAGAAGGCCAGATCACCCTCAGCGCCGACCCGTCCTTCGCCGCGCCCAGCTCTCCGCTCGTCGCGCGCCGGCCGGAGTTCGAGTCCACCCTAGCCGAGGCTCTCTCCTTCATCAAACCCACCTTCAACGAAGACATGCGCCGCGGCCAGACCAATATGTAATCGCAATGCCGGGTGCTCCCTCCTTTTCCTCCCCACGCTGCCGTCCGAGATCGCAGATTGCCCAGAACGAGTTTGCTTGGACGACCCGGCATCGCTCGGAACCGCTCTTACTTGCCGATGCAGAAGGTGGAGAAAATGCGGGTCAGGATGGCTTCGGCGGAGGTCGCGCCGGTAAGTGAATCAAGCGCGTTCAGGGCGGCGTAGAGGTCGAGAAGAAGGAACTCGTGCGGGATGCTGCGGGGCAGGGCTTGGGCGGCGCTGGCAAGGCTTGCGCTGGCCGCCGCAATGGCCTGGTGCTGACGAAGATTGGTGATCACGGCGGTGTCAACGCCCGGAGCGCGGCCGGTCAGCGTAGATTCGGCGGCTTGCTTCAGGTTCTCAAGACCCTGGCCGGTGTGCGCGGAAACGAGCAGGACCGGCGAGGCGAAGCCGGCGGCCACAGGCGGGGATGGCAGCAGATCGCATTTATTGAGAACGATAAGATGCGGCCGGCCTTCAAGGGAAGCAAGCGTCGCGGCGTCCGGACCGGAGAGAGCAGACGGCGTGAGGGGAAGAGAAAGGCAGGTCGCGTCGAGGACATGGAGCACCAGATCCGCCTCGGCCATGGTGGTGCGGGAGCGCCGGATGCCTTCGCGCTCGGCCTCGTCCATGGCGGAGGCTTCGGGGTCGCGCAGGCCAGCGGTGTCGATGAGCCGGACCGGGATGCCGGTGAGCGAGAACGGCTCGGCAATGGGGTCGCGCGTGGTGCCGGGCTGGGCGGTGACGATGGCGCGCTCCTGCCCAAGCAGCCGGTTGAAGAGCGAAGACTTGCCCGCGTTGGGCTGCCCGACCAGAGCGAGGGTGAAGCCCTGGTGCAGCAGGCGGCCATAGCTGTAGGTGGAAGCAAGCTCGGCGAGTGAGGCTTGCAAATCCGCCAGACGCGAGGCGATCGTGGCGGACGGCAGCAGGTCCAGATCGTCTTCGGCGAAGTCGACGCCGGCTTCGAGCTCGGCGATGAGATGGATCAGGTCCTGCTTGATGGGCGCGAGGGTTCGCGCGAGCGAGCCGCCGAGTTGGGCTGCCGCGATGCGCGCCTGCTGCAAGGTCTGCGCGTCGATCAGGTCGCGGACTGCCTCGGCTTGGGTCAGGTCCAGCCGGCCGTTGAGAAAGGCGCGCTGGGTGAACTCGCCCGGCTCGGCGAGGCGTGCGCCATGGGCGATAGACGTCTGCAGCAGGTGGGCCAGCAAAACCGGCGAGCCATGCGCGGCGATCTCCGCGACATCTTCTCCCGTGGCCGATCGTGGGCCCGCAAAGAACGTGACCACTGCCTGATCGATCAGCGCGCCCGCTTTATCGAGCACCTCGCCGAAGCGCGTGCGCCCGGCGGCAAGCGGGTTGCGCAGGCGGACGAGCGCGGTGGCGATGGCCCGGGCTTCCGGGCCCGAGAGGCGCACGATGCCGATGCCTCCGCGGCCGGGCGGCGTCGAAATGGCGGCGATGGTGTCGTTTTCAAAGGGCATGAGGCGAAGTGCGCAGCAGGCTTAATCGTGGCACACTCCCGCTACAATGAGGGCACATGATCGGTCATCTGCGCGGCGTGCTGCTCGCCAAACATCCCAACCAGGCGCTGGTCGAGTGCGCCGGCGTGGGCTACGACGTGGCGATCTCGGTGGCCACGTTCGCGGAGCTGCCGGCCGAAGGCGCCGAGGCGCGGCTGCACATCTATACGCGCGTGGCGGAGGATCAGCTGGCGCTCTACGGGTTCTCTCAGCTGCAGGAAAAGCGCCTGTTCGAGCGGCTGCTGACGATCTCGGGCATCGGGCCGAAGCTTGCCATCACGGTGCTCAGCGGAGTCGCGGCGGATCGCCTGGTGGCGGCCATTCGCGGCGGCGATCATCCGATGCTGGTCAAAATTCCAGGCATTGGCAAGAAGACCGCGGAGCGGGTGGTGCTCGAGCTGAAAGACAAGCTGGACGACCTGACGGAACGGCCGGAAGAAGGTCCGGCGCGCGCGGGTGCGCTTGGCGCGGTGGCCGAAGATGCGCTCTCGGCGCTGGTGAACCTGGGTTACGCGCGGCCGGTGGCGCAGAAGGCGGTGGAGGCGGCCGTGGCTCGAATGCCCGGCGCGCAGGAGTTTGAAGCGCTGTTTCGGGCGGCGATGGCGAACATTCGCTGAGCCAACCGGTTCAAGCGCGCCGCCGATAGCGAATGCTGAACTCGTACCCCGCATTCGGCGGAAAAAGCTGAGCAACCAGCCGCAGGCGATCGGCCAGCGCATTGGGCGCAAGCAGCGGATACTCGCGCTCGCGCAGCTCGGCAAAGTCGAAGTCGACGGCCAGCGACAGCAGATAGATCGCCACGGCATCCGCGAACGCGCTCTCCAGGAACTCCGACTTGGCCTTCTCGTCCGGCAGCTCGCGGTCGGCAAGCGCGGCGACGCGGCTCTCCCACGCGTCGTGGCTGGTCTCCCCACGAATGTCGGCTTTGGCCTGCAACCACGCCAGCGTGGCGAACGTCTCCGGGATTCCCGCCTCTGCCGCGAAGGCATTGCCGACGTTGATGAAGAACTCAAACGCCAGCGCGAAGTGATCGCGCATCAGACGCGCGGAGATAAAGACACCCTCATGCGCGGGCATCGATCCGGAGGCCGGGATGGGCACGTTGCGATGACAGATCGCCTCGTCCGACCACTCGGCCGTGTACGCCGCGGCCACCAGCGTCTGCTCGGTCGAGCTGCGATGCGCGTCCTTGCGCGCCGGAATCTCGCTCAGGCCGGCCGGCAATGTAAGCGGCACGAAGTAAAACGCCCGGCCCGCCAGCGCCGGCGCAATCGCCGCCGGGACAGCCGCGACGACGCGCTCGAGCTCGGCATCGGCGATCTTGGTCTCGCCGAACGCCGTGTAACGGACGCCGTTGG
The DNA here is from genome assembly GCA_965198735.1 of uncultured Granulicella sp. Taxonomy (GTDB): domain Bacteria; phylum Acidobacteriota; class Terriglobia; order Terriglobales; family Acidobacteriaceae; genus Edaphobacter. The sequence continues at coordinate 3,977,956 of OZ240672.1, read as the reverse complement.
GCGCGGTCTGCAGCACGAGGCTCAACGCTAGGTCGGCGGCGGGAAGAAGCGTGCTCGTGGATGGGGTGGAAACGCTGTCGGCCATGAGGGGTTATTCTATCTCTGTGATGCGCGAGAGCAGCTACAGCCCGAGATTGCCCGAGCGCAAGACGTTCGCCAACGGCTACGTGTTCGGCGCGCCGGTCCGCGACCTCGGCTGGTTCTCCACCGTACTGATGGGTCTGGCAAGCGGCATGGCGGCGTTTTTCGCGGCCACCTTCGTCGGCATCATGAGCATTCTATTCTGGAACGCCGCGGGACACCATGCCGACTTCACGGTCAGCTACCGGCTGATCGGCCTGCCTATCGGAGCGACGGTGATGGTGGCGGCGTTAGCATATCTGGGCACGTTCTGGGTGAAGAGAATCTTTCGCAGGCAGTAAGCTCACCTGGGCGCATTCGCAAGACGGACTTAGCGGGTCAGCGCGCTCTGATCGAAGCGGTCCAGAAGCTCGCCCACATCCTGGTATACCTCGACACAGCCGGAGGCCAGCAGGTCTTCCCGCGACCAGCCTCCGGTCGTCACGCCAATCGTCCAGATATCGGCCTTTCCGGCAGCCTCCGCGTCGTACGGGGTGTCTCCGAGTGCGAGCACGTCTTTCGGCTTCAGGCCTAACCGCTTGAGCGTCGCCTCAAAGATGTCGGGGTGCGGCTTGGTGCGCTGCGCGTCATCCGCGGAGCTCTCTTCCTCGATCAGATCTTCCATCTGCGCGATCTTCTTGTAGATCAGCAGATCCTCCTTGCTTGCCGAGGAGGCCAGCGAAAGCCGTATGCCTGCCTGCTTCAAGCGCAGCAGGAACTCCCGCACCCTGGGGATCGGCTTTACCTGCGCAAGGTAGTCCGTCTGGAAGACGAATTTGCGGTAGACCTCGAGCGGCTCCTGGATGTGTTTGCGTTTCCACCAGGGGACGAAGACCGGCACAAGCTCCTCGCCGCCCTTGCCGATCTGCCGCCGCACCTCGTCGAGCTCAAGGTAGACCCCCATCTCGCGGAAGGCAACCTGCCACGCCTCGGCATGCAGCCAGTTGCTTTCGACCAGCGTTCCATCGATGTCACAGAGCAGCGCCTTGACCATGGGTCCTTGGATGCAGATGCCGTACCGGGCACGCACTCCGGTAAACTCAGCCCATGACTGCCGCCATGCTCAACGAGTCGTTTGCCCTGCCGGGCGTTCTCCATTTTGAAGACGCCGGTGCGCTGCCTTGCGCGCAGATCACCCTGCCGGCCTGCAGCGCGACCGTCTTCCTGCATGGCGCGCACCTGACGCATTGGCAGCCAACCGGTCAGGCTCCCGCCTTGTTCCTGTCCGCGCAGTCCGAGTTCACACCCGAGAAGCCCATCCGCGGCGGCGTGCCCATCTGTTTCCCCTGGTTCGGGCCGCGCGGCGGAGGCCAGCCCGGTCCCTCACATGGCTTCGCGCGTATCGAGGAGTGGACGATCGCCAACGCCGCCCTGCTCTCCGGCGAAGAACCTACCCTCCATCTCACCTTCACGCTCGGCCCTTCGGAGCTGAGCCGCAGTTTTGGGTTCGACCACTTCCGCGTCGCCTATGAGCTCATCTTCGGCGCCCACGCCGGCAGGACGCTTACCTTGCGGCTCTCGGTCGCCAATCTCGCGCCGGAGCCGCTGGTGCTCGAAGAGGCGCTCCACAGCTACTTCGCCGTCGCCGACGTGCGCACCACACAGATCACCGGCCTCTCTACCGCGGCGTATCTGGACAAGACCGACGGCATGCGCGAGAAGACGACGCCGGGCGGCCCGCTCACGCTGACCGAGACCACCGACCGCGTCTTCCCGGCACACACCGGGCCCGTTACGATCCATGACTCCGGCAACCGGCGCGTCCTCACCAATACCAAGGAAAACTCCGCCACCACCGTCCTCTGGAATCCCTGGGCGGAGGGCAGCGCCACCTTCAACGATCTGCCCAACGACGCCTGGCCCGGCTTCCTGTGCGTCGAAACCGCCAACACCGGCGCGGACAAGGTCACGCTCGCTCCGCACCAGGCCCATACCATGCAGGCTGTCTTCTCCGCCGACCCGGCCTGAACCTATACACTTGAAGCGCCATGCTCATCCTTGCTTCCGCCTCCCCGCGCCGCCGCGAGCTGCTGACCCAGGCGGGCTTCGAGTTCCTCGTGGAGCCCGCGTCGCTCGATGAGACGGCCCTACCGCAGGAGTCCGCGGCCGCCTACGTGCAACGGCTCGCGGTCGAGAAGGCCCAAGCCGTTCTGGCCCGGCATCCGAATCCGCGGGAGCCGGCCGTGGTGCTCGCCGCCGATACCGCCGTCGTCGTTCCAGGGCTGGCGGAGCAGGGCGGAGAGATTCTTGGCAAGCCGGTCCATGCGGCCGACGCCGCCCGCATGCTCACCCTGCTCTCCGGCCGCACCCACGCCGTCCTGACGGGTGTCGCCGCCGTTTCCTCCTCCGCGCCGGGCCGCATCTTTTCCGACGTCGAGATTACCCAGGTCACCATGAACGTGATCGCCGCCAAGGAGATTGCGGCCTACGTCGGCTCCGGCGAGCCGATGGACAAGGCCGGGGCCTACGCCATCCAGGGCTATGCGGCGCGCTGGATTCCGTACATCGAGGGCTGCTATTTCAACGTAGTCGGGCTGCCGATTGCGCGAGTGGTGGCCCTGCTCGCGGAGGCGGCTCAAGCACAGCTTCGACGAGCGCCGCTAAGCTGAACAAAACAGGCGTTCTTGCGCCTGCGCGAAAGAGGAACAAAGGGGAATCACGGAAGTTAACCCCTGTTCCTGGCGAGGCGCATCAGGAGACGCACCTGTGTCCGAATGACCACACTCGCGCCGCCGCTCGATTCATGTAATCTTTTTTCACCGGTGAAAGGAAGCCCTTGCACGCAACCTCCAGTTCCGCTCATCTTGAGCGGACGATCCAATCCGAGATCGGCTTCTCAGGGGTCGGCCTGCACAGCGGAGCGATGGTGGCGATGCGGCTGGTGCCTGCCGCGGCCGGCTCCGGCATCGTCTTCCGGCGCACGGACCTGGACAACTTTGAGATTCCCGCCACCGGCCGCAACGTCGCGAAGGTCAGCTATGCGACCTCGCTGATGCGCCAGTCGGTGCTGATTCAGACGACCGAACATCTGCTCTCCGCCCTGATCGGCTGCGGGGTCGATAACGTCATCGTCGAGGTCGACAACCTCGAAGTCCCGATCCTCGATGGCAGCGCGCTCCCTTACGTGCACGCCTTCGATCGCGTCGGCCTGCGCACCCAGCGCCGCCGCCGCGAGTATCTCCGCGTCTTGAAGCCGGTCGAGGTCTGCGACGGGTCAAAGTTCATCGGCGTCTATCCAGGGACCGGCTACAGCATCGACTACACCATCGATTTCCCCTCGCCCATTGGCTGCGAGAGCTTCCACGGCGACCTGGCCGTCGGCGACTACGCCCAACTGATTGCGCCGGCGCGCACCTTCGGCTTCAAGGAAGATGAGCCGATGCTGCGCGACATGGGCCTGATCCGCGGCGCGTCCGAGGCCTGCGCCATCATTCTGACCCGCACCGGTATCCTCAACGGCCCGCTGCGCTTCCCGGACGAGTTCGTCCGGCATAAGGTTCTGGACCTGATCGGCGACCTTGCCCTCGCCGGCAAACGCATCCAGGGGCGCGTCGTGGCCGAGCGCGCGGGCCACGCGATGCATACGGCCCTGGTGCAGAGGCTGATGCGCGACCGCTCCGCCTGGGAGCTTGCGCCGGGCTACGACGAGGCTGCCGAGAACGCCGTGCCCGCGCGTTCCGTGGCCGCGCTCGGGCTGACTCCGGCTCATGCCTGAGCCGGCCGCGGCTCCTCATCGCGCGGCCATCGCTCTCGGCTCCAATCTTCCCTCGCCGTGGGGCGGACGGGAGCAGAACCTGAGAGTCGCGATCGACCGGCTGCGTGCGCTGGGAGAGGTGACCGCGATCTCCAGCTTCTACGACACCGCTCCCGTTTTGTATACGAACCAGCCCCGGTTTCTGAATGCAGCGGCGCTGCTTCGTACGTCGCTTGAGCCGGCGCCGCTTCTGCGTGCGTTGCTGGAGATCGAAGGTGCGATGGGCCGGGATCGTTCGCCGGGAGCGCTCGCCAAGGGACCGCGCACCCTCGATCTGGACCTGCTCTGGTTCGACAATCGTGTCCTTGCGACCCCGGAACTGACCTTGCCGCATCCGGCGATGCACCTGCGGCGCTTCGTGCTGGAGCCGTTGGCGGAGATCGCGCCGGCATGGTTTCATCCGATCCTGGAAAAAACCGCGTCTGAACTGCTTACCAGCCTTTGAACTCACCATCCTCCGCCGAGGACGTTGTAAAGAGTGACCAGGGCAAGTGCCTCTTGTTGCTGTGCGGTAGCGAGGGTTAGCTGTGCACTGTAAAGTGTGGTGTCACTCGTCAGGACTTGTAAGTAACTGGTCGAGCCGCCCTTGAAGAGGACAGTGGCAAGGCGAACGGCCTCCTCGGCCGATGCGACCTGGGCCGCCTGTTTCTCGCGATACTCCCGTGTTTTAGTATAGGCAATCAGCGCGTTTGAAACATCGCGCAGGGCTCCCGCGATGGTCTGCTGGTACGTGTCAATCGCTTCCAAATCCTCTGCCTTGTAGTAGCGCAGATTATTTCGCAGCTTCCCGCCGTCGAAGATAGGTTGACTGAGATTTCCGGAAGCGTAGTAGTAGAAATTTTTAGCGTCGACGATACTCTTCAATTGGCTGCTCGAGGTGCCTCCCGTTCCAGAGAGGGAGAGCTGAGGGAATAGCTGTGCCTTCGCGGCACCTATGTTTGCATTGGCTTGGATGAGCAGTTCCTCGGCCCGACGGATATCTGGCCTGCGCTCCAGAAGGTCTGAAGGCAATCCGGCGGGGATCGCAACGGGATGCGGTATATCGGCGATCGCCCCTCCGCGTTTTACCGGCCCGGGGCTGCGGCCAAGCAACAGTGCGAGTTGGTTCTCCTCTTGTTCTATCTGACGTTCTAAATCCGGGATATTGGCCTCGGCCGCGTAGAGCGACTCTTCGGCTTGTTTAACGTCGGCGAGTGTATCGTTGCCGCCTCGTTGCAAAGTTCTTGTCAGGTCCAGAGATCGTTGCCGAGCATCCCTGGTCTGCTTTGTTATCTCCAGCTCTGCATCCAAAGTGCGGAGTTCGTAGTAATCAGTCGCTACATTTTCGACAACGGTACTGTACGTCGTCTGCTGCGCCCATACAGTTGCGCGAAGATACGCGCGCTGAGCCTCTGTCTGCCGCCGGTACAAACCCCAGAAGTCGAGATTCCATGCTGCCGAGGCTGTTAATCCTCCGGAGTAGTAGTGGGTTGCCGTGTTGGAGTTATTACTGCTCGTGCCGGTCCCGTTGTTGCTGTTGCCGGTGTTGAGACTCTTCAGCAGGCTACTCGGAAGGCCGATGGCGTCGTAAGAGCCTCCCGCCGTGACCGTGGGAAACTGAGCGGCCCGTGTGATGCCTAGCTCAGCCTGTTGCTCGAGCACATGGTCCGCGGCGATCTTTACGTCGTAGTTATTCTTCAGCGCTTCGGTAATCAGCTCCCGGAGAACCGGGTCGGTAAAGACGGTATCCCACTTTTGAGCTCCGAGCGGAGGAACACCCGGTTGCTGCTGTATATCCGGAGCCATAGCTCCACGGAAGGTGGCTGGATTGTTCACGATGGGCGGACGCTTGTAGTTCGGTCCCATCTTGCATCCGGTCATAGCGGCTGCGCCGCAAGCGGCAATCAGGAGAAACGCAAGAGGTTTCATAGAGCCTCCGGTTGAGCCGCAGCGATGGGAGACGGATTGCCGGACGCCGGTGTGTCGGGCGTCGGTTCCTCGGGAGGATGCTTTTCATCCAGACTTGCACTATGTGTCTTGCCGAAACGCTGAGAGATCCGCTCTGAAAGCGAAAAGGTGACGGGAACCAGAAAAACCGCGATGAGCGTCGCTGCGGTCATTCCGCCGATGACAATCGTCCCCAGAATTTGGCGTGAAACACCTCCTGCACCACTCGCGAACCACAGGGGAATGCAGCCCAGAATGAATGCAAAGGCGGTCATCAGAATGGGGCGGAAGCGAAGCTTGGCTCCCGCCAGAGCCGCATCGTAGATGCTCTCACCCTCTTCGTATTTTTCTTTGGCGAACTCTACAATAAGAATGGCGTTCTTTGCAGATAGGCCGATCAGCATCACCAAGCCAATCTGAGCATAAACATCATTCTCCAAATGACGAAGCGTGAGTGCAAGATATCCACCAAAGATCGCAACCGGCGTACTGAGCAAGACACCGAAAGGAAGCGACCAGCTTTCATATTGTGCCGCAAGGATGAGGAAGCACAGCAAAATGGAGATACAGTAAACCACCGAAGCGGGTACTCCCAGGGTGGCCTGGTGCTCCTGATAACTCATGCCTTCGTAGTCGAAGCCCATGCCCTTTGGCATCGATTGCGAAAATGCCTGTTCGAGCGCAGTCATCACCTGACCCGAACTAAAGCCGGGCGACCCATTGATGGTAAGCGTCGCGGCCTCAAACTCGTTGAAGCGGGTCGTGAACTCGGGTCCGGTCGTCCGTTTGACGCTCACCAGAGCACTGAGCGGAACACGACTGCCATTGGCGGATTGAACATAGAGCTGATTGACGTTGTCGATATCCTGCCGGTAGCTTCCTTCAGCTTCAACGTAGGTCTGCCACTGCCTACCAAATCGATTGAAGTAGTTGACTAAGTCTCCCCCGAGAAATGCGGAGAGTGCCGTATAGACATCGCTCAATTGCACCTGCTGCTGCAGGACCTTCTCCTGATTCACGTCGACCCTAATCTGCGGAACGCTGGGATAATAGGTCGGAATGACCAATGCTATCTCTGGCCGCTTACTTGCCGCCGCAAGGAACTTATCGACGTTCTGCGTAAGGAAAGCTGGATCGTTCTTGCCAGTTCTATCCTCGAGGATCATCGTCACACCGCCCGAACTTCCGACGCCCGGAATAGAAGGAGGCGGAAAGGAAAAGGCGAGACCTTGCTTGACCCCTCCAAGCGCCTTGGCGACGTTTCCCTGAATAGCCGTGAACTGTTGGTCTGTAGACTTCCGTTGACTCCAGTCTTTCAAGCTCACAAAGAAGAACGCGTTATAGGTGCTTTGCACACCACTTAGCAGGCTAAAGCCAAGAACGGAGGTGACGCTCTCTACGCCCGGGACCTTGGTTAAGGCATCTTCCACGGACTTTGAAGCGTCGGACGTGCGCTTCAAAGAAGAGGCTTGCGGAAGTTGAAGCGCCACGAAGAGATAGCCCTGATCTTCCGTGGGAAGAAATCCTCCCGCAAGGTGAGTGCCAAGATAGCCGGCCATTCCGGCGATGCCTACCAGTGCAACGATGGCCAGGGCGGACTTGCGCACCAGCCAGCCCGAAGTGCTCACATAACCGTCGGTCACGTGGCCGAACACGCGGTTGAACCAGTCGAAGAAGCGCGCCACCAGCGACTTGCTTTTCTTTTCCGACGCCGGTTTGAGCAAGAGAGCGCAAAGAGCTGGACTAAGCGTAAGCGCATTGAATGCTGAAAAGATGACGGAGATCGCGATCGTGATCGAGAACTGCTGATAGAGCCGCCCCGTGATTCCGGGGATGAACGCTGTCGGTACAAACACGGCGGTCAGAATCAATGCGATTGCAATGACGGGACTCGCCACTTCTTCCATTGCTTTGTAGGCGGCATTGCGAGGGCTCATGCCCTCTTCAATATGCCGGGTCACGGCCTCAACCACAATAATGGCGTCGTCTACAACGAGACCAATCGCCAATACGAGTCCGAGCAGAGAGAGTGTGTTGATCGAGAACCCGAAGACCGGGAAGACCATGAACGTGGAGATCAGGGCAACAGGTACCGCCAAGAGCGGAATGAGGGTTGCGCGCCACTCCTGCAGGAAGATGTAGACGACGGCTATGACGAGCGCCAAGGCGATGATCAAGGTCGTCAGGATGTCATGGATGCCCGCAGTGACGGCGGCGGTGGTGTCGAGCGCCACATGACTTTGAATATCTGCCGGGAATTCTTCCGAGAGGAGCGCGAGACTCTGCCGAACGGCTTTCGTGCAGGCAACCGCGTTTGAGCCAGGCAATTGATAGATGGCAAGAATGGCGGCTGGCTTGCCGTCGTAATGCCCGGCCAGGTTATATGTTTGTGCACCCAGCTCGATCCGGGCTACGTCCTTGAGGTGAAGGACGGATCCATTGATGTTGGAGGTAAGAATAATATTCCCAAATTGTTCCACGCTCACCAGGCGGCTTTGCGTCAGAACGTTATAGGTGAACTCCTGATCGCCCGGTACAGGTTCTCCATTGATCTGCCCGGCCGGGTTAACATTGTTCTGCGTCGACAAGGCATTTGTGATCTGCGTTACGGTAACACCGAGCTTCGCCATCTGGTCTGGCTTGAGCCAAACTCGCAATGCATATTGTCCGGCTCCGAAGACCTGCACGCGAGAGACACCCTTAACGCGACTGATCTGATCGACTAGATTGATATATGCGTAATTGGCCAGGAAGGTTGAGTCATAGGTGCCTTTCGGCGAAGCCAACGCAATCAACATCAGTGGAGACGAGAGTGACTTCTGCACCGTAATGCCGCCGAGTTGGACTGCGGCTGGCAACTGGCTCTGTGCTTGGGACACGCGCAACTGAGTGAGAATCTGGTCGTTATCCGGAAGCGTCTTGACATCGAAATCGACGGTTAACTGCGCAAGCCCATTATTAGCGCTGGTGGAATACATGTAGTTCATGTTGTCCACGCCGTTGACCTGCTGTTCAATGGGAGTAGCTACCGACTGCTCCAGCGTTTTTGCATCGGCGCCCGGATAGGTTGCCTGTACCAGGATCTCCGGAGGAACGATGTCCGGGAACTGCGCTGTTGGCAGGCTTAGAAGAGAGACCACTCCACCGATCACCATCAGGATCGCAATGACGATAGCGACGATTGGCCGCCCGATAAAGAACTTAGACATGATTCGCCCCCTGTGACTTCTGCACGCCGATGGACGCAGGCGAGACGACAGCATGCGGAGCGACTTTCAGGCCTTCCTTGATCTTGTCCACGCCCTCTGTCACCACTTGATCGCCGGCGTTTACACCTTTGAGGATGACCGTATTCGAGCCAACGACAGGTCCGATCGTCACAGGTCGAACGTGAGCGATGTTGTCCGCGCCCACCACCACCACCTGATAGGAGCCCTGCAGCTCATTCACCGCTCTTTGGGGCACCAGGACGGCATGTTTCAACAGGTCCGTCTGCGCCGAAACGGTTCCAAACTGATTTGGCCGAAGCAGGTTGCCAGGATTGGCAAAGCTAGCCGCAATGCGAATGCTCCCCGTCTGGACGGTTACCGACCGATCCACCGAGATGACATGCCCTGTTTTCGCATAGGTCTGGTTGTTGGCAAGGGTGAGCTTGAGCGGGAGACTGTCGCCGCTGCTCAAGAGGTCCTTTTTCCCTTTTGATCGAGCAGCCGCAGTCAGCGACATGTATTCCTGCTCGCTGATAAAGAAGTAAACCTTGATCGGATCGACCTGCGAGACCTCGACGAGTTGAGAACTCGTTGAGACGAGATTGCCGGCTTGGATTGCAGCTTGGCCTGCGATGCCATCGATCAGCGATCGGACCTTCGTAAATCCGACATTGAGCTTCGCTGATTCCAGCGTCGCCTCGGCGCTCTCCACGGAAGCTTTATCAGCTTCCTGCGTTCCGAGTTCTGTGTCGAGGGAGCTTTGAGGATATGCCTGCGCCTGTACCAGAGGTGTATCGCGATTCACGTTGATCGTCGCCAGCCTATATTGCGCCTTCGCCTGCTCCAGCGATCCACTCGCTTGATCTTCGGTCGCCTGCCAGGGGCGCGGATCAATCTCAAAGAGAACCTGCCCCTTGCGGACCTCCGTGCCTTCCTTGTAATCCTGTCGAATGACGTAGCCGCCAACCTGCGGCTGAATCTGTGCGTTAACCATGCCGTCGAGTGTCGCTACCCACTTGCCAAAAACGGGAACGTTTTGCTCCAGCGCGGCGGCTGTATCGACTGACAATGGAGGCGGCGCAGGCGGAGCGGCCTTGTGGCAGCCCGCCAGCAATAGAACAGAGAGGCTTGCGAGAGCGAGCTGCCATGCATTCCGTTTCATGCCTGTCATGTGGCCCTTTCATACATCCTGCGATAAGAGCTTCTGCTATGTGGGCGTATGAACTCTTAATCGACTACTCAGATTAGTACCGTTTGGTACCGTACTACAATAGACGAAGCAGAGGCCGGCGCAGATGCAAATCTTGGGCGGTCTAAGATGGAGATGGAATGCCGAGACCAAAACCAACCGGTTTGCCTCCAACCGAGGCAGAACAGATACGCACTCATGCGCTTCTCGATGTGGCGGCGGAAGTCTTTCTGGAGCAAGGATATGAAGCGGCTAGCACGGCGGAGATCGCAAAGCGGGCGAGCGCTTCAAAGCAGACCTTCTACACCCGTTTTCCGACGAAGGAAAAGCTCTTCCTTGCCGTCGTCGACTATCGAACGTCGAGACTTCCGGAGCGGTTTGCCGTTCTCTTTGAACAATCTCGTCCGGTGCGGCTAGTCCTTCTGGACACTGCGCGTGCGCTGCTCTCCGTGATACTAAGCCCTGAGCATGTCGCTATATCCCGTATCATCTATATGGAAGCGCGACATTTTCCGGAGGTCGCCCGGTATCTGATTGAACGAGGCCCTGATCGTGTTCGGGATTCTGTCGCGACCTATCTGCACAAGCAAAGCCAGTTAGGCTTGCTCCAAGTGGACGATCCTCTCTTGGCCTCGACGCACTTCGCTGGACTTGTGATTGGCGATCTCTTGCATCGAGCGCTGCTCGGGATGAACCAGATTCGGTCGAAGAAGGCATTGGAGTCGAGAGCAGAAAGCAGTGTCGACGCCTTCTTAAAGATTTATGCAAGCCGGTAAGAGTCGGTCCTCTTGTGTTCCCTGCCGGGCAGTTCTCGTTCAACCGCCCTCTGGTTCACCAGATGCTAGGTACAGACAAGACGTTCGCGATGTACTCCGGTGTGGTTAAGCACTCTCTACGAAACAACGCTGTCTCGGTTCTTGGAGGAAGGAGCTCAATCACTCGAACCGATGTCCCTTTCATCTGGGCACGCAAACATTTGGTATACGCATGCTGGCCTGCCTTTACTGCGCTATAGATGGGCGAGATCGTAAACGGAATCAGAGCGAGGCCGGAAGAGACGTTCACAATGAGCGCCTCGTTCTGCTTTTTCAGATGCGGCAGAAGCAGCTGATTGAGCAGAATTTGCCCATTGAGATTGACCTCGATCTCACGCGTCAGGTCAGAGGAATCGGCTACGTTCAGGTTCAGATTGCGCATAATTCCTGCGTTGTTGATGACCAAGCTGAGGCTCGGAAACTTGGCGAGCACCTCGCGCTGTAGCTGAGCTAGCTCGGAGAGTTCACTGACATCGCCCTGAAACAGGGGAACGGCCCCGGAGTACCTGCTGCGCCTTCTGTATACGGTTGCATGTTGAGGCGCCAGGCAGCCTAGGAAAGGGCGCCGGGCGGGATAACTGGCGCTAATGCGACTTCCCGTTACCTACGGCCGGAGCTCACGAATAGACAATAAACGGAGTGCTCCCGTTACAAAAACAAGGGCCGCTTCTTCGGAATTTCGCCTTCGTTCGAAGCCCACGAGCCTTGGTTCGTGCAGAGATCGATGTAGCATCGCGCCGGAGCCGTCCCAAGCTCTTGCAGGTCTTTCAGAGCTGGATCCACTCCGTCCGGGTAGCCATTGGGGCCGAGGACTGCCCAGCCGGGCATGACGATGCCATAATCACGGTAAATCCAGTGCCAGGGGTGCATTACTGGATTCGTGCCGAAACCAGTGACGAAGGAATGGTTCACGGCGTTGTTTCCAAGCATCCAGGCGAGTTGGTCGAGGGCGGCTTGATGTAGGAGAGGTGAGGGTTTGATCGAATCGGCCATGAGGAACAGGGCGGCACAATGCAGCACACGCTCGGCACTACCCCAGACATAGTCTTGGTCTCCGAGGACGATGTGGAAGGGGCGAACAGCGGCTGCTTTGGCCAGGGTATCCGCCCGTCGCAGAATGATCATTTGAGACACTCTGCTTAAATGGGACGGTGACTTCAGTGAGGATGCCAGAGCGTACAGTCCTAGCAGGGACGGATCGTTGGAACTGACTTCCGGCTCGACACGGGCTTCCATCTCGCGAACTATCGCAGGAGACTCCAAAGCATAAGCGATGGCATGCTGCGATTTGGCCCAGAGAAGCTCTCCGACCGGGTCATGATCGGCATAAAAGGGGTCGTGAGCGCGTGTATCCGGGTGCTTTCCAAGCCAGTCCCATGCGCGGTCGGCTGCAGCACGGGCTCGGCGGGACTCGGCGGGACTTGTATTTGAAAAGAACTGCGCGGCCTGGTACATCACAGCCACAAAATCGGCGGTACTTCCGGTTGCCGCAGGTGCGGCGATACGTACATTGGGATCAAGCTCTGGTGGTTTCCCCCAGGCAGCGGAGAGCGATGCCTGCGTCGCGCCGTCAATCTTGTAACGGACGCCTCCATCTGTGTCTTGCATCTTCAGCATCCAGGCGAGGCCCCACTGTGCTTCGTCGAGCAATTGAGGGTCAGGCTTATCGCCGTCTTGAAGAGAGGCGCGCTGTTGGAGTCCGTAGAGATCGAGCATATAGCTGACCGCAATCGCGGTCATCATGGTCCACTTGCCATAATCGGCGGCGTTGTACCACCCACCGCTCAGGTCTCGGTGCTCGCTAGTTCCGGCCAGAATGGCATCCTGAGTATGCGAGGCAGGATGGTGTACACCGGTCGCAGCATCGTTAATTGGGATACCGCTTCGAAGAAGGCTGAAGCTGTGAACTGCGGCTTGGTAAAGCCCAGATGGTGGCTCAAGGTTAGGCGTCTGCGGCACAGCTTTAAACGAAAATGCCAGCACAACGAATGCGATTGAGCCGAAAGCCTTCATCTAGACATTGTAGGGAATCAGCCGAACTGGATAGGTCCCGAGAAACGTTAGTACAAACGCCGTTAGCGGAATTGGGATTGGCCGGCAGACCGAGGACTGCTCAGGCAGCGCTCGATTGATCAACACGGTGCGACTTGGCGAGCGAGTGAGCGATTACGACGCCGCCGGGCCGCGGATGGTGCAGTTCTTCTGTCATCTTTTGCAAGATCCAGCAAAGAGCGACATTGTGAGCCGCGTCCCGCAGATGCACGATTGGCGGCAGCAGGTTGAGGAGCATGGCTGCTTGTGTCGCGCTGAAGGCGTAGTGCGCCCCCACCAGCAGGCACTGCCCTCCTTCGGTGTACGTTGCGATGGTTCCGCATTGCACCGCCTCAACGTCGGCGTACGACGTCATGGAACTGTCGTGAGTCCCGGCGGGTCGAAAAGGCTTTCCGCGCAGCAACAAAGACATTCACCAGCCTGGAGATGCACGGGACCAGAAACACCGTCAATGGAAAGTCGAGCCTCTCTAGAAACGACCGCATAACACTTGAGACCATCGTGTTTTGGAAATGGAATGGCCGATCCTGGGCCGAGGTTCAACCCGCCGCAGTTGTAGGTGCGGGGTTCAGAAAAATTGAGGATTTGTGAGAGCGGGTCCATTCACTGTTGAGACTACCTAAGGCTTTTCCCACGCGCAGCTTAACTCGGATCACGCTCGACGTATACACACAAGCCGTGAACTCGCATAAACGAGCCGCACAGAGCAAGGTTGTAAGGATGATGGTGCCCAACGTGGGTCAGAGAGAGGTTGAAACTGACTCTCTTGGATACCCGGGCGGGCGTAATGGACCTAATCGGACCCGGATTCGCTTGTCACATCAGGTCCCATACGAAGCTCAGTGCTTTGCTTTGTATGGCGGGGACGACGGGGCTCGAACCCGCGACCTCTGCCGTGACAGTGAGCCTAAAACCCGTAACTTATAGAAACGCCGGGCAATGGGTGGCTCCAATAGGCCCTAAAAGGTACACCGAGGAACCGTTATTGTGTCCATGTTGTGCCCTCAAATTTCCTCTAAAACGCTCCTAAACCCTTCAAAATCGACCTGAGAGCTCTGCCGTCCTGCGGCATTATTGGCGTTTTCCGCCCCTCTCCTCTGCCTGATATCGGCAGAGGCTCCGCAAAATGGAAATCGAATAGAAGGCGAACGCTCGCTCCTAAAAAGCGAAGAGAGTACGAAATGGGCACAATTGCGCCCTCGTTTTTGCATGTTTCGGCAAACGTGGGCACAAGGGCACAAAAATATCTTTAGACATATAATTCTCTATGGGTATACCTCATGGCATATATTCAGGGACAGGTTCGAATAGCGCGGGAATCGAAGGGTCTAACCCAGGCCGATCTCGGTTCGCGCATCGGTCAGCCCCAAAGCGCGGTTTCCCGTATTGAGCGTGGCGGCGACCTCCGTGTCTCCACTCTGCTGGAAATGGCCCGCGTTCTGGAAATGGAACCCATGCTGATCCCGAAGCATCTGGTTCCAGGCGTGCAGGCTCTTGTCGGACACGCCATGGGCCGGAGCGGGGTTCCTGCCTCAGACGTAGAAATTCCCTTGGTAGGCGGAGCGCCGGAAGATGCCGAAGACAGCGAATAATACGAATCGGCCTTCGGTACTGGAATTGCGCCTCGGAGAAACTCTGGTGGGTACCCTCACCAACCTGCCGAACGACCAGAACCTCTTCGTCTTCGATTCGGCGTATGTTGCCGATGCGGACCGTCCCGTCCTAAGTCTGAGCTTTTACGATGCCTACCGCAATCCGATTACGAACGTTCGCCCCGTGACGCGCCGGTTGCCTCCATTCTTCTCCAACCTTCTTCCCGAAGGCGCACTGCGGCAGTTCATTGCCGAGCACGGCGAAGTCAACGCACAGCGAGAATTCTTCCTGCTCTGGCTCTTGGGGAACGACCTCCCTGGCGCTGTTACGGTGCGCGATGCGGAGGGCCGCGCCCTGCCCCCATCAGAAAAGAATCCCACCGTCGCCCGCGCGCGCGCAGGCCGGGATGTACTGCGATTCTCCTTGGCGGGCGTGCAGTTGAAACTCTCCGCCATCGGAAACCCCGACCGCCAACTTTCCATCCCCGCCTCCAGCATGGGCGGCCATTGGATTGTCAAACTGCCGTCGCCCGCGTATCCGGGGCTACCGGAGAACGAGTTTTCCATGATGGAGTTTGCGCGTGCAATAGGGATTCAGGTGCCCGAAATCGGGTTGATTCCACTGGACGAGATTCCCGGCATTCCGGAGCCCTGGCAGCAGCTCAAAGGAAACGCGTATTACATCCGGCGATTTGATCGTGGTTCTCATGGCAAACGCATCCATATCGAGGATTTCAATCAGCTCTATGGCCAGTTCCCGGAAGCCAAATACAAGAACTACAGCTATACGAATATGGCTAACGATCTATGGCGGTTGACCGATGAGACACAGTTCGCCGAGTTTATCCGTCGGCTGATCTTTAACGTGGCCATTGGCAACAACGATATGCACCTGAAGAATTGGTCTCTTATCTATCCAGACGGACACACGCCACTGCTAGCACCCGCCTATGATTTCGTATCGACCGTGCGCTACATCGCGGATGATCGGCTGGCGCTCTCGATTGCCAAGGAAAAATCTCCAACGGAATTAAACATGGAGCTGTTGGAGCGCTTCGCTCGAAAAGCTCAGGTGCCGAGCAAATTGGTGCTCGATATTGCCAGAGAAACTGCGAACACGATAATAAGTCTTTGGCCTGCAATTCAGAAGAACCTACCGCTGGACAGGACTACACGAGATCAGATCACAGAGCACATGAAATCTATCCCCATTCTCCAGAACAGGTAGAGAGTGACACAGACTGAGATAGCACCGCGAGGAGCTTAGAGCATGTACGACCTACACATCCTCGGATGGCACAGTTTCCAACAGCTCTGCCTCACCATAACCCGTGAAATCTTAGGCCAGACAGTAGAGTCTTATCTCGATTCCGCAGATGCAGGAAAAGACGGTGCATTCGCAGGCATTTGGAATCCTATAAATGGAGAAGCGCTCAATGGGAAGTTCGTCATTCAGTGCAAATTCACTGGGAAACAAGACAAGACCTTAAAGCCTTCTGACATCACCGATGATGTTGAAAAAGCGAGAAAACTAGTGCTCGCCGGCCGCTGCGATTGCTACATCCTGATGACTAATGCCGGACTCTCGGGAACCGCTGCCGAAGACATTGGGGCACTTTTTCTTCAGGCCGGGGTCAAACAGTTCCGCGTGTTCGGCTCCACTTGGATTTGCCAGCAAATCCGCGAGAATAAGCGGCTGCGCATGATGGTGCCACGTGTCTATGGGCTAGGCGATCTGAGCCAAATACTGGACGAGCGGGCCTATGAGCAAGCGAAGGCGCTGCTCTCTTCGCTGAAGGATGACCTTGCAAAAGTTGTTCTCACGGGGGCCTACCGCAGGGCTGCAGACGCCCTCAATCAGCATGGCTTCGTTCTCCTAATTGGAGAACCCGCCGCTGGCAAAACCACGATCGCATCCATGCTGTCTATGGGTGCTCTGGATCAGTGGAGCGCCTCCACGTTGAAGCTCGACACGGCAGAAAAAGTCGTTGAACACTGGAATCCCGATGAGCCCTCCCAGTTTTTCTGGATAGACGATGCGTTCGGCGTGACGCAATATGAGTCTTTCCTCGTCCACGGGTGGAATCATGCCTTACCGATGGTGAGGACTATGCTTCGCAAAGGCGCGAAGATCGTCATGACTTCGCGCGATTACATCTATAAACGCGCCAGGAACGATCTCAAGGAAGGGGCGTTCCCGCTCCTGCGTGAGAGTCAGGTGGTAATCGACGTTCACGATCTAACTGCGGAAGAGAAGCAGCAGATTCTGTACAACCACATGAAGGTAGGGAAACAGCCACGCGAGTTCCGAGGGGCCGTAAAAGCATATTTGCCGGACATAGCCGCACATCCTCGATTCGTTCCCGAGACAGCGCGGCGTCTAGCCGATCCGCTTTTCACCAGAGAACTGGACGTAAGCCGTTACGATCTCACTGACTTTGTAGAGAAGCAGGAGCATTTTCTACAAGAAGTCTTGCGAGGACTGGATAAAGACAGCAAGGCGGCTCTGGCCCTCATATACATGCGCAACGATCTTCTTGATAGCCCAGTGATTCTGGAGGCTTCAGAACGCGAAGCAATTGAACGGCTTGGCAGCGATCTTGGAGGATGCATCGCGTCCCTCGAAGCACTGAGGGGAAGCCTTGTTCAACATACTATTACTGAACAAAACGCCACTTGGAGGTTCAAGCATCCGACTGTAGGCGATGCGTACAGCGGTATTCTGCTTGAGAGCCCGGAATTGCTAGGCATCTATGTGCACGGCAGCCCCGTGCACAAACTGCTAGATCAGGTAACGTGCGGAAATGTTGGCCTCGAACGAGCCGTCACTTTGCCAAAGGGTCTGTTCTCTTTGGTCTTGAAGAGGCTGGATGACGCATCGGCTGACAAGGAATACAAGGCACCATGGCTATCAGAGTGGATGGGGCGCGGTCGCATCCTTCGGTTTCTGGCAAGCCGCTGTTCAAGAGACTTCTTGCAACTGTATTTGGAGCATCACCCGGAAACACTCCAGAAAGTCGCGGAGCCAGGACTGTTTCTCCATGCGGTTTCTGAGGTTGGTCTCGCTATCCGGCTGCATGAATTCAAACTGTTGCCAGAGCATCAACGGAAGCGTTTCGTTGAAACAGTGGTCTCTTACGCTTTGGAAGGAGAGGACCTTTACGCCATCGAAAACCACCGCATTCAGAGTGTGTTCACACCTGCAGAACTGACAGCGTTCCGCGAACGTGTCCGAGTAGAGCTGTTGCCGAATCTAGCAACTGTCAGGGAGACATGGCAGCGCAACCGCAATTCCGACGAGCGACCGGATCAACATTTAGATCCGTTGCTCGATTCGTTCTCGGCGTTAAAAAAAGAGTTTGCAGATGATTCAGCGGCTATCAGTCAGATCGACCGGCAGATAAAGCTAGGACGAGAATGGTACGAGCAACTGTTGGCCGACGAACCCGATAACGCGCGGGCCGAGCGCAGTTTGGCAGAGATCGACCCTCAAGACACTCTCCCGCCCCAGGAGCGCGGAATATTTGACGACGTAGATGAGTAGTCATCAGGGGTTCTTATAGGAATCTAGTACCTCCTGCAGACGCTTCCAGTCTGCCTTAGGCGTCTCCAAGGTACGCCGGACATTCAGCGTTTCCATCGATCCGTGAGTGTCATCATCCGATCTGACGTCCAGCAAGTCCGCATCCAGCCAACTGAGGTTGCTCACGCACAGCGGTTCGAACGTTCCACCTTTCGCTGGCGTCTATCATGATTCAGAATAGTCAGAAATCATTTTGTTATTGGACATCGAGAGCTGAGCGATCTTAGGTTTGCGCCATGCTGACACCGAGTCAGCGGAGGTGCAAAGATGCTCAGAATCCGCCACGCAATCCGGTTGGGAAAGCCTCTCAATCGGTCGTCCAATCGCTCCGCCAAACGGTGGGCAATACCCCTCTCAAAGCAGTCCCTCCGCCACGCTCTTCATGTGATGGGACCGACGCTTACTGCACTCGTGTTTGCGGGTGTCGGAAGCGGCGTCGCTCATGCTCAAGGAACGATGGACTTCTCTGGCGCTCAAACGCTGATGACAACCTTCAAGACTTTCGCAATGTACGCTGGGGCCGTTATCTGCCTTGGAGGGCTCATTTTTGCGGGAATTCGCATGATGAGTGGACGGTTCCAGGACGCGATTCCAGGGCTTTTCGGCGCGCTTTTCGGCGCTGGAGTGCTCGGTTGGGGAGCCGGATGGATAGGCAGCCTGACCGGACAGTCGATGTAGGAGGTGACATCGACCATGACCAAGCGAGGAGAGCCGTTACCGATCAATCAGGCGCTGAATCGACCGAGGGCCAAGCTTGGTCTCGATCTTACAGCATGGATGGCGATCATATTCGTCTGCGTAACGGTTTTCCTCGTTGGGTTTCGCCTGCTGGCGATGATGGCTTTCCCCACGCTTGCTGTGGGCGCATGGCTCATCATCCGCAAACACCCAAAGATGTTCCAGCTCTGGGGCCTGAGCCTCAACCAGAAGAGCTATTATGACCCGCGCAAATACTGAGCAAGCCAAATTCGTCCCATGGTTCGCCAAGGCCGGAGCCGCATGCAGCATCGTGCCGATTGCACGCTTCATCGGGCCGAATATCTTCTCCCTGAAAGGCGGCGGATACGGATGCCTGTTCGCGCTGACCGGTATCGACGAAGAGGGCTTGACCGACCAGGAACTAGAGTCTCGGATGCGCTCGATTGAAGGCGCATTGCGCGGCCTGCCCGAAGGTTCATGCCTGTATCAGTACGCCCGTGTCATGTCGGGCTATGAATTGCCGCGACAGAAGCAGTACAGCAACTCTGTAACGCAGGTTTTCGTGAACGACCGGCTGACCTTCCTTGAGAAAACCGCAGGCTTTCGACGCATCGACCTTCATTGGTGCCTCACGTTGGAGCCTTCGAAGCTGAGAGCGTTCGAGCGCAAGCCGCAGGAGAACGTCGCAGATAGCTCGCGGATGCTCGCAGAACTACAGAAAGCCGCAACGATCCTTGGAGGTCATCTGGGAAGTTTGTTGGGGCTACGATTGCTCGACAAGGCGGACGCATTCCAATTCTTTTCGTACCTCTTCAATCTCGAAGAGTGGGCCTCACAAGCGCAGCTCCGCGACGATGCGGGTGTGGACCGGCAGATTGTCAGCAATCCCGTTGCATGGCATAGCGATCATTTACGCGTCGGTAAAAGGTATGTGCAGATGTATTCCCTCAAGACGACGCCAGAGGCATCGCGGCCCTGCCTCTTCTCCGGCTTGCTGGCACTGGATTGCGATAGCGTGCTGTGCTCGACATGGCGCTCCAAGTCCACCACCGCGGCGCGCAGCGAGATCGACGCGCAGGAAAAGTTCATCTCGTTTTTCAAAGTTGGTGTTCTGACGCGAGTAATGAGCGGGCGCGATACTGCTTCGCTTGACACAGGCGCGGGTGCAAAAGCCGCCAACAGCAGTGTCGATGACTTGAGCCTGGTCATCCGCGAGTTGGACAAGAAGGCGCAGGGAGAATACTCGCTGCGCTTGCTGTTGGCGGCCAACAGCGCCGACCAGCTACGCGATACCGCGCCCGCTGTGCATCGGATCTTCGTCGATGCACGCGCCCAGGTGATCGAGGAGACGCTTGGCAATCTATGCGCCTTCTATGCCATGTTCCCCGGCAACGGCAAGTTCAATGTCTTTCCGATGTGGCTCAGTGAAGAACATCATGCGCGGTTGTCCTCTGTGTTCGCCCCGCACATCGGCCACCCGCACTCTGAAGACCTGGACTCCGAGTACCTGAATGTCTTCGAGACACGCACCCGGACGCCATTCTTCCAAGATGTGTACGTGGAGGGCGTGCGGGTCTCGCTCATCATCGGACCTACAGGTTCAGGTAAGAGCGTGATCGGTAATGCCACCGTTGCGCTTGAGCAGAAGTATGGTGGCTTTACGTACATCTTCGACATCGGCGGCAGCTATGAAAGCGTGGTCGAGTTGTACGGCGGTCGCGTTGACCGCATCGGCAAAGATGGTCCCCGTGTCGCCCTCTTTTCTCTGGAGCCGACCGAGGCCAACATCAAGTTCTTGTATTCGTTTATCAAGCTGCTCTTGACCAACGGCGGCGCGGAGCTGGAACCAGAAGACGACGACGTGATCCACAAGGCCGTGCAGGACATCTACCTGCTCGACCCAGAAAACCGCCGTCTCTCCAATCTCTTCTTGCCGAAGAAGCTCGACAGGTATCTCTCAAAGTGGGTCGGGCGAGGCGTCTACAGCGCCATCTTCGACAACGTCGAAGACAGCCTCTCGCTCTCGCGTGTGCAGTGCTTCGACTTCCAGGGCGTCAATAACGCGCAATATGCCGACCTGATTGAGCCGCTGATGGTGTGGTTATTACGGCGCATCAACGATGTGCTCTATGACTCTGCCAATCTCGGCGTACCCAAGCACATCCTCATCGAAGAAATCTTCAGCTCTATGAAGAATCGGCAGTTGCTTGAAGGCGCTCTCGCGTCCATCAAGACCGTCCGAAAGAATCTCGGCGGCGTCACCATGATTGGACAGTCTGCGGAAGACTTGGGCGAGAACGCCGATTCCATTGTGAACTCCTGCACGTCGTTCTTGTTTCTGAAGGATGCGACCTTCAACCGGAAACGGTATGCGGAGCTGTTCAAGATTACGGAACAGCAGCTCGCACTGTTTGAGAGCTTGCAGGACCGCGAAGCACTCTACATGCGCCGTGACGGCCTCACCAAGGTTGTTCGCCTCAATCTCGACGGTCGCAGCTATGCGACTTTCTCCACCAAGCCCAAGGACCGGGTGCGCCGGTCGAAGCTGATCGCCAAGCACGGACTCACCGAGGGCATCACGCGGTTCGCCCAGGGTGAGATCGCCTAACCACCGAAAGGAACAGAGAGCAATGAAACCACCCTTCCTTATCTTCGTCGCCAGCAGTCTCGCCCTAGTTGCCTCCGCTGCCTCTGCCTCCGGCCCTGGTACTTCCGACGCAAAGCATCTGCAAGCGAACGCGCCGCGCACCATCACCGTGTCCGAGACGGACACGCCGCCTGTGGTCCGTGCCGGACTTTTGCAATCGACCCTCATTCTGCTTCCCGATCAGGAGAAGGTTGCGAATGTCTTCGCCGGTGACACCGTCGATTGGGTCTTCGATGGTGGACACGTTGCATCGCGCTTTATCAGCATCAAGCCGAAGCTTGCGAACAGCACCACGGACGTTCACATCGTTTCCGATCACGGAAACGAATACACCTTGCAGTTGCGCGAAGTCTCCGGCGACGACGACCCTCACTTCGACTCCAAGATCTTCATTGCACCTGGCGACAAAGCCGCCAAAGACAGGCTGGCCGAGCTGCCTGTCTTCGTTCCTGCCGCCGAGCTGGACAAAGCCAGGCAGGAAACCGCAGCCGCAAAAGCAGCCGAAGCCGCGACCTTGAAGGCTGAGCAGAGCAAAGAGGAAGCCTACCGCAGCCAGTACCCCGGCTCACTTCACTTCGACTACACATGGGACAAGCCTAAGGGCAAAGAGCTTGGCTTGCAGGCGATATGGCGCGATGACAAGTTCACCTATCTGCGCGGGCAGTTTCAGGAGACGCCTGCCCTATATGAGGTGAAGGACAAGAAGCCATCGCTTATCAATTTCGATTTTGCGAATGGCCTCTACACCGTGCCCAAGAAGCTGGATAACGGCTATCTCGCCATCGGCAAGCAGAAGGTTGAGTTTCACCGTACCGAGGAAGCGAGGTAGCCATGCCGGAGCCCAATCAGAACGTCCCTGCCACCGTTCCCGAACAACCGGAAAGCAAGCCCCCACTGCGGAAGAGTATGCCGGTCGTTATCGCCCTAGTTGTCATCATCGGGATTATCGGCATCTCCAATCTCTCCAGCCTGTTGAGCGGCAACAAGAGGAATGCGCCAGCCAGCGCCCTGCCCATGCGTCCGGCAGCGCCGAACGCACAGCAGGTCAACAGCTTTGAGTCGCAGCAGCAGTTGCAGGCGCAACGCGATGCCGAGGCGCGGCAGCATCAGCAGGAGCTGAATGCTGCCCTCCAACAGTTGCAGCAGACGGAAGGTGCGCCCGGCCCGGAGGCCGCAGGAGCCCCGCCCATGACCGCTGCGCAGCGTTCTGCGATCTATGGTGACAGTCCAAATGCCCCGCAGCGGACTTCGAATATGTCGCAGGCCCAGGCCGAAGCCAAACAGAAGCAGCTCGCCAAAGAGAAGCAGCAGCAAGACGCCATCGATAGCGACACCGTTGCGATTGATTTCGAGCGCACCAGTCCGGCAGTCACGGCGGAGGCTGCGCAGGAGACGGCTGCTGCCGCACCCGGAGGCGCGGCTCCAGCAAAGTCAGCCAGCATAGATGCCAAGAAAGACAGCAAAGGCAATGCGATGGCTGGGTATGACTTCGATATCTACGATGGCCGTCTGTATCGCATCTTCGAGGGCACGGTATTGGAAGGTGTCGTGACCAACCATATTGACGGTGGTTTCAGCGGCCCCATCATGGTGTCGCTGACGACTGACCTGTATTCCCACGATCATCAGCAGCTTCTCTTGCCGCAAGGCACACGGTTGCTTGGTGACGTGCAAAGCGTCGGCAATGCGCAGCAGCGCAAGATGTTCGTTACCTTCCATCGCGCTATCTGCCCCGATGGTTTCTCGCTGGAGTTCGTCAAGTACATCGGCCTTGACCAGATCGGCACGACCGGACTTGCCACCAAGGTAGACCACGGCTACTTGCAGGCGTTCGCCGCCGCCGCTGCCATCGGCGGCTTGGGCGGCTTGGCGCAGATCGGGAACGGCGGGAGTGTTCTTGATCCTTCGGTGCAGATTCGAAACGGCATCTCCGAGCAGTCTGCCGTCGAAGGCGAGCAGGTGTTGAATCACTTCCTCAACCGCCTGCCCATCATCACGCTCAAGGAAGGCTCGCGTGTGCGTGTATACATCGGCACCGACCTTCTGATCCCAGCCTACGCGGAGCATCGCGTCGACCCCACCTTATAGATAGGAGCCTGCCATGAATGACCGTTACGATCATCTGCTCCGCAAATCGCGCGACGCCAAGCGTGGTGGGCATGACGCATGGGGCGTGCAGTCCACCGGCGAGAAGGTAGCCGTGGCGCTCGTCCTCAATCGTGCGGACTGGCTGGACGAGATCGAGTACACGATCCCCGAAGCGATCGAACGCAGCGGGCCGGATTGGCTCGCGATCATTCCGCAGGTTGCACGGCAACTTGCAGAGGAGGAGTGAAGGTCATGCAGAGAGTCGGCTTCCATCGCTTTTGCCAGACCTCCGGAATTCTCTCCGCCGTTGTGCTCGCCCTGCTGCTGGTGGGTACAAGCTCAGGTAGAGATGCGCTTGGGTGGATCTACCTCCAGTCCGCCGAAGCGATTACAAACGCAACACACATCCACACATTTCCTCTGCACAGGTTGGACCCGACCTGCCCGCAGTGCATGTAGTTCAACCCAATGACAGGAGGGTTTATGAAACTCACTCTCAGCAAGCGTCGCAAGTGGCTTATCGGAGGCGCGGCGGTGTTGCTCACAGCAACTCCCAGCTTCGCCTTGTTCGGCATCGGTGACATTGTGTTCGATCCCACCAGCTATGCCAGCCTTGTATCGCAACTCACGACTCTTCAGACGCAATACAACATGCTGAAAAACAACATCACGCACTTCTCGGTAAAGCAGCAGTGGCAGACGACGCTGCACGCTCTTGAGAACGTGAACGTCGCCAATATGTTCGGCGAGACAGCCGGTATGAGCATTGCGCTTAATACCAATTCGCCGGGTGCATCGAGTACGGCATGGAAGGCGGCCACCGTCACCATGAACGGCAGTGCGCCGGCTTACCTCGCCAGCCAGTCTCTCGGCAGCTCCCGCAGCTCGCAACTGGCGATGATCGAGACGGCCGATTCGGTCTCTCCCGACTGCCTTACCGCCGTGGGCCAGTACCGCGCCGCACGCAGCGAGAATGCTACGGCGAACAGCTCGCTTCTGTCGCAACAGTTCGACGGTGGCGACAGCACCAACAGCGAGGTACAGCAGCTCAATCTTCTCAACGCAGCGGAGGCGCAGAGATTGAGCGAGATGCAATCGCAAGGCGTCCTCCATGCTTGCCTCGCGTCGCAGATGACGGTTGCAAATATGGAGCGGCGGAACGCGCATGTCGAAGACCTCAACACAGCCGTCTTTGTACAGCAGCAGCGCTCCGCCAACGACACCAGCGCGGCCAACGAATCGAACACTTGGCAGACCTACCTTCCGTAACGGAGACGGCCATGCTTAAAGCGGTAAACACCAAAATCCTGCTCTCCATCCTCGCGGCTCTTACCGCGATCGGTGGTGCGCTCACCTACCAGCGGCACGAGGCGGCGAAAGCCGCCGCTGCCGCCGCCAAAGCTGCGGCCATCCTCCAGCAACAGCAGAAGGAAGCGGAAGACCGCAAGGCCGAAGATGAGGCCTTCCGGAAGCGTGTCGAAACAGCCAAGAAGAAGCACAACTACGCTGCTGCCAATGAGGGCAAGACCTGGCAGAAGTACATCCCGTAACTGTGACCGAGGGAGAGTAGCGATATGGTTTCCGTGACATTGTTAGCATTGGCACTGCCAAGCACGAGTTCCGGGGTCGATTGGCTCTATCAGTTCACCAACAACCTGACCAATCTCACTACCCAGAATGGTGGCGCACTCACGCAGCTCGGGTTGACGGAGCTGGCCTGCATCTCTCTCTTCACGCTCATCAGTCTGGTCATCAACTGGAATACAACCAGCATGACATTCCGTTTTCACGCTCAACCGGTCCACGCGGGCGATCTCGTCAACTTCCTGTTGCGGCTCATCATCTGCTGCCTGCTTGAGAACTACTGGGTAAACCCATTCCCCGGCGCGACCTTCGGCATCAACCACTTCTTTTCCTACATCGCACAGGCAATGGTTGCGGCCTTCGACCAGCATTCGCTGGATAATCTCCTCCAACTCTTCAAGACGGCTGGTGACAACACCGCGATGCCATCGCTCACGGCTCCGGTGCAGATCCTTTGCTACTTCGTTGTGCAGGCACTTCTTGGCATCGCGTCCGCCATCCTATTTGTCATCAATTGCAGCGCCTTCATTCTCTACGGTGTGACTGCTCTATTTGGTCCCGTCTTTATCCCTTTGCTGATGACCAAGACCTTTCGGGCGAAGTTCTTTCACTTCCTTGACGTGCTCATTAGCTTCGCCATGATTCGCGCTGTGGCCGCCGCTTTCATCTTTGTTTGGGGTGGCTTTATGAATGCCTTTATCCAGCAGACATTCAACGGAAATTACTCCATGGAAATGTGGCTTGCGAACCTCATTCCGTGCATCATGGTATTCGTCGCATTCATCGTGAACATGCTCTTCATTCCGAGCATGACTCAAGCAATCTTCGGTGGGGCGGCGGGAATGGCTGAAAGCATCACGAAAGTTGCTGGCACGGCTGCATCGTTAGGAATGTCAGGAGGAGGATAAGGCCCATGTTCGACTACGCCCTACAAGTCATATTTGTTCGTCGCATATTGCGGCTGCGGGTTGTCAGATTGGCGATTGTTCTCATCCTTCTCGGTTCTGCTGTAGCCGGAGCTATCTACACCTACGTGATTTTGCAAGCGGTTGAGCAAAGGAGCCATTCCCATGTCCACACGCACAGTAGTCCATGAGCAACACCTAACGCCGGAGCAAGCATTGCTCACGGATCAGATTGGCAATGAGGTCTACGCCTCACACTATGCTGAGCGCAAAGCCTACCGCATCATCCTCACCTGTGGAACAGTCCTGCTTTGCGGCTCCATGTGGCTCAATCTCTCGCTGGCCCGCCGTCCACTGGTAAACCGCTACATTCGCATCGACGAGATGGGGCGTGCCCAGGCGATCCAGTACAGCGATTTGAGCTACAGCCCGCGCGAGGGAGAGGTGCGAACCTATCTCACCGATTGGGCGAACTACCGCTACACAATCAGCCGCGACACCATCGCCAAGAAGTACCCCCTCAACTACTACTTCCTGTCCGGCAATCTCGCTTCGCAGTTGATGACAGAAGACAATGCCAACCACCTTGTTTCTCAGGTGGTTGGTGGCCAGATCGAGCAAAGCGATGTGGAGGTGAAAAACGTCACCATCACGTCCATGTCGCAAGAGACCGTGCAGGGCGCTTTGATGGCGCGTGGAACGGCATTGCTTGCCTTCGATAAGCTGTATTCTCCCAGCCACTCGCATCAGCCGAGGACCGAGCACTGGATGCTCAGTCTGACCTATTATCTGAATCCCAAACAGGTCAGCGACCAGGCCAAGATTTACCCGCAATATGAGTTCATCAATCCATTGGGATTGACCATCACCGAGTTCCACGAAAACCGCGTCTCGGTTGATCCCATTACTCCCGGCACCGCCGCAACGACCGATGGGGTAGTTCGATGAGACTTCCTGCTTCAACTCCGGTGGGCAAAGCATCCTCCACGCGACCCTGCCAGCCGGGACCAGCGGTTGCGCTATTTAGAAGGGGTGAGGTTTTCCTGCGTCACCTTGCGAACCTCGCGCAATTCGTCGAGTCCCATGCGTTTGAGGATGGTTTTGGCGCGCTCCTTTGCTCGGGCGCGGCTGGCCTTGGTCATCAGCTCGCTGGCGATACTGTCGTACGAAATGGTCTTGATTGCCGTAGAGCCCTTTCTGGCTGGTTGGGGGTTCGATGAGCTTCGATCTGATATTACCGTTCTTTCCCGACGAGTTGCGAACGCTCTTGTTGGACCCGTCCATCTCCGATCTCATGATTAACGGGACCACCGGTGTCTACGCGGATCGTGGCGGCGTGGTCGAGCACATTGCGCTCTCCACGCCCTACACCAACGATCGCTTGCAGGCGGCCATTGAGCGTGTCGCGCGCCTATTGGGACAGGACCTCACCAGCCAGAATCCGATCCTCAATACGCGCCTGCCGGACGGCTCCCGAGTTGCCGTGGTCGGCTCGCCATCTTCGATCAATGGCCCGACGTTCACGGTGCGGAAATTCAACCGCTGGTTTACCTCCGATGAGCTGATTGCATCGGGCAGTCTGCCGGTGGAGATCCGAGATGTTGTTGTCGGCCTCATTGGAGAGCGGAAGAACGGCATCATCAGCGGTGGAACTGGGAGTGGGAAGACGACTTTGATGAAAGCCTTGCTCGATCATGTGCCGATGCAGGAACGGCTCATCGTCATTGAGCAGCCCGCCGAGCTAAAGATGGCCCATCCGAACGCCGTTCGATGGGAAGCAGTTGAGGCCATTCCAGGTCAGGTTGCCGTGACTCCAAGCCAGCTTGTTGCCGCCGCACTGCGGCATCGTCCCGACCGCATCATCATGGGCGAGATACGCGATGAATGCGGCTATGACTTGCTGCAAGCGATGAACACGGGGCACGGTGGAACGCTCTCCACCATCCATGCCAAGAGCGCGTGGGACGCGCTGAATCGGCTCTCCGATCTCGCTCTAAGCGCGCGACCGAATCTCAACCATTCTTTCGTCCGTTCGGAGACCGCCGAGGCCATCGACTTCGTCCTGTACTGCGAGCGCGATCATGCGGGCCGACGCAGGGTACGCGAGCTGATTCGTGTGACGGGTTACAGCCACGTGGATCAGTCCTTCCAAACCGAGGAAATCTATCGTGCCCCCTCTGCGGCAGCGGCTGCTTGAGACGCGGATGGAACAGGAATCGTTATGGCACTTCTCACCCACATCGCGGTGCTGAATCTTACGACCAGAACGTGTGCTCCTGAGCATGCCATAGGCAGCCTGGAGACATTCGTTTTCGGCGCTGACCTGCGGCTCTTTGCGCAGCTCTTCGTAGTGATGAGTGAACCGCTCTTGCCAATACATGGCATCCCCAGGAAGCGGATGAAGAGGATTGTTCAGGCGGGTGTCTCCCATAGCTATCCCGCTTTCTGCACGGTCACGGCTTCGGGGTCATACCGACGCCCGGCGGCAGGCTCGTTCTTCTGCTTCGGCTGGCGCCGCCTTCGGTTATGGTTTCCATCTACGACGGACCCTCCGCAAATGCAGAACTTCGGCCTTGGGAGTCGGACCCACTCGCTAGGCTCCGCCCGGTGTGACCCGAGCAGATCGGGAATTTCAAAACGGAGACACAATCATGTACCTGAACAAAGCAATCCTCATGGGCTTCCTCGGCGGCGATGCCGTCGTTCGTACCGGCAAAAACAACAAGCAGTTCACCACGCTCTCCCTTGCAACCAAGGAGTCCTATAAGGACAAAGAGACCGGCAAGTACCACGAGCGCACGGAATGGCATAACCTCATCGTCTTCGGCAAGCTGGCCGAGTTCGCCGGCAAGCTCAAGAAGGGCGCTCACATTCAGATCGAGGGCAAGATTCAGCATTCCGAATACAAGGGCGTGAAGACCGACACGATCCGGGTGACTTCGATCCTCAAGCTCGACCGCGCAGAGCGGGTTGCCGCCGAGGAAGAGTTCGATGAGACCTTCGAGGAGGACGTGGCCGCATAGGCCATTTCCTCCATGCCGAAGCCCGGTGAAAGCCGGGCTTCTCTTCTGCTAAAGGCCCGAACGTTCCCACTCGCAAGAGGTGCCGCGATGAGTCAGATTGCCGCTAGTTTTCTCCGCCGTTGTTTTGCCCCGGAAGAGACCATCGCCCTCCTGCTGCGTAGGCAGGATGGCTCGACTCCGATGCAACGAGTCGTGCGATTGGAACAGGTGCTGGAGAGCCGGTATATGGCGTGGCTCTCTTATGAAAACCAACGTGACCGCAACAACATCTACGTTGCTGCCAATCCGCTTCGCTCTGGTAGCCGTAAGCGCACCAAAGAGTGCATCGCATCTGTCCGCCATCTCTATCTCGATATCGACACGGATGGGGATGTCCGGCTCGCTGCGCTTCGAGCATCGGAGCTGGTGCCACCGGCGACCTCGATTCTCTCGACATCGCCCGGCAAGTATCAGGTGCTTTGGCGCGTCGAAGGCTTCGACCTTGTACAGCAGGAACAGATGCTCAAGCTCCTCGCCCTCGCCTTCGGAGGCGATCCAGCTTGCACTGACTGCAACCGTGTTCTGCGTGTCCCCGGTTTACTGAATAGAAAATACGATCCGCCTTACAAAGTCACCGTCGAATATCCCGACGATTCCGTCTGGACTCCGAATGACTTCCAGCTTGAGGCAGGCGCGGTCGATGCGATGCTTCCCGGCAATACGTCCGGCTACAGAAATCCTCCGCTGAAGCACAGCCACTCGGAATCGGATTGGGCGTGGGCTCTGCATGAGCTTGCCCTGGGCAAAGATGCCGTGACGCTCACGGATGAGCTGGCTTCGCGCCGCTCCGATAAGCCCAATCCTCTCTACTACGCGCAGCGCACCATCGACGTTGCTTCCGCCCGTCTCTTGCTCATCGAAGGCAGCAGTCTCGACGACATCGTCGCCATGCTCGAATCCCGGCGTTGCAGTGAGGTTCCCGCAGCACTTTGCTCCGCTCGTGCTCGGGAGATTGCGACCACAGCACAACACATGATCGCCAACAGAAAGTCCGCTTGATTTCACACCCAAAGGAGAATGCAATGCCCCTGCTAGAAGTCACTCAAACCCGCCACCTCAGCGCCTCGATTCGGTTGACTGATACGACCGCAACCCAGGTCGATCAGTACGCCGCATTCATCCACGCTTCTGCGAACGATGTTGTGGAACAGGCGCTCGCTTATGTCTTCTCCAAAGACCGCGACTTTCAGGAGTACCTGAAGTCGCCCGAAGCTCAGAAGGTTACGCCCACGTTGCGCGTGCGCAGAGCATCCGCAAATGAGGCAGCGGAACCGCCTGTGAAGAAGCCGGTTTCCGCAGCGTCTTCTTCATCCCAAACACCGGCAGTTGTGGCGGGATCGAAGGCATGATTCTCCGCCTACATCCGTGGCAGTACGAGAGCGGTGCTGCGCACCGGGTGTATTTCGACACTCCACCCCTTGTAGGGAGCTGTTTAGCTCCCTGCGGGAGCTAATGGGTTCCGTAACAAAAGACATCAGTTACGAAAATCGGGGAGCTTGTTAGCTCCCTGCGATTTTAGAGATTGGAGCACTCCGGCATGGCAATTCTTGATACGCAAACGGCTGTGAAGCGCGGCAAGATTCGTGGCCGCGAGAGCCGCAATCAGACCCTCACAACGAAAGTGACCGCCACGGAATACCGCGCGGTAGAGGATGCCGCAGGCGCGGAAGCCAAGACGACCGGCGAATGGCTACGCGACCTGGCTTTGGAGGCGGTCGCGGCCCGGACTGAACCCGGCGCGGAAACCGTCGTGCTGCCGGAGATCGTTGGCGTTCGTTTGCTGCTGGTGAACGCGCTGCGGTCGGTTGCTATCGGGCAAACGATGACGCCGGAAGCATTCGACAAATTGCTGGATCAGATCGGCACGGCGAAGCATGAACTGGCCGGAAAAATTCTGGCTGAAGGAAGGAGATAACGCAATGGCAAAGACAACGTGGGGCCGCAAAGAGACGATCATCTGGCCGCAGCATCGGCCTATCTATACCTATGGCGCAATCTTCCTCGCCATTTTTTTGACCGCCATATTTTTGTACGGTCGCCTTCGCTTCATCGGTACACCGCTACAGAGGTTCTACATGCCCGTCTATGTGCGTACTTCCATCTTCGGATCATTCAGCCGGACGCACCGCAGCGACTATCGGATGCTCTTTCTGACCGGGCATGGCAGGAAGCCAAGCCCTGCCATGAATGACGATGTCGTGCGTGGTAAGACCGTGGAGCCGGGCGGTCGAATCATTCCTCTGGCGCTTTCGCCGACTGCGCTCCTGCGTGGCGAAGACCTGCTCTTTCGCGGGCCGGTACGGAGCTACGTGGATGCCCGGTTGTGCGACTACCTGAAGGTTGCTGTCTATAAAGATGACCTGTCCGCCATCCTGAAGCTCCCGCTACTCTGCGGTGCGGGAATCTTCTTGGTGGTGCTGCCGTTCGCCGTCACCAAGGACGTGAAGCGGCAGAAGTCGCTTAAGTACGGACGGCGGCTGAAAGGCCCCGAACGCCTTACGCCGCAGGAGTTCAATCGGACTGTCCAAGGCGATGGCATCGGCTTCAAGACCGACGACATGAAGGAGATGATTCGCATTCCCGCGAGGGCGGAAGCGCAGCACATGCAGATCATCGGTGATACGGGTTCAGGCAAGTCCGCCCTGCTGTTTCAGGTGCTCCGGCAGGTGCAGGGCCGGGGCGATTCCGCCATAGTTTACGACCCAGCCCGCGAGTTCGTGAAGCGGTTCTATGACCCGTCACGTGGCGATGTCATCCTGAATCCTTTGGACAAACGCTGCCCGTACTGGGGGCCAGCCGAAGACCTCCGCAGTCGTTCCGAAGCAAAAGCTTTGGCTGCGTCTCTCTTCCAACCGCCACAGGATCGCAAGGGGGAGTTCTTCATCGAATCTCCGCAGAAGATATTCGCGTTTCTGATGGCCTACCGGCCTACTCCGGATGAACTGGTGCAGTGGATGTCGAACCCCGATGAGATCGATCGACGGCTGAAAGGCACGGAGCACGCCCACCTGATCGATCCCCGCGCGCAACAGCAGCGTGCCGGTGTGCTCGGCTCTCTCGGATTGGTTGCGGACAGCTTGCGTTTGCTTCCGAAGAAAGAGGAAGGCAACGGCACCTGGACAGCGACGGAGTGGGCCGAAAAGAGGAAAGGATGGATCTTCATTACCTCTCTTCCGGCAGAGCGGGAAGCCCTCCGGCCTTTGCAGAGCCTATGGATCGATTGGCTGGTTCTACGGCTGTTGAATGAACCGACGAAAGACCAGAAAAGGGTCTGGTTCGTGATTGACGAGCTGGCGAGCTTGCAGAAATTACCACAGCTTCATACGGCCATCACCGAAGGGAGAAAGGGCCAGAATCCGGTTCTACTTGGCTTCCAGGGCAAAGCACAGCTCGAATACCTCTACGGTCATCTCGCCGAGGTCATGCTGTCGCAGCCTGCGACCAGCGTTTGGCTCACCACCAAGGAACCGAACGCCGGGGAATGGGTGTCGAAATTTATCGGCAAGGTGGAGATCGAGCGGCTGCGCGAGACACACTTCGACGGAACACGTTCGGGGCACAACTTCACCATCGAGCGGCAGGTCGAACCGCTGGTATTGGAGTCCGAAATCTCCGGCCTGCCAGACCTCCATGCCTTCATGAAATATCAAAATAAGGTCACATTCTTTTCATTTCCGTACTTCGACATGCCGGAGGTCGCCAAACCCTTCGAGCTGCGCGAGCGTCCAGATGACAAGCTGCCGTATGCCCCGAAGACCTTACCCGGCACGGATGAATTGGCACAGGAGCCGCAGCCTTCCGCAGCGCCCACCGAACCGCAGCCGCAACCCAACGAACCTGCCGCAGCGCACGAGATGCAGCCGGAGACAATCCTGCCGGACGAAACCAGCGAGCAACAGACGCTCACGTTCAAGGGATAAGGAGTTGCCATGCTGAATATCTCGAAACCGCTCTCCGCGTCCCAGGCACAGACCTACCATGCGAAGGAGTTCACCGCCGCCGAGCAGAACTATTGGAAGCAGGGCGACACCATTCAGGGCGAGTGGCATGGCAAGCTGGGCGACACATTCGAGTTGTCCGGCGCTGTGGGCGCGGAGGAGTTCGTCCGCCTCTCCCAAGGCCAGCACCCGCAAACTGGCACGCAGTTGGTGTCCCATCGCACCGTCGATGAATACCGAAATGCCGAGGGAAAGATGGTATCGCCCGTAGAGCATCGCGCCGGTTGGGATGCGACATTCTCCGCACCGAAATCCATATCACTGACCGCGCTTGTCGGTGGCGATGACCGGGTGCGCGAGGCGCATCGCGAAGCCGTCAACGTCGCCTTGAACGAACTGGAGAAGTACACGCAGGCCCGCATCGGCGGCAACAATCCCGCCGAGACGACCGGGCAGTTTGTGGCGGCAAAGTTCGAGCATGATACCGCCCGTCCGGTGGACGGATACTCCGCACCGCAGCTTCACACGCACGTTGTCATCTTCAACATGACCGAAAGAGACAACGGCAAGATAGGGGCCTTGCAGCCCCACTCTTTGTTCGAGAGCCAGCAGTTTGCTACCGCCGTCTATCAATCACATCTGACCTACAAGTTGCGCGACCTTGGCTATGAAATCGAGGCTGGCAAGAGCGGTGCACCCGATGTAAAGGGCTTTACAGCGGATTATCTTGACGCGTCCAGTCCACGCCGCCAGCAGATCGAAGAAGCTCTCTTCCGCAGCGGATTCGCAGGCCCGGAAGCGGCGCAGATCGCAGCGCACAACACCCGCGACCGCAAAGCCAGCTTATCTCCTGAGGAAATCCTGGCGGCACACAAACAAATAGCCGATGAGTTCGGCAATCAGGCCGACCGCGTTGTGGCCGAGGCGCGGGAGCGCAGGCAGGAACAGGCGCAAGCAACCCCCGCCAAGGAACGTCACCAACAGGTGCGCGAAGCTGTGACCTTTGCTCGCGATAAGAGTTTCGAGCGGGAGGCGGTCGTAGATGAACGCGCTCTCTACGTCGATGCTTTGCGCCGTGGCATGGGAGAGATGACCTACCCGGAGGTCCGAGCCAGCTTTGAGTCGCGTATCGCTTCCGGGGAGTTCCAGGCAGTCCCCGCAAACGCCCATGATGCAGGGCGTAGGTTCACCACTGCGGCGACCATCAAGGCTGAGAATGAAATCGTCCAGAAGGTGCAAGATGGACAAAACCGCGCGCCGCAGATCATGGCGATAGAGTCCGCTGTGCCGCTCTCCGAGTCACGGCCCCACTTCAATGCCGCGCAGAAACGGGTCGTCGAGGAGGTGTTGACCTCGCGAGATCGTGTACAGGGATTGCAGGGGCGGGCGGGCAGTGGCAAAACTTCAGTCTTGGAATCCATCCGTCAGGGAGCCGAACAGAGCGGCTATGCGGTGGAAGGTTTTGCGCCGACATCGCGTGCAGCGAAGCAGCTCCGGGATGCTGGGATCAAGGCGGACACATTGCAGCGCTTCCTCGCGGGCGGCGGTCTGCAGGGTGCCGGCGATCCCACGAGAAAGCATCTTTATATGGTCGATGAATCGTCCCTGGCATCGACACAGCAGATGCGGGACTTCTTGAATAAGATCGGACCGCAGGACAAGGTGCTGTTGATCGGAGATACCCGCCAACATCAAGGCGTCGATGCCGGGAAGCCCTTCGAACAGTTGCAGGAAGCGGGTATGAGGACCGCACAGCTTGACCAGATCATGCGCCAGAAAGATGCCTCTCTGCTGAAAGCAGTGGAGCATCTGTCCAATAACGAAACGGCTATCGGCGTCGAGCTACTTCAACAGCAGGGTCGGATTCGGCAGATCGAAGACCCGCACGAGCGCATTGCCACAATCGCGAAAGAGTATGCGGCGCATCCTGAAAACACGCTCATCGTCTCCCCCGACAATGCCTCGCGCCGCGCTATCAATCAGGCTGTGCGACAGGAGTTGCAAACCCTCGGTGTGGTGGATACGAAGAACCATCCCATGCGCGTGCTCGCACCGCGCAACGATATGACCGGCGCAGATCGGGAGTGGGCGAACAGCTATCAGGCGGGTGATTTTCTGCACTACACGCGCGGCAGCAAAGAACACGACATCGAGCCAAAAAGCTACGCTCAGGTTGTATCCATGAACCCGAAGGAGAATCTGCTTACGGTGCAGAAGCAGGACGGCCAGAAGGTAACCTATGACCCCTTACGTCTACATGGCATCGCCGCTTACCGGGAGATCGAGCGCGAGTTTGCTGCTGGAGACAAAATCCAATTTACGGCTCCGTCCAGGGACTTACAGGTTGCCAATCATGACCTTGGCACCATCCAGAGCATCGGGAATGACGGCAAGATCAGCGTCCGTATGGACGGGGCAAAAGACCGCATCGTGCAATTCGACGCCAACGAGATGCGGCACTTCGATCATGGCTATGCCGTCACATCGCATAGCTCACAGGGGCTTACCTCCGAACGTGTGCTCGTGAACATGGATACTGAAGTTCATCCCGAGTTGATCAACAGCAGATTCGCATATGTCTCGGTGTCGCGCGCTTCGCACGACGCGCAGATTTATACCAACGATGCTGCGTCGCTCGCCGGCAAACTGAGTCAGGGCGTGAGCAAGAGCGCGGCTGTCAGTTTCGGCAATGCACAAAGCAGTTCGATGGCGCAGGGGTTGGCTCTAGTCGCTCGGTGAACATTCGCAGATGGGTCGCGTAGTCGTACCTCGGACCGGCGCGCTTCAATTTACTTGATTTCGACGAGAGTTGCGCTATCGCCTGATGTTTGAGCTTCCACCGGAATGAACTTACGGTACACGGCGTTCAAATATTCTCGACCTTGGCTGAAACTTGGACTGTAACCGATGTGGGTCCGAAAGAAATTAAGCCTCTGAGTTGCTTGGTCTAGAACTTGTGCCCATGTCTTCGCAATAACTGTGTACTCATAGTTTCTTCCCGCCACAATTCCGCTCTGGTATACCACGCCTGGAGGCAAGTTCTTGACCATTGCTTCCTCTTGGGCTTGTTCACTAATTGCGTTTGAGAGCGCCCAAAAGGTCCACTTTGCGGGGACGCTGTGGAAGCGTTCATCTCTTGCAATAGCGAACGCATAATCGCGAACCTCTTTGAGAACTGCGGGAGTTATCTTCTGAGACGGACGCTTGAGTTCAATGACGAGATTATGCACAGGATCGACGCCTGAACGGGGAAGGGTTTTCCCTAAAACTGTCCCTGGCAGATTTTCATCAGCGGGTGGTTCAGAAGTAAGCGCAAGATCCACGATGCCCGTACCGCCGCCTTCAAAAGTGACATCCTCTGTAAAATCTATAAGACCCTCGTCAATCACATAGCCGCCGTTGCCTAGATGTTTCTTGAGAACATTCAGCAAACTTTCATCATCATTCATGAGTAAGTACTCATCTCCGAAAAGCCAAGTATTCTCTGCGACGAGACGTTGAAGTTGCTTGCGTTCGAGGAGCTTGTCCCGGTAGGGACTGTCATACAGCATCGATTTAAGTCCTTGGATGAACTCCAACCGATCTGAAACAATCTTTGACGCATTGATGATTGAAACAAGAGAGGTTTTTTCCAGCAGAGTCGCCAGTTGGTCTCTCTTCTCCTTCGGCAAGCCAATGACCTCTTCAAGAATTTTTCGGAGCGACGAGGGACTTGTCTCAATCGCCTGCCTGAGGAGATTGAAAGTGAATTGTTTGCTTTTCTTTTTTGAACCCTTGAAGTCTGGCAGATACTTTTCGACATTTTGAGCTACTACATCGAATACCTGTCGTTTAGCAACCTCAACAGCGTCGTTCGCTATACCTTCGTAGGGATAAATCTCTTCTTGCTTCCACTCTTCAACCTGTTCGGCTGCTTGCTCAGCCTGCCTGGACGCGGAGTATTCCCGCAGTTTCTCTCGCGTCAATTCCAGAAGCTTACCGAGATCACCCAATTCAATCTCGATAGCATCCTGTGCTTCCAGTTTTTCTAATAGCTCCGAGCGTAAGTATGCGGTGAACTGAAGCCCCGGCGCTTGAATCCCTGCGACAGTTTCACGAAGACTGAAACCATCTCGGCTACAAAGGAAAAGTGCGCGTTCCAGCGGAACCCGCCATTCAATCACGGTCAGCGTTTGTGGGGCGAGCTGACCATCTTCGGCCATGAAATCAAACGGAATATCTGTCGTCCGAGAGATGAGCTCGGCCGGATTGACGACAGCGCCATCGTATCGAAGCTCGACGTTTGGATATTGTCGTAGGTATAGAGCGAAATGCTCCGTAAGCTCCGGCTTGACTGCATCGAATTCGAGCGTCTCAAGTTTCGGCGAAGGATCGGAAATCGTAACGATGGTGCCGGGGCGATCACTTGACGGTGCAGGATCGGTAGCTGTGACGGTACGTCTATCCCCGGCGTCAAAGGCAATCTCATATTGCAGTACTTGCCCGTCCAGCTCAAATCGAGTGTTCCAAATTACACGTCCGCCAAGAGACAGAGCCCGATAACGCCCGATGCCCTTTTTCCCGTGGAGCGCACGCCCTAACACCTTCGTGCGCTCACTTCGTCTCTTCCACGAGTCCCCGAGTTGACCAAAACCGCTGTCGAATTCTTCGGGGGGTATGCCCGTCCCATCGTCCTCAATCTGGATTGAATCCAATCCAGAGAGGCCGTTTGGGGTCAAGATGACAGCTATCTTTTTCGCGTCCGCGTCTAAAGCGTTCCAAATGAGTTCGATGAGTGCCAAGAGCGGCTTACGCGCTCGGGCCAGACTGTCAATATGGTCCGCTCCGACGGCTACGCTAATCCTTTTCACGCATCTTCCTCGAAAGCATTCATCATACCCGTTTCCTCTCAGAGAAGCGAAAAAAAAACGAAACCTCAGTTCAGTGCTAGTGAGGCAGCCCGGTTGCGGTTCGAATCAGATTTAGATAGTTCGCATCGAGGGCAATTCCATGTAGCAGAACGGCTGCGATTCGCCGTACGACCTGGGCAAAATACTGTGTTTCTTCAGGACGCAAGGCTCGATTGAGAAGCCGCGACTCCCGATAGCTAAGCCACTTTTTGAGAACTTGATAACCGCTTAGTGTGTATGCCCAGACGTTGATTGGGACCGCAGCCCAGCACGCCGCGCCATTCAGGTAGACGTCCACACATCTTTCGCCAAGAAGAGCTAATGCGTCATCGACCGTAATTGACTGAGTTGCCGCCAGCGCGTTGATCTTCCCAAGCTCAGCGTCAGTCCAGTCACGCGTCACGATTCGACCGTTTCCGGGCATAACCTTCGTGCCTTGCAACCGACCCCAATCCGCATCGAGAGCCAAAATCGTCTCGATGTCGTGTTCCGAAGGAAGGCTAAGTCTACCAAGGAAGGACCATTCCGCAGTCATATTGAGTGGCGATTCGGCATCCAGCAGCCGAGATAGAAACCTTCCGAGATTAGCGGATCGTTTAAGTTCTTCGCCGGTTGATGGAAGCGGAATTCGGGGCCAATCTCCGAGAAGGGCTCCAGCATTTTCCGCTCGGTATGCGGGTGTGTGCATGATCGCAAGCGCATGAAAAAATAAGTCCGACCCCGATCCATTCTTCGGTACTAGGTAGCGCTCTGCCGCAACACTTAAATTGTCATGGATCTCCACGTCGGAGAGTAATGACCCTGCGGTCGATAAAACTCTTTCAGGGAAGAAACTTGATAGACCGTTACCGAAATTATCGGCCAGACCGTTGGCGACTGTGCCCCGAGAAAAGGTATCTCCTGATTCCCGTTGGCGCGCCTCCAGCCAAGTGGTATTGCCTACAAGTTGAGCCATGTAGGTATCCCGTCTCTCATCTAGGAGTTTTGTTTCCGGCTCCCAGTAGAGCCAGCGTAGGTCAAAAGGCCGATAGACGTATCTCACGATTTGCCACGAACGGAAACCTATCTCTTGGAGCGTCCTGCGAGTGAAAACCGGGTCAAATCGGGCGCTTCTGTCCATTGAGCTTGGTGCTATTGCTGCAATTTGTTCGTCGCTTTCAGATCGGCCCAGATATTTGCCCATCCTTTCCTCAAGGCGCTCCCGATCTATATCTATGACGAGAGGATCGCGGCTGGTCTTGATTCCTGGAAACGAATATGGAAATAGCTCAGTCAGACGGGGCCAGCTCGTATAGTTGGCGGAATGAGCCCGTTCGGCAAATATCAGTCCAAGGCCAGAAACTGGAGAGAACGTCTGGTATAGAAGCTCCGTTTCGTGGCACGATTCAGATTCTAGTTGGGCGAGCTTTCCTGTTCCCCACAGATCGCGGAGCTCAATCGTAGATCCAGTACTTGCTCGCGAGCTCCGCACTAGAGTGGTGATAGCCGTACCGAGCTGGATGCCTTCAGGATTCTGCGGCGTGGAGAATGCGCTGGGGTCAGGTCTGCCGTCTGGAGTAGTCTTACCCGTTCGGAATCTGTCGCCATTAAGATTATCGATAAATACCGAGTTGAAAGTGGTCAGGTATTTGTGCCGCATTGAAGGGTGTGAGAGTCCATCCAGCCACGCATTGTTAGAAATGAACGACACGATACCGCAGCCGTCGTGATTTCCGGCAACATGAACGTCGCCGACGACGCGACGCTCAGCAATCCGAAAAAAACGGACATAAAGATCGTTTAGTCCTTGGCCTTGAGGAGCAGGTATACCGGGTATGGGGGTTCGGTATGCCGTTGTGAGGTCTCGCTCCTCCTCTATCTTTGCAATCCCCGCATAACCGTTGTATGGAGGATTGCCTAGAATCACGAGAATAGTGTCGTGTTGTTTGATATTCTCTGAATCCTCGCGTTCGCGGCGGAATTCCTCGAATATAGAAGACTGAGGATGGCGTTCAGGGACCCAGCCTGTCAACGCATTGGTGAGGAAGACTCCCGCCCTGCTTGAGTCAACAAGCGGTGCCCCCGCGTTTTCCAAGAGAGAAGCTATCTGGAGATGGGCTATGACAAAAGGCGCTGGCATGATTTCGAAGCCGAAAACGCGAGTCAGAGCGGCGGTCCGCAGGTCGTTCGGAACCAGCGCATTGTCGTCCCCCGCTTGTTCCATCAGCGTCCTGTGAATACGGTTCAACACGGCGGTCAGGTAAGCGCCGGTACCGCAGCAGGGATCGAGAATCCGAACCGATGGGCTGGCAAGGCCCAGTGGCTGATGCAGTTCTGTACGGAGAAGGAAATCTACACGTTCCACCATGTAATGCACGATTTCTTTCGGCGTATACCATACGCCGAGCTCTCTGCGTAGCACCGGGTCGAACGCTTCAAGAAACGGCTCGTAGAAGTACGCAACCGCAACGTCGTCGCGAAAGGTCTCGAAGAACGAATCGTCAACCCTATTTAGAGCTTCTCCTGCGAGATTCAATACTTCCTGGAGCTGCAAGGAGTTGAGCGCACCCGGATCGGCGACTTCGCCGAACAGTTTTCTCAAAACAGGCACGCGGAGGTAATGGGCCGAGACTCGCCAATCGAATCGTGCGCTTGGAGCTCGTCCTTCTGGAGAACGATGCCACAGAACCCACGCCGAGAAGATACCGTAGAAGAGCGTTTGAACGAGCGTCGAGCGAAAGAAGTGTTCGCCTTTTTCACCCTCGAACTGAATTCCCAGGGACTCCTGCAAAGCCTTCTTGACGGCCTCAAAACTGGCGAGCGGATGATCTTCAGACCGGGCGCGTGCTTCGCGGGCATAAGACGCAAGCAACCATGCCACGTCCTTGGGTTGGGTAAGTGGCGCGCGATAAAGCATCACACGGCGAAGAAAGTCAGGAAGGAGCTCAGCGTGCCGTT
The DNA here is from genome assembly GCA_965198735.1 of uncultured Granulicella sp. GTDB lineage: Bacteria > Acidobacteriota > Terriglobia > Terriglobales > Acidobacteriaceae > Edaphobacter. The sequence continues at coordinate 3,936,967 of OZ240672.1, read as the reverse complement.
CAAAAGACCCGATCGGTTCCGACCATAGTGAAGCCGCACTGTCCGCCAAAATGTAATATTCGAGAGTCTGCGGAACACCCGTCGTTGAAAGCTTAAGAAGTCGGAACTCCCGAAGATTCGTAATCAGAACTAAGCCATACTGCCGTAGATAGCGAATCGTCTGCGGCTCGTTCGTTAGCGCGTCAAGGCTGTAGTCGACTGGTTTGATCTCCACCACGCCGCGTTCAGGATTGGTAAGAGGCTGAGGCTCCGTATTCCTTCGCTGTCGGTTGTACTGAGGGAAAAATCCGCCATCTGGCATGCCTGCCCCGCTATTGCGGAGCTGAGAAGAAAACAAGACGGGCGGCTTGAGCGCCTGGCCTGCGCCATTAAGAAGTCGATCCACCGGCGGGTAGAACGAAGTTTCCGCCGTCGCCGACCCGGTTGAGCGAATCGCTCGCAAATCCGTAATGTATTCAGCAACTTGGTAGGTAGGCGGCATGCCTATCAATGATTGCACAGAGGCTGGCTATGTCATGAGTGAGCAATTAGGTACGGTTCACTAGGGTTCCTCAATTTCGGCAATGCACAAAGCAACGCGGCGGTGAAGGGGTTAGCTCTCACCTTGCGCTGAGCCATTCTCCTGTTTCATTCTTATAGTGCATACCCTGCTTGCTCATGCGATGAGCGTACTGCCTTTGCGGAAGGGGGATCATGAAAGCCACAATTATGGTCACGGATGTATTCGTGAGGTTCCGCATGATCGCCATTCTGCCTTTTACCCAACCTCCGCAAGCATGGGAAATGCAGGTTATGTGTATCGAGCAGGTTGCAGGCATTCTCGTTTCGCTTGGCTTTCTGGATTCTGAGACTGCGACTCGTCTCACCGCGGCCAGTACGACCATCACACCGCAACCTGGAATCACCACCACGCCGATGACGGATTTCGTTACCCTGACCGAGCTGGTCTATCCCGATTCAGAACCGGTCAGTATGGAAGCGCAAGAGGGCCATGTGCTTATTGCTCAGGGAGACACAACGGAAGAAGAGCTGGCTTCTGTTGGCTTCGTACCGAAACTGGATAGTCCCGTGCAGTGAGAGCAGCCTGACTTTACCCGCCTGTAACGGTACATAGATTCTTCCAACAATCTTCGGTAAGGCCGAGGCGTCCCATAGACGCCTTGCATTTTGCTCCCCATTCCGAAATCATGGATGCGGGACGGGCACGCACCGTCCTGGGGTGTGGAAACCCCAAAGTAAGCAAGAGGCACGCTCAACCGTGCCGACGTATCCCTACGCCTTTGCGGTCGGGGTGCCTGTGACGTATGTCCAGGCCCCTAAAGCTAAAGGTCACAGGAGCCGTGCTTACTTCGGCTTTCCAACTCCCCGATCACGGGTTTAAGGGCTGTTTGCGGGGGCGCACCGCAGATGTTTTATCCCTGAATCCGGTTGAGGAGACAGATTCCATGTGCCCTGCGTTGTCGCCCGCCCCCCTTTGCCTGCCTCGATTCGGATTTGTGACCATGAGCGATGCCGGTTCCCGGCATCTTGCGCTATCCTTTTCTCGTTTGCGAACAGATTTCCTTGGGCCATCCCCGGTCTTGCGGCTTGTCTTGATGGCGGGCCGAATGCACCCTGCCGACGAAACGATGCGTTATTTGCCGCATCCCTAATGAGGGAGGAGTTGGAATGATCGAGTGTATGGAGTTCATTGGCAAGGTCGTAAGCAAATTCACGATCTACGAAGACACCATTGATGGGCCAGAGATTTGTATCGAGTTCACCGATGGCACCGTATTTTCTTCCTGCTTGAAGATGTCCACATCGCTGGAAGCCACGGTGACTCGGGATGATGGCGGCCAGCCGCAATTGCTGAAGGACTATTCCACGCCGCCCGTTTCGCGCTGAATGCTCCACGACGCTCTTATGCTGCGCCTAGATTGCGCAATGAACCGCGTCGCGGCTTGCTCACTTTCAGCTTTGCGAACAATCTCGGCTGATTCGCTATTGGGTCGGTAGATCAGATTAGTAGGCGGTAGTCATACGGGGCGGCTCCGAAATGGCTAAGATACTGACCGACGCGAGCTATCGCGCTCGCCGAATCGAGGCTCGCCGGAATCCTTGAATAGTAGTCGAAGTGATTCCAATTCATCTTCGACAATCCCAATATCTCCGTGGCTACCTGGGATAGGTCGGAATCGCCACGATACCGCGTAATGTAGAGCGGTGCCGGAATCCTTCGCTTGCCTTGAAAATATTTGAACCGAGGGTTCTGAACGCTAGGCGCATAGCCATGCACCCAAACCAGTGCGGCATTGTCGGCAAGAACGATGGCCGCGCCGCGTGGCATCGGGAACTTATCGATAACGAGATTCTGCCCCTCTACCTTGGAGGCGAGAAAACGGATCGATTCTTCGGTATTGATCTCGATGAGTTCAATGTTCTGAACCCCTTCGAGTCCCTGGCTCAATCCCTGCTGCTCGTCTTCCGTAAAATGTGTTCTCTTGTGAATGACCACGCGGCGAGGAAGGCGCATCCGGGATTCGTAAAAGAGCTGTCGTATTGTTTCGCCTGTTCGCCGAGCATCGTCGAGTGACATATAGGGATTGCGTCCCCGAATGATAGGATTTTCGATCCGTCCGAGGCGGAACTGAAGCCCCTCACCACGCGCGCTATAGATATGACTGCACCCCAGAAGAATCTGACTCGTCTTCGGAGCGTAGGCATCATAGCTATATCCGATGCCCACAAACGCACTGTCCTCATCGAGGCATTCCAGTCTCCACGGTGTTCGCATGGTCTTTGCATATAACGCGAGGGACAACCACCATTTGACCCGGCAGCTTACGTTTGGGACGACGGTCTTCTCCCGAAGAAATTGTGTGCTCTGACCGTTGCGCGCAGCATAGGCCTTCACGGAGTCATGCAGGTTGAAGTGCTCGTCCGCCTGATTCACGATTTCAAACGAAGCCCATGTGCCGGGAACAAAAACGGCGGTGATGGCTCCAGGCTTGATGCTTCGAATCTGGTCGAGCCCCGCGCAAATACATCGTGCAATGCGTTTGGCGACCTCCAACTCATTGCCATTGAGATCAACTTGGAGGTTATGCCAGGCGGGATCGGTCGGCAGCGACGAAGTGAGGGCGAGACCGAAAGCTGCGCTGAATCCGGGAAAATCCTGGAGGTAGTCTTTCTCTGTGGCAGCCGCTTGACTGCCGTTATTGAGGCTACCGATGAAGCGGGAGAGTGCCTGGGAAAATTGCGAAGGGCAGATTGCGGCAATCTCGGTGGAGTGTGCGAGCGCCGTAGAGGAGAGGGCATAGTCCCAGGGTTTGTTCTGAATCAAACCCATGAGCGGGTTCGTCTCTTTGACTTCGGCGTGACCCGATGCAGAAGCAAACACCAGCTTCGCATCCGGGAGCACAGTCCCTCGTAACGTCGCATGACGCTGGAACTGTCCTGGCAAAGGGCGCCGCTCTGCTTGGGCCAGACCTGCATAGATCGGCACCTTTCCGATACGGAACGTCTGACCGCCGCGGTCCAACAGATCTTTGTCCGTGATCCGGCTCGTCCATGCCTTGATGTCCTGATCGTAGATGTGATTGTGCTGGTAGCCGTAAACGGCGTTACGCAGGATTTTGGTGGACTCCTGGTCTGCGAACTCGTCTGTCAACGTCTTGGCTACGATCTCGGGAGTCAGCAGGGTATGTAACCGTCCCTGGAGGCTGACAAGGCGAAACGATAGTGCCTTATGGAGAGCAAATGTACTTTGCTGGAGGGGTCTCCGCTCATAAGGCTTCTTCTCCCAGATTGTCCTGCCGTTCTGATCGAGCCCGAGCGTCTGGGCCACGCTCCGCACAAGGCCGATACGCATCAAGGCAAAGAGTTGCAGGTCTGCGGCGATGTCTTCAGGAGAAATACGAACGGCTACCGGAACACCGAGGAGTGCGCTCCCGACACCTTGCCGAATATCAGCGGCTGTTGCAAGAAAGAGTCCTCCGGTCGGGGTGGCAATCCACGCTCCCTGTTGGCCGGTCATCGCTTGCAGAAGCCACCGCTTTGGTCTCTCGTCCTCGGGAAAACGTAAATCTGCTTTAAGCACCTCGCTTGGTGTGGTCAGGGGATAGGCATTGCTCTTGACCAACGAGGTTAGGGAGCCATTGCCGACACTGAACCGAGCCTTGTGGCTGGAAATAGAATGGCCTTCGGCAAGGATCGTCTTCGCAACCTCAAGATCTTCGTTGCGTAAAATCCGCAGAGCAAGCCGTTCGACGAGATCGTCGAAGCCCTGCATCGACACATAGAACGCCTCGTGCCCCTTGGCTTGCGCTGTGGCGAGCAAGTCAGAAACCTCTTTACCCGGCTGCGCCTGCATGCCGCACCAGTACAATCTCCCAGCTTGGACCCCTGAATAAGCCTCACCAAGAGCTGTCATGAGAGATTGATCGCGTCCGCTGTATCCGATCACGAGCAGATCATGTTCGCGAACATCGTGTACCAGGGCGTTGCGGAGCTGAGCCTCCTGCTCCTGCAATTCGACCTCGGTGTTCTTTAACGCGTCGTAACGGTAATCCCCGTGCAGGGAAATGAGACGCAGCGAACCGCGGCTTGCGGGAGCGAGCACACGCTGTTGGGTGTCCATCCCGATCTCAACGCACTGGACGTTGACCGCCGCACACGCACGCGCCGGGAGTCCATCAAAGTTCGTGGTCCAGACAGAGCGGACGATATCGTTCCGAACCAGCAGCGGGAGCAGCTTGTAGCCGAGGAAAGGCTGCGCAGTCTTGACGTACTTCTCGAAAAAACCCCGTCGGTCACGCGCAGTCGGATAACACGCCTCTGCATAGAACGAATACTCGGTTTCCGCCCCGAGTGGAGGATACCCACCGCGTCCGTCCAGCCAGCTCTGAATCCGTCTCTTGCTGGCTGGAAGAGAGATTTCGCCGACGATCTCTCGAAGCGTCGGATTATTCGTCCCGAAAATATCCTGCTTCCATTCCCAGATGCAACGCTCCGCCGACGGCATCCCGGAAGAGATCGAAGCACCTGCCCCCAAAAGGAGGCTCATCGGCTGGCTCGGGTTGACGGCCACCGAACGGACAAGGGCATCGAGATCGAGACGGGCAGAGAGTTTAGCAGTCATGCAAAGATGCAAACCATGATAGCGGTCAGCACGCTATCATGGCGTCTTTTAAATACTTGCCAGCCCCCCTTCGGCGGAGATGTGTCCAATTCCCTGTAGGTATCCTGTCAGGCGGAACGAGGATTCTGTTCGTCCTTTGACTTTTCCTTCGTTTCGTCCCGCTGAACCGCAGGAGTAAATAGGACATGCTGTGCCGCACCGTCTTCGCGCAGTTTCGGGGCGTAGTGGTATTGCAAGAGGATTTTGCGGAAGTCCTCCGGAGAACGCACTGCCTCCTCCAGCAGATCGCGTCTCATCAGGGTCATGAACAGAGCGACGGAACGGGCTTGGCAGTTGATCGACTTTTGCGGGTTGAACTCGATGTCCGTGAAACCCTCGTATTCTTCCAGTCGCTTGAGCCATTCTCGATGCTCGTAAATAGCTCCGATATAAAGCCAGTCATAGAAGACCGTCTTGGGTTCGAGCGGAAAGGACTTGCCCTCAAATTCAAAACCGATGAGCTTGCCCGATGTCTTCAACCGTTCGTCTCGTTTGGCGTCGCGAACATCCTTCTGCAATAAATCCCGGTAGGGACCGCCCTTCTCGAAGACCTTCGAGCCCTGAAAAACACATTCCAGAGGAAGTGCCCCTTGAGAGGTTTTCACCTTGAGATGAAAGGCACTGAGATGCCTGCCGGCTGTCCGTTCCGATTTGGTCGAGATTTCCAGTAAACGTCCATATCCTGCAGAACGTGCAGAGGAGTGCAGCTCGTGAATGTTCTTTTCTTTTTGTACGGCAGCAAAACCGGAATGCCACTTCAGGGGAAGAAAAACCTCTTCGACCAGATGGCTCGTTACCGTTGCCGGGAGGAAGATCGGGCGCTCAGCCATGGGGGAAATACTCCGAGAAGAATCGAAATGGGATTTTCTTCGGCACCAGAATTTCACATCGCTCGGCAGCCTGCCGACGAGCATAGACGGCCGGATCACTCCAATCCGTACGTGTGTAGAGCACCTCAAAGTCGATCAACTCTGCTGCCTCGCGTATCGGTACAGCTTCCATATCTGTCCGGTTCGAGACGCCCGGACAAAACAAAACTCCGTCCCTCTCTAATACTTCGGGTTTTATGTAGAGCCAGGCCGTTCGCTCAATCCGGCCATCCCTACGAGCCAAGTATTCCAAAGGATGATTGGTGTTGAAACACAGTGGACGTACTGATCCATGCCAAACCGATGGTCTGCATCCAGACTGATGTCATTGCCGCCAGGATGGAAGGCCGTGATCCCTTTCCTGTGGAGCTGTGCGGTTGAATAAAGCGCTGCGTGCTCCCTAACGGACGCGAGATTCCTCCAGTCGGTGAAATGGTACAAATGGCGGATTCGATCAAACGGAGCTTCGAGAGGCATCTCCTTCATCATAAGGAAGCACAAATAGGCTCGGCAATCGGGAAAGCAGCATCCACGCCTCGGAACTAGATGGAATCCAGAAAACACTGCCTATTAAGGACGTAGGGAGGAGTTTTCCACTCCTCACCTGTCTTCAGCCGCTTGCAGCGTCTTCCGCCACCCTCCTCAGCGGCCTGTTCCTGCCGCAACGCGACCCTGACAAATCCTGTGCGCTGACGCGCACCCATGCGGTAGACAAGCCTTCCTAAGGTTGGCTCTGCCCCCTCGCGCGCGCAAGGAGTCTCCCCAGGCTTCCGCGCCCGCGGCTTGTGCAGCCCTCCGCTGCGCTCCGCCCTTTCCGCTCCATTGCATTGCGCTGCAAGGGTGGGTGATCCCCCTCTCCTTGCACTTGCTACCCCCCGCCTTCGCCAGGAGGCGTTCGGCATGTAGGTACATGCCGCGACGGCATGAAAAGCAAAAGCAACCGCAAAGGAGACACACCATGAGAAACACAGCCAACACCACCAACCGCCCCACGCCCATCGACAGCAAAAAGCCTTCCACCAAACAGGAGCTTATCGCCGCCAATATCAAGCTGCTGATTGAGCAGTTGGAGGCGGGACACTCCGAAGCCCTCACCAACTACCTCACCGCCATGAGCCGCTTTCATTCGTATTCCTTCGGGAACGTCTTGGAGATCGCGCGGCAAATGCCACAGGCCACCCGCGTTGCCGGGTTCTGGACGTGGAAGAACCTTGGACGCAGCGTGAAAGCAGGACAAAAAGGCATCCGCATTCTTGCCCCCATCGTCGGCGTTCGCCGCAAGAAGAACGAGGAAGCCAACAAGGACATTACCAAGCAGAACGAGCGGGTTCTTTTGGGATTCCGCAACGCTTACGTCTTCGACGTATCGCAGACAGACGGCGTAGACCTGCCGGAGATGCGCGAGGTCTCCGGCGACCCCGGCGAAAACTTGGATCGGCTGGCCGCGTTCGTGCAGAGCAAAGGGATTCAGCTTGTCTATAACCCCAACATCGCCCCCGCACTCGGCATGAGCTACGGCGGACGCATCGCCATCCTGCCCGGACAGTCGAAGGCCGAAACCTTCGCCACTCTTGTCCATGAAACGGCGCATGAACTCCTGCACAAGGCAGAACGCCGCACGGCCACGACGAAAACGGTACGCGAGACGGAGGCCGAAGCCGTCGCCTTTGTGGTGGGCAAAGCCGTTGGTCTTGTGACGGGTTCCGCGAGTGCCGATTACATCCAGCTTTACCACGGCAACGCCTCGCTGTTGGCTGAATCGCTGGAAGTCATTCAGCAGACCGCCAGCGTGATTCTTGCTGCATTGGAGCCGCCCATCGCGGAGGAAGCCGCTACCGATGAACTTGCGGAGGTGGCGGCATGAAAACCATCCTCGCCATCTTGCAGAAGGCCGGAGGCTGGCGTCCCAGCCTCTACCTCAAGATTCCCAATCCGCCCTACATGGAGCTTGTCATCGAAGCGGTGGACGAGTCCGGCCCGTTGGGATTGCCTGCACTATCTGTTTGCCACTACGGCGAACAGAACGGCGATGCCATGCGCGACCCCGAGATGTGCTTCGAGCTTGGCCTTGCTGGAGGCGCACACCTAGACCCGTATCTGTGGCGTAACGACTATGTGGCCGTCGAACAGGTCTCCCGCGCCATCATCCGCGATCACTACGTCGCGCTTCTGGAGTTGCACAAGCAGCACGAGAAGTTCGCTGGCATGTGGGACAACAACCTGCGATTGCAGGGATTCCTTGAAGCCTTCACCAATAGCTGCATCCTCGGCTAGTCCGCTCCCGTTGGAGCGGAACCATGCCCGAAATGTGCCGCTCCGTGACCTTCCCCGCAACCGCTCGAAAGGAGCTTTTCATCATGGAAACCCAAATCGTCAATGCCACCGAGTACCGCAACGTTTCGCTTGCTCTTCTGAATGAGTCCAAAACCAACCCGCGCCGCACCTTCGAGGAAACCGCCCTGAAGGAACTCGCCGCGTCCATCCGCACCCAGGGCGTACTCTCGCCTTTGCTCGTGCGGCCACTGACCGATAACGGCTTCGAGATCATTGCTGGAGCGCGGCGCTACCGCGCTGCGCAGATAGCCGAACAGAGCACCGTGCCTGTTCGCATTGTCAACCTCTCCGATGCTCAGGCCGTCGAGATGTCCATCGTTGAAAACCTGCAACGCAAGGATGTTCACCCGCTGGAGGAGGCGCAAGGCTTCCGCGCCTTGCTGAACTTGGACGAGTCTAAGTACAGCATCGAACAGATTGCGGCGAAGGTGGGCAAATCGCCCGTCTTCGTAGCTTCGAGGCTGAAATTGACCGACCTTGTACCCGTTGCCGTCGAAGCGTTTTATGGCGATGAGATTGGCGTAGGCCATGCGTTGCTATTGGCTAAGCTGCCCGCCGATCAGCAAGTAGCCGCGCTCTCGGCTTGCTTCAAAGAGGTTTACAACGGAGCATCGAAGGCCGCACGTATCCTGCTGCCTGTCCGCAACCTGCAATTCTGGATAGACAGCAATATCCTCTTGGTCTTGAAGGATGCGCCGTTCAACAAGCGTGACGCGCAGATTGTTCCCGCCGCTGGCAGTTGCGCCGACTGCCCCAAGCGGACAGGCCATAACATGCTGTTATTTGGGGATGACCTTGGACGCCAAGGTGATCGATGCACCGACCCCAACTGCTATCAGGCCAAAGTCTCGGCTCACGTTGCGAAGGCCATCGCCGCCAAGCCGAAACTGGTGCAGATCAGTACGGCCTATGGAGGACAGAAGGAAGGTAGTCCGGTATTGCCCCGCAACAGATACATCGCCATTCGGGACGACAAGCCAAAGTCCAACGACGAAGCCAAGCGGCCCGAGTTCAAGGTATGCAAGTTCACCACCGAGGCCATCATCACGGAAGGCAGCGATATTGGCACCATCCATAAGGTGTGTGCCAACCTCACTTGCCCCGTCCATCACCCGAAGCAGCCAACCAGCCGCAACGATGAGAAGTGGAAGGCCGAGCAGGAGAAGCAGCGGAAGGAACAGGCCATCGCCAACACGACAGGCCTCCGTGTCCTCGCCGCTGTGAGCGCCGCCGTTCCCGTTCGTTTACTTAAGCGTGACCTCCTATTCATTCTGGAAAAGCTGGTAAGCGTCATGGATGAGAACCGCGTGGATATGCTGGCACGGCAGCACGGCATCCGCCAGAAGCGCGATGATGGAGGCATCGGCAAAACGCTGAATGCGTTTATTCGCCGTGCGGATGAGGGCACACTCTCCCGGCTGATGGTGGAGGTCAGCATCTTGCTGGCGTTCTCGCGGGGCAATCCTACTTCGATCCTCAAAGAAGCGGCCTCTGCCTACAAAGTGGACACCGAAGCTATCGCCCTCAAGGTGAAGCAGGAGTTCGCCGCCAAGGAAAAATCGAAGAGGACATCACAGACAACAACGAAGACCGCCACGAAAGCGCCCTAACGATCATGGGTATAGGGGACGGCTCTCTGCCGTCCCCTCTTTTCTGTCGGTGAAAAACGCGCTGGGAGAAACCTTGCCGGTTTCTCCCAGGCCCTCATCCAGCATGGCTTCCGGCCTCCGCTCGCCCGGCTGCGCGCCAGAAGACGTTCCCCCTTCTGGACTTTCCCCTTAGGTGAAAGCCAATTCTGAGATCGTGTTGGCATCGACTGGGGAGGGATGCACGGCGAATATCAAACGGCGTCGAGCACGGCCTTGGCCCTTTATAGCAATTCGCAGGATCGACGTTGTCTACAGCTTTGAGCTTGAGCGGTAAGAAATGGGTATCGGAGAAACCATGCAGGACCCGTTACCCAATGCGCGCCGAGTATTGCTTCACGATGGGGGACTGTGCTAATTAATTAGCATGTGCCAATTGATTAGCACTCGCGAGGATTATGAAACGTGAAGTAAACGCCTCTCCCGACGCCCAACTCGGTCGGCGGGAACGACAAATTATGGAAGTCCTTTACGGTGGAGAAGCTCTTTCAGTAGCTGACGTACGCGAGCGGCTATCGAATCCGCCCAGCTACTCGTCGGTGAGAACTATGTTGGGCATTCTTGAGCGAAAGGGATACGTCTCCCATGAAGAGAGAGGCAGAGCGTTTCATTACCGGGTGAAGCGACCCAAGAAGGAACTCCGGCACAAGGCTCTCAGCCACATTTTGGAAACGTTTTTCGATGGTTCAGCCACCGATTTGGTCGCCGCATTAGTCGATCCAAAACGAAGACTGGAGACCGGAGAATTAGATGAGCTAGCAGTTCTCATTAACAACGCAAGGCAGGAAGGACGATAGAACCATGTTCCGACACATCGTAGCTGCGGCCATACAGGGTTCACTCTTCTATGTTGTCGCGGTTCTTATCACTTGGATACTGCGCCATGATACTGCTCGTTTGAGATGTCGAGTATGGACCACAGCAATTGTTGCTCAAGCGGGTCTGGTTCTACTCTTGAGCAACCCATTGCCGATACACCTCAGTCTTCCGGTATGGCAACAGTCGACTGCGCCATTGAAAGGGGCGTGGCTCAAACCAGCCTCCGGCTCGTTGCACTCCCTATCCGTCGTCGTTGCGCCTCAACTAAAGAGTGTTAGCGATGATAAGGAACCGCCCCGTCTACCCTGGCAGATCGCAACCGGAGCGTGGTTATTGGGAGCTGCCATTTGCCTTTTACGCTTGGCCGTTGGACTGAATCGACTCCGCCGACTGTCAAAAGATAGTAGACCGCTGAATAAGGAGGCATGGATTGGTCTTTCCCAGAACTTGGCGAAGCGCCTGTGCATTGAACGTCCCGTCAAGCTGACTATCGGAAATAGAAATTCCGCGAAGATCCCCTCAACCTGGGGATTCGTATATCCCGTGATCCACCTTCCAGAGACGGCCGAAACATGGAGCAGCGAACAGCGGGAGTTCATCTTGCTACATGAGCTGATCCACATCAAGCGATGGGACGCGCTCATCGATGTAGCAATTGGCATAACCACGTCAGTGTTTTGGTTCGATCCTTTTGTATGGTTTGCCGCCAAGCGCCATCGGAAGGAAAGAGAATGCGCCTGTGATGAGGGTGTTTTATCTGCCGGGATCATGCCCTCACACTACGCCGAGACCCTTTTGTTTGTTGAGCGGTCTGCTTCCCAGGACTTATCAGTCACGCCCGGAGCCCTCGCGGCACTTAGATCAAACGAATTGCGCCATCGAATAGGAGCGATTCTGGCCGAGAAGAAAGCGAACGCTCGGGCGAACCAACTACTCCGAATTGCCGCTTCGATCTGCATCCCCGGACTTTGCCTAGCGCTTGCATCCGTGCGAGCTACTTCGGTTGCGGCTCCGAGAGCCGTCGCACCTGGAAGCAGTTGCACAATTCGAAGAACTGGCCTCATTGATGTGACACTCAGTGTCCCAAACGCACAGTCGGTGTCTGTCGCGGGAGCCCGCAACAACGGTCAAACGATCCTAACCGTCTTTGATGGAAAATCATGCCCGACTGCTGTCTTTGGAGGAGAAGTAGAAGTCTCAGGCGACCTGGACGACGTCGTCGATTTCAAGGAACCAGAGGGCACGTTCACATTCGTTGATGCGAACAACCCAGAAGGGCATGCAGTTCTGATATCGAAAGTTCATGGCGCGCTCTTCCATCGATATACCGTCGGTGGAATTGAGCGCCCATGGCCAGAAGGTCACGCCTGGTTCGCGGAACAACTCGGAAATCTCGTTCGAGATTATGGATATCTATCGTCTGCTCGCGTCAAGCTTCTTCTGAACAGGGGTGGCACGGACGCGGTGTTGGAGGAAAGTCGTCGAACGCGATCGGCTTTGGGCAAAGAGCGCCTATTCGATGCGCTATTGGATCAAGGTCCTTTGAGAAAAGCCGACGCTGCCCGCATTGCCACGACTGTGGCCGCACTCGAACCGAGTGCCACAAGAGACGCATTACTACAACGTATTCGCGCAGGTAACTAGGACGAGTTCGCGGAGTCCTAGCAACTAAGAGGAGTTCTCCATGTCAGCAGTCTCATTTTGCATCAGGGGCCTCACATTTGCAGTTGTTCTGAGCATGCTATGTCAGGCTGCAATCCTACCCGGCCAGCAAGTCGCTCAGCGCCCGTCTCTGCCACGGCCAACCGGAGAGTTTGGTGTTGGCCGCACCTCATTCGATATGACAGATCCGACTCGGAATGAGCCTTTCGCTTCTACACCCGGAGCCAAGCGCAGAATAGTGGTCCATGTGTGGTACCCAGTGGACAAAGACGCTGTGGAAGGAGTTATGCCGGCCCCATATCTTCCAGGATTCGAACAAGTGAGGTCGCAACTCACAGATTCCGATATCCATGGTCTGTTTAAGCCTGCCACGTATTCAGGTCCGATGTCTTTGCCTGTAACAGATGTCTACGAGAAAATCGCGATGCCGAGAGGAGGCATGAAATTCCCGTTGGTATTGTTTTCCCATGGCTGGGGGAATCCGACATTCCTGTATACGACTGAACTCGAAGACATCGTAAGTCACGGCTACATCGTCCTAGCGGTCGACCATACCTACGACGCTGCCTATACAGAGTTCAGCGATGGCACGTTCGCCCTCTTTGCGCAGAAAGCCTTTGATGAGGCCGTCAAGCAGCCGCACGGCTTCAATGATTACGCTAAGGCGCGCGTAGCGATCATGGCTCAAGACAATCAATTCGCCCTGACGCAGGTTCTGAAGCTCGCATCTAGTACAGCCAAGGTTCCGTTTCACGACAGGATCGACAACCAGCACATCGCAGCAATAGGCCACTCGATAGGCGGCCTAGCATCGGCAAGAACGTGCCAAATTGATCCTCGGATTGAGGCCTGCATGGATCAGGACAGCGTTGACTATCGCGGCTCTGCCTTTGCTGTCACGGATTTAGAAACGGTCGAGCAGCAACCGTTCTTTCTGTTCGTTGTGTCGTCAGCGGATATCTGGAGTTCTAACGTGGTTAATCCCTCGGATCACGACTTAGCTGTCCAGAAGATGTCCAGGCTCGACTATGGAAATCTCGTCCGTAGCGAGCAAGCAAATCAAGATAGGCAAATGGTAGCGATCAAAGGTGGAGCATATCGCCTCATGCTATTCAATGTTCCCGATTTCATACATCGCAGCTTTACAGATCAAACACTCCTGCTCACAGATGACCATCACGATGCTGCGGTACACAATTATCGAGTTGCTGAGACCTACACCCTTGCTTTTCTCGACAAGTATCTGAAGGGAGTATCCGCTCCGGTCTTAGATACGGACAAGCAAGTTGATGAGCACGCAGTCTTACAAACCTTCGCGCGTTGAAATCGTCCGAGCGATCAACGCAGTGGTAAGGGGGCAAAGGCCGCATGGCGCAAGAGGACTGACGTGATCGATAGATCGCGTCACGGTGACGGGAGCAGATGTGGGGCACATCGATAGATGCCGGGAATCGACCTAAACAGACTGCCGTGGGAACACGCACACCAGTGTCGCGCATGCGGCCATGTTGTGCGAATAGACGACATTGACGCCAAAGTCATTGCGACAGGCATTGTCACTTGTCAAAAGTGCGATTCCTCCGGGCCGGTAAACGTGAAAATCGTAGACGCCCAAATACTCCTGGAACCAAATCGCTTACGTCGAGAGAGGTAGGGACATTTGGTTCTCTACCTGCACGTGCTTCAGCCTTCGCATGAAGGTTCGAAATAGATCGCTGATCGCTGGAGAGGGATTATCGGCCCGCGAGATCAACCGAGTCTTCATCTTAAGGCGAGCGTCATCGAGTGGTCTCATGGTGAGTCCATCACGGGCAATCCTTAGAGCCCCCGACTTCGGCGCAATGACAACTCCCCCGGGCTCAAGCAGCAGAGGTAGGCACTCTTCCGGCACCATGAAGTGCTGTAGGGCAGATGGAATGACGTGGCCCTCATGCGCTAGCTTCTGGATCAGGTCATAGAGCGGAGGATGAAGGTTGCGTTGGAAAAGGAGCCATCGCCTGTGCGAGAGATGATTCAAGTCAAGAGCGGGAAGTTGAGCCAACTGATCTTCCCTGGACATGACAACGTAGAAGGGCGACTCTTCGATTTCGAACTCAGCCAATTGGCCCGACTGCGGCGGCTCGATCACCACGGCGATATCAAGATCACCATTGAGGACATCCTGGGTGAGATCGCATGAAAATCCACTGGAGAGCTGCAAGTGCAGTCTAGGAAACATTGGTAATCGGATCGCCCGCAGCATCGAGGTGAAGTAGGGATCGACATAAGGCGAGCGCCCCACATTTAGAATGAGTTCTGCCTCTTGTTGAGCGGCCCTCGCTGCCTGTACTGCGCGTCCAGCGTGGAGAACAACGATCCGGGCTTCCTCAACATAAGCCTTCCCAGCTTCGGTGATAGAGACGGTATGGTGCGCCCGAATGAAGAGGAGAGCACCAAGGCTTTCCTCAAGTTCTTTGATGTACTTCGTGACAGCAGGCTGGCTGATATGGAGGCGCTTGGCTGCTCTGGAAAAGTTGAGCGTCTCTGCGACCGCGATGGCGGCTTCCATGTGTTTTAGATTGATCGGGCGTTTTGCCTTGCTTCGGGCCATGCCTACCCCCCACTTGACTCTCTGCCTGGGGAATCGAAGAGCCCGCAATGAGTAGTGGAAGGGCCCTTAGAGATTCGGAAAAGCAAAAACCATCTTTTAAAATCTTCTTGTGGGGATCGTATCCCTGTCAATATTTTGACGCATCTGCTTACATTTCCGTGGCCTACGCGATGTCGGTGCCCAGAACGACTATTACGTTTTGGAATAGTCGACTGGCAAATTGTGATTGGACATTTGCGGGCGTCTGCGCCAATCGTAGTCAGCAAGCAGTATCCGAAGAATCAACAGCGGACTCACTTGGCAGAAGAACAAACCCACAAGTTGCCGCTTTGAGACTGTGTGACGCTGCTTCGGCTTCAGAGGAGGCACAGCGATGATGCACAGACTACCGGATCAGGAATTGGGGAGAAAGCCTGTTCGAAGTGAGCCGTTCGTTCCTGAGCCGTTACTGGATACCGACCAAGCGGCGGCAATCATGCGAATACATCCAAAAACCCTCCAGCGGTATGCGCGTCAAGGAATCGTCCGGGGTTTCCAACTCGGTTCGATGTGGCGTTTCCGGGCCAGTGACATCGACCGCTGGATCACAGAACAGCTCGCAAGCTGAGTTTCCACTAGACCTCTGCCCGGCGCAGCGATAGCCTTGAATCAAGCCACCCGTTGCGCCGGGGACCAGGAGTATTTATGGCAAGGCGCACACGGTATCAGCAAGGAAGCGTGCAGCGTAGCAAGCGGCAGAAGGGGCCTGATGTTTGGGTCTTCCGCTGGAGAGAGATTGGGCCGGACGGTACGAACTTACAGCGCAAAGCTGTGATCGGCACGACCATCACTCTCCCGTCGGAAGCAGCAGCCCTGAAAGCCGCCAACGCGTTGCGCATCGACGCCAACCAACAAACCCCGCGGGCGGTGAGCTGCCCGAGTACGATAGCCGAACTGATCGCACACTACCGGTTGAAGGAGTTGACCGAGGACGAGCAGGGACGCAAAGCGCACTCGACACGAGCCGGCTACGAATGCTATCTGAACGGCTGGATTCTTCCACGGTGGGGCGACCACCGCCTGCAGCAGGTCAAGTCTGTTGCCGTGGAAGAGTGGTTAGGCAGCATTCAGCGGGCACGAGGAACAAAAGCGAAGATTCGGAACATCATGAGCGCTCTCTTCAGTCACGCGATGCGGTACGAGTGGACGGACAAGAATCCGATCAAACTCGTGCGCCAAAGCGCGAAGCGAGAGCGGATTCCCGATGTACTCTAACTGCACGAACTTCAGGCTCTTTTGACAAAGCTCGCCGTGCGGGAACGGACCTTGGTTCTGCTCGACGCAGCGACGGGCCTTCGGGTCAGTGAACTTCTCGCATTGAAGTGGGACGACATTGATTTCGAGAACCTGGAGATTCGCGTCACCGAGTCCATCTGGCATCAGGTGATGGGTGTCTGCAAAACAGAAGCGTCGGCCAGGCCGGTCCCCATGGACAGCTACATGGCCGAAGATCTTCTGCGTTGGAGAAAGACCTGCCTCTATCCGATGGAGTCCGATTGGGTCTTCGCCAGCCCGACCATGAAAGGCACACAGCCCTATTGGCCGGACAACCTCATGAAGCGGCATATCAAGCCAGCGGCTAAAGCGGCTGGCATCCACAAGAACATCGGTTGGCACACCTTCCGCCATTCCTTCGGCACGCTGCTGAAGGCGAACGGGGAAGACGTGAAGACCGTCCAGGAGCTTTTGCGGCACGCCAATAGCAAGATCACGCTCGACGTTTACACGCAGGCCGTGAACTCGCACAAGCGGGCAGCACAGAGCAAGGTTGTTCAGATGATGGTGCCCGGCGTGGGCACAAACGTGGGCGCAAAGCAGAAAGAGGCACGAACGGGCACAGAAGCGTAATCGTTGGGCGATTCGCTATTGTGACCTTATTGTGTCCTGATTTGCTTGTCACTTAGGTCCCATATATTCCGTAAGTCTTTTGGAATGTATGGCGGGGACGACGGGGCTCGAACCCGCGACCTCTGCCGTGACAGGGCAGCGCTCTAACCAACTGAGCTACGTCCCCAGCTTATTTCAACAACTTATCTATCGCGCAAAATCAAACGTTTTGCCGCTTTCGCCATTTCACTTTGTCGCTGCTTGGACTATCATTTTCTGCTCTTTTGAAACCATCGGACAGCAAGAGAACCAACCCAACAACGAGCTTAGTTTAGCAGAAAATGGCGGTTTGGTGTCCGAAGCTCCTGTCACGGAGTGAAGCTGTGGCAAGGATGGACACCCGGAGGTTCGGCTTCTCGCTTAAGGATGGCTGGGTAGGCTGAGTTCGTGGGAAACGGCTGGAGGGACTTCGTGGCAGGGCAGGAAGAGGGTGAAGAGGGTGCCGGGATGGCGCTCGTCTTCGGACGAGCGGACGGAGAGCCTGCCCTGGTGGCGCTCGACAATGCCGCGGGAGATCCAGAGGCCCAGGCCGGTGCCCTGCAGGTCCTTGGTGGTGAAAAAAGGCTCAAAGGCGCGAGCGAGGGTGGCGGGGCTCATGCCATGGCCCGTGTCGGCGATGGTGATGCGGATGCCGGGACGACCGTCCGGGACGCAGTAGTCGCGGCTGGTGTGCGCGCGGATGAGCAGGCGGCCGCCGGTGCGCATGGCGTCGATGGCGTTCGCGATGAGGTTATTGAGGACCTGGCGGATGTCGTTTTCAAAGCAGAGGATGTGGGTGTCCGTGTTGTATCGCTGCTCGACCCGGATGCCTGAGTTGGCGAGACGCCCGGCATAGAGGCGGACGACGGCGCCGACGAGATCGCGGGGAGTGACAAGGGTGGGGGCGACGGCCTGGCGATGGAAGCGGAGGGTCTGGGTAGCGATTTGGGAGACGCGCGAGAGCTCGGATTGTGCCATGTGCACGTAAAGCTTGAGGGTTTCGGGAAGCTGGGGATCGTGCGCGAGCAGGTAGAGCAGATTGGTGACGGCTTCAAGCGGGTTGTTGATCTCGTGCGAGATGGAGCTGGCCAGACGGCCGACGGCGGCGAGCTTTTCGCTCTGGATGAGGGCGGACTCGGCTTTTTTCTGATTGGTAACCTCAATGGAGGCCGAGGAGATGGCGCGGATGGAGCCGTCCTCGTTGTAGACGGGGGAGTAGTTGACGTTCCAGATGCGGCGGTCGCCGGGGTAGGCGGCGAGTTCGCCTTCGAGCAGGTGATCGCGAATGTGCTTGCCTGCGGCGACCTCGCGCATAAGCTCCAGAAGGCCGGGCAGTTTATCGGGCGGAGCGATCTCGCTGAGTGTGCGGCCGAGAATGCGCTCCTTGGGCGAGCCGAGCATGTCGGCTTCACGATCGTTGAGATTGAGAAAGGTGAAGTGCACGGGGTCGAGGAGGGCGAGACCGACGGGGGTGGTGCGATAGACGGTTTCGAGCTCGGAGCGGCGGCGTTCGGCCTGGGCCTGCTGGTCACGAAGGAGCTCGGCATGAGTTTTGGTGTCGTGGATGTCGGAGGCGATGCCGAGCCAAGAAAGGATGGCTCCGGAGCAGTCGCGGACGGGGGCGGCCTTGAGATGCCACCAGCGCAATTCGCCAGTGGCGGCGTTGCGGAGGCGGGCTTCAATCTCGTAGTCGACGCCGGTCTGGACGGAGCGGGTCCAGGCAGCGACCACGCGGTCTCGATCCTCCAGGGCGAAGCTCTGCAGCCAACCGCGGCCGGCGAGGTCTTCCGAGGTAAAGCCGAGGTAAGCCAAAAAGCCCTGATTGGCATAGGTGATGTGTCCGGCGTCGTCTCCCATCCAGATGGCCATGGGGTTAAGGTCGGCGAGGACGCGGTAACGCTCTTCGCTGGCGCGGAGGGCGGCTTCGCTGCGCTTGCGCTCGGTGATGTCGGAAAAAAAGATGACGATGCCGTCGCTGTGTGGACGAGCCTTGACCGTGAACCAGGTTTTGAGAGATCCGTCGTAGAAGGCTTCGAACTCGGTGGGGACGCGCTCGGCCATGGTCTTGCGATAGGAGGAGTGGAAGGGTTCTTCGAGGTTGCCGGGGAAGAGCTCGAAGAGGTTGTGGCCGACGACGTTTGGCTCGTTGACCAACTGGAGGGCGCGCTGGTTGGCGAAGGTAAATTTCCAGTCGCGGTCGACAACGACGATGGCGTCGGGGATGGCTTCGAGGATCTGCCGGCGCTCGTGCGTGCCGGCCAGCGCGCGGGTTTCCGCCTGGCGCTGGGCGCTGCAGTCGCGGTAGTGGAGCGCGATGCCCTCGTCGGTGGGCAGGATGTGGATGTCGACAGAGAGCTCGAAGGATGGATAGTAGAACTCGAAGCGGTCGGCCTGACGGCTATACAAGACGTCCCGACAGCGGGTCTCAAGCTCGGTGCCGGCGAGGTCAGGCAAGAGCTCCCAATGGGTTTTGGAGGCGAAGAGCGCTGGGTCGAGGCGGGAGATGCGGATGGCTTCGGCGTTGGCGTAGGTGATGTGCCAGGTGCGATTGAGGCAGAGGATGCCTTCGGAGAGGGAATCGACGATGCGCGCGAGGCGCTCGGCTGCGCTCGAGGCGAGCGCAGCAGCGGGCGGGAGAGAGGGCTCGAGCTGGGTGGAATCGCTCATGAATAAAAGGCAGGGGAGCCTGAGAACCAGCTTATTCTACAGAAGTCGAGCAGAGCTTCGCAGGGGGCCGATGGACTCGGCTTCCAGAGCTGTTTTGCTCCGGCGCAGCGTTGGGGCGAGGTGCAGGCGAAGCACTGCGGAGGGCATGGCTGGCCAGGGATGGGAGCGGCTCCCTACGGTTTTTGGACTGAGCTACGGTGCAGGATAGGCCGGCACCTTGGGGGTCAGATGCTTGAGGAGAAACTCCTGAATCACGTTCTGGGCGCCGTCCAGGGCGATGGCGATAAAGCCGTTTTCGAAGGTAAGCGCGACACCATTGCGGTCGTTGGCCGGGTAGTAGAGGTTGGAGAGCGCACCCTCCGCCAGGTCTCCCGCAAGGCCCGCGTAGGCCGGCTGCCATCGCCCGTTGTCGCCCTTGGCGATGACGGCGGTCGAGAGGGCGTAGAAGAAGCGCGAGCGCACGCTGCCTGTCCCCTTGTAGAAATAGCGTGGATCCTGGTGCAGCAGCGCGGGGAAGACCGCGCCGCCGAGCAGTGTGCCGGCGGTCTCGTCCGCCAGCCCGGCCCCGAGCCGCTTGCCGTAGCCTTGCGCGCCCTGCCCGTAGCCGCTCAGGTTGCCGGTGGCTTGCTGCACGCCGGCGATCCCGGCGGTGATGCCGAGCGTGACCGGGTCGGTCATCGTCCTCCAGGAGAGCTCGAACTTTTGCCGGGTGGTCAGCGGCGGCGCATGCCAGTCATAGACGACGAAGAAATTCGGGATGACGCCAAGGAGCCGCTGATGCTCCTCGGCATGGATCTCCGCGGCAGCCAGTTCGTGCGGCGAGATGCTGACCTCAACCGCGACATCCGCCCCGGCTGCGAGCACGATCGTCGAGAGCTCCTGCTGCTCGTCCGGCTGCACCGTTCCGGTTACCTTTCCGGTGGCGAAGCCCGTGGCGCTGACGGAAAGCTGGAAGGCTCCGGCTGGAAGGCGTTCGAGCTGAAAGCCGCCATCGCCGCCCACGGTGACGATGCGCGTGGAGCCGTCGGCGCCGGAGAAGAGGAGGTGCGCTCCGGCAATGCCGGCGCCATCCATGTCTTCCACAAAGCCGTGGAGGGAGGCGGTTTTACCGGCGTTCTGAACGGGAACAGATGCTCCGGAAGCGGCCTGCGCGCAGGCCGGGGAAGGAAGCGCTCCGTGGAGCAGCAGGCCCATCGCCAAGATCATGCCCGCGCTGCGCACAAAGCCCCCAGCCGATACAGACGAGGCGACGCAGTCCAAAGCCGCAGGAGGGCCGGACTAATCACGCTGCTCCTCAAGCTGCAGGCCGAGAGCCTCCCAACGCGCCAGCAGCTGCTCATGCTCGCGCCTGAGCCGGTCCACCTCCGCGGAGGCCTTGTGCGACTCCTCCGCCGAACTGAAGACGCCAAGCTTGGCTTCCGCCGCGGCCAGCCGCTCCTCCACCTGCGGGATCGCCTCTTCGGCGGCGCTCACTTCGTCCTCCAGCAGCTTCAGCTTGATGGGATTGAGCTTCTTGGCTGCGGGCTTTTTGGTCTCTACCGTGACATGGGTCACCGTGGGGGTCGTTCCGCCGTGCAGTCCGGTGAAGTTTGTAACAGAAGCAGTCACTTTCTCCGGACCTCCCTGCTTTCTCCACAGGTAATCCTCATAGTTTCCCGGGTAGACGTGCACACGCCGGTCCTCGACCTCGAAGACTCGCGTCGCCAGCCCGTCGATGAAGTAGCGATCGTGCGAGACGAACAGGACCGTGCCCGAGAAGTTGCGGATCGCATCGAGCAGCACATCCTTGGCGCGCAGATCGAGGTGGTTGGTCGGCTCATCGAGCAGCAGCATGTTGGCCGGGCTGACCAGCATCTTGGCCATCGCGTACCGGTTGCGTTCCCCGCCGCTCAGTACGCCGAGCTGCTTGAAGACATCGTCGCCTGAGAACATAAAGCAGCCGAGCAGGCTGCGCAGCTCGACGACCGGCACCTTCGGCGCGATGCCGGCGATGTCGTCCAGCATCTTTGCCTGGCCGTCGAGGACTTTGTATTGATCCTGGGCGAAGTAATCCGCCAGCACGTTGTGTCCCAATTTGATCGCGCCGGAGGTGGGCTCCTCCTGCCCGCTCAGCATGCGGATAAGGGTCGACTTGCCGGCGCCGTTGGCCCCCACCAGCGCGATGCGGTCGCCGCGATCGATCTGAAACGATACGTCCGCGAGGATCTTCTTGATGCCTCCGTCGGGCGTCGGATAGTTCTTTGATAGATGCGATACCTCGATCACCGTACGGCCGCTCGCGGGGGGCTGCGGAATGGTGAAGCTGATCGTCGCTTCCTCATCCGGCACTACGATGCGCTCGATCTTTTCAAGCTCCTTGATGCGCGACTGCACCTGCTTGGCCTTGGTGGCCTGCGCGCGGAAGCGGTTAATGAACGCCTCCAGATCGACGATGCGCTCGCGCTGATTTTTGTAAGCATTCATGAGCTGGGTCTTGCGTTCTTCTTTTTGTGTGACGTACTTCTCATAGCCGCCGGTGTACATGTGCATCCGCTTATTCCAGACTTCGCAGATCTTGCCCACCGTGACATCGAGGAAGTAGCGGTCGTGCGAGATCAGCACAAAGGCGTTCTCATAGTTGCGTAGATAGTCCTCCAGCCAGTTGCGCGTCTCGAGATCGAGGTGATTGGTCGGCTCATCGAGCAGCAGCAGGGATGGCTTCTCAAGCAGGAGCTTGGCGAGCGCGATGCGCATCTGCCAGCCGCCCGAGAACTCCTCCGTGCGCCGCTCCCAGTCTTCCTTCGCGAAGCCCAGGCCGCCCAGCACCGTGCCGACCTGCGAATCGAGCGTGTAGATGTCGTGGGTCTGCAGCACGTCCATGATGTGCGAGTAGCGGTCGGCGGCCTCCTCATATTGGGGCGATCCCGGCTTTTGGTCGCTCAGGGTGCCGGTAAGTTCTTCGGCCTCGGCTTCCATGCCGCGCAACTCGTCGAAGACGCTGAGGCACTCCTCGAAGACAGTCTTGCCGCGCATGGCCAGGCCATCCTGGGGCAGGTAGCCGAGCGTCGTTCCCTTGTTCTTCGAGATGGTTCCGTAGTCGAGCGACTCCATGCCCGCGAGCACCTTGAGCAGTGTGCTCTTCCCCGTGCCGTTGCCCCCGACTAGCCCAGTCCGCTCATTGGGCGTGATGAGCCAGTTCACCTCCTCAAACAGGAGTTTCATTCCGAATCGCTTGCCCGCGCCTGAGAGTTGTAGCATCTCTCCTATTTTCGCATCTGCTTTGGTCTTCCCTATCAACACGGATCAGGCCTTTGAGCGCTGGATTCGACCCGTTCTGCTACCTTCAGTATTGGAGAGCGTTTCACCCCGGATGCCTGTTCAGCCCTTCACTCCCGGCCAACCCGTGTCCGGTCCGCCGCCCCTTGAACCCGCGGACTCCGAACAGGAAGACGTTCAACCGACGTCCGTCTGGCTGCAGCGCAGCTCGCTTTTTATCCTCGTGCTCTTTTGCGTCTACCTGGGAGCGATGGTCACCATCCTTCCCTGGTGGTCCGCCGTGTGGGACCACAATCCGCTGCTGCTCGCCTATCCGCGGCTTTGGGCGGTGCTCCGGACTGGCCCCGCGCGCGGCATTATCTCCGGCTGCGGCCTGCTGGACATCTGGATCGGCATCTCCGAGGCCATCCACTATCGGGAACACCGCTCCTGATCGAAAGCGCTTAAACCCCACATGACTGAAGAACCGAAGCCTTTGCCGCGCGCCCCTCTGGCGTATGAAAATCCCGAGTTTCTCGAGTCGCCCGACGGGCGCATCTTCCGCATGCTCGCCGAGTACCAGGAGCCGCTCGCCCGCTTCCAGCGCGAGCGCATTGCCGACACTGTCGTCTTCTTCGGCTCGGCGCGCTTCCGTGCGCCCGACGTGACCCATTCCCAGCTCGAACTGCTTGCAAACTCCTACTCCGCCCAACCCGCGCCGCCGCAGGAGCAGCCCGCCTCGGCCGACGAACAGGCCGCCGGTGACGCCACCGGCTTGAAGCTCTCGCTCGCCCAGGCCGCGGTCGAGATGTCGCGGTTTTACCAGGACGCGCGCACCCTGGCACGCATGGTCTCCGCATGGGCCAAGGATCTGCCCGGCCCGCGGCATCGGTTTGTCATCGCCTCCGGCGGCGGACCGGGCATCATGGAAGCCGCCAACCGCGGCGCGCACGAGGCCGGCGCCCGGTCCATCGGGCTCAACATCAAGCTGCCCTTCGAGCAGTTTCCCAATCGCTTCGTCACGCCCGAGCTCAACTTCGAGTTTAGCTACTTCTTCATGCGCAAGTTCTGGTTCGCCTATCTCGCCAAGGCGCTGGTCGTCTTCCCCGGAGGATTCGGCACGATCGACGAGATGTTCGAGATTTTGACCCTGGTGCAGACGGGCAAGTTCGCCAAGCCGCTGACGGTCGTCATCTACGGCTCGGAGTACTGGAAGTCCGTGCTCAACTTCGACCTGCTGGTGGCGCGCGGAGCCATCGGGCAGAAAGACTTGAAGCTGTTCCAGTTTGCGGACTCGCCGGAGGAAGCGTTTGCGCTGCTCCAATCCGGCTTGTCGGCCCATCTGGAGACGCCGGGACGCGAGATCGGCGAGGATGCAGGGACGCCCGGCCGACCAGCGCCCCCGATCGAGATGCTGCTGGGGCCGAATATCAACAAGACACGGCCCTGAGCAGCAATTTTTCTTTGAATGCAGCTCGCCTCTCAAGCGACCAGCAGATTCTCCGCCCATGGCGAACGGGGACCATTCCTTGTGGGACGCTGTAGCTGTTGGAGAACTGTCTTATGCGCTCCTTGGAGAGGAGCTGCGCTCCTGCCGCTCCGCCACACGCAGGACCGAAGCATGACTCATGGGAGGTCTGGTCTGCTCCAACAGCTCGCGGTGCGAGAGGATGCGGTTCTTGCCTGTGCACTTTACCTCGTACATGGCGTCGTCGGCGAATGCGATCAGGCGCTCGCCGCTGGCGGTCCAGGAGTCCAGCGACGCGGTGCCGATGCTGGCGGTAACCGGGCCGCCGGGCCAGGATTCCCGATCGATGGCGGCCCTGAGGCGTTCGGCGAACTGGGTGGCTCCGTCTCCGTCGGTATTGGGCAGCACGATGACAAACTCCTCGCCGCCGTAGCGCGCGCCCAGGTCGGTTGCGCGGGCGCAGCCGCGGATGAGCGAGCCCATCCGCTCCAAAATTTCATCGCCGGCGGCGTGACCGAACTGGTCGTTGCGCTTCTTGAAGTTGTCGATATCGAGCAGAACCACGGAAAGCGCAGAGTGGTAACGCCGTGCGGATTGGAACTCGAGCTTGACCCGGGTGTCGAGAACCCGGCGATTGGCGAGTCCGGTGAGGGCGTCGGTGGCCGCCAGCAGCTCCAGCTCGGCGCACAGAACTTCAAGCGCGCGCTGCTGCGCGACCTCGCTGGTCAGGTCGACCGAGATGCCGCCCAGCATCGCCTTGCCCTCGGCGTTCAGCCAGGAAAATTTGTGCGACTTCCATGGCACCACATGGCCGCTGGTATTGGTCGTTTCTTCAAACCGCGCCACCAGGCAGCCCGAGGCGATTGCCTCCAGGTCGTTGGCGCGATAGATGTCCGCCATCTCCGCCGGGAAGAGGTCGTGCACGTTCTTGCCGATCCAGTCGATCCGGCCGATGCCGAACTCACGCGCCATCCGGTCGTTATAGAAGATGAAGCGGCCTTCGTCGTCCTTGATGAATCCGAGGAAGGGCGCGTTATCCATGAAGGTGCGGAACCGGTCTTCGCTCGAGCGCAGGTCCGCGACGACCTTGTCGCGCTCGCGGAGCGCTGCCTCCAGCTGCTGCTGCTGGACGCGTCTCTCGATCTGGGCCTGCACCTGCCTGGTCAGCACCTTGAGAGCCTGGCGCTGCGACGCTTTGAGCCGGCGGGGCACGGTGTCCAGCACGCACAGGGTCCCGAGGTGCGCGCCGCTCCAACCGCCCAGCGGCATGCCGGCGTAGAAGCGGATTTTGGGTTGGTCCGTCACGAATGCGTTGTCGCGAAAGCGATCGTCCTCGATCGTGTCTTCGACGACCAGGAGATCGTCTTGAAAGACGGTGTGCCGGCAGAAGGAGAGGTCGAGCGGAATCTCCCGGACCGACATCCCGACCGCCGCCTTGATCCATTGCCGGTCGCTGGCGATAAGGCTGAAGGCGCTCATGGCCGTGCCGCAGATCTCGGCCGCGAGGATGACGAGCTCGTCGAAGGCGGTCTCCTCCGGAGTGTCCAGCAGGCAGGCCTGGTCGAGCGCGAGCAACCGTGCGGACTCCATCTCCGGTTGCGCCGAGGGCGAGGCTGGATGGAAGGCGTTCATCAATACTCCCAAACCTACGCGCTCAGCCGCGATCCGAACATACAACTCTCGTGAGATGTGCGCGGAACGGGGCGCGGTTCGGGGTTTGCCTGCTCGCGCTCTGCTGCGGCAGGAAGCTGGCGTAAAGTAAGCGCATGCGTGCGTTGCGGGTCGCCTATTTTCCGGACTCGTTCCACGAGGTGAACGGAGTTGCGCATACCAGCCGCAGCTTTGCCGGATACGCGCAGCGCCACGATCTTCCGTTTCTCTGCGTACGGGCCGGTACCCGGGTGAACCCGGTGGAGCAGCACGGAAGCCTGCGCACGCTGGAGCTGCCGCGCTCCGCCATGGCAGTCGATGTGGAGAAGGATTTAGCGTTCGACCCGCTCTTCTGGCGGCATGCGGAGGCGATCGAAGACGAGCTTCGGCGGTTCGAGCCGGATCTGCTGCACATGACGGGTCCGAGCGAGCTGGGGATCTTTGCCGCGTACTTTGCGTGGAAGCTGAAGCTTCCTCTGGCCGCCTCCTGGCACACGAACGTCCACGAGTATGCGGCTCGACGACTGGGCCTGCTGACGGAATGGATGCCGGGCGCGTGGGGCGACGCGGCTGGGCGGGGCGTCGAGGGCGGCTCGCTTGAGGTGATCCTGCGTTTCTATGCGCGGGCAGGAGTTCTGTTTGCGCCGAACGCGGAGCTTTGCCGGATGCTGGGCGAACGGACCGGACGGCCTTGCCACCTGATGCGGCGCGGGGTGGATACGGCCCTGTTCTCGCCGAGGTACCGGGCCGTGGACGCGGAGCCGCGCGATACGGCGTTGACGCTGGGCTATGTGGGCCGGCTTTCGGTGGAGAAGAACGTTGCGCTGCTGCCGCGCGTCGAGCAGGCCCTGCGGGCGGCGGGTCATCGCGTGCGTTTCTTGATCGTCGGCCATGGTGCGGAGGAGGAGAGGCTGCGGCGGGAGATGCCTTCGGCGGAGTTCGCCGGGGTTCTGCGTGGTGCGGAGCTGGCAGAGGCGTACGCGCGCATGGATGTCTTCGTCTTTCCGTCCCATACGGACACATTCGGCAATGTCGTGCTGGAGGCGCTGGCGAGCGGGGTGCCCGCAGTGGTGACGCCCGATGGCGGGCCGTGCTCGATCGTGCGGGAGGCTACGAGCGGAGAACCGGAGACGGGCGTGGTTGCAGAAGACGATGAGTTTGCCGAAGCGATCGGCGGCCTTTTGCGGGATGCGGCGCGCCTGGCGAGAATGCGCCAGGCCGCCGTGGCGTATGCGGCTTCGTGCAGCTGGGACGCGGTGTTTGATGGGGTATATGGGGCTTACGGCTCGTTGGTCGAGTGTATTAACTTTCCATAGATTGTCGTCCAACTGGCCCAAAAACGTAAAAGCTGATTGTATCGAGCAATGAGTTTTCTACGAAGGTCCGATGAACTATCACCATCCTGCCCGATTGACGGTACATGGTCGAGAGCTTTTGGCCCGCTCAGAAGTCAAAGGCCGCTGCGTCAGCCTACCTCACCCGAGCGCGCCGCGTCGGGTGACTTGCTGCCCTCGACATCAAGCGCCTGCTGCGCATCGCACGGCCTAGCCACCGCGTCACCGGCAACCGCCGCGATACGGTCAACTGCGTCGGCGCCGAGTACGTCCACGGCGCCATCGACGACCATAGCCGCACCGCCATCGACGACCGCGGCAAACAGCTCGGGCTGAAGCACCGCCGCATACGGCCCTACACCCCACGCACCAACGGCAAGGCCGAACGTTTTATCCAGACCGCACGCAGAGAATGGGCCTACGCCCGCACCTTCCAGAACTCCGAAGAACGAAAACAACACCTCGAACCCTGGACCCACCGACACAACGGGCGCCGGCCACAGGCTAGCCTCGGTCTGTCGCTACCTATCAGCCACTCAGGGCTCGAGGTCAACAACCTGTTGAGACTCCACAGCTAGAAGCCCGCAAGCGCCTTCTCCTCGACATTTCTTGTAGATTTAAGCAAGTGTGCTTTGTGCCGCTTCGGGAGGATCTCAATGGCGGCGAAGAAAGCGGCGAAGCGGTTAGGCAAGAAGCATCGGCAGGCGAGTACCCGGCCGCATAAGGGGAAGGCTCCAAAGGCTTCGCCGACGACGGGGGCGGCCCGGACCGGATCGTTGGACCCACGCAAGCGCAAGGGGATGGCGGCCAAGAAGGCGAAGGAGGCGGCGGCCAAGCGCGTGTCGCGGCGGTCGCCGGAGTTTGAGGCCAAGCGGAGCATCACTGGGGATGATGCGGAGAAGCGGGTTCGTCCGGCGGGGGGGGATCGTAACCCCACGTCGTTTGATGGAGCCGAACGAGATGGGGCACCCGGGCGGGACTTGCCAGGGCCGACGCGGCGGGCGCCGGGTCGGAGCTTTCGGTCGGACTCCGAGCAGCAGGCGGCGCGGGAGCGGGCGGGAAAAGGCTCGGGTGGGCCGCGGCGACGGATTACGACGGCGGCGCCGGATAGCCCGGAGGCGGAGTGGCGCGCGGCGGAGCTGCTGGCGCTCCGGCAGTCGGTGACGATGGACCACGCGGCGAGCCGGGCGCTGCCGCTGATTGCCATCTGCGGACGGCCGAACGTGGGCAAGAGCACGTTGTTCAACCGGCTGACGGGGTCGCGGCGGTCGATTGTGGGCGATGAGCCGGGGATTACGCGGGACCGGATCTATGGCGAGGTAGAGTGGACCGGACGCGAGGCTCGGCTGGTGGATACGGGCGGCGTGGTGCCGGATGATGAGGCGCTGATTCCGAGCGAAATTTTCCGGCAGGCTCAGGTCGCGCTTGAGGAGGCGGACGCCATTGTGATGGTGGTGGATGGGCGGACGGAGCTGGCCTCCCCCGACCTGGAGCTGGCGCGGCTGCTGATGCGCGGGGGCAAGCCGGTCTTTCTGGCGGTGAACAAGATTGATACGGAGGCGATGCAGACGGCGGCGGAGAACTTTCGGCGGCTGGGGTTCAAGGAGGTGCAGATGATCTCCGCCGAGCATGGGGCGGGGATTGGGGATCTGCTGGACGAGGTGTTTGCGGTACTGCCGGAGCCGGGCGTCGAAGACGAGCCCACGCCGGAGGAGGAAGAGGAGGCATTTGCGGACGAGTTCGAGCCGCTGGATGCTGAAGGAACAGGGGACGAAGAAGACAAGCCAGTCAGGCGGCAGCGGACACATGGGGAGTATGAGTCGCGCGAGACGAAGGTGGCGATCATTGGGCGGCCGAATGTGGGCAAGAGTACGCTGCTGAATGCGCTGACGGGGACGGACCGGGCGATTGTGTCGCCGGTGGCGGGAACGACGCGGGATGCGGTGGACGAGATCGTCGAGCGCAAGGGGCACCTGTTCCGGTTTGTGGATACGGCGGGGATCCGGCGCAAGGGCAAGACGAAGCTGATGGCGGAGAAGCTGAGTGTAATTATGGCGCGCAAGCACCTGGAGGCGGCGGATGTGAGCCTGCTGGTGATCGACGCGACCGAGGGCGTGACGGGCATCGACGCGAACATCGGTGGGTATGCGCATGAGAGCGGGCGCTCGGTGGTGATCGTGATCAACAAGTGGGATTTGGTGGCTCCCGGCAAAGGCGAGGCGCGGGCGGACGGCAAGCCGGCGGCGGACCAGAAGGTGTATGCGGAGCAGGTGCGGGATGCGCTGCGATACCTGGACTATGCCCCGCTGCTGTTTGTGTCGGCGCAGGAGGGCAAGGGGCTGAACGAGCTGTTTGCGAAGGTGGAACTGGTAGCGCGGGAGCGGCGCAAGCGCGTCTCGACCGGGCAGATGAATAAGTTTTTGGAGCAGGTGGACTTTCAGCGGGCGAGCGTGCCCATGAACAAGCGCGTGCGGATCTACTACATGACGCAGGCGCAGGTGGCTCCGCCGACGTTTGTGCTGTTTACGGACCGGGATGTGAAGATGCACTTCTCGTTTGAAAGATTTTTGGCGAACCAAATCCGGGAGAGCTTTGGGTTTATTGGGTCGCCGATCTGGTTCAAGATTCGGGCTCGGAATAAGAAGAAAACAGAAGATTAGGACAAAGGCAAAAGCGTCCTAACGCCGGACGGGCGCCACTTCGTGCGGTCCTGAACGCTTCGCGTGGGTTTAGGCGAGGGCGGGGTTCATGGGGAAGGATGGGCCATCGTTGTCGTCGTCGTCTTCTTCCTGCGAGGGTTGCAGTGGGGGTGGGGTGAACGGGCGGCTGGGGTCGGCTGGCTCGTCCGAAGGCTGGACGTCGGGGTCGCGGAGGGGATGGATGATCTTGTCGAGGAAGCTGCCGAGGAGCGGTGCGTTGTGGCCGGGCGAAGATACGGCGGGTTGGGTGTCCATGGCGTTCCTTGTACGTGCGAGACGAGTATCGCAGAGGCTAGAAGGGGATGACAACGAGGTTGGGAATTTGGCGGAAGTGGCGCAGGTTGGCGGTGAGGATGGAGTAGCCGAGGTGGAGAGCGGTAGCGCCGATCATCAGATCGACGAACGGGATGGTGTTGCCCATAGCTTGCTGTTCCCCGTCGATCTGACCGGCGAGCCAGGCAATTGTTTCCGTGTAGTCATACACGTTGATATCCATAAGTAGTTCATCCAGGAACTGTCGGCGGTAGCGGCACGCGCTGCTGAATCGGCACGAAAGATCCCATGTACGACCTCTGTGACTCCGACGGCAGAGAGGCCGAGTTCTTCATCGTTTGTTAGCAGGCGAGCGCGCCGAAGGAGAGCCGGTTCACTCATCTTTGTGCGCTCTGCCTGGATGGGAACACTGGAGTCGAGGATTACTCCCATGGATTGATGAGGTACTCATGTTCGTGCGAACGGATTCCGGCTTCGATGTCGTCTCCGAACTTGTCATCGAGCAAGACGTTGCTCGCACGCTCCTCGGCGTGGCGAATCGCTTCGCTAAGGGTTTTCCGGACAGGGCCTGATGACGGTGGCTGAAGAACTGCGATGGTTTTATCGCCGCGATCAATGCGCACTTCAGTTCCCAGAGAAACCTGACTGAGCAGCGCAGGGAGTGTGCGGGCGGCTTCGGCTTCGGAGACGTGGAGAATCGCCATGCAGCTAGGATACTGCGGCTTCGACGGCGACGGGAAGCCATTCGTGCCAGGCGGTGAGGGCGCGCTCGCATTGCAGGCGGTGGCGCTCTTTCTTGTCGCGGATGCGTTTGCGGAGGTCTTCTTCGAGCGCCGGGAGGAGGTCGAAGGTGATGTTGGCGGGTTGGAACTTCTTGCCCTCGGCGTGGGTGATGTAGTGGACGAGCGAGCCGTGAGCGCTGGCGCGCGGGGCGGCGGTAGGGGTATGGCCGTCGGCGAGTTGCGCGGCGTAGATGCCGGCCAGCATGCCGGAGGCGATGGACTCGGTGTAGCCCTCGACCCCGGAGAGTTGGCCGGCAATGAGGAGGTCGGGGCGCGCGCGGAGCTGGAGGGTTTCGGTGAGCAGCGAAGGCGCGTGAAGGTAGGTGTTGCGGTGGATCTGGCCGTAGCGGAGGAAGGTGGCGTGTTCGAGGCCGGGGATCATGCGCAGGATGCGGGCCTGCTCGCCAAATTTGAGGTGGTTCTGGAAGCCGACGAGGTTGTAGGAATCGGCGCGGAGGTTTTCCGAGCGCAGCTGGACTGCGGCGTAGGGCCAGCGCCCGGTTTTGGGATTGGTCAGCCCGGCGGGCTTCATGGGGCCGAAGCGAAGCGTGTCTCGGCCGCGGCGAGCGGTCTCTTCGATCGGAAGACAGCCTTCGAAGTAGTTGAGTTTCTCGTTCTGGGTTGTGGGTTGTGAGTCGTCCGGGATGGCTTCCCAAGCTTTGGGGGCTACGGCTTCGGCTTGGGTGAGGGCGTCGATGAAGGCGTTGTACTCGTCCTGGGTGAAGGGGCAGTTGATGTAGTCGGCGGAGCCTTTGTCCCAGCGCGCGGCGAAATAGACCTTGTCCATGTCGATGGTGGAGGCGTCGACGATGGGGGAGATGGAGTCGTAGAAGGCGAGGTGGTCGGCGCCGGTGATGTGCTGGAGGGCGTCGGTGAGGGGCTTCGAGGTAAGCGGGCCGGAGGCGAGGATGGTCAGGTCGGCGTCGCTCTCGACGGTAAGGACTTCTTCGCGGTGGATGGTGATGTGTGGGTGCTGCTCCAGGCGCTGTTTGACGCGGGCCGAGAAGGCGACGCGATCGACGGCGAGGGCGTGTCCGGCGGGGACGGCGCAGGCGTCGGCGTCGGCGAGCAGGAAGCTGCCGGCGGAGCGCATCTCCTGCTTGAGGAGCCAGGGGGCGGAGTGCTCGGACTCGGACTTGAGGGAGTTCGAGCAGACCAGTTCGGCGAAGTCACCGGTCTGGTGGGCCTCGGTGGAGCGGTGGGGGCGCATTTCGTAGAGATCAATATAGTGGCCTCGGGTGGCGGCCTGGAGAGCGGCTTCCGGGCCGGCGAGACCGCCGCCGATGACGCGAATCTTCATCCGTCAAGGATATAGAACAAAGCAAGTGCGCCCTAACGCCGGGGTACTTCGTACTGTTCTCTAGAAGCGCGCCACTTCGTGGGGTGCTGGACGCTTCGCGTGAGAGGCGAGGGATGCGAGGGCTTCGTCGGCTACGCGCATAATGCGCCACTCGGTCAGCATGTGGGCGCCGAGCTTCTCGTAGAAAGCGAGAGCAGGGGCGTTCCAGGCGAGGACGTCCCACTCGAGGCGCGGGCAGCCTTCAGCGACCGCGACCTGGGCCAGGTGTTCGAGCAAGGCTCGTCCGATTCCCTGCCCTCGGTGGGCGGGGGTGACGTAAAGGTCTTCAAGGCGGAGTCCATGGTGGCCGCGCCAGGTGCTGTAGCTGGGGAAGAAGAGGGCGAAGCCGGCGGGAGCTCCGTCAAGGTCAGCGATTACGCAACGGAAGCGTGGAATAGGACCGAAGCCGTCGCGGAGCAGGTCGGCTTCGGTGGCGAGGACAGCATCCGGTTCGCGCTCGTACAGGGCAAGCTCGCGGATGAAGCACAGGATGGCCGGAATATCCTCTGGGGTGGCGGGGCGGATGTACAGAGAGGCGCTCAGCTGGGCTGCTCCGGTTTCTCCGGTGGATCCGATTTACCTGATTTATCGCTTGGGTCGGGTGGGGGCGCCGGCTTCTTGGCTGCGGGCTTGGGTTGGGCATCGAGCCACTTGTCGAAGGGGAGGGTGAAGGCGAAGAGCTCCTGTTTTTTGCCCTTGGGATCGGTGTAGCGAATCTCCTTCACGTAGAGCTCGGCGTGTTTGAGGACAGGCTCTTCGAGGTCGCGGGTGTCGTAGAAGACGTAGCCGGCGCGGGTGCTGTGGGCGGGAACGATGAGGGACTGGAAGCCGAAGTCGGCGTCGTCGTTGAGGATTTTCTTGTCGACCGGCTCAGGGTGGGTGGTGATGGGCGTGAGCGGAATGTGGGTGCCGACGGTCGATTTGCGCGAGAACAGCCGGCGGTTCAGGTCTTCGTCGGTGGCGGCAGCCTCCTTTTCGCCTTCCGCGGGAAGGAACTGGATGCGTACCTCCTCAAGGTCGAGCGGCTCGTCCCGGTCATTGGTGACGATCACGCGGACGGCAAGAAAGCCGTGCGAGACGTAGGGCAGGCGGAAGAAGGTGCAGGCGTCGTGGTCGATGCACGGATCGGCGGCGAGGGTGACGTGCTCGTTCGGGTGGGGGTCGTTGGCGGGGTACTTGGCCGCGGGATCGACCGGGGGTGCGGGGCGCGGTTTATCAGAGGCGCGGGCGGACACGCAAAGCGCAAGGGTGAGCAGGGCGGCGGCGCAGCGGGCGGCTTGGGAAGAAAGATGCATCCTGAAGTTGATTATCATCTTGGTTTGGTCTGTCTGGAAAAATTGCCGTGCGAAGCTAACGTTTCGGCCACTGGCGCCGATAAGGATAGACAAGGGACGGACGGGCGAGGCGGCGGGAAGCAATGGGGATGGCGGGATACAGTTTGCTGCTGGCGTTCGGCCTGGGGCTGAGCGCGCCGTGGTGGCTGTGGCGCATAGCGGCCAGCGGACGGTATCGGGAAGGACTGGGCGGGCGGCTGGGTCGGGTTCCACGGGAGCTGCGGGAAGCAGTGATCGAAGCTGCGCGGAAGCGGCATGTGGTGTGGGTGCACGCGGTGAGTGTGGGCGAGGTGCTGGCGGTGGAGCGGCTGGTCTTGGAGCTCGGGGAGGCGCTCCCTGGATGGGTGATCGCGGTGTCAACGACGACGGCGACCGGGCAGGCGGTGGCCAAGAAGCGGCTGGCGGGCGTGCCGGTGTTCTTCTTTCCGCTGGACTTCGCGTTCACGGTGCGGCGGTATTTGCGGGTGCTGCGTCCTTCGCTGGTGGTGCTGGTGGAGAGCGAGTTATGGCCTCGGCTGCTGGCAGAGTGCGAGCGGGCGCGAGTGCCCGTGGCGGTGGTGAATGCACGGGTGTCGGACCGGAGTTTCCGGCGGACGATGCCGGTGCGCGGACTGTGGCGCTGGATGGCGGCGAAGGTGGCGGTGTTTCTGGCGCAAGGGGAGGAGAGCGCGGGGCGGCTGCGGGAGTTAGGAGTGGCGAAGGAGCGGGTCGTGGTGAGTGGAAACTTGAAGTATGATTTACCGCCTGTACGTGAGGGAGTGATCGCACAACGGATAGGTGAGCTTCGTAGAGCATCAAGAGTTATTGTTGCGGGCAGCACGCATGAGGGAGAAGAGAGGCTACTACTGGAGGCTTGGCCTCGTGTGCTCCGCGGAGCTCCGGACATCATTCTTGTCATTGCACCCAGGCATCCGGAGCGCTTCCAATCTGTCGCCGAACTCCTGAGCGCAAGCGGCTCTCGATGGATGCGTGCTACCGACCTTCTAAGTCCCGGAGCGACGTTGCCTGGGGGCACGCTTTTATTACTGGACACGATCGGCGATCTCGGGTCCGTGTATGAGGTTGGCAGCGCGGCGTTTATCGGGGGAAGTCTAGTGCCGAAGGGTGGACATAATCCTTTGGAAGCAGCTCGATTTGGTGTTCCTACCATCATGGGTCCTTCCTATGACAACTTCCGGGAGATCGTAGAAGCCATGAAGGCGGCGTCGGGTGCTCCAACTATTCTTCAGCAGGTAAATCCCAAGGTCAATATTCCTATGGTCGAACTACTTTCCACGACGCTGATCACTGCACCAAGGGATTCGCAGAGGTTTGGGCGGCGCAGCCAAGAGTTCTATGAGGGTCAGGCAGGCGCTACGAAGCGAACCGTTGTGGCTTTGATGAGCTTACTTAAGGGAAGGAATTGAGGCGGCCGTGGGCTTTGCCGCTGGTGCCGCTGTATTGGGCAGGGTTGGAGGTAAAGAACCGGCTGTACAGTGCGGGTCTCTGGAAGGCGCGCGCGCTGCGGTGGCCGGTAATCGGCGTGGGAAGCTTGTCGGCTGGGGGCGCGGGCAAGACGCCGGTCGTTGTCCTGCTGGCGGGTTTGCTGGAGCGGCAGGGGTTGGCGGTAGACGTCCTCTCGAGAGGGTATGGGCGGGCGTCGGATGCGGTCGAGGAGGTGCCCGCGGATGGCTCGGCGGAGCGGTTTGGAGATGAGCCGCTCGAGATGGCGCGAGCGGGGCTGAGGGTGTTGGTGGGGGTGAATCGGTTCGCGGCGGGAGAGTTGGCGGAGGGGTTGGAACCTGTCTCTCAAGAGCGGGTGCATGTGCTGGACGATGGATTCCAGCATCGGCGGCTGGGGCGGGCGCTCGATGTGGTGCTGCTGACGGCCGAGGATGTGGAAGATCGGCTGTTGCCCTGGGGGAACCTGCGCGAGTCTCCGCGGAATCTGGGGCGGGCTGGGGTAGTGGTGCTGCGGGCCGAGGAGGCGGAGCGGCTGCGGCCGGTGGTGGCGAAGTACACGCGGGCGGAAGTGTGGGTGATCCGGCGCGAACTGGCGCTGCCGGAGCGGCGGCTGCGGCGGCCGGTGGTGTTTTGCGGGATTGCGCGGCCGGAAGGCTTTCTGCGCATGCTTGCGAAAGCAGGATGCGAGGCGGTGGGGCACGTGGCGCTCCGCGATCATCAGCGGTATGGGCCGGCAATCGTTGAGCAAATTCTGGCCGTGGCGCGGAAGGCGAGAGCGGATGGATTTTATACAACGGCCAAGGACGCGGTGAAGCTCCTGCCGGAGTGGAGGGCGAGACTGGAAGAGGTTGGGCCGATGGAGGTGGTGGGGTTGTCGGTGCGCCTGGAGGACGAGGCGCAAGCAGTTGCGATGATGCTGCGAGCGATGCGCGGAGGCGGGTGAGAAGATGAGGGCTTGGAGCTGGGGACGCCAAGCCGGACGAACCTGAAGAGGCCCTTGCGGGTCTTGATTGTACGCGTGGGGGCGATGGGGGATGTGCTGCACGGCCTGCCGGCGGTGACGGCGCTGCGGCGGGCGCTGCCGGAGTGCTTTGTGGGATGGGCGATCGAGCCGAGGTGGAGTGCGCTGCTGGCCGCCGCGGACGCGCCGGCGCGCGGCGCGGAGATGCCGGTGGTGGATCGCGTGCATGCGGTGCGCACGCGGGAGTGGAAGCGGAAGCCCTTCTCGGCGGAGACGCTGCGGAAAATTGCGGAGCTGCGGAGGGAGTTGCGGGCCGAGCGGTATGACGTGTGTGTCGATCTGCAGGGGTCGATCCGGTCGGGAGTGATAGGGTGGATGGCCGGCGCGAGGCGGTATGTGGGGGCGAGCGAACCTCGCGAGGGACCAGCGGCAGCGTTGTACGGAGAACGGGTGGAGGTTCGGTCCAGGCACGTGATAGCGGGCGCGTGCGAGTTGGCAGGTGCGGCGGTGGAGCTTCGGCTGAATGCGGCAGCGGTGGAGCTTCCGCGCGATCCGGAGGCGGAGCGCTGGTGCGAGCTTCTGCTTTCTGAAGGTTCCGCCGATAAGGACTTTGTGCTGCTTTGTCCGGGCGCGGGCTGGGGCGCGAAGCAGTGGCCGGCGGCCCGCTATGCGGAGCTGGCGCGGCGGCTTGACGAGGTTGGATGGCAGGTGTTGGTCAACGGCGGAAGCGCGGACAGAGAGGGTGTGCAAGCCGTAACTGCAGCGTCCGGTGCATGCGCGGTAAAGTGCAATCTGGAACAGCTGATTGCCCTGAGCCGCCGGGCTGCGCTGGTGGTGGGCGGGGATACGGGTCCGGTGCATCTGGCGGCGGCGCTGGGCAGGCCGGTGGTGGCGCTGTTCGGGCCGACGGACCCGCTGCGCAACGGACCCGATTTTCCGGGCGCGCGCGTGCAGCTGCTGCGGCATGCGAGCAGTGGGATGGATTACCGGCGGCACATGGAGACAGAGGCAGGGCTGGGTAGAATCGAGGTAGATGAGGTGCTGACCGCGGCTCTCGATTTGTTGGAAAAGGTAGAACGGCAGGATGGCTGAAAAGACGGGCTGGCGGCAGGTGGCGAAGCGAATCCGGGTTCCTGCGGGATTTGCCTTTACGGCGCTGTTTCTCTTCTTGGCGCGGCCAACCGGGAGGACGATGCTCTGGAGTCTTCTGCTGGTGAGTCCAGGGCTTTGGCTGCGCGGGTATGCGGCGGGATACGTGCGCAAAAATGCCGAGCTGACGACCTCCGGACCGTATGCCTATACGCGCAACCCGTTGTATCTCGGGTCGATGCTGATTGCATTCGGCTTCGGGGCGGCTTCGGCGAGCTGGGTCGTGATCGGGTGCCTGGCGGCGCTGTTCGCGGCGATCTATGTGCCGACGATCCAGGGCGAGGAGGAGTACCTGCGGGGGCGCTTTGCCGGGTTCGACCAGTATGCGGCGAAAGTGCCGCGTCTGCTGCCGAGGCTGCGCGCGGCGGTATCTTCGCAGGCGCAAGGCAGCTTCTCGCGGACGCTTTACCTGCATCACCGCGAGTACAATGCTCTGATGGGGGCCGGGGCGGTTTACCTCGCGCTGGCTGTGCGGCTCCTGGTGGAGCGCCATGCCTTGCGTTGAGCCTTCGCTCTTTGTACCAACCCGAAAAAGCCGTTTCGGGAGCCCAGATTCAGGTGACGGACTTTGCCTCAACGCGGAACGCGGATGTTTGCTTCTTTTCTAAGTTTGCTTTTTTCCCTCAGCCTTCCGTCGCTTGCGCACGCGCAGATTTTGGGGCTGGGCAAGCCGGCGCCGCCGGTGGTGATCCCGACGCTGCCGCCTCCGGAGCCTGGATACGTCTTCCCGGCGCGGCAGACGCTGACGTTTTCGGTCGATTGGCGAGTGTTCACGGCAGGCACGGCGGTGTTTCACCTGGAGCAGCAGGGGCCTGTTGAGAAGGTGACCGCGACGGCGGATACGGTCGGCAACATGAATATGATCTTCCCGGTGCTCGATCGCTTCGAGGCCGGCTTCGACACGAAGACGGGCTGCTCGGCAGGGTTCAAGAAGCAGATGCAGGAAGGCCGCCGCAAGGTAAGCGGCGATCTGACCTTCAACTATACGACGGGCAAGCAGAGCGAGATCAACCGGAACCTGGTGAAGGGTACGACGACGACGCAGCAGGCTTCGATTCCGGCGTGCGTGGCGGACTCACTGTCGGCGATCTTCTATGTGGCTTCGCGGCCGCTGGTGGTGGGCCAGCAGGTGCGGTTTCCCCTGGCGGACTCGATGCGCACGGTGACCGTGGCGATGAAGGTGGAGGGCAAGGAAGAGATCAAGACGCCGGCGGGCACGTTCCAGACAATCCGCGTGCAGCCCACGGCGGACGAAGGCATCGTGAAGAACCGGGGCAACATCTGGATCTGGTACACGGACGATGCCCGGCACCTGCCGGTGCAGATCCGGGCGCGGCTGTTCTGGGGGACGATTACCTTTCACCTGCAGTCGTATGAGGCCAAGTAGATGAGCGCGGTCGAGCAGGAGCAGGAGAACCGGCTGGTGGAGGTCGGGCGCTTCCGCGATCCGGTCGAGGCGCAGATGGCCAAGGGCATGCTGGAGTCGGTGGGCATCGAATGCTTTCTCGATGGCGCGAATGCAAATGCCTTGTATCCGCTGGCGTTGCGGGTGCGTCTGCAGGTGCGCGGGACCGATGAGGCGGAAGCGGTGCAGCTGCTGATGGAGGCGGAGTTGGGAGTAGGCGGTGAGTGAGCGGCCGAAGGCGGTGCTGTGCCTCTCGGGGGGGATGGACTCGTGTGTGTGCGCGGCGCTCGCGGCCAAGACGCACGAGGTGTATGCGCTCCATTTCAGCTATGGACAGAGGACCGAGGCGCGCGAGCTGCAGTCGGCGGAGGCCATAGCGAAGCTGACCGGGGCGCGGCAACTGCTGCACCTCAAGATCGATATATTTCGACGGATCGGTGGGTCGGCGTTGACGGACGCGGCTATAGCGATTCCGCGCGCAGACGCGGAGGCGATCGGGAGCGAGGTTCCGGTAACGTATGTGCCGTTCCGCAATGCGCATTTTCTTTCGGCCGCGGTGAGCTGGGCGGAGGTGCTGGGCGCAAAGACCGTGCTGATCGGCGCGGTGGAACAGGATAGCTCTGGCTATCCTGACTGCCGGCCGGCATACTACGACGCATTCAATCAGTTGATCCGGACCGGAACCAAGGATGGCGATATCCGCGTGGAGATGCCGCTGATCCGGATGCGCAAGAGCGAGATTGTGCGGCTGGGAGTTGAACTGGGCGCACCGTTCCATGTAAGTTGGTCATGCTATGCCAGCGAACAGGAAGCATGCGGCGTTTGCGATAGCTGCGTGCTGCGGTTACGAGCTTTTCGCGAAGCCGGAGGAACAGACCCGGTGCCTTATGCGAAGCGCAGCGCAGACGATTGACAAGACACATCGAAGCAGCAGAAGCATCGCACGACACCAGCTCTCAGGGGGAGATTGACGTGAAAACACTATCAGGAATGGGGCGGCTGCTTGGACTCATGGCTGCAGCCGCGGTTACTCTGCTGCAGGGATCTGCAGCGGCGGCCCAGGCTCCGACGGCAACGCTGCACGGGCATGTCACCAATCCCGCCGGCGCGGCGCTGAAGACGGGCGACGTGAAGCTGACGACGGATAAGGGGGCGGAGAAAGATCGCAACTACAAGTTCGACTTTCCGATCGACGCCAACGGCGATTACAAGGGCGCAAACATCACGCCGGGCGATTACCTCGTGGTGGTGATCGCGGAGGGCAAGACGATCGACTTCCAGCAGGTGACGTTGAAGGCCGGCCAGGACGCGCCCCTAGACTTCGATATGACGCGGGCCGAGTACCTGAAGAGCATGAGTCCGGAAGACCGGGCGAAGCTTGAGGAATACAAGAAAAAGAACGCGTCGATCACGGCGGATAACGCCAAGATTGCGAACATCAACAAGACGCTGGCGCAGGCGCGGCAGGACGAGAAGAACGGCAAGGCCGACGACGCGGTGAAGGCGCTCTCCGACCTGACGCAGCAGAAGCCGGATGAGCCTGTTTTGTGGGCAAGCCTGGGCGAGGCGCAGCTGGCCTCGGCGGATGCGGCGGCGGCGGCAGCGAAGGCGGCGAAAACTTCGCCAACCGATCCTGCGATTGTGCAGAAGTATAGCGACTCCGCAGCCTCGTACCAGAAGGCGATCGACCTGAACGCAAACGCCAAGAAACCCAGCCCGGAGAACCTGGCGACATCTTACCTGAACATGGGCCAGGCGCTGGCGAAGTCCGGCAAGCTGACCGAAGCGGCGACGGCCTATGAGAACTCGGCCAAGACGCTGCCTTCGAGCGCGGGCTCGGCGTACGGCAACGAGGCAGCCATCTTCTTCAATGCGGGCAAGCTGGATGAGGCGGGCGCGGCGGCCGAAAAGGCGATCCAGGCGGACCCGAAGCGTCCGGACCCGTATTACATCAAGGGCCAGTCGCTGATTCCGAAGGCCACGCTCGACCCGAAGACGAACAAGTTTGTGCTGCCTCCGGGATGCCTGGAGGCCTACCAGGAATATCTGGAGCTGGCTCCCACGGGCAAGTTTGCGCCTGAGGTGAAGGATCTGCTCAACAATCTTGGGCAGCCGGTCAAGAACTCGTTCAAGGCGGGAAAGAAATAAGAGCGGCTGCGAGACAAGGCCCCGGGCAGAGATGCCTGGGGCCTTTGTTTTGCGAGAGGGAGAGCCATGGGGTCGGCACCGCTGAAGGTCGTGGAGTTTGAGCAGGCGCTGGTGATCGTGCTGCGCGAGGCGCAGGCCAAGGCCGGAGTGACGCGGGTGGCGTTGCTCGGGGCGGCGGGGCGGGTGCTGGCGGAGGACGTGAAGGCGGACCGGGATCAGCCGCCGTTTGACCGGGCGACCCGGGATGGCTTCGCGGTGCGGGCGGCGGAGTGGGCAGCGGGTGCGAAGACAGGCGTGGTGGGGCAGGTGCGGGCCGGCGAGCGATGGCAGGGCAATCCCGTGCAGGCCGGCGAGGCAGTGGAGATCATGACAGGCGCTCCCATGCCGGAGGGAGCGGATGCGGTGGCGATGGTCGAGCACGTGGTGCGCGGTCCGGAGTGGGTTCGGGCGGCCAGCGGGCGTGGGTTGGACGTGGGGGAGAACGTGGTCGTGCGAGGCAGTGAGGCGCGGGCTGGGCAGGTGGTGGTGCCGGCCGGCACGCGGGTGGGGGCGGCGGAGATTGCGCTGGCGGCGGCTTGCGGGCTGGCGGAGGTGGCGGTCTTCGCGCGGCCCCGGGTGGCGATCGTGGCGACGGGAGATGAGTTGGTGGAGCTTACAGACGTGCCGCAGGATCAGCAGATCCGCAACTCGAACAGCTACGCGATCGCGGCCATGGTCACGGCGGCGGGAGGCGATCCGGCGGTGCTGGCCATTGCGCGGGACGTGCGCGAGGACGTGCGGGCGCGGGTGGGCGAAGGGCGGAGGTGCGACCTGATGATTCTGTCGGGAGGGGTCTCGATGGGCGAGTATGACCTGGTGGAGGAGGTGCTGGCAGAGTTTGGCGCGGAGTTTTTCTTCACCGGGGTAAACATGCAGCCGGGCAAGCCGGTGGTCTTTGGGCGGCTGCCGGCGCGAGAGGCTCATCCGGAGTGCTTTTTCTTTGGGCTGCCCGGCAATCCGATCTCCACGCAGGTGACCTTTCATTGCTTTGCGGAGCTTTTCCTGCGGACGCTGGGAGGCGAGATGCATCCGCAGCCAAGGTGGGCGCAGGCGACGCTGACCGAGGAGGTGGGCGGCCGGCCGGGACTAACGCGGCTGCTGCCGGCGCGGATGGATGGGGTGGAGGTACGGCTGGTGGGTTGGCACGGATCGGGGGACCTGGCGGCCAACGCACGGGCCAACTGCTACGCGGAGCTGCCGCCAGGGCGGAGCCATGCGCCGGGCGAGACGGTGCGTGTGCTGCTACGCTGAGGCTTATGGAAGATCGCTCGGCACGGCTCTCGCACTTCGACGCGCAGGGCCAAGCGCATATGGTGGACGTGAGCGCCAAGGGCGAGACGCGGCGGGAGGCCGTGGCGGGGGCGTTTGTGGAGCTGTCGGACGCGGTGCTGGCCGCGCTGCCGGAGAACCCGAAGGGAAATCCGCTCGAGGTGGCGCGGTTCGCGGGCATTCAGGCCGCCAAGCAAACCGCGGCGCTGATTCCAATGTGCCATCCGCTGCCGTTGAGTTTCGTCGACGTGCAGGCACGCGTGGTGGCCGGCGGCGTTGCGATCGAGGCGACCGCGGCGACCGTGGCCGGCACGGGGGTGGAGATGGAGGCGATGGTGGCCGCATCCGTCGCCGCGCTGACCGTCTATGACATGACCAAGGCGCTCGACAAAGGCATACGCATCCGCGAGGTGGCGCTGTTGCGCAAAAGCGGCGGAAAGAGCGGGGAGTATGTGCGCGGACAGCAGTGAAATGCGCGTCTTACTCCCCGTGAAGACCCGGCGATCGGTCCAACTCGTGTTGGCTTGGCTTCTTCTGTGGGTTCCCATGGCCGTCGCGCAACAGACCCTTGCCTCGTTGAAGGACACGCACCGCGTGCTGCTGCTCTTTGCGCCGAGCGACCACGACGCACGCTACCTGCAGCAGATGCGGATGCTCGAGCACCACGGTGCGGAGATGCAGGAACGCGACCTGGTGCTGATTCCGGTGGTCACGGAGACCGGTCCGCAGATTACGCCGGAGACGCTGCGGGTGATTCGCGGGCCGGGGCTTTCAGACGAGGAGCAGCTTCTGGCGCGGCAACGTTATCACCTTGCGCCGGAGGCATTTGCGGCCATTCTGCTGGGCAAGGACGGCGGGGAGAAGCTGCGGCTCACGTCCCCGGTGAGCATCGATCGCCTGAACCGGACGATCGATGCGATGCCGATGCGTAAGGATGAGATGAAGGAGCGGAAGCCGCGGTAGGCTTGCTTTCCAAGGGGTCGCTGGTATCTGATCCTCTCTATGCCGACTGCGCCCGACCTCTTCTCGCGAGTTTCCGCTGCTGTCGAAGGTATCCGGGCGCGAGCGGCGCTGACGCCGCGGGTAGGCATCGTGCTGGGGTCGGGGCTGGGGGCGTTCGCCGGCCAGGTGGAGGACGCAGTGGCGCTTCCCTATGCCGGCCTGCCGCACTTTCCGCAGTCGACCGTCGAAGGCCACTCCGGCAACCTGGTACTTGGCCGCGTGGCTGGGGTGCAGGTTGCCGTGATGCAAGGGCGGGTGCATGCGTATGAGGGCTACTCACTCGCGGAGGTTACCTTCCCTGTGCGCGTGCTCGGCCTGCTCGGC
Source organism: uncultured Granulicella sp. (assembly GCA_965198735.1). GTDB lineage: Bacteria > Acidobacteriota > Terriglobia > Terriglobales > Acidobacteriaceae > Edaphobacter. The sequence continues at coordinate 3,893,461 of OZ240672.1, read as the reverse complement.
TGCGAGACGCTGATCGTCACCAACGCCGCCGGCGGGATCCATCCTGCGCTCGGCCCCGGCCAGCTGGTCGTGTTGACAGACCACATCAACTTCACCGGCATGAACGCCGCGATCGGCCCGAATGAGCCGCGCTTCGGGCTTCGCGGCATACCTGCGCCGCGCTTCTTCGATATGAGCGCGGCTTACTCGCCACGGCTGCGGGCGCTGGCCGTGGCCGAAGCCGCGGCCCAGGGGTATGCGCTGCCGGAGGGCATCTACCTGGCGGTTCTGGGGCCGTCCTTCGAGACGCCGGCGGAGATCCGGGCGTTTCGCATGCTGGGCGCGGACCTGGTCGGTATGTCGACGGTGCACGAGGTGATCGTGGCGCGGCACATGGGACTCGAGGTGCTGGGCTTGTCGCTGGTGACGAACGCCGCGGCCGGAGTGACCGCGGAAGCGATCTATCATGAAGAGGTGATGGACGTGGGTCGGCAGGTGGAGAGCCGGTTTGCGGCCTTGCTGACCGGGATTTTAGCGCGGCTTTAGGAGATACGCGCCTGCCGAGCGCCAGAGGAGCAGCTTTCGTAACGTCCAACATCTTCCGCGAAAGCGGGCAACCTCGATCCCGTTCTCGGCCACTCAGTACAGGTGCGCCGTTTGCCGGCGCGAAGGGGAGCTATGGCACATCGGTTGACGTATACAGGCGGAGTGAAAGCAGCAGCGCTGGCGCTGGCTTTGGCATGGGGAACGACGATCGCGTCGGCGCAGGCGACCGCGGCCTCCGCGCAGGATATGCAGTTCCTTCAGGACCTCGCCCAAGACTCGAACTACGAGATTGGCACCAGCAAACTCGCGCTTCAACAAAGCCAAAGCGCCGACGTGAAGCAATACGCCACGATGGTGATCCACGACCATACGGAACTGAAGCGAAAGATAAAGACAGCGGATCGCGCGGCACATCTGACGCCGACGCCTCAAACCAGCATGACGTCCGACGATCAGACCGCGTACGACCGTCTGAAGGGGCTGAGCGGCAACGACTTCGACCAGGCATACATCCAGCAGCTGATCAAGGGCAACGACAAGATTCAGAAAGAAGAGAAGTCGGAGGCCTCCGACAGCAGCGTGCCCTCAATCAAAGATCTGGCAACGCAGAGTGCCGCTACGGATGCCAAGCACGCCGAGAAAGCGAAACAGCTGGCTCAGGCACATAACGTGCAGGCTTAGGGCTGTATTCAGGATTGAATGCGTGCGCCTAGCGCGACCACGGCCTCGCGTGCCTCGACCGCGGCTTGCTTGCGGTCGAGGTTCGAGCTCGAAAAATGGATCGGCTGGGAGGCAATGCGCACATGGGCGTGCACCCCGGCGAGCGAGTTAAAGCGGAAGATATGCGTCAGGATGTCGGCATCGTCGCCCCAGAAGCAGACCTGATCCTCGACGGTGGCATTGCCATTGCCGGGGGCGAGCGTGTAGGCGATGCGGGCGGCGGTGACCGGCTCTTCCGCCGCCAGAGCCTGGGCAAGCAAGCCGGAGCGGAAGGGCAGGACCTGGCCGCCGTTGCTGGTTGTGCCTTCGGGGAAGAAGGTGACGGGAACGCCGGCGTGGGCAGCCGTCAGCATGCCGTTTTTGGCCCGGTCGGAGGAGCCCCCGGCGCCGCGGTCGACGAAGACGGTGCCGGCCATCATCGTCATCCACCCGACAATGGGCCAGCGCTCCATCTCGGCCTTGGCGCAGTAGACCATGGGGCCGAGCGAGGCGTAGACGACGATGTCGAGATAACTGAGATGGTTTGAGATGAGCGCGCCGCGGGGTGGAAGACTGCCCTCCACCGTGAGCTCGACGCCGAAGCCGCGCAGGATGCGGGCCATGAAGCGGTGCAGCCAGGCGGCGCGGGCCTGCGGCGTATGCGGGCGGGTCAGGAGAAGCTCTTTGGCGGCGAGGGCGAAATAGAAGACCAGCTTGATGGATCGGACGACCGAGCGCAAGGCCGCCCCTGAAGAACGAAGTACCGCCACGACCCCTCCTGGTATGCCTGCCGGCCCGGTGAGTCTATTCTTACATTGTGGCTTCTCCGTTTCCGGTTCATCCCGAGTCAGCAAGTCAGCAACGGACGAGCTTCAGGCTGAAGAGCACAGCCGAGCGGCGCCTGCTCCGGCCGATCAATCTGTTGCTGCAAACCGGGATCACTCCGCATCACCTTGCGTGGTCGCTGGCGGTGGGAGTGGCGGTCGGCGTCAATCCTGTCGTGGGTTCGACGACGCTGGTATGCCTTGCGGCGGCGCTTCTGTTCCGGCTGAACGTGGTGGCGTCGCAGATCGCCAATCACCTGGTCTTCCCCGCGCAGCTGGCGCTGCTGTTTCCGTTTTTGCGTGCGGGCGAGATGCTGTTCCATACGGGGCCGCTTCCGCTCGAGCAAGATCACTTTCTGCATGCAGTGATGCACCACACCTGGCAGACGACGCGCCTGCTCTGGATGTGGGAGTGGCATGCACTGGTGGTGTGGCTGGCCGTGGCCGCGATGGGGGTGCCGCTGCTGGCGGCGCTGCTGACGCCGGTGCTCCGGCGGGCGCTGGGCAGGCTGCAGGTAGAGCCGGTGGCGGCGGCGTAAGCGGTGCGGCGTTCGTTCGATACTGTTGGGGCGATACGGGCGAAATTCGGGGGTCTCTCCACTTCGCGGACGAGATGACCAGGTGGCCGCGTCAGTCTGCGGGGCCGGCAGTCTTCTGGGAGTTGCGGTACTGCGGAACGGGGTCGGCGCTGCGGACCCAAGCGGTGTAGATCAGGTTGCGCAGCTCCGTGGCTCCGGCGGCGAGCCGCTCGTCAACGAAGGCGCGTCCAGCGGGCGTTCCGGCGCCGTTGAAGGCGCCGGCTTTTTCGAGCTTGTAGGTTTGCTCGACGAGCGAATTGGAGTGGCGAAGGTACTTCATGTAGTCCTCGAAGACGTCGCCGAGCAGGATGGGTTTGGCGGGAATCAGCGGGGCGACCTCGGCCGGGCCGTTGATGTTCGCGCCGCGTGGGCCGACGAACTCGGTTTCAAACTGGGCGTGGATTCTGTGCTCGGTGGTGTAGCCGTTGGGGTTGGGTCCGGTCCAGCCGTTGAACTGGATGGTGACGTGCAATGGTTGGGAGGCGTCGGCGACAAAGTGGCCGAGAATGCCGGCGGTGTAGACGATCTCGCACTCGACGGGCTTGGTGTTCTTGTGCTCGGCGGTGAGCTCGCGGTAGTTGCGCATGGCGGCTTTCAGGCGCTCGTAGTTTTCACTGGCGGCATAAGGCTGCAGGCCGACGCTTTCGGGCGAGAGCGGCAGGTCGGGGTGGGACTTCTGCGCGAAGGCGAGGGCGCGGATAAAGTCGTAGCGTTTGCGCGGGAGCGGTCCGCCGATCAGGTCGGCGTACTCGAGGTCGATGTAGTGCTCGGGCGAGCCGGCGGCGGAGAGCTCGGGTTCGGCGGGGGACTTCCAGCGGTCGGGCTCGGGGCCGAAGTACTCCATCGCGTCGAGCGCGGCGGGCGAGCGGAGAAACTCGGGAACGTCGGCGGGGAGCGCGGCGGCGGCGAGGCGATTGATCATGCGATGGCCGTCGCTGCCCCAGGCGGCGCTCTGTTCAATGAGGACGATGGGCGTCAGCGCGACGGCTCCGGCGAACTGCAAAAGACGATGGATCCGCATGGCGTCAGTATAGCGAGCCACGATTAATTCTGAAGTTCATTCAGGCAGAGAGATTCAGCGGCTGTGCTGGAGGAGCGGGCGGGCCGAAGTGGGACGGTTTAGGCGACCGGCTCCGCGCCTTCCAAGACTTCGGTGCCGAAGACGCGGCGGTAGCGCTCGATCTCGGCCGCGGGGCCGGTGGCTTTGTGGGCGTTGTCGGAGAGCTTGACGGTGGAGATGCCCTCGGCGCTGGTGAGTTTGCAGACCAGGCTGAGCGGCTCGAGCGTGTCCTCGCCGCGCGGGTGGCAGCCGCGGAAGTCGTTGGTGAGCAGCGTGCCCCAGCCGGCCGAGAAACGGATGCGGTTGTGGAAGTAACGGTGGAGATGGAGGATCTCGTGGACGTCGAGGCCGTCGCTCGCGATGAGCCGCTTGCGGTGTGGGTCCTTGCCGCGGGATTCGAGCCAGGCGATGTACTCGTCGCCGGCGACGACGGGGTCCTTCGAGTCGATGCGCTGACCGGTCCAGCTGGCCACCCAGTCGGGCGCTCCAGCGAGGAACTGCGTGGTGCCGAAGGTGTCGGGCAGCAGGATGAGCAGGGCTCCGCCGTAGCTTTGCTGCCAAAGCTCGAGGACGCGGTACTGGGACTGGCGGAGCTCGTCGTCGGTGCCGCGCGAAGCCATGGCGGCCATGGCCATGGGGAGCTCGTGGGCATTGGTGCCGATGGCTTCTAGGTCGTGCTTGTAGGCAAGCGCGGTGTTGGAGGTGCCGATGAAGCGGTCTTCCCCATTTTGGTTCAGCGCGCGCCGCATGGCCTGGACGCAGTATTCCTGCCAGAGGAAGCTGTGGCGGCGGCGGGTGCCGAAGTCCGACAGGCTGAGACCGTGCAGGGTGGGGTCGCGGAGGAGCTCGATCTTGTCCCAGAGGCGGGTCTTGGCGCGGGCGTAGAGGACGTCAAGCTCGAGTTCGGAGAGCTCGGCGAGAGCGGCGCGGGTTTTGAGCTCGCTGACGATGGCAAGGGCGTAGACCTCCCACAGGGTGACGGCGGACCAGAGGCCGGTGAAGCGGAGGACAAGCTGGCCGTCGTGCTCGGAGACGGTGTAGGTGCTGAGGCAGAAGTCGTGCTCGAGCCAGTCGAGGAAGGCCGGCTCGAAGATCCAGCGGGTGCCGTAGAAGGTGTTGCCGGCGAGCCAGACGAGCTCGCTGCGGCGAAAGCGAAGCTGGCGGACGTGCTCCATCTGTTCGATAAGAGCTGCGGCGCCGACGCGCTCGGCAAGCCGCACGCGGACAGTCCGGTTGGTGACCTCGCTGGTGACGTGGACCTGGGGGAAATTCTTCCAGATGAACTGCAGCATGAGGAGCTTGTAGAAGTCGGTGTCGAGCAGCGAGCGGACGATGGGGTCCAGCTTCCAGTTGTGGTTGTGCGCCCGCTCGGCGAAGTTGACGTTCATGGAGACGATTTTCTCGTGAGCAAGCGCAAGGCACAACTGGAGCGAAGGCAGAAGCGTTGGGTCGCCCGCAAGAATTCACAGTATGCGGCATCTCTCGAGCGCCGGACTGATATTCTTGTAGATGCCATGACTCCTTCTTCGCCCAGCAAACAGGACCTTCTGCAAGATCCCATCCAGCACATCGACCTCAAGCAGCACAACGTGGTTGCGCTCGTCGACGCCATGCAGCACCTGGCCTACAGCTCGCGCGATACCTACCGCGCGGCGTCGATCTACGAAAGAATGCTGCGCGATACCGAGTGCGCCGTCATCCTGTGCATCGGCGGTTCGATGGTCTCGGCGGGCATGAAGCAGATCTTCATCGACCTGATTCGCAACAACATGGTGGATGCGATCGTCTCGACCGGCGCGAACATCGTCGACCAGGATTTTTTCGAGGCGCTCGGCTTCAAGCACTACATCGCCACCGATCAGTACAAGTACGGCAACGAGGACGCCGTGCTGCGCGAGCTGAAGATCGACCGCATCTACGACACGTTCATCGACGAGGATGAGCTGCGCATCTGCGATGACACGATCGAGGAGATCACGAATTCGCTGGAGCCGCGGCCGTACAGCTCGCGCGAGTTCCTCCGTGAGATGGGCGCGTGGCTCGAGCGCAACGGCAAGACGCCGAAGCAGGGCGGCGTGGATTCGGTCGTCTACGCGGCGTATGAGTGCCAAGTGCCGATCTTCGTGCCCGCGTTCTCGGATTGCTCGGCCGGCTTCGGCCTGGTGGCGCATCAGCATGCGCGCCAAGGCAGGCCCATGGTCTCGATCGACTCGGCCAAGGACTTCTATGAGCTGACGCGACTCAAGATCGTTAACCCCGTCACGGGCCTGCTGATGGTGGGCGGAGGCACGCCCAAAAACTTCGCGCAGGACATCGTCGTCTCGGCGGAGATCCTGGGGGCCGAGGCGCCGATGCATAAGTACGCAATCCAGGTGACGGTGGCCGATGCCCGCGATGGCGCGCTCTCCGGCTCGACGCTGAAGGAAGCTTCGAGCTGGGGCAAGGTCGACCTGACCTGGGAGCAGATGGTGTTCGCCGAGGCGACCATGGCCTTGCCGCTGATCGCCGGCTATGGATACCACAAGCAGGCGTACGTTGCCCGGTCGCAAAAGAAATTTGCGGAAGTTCTCGACGCCGTGCCCGTCACCGCGTAAGCTGTTGTGCAGAGAAGACGCAATGTACGTCTTCCCTGTATTGCTTTCGCGCTGCTGGAACGTTTCTGCCCTCTCCTTATCCTTGGACCCGATCACCGGCACGGCTATGTTCGCCGAAGGTGTGTCTTAGCCTGTTGAAGACCCCTGCCTAGGTCCTGGAGATAGACGCGCTGATGCTTTCCGCATCGGGCGAACGAGCGCATGGTTCCTCTACTCATCGCCCTTACCTTGCTGAACATTGGTTTCGGGCTTGCCTGGATGCGTGCGCGCGCCGGCTCCCGCATGCTTCGCACCCAGCTGGCAGACGCTCAGCAGGCGAGTCAATCGCAAGACTTCCTGCTCCTGCAGCGCTCGCAACTGGACACGGTGAAAGACGAGTTCATCTCGACCGTTTCGCATGAACTTCGCACTCCGCTGACGAGCATCCGGGGCGCGCTTGGGTTGCTCTCGTCCGGGCGGATGGGCACGGTCGACGCCAAGGCGCAGAATCTGCTGCGCATCGCGTTGACCAACACGGACCGGCTGATCCGCCTGATCAACGACATTCTGGACCTGGAACGCATGGAGTCGGGCCGCGCGCCGCTGCAGATCCGCCGCTGCTCCCTGCGCGAGCTGGCGCACCAGGCAATGGAGACCATGACGCCGCTGGCCGAGGAGGCCGAGGTGCAGCTTGAGCTGATTTTGATGGCTCTGCCGGAGGCGATGTTCTTCGACGGCGATTCGGACCGGATGCTGCAGGTATTGACCAATCTGCTCTCGAATGCAATCAAGTTCTCGCCTCCGAAGACGCGCATCGAGGTGCGCGTGGAGGCCGATTCGACGTCGATCGTGCTGCGCGTCTCCGACCAGGGCCGCGGCATTCCGCCCGAGAAGCTGGATCAGGTTTTCGACCGCTTTCAGCAGGTGGAGGCCGCCGATGCTCGCCAGAAGGGCGGCACGGGTCTGGGTCTGGCGATCTGCCGCACGATCGTCCAGCAGCACAACGGCGCCATCTGGGCGGAATCGAACGAGCACCAGGGCCGCGGCGCGGGCGCCTCTCTGGTGTTCACCCTGCCGCGTATCAGCCGCGTCGAGGACGTGACGGCGGCCCTCCCCGTCAGCATGCTGCCGCCCGGCACTGCGACCGTCCTGATCTGCGACGATGACCCCGGCATTCGTACGGTCGTGGCCACGAGCCTGAGCGGGCAGGGGTACACGGTGCTTGAGGCCGAAAATGGGCAGCATGCCCTGCAGCTGGCCGAAACCAACGATGTCCAGGCGATTCTGCTCGATCTCTACATGCCGGGCCTGACCGGCTGGGAGACTTTGCAGCAGCTCAAAGGGTCGCCGCGTACGGCGGAGATCCCGGTCGTGATTCTGTCGGTGCTGCCGCAGTCGGCGAGCGCCCGGGACACGGCGGCGGCCAGCCAGGCGGCCCAAGGTTGGGTGCAGAAGCCCTTCCATGAGCGTCTGTTGCTGATGGAGCTCTCGCGTGTGCTGCATACCGGCGAGGGGCCGGCTTACGTGCTGCTGGTCGAAGACGACGACGATCTCGCAAAGGTGATCATCGACAGCTTCGAGGAATCGGAGGTGCGCGTGGATCATGCGCGGACTCGGCAGCACGCGATTGAGATGTGCCTGATCGCGCGGCCCAACCTGCTGATTCTCGATCTCGGGCTGCCGGATGGGGATGGATTTTCGCTGGTCGACTGGCTGCGTCAGCAACCGGATCTGCGCAGCCTGCCGCTGGTGGTGTACTCCGGTCAGGAGGTCACGGACGAGGACATGTCGAAGTTGCGGCTGGGCCCGACGCAATTTTTGACTAAAGCCAAAGTAGAGGCCCAGGATGTGGAAGCGCTGGTGCTCAAGATCGTTCAAAGACTGCGCTCTCCCGCGGCTTTGCGGCGAAGCTAAATCGATGGAGTTGCACTTCCGGGGGATTCGTTGACCCTGGGTAAGCATGAGAAGGTAGCCAGGTGCGAAGTGTTTTGATCATTGACGACGAAGACGATATCCGGGAAGTCGCCGCGCTTTCACTCGAAGCGACCTCCGACTGGGTGATCCACACCGCGGGTTCCGGCAAGGAAGGCATCGCGGCTGCCGTCCAGAAGCAGCCGAATGCCATCCTGATGGATGTGATGATGCCGGGCATGGACGGTCCGACCACCTTTCGGCAGATGCAGGAGAACGTTCAGGTGGCGCATATTCCTGTGGTGCTGCTGACGGCCAAGGTCCAGGGCGTGGATCAGCGGCGATTTGCGGGACTGGGGGTTGCCGGCGTGCTGTTCAAGCCATTCGATCCGGTCACGCTTGCCTCCCAGCTTTCAAACGTGCTGGGCTGGAAGGAGTAGCGAACCCAGCAACAGTGAGGCGGTCGCGCCAATCTTCGGCGTGAAAATTTCCTCAGCGTCTCCCATCCAGGTGTAAATCGCCCGCGTATTCCTGTTGAAATCGTCGCTAAAGTTTTTGTTCAGAATGCCGATAGAGAAACATAGAGGATGAACGTATCCGGTAAATCGATAATTTTGGACCGGTTATGAACATTTTTCTTGCAAATCTGGAAAACTTTACTACTCTGGTGCAAGCACATGTCACCTCACACGGTTAGTCTCGCGCAAGCCAAAACAACAAAGAAAATGATTGCCGGCATCTGGCGGCGGAACCGCACTCAGGTACTCTCCCGTATTGAGCTCCTAGAATGTACGGCCACAGCTCTTGCTGCGGAGAGCTTGACTCCCCTGCTGCTTCAGGAAGCGCTCTCGGTTTCTCATAAGCTGGCCGGATCGCTGGGCATGTTTGGGTACGGGGAAGGCACGCTGCTGGCCCGTGTGCTCGAGCAGCAACTCGAGAGCGCGACACCCAATGCCGGTGTCATGCTGGTCACGATCGCTCGACTGCGGGAGATCTTGTTTCCGGAGACCCTGGCGGCCAGCCTAGTTGCAAGCAACTAGAGTCCAGACTCCGGACGGGTTTGAGTCCGAGTGGGTAATGGAGAGATCGATAAAGCTGCCCGCGGAGATCGTTACCGGACCTGTTGCCGTGCAGCTTTGGCTTTGCGAGACCTGGCAGGTGAGCGCCGAGTTCACCATGGATCCGGCAGTTCCCACGCGCATCGTAACGGTAATTGTGGCCGCCTGCTGAGAGTACACCGTAAGCTGCGTCGCCGTGCAGCCTGTCGGCACCCAGGTAAGCACCGAGGCGGTTTCGCTTGCGCTTTGGTTGGTGTTGTTGACCGAGAAGTAGGTGGCGGCGTACGAAACAGAATGGTACATCGAGGCAAATGGGATTCCGCTGGTTCCGGAGCTGCCCGAGTTGCCGCTGGACCCTGTTCCAGCCGCTCCGGCCGCTCCTTGGGGAATGGTGAAGTTGAGTACCGCCGCGGACGCAGTCCCGACGTTGACCACCGAAGCGCTTGATCCCGCAGCGCCGGTGGTTACGGATCCAACCTGAATGGATGCGGCAGCGCCGGCCGGTCCAGTGGGGCCAGCTGCCCCGGTTGCGCCGGTTGCCCCAGCCGCTCCAGCCGGCCCCGCGGCACCGGCGGCCGCCAATAGGCTCCAGGCGCTTGGCGAGCTTCCGGGAGTGTTGCCGGTGTTGCCCGTTATGGTCGAAAGATAGCTTGACCCCTGAAAGAGGACTGCGGCATTCAGCGCGTAATTTGTCGTGGAGCTATACGTCCCTTGGTAGACCAGCCCGGCGGCGCCAGCCGGACCAGCAACCCCGGCCGGCCCCGCCGGCCCCGCAGGTCCGGTCGCCCCGATGGAACCGGTCTGGCCAGTTGCGCCGGCAGGTCCGGTGGGACCGGCCGCCCCTTGCGGCCCGGCGTAGCCGGTGGGGCCTTGGAGCCCGGTTGCGCCCTGGGGTCCTGCGGACCCGGTGACTCCGGCTTGGGCGAGCACCCCCCAGTAGGTCGGACTCACGTCCGGCTCGCGGGCGGAGTTGGCGACAAGCGCGATGTAGCTGCTTCCGCTATAGCTGACCGTATCTCCGACCGAGTAAGAGGTGCCGGTCAACCAGCCTCCCTGGAAGGTTACGGGCGGTCCTTGCGGGCCGGCTGGACCTTGGGCTCCGTTGGTTCCCGCAGCGCCCGCCACTCCTTGCGGCCCCGCGGCGCCGGCGGCGCCCGCCGGCCCCTGGGCGGCCAGCACGGCCCAGCTTGCGGAGCTTTGGTCGGGTGTGTTGCCGTGGTTGCCGGCCGCGAGCGAGATGTAGGTGGAGCCGCCGTAGCTGACCGCATCCGCTACGGCGTAGTTCGACGCCGAACTATAGTTTCCCCGATAATTCACGGCGGCCGGCCCCTGCGGGCCTTGCGGGCCGGTACTTCCAGTGGGTCCGGGCAAACCTTGTGCGCCCTGCGGTCCGGCGGGCCCGATCGCACCTTGCGCGCCCGTCGTTCCCGCGACTCCTGGGGTGCCGGCAGCCGCAAACAGGGCCCAGGCTGCGGGGCTTTGGTCGGGCGTGTTGCCGTGATTGCCGGCCACCAGCGAGACATAGCCGGCTCCGTTATATTGAACGCCATCGGCCAGGGCGTAGTTTGCGCTGGACTGGTAGGTTCCACGGAACGACAGGCCTACGGGTCCTGCCGGCCCTTGCGGCCCCATCGGCCCGCTGAGGCCAGCGGCGCCGGTGGCGCCGGGAATGCCTTGCGCGCCGGCCTGGCCGGGAATACCCTGCAGGCCTTGGTCGCCGCGCTCGCCGGGCGGTCCGACCGGGCCAAGCGCGCCCGCGATCCCCTGAGGCCCGGGCGCTCCTGTGGCTCCCGTCGCCCCTTGCGGTCCTTGCGCGGTCAAGATGCCCCAGTACGCCGGACTCTGGTCCGGCGTATTGCCGTGATTGCCGGCCACCAGCGATGCCCAGCTCGAACCCTGCCACAGGACGACGTCACCCAGAATGTAGTTGTGCGCAGACTGGTACGCTCCCTGGTAGACAAGGCCCGGAAGGCCCGGTGCGCCGTCTTTCCCTGCTGGACCGGGGTCTCCGGGGATGCCCGCCGGACCTTGGATGCCGGCCGCACCCGCGGTTCCCTGGATGCCGGCCGAACCCGCAGGACCCGCGGCGCCCATGGCCGCGAGCATGGTCCACGCGCCGGTGACGAAGCCTGGAGTGTTGCCATGATTGGACGCCAGGGTGGAGATATAGCTTGAACCTCCGAAGGCAACGACGTCGTTGAGGCCGTAGTTCGTCGCGGAGCTATAGGTGCCCTCGAATCCAAGCCCGGGAAGACCTTTGATTCCCTGAGGTCCCTGGGCGCCGATGGGGCCAGCAGGACCGGTCGCCCCAGCGGGGCCGGTCGCACCCGCACTCCCCGAAGCTCCGGACAGACCTTGTGGACCCGCTGGACCGGCCGCTCCAGCCGGGCCGGCGACTCCCTGTGGCCCAGCGGGTCCTTGCGAGACGGTCTGGATGTCCAGCACCGCCCCATGCCCGGTCAAGTCGTTTTCCTTGCTGTCGAACTGCACGGAGGCTGTCCCCGCGGTGAGCGCCAAGCCGAAGTTGGTGGCGGGGGCCGCGATCCATCCCTGAACCAGCGCCGTCATATCGATGGCAACATACTGCCCGGCCTGGCTGACGGGGAAGACCTGCGCCACGCTGCCCGTTGCCGGCAGGGTCTGGTAGGTAACGCCGTACTCGCTCCAGGCGCCGTTCAGCGGCTGCAGGCTGACCAGACCCGCGGTGTCGACCCGGTTGGTGTAGAGGCGCAGGGTAGCGTGGGCGATCTGCGCGGAGGTGGTGCCGGCAGGCAGGACGCCGAGGTCGAACTGCAGCAGCCCGGTGTAGCCTGCGCCGACATTCATATTCGAGATTGCGCCGCTGTTTACGGTGGGCCGGGCAGAGTTGACGTGGGCGTCGGCGACCAGGGTGGCCTCGACCGCGCGGGCGCGCAGGGACAGCGCCGCCAGCAGCCCGAAGAGCAACAGTGCCTTGCCCAGGGTCGACCCGTATCCTGAATGTCTCATCCTCAACGCTTCCTGCTCTGCGGCGCACGCTGCCGGCGGCCTCGTAACGAGGGCAGCCGCACCCTTATTCCAGCCCAGGGCTGGTCCGCCGGCAATCCACCTGGGGACGGATCAGCACTACCACCTCCGTTCCGAACCGTGCCGCTTCCGTGGCCTTCCTGCCGGGCAATGGGTCAGGTGTTTGTGCGTCATCGACTATCATCGGGAGAATCATGGATGTATCGGTAAAAGAGCTCCTGCGCAGCGGCGCCGCCCTTACGGACTACGCCCTGGAGCGCCTGCTGCCCTCCCCCGACACGCCGCCGCACTCGATTCATCGCGCCATGCGGCACAGCACCTTCGCAGGCGGCAAGCGGCTGCGGCCCATCCTGTGCCGGGAGGCGGCGCGCATGGTGGGGGCGGGCGCGCTGCCGGAACCGCTCCCGGAGCCGTTCGAGGACCTGGGCGCGGCGCTCGAGATGATCCACACCTACTCCCTGATCCACGACGATCTTCCCGCGCTTGATAACGACGACCTCCGCCGCGGACAGCCGACCTGCCATGTCGTGTTCGGCGAAGCGACGGCGATTCTAGCCGGTGACGCCTTGCAGACGCTCGCGTTTCAAACACTGGGCGGGATGAACTGCCCGGCGCCGGCTCTCGTGGCCATCCTGCAGGAGATCTCCGCGGCGATCTCGACGGGCGTGGGCGCGGACCTGCCCGGAGGCCTGCCGCCCGGGATGATCGGCGGCCAGATCATGGACCTGGAGTCCGAGCGGACGCCGCCCACCGCGGATCTGGTGGGACGGATCCACCGGGCCAAGACCGGCGCGCTGTTTACGGTGTCCGTGGTGACGGGCGGACTGCTGGCACGCGGAATTCTCGAACGCGGCGGACAATCACCGTATGTAGCGGAGCACGACACGATCTCCCGGCTGAGGATTTTTGGCGAGAAAGCCGGGCTGGCGTTCCAGATCGTCGACGATGTGCTCGACCGGACGCAGGACTCGGCCCAGCTAGGCAAGACAGCCGGCAAGGATACGGCGACGGACAAAGCTACCTGGCCGGCGGTGTACGGGATTGAGGCGTCCGTACAGCATGCGCAGGCGCTGATCGACGACGCGTTTGCCGCGCTTGCGCCGTTCGGGGAAGCGGCTGAGCCGCTGAAGGCGCTGGCGTTCTATCTGACGGCTCGGACCAGCTGATAAGAGTTGCGTCGAACAGAATCGACTGGAACGAAAGCCGCTTGGTATGCGTCTTCAACAGAGGAGAAGACAGCAAAGGAGAACTTCCTTGAACAATTCGCCACAGCATCGCGGGCGCTTCGTCCGGAGGTGAGCAAAGCTCTCCAGAAGCGGATTCGCCGGCAGGAAAAGCAGGCCGCAAGCTGAACCGATAGAAGGCAAGTCCGTCCGGTTTGAGCGGGTAAGCTGAGACTTACGTCGTAGCAGCACCGTTCTCCTGCTCCGGCGCCGATACTACAAAAACCATGTTTACCGCAGACCAGGTTCGCGAAGCTTTGCGTGATTGCTACGATACCGCCAACCCCTATCAGCAGCCCGTCAATATCGTCGATCTGGGCCTGGTCGATTCGATCTCGCTGACGCAGGATGACGATGCTCCTGGAGCGGGCATTCCCGGCATTGCTCCCAAGTTCAGGTTGAGCCTAACGCTGCTCGCCTGCACCGCGGACGAAGATGCCCGGACGCTGCTGGCCGCGCAGATTGCCAATCGCCTGGCGGGACTTCCGCAGCTCTCCCAATCGGCAATCCGCTTTGCCGATTCACCTGTATGGACGCCGGCGCGGATCACTGCCACCGGACGCCGCCTGTTGAAGCTCGATCGCGCGTTTCGGATTTTGAACAACAGGTAACGCGGGTTCGTCCCGGACCAAGCAGGAAGAATCTAAGGATTCATTGAATGTTCAACTGCCCCGGATGAAGCTTTCCAGAGTTTTTGTCGATTGTGGCAACATTCACCAAAATACTTCCCAGGTTTTCCGGGCAGCGTTGTCGCGAGACGCGCACTCTGACGGTTTGGCCATACTCGTTACCGCGCCGCGTCCAGCGTCTTCGGTCTTCTTCCGCGCACGCCTGAAACCCCAAGGGGAGTCTTACCACCATGTACTACACCGACAAAAAACTTCAGTATCCGGTTACGGTTGACAAGCCGAATCCGGTCTTTGCCCGCATGCTGCAGCAAGCCATTGGCGGCGTGGAAGGGGAAATCCGCGTCTGCATGCAATATTTCTTTCAGGCCTGGGGATCGCATGGACCGGTCAAGTATCGCGACATGCTGCTGAACACGGCGACCGAGGAGATCTCGCACATCGAGATGCTGGCGACGGCCGTGGCCTTGAATCTTGCAAAAGCCCCCGTGTCGCTGCAGGAAGAGATCTCGGCCGATCCACTGGCCGGCGCGGTGCTAAACGGCATGGATATGCGGCATATTCTTTCGACCGGACTGGCGGCGATGCCCGCCGACGCGAACGGCGTGCCGTTCGACATGTCGCACATCTACGCAAGCGGCAATATCGCCGGAGATATGTACTGCAACGTGGCCGCGGAAGCGACTGGACGCGTACTGGCATGCCGGCTGTACAACGCGACCGACGACCCGGGAATGAAGCACATGCTGGCGTTCAACATTGCGCGGGACACGATGCACCAGCAGCAGTGGCTGGCGGTGCTCGAAGAGCTGGGCCCGACGCATCTGCCGGTGCCGAACAGCTTTCCGCAGTCGAAGGAGAACCAGGACTATAGCTACAAGTTCTTCATCACGACGACGGACAAGCAGGTGGGCAACCAGGAAGGGCAGGCCTGGACTTCGGGCACGGCCTCAGACGGCCATGGTAAGTTCGAGCCGTTCATCGCCGGTCCGCTCGAGGGCGCGGGAGAACCGAATCTGGGACCGGGACGGCCGGACACGTTCGGGCAGAAGGAGCAGGCGATGGTGTCGGCGAATGGGATGCCGGGCCACGACGGCGCGGGAAACTATACGCATGTGACGACGGTCAAGGCGTAGGTTCTTCGGTACGCTGCAAGGGGAGCGCCGCTTGTCTGGGCGCTCCCTTCTTCTGGGCGCTCCCTTCTTCTGGGCGCTCCCTTTTTCTGGGCGCTCCCCTTTTCTGCGTCAGGGCGCTCCTTGTTTGCGCACTAAGAGGCCGACAAGGTGCGCAAAGTCATGACATTACGCTGCTCGTCTCCGGGTTCATCGACGGGCGTTTCTGCGATGAACACCGCAGCGGCGAAACGGGGGTCATGCAGCAGCCGGCGAAACGGTCCGGGACCGAGCGTGCCTTCGCCGATGTGCTCGTGGCGGTCGAGTTTCGAGCCCATCGCGGCTTTAGCGTCGTTGCAGTGCCAGACGCGGACAGCGGCAAAGCCGACAGTTTCACCGACCAGCCGCATGGTTTCGTCATAGCCCTGGGGCGAGACGAGGTCATAGCCGGCGACGTGCACGTGGCAGGTGTCGAGGCACACGGCGACCGGGGCGCAGGCGCGCAGGCACTCGACAAGCTCGGCGACCTGCTCGAGCTTGCCGCCCAACGAGAACTCCGCGCCGGCGGTGTTTTCGATCAGGATGCGGAAGTCGGGGGCGTTGGTGAAGTCGAGCCGGTCGATGGCGCGCTCGATGGACTGCGCGGCGAGGCGAAGGCCTTCTTCGCGGGTCAGGCCCTTCCAGCTGCCCGGGTGGAGGACGAGGTTTTCGGCGCCTAGGGCGAGGGCGCGCTCCACCTCGCCGCGAAAGGCGGCGATGGAGCCGGCGCGGACGGTTTCGGTCTGGCTGCAGAGATTGATCAGATAGCTGGCGTGGATGGAGACGGGGCCGATGTCGTGGGCGGCGCGAAGCTCGCGCATGCGGGCGGCATCCTCCGGCTTGACCGCCGCGGCGCGCCACTGACGGGGGCTGGAGCTGAAGATCTGAAAGGTGTTCGCTCCGGCATCGACGGCGCGCTGGACGGCGGTCCAGCAGCCTCCGGCGGTGCCGACGTGGACGCCGATGCGTTTCTTATCTGGGCTGACCCTCATTGTTCAAAGCTACCTCAGGTCGGGTAGGATCGCTGCATGCCGAAAACCCAGAGTGCCGCGAATCATGCGAAGTACGATCCGGTCACGCATTTTGTGCTGATCCCGATCTTCACGATCAACCTCGGCCTGTCGATTTACTGGGCGGTGCACGACCCGGAGCATCGGCTGGGGCTGGATTTGTGGCTGATTGTCCTGGCGTTCGCCCTGATCCTGGTTGCCATGAAGATGCGGCTTTATTCGCTGCGGGTGCAGGACCGTTTAATCCGGATGGAGGAGCGGCTGCGGGTGTCCGCGCTGGCTTCTCCGGCAGAGGCAGCGCGGCTCTCCACCGGGCAGCTGATCGCGCTCCGGTTTGCCTCGGATCAGGAGTTGCCGATGCTGGTGGCGCACGCTCTGGGGGAGGGCCTGACGTCGCGGCAGATCAAGGAGCGGATTACCAGCTGGCAGCCGGATCTGGCGCGGATTTAAGATTCGCATACGGCTGGCGATCCAGACGATTTAGCGATTTCTGTTCAAAACAGGTGAAGTTCTGCAACATTCTGCCGATGAACTAAGTGGGGCATCGAGACCGCTACAGGTGCTATGGCCGAACCCGGCGGGTGCCCCTATGCTTCACATGGAACCACGGAGGCTCCCCCATGAGTAACTATGACCGTAATCAGGGTCCGCTCCAAGCAACAAACTTTCGTACTGCTTCCCTTCTGGCTGCCATCCTGATCGCAGCCGCGGCTGGAGTAAGCTGCAACCTGAGCGAGAGCTCGGCCATCCTGAATGGAAGCGGGGAGGGCGAATCGATGTTCGCTCCTGCCGCAGGACAGGCGAACGGAGATCTGCACTCTACCCTGCCTGACTTGCACGACATGCGCCGGCGTTTCCGGGATCACCACTGGACCAGCGCACTGATGGTGGAAACGGCCCATCACCAGGCAAGAAGCTCGTAGCGAAAACGCGGCTCAATAGACGTCGCGCTGATAGCGTTTATCTTTCTTCATCCGGTTGAGGTATTCGGCGGCGTGGTCCAGTGTTCCGTTCGAGCCTTTAGCGATGGCGTCCAGCAGCGCGAGTTCGACGTCCTTGGCCATGCGGGTTGCGTCGCCGCAGACGTAGAAGAAGGCTCCACGCTCAAGCCACGCGTAGAGCTCGGAGGCGCGCTCCTGCATGCGGTCCTGGACGTAAATCTTCTTCGCCTGGTCGCGGGAGAAGGCGGTGTCGAGATGGGTGAGCACCCCATCTGTATGCATGGCTTCGAGCTCGTGCTGGTAGAGGAAATCGAGTGAGCGGCGCTGTTCGCCGAAGAAGAGCCAGTTGTCGCCTGACGCGCCGGTAGCCTGGCGCTCTTCAAGGAAGGCGCGGAAAGGAGCGATGCCGGTTCCGGGGCCGACCATGATGACAGGGGCGGAGGAGTCCTCCGGCAGACGGAAGTTGCCGTTCGCATGCAGGAAGATGGGCATGGTTCCGCCGACCGGGGCGCGCTCGCCGAGATGTCCGCTGGCCAGCCCTTGCCGGTTGCGTCCGTGGGCGTCGTAGCGGACGACGCGGACGGTCGTCTGTACGTTATCGGCGTGAAGGGCCTGGCTGGAGGCAATGGAATACATGCGGGGGGTAAGCCGGGCGAGCACCTGAAAGAGCTGTTGCGGCGCGGTAATCACGCCGGGAAAATCGTGTAGAAGGTCGATGAACTCGCGGCCGTAGCAGTACTCCTCGGCGCGGGCCTTGTTTTCCGAGCCGGCAAGCGCCTTGAGACCCTCGTGGTCCGGGGCGAGCTTGTTCATCTGAGTAATGCGGCCGCGCTCGAGCTTGCCGATGGCAAGCCGCGTCCGGAGAGCCTCGTCGAGGTCGATCTCCACCTTGTAGTGGTCAAGGACGCGCTCATCGCCGCGCATGTGTAGAGCCTGCAGGACTTCGTCGACGGCCTCGCGGCGGTTCTCGGGCAGGATGCCGACGGCGTCGCCGGGCGTGTAGGTCATGCCTTCTTCAAGGTCCAGCTCGATGTGCCGCGTTTCTTTCTCAGACCCGGGTGCGGTAAGCAGCTCGTTGACCAGCACGGCGGACTGATAGGGGGTGTTGCGGGTGTACTTGGGTACGTGACCGCTTGCCGGGGTCTCGGTTGCTTCCAGCGTTTCGCTCATAGGAGTATGTTAGGCGATTTTAGGCCGGCCGGACAGCCGGGTCTGCACCAGCCAGGCAAATGCTCCCAGAACGATGACCAGCGCGGCAAGGCGGATCTCGTGTCCGAAGTTGGGCCGGCCGAGCAGGATATACGTGAAGCCGATCAAGGCGACGACCGGGGGAACGGGGTAAAGCCAGAGACGGAATGGCCGGGGAAGTGCGGGTTGGGTCCGCCGAAGATAGAGAACGCCGATGTGCTGGAGAAGAAACTGGACCAGGATCCGCAGGATGACCAGCGCGGCGATGACCTCGGCAAGCGAGAGGAAGCAGAAAAGCGCGGCGGCTCCGCCCAGATACAGCAGCGAGACGTAAGGAAAGCCGCGGGTGGGATGCAGCCGGCCGAACGGCGCGAAGAAGTTGCCGTCGCGAGCGGCGGCGAAAGGGATGCGGGAGTAGCCGAGCAGGAGCGAAAACACGCTGGCGAAGGCGGTGATCATGACCAGGACAGCGGCAAGGCGTCCGGCAAAGACTCCTAGGGCGGGGCCGAAGCGTGTGCCGTATGCGGTCTGCATGAAGAACGAGATCAGGGCCTGGCGCGCGCCGAGATCGCGCACCGAGAGCAGCGGCCGCCAGGGAACCACGGCGAGCACGGCGACATTGAGCGCGAGATAAAGAACGGCGACGAAGACGATCGAAAGCAGGATCGCGCGGGGAATGGTGCGGGCGGGATCTTCGACCTCCGCGCCGAGGAACGTGACGTTGTAGTAGCCCCAGAAGTCGTAGGTGGCGATGAGCATCGCGGAGGCCAGGCCGGAGAAGAAGGCGGGCGTAAGGCGGAAGGCGCCGGGCGGGAGATTGAAGGCCTGCGCGGGATGTCCAAAGAGGGCGGCGGTGACCAGCACCCAGGCGATGGTGCCGAGGACCGTGATCCAAAGCAGATAGCTGACCAGGCGCAAGCTGGCGAGGTTGCGGTAAAGCAGCAGGACGGCCAAAACGATGGCCGCGATGGCGGCCGCGGTTCCAGGACCGGCGACGAGGCGTCCCCAGACCACGGTGTGCGTGCGCAGGGCGGGAGCGAGATAGCCGGCGTACTGGGCCAGTCCGATGCATCCGCTGGCCACTGAAAGCGGCGCGGAGAAGATGAGCTGGAAGACGAAGAGGAAGGCCAGAAAACGGCCAGAAAGACCAGGGTAGATGGTGCGCAGAAAGCGGTAGGTGCCGCCGGCTTCGGGCATGGCGGCCCCGAGTTCGGCCCAGACCAGGCCATCGCACAAGGCAAGCAGCGCGCCAAGTATCCAGCCCAGCATGGCTTGCGGGCCGCCCATCGCGGAGAGCAGCAGAGGCAGCGTGATGAACGGGCCGACGCCAATCATGTCCAGCATGTTGATCGCGACAGCGCCCGGCAGGGTGAGCGAGCGAGTAAGGTGGCTTTCGGCTTGGGGCGAGGGGACGATATCTGCAGTCTATCGCTGCATCCCCAGACTTTCGGCGAGATTGGCAGACGAGCTAAAGTTCTGGCGGAGTTTGCCGATATGAGAAAGTAAACTCATGAACGCTCGCTCCTTATCTCTGGCCTTTGTTCTGTTCTTAACAGCCGCATGGGCGCACGTTGCGCAAAGCGCGCAGCCTGCGCAAGGTCCGCGCCGGGTAGACGATCCGGCGAATCTGACCGGGGAGCAGGTCGCGCCGCAGCCGCCCGCGGACAGGCTGCCGATCGATCACGGCGCGCCCGCGCTGCAGCAGCTCTTGTTGAAGCTGCGGACACGCGCGTCGCTGATGATGATCGTGGCGCACCCGGATGACGAGGACGGCGGATTCCTGACCTATGAGTCGCGCGGCTTGGGCGCGCGGGTGGCCATGCTGACGCTGAACCGCGGCGAAGGCGGCCAGAATCTGATGTCCGGGGATTTCGACGAAGCGCTCGGGCTGATCCGCACCCAGGAACTGCTGGAAGAAGACCGGTATACGGGCGTCGACCAGATGTTTGGGACGGAGGCGGACTTCGGTTTCTCGAAGACCAAGGAGGAGACCTTCGCCAAGTGGACGCATGCGCGTGTGCTTTATGACGCGGTGCGCGCCGTGCGGCTTTACCGGCCGCTGGTGCTCGCCAGTGTGTTTGTCGGCGGACCGACGGACGGGCACGGGCACCATCAGGTTTCCGGAGAGATCACGCAGGAGGTGTTTACCGCGGCCGGCGATCCGAAGGTGTTTCCGGAGATGATCGAGCAGGGTCTGCTGCCGTGGACCCCGCTGAAGGTCTATGCGCGGGTGCCGTTCTCGCGCCTGACGAAGGACGGGATGTTCGACTACGCCACCGGCAGGACGATTCCGATGCGCTTCGAGAACTACGTGACGGGCAAGGTGACGAACGTCGAGCCAGCCGCGACGGTGAAGATTCCCGAGGGCGATCCCGCGACGGTGGCCTTCGCGGGAAGGCCGGCGGCTCCAGCCCTGGGAATGGACGGGCTGACCTATGTGCAGTTCGCGCGCAAGGGTCTGGCGCTGCAGAAGACGCAGATCGGGCCTGGAGTGCGGCCGGCGCCGCCGGGCAAGTCGGACACCGGATACACCTTGATGGGGTCGCGGCTGGGGACGACGCCGCCGTCCGAGGCAAGCATCTTCACGGGAATCGACACGAGCTTGGCGGGCATCGCCGATTTGGCGCCGAACGCGCCCAGGCTGCGCGAGGCGCTGACGGCCATCGATACGCGCATCGGCGAGGCGCAGCAGCTGTTTGCGCCGGATCGGCCGGAGGCAGTCGCTCCGCCGCTGCGGCGCGCGCTGGCTGCGGTGGATATGCTCCTCGCAAGCTATGCAGCGTCCCAGGAACTTCCGGAGGAGCAGCGCTTCAATCTCATGCATGAGCTGCGGATCAAGCGGGTGCAGTTGAACAACGCGCTGGTTCTTGCGGACAGCTTGACGATGACCGCAACGCTCGACACGGCAAGCCAGCCGTTGCTCAGCACGCTCACCTCGGCGACGGTCAAAGTTCGGCTGGACAACGGGGGCGCGCGAACGCCGCTGCTCTTGCCCGAGGATACCCCGGCAACGTCGCTGCCCGGCGCGACCGCAAAGCCGCTGGCGCATGGGCCGACGGTTATGACGCGCACGCTTTCCTTTCCGCAGGGTCTGCCGGTGACTCGGCCGTACTTCTCGCGCCCAAACGCGGAGCAGGCCTTCTACGACGTGTCGCAGGCCGGCCTGCGCCTTGCGCCCTCCACACCGCCGGCGCTGGTGATTACACAGCTGGTGGACGACGACGGAGCTCGTCTTGAGTTGAAGGCGGCTGTGACCGCAACGGAGACGTCTCTTGAAGCCGCCCAGGTGGTGCCGCCATTTTCGGTCGCGCTATCGCCGGCATTCGGGATTATCGCCGTGGACGCGCACCCATTCTCTGTCGAGTCCTTTATCCGTGAGCAGGGCAGGAATGCGACCTGGAAGGCAGATCTGTCGGTCCCGGAGGGCTGGACGTTCAAGCTGGACCCGGCCGCTCTCTCCATCCAGGCTGGGTTGAACGGGTCCGGCGAAGCCCTGGGCAGGCCGGAGGCATGGCAGGTTCAGCCGCACGGCGTTCAGTTGAGGTCGGCCTATCTGGTTCATGCCGGCGTCTCCTCGCAAGGACATGCCTACACGGAGGCGTACCGGGCAGTCGGCTACCCGGGTCTTGCGTCGACCAACTTCTACACGCCGGCGGTCTTCAAGGCGGAGGCGGTGGATGTGCATACTGTAGCCGGACTGCGCGTGGCGTATCTGCCGGGAACGGGCGATCCGGTGCCGGAGTTTCTGCCTGACTTGGGAGTGACGCCGACGCTGATTACGCCGCAGGACTTGAATGCCGGAGCGCTGGCGAAGTATGACGCGGTGTTGGTGGGCGTGCGGGCGTATGCGGCGCAATCGGCGCTCGGCGGCGCGGGTTCAAAGTCGTTGATTGACTACGCGCGCGCCGGCGGCGTGGTGATTCTGGAGTACATGACGGACAAATTCGGGAACGCGGAGGCGCCCTATCCGATCGCGGTGCCCGGCGATTCGGCGCACAATGTCGTCGAAGAGGCGCAGCCGGTCCAGGTACTTTCGCCCGAGAGTCCGCTATTGCGCTGGCCGAACAAAATCACCTCAGCGGACTTCGATGGTTGGGTGGAGGAGCGCGGGCACGGCTTCGCGGCAACCTGGGCGCCCCAGTATCAGGCGCTGCTCGAGACCAAGGACGTCGGCCAGGATCCGCAGCGCGGCGGATTGCTGCTCGCGCCGGTGGGCAAGGGGGCCTATGTGTATTGTGCGCTGGCGCTCTATCGGCAGCTGCCGGAGGGAGTTCCGGGGGCGTACCGGCTGCTCGAAAACCTGATCAGCTATGCGAAGAATCCGGAACGGACCGCCGTACGATGATGGCCGCCCAGAACGATCGCAAGCCGTCGCGCATCACACGTGCAAGCCGTTCCACGCCAAGATAGACCAATGACGTGCGCACATGTGCTTAACGTAGCTGAGCTTTCTCCCGTACTGCATTTGCAGAGTTGCCGTTGATCTTTGGTTCTGTTTTGGAGCTTGTATGACAATGACCGGATTTCGTGAGTCGCAACTGCTGGAAGCGGTCGACCTGCTGCTCGATGCTAGACGGACACTGACTCCAATCGACGATCTTCTGCCGGAGTTGCGACCTGACTCCTTGGACGAAGTTTTCTTTATGCAGGATCGGATTCAGCAGGCCTACGGTGCGCTGGCGGGCTGGAAGGTGGGCGCGTCGTCGCCGGGAGCCACACCGATGGCTGCGCCGCTTCCGTTGACGATGGTCGCACAGAGCGGCGCGATCCGGGGAGGCCGGTTGCGCGGCCTGGAGGCGGAGATCGCCTTCATGCTCAAGACCGACCTGCCGCCGCGCACGACTCCCTACAGCGGCGAAGAAGTGTATGCCGCCATCGAGAGCTGTCATCCCGCTATCGAGATTCTCGAGTCCGCACTGGCCGATCCAACGCGTCCCGAGGTTAAGATGACGATGCTGGCGGATCTGCAGATGCATGGCGGACTGATCCTAGGCCCGGACTGCCCGTCCTGGCGCACCGTGGACTTCCAGAAGGAGCACGTGGTGCTGGCGATCGATGGCATGATCCGGGTGGAGGAGACGGGATCGAACACGTCGGGGGATCTGCCGCGATTGCTGCGCTGGCTGGCCAATGAAGGAGCGGCGCGCACCGGTGGGCTGCACGCCGGGCAATGGATTACGACAGGCAGCTGGACGGGCAACATCCTCGCGCGCTCGGCTTCCTCGGTGGATGTGCATTTTTCAACGATCGGGCGGGTCAGTATGCGCTTTGAGTGAGTGTTCGCCGTTACTCGCTGTTCTTGCTTGCCGTTCGAAATGCCTGCTGAAACTGTTGCGCGTCGAAGGGAGCTCGATGCAGATTGGGCTCTTCTTCCTCCTTGGGCTCGAAGGCAATCTCGGTCTGCTGCACCGCATCGGCGATCACCACCGTCTTCGCATTGAGGAACTCGCGCATGCCGGCCGCGGAGAGTTCGCGCCCATAGCCGGACCGCTTGATGCCGCCGAAAGGCAGCCGAGGGTCGCTGGCCACCATGGCGTTGACGAATACCTGACCGCACTCCAGTTCGGCGATCAGCCGTTTCTGCTCGTCCGCCTCGCGCGTCCAGACCGAGGCTCCCAGGCCGAAGGGCGTATCGTTGGCGAGCTCGATCGCTTCCTCGAGCGAACTCACCCGGAAGAGCATCGCCACGGGCCCGAAGATCTCTTCGCGGTAGACGGCCGCGGTCCGTGGAACGTCGACCAGAACGGTCGGAGGAAAGAAGTTGCCGCCGCCCGGGCGACGCTCGCCCCCGGTAAGCAGGCGGGCGCCGGCCCGGGTGGCGGCGTGCACCTGCTGTTGCACCTCTTCGGCGATCTGCGGGGTGGCCAGCGGACCGACCTCGGTACCCTCCTCCATTGGGTTTCCCACCGTGAGCGCCTTCATGGAGGCCACGAAACGCGTCTCGAAATCGGCGTAGATGTCCTTGTGAACGAGGAAGCGCTTGCCCGCGATGCAGGACTGGCCGTTGTTCACGGTGCGAGCCTTGACCGCGGTGGCGAGCGCCAGGTCCAGGTCCGCCGAGGGCAGCACCACGAATGGGTCGGAGCCGCCCAGCTCGAGCACGGACCGCTTGAGCAGCCATCCCGCCTGCGCGGCGACGGCGCGCCCTGCGGCTTCAGAGCCGGTCACGGTCACGGCGGCGATGCGCTCGTCCGAGAGCACCGCCTCCACCTGCCGGGCCTCAATCAGAAGCGTCTGGAACGTGCCCCGCGGAAATCCCGCGCGGCGGACCAGCGCTTCAATGGCGATGGCGCACTGCGGCACGTTCGACGAATGCTTGAGCAGGGCGACGTTGCCCGCCATCAGCGCCGGCGAGAGAAAACGGAAGACCTGCCAGAAGGGAAAGTTCCAGGGCATCACGGCCAGCACGATCCCGAGCGGATCCCAGCGCACATAGCTGTTGTTTTGCTCGGTCGGGATAGGCTCTTCGGTCAGGATGCGGACCGCATTCTCGGCAAAGTAACGGCAGCCCAGCGCGCATTTCAGGACCTCCTGCCGGGCGCTGGCGAGCGTCTTGCCCATCTCGGCGGTGATCGTGGCGGCCAGCTCGTCAACCTCGTGCTCCAGAATGCCGGCCAGCTTGCGCATGCAGAGGGCGCGATGCTCAAGCGGAACCTCGCCGTATTCGCGGAAAGCTGCGTGCGCGATGGCGATCTTGGCTCGGACCGCCTCGTCGCTCAGCGGATCGAACCGGCGTAACACCTCGCCCGTGGCTGGATTGATGGAGGTAATCGACATAGGTAACAGCGTTCCGCAGCCAGTTTAGCAAGGAGTCTCCGGCGGCGGCACCGGGGCGGCATCGAGCAGGCGGCGCAACTCCGCATGAAGGTCCGATGTGATCGTCTCCGGAGCCGCATCCGGCGCGGGATGGAAGGGCTCGCCGACGCGGATGCCGAGGCGTCCGGCATGGAACCATTGAATCCATCGGAGCCACCGCAACCACCGGAAATGCCGGAATCCTTCTCGGCGGGCAGCCACCGCTTCTTGGAAACCGAGCAGAGCGATCGGCAGGACTGCGGTGTGGGAAGCCTGGGCGAGCAGGCCGATGCCGGCGCGAAAGGGCTGCAGCTCGCCCGTGGCAGAGCGCCGCCCCTCGGGGAACAGGAGCACATGGAAGCCGCGGTCGAGCGCCTCGCCGGCATGGGCGAAGCTGCGGCGGAACCCGGCCTGGCGCGGAAGCGGAAAGGCGTTCAGGAGCGCGGTGACCAGCCCATACTGAAGGGGCGCGAGCGCGTTGGCCCACCAGCTGCCCTGGTTGCGGGCGTGCCGCCAGTCCTCGAGCATCTCCCCCGCAACCGCCACGGTCACGCGCCGGCGCAGGTGCGGCGGAAGCCCGTAGAGCACGAGTCCTACGTCGAACCAGGTGACGTGGTTGGCGATCAGCAGCATGGGCTGAGCCGGAAGAGGCGCGGCTGTAAGTTGTACCCGTGGCTTGGCCAGAAGCCAGACCAGCGGCCGGACGATGGCCTCGACGAAGACGACGCGCAGGGCCTGCACCGGCCGCGACCAGGGCCAGCGCGGATAGCGGAAGGCAGGCGCCCGGGCGAGGGCCGGCAAAGCTGGGGAGGAGTCCTGGATCGTGGTTGGGGCGGAGGCTTGCGAACCTTGACGCGTGAGTGCCGCGCGCAGTTGGCCAAGCGTCTCGATTTTCTGGAAGGCTACGTCGTCGAGGAACACTCCAAAGCGCGCTTCGAGGGTGCTTTGCAGCTGTACCCGGCCCAGGCTGTCGAGATGCAGGTCTTCGGCCAGCCGGGCATCCTGCCCGGTTCGGGCGGCCGGGCTTCCGGTGAGCGCAGCAATCACTTCGGTAAGCACATCGCCCCCGGAAGCCTCCGAGCCGGCTGCGGTCCGAGCCTGCTGCGCAACCCAGTCTGCCACTTTCGGGCGCTGCATCTTGCCGGTCGAGGTGCGCGGCAGGTCCCCGTGAGTCCACAGAAACCAGTGCCGGATCTGCTGGTAGGCGGCCAGTTCCGCATTGGCGGCGCGAACGGCTGCGGCGGCTAATTCCGGCCCGGCGGGCGCGACGAGCACGGCTGCGGGTTCCTGGTCGCCGCTGGCCATCGTCAGCGCCACCACGGCGCAGGCGGTTACCTGCGGCTGCCGGAGCAGCGCGGCCTCGACATCCTCCGGATGAATATTCACGCCCGAGGCGTTGACGATCACCTCGCTGCGCCGGCCGGTAAAGCGGAGATTG
Organism: uncultured Granulicella sp.; assembly: GCA_965198735.1. Lineage (GTDB taxonomy): Bacteria > Acidobacteriota > Terriglobia > Terriglobales > Acidobacteriaceae > Edaphobacter. The sequence continues at coordinate 3,866,855 of OZ240672.1, read as the reverse complement.
CCCGCGTGATCCTGCGTGGCAAGATCTCCCGTAGCCAGCCAGGGGTCCTCACGCTACGTGAGCTGTCCGTGCTGCCAGGTGGCGGTCGAGACCATCTCGCCGCGGACCGAGATCTCGCCGTCGGGTCCGAGGCGCACCTCGCGCCCGGGCAGCGGCTTGCCGATGGAGCCGCTGCTAACGCGAAAGGGATGGTTCAGGGTGACGAGCGCGGCGGTTTCCGTCATCCCGTAGCCCTGGACGACGGCAAAGCCCATGCGGTTCCAGAACGCTTCGAGGTCCGCGGGCAGTGACGCGCCGCCGCAGACCAAGGCCCAGAACTTCCAGCCCAGGCGCCCATGCACCCGGCGAAAACGCCAGATGCGCCGCCATACGCTCTCGCCCGATGCAGCCTGCAGCCATTGCGGATCGACGGCCAAATACGACCGCAGCAGGTCGAGCAGGCGGGGAACCGCGGCAAGCACCGTGATGCGCTCGCGGCGCAGGGTGCGGACGATACGCTCGGCGTCCAGGCGGTTCTCGAAGTGGACCTCCGCGGCCAGCAAGGGCGGCAGCCACAGGCCCATGAACTGGCCGAACACGTGGCTGAGGGGCAGCGTATGCAGGAAGCGCAGGGGATGAAACCAGCGTTCGTAGCGGCCATACCTGCGCATCTCCGCCTCGATCGGCTCGACGCTGGCGAGCACGTTGCCGTGAGTGTGCACGATGCCCTTGGGCTCGGAGGTGGTGCCGGAGGTGAAGAGGATCTGCAGCGGGCTCTGCCGGTGCAAGCCGGAGACCGGTGCGCACGGGCCGGCAGCGGGCAGCTGCGCGAGTTCGGCGAGCAGCAGGCTGGGCAGCTGCGTGGGCAGCGTTGCCAGCAGCGGCGCGTCGCCGAAGATGAGTGCCGGGGTAGTCTCGGCGAGAACACGCGCGGCGAAGTCTACCGCGCCTGCTGCGTCCAGCGGAACCACCAGCACGCCGCGCACGACGCAGGCAAAGAACGCGGCGATCCACTCCGCGGAGTTCTCGCCCCAGAGCAGCACGCGCTCGCCGGGAGCGACGCCGCGGCGAGCGAGCTCGGCGGCGACGCGGTCGGTGAGGCCAGCCAGCGCGGTGTAGCTGGTCCGGACGCTGCGGTTGCCCAGGTAGCGCACCGCTGCGATCTGCGCCCCGACCGTACGCCAATCCTCGACCAGCGTGGCCAGGTGCGGCCGCTTGCCTCGTACATCGGGAAACGAGCCTGCCTCGGAAGCTGCCATGATGGTTAGAGGCATATGCCATAATCGGGTTTGTTCCGGACCGGGCGACCGGGGCCGGAACGCAAGCGAGGAGGGTGTGTGCCGACCCAGGACGACGAGCGCTTCATGCGGATGGCCATTGCGCTGGCGACCGAAAACGCCGTCTCCGGCCGCGGCGGTCCGTTCGGCGCGGTCGTCGTGAGGGAGGGCGCGGTGCTCGCCACCGGGGTGAACCAGGTCACCGCGACCAACGATCCAACGGCCCACGCGGAGGTCTCCGCCATCCGCAACGCGTGCCGGAAGCTGGGCGCCTTTGAGCTCACGGGCGCCACGCTCTACTCCAGCTGCGAGCCTTGCCCGATGTGCCTGGCGGCGATCCTCTGGGCGCGCTGCGGCAGCCTCTTCTTCGGCAACACCGCGGAAGACGCGGCCGCGGCAGGCTTCGACGACTCCTACTTTTACGAACAGGTACGCCAGCCCGCGGACCGGCGCGATCTCGCCACAGCGGGCCTGCTGCGCGCGGAAGCCGCGGCGAGCTTCTCCGCCTGGCGCACCTTTGCAGGAAGGATTCCTTACTGATGAAGCTGACCAAAGTAGCTCTGCTGGGGTTCGGAACCGTTGGGCAGTCCGTGGTCAAGGGCCTGCGGGAGGGCAGTTTCCCCCATCTGCGGCTGACCCACATCCTCAACCGCGGCGTCGCGCGCAAACGCCAAGCCGAGGCGGCCACCTATGCCGGTCCTGAGGTGGTCTGGACCGAGGACATCGCGGACGTGCTCGACTCCGACGCGGACGTCATCGTCGAGCTGATCGGCGGCACGGATCCGGCGGCGGCGTGGATCGAGCGCGCACTGCGCCTGGGTAAATCGGTCGTCACCGCCAATAAGCAGCTGATCGCCTATCGTGGCCCGGAGCTCGCGCGCCTGGCCGCGGCCCACGGCGCGCAGCTGCTGCACGGAGCCGCTGTGGCCGGCGGGGTGCCGGTCATCCCCGGCATCCAGCAGGGCCTGGGCGGCGACCAGGTCGTCCGCATCAGCGGCATCCTGAACGGCACGTGCAACTACATCCTGAGCCGCATGGAAGCCGGCGATCGCTACGCCGACGTGCTCAAGGACGCGCAGGCGCTGGGCTACGCCGAGGCCGACCCGACCGCGGACGTGGGCGGCTTCGACGCGCGCGCCAAGCTTTGCATTCTGGCGCGGGTGGCGATGCAGGCTGAGCTCGACCCCGAGCAGGTGGCCACGCAGACCATCGCGGACGTGGACGCGGTCGATTTCGCCTACGCGCGCGAGCTGGGTTCGACCATCCGCCAGGTCTCGAAGGCGCAGCTGCTCGCGGAAGGCATGTACGCGCGCGTGGCGCCCATGCTGGTGCCGCTCAACTCGCCGCTCGCGTGGTCGCACGGCACCCAGAACATGGTGGTGTCGACCGGGCGCATGGGGGGCGATGTCGTGTTCTCGGGCCACGGCGCGGGCGGCGATGCGACCGCGGTGGCGGTGCTCTCGGACCTGCTGGCAGTGGCGCAAGGCTCGCGCGCGGTGCACCTGGCCGCGGAGCCGAAGTCGGTGACCGGCGATTCCGTGGCTCCGCATTACCTGCGATTCATCGTGAACGACAAACCGGGGATCGTTTCGGCAATCTCGGGCGCGCTGGCCGCGGTTGGCGCGAACATCGACTCACTGCTGCAGCGCAAGGGCTACCCCAAGCAGCGGCTCGCCTTCGTGGTCACGACCGAGCCGTGCCTGAACTCGGTCATTGCGCAGGCCGTCGACTCGACGGCGGCGCTGGACTGCATGATCGCGCGGCCGCTGGCGCTCGAGATGCTCGTGGTGGACGACAAGGACGAGCCGACCGCGTAGCTGCTCGCTAAGCGGAAAACGCCGCGATCGGCTCGCCGGTAGCTGGAGGAAACGGGGCGCGGCCGGGCCGCAACTCGGGCCGAAACTCGGGACGCAGCTCGGGACGCGCCTTCGGACGCATGCGTGGCTGCTCCGGCCGCACGCTGCAACGGATCCATTGCGGCGGCAGGATCTGCTTTGAGATCGCCTCATCCCGCCAGATGTTGGGTGCGCAGACGATCTTGCCCGGATTGAGATTCAGCCAGGCGCCCCACCAGGAAAAGCTGCTGTTGGCGATAATGTTGTGCCTGCAGGCCGCCATCAGGCGCAGGTCCTCGTGGCTGTTCAGCGCATCGTTGTGGTCCACGAAAACCATCTTCACATGCCCCGGCAGGTGCTTCCGGCAGTACGGAAGATCGTCCGAGAAGACGAAGAAGGTCGGGTCGACCACGCGCTGCCGGATCGCCTCGATGGCATTGCGCTGGTAGGTGAGCGGCAAGGCATCTTTGCCGCCGTGGACACGCGTGTAATCGCCGCGCCGGACATGCAGGGAGACAGCGGACCCCGTATTCTGGATTTGTTGCAGCAAATCGAGGTTCTTGCCGGTGGGAGCGTCGCGGAACGTCAGGTGCTCGCGCAGCTCGGGCTCGATCGCATCGGGAATACGGTGGGATTGGAGATAGCCGAAGAGGTAAAGCTTGCGGGTGAGCGCGGGCAGACGCAGTTCCGCCGGAAAGCAGTAGTGGAGAAAATGTTCCTGGAAGAGGACCTGGTTGCGGGAAAGAACGCGGGCCGGCCGGGCGACGACCTGGTTGCGCCTCACGCGCGAGAACATGAGCCGATCCCAGCACGACATACGCCGAATGGGCGCGCGCACAGCGAACTTCGACAGCAGGATGGGAAAGCCGTGCTTCCGGAACGAGACTTCCGGCTCTTCCAGCACTTCAAAGCCGACGCCCAGCTGTTGCGAAAAGAAGAGCGCGTTTGCGTATTGAAAGAGCTGATTGCCTACCCCGCCCGACTGCGCCAGCAGAATCTTCATGGATGTCTGTTCTCTCCGGGTACAAACCCGAAGCTAGCAGTCACCGATGCCATTCACGATAGCCCGTCCGGGGCGGGAAGCGCACGATCGAGTCATTGCTAGGACCCAGCCGGGGACATCTTCCTTGATCCCGGGTAGAATTCGTCCTCCTGGATGCCCCATCCTTTCGACAGCTTCATCGTCGAAAGGGTGGCGTATCGTTTGCGGCAGCAAACGACCGCCTCCATCCGCCCCGCCCCGTCGTCGTTCTGGCGTAGCTAGAATCCCCGTGTTCCTTTCATTGCCCTCACTCCGCAAAAGACTACTTCCGTAGCGATCGGACGCGGCGTGGAGATGCCAGGATTGCGAAGACGTGGACTTTCAGCAAAGCCTGACTTATCTTCGCATCAGTTCTAATTTCGCTACCATGCAAAGGCTTAGCCAGTCATGGAAAAGTGCTGGATTCGAGTGAGACGATGCAATCATGTATGGCTCGGCGTAGCCCTGGCAACCGCAGCGCTATACAGTCCGGGAGCAAGAGCAGCGCAAGGGCAGGATGCTACGAAGCCTGAGCCTGTAAAGACAATGGTGAAGGATACAGACCCGGACTGGGAAGTCGCGACGGTAAAGCCAAGTGATCCGAATGACACGAGGGGCCAGCATATTCAACTGCATGGGCGGCACGTCATTCTTCTGGACACCACGTTGGAGCAGTTTCTCTTAATCGGTTACGGAGTGCAGAAAAGCCAGCTTGCGGGCGAGCCGGACTGGGTAAAGACCGAGCGGTGGGATGTGGATGGCATCCCGGATGCAATGGGTCAACCGAGCCTGAGACAGCTGCAAGGGCTGATGCGGAAAATTCTGACAGAGCGGTTCGGGTTGCAATTGCACCACGAGCAACGGGAGATGCCGGTGTTTGCGCTGACGGTGGCCAAGAGCGGTCCGAAGCTGATCGCGGATACGAGCGATCCAAACGGATGGTTTGACCAGCAGAACGGAGAGACCAATGGTAGGCATGTAGAAGTTCTGAAGAATGCATCCATGGCGGATCTGGCGCTGATCCTCCAATTTCATGTGGCCCGGCCTGTGATTGATCAGACCGGACTCAAAGGACGCTATGATCTCAAATTGCAGTGGGCGACGGATGATGCGCAAACATCGACGCCCGATGCGCCTCCGGGGTTATTTACGGCCATTCAGGATCAGATCGGGCTAAAGCTGGAGCGCCTCAAAGCGCCGGCAGATACGCTAGTAATTGATAAGGTAGAGCGGCCGGGAGCAAATTGATAGGCAAACCCCGCAGAAACGGCGTTTCGGCTCCCCGTTGGTTTGACAAACGGATCGCTCAAGCCGCCCTCCGCACCCGCACCTCCCCCTCCACCCGCATCCCTCGCACCACCCCCGCCATCTTTGCCACCATCAACTCCTCCGCAATCAGCGCCGCGCTGCACACCACCAGCGGAATCAGCTCGCCAAAGACGCGGGTTTCCACCAGAATTCCGTAGCTGAACATAAACACCAGCCACAGCGGAATCAGCCAAAGCCAAGCCCGCAGCCGCTCGGACGGAATCCGCTTCCGCAGCAAAACCACGAACGGCAGCAGGTACCCGCACGCGCTCAGCATCTGCGGCCAGGCTTGCGGCGCGAACACGGACTTCACATTCCAGTTCAGCCGCGGATAAAACTCCGAGCGGTTATGCAGAAAATGATGCCGCACCAACAGCTCCCACCCGATCCACGCCACAAATAACGGCACCACCACCGCCACCGTCTGCGGCCGGATCATCCTCCGCCAGCGCACCCTTCCGCCTGCCATGCCACGGTCCAGCGCATAGAGCGGCAACAGCAGCAGCGTGGTCTCCCGGTTGACCGTACCCACCAGGAACAGCGCCACGAACCAGCCCCAGTGCCGCCGAAAATAAATCAGGTAGAGCAAGCCGGTAAAGAACGCAAGACTCGGCAGGTCGTAGATAAAGCGGAAGTTCTGGACCGTATGCAGCACATAGGTCATCGCCCACACGGCCAGCACCAGCGGATACACAAAATACGTCAGCAGGTGCCGCCGCGAGCTCGCCTGGTAGATCCGGGTGGTCAGAAGGCCGGTCAGCGCCAGGCAAAGCACGCCGATGGCCGCCTGCATTAGGACCTCCGGCTGTCCCGGCTTCGGGAACCAGAAGTGCGAGTGGGCGAACAGCCGGTCCAGAAATCGCAGCGCCGAGTTCCCGTGGGCCAGGCGCATTGGCAACATCATCAGGCACCGGCCCTGGAACGGCATGCGCTCCAGCCCCTGCTCGTACAGCCGCGTATCCACATACGGCCGCGTCAGCCAGAGATAACACCAGATCAGCTGTACGGTGGCCAGCAGGTAAAACGCGTACAGCAGCCAGCGTTGCTTTCGATCCATGGACGTTCTCCCAGCCGTAGACAAACAAAATTCGCGTCCGGGGAGGTTTTGATGCCACATTCATCTCAAGCGTCTCGTTCAGCCGGCCTGTCAAGTGCTCCAGCCTTCTGAAGCACATGTATCTACTTCATTCTAAAAAGAATAACTCCCGAAAATAGTTGGCATAGATCTCCCAGCTCATGGGCTACACTTAAGACAGTCGCTTTCACGCTCCCTGCTGCTTCTGGCCAGCTTGCCTCAAGAAGAGACAGAAACGCGGAAGTCCAGACCTAAGCTGTGTGTCCTGAAGACTTTGGGTCTATAAGTCACCCGGGGGCATACCCGCCCCCAACTCTCCAGCCAACCGCAGACGCCCAGACCTCCTCAAAGGCTGTGAGGAGAAATGAAATGGCGGACATACAAGCTCTGATCAAGACAGTGATTCAGGTACTCAACGACGGCAGCACCGGATTCGCCGACATCGGCGAAAACATGAAAAGCTCCGAGCTCAAGAGCTTCTTCATGACCGAGTCCCAGACCCGCGCCAAATTCGCGCAGGAGGTCGCCTCCGCGGCCGGCATCAGCGCCCAGGACGCAGGCGGCACCGCGGCCGGAGCCGTCCACCGCACCTGGGGCGATCTCAAAGCCAAGCTCGGCGGCGGCGATCATACGCTCCTCGAGACCGCGGAGCAGGGCGAAGACGCCTCCAAGAAGGCCTACAAGGAAGTGCTCGAAGACACCAGCCTCCCGGCCAACGTCCGCTCGGTGCTGCAGACCCAGCAGTATCACATCCAGGCCTCGCACGATAAGGTCAAGGCACTTCGCGACAGCGGCACCAACTAGCCCGCCGCTTGCTTAGCCGCCCCATCCGCTGACCACGGACGGGGCGTCCCCTCTAACTACCCGGCGGGGCCGCATTTGCCAGCGCCGCCGACAGCATCAGCACCACCGCCATCCCACAGGCCTCAGCCCGCAGCGTCCGCACTACCACTGCCTCATCCCAGCGCTGACCTCTCACCAGCATCCACCGGTTCCACGCCCCCAACCCCAGCACCCCAGCCACGCACACCACCTTCACCGCCAGCAACACCCCCCAAGACCCCTCCCGCCAAAGGTGCAGGTCCCCATCGACCGCCACATATCCCTTCCAGACCCCCGAGACCACCACCACCCCAACCGCCCACGTACTCACCCACGACAACCGCCCCACATACCCCCGCAACCCCCCACCCCCCACCAGCCGAGGCGCAATCCACAAACCAGACACCAGCACCCCGCCGCTCCACACCGCCATGGCCCCCAGGTGCACCCACTCCAGCACCTCGGCCCGCGAAAAATCTCCATCCACCGCCGCATGCCCGGTAGCCGCCCGCAAACTCAAAATCCCAATCAGCAACACCGCAGCCCCGGCAATCTGAACCGGCCCGCGCCTGACAAACCAAACCCACAGCAAAAGCCCAAAACTTACCAGGCCCACATCCAGCAGAACCCGGCCTGCATGCATCCCCATGACATCCGGCATCGTCGCCAGGATCGCTCGCGGTAAGGCCGAGTCGCTGAACGTCGCACCCAGAATCAGCAGCTGCGCCCAACTCGCGGCACACAGGATCGCCGCGCACCCACGCAGCGGAACTCGCTCACCGCTGCCCCGCAGCCAGACCGCCGCGAGCAGCAGCCCGCACATCGCCGAGAGGCCCAGATCCGCTGCAGCGGCTACCGCCACACGCAGCCACACAAGCATCTCCACGCCGGCGCTTACTGCACCTTGAAGCTGTAATCGCCATCCATGCGATGCCCGTCGAGCGCCGCCGTCATCCAGTGCACGCGATACGTTCCCGGCGCCAGCTTCGGCAAAGCCAGCGTCATATGCTTGGCATCTGCGGAGTCGACCACCGACTTATCCTTACTCACCACCGCACCCTGCTGATCCATCAGTTGCAGCGAGCTGAACTTCGGCTCCAGCGCTTCGGTGAAAAAGACTGACACCTGGGCCGGAGCAGCCACCGTCGAGTTCGCCGCCGGCGTCATGGTTTTCGGCTTCGAGTGCGCCAGAGCGGGCAGAGCCGCCAGGACCATCGTAACCGCAACCATAGTCCGTCGAGCAATGTGAGTCAGTAGCACGCGAAGTTCCCCTTCCCCCACCATCTAAACAGCCGTAATCGTAAACGCCGCCACGTACAGCTGCGTTCCGCCCCGGAACTGCAGCCACAACTTATACGTTCCGGCCTCGTGCAGCGCCAGGTGCAGCATCATCTCCGACGGCGAGGGTCCCGCTTCCGGCATCGGCGGCGGCTCCACGCTCATGTTCATCTGCTGCCCCATCGCCATCGGGTGAACGTGCACGTACGACAGGTCCTGCCCGTTGAGGAACACCGCATGCCCCGGCACGCCCAGGTACGGGTGCAGGTCCGTCGCCGGCTTGCCATCCTTCAGGATATTCACATCCAGCGTGCTCATCATGCCGGCATGCAGACGCACGCTGCTCAGGTCTACCTCATACGGCCCCACCTGCACGCCCATGCCGGTCGGCGCCAGCGTTCGCGCGCCCTGCTGCGTCCCGTCGACATCCACCTGGAACCGAAACACCTGGTGATTCAGCTGATCCGGCAAGCCATCCGCATACACAAGATATCGGCCGGGGGCGGGAAACTGCTGGGTCAGCCGCAGATGCCCATCCGGCCCCAGCACCGGGTGCTCATGCATGAATATCTTAAAATCGCTGCTCACGATAATCATGTGCAGCTTCTTGGTCATCTCCAACTGGTAGCTGCGAATCGCCTCCGGCTTGCCCGGGTGGGTCATCCACAGATCGAGCCGCTCGCTCAGCGGTTTGCCCGCGACCGGGTCGACACGCAAATGTCCGTCCGTTTGCGGCTGCTGTCCCTGCAATGCGAACGCGCCTGTCAAAACAGGCCTGGCAGTCGTCGGCGTTGCTCCGCCCGTCCTTGCACGCGCGGCAAGCAGCAAGAGAACAACCGAAGCAGCCTTCGTCAAAGCCATGCCTTCACCTGAGAGGGATCACGCTCACCTTACAGCCCTTGCGGGCCGGCAACAAGAGCCTACAGCCAAAAGCCATGACCTCCATAGAATCTGGCTATGCCCTTCCGTCTCCATCGCCGAGTGGGTTATACCAGACACATTGCGATCAGTCAGTGTTCTTCTTGCGTGTGCACTCCCGCTCAACGGGGCCGCGATGCGAGGCGCTGTGTGCCATGGTCATCTCTGCTCCTGAAAGGTATCGATGCAGCGTCTCTGGAAAGCTTACGTTGTCACCGGAGCGCTCCTGCTCCCGCTCGGTTGCAAGTCGGACAAGCCCGTCGCAAAAAGCTCCGCCAAGCCGAAGCAGGCTCTGAACGTCAAGCCCAACGGCACCAGCGGCATCGGCCCTGTCACTAAGAACGCACCCCCAGAGGTCACCAAGACCTTCGACTACATCGACCAGCACATCGACGAGCATGTCGAAAATCTGCAGAAGTGGATCCAGCAGCCCAGCATCTCGAACTCCGGCGAAGGCATCCCCGAGTCCGCCGAGATGGTCAAGGGCTTCTTCGACAAGCTCGGCTGCCAGACCACGCGCGTCTACGACGTCGGCATCACCGAGTACGGCTCGCCCGGCAACCCCGTCGTCTACGCCAAATGCGATGAGGGCGCGCCCAAGACCGTCGCCATCTACTGGCAGTACGACACCATGCCCGTCACCCAGCCCGACGCCTGGGTCTCGCCGCCGTTTGAAGCCAACATCGTGCCTGGCGCGCAGGCCGGCCTGCCTGACATCCCGCGGGTCATCGTAGGCCGCGGAGCCGTCAACTCCAAGGGCCCGGAGATGGCGCAACTCAACGCCCTGATGGCCTACAAGGCCGTCAACGGCAAGCTTCCCGTTAACCTCATCTTCGTCGCCGAGGGCGACGAAGAACGCATGGACATCGGTCTGCGCAAGTTCATCAGGGACCACTCCGACCTGCTCTCCGAAGCCGACGCGCTTTACGCCGGCGGACCGTCGGAAGGCTGCGTCTATGTCGAGCTCACCACCAGCGGCACCAAGTGGGGTCGCGGCCCGACTGTCTCGGACGTCCACGGCGTCATGAAGCGGACCACTGACTCGCCCGCCTGGCGTCACATCCACATGCTTGCCTCGCTCACTTCGCCCGACGGCAACACGCCCCTCATCGCCGGCTTCAACGACAACCGCGAGTACCCCACGCCGGAACAAATGGCACAGCTCAAGGAGCGCGCCGCCAAAACCGACCTCGTCAAGATGGCCAAGAACCAGGGCGTCGCTCGCTACATGTCGGACGATCCCGTCGAGGTCCTCAAGGACGGCCGCTTCGGCACCAGCTTCAACCTCGACGGCATCTGGGGCGGTAACATGTACGCCGGCGGCGCAGGAGCGATCCTCCCCAACAAGATCACCTCCAAGCACAACTTCCGCTACGTCCCCAAGATGCAGGGCCCGGACCTGATCCGCAAACTGCGCGCGCAGCTCGACAAGAACGGCTACAAGGACGTGGACATCAAGCTCATTGGCGACGTTCCCTGGTCGCGCGGATCTTCGCCTACGGCGGACATCTCGGTCGCCCACCGCAAGGCGGCCGAGATGCTTGGCCTTACCGGCGCCGATGCCGCCAACCCGTTCTCGGCTTCCGTGCCCTACTCGGAAGAGTACTTCCGCAAAGCCGGCGGTGAGCTCTCCCCTATGGGCGTGGCGCAGGGCGAGCCCACCGGCGGCTACTGGCCGAGTTACCTCTTCTCCGATGGAGACGTCGGCGAGAAGGTCGGCACCGTCTCGATCCCCATGGGCATGGGCGCGCGCGGAGGCCAGGGCGGACGAGCCCACGCCGCCAACGAGTACTTCGCCATCGAAGGCTCGCGCTGGGACAACGGCATGGCCGGCGCCGAGAAGATCGTCGTGGCAGCCATCTGGGAGTACGCTCAAACCACGACTACTCCGCCTAAACCCAAGACGCACGCGCAGTAGCTTCGCTGGAGGAAGACGCGCCTATGGATTCAGTGATTTCAGTTCGCGACCTCACCAAGGTGTACCAACTTGGGGAGGTCGCCGTGCACGCGCTCCGCTCTATTTCGCTCGACGTCGAACGCGGTGAGTTCGTCTCCGTCATCGGCCCCTCCGGCTCCGGCAAATCCACGCTGATGCACATCCTCGGCTGCCTCGACCAGCCCACCAGCGGTCAATACTTCCTCGACAACCGGGACGTCTCGAAGCTCTCCGACGACGAGCTCTCGCTCGTCCGGAACGAGCAGATCGGCTTCGTCTTCCAGGGCTTCAACCTGCTCACCCGCACCTCCGCGCTTGAGAACGTCGAGCTCCCGCTGCTCTACGGCAAGTCCGATCTCTCCGCCGCCGAACGCCGCCGCCGCGCAATGGCCGCGCTCGATTCCGTCGGCCTCGCTAGCCGCGCCGCACACCACACCAACCAACTCTCCGGAGGCCAGCAGCAGCGCGTCGCCATCGCCCGCGCGCTGCTCAACAACCCCTCCATCCTGCTCGCCGACGAGCCCACCGGCAACCTCGACACCCGCACCTCGCTCGAGGTCATGGACATCTTCCAGAAGCTGCAGTCCGAGCGCGGCATCACCATCGTGCTCATCACCCACGAGCTCGAAGTCGCCGAGTATGGCACCCGCATCGTCAGCTTTCGCGACGGGCATATCGTCTCCGACACTCCCAACGCCCGCAAGCGCCACGCCATGGGCGAGATGGAAACCGCTACCCTCGCCGCCAAGGAAGCCTGATGAGCCTCATCTTCCCGCGCCTGCGTAAAACCTGGGCCATCGCCATCGGCGCCCTCCGCCGCAACAAGCTCCAGTCCGCCCTCACCATGCTCGGCATGTCCGTCGGCGTCGCCACCGTGCTCGCCATGATGGCGCTCGGCACCGGCGCGCAAAACGCCATCCAAGATCAGGTCAAGGCCGCCGGCATGAACATGCTCATCATCACCGCCGGCAACTACCAGGCACAGCGCGCCCCGCCGCCCGACGACGCCATCGAGATGGGCCGGCAACAGGCGCCGCTTCTGCATGAACCCAGCGCGCACTTGGAGCTCGCCCTCTTCCACCCCGAAGACGACCCCTTCGCCATCCACGACCACCCCACCGCCCGCCAGCGGCTCGGCGACTCTGAAGCCGGTCTCGGGTCTGCCGCGACCCTCACCATCGCCGACGCCAACGAGATCCGCAAAATCTCCGGCGTCCAGTTCGTCTCCGAAGGCATCCACGAGAACGTCCACGTCGAAAACGCCGCCGGCCTGCGCTGGTTCACGCGCGTCCACGGCGACGACACGGTCACCCCGGAGATTCGGCGCTCCTGGATTTTTCCCCACGGCCGCTACTTCTCCTCCAGGGAGCAAAAATCGAACGACCAGGTCGTCGTCCTCGGCCTCATCGCCGCCCAGCAGCTCTTCAAAGACAAGAACCCTGTCGGCCAGACCGTCTCCATTTGGAAGCAGCCCTTTAAGGTCGTCGGCGTCGTCAGCAGCGCTAGCTGGCTGCAGACGCCCGAGGCCGGCGACGACCAGTTCGACGCGGTCTACATCCCGGTCACCACCATGCAGCACCTGCTCAATCTCTCGAAGCTCAACGACATCACCGTCACCACGGTCTCGACCGGCGAGGTCACCCGCGTCTCGAAGATCATCACGACCCTTCTTCGCAACCGCCACGGCATAACCGCCAATCGCCCCGACGACTTTACCGTCGCCACCCAGGCCAGCAAGGCTCTCACCAAGGGCAGCATGCGGCCTGAGGTCGCGCACGCCGTCACCGGGAACATCTCCGGCCTCGAGAAGGTCACGCTCGACCAGCTGGGCAAATCGCTCGACCGCTCCAGCCGCACGATGACCATCCTGCTCGTCTCGATCGCCACCGTCTCGCTCATCGTTGGCGGCATCGGCATCATGAATATCATGCTGCTCTCGGTCACCGAGCGCACACGCGAGATTGGTATTCGACGCGCCGTCGGCGCCCAGGCGCGCGAGGTCCTCGCCCAGTTCCTTATGGAGTCCGTCGCGCTCTCGGTCTCCGGCGGCCTGATCGGCGTGCTGGTCGGCGTCATCGCCGCCATCGCCATCGCGCATGCCGCGCACTGGTCGACCTCCGTACCTTTCCTCGCCATCCTCCTCGCCTTCGGTATCTCGACCGCCGTGGGCGTCTTCTTCGGCTACTACCCGGCCCGCGAGGCCTCACGCGTGCCTCCACTCGCCTCCCTTAGGTACGAATAATGCAGAGGTACGAATGATCTTCAATCGCAGCCTCAAGATCGCCTCCGTCGCCCTGCGCAAAAACAAGATGCGCACCGGGCTCGCCCTGCTCGGCATGACGATCGGCGTCGCCGCCGTGCTTACCATGTTCGCGCTCGGCACCGGAGCCCAGAAGAACGTCTCAAGCGAAGTCCGTTCCGCCGGCACGACCCTCCTCTTCGTGCGCGCCGGCAACTACACCCGCGGCGGAGAAGAACTCAAGATCGCCAGCGGCCTCGGCTCTGCCAACACCCTCACCCCCGACGACGCTACTGCCGTCGCCGGTGTCTCCGGAGTCGCCCACGCCTCGGGCCTGGTCCGCATCCGCAGCTGGGTCGACCGCGGCACCGACCGCGAATTCACCCAGATCTACGGCGTCGATGTCGACTACCCCAAGATGTTCGACTGGACCTTCGAGAAGGGTCGCTTCTTCAAAAAGGGATCCGTCGAGGACGCGGAAAACGTAGTCGTCATCGGCTCCACCCTCCGCGACCAGCTCTTCCCCGACGAGAACCCGATCGGCCAGCAGATTCAAATCCACGGCACGCCCTTCACGGTCAAGGGCTGGTTCTCGTCGAGCGACGAAGACCAGGCCGCCATGGCCGTCGTCCCCTACACCGCCCTCCAGAAGATCACGAACACACACACCCTGACCCAGATCACCGTCGCCGCCGAGCAGGCCGGTGACGCCTCCCAGATCGCGAAAGACATCGTCCCGCTTCTGCGCTCGCGCCACAACCTTGACAAAGCCAAACCCTCACCCGCCGCCGGACTCGGCCTTGGCGGCCTGCAGGGCTCAGGCGCTGGCGGCGGCGTCCCCGACGACTTCACGGTCAAAACGCAGGCTTCCGAAGCCCTGACCAAGGGCCTCAACACCTCCGTCGCCGCCTTCATCCTCGCCAACATGCCGCAGATGGACCAGGTCAACCTGCAGGAGATGTCCGGCACCCTCAGCCGCGCCGGCCAGACCATGACCGCGCTGCTCGCGGCCATCGCCACCATTTCGCTCATCGTCGGCGGCATCGGCATCATGAACATCATGCTCATGTCCGTCACCGAGCGCACCCGCGAGATCGGCATCCGCCGCGCCGTCGGAGCCCGCTCCCGCGACGTCCTCATGCAGTTCCTCGTCGAGGCCCTGCTGCTCGGCGCCGTCGGAGGCCTGTGCGGCATCGCCCTCGGCTATCTCGCCTCCTTCGCCATCACCAGCCTCATGCAGTGGCCCGCCGAGGTCTCCTTCGGCGCCGTCGCCCTCTCCTTCGGCGTCGCCGCAGCCGTCGGGGTCTTCTTCGGCTTCTACCCCGCCCAGCGCGCCTCCCGCCTCAACCCGATCGACGCCCTGCGCTTCGAGTAAGCTAAACGACCGTCGCGCAAGGAGGTGTCGTTGTCCTTCCGTAAGAGCTCCGCCATTGCCCTGCGCTCGCTCCGCCGCAATCGCCTGCAGACCACGCTCACCACGCTCGGCATGATGATCGGCGTCGGCACCGTGCTCGTCATGGTCGCCGTCGGCAGCGGCGCCGAACAATCCATCAGCACCCAGGTCCGCGCCGCCGGCATGAACGTCATCGAGATCTCGAGCGGCAACTACCGCATGCCGCAGCAATGGACCAGCCAGGGCGAAGGCGAGCAGCCCGCCGCCTGGCTCCCCGGCAGCCGCCGCCCGCTCAACGACGCCGTCTTCCGCCCGGCCGCCACCCCGCTCCTCCGCCGCACCCAGGGCATCCCCATCCCCGGCAGCGATCCCGGCAGCAACCCTATCCAAAACGCCGAACGCGACCCCTCGAACCTCGGCGGCCTCGGAGCCGCCACCACGCTCCATCGCGCCGACGCCGACGCCATCGCCTCCCTCCACGGTGTCCAGACCGTCTCCGCCGGCGTCCACGAGAACGTCACCATCGACACCGGCACCACTCGCTGGACTACCGAAATGCGCGGCGAACAAGCCTCCCTGCCCGCCATCCGCCGCGCCTGGATCCTCCCTCACGGCCGCTTCTTCACCGCCCGGGAAGACGGAGACCACGCACAAGTCGCCGTCCTCGGCAGCGTCGCCGGCGAGCACCTCTTCGGCACCGCCAATCCCATAGGCCAGACCATCACTCTCCGCGGCACGCCCTTCCGCGTCATCGGCGTCCTCGCCAGCGGCAGCTGGATGGTCCCGAGCGCCACCGGCGATCACCAGTTCGATGCCATCTACGTCCCCGTCCAGACCGCCCAGCATCTGCTCGACCGCCCCTACCTTGACACCATCCTGCTTGCCACGGCCTCGACCGGCGACGTCACCCGCCTGACCAAACAAATCTCCGCCGAACTCCGCCAGCGTCACCACCTTGGGCCCAGCACCCCCGACGACTTCACCGTCGCCAGCCAGGCGCGCACCGCCATCGCCCGCGGAGGCATGCGCACCGACATCTCCCGCGCCATGATCGGCAACGCCGACAACCTCGACAAGGTCACCCTCGCCCAGCTCAGCAAGACCCTCGAGCAGGCCGGCCGCACCATGGCCATACTCCTTGCCTCGATCGCCGCCGTCTCGCTTATTGTCGGCGGCATCGGCATCATGAACATCATGCTGCTCTCCGTCACCGAGCGCACGCGCGAGATCGGCATCCGTCGCGCCGTCGGAGCCCAATCCGCCGAGGTCATGCAGCAGTTCCTCCTCGAAGCCATCCTGCTTTCGCTCGGCGGCGGCCTGCTCGGCATCCTGCTCGGCTCAGCCGCCGCCGCCCTCGTCGCCCGTCTCGGCGGTTGGTCGGTCGAGCTCTCCTGGATCGCCATCGCCGTCTCCTTCACCCTGTCCGCTGCCATCGGCATCCTCTTCGGCTACTATCCCGCCCGCCAGGCCTCGCGCCTCAGCCCCATGACCTCACTGCGCTACGAATGACTTTTTCGATTCGCTCAACAGGGCTACCTTCCCCGGGTAGACTGCTTCTGGAGTGAATCATGGTAGAGCCCTGGCTTTGGCGAGAGAGACGTTTGTTTTCACAGCGCTGATTTTGGTATAGATGGAGCGCATCTGGAGAGTCGGCTCCCGGGCCGTATGAGAGTTCCCTTGCTAACTTGTCTCCGTTCCGCTATCGCACTCGTCATGATCGGCGCCTCAACGCTCTGCGGCCGGTGCCAAGAGCAGATTAAGATCGATGCCCGCGCCCCAGCAACGCCCTTTCCGCATTTTTGGGAGCAGATGTTTGGCTCCGGTCGCGCCAACCTGATGCTGCGTGGGGCTTACCGCGAAGACCTGCACGCAGTGCATGAGGTGACGGGGCTCACCTACGTCCGCGGTCACGGCATCCTTGATGACGAGAACGGGGTCTACACCGAAGATGAGCACGGCAATCCGGTGTACAACTTTGCCTATGTCGACCAGATTTACGACGGCCTCTTGAAGGAGCATGTCCGGCCGGTCGTGGAAATCTCCTTCATGCCCAAGAAGCTGGCGTTCAATCCGGATGCCCTGCATCCTTTCTGGTACAAACCAAATGTTTCTCCACCCAAGTCGATGGAGCGCTGGGATGCCCTCATCACGGCGCTCGGCAAGCACCTCATAGAGCGGTTTGGGATCGACGAGGTTGCGCAGTGGTACTTCGAAGTGTGGAACGAGCCCAATATCGACTTCTGGGGTGGCATCCCTCGCGACCAGTCGTACTTCGAGCTCTACGATCACACCGCCCGTGACCTGAAGGCCGCCAGTCCGCGCCTTCGGGTGGGTGGACCGGCAACCGCCGCGGCTTCGTGGGTGGACAAGTTCCTCGCCTACACGAACGCACACGGCACCCCTGTCGACTTCGTCAGTAGCCACGGCTACGCAGACGACACCATTGAGAACCTTTTCCCCGCCGGCGAGACGTTGCCCGTGCCGCATCCACCCTCTGATACGCCCATGGACGATCGCGTGTGCCTGGCTATTCGCAAAGTGCGCGCGCAGATGAAGCAAGCGGGTCACGCGGACATGCCGCTCTTCTGGACCGAGTGGAATGTCCAGGGGCAATCCGAATCGCGTGATACTACCTTCGTCGGCCCTGGCCTGGCCAACACGATCCGGAACTGTGATGGCGAGGTGCAGTTGATGAGCTTCTGGACATTTGCCGATGTCTTTGAAGAAGGTGGGCCGATTGCCTTTCCCTTCAGCGGCCAGTTTGGTCTGCGGTCCGAGTACGGCATCAATAAGCCGAGCTTTTACGCCTTCGCTCTGTTGCACAAACTTGGGCAGAAGAGACTGGCGAACGCCTCAAAGAATGTGATCGTCACCCGTGAAGCCGATGGCACACTCGTCGTGGCGGTCTGGAATCTTATCGATCCGGTGCCGGATGGGCAATCCTCCTCCGGTACAGGGGCGAAGACCGTGACGATAAATCTGACCTTCTCCGGCACCCGTTCTGACGCGCCCGTGATCTTGGAGCGGGTCGACAACGAGCACGGCAACGTCCTGCCGCAGTACAGCCGCATGGGCAAGCCGCAGTATCCCACGCCTGCGCAGGTAGAGGCACTCAATCGCGCGACTATGCTTCCCTCTCCGCAGCAGACCCGTTTGACGGCTTCCACGCTTTCCGTAGCTCTCGAACCGAACGCGCTTGTGCTGATCAAGATCTCGCCGAGGTAAAGTTTGCTTGTGTCGAGCAGCATCTTCGCATCTGGTACAGAAGGAACGGCAGCGATCTCTACGAGCTTGCCAAAATCCTGGGTCAGTCAAACGGGTCAACATAACCGAGCGTACGTAGAGCTTGGCCTAAACTCTTCACTCTTGAGTGCCGCTAGGTTCTTTAGAGTGTGGTGGCCAGAGACGGGATCGAACCGCCGACGCCGGCCTTTTCAGGGCCGCGCTCTACCACTGAGCTATCTGGCCTTGGCATATGTCTGCAAACATTGGCCGCAAACAAGCAGCCCGTAGCGCAAACGACAGAGGGGAGCCGCCAAGTGTTGGCTCCGTACCGGACACTGATGCCCGTGCTTCAACGAACACAAAGCTGATCTCGAAGAGCGTTCAACCTCATGCAAAAGTTCTTCGCCAATCCAAGCTGCGCCCGCATTCTTTGAGTATACCAAGGGGAGAGCCATGCGCCAAACCGAACTCCTGCTCGAGTAATTACCCAGGGATCCGACTGCTGTGGCAGCATAATGACACACATGCGTCCGTGTTTTATTTTGCTTGCTCTCGCGGTCTTGACCGCGCCCAGTCTTGCCCAGCCGCTCCGCAGGCCAGTAGTGTCCGGCACCAACAGCGAACGGCGCACTTCCGCGGCGTTTGATCTGGCGCGCGATCAGGGACAGCTCGCTCTCAATGCGTTTCTCGCCCGCATGCCCAAAGGCGCGGACCTGCACACGCATCTGGCCGGCGCCGTGTACGCCGAGACCTTTCTGAAAGATGCCGCCGATGACCGGATGTGCCTCGACCCGGTAACGCGAAGTCTGCTCAAGAGCGCAGGACAGCAGGGCGCGCAGCCGGTGTGCCCGCAAGGAGCCGTGCCCGCCATCTCCGCCTTTCACGACGGCAATTTGTATGACGCGATGATAGATGCGTTCTCGATGCGCTCCTTCGTTCCTTCGGCCGGCGTCAGCGGGCACGACCAGTTCTTCGCTACCTTCGACCGCTTCGGAGCACTGGACGACAAGGCTCACGGAGGTGAGTGGCTGGACGAGCTTGCCACCCGCGCCGCAGCCCAGAACGAGCAGTATCTGGAAGTCATGATCACGCCTCCATTCGCGCGCGCGGCGGCGCTCGGGTACAAGCTCGGCTGGCCCACGCCTTCTGCCATCGCATCGCTGGCCGCGAGCTCCGCTTCGCCTTCCGGCTTAGGAGCATCGCGTCAGCAACTCGCCACTCTGCGCGACAAACTCCTTGCCGGCGGCCTGCGCGACGAGATTGTAACCGATCGTGAACAGATAGACGGAAATCTCGCAGATCGCAAACGGATCGAGCGCTGCGGCAATGCCGATGCCGCACCCGCCTGCTCGGTCGAGGTCCGAATCCTCTATCAAGTGCTGCGTGCCTTTGCTCCGCAACAGGTCTTTGCGCAGACGCTGCTCGCCTTTGAGGTCGCCTCAGCCGACCCCAATGTGGTCGGTATCAACTTCGTTCAGCCCGAAGATGCCTATCTTGCCATGAGCGAGTATCACCGCCAGATGCTGATGCTCGACTATCTGCACAGCGTCTACCCGCGCGTGCATATTACCTTGCATGCCGGAGAACTGGCGCTGGGGCTGGTGCCACCCGCAGGCCTGCGCTTTCACATCCGCGAGGCGATCGATCTCGGCCATGCGGAACGCATCGGGCATGGCGCGGATGTGATGGATGAGACCGACCCCGGCCTGCTGCTCAATGAACTTGCCGCGCGGCACGTCATGATCGAGATGAATCTCACCTCAAATGACATTATCCTCGGCCGCCGCGCCTCCACCCATCCTTTGCCGGACTACCTGCGGGCGCACGTGCCGATCGCTTTCTCCACCGATGACGAAGGCGTCTCACGCATCGATTTGACTCACGAGTACACCCGCGCCGCTATGGACTACAAGCTCAGCTACCTGGACCTGAAGCGCAGCGCGCGGACCTCGCTTGAGCACGCGTTTCTTCCCGGCGCCGATCTCTGGCAGCAGCCCGACCAGTTCACCACGATCGCCCGTCCATGCTCCGCCCAGCCGCTCGGCGCAGAGACCCCAAACGCGGCTTGCACGGAGTTCCTCAGAAACAATCCGCGCGCCGCGCAGCAATGGGAGCTCGAACATCGCTCCAGGGTCTTCGAGTCCGGCTTCGTGCGTTGATTCCGGGGAGCAGTCCACGCGCGCGCAGTCCTTCTCCGCGTTCTCGCCAATTGCTCTACACTCGTCACGAGCGCCCATGAAAACATTCTTCTTTGTCCTCGGGCAACTGATCCTGTTTGGTCTCTTCACGGCCGTCTTCTTTTTCGGCAGCTTCCTTGGCCTGCTGCATCGCGACCCATTCCCCATGCAGTGGTTCCTCACGCATCCGACCCCGGTCACCATCCACTACTTCGTTCCCACTGGCCTCATCCTCATGTCCGGCCTCTACTGCCTCATCTTCCTCATGGAAGCCGCCGCGCGCAAAACGCGGACCGCCGGTCTTTGGACCACGATCGTCTACCTGCTCGCGCTCGCCGTCGGTCTGATCGGGAAGTTCGGCTTCGCCACGCACGATCTTCGCTGAGAGCACTGACCGCCAGGTCCGGCAAAAGTATATTTCCGGATAGCCTTGATGGACTCAACCATCCCTCGAAAGTGTTGCTTCGTCTTTATGCGGGTTTGGTAGTCTGTACACATCAGATTGAGTCGCTTTACGAGCAAGACCTCCAGCTGCCATGCCAATCTGGAGTACCCACGATCCCGCAGCCGCAACCCAACGAACCGTGCCATCGCGACCAGTCCATCCAGTTCCTCCTCTGGCCCGCCAGAAAAGCAAAGGACCGTACAACGATGAAGATTGAACTCGGCTCCACCCGGAATGTGCCTTCACCGAGCGTTGACTTAAGCGCGCGCTCCATCGCTTACTTCTCGATGGAGATCGCCCTCGATCCCAGCCTCCCCACCTACTCCGGTGGCCTCGGTATGCTGGCCGGCGATACGTTGCGTTCGGCGGCCGACACCGGCGCGCCCATGGTCGCGGTCTCGCTCGTGCATCGCTGCGGCTACTTTCGTCAGAAGCTCGATGCCTCCGGACAGCAGACGGAGACAGCCGTCCCGTGGTCGCCTGAGACCTTGTCCTCTGCCGGAGAGGTCGTCTCGCTCACCATGCAGAACCGCATCGTCAAGATTTGCGCCTGGCGCTTCGATGTCATTGGCGTCGCCGGTCACGTCATTCCGGTCTTCCTGCTCGACACCGACATCGAAGGCAACGATCCCTACGATCGCCGCCTGACCGATACTCTGTATGGAGGCGACACCTACTACCGCCTCTGCCAGGAGACCGTCCTCGGCCTCGGCGGCGTGCAGCTGCTGCATCAACTCGGCTGCCTGCCCGCCGTCTACCACATGAACGAGGGCCATGCCTCTCTGCTGACGCTCGGCCTGCTCGAGGATCGGCTCGACCCCGGCCAGACCCTGGCCAACGCCACCGAAGAAGACCGCCTCGCCGTCGCCCAGCAGTGCGTCTTTACGACGCATACCCCGGTCCCGGCCGGGCATGACCAGTTCGGCCTCGACCAGATGTACGCCGTGCTTGGCCAGGATCGCGCCAAGGCGCTTGAGCGCTTCGGCGGCCTGCACAACAACCTGCTCAACATGACCTACGTGGCGCTGCGCTTCTCCCGCTGGGTCAACGGCGTTGCCATGCAGCATGGCAAAGTCTCGCAGCAGATGTTTCCGGACTACCATGTCGAGTCGGTCACCAACGGCGTGCACGCCGCCACCTGGATTGCCGCGCCGCTGCAGCGTCTGTTCGACGATGAGATGCCGCGCTGGCGTCATGACAATGAGTACTTCCGTTCCGTCTACGGCATCAAGCCCAGCCGCATCGCCAACGCGCATCGCGTCGCCAAGCACAAGCTCATCGACACTATCGCAGAGCGCACCGGCGAAGCCCTCAACGAGAGCGTACTCACCCTAGGCTTCGCCCGCCGCGTCGCCACCTACAAGCGCGCCAGCCTGCTGCTCGAAGACCCCAAGCGCCTCGCGAAAATCGCCAAGAAACTCGGCGGCCTGCAGATCGTCTTCGCCGGCAAAGCCCACCCCGCCGACACTGCCGGCAAGGGCCTCATCAAGGAAGTCTTCGAGCTCGCCGGCAAGATCGGCAGCACCGGCTCCCTGCGTATCGTCTACCTCGAAAACTACGACTGGGAGCTCGGCGGCATTCTCACCCAGGGCGTCGATGTCTGGGTGAACACGCCGCGCCGCCCCTATGAAGCCTCCGGAACCTCCGGCATGAAAGCCGCCCTCAACGGCGTTCCCTCGCTCTCCATCCTCGACGGCTGGTGGATCGAAGGCTGCGCCGAAGACGTCACTGGCTGGGCCATCGACGACGGCGACACCGACGCCGCCGAAGCCGCCAGCCTCTACGACAAGCTCGAAGGCCGCATCGCTCCCATGTTCGCCCGCCCGAACGCCTGGGCGCGCATGCAGCAGCACTGCATCGCCATGAACGGAAGCTTCTTCAACACCGACCGGATGCTCGGTCAGTACTTCGCCAATGCCTACTTTCCCCAGGCGCCCGCAACCGACGCGACCCCGGCAGAAGAGGCTGTCGCCGAAGCCGCTCTGCTCGCCTAATCCGCCGGCCGGCGCAGGAATCGTCCTCCGCTGGCCTCCTCATCCCCGCGATTTCTCCATTTGCCACTCGAGGTGTCCGCGCACGGCCGGCCACTCCGAAGCCAGAATGCTGTAGATACAGGTGTCGCGCAGGGTTCCATTCCTCGCAACGGAATGGTTCCGCAAGATCCCATCCAGCTTTGCGCCCAGCCGCCCAGCCGCTCAATCGCCCGGCGGCTCTCCTGATTGAAGAAATGCGTCCGGAACTCGACCGCGATACACAGCATTCGCTCGAAGGCATGGGTCAGCAGCAGCCATTTGGCCTCCGTGTTCAGCCCGGTCCGCTGCACGCTTCTTGCATACCAGGTCGATCCAATCTCCACGCGCCGGTTCGCCCTATCCATATGCATGAACGTGGTCATACCCACAATGCGCCCGGTCGTTTGCTCGACTACGGTAAACGGCATCATGGACCCGGCATTCTGCAAAGCCAGCCGCCGCGCGATCTCTTCTTCCATCTTCTCCGGCTCGGGCACACTCGTATACCAGAGCTTCCAAAGCTCACCATCCTGAACCGCCGCAGTCAATCCGGAAAGATGGTCTGTTCTAAGCGGCGCAAGATGCACAAGACTTCCGGTCAGAAGCGGTGGGTCATAGAACTCGCTCCGCATCTCTGATTGGGCAGACTCATTGGTCATCGGCGAGTCATCCTCGCTCCCCTTGTCAATCTCCAGCCACCGGCTGAACCTGTCCCACCATCGTCGCCTTGCCTCGGCTCCGGCGCGTCGTCGCCCGCTCCACCCGGCCGCGCAGGCGATCGAAGAACAGGTACACCACCGGCGTCGTAAACAAGGTCAGCGCCTGCGAGACGATCAGCCCACCGACGATCGTAATGCCCAGCGGTCGTCGCAGTTCGCTACCCGTGCCTGTACCGAGCGCCAGCGGCAATCCCCCCAGCAGCGCAGCCATGGTCGTCATCATGATGGGCCGGAAGCGCAGCAGGCACGCCTCGAAGATCGCCTCCTCGGGGCTCTTGCCGTGCTCCCGCTCCGCCACCAGCGCAAAGTCGATCATCATGATCGCGTTCTTCTTCACAATGCCGATCAGCAGAATGATGCCGATCATCGCGATCACGCTCAGGTCCACCTTGAACAGCAGCAGGAACAGCAGCGCCCCTACTCCGGCCGAAGGCAGCGTCGAGAGAATCGTCAACGGATGAATGAAGCTTTCATACAAAATGCCCAGCACAATGTAGACCGCTACCAGTGCCAGCACGATGAGCAGCGGCTCGCTCGAAAGCGACTGCTGGAATGCCTGCGCCGTACCTTGAAAACCGCCATGCACGCTGGCCGGCACCCCAAGATCGGCACGCGCCTGCTCAATCTCAGCCGTAGCAATACTCAGGCTCGAACCCGGCGTCAGATTGAAGCTCAACGTTGCGGCCGGAGACTGCGATTGATGGTTCACCGCCAGTGGAATCCGCTGCAATTCAAAGTGCGTCACCGCCGTCAGCGGCACCATGGCGCCCGTCGTGCTCTTCACATAGATATTCTTGAGCGCATCCGGATCCCGCTGAAACCGCTGCGCCACCTCCATCACCACGTGGTATTGGTTCAGCGGCTCGTAGGTGGTCGAGACCTGCGCCTGCCCAAACGCGTCCGCCAGTGTCGAGTCGATCGCCAGCGCCGAAACCCCCAGCCGGCTCGCCGTATCGCGGTCGATCACCAGTTGCTCGCGCAGGCCGTTATCCAGCTGGTCGGTCGCCACATCCTTTAGCGCGGGCAGCTTCTGCATGGCCAGCATCAGCTTCGGCGTCCACTCCTCCAGGTCCTTCAAGCTGTCGCTCGTCAACGTGTATTGGTACTGCGTCACGGTGCCGCGTCCGCCGATGTTCAGGTCCTGCGAGGCTTGCAGATACACCGTCACTCCCGGCGTCCCGGTCAGCTTTTTGCGCAGATCCTGGATGATTTTTTCCGCCGTCTGACCCATCTTCTCCCGCTCGTCATTCGGCGTCAGCGCAAGATACATGTTCGCGGAGTTGGAGCCGCCGCCGCCGGGCCCGCCGCCGCCCAGAAACATCAGCGTGTTCTGCACTCCCGGCTCCTGCCGCACAATGTTGACGATGGCCTCGGCCTTGGTCTTCAATGCATCGAAGCTGATATCCTGCTGCCCGCGAATGGAAGCCTGAAGCCGTCCCGTATCCTGCTGCGGGAAGAAGCCTTTGGGAACGATCATGAAGAGATACACCGTAAGGAAGAACGTGCCGATGGTGATGGCCAGCACCAGTGGCTGCCGCCGCAGCACGGCCCGCAGCAGGCGCTCATACTCGCCCGTAAGCCACGCCAATCCCTTGTCTCCCGCGCGATAAAACCAGCTGTGCGTTTGCGTCCCGTGCGCCTTCAGAAAGCGCGCGCTAAGCATAGGCGTCGTCGTCAGGCTAACGACCAGGGACACCAGAATCGCCGCCGAAAGCGTCACGGCAAACTCGCGGAACAGCCGCCCCACAATGCCGCCCATCAACAGAATCGGAATGAACACCGCAATGAGCGAAGTGCTCATCGAGATCACCGTGAAGCCGATCTCGCGCGAGCCGAGCATCGCCGCGTCGTATGGAGAAAGACCCTCCTCCAGGTGCCGGCTGATGTTCTCGATCACCACAATGGCATCATCGACCACGAAGCCGGTCGAGATGGTCAGCGCCATCAGCGATAGATTGTCCAGCGTAAAGCCCAGCAGGTACATAATCCCGAACGTCCCCAGCAGACTGAGCGGCACCGAGACGCTGGGGATCAGCGTGGACCGGACCTCGCGCAGAAAGAAGAACACGACAATGATCACCAGCACGATCGAGAGCACCAGCGTGCGGGTCACGTCCTCGACCGCCGCGTGGATCGTCTGCGTCCGATCGAGTGCTACGTCCAGGTGCATCGACGGAGGAATCGAGGCGCGCAGGCGAGGCAAAAGCGCAAGCACGTTGCTGACCGTGCTGATCACGTTGGCCCCGGGCGACTTGAAGACGATCAGCAGGATGCCCGGCTTGCCGTTGATGCGGCCTCCCGTCTGAATGTTCTCGACATCGTCCACCACCTCCGCCACGTCCCGGATGCGCACCGTGCCATGCGCCGCGGAGGCTCCGGAGAGAAGCGCCGCGGGCTGCGCCACGGTGGACTGGGCCGCATTCGCCGCAGACGCACTCGCCGCAGGAAGAGGCGTAGCCGCAGGGGTACTCCCCGGCGTCGAGGCGGCGATTGCGGTCGAGGAGCCTTGGCCGGCAGCCACCGCCGAAGCCGAACTCGCCGGCAGCCCGTTGGACGCGGAAG
The DNA here is from genome assembly GCA_965198735.1 of uncultured Granulicella sp. GTDB lineage: Bacteria > Acidobacteriota > Terriglobia > Terriglobales > Acidobacteriaceae > Edaphobacter. The sequence goes on along the minus strand of OZ240672.1, from coordinate 3,840,634 downwards.
CCGAGCTCACCGGACCCTTGTCCGTCGCCACGATCAGCGGCGCATAGGCCGCCGCGCCGAAGAGCTGGTCCGTCGTGGTGACGGACGTTCGCTGGTTCCCGTCATTTAGGTAGCCCGTAGGCTGGTTCACATTCACCGAGGCAATGGCCGCCTTCAACGCTTCGAGACCCAGGCCATAGCTCGCCAGTTGCGTCGGGTTCGCCTCAATTCGCACCGCCGGCTTGGCGCTGCCACCCACAAACACCTGCCCCACACCCTGCACCTGCGCCACTTTTTGCGCCAGCACCGAGTCCGCCTCGTCGTACATCTGCGGCACCGTCATCGTGTCCGAGGTCATCGCCAGCATCAGGATCGGACTCTCCGACGGATTGATCTTGCGATAGCTCGGGTTCTGCGGCAGGTTTGAGGGCAGCTGGCTGCGCGCCGCGTTGATCGCCGCCTGCACATCGCGCGCCGCGCCGTTTACGTCCCGGTCCAGGTCGAACTGCATCGTGATCGAGGTCGTGCCCATCGCCGAGCTCGATGTCATCTGGTTCACGCCCGCAATCCTGCTGAACTGACGCTCCAGCGGCGTCGCAATCGCCGAAGCCATCGTCTCCGGATCGGCGCCCGGAAACGACGCACCCACGCTGATGACGGGGAACTCCACCTGCGGCAAACTCGCCACCGGCAGCAGCTTGTAGGCGACGGCGCCGGCCAGCAGAATCGCGATCGACAGCAGGAAGGTGGCCACCGGCCTGCGAATGAAGGGCGCTGAAAAGTGAATCCCGGCAATCCCACCCAGCGGCTCCTGTTGCTCACGGAACGCCTGGTCCAGCCGCTCCTCATCCCCGGGCGCTTCCCGGTCTTCCGGAGCATGATTGCCGGTCCGCGTCTCCGCACCCGCAAACAGTTCCGAATCACCGGGCCGTTCGCCGTCCGGGTGAGCCTTATCGCCGGGTTGAAAGTACTGCGAGTTCATGTCTGTGGGCTCTTCAGTTACGCTTTTCGTCAGTCTCCCGCTGCATGCACCGGCGTTTGCGCTTCCTGCTCATGCCGCCGGAACTCGTCGTCGGCTTCCTTCGTGTGCAGATATCTGCGGCCGATACGGTCGAAGAATAAGTAGACGACCGGCGTGGTGAAAAGTGTCAGGATCTGCGAGACGATCAGCCCGCCGACGATCGTAATGCCTAGCGGCCGGCGCAGCTCGCTGCCCGTACCGGTGCCGAGCGCCAGCGGCACGCCGCCCAGCAGCGCCGCCATGGTCGTCATCATGATGGGCCGGAAGCGCAGCAGGCAAGCCTGGTAGATCGCCTCTTCCGGAGCCATGCCGCCTTCGCGCTCCGCCTCGAGCGCAAAGTCGATCATCATAATCGCGTTCTTCTTCACAATGCCGATCAGCAGAATAATGCCGATCAACGCAATCACGCTCAAGTCGACGTGAAACAGCATCAGCGAAAGAATCGCGCCCACGCCCGCTGAGGGCAGCGTCGACAAAATCGTAATCGGGTGGATATAGCTCTCGTACAGCACGCCCAGCACGATGTACACCACGATCAGCGCAGCCAGAATCAGCAGCGGCTCATTCGAGAGCGACGCCTCAAATGCCGCGGCCGAGCCCTGAAACTCCGCATTCACGCTGGCCGGCAACTCGAGGTCCTTCTTCACCTGGTTCACCACGGCTACCGCGTCGCCGATCGATTTGCCGGGAGCGATATTGAACGAGATTACGGTCGAAGGGAACTGGCCCTGGTGGTTGATCGCCAGCGACGCGCGCTGCGGCTCGAAGTGCGTGAAGGCCGAGAGCGGCACCTGCGTCCCGTTCGAGCTCTTGACGTAGATATTGTCCAGCGACTGCGGATTGCGCTGGAACCGCGGCGAAACCTCGAGCACCACGTGATACTGGTTCTGCTGCGTAAACATCGTCGACACCTGCCGCTGCCCGAACGCATCGTCCAATGTGTCGTCGATATTTTGCGGCGTAATCCCCAGCCGCGACGCCGTATCGCGATCGATCACCAGGTGGGCCTCCATGCCGCTCAGCTGCTGGTCGCTCGCCACATCGATCAGCACATCCTTATGCTTCTGAAACTCGGCCACCAGCTTGTCCGACCACTCCGCCAGCTCCGCCGCATTCGCGTCCTCGACCGAGTACTGATATTGCGTGCGGCTCACCCGGTCTTCGACCGTTAGGTCCTGCAGCGGCTGCAGAAATGTCTGCATGCCGTCAATCTGCGCCACCTGCGGCTGCAATCGCCGAATCACATCGAGCGCCGAGGAACTGCGATCTTCCTTGTCTTTCAGGTTGATCTGGATGCGGCCTTCGTTCAGCGTGGAGTTCTGCGCGTCGATCCCGATGAACGACGAAAGACTTACCACGTCCGGATCCTGCAAAATCAGGTTCGCGACCAGCTGCTGCCGCTCCGCCATCGCGTTGAAGCTGATCGACTGCGGAGCCTGCGTAATCGCCAGCAGCACGCCCGTATCCTGCACCGGAAAGAAGCCTTTCGGCACGATGATGTAGAGATATAGCGTCAGCGCAAACGTCGCCGCCGTCACCAGCAGCGTCAGCACCTGGTGCCGCAGCACCCAGCGCACCCCAGTGCCATAGCGCGCAATGACGTATTCGAAGAACTGTTCGGACTTGTGATAAAAGGCGTTCTGCTCGTTCTCCGGCGTATGCTTCAGCAGCTTCGCCGCCATCATCGGCGTCAGCGTCAGCGATACGACCGCCGACACCAAAATCGTCACCGCCAGCGTCACCGCAAACTCGCGGAACAGCCGCCCCACGATATCTCCCATGAACAGCAGCGGGATCAGCACCGCAATCAGCGAAACGGTCAGCGAAAGAATCGTGAAGCCAATCTGGTCCGAGCCCTTGAGCGCCGCATCGAGCGGCCCGTCACCCTCCTCAAGATAGCGCGAGATGTTTTCGACCATCACGATCGCGTCATCCACCACGAAGCCCGTCGAGATCGTCAGCGCCATCAGGCTCAGGTTGTTCAGCGAGTAGCCCAGCAGGTACATCACGCCGAACGTGCCCACGATCGACAGCGGCACCGCCACTGCGGGAATGATGGTCGCGCGCACCGAGCGCAGGAACAGGAAAATGACCATCACCACCAGCCCGATGGTCAGCACCAGCTCGAACTCGACATCCTTCACCGACGCACGAATCGTATTCGTCCGGTCCGTCAGCACCTCGAGCGTCACGCTCGCCGGCAGGCTCTGCCGAAGCTGCGGCAGGATCTTCTGCACCTGGTTCACGACGCCGATGATGTTCGCGCCCGGCTGCCGCTGGATGTTCAGGATCACCGCGGGATTCTGCGTCGCCTCGGTCGCCGGTTGCTTGCCCGAAGCAGGCTTGCCCGCGTAGCCAACCCACGCCGCCTGGTACAGATTCTCCGCGCTGTCGATCGAATCCGCCACATCGGACAACCGCACCGGCGACCCATTCCGGTACGCAATAATCACCTTCGCATAGTCCACGCTGGTCAGCAGCTGGTCGTTCGCGCCGATCGTGAACGACTGTCTTGCCCCACTCAGGCTGCCCTTCGCCTGGTCCACATTGGCCGTGCCTAGCGCCGCGCGAATATCCTCAAGACTCAAACCATACCCGGCCAGCGCCATCGGATTCGCCTGAATCCGCACCGCCGGCTTCTGCCCGCCGTTGATCGAGACCAGTCCCACGCCCGACAACTGCGAAATCTTCTGCGCCAGAATCGTGTCGGCGAGGTCCTCAACCTTGTTCAACGCCAGCGTCTTGCTCGTCAGCGCGAGCGTCAGGATCGGCGCATCCGCCGGATTCACCTTGCTGTACACCGGCGGGTTCGGCAGGTCTTTCGGCAGATAGGTGAAGCCCGCATTGATCGCCGACTGCACATCCTGCTGCGCAATGTCGATGCTCTCATTCAGCGAAAACTCAAGCGTAATAATGCTGGCGCCGCCGGAGCTCGTCGAGGTCATCTGCGCCAGGCCCGGAATCTGCCCGAACTGGCGCTCCAGCGGCGCCGTCACCGAGCTGACCATCACCTCCGGGCTCGCCCCCGGATAAAACGTCTGCACCTGGATGATCGGGTAGTCCACCTGCGGCAGCGCCGAGACCGGCAGCTGCAGAAACGCCACCGCGCCCGCAAGCAAAATCGCCACCATCAATAAAGAGGTGGCGACCGGCCGCAAAATAAACGGCCGCGAGATGCTCATGGCTTGCTCCCGTCCATCACCCTTCCCTGCGAGCCCTGGTGCCCGTGCCGCACCGTATCCAGCCCGTCATGCGGCCCAGTGGTCGGCGCATGCGCCGGCTGCCCGTTGTCCGTGCGCGTCACGGAAGCCGGCGTCCCCGCCCCGGACCCGGACCCGGTCCCATCCGTCCCCACCAGGCCCGTCCCAGCCGTAGGCGTCCCAGGATTCTTCCTCGGCTGCACCTTGCTCAGCTTCTTCAGCTTCTCCTGCCCGTCGATCACGATCTGTTCGCCCGGCTGCACGCCGCTCTTCAGAATCACCGTCGAGCCTTCCGTCAGGTCCACCGTCACGTTCCGCACGTCGACAAAATACTTCGGCCCCTTCTGCACCGGCTCCGCATCCGGATCGTCCGTCGCCACCGGAGCACGATCCGCCGGCTTGCCCGCCCCATCCGTGTCACCTTCGTCGCCCGCCGCCTTCGGACACCCCGTCGCCGGACAAGGCTTTACCACGTAGACAAAATTCCCGCCGCTCCCGCTCTGCAGGCCCGACGCCGGAATCGTCAGCGATCCTGCCCGCTCCTCGAGCACCAGCCGTATATTCACGAACTGGTTCGGAAACAGCGCCCCGTCCCGGTTGTCGAACACCGCCTTGGCCTTCACCGTCCCCGTCGTCGTATCGATCTCGTTGTCCACCGTCAGCAGCGTGCCTATCGCCAGCTTCGTCGCCTGCGAGCGGTCGTACGCCTCCGCCACCAGCTTGCGTCCGCTCCGCACCAACCGCAGCACCTCCGGCAGCTGGTCTTCCGGCAGCGTAAAAATCACCGCGATCGGCTGCAGCTGCGTCACCACCAGCAGCCCGGTCGTATCCGCCGCATGCACAATGTTCCCCGCATCCACCTGCCGCAGGCCCACCACGCCGTTGATCGGCGAAAGAATCCGCGTGTACGTCGTATTCACCTTGGCCGCCTGGATCGCTGCCCGATCCGCGCTCAGCGTCCCCGCCGTCGCGCCCGCGTTCGAGGTCTGCGTCTGCTCGCTCTCCTTCGACACCACGCCTGCCTGAAACAGCGCCGTGTACCGCCCCGCCTCGGCCTTCGCATAGTCCGCCGACGCCATATCCTTGGCCAGCTGTCCCTCGGCCTGCGCCACCGCCGCGTCGTACGGCCGCGGATCGATCTGCGCCAGCAGTTGCCCCTGCTTCACCTGCTGCCCTTCGCGCACGTTCACGCTCAGCAACTGGCCGTCCACCCGGCTCTTGATCGTCACCGTGTTATACGCCGTCACCGTCCCCAGTGCCGAATAGTAGATTGGCATCGTCCGCGACTGCACCGGCGCTACCGTCACCGGAATCGGCCGGCTGGCCGCCCGCGCCGATTTCGCCTCCGTCTGCGCCGCCTCCCGCTTGTTGCTTTTGACGCGAAGATAGATCACCGCCGCGGCCAAGACGACCAAGGCAAGCAGAGCGATCCGCCGCAGCACGCTCCCCAAATTCATCCCCGAAGACCTGGGATTACCCTCCGGCGGCAGTGCCGGAGCAGAAAGCGGGCGATTCTCAGAAGAATGAACCGTAGCGGACATAAGGAAGTGTCACCCTCGATCGGATCTATGCCGTCTTACGCTCTACATGAAGCGGAGGAAGAGTTTAAGCTGATGATACAGGCGGATGACGTTGTACGCCGCTCGAAGGTTTCGCGCTCTCCGGTGTAACCTTGTTCTTGGGCGAAGGCGCTTTCCGGGCGAACAGCCGGTCGATCAGCATCCGCCAACCCCGAATGCCATTTGACCTAACCTCGGAGCTTCCCCATCATGGCCGCGCAAAGCCCTACTCAGACCGCGCCCGAGCCCGGCCCCGATCTAAGAAGCCAGACGCCTGGGACCACCCCCACCCGCTCGAAGGAAGCCGTCAACACGCTTCCCCTCTGCGTCGACCTCGACGGCACTCTCGTCAAATCCGACACCCTGGTCGACGGCGTCCTGGTCCTCGCCCGCCAGCATCCACGATCTCTCCTCTCCGTCCCCGGCTGGATCGCCAAGGGCAAGGCCGCCTTCAAGCAGCGCATCACCGAGCGCATCTCGCTCGATGTCGCCCACCTGCCCTACAACAAACCCCTGCTCGAGTTTCTCTTCCATCAACACGCGCAGGGCCGCACTGTCTACCTGGCCACCGCCGCCGACCGCACTCTCGCCGACCGCATCGCCGCCCACTTCGGCATCTTCGCCGGCGTCCTCGCCTCCGATGGCGCGCATAATCTTGCCGGGGGCAACAAACTCGCCGCCTTCCAGGCCCGCTTCGGCGAAGAATTCTGCTATATCGGCAACGCCCGGCCCGACCTGCACATCCTCTCCGTCTGCCGCGAGCCCATGCTCGCCAATCCCGACCGCGCCCTCATGGCCGGCCTGCGCTCCGCCCACATCACGCCGCACCATATCTTCCGCGACGGCAGCCCCCCGCTCCGGGCCTGGCTCAAGGCCGTCCGCCTCCATCAGTGGTCGAAGAACGTCCTCGTCTTCCTGCCTCTGCTGCTCGCCCATGCCTGGAGCGGCCCGCAAGCCCTCGGCACCGCGCTCGCCGCCGCACTCGCTTTTGTCTCCTTCGGTCTCTGCGCCTCGGCCACCTACATCGTCAACGATCTGCTCGATATCGAAGCCGACCGCCGTCACCCCACCAAGTCCCGCCGCCCCTTCGCTGCCGGTAACCTGTCCGCGTTCTCGGGCATCGCCGCCGTCGTCGTCTTTCTACTCACCTCCCTCGCGCTGGCGCTCTCCTTGCCCCATGCCGCAGCCGCCCTCGGAGCCCCGCTCGAGCACCCCTACAGCTTTGCCGAGTGGCTGCTCGTCTACGCCGTAACCACGACCGCCTACTCGTTCGCGCTGAAACGCATCGTTCTGGTGGACGTGCTGGTGCTCTCCGGCCTCTACACCATCCGCATCCTCGCCGGCTCCGCCGCCACCGGGGTTGCGGTCTCCACCTGGCTGGCCAGCTTCTCCATCTTCTTCTTTCTCTCGCTTGCCTTCATCAAGCGCTTCGCCGAGCTCGAAGCTCTGCGCCTGCGCGGCGCCGCTCCCTCGAACGGCCGCGGCTACCTTATCGCGGACATCGAGCAGCTCCGCGCCTTCGGCACCTCTTCGGCCTACGTCTCGGTCTTCGTGCTGACCCTCTATATCTCCAATCTCGACCAGCGCCTCTACCGCCACTCCCTCCACCTCTGGCTGCTGCTGCCGATCCTCCTGCTCTGGGTCTCACAGCTCTGGCTCCTCGCCTCCCGCGGCGAGCTCAATGAAGATCCCGTCGTCTACGCCATCACCGACAAACGCTCGCTGCTCCTGGGTGCCCTGGTCCTCGCGGTGGTCGTTTCTTCGATCTAAAAGACCTCGTTTTAAAACGATTGATCTTGGCAGCTTCGAACGCGTAGGCGCAAAATAAGCTTATGAGAATTGCTACGCCATCCCGTGGATCGCTCCCCAACCTTGAACCCTCGGGGCCGAGCCTGCCTGGTCATTTCTCTTCCAGCCCCCATCATGCTCAGCCGGAACGAGTTATCACCGATCCACAAGAGTCTGCCCGGCTGCAGTACTTGGCTTATCGGTTACTCGTGGAACGCGCCGTGGACGTCTTTGGAGATGAGATCAAGGCATCGCTCTGGCTCTCTCGCCCAAGCACGGATCTCGATGGTAAGTCTCCACTCCAGGAAGCTCAGAGGCTGAATTACTCATCCGCTGAGATGGATCGCCTCTTCGAACCTATCTTTGTTCGAATCGAGGAAGGAATCTACTGGTGACCCCAGAAAATTGGGAGTTGGAGAAGGAACTTCTGCTCAGCCCAAGCTCCATCCTTCTATATAGGCTAGCTCGTAAGAAACTAGCAACCTTATCCGGGACTGGCGCCGCCCTTTTTCCGGGTCGATGGAATAAGTTAGGGGAAAAAGCTCTTTACACATCCGTTGAGCAAGGAACGACCGTCTTGGAGCGCCTCGTCCATACTCCCAAAGATGAGATCCCCTCCGACCTCGCCATGATGCGCATCCGTATTACCGGGCTGTGGTCACGTCACCCAAATGGAATCAACGATAGCCGAACAGGCGGCAAGTTCTGGGCTCTTTCGTCTCTAGCCGAGGCTCGAGCCGCTCTCCCATTTCTCGCCGGTTTGGTTGGTTCGGGGAATCACCCTTTCGCCATTGCTGTTCCATCCGTGATTGTTCCGGTTTGGAATGTCGTTCTTTATCCGGCTGAAACAGGCTTCTCGGATCACGTTACCTTGGAAGGTGTCGAGCCTTTCGAGTTCGATCCTAGGTTGTTTCCGGACGACGCAGCTTTCGAAAAATAGCTTTGCCTCTGAACATTCCACTGTTTGCCTAAAACTATGACAGACACCATCCCCCATCTCCCCACCTACGACGAGCCCTCCCTCGACCAGGCCTTCGCCGCCCTTACCGAAGAGGTTCGCACCACCCGTGCCTCGCTCGACCCCGAAGCCTTCCGCCTCCACTGGCTCGGGCGCAAGCAGGGCCGCCTCAAGCTCATCTCGGACGCCTGGCTTAAATCCGCCCGGCCCGAGGCCCGCAAACCCCTCGGCCTCCGCTTCAACCAGCTGAAGCAGCAGATCGAAGCCGCCCTGGAAGGCGCCGGCCAGGCTGCCCCAAAGCCGTTGCACTCTGATTTAGACATCACCCTCCCCGGCCTCACCCGCCGCCCCGGCATCCCGCACCCGCTGCTCACCACCATGGATCGCGTCGTCGAGGTCTTCCACCACCTCGGCTACTCCACCTCGCTCGGCCCCCAGGTCGAGACCGACTTCTTCAACTTCGAAGCCCTCAACTTCCCCGAAAACCACCCCGCCCGCGACACCCAGGACACCCTCCAGATCGCTGCGCAATCTGCAAAACCAAGCCGCGACCGGCTCCTCATGCGCACCCACACCTCGCCCGTGCAGATCCGCTCCATGCTCGCCGCGCCGCCACCTCTGCGCCTCGTCATCCCCGGCAAGGTCCACCGCAACGACGCCGCCGACGCCACCCACTCGCCCATCTTCCACCAGGTCGAAGGCCTCTGCGTCGACCGAAACATCACCTTCTCCGACCTCAAAGGCACGCTCGATCACGCCATGCGCGCCCTCTTCGGCTCCTCCGTCAAAACCCGCTTCTTCCCCAGCTTCTTCCCCTTCACCGAGCCCTCCGCCGACGTCCAGATCTCCTGCATCTTCTGTAGCGGCGCCGGCTGCCGCAAGTGCAAGCATTCCGGCTGGATCGAGCTCCTCGGCTGCGGTATGGTCGACCCCGCCGTCTTCGAAGCCGTCACCGCCGAACGCCTCCGCCTCGGCCTAGACCCCTCGCCGTACGACCCCACCACCGTCAGCGGCTTCGCCTTCGGCATGGGCGTCGAGCGCATCGCCATGATCCTCCACGGCGTCTCCGATATCGGTCTCTTCTACTCAGGCGACCTCCGCTTTCTCGAGCAGTTCGCCTGATTCGGACGTCAGATTTGGACGAAGACATCGCGGAAGTCGAAGCAGCCGGTGCGTGTGGCGAGCCACTCGGCGGCGCGCACCGCGCCCTCGGCAAAACTGCGGCGGGAGAAGCTTTCGTGCTTGAGGGTGAGCCGGTCGGCGGCGCTGGTGGCGATCAGCAGATGGAGCCCGGTCTCATCGCCCTCCCGGAAGGAGGCAATAGGGATATCGCCCGCCGGCACGCCGGATGCAGCGTTGGCCCGGGTTCCGGCGGCAAGCGCGTCGGCCAGGGTGAGCGCGGTGCCGGAGGGCTGGTCGAGCTTCGAGACATGGTGGGTCTCTTCAATCGAAAAACGGTAGCCCGCATCCTTGAGCGCTGCGCCCATCTGTCCGGCAAGCTGCAACATGACCTGCACGCCGACTGAAAAGTTGGTGCCGTAGAGCAGGCCCGCCTGTCTACGCTCGGTCAAGCCGCGCATGTCGGCGAGCTTGCTGTACCAGCCGGTGGTGCCCACGACCATACGCGCTCCGGTGGCAAGGCAGGCGCGCATATTCTGTACGGCGGCCTCGGGCGTGGTGAAGTCGATCACAACGTCGAAGCCGGCGACGAAAGGCGGCGTCAGCGCCGCGGCGCCGGGGTTCTCTTTGGCGTCGAGCACATGAACGCCATGGCCGCGCTCGGCGGCAACATCGGTGACAAGCTTACCGGTTTTTCCATGACCCAGGACGAGAACGCGCATGTTTGTTCCTTCAGTGTAGAGCTAAAGACAGTGCGGCGGATGCGGCGCTCCGGGAGTTCCGGGCAAACAATAAACGAGAGAGCGCGAAGGCGCAGAGGACGCGAGCCCTAGCCGGCCACCTGAGCCAGCGCCGCTACGTCGAAGACAGACTCATCCGGCGACTGGAAAAACGCGCGGTGGAGCGAGCGAATCGCCTCGTCTACGTCGTCTTCCTCAATCATAAAGCTCATGTTGATCTCGCTTGCGCCCTGCGAGATCATCCGCACGTTGATGTGGCTGATGGCGGAGAAGACGCGGCCGGAGATGCCGTTCTGCCCGCGGATGTCCTCGCCGACCAGGCAGATAAGGGCTTTGCGGCCTTCATACTTGACATCGGCAATCTTGCCCAGATCGGCGCAGATGGCCGGCAGCTGCTCGTTCGAATCGACCGTCACGGAGATGGATACTTCGCTGGTAGAAACCATGTCGATCGGGCATTTGTAACGGTCGAAGACCTCGAAGACGCTCTTCAGATAGCCGTGCGACATGAGCATGCGGCTGGCGACGATGTCGATGATGGTGAGGTGCTTCTTGGCCGCGATGCTCTTGAAGGGCGACTGGCAGTGCGGCGCGACCGCGGTGATGCGGGTACCTTCGTTGGCCGCATTGCGCGAGTTGAGCACCCAGACCGGGATCGACTTCTGCACAGCGGGCAAAATGGTGGCTGGATGCAGAACCTTGGCGCCGAAGTAGGCAAGCTCGGCCGCCTCCTCGAAGCTGATCGTCTTCACGCGCAGAGCTTCGGGCACGATGCGCGGGTCGGTGGTCATGATGCCGTTGACGTCGGTCCAGATCTCGATGGCTCCGGCATGGAGGCCGCCGCCGACGAGGGCAGCCGTGTAGTCCGAGCCGCCGCGGCCGAGCGTCGTGGTGATGCCTTCGGCATTGGCGCCGATGAAGCCTCCCAGCACGGGAATCGCGCCGGCCGCGACCAGCGGAAGCACGTGCTCGCTGAGCCGGGCCTCGATCACCGCCTCCTGCGGCGCGGCTTTGCCGAAGTGCGAGTCGGTGATGATGCAGGTCCGCGCATCCACGTGAGCGGCGGAGAGCCCGCGATGCTCAAAGGCATGGGCCACGAGGATGCTGGACATGCGCTCGCCGAAGCTGACGACCAGGTCGTTGGTGCGCGGCGTAAGTTCGCCCACGGCGGAGACGCCGCGCAGCAGATCATCGAGCGCGTCGAACTTCTGGTGAAGCTCATGGGCGAGCGAGCCGATCGCACGGCGGCCGACCAGCTCCTCGGCGGCATCCAGATGCCGCCGGCGCAGGCCGAAGGAGAGCGACAGCGCCTGCTCGCTCTCGTTATGGCTGGCGGCCGCCGCCGCGGCAAGCAGCGTGTCCGTGACCTTGGCCATGGCGGAGACCACGACCACCGGCTGCAGGCCAAGATCGCGCCGGGTCTTCACGATGGAGAGTGTGCGCTTGATCGCAGTAGCGTCCTCGACCGAGGTTCCGCCGAACTTCATGACGACAATGTTGGGGTGAGGGGTACTCATAGAGTCCTGGAGGAGGAGATGGAGGGGAAATTCTTGAAGTCGAGCTTGCCGAGCAGGGCGAGCATCTCCGCATTGAGCAGCGCCGCCCCGGCAGCGCCGCGAATGGTGTTATGGGAGAGCAGGGTAAACTTCCAGTCGAACAGGGTGCAGGGGCGCAGGCGTCCGACGGTCGTCGCCATTCCCCGGCCGCGCATCAGGTCGAGACGCGGCTGCGGGCGGTCGATGGCGTCTTCGTACTCGACCGGCTGGTCAGGCGCGGAGGGCAGCGGCTGGCCCTCATGCATCCCGCGCAGCGGATGAAAGCCGGCCCAGACTTCAAGCATCTGCTCATAGGTGGCGGGCCGCCGCAGCTTGATCGACACGCACTCCGTATGGCCATCGATGACGGCGACCCGGTTGCAGTGAGCGCTCAAGACAAGGCCCGCGGGCGCGATATGATCCGCACCGGTCAGCGTGCCAAGCAGCTTGCCGACCTCCTCCTGCAGCTTCTCCTCTTCGTTCTTGATGAAAGGAATGACGTTGCCGAGGATGTCGAGCGAGGGCACGCCAGGGTAGCCCGCGCCGCTAACGGCTTGCAGCGTACTGACGAAGATGCGTTCAATGCCGAAAGCAGCCTCGAGCGGCGCGAGCGCGAGGACAAGTCCGATGGCGCAGCAGTTGGGATTGGTGACGATATAGCCGCCGGAGTCCTTGCGCCAGGCCTGCTGCTCAATCAACGCGAGATGGCCGGCGTTGACCTCAGGCACGACGAGCGGCACGTCGGAGGTCATGCGGAACGCGCTCGAGTTCGAGATGACCGCGCATCCGGCGGCGGCGAACTTCGGCTCAAGCTCGTGGGCAACTGCCGCATCGAGCGCGGCAAAGATGATTCTGGGCAGCTCAGGGCCCGGTGTGCCCTCGGGAACGTTAGGGCTCAGCGTCATGGCCGCAATCGGCGCAGGCAGCTGGGTGTCCAGCTTCCAGCGGCAAGCCTCGTCATAGCGCTTGCCCGCGCTGCGGTCGCTCGCGGCCATCCAGGCAATCTCAAACCAGGGATGCTGGCTCAACAGCTGAATAAACCGCTGTCCGACCATGCCAGTCGCGCCTAGAATGCCTACTCTGCGTCGTTCCATCTAGCTTCGGTGCTCCATCGATTAAGCATAGCGCGTCCATTCGTTAAGATTCACGGGGTATTGGCACGTGTCTTACCTGGCGTAGCTCAGGTCGGCTTGAGCGACCTGGCTGGGCTTGACCGTAATGGGCAGGGTCTTTTCCCCGAGCTTCTCCTGCGCGATGCCCAGGACGTAATTGCCGGGAGGCAGACCGGTGATCTCGAAGTGACCCATCGCATCCGAGACGGCAAAGAAGGGCGTGGCCGAAACATTGATAAACGCATTCATCCAAGGATGATTGTTGCAGCGGACCGGCAGCAAAATCTCCGGATGGGCGAACTGCTTGCGCACCGGTGCGCCGCGGGGACTTTGCGAGATGTCGATCGGCTGATTGTCGACGCTCGTCGTGTGAATGTTATGCATGGTCGGATCGGAGTTGCGGAACTCCACCGTGCCGCCGGCAAGCACGCCAATCACATGCGGAACATACCGGCAATGCTGCTGATCCATCACGACGGGCTGCGTAGAACTAGGCGCGGCGTTCATCGCCAGCGGCGGCCCGCTCTTGATATAGACGAAGACATTGGCCAGCTTGCCGTTCTTGACGGCGATCTGCTCGACGGGAAGCCGGTCGGAGCCGCCGCCCATCGCGCAGGCTGGATCCATCGAGGTGTCGATGGAGTTGGTGGGGGCCGGGCCGTTGTAGGTCACGATGCCGGCGATAGACCCGGTGGGGCCGGTAATCGGTGCGCGCGGGGCAGACGTTTCAGCGGGCTGACCGGGGTGTTTGGCGCCATCGCCGAGAACTTCTCCCTTGCGGATGGCGTCATCTGGCTTGCAGCCGGCGAGCGAGAGGCAAGCGAGAGAGAGTGCAAGGACGGGAACGAGCTTCATAAAGACCTCTTGCGATTGGATGCCGCTAACGAGCGGCCAAGAGAGCGGCCAGGACGGCCTCGGTAAACGCCCGGGTTCCGCTGGTGCCGCCGACGTCGCGGGTCAGCGCCTTGCCGTCGATATAAACGTGCTCGAGAGCCGCCTGCACACGCTCAGCGGCAGCGGCTTCGTCGATGTGGCGCAGCATGAGGATAGCGCTTTGGAGCAGAGCGGTGGGGTTGGCCAGGTCCTTGCCGGCGATGTCCGGCGCGGAGCCATGGACAGCCTCAAACACGGCGCACTGCTCGCCGAGGTTGGCTCCGGGCGCCTGGCCGAGCCCTCCGACAAAGGCCGAGCAGAGATCGGAAAGAATATCGCCGTAGAGATTCTCGGTAAGGATCACGTCGTACTGATAGGGATTGAGCACAAGCTGCATGCAGGTGTTATCGACGATGTGCTCTTTGTACTCGATCCCTGGAAACGATTGGGCGATCTTTCGCGCGCAGTCTAGAAACAGCCCATCGGTGAGCTTCATGATGTTGGCTTTGTGGATGGCGTGGATGCGCTTGCGGCTGTGCTTCTGTGCGTACTCGAAGGCGAACTTCGCGATGCGGGTGGAGCCTTTTTCAGTGATGGTCTTAACGCTCTGGGCGACGCCGGGAGCGGCCATGTACTCAATGCCGGCGTACAGGTCTTCGGTGTTTTCGCGCACAATGACCAGGTCGAGACCGGGATAGCGGGTTTCAAGGCCGGGAAGATTTTTGATGGGGCGGACGTTGGCGAAAAGCTCGAACTGCTTGCGCAAAGTGACATTGATCGAGGCGAAGCCGCCGCCGATCGGTGTGGTGACGGGGCCTTTGAGGCCGATGCGGGTTTGTTCGAGCGAGTCGCAGAGAGCCTTGGGGATATACTCGCCGGTCTTGGCGAAAACCTCGGCGCCGGCGTTGTGGAGGCGCCACTCAAAGGTGCAGTGTTCGGCTTTTCCGGCGGCTTCAAGGATGGTGACGACAGCATCGGTCACTTCAGGGCCTATGCCATCGCCGGGGATAAGGGTAATGCAGTGGGTGCGCAGGGTGCTGTACGGGACGGGAGAAGGAGACAAAGTGGATTATCCTTTCGGCGTGCGTTTTCTGAGTTCGGGCGTAGAATGTGCGGCTCGGCTGCCGCTGAGCAGATGTTCGAGCTCAGCTTTGAACTCGCGCACATCCTTGAAGTCGCGGTAGACGCTGGCGAAGCGGATATACGCAACCGTGTCGAGCTCTTTGAGACGCTTCATGATGAGCTCGCCGACTTCGCTCGTGGGTCGCTCGCGTTCGGCCGAGTCCACAATGAAAGCTTCGCACTCATCGACGATCGCCTGCATCTGCGCGGCGGAAATGTTCCGCTTCTGGCACGCCTGCAGCAGGCCGTTGAGCACCTTTTGGCGATCGAAGCGCTCGCGTCGGCCATCTTTCTTGACGACCATGTAGGGAATTTCGTCGATACGCTCGTAAGTCGTGAAGCGCCTCTCGCAGCGCTCGCACTCGCGCCGCCGGCGGATGGAATCGGCTTCCTTGCTCTCGCGTGAATCGACAACGCGATCCTGACCGAAACCGCAGTAGGGACACTTCACTGAGCCGATTTTAGCAGTGCGTACGAAGGCTGATGGTGCGGATAGCTAATTTCTATGTCGGCGGTTAGCCGCGAAATGGCTTGAGCAAACGGGTTACACTTCGACGCATCACCCAAAGCTATGCGAGATACTCTCTTCGCGGGAGAGCGGAAGCCGAGGCTTTCGTCGGCATTCTGGATAAGGCGGGTGTGAGAAATCTCCTTGGAGGACACGAGATGCGGAATCATTGGGCGATCGCTTGTTTGCTGGCGGCAGCAGGCCTGAGCGGATGCAAGAACGCAAAGACGAAGCACACGGCCGCGGCGAACACAGCTCCAAAGCTCGGCATCCGCCCCTATGGCGATGAGACGGTCAAGATCGACATGAGCAAGGTGCCGGAGCCGGAGAAGAAGGCTTTCGCGTACATCGATCAGCACATCGACGAGCACGTCAAGAACCTGCAGAAGTGGATTCAGCAGCCGAGCATCTCGAACAGCGGCGAAGGGATTCCGGAGTCGGCCGAGATGGTCAAAGGCTTCTTCGACAAGCTGGGCTGCCAGGAGACGCGGATCTTCGATGTGGGCGTAACCAAGTGGGGGCAGAACGGCAATCCGGTCGTCTATGCGAGCTGCAACGAGGGCGCGCCGAAGACGCTGTTGATTTACTGGATGTACGACACGATGCCGGTGACGCAGCCGGAGCTGTGGGTGGCTCCGCCGTTTGAAGCGCGGCTGGTGGATGGAGCGACGGCGGGCATCGACCCGGCGTACAAGAAGGTGCTAATCGGGCGTGGCGCGGTGAACTCGAAGGGCCCGGAGATGACGGAGCTGAATGCGTTTTCTGCGATTAAGGCGGCCAATGGGAAGCTGCCGGTGAATCTGATTATCGTCGCCGAGGGCGATGAAGAGCGCATGTCGATGGGGCTGAACAAGTTTGTGACGACGCATCCAGAGCTGCTAAAGAAGGCGGATGCGATGCTGATGTTCGGCGGGCAGAACGGGGCTCGGCCGGCGTCGGTGACAGGGGCTTCCGAAGGCCTAATGTACATCGAGCTGACGACGAGCGGCAAAGCGTGGGGACGCGGGCCGACGCTCTCAAACATTCATGGCATCTTCAAGCGCTCGGTCGACAGCCCGGCGTGGCGGCACATCCAGATGCTGGCGACGCTGGTGAAACCGGACGGGAACACGCCGAACATTGCGGGCTTCAACGATCACATCAAGCCGATCACTCCGGATGCGGACGAGCGCTTGAGGAAGGCGGCAGCGAAGACGGATCTGAAGAAGATGGCGGAGGCGATCGGCGTGGCGCGGTTCATCTCGGATGACCCATATACGGTGCTGAAGATGTCGAGCTTCGGGACGGCGTTCAACTTCGACGGCATCTGGGGCGGCAACATGTACGCGGGCGGCTCGGGCGCGATCCTGCCCAACACGATCACGTCCAAGCACAGCATTCGGTATATTCCGGACATGAACAGCGGGGATTTATTGAAGAAAATCCGGACGCACCTGGACAGCCACGGCTATAAGGATGTGCAGGTAAAGCTGATCGGAGATCAGCCGTGGTCGACGATGAACTTCGACACGGATGTGGCGCACTCGGTCGAGGCGATGTTCGACAAGTTCGGGATTGCCTGGAACCCGCCGCTGAGCAAGACGAACACGATGGATGCGATGGAGACCAATGGCGGCGGCGCGTGGCCGGGGTATCTGTTCACCAATGGGCAGCAAGGAGATCCCGGGACGACGCCGTTGGGGCTGCAAATTGCCGGCGGCAGCGCGGGGTACGGCGGACGGGCACATGCGGCGAACGAGTACTGGGTGATCGAGGGCGCGGGCAAGGTGTACGGGATGGCCGGCGCGGAGAAGTCGATTGTGGATGAGCTGTACAACTATGCGGCGTTGTCGGCGGCGGGGTCTGCGGCTCCGAAACCGGCCACGCCGTAGAGTGGAGCTGCTCGCAGGCTCCGGTTGATCGGAGTGTGCGTGAGTGGCATGCTGAGAGGATGAGACGGTTCGGTTGGCTGAGTGCGGTTGCGGTGTGTGGGTGTGTTTTGGCGTTGGCGGCGCAGGAAAACGGTGCTTGGCGGGCGGCGAGCAAGACGGCTCGTGGGGTGACTGGCGACGTGGGCTTTGGGGGCGAGAAGATCTCGATCAACTTCTCGATTTTTCCGGTGGCGCAGATTCGTGAACTCGAGCCGGCGGAGATCGCGGCTGTCTTTGCAAGCGAAGGCGCCGCTGGCGGCAGTGGGAATCTCTACCGAACGAGCATTCCGGCAGGTAAGAAGTTTTTGAGCAAGAACACGCTGTGCGGGTCGGAAGAGACGCAGTGGGTTGTGAGCTACGTGGCGGGCAAGCAGCTGCAGCTGGCCTTCTTCTCAGGACCGGCGATGCCGGTGTTGACGGCGGAGGCGATGGGGAGTTCCGCGAGTTTATGCGGGACGTATTCGTATGTGCGGTAAAGCAGTCCTCCGCTTCGCGAAGAATGACAATTTATCAAGGCAGGGATGAGTGTTCTTCAGCCGCTTCGCTGCGGCGGGCGACCTGGCCGAGCGAGATGCCTTCGATGCGGGCGTAGAGCAGGCCGGCCGGGAGGATGGACAAGGTGAGGATGATCCAGAGCATGAGGCCGGTCGAGACGGCGAGCTCCTTGGGGATGCCGAAGAGCTCGGTAAGAGCGAAGACGTTGCCGGCCCAGGCGCCGCTGCCGCCCGGAATCGGCAACGCCGACCCGGCGATCGAGAAGCCCATGAGCACAATCGTGTGGGCGGCGGAGAGCGTGTGCACGGGCGCGGGAAAGGCCTTTGTGACGAGCACGTAGCAGAGGGCGATGGTGCTCCAGAGCGCCAGGCTCAGAATGGAGATGAGGCCGAAGTCGGCGAAGCTGTCGATGACGTTGAGGCCCGAGCGGAAGCTAAGGATCTTCTCGGCGAGAGCGATGCCTGCCGGCCTTGAGACGAGGCCGGCGATGTGGCCGCAGGCGCGGGCGACCGCGGTGCCGGCGAGCCGGATGGCGGCGACAAAGATCAGCAGTGCGAGGGTGAGGCCGCCGATGGTGTAGCCGGCGCGGTGCAGGTACGGCAGGGCGCGAAGGTTGGGCGAGAGCAGCAGGTTGCCGGTAAAGATGAGTGCGAAGGCGGCGAGATCGAAGACGCGCTCGACGGTGACGACGGCAATCTGCGAGGGGAAGCTGAGGCCGGTGCGGCGGGCGACGAGCAGCGGGCGGATGAGCTCGCCGATGCGGCCGAAGAGGGCGAGGCCGGTGAAGCCGAGGAACTGCGAGCCGATGAGACGCCACCAGGGCACGGGTGTGAGGCCGGAGGCGCGGTAGGCGGGGCGCAGGAAGATGGACCAGCGCAGGGCGCGGAAGAGGTTGTTCGAGTAGATGACCAGGGTGGCGAGCAGCAGCAGGCGACCGTCGGCGGTGCGGAAGCTCGTGGCGAAGCCGGCCCAGTCAAAGTGCGAGCTTTGGAGCTTCCAGGCGAGAACGGCGAGGAGCACGGCGGCGAGAAGCCAGGTGAGAATGCGGCGGAGATTCAATGGCCTGCGGGGAGAGCACTGGCGGCGAGCAGGGCTGACTTGCGCCGGTTGAATTCGGTGATGACGCGGGCGACGTAGGCGCGGGTCTCGCGGAAGGGAGGGACGCCGTGGAAGCGGTCGACGGCGGCGGGTCCGGCGTTATAGGCGGCGAGCGCGAGGGCGAGGTTGTCGTGGTATCGGGTGAGGAGCGCGTCGAGGTAGCGGGTGCCGCCGTCAACATTTTGATCGGCGACGAAGGCGTCATGGACGCCGAGTAGCGCGGCGGTCGCTGGCATCAGCTGCATCAGGCCGCGGGCTCCGGTGCGGGAGACGGCACGGGCGAAGCCGTTGCTCTCGGCGTGGACGACGGCGGCGAGGAGCTCGGCGTCGATATTATGGGCGGAGCCGGCGTGAGTAAGGAGTTGGTGGAGGTCGGTGGTGGTCGGTTCGGTGATGGCTTTGGGTGTGGGCGTCGGAGGCAGCGGGTCGGGGACGGTTTCTACGCTGACGACGTTGCGGGCGGGGATGTCGATGTAGTTGTCGGAGCTCGAGGTGCTGCGGAGGAAGAGGCGGATGGTGTCGGTGCCCTGGGGCTCGTGGCGGGTGCAGTCGAACTCGGCGCCGTTGCGCAGGGTGATGTGCTCGCCGGCGCGGGCGAGGGGCGCGGCAAGGAGCAAGGCCGAGGCGATGAGGACCGGGGTACGCCGGAGAGTGCGGAGGATCATGAAAATCACTGGGATCAGCCTACCAGAGGAGGTTGGACTGTCCATGACGCGGGAGGGTGAGATGGGTGTATGGTCGGCTGCTTAATCCAGGACGCGAATGTCGAGTTGGACACGATCCCGTGTCATTCGGCTCATCAGAGGCGAACAACCTCATCGGAGTAACACGCAGGATCACGGATGACGTTTGGAGTAACTTGTCGAGCGGCACGAAGCGCTCACCCAGACCATTGAATGGATCGCCATTGAAACCGTGGAGTCGACGGGTTCGTGCGGGAGATCGCAGGAGGGATCCGCGACCTGGTTGCAATCGTCGAAGTCACGAGCAGCGAATCAGCAGCCTGGAAGGCTAGAGCAAGCTCCGTCGCGCGATCCTACGGTAAGCGTTGGGTCAGGGGTGGTACTCGGGGTCGGTAGTCAACCCGGCAGAAAGACGGATGGCTGCTGGAGACGCGCTTTGAACGTGTGCGAGTCCCTCATTTCCGCAATCTCGCGCGATAGCAGAGACGCCTTGACTTGCTCCTGCACTGGGCTGAGTTGTCCGTGTTCTGCTTGAGACTGTGCCAGTTGACGGATTTGCGTGTTTGCAATCACCTCGAAAAATGGCGCGGCCTGGTGTCAGCGCGGGTCTATGAGGAACGACCCTGGAACCTACGACGAAGAGCTGGGAAACCACCATTCAGCGAGAGCGGCCTCTCTACCGTCGTAAAGAGCAGGGTTGCGCAGGCGAACGTGACGATGAAGTAGATTGGAAGAAGAGCGACACCGGAGATTACTGGGTGCTTCGGAACAGCGGCGATGTGGAGACAAAGGGCGACGAGAACGTTCAACACAATCCCGTGAATCAGGTAGAAGGAATAGCTGATATTCCCCAGCCATCGAAGCCAGGTCAGGCTGAAGAGCTCCTTCCAGAGACCCGTCTGGCCAAGTGTGACCAACGCGAGGCTCGTATAAATGGAGAAAACCAGCGTTGTAGCGACGGCATTGTGAATTACCGGTACATGGGCCGTGTTGATGTCGTGTCTCAGCAAGCCGATATAGGCAACTGCGGAAGCAGCGGCGAGGGCCGTCAACCAGGTCTGCTTTCGAGCGGTCAGCCAAAGGCTGACGCGGACACTACTCATCATTTCAAGCACGAGCATCCCGGCGAGGAACATGGTAAAGCGAAGAAAGGTGTTGCTCTGGTTGGTATAGACGGGCAGCGTATCAGGTAGAGCGACAACGTAGCTTACATGGAGGACGAGAACGGTAGACCACAGCAGACAGCGCTGCAGCCGAGACCATCTGCGCATGCGCAAGGCCAAGACAAGGAGGGGGATGCAGATGTAGAAGCAGAACTCATAGCTGAGCGACCACGCTGCCGGAATCAGCGGTTTTATATCGGCGATGCCAGGCACAAGCATCAGGTTAAGCACGACGTAGCGCAGTCCCGCAGGAAGGCTCTCCGGAACCCGGCGTTCTCCTTGGTGCAACAGAACGGATGCGACGAAATAGATGAGAAAGGCCACCAGAAACGTTGGGTAAATGCGCTGAACGCGACGAGCGAAGAATTGGGTAAGGCGGAGGTCCTGCTTCAGCGCGGCCCGATAGATCAAAAGACCGCTCAAGAGGAAGAACAGGTCGACACCGCTGGCACCGAGCTGAACCACGATACGGTGGAAGGCAGATTGGTAGGCAGGACTCAGCCGGCTCAGGACAACAATTTCGTAGTGGCAGAAAAAAACCTGCAGGATGGCGAGTCCGCGCAGTCCTTCCATCGCCAGCATGCGCTGCCGCGACGTGTCTGTTTCGTACAGGCGAGAAAGCCAGGAGCGGGCGCTCCTTCGTTCCAGAGCTGGCGGCAGCGTTACCCCAGTCATTGTATGCTTTCTCCTCCCAGCTTCCCGCAATACGGACCTGGCCGTCTCGGCGTCGTCGCGACCCTGCTGTCGCGACGCTCGCCAGCGGGTTGAAATGCCAGGCAGAAGGCAAGGGCAGCCCAGGTGATAAACCCCGTTGGTGCTGCGATGACACCGTCCAGCAGTGCCTCCGCGGCCACTGCAATCAACACGGCGCGCAAGCCGAGAAGCTGCGGTGAGATCTCCCGTCGCCTGGCAAAAGAGGACCTCGCGAGAAAGGCCAGCAGCCCTAGAAGGATAAGAGTTCCAGCTGTCCCCAAGGTGGTCAGCACCATCAACAACGTACTGTCTCCCAGGATCAGTGAAACTCCTCCATGCGCGAAGGCATTCATGCCCTGCGCCACAGCCGGCGTCGCACCCATCCCCAGCCCGTAAGGATCATCCTGGAATCCAAGAAGGACACCTTTGTAACCGTCGACCCGGTCCATGTAACTTCCATCGTTTTTTCCATCAAAAAGGGTACTGAAGCGCTTGCTGACGACATCGTTCAGATCCGGATTCTGGACAGCGATCAACAGAGCCATCGACGATAAAAAGAGTCCGACGACAAGATGCATTTTCTGCTTCACGGGGAGCTTGATTAGAAGGTAGACGGATCCGGCCAGCATCGCGATCCAACCCGAGCGCGCCTGCGAAAGCACCAGCGACAACAGGCCAACGGGAATCGCCACGTACCGGAGCCGATGACGTGAGTTGTACGCCAGCAAGATGCCGGCGACCAGGAAAGATGCCATGACCTGCGGGGAGTTCATGGTGCTGAAGACCCTCGCCTTTGTTGGTTCCGGCAGCCCGATCGATACAAGCTTCATCTGTTCGATCCAGAGCACATCCCATGCGGGTAAGAAGAAAAATTGGTAGATTCCGTAAATTCCAACTACCAGGAGGCCATAGACAAACGCAGTTTCAAAGGCAGTTGCGAGTTCGGCGACACGATCTCCGTTAAGGAGCACGACCAAGGCAAAGACCAGCGGCGAAGTCCAGAGCACCAGATCCTGCACAACCAGGGCCAGAGGAAAATGGAACAAGCCGATGAGGCTGGCGTAGGCGCACAGCGCAAGCGCGCAGACCAGGGGTGCGGCTCTGCGGCGCAGAATCACGCGCCACTCCGGGACGAGCCAAAGCGCCGGGGCGCAAAGGGTGAGAACGGGTGCAAGCAGCACAGCGGTGGCTGGGATCCAGCCCGCTCGAAAGTCGACCAGCCTCCGAACAAAGGGGGTCAGAAAAAAAAGCCAGCACGCAAAGCCGACATACCCGGGGAGATTTCGCCGGTACAGGTATCCCCCCACGATCGCACAGCAGAACGGAAAGGCGTACACCAGGAGCCGTGCGCCGGGCGAAGCGAGCAGCGCCATGGTGAACAGAGCAAGGCCGAGAACAGGCCACCCGCTGCGACGATGCCTTGCGGGACGTGCGAAAGCGAGGGACGGTGATCTCCCAACCAGATTGCTGAAGTCAGCGGATCTCACGGTACGCTCGCCACGGTTCCATCGGCAGGCGGCTTCGCTTTCAAGCGCCGCAGGATCGCGTCCAGGTCGGAAAAGCGGGGGAGCAAGTAGGGGCGCCGGACCCGGAGAAAAATTCCAAATCCGAAGTAAACAAAAAGAAAGCGAGCCAGCGTCGAGATCAGCAGCGCGAAGGCCGCTCCGCTGATTCCCCATCGCGGGATGAGCAGCAGCATCAAGGGAAGGCTGATGGAGAGGCCAGTGGCTTGAAAAAGGGTGACCATACCGGGACGCCCCAGCGCCATGTACCCCTGCGACATGATGAAGACGGCTCCGGAAAGCGTCACTTCCAGCAGCATGATTTCAAGCGGTCTTCCGGCGCCGGCATAGGCTCGCCCGTAGATCATGGTGAGCAGGAAGGGTCCCACCAGAGCCGCGATGGCGGCGCACGTACCAGTAAGCAGGGTACTGACGCGCGTGGCGAACTCGGTCATGTCCACGATCTCCTCGGTGCTGCGTCCTGCAGCCCGCGGGAAGAGCACGGTGACCACGGATCCTTGAAACAGATTGAACATGCGCGACAGGCTGAGCGCGACGCCGTAGGTGCCCATCGCAGCCGGGGTCAGCAGACTGATCACCAGCACCTGGTCCACCTGCAGAGCCAGAACACCCAGCACGTCGATGCCAAAGGAGCGAACACCATAGCTGGCCAACAGGCGGGCAGAGGCCCAATGCACCCGCCATCCGGAAGCCACGCGTCGCACCTCCGACAAGACGATCAGCAGTGTAGGCACAGTGGAAACGGTGTACACGAACGCGCCCGTGATCGGCGTCAAATGGTGAGTCGCAACCAGCAGAAGCAGCAGGATCAGCGTCACCGCCGGCTGGCTTATCTGCACGAAATTGGAGATCAGGTACAGCCCTGATGCTTCCAGAACAGCACGTCCGGTCTGGTTCATCGCGCAAACGGGGACCGCCAGCAGGAAGAATTGTGCCGCGCGGATGATCTCCGGAGAGTAGTGCCGAAGCCAGAACGGCAGGAGTCCGACGCCCCCCAGAGTCGCGACACAGCCCAGCACGAAGCTGACCGTGAGCGCTGTTGAGATAAGCTCCTTAGTCTCCTGCTTTCGATTGCGCAGAAAATAGATCACCGCGCTGGGCATGCCCAGGGAGGTCAGGTACGCAATCAATAGGGGCCAGATCGTCATCGCGGCCAGGTCGCCGCGTCCGGCAGGCAGCAGGAGCCTCGCCGTGAGAACGCCTGTGCCGGCATTCAGCAGGACGATCACCGCTCCACTGACGATCCCCTGAAGAACCGCCCATGAGCCGCGCTGCTGGCGGCGCGCCAGCGGAACACGCCCGCCCTGCGGGACGGTGCCGTCGGTGGCCACTTCCCTCAGAATCGGATCGCTCGACGCGACCGGAAGGGCGCCGGCAGGATTCGGAGCAGACACTTCCGCAACCAGTGTTGCCGGATCCAAGTCTTCAATGGGTTGAGCATTCTTCATCTAATAGCCTGCAATTTCGGCGTCCGCATGCTATGGCGACGCGCCGGACGGTGATGGACAGAGTGCGAAGGTAGTGCGGTGTTATGACATTATCTCGCGTCCTTGTGTCCGAGATAACCAAACTTTGGTCTAAACTATCGCCATTCTTGGATCTGTCGAACGCACGTGAGCCGGAAAGCATGTCACCTCACGAAGTATCTCCCCCTGCTGGTAGACTGGAGCAAAATACCAGATTCTTCTTACAAAGGTAGAGGTCCTTTCATTGCCGCGTTCCGGGACGCAAGGGTGAGACCTCGCCACCACAGCGGGTTCGGGTATGTTTGTCGAGGCCAAAGGAGCTATGTGAGACGCCTCTGCATCTACCACTCTGTGAAGTACCGCTTCCTGCTGTTCTGGATCTCGCAGAGTGTTTCCGTTGGACAGATCCGTACTAAGGACAGACCTCATGTGGCAGTTGAGGAGGTCGTCGTATGAGGCTCGAGAGTATGGTCGGCAACACGCAGGACCCATCTGGGACGTATCGCTTCAGCGTATGCATCTGCACTCGCAACCGCCCGGAAAGTCTCGCCCAGGCGTTAGGTTCCGTTGCTCTTTCTTCCTGCCCGGTTGCGCAGATCGTGGTCTCGGATGACAGCTCTGACGACCGCACCCGGGAGATGATCCTTCGTCAGTATCCGCATGTCACCTACAACCGGGGGCCGCGTCTGGGTCTGGGCGCTAACCGCAATGCGGCGGTTCAGAAAGCGACGGGCAGCCATGTGCTGTTCCTCGATGACGATGCCGCGGTGCATCCAGATTTCTTCGCACAGGTGCAGCATGCCTACGAGATCCTGAACCCGGAAGTTCGCGACAGCACTATCGTTGGCGGGACCGAATTCTGCAACGGCGTGCACATCTTCCCCTCCGATATTGGCTTTCTTGGCTTTATGGATCGTCCCCGAGCCCCGGACAGCAAGGCACAGCTGCACACGTTTGTGATCAATGCCACAGTTTTCCCAATAACAGTTTTTCGACACCTCGGCTTCGACGAAAGTCTGGTGTACGGCTACGACGAATCCGATCTTTCCACAAGGTGCAGCGCCGCGGGTTTTACCATCTTGCTGTTACCGTCAGCCATGAATAAGCACTACTCCTCGCCCATCGGACGAAAACAGTACAGCTCCTTTACTCACGGATCTCGACTGTACACTACCTTTAAGCGCTACCTGTTCGTTCGTCGAGAGCCGCTGAAAGCGTTGATTTATGCGCCATACGCACTGGCACATCTCATCGTGCACGGTTTTGTCCGGGATAAATTGGCCGGCGTGGGTTCGGCTCTCCGCTCCGGAGCCATCGCTGTAGGTTATCTTCGACGCTACTTGCGTCAGGCTACCGACGGCCCTCCGCTCAAATCCTAGTGCCTTTGCTGAGATCGAACGCTCCTTTCAAGACACGCATACTGAAGAGCGCGCAGGAATCAAAATCGATCAAGGAGGATTTGCCGCGTGAGCATCCACCAGGAATCATCTTTGGATCTGAGCCGCGCTGACGTCCGAGCGGCCAATCGTCTGCGCTCCTTTCAGATCGCCCAGAAATGGGCTTCTCAAAATGTCGGCGGTCTTGATCGGGTGGTTCAAGAGCTCGCAAATCATCTGCCGGCGGCGGGCGTGGACGTTACCTGCTTTGTCACCGGCACAACCCCGGAGCTACAAGCAGGGGGGATCCTTCGTACTTTTGCCTCCACAGATGCGCCCACATTTGAGCGATTGCGCCGCGCCCGCCGAGTTATAGGTCGAGCTATCTGCCAGGAGCGTCCCGACCTGATTGCCTCCCACTTCGCGCTCTACGCCTGGCCTCTCCTGGATGTGATTCGTAGCACTCCACACGTGGTCCACTTTCACGGTCCGTGGGCCGCGGAGTGCAGAGAGGATGGGGGCAGCCGGCTTGCGTCACTTCCTAAGCGTGCCCTAGAGGCTCAGGTATATCGAAGCGCTCATCGGGTTATCGTACTTTCGTCCGCCTTCCAGGAACTCATTATCAAGAGCTTCGGCGTGTCACCGGAACGCGTCACCGTGGTTCCCGGATCGGTGGACATTCAGCGGTTTGCAATCCCGCAGTCGCGTGCTGACGCGCGGGATATGCTCGGTTGGCCTCGAGATCGCCCCATCCTTGTCACAGTCCGGCGGCTCGTCGGCAGAATGGGCCTGGAGTCCCTGATTGCGGCAATGACTGCGATCCGTCAGCAGGTGCCGGGCGTTGTGCTATTCGTGTGCGGCAGCGGGAGGCTGCGCCAAACCCTGGAGGCGCA
The DNA here is from genome assembly GCA_965198735.1 of uncultured Granulicella sp. GTDB lineage: Bacteria > Acidobacteriota > Terriglobia > Terriglobales > Acidobacteriaceae > Edaphobacter. The sequence continues at coordinate 3,813,820 of OZ240672.1, read as the reverse complement.
GGTGCACCAGGCTAACCTGCAGGATCACGTCCGTTTTACCGGTTTTGTGCCGGAGGAGCAGCTTCCGTTGGTCTATTGTGCCGCCACACTGAACGTTGTCCCCTCATCCGCGCTGGAAGGCTTTGGGCTGGTCGCCGCCGAAGCCATGGCGGCCGGTACGCCCTCCATGGTCACAGCCGTCGGCGGTCTGCCGGAGGTGGTTGCCGGACTCAGTGGCAGTCTTGTGTTTCCGTCCAGAGCCGTTCAAGACATGGCCGATCACCTCATTTCTGCACTCCTGGGCCGCCTAGACATACCCAGCGCAGAGCGTTGCAGGCGGTACATCGCCGAGAACTTCAATTCAAACTTGATGGCGCAACGAACGGCAGTGGTTTATCAGCAGGCCCTCACTGAGAGTCGTTAAAGCCGGAGACAGAAAGCGGATCAACGGCGTGATGTGCGTGCTGCTGTCCGAGTAACTCTCAGTTAGCTGCGCTTACCTTCGAATGTCCCTTTCCAGGGTGGCATGAGCAGCAGCAGAAACTTCCGAATACCTCCAAGCGAGACACGCCTGCGCCATGGATGGTGTTGAGACCAGAATATAGACCAAGCCTCGTGCTTGAAACCCAAACGGATCGCCTGCGGGTCGCGCGTGGAGCAAACTCTTTCAGACGGTGAGTCCTGTACGACGACGCTTCTTCGGGTAGAGGAACGTCGCGGGTGATGCGAAAGGAATATAGGGCGGCATCGTCTTTACTTGAGCTTGAAATGGAAGGTCCTGGCGTTAATCTATAGCACGATGTGTAAACGTCCACAAAGACGAACTTTGAGTATCGCAGTCCAAGACGTAATCCGAAATCGAAGTCTCCACCATGCCCAACCACATCGATCGAGCGCCACAAGGTGTCCCTCGCCGCTTCTGCGCGAATCATGTAGCCGTTATTTGGAAACTGCTGGGACAGACCTACGCGCCAGGACGGCTCTTGCAGCCCGGCGTCGGGCGGAGTACGACAGTAGGTTCGATTCAACACTTCCGAAGCCTTCAAATCCACCTTGCCACGCGGCGAGAGGATAAACTGTTTGCCAAACGCCGCCGTTAGATCCGGATACTCCTTCCAGCACTGGACCAAGGTCTCCAGTGCCACGGGAGTAAGAAGATCGTCGTCGTGCAGAAGAACAAGATGCGTACCTGCGCTGCTGAGGAACAGTGAATTAACGTTTGCGTTTTGGCCAAGACGTGGCCTGTTTCTGAAGTAGCGAATGGGTCTTCGTCTGTCTTTGCAGTTCGGGAATCCAAGCTTCAGTCTCATCTGATCGGGAATCGTCTCCGATCAGGATCTCGCATGGCGGCAGCGTCTGCTCCTGGCATGAACGGACAGCCTCACGTAGCAGCTCCAAACGATCACAGGTCGGGATACAGAGACTGACCGTCATACCCTCCCGCTCCGCAGGTCGGTTCCGAACGCAAGGCTCAGCCATTGCACACAACCTCCATAGTCTTCGATTTTGCATTTTCGATAAGGTACTTTGATTCACGTCGCACGGGTGTCTTCCGAACATCCAGTTCGCCCAGGTAGGCACTTTTCAAGCTTGGAAGCCGCGCCCATCTCTCCTTGAATCTCATCCATCCTCCGCCGGATCGGACTTGCTCGAGCAGGATTCCGGCTACCGCGATCCGCGTTCCGCGTCAGCGCCCTGTTTTTATAAAGAACGGCCACAACGGGCAGACCAGATAGCACTGTTCTTCCACGCTCAAGCTCCAGGCATGCCCCAGGAACCAGTTCGTATGCGAATCATAATCTGTGGTGAAGGTCAGAGCGTGGAGAAACTCGGTTCGACGGACCGAGATCCAATGGAATCCGGCAAGAAGTGCAACTGCTCCCAGATACATCGCGAAGGCGGGTAAGATACGGAAACTCCGCCGGATAGAGAAGTCAGATAAGCTTACTTCGGTAAAGGTCTGCCGCTTCCGCATTAACAGGATTGCAATAAGAAATCCACTGATCGCAAACAAAACGGACACGCCTGCAGATCCGTGATCCCGGGCATAAACATCACACGCTGAAGGATGGCCTCGCGGTGCAAATACATCAGGGAATGGCGTAGAGCACATCAGGATGGTTGCGCGCAATCCCATCGAGGAACGGTATTCTCTTGGCCTCATCAATCGTGCGGGATTTTGGTTTGGGATATATACAAATAAGCATAACCCAGCAGAGGCTAAGTTCGCCAGGTTGGGAACGTAGGCTACCGCATACATTGAGGCAGATTACAAGAAAGTTACCAAAGATATATCCTAGTCACACGTCGCCAGTTGTAACTTGAATGTACGTCAGAGAAATCAGTTTTATCTGCGGCAAGACTTGCTTCACTTGCCGTCAGCCGACGATTAGTTTCTTGCAACAGCAGGACCTCGCTTTGTTGCCGTATATATGAAGCTTCCGAGAGGCTAGGGCCCATGACAGCCAAGCAGGCGGCACTTAGGGATGAGCGAAGGGTCTCCAAAGCTCGTTTTTTCGTTCTGGAGCGCTTGCTCGATCTCGTTGCTGTTGTCAAGGCAACGCGGGGGCTTCATTTGTCCCTGGACCGGTTTCATCGCCAGCATCTTCTTCGTGAGGGCGCCTATGCTCAACTGAAGAAAATGCTTCCGATTATCGTCTTGTGCGGGGTCTGGCTTCAAATCCTCTCCGGCAGCCTTGGCCAGCGACTGAGCGCTTTAGGCGAAGCTACCGTGACGCTGCGTCATATCCTGCTGGCTGTGGCCGTTGTGCTTCTCTGGAACGCGGTTGCCGGCAATACGCCGCGGCGAGTCATGCCGAAACGGAAGGCCCTGACCATGGAGCTTGGTTTGCTGGTGCGAGGTTCGGCCCTGTGCGGCTTGCTGCTCTTCTTCGGGCATGCCAGCCACGCCTCCACGCTGCGCAGCGCCGAGTTGGGGGGCTCGCTCGCGGGTGCGCTGCTGGGGAGTTCGCTCCTGTTGTTCGCGGTTGGCTGCTGCCTGTCGACGGAGTTCATTTCCTACCGCTTGCGATCTCGCAAAGCAATCATCGTCGGGTCGGGGCCACGCGCCTCTTCGCTCCGCGCCGTTGCTCAGAAGAACTATAGCCGCATTGAGATTGTTGGCTGCATTGACAACTGTTATGTCGGCAATAGCCCCAGCAAGGACGGCTACCTGGGCGATCTTTCGCTTTTACCCGACCTCCTGAAGAGCCAGCCGATCGAAGTTGTTTTCATCGGTTTGCCTGTGAAGTCCCACTACGACCAGATTCAAAACATAATCAGCATTTGCGAGGCCGTGGGCGTCGAGTCGCACTACAGGCTGGATGTATTTCAGACGACGCGCACTCAGCAGCAAAGCTCCCCTGCCCCTTCGGAGCTGGCGGTACTCGGAGATCACCCCAGTGGTTTCAGACAACGGGTAAAGCGCGGTCTGGATCTGGCGATCGCCAGCCCCATGCTGTTGCTGCTGACTCCCTTGATGCTGGCCATCGCTCTTGCGATCAAGCTGACAAGTCCCGGCCCGGTCTTCTTCGTGCAGCAACGCTACGGTCAAAACCGGCACCGGTTCCTAATGTTTAAATTCCGCACGATGGTCATCGATGCGGAGCAGAAGCAGGGCGCGCTCGAGGCGTCCAACGAGGCTGGAGGTCCGGTCTTCAAAATGAAGGCCGATCCGCGGATTACCAGCTTCGGTACGGTACTTCGCCGAACCTCGCTTGACGAACTGCCGCAGCTCATCAATGTGCTGCGTGGGGATATGTCGCTCGTGGGTCCGCGGCCGCTGCCGTTGCGAGATGTTTCCCGCTTCGAAGAGGCGTGGTTGCTGCGCCGCTTCAGCGTACCGCCGGGCTTGACTTGTCTCTGGCAGGTGCGCGGCCGGAGCAACACCCGATTCGACGAGTGGATGAAGCTGGACCTGGAATATATCGATTCCTGGACCCTTGGGCTGGATCTGGCCATCCTGGCACAGACTCTGCCCGCGGTTCTTCGTGGCAGCGGGGCAATGTGATCTGCTCTCGATCTCTTTTTCTGCTCTTGCTGCCGTGTTGTCGTGCAAGATGTGCGCGTGGTTGGCACGGCCAGGGGACGCTTCCATGCACATCGTGGTGCTGACCGACTTTGCGCAGTTCAATGGGGGTGCCAGCACGGTCGCTCTGCTGAGCGCGCAAGGTCTTGCCCAGCGTGGGCACCGGGTGACCGTCGTTGCCGGCGCCGGTCCGGTCGATTCGTCCCTGCGCGACATCGCGAATCTCACTGTGCGCTGTCTCGAGCAGCGCGACATCGTTAGCAATCCTAGGCGATTGCAAGCGACTGTGCAAGGGCTTTGGAACTGGACGGCAGCTTCTCGCGTGCGCACGATTCTGAAAGACCTCTCGCGTGAGGATACGTTGGTCCATCTGCATCTGTGGGGAAAATGCCTGACCTCCAGTGTTGTGCGCATGGTTACAGACCTTGGCTTTTCCATGGTTCTCACGCTGCATGATTTCCTGGCCGCATGCCCTACCGGCACCCTCTTTCAACACCGAAGCAGAACCATATGTACGCTGGAGCCGATGTCGAGAGCTTGCTTAACCAGCAACTGCGACGCGAACAGTTATGCCAATAAAATCTGGCGGGTTGCCCGGCAATATATTCAGATGGGTCCCGGTGCACTCCCCTCGGGAATACGCGATTTCATCGCTATCTCACCCACCTGTCTCTCTGTCATGAAAGATCACCTCCCTGAAGATGCGCGCGTTCACATGCTCAGCAACCCCGTAGATGCTGTGAAAGCAACCCCGGTCGATGTTTCCCTGAACAGCTCCTTTGTTTTTGTTGGCCGTTTGGTCGCAGAAAAAGGACCGGGGCTGTTTGCCGAGGCCGCTGCCCGGAGCGGATTGGAAGCGCTCTTCATCGGCGATGGTCCCCTAAAGGGGGAGGTGCTCTCCGCCTGTCCTTCCGCTGTGGTTACCGGGTGGCAATCGCGGGAGAGTACTCAGGATCTTCTGCGTTCAGCGCGCGCCCTGGTGTTTCCCTCGCTGTGGCGCGAAACCCAGGGCTTGGTGGTCGCCGAAGCCCTCGCGATGGGCTTGCCTGTCGTGGTGGCCGACACTTCGGCGGCGCGCGACTGGGTGGAAGACGGCGTAACCGGTTTGTTGTTTCGCAGCGGAGACCCTCTCGACCTGAGCCGCAAGATGCTCTGGCTTTACGAACATCCGGCGCAGGCGCGGCGTATGGGGGAGGCAGCCTATCAGCGTTACTGGGCCGCCCCGGCTTCTCTCAGCCGGCATGTCACGGAGCTCGAAGAGCTCTACAGCACAATCTGTACCAAAGCGGAGGTCCTGCGATGAGTCTCGTTGAAGCAGCGCCGGCAGAGACAACTGGCGAAGCGATTCCACACCTGACGAGCGAAGGGGATGCGCGCCCCGCGGTTTTGCATGTCATCGAAGCCACCCTGGGCGGCACGCTCGTCTACCTAGACACAATTATTCGTGCGACGGAGGGTTTGCCGTTTCGGTTCGGCCTGGCCTACGCCTCAGAGCGGGCCACTCCGGCGCTCGCAATCGCCCTCGCGCAGGCAAGAGATCGAGGATGGCAGACCTTTCCGCTCGAGATGACGCGCAACGTCCGGCTGGGACGCGACCTGCGCTCCGCCTGGCAGATAATTCAGCTTTACAAGAAGTTCAAGCCGGATGTGGTACACAGTCACAGCTCTAAAGCAGGCGCCCTCACGCGTTTGGCTCGGCTGGGTTTTCCTCGTCGAAGCCCGCGCGTGGTGTACACGCCGAACGCAGTCGCTGCCCCACTGGGCAAGCATTATTGGCTCATCGAGCGCCTGCTGCGTCCACTCACCACGCGTATGATTCCGGTTTCTGAAAGCGAGGCCAAAGAGCTTACCGCGCTGCAGCTCACCTATCCCGGTCACTTCAAGATCGTCGACCCGGTGGTAGACACGGCTTCGTTCGTGCCGGGCGATCAACACAGCGCGCGTGCGGCATTAGGACTGCCCCTCGAGGGAGCATTGATTGTCGCCGTCGGTCGGCTGACTGCCCAAAAGGCTCCTCACACCTTCCTCCATATTCTGAAAGCGGTGCGCGAGAAGGCTCCCGATGTCCGGGGCGTCTGGGTCGGCGATGGCGAGATGCGTGAAAGTTTCTTGCAAGCTGCCACCGATCTTGGCCTTGCCGAGAACCTGGTACTAGCGGGCTGGAAAGACGACGTTCGACCGTGGCTTGCTGCCTCCGACCTGTTGTTGTCGACCTCTGTCTACGAGTCCTTCGGTTATATGGTCGCCGAGTCGTTCGCTATGGAACGGCCAGTCGTCGCGACGCGGATCACAGGCACATGTGACATTCTGCAGAACGATTTCTCTCACTGGCTCTATGAGGAAGGCGATGTACCGCAGGCAGTCGAGTTGATTCTTGAACTATTGAACCACCCTCGGCAGGCAGCTGCGGTCGCCGTCGCAGGACGCGAGATGATCGCTCAGCGGTTTTCGCCGCAAGTGATGCGGCAACGTCTGCTTGAACTTTACTCTGAACTAAGCTAGCGGCGCTTCCACCCCCCGGCAAGAGGAAAGGGAAATCGAACCAAAACGACTGGCCAGCTAAAAGGCTTGCCGCTCGCCTTACCATTTGTGGAAGTTACTTTTCGAGTTACTCTACAGGGGCAGACCGGGTACGTTGTTCGCGCCAAATCTGCCGATAGGCCTCAAAGGTGGCCTGCTGTGTCAGCCAGAACCGATACCACGATGCTCGCCCAAGTGTGGGAGTGAACCGGACAGCTTGGATTAAGCCAGGGGCAACTCGCGTGCCAACTAGCAGATTCCACAACACGAACGCAAAATGACGCGGTAACGAAAGCTCATGCCGCAAAGCGATCACCCAGTTGTAAGGCCCTTCTTTGAAGGCCTCTGCATCGGTCACGGGACTAATGCCGCCGTAATGCCGCGCCTCTTCCCGGGGCGCCTCATAATGATCCACGAGCACTGCGGGATCATAAAGCAACAGGCCTCCGCGTTGGCGAAGAGACAGGCTGAACTGGGCGTCTTCATGGGCCTGCGCGCCCCGCCCACGCAGGCCTGTACCTACCCGAAGGGAGCCTACCGCATGCATCCGGTAGCTCATATTGGCACCCTTTAAGACATGAACCATGCGTGCCGAGCCAAAACCTAAATGATGATACCCGGACATACGTCCAAAAGCATTCACCATCCCCACCCGCGTTTTCCTCCCCTCGTTCCACCGACCACCCGTTGCGAGGCAGCGGTCTCGTCCGCCAACTCCGGCAATGCTCGAGTCGAGCCTGAAATCCTCCAGAATGCGCGCGAGCCAATCCGGATGCGGCACCGCATCGTCATCTGTCATAGCAATAAAATCGCACCAGCAGGCTTCGAGACCCGTATTACGGGCGGCGAGTAGGCCCGGGGTCAAGACGGGGATGATGCGCAGCGGCAAGCCCTCCGTTATTGCCGGCTGCAAGGCATCTCTAATAGCTAAATCTTGCGGCCGGGAGACAATCATAACGTCGTCCGGCTTGCGGATCTGACGACGAATACCTTCCAGACAGCGAAGCAACTCCCGTGGACGCTGATAGGCGCAAAGAAGCACTGCAATCGTTGTTGGTTTTTGTGGAAGTTCTGCTCTAGACTTCGCCTCATCGCGGTCTTGCGAAGATAACACCGTTTTGGTCCTTTCTGAGAAGCCTCTCAGCACGGGTTACTCAAAATGCGTGCAGTGTCGGCAGGCACATTACTTACGTTTCTAAGCTGGCTTTAGAGTTTTCATCGAGAGCTGATCTCTTCTAGTAGAATTACATAAACAATAGTTGCTAATTCGCGCATGTTTCCGAACTATTCTGGGCTTTGCCTTACCGACCCGTATACATGCTGCGAGTCTCACGTCAAACATCAGAAAGGGCTAGCGATGAAATCGACAAGCGCAGGCGGCTCTGGGGCGATCCCCTCTTTTCTCGATCCGGACGCTCCCGAACTGTCGCTCCTCTCGCTTGCTAACGCAATGTTGCGTCAGTGGAAGTGGTTCTTGATCCCTGCCGGGTTTGCGCTGCTGCTCGGATTGTTCTGGATCTTTGGTACTCCTCCTGCCTATCAGTCCAACGCCAGCATTCTTCTCCAGAATGCCCGCGGCAGCATGCTCATCAGCGCGGGAAGTTCCGATGCTCCAACGGTGATGCAAGAGGTCACCCAGGAGCAACTGAACTCCGAATTGGAGGTTCTCAAAAGCACGGACCTGCTTGACGAGGTGGTTGAGCCGGGGTGGCGCAGTAAACCGCTCAGCACCTACAGCGTAGGGGAGGCACGGGCTCATGAAGCTGCGGTTGCCGCTCTGTCGGGACGCTTGGATGTCAGTGTGGCCCGGCAGTCGCATGTATTGTTGCTCAAGCTTTCTGACCGCTCACCTGAGACGGCGCAACGCAAACTGCAGCGCCTGCTGCAGGCCTTTTTAGCGCGTCAGAGACAAATCGGCCGCCCGCCTGGCGCCACCCAATTCTTTGCCGATCAGGCGGACACCTACCGGGTTGAGCTTGCCGAAGCCCAAGCCGCGCTGGCCCGATTTCAGCAGCAGCACGGGATGGTCACGGTCGCGGAGAGTGAAACCACGATCTCCGGGCAGGTTGCCGCGGAAAACAATCAACTCCGGGAGATCAACAGCCAGATCAGCGGCCTCCAACATGAGATCGCTACGGAGGCCGAGGTCCTCAAGAAGCTTCCCCTGCGTCAAGTAACCGTTGAACATACAGCACCGCTGTCGGGTGCTCTTGACCAACTGACGACGCAGTTGCTGACTCTGCAAAACCAGCGTGTGCAGCTTTTGACCAAGTTCAAACTCGACGACCGGCTCGTACAGCAGGTCGATACACAGATTGCCCAAACGGAAGCGTCCATCCACACTGCGACTTCCACAACGACCCAAGACACTTCTTCCGACATCAGTCCAACTTGGCAGCATCTGCAAACTGCCTATACCCAGAATCAGGCGACGCTCAGTGGCTTGCAGGCACGCGGCCAGCAACTCGCCGCTCAGATCGCCTCACTTCGTAAGAATCTCTCCCAATCGGAATCCGTTCTTCCAGACTTCAGCTCCCTTCAGCATCGCGTCACAGAACTCGATGCTAACTACCAGCTTTATGTGCAGAAGCGCAACGAAGCGCAAATCGCTGATGCGATGGATCGTCAGGATCTGCTCAATTTTGCCATCATCGAATCTCCTACCTTCTCAGTCCAGGCCGTGCACCCTAAACCTCGCCGAGACATGGTACTCAACCTGGTTACTGCCTGCTTCCTGGGCGCGATCGGAGTCTTTCTGGCTGAATCGGCTCGCAATACAGTCGCTTGCGCCGGCGAACTCGAATGTTTGACACAATTTCCGGTGCTAGCCACCCTCCCTCTTGACGAGGACGCTCGCCCCGAAACAACCCATGCGGAAGTTCCAAGACCAGCCCAAGCCGACCGGCGGGAGACAAGCTTCAGGATGTCTTCTCCGGATGAGGTGCGGTGACTTTATGCGAGATCTTCCTGTTAGACAATCTCGAGTTCAGACAACACACGAACTCGTCTTAAGCAGCCTACTTCATTCCGTCTTTGAGCACTCGGAGAAAAACTCGGGTATTGTCGTTGGTTTTATCGCTGCCAACGCCGGAGAAGGAGTCAGCTACGTTTCCAGAATGGTGAGCAAGCAATTGGCTTCGAGCAGCCCGCAAGACGTCCTCCACACGTCCTCGCTCGAGTTGCACGAGCGGGACTGGATGCCAAGCGCCGGAAGCGACCCGCGACTGCTGCCAAGAAACTCGGATTCTTACAGAGGCCTTTCCGAAGAATGGCGAGATCGGATCGCGGCACTGCGAGCATGCTACCGTTTTGTCATTATCGACTGCTCTTCGCTTTCGCAAAGCAGCGACGCTCTTGCCCTCGTGCCTCATCTTGATGGCATGGTTGTCGTTGTCGCGGCAAATGAGACTCGCAAAGCCGAGATCTTCAATTTATTGCGCCAGATCGGCATGGTAGACGGCAAGGTTCTGGGTTTTGTGCTTAATAAACGTCGTTACCTGATCCCACAATGGCTTTATCGCTGGTTGCGCTAGAGACAAGGAGGCCGGAATTTGAAGAAGCTTTCATTATTTATACTGCTTGTGCTTGTTGCTCTAAACGTCTGTCAGGCTTTCGCCCAGGGTTTGAAGCCGCCGCCACGCTACAGGCTCCAACCTGGCGACACCTTATCACTCGATCTTCGGCTTAGCCCGGAGTACGATCAGACCGTCCTTGTCCAGCCTGATGGCTATATCGACGTGAACCTCATCGGAGAAGTCAAGGTCAGTGCACTTACCGTAGATCAGGCGCACGACCTTCTGTTACAAAGATATTCACAGCGACTCAACAAACCGGAACTCAGCCTTGTCCTCAAGGATTTCCAGCGTCCCTTTGTCGTTGTTGGCGGTGAGGTCCAGACGCCGGGTAAGATCGAGTTAAGGCAGGATATGACGGCAATGCAGGCTGTTATCCTCGCTGGTGGCTTCCGTGGCTCGGCTCGCGATACCCGCATCGTGGTCTTTCGCCATATTAATGCGGACGTTGGCGAGGTTAGAGTTATCAACCTGCACAAAATTCAGCGCACCAAAGATCTTGAGCGGGATATCCGTCTAGAGCCCGGAGACATGATTCTCGTACCTGCCAATCGTGTCGAAACCTTCTCTCGTTATATGCAGGCCACGCATTTCTCTTCCGCTATAGCTGCTTCCACGGTACCTTAAGACAATAGTTTGACTTGGTAGTTCGTGCTTCCATCCGAGCCGCTTCCCCTAGGTCAGCTACCAGCAAACTAATTACCGGTCAGACCATAAAAGCTTGCAATCGACATTGGAACTCCGTTGAAGACTACGGCATAGTTGTTTGTCGGGCTGGACAGCATCGTCTCGTTTGCAGATGTGAAGCCGGACCCAGAGCCCGCAACCATGTAGATCGTTATACCAGGTCCGGACGGTCCGCCCTGGGCAGGGTTTTGTTCGGTCGCGTCAAAAGTATTTCCAGACAAGTGCCAGCCCAAACATCCTGATTCCAGGGACATGCTGGCCCCTGCCACCTGAGAGATGTTGTTGTTGCTTGCCGTTCCACTCGGTGCTCCTACACCACCTCCCGTGGCGTTGCAGTCTTCTCCGTTGTACATCCCATTGCCGTATGCTGGTAGTAATCTGGTGATTGTATTGTTAGAAAACGTCGCACCACTTCCGGAGTGAGACGGGTTAGCAAACCCATTACTGATGCCTACGCCGAAACCGAACGAGTCATGAATGTTATTAGAGGTAATGACAGAGTTTGGGCAACCAGCAACGGAGATATTCCCTTCACTGTTCGTAATTTCGTTGCCTGTTACAAGGGCGCTGTCGCATTGTGCCGATGTCGTATTGAACCAGTCCCTTACCTGGATGCCCATGCCATTTACCGTCGCAACGTAGTTGCCGGAGATTACGGCTCCCGTGGTGTTATGAAGCTCGATTCCACCCGCCGTGTAGCTAAGGGACGACGGCGCAAAATCCATTCTGCCAATCTGATTGTTTGTAACTGCCCACCCAGGAAGCGCAATTTCTTGTCCCGACCCCAATCCTTCGGCCGCAATCGCACCTTCAGGCCCTCCGAATGCGTTGAGCGTATCGCCAATATTAAAGAATGTGGAATCATTGACGACGATATGAGTATTGTTGGCCGTTCCGCTTACAACATTGTTGTCTATTAACTGATCACCCCGAACTCCGGAATTAGTGGTTCGGATAATCTGGAGCCCGCTAATTGTCACGTAATTCTGCGATCTCAGGTAAACACCAAACGGCCGAGAACCTGACACCTCAATCGTGTGACTTGCTGGATTCGATTCATCGGATAAATTGACATACACGAAACTTCCATCAGAGTAAATCGTTCCTGGGGTGCTATTCACCCTCGCAACGCTAGTCACCAGTACGAGTGGTACAGCTTGCTGATACAGGGAGTCAACGAAAGCTTTACTAGCTGTGGCAGTGTAGGGGGCCTTGTACGTTGTGGCACTTTGTAGCGTCCATCCCGATACAACATCGGCACCATCGATGATGGGTAAGGGAGAGCTGGATGAGCCGTAATTCGAGATCGTGATAGGTGCAGAAGATGACCCACTCGATGGCACCGTCAGCTGCTCATGCCAAACATCGCCCCGCTTGAGCAAAATCTGAGTGCCTGGCCGGAATGTGTTCGCATTTACCTGAGCCAATGTTTGCCACGGGGCTGCGGTCGATTGGCCGCTATTGCTGTCATCCCCGTTCACATTGTCTACATAGTAGGTCGGAGGGGTCAGCGAGATGCTTGCCGTCGCTGTTCTTGTCGGATCAGCCACACTGGTGGCCTTGACGGTGACGCTCTGGGGGCTGGAGATGCTTGCCGGTGCGGTGTAGAGCCCACTGGCGGAAACAGTGCCCACAGCCGGGCTGAGCGTCCAGGTGACGCCGGCGTTCGAGGTGTTTGCGACAGATGCGGCGAATGCCTGGGTCTGCGCTTGGCCGAGGGTGACGCTGCCCGGACTGACCATGACGCTGATCGGAGGGGTCAGCGAGATGCTTGCCGTCGCTGTTCTTGTCGGATCAGCCACACTGGTGGCCTTGACAGTGACGCTCTGGGGGCTGGAGATGCTTGCCGGTGCGGTGTAGAACCCACTGGCGGAAACAGTGCCCACAGCCGGGCTGAGCGTCCAGGTGACGCCGGCGTTCGAGGTGTTTGCGACAGATGCGGCGAATGCCTGAGTCTGCGCTTGGCCGAGGGTGACGCTGCCCGGACTGACCATGACGCTGATCGGAGGGGTCAGCGAGATGCTTGCCGTCGCTGTTCTTGTCGGATCAGCCACACTGGTGGCCTTGACAGTGACGCTCTGGGGGCTGGAGATGCTTGCCGGTGCGGTGTAGAACCCACTGGCGGAAACAGTGCCCACAGCCGGGCTGAGCGTCCAGGTGACGCCGGCGTTCGAGGTCCCATTGACTGTGGCCGTGAACTGCTGCGTTGCAGCTGCGCCTAGCGTAGTCGTGCCAGGCGTCAACGTCACATCGATCGCAGCGCTCTCAATATTCAGGTGAGCCGTTGTGAACGAACTGAGGAGGCCAGAGAGGGCGGCCGCAGCAGTCACCGTTGTCGTCGAAGTCACGGAGAACGGACCGCTGTACATAGAGGAGGAGGCAGTTGGCGAACTTCCGTCAAGGGTGTAGTAGATCACCGCGCCCGGGGTCGCAGCCGTCATGCTCACAGTTTGAGCCGAACTGTAAGAACCTGTAGGTGGCGTAAGGGTCGGGGCCGCGGGAATAGGCAGTAGATTTAACGTCCAATCCGCTGGCGGGATGAGAAGTGCGGGCTCAAATGGAGCCGAAGAACTTATCTCGTCAAAGAGACTCGCCACATTTCGTGTCGGAGACTGAGCGATCCGGAGGGCGGCGGTCACAGTGTCCATAGGGGCAACATCACTCGGCGGTGTTGCTGCAGCAAAGAGGAGTCCGCACAAAGTTTGGTCACCGGCTGTTCCCCCCGGTGAATTTACGCAGGAAGCGAGAATGTCGGCTAAATGGTTCACTCGATCGGTTTGTACGGTATACCCGGGCACCGAAACAGTACCGGGCGCTGTTCCACTAGCTATATTGACCAGCAGTTGAGATTGAAATACCGCGTCTGCGAAAAGGGGATCGCCTGCGTTCGAGCCCACACTCGTAGGCGAACTCATAAACCGCGCAAGTGGCCAAACAGCAGCGACTGTGGTCTCCTCATTCAGGTTCACGAATGTGATATCCAGAAGACCATTACATGGGCCCAACGCTGCCATCAAGGATAAGTTGGGGTTTGTGCCTCCTGAGTTGATCCCCGGGTTTCCTCCTTTGGCCGTCAGAAAAATTTGTGCATCTGGGGTGGTGCAGGTGTAGAGACCATCAAGATTGAAGTCTCCATTGCTGTCTGTCACGATATTTTGCGAGAGCAGAGATTGAGCATCGGATGCTGGTCCGGTCACGCCTGCAGCGTAAAGCCCAATGACAGCGTTGCTGACTGGCTGCTGACCTCCGTGTACGCGCCCATGAAGGACTGCACCGCCGCTCATGGATTGCCCAGCCTTGCTGATTGCTTGACACCCGGACAGGAACAGAGACGCGAGTATCGATAACAAGAGCAAGCCCTCCCTCCCGTAGTCGCTCTGAGTGGACGAACAACCAGCACTCTCCGTGCCCATGCCTAACTCCTCTATCCAAGGCTGGCCGAGCGGATACCAGATGTACAATTCCCATTCTGGATCACAAACTCCCAAAAACGTCCGTGCGCGATGTCTGAAGTTGTAGTCCAGATTGCGATTCCGACCCGGACAGAGCATGAGCTCCGCGCGGCAGCCGAGCAAACAGTTGCCGGCGTGGTGAAGTGCACTCCGTGCACCCCAGAGAGCAAACTCTCCGGGGACCCCGGTTGTCGGTGAGCACGGTGTGGAACGTGTAGGGCACGGTTTGGATCAGCGAAGGGTTGGGCTTGACAGGCGAGACGTGGACGGAGAAAGGGTAACTGCAGTATCAGTTAACCTTGCTTGCTGAACCGTCGACATCCAACACGACTGACAACGGTCGGACTGCGTGAAACCCTTCCTCGGTCACGGGGAAAGACTCGAAGCCGAACGCGATGCCGTGTACCTTAGGCACATCCGAGGCGACCCGCCTCGTACGATTAACACGCCTGACTATGGACGAACGTTTAGAGAGACCTGTCGAGCGGCACGAAGCGCTCACGCAGACCGTTGAGTTGATCGCCATTGAGAATCGGGGAGTCGGCGCGCTTGTGCGGGAGATCGCAGGAGGTGTCCGCGACCTGGTTGCCGTCGTCTGGAGTCATGAGCAGCGAATCGCCAGCCTGGAAGGCTAGATCAAGCTCCGCCGCGTCAATCCTACGGGAAGCGGTGCCTCTGGAGTGGTACTTGGGCCAGTAGGTTAACCGGAGAAGACGGATGGCTTTCCGCAGCGCTCCTAACGGTAATTGCAGCTCTCGTGTTTGTTGGCCGCGTAGGTCAGCAGGTCGCGGATGATTTGTTCCGCATGTCGAAGTTGTCGGAGATCTCTTCTAGAGGAGATCCGGCCTCGTAGTTGCTTAGCACGGTGTCCGCGGGGAGGCGCGTGCCTTTGAGCAGGGGCACACCGCTCACCTTGCCGGGAACCACTTCGACCAGGGGGCAATCTGTCCAGTCCATGACGGGGATTTTCTGTCTCTGGCGGCAGCCAAGCAGTGAAATGGGTCTCGAAGATGCCCACAGGAAACTGGGTTGCAATTCGGTCTGTTTGAGCAACTACGAACGGCCTTGTCGTGGCTTAGATAGCCGGATTACTTTCTATGTTGCGACTTTCTGATACCGATGCACTGATCAAGGCAAATTTGAGAGAATGACAGCCGGAGGAACGATGCACGAAGTCTGCCAGCATCGTACCGCTCTCCCAGGGATTGATGCGGTAAGCCTAAAATCACTTCGTCAGTTTCCGCGTCACTCTCACGATCAGTTTGGTATAGGTGTGCTCCATGCAGGCGGCCATCGCTCCTGGAGCGACATTGGTTGGGTAGAAGCCACGCGGGGAGACATCATCATGGTCAATCCCGGGGAAATGCACGACGGAACCTGTCTTGATCAAAAGCCTCGTGGCTGGAACATGCTTTACTTTGAGCCGCGGATCGCTTCCGAAATCCTGGAAGACGACCGATGCAGCACGGTTCGTACTCTTCGGCCAGCGGTGAGTGACCGCAATCAAGCAAAGCGTTTTGAGCGGCTATTTCATGCTCTAACGGAACCACACTCGGATAGCTTGCATGTCGACGAACAGCTTGTGATGACTCTAGGCTACGCGTTCCGAAACCACAGTAGTCAGCGTCCCTTGCGCTTCGCGGCGGTACCTGGCGTTCAGCAAATCGTAAAGCTTATTGATCGTGAACCTGCGAAACCGCTTTCTCTACAGGCAATGGCGGATATGGCGGGCGTGAGTCGCTTTCATCTCCTGCGTGGATTTTTTCGTGCTACTGGTGCGACGCCGCACGCCTACATCTTGCAGCGGCGGGTTCGTCTTGCACGACAGATCCTCGCTGCGGGCGAGAAACTTAAAGAAGCAAGTGCCCACGCAGGCTTCGCCGACCAGAGCCACATGACGCGCGCCTTTGTACGACAGCTTGGGGTGACCCCGGCCCGTTATTGCCGGGTCGTTGCAGAGCCGAAAAGGAGAGCAATTTCGTTCAAGACAGCGAACTTAATTTCCTGGACAATCTAATCTATGATCCGACTTTGCAATGAGCATGACTTCAACGAGATTTGGACCGTCATCCATGATGGAGCCTCTGCCTACCGAGGAGTTATCCCGGAAGACCGCTGGAGTGAGCCGTACATGACCGATGAAAAGCTCCGTCACGAGATACTAGAGGGCGTCATCTTCTGGGGAGTAGAAGAAGATGGTTCGCTCCTGGCTGTGATGGGAATACAGGATGTGCTTGATGTCACGCTGATCAGGCATGCGTATGTTCGTACGAGCAAGCGTCGGCACGGCCTGGGCGGTGAACTGCTTCGACATCTTCAGGAACTGACCAAAAAGCGGGTTCTTATCGGTGCTTGGGCTGACGCCAGTTGGGCTATTCGATTTTATGAGAAACACGGCTTTCACCTTGTTTCAGCAGATGAAAAACGCCAGCTTCTCCAGAAGTATTGGAAGATACCCGCCCGTCAGGTAGAAACATCGGTGGTGCTCTCCTCGGAGGAACGTCTAGATGAAGCAGTTGGATAAGCCCCCCTAAACGCACTTGTGGCAAGTTATACGAGGCGCAAGCGCTGCGATATGCGGCTTGCCGCCTTTGAGATGTCGGGGAACTCACGGGCGGCACCGGAGTTGTCGTCTCCCAAAATGTTCGTTCTTGAACTTTCCGTGCGCGCGCTCTGTGCTTCTTGCTGAAGCTCTCTGAATCCTCCGTTCAGGCTCGCCGACAAGGAAGGCTAAGATGCGGTCGTGTGCTGGATTCGGGTGTGGCCGGGTAGAAGTGTGTTGGGGGGAAGCGGAAATTCGGGGGTCTCTCCACTCGCGAACGATGAGACCGTTCGCTCCGGTGGAGATGACCTCAGGGCGGAAGAAGGGTGTTGCGGGAACATGCAGAGGCAAATACGGGGATTCTGGCTTTTGCCAGAATGACGGCGGTGGAGAGCAGCGGAGGTCGCTGGCGTGGAGGGTTAGGCGGTGAGGAGGGAGGGCAGGGCGGCGGCGATGGCTTCGGCTACGCCGTCGGCGTGGTGAGGGGCGGTGATGTGCCAGCCGCGAGAGGGAGCTGCGGCGAGGAGGTCGGCGGGGGCGTTGCCCATCAGGACGGGGAAGCCGGCGATGTCGAGCATGGAGACGTCGTTCCAGTTGTCGCCGATGGCCATGATCTCTTGGGCGGCGATGCCTCGGGCCTGGGCTAAGTGCAGGAGGGCGGTGCCCTTGGAGCAGCCGGCGGGGAGGATGTCGACGATGGAGAGATCGCGGTCGGGGTACTCGGTGCGGTTGAGGGAGATTTGGCTGGCTCCTCCGAGGTCGCCGCGGGGGTCGCCTACGGCTACGACGCGGGGGTCGGAGAGCATCCAGGCTTCGGCGCGGCGCATGCGCTCGACGGAGCCGCAGAGCATCATCTGGATGGGGGCTTCGGCGCGGAGGGCGTCCTCGATGGGCTGGACGTGAGAGATGAAGGGCATGTTGGTGATCATCCAGCGGTCGATGCTGGCGTGGAGTTCGGCGAAGTTCTCGACGACGAGGGCGCCGCGGGTGTCTTGACCTTCAGGCGTGAGCTTGTCGAAGGTGAGGACGAGGGCGTTGCGGAACTCGCCGAGGTGGCCGCAGAGCCAGAGGGCGGAGTCGAGACTCATGAGGGTGCGCTCGATGAGCTGCGAGGAGAAGGTGCGGACGACGGCGCCGTTGGAGCTGACGAGGAGGGTGTCGGGGTGGAGGCCGAGGTCGCGCAGGACGGGCAGGGCGTAGGAGTGGCGGCGACCGGTGGCGATGGTAACGGTGATGCCGGCGTCCTCGGCGGCGCGGAGGGCGGCGATGTTGCGCTCGCCGATACGGCCGTCGGTGCCGAGCAGGGTGCCGTCGAGGTCCAGGGCGATCATGCGGGGCTGGCGTGGGGGTTGGAGCATGCTTCAATTCTCTCACTCGGAGTGGGTCGGCTCGGTTCCGTCGACCAGGCCTCAAGTAAGATAGAGAAACTGGCTGAGACCGCCACTGCGAAGACGACTTGCAGCGGAGCATTTCGACGGTCCTTGGTGTCTAAATTAAGGAGATGAACAGAAAGCGGACCCTACTTGTTGCTCAATCAGCAGTCGCAGCGGCTTTGTTCCTTGTGCTGATCGCCTTTCTGGCAGTTCAAATTCAGCAACGAACCTTACGCTGGCGCGCGGAGCGGCTGTCTGCAGACATGCACCAGATTCGCCTGTATAAGAGCACATGGGCAGATGCGCAGCGCTTGATGCATCGATGGGGAGCGTGGGGGCGCTACGACGGAAGCTGCACGGCAGCAAGCTGTAAGTACGAGATTCAAATGGAAAGCATCGGATTTACTAACTCCCGCACTCCCCGCCATGCCTGGCTGGATTGGCTGCTCGCGCACGACCGGCTCAATGTTTACGCGTGGTTCGGCGGACGTAGCGCAGCCTATTTAGCCTCATTTACCGTTCACGACGGGACCATCTGGAGGACAAGCACTGCGATTGGCGTCAGTGTTCCCACAAAAAGGATGCGGAGCAGTCATTGGGGACAGGATAACGACTGGGAAGATCTCGATCGATTTCTCTCCCTCGGTGCGGAGAGTGCTCAGAGGCTCCGTCCGACGCTACTTGATGGGGATCCATTCCTCAACATGGGTCCCGCAGATACTCTTGACGGACACCCGTATTACAAAGTGGGTGGTCCGGATGGTTGCATGCTGAATTGTGAAATTAAGACTGCATATTACTCTACTCATACTCCACCAGTTGAGATCGAACGTCTCACCTCCTACAAATTTTCTTGCTTCACCCGGTTCGACCCATGTACCGAGATCGAAGATTTATTGCCGGCAGCGCAAGAGTGGCACCTTCACAGAAAAGACGAAGGGAAGCAAAGCTCTTTACCGGAGAGACTTTGCGATGTTCCTGTATGGGCTTTGGCACGGGACGCCCGCTATGTTCTCGGCATCGAGGTGCTTTCGACGAAGACCGAAAAGAGTCAAACGTATCTTCGCGACGTGGCGAAGGTTCAGGTTGTCAGTTCATTTAAGGAGCCCGCTCCCTGGCTGCCCGGTGCGGTCGTAAGTGCAAATGCTAGTTCATGGCTTAAGGATTCTTCGCCGTCGAGCGAAGACCAGCACTTGATTCCAGGAAGACGGTATATCGTATTTCCCACTGGAAACGACTTCAGGGATCGACGGGTAACAAAGGACTCGCCACTCACGTTTGAAGGATGCGGTGTGCAGGAAGACACTCCTGAAAACCGGCGCGAGCTTCAGGAGGGATTTGCGCAGAATGACGCGCTACGCCCCTAGTTTCACTCAGTGAGTGCAGGAAGCGCTTGAGCAACGCTTGCTTATCCTTCAGGAGCGATTGATCTGGATTCGCGCGTTCCCCGAATGTAATCCGGTAGCATGATGACATGCCGAAGATTGCGTATCTAGAATCTGTTCGCAGCCACAACCACGTCTCCGCCGACACCGCGCAGACGCTTGATCCGGCCACGGCCGAGAGCTTGTATGTCCGCTATGACATGGAGGAGATGAAACGGACGGCGCATCGGGATGCTCCGGCGAGGTATGCGGCGGAGTCGGCGGCGTCGCTGGGGATGTGGCGGTATAAGGATGTGCTGCCGGACGTGACGCCGGTGACGCTGGGCGAGGGCTGGACGCCGATGATCCGGTCGAAGCGGCATGCGGGGCTGTACATCAAGGAAGAGGGGAACAATCCTACGGGGAGCTTCAAGGCTCGGGGGCTGGCGATGGCGGTGACGATGGCCAGGCACTATGGGTTGGAGCACCTGGCGGTGCCTTCGGCGGGCAATGCGGCGGGGGCGCTGGCGGCGTATTGCGCGGCGGCGGGGATTCAGGCGCACATCTATATGCCGCAGGATGTGCCGTTTGCGAATTATCTCGAAGGCGTGATCTATGGAGCGGATGTGCACATGGTGGATGGGCTGATCTCGGACTGCGCGCGGATGGTGGGCGAGGAAATTAAGGCTCAGAAGGCGAAGGGGACGCCGGCCAACCAGGTTTGGTTCGATATTTCGACGCTGAAGGAGCCGTTCCGGGTGGAGGGCAAGAAGACGATGGGGTACGAGCTGGTGGAGCAGCTGGGCTGGACGTATCCGGAGGCGGTGTTTTATCCGACCGGCGGCGGGGTGGGGCTGATCGGGATGTGGAAGGCGTTCGAGGAGATGGAGGAGCTGGGCTGGGTGGAGAAGGGCTCGAAGCGGCCGAGGATGTATGCGTTGCAGAGCTCGGGATGCGCGCCGATTGTGCGGGCGTATGACGAGGGGAAGGCGGCCAGCCAGTTCTTTGAGCAGGCGTCGACGTTGGCGTCGGGCCTGCGGGTGCCGAAACCGTATGGGGATGCGATCATCCTGGACATCGTGCGGGCGTCGGGCGGGGAGGCGATCGCTTCGACGGATGAGGAGATCCTGGCGAGCATTTTGGATTATGCGAAGAACGAAGGACTGTTTCTGAGTCCGGAGGGTGCGGCGGCGACGGCGGCGTATGAGCGGTTGCTGGTTTCCGGGGAGTTGACGCCGATGGACACGGTGGTGCTGTTCAACACGGGGGCGGGGCTGAAGTATACGGATATGACGGCGGAGGCGATGCATCTCGAGCGGCCGGGGAGTGCGAAGGCTGGTGCACTGCCGACGAGCATGCCCGTAGGTGGAATCATTACGCCGGTTTAATGTCCATGGGCGACCCGAAAGGCAGCCCGTCTTCAAACCCGCTGAAGTGATTTCCGGTGGGTGTAGCTGTCCTTCTTTTGCAGATGCATTGCCGTTCGGAAAGCGCATCTGTCCAGTGGCTTACTCAGCGTCAGGATCGTTCGTTCTCGTATCGCGGTACAGATTTTTGAGCAAGCGATGCGCAATCCCGTAGCACTCGCAGGCCGCGCTCTCCAGGTCTTCACGCGACAGGATTTTCACCTTGCCCCGCTTGTACTCAATAATGCCGCTGCGCTGCAAGGCTCCGGCGACCATGACCACGGTGGTTCTCTGGGTCCCCAGCATCTGGGCCAAAAACTCTTGGGTGAGATTCAGCGTGTCGTCCTCGATGCGGTCCTGCACCATCAGCAGCCAGCGCGCCAGGCGAGGCTCGGCCTCGTGCAGCTTATTGCAGGCCGCCAGCTGGCTCATCGCCATGCCTTGCTGCTGCACCACCTCGAGGATTCGCATGCGGATCTCTTCCGATTCGAGAAAGAGCTTGCGCAGGGCAGCAAACGGGACGCGGTAGGCCGTTGCAGGAATCTGGATGAAACATCGCGAAGGCGTTTGCGCCGGTCCCAACACATCCAAGGCTCCGACCAATCCTTCGTGCCCGATTAGCGCCACCTCCGCAGTGCCTCCCTCGGCGAGCTCAATGACCACGCTGGCAATGCCTGAGGTGATGAAGTAGGCGTACTTCAGCGGTTGCGCGGGCTCGATCAGACTTTCGCGCACCGGTAACACGACATGCTTGCCGAGCGCGAGAAGACGATCGCGATTGGCGGGGGAGAGAGATTCAATCAGCAGATTGGCTTGTGGAACGGGCAAAGGGTGTCTCCCGGAACGAAGTCGCAAGAGACGAGGTGCTGGGATTAGCAAGAACTAATCCAGACAGCAAATCCTGCATACTCACTATAGGAAAGATGGCCGAGCCGGTCTGTCATCCCGCTGACATAAGCGGCCGATCCGCCCCGGCTCCAGGCTTTGGGATAGACTTCTCGCGTTGAAAACTCCCGAATTCGTTCCTTTGAGGTTCTGCATGCACCTGGCCGGTCCATCCGCGGCGCTTGAAACGACCCATTCTGTACGGCTCAACCGTCTCGTCGTCGAGAGCACCGTCACCGCCGCTCTGGGCGGACTCCTCTTCGGGTTCGACACAGCGGTGGTGGCCGGCATCACCTCCGCGCTCACCGGCCGCTTTCATCTCAGCCCCACCTCGCTCGGCTTTACCGTCGCCATCGCCCTGTGGGGAACCCTGCTCGGCGCGGCCACCGGCGGCTGGGCCGGCGACCGCTTCGGCCGCCGCTACAGCCTGCGCGTGCTCGCCGTACTGTTCGCCGCGTCCGCGCTCGGCTGCGCGTTCTCCTGGGACTGGGTCTCCTTCATCGGTTTTCGCTTTGTGGCCGGCATCGCCATCGGCGCGTCGTCGGTGGTCGGCCCCATGTACATTGCGGAGATCGCTCCCGCGCAGTGGCGGGGACGTATGGTGGGCTCGTTCCAGCTCAATATCGTGTTCGGCATCCTGGTCGCTTACTTCTCGAACTACCTCATCGGCACCTTGCACCTGGGGCTGACCGAGTGGCGTTGGAAGGTCGGCGTCGCGGCCATCCCGGCGCTGCTCTTCTTTCTCATGCTCTTCCGCATTCCGCGCAGTCCGCGCTGGCTGGTCAAGCAGGGCAAGCTCGCCGAAGCCCGCGAGGTTCTTGAGAAGATTGCCGGAGGCGCCGCGGCCGCGGAGATGGCCGACATCGAGGCCTCGCTGGCCAACGATCGCACCGCGGGCTCCCAGCCGCTGTTCTCGCGCCGCTATCGCGTGCCGGTTCTGCTGGCCATCTCGCTCGCGCTTTTCAACCAGTTCTCCGGCATCAACCCGCTGCTCTATTACCTCAACGACATCTTCGCCCAGGCTGGCTTCAGCAAGCTCTCGGGCGACCTTCAGGCCATGGCCATCGGCGCCACCAACCTCGTCTTTACCCTGGTCGCCATGTCCATCATCGACAAGGTGGGGCGCAAGCGGCTTCTACTGGCCGGTGCGGTCGGCACCTTCGTCTGTCTCACCCTGGTCGCGCTTATTTTTGTCACGCGCCAGCATGCGAACCTCATCCTGATCCCGCTGATCGGTTTCGTGGCGTTCTTCGCCGTCTCGCAGGGCTCGGTGATCTGGGTGTACATCAGCGAGATCTTCCCCAACTCGGTCCGCGGCAAGGGCCAGAGCCTCGGCAGCTCCACTCACTGGATAGCGGACGCCATCCTTACCAATCTCTTCCCGATCGTGCTGATCCACTCCGTGGCGCTTCCGTTCATCTTCTTCGCGTCGATGACGGTGCTCCAGTTCTTCGTCGTGCTCAAGTTCTTCCCGGAGACCAAGGGTTTTACGCTTGAAGAGCTGCAGAAGCAGCTGGAGACACGGTAGCCGCTGGAGATATAAGCAACTGGAGATCCAGTAGCCGTTGGAGACCCGGTAGCCGCTGGGATCAATCTCCCACCGATCCCGGAGTCGACCCCGCATACAGCATTGCATTCAGCAGGAACTTGTACGTCATCTCGCTCAGGCCGCGGTACATGGGGATAAATCCGAACGCGATCACCCGGCCCTTGCCCATCGGCTCCTCCGCAATGGCCGAGTTGCCGTTCAGGTACTTGCCGCCCAGGATCCATCCACTCAGCAGCGGCTGGTCGCTGGTGTAGCGCGCCACGGACTTGGCCGCGCCTGAAACCTTGAACGCCGGACCGGTCTCAAAGAACACCGGCACCGTCGGCGTCGAGCCGAAGGCGATCGGGTTGGTTGGATCGACCGTAACTTCAAGGATCGAGCCGGGGCAGTAGAACTCCTTCGGGGGCACGCCGCTTAGCGCATCCGTGAACATCGGATTGTCTTTCGTCGCGTAGACGTCGGACGCCCTGTTGTTGGTAAGAATGGTGCCGCCCGCTTCGGCAAACGCCTTGAGCGCCGCGGCTCCCTCCTGCCCGAGGCCGCCCTGGTACTCCGGCGGCAATGGCGGATAGGTCAGCCGCTCCGGCCCGCCTCGTCCGCCGAACCGCCCCGTCAAAATCGCGGCAGGCGCGTTCTCCGGCAGAAGAATCGCATCGAACCGCGCGTTCAGATTGCCCTGGCGCAGGTCCGCATCGCTCACCGTCGTGTACGGAATGCCGTTCTTGTCGAAGATAAAGCGGGTCCAGCCCTCGTCGAGCGATGCAACCCAGCTCTTATACAGCGCCACCCGCGGAGCCTTCATCGCCAGCGCGCTTCCGGTCACAGCCTGCGCCGCGGGTGTAAACGTCACGGAGAAGTTCTTAGCCGCCGCGGTCAGCTTGGCGTTCAGCCCAGGCTGCGCCGGCAAATAGATCGTCCCCGGGTCATGGCCGGGACCGGTCAGCCGGTACGCCTTCACCCCTTCGCTTAGCAGCGCAAAGACGGCGTAGAGGCTGTTGTTGCTTGTGTCGTTCAGCAGATACCCCTTGGCCGGCCCCGTGCCTAATAACCGCTCCACGCGGCCTACCACGGGCTGAAACGCATCGAGCATCTTCGCCTGCGCGGAGAACTTCGCATCGACTGCCGTCACCGTCACGCCGTAGAACAGCGGCAACGTCGTCGCGGTCACATCGTACGGGCGCTGCGGCGGCCCGCCCGGATACTCGCGGATATCCGGGTACTTCTGACGCTCGAGTACCGTCTTGGCAAAGGCGCGATACGGCTGATCGAGCGCGACGATGTAGCTGCCCGCCGGGAAGCTCTTGCCTCCGGCCTCGAACGGCGCCGAGGCCTGCTGTATCTCGACGCCCGCGTTATGCAGCGTGTCAACCAGCCGCAGCGTCATTGCGGGATCGATCTGCTCGGGCGAGACCACATACGCATATGGCCCGGCCGCCGGATGCACGGCACGCTCGCTCACCTGGTAGAAGTCGGAGAGAAACTGCGTACGGTCCATCGCCACGGTCGCGGTCATCGATTCAAGCGCGGCCATCTGGTAGGCGACGATATCGCCCAGATGCCATGTGCCGCCCTTCCAGGGATGGGGGTAATTCCACGCGGCGACCTTCGCGTCGTAGCCAATGCCCGTGCCCAGCTTTTCGAACGGAACCTCGATCGGCGTGGCCAGGTTCGCGCTTGCGGATTCGGTCAGGATGCGCAGCCCGTTATGGAGCGAGATGTAGTCCCGGAGCGGCGACCAGAAATCGTAGACCCCGTGCACCAGCACGCCGGTCTTGCCCGTCGATTCGACAGAATGGGCCGTCCGCATGCCGAGCGCGTTCATGGAAGAGACGAGCAAAGGATCCACGTTGGGATCGATCGGGTCCACCCACGGCGGCAGAAACAGCCGCGGCGCATCCGCCCCCTGCTGATGCAGGTCATAGAGCACCTGCGGATGCCACTCGTTGATCACCTTCGCCGTATGCTGCTGCTCCACCTGCGTCAGACCCACCCAGTCGCGGTTGTCGTCATGGCCCACGTATTTTTGATAGAGCACCGGAGGATTGGACCCCTCGGAAGGCGTGCCCAGCGTCTTCCGGTACCAGTCCACCACCAGCTGCTCGCCATCCGGATTCTGCGCCGGAATCATGAGCAGAATGGTGTTCTGAAGCGTCGTCTGCACCTCCGGATCATTCGAGCTCAGCATCCGGTACACGAACGCCGCCGCCGTCTGCGAGCTGGCGATCTCGGTCGAGTGAATGCAGTAGGTAATCAGCATCACCGACTTGCCGCGCGCGATCAGCGCCTTGGCCTGGTCCGGGGAGGTCGTGCGCGGATCGGAAAGCTTGGTAACGATGTCCTTGTATTCGGCGAGATGCGCCAGGTTCTCAGGCGCGGAGAGGATGAGCATGACGAACGGACGGCCTTCGGTCGTCTTGCCCAGCTCCTGATACTTGATCCGGTCCGACTCGCCCGCAAGCTTCTGGTAGTACGCCGTCAGCTCTTTCCAGTCGGCCAGCTTCCGGTCCGTACCCGGCTCAAAGCCGAACTGCTCGAGCGGCGACGTCAGATGATTCGTTTGGGCTGCGGCTGGAAGCGCCAGAGCGAAGGCGATTCCGGCAAGCACACATTTTGTCATCCCACACCTCTCTTAGAAAACGGTACGGATCCAGGCCGCAGGCGATGCTGCCCGCGAACGATTTTCATACAAGCCGGCGGCAGAGCTGCGCTCCCGTCCTTCGGCTCAGGTTGAGTGGTCGTGAACTCACCTTAGCAAAGACTATGCCATTCGCGTAATCTTTTAGGGAGAGGTGCCTCGCTTGCCTGTGACCCAGAGTACGGTGTCCGCCGGCAGCCCGCGCAACACGGCGGGCCGGGCCGGGCGAGGCCGGCTCCTCGCAGTGGCGCTGCTTCTGCCGCTTGGGCTGGGGATCGCAGGAGAGATGCTCGTGCATCGTGCCGGACCCATGCTGCGGCAGCGCTTGATCGACGCGCTCAGCATACGCTTTCACAGCCGGGTGGAGCTGGACGCGCTCGATGTGTCTCTGCTGCATGGGCTGGAGGTCTCCGGCCGGGGTTTGCGCATCGACGCGCCGCTGGCCGCGACGGAGACGAGGGCGGGGGCCGCGGCTCCGCTTGTCACGGTCGCCGAGTTCAGCTTCCACACCGGCCTGCGCAGCCTGTTTGAGCGGCCCTTGCGCATCGGCACGGTCCACGTCTCGGGGCTCGAGATCCGCATCCCGCCGCACGGCCTCCATGCCGAGCCGGAAGACGATGCCCAGCGCCGGCGCGCCGCTCAAACGCAGGTCGCCGTGGACCGACTTTCAATCCGCGACTCCCGCCTGCTGCTCGAAAACGGCGACCCCGCCAGGATGCCCAAAATCTTCGACCTGCGCAGCATCGATCTCGAAGGAGTCTCGCAGGACACACCCGTGCGCTATGACGCCACCCTGGTCAACGCCCTTCCGCGTGGAGACGTGCACGTCCAGGGCAGCTTCGGACCGTGGATTTCGGCAAGTCCGGGAGCTACGCCGCTCGACGGCCGCTACACCTTCGAGCATGCCGACCTGAGCGCCATCCATGGGATCAGCGGCATGCTTCGTTCGGCCGGTGAGTTTCGCGGTCAACTGCATCGGCTAGAGGTCAACGGCTCAACCGAGACGCCGGACTTCGCGCTCGAAACCGCCCGCCAGCCCATGGCTCTGCGCACTACCTTCCATGCCATCGTCGATGGCACCACCGGCGATACGCTGCTTGAGCCGGTCCAGGGAAGGCTGCGCAACTCCGCCTTCACCTGCCGCGGCTCGATCGTCAACGAGAAGGGCACAGGCCATATTATCGACTTGACGGTGGATGTGCCGAATGGGCTGGTCCAGGATTTTCTCGCGCTCGCGGTGAAGACGCGGCCTGTGCTGCTATCCGCGCAGATGACCACCTCCGCGCAGCTTCATCTTCGCCCCGGGCGCGAGAGCGTGATGCAGAGACTTGCGCTCCATGCGCGCTTCTCGCTGCGGCAGATCCACTTCGCCAATGCTGCCTTCGAGCAGAAGATCGACCAGCTGAGCCTGCGGGCGCAAGGCCTGCCGGCGCAGGCCGCCTACGCTGCGGAGCATCCCGGGCAGGCGCTTGTGAACTCCGGGATGAGCGGCCAGTTGGAGCTGAGCGGCGGCCGCATGAACTTCGACACGCTGAATTACACGGTTCCAGGCGCGGCGATCCAGATGCAGGGCGTCTACTCGCTCGACGGCGGCCAGTTCGACTTCCACGGCAAGGTGCGCACCGAGGCGCAGGCGTCGGGGATGGTGCAGAGCTGGTGGAAGCAGATTCTGCTGCACGCGGTCGATACGTACCTGAGCAGAAACGGAGCCGGCGTTGAGATTCCCTTCACCATCCACGGAACGCGGTCCGTGCCGCAGTTCGGCCTGGACTTCGACCAGTTCCTGCGCGACCGTCAGGCCGCCGGCACAGCCAGGGCCACTCCTCCAAACCATAAGTAACTCTCGACCAGAATGAACATCATGCTGCGCCGCTGTCTCTTCGTTGTCCTGCTTGCGACCACGCTCTCCGGCAGCGTCCTCGCCCAGACCCTCGCCCGCCGCGGCTGGCAAGGCTCCGGCCTGACGGTCGAGAGCTGGTGGCAGTCGGCCATCCTTTACCAGATCGACCCGCTCACGTTTCAGGACACCAAGGGCAACGGCTTCGGCGACCTCCGCGGCGTCGTCCAACGGCTCGACTACGTGCAATCGCTGGGCGTCGATGCACTCGTGCTCTCCCCCTTTCCGCTTGAAACACAAGATCCGCACCGTCCTCTGACCACAGGCGCCACGCCGCCCTTCGACCGGGCCTATGGAACCGAAGACGACCTCGCGCAGCTGGTGCAGGAGGCTAGCCGCCGCCGCATGCGCGTGCTCGTCGACCTGCCCTTCAACAGCACGCTCTCAGACACCGAGACGGCCGACGCCGCGCGCTTCTGGCTCAGCCGCGGCATCGCCGGTCTCAGGCTCACCGACGCCGGTTCGCGCAGGATCCCTCTCACGCCGGCCCAGACCGCAAGCCGTCTCGCCGCGCTTGATCGTCTCTGCAACGAGTATCCCGGCCAGCGCGTTCTCTTTTGGGACCTGCCGCAATCTCCGGAGTCCAGCAGCAGCGCAGCCGCGCCTGCGCGCCACATGCGCAGGCGCACCGCCCACGGACGAACGCCGATCCCTTCAGCCGCCCAGCCTACCGGCGTGTCTCTCTCAAAGGCGCCGCAACTGGTTCTCGACGGCCGCCTTCTGGCCCTGAATCGCTGGCAGGCCGCGGAGTTGCGGGAGCTGCTCCAAGCTGAGCCGCACCTGGTCTTCCCGCTCGCCACGCCTGTGCTCGCGTCCGATGCCGGCAGCCTCGCGCGCAGTTTCGATCGCTTGAGCGACGGCGCGCACCCGGTTGAGATTGCCCGGCAGATCGCCGCGCTGCTGCTTCTCGGCCAGGCTGTTCCTCAGCTGTACGCCGGGCAGGAGATCGGCACGAAGACCGCCTCGGGCGTCGCTGCCTCTTCCATGGCCGCATCCGCCGAGCCCTCCCCCATGCAGTGGGGCGACACTCCGGGCTTCACCTCCGGTCTCCCCTGGCTTCCGCCGGGCCCGAATGCCGCCACCGCCAACGTTGCCCTCGAAGACAACGACGGCGGCTCGCTGCTGAACTGGTACCGCCGTCTCACCAGCGTGCGCCGCACCAGCCTGGCCGTGCGCGCCGGCTCGCTCGAACCTCTCGCACCCGCACATCCGGACCTTGTCGCCTGGCTTCGGCGTCCTTCTCCGGGAGCGATCGGCGCGGCGCCTGTTCTGGTGGTGTGCAACGTATCCTCACACGCCGTTACGGTCTCGCTCGCGGCGGAGCTTCGCGCCCGCGGCATCGCCCTTGGAACCGGCTTGCTGCGCACCCTCGCCTCTTCGGTCCCGGCCGCGGATCTCAGCGCACCGGTCCCGCTCAGCGGCATTGCGCTTCCCGCCTACGGCGTCTACGTCGGCGAGCTCCGTCTTCAGCCCGGGCTTGAGTCCGTTCCCGTACCCGCACGGCGCAGGTCCGGACGCTCGGCCATCCGCTAGAAGGCATCTCCGACTCATCCGTTCAATCCCAAGTCACAGATCAAGAGCGTAACTTGGAACATTTCTGTCGGGCACGAGTTGGGGACCCTATCCGGCGAGACCAGGATATTTCTGTCAGTACCGGCCTCATCTGAAGCATCACAATGCATCTCCGTCTACGGCTCGGGCGGAGCCAATATCGACTGATTAGACGGAGAAAGGGTTTGCACTTAAGCCATGCCCAAGGTGAACAGTGACGAGAAACGAAGCCGAGCGCAAGCCTGCGCGCGTGGTGCAGGATGCAGCTTCCTACAAAGGACTGCTTTGCGCCCAAATCTTTGAGGAAGCCTTGCACGGCCTGTCGAGCGTGAGCTCAGACATGTTGAAGAGCATGCAGCCTCTGCTTCCCATGCCATACGGACAGTGCTCGCAGAGAACTGTACCAGGAAAGGTCAACGCGCATCTCGTCAGTTACAGGAGCGCGTATGTTAGCCCGGATGCACTAGAGGCACCAGTAAGCCGGTGACGCCATTGGCAATGTCTTCAGCCGGTCCTCGTTCGGGCGAGTCAATCCAGTTCCTTGCGGCACCGTACAGACCCCAGCTGACCATGTTTGCCAGGGTTTGCTGAGACACCTTCCAGTCTGCCGGATACTGGCTCAGACCTTCCATTACCATGCCACGAACGACCGCGATGATCGCCATTTCCATGTAGGGATCCAAAGATAGCTGGTGCTCATGACCGGGACCGAGCACGCTGAGCATGTAATCGGTAATGCCTAGGAAGATCTTGCGAAGGGCAGAGTCGCACGTACCGTCGAAAGAGACCGCACGCTTCTCCAGAAGATCAGCAAAGCGGGCGGCCGTGGTGCATTCAAGCAGCGCGTACTTATCAGGGTAATGCGCGTAAAACGTGGCTCGGTTGACCGTGGCCATGTCGGTTACATCTCCCACCGAGATCTCCGCAAACGTCTTTTTCGCCAGCAGCTGCACGAACGCATCGTGCAAGAGCTGCCTGGTTCGGCGCACCCGGGGATCGAGGCCTTTGCTGGGATCGTTCACTCCGCCAGTTTACGCGTAAACAACTTGCATGGCTTAGACAACACGTGTTGCGAATCTATGTATACTGAAAAAGATTTGGCAACAGGTGTTGCTTTGCTGCTGTATCACGGTGGTCACCACGCCGGTTTCCACCATCTCTCAACGCTCGTCCTCACTTCCAGCCAGCTCAGAAAGGACATGCCGATGAAACTCGCTTCCACCATCGCACGCTACTTGCTTGGTCTCGTTTACCTCATCTTCGGGCTCAACGGGTTCCTGCACTTCATTCCAACTCCGCCTCCTCCAGGGCCTGGAGGCATGTTTATGGGCGGGTTATTTCTGTCCCATGAGCTTCTGGTCATCATGGCGCTGCAGGCTCTCGGCGGGCTTTTACTGCTGGTCAACCGCTTTGTACCGCTCACGCTCGTTGTTCTCGGAGCCATCACCACCAATATCGTTTTGTTCCACGCGTTCATGGCCCCGAGCGGCTTACCTGTCGCCCTCTTTGTTTCCGTTCTGCTCGCCCTTACGTTCTGGAACGTGCGAAATGCCTTCCAGTCGATCTTCCAGGCAAGCTACCGCACCGCATAAATCACCTGAACGGCGGAGTATCCATGCTTGAATTGAAGTCACTCGATAAAATTGCCGGCGCGGATTTGGGCTGGCTCAAGGCGAAACATCACTTCGCCATGGGTCGGTTCGGCAACCCCGAGCACCAGCCAGTCGGCAACCTGTATATCCTCAACGACGATGAAATCGCTCCTCGCACCGGATTTGATCTGCACAGCCACGCCGATGTCGAGATCGTCACCTATGTCAGAGCCGGAGTTGTGTCGCACAAGGACAGTCTGGGCAATGAAGGACGCATCGAGACCGGGGATGTACAGGTCATCAGCGCCGGTACCGGCATCCAACACGCGGAGCGCAATCCTGGCGATGTGCCCACAAAGATCTTCCAGATTTGGCTGAGGCCGCGCATGGCCGGGCATGCTCCGCGCTGGGGCACGCAGTCCTTTCCGAAGTCAGACCGCGCCGGCCACTTCATCACACTGGCAAGTGGACGGGGCACAACAGGCAGCCTAGAGCTGCGCTGCGATGCGGAGGTCCTTGGCGCGTCTCTCTTCGCGGGTACGGGAACCACGTACGATTTCAGGCGCGGCGACCTTGGCTACCTTGTCGTTTCTTCCGGCGCCGTGAAGGTCAACGGCGTACGCGCAACGACGGGGGAAGGAATCGTTCTACGCGAGGAAGCGGCCATTCGTGTCGAGGCCTTGCAGGATACCGAGCTCGTGTTGATCGTCACATCGCCGGAATGAGAATTCAGTATCGAGGAGAGCATGCCAGGCTGTCTCTCTTACGCGGCGGGATGGCTGATTCAACGGCTCATTGAGACCGCAGCGCTGCAGCCAGGCTTTTGTCTGACCGCTCGCTGGCGAGCGGAATACTCAGTTCCATGGGCAAGGAGATTATGGCAGACAAGATAACCCTGATTGTGAACTTCCGGGTCGGCGAGCCGGTCAGACCGGAGTTCTTGGTCTCGCTACAGGAACTCTTCACCCACATCGTGAAGGAGCCCACGTTTATGGAAGCATCTTTGATCCAGGATGCGAGAGATCCGGACACCCTCGTGAACTACGAGGTCTGGGACGAAACGCCGGAGTCCTTCCTGCAAGAACAGATGACCAGGAGCTATCGTGCGGCATTCGAGAAGTTGATCGTGGATCTCAAGATCGAGCGCAGACCGGCCTGGTTTTCATCGATCGCAGAGTGGAAACGGCTTACCTCGACAGGTCTTCCTGCGTTGCGCAGACCGCTCGCGGGCTTCTAGCATGCCGCCACGCCAACCGGGGTCTCAATGAATTTTTTCATGCGATTGTTCGCCCATCCATCCCGTCTGCTGAGCCGAAATCGGCCAGTGATCCGGACCACCACTCCTCCAACCGAAGTTACGAGGTCGCATATGCCCAGCCTGCTCGCCATTGAATCCAGCCCCCGAGGGGATTACTCCGTCTCTCGCAAACTCACACAGACGTTCATCGACGATTGGAAGGACGCGCATTCCGGTGGAACGGTCGTGGTCCGCGATCTATCGAGGACAACCCTGCCGTTTGTCGATCTGCCTTGGATCATGGGCGCGTATACCCCTGTTGAGCAGCACTCCCCTGAAATCAAGCAAGCCCTTGCGGTGTCCAACGATCTTATTGCCGAGTTGAAGGCCGCCGACCATATTGTGATTGGGACGTCCATGTACAACTTCTCCATTCCAGCAAACCTGAAGGCCTACATCGACCACATCGTACGGGTAGGCGTGACCTTTAGCGCCAGCTACGAAGGTCTGGTGAAAGGCAAAAAGGCTTCCATCATTCTGGCTTCCGGTGGTGTGTACACGCCTGGAGCGCAGACGGAGTCGTACAACGTCGCCATCAGCTATCTAAAACAAATCTTGGGCTTTATCGGCATTACGGATGTGAGTGTGGTCCTTGCAGGGGGAACAGCAGCCGTTGATCTTGGCAAGACAACGATGCCAGAGTTGCTCGGGCAGTTTGAGCCGTCGGTCGCGCAGGTTGCAAAGGCCTAACTGTGGGGACCGTCGGGAACAAGCCGCCGGCTCGCCTCAGAACCAATCGGGAGAGAGCATGCCTCTCTTCTTCCACTCGTAGGCAGGTCGTTGAACTTGGGCAAGCCGGCGCAATGTGGGCACCCGTTCAGATCGCGGGTCACAGGAGATCTCCTGCGACCCGCTGGATCTCATGGAGCCAATGCTCATGTTGAGATCGCTATTGCTGTGCTGGGCTCGCGGAATCACCGCGGGTGCGATCTGCCTTTCGCATAAAGGCATCGACCACGCGGTTGAAGTCTCCCGGATTGGAACTCTGTACAAAGTGATTCGGCGACTTCACAATGACGTGAGTCCCATGCATCAGGCGCGCAGCAATTTCACTAACCGCATCGTAGCGCGGGTTCCATCCTCCACTGATCACCAACACAGGAATACCCGCCTTGGCAATGGTATCCATCGCTTTGTGCAGGGTGGCGGGAGACGCAGCACCGGCCTGCAGCAGCGCGCAGCCGGTTGCCGTGGCCTGCTCTGGAGTCATGTGGGGTAGAGCGGCGGCATGATCGTCTGACACGCCTGAAGCCCCGAGTGCCCCCGCAAAATCCTTACCGTACTCCGCAGGAGTCTTTGCCGTCGCCATAAAACCTTGGATCTGGCCCATGCTTGCACGTACGGCCGGATTGGCCATCGCGGCCTTATCTTCGAGCAGCAACGACTGCAATGCGGGTTCGATGATAATCAGCGACGACACATCCTGAGGCCGCTTTGCTGCAGCCAGAAGAACCTCGGTTCCACCCCAGGAGTGTCCGATCAAGTTGGTACCCTTGGTCAGAAGTTCCGCAATCCAGACCGCGTCAGCTTCCTGATCATCTATGCCGCGAGAAGGGCTTTGACCGAAGCCAGGGCGGTCTACCGCATCGACCCGCCATCCTTTTTGCGCCAGAGCCTCCTGTTTGGAAAAGGTGAGCGGCCCTCCGCCGGCGCCTCCCTGTACGCCTCCGTGAATCAGAAGCACCCGGGGCCCGGTAGACCCCCAATGAGTGATGTGAATGGGGTAGTTCGCCTCTTCCGCTTTGCTGATGCGCGGCTTCACGGGAGGACATTGCGCGATCAGCGCCGCGCGATTGGCCGCAATCGCTTGCGCCGGCGGGGGAGCGGCGGATGGATTCGCCTGCTGGGCAAAGCAGGCGGTCGAACAAGAAGACAGGATCAGGGCTGCAGTAAGGCTCGAAGCCATGAAGGAACCTTCTGCACGCGATCCTGAGAGAACTTCCTGGTGCTGAGCGCGAGGCGTCGGAACGGCAAAAGGGGAGTTCGCAAAGAAAGAAACAGGGACGCTAAAACTACGGCTCTTCATGGATCGCTCCTCGATGAACTTGGAAAAGGTGTCGATACTACGCAGGGCAACAGATAAAGAACAGGAAGTAGATTTGCTTTCCACGAGCACCCCAGATCACGCTAGGAATCTTACCGCCGTAAGCGTTCCTAGCGTCAGAGTCAAAGACACGCTGAACGCCTTTGGGACAATAAACTTTCCGTCTTATTACTGAATGGGGAGCTTCCCGCGAAGGTAAGGGGAAAACTGTACCACCTGCCTGCATACGGGCAAGACAGCAATGAACAACGAAAGAGTGGACAAAAGAAAGATGCTAAGGGTCGCGGGGAAGACGACCCTTGACATCTTGAGTAGATGGAGTTCCTCACGGCAACCGAGGGCGCTACACCAGAGCCGTGATGCCACCTTCAACGCCGAGCAGTGCCTTGCCGTAGACCTCACTGCTGATTTCCGGCGAGACGACCGCGTGACGTGAGCAAGTCTCAAGGTCTCTCCACATCCGTTGCAACGGGCTCACCTCCGCAAAGGCCGAGGCTCCATGCGCGGACAGCAGAAGATCCATCGCCTCGCGGGCCGTGGATGCGGCATACCCGGTGTCCATGCGAACACGGGCGCGCTCGAGGTAGGACGGAAAACGATTCGCCGCAGCCGCGTTCCAAATGTCGTCGGCGGCACGCAGAGCATGCATCCACACGGTATCGACCAGCATCGACGCCTTCGCAATCGAAAGCTGGAAGCTGGGCGACTCGACCTGCGTCTTGTAAAAGGTATAGGAAATGCTGCGTTTGGGAGCCTTCTCGATGACAAATTCCAGAGCTCGTTTGCACAGACCCATCATGGGCCCGGCAAGAATCAGCGCGGCGACCGGGATAAAGGCGCAGCGATACAACACCTCATCCTTGTACGGCGTAGCCGTGATGCCTTGCATCAGCTGCGAGACCGACAGGATTCGGTAGTCGGGCACGAAAACGTCCTTAGCGACGATGGTATTGCTTCCCGAGCCCTTCATGCCGGCGACGTACCACGTGTCCTCGATCGTGCACTCTCCCATGGGCATGAAGGCCATGCCTTGATCGATCGGCTCTCCCGCTTCATTGACGACGGGAACGCCCATCATGGCCCAGTCCGAGTGCAGGCAGCCGCTCGACCACGGCCACTTGCCATTGACGATCAATCCTCCGTCCACGCGCTTGGTGGTTGCAAGCGGTGCAAAGACGCCGGCGATCCGAGCATCGTGGTTCGCGCCCCAAATATCTTCCTGGCACTCTGCTGAAGAAAGTCCGGCGAAGAAAGAACAGACATTCATCAGAGTGGTGACCCAAGCCGTGGACCCGCAGCCACGAGCGACTGCGGCCGACACTTCCATCTTGGTGCGGATATCCGTCTCAAGACCGCCGAAGCGGCGTGGGACCATGATCTTGAACAGCCCCGCCTCACGAACCGCGGAGATGTTTTCCTCCACGACCCGGCGATTAGTTTCGGTCTCCGCCGCGTTCGCCTCAAGCAGCGGTCGCAGCGCATTGGCACGTTCAACCAAGGCCTCACGCAGCGCCGTGGAGTTGAGCCCGGCAAGATCGCTAACATCGACGGCGCCAGTCTGAACGATTGGCGTTAGAAGCGTTGGACCTTCGACGGAAGTTTTGTGATGGGCAATATCACGAACGAAAGGTGCTGCTGCTGTGGCCATGAGCTTCTCCTGAAACTGCGTGGTTTAGAGTGGGCCGACTTAAGGCTTGTCTAATAATTTAGACGAAGAGAAAACTGGAAGGAGCGAGGCAGGTTTGCCTGGGCGGTCAACAAACCAAAGCTTGAACTGCCGAAGGTTAACCCGGGATCATTAAATTGCACCCGATTGAAAACGTTGAATGACTCAGCGCGGAACACTAGGTTGATGTCGTCGTGAAGTACGGTCGTTTTACCGGCTGAGAAGTCCCAGTTATCGACCCCTTGGCTGCGCAGCAGACCGCTCGTCCTAGGCTGATCGCCTTGGTAAAACCCAGCTAGGGCAGGGGCACCGGCCGGTGGCGCCGGCGCAACGAAGCACGCCGTATTGATGATCGACTTGCCTTGCTGCACCGCAGCCACGTAGCCGATGGGGTTCTTCTGCGGACAACCCGAAAGCACGTTCGGCCGGGGCGTGCCGCCACCATAGGCGGCGGAAACGGGTGTTGGCGAGGCAATAATCGCAAGTGGGAAGCCACTCTGGAAGCTATTGATGCCAGAAACATTCCAGCCGCCGATGATCCCGTTCACGATATCCGACGTGTTCCCGAGAAAATGTTTGCCCCGGCCAACGGGCAGATCAAGAATATAGCTGACGACAAGCCGCTGGGGAATGTCGAAGCTTAGGTAGGACTTCTCTCCCCGCAGATTGTTATAGTCCTGGACGACGCCCTGCGTGTGACTCTCCACCTGGGGATTGCTTGATTCAGAGTCACCCGTGAACTTCGACCACGTATAGTTTCCCAGCAGTGTGCCTCCGCTCTGGAAGCGCTTGGTCAACGTGACCTGGGCTGAGTGGTAATAGCTGTCGCCCACGTACGGCGCCGTCGCGGTAACGTTCTGGAAGAGAGGATGCGGGCGCTCCGCCTGGGTCGCCATACCAGCGCCTACGATCGCCGTATCCGGCAATTGATTCAGGTTGTAGGTTCCGTAGATGGGGAGATGATCGCCCCGTGCCCCAAGATAAGCAAGCTGAAGAACTGTGCTTGGGGTAAAAGCCTGCTGCACATTGGCATTCCACTGCTGCAGGTATGGGAAGCTGCCGGTCGGCACACGCCCTTCGATCGGCTGCCCGTAGAAAAGGGTCGGGTTGGCCGCATAGGCGGCACGGCTTACCGGCTGGATGACGGTGTTTGCGGCCACTGTCCCGGGAGAGTTGCAGACGTTTCCGGGCGTGGTGCCCGTGGCCGTCAGGCCGAGCGGCGCGCAAAGCAGGTAGCTGGGGGGAACGTAGGTTGTGGGATTGTTCAACGAAGAGTACACCGGTGACGCGTTGAATGCGGTGTCCTGCGGCAGAAAGCTTAAGCTGTAGCCCGCACGCACCGTGGTGCCGGGGTAGGGTGCGAAGGAGAAGCCGACGCGCGGCGAGAACAACGTGTGATGCGCCTCGAGGTCACCGCGTCCGGAGTACGCGGCGGAGTTCACCAGAACAAGCGGATTCGCCAATTGGGGCAGAAGGACCGCGTTGTTGTCGTTCTTGACGTAGAAGCTGCCCGGCAGCTCGTAGCGCACACCGGCGGTCAGTGTCAATTTAGGGGACAAAGTGAACGAATCGTTGGCGAAGATACCGGCATAATGCGTCAGGGCACTGGGGCTTGAAAGCGTGGTAAAGCCGGTAGGTGAGGCTGCGAACTGACCAGCCACAAAGTCTGCGACCGGCGTTGCTCCCGACGCTGGAGCAACGGGCGCTCCCGGACAAATCTTGGCGGAGATCGGATGAGCAGCGTCATTGAAGGTGACAGAACCCGCGCCGCCCGGAATACACGCCGTCTGTGTTCCGGCAAAGACGTAGCCTCCCGCCGCGAAGGGTTGATTGTCAAAGTACTCCTCGCCCTGCCGAAACTCACCGCCAAAGCTCAGCGAATGCTTGCCCAGCACCTTAGAATAGGTTCCGGCAATCGTGTACAGGTTCAGCGGTTGCTGGGCAAACTGGTCCAAACTGTTATCCGGGTACGGAGCATTGTTCGTGATATTGATGTCTGGCAGGTAGGCCGGGATTTGATGCGCAATCCCTGCATAGAACCCAGCCTTGTCCCCGTTGTCGAGCACAGCCTGGTTGAAGTTCTGATTGCCCGGAATGAGATAGCTAAAGTAGCGCAGATAAGAGAGCCGCACATCGACAATGGAGGTCGGGCTGAGGGTCGTCGTATTCCCAAGGACATACTGAGTCGTCGTGGCGCCCACTCCGGTGGAGGACTGTGGCCCGACCGGATTGTTGAAGAACTGCGTCGGCTGCTGGGTACGATCAAAGCGGGACACGCGCACAAACAACTGGTTCTTGGCATTCAGGGTATCGTCCAGCCGGAGGGTCTCCTGATTGCTGAAGGCAAAGGCTTTGCCGTTGGCGATGTAGTTGATCGCCGGGTTCGTGCTGATGTTGTTCGGCGTCGGAAAGTAGTGCAGAACGTTCGCCAGGTACTGCGCCGTGGGGTCCGCTACGGCATCCCCGGCATTTACCGGGGCGCCGATACAGAATTTATTCAACACGCCGCCGCAGCTCACCTGGCGATAAGCGGCGATCGGAGGGCCATTCGGAGCCGCCGGATTCGTCATGAGCGTTGGAACCGGGTTGACGATCTTGGCGTCCGCAGTAAAATCGCCGTTCAACTCCGCCGGCGTGGGCACGCGGCCGGTATTCACCACACCTTGCGCCAGCCGATAGCCCTCATATTCCCCGAAGAAAAAGATCTTATTCTGCTTGATCGGGCCGCCGACGGTGGCGCCGAACTGGTTCTGATTAAACTTTGGCCTGGGGATATTGTCCAGATTGTTGATGAAGTTGTTTGCGTTCAGAATCGTGTTGCGGAAGTACTCGTAAACCGTGCCGTGAATCTTGTTGCCGCCCGATTTGGTGCCGAACGAAACCACTCCGCCGCCAAAGGCGCCATACTGCGGATTGACCACGCTCGACTCAACGCGAAATTCCTGCACGGCGTCCTGCGCGATCACGAATGCGACGATGTTGCCTTCCACGGCGTTGAGGGGGACACCGTCCAGATAGGTTCCGGCCTGCCCGGCCAGACCGCCCGCAATCGAATAGTTGCCGAACGCGTTCGCATTGGTGAAGCCGCCGCCGGCCGTGTTGTTACTGGCCGCACCCTGCGTTCCACCCTGCGCCACGACACCGGGCGTTAATGCGATCAGGTTGAAGGTATTGCGCCCGTTGAGAGGTGTGTCCTCCACCTGACGGCCTTCGATCACTTCGCTCACCGTGGGGGC
Organism: uncultured Granulicella sp.; assembly: GCA_965198735.1. Lineage (GTDB taxonomy): Bacteria > Acidobacteriota > Terriglobia > Terriglobales > Acidobacteriaceae > Edaphobacter. The sequence goes on along the minus strand of OZ240672.1, from coordinate 3,774,546 downwards.
CACATTCTCAAGCACATTCGCTGCGGCGGAGACGGTCACGCTGTCGGTCGAGGCGCCAATTTCGAGCTTGTAGTCGAGTGAGATCTGGTCTTCCAGATGAAGCTCCAGCGCCGTCCGCACGGCTGATTTGAATCCCGCCGCGATCACCGTCTCCTTGTAGGAGCCTGCCAGCAACCCGCTCACACGGTACAGGCCCGCGTCATCGGTAGTCGCGGTTGCGGTCACGCCGGTCGCCGTGTCGGTCAGGGTAACTTTGGCACCGGGAATCTTGGCGCCGGTTGAATCCATGATGAAACCAGTGACCGTCGCGGTAGTCGTCTGCGCATAGAAGCAAGCGGGAGCGGAAACCAGGGCAAGCAGCAGTAAGCCCTCAGGCAGGCGGCGGAACATCGAGTGTTGCAAGCAATTTGGCATCGAGGTCGAAAATCCTTCGGGAACACAACTGCGGTTGGAACAAATCACGACCAAGCTTGCCGTCGTTGAAATAAACGAACGGATACTTGATTCTTTGATTGCGTGATGAATACTGCGCGAAGTGAAAGAGAGTTGTCAAGCCCTGTTCTGTCGGCGGAAGCGGAGAAAATTTATCGTCCTAGACAATACGTTCAGAACCAAAGATTGACCTTTTGGCTGAAACGGGTTTGATATACCTAAATGTTTATTATCAATAGCTTGCATGCTTGTTCAGGATGGTTTTCATGCTTATAGCGAAATTTGAGTTGTTAGCAGGAAGGAGGTCGTCTCAGGGCGCCAGCAGCACGGTTTCTAACGGCGAAGTGCCGCAGCCTCGTGGAATGAGCTGGTTCTCTAAGTGTCAGAATTGTGAACATGATCGATTGTTGCTAGTCTTTAGGCGCCTGGAACGAGCTACATAGAAGGCTGTAGACCTTGCTCGTCCTCATCGGCGACGTGAATCAGACGTAGGTCTTCCTGCACAAAGGCGTCGGTCACCCGGGCTGTATGAAAGGCATAAGGGCGATCCCTGTGGCAGTGCGGGTTATGCTGGTTACGAGCCCGGCCCGCAATCTTTGCTGCGCAACCTCCTCACGCCATAGCCAGCGCACCATCGTGGGCCGTGATTGGCCCGACCGATACACCGACCATGAGCCCCAACGATGCGAAGAGGCGCGGCAGCGCAACTACCGCATCCGCAATGGCTTTGCAAGGAGGTAGTGCTGCCTTGAGAGCGCGCAGCGAGATTGGCTCTAGCTGTGCAGTTTCAAGAGGTTGTCCATTCGATCGAGAACTGACAAGCTGAGTTTGCGAAGACCGAGCAGATTGACGTTCGGGACATCCTGCTTACATGGTGAAAGCCCGGCGCGGAGGGTTTCGTATACGCCGCACAGCACTAGGCTAGCGGACTGCGCAGAAAGACGAACACTTCCTCAAGGATTGAGCTACGAGCCATACGATTTATCAAGACCTACGCAGTGGACGCGTCAGCCGGGGTCCTGCACTTGGCGCAGCTGTGGGTTCGCCTGCCAGCCGATGGATCGTTCTGGCACGCCCGTCAGCGACCGCGTTTAGACTAAAACCGTTCTTTTTCTCCTTGCCTGACTGCAGGCCCAGCCCCGTCGTCTGCAGTCTGAGGATCTCGGCAAAATCGCGCACACCCGCTCGCCACTCCGGCTGCTCAGAGCTGCCAATCCACCAGCGCAGCGCCGCCGAGTACGAGAAGAAGATGTGCCGCGCAATCAGCTCCGGGCATTCGGCGGAGGCGATTTCACCACTCGCCTGCGCTTCCGCAACTACCTCTTCCATGCCACGGATGAACCGGTCGCGAATGCCGAGGTGTTCCGCGAGATGGAAGCCGGGCGTGTGCTGGTACACCTCGCTCAGCAGAATGCGCGAGAGAATCGGTTCGCTGCCGAATAGGCGGTAAAGGGGCTCAACCATGCCCAGAACCTTATCGTTGAAGCTCTGCCACGGTCGTGGTGCTGCCAGGGAAGAGTCGGTCACCATGTTGACTTCCTGGTTGAAGACCAGGTAAATAAGGTCGCGCTTATCGTTGATATAGTTGAACAGCGTTCCCAGCGCCAAACCAGCCAGCTCAGCGATTTCCCGCAGCGTCGTCGCGTCATAACCATGCTCCGCGAACAGCTTGCGCGCTGCCATCATGATCCTGTCCTGACGTTCCTGCTTGGATCGCTCGCGCACGCCGACTTTTTTCAATTTTACGATCGGTTCGAGCTCCACGGTAGCCAATCGCTTCTCCTGACGCCCTATTCTAACCTACGGCCCCGTTCCGCAACACGACCGCGATTTCACTCCGCACAAGCACAGGCTGGCTCCATCATGCGTCTGCTGTCCGGCTTGGGCGCATGGGCCAGCGTCACTAGAATCCGAGCGCCGGATGCGCCGATGGGTTGGCCAAGCGCGACCGTTCCGCCGTAGACGTTCCCCTTATCCTGCATAAGGCGCAGAGTCCGGCCCATTGCGAGCGATGGCGACACAAATGCCTCATCCTTTGAAGAGGCCCACAGCCTCCACGCTCAAACGGGCACACGCGCGAGCGCCTCAAGTATCGATGGATGCTTGCCGAGGCACCCACTTGCCAATTTAGGTGAACGCGTTCATTTTCAGCACCTTGGCGTGCTATCGTCCTCTTTGTCCAGCAGCCATGGATGTCTCGTTCCTGTGCCAGAACACGGCGGCTTCATACACCGTGCAAAACGGACTTGACAAGTGTAGCGCTTGTCCTCGACTCTTCACTACGCAAACATGTTCATCTTTTCCGCGCTCCATTGCGACAGGAAAATTCCTTAGAGGAGAGATTTAATGTCTGATCGCGGCGCTTACGGGCCGAGGGTGTTCAAAGCAGGCCGGCGGCGTTTTCTGGCCGGTGCCGCAGCTTGTGCCGCCGTGTCGGCGCTGCCGCGGCTGGCTCAGGGTGCCGGCAGCCCGCAACGCCTGCTCGACATTCACCACCATTTTGAGCCGACCGGCAAGAACAAGGATGGCGATGCCTGGACCATTCAGATGTCGCTCGACCAACTTGACCGCAACAACGTCGCCACGGCCATCGCGTACGCCGGTCCTATCCTGGAGACGGACCCGCAGGCCGCGCGCAAAAAGGCCCGGGCGACCAACGAGTGGAGCACACGCCACTGCCTTGATCACCCCGGCCGCTTCGGCCTCTTCGCCTCGCTGCCCATGACCGACGTCGAAGGCACCCTACTCGAGATCGCCTACGCGCTCGATGTGCTCAAGGCGGACGGCGTCGGCATCGCCACCGAGTACGGCGAGGCGTGGCTCGGCGATCCAAAGTTCGAACCCATCTTCCAGGAACTCAACCGCCGCAATGCCGTGGTCTACGTCCATCCCGCGCAGGCTCCCTGCTGCACCGCGGACACCCTCACCTACGAAAAGCCTCCCATCTCCACCGCCTGGATGGAGTTTCCCGTCAACACGGCCCGTACCATTCTCAGTCTGTGGAACGCCCAGACCACGCGCCGCCTGCCTGGCGTTCGGTTCATCTTCTGCCACGGCGGCGGCGTCATGCCTATGCTGCTCGGCCGCATCGCCGGCTTCGACGATTGGCGCTCGGTCGGCCCGGAGAAGCTCAAAGCTCTTTTTCCAGAGGGGATCTATGCGGAGTTCGCCAAACTCTACTTCGATTGCGCTCAAGCCTTTGCTCCCGAATCGTTTGAGCTTCTCCGTAAGGTGATCCCTCCAACCCACCTTCTCTTCGGCTCCGACTTCAGCTACTTCCCCGTTGCGCACAGCGTAGAGCTCTTCGCAAAATTATCCATGCCCTCTGACCTTCGCCAGCAGATCGGTTCCACCAACGCAAGAGCGCTGCTCCCGCGCTGGCGAGCCTAACTGGACACCGCAGCAAGCGCTGCATAGGAGCCCACACCGTGCGCCATCCTCACCTGATAGACGTCCACTCGCACCCCATCTTCCCCTTCGGCAGTGCTGTTCCTCTCGCCAAGCTGCCGTCCTGGTCCGTAGAAGGCGCGCTCGCGCTTATGGATCAGAACGGCATCGCTACTTCGGTCCTCTCCGTTCCGCATGCCGCGCAGCATGGCAGCGCGGATGAGGCCGGCGGCATCGCACGCCGGATTAACGACGCCATCGCGGAGATCATCGTCAGGCACCCTACGCGATTCGGCGGCCTCGCCACCATTCCTGGGCATCTTGCGGACGCGACTCTTAAGGAGATCGAATACGCGCTCGACACTCTCAAGCTGGACGGCGTGGCCACCTCCACCAGCATCAACGATGTCTATCTCGGCGAACCCGCGTTCGACCCCTGGTTTGAGGAGTTGAATCGCCGCGGCACCACCCTCTTCATCCATCCCTGGACGCTCAGCACCGCCCGGCAGGCGGATCTGGGCCTCAATCTCTCAGCGCTCGAGTTCATGTTCGACACCACGCGCATGCTTGCGAATATGGTCGTTTCGGGCGCCAAAAAACGGTTCTCCAACATCCGGATGATCTCCACCCACGGCGGCGGAACCATGCCGTTTCTGCTCCAGCGCTTTCAGCACCTTGAGGTTCACTTTGGTGCCGGCCACCGCCCCACCGTCGCCGCCGATGAGATCCGAGAGGTCCTCTCCTCATTCTACTACGATCTGACTGCGGCCACCACACCCGTGCAGCTGCTGGGCATGCTGGACTTGATCCCCACCTCCCAGCTCCTCATGGGCGTCGACATCCCGTTTATGCCGCACTTCACCATCGGTGAAGCCATCAAGGCCGTTGAGTGTTATCACAAATTCAGCTCCGACGATCTTGAGAAGATTCTGCACGGCAATGCGCTTCGGCTCTTTCCCAGGCTCGCGACGCGGCTCTTGTCACGCGGGCAGGACAGGCTTGATTACGCCGCTACGCAGTGATGGGCGCGCCCACCGATGCGCATGCCGCGCCAAGATTGCCGCTAGTTTCCGATTGCACCGTCCAGTCTCGCTCCGGCAACCGACTCGTCCATACGCCCGCGCAGATTACCGCGCGCTGCACCAAGGACGGCAGAGGCGGCCAACTCGCGCGAGCGCCGACCGGCTCGGATGGTTGCTCATCGAGCAGCTTCACTTCGAGAAAGCAGAAGACGAACAGGCTCACAGGCTAGCTACGTATTCCCTGTATTTGCATCCTGAAAATGCGCTTGTACTGGCGCAGCCCGGCACGCCACTCCGGTTGCGACGTGGTAAGCCACTCCCGGACCGCCGTAGAAAAAGCAAAAAAAATCTGGCTAGCTATGAAGCCTGCGGTTTCGTCCGTGGAAAGGACGCCATCCTTTTGAGCTTCGATGACCAGCCGCTCGATTGCTTTGATTAGCACGCCGCGCAGCTCCCGGAAGCGATCCAGATGCATGCCTTCCGAATGGAAACCTACCTCGGTGAGAAGGAGGCGCGAGAGCTTCGGCGTCTGTGCGTAAAGGCGGTAATGCAGCTCAGCGATCCCAAAGATCTTTTCGCTAAAGCCCTGTCTGTTTTTAGACTCTGCCAAGGCCCTATTCAAAAGCGAGGAGATATCCTCATGAAAGATGAGGAAGATGAGGTCGCGCTTATCCGTGACGTAGTTAAAGATGGTGCCTTTGCCGAGTCCTGCGAGAGTCGCAATCTGGTTCAGCGTCGCGGCTTCATACCCAAGCTCCGTGAATAACATACGGGCCGCTCGAAGGATCTTCGCTTGCCGTTCGACCTTCGCCTGTTCTCTCCGCCGCACAGGCGGCCGGCCGGGGGAGTCTCTGGGTATCGACATCCTTCTGCACCTTTTCGTTGCAGGACATACTTCGATAGATTGTAGCGAACCGCCCAGGCGTGATACCCATTGACCCCCGAATGGGTCGGCGATGCTGAACACGATGCGGCAAGATTCATTTGACCTAACCCGCAACACGGAAAGACCGTGCAGGTGCCTTTTGCTCGATCGAATCGCGGCCCCAGATTACGTGGTGCGCACGAAGACAGGCGTCACCGTGCGTTTGGCGATCTTCCAGACGCCTTGCCCATCGCGGCGAAAGAGTTCTTCCACGTCAGAGACGCTGGCCACCACCGGCTCACGCGTCTCATCCGTTGATCGATAAAACGTGAGGAGAGAGTGAAACGCAAGGGTCTCTGCATCCTCCCACATGGCCCGGAAATTCGTCGCGATATGCCGGGTGGTGACGTGGGTCTGTGCCTGACGGTTCACTAGAAACTCGCGAATCGCGGCGATGCCGTTCAGGGTTGCCGGCTTTGGCGAGCCAGGGCCGAAAATGAGCTTCGCGTCCGGCAGGAACAGTGCTCCGCATTCGGCGGACCGGCCATCGTCGACCAGGAAGCCGAACTCCGTGCTCACGGCAACCAAGCTTTGCAGGTCGTCGGCTGAGACTTTCCTTGCCTGGCTGAAGATGGAGGTGTGTTCGCTCATGATTGGGACGCCCTGCTCCGTTTCGGTTTGGGAAGGAGATCGGTGATGGTGCCGGCGAAGACCTCGGCTGCGGCGCCGATGGTCTCAGACAAGGTGGGATGAGGATGGATGGTGAGGGAGATGTCGGCGGCGTCGGCTCCCATCTCGATGGCGAGCGCGGCTTCGGCGATCAGGTCGCCGGCACTGGTGCCCACGATGGCCGCGCCCAGCAGACGGCGGCTTTCGGGATCGAACAGCAGCTTGGTGAAACCGATATCGCTGCCGAGCGCCAGCGAACGGCCCGCCGCCGCCCAGGGGAAGACCGCCTTTTCAACCGGAATGGCGAGCCGTTTGGCTTCCAGTTCGGTCAGCCCGACCCAGGCGACCTCCGGGTCGGTGTAGGCGACGGCTGGAATAACCCGCGCCTGCATGGCGACATTGTGCCCGCAGGCGGCTTCGGCGGCCACCTTGGCCTCATGCGTGGCCTTGTGCGCAAGCATGGGCGCGCCGGCTACGTCGCCGATGGCGAACAGGTGCGGAACGGCGGTGCGCATCTGCGCATCGACCGGGATGGAACCATCCGCCGCAAGCGCGATGCCGGCGGCCTCCGCGTTGAGCAGGCGGCCATTCGCACGGCGGCCCACCGCCACCAGGATGCGATCGAACGGCTCTTCGCTGCGGCCGTCGGGACCTTCAAAGGTGGCGAGCAGTGCTTCCGGCGCGGCGTCCACGCTGGTAATCCGGGTCTTGAGCTTGAACTCGATGCCCTGGGCGGCCATGTGCTTGGCGAGCGGCGCGACCAGATCCGGGTCCGCTCCGGCGATGATCTGCTCCGTCAGCTCGACGAGAACGACATGGCTGCCGAGCGCCTCATAGACCGTCGCCATCTCCAGGCCGATGATGCCGCCGCCGATCACCAGCAGACGTTTCGGTATGTCCACAAGCGCCAGCGCGCCCGTGGAGTCCATGATGCGCGGATCGCCCGCGGGCAGGAATGCGAGGCGCACCGGCTCAGACCCTGCAGCGAGGATGGCCTGATCGAAGCTGAGAGTGCGCCTGCCTTCCTGCCCGTCGATCGATACCGTATGCGCGCCGGTGAACGCGGCTGTGCCGTGCAGCACGGTCACGTTGCGGCGCTTTGCCAGGTCGGCCAGCCCTCCGGTGAGCCGGTTGACGACGGAGTCCTTCCATTGCCGCAGCTGCGGGAGATCGACCTCAGGAGCGGTGAAGCGCACACCATGCCCGGCAAAGGCGGTCGCGTCTTTGACGACCTTTGCGGCGTGCAAAAGCGCCTTCGAAGGGATACAGCCGACGTTCAGGCACACGCCTCCCAGCACATCCCAGCGGTCGATGATGTGGACCTTCCGGCCCAGGTCAGCGGCGCGGAAGGCAGCGGTGTAGCCGCCCGGCCCTGCGCCAATGACCAGGAGATCGGCATGCCCGTCGGCGGGCAACTCCGGCTCCAGGGTGGAAGGCGCTTTGGCCACGGGGAGGTTCGCCTGAGCGGTTGTGATCGCGGGCTCTGGAGCGTCCTGCGCGGCCTCGGCCAGAGATTCGATGAGCGCAATAAGCGTTCCAGTATTCACCTTGTCTCCGACGGCTACTTTCAACTCGACGACCCGGCCTGCCAGGGGAGCTGGGATGTCCATCGTCGCCTTGTCGGTCTCGACCATCAGCAACGTCTGCTCCGCGGCGATGATGTCGCCGGGCTTTACGCTGATCTCGAGGACGGACATGTTCTGGAAGTCGCCGAGATCGGGTATGGTGACGGGCTGCGACTGGCTCATAGGAGCACCCGTCGGAAGTCCTGGAGGACGGACGTCATCGTCACCAGGAACCGGGCCGCGGCGGCGCCGTCGATCACGCGATGATCCCATGAGAGGCTGATCGGCAGGACTAGCCGCGGAGCGAACGCCTCGCCGTTCCATAGGGGCGCCATCCGGCTGCGCGCTGCGCCCAGGATGGCCACCTCTGGAGCGTTGATGATGGGCGTGAAGCCGGTTCCACCAATGCCGCCGAGCGAGGAGACGGTAAAGCAGCCGCCCTGCATGTCTGCTGGCTGCAGCTTGCCTTGGCGTGCCTTGGCGGCGAGCTCCGCGACCTCCGCAGCAATGGCGACCAAGCCTTTCGTGTCCGCGTCGCGGATGATGGGAACGACCAGACCGTTAGGCGTGTCGGCCGCAAAGCCGATGTGGAAGTACCGTTTGAGGATGAGCTCGTCCCCGTCCAGCGATGCGTTGAACGTCGGATGCAGGCGCAATGCGCAGACTGAAGCTTTGATCAGGAAGGTAAGAGTCGTCAGCTTGGTGGCCGTGTCGAGCGTCTGCTGCGTGTTGATCTCGACACGAAACTGCTCAAGCCCGGTGATATCGGCTTCATCGAAGTTGGTCACGTGCGGAATCAGGATGGAGTTGCGCGTGAGATTGGCAGCGGAGATCTTCCTTATCTTCGACAGAGACGCTCGTTCTACTGGACCGAACCGTGCAAAATCGATCTGCGGCCAGGGCAGCAGGTCCAGCCCGGTACCCACAGGCTTGGAGATGGGCGCTTGAGCCGCGGGTATGGCCGGAGCGGACAGTGTGGTCTTGACGAACGTGTGCAGGTCGGCCTGAAGGATGCGTCCCTTGGGCCCGGTACCCACAACAGGGGCAAGATTTACGCCGAGCTCACGCGCCAACCGGCGGATCGAAGGCGAGGCGTGCGGGAGGCCTGCGGCTTGCGCTTGATGCGGCTCGCTCTGAGGCGGACTCAGAGGTGCCGGTGGCGGCACGATGACAGCAGGTGTAGCCACAAGGGCCGGCTGTTCAGCGGTGGCGGCGTCCGGGAGGCCCAGCTCGGATCCGGGCTCGGGCTTAGGCTCGGATCCGGGCTCGGGCTCGGGCTCGAGCCCGGACTCAAGCAGGACCAACAGATTCCCCTGGTTGACCTTGTCCCCGACCTTGACTCGTACCTCACTGACCTTACCCGCGGCCGTCGAAGGGACGTCCATGGTCGCCTTTTCGGTTTCGAGCATAGCCAGGGTCTGATCGATCTGCACTTGATCGCCCACGTGCACGAAGACCTCGATCACCGGCACATCCTTAACGTCGCCCAGATCGGGAACAAGCACTTCCACTGTGTCGGCCATAGCTTATACCGTCCACGGCGCGGGCGCTTCGGCGCTTATTCCAAAGCGCGCCACAGCCTCTTGCAAGGTAGCTTGGGGAACAGAACCGGCGGCAACCAGCGCTTCAAGGGCTGCGAGCGCCACGCTGTGACGGTCCACCTCAAAGAAGCGCCGCAAGGCTGCGCGTGTGTCGCTGCGGCCAAAGCCATCTGTGCCGAGCGCGACGAAGGGCGCTTCGACATACGGCGCGATCAGCTGCGGGTAGGCGCGAACGTAGTCTGTGGCCGCGATCACCGGTGCGGTGCCGGCCAGCAGGCTTTCTACATGGCTGCGCTTGGCCGGATTGTTGCCGAGACGCCGTTGCCGTTGAACCTGAGCAGCTTCGCGCGCAAGCTCGCTGAAGCTGGTGGCGCTGAATACCTCACTGCCGACCTCAAACTCCTCCGCGAGCAGATCGGCGGCGGCAATGATCTCATTCAGGATGGCGCCCGAGCCGAGCAGCCTTACCTGCTTGCCGGTGCGTTTCTCCGGACCGCGCCGCGCAAACCGGTAAAGCCCCTTGAGTATGCCTTCCTCGGAACCTGCGATCAGCGTAGGCTGCGCGTAGTTCTCGTTGATCACCGTGATGTAATAAAACTCGTCCCGTTGCTGTTCCAGCATGCCGCGTGCGCCGGCGTCCATGATCACGGCGAGCTCACAGGCGAAGGCGGGATCGTACGCGCGGCAGTTCGGGATAGTCGCGGCGACCACATGACTCGATCCGTCCTGGTGCTGCAGGCCTTCGCCCCCCAGGGTCGTGCGCCCGGCGGTGGCGCCCAGCAGAAAGCCGCGTGCCCGTTGATCTGCCGCGGCCCAGATGAGGTCACCGACGCGCTGGAAGCCGAACATCGAGTAGTAAATGTAGACCGGCAGCATCGGCAGGCCATGGACGCTGTAGGAGGTTGCCGCCGCCACCCAGGACGAGATCGCTCCCGCCTCCGTAATGCCTTCTTCGAGCAGCTGTCCATCGCGCGCTTCGCGGTAGTAGAGCATGGAGCCGGCATCTTCCGGCTTGTACAGCTGGCCCATCGAGGAGTAGATACCGATCTGACGAAAGAGGTTCGCCATGCCGAACGTACGGGCTTCATCGGCGACTATAGGAACCACCCGCGAACCAAGCACCTTGTCCTTGAGCAGTGCGCTCAGAATGCGCACCGCGGCCGTGGTCGTCGACATCTCCTTGTTTTCGGATTCAAGCGCGAACTGCGCGTAGGAAGCCAACGCCGGCACGGCTATTACCTCCTTGCTGGTGCGCTCGCGCCGGGGCAGGAAGCCACCCAAGGCCTCACGGTGTGCGCGAAGATAGACCATCTCGGGGCTGGCCTCGAGCGGACGGCAGAAGCTGAGGCCGGCGACCTCTTCGTTCGTCAGCGGAAGCGCGAATCGATCGCGATACGCCATGAGCGCGTCCACATCCAGCTTCTTGGATTGGTGTGCGGTCATGCGCGACTCGCCGGCCGCTCCCATGCCATAGCCTTTCTTCGTTTTGGCCAGGATGACGGTCGGCCGGCCGCGATGGGCGCGGGCAGAGGCAAAGGCGGCGTACAGCTTACGAGCATCATGCCCTCCACGCTTCAGCGCGTCGATCTCCGCCGCGGACAGCGTGCCTGCCAGCGCGGCCGTCTCGGGATCGCGATCAAAGAAGTTCGTTCTGTTGTACGCCCCATCCTGCGCACCCAGTGTCTGGTACTCGCCGTCCGGGGTCTCAGCAAAGCGTCGCAGGAAGATGTTGTTGACATCACGAGAGAACAATGCGTCCCACTCCGAACCCCAGAGGACCTTGATCACGTTCCAGCCGGCACCGATAAAGAGTGACTCGAGCTCCTGGATGATCTGCCCGTTGCCCCGTACCGGTCCATCCAGCCGCTGCAGATTGCAGTTGATGATAAAGGTCAGATTATCCAGCTTTTCGCGTGCCGCCAGCGTGAGCGCGCCGATCGACTCCGGCTCATCCATCTCCCCATCGCCGAAGACTCCCCATACATGGCGATCGCCCGCCGGTAGCAGGCCGCGATGGTCAAGGTAGCGCAGGTAGCGCGCCTGGTAGATGGAGCTGATCGGTCCGATGCCCATGGAGCCGGTCGGAAACTGCCAGAACTCCGGCATGAGCCAGGGGTGCGGGTAGGAGCACAGGCCCCCGCCGCCAACCTCCTGCCGATAGTTGCGCAGCTGCTCCTCGCTCAGCCGACCTTCGAGGTAGGCACGGGCGTAGACGCCGGGCGCGGAGTGCGGCTGATAGAAGACAAGATCGGCGAGCTGGCCAACGGCGCCGGCGCGGAAGAAGTGATTGAAGCCAACCTCGAAGATCTCCGCGGCCGAAGCATAGCTCGCGACGTGTCCGCCCAGATCCCCGTACGCCTGATTAGCCCGCATGACCATCACCAAAGCGTTCCAGCGCATGATGGCCGTCAGCTTTTGCTCGACGGCGAGATCGCCTGGATAGACTCCCTGTCGTTCCAGAGAGATGGTGTTGCGATAGGCAGAGAAAGGCTGCGGCAACTCCGCACTGCCTCGCGTGCGCAGCTCGTCTTCCAACTGGCGGACAAGGTACTGCGCCCGCTCCGGACCGCCTTCGCGCAGCACCGCGGCCAGAGCGTCGAGCCACTCGCGCGTTTCAATCGGGTCGAGGTCCGGCGTCGGCTTTGCCACTGCGAGATGGAGAAGAACGGGGTCTGCGCTCATGATCACTTCCTTGGGTTCAGCCCGCACTGGCGGGTTGAACAGAGAAACTCGTCAGATTACATATAGATCGACGTACTCGTGAACGGGCATCGCTTCAAGCGCCGTCGCATCGAGCGACACATCGAGAATTCTGCCCTGCTGCTTCACGGGAAAGCGCCGTGCGAGGTTGGTGCGGAACTTGGCCTCGAGCATCGGAATCCCATCGGCACGACGGCGGCGATGTCCGATGGGGTACTCTACCGTCTCTTCAAGCGCCGTACCATCCTTCAGCTCGAGACGAACGGAGTTGGCGATGGAACGCTTGCCGGCATCGTAGTAATCCGCCGTGAAGCTTGGGACCTCTTCGGTCTGCATGCGGTCGCGCAGCGCGGCGATGCGCGGGTCTGCGGCTACGGCATCCTCGTAGTCGGAGGCAGTCAGGCGTCCAAACAACAGCGGCACAGCGATCATGTATTGAATGCAATGATCGCGATCGGCAGGGTTGTTCAACGGGCCTTTCTTGTCGATGATGCGGAGGCACGCCTCATGCGTACGAATGATGACACGCTCGATGTCGTCGGCCGACTTGCCCGCTCGAGCGAGCGCGCCATGGAGCGTCATGGCCGCTTCCACCGCAGTTTGCGAGTGGAACTCCGCCGGGAAGCTGATCTTGAACAGGACGTTCTCCATGACATACGAGCCGTAGGCGCGCTGAAATTGGAAGGGCTGGCCCTTGAAGGAAACATCGTAGAAGCCCCAGAGCTTCGCAGTCAGCGCCGTGGGGTAGCCCATCTCTCCCGTCTTCGCCATCAAGGCCAGGCGCACGGCGCGGCTGGTCGCATCGCCGGCCGCCCAGCTCTTGCGTGAGCCGGTGTTCGGCGCGTGACGATAGGTCCGCAGACTCTGCCCGTCTACCCACGCGAGCGACACCGCCGCCAAGCTCTCTTTGCGCGTGAGCCCAAGCAGCTGTGCGATGACCGCGGTCGAGGCCACCTTGACGAGCACCACATGGTCCAGACCGACGCGATTGAAGGAGTTCTCAAGCGCGATGCACCCCTGTATCTCATGGGCCTTAATCATGGCAGTCAGCACTGCACGCATCAAGAGCGGAGCCTTGCCGTCCGCGACCGCGGTGCGCGAAAGCCAATCGGCTACAGCCAGGATGCCGCCCAGATTGTCTGAAGGATGTCCCCACTCCGCCGCGAGCCAAGTGTCGTTGAAGTCCAGCCAGCGGATGATCGTGCCAATGTTGAAGGCGGCCTGCACGGGATCGAGCTGATACTGTGTGCCTGGCACCTTTGCGCCGTGGGGCACTACCGTTCCATGCACGATCGGGCCGAGCAGCTTGGTGCAGGCAGGATACGTCAAGGCCTCGAGCCCGCAACCCAGCGTGTCGATCAGGCAATGGCGCGCGGTGGCGTAGGCGAGTTCGCTGGTGATCTCGTAGGACTGGGCGTAGTCGACGATATCGACGATGACCTGGTCATACGCCTGCTGCTGCGGGGCTATGTGTGCAGACAAAGTCTTGCTCTCCTGAACTTGCTCTCCTGGTCTTGCTGTTTCTGCGCGAGCAGCTGTTCTTACGTGCGTTCGCCAAGCGGAACAAAGGCACGGTTCTCCGGCCCGGTATAGTTAGCCGCGGGGCGGATGATCTTGCCATCCTGGCGCTGCTCGATGACATGCGCGGCCCAGCCGGCGGTGCGCGCAATGACAAACAGCGGGGTGAACATCGCGGTCGGGATACGCATCTGGAAGTAACTCACCGCGGAGAACCAGTCGAGGTTGGGGAACATCTTCTTGCTATCCCACATGACGGCTTCAAGCCGCTCCGCGATGTCATAGAGTTTCATGCTGCCGGCTTCTTCGGAGAGTTGCCGCGCAACCTCTTTAATCACGCTGTTACGCGGGTCCGAGATGGTGTACACCGGATGGCCGAAACCGATGACGACCTCCTTCGCCGCCACGCGCCGCCGGATGTCGCTTTCGGCTTCTTCCCTGGATTCGTATCGCTGCTGGATCTCGAGCGCGACCTCATTCGCGCCGCCATGCTTAGGTCCACGGAGTGCGCCGATCGCGCCTGTCATGCAGGAGTACATGTCGGAGCCTGTGCCCGCAATGACGCGGCCGGCAAAGGTGGATGCGTTGAACTCATGCTCCGCATACAGGTTCAGACTAGTCTGCATGGCGCGGGTCCACTCGGCCGAAGGCGGTACGCCATGCAGCAGGTGCAGGAAGTGCGCGGCGATCGAGGTATCGTCGGTTTCCACGTCGATGCGGCGTCCGTGCGTAGAGAAGTGAAACCAGTACAGCATCATGGAGCTGAGCGAGGCCAGCAGGCGGTCGGCAATATCGCGCGCGCCCGAGAGATTATGATCTTCTTTCTCCGGCAAGACGCAGCCCAGCACGGAGACCCCCGTGCGCAACACGTCCATGGGATGCGTGGCGCACGGCAGGCACTCAAGCGCCGCGCGCACCGCGGCCGGCAGCCCACGCAGGGCCTTCAGCTTGGCCTTGTAAGCCGCTAACGCTGCCTTGTTTGGCAAGGTGCCGTAAACCAGCAGGTACGCAACCTCCTCAAATTCTGTGCCGGTGGCGAGGTCGAGAATGTCGTAGCCGCGGTAGTGAAGATCGTTGCCGCTGCGGCCTACGGTGCAGAGCGCGGTGTTGCCCGCGGCGGTGCCGGAGAGCGCAACCGACTTTTTTGGCTTGAAAACGAAGGGCTCTTGCGCAACTGCTGCTTCACTCATTGCTTGCTCCCACTGACGGACTGCTTCGTCGCAGCGAAGAGCCGATCCAATTTCTGTTCGTAGGCGTGATAGCCGAGAAAGTCGTATAACTCGGCGCGCGTCTGCATGGTGTCCAGCACGCCGCTCTGTGTGCCTTCAGAGCGGATCGTCTGATAGACCTTGAGCGCTGCCGCGTTCATGGCGCGGTACGCGGAGCAGCAGTAGAGCACTAGGTCAGCCCCCGCTGCGGCCAGTTCTTCTTTGGTGTAGAGCGGTGTGTGCCCAAACTCGGTGATGTTGGCTAGGATCGGCACGCCGGCGGCCTCACGGAAGCGCGGGTACAGCCTAAGATCCGTGACGGCCTCCGCGAAGATCATGTCCGCGCCGGCTTCAACATAGGCCCGCACCCGCTCAAGCGCAGACTCAAGCCCCTCGCCCTGAAGCGCGTCGGTACGAGCCATAATGACAAAGCTTGGATCGGTGCGTGCGTCCACCGCAGCCTTCAGCCGATCGACCATCTCCGCGGTCGAAACGACTTCCTTGCCGGGACGATGACCGCAGCGCTTTGTGCCCACCTGATCTTCCATGTGCACCGCGGCCACACCGGCCTTACTCATGGAGCGGATGGTGCGCGCGATGTTGAACGCGCCGCCCCAACCCGTGTCGATGTCGACCAGCAGAGGAAGTGTCGTCACATCGGTGATGCGGCGTACGTCCGTCAGCACATCTTCCATCGTGCTGATGCCGAGGTCCGGCATGCCGAGCGAGTTTGCTGCGACGCCTCCGCCTGAAAGATAGAGAGCGCGAAAGCCGGTTGCCTCCGCCATGCGCGCGGTGAAGGCATTGATGGCGCCAATCACCTGCAGCGGCTTCTCCTGCTCCACCGCCAGGCGAAAGCGTGCGCCGGGGCTCTCCATGCCGTTGCTGTACTGCATCATCCTTGTCCTCCAGGCGTGTCTTCCAAGCCTGCCGTCCGAGCAGTTGCGCTAGCTTGCCATGCGCATATCCGGCTTGACCGCGGGCTCAAACGCGCCCTCGTCATGTCCCTTCCTGTGCAGCTCCTGGAGGCTCATTCCCGACCTGCGTGCCTGCTCCACCTTCGCAGGATCGACAAACCTGCCGACCGGGTTTGAGAGAAACACCGGCGAAGTCTCCATGTAGGTGCAGGAGACCGCGGCATCGTTGTTCCAGTCCGCCTGCAGCTCCACGCTGTTTCCATCCGGATCGACGTAGTAGTACGACAAGACGAAGCCATGGTCGAGACACATATGCGGTTCAATGCCCAGAGCCTTGAGGCGCACCCAGGTATCCAGAAGATCCTCCACCTTGTCGTATTCAAAAGCGGAGTGATGCATGCCCACGTGCTGCGTGCGGTCCGGGTCATCGGTCAGCATGGGGCTGGATAGAAGCGCGATCCGCCCCGGGGTCTCGTCATTGGTGATGAACCCCATGACCTCGTTCTGGAACTGCTTCCGGGTTCCAATTACGGTGCCGTACCAACTGATCATCTCGGACATCCTCGTGGTCTTGAGATTCACATGGTGAAGCTTCGGGCGCTTCACTTCCAGAGGCGTTGTTTGAGCTTCGATCTGCTGAATCCGGTTCATGGACATCTCTCCTGAAAGCGAAGTACCGGTCGAACGGCCGGAGGACCTGTGTACGGGAATGTGACCGGAGTCAGCGAAAACTCGGGTGATTGTTCAAAGCCCGACCGCGGTCGGTTATCATCCTCGCCCCCGGTATGGGTCTTTGTCAAGTAATCTTTCTCCAACCAACTTCCGGGCTGCGGCTTGTCATGGACTGCGGGCTGCGGCCGCACGCTGGCCTGAGCGTCTAAGATCCTTCTTAGAACCCGTTCCAGAGGTAAACCTGAGTGAGACGATCGGATAGGCGCAAGACGGACGAGGCGGGCGCAGGGCAAGGACTCAGAGCTCGCACCAAAGCCGAGCGGCAGACCCGCCTGCTCACAGCGGCGCGAGTGCTGTTTACCGAGAAAGGGTATGAAGACGCGACCTTGAACCAGATCGCGGCGATCGCCGGCCTGGGCAAGGGCACCATCTTCGGCTATGTGACCGACAAGCGCGATCTGATCTTTCTCATCTTCTACGAAGAGATGAGCGTGCTGGTCGAACGTTCGTTTGTGGAGATGCAGACGCGCGTCGGCCTGCTCGACAAGATCATGAGCATCGCTGAGCTGCACTATCAGCTTTACGCTAAAAATCCCCGGCTTGCGAGAATCCTTGTCAATGAGACAAACTACCGCACGGATGGCCTTCACATGGAAAAGTTCACGCAACTGAGGCTTCGCCTGATCAAGGGTATCGAGTGCCAGGTAGTGGCGGCGAAGAAGTCAGGCGACGTTCGCAGCAAGGAGGCCGCGAGCTTCATCGCCCGGCAGATCTTCTTCTGCTTCGCAACAGAAGTGCGAGAATGGCTGACCCCTTCGGACCCGGAGGTGCCGGCCGGCCTGCGCCAGTTCAGACGCAGCCTCAAGCTGCTGCTCTATGGCGTGACTGGCACACGGGCAGGAGGCTAGGCGCCTGGACGAGTTTGAGGTCAAGCCCGGGTGCGGCGGTGCGCTTAGTGAGCGGGCTCATACGGGGGCATGGCGAAGATGCCAACTGCTGCGACCAGCGTGAGACCGACGAAGAGCGGCAGTCCGGGAGTGTAGCCGCCGGTGTGATCGAAGCAAGCGAAAGGGATAGGGCTGGGGTGTTAGCCATGGCTGCTGGAGTTTACGGCGCGCGGAAGAGGAAGCACAGAGGTCTTAATGTGTTTGCAGAGGAAAGTGGGTGAGAGAAAGCACCCTTGTCAAGGATGCTCTTCAAATGTGTGAGCGGCCCGGCATCTGCTAATATGACCGCAGTCAGGTTCTGGTGAACGCGCCGACACACAGCCGGTTCCGTTGAGGGTCAAGCCATGCAGCAGACAGAACAGGCGGATGTTCTCATCATTGGAGCGGGGCCGGCCGGTCTCGCCCTCGCTATCGAGATGGGACGGCTCGGCATCCGCTGCATCATCGTCGAGCGGAACGACCGAGTGGGCTATAGCCCGCGCGCCAAGACGACGAACGTTCGCACCCGCGAGCATCTCCGCCGCTGGGGCATCGCGGACAAACTTCGCCAGGCTTCGAAGCTGCCTGCCGAGTACCCGTCGAACATCGTCTTCGCCGCCCGTATGGATGCGCCTCAGCTTGCAAAAATCGAGAATGCGCTCTGCTGTGATCTGGCGAAGTCAGATCTGTATTCGGAGTCCGCGCAGTGGGTGCCACAGTACGTTCTCGAAGAGGTCCTCCGCGCTCACGCCGTGAGCTTGCCCAGCGTGAAGCTTTACTTCAACTCAAGCTTTCTCTCCGCCGAGCAAGATGAGAACGGGGTGACCGTCCTGCTGGAAAGCACGGAGACGAAAGAACGGCGAGAGGTACGCAGCCGCTATCTGATCGGAGCCGATGGCGCCCGCAGTATGGTACGCGCGCACATCGGAGCGGCCATGTCCGGCCAGTACGGATTCGCCAAGAACTACAACGTGCAGTTCCGGGCGCCGGCGCTGGCGGGTATGCACGCGCAGGGTCCAGCCATCATGTATTGGATGATCAACGATGACGTGCCCTCGTTGCTTGGCCCTATGGATGGGGAAGGCCTTTGGTACTTCATTGCCACCCGCATCCATGAGCAGGACGAGCTCGATCCCAAAGCCTTGATTCGCAAGGCGACTCACCTCGACTTTGAGATGGAGATCCTGGGTGGCGATCCGTGGTATGCCCACAACCTGATCGCCGACAAGTATTCGGACGGGCGCATCTTCCTGGCCGGCGATGCCTGTCATCTGCACCCGCCGTTTGGCGGCTACGGCATGAACATGGGAATCGGCGATGCGGTCGATCTGGGCTGGAAGATGGCCGCTGTGCTCCTGGGCTGGGGCGGGCAGGCGCTGCTCGAAAGCTACGAGCAGGAGCGGCGTCCGGTGCACAAGTGGATTATGGATGAAGCAATCGCAAACTACAGCGCGCTCGGCAACCAACTGGCCATCGCCGGCATGGAAGAGCCTGGACCGTTGGGGGACGCGACGCGGCGCGAGGCCGGCGAAGTGATCTACACGGCGAAGCTGAGGGAGTTCAAGTCCCTGGGCGCGGTGCTTGGCTATCATTATGACGGCTCGCCGATCGTAGTTCCCGACGGCACGCCCATGCCTGTGCAGCAAGCCATGATCTATCAGCCATCCGCTCGGCCCGGCTGTCTGGCGCCGCACCTCTGGCTGTCTGATGGCAGCTCTCTGTACGATCACTTCGGCGACGGCTTCACCTTGCTTTGCACCCAAGACGAGCAGCTGGCGCAGTGTGAACGCGCCGGCCGGGAAGCCGCGTCGCTGGCGATTCCACTTACGATCCTTCTGCCATCCGATAAGCGTCTCAGGCGCCGGTACCAGGCCCACTTTGCACTTATTCGTCCAGACCAGCATGTCGCGTGGAGGGGAGACGAAATTCCGGCTAATTTCACTGACATTTTGCGCAAGGTCGCCGGAGCGGACGTCGCTTCTGACCTTCGCCGCTCTTCGTTCACTTCACCGGCAGATACCGCACAAGCGACGCGGTCGCAACTATCCGTGAAACATGGAGAGGAAGAGAGCGTGAAACATGGAGAAGCAGAGAGCGATAAGCTGGGATCATCCTTTCCGTAGTACTTGCCCGCGCCGAACTGTTGCAGAACGGAGTTCCAAAGCTGCCAAGTTATAGGCTTTCTGAGATGATGTCGTCCAATTCATTTTGGTGAATATGCAATATGCAGACAATGCACTTACGTTAGACTGACCTAAATCTCTGATCGTTTTTGCGGTCCTGTCGACGACGGGCTTCGTATTCACACTTATGCCATTGGACAGGGCCTTCGCGGGCAGAGTAGAAATGCTTTTGCGCAAATGGTCTTACTCATCTCTGTCCGCACGCAGCGTCGAACCGGCTCTAACCTTCACGCTTGGACAGGGATACATCATCCGGCCAATCGAACGGCACCATCGGCCGGCAAGCGTTCTCTGAAAGGAAGACAAGACCGGCGTCGTAGAACACAAGCAATTCATCAAAGATCTGCACTTTGATCCTGGCGCCTTCCGGCAGCACCGCATTACGCTGCGGCTGAACAGGAATGGAGCGGGTCAATACGATCGGGAAAGGTCTTCGCCAACTATGGAAACCATCACGCTCGAAGAGCACTTTAGTACTCCCGATCTGCAACGAGCTATCGAGGAGGTCAAGCCGGGCGGTACGCGGGATCAAGCACTCACGGCCAGGCTCCTGGATCTCGGCCAGGGACGGCTCGCGGACATGGATGAGGGCGGCGTCGATATGCAGGTGCTCTCCCTTGCTTCCTCCGGCTTTGAGATACTGGCGTCGGCGCAGGCCACCGCGGTCGCGGGCAACGCGAACGATCGTGTGGCCGATGCGGTTCGCACGTACCCACAACGCTTTGCGGCGTTCGCCAACCTGAACCTAAAAGACCCGCAGCTCGCCGCGAAGGAGCTCGACCGCTGCATCCGGCAGCTTGATTTTCGAGGAGCCATCGTCCACGGCACCACGGGCGGCGGCTTTATGGACAACGCACGCTTTCTTCCCTTTTGGGAGGCCGCCAGTTCCCTCGGAGTGCCGGTCTACCTCCATCCCGCGCCGCCGCCGGCAGTCGTCTACGACACCTACTACGCCGGTCTGCCCGGCGATTGCGGACATCCGCTTTCGATCAACGGTTGGGGTTGGCACACGGAGACCGGATTGCACGTGTTGCGCCTCATCCTGTCCGGCCTGTTCGACCGTTTTCCTGCGCAACAGGTCATCATCGGCCACATGGGGGAAGACCTTCCGTACTCGCTGGCGCGGGCAACAGGCGTGCTTACCCCGATCGCAAAGCATCTGCAGCGTCCGCTTCACGAGTACTTCCATGACAATATTCACGTCACCACGAGCGGGTATTTCACAACCGAGCCCTTTGAATGCGCGTTGAAGATAGTCGGGATTGATCGTCTGCTTTACTCTATCGATTACCCTTTCAGCGCGGTGGCCAAGGGTCAGGCCTTTTTGGACCTGCTGGCGCTTACGCCGCCCGATCGTGTGAAGTTCGCCGGTGGCAACGCCAAGCGGCTTCTTAAGCTGCCAGCTTCGTGCGGCCGCTTGCATTGAGCATCGTCAAAGAGAGAAGCGAGGGCGAGATGGACGTAATACCAGTCAAGGCAGGGGCCTCGGGTCCTGATGGCGGCAAAAGCCTAGTCCTGAGCGGCGTGACCGTGGTGGACACCCATAGCGGTAAGCTCACACCCAACGTCTCGGTCGTGTTGGCGAACGGCAAGATCCGGCAGATCGTTCCCGCCGGCACCTCAATCGAGGGCAGCCCGGAGACTGTCGAGGTGCGCGGGAAGTTTGTCGTTCCCGGGTTTCAGGACATGCACACGCACCTGTATCAGGAAGAGCATGCGCCGGAGCTGAGCGCGGCGCTGATGCTGGCTTACGGAATCACCGGCATACGGCAGCTGGCCGGTACGACCGCGATGCTGCGCGCGCGCAAGGCCGGCACTCTCGGCTTTGGCGAGCAGAGCCCGGAGCTGTTGAGTCTTTGCGGCGAGATCCTGCTGCCCATGAACGCGCCCACCCCCGAGGCCGCCGTGCGCGAGGTGCAGCGGCAAAAGGCCGAAGGTGCGGACTTTATCAAGACTATCTTCGTCTCCCCCAAGGTCTTCTTCGCTGCGCTTGCGGAAGCGAAACGCCAGGGTCTCGCCTATGACGGACATCTTTCGCCCGGGGTGGATGTGTGGAAGGCTGCCCGCGAAGGCATGGCGGTCATCGAGCACGTCGGCCCTACGGAGCTGCAGCTGATCGCCACCTCCACCCGGAGCTGGATCATCTATCTCGTCCTTAAGCTGCACCCGCCCAAACCACCCAATCTATCGCCCGAAGCCATGAAGAAGGCGGGCAAAATCATGATCGCGAATCCAATCCTGGCTCGCTTGAACGGCGACCCTGGCGCCATGAAGAAGACGCAGGGGCTGATCGACTCCTTCAGTGAATCGAAGGCACGTAAGCTGGGCGACACCTTTGCCAAACACGGCACCTGGCAATGCCTCACGCTTATCCGCGATGCCACCATGCGCCTCGGCGACGATCCAAAGTACACGCAGAGCCCCGACCTGCGGTACGTCTCTCCGCGTACGCGAGACTTCTGGACGCAGGTGAGCCAAATGTTTTCAAGCAAGATGACACCGGCCTCTCGCGAAACTCTGAAACGTCTCGGCGAGATGGAGCTGAAGCTCACGCAGATCTTCGACCAGGCCGGCGTGAAGATGATGGCCGGCAGCGACTACGGAGGCGGCTGGGTGATTCCCGGGGTCTCGCTTCATCAGGAGTTCGACCTGCTCGCCGACGCCGGACTTTCGCCATTGAAGATTCTGCAGATGACGACCTTGCTTGCCGCGCAATTTCTCAGGCGGGACGACACTCAAGGGACGGTCGAGGCAGGGAAGAACGCAGATTTGGTGCTGCTCGATGCAAATCCGATCGACAACGCCAAAAACCTGCATGGCATCCATGCCGTGGTCCGCGCCGGCAGCTTCTATACGCAAGAAAACCTGGACGCGCTCAAGGAAAAGGTCGCCGGGGGCATCGCGTTGCCGCTGCCGGATGAAGGCGAGGCCGCCGACACCGCCATGGTCTAGCCGAAGTTCGCTAGAGGCTACATGTCGTCTTACTTTTGACCTCCCGGAGTACTCGTTGATCGAGCGAGCTAGGGTGCTCTGGCCTCCCTTTCCTGGCTTTGAATCGACCTGGACACGGGAACTCGGCGCCGCTGTCCGGTGCGGATGCCTCCCTCCCCGGGCAGGCATGTTTCTCACTGAGGCCTAGGAGAGGCTTGGGAAAACCTCGGCCAACCACGCGCGTCACGTGCTCATCGGCCACTCCCTCGGCGCGGCGATCCCCACCTGCGTCGCGGCCAAACCGGCAGCCGTCCCGCTGATCGGCCTGGCGATCTCCGGTGTCGGGATGCGCACGCCGAGCGAGCTTCCGCTGGACTTCCTCCTGACCGCGGCGAACGCAACGACTGCACCCAGGCCAGTTGGCTGCTTGGTGACCGGAAGCTCGGCTTTACTCGCCGACCGGGCCTTTATCGATCTGCAGAGGGGGTGGTTCCATAAAGGTCACCTGGTTTCCTACAAGTGCCTTCTTGTGACCCGACGCAGTCACCCCTAGGATGTCGGTATGTCAAAGATACCGCAGGAACATGTTGCTTCTCTCAACCCTAAACGGCGGGAAACTGTTCTGGTTACGGGCGGCTCGGGCTACATCGCCGGCTGGATTATCGTGCAACTGCTAGAGCAGGGCTACTGTGTCCGCACAACGGTACGCAGCCTGTCTCGCGAGGCCAATGTGCGCGACGCCGTAGCAACGCAGATTGAGGCACAGAATCGACTTTCCTTCTCTGTTGCCGACTTGTTGAAAGACGACGGATGGAGCGAGGCTGTCCGTGGATGCGAGTACGTCCTTCACGTAGCTTCTCCGATGGGCCAGGGAGAGCCGAAAGCGGACCTCCTCCGCCCGGCCCGCGAAGGAACGATTCGCCTTCTGGAGGCTGCCCGGAAGGCTGGTGTTCGACGCGTCGTACTCACCTCGTCCACGGTCGCCGCGAAGACTTCTCTGAAGCACGGGCAAGCCCCATCGGCAGCCACGAACGAGAGCACGTGGACCGATCCCGAAGAGAAGGGGCTCAGCGAATATGCGCGGTCCAAGACACTCGCGGAACGTGCAGCGTGGGAGTTTGCCGAACAAACATCCGGCAGCATGGAGCTGACAACGATCCTGCCCGGTATGGTTCTCGGGCCCATGATGACCAGGACGATCTCCGGCTCGGTCGAACTGATCTCCCGCATGCTGACCGGAAAGGTTCCTGCTCTTCCAAGGATCGGCTTCAGCGTGGTCGACGTACGCGATCTCGCCGTTCTGCACATTCTAGCCATGCGTGCCCCGGAGGCTGCAGGGCAGCGTTTTCTCGGAGTGGGCGACTTTCTCTGGATGGCGGATATGGCAAAACTTCTGCGCGACAACCTTGGCCAGCAGGCCTCGAAGGTGCCTGCCCGCCGTCTTCCGGATTTCGTTCTCCGTTTTGCGGCGCTGTTCCAATACGAAGCCCGCTTTATGGCTCCACTGCTTGGGCAGCGCACACGGTTCGACGTGAGCAAAGCGGCCGCGCTTCTTGACTGGCACCCCCGGCCGGCACCGGAGGTGGTGCTTGGATGTGCGAACGATCTTATCCGGCACCATCTCGTTTAGCGCCGCGATGCTGACACTCCGCTCTAATGGGAGCAAATCCCGATGGACCGCTCGCATTGCTGGCGATGCCATCGTGATGCGGCAGGTCGGCGATCTGCCTGGCAGAGATAACCCGCGCCAGCGCACAAGAGGCTTTGAAGCGCTTACTCCAGCGATCGAATCCAGTCGGTAAGGATGCTGCAGTAAAGCGCGGGATCCCGCCCGTGCATGGAATGATCCATCTCCGGCAAAGAAACGTACTGAAAGGGTTGCCCGGCGCTTTCGATGAGGAACTTAGCCCGGCGCGCCTGCAGGTCCGAGATGGCGCCCAGGAGGGTGCCCGTTTCCGGATCATCCCTGCGGAAGTGATGAGTGAATAGGACTGGCACCTTGACGCTTTTCAACATGCTCCTATGGTCGCAACCGGCGGAGGCAGTACCCGACCAGAAAGCGCGGGCCCATTCTGGGTCATACTCTTTCATGTTCTGCGGCGGCTCCGCCGGCAGTGGAGCAAACTGCAGCAACCAAGGTGGCAGCGTTGCTGACGCTGCGGCAAGCATGCCCTGCCAGTCGCCCACCGACCATTGATCGCCCAGGAACTTTGTAAACAGCGCAAACATAAGACCGATGCCGCCCTGGTGCATACTGTAGCCATACGCCGGGTCGACTTCCGAGGAAAACAGTGGAGGGTCCTCATAATAGGCGGCGCGCACCAGGCCCGGCGGCGCGTACGCAGATAGCCAGCAGGACAGCACCCCGCCGGAAGACATGCCGGCGACAATAGCTGGTGCATGGACAACCATCTGCAGGAAACGGACTAGGTCATTGCCCAAAACGTCAAGTGTGTAGCGGCCAGGCGTGCGCGAGGAGCGGCCTTGTCCGCGGAGGTCGACGGCATACACGCGGAAGCTGTTTTCAAGCAGCCGCATGACGGGCTCGTAGCCCCACCAGGATTCAGTCTGAGAGGGAATGAGCAGCAGGGCTGGAGCTGTCTCGGGTCCGGTGACGGCATAGTTGAGAACCGCTTCCCCGAGATCGACACTGTGCTCAACATAGCCGTGCGCGATGTAGGTCTCGTGCGGGTAGTCAGGTCCAAAGCGGTATTTCATGACTTTGCTCCTTCGAGGGGAGTGCGCGACGGCGTTTGTGAAGATTGACCTGCTCTCATCCATATCAGGACGCCCGTTACACATGCGGCCAACATGCAGAAAGAAGCATAGGTCAGAATGGCGTGATCGAGACTGCCGGTAAGTTTGGCTAATCCGATCATGGTCAGAGGACTAACAAACTGCCCAAGAAAAAAGGAGGCCTGCCACGCCCCAGTGCCACGTCCACGCACCTGCACCGGCAGGCCGGCGAGCGCCCAACTGAGCAGCGTGGGCAGCACAAGACCTGACCCCACTTCGTTTAGCGCGGCCCCGGCTACCGTAAAGACGTATCCGTGGGCAATTACCACAATCGTAAAGCCGGCTCCAGAGAAGGCTAGGCTGAGAGCCAACTTGGCGGCGTAAGACCCACGTAGCCATCGAAACATACCGACTCCAAGGGGCATTGCCAAGCCTGCTATTGCGCCAGCGACGCCGATCGATCGAGGAGACGTAAAGCCGCGCTCCGTCAGCACATAACTGAGCTGGACGACGATAACAAAAAAGGCGCTGACGGCAAAGATCGTGATCAGGCAGATTCCTCCCAAATAGAGCCATCGAAATCCTTCGTCCTGCGGAAGACGGCTGATCTCAACCGTTGATGTGTGCCCAGGCAGGGCCGGCTTGCGGTTCGGCTCCCAGAGCAGATACCAGACTAGCGGGATGAGAATAAAGCTGAAGCTGTACGTCGTAAAGGGCAGCCGCCAGCTCCGCTCGCCAAGCACACCGCCCAGAATCGCAAGAAGCAAGCCGATCACGGTTTGTGAGCCGCTCTGCATCGCCAACCAGTGTTCACGCCGGTCGCCGGAGAAGTAGTCGCTGATGAGCGCGGTGCTGGTGACGATGACGATCGCCTCACAGACGCCAACTATCGCCCGTGAAGCCACGATCCACCCAAGCGAATGCAGCCAAAAGGGTGCCGTCCCGACAAATCCGTAGAGGAGGACACCCACGAGGAGCAGCGCGCGCCGGCCTAGATGGTCCGCAAGCATACCGATAGGCGTCGCTAAAAGAGCGATGAACAGCCCGGGAAGCGTGGCCATCATGGGTACGAGCAGACTTGCCCGTGGCGTTCCCTGGAAGGCCGAGCCCATCTTCGGGAGCACGGGGGCGATCACGGCGACCACCATCACTGGCAACCAGGCGCTTGCGATCAAAACCCAACCTTGTGCCGACCCTGGTTGGCGAACGAAAGAGGATGCAGGTCGATTCGTCATTGAAATTCTCCAGGTTCAACCGCCGCACTTTACGCGGAGACCGCGCGCGCAGTGTAATGCCGAACCGTTGCTAACGCGCCTTGATCCGAAAGCATACGCAAAGCTCCAGCAACTTTTCGCACGAACATCGCATTGGCCGGCAAGCTCGGCGCAAAGATCGAACCTACGGACAAGATCGCCATCGGATCGGCTTCGCCTCCTCTTGCAATCGCAATCAGTTCGGCAGCTCTTGGATCGAGAATGCTGAGCGGCCGGCCGGCATCATCCACACCCACACGCAGATACTGGATCCAGCTGGCAATGACAAGCGCTACCAGATCGATGGGCAAGCCGTGTTCCATCAGAGTCGCCAGCGTCGGAAGAATCCACTTCGGCAGCTTGGCCGAGCCGTCCGAGCAGATGCGGGTGACCTGGTCGCGTATCGCTGGATTCGCAAATCGCTGAATCAGCATCTGCTGATAGTCCTGCACCGAGACACCCGCAATGACAGGTACGGCAGGAGACACTTGCTGCATAAAGGTTTCAGTGAAGCGCAGAATGGTCTCATCCTGCATCAACTCATGGACAAACGTGTAGCCGGCGAGCGCTCCCACGTACCCCATGGCGAGATGGCTCCCGTTCAGCAGCCGTATCTTCATCATCTCGTACGGCGTCACGTCGGTTACGATCTGGGCGCCAACCTCCTCCCACCGAGGCCGGCCACAGCCGAACTCATCTTCAATAACCCACTGAAGGTAAGGTTCTGAGACAACAGGCCAAGCGTCGTCGATACCGAATCTGTCCTGCACAAAGGTGATATCCTCCGCAGTCGTCATCGGGGTAATGCGGTCCACCATGCTGTTGGGAAAGGCGACAGAAGTCTCTATCCTTTTCTGCAGGCCTGTGTCGCGTAGCCCTGAGTAAGCGACCAGTAGTTGCTTGGTAATGTGACCGTTGCCCTGCAGGTTGTCGCACGACATCACGGTAAAAGGCGCAAGTCCGCGCAGCATGCGGCGATCTAGCGCTTCCACAAGACAGCCGACTGAGGTGACCGGTTCGTGCGGATGTTCCAAATCCTGCCGGATAGCCGCATGATCTAGGTTGACCTTGCCCGTTCCTTCATCGATAAAGTAGCCACCCTCCGTGACGGTGAGCGAAACTATTCTGGTTTCGACCGCGGCCATGCGCTCCAGCGCGGCCTCCCGATCTGTAGGCGCATGGATGTATTCCGTCATCGAGCCGATGATCTGCGCTGTCTGGCTGCCAGCACTACGTTCGACCAGCGTATAAAGGCAATCCTGCTCTTCCAGCGCGTCACGCATGCGTTCGTCCGTCTTGAGCAGCCCAATGCCCGCCTCGCCTAAGCGGGGATTGTTTGGATTCGCAAGCAACCTGTCAAGATACAAAGCCTGGTGCGCGCGGTGGAACCCACCCACTCCAACGTGAACGATAGCCTTCTCAAGAGTGTCGCGGTTGTATCTTGGCACCGCAACTTCACTCGGTACGAGTGCAAGGTTTCTGCTGTTCAGTTTGATAGCTTTACTGGTGATCTTCATGAGCTAACCCTTTCCCCCATGCCCCGCGCAAGCTTTTTATCCACTTCCAGGGCGGTTTGCCTTGCACTTGCGTTATCAGTCTCCAAGGAGCCTTGGAGAACAGTCAGTAAGAGCGAACTACAGGTCTTCCTACTTAGTCTGTTATGACAAGTACGAGAGCGTCAGCCGCGGCGCTAAAACAAAATCTTTAATGCGAACTGCAGTTCTCGCGGAGTACTTCCGTTGCGGGTCGCGCTGATCTGGCCGAAAGAAGGATCTCCGAGCACGCCATCTGGATTTGCCAGGGTGGGAGTATTTGTCACATTGAAGGATTCGGCCCGGAACTGCAGCTGTGCTGTCTTTTCCAGATCAAACGTCTTGAATAAGGAGAGATCCAGATGTCGGATGTGTGGACCATACAGGCTGTTCTTAGGCACATTGCCAATCGTGCCGAAGGGCTGAGCCTGAAAGGCCGTGGTGTTGAAGAAGCCGCTGGTTCCCTTGTTCGCCAAGGCAGGAGAGCCGATCTGGTTGGGCCGGTCGCCATAGGTGCTTGCGCCCGTGTTCGCCTGTGCGCTACTGTTCACAATGGTGAACGGCGAGCCGGTCGACCAAACGTTGACCGCATTGACCTGCCAGCCCTTTGCGCCGACGGCTCGCAGGCCGTGCAGCTTTTCGCCGTATGGTAAGGCATAGGCTATCTCGGCCGCGACGCGGTCTCGGATGTCAAGGTCGCTGTTACCGTAGTCCAGTGTGCTGGCTCGGCTGGGAACTGCCCCGACGCCTTCGAGCGAGCCCGTCCCACCGCCTGCATCTGCAATGTCGACCGTGTTGCTAAGCGCTCTTGCCAGAGTGTAATTTGCGTTCACGGTCAAGCCGTGTGAAAGCCGACGCTCTAACTGCATTTGAAGAGAGTTGTAGTTGGAAACTCCCAAATTAACCTGCTGCTCAACGGAGGTAACGTTGGGTGCGACTGCGTGCAGCGGCTGCCGTGGCGAGAGGGGATCGTTGGGATTTGTGTCCGGGGGCGCAAGGTTGACGTTCAGAAGCTGGGTTAGGTGGTGTCCTAGGCCGCCAACATAGGCCACGGTTAGAACGTTACCCGCAAACTCCTGTTGCAAGTTTAGATTGAATTGGTGGATGTATGCCGTTTTGGCGTGAGTTGTGCTAATTGTCTGGAAAGCTCCGGAAACCCCGGACGCGACGGTCGAAGGCAGAGGTGTGTTCAAGGTTGTTGTGAAAGGATTTGGCTGGTAGTCGACTGAAAACGGTGTGCTGTCGAGAAAGATAGGGAACGCCGTATCATCTGGAAAATAGGTGATCCCGTAGCCACCCCGCAGAACAGTTCCAGTCCGGAGGGTCGCTTCGAAGCCGACACGCGGAGATACGTTCGTATGGTCGGTCGGCACATTGCCCGAAGCGGAAACGCCAGCAGTACCGGCAACAAGGAGCTGACCAGTTTGCGTATCTAGATTTGAGAGCCGGTTGTGGGCCTCCGTCGGCTGAGTGTAGACATCGTAGCGGACACCTAGATTTAAAGTAACTTTCTTTGTAACGCGCCAGTCGTCCTGAACATAGCCGGTAGGTTCCCATATCCGGAAGGATGGTCGGTCGAACTCCGCAATCCGGATCGCCTGTAAAACGTTGCCTTGCAGGAGGGAGGCGAGCGTACTGCCCGGTCCGCTGAATCCGACAAAGACGAAAATGCCGGTCCCTACCAACTGCTGTGCGGACGTCACTTGGCGTCGGATAAGCTGCGCCCCGGTCTTAAAAGTGTGGGCTCCACGTGTATACGTCAGTGAGCCGGAATATTGAAAAGTATTGTCCAGGTAGTTGAGCGGGATACCCGGACCATCCCCAAGGGTGGCATAACCGACCGGCTCGATCGTGCTAAGCCCCGTTGTTTCTGGGCTGAAGTTAGCTCCCTGAATGCCGAATTGCGAGCTGAGGTTCTGGCCCGTGTTCAGGTTCAACGAGCTGATGTTGATCCGCGTATAGCCGGCTTTCAGCTCCATCAGCAAGTTGGGATTGAAGACGTGCGTATAATTCGCGATGTAACTTTGCGCTCTTGTGGCATTCCTGCCTGAAAACAAATTGGCATTGCCGACCGATAAAGCCCCATTGATTTCGGGAAGGCCAGCTGGAGTAAAGGTATTCACGTCATTAAAGGAGTAGCGGGCAAAGAACAGGTCCTTTTCACTGAACTTGTGGTCGGCACGAACATCAAAGGTATTTGAGAACTGCGTGCGGTTGGGGCTGTACGTGAAGTTGTTCGATGTACCAGCCGAGGTAGGCGCCGGAAAGAGTGCGTAATACTTCAGTGCGATGGGATTGAGTGTGGCAGGGTTAAGAACCGGGCCTCCAACGTCGCTGAAGTTGCCTGGGTTTTCCTCCTCAAACAAAGTAGGAACGGTGCTGACGATGGTCTGTCCCTGGACGATGCGAAGACCTTCATAGTCGCCGAAGAAGAAGGTGCGGTCCTGGCGGATGGGTCCGCCAAGGCTGCCGCCGAACTGGTTCTGACGATACTCCGGGCGACGTCCGGTGTTGGCGAAGTAATCTTTCGCGTCGAGTGCGTCGTTACGCAAAAAATCGTAAGCCGACCCATGTAGATGGTTCGTTCCCGCTTTGCTGATTACGTTGATCACAGCGCCCGCGGTGCGGCCAATCTCGGCCGGATAAGTGTTGGTCTGAACGCGGAATTCAGCAATCGCGTCTACCGAAGGCCGGACGCCGATCGAGCCGATAACCCGCTCGTTGTTGTCGACGCCGTCGATCAACTCATTGTTGTTTGCGTCCGACTGACCATTGACTGAAATGGAGGAGGTCTGGCGGCGGTCGTCCGGGCGCTGTCCGCCTGAAAGCGAAATGGCGGATCCCTCATGCGCGCCGGCCGCCAGTTGTGCGAGCGCTATGTAATTACGGCCGTTCAACGGAAGATCTTCCACCTGGGCCTCCGTCGCAATCGTACTCAGCGTTGACGTGTCGGTTTGGAGGCTCGGCAGCGAGGAGGCTTGTACTTCGATTGTTTCGGACGCGCCCCCAACCTGCAGCATCGGGCCGACGCGGGTTCGGTCTCCGGCCGAAAGGGAGAGGTCCGGTATGACAAACCCTTTGAACCCCGGGGCGCTCACCATCACAGAGTAGTGGCCGGGCTGTAAGGCGGTGAAGACGAACTCACCCGAGTCGCCGGTGTTTGTGGTCCGCAGATTCTGCGTACCCAAGTCCTTGATCGTAACGGTCGCGCCCGGAACGGAAGCGCCGCCGGCATCAGTAACCGACCCGAGGATGTCTCCGGTGGAGACCTGCGCCGAAGCTGTAAGCAAGCCAAAAAACAGTGTGAGAGCGAGGACGATGCATTTCATGAATGCCTCCTGGACAGGCTGAAGCCGCCCCAAAATTTTGGGCATCGCTTCAAAGCATGGGCAAAAGCTCATCCATTGAGCATACGGTTGTCAAGCGAAATCTCAGGGGTGCACAATGACATCGAGCAAGCAGAACGGAACGAACTACCGTAGGCGATCCGGAGCGAGTGAGTGGAACTGTTTCTAGGCATTGACTGCGGAACTCAGGGCACGAAGGCGGTCCTGTTCGACAAAGACGGCGTGGAGCACGGCCGTGGCCATGCGACGCACCGCCTGATCGAAAAGCCGACGGGCACTCGCGAGCAGCATCCGGAGTGGTGGGTCGAGGCGATGATCACCGCAACGCGTGGGGCGCTCCGGCAATCGGAGGTCGCGCCGGATGCGATCAAAGCCATCGGGGTCTCGGGCCAGCAGCATGGGCTGGTGGTGCTGGATGAGAAGATGCGAAGCATCCGCCCGGCCAAGCTATGGAACGACACGGAAACCTCTCCGCAAAATCTCGAGATGCTCGAGAAACTTGGCGGACCCTCCGCTTGGTTTGAGCGTATCGGCATAATCCCGCTTACCGGCTATACCTTGTCCAAGCTGCTCTGGCTCAAGCAGCAGGAACCTCAAAACTTTGCACGCATTTGCCACATCCTTCTGCCGCATGAGTACCTGAACTACTGGCTGACGGGTCGGCCGGCCGCTGAATTCGGCGACGCTTCGGGCACTGCTTACTTTGATGTCCGGCGGCGTATCTGGGCGGCGGAGCCGCTGGCAGCGATCGATGGCGGCACGGGCCTGCTCGAACGCGCGCTTCCTGAACTTGTCGAGCCCGACGCCATTGTCGGTACCCTGAGACCCTCAGCAGCTGCAGCCCTTGGTCTCAGCAGCGCCTGCCTTGTTTCGGCCGGTGGCGGCGACAACATGATGGGCGCCATCGGCACCGGGAATGTGACAGAGGGTGTCGTCACGATTAGTCTCGGCACCTCGTCAACTGTGTACTCCTTCAGCGATGGTCCGGTCGGAGACCGCGACGGACGCATAGCTCCCTTCTGCTCCTCTACCGGCGGCTGGCTGCCCCTGGTCTGCACCATGAATGCCACGAACGTGACCGCAAAGATGCTAAGCCTGCTTGGCCGCGAACTTTCCTTCGTCACCGAAGCGCTGCAAGCGTCCCCTCCGGGCGCCGAGGGAATTACCGCAATCCCGTTTCTAAACGGTGAGCGGACGCCGGACCTGCCGCATGCCACGGGCAGTCTGCTAGGTTTGTCGGCACATAACCTAAGTGCCGCGAATCTAATGCGGGCGACTGTCGAAGGTGTCACATTCGGCGTCCTGATGGGCTTAGAATTAATTCTCGGGGGAACCCAAGTGAACCAGATTCAGGTGATTGGCGGCGGTTCTCGAAGTCAGGGCTGGCGTCAACTCATTGCAGACACCACCGGCAGCGTTGTACAGGTGCCGGCTACTGAGGAGGCGGGATGCCTCGGAGCCGCGCTCCAAGCGATCTGGGCATGGAAGAAGCACGTCGGCAAACCGGAACCGCTGGCTTCTATTACGCATCGCGGCGTCAAAGAGGACAAAACGAAGACGACTTACCCGGATCACTCGACCTACACGCGGTATCAGGCCGCTCTGTCACTTTACCGCGAGCGTCTCGCGCAGCATTACTCTATTTGAGAACGCTCCCCAGCATATCGTGGCTGCGCAGGCTATGAGGAGTGACGTTGGATTTCACGACCTTAACGGAACGGCAGCAGCTGAAGCTTGATCTTGCCGCGCGCGCCGCATGGCTCTACTATGTTGCGAATAACAAACAGGAGGAAATCTCAGAGAAGCTTCATGTCTCTCGCCAGACGGCACAGCGCTTAGTGTCGCTAGCCGTGTCGGAGGGTCTAATCAAGTTTCGCTTAGATCATCCCATAGCCGAATGCATCGAGCTTACCGAGAAGCTGCGTGACAAATACAAGCTAAGCTACTGCGACGTTACTCCTGCGGACGGAGTACCTGACGGAAATGTAAACGGCCTGGGATCGCGAGCTGCGGCATATCTCGAGCGTTTTCTCGAAGATAAGATTCCTACCATTTTGGCCTTCGGAACGGGGCGCACGATGCGGGCCATGGTAAGCCAAGTCGCCTCTATGAACCAGCCGCAACACAAGCTGATTTCAATCGTCGGCAACATGGCTCACGACGGCCGGGCCAGTCATTTCGAAGTCGTCATGCAGCTTGCGGACAGGATCAATGCGCAAGCTTTCCTGCTGCAAACCCCGGTGGTCGCCACCACCCTCGACGAACGGCGCCATCTACAGAGCACCAAGGCTTTTACGTCCGTGCGAGAACTTGCTAAGCAGGCCAAAGTGGTGTTCGTCGGCACCGCCCAAGTGGGCTGGAATTGCCCTATGCATAAGGACAAATTTATCAGCGATGCAGAACTAAGAGATCTGCTCGAAAGGAAAGCTGTAGGTGAGATTATAGGCTGGGCCTTCAACAAGGACGGCAAAATTCTGGATGGTCCCGTAAGCAAGCGGATCGGCAGCTTGCCTCTACCGGACTTCGCTAACTCTGTGGTCGTTGCCGCCTCGGGCGGACCGGAAAAGGTACAGTCCATTCTCGGAGCTCTTCGCGGTCGACTGATTCAGGGTCTCATTACAGACGAGACGACAGCCCAGACCTTGGTGCAGCAGTAGACTTCCTCTCCGCAAAAAGTCATTTGCTCCCAGCTTGGGCAATAGCACATTTCGCCTCAAGTGTTTTATTCTTTGGAATTGGGCGTGGCAGATCGGCTTGCAAACGGGAGATGTATGGGCAAAGTGGAACTGATTATTTTCGACTGCGATGGCGTCCTGATTGATAGCGAATTGATTAGCTGTGAATGTGCACAGGAGGCCCTGCAAACCCTCGGGCTGGAAATTGATTTAGAAACGGTAATGAAGCGTTTTTTGGGCATCTCCCGCCATGAGATGGCGAGGCAGCTTGCGGCAGAAGGCTATCCCGTCCGCCCCAACTTCACAGAGATGCTAGAAGCTGCGGTGTCTCATGTTTTTGAAGATCGTCTTACCGGGATCGCCGGCGTGCGCGCCGCTCTTGCTGCAATCAATCTGCCGTGTTGCGTTGCTTCAAACAGCCCCCTCAGCTACATCCGTCGAGGTCTCCAGCTCGTCGGACTCGCCGACCTCTTTGGCGAGCATCTTTTCAGTGCATCTATGGTAAAGAGCGGAAAGCCGGCGCCGGATCTTTTTCTGCATGCGGCGAAAACGATGGGAGTCGCTCCCCAGAACTGCTTGGTGATAGAGGATTCTTCCATTGGGGTTAAGGCCGCGAATCTCGCTGGCATGCCCGTCTTTTGGTTTTTGGGCGGAAGCCATATCAACTTAGAAAGAAAACCAGTCGACTTACAAGGCGTTCGCTCCAATCATTTGTTTAATGCGATGGCTGACTTGCCAATGTTAGTTAAAGCTTTCGATAATGCCTAGTGAAACACTGCAAGCCGAGACAGCCGGGAACCTGCGACAACTCTTTTGGCGGGCACTGGCCATAATGGCCGCACACTCATGCTCCGATGAGCCCTGCTCCTTGAGATAAGTCAGGTAAACGCGTTGTTCGTCAATTGGCTCTCTCGTTCTTTCAGGAGGATTGTCTCGACCCATGCCTTTACCCTCAAAATCGTCTGGCGCAGTGCTTCCCAATGTGGGCTGTATCAGGCTGAGCATTTCAGGAGCAACGCATCATGGCCCGCACGCAATATGACGAAAAGATATTTGAGGCGGCACGCGGAGGAGATCACGAGTCTTTGGTGTCTCTGCTGGTCACTGCTCAGCCGGATCTTCGCCGTTATGCGGCCCACGCCTGCCGGACCTCGGATGACGTGAACGATGCGGTGCAGGAGGCTCTGTGGATTGTTTACCGCCATATCGGAGCGCTCCGTACATTCACGTCGCTTTCAGGTTGGCTGTTTGCCATCGTTCGACGGGAATGTCTCCGGCTCGCCCGGCGTTTTCTGGGAAACATTGTCCCGCTTGAGAGCGTTGACAACGAACGCCGCTTCTCCCAAACACCCCCGCTCGAGCTCAGCATCGACCTGGCCAGAGCTTTCGAGTCGCTTCCCGAACACTACCGCGAAGTTGTGCTTCTCCGCGACATCGAGGAGTTAACTATCAAGGAAATTGCCGAGCGCCTCGGGCGTACCCGCGAAGCGGTCAAGGCCAATCTGCACCGGGCACGCCTGCTGCTCCGGGAGTATCTGCAACCAGACCGCTAGAATGCCACGTACAACGTGCTAACGGTGTGATTCCGGCCAAAACTCGCGAGCGCATGTCGGTCGCAGTTGTCCTCAGTCTGCAGTGCGCCTACTGCATCGATGTCCACACAAGAATGGCCAAGCGGCTGGGGCCACTGCCAAGAAGATGACCGAGGCAGTCTCCATAACAGCCGCCATCCCAGCCGGTGCCGCGGTTGGACATGGCCGGATGGTCACGCGCATGGACAGCGAAGCTCCTTCACCTGCCGCAACTACTAAGCCGACTACCTTTGCGCAGACTTATCTTCTCGCCCAAACTAACTCTTGCAGTCTCGCGGCGGACCGTACCTTACCAAAACTCGCTTTGCTCTTTCGCGAGAATATGAGAGCGCCATCGCAGTCGTAGAGTTTCAAACCTGTGCCGTTCATCTTGGGAAAGTGTAGAGTGCAACGAGCGCCTTCACACGCTCTTTCTGGCGATTGCGCGGAAATCGCTTAGTTCTTGTGAGCTCCGCGATCCCATGTAGACTTGCCCAAAATAGTTCCGATAGAATCTCCGACCTTGAACCCTGCCCCTCAAAAAATTCCAGGAGTTGAGAAAACGCAAATCGCATTTCGGAAGGAGTAGCCGCATCATCAAAGGGTAGGATCAGGCTGAGCGAAAACATTACTTCGTACAGTGCGGGTGAAGATGCGGCGAACTCCAAATATGCGGCCGCCAGCAACTCGACTTCATTGCCATGTTTTGCCCGCTTCCGTGCCTTCTCCATCGCTAGGCCCAGTTCCTGAAATCCTTCCATAGCAACCGCGGCGAGAATACCCTCACGACTGCCGAAATGAGCGTATAAGACGGGTTGACTGTAGGATATCTCGTCGGCTAGACGCCGAACGGTTACACTGGGCCAGCCTTCAAGAGCCGCAATTCGTCTCGCGGCGACGAGGATCTGTGACCGGCGGGCCTGCTTGTCACGCAGTTTCCGTTCCGCGATTCGGTTAACTGCCGGATTCTCTGCCATTTATAGAAAGCTTAGCACCGCTAACTTCTTCCACTGTTCAAGAATCGTTTTCAGATGTCTCGCATCATAACTAGCAATGCTAGATTTTCTATGGAGTGTTTACGCTATGTCTCATGATATTTTTCTAGCCGTAGCTGGCCTGATCGCTGTGGCGGTCACTGTGATCGGTTGTTCTTACCTTGTGTCCCCTGAACGAGTAGTAGGATCGTTCGGTCTTAAGCCGCCTTCACCTGACGTTGACACTCGTGCTTGGCTACGTCTCAAAGGTATTCGGGACGTCGGATGTGGATCGTTTGTGCTGCTTCTGATGCTGACAGCAGACCGGCGTTCGCTGGGCGTAGCACTACTCGCCTTTGCTGTCATTCCTTTTGGCGATATGTTAATTGTTCTGGGGTCCGGCGGATTGAAGACCAAAGCATTCTCGATTCATGGCCTGACCTTCGTGGTGATGCTTGTCGTCGGTTTCATGTTGATCCATCGTATATGAGAGAAACGCCTCTGACCGGGCTTTCGATCTTCAGGTTTGAGACCGCAATCACCAATGCTGTCCTTGTCGATGGGTTAGGCTGCTTGCCAAAGCCGGTGCCAGCGCGCGAAGAGTCAGAATGCCGGCGAATTCTACGGAAGCATCAGTCCGGCAACGCCCACATTGGCGTAGCAGGATGGTCTGACGGCCCGGAGTCGTGTCCGCAGCTCGGCCGAAACGTGTGGGTTGCCAATCCGGCCCGTAAACCGTTAGCCGCTCACGATCCTGTCCGCTTCAAACGCCGCCTCTGGCCGCGTCTTGCCGTTCTCTAAACAGAGCGTATCGATCACGTCGTTTAGCCGCGCTGCGTAGGCATCCGCCATATGCTTCGCGCCGTAGTCCGAGCAGCGGGTCGCAGCGCCAGGTCTCCGGTGCGAAGGCTCTTGTCGCTGCGGCAATTGCAGCAGCCTCCGCCTCCGCTCCTCCATCCGCATAGGTTCTAAAGCACTCACCGTTGGCAGGATCGAAACTCTGCCCCTCGGTGCCCGATGTCATCCATTCGCCGATAGTCCAGTTCTTTGCGTTTCGTCCTGTCCTCCTGTGCCTCAACGTGAACTTCCTGGATAGTTTGCCTTAGACTAGCTGTGTCGCTTGAGGAGAACCAAAGGCGACCGCTAGCGAGCCGAATCGTATAACAGAAGTGATCAGACAAGAGCACTTCCGGCGTACGGCACAGCCTTATGCCCATAGCGGCGTACACGAATATTCGCCTGCTCGCCGTGACCGACAAAGCCTTCGAGTGCGCAAAGGCGGGAACAGTATTCGCCGACCATCGATGAGGCTTCGTCAGTCAGTATTTTCTGATATGTGCATGTCTTCAGAAACTTTCCTACCCAAAGACCGCCTGTGTAACGGCAGGCTTGCTTGGTTGGTAAGGTGTGATTGGTGCCAATAACCTTATCTCCGTACGCCACATTGGTTCGCGCCCCCAAAAACAGTGCACCAAAGTTTTCCATGCCATCCAGGAAGAAGTCCGGATTCCTGGTCATGACCTGCACATGTTCGAACGCAAGATCATTGGCAACCGAAAGCATCTCTTCATAGCTTTCTGCGACGATGACCTGGCCGTGTTTGGCCCAGGAAGATGCAGCGATTTCTGCCGTCGGCAGAACCTGAAGCAGCCGGTCGATCTCATGTATCGTGTCGCCCGCCAGCTTTTTGGAGTTCGTCAGCAAAATCGCGGGCGAGTCCGGACCGTGCTCCGCCTGCCCCAACAGATCAGTCGCGCAGATCTCTCCATCGACCGAATCGTCCGCGATCACCAGCGTCTCGGTGGGGCCAGCGAAGAGATCGATTCCAACGCGCCCGTAGAGTTGACGTTTTGCCTCCGCGACAAAGGCGTTCCCTGGTCCGACCAGCATATCAACACGCGCAATGCTCTGGGTGCCGAGAGCCATGGCGCCGATTGCCTGGATGCCGCCGAGGCAATAGATCTCCGTCGCTCCAGCCAATGCTTGCGCTACCACAATGGCCGGGGACGGCTTGCCGTGAAACGGTGGCGCACAAGTGACGATGCGCTTCACGCCGGCCACCCGCGCTGTAATTACAGACATATGCGCCGAGGCCAGAAGCGGATATTTGCCGCCCGGAACGTAACAGCCCGCCGCTCCGACAGGAATGTTTTTGTGCCCAAGGATGACACCTGGAAGTGTCTCGACCTCAATATCCTGGATAGCTGCCCGCTGATGCCGGGCGAAATTTTCTACCTGGCGTTGGGCAAACTCAATATCCTCTATATCGCGTTGTTGGAGCTGCGCGAAGCACGCGTCTATCTCACTTTGGCAAAGACGATAATCCGCGCGGTCCAGCTTGTCGAACCGCATCGCAAGATCATGAACCGCCGCATCGCCGCGGGCTTCAATGTCCGCCAGCAGTTCTTCAACCGTACTCCTTACAATCTCCGCATCCGTCTTCACGGACTCAGCGCTCGCGCCCCTCTTCAGCCACTCAGCCATTGCATTTCTCCGTAAATTCCCATCAGGAAACTCTGCTTCATCGCATCCACTTGCCAGTCACTGCGCAGTCCAGCCGCCATCTAAGCGAAGGCTGGTCCCCGTAATCATGGTGGCCATATGCGACGCCAGGTAACACACGGCGTCTGCGACATCGGTTGCCGGCAGAAGACGCCTCATCGGCAGCCGCGCCATAACCCAATCCTTGAAGGCAGGGTCTTCAAAGAACCTGGCCGTCAAAGGCGTCTCGACGAACGTTGGTGCAACGCTGTTGACGCGAATACCGTGCGGCGCAAGTTCTACGGCCATGGCCTTCGTCAATCCCTCGACTGCATGCTTGGTCATGCAATACGCCGTACGCAAGGCGGAGCCGACGTGGCCCATCTGCGACGACATATGGATAATGCAGCCTCCATTGCTTCCATCGGCGATCATCTTCCGCGCGCAGCTCTGGGCAGACATAAAGACTGCTCGCACATTGAGCAGCAGCATTGCATCTAGGTGCTCAGCTGTTGTATCCAGAAACGGCCCGGGAAAGTTGGTTCCAGCGTTGTTGACCAGCACATCCAGCCGTTCTATGGTCGCAAGTGCCCGATCGAAAGCTGCAGGGTCGGTTACGTCGCACACGATGGCCGAAGCTTTGCCGCCGTTAGACCGGATCTGGTTGACAACCTCTTGCAGATCCTCTGCGCTTCGGCTCATGGCGTAGACGTTTGCTCCGGATGCTGCCAGCGCCAACGAGATCTCGGCACCTAGCCCGCGCCCCGCGCCCGTGACCAGCGCATGCAGGCCGTCTAACCGGAAATCAATCTTGCCAGAACCAATGCGATCCACACTGTCTCCTACCAGCCGAACTCGATGGCAAACGTCTCGCCGGCTCGCCTGATGCGTCCGGCGTGTAGCGCATTGCACATCACTTAATTCATACCGGGTCGTCATCCTTACTACAACAAACTTTACCGCAACGGCAAAGACTATCTGTCGAGACCCCCTTACGATGCGGATAGTCTGGCTCATTGCGGATGCGGTGAGGCCCAGCTGCTCCGAAGCTCGAACGAAGCTTCCATATTCAGCAACAGCGGCGAAGGCCCTTAACCTCTGCGAACTCGTATCCATGTATACGCAATATCTACTTAGATTTATGCGGTAAGTTCCAGGAATCGCTCGCCATGAGAACCGCAGTGATGCCCTTCCTTCGCCGGCAGCGCAGCAGGCACATCGCCTCTATCTCCTCTACTGCGGGCCTGGCGCCGATGGCCGGCTCTGGCTTGTATGCCGCGGCCAAGCTTCTCCTGGAGGGCGCGTCCGAGGTGCCGGCGCAGGAGGGCGCGCCTCCTGGCATTCTAACTCCGTTAGTGACGGTGTTATCTTCAAGCACTCGCATTGGGATATCAGCGTGGACAACGAAATTCCTCTAGGTGCTGGTTTTATCTCCGGCTTTCGAGTTATTTGGCAACCAGGCATATCATCGATCAGTGCCCCTAGCCCCGCCTCAGACCTCCACCCCACCTAAACCTAAGCCACTCCCCTCGCTCCACGACTTCTTCTCCCCCACCGGCCTCCTCTCCCGCTCCTCCCTCGCCTTCGAGCACCGCCCCGGCCAGTACGAGATGGCCCAGGCCGTCGAATCCGCCCTCAACGACAAGCGCCACCTCATCGTCGAAGCCGGCACCGGCACCGGCAAAACCCTCGCCTATCTGCTTCCCGCCCTCCGCTTCGCCCGCCGGCAAGGCCTGCGCGTCATCGTCTCCACCGGCACCAAAAACCTCCAGGAGCAGCTCTACTTCAAGGACATCCCCTTCCTCGAGTCCCTGCTGAATCCAAAAGACGGCGGAGACGCCTTCGGCCCGCTCCGCGTCTGCTACATGAAAGGCCGCGCCAACTATCTCTGCCGCCACAAGCTCTACGCCCTCCGCGACTCGCCACTGCTCTCCGGCCTTGAAGAAATAGAACAGTTCCACCACATCTCCACCTGGGAGCGCACCACCCCCAATGGAGACCGCGCCGAGCTGCACAATCTCCCAGAGAGCTCACCTCTCTGGGCCAAGTTAGACGCCCGCACCGAAGCTTGTCTCGGTACCACCTGCCCCGACTGGGAAAACTGCTTCATCACCCACATGCGCCGACGCGCGCTCGACTCCGACCTCATCATCGTCAACCACCATCTCTTCTTTGCCGACCTCAGCATCAAGCAGCAGGCCGGCCTTGCTCCCGATGCCGGCATCCTCCCCGAAGCCGCCGCCGTCGTCTTCGACGAAGCCCACGAGCTCGAGGACATCGCCTCCAACTACTTCGGCATCGGGCTCTCGCACACCCGCTTCGACGAGCTCACCCGCGACGTCGAAATCCTGCTCCGCGCCAAACAAGCCTCGTCCAGCGCCATTGAATCCGCCTGTGCCGTCCTCAAAGACCGCGCCCGCATGTTCTTCGCCGCGCTCCCCACCGAAGGCCCGCAAACCAGTATCCAGCTCGGCCGCATGCCCTTCGACCACACCGCCCGCGAGACCTTCCTCGAGTCCGACGGCGACCTCTATCTTGGCACCGCCAACGCTCTCCAGCGCCTCGAAGGCGAGCTCGACCACATCAAGGGTGTCGATGAAACCAAGGGCCTGCTCAAGCGCACCCAGGACATCCGCTCCCACCTCAAGTTCCTCCTCGAATCCGACGACCCCAACACCGTCTTCTGGATCGAGCGCCGCGCCGTCCAAAGCCTCCGCAATCTCGCCCGCGGCCCCTCGCAGCACTCCTTCCATACCCAGCTCCAGGCCACCCCCATCGACGTCTCCGCCCTCCTCACCAGCACCCTCTTCGACGCCTACCCCACCGTCATCCTCACCTCCGCCACCCTCACCGTAAAGTCTGAGTCGGCACATAGGGTGCCCCATCCTTTGCCGGCCTCATCGGCGAAGGGTGGGGTATCGAATGCGGAAGCATTCGACCGCACCTCCGACTTCGCCCACATCACCCGCCGCCTCGGCCTCACCAGCACCCGCGAGCTCGTCGTCCCCTCGCACTTCAACTACGCTAAACAAGCCCTCCTCTACCTCCCCCAGCGCATGCCCGACCCCCGCGAGCCCGGCTTCCTCACCCACGCCGCCGACCAGATCCGCCAGGTCCTCACCCTCACCCAGGGCCGCGCCTTCTGCCTCTTCACCAGCTACGCCGCCATGCGCGCCCTCCACGACCGCATGCTGCAGGAACTCCCTTACCCCCTCCTCCTCCACGGGACTGCTCCGCGCCACGTCCTCCTCCAGCAGTTCCGCGACACTCCCAACGCCGTCCTCTTCGGCACCTCCTCCTTCTGGCAGGGCGTCGACGTCCAGGGCGAGCAGCTCTCCTGCGTCATCATCGACCGCCTCCCCTTCGCCGTCCCCACCGACCCCGTCGTCAAGGCCCGCATGCAGGCCATCGAAGCCGCCGGCGGCAAACCCTTCTTCGACCTCCAGGTCCCCGCCGCCGTCATCGCGCTCAAACAGGGCTTCGGCCGTCTCATCCGCTCCCTTTCGGACCGAGGCGTCCTCGTCCTGCTCGACCCCCGCATCCAGCGCCAGCGCTACGGCCGCATCTTCCTCGACTCCCTCCCACCCTACCGCCTCACCCAATCCATCGAAGACGTCGAAGCCTTCTTCGCCCCCTAAGTCAGCTTTTCCCTGACTTATAAACTACGCAGGCCCTAAACTTATCTGAAAGGATCACCGTGGATATCCGCACGCAGATGCAGCAAACTCGGGTTGGCGACGAGTATTCCGCAATCGTCGCCGTAGTTCGCCCGATACTAGAGGGACTACTCTACGCGCTGAAACAAGATGTCGTGGCCGAAGTAGGCGGGTATTCGAAGGTTAAGGTGAAGATGTTACCGCGACTTTATCGGCCAGGTGACAGAGACTGCGGGATCTGCTTTGAATATGCCGTGCACGATGCGCTTACTCGCGGGGAGCCTCGCGTGACTGAGCGTGTGAACGATGCACTGGCACAGTGTAATGTTCCCGGTCGAGACGTAGCCTCCATTCTCTTTGGCCTAGAAAAAACTGGAGCTCTCGACCTCATAAATACCGCAAAGGACCGACTTACAGAGGAATCACGTTTACGAGCCGGGACCAAGGGGCAGCCTGCGAAGCTGAAGCGACATATAGACAGCATCGCTTCTGCTTTCAGACGAAAAAATCGCGAAGGCGTTCTTCCCTGGAGCATTTCGGGGATCTGGAAAGCTGACCTCTTTGTGGGTATGACTGACACGGATCGATGGGTCGGTACTACCATAAAGATCAACGCGGCGCACCTTGAGGGGGCTCAGGGACTCCGCATTGGTATCGTTCCGACACGGGAAGGAACAACGGATAGGATCAGGACCGATGACAGCAATAACCTGATTATCTGTCCACTTCCGTACGATGCAGGGTTCATGGAGATCTTCTATTCGGGGTGGCAGATTATCCAACAGTTTATACAAGCAGATGCCAAGATACCGAAAGAAGTGTCACTTCCTAGGCAGATTGATCGTCACGTCGCTCGGCTGTTAGAAGATCGTCGTGAGTTCGAAGTGATCGATGTTATCCAAGCACTTGCAGGTTTATCTCAGCCTGAGTTGCTGCTGAGTGAAGCAAAGGTAGCCGAGTTAGTTAGTAGGAGAGAAGGTATCGTCACAGTTGAGACCGGGGCAGTAGTCGCGCCACTAGCCAAACTCATTAACTAGTGACGCTCAATGATTGACTTTTCCAGAAGAAGCAGATCAATTACAACCTATCTAGTTACCGCCCCCACCGTCACCCCCGCCGTCAATGGCAAATCAGCCACCGAATCCCCCACACTCACCGTAAACTTCTCCGACCCCACCACCCACTTGCCCGCGCTCACATCCCAATAGGCAAACGACCGCATATCCAGCGGAATCGACACATGCTTCGTCTCTCCCGGCGCCAGCTCCACACGCTCGAACCCCTTCAGCTCATGCACAGGCCGCGGCACCTTGGGCGCATCCTCGCCCACATACAGCTGCGCTACCTCCGCACCCTTGCGCTTGCCGGTATTGGTCACATCGAACGTCGCCGTCGCCGTCACTCCATCGCCCGCGCCCGTAGCCGCCACCTTCAGATTGGCAAACTTGAACGTCGTGTACGACAGCCCATACCCAAACGGAAACAGTGGCCGCACCCCGTTCTTCTCATACCCGCGATACCCAACAAAAACTCCTTCCTTGTACTCGATCCGCTTGGAATCGCCCTCCGGATAATAGTGCGCAAACGTCGGATTGTCCTCCGCCTGCCGCTCAAACGTCACCGGCAGATGCCCCGAAGGATTGACGTCGCCAAACAGGATCTCCGCCTGTGCCGTTCCCCCGGCCTGCCCCGCGTACCACGTCTCGAGCAGCGCCGGCACCCGGTCGAACCAGCCCGTCGAGTCCACATTCCCTCCCGAGGTCACCACCACCACCGTCTTCGGGTTTGCCGCCGTCATCTCCCGGATCAGCTCATCCTGCCCAAACGGCAGCGCAAAGGTCCGGTCTCCCCCCTCGC
This sequence comes from uncultured Granulicella sp., assembly GCA_965198735.1. Classification (GTDB taxonomy): domain Bacteria; phylum Acidobacteriota; class Terriglobia; order Terriglobales; family Acidobacteriaceae; genus Edaphobacter. Next base: position 3,729,928 of record OZ240672.1, on the reverse strand, counting down.
CCTCGCTGTCCTGCTGGAACCCGGCCTCGACCACCACTGCGTCCGCCTGCTTCGCAAGGCTCGCGGCCAGCGGAGACACCACCTTCCTCTCGTCGGCGATCGCAAACCGCAGATGCCCGCCCATGGCACTCTCCTGCCACTCCTCCACCACGACCTTATGCATGCCCGCCGTCAGGTCCACGCCCACCCACGGCTGAAATGCCCGAACCAGGGTCCAGTCGTCGATCACCTGTTTTCCGTCAACAAACACCCGGTTTCCGGAGCCCTCGCCCGCAGCCTCGAGCACCAGCAGATAGCGTCCCGTCGACAGAGCGTCATAGTACCCCGTCAGCCGATGCGACACCCGCCTGTCCGGCGCCGCATCGAGCATCGGCGACACCGCATCCACATCGCCCAGGAACGTTTTGAAGTTCAACCCCGAAAGCGCCACCTGCGGCACCACTACCGAAGCTGCCGGTCTTCCTTGCAGGCTCGCATTGGCGAACACCTCCAGGGTCACGCCCTCCTTGCCCCCCGTCGCCGCCGTCAGCATCTTCGTGTCTTTGGCCAGCTCGGTCATCGATGGCACGCCCGGGTCATACATCACCTTCGCCGCAGGCCCCATCTCCGTCTGGAGGGCCTGGTATGCGCTCACCAGCCGGAACGGCACGACGCCCGCACTGCCTCCGCCCACCGGCACCCCCGGATACGCATCCGGACCGACCACCAAGAGCGTCTTCACCTTCGTCTTATCGAAGGGCAGCAGGCCGCCCGCGTTCTTCAGCAGCACCGCATCCTCACGCGCCGAATCGAGCGCCGTAGCCGCATTCCGCTCATCCAAGAACGAGATCGAGGAGTCCCGCTGATCCCGGTCCAGCCACCCATAACTCATCGCCAGCCCAAGCAGATGACGCACCTTCTCATCGATCGTCGCCTCTTTCACCGTACCCGCGCCCGTCTTTTCAGACCCGATCGCTGGCATCAGGTTCTTCGCATTCATGAATTTGCCCGTCGGCTCTTCCATATCCAGCCCGCTATTGGCCGCGCCCACCGCGTGATAGGTCGCGTCCCAGTCCGACATCAACACACCCTCAAAGCCCCAATCCTTGCGCAAAATATCGATATTGAAATGCGGATTCTCCGTCGCATGCCTGCCGTCGATCAGGTTGTAGGAGTCCATCACCGCGCCCACGTGGCCCTGTTTCACTGCCGCTTCGAACGCCGGCAGATAAATCTCCCGCGCCGTCCGCTCGTCCATCTCCGTATCCGAGTCGTGCCGCAGAAACTCCGAGTTGTTGCCCAGAAAGTGCTTTACCGTCGCGCTCACGCCCTGCCTCTGCAGACCCGTGATGTATCCGGCCGCAATCTGCCCAGCCAGAAACGGATCCTCGCCGAAATACTCAAAGTTGCGCCCATTGCGCGGGGAACGGTAGATGTTCACCCCCGGGCCCAGCATGTAATGCACGCCCCGCGCCCGCGCGTCGCGCCCAATCCCCGTGCCCACCCGTGCCGCGAGCGCCCGATCCCAGCTCGCCGCCAGACCTATCCCCGCCGCATAGGTCGTCGATGGAAACCCCGAGTTCGATCGCGTCCCATACGGCCCATCCGACATCTCGATCGCCGGAATCCCCAGCTCCGGCACCGCCCGGATGCCGAACCCCGTGCCGCCGATGTATGCCAGCTTTTGCGCGAGCGTCATCTTGTTCACCAGCCCATCCACCCGCGCCTGCTCCGCCGCGCTCAGTGCATGCGGAGCCTGGCCCTGAGCCAGGCCTGCTGCCAGGCCGGACCAGGCCACCACCAAACAGCCAACACGGAAAACCTGAAACCCGACCCGCAGACGATCCCGCACATCCTGACCAGTCATAGCAAACCTTTCCCCTGAAACGGCGATTCTATCCATGCAGCAGCACCTTTGTCGTCTCCGTTTCATCCGCGTTATGCTTACGGGGAGAGAAGTCACACCTCATGGGCCGCAATCTCTACATTCTCGCCGCAACTCTCTTCTTTTTCTGCCTGGTCGCGTTGGTTCTCTCGTTCACCAACATCGCCCAGCAGCCCGGCTCGCCCGGCGACGTCGCCCTCTGGCAGACCATGTCCATCGCCTTCTTCGTCCTCTCGCTCATGGCAACCCTCGCCGGAACCCTCTCGCTGCTCTTCGCCCAGGCCGAGCGCCGCGCAGACGATAGCCGCCGCGCACGCCGGCGCTCTCCGTAGCGCGCGAGCATGGTTTCACCGGCCCTGGATCGCCATCGCCCCATCTTGCTCTGTCAACCCCCAATTGCCCGCAAACCCGCTCCAGTCCTGGTCCAATCCCCTGTCATAGTTCCCCTATCGGCTCACGTATACTTAACCTATGTCGAAGTTTGGTTGTGGCGGTCACGCCGCAGCCTTTTTCTTTGCCTTGCATGGAATCCAGTGCAACAGCGACCGGATCTCCTTTACTTTGAGGACTTTGCCCGTAAACTTTTTCAGATGAAGACTTTAGCTTGGCCGGAAAAGTCAAACGACTGAGCCGAAAGAACTTAGCAGGTACCCCCCCGGGGGGGGTACCCCCAGCGCTCCGGAAGGATCTGCAGCCGATGTATGAAGTCACCGTCGAAGCCGGGTTCTCCTCCGGGCACTATCTTCGCAATTACCGAGGCAAGTGCGAGAACCCTCACGGCCACAACTACAAAGTGTTCGTCACCCTCGCCGGTGCGGAGCTCGACGAGGCCGGACTGCTGCTCGACTTCAAGCTTCTCAAGCAGGTCATGCGCCCGGTCGTTGACTACCTCGATCACCAGATGATCAACGATCTCAAGCCCTTCGACACCGTCAATCCCTCGGCTGAAAACCTCGCCCGCTACTTCTTCGACCAGACCGCCAACCAGCTTGACGAGATGACCCATGGCCGGGTCAAGGTCAAAGACTGCACCCTGTATGAAACCGACACCAGCTTCGCCCGCTACTACGAGTAGCCGCCGAACTATACTTCAGCCCAGGAGGTAGAAGATGCAGCTCGAACTCAGCCCTCAGGTCGAACAGGCCCTAGAGAAGGAGAGCCAGTCCCTCGGCATCTCCCCCGCCGAGCTCACACATCAGGTTCTTGCGCAGCATGCATTCGATTGGCAGACTCGGCAAGCCCGTCTTACGCAGGAGCCCCTGAAGTCCGGTCGTACTATCGAAGACTACATCGAGTGGATGAAGAGTCGAAATCCGAATTACGAGACACAGGATCCCTATGCAGTCGACTGGCAGGCAATCCGGGCCGAAGGTCGTAAGTACTAGTGTCCTTCGTTGTCGACGCTTCTGTTGCGCTTTGCTGGCTGCTTCCTGAACAGGGAACGCCCCAATCCGCGTCCATCTTGGGACAGGCAAGAACTCTCGGCGCCGTTGTACCTCCTTTGTGGCACACCGAGGTCGCCAATCAACTCGGACTTAAGGGTCGCGCCCATACGATCTCAGAAGAAGAGCTGGTGATGTCGCTCGAACTCATCGACGACCTCAATCTCACAACGGATCGGCACATCGCCCTAACGCCGAGGAACATTCTCAATGTCATATCCCAGTACCAGCTCACCGCGTACGACGCCGTCTACCTCGAACTCGCGATGCGCCTCAAACTGCCGCTCGCCACCTTCGACCACGAGCTCATCGCCGCCGCCCCCCAGGCCGGCGTGAGCCTGGTGATTTAGAACATGTACCTCATCGAACTCTACAAATCCGTCCAGGGCGAGTCCTCCTTCACCGGCCTGCCCTGCATCTTCGTCCGCTTCGCCGGCTGCAATCTCCGCTGCGCCTGGTGCGACTCCGAGTACACCTTCACCAGCGGCCAGCCGTTCACTCAGGCCGAAGTCCTCGCCCAGATTGAAGCGCTCGCCCCCTGCAAACTCGTCGAGTTCACCGGCGGCGAACCCATGCTCCAGGCCAAAGAGCTCCTCCCCCTCATGGACGTGCTCCTCGCCCGCGGCTACACCCTGATGATGGAGACCAGCGGTGAGCGCCCCCTCGACCAGGTCCCGAAAGCCGTCCACAAGATCGTCGACGTCAAGTGTCCCGGAGCCGGAGCCGCCGCCAACAGCTTCCGTCTCTCGAACCTCGACGCGCTCACCCCAAACGACGAAATCAAGTTCGTCCTCAGCCACCGCGAAGACTACGACTTCGCCCTCCACTTCCTCGCCGAACACACCCTCCGCCCGCGTGTCGGCGGTATCCTCTTCAGCCCCGCCTTTTCTAAGGCGCCCAGCCCTCTGCGCATCACCGAAAATGCCACCCTCGATCCGCGCATCCTCGTTGAATGGATGATGCAGGACGGCGTCGACGCCCGGCTCTCGCTCCAGATCCACAAGTTCATCTGGGAGCCCCTGAAGAAGGGCGTCTGACGATGCTCGCTCGCCCCATCCGCGCCGTCCTCCTCACCGCCTTCGAGCCCGACGCCGGTCCGATCCCCGGCGAGTTCCATCACTGGCGCGAGCGCGAACACCTCACCGAGCAGCTGGCGTTTCCCGCTGGCTACCGCCCGCTCCACCTCAGCCAAACCGGCGTCCTCGGCATCGTCACCGGCGTCGGAGCCTCTCGCGCCGCGGCTTCCGTCATGGCGCTCGGCCTCGACCCGCGTTTCGACCTCACCCGCGCCCACATCCTCATCTCCGGCGTCTGCGGCATCGACCCGGCCCGTGGCTCGCTCGCCTCCGTCGTTCTGCCGGAGTTCATCGTCGACGGCGCCCTCGCCCACGAGCTCGACGCCCGCGAGATCCCACCTGACTGGCCCGACGGCTTCGTCCCCATCGGCAAGTCCACGCCCTACGAGCAGCCCCTCGCCCACCGCTTCAACGGCGACGAAGGCATCGTCTTCCAACTCAATCGCAGCCTCGTAACCCGCGCCTACGAACTCACCCGCACGGTCGAGCTTCTCGACACTCTGCAGATGGCTCGACGCCGTCAACAGTTCATTCCCGCCGAAACCGCCCATCAGCCACCGTTCGTCCTCCGCGGCGACGAGCTAGCCTCCTCCACCTTCTGGCACGGCAAGCTCCTGAGCCAACGCGCCCACGCCTGGGTCGACTACCAGACCGAGGGCCGAGGTACCTACGCCCTTACCGCCATGGAAGACCACGGCATCCTGGAATCGCTGACGTTCCTCGCCGCCGCCGGACGAGTCGACTTCCGCCGCATCCTCATCGTCCGCGCCGCCTCGAACTTCGACCAGCAGCGCCCCGGCATCTCCGCCGCCGAGAGCCTCGCCGAAACCAAGGTAGCCACCTACTCCGCCTACCTACCCGCCCTCGAAAACGCCTGGCGCGTCGGCCACCGCATCCTGGACGCGCTCCTGCAGGACCAGCTCAAGCCACACACCTGATCCACTTTGTTGTCATTCCCTGAAGAGAATCTGCGGTTGCAGCTTCACTGTTCCGCGTAAGCTCGATTCCGCCAACTCACGGTCCGCCCTGAAAGCTTTCTCACCAACGCGTACCACTGCACAACCAGCAGCAGACAAATCCCCAACGGATGCAGCAGAGCACTCCGCGAATCCTGCCTAAAGCGCTTTGCGGCGACGAACCTAACCGACCAGCCGGTGACTCCTGCAATGACAATTGATCCACATAAGAAGAGGAACAAATATGGCCTAGTGATATGGAAGTCCATGCCTAGCGACCCCCCCCAAACTGCGATAAGTGGCGACCAGAGAATGAGGAAGAGCAAACCCATAAACGGCAACACCTGCCCCAACACCAGCACCACCGACACCGGCACAATCCGACCCGGAGCCGCAATCCCTTCCGTCGCATTCTTCGCCAGCCCGCTCCATACCTGTGCCGCCGACGTATACATCCGGCAGCTCGCCAGCTCTGTCAGATCCGCCAAATCGGTCCGGTACCCATGTTCCCGAAACAGCCTTGGCAGCCGCAGTCCATCGTGCATCGTCAGCTTGATCCCGCTGTGCCCGCCACACGCGAAATAAGCCTCACGGTTGACCATCAGGAACTGCCCACACCCCGCCGCAAATCCCGGCTCCGTGCCCGCCCGCATCCAGCCGATCGGCAAAAAGCCCAGAAGCACAAAATGGATCAGCGGCAGCAGCATCCACTCTAAGAAAGTCTCTGTCACCTGCCGCGGAAACCCGCTCACCAGGCTGTTGTTCCGCGTCCCGAGAAACCCCGCCATTCGCGCCACGCACTCCGGCGCCAGCCGCACATCCGCATCCACAAAGCACAGCACTGGATACCGCGCGGACTGCGCCAGCGCCCAGCAGGCATGCTGCTTGCCGTTCCACGCCCGCGGCAGCGAGGGAGCCCGCTCCAGCCGTACGCGCGCATCCTCCGCCGCCAACGCCAGCACGACCGCATCCGTTCCGTCGGTCGAGCCGTCGTCCATCACCACAACTTCAAACTGCACCCCGCGGCTCGCGAGCACCGCACGCACCGCCGCCTCGATCCCGTGCGCCTCATCCCGCGCCGGAATCAGCACCGATACCGCGGGCAGAGCAGCGTTCTCGACCGGCGGAGGCGGCATGTACGCCCGCAGATTGATGAAGAATAAAACCGCCGGCACACCCGCGCAGATGAGACAGAACAGGGCAAGAGCCACCATCACCCGTGCTCTTCGTGGTGCATGGCGCCGGGCGTAGCCGTATGTTGCGCTTGGAACCTGCGACCCCGAAGTCCAGCCATTACCCTTTGCCCGATCTGGTAGTATCCGCCCGTTCCCGCACGCCCGACTTGCAGCACCTTGAACGCGGCACTGTCTCTCGCTATGGCAAACCCCCGCAATGTCTCCATGGTCTCAAGCAATGCCGCCTGCAAAAGCGTATCCACCTCCGCGGCTGTCTGCCCCTGCACTCGCACCGGCTCGCCAAAGTGCAGCAAAGCCTCGGGCAGGCGCTCATCCCAGAACACATACTCGATCGCCAGCGGCTGCACTGTGCACCCGCCCGGCACCCGTGCCGCTAGCGCCGCCAAACCCGGCTTGAACACCAGCGGACGTTCGCGGGCATCCGCAAAGCGCCCTTGGGGCGTTACCCACAGCACGCCCTTTTGCAGCAGGATCGCCAGCCCCTTGCGCAGAAACTGCGCCGCACCGCGCGCCGTCTTCATCTCCACGCCAAAGATGCCGATCCGCTTGAGGATCCCGTAGCGCTCGAGCGACGCGGCGTCCATCGGCGCAAAGTGATTCCGTCCCGGCATCAGCCTTTGCGCCAGCAGCACGCACATCATCGGGTCCCACCAGGATCCGTGATTGGCATAGACCAGCAGCCGGTCCGATCCTTCGCCGCGCAATCCGCTCAGGTTTGCGCTTCGCGTCACCCGCACCGCCGTAAAGTGCCGGCGAAAGTAGCCATGCACGATCCGGCGAAAGAACCACAGCACAAACCTCGAAATGGGAGGCGTCTCGATCACACTCGGCAAACCTACTCTACGCCACCGCCATGCGCTCGGAGTTTTCCTGCATTCTCCGCCGGCCTGCACCGCTTGAAGCCGCATCCTGATCGAGCGAGTCCGCCGCAATCCAGCCCGACATCATCACCATCGGCATGCCCGGTCCCGGATGCGCCGCGCCACCCGCCAGATACAGCCCCGGCAGCTCCTTCGACCGGTTTGCCGGCTTGAACGCCCCCTGGAACACGCCGTGGCTGGTGATGCCGTAGATCGCGCCATCGAGCACTCGGTAGCGGTCGTGGATATCCTGCGGCGTCAGGTGCGACTCGAACACGATCCGGTCCTCGATATCCGTCAGCCCCGCCGTCCGCTTCAGCTTGTCCAGGATCACCTGACGGTATGCCGGAAACATCTTCTTCCAGTCATGATGCGGCCGCAGATAGGGCGTATGCACCAGCACGTACAGCGCCTCGCCGTCTGCAGGAGCGCTCGTTGGATCGGTCGCCGCGGTCGCCGCCAGATAGCACGTCGGATCGGGCGCCGGCTCGCCTTTGTCGTAGATCGCATGAAACTCCTCATGCGGGTCGCGCGAGAACACGAAGTCATGATGCGCCAAATGGTCGTAGCGCTTGTTCAGCCCTAGGTAGAGCACGACGCCCGAGCACGCGGCCTCGTACCCCCGCTTGTGCTCAAAATGCCGCCCCGCCGCCCCGCCCACCAGCTCCCGATGCGTCCTGACCGCATCCGAGTTCGACACCACCGCGTCGAATGTGTAACTGCGTCCGTCCGTCGTCGTCAGCCCCGAGACCTTCCCCGCCTTCTGCCCCCGCGCCGTACCCTCGGTGTCGATCCGCGCCACATCCGTCTCCGGATGGAACACCACACCCAGCTCCTTGCCCAACTTGACCAGGCCCTCCGGCACCGCGCGCGTCCCGCCCATCGGATACCAGATGCCCTCTTCCATCTGCATGTGCCCGATCGCGCAAAGAATTGCCGGCGAAGCATCGGGCGAAGATCCCACATACTGCACGAAGTGGTCCAGCATCTGCGCCACGTTGATGTCCGGAATATGCTCGCGAATGACGCCCGATACGGTTTTGCCCAGCCGCATCCGCATCACGTCCTTGAGCACCTTGATGTCGAACGCGCCCTTCACGTCCATCGTGTCGCGCATCGAGCCGATCGACCGCCAGAAGAAGAACCGGTCTGAGATCGAATGCAGCTGCTCGGACTGCTCCAGGAACTTCAGGTAGCCGGCGCCCATCTTCGGCCAGATCGCATCGAGCGACGCCGCCATCTCCGCCGAATCGTCTTTCAGATCCAGCCGGCTCCCATCCTCGAAAAAACAGCGCCACTGCGGATCGAGCCGCACCATCGGGATGTAGTCTTCTGTCCTGCGACCCGCCTCTTCAAACACCTTACGCAGCACCGAAGGCTGAATCAGAATCGTCGGCCCCATGTCGAAGCGAAAGCCCTGTTCCTTCAACTGCGCCGCTTTGCCGCCGAGCCACGGATTCTTTTCAAACACCTCAACCTGATGCCCGCGCGCCGCCAGCGTACATGCCGCCGTCAAGCCCGCCAGCCCACTCCCAATCACGCCAACCTTCATCGTCTCTCCCTTGCCGCTTCGTCCTGCTTGATCCGTTGCGCCGCGGCCAGCATGGCTCGCAGGCCGGCCATGCGTTCGCGCACCGTCGCGCTATAACTCATCCTTGCGACCGCGGCGAACAGCCCCGCTTGCGCCTCGCCGGTCGGTTCATACTGCCGCTTGCTGCGTGAGCGCCGCACGCAAACTGTTCGCACCGCCGTCATCTCGAGCAGCCCTTCCGCCCCGCGCGTCGCGCCGAAGCCACTGCCCCGCCGTCCACCGAACGACACCCGCGGATCGGCCGTAGGCACAATCAAATCGTTGATCAACACTGTCCCAACCCCAAGCCGGGCACCGGCAGCCTGCGCCTCGCGCGCGTCCCCAAAGACAGCCGCCGTCAAGCCGAACGGACACACTGCATCCGCTGCCGCAGCCTCCTTCTCATCGGCGACCTGGATCACCGTCAGCACCGGGGCAAACACATCCGCCTGCGCAATCTTCATCTCCGGGCGGCCGTCCAGCACCAGCACAGGCTTCATCTTTTCCGCTTCGATGCTGCCGCGGATCGTCGCTCCTTGAGCCTCTGCGTCGATCGCCAGCTCGTACACGTGCTGCCTTGTTCGCGGCGGCAACATCACCCCGTCCATCGCCGCGAAGCGCTGCTGCAAGCGCTCCAGCAACTGCGTATGTCCTTGCCCGACCAGCAGCAACCGGCGCGGCGCCATGCATGTGGCTGACCCGTTCAACCGCATGCCGAAGCAAAGCGCGTCGAGCACAAGGTTCGGATCCGCCGAGGGCAGCACGATCACCGCATCGCATCCGGACAACTCCGCCACGACGGGAATAGCCTTTTCCGCCGCAAGCTTCAACACCGCGCGTCCCGCCGCGCCCGAGCCGGTAAACACAATTTTATCCATTCCGGCCCGAATCTCTTCCGTGGCTGCCTCCGCGGACTCGTCCGTTACCCGCAGCAGCTCGGTCGGCACCCCGGCGCGCGACAGCGCCGCCGCGAACACCTCCGCCACCGCGCGCCCTCCGGTCCCGGGCTTCCACACCACCGCATTGCCCGCCGCCAGAGCCTGCAGCGCCTGCACTCCAGGAAGAAACAGAGGATAGTTTGCCGGCCCGATCACCAGAACCGTCCCGAACGGAACCCGATGGACAACGGTCTCCAGGCCGGCAAGCCAGAAGGGAAGCCCCTTGCGGCCCAACCTTCGGGGCTTCAGCACAGTCTGCGCCGAACGCACCAGGAACCGGCAGGCCGCCAACAGCGGCAGCAGCTCAGAGGCGTAGGAATCCGCTCTGGTCCGCGCCAGCGCTGCGGGAAGCGCGTCGACGAGCGCGGCATGCGCGGCGGCCAGCGCGCCCTCAGCCGCGTGCAGCCGGCGTAGGCGTTCCGCGAGAGGCCTCTCCGCCCACCGCTTCTGGACAGCACACACAGTTTTTTCGCGTACGGCTTCAGGACTCACGGCCTGCTGCTCCAAAACCGCCGCCGCCGCCATCTAAGCCGCCCCAACAAGCTCGCGGGTGATCGGCTGGTCGGCTTTCCCGTTCTCCCACAGCGGCTCGACCTTCAAGTCTTCAAGCAGCAGACGCGACGTGATCCGGGCCGACTCGAAGATGACCGGCAAGCCGCTGCCAGGGTGCGTTCCGCCGCCCACCAGGTACATGCCTTCGATATCCTCAAACCGGTTGTGCGGACGCAGGTGCAGCATCTGATCGAGCGAGTGCGCCATTGAGAACGTCGCGCCCTTATACAGGTCAAACTCCTCCGTCCAGCCCGCCGGTGTGACGATCTTCTCGGTCCGGATACGGCGCTCTACGTCCTTGATCCCGATCTTCTCCATCTGCTCGATCGCAAGCGCACGATAGCGCGGTGTCTCCTTCGCCCAGTCTACCGAGCCCGTATCGTGCGTCACCGGCAGCAGCACATACAGCGTGCTTTGCCCTTTCGGCGCCAGCGTTTGATCCGTCACGGAAGCATTCTGCACATAGAACGAAGGGTTCTCGGAGAGGCGATGCCGCTCCTCGATATCCCGGAGATTGTCTTTATAGTTCTCTGCCAGGTAAATCGTGTGGTGAGACACATCGTCATAGCAGCCATCGATGCCGAGATACATCATGAACGTCGAGCAAGAGTACTTCTTCTTCGCCAGCTTCTCATTCGTCCATTTGTTGCGCAGGTGATTCGGGACCATCTTGCGCATGGCGCCGGCAAAATCCGCATTCACAACCACCGCATCCGCCTGAATCCGGCGTGAACCCGTCTGCAGTCCTACGGTCTTCCCGCGCTCGACCAGCACCTTTTCGACCGGCTCGTTGAGCAAAATTTCAACACCCAGCTCCCGCGCCAGCCGAGCCATCGTCTTCGTCACCGCGCCGCATCCACCGGTCGGATGAAAGACTCCATGCTCGTACTCAAGGAAAGAGAGAATCGAGAACAGGCTCGGACACCGGAACGGCGACATGCCCAGATACTTGGACTGAAAGCTGAAGCCCAGCCGGATACGCTCATCCTTGAAGTGGATCCGCAGGTCTTCATCAAGCGAGCGCCAGGGCGCAAGCAGCGGCAGCAGCTTCATCATCTCCGGCTTGGCCAGGTCCCGCCAGCTCTTAAATGGACTCTGCAAAAAAGGCAAAAACTTCTCGAGCTTGTTTCGGTTGCGCAAAATGAATTTGCGAAAGCGCAGCGCATCTTCCGGAGAAATAGCCGCGATCGACTCCACCATTCGTTCGATGTTCGGCGTCGCCAAAAGCTCTCCACCGGCCCCGAAGACCAGCCGGTACTGCGGATCGAGCCGCGTCATCGGGATCTCGCGGTCGAGGTCGTATCCTGCCGCGCTGAAGATCTCCCGCAAGACGCGCGGATACAGGAAGAAGGTCGGCCCGACATCGAACTTGAAGCCGTCCTGTTCCATCGTGGAAGTGCGTCCACCCACCTGTCCGCGCTTCTCTACTACGGTAACCTTCACTCCAGACTTAGCTAGAAGAAGAGCAGCCGCGAGGCCTCCGGGTCCTGCTCCCACTATGACGACTCGTCGAGCTTCCCTCTGCATCAGTCCATTAACCTCAATCGATCATGCTGTCTTAGGCCTATGACGCCCTGTTCCGAGTATAGGGATGTTCCGCGCATCCCCTTGTCTTGCGCGCAGAACCGTTTGTGTCGTCAAGCTTCGCCCCGAACATCTTCGCTGGACCGAACACAAGGCGTCGGTTTGGGTTGTCAGGAGATCTCTTTGGCGTAGATCTGGTGGGTGACGCGGGGTGGCGTGTCGGCTTGGTGGAGAGCATAGACGCGATCGCGGATGACGGTGTCGGCGGCGGTGACCCGCTCGCGGGAGCGAAGAAAGTCCAGCCAGGACTCCATGAGGAAGGTTTCGTTCAGGTGGGTGGGGTCGTGGGTGTCGCGGTAGATGCCCCAGCGAAGCGCGCCGTCGCGGAGGCGGACGCCCCGGAGCTCGTGGATGAGACGGGTGAAGAGAGCGTACTGATCGAGAGGGATTTTGTACTCGATGGAGATGCGGACGGGGCCGTCGGTGGGGTCGCCCGCGGCGGAGGCGATGCCGACCAGCTCGGGCGCGGGGCGGGAGAACTGGTACGGGGTGAAGTCGGGAATGGGACCCTGCAGGATCTTGAAGCGCTGGACCAAAGGAAGCGTGAGCAGGAGGCCGGCGGCGGAGGCGCTGAGGGCGTTGGGGGTCTGGGTGCGTTCGGCGAGGAAGCCCCAGAGGACGGAGCCGAGCGCCATGCCGCCCTGGAAGATCATCATGTAGCTGCCGAGGGCACGGGCGGTGACCCAGGACGGGACCGAAAGCTGGACGGAGGTATTGATGGTAGACATCGCGCTGGTCCAGGCGGAGCCTGAGACGACGAGCATCGGGATCACAATCCAGGGATTGGGGATAAAAGCGAGGACGAGCAAGGTGAGCGCCTGGAGCACGGTGGCCAGGGCGAGGAGGCGGTCGGCGGAGAGCAGGCGGCGAACGCGCGGAAGCTGGGTGGCGGCGACGACGGCTCCAACGCCGAGCGAGCCATTAAGAATGCCGTAGCCGAGAGCGCCCTGCTTGAGATCGCGGCGGGCGACGACCGCGAGCAGAGACCAGATGGCGGAGACGAAGAAGCAATAGGTGAAGGCGCGGACGAGCGAGGCCTGCAGCTGGGGCGAATAACGGATGAAGCGCAGGCCGCCGCGGATCGAGCCGGCAATGCGCTCGGAGGGCAGCGCGGACTTGAAGAGTGGGGTGCGGCGCCAGTTGACCAGTACCCAGATGACTCCGCCGAACGAGATGGCGTTGAGCGCGAAGACCGAACCGGCGCCGCCGTGGGTGGTGCGGAAGGCGGCGACCATAAGGCCGCCCAGCGCGGGGCCGACGGCGCGCGCGAGATTGTTAGAGGCGGCGTTGAGCGAGACGGTGTCGGGGATGAGGTCGCGGGGGACGAGCTCGGGGACGATGGCCTGCCAGGCGGGGTTGTTCATGGCGGAGCCGATGTTCAGCAGGAAGGTGAACGCGAGCAGCGCCCAAGGCGAGACGTGGCCGAGCAGCGTGAGCACGGCGAGGATGGCGACCGAGCCGAGCATCCAGGCCTGCCAGAAAATGAGCAGCTTGCGGCGATCGAAGATATCGGCGGTGGCTCCGGCAAGCAGGCCGAGCAGCAGCACGGGCGCCGACGCGGCGGTCTGCATGAGGGCGATGAGCAGCGGCGAGCCGGTGAGCGCGGTCATCAGCCAGGTGCCGGCGGTATCCTGCATCCAGGTGCCGACCGACGAGATGGTGGACGCGATCCAGCGATCGCGGAAGAGCGGAATGCGCAGCGGCGCGAAGCCCGACGTGACGGCAGGTGGGGCGGCTTCAGCGGCGGGAGCGGTGTCTGGAGAGGTAAGCGGCACTGCTGCTAGCTTACGTGGGACGCAGGTTAAAGAGGAAAGCCACGCAGCGCGGTGGGGGCTGTTGCGTGGCTATTCCGGTAAAGCAACGAAGTGGGTGGACTTCGTTAGAACCGGCTCGACTCAACGCAAGCGCGAGGAGCCATGTTCTAAGGAAGAGTGTACGAGTTGTTTATGCATGCGTCAAGGGCTGACGCATGCTAAAGGCGGCAGATAAGCAGCTCGCGCTCGTAGATCATCTCGGGCGGCAGATGGTCGTGGAGGGCGAGGAAGAGCTCTTCGTGGCCGATGACCTCCTGCTTCCAGGCTTCGCGGTCGACGGCCTGCAGCGTGGTGAACTGCTCGTGAGAGAAGTCGAGGCCGTCCCAGGTGATGTCGTTGTACTTGGGAGTCCAGCCGATGGGAGTCTCCTTGCCGCGCACCCGGCCGCGCACCCGGTCGACGATCCACTTAAGAATGCGCATATTTTCGCTGTAGCCGGGCCAGAGGAATTTGCCGTCGGGACCTTTGCGGAACCAGTTGACATGGAAGATGCGGGGCGTGCTCGAGAGCGAGCGCTGCATGCGCAGCCAGTGCCGGAAGTAGTCGCCCATATGGTAGCCGCAGAAGGGAAGCATGGCCATGGGGTCGCGGCGAACCTTGCCGATAGCTCCTCCGGCGGCGGCCGTGGTTTCAGAGCCCATGGTCGCGCCGACGTAGACGCCTGAAGACCAATTGAAGGCCTGGAAGACGAGCGGCATGGTGCTGGGCCGGCGGCCGCCGAAGAGAAAGGCGCTGATGGGGACGCCTTCGGGGTCTTCCCAGGAGGGGTCGATGGTGGGGCACTGCGCGGCGGGTGCGGTGAAGCGGCCGTTGGGATGGGCGGCGGGGGTGGGCGAGGCCGGGTGCTGGGCGCTGGCTACGCCATACCAGGGATCGCCGCGCCAGTCGATCGCTTCGGCGGGCGGCGTTTTGGTCATGCCCTCCCACCAGATGTCTCCGTTGGGGACGCCGTTCTCAGTGACGAGCGCGACGTTGGTGAAGATGGAGTTGGCGCGCAGGGTGGCCATGGCATTGGGGTTGGTGAGGTCGCTGGTGCCGGGGGCTACGCCGAAGAAGCCGGTTTCGGGGTTGATGGCGCGGAGCTGGCCTGTGGCATCGGGTTTGATCCAGGCAATGTCGTCGCCGACGGTCCAGACCTTCCAGCCGTCGAAGCCCGCCGGCGGGATGAGCATGGCGAAGTTGGTCTTGCCGCAGGCCGAGGGAAAGGCGGCGGCGACGTAGGTCTTTTCGGTCTTGCCGCGGGCGTCGGCAGGGGATTCCACGCCGACGATCAGCATGTGCTCGGCCATCCAGCCTTCGTCGCGGGCGATGTTCGAGGCGATGCGCAGAGCGAAGCACTTCTTGCCGAGCAGCGCGTTGCCCCCGTAGCCGGAGCCGTAGGACCAGATCTCGCGGGTCTCAGGGAAGTGAACGATGTATTTGGTATCGTTCTGCGGCCAGGGAACGTCCTGCTCTCCGGGGGCAAGCGGCGCGCCGACCGAGTGCAGGCAGGGGACGACGCGCTTGGCGTCTTTCTCGATCTCCCGGTACACCGGGGTGCCGATCCGGGCCATGATGCGCATATTGACGACGGCGTAGGCGGAGTCGGTCAGCTGCACGCCAATCTGCGACATGGGCGAGCCGATCGGACCCATGGAGAACGGCATGACGTACATCGTGCGTCCGCGCATGGAGCCGCGAAAGAGCGTCTTCAGCTTCTTGCGCATGACAAAAGGATCTTCCCAGTTGTTCGTGGGGCCGGCGCTGTCTTTCGCGAGCGAACAGATGAAGGTGCGGTCCTCGACGCGGGCGACATCGTTGGGGGAGCTGCGGGCGTAAAAGCAGCCCGGCCACTTGGCTTCCGAGAGCCGGGTAAAAGTGCCGGCCCGGACAAGCTCGTCGCATAGCCAGGCGTTTTCTTCCTTCGAGCCGTCGATCCAGTGAATGCGGGCCGGCTGGCAGAGATCGGCCATCTTTTCTACCCAGCGGATCAGGTGTTTGTTCGTGGTCGGCGGCGAAAGAGTTCCCGTAGAAGCGAGGCTGGCGAGCTTGGTGGGCATCGGAATTTGGTCCCCTGAGCTTCAAGTCTTCGCTGCGGGAGGTGGGCTGTCAATCTATTTCGTTTAGGAGAAGGCACGAAGGTGACTTGCCCGAGGAGCGGCTGCGCGGCTGATTTATAGTTAAGACTTGTCAAGCGGGCCTTTCCGGCCTGGGCAAATCTGTAGGAAGTCAAGGTCGTCAGCCAAGCATGATTCGCATTCTGCAGCAGGACAACAAGTTCATCAAGGTGGTCTTCGGCCTGATCATCGGTGTGGCTGTGATTACGATGGTCATCACGCTCGTTCCGGGCATCTTCGACAATGCGGGGGCGGGCAGCGATCCGACGACCTATGCGACGGTGCACGAGCCCGGTTTTTTTACCCGGCTGGTGGGGGACACGCAGACGGTGACGCGTACCGACGTGGCGCGGGCCGTGCAGCAGCAGACGCAGGGCCGCCAAGTGCCGGCGTTCTATATGCCCTATCTTGAGAGCCGCGCGGGCCAGCAGTTGGTGCAGGAGGCGATCCTGAAAATTGAAGGCGATCGCCGCGGGCTGCAGGTGTCCGATGCGGACCTGCTCTCGGTCATGCATGAGGGTCAGCTCGGCCAGATTTTTTTTCCCGGCGGTAAATTTATCGGCAATGACGCGTATATGAATTTTGTGCAGACGAACATGGGCATGACGCGGGCGCAGTTTGAGGAGTATCTCAAAAGCCGCATTGAGCTGAGCCGGCTGCAGGTGATGATGACCGGAGGGGCGACGGTCTCGGACAACGATGTGCGGAACTCGTACCGGGTTTCGGGGACGAAGGTGAAGTTCGATTACGCGGTAGTCTCGTCGGCGGATCTGGCGAAGACGATCAATCCCTCCGACTCGGACCTGCAGGCGTTCTTCAAGCAAAATGCGGCGCGGTATGCGACGGCGATCCCGGAGACGCGCAAGATTCAGTATGTGTCCTTTGGCATCGACCAGATGCCGGGCGGCAAACCGCAGGTTTCGGACGCCGAAATCCAGTCCTACTACGACGCACATAAGGCGCAGTATGACGTGAAGGAGCAGGTGAAGGCGCGGCACATCCTGATCGCCGTGCCGCAAGGCTCGGATGCGAAAACGGATGCGGCGGCAAAGGCCAAGGCGCAGGGTTTGCTCGATAAGATCCGCGCGGGGGGCAACTTTGCGGAGCTTGCGAAGGCGAACTCGGATGACCCGGGGAGCAAGGACACAGGCGGCGAGCTGGGCATGTTTACCCGGGGCAAGATGGTGCCGGCGTTCGAGAAGGCGGCGTTCGCCCTGCAGGCGGGACAAACCTCAGACCTGGTGAAGACCGACTTTGGCTACCACATCATTCAGGTGGAAGAGCACGATCAGGAGCACCTGAAGCCGCTGAGCGAGGTGAAGGCGGAGATCGTGCCGGTGCTCGAGCAGCAGAAGCTGGGCGCGGCGGAGCAGAATTTTGCCAACACGCTGGTGACGGAGGCGAAGAAGGATGGTATCGACAAGACGGCCGCGGCGCATGGCCTGCATGCGATTACGACGGACTATGTGGGCAAGGATGGGACGATCGGTGGGGTATCCGATGCAACGGCCCTGCTGACGGGAGCGTTCGGAGCGGCCAAGGGTGCCGCTCCGGCTTCGGCTTCAACCGGCGACGGCTACGCGGTATACCAGGTGGTGGATGTGAAGGCGCCGCATGCGCCGAGCTTCGATGAGTACAAGTCGACGCTGCTGACGGACTACCGCGATCAGCAGGTTCCGCAGATGCTGGCGGCCAAGCTGAACAAGCTGGATGCGCGGGCCAAGGAGCTGAACGATCTACATAAGGCGGCGGCGGAGATGAACGTTCCGGTGAAGACGAGCGACCTGGTCGGCAAGGATGGCCAGGTGCCGGATGTCGGCGCGCTGACCGGGCAGGCGGCGCAGGCATTTACGCTGGCCAAGGGAGCGATCTCGAGCGCGATCAATCTTGGGGCGACGGGGGTGGTGCTCTCGGTGGTGGACAAGCAGGAGCCGGGGACGGATGAGATTGCCAAGAACTTCGACAAGACCCGCGAGGCGATGTTGACCGAGAAGCGTCAGGAGATCTTCAATATCTATCTTGGGACGCTGGCGCAGAAATACCAGAAGGCTGGGGCGATCCGGATCAAGGCGGCGGCCGCGGAGCCGGGTGGGCTGCCGGTAGGGAGCTAAGCGGAAGGCAAGGGCAGCAATTATGTTGAAGGAACGGGTTTCGGGAGTTCTGCTGCACGTGACTTCGCTTCCTTCCCGGGGCGGTGTGGGCGACTTCGGTCCGGCGGCTCGCACGTTTGTCGACTTCCTGGCCGCGGGCAAGCAGCGCGTTTGGCAGGTGCTGCCATTGAGTCCCACGGGCTATGGCAGCTCGCCCTATTCGGCGCTGTCGGCCTTTGCGGGCAATCCGATTCTGATCTCGCTCGAGATGCTGGCGGACCAGGGCTGGCTCTCGCACGATCGCCTCGCCGATGCGCCCTCTATCGATGGCCCGGTAGACTTTGGCGCGGTGTGGGAGCGCAAGCTGCCGTTGATTGAAGAGGCGGCGGCGAACTTTCTCGATCATGCCAGTGGCGAACAGCGGCTGCGCTTCCAGCGGTTTTGCACGGAGAACCTTTCGTGGCTTCCGGACTATGCCATGTACACGGTGCTGCGGCGGATGTTTGCGTATGCGAGCTGGCATGAGTGGCCGGAGGAGTACGCGCGGCGCAAGAGCGATGCATTGGCACGGCTGATGAATGACAAGGGCCGGGAACTGGCGATCGAGCAGGCGGTACAGTTCTTCTTCAACGAGCAGTGGTTCGCGTTGCGGCACTACTGCGCGGAGCGGGACATCCGGATCATGGGGGACGTGGCGATCTTTGTCAGCTACGACTCAGCCGATGTGTGGACGGTGCCGGATCTGTTTGAGCTCGACCAGAACCTGAGACCGATTCGCGTCTCCGGTGTACCTCCGGATTATTTTTCAGCAACCGGCCAGCGCTGGGGCAATCCGCTCTATCGCTGGAGCGAGATGAAGGAGCGCGGGTTCGACTGGTGGGTGGCGCGGATTCGGCGCGCTCTGGCGCTCTATGACGTGATCCGGCTGGACCACTTCCGCGGATTCGAGGCCTTCTGGTCGATTGCGGCCGAGGAAGAGACGGCGGTGAACGGGCAATGGGTGAAGGCTCCCGGGCACGAGCTTTTCCAGCGGCTGAAGGAGGTCTTCGGCGACCTGCCGTTCATCGCCGAGGACCTGGGCGTGATCACCAAGGAAGTGGACGAGCTGCGCGAACACTACTCGATGCCGGGAATGCGGATCCTGCAGTTCGGCTTCACGGACCGCGGCAGTCACCTCTATCTGCCGCACCGCTGCGTGCCGAACACGGTGATCTACACGGGCACGCACGATAACAACACGACGCTGGGCTGGTGGCTCGAGGACACGTCGCCGCTCGAACGCGCGAATGTGGAGGCCTACCTGCAGACGGTGGAGCATCCGGGGCAGGTAGTGTGGGCGATGATCCGTCTGGCGGCTCGTTCGGTGGCGAGCATCTGCGTGTTTCCCCTGCAGGACATTTTGCACTTGGGCAGCGAGGCGCGCATGAACACGCCCGCGGCCGGAATGGGAAATTGGACGTGGCGTTACGCGCCCGGCGCTCTGCATCCGGACTTCGCGGCGAAGATGGCGCAGCTGATGGAAATGACCGACCGCGACGGCTACGAAGAACCGGTCGAAGGGATGGACGCGGGCAAGCCCACCGATGAGGCCAGCCGGCGCATTGTGCTGGGCAGCGAGGCGTAAACCCGCGGTGCACGCAAGCCTTCTTTTTCCAAAGCAAGTAGACTAAGGCTGGGCCTTCGAGCCAAATTTCATGTCTGGAGCAAGAATGCCACTGTCCGGCGAAGCAATCCGCACGATGAACTATGTTGACGATATCTCGGTGACCCTGCGCCGTATCCTGACCACGCTTCCTTCGCTGACCGAGGAAGAGCGCCACCGGATTGCCCAATACATCAAGGACTCCGAGCCGAACTACGAGACGGTGTTGAACTCGATTGAAAAGAAGTAGGCCGTGGGCTTGAACGTTGCGGTGATCGGCGCGGGCGTGCAAGGGCGGAGCTTTGCCTTGGCCTGCGCGCTGGCGGGCTTCGCGGTGGTGCTCGAAGACGTAATGCCGGCGCGGCTGCGGGATGCAAGCAAGGTGTTTGCGGAGCTGGGCCGCTCCGTTGCACTGGTAACGACAGTCGAAGATGCGGTGCGCGACGCGGATGTGGTGGTCGACTTTGTGCCGGATGAGCTGGAGTCGAAGCTGGAGATCTGGAGCCTGATCGACCGGATGGCTCCGCCGCGAACGGTGATGTGTACGCCGAGCGAAGCGCTGAGCCTGACCGACCTGGCCTCCTGCACGTACCGGGCGGACCGCTGTGCGATGGTGCGCGGCGATCTAGCGGGCGCGGGCGAGCTGTTGCTCATCTCCGCGCGCGGCACGTCGGAGGCTACGCGGGTGTGCTGCGAGACGCTGCTTCGCGGGCTGGAACGCGCGGTGCAGCGGTGCGACGATCCGGACCTGCCGATGCTCTTGAAGAATATGAACGCGCAGCATCTGGTGTGAGCGGTAGCCGGGCGGAGGCTTCCAGGTAGGCGCGAACCATGACGGTGAGTTCGTTGTGCAGCGTGGGCATGGTGTCGCGCGTGACTTCCTGCTCGAGGATGGTTCGGCTGACGCCGGCCATGGCACTGAGCAGGGTGGCGGCGGCGGTGTCCGGATGAGGAACGATCTGGTCGCGTGCGGTCTGGAGCATGGCGGTCATGGCTCGGGTGACGCGAACGTGCATTTCGTGTGCGATGCGCTTGCCTTCGACATCGTCGCTGATGGCGTAGAGCGCGGTGCTGGCCTCGATGTTGCGGAATTTTGCTCGGACGAAGGCAGAGATGAGGGCCTCGGCCATGCCGGCGAGAGAGTCGCCGTGAGCCGATGCGCAGGCGGTTTCAATAGCCTGGGCGACGCTGTCCAGGTGTTCTTTCAGCAGCGCCTGCAGAAGAGAGCTCTTGTTGGGGAAGTACTGGTAGAGGGTTCCGACCGAGACGCCGGCGCGCGCGGCGATGCGGGTGGTGGTCAGCTTCGACCTGCCGTCCTTGAGCAAAACCTGAACGGTGGCTTCGAGGATAGCTTTGACGCTGGCGCTGGAACGGGCCTGCGTGGGCGTTTTTCTTGGCTCAAATTGCGTGATGGCGGATTTGCTCAAATGCGAACTCCATACCTGAAGCTTTCTTCATCCAATCTTCAGCAAGTGTATAGGAGCGAATGACATGATTTCGACGACGAAGCTGGGCGGTACGTTCACGTTTCCCGGCACCGCGATGACGGTGAACCGGATGGGATATGGCGCAATGCAACTGGCGGGGCCGCATGTGTTTGGGCCGCCGAAGGATCGGGACGCGGCGGTAGCGGTGCTTCGCAAGGCTGTTGAGAGCGGTGTCGATCACATCGATACGAGCGACTTTTATGGGCCCTATGTGACGAACCAGATTATCCGGGAGGCGCTTTCCCCGTATGCGGAGGATCTGACGATCGTGACCAAGGTCGGGGCGCTGCGCGGTGCGGATGGATCG
Organism: uncultured Granulicella sp.; assembly: GCA_965198735.1. GTDB lineage: Bacteria > Acidobacteriota > Terriglobia > Terriglobales > Acidobacteriaceae > Edaphobacter. The sequence goes on along the minus strand of OZ240672.1, from coordinate 3,708,454 downwards.
TGGAATCCGGCTGCTTCGCCGGAACAACTGATCCAGGCGGTGGAGAGCAACCTGCGCAATCTGGGTCTCGATGCGCTTGACGTGGTGAATATGCGCAGCATGCTCGGTCATCCTGCGCCGGCGGAAGGCTCGCTCGAGCCGCAGGTGATGGCGCTGGCGGAGCTGCAGCGGCGGGGACTGGTGAAGCACATCGGGTTGAGCAACGTGACGCGGACGCAGGTGGCGGACGCTCGCAAGATCTGCGCGATTGTTTGCGTGCAGAATCTTTACAATGTGGCGCATCGGGAGGATGACGCCTTGGTGGACGAATTGGCGGGCGACGGGATTGCGTATGTTCCGTATTTCCCGTTGGGCGGGTTTTCTCCGGTGCAGTCGTCGATTCTGGATGAGACAGCAAAGGAGCTGGGGACAACGCCGATGGCGGTGGCGTTGGCCTGGCTGCTGGAGCGGTCGCCGAATCTGCTGCTGATCCCGGGTACGTCGTCGGTGAAGCATCTGCGGGAGAACCTGGCGGCGGCGGAGCTTAAGCTGCCGGCGAAGGTGATCGAGAAGCTGAACGGAATCGGTAAAGCGGCTTGAACGGAAGACGTGGGGAGAGTGTCCTGATGCGGGCCTCCCCCCCCCCCCGAAAAGGTCTCAAAGTCTTACAAAGAAAGAACTAAGGTCTGGACTTCCGGTCCGCCAGGTCTCTCTAAGGTCCGGACTGGGGTAATTCCATACGATCGAGTGTTTTGCCCTGAAGATTTCAATAGCTATGTTTCCAGTATAGCAACCTGCGCGGGGAACTATGCCAAGTCTAAGTCGTTTTATTTCATATGGTTGCCCGGTTCGGGGGCTTGACAGAGTGATGCTGAGGCTGGGGAAAGACGGTCGAGCTTCGCTCGATACCCCACCCTTCGGATGAGGCTCGAAGGATGGGGCACCCCGTCAGGCGATGGCGGCGCTGACCAGAGATTGGGCTTCCTGCTGGATCTGTTTCAGGTGGGCGCCGCCCTTGAAGCTTTCGGCGTAGATCTTGTAGACGTCCTCGGTGCCGGAGGGGCGGGCGGCGAACCAGCCTTCGTCGGTGGTGACCTTGAGGCCGCCGATCGGAGCGTGATTGCCGGGGGCTTCGGTGAGGATGGCCGTGATGGGATCTCCGGCGAGCGTGGTTGCGGTGACTTGGGCGGGAGAGAGTTTGGCTAGCTTGGCTTTCTGCTCCTTAGAGGCGGCGGCGTCGATGCGCTGGTAGACGGGGTTGCCGTATGTTTGGGTCAGGTCGCGGTAGAGCAGGCCTGGGTCTTTGCCGGTGACGGCGGTCATCTCAGCGGCTAACAGGCCCAGGATGAGGCCGTCCTTGTCGGTGGTCCAGACGTTGCCGTTGCGACGGAGGAAGGTGGCGCCGGCAGATTCCTCGCCGACGAAACCGAGGGAGCCGTCGGTGAGGCCGTCGACGAACCACTTGAAGCCGACGGGGACTTCGAGCATGGGGCGGTTGAGGCCCTTGGCGACGCGATCGATGATGCTCGAGGAGACTAAGGTTTTTCCGATACCGACGGTCTCGGCCCAGCCAGCCCGGTGAGTGAAGAGGTACTGGATGGAGACGGCGAGGTAATGGTTGGGGTTGAGCAGGCCGCTCGACCGGGTGACGATGCCGTGGCGGTCATGGTCGGTGTCGCAGGCCCAGGCGACGTCGAAGCGGTCCTTTTTGGCGATCATGGAGGCCATCGCGTACGGGGAGGAGCAGTCCATGCGGATCTTGCCGTCCCAGTCGCAGGTCATGAAGCGGAAGGTGGGATCGACGTGCTGGTTGAGGACCTCGACGGAGAGATTGTACTGGTCGACGATGCGGGGCCAATAGAAGACGCCGGCCCCGCCGAGGGGGTCGACGGCGAGCTTGAGCTGGGAGTTCTGGAGGACGTCGAAGTCGAGGATATGGGCGAGGTCGTCCACATATTGGGTGAGGAAGTCGTGGCGGTGGGTGGAGGTGGTGTTGAGGGCTTCCTGGTAGGGGATGCGTTTGACGCCGTTGAGTTTGTTGGTAAGGAGCTCGTTGGCGCGATTCTCGATCCACTTGGTGACGGCGGTGTCGGCGGGTCCGCCGTTGGGTGGGTTGTACTTGAAGCCGCCGTCCTCGGGGGGGTTGTGCGAGGGGGTGATGACGATGCCGTCGGCCTGGGCGTCGCCGATCTTGTCCTGGTTGTAGCGGAGGATGGCGTGCGAGAGGGCGGGGGTGGGGGTGAATTTGAGCGCGGAGTCGACCATCAAGGTGACTTCGTTGGCGGCGAGGACTTCGAGAGCGGTGCGGAAGGCGGGCTCGGAGAGGGCGTGGGTGTCCTGCGCGAGGAAGAGCGGGCCGGCGATGTGGTTGGCGGCGCGATAGTCGGCGATGGCCTGGGAGATGGCGGCGATGTGATCGTCGTTGAAGCTCAACGCGAAGGAGCTGCCGCGGTGGCCGGAGGTGCCGAAGCTGACGCGCTGGGCGGGGAGGGCGGGGTCGGGGTGGAGGGAGTCGTAGGCGGCGAGGAGGCGGGAGATATCGACGAGGGTGTCTGGTTCGGGAAGCTGGCCGGGCTGGTTGGGCATGTCGGTGTGGAGCCCTTTCTGTCTTGTGCTGCGATGTTCGAGGATGCTAGGCGAGTGTACTGGACGGGGGGAGGCGGGGCCAGCGAGTGGTTTGCTGGAGGTTCCTAGAATCTTACGGTCCGGAAGAGACCTCAGCCTCCCCTCACCATCCCTCGACCCGCACGCCCCCCGTTTTACCGCGCTATTCCTGCCATGGCCTCAAACATATCCTCCGGCATCAGCGGCACATGATCGAACGCCACTCCCGTGGCATTCTCAATCGCATTCAAAATCGCCGGCGCCGGCCCATCCATCGGCAGCTCCCCGATGCCCTTCGCGCCGTACGCCCCGTGCTCAAATGGGATCTCCTCGAAATGCACATGGATCGGCGGCAGGTCGGCCGAGGTCGGCATGATGTAGTTCGTCATCTGGTTGTTCACCATCACGCCATCGCGCCACACGCACTTTTCATACAACGCATACCCGATGCCCTGCGCCACGCCGCCCTCGATCTGCCCCGCCGCCAGAATCGGATGGATCACCTTGCCCACCTCCTGCAGCGCGTCGAACCGCGTCACCACCGGCGTGTACGTCGTCATATCCACCGCAACTTCCGCGACATATACCGCCCACGCATAGGTTGGATACGCATCGCCCATGTACTTCACATCGTCCCAGAAGATCGTTCCCGGAGACTCCCACCGATGAAACGCCTTTAGCTCTCCGAATTGCTCCACGTACGCCTGCGCGCCAGCCTTGAACTCTTCCGGGCTGTACGCCTCGCCCAGAAAGCCCGCCAGATGCAGCGTCTCAATCACCTTTCCCGCCGCGCGCTCCACCAACCCACCCACCACCATCGCCGTCCGTGAAGCCACCGTAGGCCCCGAGTTCGGCACCGCGCTCGTATCCGGCTGCGCAATCTCCACGTCCGCATACTCCGCGCCCAACGCCTCCGCCGCGATCTGCGCGAGGATCGTATTCGTTCCCTGCCCAAACTCCGCGCTCGACACCAGCACCCGTACCCTGCCTTCGCGCGTCACCTCGAGCCCCACCAGCGAGTTCAGATAGCGCTCGCCCGAACCGGTAAATCCCGCGCCATGCATGAAGGCCGCAAAGCCAATTCCCCGCTTGATCGCGCTTGACCGATTCTCCCGCCCGAAGCGCTCCGTCTTCTCGTGATACCCGGAAACCGCGAGCGCACGATCCAGCAGCGCGCTCAAATCGATCGGCTGCGTCATGGTCTGTCCCGTCGCCGTCGTCCCCCCCGCCTGGATGAAGTTTCTTCGGCGCAGTTCCTCCGGCGTCAGGCCAACCGCCCGCGCCACCTTGTCCATCTGCCGCTCCAGCGCAAACAGCGCCTGCGGCGCGCCGAACCCGCGAAACGCCCCCGAAGGCGGCGTGTTGGTCGCCACCGCGCACGAGCGCACCCGCACCGCCGGCCACTGGTACGGCCCCGCCGCATGGATCGTCGCCCGCGAGCATACCGTGGCCGACAACGTCGCATACGCCCCGCCATCGATCGCAATCTCGATCTCGCATCCCAGCAGCTTGCCCTCGCGCGTCACCGCCGTCCGGTGCCGGATCCGCGACGGATGGCGCTTGGTCGTTGCCGCCATGTCTTCCGCGCGGTCGTAGATCATCTTTACCGGACGCCCGCTCTTTAAGGCCAGCAGCGCCGCATGCCCGGCCAGCACCGACGGAAACTCCTCCTTGCCGCCGAACGCTCCGCCCGTCTCGGTCTGCACGACACGCACCTGCTCATCCGGCAAACCAAAGATGGTCTTTAGCGCGCGATGCACATAGAACGGACACTGCAAGGAACCCCAAACCGTCACCTGGTCCGCCGTTGCTTCGGCGATCATGCCGTTGGTCTCGATGTAAAGCTGCTCCTGCGCGCCCGTCGTGTATTCGCCTTCGACGATCAGGTCCGCGTGCGCAAACGCCGCGTCCACCTCGCCATGCTCCAGGTGGAAACGCTTGAAGGTATTCGCACTCTCGCCCTCACCCCACACCACGTGCTTGCGCGCCAGGCTCTCTTCGATGGTGAACACCGCGGCTTCAGGCGCATACGTCACCGTAACTGCCGCCATTGCCGCCGCCAGCCGCTCGCGGCTCGCATGCGCGATCAGCAAAATGGGCTCTTCGCGATGGTTTACCCGCGCATCCGCCCCGGTCGGCGCCAGCAGCGGCTGATCTTCGAGAAACATCGGCACCATATTCCGCCCGGGAATATCGTCCGCCGTCACCACGGTGAACTCCTCCCACGGTATGCTCTCGCCGAACGCAATCGAGACAATCCGCCCCCGTGGAATGCTCGAACGCACGGTCGATCCATAGAGCATGCCCGGCATCGTCAGGTCATCCACATATCGAGCGACGCCCAGCAGCTTCGCCCGGCCCTCCTTGCGCGGAACGTTCGTGCCGACGACGCGTTGCTGATTCATAACGACTCCTGCAGACTGAGTGTCGCCAATGTATCCGCCAGCACGCTTACCCCCGCCGCAATGTCCGCCGGCTCTGCATACTCGTCCGGCCGATGGCTCGCCCCGCCGCGACACGGAAGGAAAATCATGCCCACCGGACACAGCCGCGCCATGAAGAGTGTGTCATGGTACGCGCGGCTGACCATGCGCATACTTTGTATCCCCACATCCTGGCAGGCAGCTTCGATTGCGTTCACCACCGACGTCGCACAGCTCGCAGGCGCATCCGCGTTCAAAATCGCAGGCGTAATCGTCACTCCGCGCCTGCCCGCAATCTCCTTACACGCCGATGCGATGGACGCCAGCACCGCATCGCGCCGAGCTAAATCCACATCCCGCACATCGAGCGAAAGCCGCACCCGCGAAGGCACCGAGTTCACCGCCCCGGGAAACACGTCACAGCGCCCCACCGTCGCCACCGTGTCGGTTACGCCTGTGCCCATGGCCGCGCTCTCGACCGCCAGCACCACCTCTGCGGCCGCCGCCAGCGCATCGTGCCGGGCCGGCATCAGCAGCGCACCCGCATGACCCCCCTCGCCCTCGATCGTGATCGTGCCGCTCGCCGGTGCGGCGATATGCGTCACCACGCCAATCGGCACGCCCTCCCGCTCGAGCCTCGGGCCTTGCTCAATGTGCAGCTCCAGGAAGCCCGCATAGGCTCCCTTGTCCAGTTTCACTTCGCGAAGCTCGCCCTTGTAGCCAGCCGCCGTGCGTACCTGATCGAGCGGCCTTCCAGCATCGTCCACCAGCCGCTGCGCCGCATCCGCGCTCAATGCTCCCGCCATCAGCCTCGACCCGAGGCACCCGATACCGAAACGCGTCGGCTCCTCCGAGGTAAACAGGATCAACTCCACACTTCTTCGTGGCTGAAACCCCGCAGCCTGCAACGCCCGCACCGCCTCCAATCCGCCCAGCACGCCTACCGTGCCGTCATACATGCCCGCATTCGGGATCGCATCGATATGCGACCCCGTCGACACCGCGGCCAGTGCCGGCTCAGCACCCTCCCAGCGAAAAAACATATTGCCTATCGCATCTTCCCGCATCGTAAGCCCTGCTCCTGCCGCAAGCCTCTTCAGCCATGCCCGCGCCTCCCCATCCCGCTCCGTGAAGACCACCCGCGTCACCGCAGTCTCGCCTTCGCGCGCGGGTTCCACAGACGGCTCCGTAAAGGCCGCCAGTTGTCGAAGCTCTCGCATAAGCCGCTGCGCGTCGACGGAGATTGTCATAGTTTAGGCATCCGGTTGAAATTCTTGTAAATGAGGTACTTCGCAGGCTCACCTGCATCCGCCGCAAACCACTGCGGGCAATATGCTTCCATCCATATAAAATCGCCGGCCCCGACCTGATACAGCTTATCCCCAAGCCGGTACGTGCCGCTGCCCGAGAGCATCAGCAGCCCATGCTCCATATAGTGAATCTCTACCTGCGGCAGCACGGCACCCACAGCGTAGGTCATGGTGTTGACCGCAAAATCATAGGCGAAGCTCGAAGGCACCAGGCAGCGAACCTCGATGTCACCGCTGTCGCCTAACGGGTGCGAGGCAAGCGCGCTCTCCCGACCCACAAACGCCGGCGGCGCCGCCGCGCCGGATAGCGCTTCGTATCGCTTCCCAAGCACCGCACAGCGCAGCGCGCAGCGCGCAGTCAACGTGCAGCGCATACCGGGAGGAGCATACGCAAAATCTCCCGCCACCATCGCCGTCGCGCTCTCCCGTCCGCTCAGTGTGCCGTCACCTTCGAGCACATACAAGAACCGGCTGTGCTCCGACATAGCGAGCGTACCGCCGGCATCCAACTCTACCGTCAGCCACACAAACTCCGCCCCCAGCGCCGGCGAGGCATGCACGATCGCAACTCCACCCGACACCTCCGGCAGGGGCGTCCGCACACAGGTGTCCGGCGTCTGCAGCAGATATCCCGGCTGCCGGCTACTCCTTGTCTGACCGCTTGCCGAAAGCGCCTCGTTCATACGCCTCCTCGCTCAAGAAACGCAGACTCGACTTGCTCAAGCAGCGCCCGGCACACGCTCAGCGCCGCATCCACATCCTCAACAAGCACCGCCTCCGAAGCATGATGGCTGATTCCGCCCGGAGAGCGCACGAACAACATCGCCGCAGGCACGCGACTGGCCAGGATCATCGCATCATGTCCCGCACCGCTCGTCATTTTGTGCGGCGTCTCCCCGGTGTGGACCGCAGCTCGCATGAGGTTCTCCTGCAGACCCAGATCCATCGCCACCGCGTCCTGCGCGTTCGTCTGCACGATGCCAAGTTCGATCCCGCGCGCCTTGGCCGTCGACTCCGCCCCACGCAGCAAAATCTTCACCGCGGCCTCCCGAGCCTCATCGGAAGCATGCCGCACATCGAGCGTCACCTCTGCCGAACCGGCAATCACATTTGCCGCCCCGGGATCGACCCGAATACCTCCCACCGTCGCCACCAGACCCGGCGTAGTTTGAGCGGCGCGCTCCACCGTACAAATCCACTCCGCCGCGGCTGCCAGCGCATCCCTCCGCAGCGGCATCGGTGTCGTCCCCGCATGATTTGCCTGCCCGCGAAACGTCAACGCAAAGCGCGTCTGCCCGACAATCGACGTTACCACCCCAAGTGGCTTATCCTCAGCCTCAAGCGCTGGCCCCTGCTCAATATGCACCTCCACAAATGCAAACGTCTTCGGCGTCAATAGTTCTCCGCGCACCTCATCCGGGTTCAACCCAAACTCCCGCAGCGCCTGCGCAAACGAAACCCCATCCGCATCCCGCAACGCCAGATCCTCCGCTGTAAGCTGACCCAGCAAACCGCGGCTCCCGAGGAACGGCCGCCGAAACCGGATCCCCTCTTCCTCCGAGAAGGCAATCGCCTCGATCGCGAAAGGCAACCGGCGCCCGCCCAGCGAACGCACCAAGGCAAGCGCAAGAGCCACCCCAAGCACCCCGTCGTACGCGCCCGCATCCGGAACCGTATCGATGTGCGACCCGATCAGCAGAACCGGCGCATCCGGCTCCGCGCCCGCATACAGCCCACGCAGATTGCCCACCGCATCCATCCGCACCGTCATGCCGAGCGCGTCCATCTCCGCGCGCAGCAGCCCGTGCACCTGCCGCGTGGCCGGCGAAAGAAACAGCCGCGTGATCGTCCCGGGAACATCCGTCAACGCAGCCACCCGCGCGCAAAGGTCGAGCACGTACTCCGCCCCGGCCTGGACGTTCTCCAGAATCAACTCCGGTGCCGCGCTCATACACGCACCTCCCGGCCCGCCGGCAATCCCGGAAAGGCGCCCCGCGTGAACACTGTCCGCCCCCGCACGAAAGTCTGCTTCACCCGCCCCCGCAGCCGCTCTTGGGCATACGGCGAAACCGCGTGCCGGAAGTACAGGTCCTCTGGCGCCACCGTCCACGGCTCCTGCGGCGCAAACACAACCAGATCCGCATCCGCACCTTCGGCAATCACACCCTTGACGCCCTCCAGCCCAGCCAGCCGCGCCGGCGCAGAACCGAGCCATCGCACCAACTCCGCCAGACCCAAACCACGCGCAGCCATTCCGGTCCAAAGCACGGACGCCATCAGAGAAAGGCTCCCGATCCCTCCCCAAGCCGTGCGAAAATCCCCAGCCTCCAAATTCTTCATCTCCGGCGGACATGGCGAATGATCGCTCGCCACCAGATCGATCGTCCCCTCCATCAACCCCTGCCAAAGCTCCTCGCGATTCGCCGCGCTCCGGATCGGGGGCGCGCACTTCAACAACGTCCGCTCATCCGCAACTTCCTCTGCCGCAAAATGAAGATAGTGCGGGCACGTCTCGACCGTCAGCGGCAGACCCTCCGCCCGCGCCGCACGCAGCAGCGGCAGCGCCTGCGCGGTCGATAAATGCACCAGATGCACCCGGCAGCGAAACTCCCGGCACAGCCCAATTATCAGCCGGATCGCCGCCAGCTCCGCCTCATCCGGACGCGACGCCAGATACGTCGCATAGCGCCGCCAATCCGCCCCCGCCAGACCCGCGGCCGCCGCCGCGATCGGCCCCGCCAGCTCCGCATGCACCAGCAGCGGCAGCCCGGTCTCCGCAATCCGCGGCAACGCCCGCCGCAGCCCCGCCTCGTCGATCAAACCCAAACCCTCGCATCCGGGGTAAATCAGAAAACACTTGAACCCGGCCACGCCAGCCCATGCCAAAGGGACCAGGTGAGCCTCATTGCCAGCCAAGCCTTCGCCCACCGCGCCCCCCCACGCACGCCAGTCCACGCTGCACTTGCCAGCCGCCGCGCTGCGCTTCAGCTCCAGCGCTTCCACCGTAGTCGTCTCCGGCAGGTTATTCAGCGGCATATCGATCACGGTCGTCACTCCACCCGCCGCCGCCGCCCGCGTCGCCGTCAGAAACCCCTCCCACTCCGTGCGCCCCGGCTCATTGATATGGACATGTCCATCGATCAGCCCTGGAAGCAATGCCTCTTCGCCAAAATCCAACGCACCCGCGACCGGGCCCGGAGCATCCGCCTCCGTCACTCGAACGATCTTCCCCAACGCATCGTCCACGATCACCGCCGCGGGCCGCACCTCGCTCCCCACCACCACACGGCGCGAGATGTAAGCAATCAGGGCCATCCAATCCTCTAACCCTTATCGGCTCACACCGGAACAAGCCCATCCACTGTTCCAAATTGAGCCATAATTCAGCTACTCGCCAACCGTCCCGTAGTCCCGCGCCGGCGCGCCCGAAACCGGCTTGCCCTCTTGTACATAATTCCGGTTCCACTTCGGAATCTCCACCACGTACGTTCCCGGCCTCTCAATCACCGCTTGGCAGCCCAGCCGGCTGTTCAACTGAATATCCGCGGCCGTCTCCATCCGGTCCAGCTCCTTGTCCTCCGCCTCGGAGACACTCTTCGCCCCCTCCTTGATCCATAGATGGCAGGTCGTGCACGCGCACACCCCGCCGCAGGCGTGGTCGAGGAAGATATCGTAGTTTTCGGCCACGTCCAGGAAGCTCATCGGCTCCCCGTGCCCCTCGTAGGGCAGCGTGCCGAACGGAAACTCCACGGATTTGTTCTCCGGCAGAAACGTGACCCGGACGATGTTCTCTCCGGGCGGCTTCGAAAAATCGATTTCAGGCAGAGCTTTTGCTTCATGAGCAGACATTGTGCTTTGATTCTACTGTGTACGCGAGAGGAGCTTTTCCTGATGGCGATGGATGCATTCAACCGGCGGTCTTTCCTGAAAACGATCGGCACTGCCGGAGCCGCCTATGCCGCACCCGGAGCCGCCTTCGGTCTCGGTCTTCACTCCGGCGAAGGACACATTGTCCATGAGGTCGTCGAGGCCCCGCAGGACGCCGCCGACAAGCCCAAGTACACCATCAAGTTCGCCGTCTGCGGCATCAGCCACGACCACATCCACGGCATGATCGGCGCCGTCGAGCGCGGCGGCGGCGTGTTCGTCGGCTATTTTGGCGCGGAGCCCGACAAACTCGCCACCTTCAAGCAGCGCTACCCCGGCGCCAAGAGGTACGGCTCGGAAAAAGAGATTCTCGACGACAGCTCCCTCCAGCTCGTCCTCAGCTCGACCATCCCCAACGAGCGCGCCCCGCTCGGCGTCCGCGTCATGAAGTCCGGCAAGGATTATCTCTCCGACAAGCCGGGAGCCACCACTCTCGAGCAGATCGCCGACATCCGCAAGACCATCGCCGAAACCAAGCGCATCTACGCCATCCTCTATAGCGAGCTCCTCGAAGTAAAAGCCGCGGTCAAGGCCGGCGATCTCGTCCAAGCCGGAGCCATCGGACGCGTCATCCAGACCATCAACATCGCCCCGCATCAGATCCAGCAGCACGGCACCGGCGACAACGGCGGCGCGGGCGCACGCCCCGAGTGGTTCTGGCACCCCGAGCAAAATGGCGGCATCCTCTGCGACATCGGCTCGCACCAGGTCGACCAGTTCCTCTTCTACACCGGCTCGAAAAAAGCCGAAATCGTCGAGTCCCAGATCGCCAACGTCAACCACCCCAAGCACCCGCAGTTCCAGGACTTCGGCGACATGGTCCTGCGCGGCGACCGCGGCTTCGGCTACGTGCGCCTCGACTGGTTTACCCCCGACGGCCTAGGCACCTGGGGCGATGGACGCCTCTTCATCCTCGGCACCCAAGGCTACATCGAAGTCCGCAAGTACATCAACGTCGCCGTCAGCAAGCAGGGCAACAATCTTTTCATCGTCGACAAGAACCAGTCCCGCTACATCGACTGCAACAACGTGCCGCTGCCCTTTGGCCCGCAGTTCGTTGCCGACATCGTCAACCGCACCCACATCGCGCAAGACCAGACCCAGTGTCTGCTCGCCGCCGAGCTGGTCGTCACCGCCCAGAAGAACGCCAAGCTGGTTAAGCTCGACGCCTAGCCACGGCTTCGTCTTGGAGTTGGAATCATGCACAAGTGGTCGGCTCACCTCGCAATTTCAGCTATGGCTGCGCTCATCTTGACAATTCCACCGATGCAGGCTCAACTGCCGACTTTCTCAGATGTGGGCCCGGCTTCCGAAACTCGAGCAGCGGGCCCGCTCCCAGAGTGGGATGTGGCATCCGTAAAGCCGCATCTCGCCGATGATCACAACATGTCCTGGCGAATGAACGCGGACGGTCTCAGCCTGGTCAATCTGTCGCTTGAGCTGATGATCTGCAGCGCGTGGAACCTGAAGCCGTATCAGTTATCCGGCTTGAGCGGTTGGATGAAGAGCAGCACATTTGACCTGACCGCGAAGGTGAGCGCTGACGACATAGCCGCCTACAAAAAACTGAGTGTCGTGCAGCGTGGAGCCATGCTGCAGAAGCTTCTGGTTGAGCGCTTTCAACTCAAGGTTCACATGGAAACCAAGACGCTGCCAATATATGACCTTGTAGTGGACAAGAGTGGCTCGAAGTTGAAGCCGTCGACCGCAATCGACCCACCCTCGCCCGAAGAGGAGTCAACCCATCCCGACAAGTACAAGAAGGGCTACACATCGATGGGTCCCGGCATGTACGAAGGCACTGGCGTGGCAGTGAAGTCGCTGGCGAGCCAGTTGGCAAACGTTGTTGGTAAGCCAGTGCATGACACAACGGGTTTAACCGGGCTCTACGACATCCATCTTAACTTCCGCTCGGAAGAAACAACGGCCGACAACTCCGATGCGCCGTCCATCTTCTCCGCGGTACAAGAGCAGTTAGGGCTTAAGCTGCTTTCAGGCAAGGGTCCCGTCGAGATCCTGGTCATGGATACAGCACAGAAACCCGAACCGAACTGAAGCAAATTGCCTGGAGATGTAGGTGAGGGCTTACCTTCTATGGTCACTTTTTCTCAAGAAAGCGATTGTAGAACAACGTCTTCCTTGCCCGACAACAGGGTCCTTGCTCTAATGCCGGCGCAGCAATCCCTTTACCGAGATATCCTCATCGATTTCTTCCCAATGGATCCCGTATCCGCCGCCAATGATCACCCAATCTTTGCGTTGGTCCGGAGTTGCGTTCAAGAGCCGAGGAAAGAACTCCAGCGGCGCAGCAATCTCGCGTCCGTCCGCAAGCGTCACCCGCAGCATGTACTCGTCCGTCATGACGTCCACCGCATTGCCGTCAAACTCAATCATCGGCGCCTTCGAATAATCATTCCAGCTCCTTAGCAGCAACTCCCGATGCTCTTCCACGAGCCGGCGCAGTTGCCTGAGCTCGTGGAGAGAATACTTGCTATTGTAAGCAAGGCCAATCGGACTAAGCCAGAACTTCGCAAGGTCTCTGTCCCGCCGGATATGAATATGCGGCGGTTCGTTGATCTCGTGACTTTAGAAGAAAAACACATACGGCCCAATCCGCAGCCCAACAGGTATAAAAATACTCTCAATACTCCGTAGACTTTCCCCGGAGTCTTCTCATCCCACTCCGTCCTCTCCATCGCACGCTCCACCGCACATCTCGGCCGGCGCAGCATCCATGCGGATGCACTCTCCGCCCCCCAAACCCTGCCCATCGCCTCTCGCGCTGACCCGTCGTCTGTCCCTTAATCGCCTCATCACCAACGCCACCTCATCTTCTCCGCAGCCGCGCACAACGTCACCTCATCCATGCCTCTCCATCAAGCAAGGCGATGGTACGTGCTGTACGCCGCATCGCCCAGGCGGTCGAACGAAGTCAGCCGGCGATCGCCCGCTGTGGTCTCCACCACCCACTCGCTTGCCGCACTCTGCCGGGCGGAGAGCAAAGCACGCTCCGTCACCGTCGCAGGCGCGCCCACGCCGTACAGCAGCAGCGGACCGCGCATCAGGGCAACCAGATTCGGCGTTTCCGGGTCGATCGGCAGCAGACGGAAGGGAAGCGGAATGTGCAGCACAACCCGGTCTCCGCGTTTCCAGTGTCGCTGGATGGAGCTGAAACCCTTTACCGCCGGCGGAAGCGGAACGGCCCTGTCGTTGATGCGTAGGCGAACCCCATCCCCGGCCCAGGCTGGGATGCGGAACGCAATCATAAATGTGGCCGCATGCTGCGGGCGCACCGTGAACTGGATGTCTTCCTCGATCGGATATCTCCCGCTCTGCTCAAGCTCAATGGGAATGCCTCGATCGACATAGTGCACAGTAGACGGCACATACAGATTCACGTGCATGCCGTTCGTGCCCAGCAGGTAGCTGTTAATCCGGTAGTCGGAGGCGGCCTGGGCCAGCGTTCCAGAGCAGCACGGCCAGCGCATGACGCTATACGCCTTCTTGCCCTGCATGTTGAAGTCGGCGTAGTAAAACGAATCTCCATTCGGCTGCAGCGGCAGCGAGCCGAGGATCGTATTCAGCATCACCGCTTCCATGGAGTCGCCGTAGCGGCCATCGCCCGTAATCGACAGCAGCGACCGGGTAATCTTGAAGTGGCCATACGCGCCGCACGGTGTCTCAAACGAGCTGTGCGTCTCTTGCAGGCTCCTGGCCAGCTCTCCGCGTCCCGGCGTGACAAAGGCTTCGTTCGGCCCCCAGCCCCCATTCGCATAGCTCTGCTGCTGCACGAAGTCGAACCCGTTCACCGCCGCCGCCAGCATCTTCGCATCGCCGAGAACCAGGTACGCCTGCGCCGCCGAGTTCAACGTATTCAGGTGGCTGTACGCGTGCAGTCCGGCAAGCACATTCTCCCGCTCGGCCAGCGGGTCTAGAAAGGTCGTATGCATAAACTTCTGGGCAAGCTCGAGATAGCTGCGGTCCCCCGTACGCTGGTAGGCGAGAAAGTAATTCTCCGGCAGCGTGTAGGTCTCATCGAAGGTGTACGTCACATCTCGGGTGGAGCGCTTACGCTGCTCGGCCCGGGAGAGCGCCTTCTCCGGCAGGTACGGCTGTGCAAGACGATTGACTTGGCGAAGCACATCGGCGGCCTGTGCATCGTCGGCGAAGGCGAGAGCGTCCACCAGGCCGCAGTTCAGCTTCTCCAGCGTGTACGCGGGAAAGCGATTATCGCCTCCGAAGAAGCTGCCCTTGGCATCGAACGAATCGGCAAGGCCGCTGACCAGACCCTGCACTCGCGCCCGCACCTGCGGATCTCCATCGATCGCATACGTCCGCGCAAAAGCCGACAACCACTGCCCAAAAGTGTGGCCGGGACAGTACGCGTGCGCGTCGTACCATCCGCCAAGGTCATTGCCCGGTGCGGGCTTATCCGAGCGCGCACGGTATGGCTTCAACAGCTCGTCGTCCGTCAGCGCAAGCAGAACCGCGACTGTCTCCCGGCGCTGTCGCTCAGGAACACCCGGCGTTAGTTGCACCGCGCGATAGGCGACCGGCAGCAATACCAATCTCTCAGGCAGCACAGGCGCCGCAGGATTCGCCGTCTCCGCCATGCCGAAAGGGGGATACACACTTCGACCCAGGCTGCCAGCAGCGAAAACGGCGGTCCGCTTCAGAAAGCTGCGTCGATGAGATCGATTGGACTCGGTCATCCTGTCCTCCAAAACCTGACCATCCTACCTTTCTTAAGGTTACTCCTCAATCATAAGAGGTTGCACCCGATCGCCGCCTCAGTCCTCCGTAGACTCACCCGGCGTCTCCACATCCCGCTCCGCCTTTTCCACCGCACTCTCTCCCTCAATCTCCGCCGGCGCAAACCCATGCGGAGCGCTCGGGGCCGCCCCCAGTCCCTGCCCCATACCCTCACCCGCCGACCCCATCGTCTGCCCCTTCATCGCGCCCGTCACCGACGCGTCCATCATCATCTCCGCCAGGTGCCGCGTCGCCTTATCCAGCCGCTCGATCGCCTGCCGGATAATCTTGTAGTCGCCTCCCTGCACCGACGCCTTCAGCTCATCGAGCCCCGCCTTGATCTTCTCGTGCTCGTCGAAGCTCAGCTGGTCCCACGCCGTCGATTTCTTCGCCTTCCCGATCGCCTCCTCGATCGTCTGCGCCTCGTTCTTCGCCTCGATCACCTGCCGCTCGTGGATATCCTGCTCCGCGTTATCGAAAGATGCCAAAATCATCGTCTCCACTTGCTCGTCGGTCAGCCCGTAGGTTGGTTTCACGTCGATCTCGGCTTCCTTGCCGCTGCGCTGCTCGCGCGCCGAGACCTTCAAAATTCCGTTCGCATCGATCAGGAACCGCACCTCGATCCGCGGCAGCCCCGCCACCATCGGCGGAATGCCCTTCAGATCGAACCGCGCCAGCGACCGGCAATCCTTCGCCAGCTCCCGCTCCCCCTGCACCAAGTGGATCGCCACATTCGTCTGCCCATCCACCCCCGTCGTAAAGTGCTCCGTCGCGCTCGCCGGGATCGTCGAGTTCCGCTCCATGACCTTTGCCACCACGCCCCCCAGCGCCTCAATCCCCAACGACAGCGGCGTCACGTCGAGCAGCAGCAGGTCCTCGAGCGCCGAGCCACTCGCCGCCTCGCCCGACAAAATTTGCGCCTGCACCGCCGCGCCCAGCGCCACCACCTCATCCGGGTTCAGCTCCGTATGCAGCTTCTTGCCCCGAGCCTCGAGGCCAAACAGCTCCGTCACCAGCGCACGCACCGCCGGGATGCGCGTCGAGCCCCCCACCATCACCACCTCATCGATCCCCTCCGGCGTCAGCTGCGCATCCTTCATCGCCTGCTTCACCGGTCCCGCCGTCCGCGCAATCACCGGCGCAATCAGACCCTCAAATTGCGCCCGCGTCATCTCCCGCGCATAGGCTTCGCCGTTGGGGAGCGTCACCGTCAGCCGAGCCGTCTTCCCACTCGAAAGCGCAATCTTCGCCTCGATCACCGCCTTCCGCACCGCCTGCACCACCTCCGCATTTGCGCGCACGGCTTGCGCTGTCTCTGGCCCCTGGTCGCCCTGGATGTCATCGAGCGCAATCGCCATCAACAGGTTATCGATATCGTCCCCACCCAGGTGCGTATCGCCACCGGTCGAGATCACCTCGAAGATCCCTTCCTGCAGCTTCAAGATGGAAATATCGAATGTCCCGCCACCCAGGTCATAGACGGCGATCACCCCATCCTTCTGCTTGTCCAGTCCATATGCCAGCGCCGCCGCCGTCGGCTCGTTCACCAGCCGCAGCACCTCGAGCCCCGCAATCCGCCCCGCATCCTTGGTCGCCTGCCGCTGCGCATCGTTGAAGTACGCCGGCACCGTAATCACCGCCCGCGTCACTGCCGACCCCAGAAACCGCTCCGCATTCTTCTTCAACTGCTGCAGCACATAGGCCGAGATCTCCGGCGGCGTCAGTGTCAGCCCACCCATATTCAGCCGCAGCACCTCGCCCGCCTTCGCCCCCTCCGCCAGCCGAAACGGAAACAGCGTCAGCTCCTCCAGCACATCCTCCAAGTCTCGTCCCATCAGCCGCTTCGCCGAGTACACCGCCGATCCCGCATCCGTCATCAGCATCCCGCGCGCCGCATTGCCCACCGCCACCCCATCGTCCGTCCACGCCACCACCGAGGGCACCAGCCGCTCGCCGTCCTCGCCCGGAATCACCACCGGCGCATCCCCCTCCATATACGCCACCAGCGAGTTGGTCGTCCCCAGATCGATTCCCACCACAACATTGCGCTGCTCTGCCATAGCTTGCTAAAGCCTCTTCCCCTTCGATGCGTCCACCGATGCTTCGGCTCTACCCAAGCTCGTGCTACCGTTCGTCATGGCCCTCAATCCTTACGCCAGCTTCCTCGCCGACCAGAACCCCCGCGCCGTCCTCGCCGCCACGCCCGGCCTCCTCCATCAGGCCGTCTGCCGGCTCACCCCCGAGCAGGTTGCCGCACCCATCGCCCCCGGCAAGTGGAGCCCCTGCCAAATCGTCGCCCACCTCGCCGACTGCGAGCTCGCCCACAGCTTCCGCCTCCGCCAGACCCTCGCCCAGATCAACCCCGTCGTCCAGCCTTTCGACCAGGACGCCTGGGCCATGCGTTACGCCGTATATGCCCTACCCGCCGCGCTCGAACTCTTCCGCGCCGCCCGCGAGTGGAATCTCAAACTCATCGGCGGCTGCAGCCCGGCCGACTTCCTCCGCGAGATGACCCACCCCGAGCGCGGCACCATAACCTTCCAGATCCATCTCGAAACCATGGCCGGCCATGACCTCAATCACCTAGCCCAACTCAAGCAAATCATCCCACTCTAACCTTCCTTGCCGATGGACCCGCCTTCCCTCGCGACCTTGGCGCTACCTTCCCGTCCTTTGCGCTCCATTCTTTCGCCTTACCAAGCCGCCACCCCTACTCCAACGCCGCCAACACATCCCGCACCAAATTCCGCAAATAACTCCGCTTGTTCAACAGCGTCACCATCCCATCCCGCGCCGCCCCGCGCCCTGCCTCATCCGCCGCCCCATCCCACTGCCCCCACAGCTTCTCAAGCTCCACCTGCGTCTCCGCCAACATCCCCTGGAAGCTGGCCGCCGCCGTCTCCAAATCTTTCCTCAACCCAGGGTCCTCATCCCCAAACTCCTTTGCCGCTTTCATCTCCATCAGCTGCATGTTCAGCTCAAACACTTCCTCAAGCAGCTCCGGCGGAATCAACTGCTTCTTCTCCGTGCCGCTCGCCCGCGCCGCCTCGGTCGCCGCCTTCGACTGCTCCTCGAGCTCGACCCCCTCCAGCCCCAGCACATACTGCGTCCGCGCAATCGGGTCCTTCAGCGTCCGGTACGCATCGTTCAGGTTCGAGGCCTGCGCCAGCGCCGCATCCTGTTCCGCCGCTGGCCGCGACGCAAACCGATCCGGATGCAGCCTACGCGACTGCGCATAGAAAGCCTTCTCGAGCGCCGCCGTATCCACCCGCAAGTGACGCGGCAATGAAAACACCTCAAAGTAATCCGCACTGGCCATAGCTCAAGCTTACCCCGCAAAAACTCCGGGGGCCCAACTTCAGACAGTCTTACCGGCTGAGGCTGGGAGAATGGGAAAGCCCACCTACCGCGAGCGATAGAGCCGGATAAACGTATCCCGCGGCAAGCCATCTTTCCGCGCCGTCCGCAGCACCGCCGCCGCCTCGCTCTCGCTCATCCCGCCGCCCAGCGCCACAAAATACGGCGAGCGGCCCGCCGGCGCAAATACCTTCGGGTTCAGTTCAGGATGCAGCCGCGCCACCGTGGCCGCCTTTGCCGCCGCCTGTCCCTGATGCAGATACGTGTATGCAATCACGTGCCAGCCCGGCTGCAGCGCCCCGCCGACGGCTGCCCCCGAACTCTCTTTCCCGCCCGCCGAACCCGCCTTCACCGACGGCTCGGCCGCGAACGGCTGAGCTACCGGAGCAATCGCCGCCGCGCCGGAGGGTGCCGAAACCCGCGCACGGCTCGCAAAGAACCACACCAGCAGCCCAGCGATTACCGCCGCCGCCCCAGCCAGCAGCCATCCCCCCGGCAGATCCTCCCGGGAGACCGTGCTCGCTACCAGCCTCCGCAGATGCAGCCGCCGCGTCATAGTCGTCGCACGAATCTCCGGCTCTGCCCGCACACTCCTCCGCGGCTCCGGAACCCGCGCCTCGGCTATTCCCGCACCGGCTTCCGCGACCCCCGGAGTGTCCGCTGGAACTACCCCCGCCTGCGCCAATACGCCAGACGGCACCAGCGGCCGCTCCAGCGGCGTGTGCAGCGCGCGCTCCATCTCCGCCAGACCCCACGTCCCCTCCATCCCAAACCGGATCACCTGGTCGAACGGCGCCGGCACACGCATTGCCGAGGTCCATTGCCGCTCGAGCGTCAGACATTGCAGCAGCAGCGCCGCCAGATCCTGCACATCGCGCCGCCGCAGCTCATCGCACGCCGATTGCGGATTGAACTCCGGATCGGCCAGGCAAGCGCGCACACAATCGCTGCGCAGCTTCACCACCTCGCCCCTAGCCACAATGCTGGCCGGCTCCACATGCTCGTGAACCAGCCCGATCGCATGCAGCGCAGAGAGCGCCGCCACCACGCTCGTCGCCACCTGCATCGTCTCCGCCGCGGTCAGCGGACGCTCCTTCAAAATCTCCGCCAAGCTCCCGTCGGTTGCCTCCATCAGCGCATACGTCAGCGGAACTCCATCGAACGTCGTCGCGCCATAGGTCTTGATCTCCACTAGATTCGCCTGGCGCACCTCGGACACCTGCCGCCATCGCTCCAGCATCTCGCGTTCATCGTTCAACGATTCGGTAAGCCGAATCACCTCGGCCGCTCCATCCTGCGCGGAAGTCGTAAAAAAAGCGCTTCTGCCCTCCGGGCGCAGCAGCTTCTTCAGCGGATACACCTCCGCAATCACTTTTCCTTCATAGTCGTTCCAAAGCTTCACAGCGCGTCCGATCCGGTTCTATTGACCGTCTGAGATGAGTTCCGTCTACGCCGAGAAACTGGACCCGCACCCACAGCTCTTGGTTGAGTTCGGATTGATGAAGTTGAATCCCTGCCTCATCAGCGTCTCTTCAAAATCCAGCACCATGCCTGCCAGATAAAGAAACGATTTCGGATCCACAAACAGCCGCACCGGCTTGCCGCCAAAGGGATCGTTCGCCGTTTCCAGCCCCGCGCCGAACACAAACGTCCGATCCCGTTCGCGCGGCTTCGTATCGAAGCGGATACTGTACGAAAGCCCAGAGCATCCGCCTCCCGTAATCCCCACGCGCAGACCGCCGTCATCCGGCGAGACGCCCTCTTTCGCCATCGCAATCCGGATGCGCTTTAGCGCGCTCTTGGTAATTTCCACCGCCTGTTTGGCCCGCGGAGCCTGGCCCTCCGCGGTCAGCAGCGTCATCCCCGCCAGAGGATCCTTCGCCGCATCGGCTCGCGGAGCGTCCCGCTCCGCCGCGGTCTGTAACGTAACCATACTCATGAAGGCTCTCGCAGCTCCTTAGTGAGCTCCAACGGCAACCGTGGATGGCTCACTCTCCGCCACCTGATTCTTCTTTTTCCAGTCCCCGATCGCCGCGCGGATCGCATCCTCGGCCAGCACGGAGCAGTGAATCTTCACCGGGGGAAGCGCCAGCTCCTTGACAATATCGGTATTTGAGATCGTCAGCGCCTCGGCAACCGTCTTGCCCTTCACCCACTCGGTCGCGAGCGAGCTCGAAGCGATGGCCGAACCGCAGCCGAACGTCTTGAACTTCGCATCCTCGATGACCTGCGTCTCGGGATTCACGCGGATCTGCAGGCGCATCACGTCGCCGCACTCGGGCGCCCCGACCAGACCCGTCCCGACCTCATCGGAAGACTTGTCCAACTGCCCAACGTTGCGGGGATTGCTGTAATGATCGACGACCTTGTCGCTGTATGCCATGGGGGAACTCTCCTGAACTGTTTCGATGATACTCCGCCCCCCATGGGTGCGCCAAGCGGCTTGCCTTCGCACAATCCGCCTGCAAGCCGAAGAGAGCCGTCCTTCTGCGCAGCCGGAATCACCGTAGCAAGATCCACTGATCGCGGCCAGGCTGCTGCAGAGAAGAAAGAAGCGTCATCCTTTCGTCCCGAGATGCCATTCACCCCAGCAGAGGATGACAGATGTACCTAGAACATTCCATCCTCCTTCTCCGGAAGAAGTTACTAGGAAATCCTTTCGTAACTTATCAGACAATTGCGTACTTTTTACTTGCCGCTAAAATCCGCTCCCCGGTAGAGTACGTCTTAAGTTGCAGGACACGAACATTCGTTGTACGAAATCACGAACGAACCAGGAGCCATTATGCTGAATCGCTTTTCTCTCTCTCTTCTTGCGTCTGCGGCACTCACCCTCGGCACAACCGCTGCGTTCGGCGCGCCCATCCCGCTCGGAACCACCACCTCCGCCGGCTACACCAGCGGCACCCTTGTCCCCAATTCCTTTATCGGCGGCACCACCCAGGCCACCTCTGCCGGCGGCGATCCCAACCCGTTCGTCGTCAACTATAACGAGACTATCTATAGCGGCGGTACCGGCGCGATGTGTCCCACGTGCCTCGCCTTCGTCTTCAACTTCGCGAACGTCGCCACCTCCGGCAACGATCCTATTCTCGAGTTCACCATCGCCAGCTTCGCTCCCATCTACACCGTCGCGGCGGACTATGTTGCCGGCAGCGGCACGCAGGCTCCCACGCAGGCGCTCATGACCGTCAACGGCGTTCTCAACTACGCTTATGATGGTGGTACCGGTGTGCTGCCCGGACAGAACTCCGACACCCTCGTCGTCTACACCAACGCAACCAGCTTCCAGCAAGGTGGGTTGACCTTCCAGGATGGCGCCACCGCCAACGACCCGGGTTTCGTTCCCGCAGGCGCCGCGGCCGTCACCCCGGAACCGAGCTCCCTCATGCTGCTCGGCACCGGTCTCGTTAGCGTCGCCGGCTTCGCCCGCCGCAAGTTCCGCATGTAGTCCGCAACCCAAACGAAAAAGGAAGCCCACATAGGGCTTCCTTTTTCGTCCTTAAGCCTCACCGCCCAAAAACGCCGGGTGCCCCATCTCAGACAGTCTCACCGTCTGAGGTGGAGAAGAAACACAGCTGATGCCATCTACACACTCCAACTTACACATACGTCCGCGCCGGCAAAATCTCAACCACATCCACCGGCTGCGTCGGATACTCGCCCGTATAGCACGCCGTGCAGAAATCCCCCGGCGCCAGCCCCGACGGCGGATCGCCCATCGTACACGCGTGAGTCAACCCCACGAGCGAAAGATACGCCAGTGAGTCCGCTTCGATAAACTCGCAGATCTCCTGGAGCGACTTGTTCGCCGCTATTAGATGCTCCTTGCTCGGCGTATCCACCCCGTAGAAACAAGGCGAAATCGTCGGCGGACACGAGATCCGCAGATGCACCTCGGTCGCCCCCGCCGCCCGCACCATGCGCACAATCTTCCGCGACGTCGTGCCGCGAATGATCGAGTCATCAATCAAAATCACCCGTTTGCCTTCGAGCAGTGCGCGGCTTGGATTCAGCTTCATGCGCACCCCAAAGTCCCTTACTCGCTGTGTCGGCTCAATGAACGTGCGTCCCACGTAATGGTTGCGAATCAATCCGAAGTTGAACGGAATGCCCGACTCCGCCGCATACCCCAGCGCCGCCGTCACGCCTGAGTCCGGCACCGGCACCACCAGGTCCGCCGGCACGCTCGACTCCCGCGCCAGCTGCCGACCCATCTCTTCCCGGCTCGTCTGCACCCAGCGCCCAAACACCTTCGAGTCCGGCCGCGCAAAGTACACGTGCTCGAAGATGCACGACGACTGCGGCGTTCCCTTCGAATAGATGCGGCTAGTCACGCCTTCTTCCGACACCATCACCAACTCGCCCGGCTCCACATCGCGCTCGTACTTGGCATGCAGCAGGTCGAGCGCGCACGTCTCCGACGCAAAGCAGAACGTGTCCGGCGCGCCGTCCTCGCCCACGATCCGTCCCATGCACAGCGGCCGAAACCCATGCGGATCGCGCGCTGCAAAGATACGGTTGCGCGTCATCATCACGATCGAGAACGCGCCCTCGACCTGCCCGAGCGCCTCCGCCATGCAGTCCACCAGTGTATTGCACCGTGAGTGCGCAATCAGTTGCACGATGATCTCGGAGTCCGATGTCGTCTGAAAGATCGCCCCATCGCGCTCCAGCCGTTCCCGCGCCGTCCCCAGGTTGGTCAGGTTGCCATTATGCGCAATCGCGATCAGCCCCTTGGTCGAATCGACCGAGATAGGCTGCGCATTCAAGAGCGCCGAGTCGCCTGTGGTCGAGTAGCGCGTATGCCCAATGGCCAAGTGCCCCGGCAGCTTGGCCAGCACCTCATCGGTAAAGATCTCCGACACCAGCCCCATGCCCTTGATGTCATGCACATGCTCACCATCGGCCGAAGCGATCCCCCCTGACTCCTGCCCCCGATGCTGCAACGAGTAGAGCCCCCAATACGTCAGCCGCGCCGCATCCGGATGGTTATACACGGCCATGACGCCGCAGTGTTCACGCAGCTTGTCGAAGGGAGTCTTGGCTTCATCTTCTTGTGACCAACCTCTAGCCATTTCTCAGCTCACTTTGAGGTTTAATCAACAAGAAGTCAGGCTCAATCCGCAAGCGAAAGGAGTTGTCTATGTCATTCAGATCCACTACGTCGACCTCGATGGGCAGCATCGATTGCTCCAGTTCGTCAGCGAGACCGTAACGCACACCAATCGGAAGTTGAACTGCGCCACCGACGGCAAGGTCTAGATCCGAATAGCGTCGTGCGCGGCCAAAGGTGCGGGAACCAAACGCCCACACCGGACGATCGGGGACATGCTTGAGAAGCAGATCTTCCACGATCTGAAAGTGTCTGGTTTCAAGCCCAAGCCGCTCTGCAAGATGCTTATTCATCCAGTCTCTCCTTGGTATGAAGGAGAAGGTACTCCGCTTCCTCAGCAAAGGCATGGGCAAGTTCTACGACGCGAAGAGCTTTGGCTTCGCTATAGGCGTGTGCCACACCATTGCGAGCGTCACGGAACCGGGCAAACTCTTCCCATTCCATGCGGAGAATGCCAAGGTCGTTGGCGCGGCGAATGAGTTTCGCCTTCGTCATCTCACTTTCCGGGGTGAATTTGCGATGCTGCAATTCGACATAACGAAAGAGAACCTGCACCAGAAGTTCATAAGTAAAGACGAAGCGGATGACCACGGAATCGCGCAACGAATCGTTCTCGGGATGGGCGTCGTAGTCCTTGAGAGCTTGGTTTAAGCGACTAAGAGCCCGCTCGAGCAGAGTGAGGTCCAGCCTCCGTTCATCGCTCATGCGAGTACCTCTTCGGCTAGTTGCGATTCCAGAGCACCGGCATATGCCGCGCTTATTTCATTCAAGGTGATATCGATCTCGGCATGCGGAATGGGGTCAGTCCATGGGTGGCGATTTGAGATGGAAAGGCCATCCTCTGCGGGAAGTATGGTTCCGACAGGAAAGGTGGGTACGCCGGCCTTTTGTGCAACTTGGATGACCCGCCCTATGTTGATGACCGTCCCGCTCACAAGGATCATTGAGCCATGTTCACCGAACAGAGCGCATTCCGTTGAGATTCCGTCCTCAGGAATGTCCGCGATCTCCGACGGACCTTGACTCATCCAGTTCCAGCCGCTCAGATCCGCAACAATCCCTACTCTGCCACTCAGCGCAAGCTTCGCCAAAGCAACCGCCATCCCACCGCTTGAAACATCCTGACACGAATTGATCAGGCCCTGTACGGCTATGTGCCTGACAAGCTCCTGCAAGGTTCGTTCCTTCTCTAGGCTGAGCGCAGGAGGACTGCCCCAAGACTGCCGAAGCACCCTTGACGCATATTCAGACGAGCCAAGTTCTTGCAGCAAGGTCGACTTTTCGCGACTGGACGGCTCACCGAGAGCCAAAATCAACCGATCATCCTCTTTCAACCCACTCGGCACCGCCTTCCCCACATCCTCCAGAATCCCCACCACCCCAATCACCGGCGTTGGATAAATTCCCTCCCCCTTCGTCTCGTTGTAAAGCGAGACATTCCCTCCCGTAATCGGCGTCCCCAGCGCCTCGCAAGCCTCCGCAATCCCATCGATCGCCGCCGATAGCTGCGCCATAATCTCCGGCTTCTCCGGGTTCCCAAAGTTCAGGCAGTTCGTCGCCGCTACCGGAGTCGCCCCCGTACAAGCCACCTTCCGCGCAGCCTCCGCCACCGCATGCATCGCGCCCAGCTTCGGGTCGAGATAGCACCAACGCCCATTGCCCGCCAGCGCCATCGCCAGCCCGCGCTCCGGCTTTGCATCTGCCGCCCGCCGCTGCCCGCTGTCCATCTTCACCGCCGCCGAGTTCACCCCATGCGTCGTCGAAACTACGGGATTCGCCGCATCCGCATTCCCCGTCAGCACCACCGCCTCCGCCTCCGGAGTCGACTGCGCCACAAACGAAATGATCTTCCCCAGCACCGAGTGCTCCACCGCCGCCGGCGAGTACCCCTCAGCCTTCGCCGCCAGCGTCGCCGCCCCCACAAAGTCCGTACTCCGCTGTCCATTCACCGCGTTGAAGGTCGCCGCCCCCGCCGTCTCCCGCGCCCGCATGCCTGTCCCCGAGCCCGTTCCCTTGATCCGGATCACCCCAGCCTCGGACCCCGGCCCCATCACCGTGTTCGTCTGCACCATCGAGTCGTACTGCTCATAAATCCACGCCTTCGAGCACACACTCGCGCTCGCCAGCAGCTTCTTCAAATCCGCCGTATAGTCCCGAGGCTTCCGCAACTCCTCAAGCACCCAGGCCGGAGGATCCTTCGGCACCGGCGCAACCCAAGTCCCCACGGGACGTTGGTAGACCGGAGCGTCCTCCGTCAGCGCCTTGTTCCCAATCTCCGCCTCGAGCACCCCCCCGTGGTATACCCGCATCACGTCATCCGCCGTCACCACGCCCACCTCCGCGCAGTCCAGCCCCCACTTGCCGAACACCGCCAGCACCTCCTCTTCGCGGCCCTTCTCCGCCACCAGCAGCATCCGCTCCTGGCTCTCGCTCAGCATGATCTCGTAGCTCGTCATGCCGGTCTCGCGCTGCGGAACTCTATCGAGCTCGATGCTTACGCCGAGCGAACCGCGCGCCCCCATCTCGCACGTCGAGCACGTCAACCCAGCCGCGCCCATATCCTGAATTCCCACGACCGCGCCCGTCTTCATCGCCTCCAGGCAAGCCTCGAGCAGCAGCTTCTCCATAAATGGATCCCCCATCTGCACATTGGGCCGCTTCTGCTCGGAGCCCTCGGTAAACTCCTCGCTCGCCATCGTGGCCCCATGAATCCCGTCCCGCCCCGTCTTCGCCCCCACATAAAACACCGGGTTCCCAACCCCCTCCGCCTTGGCATAAAAAATCTCATCCGTCCGCACCAGCCCCAGCGCAAACGCATTCACCAGCGGGTTGCCGGAGTAGCACTCCTCAAACCGCGTCTCCCCCCCGACGTTCGGCACCCCAAAGCAGTTCCCATACCCGCCCACGCCGCCCACCACGCCCGTCATCGTATGCCGGTTCCGCGCATAATCGACGCCCGGCGTATCCCCGCTCAGCGGCCCAAACCGCAGCGAATCCATCACCGCCAGCGGCCGCGCCCCCATCGTAAAAATATCCCGCAAGATCCCGCCCACGCCGGTCGCCGCGCCCTGGTGCGGCTCAATATAGCTGGGATGATTATGGCTCTCGATCTTGAACGCGCACGCCCATCCATCCCCCACGTCGATAATGCCCGCATTCTCCCCCGGCCCCTGCACCACCGCGCCCGGCCCGCTCACCCGCGGACCCTTCGTCGGCAGCCGCCGCAGATGCACCCGGCTCGATTTATACGAGCAGTGTTCGGACCACATCACCGAAAAAATCCCCAGCTCCGTCAGCGAAGGCGTCCGCCCCAGCGCCGCCTCGATCCGCGCATATTCCTCCGCCGTAAGGCTATGCGTCTTCAGCAGCGCCGGCGTCACGGACGCAGGCTTCGGAATCTGCCGGGCAGAAGGAGAGAGTGGCTGGTCTGGCATGGCTCGCTCCTCGATTGTCGCACGCGAGACCCGCCCGCCGGCTCCATCCCCGGCCGTGCTTTCTTTGTCCTCAGCCACGCATCGACTACTCAAGACTCAGCTGCACCCGCCGATTCACAATCGTTGCCGCCGCCCAGTCCGGCCAAGTCGTCGCATCGAGATAAAACAGCCATGGTTCGCCCGAGCTCGTCGTCGGATCGTTGCCTTCCCCCACCAGCGTCGGATAAAGCAGCGCATTGGCGCCGTCCGTCACCACTCCCGTCGAGACAGGCCCGGACCACGACAACAGGCTCGAACCGTGTTGCATCAGGATCGACGTATGATTTGCCGCCGCATAGGCAATCACATATTGCTGGGTCGTGCTGTCGTACACCACACTCGGAAACGCGCCGGTAGCCGCGATCACCGGAGTGTAGTGGCCCGAGTTCGCCGCCGCATTTGGATCGCCGCTCGTCCCCGCTTGCGTCCAGCCGTTGTTGTAGTACTTCGTGAACAATGTCGGAAACGTCGCCGTGTTGCCCGCGAACGCCGCCGTCAGGACAGAGGAAAGCTGCGCCCGCGCCACCCCCAGGCATTGGCCCACGTCGCAGGGCGAGGCCGCGGACGGATCCGCATCGTAATAGAAAACATACAGATACACCGACGACGGATCGGCCGCGGTCACATTCGCCATGTGATTTCCGTTCGCATCCGCCAGAACCAACGTCCCGCCGCCCACCTGGGTCTCCCTCCCCGCACTGATCTGCGTGCTCCGAGTCGCATACGGCTGCACAATCTCGCCCAGCTTCTGGAACGTCGCCCCTCCGTCTTTCGAAAACGCCATCCCGAGCGAAGCGTAGGTGCAAGTCGTCGTTCCGCACACACCGCCATGGAACTCGCCATGGTACACATGCAGCACGCCGGCCTGCCCCGAAGCGCTGGTCACGGCCAGCACCGGCCCGCCGCCCGCGTAGTTCACGTCGAAGGTATATCCATTGGGATCGCCACCGGGCTGAATCAGAGCCGTGCATCCATAGGGCGCCGTCATGGCCGTCAAACTCCCTCCCAGCCGGTACGTCCCCTGCACGCCCGGCGTGCCCGCACAATTCGAGCCGCTCAGGGCCGCCCCGTAGAAGCTGTACGTCCCGTTCTTCAGCAGCACCCCGAGCGTGCCATCCGGCGGGCCGTCCTTGAAACCGAGGGACGTTCGCTGCGCCACGGAAAGCACCGGGCTCGGCGGCTGCAGTTGCAAGGTAAATAGGCTGGGTGCGGTCTGTACAGGGATCGTCCCCCCGCTGCCACACGCCGCAACGAAAACAAGCAGCAAGGCCAAAGACAAACCTGCTGCCAGGCGTCTTGCCCGAAGGGATGAAATCAAGTCATGAGCCGGTCCGCGCATACTCTTATGATTCCATCATGAGTAAGGGGAAACTCGCCACCGCCCGGAGCGCGTCCACCCTCGCCCAGAGCTTCTTCTGGGGTTTCGGACCCAGCAGGCTCTTCCTGCGACTACGCCAACCCGGCGCCCCCTCCTGGTCCTCGAGCCGGAGACTGAGAGCGACGGCAAAGAGGAGCCTTCACCCCAAAGTCCCCCCTCCAGATACAAGCGAACCCGCGAGCCTGACACGTGTGGGTGCCCCATTCTTCCGCGCCGTTTTGCGGAAGGGTGGGGTATCGAGCGAAGCTCGACCGTACTCCGCCAATCAGCGCCAAACCCCCGATCAACACAACGGCGTTTATGAGGACAAATGTTGGAAGTTGCGCCGGAGCGACACTCACGAGCAACCGACCGCGTTGAGGTTAGGTGCTATTGTCTACTTCGTAGCATCCCGCATTGCCTGTCGCAACCAGAGATGGCGAACATCGAGATCCTGACGGGCATGCCAGATCATGAGATAGCGAAAGCCCGCAAGCTCAGCTGGGGCCGAGACCAACCTTGTTCGCGTAGGGTTGATGAGACTCTCTGCCAACTTTCGGGGAAGGGTTGCGATCAAGGAGGTTCCTGCAACCATGTTCAAAGCCACACTGAAATACGGGAGAGTAAAGGCGCATCGGCGCGCCGCGTTGATTTTGCTTAAAGCGATATCAGGCACAGCCTGCTGATTCTCGAGCACACTGATGCAGACGTGATCCGCGGCAAGGTAGTGTGTCAGTGAGAGCTTGTTTCGATGAGGGCTCTCCCTAGCAACTGCGCACACCAGCTCCTCTTCGAAAAGGACCTCACTCCTCAGGGTTGCCGGCAGCGCCCTGAACTCCGCGTCGAGCAGCAGGTCGAAACGATTCGCTTCCAGATCGCTTAATCGATCATCGGTGTAGAGCTGGAAGGAAAAATCCAGATTGCGGTGTTCGCCACGCCGTTTCGCAAGTGCAGCTCCATAGAGCTGAGCCAGGCTGTCACTTGCGGCCAGCCGGAACGTAGCCTGCTCTGTCGAAGGATCGAACTCCTTGCCGGAAATCAATCGTTCCAGTTGCGGGAGGATGACGGTCAGTTCCTGAAGCAGGGCCTGACCACGAGGCGTGGGCTCATATTGCCTTGTCCTTCGGACGAGAAGATCGTCATGGAACATCTGTCGCAGCCGCTGCAAGGAGCGGCTAACGGCAGGCTGACTCAATCGCAGCCGCTTTGCGGCCCGCGAGATCGTCTTCTCCTCGACCAGTGCGATGAAGTAGACGAGCAAGTTCAGGTCGGCCTGGCGAAGTTGCGTAAGACGCATAGTCACTCTGCCTATTATGCATGATTCTTACTTATGCTCAGGTCGTCTTATAAGCGCAGGACCTTCCAAGAGGAGACACTATGACAGGAACGGCAATCGTAACAGGAGCATCGGGCGGTATCGGCAGGGGCGTTGCGGAGCGTCTGGCCGCGGACGGGTTTTCCGTGGTTCTCACCTACTCCGGCAATGAGGCAAAGGCGAACGACGCTCTCCAGAGCATTGAGGCCGCTGGTGGAAAGGCGATCACGGTCGCTGCAGATATCTCCAAGGCAGACGAGGTAAAGAAGATCTTCGAGGCTGCCCGGTCCAACTTTGGAGAGATCACGGCCGTGGTCAACAGCGCGGGCATCATGCCGCTGGCACCGATTCAGAAGGGCGATCTCGACGCCTTCGACCGGGTGATCGCCACCAATCTGCGTGGCAGCTTTCTAGTGTTGAGCGAGGCTGCAAACCACGTCGCCGATGGCGGCCGCATCATCACCTTCTCGAGCAGCGTACTTGGAAAGAACTTTCCGGCATACGGCGCATATATCGCTTCGAAGGCAGGCGTTGAAGGCCTTACACGCGTTTTGGCCAACGAACTTGGTTCGCGCAAGATCACCGTCAATGCAGTCGCCCCGGGGCCGGTGGCCACGGAACTGTTTCTGAAAGGCAAGAGTGAAGAACAGACCGCCGGCATCGGCAAGTTGGCACCGCTCGGCCGGATCGGAGAGGTGGAAGACATTGTTGGTCTCGTTTCCTTCCTCGTCGGTCCCGAAGGTGGCTGGGTGAACGGCCAGATCCTGCGCGTCAACGGCGGATTCGCCTGAAACGCATAGTGTTTGCCGCAATCCGACCTTTCTTCCGAGTTGTTGCCATGAGTGCGGCGACTCAGAACACCAGCCAACGCTTTCACAAAATCGAGGAACCATGTCCAAATATGTAGTCATCATTACGGGTGCATCGTCCGGCTTTGGAGCTCTATCGGCCCGAGCTATCAGCAGGGCCGGTCACACCGTGTATGCCGGTATGCGGTGGACCGCAGGTGAAAACGCCAAAGAGGTCCAAGCGGTACGACAGTTCGCGCTCGACGCGAAAGTGGATCTTCGTTCCGTCGAGATGGATGTTCAATCGCAGGAGTCAGTGGACGCAGCAATCCAGCAGATCGTGGCCGAGACCGGCCGCCTCGATATACTAATCCATAATGCCGGACATATGAGTTTCGGACCCTCAGAGGCATTTACCATCGAGCAGGTTGCCGAACTTTACGATGTCAATGTCCTGAGCACGCAGCGGGTGAACCGTGCAGCACTTCCCATCCTGCGCAAGCAAGGGAAAGGGCTCGTCGTCTGGGTCGGCAGCTCCAGCACTCGTGGCGGCACACCGCCCTATTTGGGTCCTTATTTCGCTGCAAAGGCCGCCATGGATTCCCTTGCGGTCACCTATGCGGGAGAACTGGCGCGCTGGGGTATCGAGACCACAATCGTCGTGCCGGGTGTCTACACCACAGGCACTAATCACTTCCCGACGGCGGACCATCCCGGCGATAAAGCACGCGCCGCCGAGTACGCCGAGGGGCCTTACAAGGACATGCCGGAGCTCGTTCACAAAGGGCACGACGTGATGGCGCCGGCAGGATCGGACGTCGCCGATGTTGCCCGTGCTATTGCAGAAGTGGTCGATACCCCTTTTGGTAAGCGTCCTTTCCGCATCACCATTGATCCGGCGGATGCCGGTGCGGAGGTCATCAACATGATGGGCGATCGTGTTCGGGTCGAACTGTTCCGTCGCATTGGTATGGAAGACCTGCTTAAACCTCACGAAGCAGCTTAGCCTTTGTTCCACATTCGCCTTATCGTCACTGAGCGCAGATCAGTACCGGGAAGTCGCGGTCAGTCCTGTGATGTCGCATTGTCGGAAGTAACCGAACCCTCACCGGCAGGCATGAAAACCTGACATTGCCGAAGGCCCGCTTTTCCGCTTTCCGCCTCCCAAACCGACTCAAACTCCGCGTACCCCTTGACACGTTTGCTATAATTAAGGTATAGGGCAAAAAAGGACGCGCGGCTCCCCAGCCTGGCTCCCTCCCATCCCTCAGAATCCAAATCCAGCACCAAGGAAAGCCGTCCCGTGGGGGGGACCAACCATCCTGCCGACCAACGAATCGACCACTCAGCCCAAACGCCTCCAGTGCCGCCACATCTTCACCGAAGGCCGTCGCTGCGGCTCACCCTGCCTCCGCGGCGAAGACTTCTGCTATTACCACCACACCACCCGCAAGCCCGTCACGCAGATCGGCCGCCGCCGCGCCCGCCAGGGACACCAAAAGTACGGGGTGGCCGGGGAACTCCAGGTCACCTCCCCGAAGACCCGAACCCCTTCACCCCGCGCAGCGTTCGGTCGAGCGACTCCACCTGCTCGAACTCCGCCTCGATCCGCCGCACCACCCGCAGCTGCGCCACGCGGTCCCCCGCAAACACCATCTGCGCCTCCTCGGAAAGATTCGTTAGCACCACCTTGATCTCCCCGCGATACCCCGGATCGATCACCCCCGCCAACGTCGTCAGCCCGCGTAGCGCCATCCCGGACCGGTCCTCGATCAATGCGCCAAACTCCGGCGGCATCCCCAGCGCAATCCCCGTCGGGATCGCCACCGTCTCGCCTGGCGCCAACGTCCACGTCGAAACCGCATGAAGGTCCGCCGCAAGATCTCCGAACGCCCCCACGTGCGCATACCGGGGCACCTGCGCCTCCGGATGAAGCTTCTGCACCAGAATGTGTGCCTGCATCGGGTAAGTTTACCGTCGCGCCATCCCGTCCAAGGAGATATTGGTGCGGTCGAACTCTCGGAATACACCTTTGAGACCGTCCCCAGGACCTCGCATCCCATTAATGAAACCAATTCACACGCACGAGGAGACAGCTTGTTCGAGCAGAACACTTCACCCCAGATGCTGCATCGCGTCGAAGACGGCGCCGAAGACGGTCCCGTGCTGGTCCTGATGCACTTCCTCGGCGGCAGCACCCGCGAGTGGGATGAGGTCGTCCCCCTGCTCCGCACTGACTTGCGCGTCCTGCGCCTCGACCTGCCCGGCTTCGGCAGCTCCGCCGCCCTGCCCGGTTACTCCGTCCAAGCCATGGCCGACTTGGTAGAGGCCACCCTGCGCGCCGCCGATCTCGACCGCTTCCTGCTCGTCGGCCATAGCATGAGCGGCAAAGTCGCCATGGTCCTTGCCCGGCGCTTCGAGGATGCCGGGGATTCCCGACTGCTCGGCATGGTGCTCGTCGCGCCTTCGCCGCCCTCGCCCGAGCCCTTCTCTGAAGATAAGCGCAGCGGCATGATCGAGATGCTCGGCACCGAGCGCGCAGGAGACCTGGACCGTGCGCGCAGTTACATCACCAAGAATGAAGAGCGCGACATTCCCTCATCGATCGTTGACCGCGCCGCCGGAGAAGTTCTTAAGATGAACCGCGCCGCCTGGCTTGCCTGGCTCACCGGCGGCAGTAAGGAAGACTGGTCCGAACGCGTCGGCGCCCTAAGCCTGCCTGTCCTGGTCGTTGCGGGCGAACTCGACCGTTCCCTTGGCCCGGAGCAGCAGAAGGCCGTGACCATGCCCCATCTCCGCAACGCTCATCTGGCCATCGTCGCCGGATGTTCCCACCTTATCCCCATGGAGCGCCCCGAGCAAATGGCCGCCTTGCTGCGCACGTTCACCATGGACCTCCTGGCCAGCCCCGGCCAGCCCGCCATTCCCGCGGAGTACCTGGACCTGATTGCCGGCGACCGTCTCTCACCCAAAACCCGCGAGGTGCTTGAAACTCGCATGCGCGGCCCGGAGTGGGCCTCGGGCTTTTTCACCCGCGAGCAGGAGCGCACCCTACGCGCCGCGGCCATACGCATCGTCCCGCAAGCTGCCGCAACCCCCATCGATCTGGCCGGATTTGTGATCGCTGCACTCGCCTCCGGCAAAGGCAATGGCTGGCGCTATGCCGTGCTTCCACCAGACCTGACCGCCTACCGTCAGGGTCTCGACCGGCTGGCCGCGCATGACTTCGCCGATCTCGCCCCGGACAAGCAGGACGCCTGCCTCCACGAGCTCTCGCATACTCCCGGCTCCGCGGAGGCGCGCTGGTTTGAGGAGCTGCGCGGCGACCTGACGGATGCCTACATGGCCCATCCCGCCACGCTCGCCCGCATCGGCTACAGCGGCATCGGCGCAGGCGGCGCGCATACTCCCCACCAAGGCTTTGTCCTGCTCGGACCCAACCAGCGCGAAGCCTGGGA
Source organism: uncultured Granulicella sp. (assembly GCA_965198735.1). Classification (GTDB taxonomy): domain Bacteria; phylum Acidobacteriota; class Terriglobia; order Terriglobales; family Acidobacteriaceae; genus Edaphobacter. Next base: position 3,674,595 of record OZ240672.1, on the reverse strand, counting down.
GCCGGAGCCCCAGCCCGAGGCCCAAGCCACACGATGAGAACGTACGAAAACGAATCCACCGTAGATGTTGTCGTCATCGGCACCGGGGCAGGAGCCGCTCCGGTCCTCGCGAAACTCGCAGAAGCTGGACTCTCTGTCGTGGCCCTTGAGGCCGGCCGCTGGTGGGACCCTGCCAAAGAGTTTTCTGCCGACGAAGTCGCCATGAATGACCTGTACTGGCTCGGCGAACGCATCAGCGCCGGAGAGACGCCCACCGCCTTCGGAGGCAACAACAGCGGCACGGGCGTCGGCGGCTCCATGCTGCATTGGGGAGCCTTTGTGCCGCGCGCCGACCCGCGCGACCTAAAGCTCCACACCGACACCGGTCTCGGGCAAGACTTCCCGCTGACCTACGAAAATCTCGTTCCCTACTATGAAGAGGTCGAGCGCTTTCTCGGCGTTGCCGGTCCAGCCCACTATCCCTGGGACCCGCAGCGCCGCTATCCCCTCGGCCCCATCGCCCTCAACGCGCCCGCCATCGCCATGCGTAAGGGGTATGAAGCCATTGGCGTCCGCACCAGCGAAGCCCCCATTGCGGCCGTTTCCGAGCCCTACATCCAGCCCGGCTATCCCACGCGCCAGCCCTGTGTCGGGTGCGGATTCTGTCATCAAGGCTGCGTCTTCAACGGCGCAAAGGCGAGCATGGACGTCACCTATTTGCCCCGCGCGCTCGCCGCCGGAGTCGAAATCCGCCCACGCAGCTTCGTCCACTCGTTCGAGCGCAACGGCCAGGGCAGCATCACCGCCGTCCTCTATCGCAACGGCGAAGCCGACCTCCGCCAACGCTGCAAAGCCGTCTTCCTCTGCGCCGGCGCCATTGAAACGCCGCGCCTGCTGCTGCACACCGGTCTTGCCAACTCCTCCGGCCAGGTCGGCCGCAACTTCATGGCCCACGTCGCCACCCAGGTCTGGGGCACCTTCCCCGAAGAGATGCGCATGAACAAGGGTTTTCCCGCCTCGCTCATCTCTGAAGACACCCTCCGCCCCAAAGATGCCGATTTCGCCGCCGGCTATCTCACCCAATCCCTCGGCGTTGTCCCCGTCACCTTTGCCCGGCAGGTCGCGCGCGGCCGCGGTCTCTGGGGTCAGGATCTGGTCGGCTACCTCGACCGCTACAATCATCTCGCCGGCGTCGGCGCGAACGGCGACTGCTTGCCCTACCCCGGCAACTTTCTCGAGCTCTCCGAAGAGAAGGACGCGCTCGGCATCCCGAAACCCTGCATTCACTTCTCTTACGGAGAGAACGAGCAGCGCATGAGCGCCCACGCCGCCAAGCTGATGACCGCCGCCTGGCAAGCCGCCGGCGCCTCCGATATCTGGACCTTCGAGCGCTCCGCCCACACCATCGGCACCTGCCGCATGGGCGCTGACCCCGCGGACAACGTCGTCGACCCTTGGGGCCGCAGCCACGACCTGCCCAATCTCTGGATCAGCGACAATTCCACCTTTCCCGCCGCGCTCGCCGCCAATCCCGCCCTTACGATCATGGCGCTTGCCCTCCGCTCCGCAGAAAAGTTCCTGGAGATAAGCCGCTCTTCCTAAAGCGGGTAGGACGCCATGCTCCGGTATCCTGACCGGAGCATGGTCCCCCTCATTCGCGCGCGGCGCAGGAGAGCTTGTTCCGTCGGCGCGGCTATCCTCTTTGCCGCGCTGGCCCTGCTGCCCGCCCTCGGCCATCGTCCCCTCGCCGAGTGGGATGAAGCCATCTACGCCGGCGTCTCGCGCGAGATGCTTCAATCCGGCTGGCTGGTCCCGCACTGGAATCACCAGGTCTGGCTTGAAAAGCCGCCGCTGATGCTCTGGATCACCGCCGTCTTCTTCCGCCTCTTGGCCATCAACGAGTTCTGGGCGCGTGCCGGCTCCGCCTTTTCCGGCATCGCCATCGTCGCCCTCCTGCACGGCTGGCTCGCCCATCGTAAGGACCTCCTCACTGCCTGGCTCTCCACCTTCCTGCTGCTCGGCACCTTCGGCTTGCTCCACGTCTGCCATGTCGGTGAGATGGATGTCCTGCTCTCGCTCGCCTGCTGCCTTGCGCTCGCCGGCCTCGTCCAGGTCGGAGGCCAAGCCGCCGAGCACACCCGGCGTGGCTGGCTTCTCTTCTGGACCGGTTTCGCTCTCGCCTTGATGACCAAGGGCGCAGCCAGCCTCGTGCTTCCCGTCACAGCCTGCGCGCTTGCCCTGCTGCAACGTTGGCGCCTCAACCAGCTCGGCCGGCCGTTTCTGCTCGGATTGCTCCTCTTTCTGTTCCTGACGCTTCCCTGGCATCTCGCCATGCTGCACCTCCACCGCACCGAGTTCCTCCACCAGTACCTCGGCCTCAGCGTTCTCGCCCGCTCCACGCAGCAGATCGAAGGCCACGTTACCCCAGCCTGGTTCTATCTCAAGGTCCTGTTCGTCTCCGCGCCGCCCTTTGTCCTGCTGTATCCCTTCGCTCTGGCACACGCACTCCGCCGCGCTGACCTCCAGCCCTGGGCCGTCTTCGCCCTGGTCGTGCTTGTCCTCTTCACGATTGCCCAAACCCGCCTCCCGCATTACATCGCCCCGGCCTACCCGGCCCTAAGCCTGGTCACCGCTGTCTATCTTGCCAGCCTCCTTCGCGCCTTCGCCTCCCGCTATCCGTCCCCGGGCACACGCTCGCTCGCCGCTGCCGCAGCCATTGTCTTCGCCGGAGCGTTCGTCTGGGCGACCAACCCAGCCCGCAAAGCCCTGCACAGCACCCAAACCCTTGCCGGTTCAATCCCTCTCGACAACAAAGAATCCCTTCCGCTCCTTCGTTCCGTCCTGCACAATTCCATCCCCGGGCCTCTGCTCCTGCTCCGCAACGGCCGCCTGATCTCTATCGCCACCGACGTCTTCTACTCCGGCCGCGCCGTCCAGCAAGTCCAGCTCCGTCCCGTTCCCGCGACTCTCCGAACGGATCGCTACGTCTTCCAAGCCATGCCGCTCGAGCAAGCCGTCCAAGCCCAACCCCGCCTCCTGCTCCTCGACCGCATCCTCCTTCCCCAGCTCCCTCCCGACCTCAGCTTCGCTCCGCTCGCAACCTCTCCCACCCAGATCCTCGGCAAAATCTCCCGAACTCATCCGCCGTGTCTACAATTGGGACAGTGCCCGCCCAGGTAAAACGCTTTTTCCGCGCCCCCGGGCAAGACCCCGCACTGCGTCTGTTCCTGGTTGCATTCCTTGTCCGCCTGCTCTATCTGACCCTCGCCCACACCTACCGTCTCCGCCCCGGGGAGGACCACTTTCAGTTCGGCTGGGAGATGGGCCGCATCGCCCGCGCTCTCGTCACCGGCTACGGCTACGCCGATCCCTTCCGCGGCCACACCGGCCCCACCGCCTGGGTCCCGCCGCTCTATCCCCTGCTCATGGCCGCGGTTTTCAAGCTCTTCGGCGTTTATACCCTTCGCTCCGCCTGGTTCCTCCTCGCGCTCAACAGTCTCTTCTCCGCGGCGGTGGCTCCTCTCGTCTTCGAACTCGGCCTTCACATCTTCGGCACCGCCCAACGAGGCCGCAGTATCGCCCTCTGGTCCGGATGGCTGTGGGCACTCTATCCCGCCGCGCTGCAGTACGCCGTCCGCTGGCCGTGGGAGATGTCCCTTACCACCGCGCTCTTCACCTGCACCCTGGTCCTCGCCTTTCGCCTCCGCGCCGAACCCCGCTCCCTCGGCCGCTGGGCCCTCTTCGGGCTTTTGTGGGGCCTGATCGCTCTTTCAAACTCCACCCTCCTCCTCTTTCTTCCCGTCTGCGGCGCGTGGATGCTCCTCGGCCAGCGAAATCAAAGAACCTTCCGCGCCTTCGCCGGCGCAGTCCTCGCCGCGTTTCTCTTCCTCGCCACGATCGCCCCCTGGAGCCTCCGCAACCAACACGTCTTCCACACCTTCCTCCCTCTGCGCGGGAACTTCGGCGCGGAGATGGCCATGGGCAATGGCCCCGGCGCCAACGGCCTCCTTATGGAGTACAACCACCCCTTCCAGGCCGCCGAGCAGTTCCGCCAGTACGCCGCCCTCGGCGAGGTCGCCTACGTCCATCGGCGCGGCCAACTCGCCGCCGCCACCATCGCCCACGACCCCGGCCTCTTCCTCCGCAACACCCTCAAACGCATCTACTTCTTCTGGGTCAGCGTCCCCCATCCCGTCGACAAAGTCTGGTACACCGATTTCTTCCGCGTCCTGGATTTTTCGTTCCTCTCGCTCGCCGGCTTGCTCGGCCTAGCCCTCGCGCTCCGCCGAGGGCGTCCAGGAGCTGGCCTCCTCGCCTGGGCTTTCCTGCTGTTGCCGCTGCCTTATTACTTCGTCACCGTACACGCCCGTTTCCGCCACCCGCTCGAGCCGCTCATCACCCTGTTCGCCGTCTTCCTCTTCCAGTCCGCCCAGCTACGCGGCAGCCAGTCCCGTCGCATCGAAAGCCTGCAGCCATGACCTTCGCCGGATCCCTTTTCGCTCTTGCCACCTTCTCCACTTTCTTCTGTGCCGCGGTCAACGCCTACACCCTGCGCCTCGCCTACCCGCTCTGGCGCGCCGTTCCACCGCAAGCCTTCGCCGCGCTGCACCGCGAGTACCTCCGCCGTCTCACCCCGGTTATTACGTTGCCGCACGTCGTCATGTTCTGGGCGAGCGGCCTGCTGCTGCGCTGGCATCCCGCGGCCTTCAGCTTGCGCGATGCGATCTTCCTGTTCACCTTCGACGCCGCGGTCATCGTCCTCAGCGCCTTCGCCGCCGGCCCGATCCACTCCTGCTTCGAGCGCACCGGCTTTCTCGACGCTCCAGGCCTCCTGCGTCTCCTCCAGATCAGTGCGCTGCGCACCGGCCTGATGCTCGCCGCCAGCGCGCTGATTTGTGCACAGATCGCCTCTGCCGTCAGATAAAGGCATTCGCGGTGTCTTCGCAGCGGATGGTATGTATCGTCAAGCCAGAGTCTCTCTTTGGCGTTGTTCTACCCGAAGCTCCACGTATCACCAGGATGTCTCTGGACTAGCGCAACGCCGTCCCTGCAGGCGCGAGACACGGGAATAGACGAAGAGAAAACACAGGCGCCACGCTCCTGAGGTGAGACTTGGCAGCGAGTTTCATTTCGAACCGGATGAATAGGAGAGAGGCGACCAACCGTCAGTTCAGCGCACACTGGCCACGGTCCAGGGCGAAACGCTCCCAAGATCGTGGCTTCCAGGACTTGGCTGTCATGAAGAACCGCCCTGCTTACCTATTCTGCCCCTTTACATTCATCTTGTCCTTACGCTCCCTGCGCGGTACACTGACAACGTCCGGCTCTCGCCGAACCCATCCGCACCGAAGAACGCGCCGGGAAGCGACTCTGCCAGCAAATAGCTGCGATCGCCACCGCGTATGAGGGATTCACCATGTATGCAGTCATCCGCACAGGCGGAAAGCAGTACCGCGTTGCCCCCGGCGACGTGCTGAAAGTCGAGAAGCTCGATCACCAGGACGGTGCAGTCGAGTTCTCGGACATCCTTGCCATCTCCGGCGAAACCGGCAGTTTCGAGCAGTCCCTTGAAGGCGCGAAGGTGACCGGAACCGTTCTCGGCCAAGGCCGCGGAGACAAGATCCTGGTCTTCAAGTTTAAGCGCAAGAAGCAGTATAAGCGCATGCAGGGACATCGCCAGGCCTTCACTGAAATCAAGATCGGCGAAATCTCCGTCAACGGCAAAAGCTTCACCGCGTAAGCAGGCTTCTACATCCGGCGCACCGGCCCGCGGGCGGCGTCGACAAGGGGATCAGAAATGGCACATAAAAAAGGTTTAGGCTCTTCGAAAAATGGACGCGACTCGAACGCACAACGGCTCGGCGTCAAGCGCTTCGGCGGAGAAACCGTCACCGGCGGCTCCATCCTCGTCCGGCAGCGCGGCACCCCGCTCAAGCCCGGCTTGAACGTCGGCCGCGGCAAGGACGACACCCTCTTCGCCAAGGTCTCAGGCGTCGTCAAGTTCCAGGACCGCGGCCAGCAAGGGCGGTTTGTCTCCATCCTTGCCAGCCAGGCGGATGCCGTCTCGGCCTAACCTCCCGCGTTTCAGCGCAAGACAGAGCCCTGCCTCCGCGGCAGGGCTTTATACTTTGCTGAGACGGCCGAGACAGAGAGGAGCGCCGCATGCAGCCCATCATCACCGAAAACCGCGAAAAGATCGCCGAACTCTGCCGCACTCACCACGTGCGCCGGCTCTCCGTCTTCGGCTCCGCCGTCCGCGACGACTTCGACCCCGAACGCAGCGATGTCGACCTCCTGATTGACTTTGAGCCTCTTCCTTATCCGCTCTCAATCGAGAATTACTGGGAGCTTAAAGAAGCCTTCATCGCGCTCTTTGAGCGACAGGTTGATCTAATCCATGAGGGCAGGATTCGGAATCCATACCTTATGGACTCCATACACGACGATCAGAAGACGCTGTATGCCACGTAAGCTCAATGTCTATCTCTGGGATATTCTGGACGTGGGCGGCGAAATCCTTGAGTACACTGCTGGCAAGACGCTCAGCGATTATCTGGCAGACCGGCAACTCCGCCGGTCGGTGGAGCGCTGTTTCATCATCATCGGAGAAGCGCTCGTAAGGATCAGAATTGAGTTTCCGGACGAGCATGCGAAGCTCCTTGCGGCAGCCAAAGCGATCGGGTTTCGAAACCATCTTGTGCATCGTTACAACGTCGTCAACGACGAGGAGGTGTGGGCAATCGTCGAGAAATCACTTCCCCTGCTACTCGAGGAAGTGAAAAAGATGTTGGAGACAAAGAAGGCATGAGTAGCAATGCGAACAATAAGATCAGCCCGCACTCCAGCCCTGAGCGCCTCGTCTCCGCCATCCCCGTCGAGGACGACTCCGCCTTCGAGCTCAAGCTCCGCCCTCACCGTCTCTCCGAGTTCATCGGCCAGTCCAAGGCCAAGCAGCAGCTTGCCATCGCCCTCGAAGCTGCCAAATCCCGCGGCGAAGCCCTCGACCACGTCCTCCTCTTCGGCCCGCCCGGCCTCGGCAAAACCACTCTTGCCACCATCATCGCCAACGAGATGGGCGTCGCCTTCCAGCAGACCAGCGGCCCCGCCCTGCAGATCCAGGGCGACCTGACCGCCATCCTCTCAAACCTCAAGGACAAGCAGGTTCTCTTCCTGGACGAAGCTCATCGCCTGCAGCCCGTCTTGCAAGAGAAGCTCTACACCGCGCTTGAAGATCTGAAGCTCGACATCATGATCGGCCAGGGCCCCGCCGCGCGCACCTTCATTCTGGACGTTAAGCCCTTCACCTTTGTCGCCGCCACGACCCGCCCCAGCCTGCTCAGCTCTCCCATGCGGGCGCGCTTCGGCATCCTGCTGCGCCTCGAGTTCTACACCGATGACGAGCTCCGCTTCATCGTCGAGCGCTCCGCCGACGTTCTCGGCGTACCGATCGACCGCGACGGCGCAGCCGAGCTTGCCATGCGCTCCCGCGGCACCCCCCGCATCGCCAACCGCCTGCTGCGCCGCGTTCGGGACTACGCTCAGGTTCGCGGCACCGGCAAAATCGACCGCTCCACCGCCCATGCCGCCCTCGAGCTCCTCGAAGTCGACTCGCACGGCTTCGATGAGTTGGATCGCCGCCTTCTCCGCACCATCATCGACAAATACGACGGCGGCCCTGTCGGCCTCAGCACCCTCGCCGCCGCGCTGGCCGAAGAGCAGGAAGCTCTTGAAGAGGTCTACGAACCCTTCCTGATCCAGATCGGCTTTCTTGACCGCACGCCCCGCGGACGCGTCGCAACCCGGCTCGCCTATCAGCACTTCGGCTTGGATATGCCGGGCAAACTAAGCCTTTTCTGATAAGAACATTCCCGGTATGGCACTGTGGCGATGCTGATGAACCTAAAATGAACAAAGGAGTCGAGATGATCTTTCACGTCACCGTACACCCAGAAGAAGACGGTTGGATCGTCGTCGAATGTCCCGCCCTGCCCGGCTGCGTCTCGCAGGGCCGCGATGAAAAAGAGGCTCTCGCTAACATCAGGGAAGCCATGACCGCATGGCTTTGGGCTGAAGATCAAAAGGCGCTTAATAGCTTCCCTGAGGGCTCTCAGCAGGTTATGGTGGCTCTCTAGTGGGAACGCTGGCGAACATCTCCGGCAAGCAAGCCGTGAAGGCGTTCGTCTCTGCCGGCTGGATGGTACGCGGCCAGGTGGGAAGTCATGTGGCCCTTACCAAAGCCGGCGCGCGCCAACCTGTCTGTTCCGCAGCACAAGGACTCGCGGCCGGAACGCTCCGCTCGCTCATCCGCTCATCCGCGCATCCGGAATAACCGTGGATCAGTTTCTAGCTCTTCTTTAGCCTGCCGTCGTACCTCCCAACCTCCCAACCAAAACGCGCGTCTTAATTCGGGTTATCAGGAGCGCATATGCCTTACCTCGAAGTCAAAGATGGAACCGAGCTCTACTTCAACGACTGGGGCGCCGGCATGCCCGTCGTCCTCATCCACGGCTGGCCGCTCAGCTCCGCCATGTGGGAGCACCAGGCCATGTTTCTCGTCAGCAACGGCTACCGCGTCATCGCCTATGATCGCCGCGGCTTCGGCAAGTCTTCGCAGCCCTATACCGGCCATAACTACGATCGCCTCGCCGACGACCTCGCCGAACTGATGACCGCGCTTGACCTTCAAAATGCGGCGATCGTCGGCTTCTCCATGGGCGGCGGCGAAGTGGTCCGCTATCTGAGCCGTCACGGCTCCAGCCGAGTCTCCCGGGCCGTCCTCGTCTCCTCCGTCGCGCCGTTCATGCTCAAGACCGACGACAATCCCGACGGCACGCCCGAAAGCACGTTCGACGAGTTCCGCCAAGGCCTCCTCAAGGATCGTTTCGCCTTTCTGAACGAGTTTGGCCCCAAGTTCTACGGGCGCTCCGCCGTGCACCACACGGTCTCTGAACCCGTTCTCCACTGGACCTTCGCCCTTGCGGCCATGGCCTCGCCCAAGGCCACTCTGGACGACCTTACCGCCTTCTCCACCACCGATTTTCGGCAGGAGATGCGCTCCATTCACACGCGCACTCTCATCATCCACGGGACCAGCGATCACACCGTTCCCATCGACGCCTCCGGCCGCGCCGCTGCCAAAATCCTCACCAACTCCACCCTCATCGAGTACGACGGCGAGCCACACGGCTTATTCATGACCGCACCGGACCGTCTCAACAATGATCTCCTCAACTTTCTTGGAGGCGACCACAACACCGTTCCCAAGCTGGAACAGATCTGACCCCCATCCGCATGGGTACTCCCGAACAACTAGGCCTGCTGCCGACCGAGGAGCGCAATCCGCGGTCGGCGCACCTGGATGAACTCTCAACGGCGGACCTCCTCTCCGTCATCAACGACGAAGACGCCACGGTTGCAACCGCCGTGCGGAAGGCGATCCCGGTGATCGCTCAGGTGGTCGATGCCGTGACGGAACGCTTCCTGCGCGGCGGACGGCTGTTCTACGTCGGCGCGGGCACCAGCGGGCGTCTCGGCGTACTCGATGCAAGCGAGTGTCCGCCCACCTTCTCGGTCGATCCTGGACTGTTCGTCGGACTGATCGCAGGCGGAGACCCGGCGCTGCGAAGGTCCTCCGAGCAAAGCGAAGATTCCGAGACGCAGGGGGCCGATGATCTCAGCGCACACGCCCTCACCCCAAACGACGCCGTCCTGGGCATCGCAGCCTCCGGACGAACTCCCTATGTTCTGGGAGCGCTCGCCGCCACCGAAAAAGCCGGCGGTTTGAGCCTAGCGCTCACCTGTGCCGGCGGCGGTCCAGCACCCTCCCGCATGGCCGCCGCGGCTCAACTCGCCATCGAGCTCGCCACCGGCCCCGAGATCCTCACCGGCTCCACGCGTATGAAGGCCGGCACCGCCACCAAGCTGGTGCTCAACATGATCTCGACCGCGGTCATGGTGAAACAGGGCGCGGTCTTCGGCAATCTCATGGTGAACGTGCAGCCCAGCAACGCCAAGCTCGTAGACCGCGCGCGCCGCATCATCGCGCAGGCCACGGGCTGCGATGCGGAGAGAGCAGCCCGGCTGCTCACCGAGGCCGGAACCGTGAAGACGGCGATCGTGATGCAGCAGCTTGGGCTTCCCTTTGCCGCCGCAGCCGCACGGCTGAAGCGGGCAAACGGCGTGTTGCGAAAGGCGCTGGAGCGTTAGCTCGCTGTTGGACCCATCAGCACGTTAGCTCGCTCTTTGACCGCCGGCAAGCGCACAGACCGGCTAAACTGGCAGCTATGAGCGAGCCCGCAACGCCCTCCCTAGGCGACGAGCCCAACCCGCAACCAACCCAGCCCGAGACGCTAGAGCCGGCAGCCAAACGCGCCTTCGCCGCCACAGCTTCAGAGACCGCAGGCAAAGGCGCGCGCGCACCCGCCGCCACCTTCATCTTCTTCACGGTCATGCTGGACATGCTTGCGCTCGGCATGATCGCGCCCGTCCTGCCGCGGCTGATCGAATCGTTTCTGCATGGAGACACCTCCGCCGCGGCCCGGATGCTGGGCCTCTTCGGCACCACCTTTGCCGGCGTCCAGTTTTTCTGCTCTCCGATCCTCGGCTCGATCTCCGACCGCTTCGGCCGCCGGCCCGTGGTGCTGCTTTCGAACTTCGGCCTGGGAGCGGATTACCTGCTGATGGCCTGGGCACCCGCGCTTCATTGGCTGCTGGTCGGACGCATCATCTCCGGCCTGACCGCCTCGTCGATCCCGACTGCGATGGCCTACATGGCGGACGTGACCCCGGCCGAGCGCCGCGCCGCCGCCTTTGGCATGCTGAACGCGGCGTTCGGCGTCGGCTTTGTGCTCGGGCCGGCGCTGGGAGGCGTTCTCGGCTCGGTCAATCCAAGACTGCCCTTCCTGGTCGCGGCGGCCCTCTCGCTCACAAACGGCATGTACGGACTGTTTGTGCTGCCGGAGTCGCTCAAACCGTCCAATCGCGCGCCGTTTTCCTGGCGCCGCGCCAACCCGATCGGTTCGCTCGCCATGCTGGGCCGAACCAGGATCATCGCGGTCATGTCCGTGGTGCTTCTGTTCGGGTACACCGCCCAGCAGTCTTTGCTGAACGTCTATGTGCTCTACGCCGACTATCGCTACCACTGGAGCGACCGCACGGTCGGGCTGTCGCTCGGGCTTGTGGGCGTCTTCACCATTGTCTATGGAGCGTTTCTGGTTCGATGGGCGGCGAAGAGGTTCGGCGAGCGGATCTGCATCTACTGCGGCCTGCTGGGCGGCAGCGTCGGCTATGCCTGCTTCGGCTTTTCGAAGACCGGGCTTCTGCTCTGGTTCGCTATTCCCTTCCTGAACCTGATGTCGCTCACCTGGCCCTCGGCGCAGGCGATCATGAGCCGAGGAACCTTACCCAGTGAGCAGGGGCAGTTGCAGGGCGCAATCAATGGCATCCGAGGCGGGGCCGGCATCGTCGGGCCGAGCCTGTTTACCTTCATCTTCGCGCGGGCGGTGGGAGATCACGCCATCGTGCATCTGCCCGGCCTCCCGTTCTTCACCGCGGCGGCTCTGCTGGTCGTCGCCATCCCCATCAGCTTATGGGCGACCCGCGCCAGGCAGCCGGGTTTGCCGGCTGTTTGAGGAGATTCGAAGCTTACAAGGTGAGCTTCATCACACGCTCCGCATTTCCGTGCGTAAACATCTCCATCTCCCATTCTTTCAGCGAATTCGCCGCATCTTCCAGAAACTTGCGCCCGTTCGTGTTCGGGCTGAACGGGTAATCGACCGAGAACATCATCCGCTCGATCCCCACCACTTCGAGCGCCAACTTCAACGGAGGTTGGGTAAAGTACCCGCTGGTCGTCAGGTGAATGTTCGTGCGAAAGTACTCAGCAACCGTTTGCCGCAGGTGCGCGGGGCCGGACAGAATGTTACTGGACCGCGCCAGCGCCATCGGCAACATCTCGCCCATGTGCCCGATCATCAGTTGCAGCTCCGGCAAGCGATCGAACAGCCCTGACACAATCAGCCGCAAGGTATGCAGTGCCGTCTCCGCGTGCCAGCCCCAGCCCGCGATGGATAGTATCTGCCCCAACCCATTCGGAAGTCCGCTGAAGTAAGCCTGCTGCACCGTATGCGGCGGCGGCGAGGGATGCAGGTACACCGGCACGTGCAAACGTTGCGCCGTCTCGAATACCGGCAAAAACCGCGAGTCATCATAGAACAGCCCACCGCAGGTGCCGTCCAGCAGAACACCCGCGAATCCAAGCTGGGTGATGCATCGCTCGAGCTCGGCCGCAGCCTTCTCCGGCTCCTTCATGCCCAGCAGCGCAAACCCTGCCAAACGCTCCGGATGCGCCCGCACCGCGGCGGCCAGCTCATCGTTGATCTCTCGTGACAGCGCCGTCGCCGTCGGCCCGTCGAGCTCGTCTATCCCCATGCTGGCCAAGGAGAGCACCTGCAGGTCGATCCCGGCCTCGTCCATCGCCGCGATCCGGCCTTCGCCCAGGTCCAGCAGCTTTGGCTGCAGCGCTGTTATCTGCGGAGGTTGAGCCTTGCCGGAAGCGCCCGTTGCCTTCAGGAAAGACTGTGTGACGAAGTGTTCTTCGAGGGCGATCGTCTTCATGCGAGACTTGGATGCGGCGCATGCACGCCCGGACGCCAGGTGATCCCTTCCAGCCGCAACGTCCGGTCTTCCGTCCTGCGCAGCCCGGCGAACTCGGCCCGATGCCGGACCATCTCCACGCAGCACACCAGCGCATCGAAGGCATCCTCGCTCCTCTCAGCTTTTGCCAGCACCGCACGTGAAATCTCCGCGTACAGCGGATCGGTCCTGCGCCGCGCCTTCAGGTACGCTCGCCGAGCCTCAGCATTCGCCTTTTTCACCGGCCCGGTCAGCAGCCGTGTGTACATCTCCACCAGCAACGGTTGGGGCGGCTGGGACGACAGCGCGGCCGACTCGAACGGCCAAACCCGAAAGCCTGCCTCATGCATTCGCTCGAGCCAAGCCATCGCCCGCAGCGTTCCCGTGCCTACCGACCCCGACCCGCCAATCTGAAACGGCGACTTGGGCGTGATCCCCCGCATCAGGGCCGCACGCGCAGGGTCGCCGCCCGCCAGAGCCTGTTCGATCTTGTTCTCCATGTCCGTGCGCCGCATCATGCGCGGCAAGTTCACTCCGCAAAACTGCTCGGGACGCTTATGCGGGCGGCCCCAGAAGCGCTCGTCCCGCTCGTGCTCCGCGCACGTTGTGCCCAGCCAGCGCTCGCCGTGTCCCGAGGCCACGTGCCGCCAAAGATCAAAGACTGAGACGCAGCCCTGCTCGGCCAGAAACCAAGCCGGATAGCTGAAACAGCAGTCGATTCCTACCACCATCGCCCGAGTCTCGGCGGCCAACGCAAGCAGCCAATCGGCAAGCTCCTCGCGGCTGCGGCCATCTTCAAGCAGCATCGACCCGCCGTCGACGTGCCGTGCCCGAGCCGATGCCGTCCACACCGCGGCCCAGATCTTCTTGCGCTGCCCCGGACCTTTGTCGCCCGAGTAATCGACTGCAACCACACGCTCCATCTCTCCATTGTCCACTTCCGGGAACTTCCCTCGATCCCGCTGCGTACGTCTGACACAAGGAGAGCATGGATGTTGAAGCTGCTCATATTCTGCTTTCTGCTGGTCACCTGCTGGCCGCTGGCGCTGGCCGCGGTCCTGCTCTATCCGGTCATCTGGCTGACGCTGCTGCCCTTCCGCGCCGTCGGCCTGGTCGTCGAAGGCGCATTTCATGTGGTCGAGGCGATGTTCCTTTTGCCGGTGCGGCTGGTCCGCTCACTCTAACACTCCGGCAAGTCGCCCTCGCGTTCCGCATAGGAGTCCGAATCGGCAGAGACCTCCGGCGCCTCCACCTTCCAGCTGGCCAGCAGTTTGAAGATTGCGTTTGCGCTGTAGCCGGCCCGCATCAGCCGGTTCATCACCCGGACCGTCTCCTTTTGCCTCTCCGGCCCGGCCGGCGGCTTGATCCGCTTGCGCTCGCAAAACGCCCGTGCCAGCGCGACCTCGTCTGCCTCTTCAAACGCGGCTGCCACCGTGCTCGCCGCCAGTTCCTTCTCGACGCCCTTCAACGCCAGGTCCTGCTGCACTCGACGCCGTCCGAAGCCTTGGTTCTCCTTGCGCAGCCGCGTGTAGTCTTGGGCAAAGCGCACGTCGGAAAGATAATTCAACTCCGAAAGCCGCTCGACCACCCGTGCCATGTCCCGTTCGCCATCTTCTCCTTCCCGGGCACGGTTCTTCATCAAGCGTCTCAGGTCGCGCACGGTCCGCATCCGCCGCGCCAGCAGGCCCAACGCATAGTCAAACAGCTCCGCCTCTCCTACCGGCTCCCGTTTCTTCGGTCGTGCGAATGCCAAGGTGCACTCCCCGCGGCGAGCTCTTCCTCGACCTCACACCGCGATTCGATCCCACAGATTTTATCGCTCTTGCCACTCTGCCGCGCCCGGCTGGCCTCTTCGGCGATCGCTGTCGCTTCGCTCTCTCCGGTCAAGACGCTCTCGTCGCTCACCGTACCCTGCACCGGGAACTCAAGCATTACGGTTGCGCCATGGGGCTCGCGGTTGAACGCGTGGATCTCGCCGCGATGCTCGCGCACGATGCCGTAGCAGATTGAGAGACCCAGACCCGCGCCCTGTTCCGGGCCGCGGGTCGTATAGAACGGATCGAACGCGCGCCCAGGCTCAGCGAATCCCCTCCCGGTATCCGAAACAAGAACCCGAAGCACCCGCCCATCGTGCACGAGCGTGATCCGCACCGTATGCGCCTCGTCCTCGCAACCGGACTTCCGCCGATAGAGATCAATCGCCTGAGCTGCATTGTTGAGCAGATGCTCCAAGACCTCGCGCAGCCGGTCATGAGAGCCAAGGATGCTGGGCGCCGTCTCCTCCAGTCCCTCGCGTTCGAGCAGGATGCCTCGCTCGGCCAGATTGGCCTCGCAGCCATCGGCTGCCTTCCTCAAGAGCGAGGATAGATCCAGCAGACGGTTCGGCAGCCGCGCAGGCTGAGACAGATCCACCAAACGCTGCACCGTCGCTTGCATCCGGGCAGCTTCGGCCAGAATGGTGCCTGCGTCGCTCCGGATGTGCGCCTCGCTTGCCGACTCGGCGATCAGGTCCGCAAACCCCAGCACAGCCGTCAATGGATTGTTCAGCGCATGGGCCACCCCGGCTGCGAGCTGGCCGACCCCGGCCAGCTTCTCCGCGCGCAGCAGCCGTTCCGCCAGCGCGTTCGCCTCGAGCGCTACGCCCAGCCGCGTCGCCAAGGCCTCCAGCGGAGCCAGCGCCCGTTCCAGACTCGCAGGCCGCCTGCCATTCCACGCCTCGCCCGCACTTGCGAGGGGCGTTCCATCTACGCGGGCGCCATCCGCGCACACCGCCAGTGCGCCCAGCAGCCGTCCGCCGCGGGTGCGCACCGGCGTAATGATGCCTCGCCGCCAGCGGCGCCGTTCCTTGCGCCCGGAGAGCGCCCAGGAAGCGATCTCCGGATCGAACCGGCTCCACTCCCCAAGCGGAATGTTGAACGACGGAGCAGCCCCGTCCAGGCATTCCGGCCTCAGTCGCCGCCCTCTGCCCTCGTCCTCGGCTACCTGCACGCCCCACTTCTGCAGAGCGGCAATCGTCAGGTCGTCGGTGCCGATGCTTCCTGCAAGCTCCAGGCGTCCTTCCGGGCTGCGCAGCAGCAACGATACGCGAGAAAAGACACTTTTCCCGGCGACGGTGCGGCACACCCTGCGAGCCAGCATCCGGACCGCATCCGGCGTCTCACCTCCCGGACTGATGCCTTCCATCGAGAGATCCAGCGTCAAATAAGCTTCGAGCTCCTCGCGCATGCGCCGCTCCCGCCCTTGTTCGATCGCGGCCAGGCCTGCCCGCCAACTCTGTCTCTTCGCCCATGCCGCCAAACCCGCCGTCAACGCCAGAAATCCTTCATGCGCGCCGATCCAGCCGGCCACATTTACGGCCGCCCTGACCGCGCTCTGCCGGATTATTTCGTGACCCATGCCGTTCCCCTCCTGCGTAGCCGAAAGCCGCGCTGCAAGCGTCTAAACGCTTGCATGCACGTGGACCAAAACCGTCAAACCGGATACTCCATGAACCACGAAGTCCTCTCCTGTGCCCGACACCGCAGCCGATCGCTCGGCCTGCGACGATCCACCGCGATCCGGAGATTGCTCTCTACCGCGGCCCTGCTCCCTGCTCTGTCTTGCTTATCGGCGCAGGCGGAGCATTCCTTAACAAGTGTCCGAAATTGGGACATTAGGTCTCTTCGGCTGGTCTCTGAGCCGTCCGCGGAACAGTCCACGCCCGCTGGATTCGGCCCGCTCGACCCCACCCCGCCCAAGGACATCACCGTCGACCAGATCATCGCCAAGTTCGGCCAGCGCGAATCCGGCTTCGCCAAGGCCCGGGATGAGTACACCTTCCGTCAGACCGTCAAGATCCAAACCATCGATGACGATAAGAACAGGCCCGACGGCGTCTACCAGCAGGTCACCGACATCGTCTTCTCAAATGACGGCAAGCGCGCCGAGCATGTCGTCTTCGCCCCGCAGAACACCATCGAGCGCGTCATCATGACGCAAAACGACTTCGACGACATCGAGCACCGGCTGCCTTTCGTCCTTACCGCGCCGGAACTGCCCGAGTACGACCTCACCTATCTCGGCCGGCAGCATGTCGATGAGATCGACACCTACGTCTTCGATTGCAAACCCAAGGTGATCGAGAAGAACAAACGCTACTTCCAGGGCAAGGTCTGGGTCGACCAGCAGCAGTTCGAGATCGTCCTGATCAACGGCAAGAGCGTCCCGGACATCCTCAAGCGCGGCCACGAAGACCTGTCTCCGCCCTACACCACCTACTACTCCGAGGTCGACGGCGGCAACTGGTTCCCGGTCTACACCAAGGCCGACGGCACGCTGCACTTCCCGGCGCAGCAGGGAGCCATGCCCATGGACGTGCACCTGCGCTATACCGTCCATTACGACGACTACAAGCGCTTCCGCGCCAAATCGCGCATTATCTACAACGGCGAAGATTTGCCGGCGGATGGCGCAGCGAAACCCGGCCAGGCGCCGGCCGCCCCTACGGCCACGCCGCCGCCCACCGATCCCAATGCCTTGCCGCCATCCGATCCTGACGCGCCCTCGCTCAGTCACCCCAAGACCACGCCACCCAAATAGAGTCGGGGTGCGAAAGTGACCTCGTTCGCACCCCGATCCCTCCAGATCGCGACTGCTTAGGGAACCGTGACCTCCACCGTCTTCTTTTTGCGCCCGTACTCGTTCGTCGCGTACAGGGTATAGGTGGTGGTCGCCGCCGGCGTCGGGATCGTCACCGTATTTCCCCGCACCGCACCCACTGTCGGCGAGACAATGAAGTAGGACGCGCCGGTGGACGTCCAGCTCAACACCGTGCCCGCCGAGGTCGCCGCCGCCGTGAAGCTCTCGATCTTCGGCGCGGGCCCGGCCGGAACCGTAGATTCGGTATAGAGCGGCTGCTCCTGCAACACCTCAAAATCAGCCGCCGTCACCCCCGTCAGGCTGTGCAGATCATCGTTATCCCAGTGATGATCCGGAGCGCCGGTCACAAACATCGCCTGTCCGCCGTTGTCGGCCAGAATCATCCCATACGTCTTCAGCGCCTGCAGGATCACCTTGGCCTGCGGCGTGAAACCGGAGATGTCGAAGTCCGCCCGCAGCCGCAGCCGCATGCCCATGGGCGGCCCGTACTGCTCGGACGAGTTCGCCGCAAAGTGCTTGGCCGGCGGCACGATCGCCGCGACCGTTTGCGGAAGCGTAAAGCGCAGCGCATGGTGGATCGCGCCCGCCTTCACCTCGTCATAGCGCGCCAGCCCGGGAAAGACCGGCAGCCCGGCCGCATCGGACGACGTCCAGAGATACGGCCGCGCGCTGTTTGCATTCAGGTCGAAGATCGCGCCCGACGCCGCCTTGACCTTGCCCGTCTCCCGGTTGATGGACGTGCTGAACAGCTCATAGAGGAAGCAGTGATCCCGGTCCAGCACCAGGACATGGCGGTCGCTGCCCGCCGGATGCGGGTAGCCCTCAATCAAGGCATCGGCCGGGATCGGCATCGGCCCCGGATCGCTCTGATCGCCGTACGCATCGTAGGTCACCGGCACCAGCGCCTGCCCGCTGACTACCTGATAGGGAATTCCAATGTACGATCCGCTCTCGATATCCGAGGCAAAGTCCGGATGCAGCTTGAGGGTCGTGCCGATCGTCGCGAGAATCGCGTCCGAGTTTCCATCCACCGTGGCGTTCGTGATGTCCTGCCGCCACGGATCGGTCGTTGGAAAGGGAACGAAGCCATTTAGGCTCACGTTTCGGCCCAGGGACATTCCCTGACAGGTGCCCTTTTGCGCCTGAACCGGAAGGCTCAAAGAAAGAAGAGATGCGAAGATGCCGTACGAGATCGCTTTCATAACTATGTCCTCTTACTCGAATTGACAAACGTGCAGTCAGATCCAGGAATAAGCGGGCAGCAAACGTTCAACTGTGGTCTCGAAAGCTCTTTAAACTAGCAGAAGACTATACCGCGGATAGGCATTCTGTATACCACGCACCGCAGAAATGCGCGGCTCTGAAGCAATCAGCCAAGCGTCGGCATGCTGGTATCCACACCCGTGCGGATGCCGGCCGGCCAGCGGCTCGTCACCGTCTTGATGCGTGTGTAGAAGCGTACGCCCTCCGGCCCATGCACCGCGTGGTCGCCGAACAAGGAGCGCTTCCATCCGCCGAAGCTGTGAAAGGCCATGGGCACCGGGATGGGTACGTTGACGCCGACCATCCCCGCCTGCACGCGGTGCGTGAAATCGCGCGCCGTGTCGCCGTCGCGAGTGAAGATGCTGGTGCCGTTGCCAAACTCGTGCTCGTTGACCAGCTGCAGGGCGGACTCGAAGTTGCTGGCCCGCACAAGGCCGAGCACCGGCCCGAAGATCTCCTCACGGTAGATCCGCATCTCCGGCTTCACATGGTCGAAGAGGCAAGCGCCCAGAAAGAAGCCCTCGCCGGCCGGCAGCGCGGCAGAGCGGCCGTCGACGGCCAACTCCGCGCCTTCATGCACGCCGGTTTCAAGATATCCCGAGACCTTATCTAAGTGCGTCCGCGTTACCAGCGGCCCGAGGTCGACCGCGCTTCCGGGCAGATCGTCCGCGCCGTTGCCGATCTTCAGCTTGGCGATGCGCTCCGCCAGCTTCGCCTTGAGCGCGTCGGCGGTCGCGCTGCCGACCGTCACCGCGACCGAGATCGCCATGCAGCGCTCGCCGGCCGAGCCGTAGGCCGCGCCGACCAGCGCATCCGCGGCCTGATCGAGATCCGCATCCGGCATCACAATCATATGGTTCTTCGCCCCGCCCAGGGCCTGCACACGCTTGCCGGCCTTCGTGCCCTCGCGATAGACGTATTCCGCGATCGGCGTCGACCCGACGAAGCTCACCGCCTGCACCGTGCGATGCTCGAGCAGCGCGTCGACGGCGGACTTGTCTCCGTGCACCACGTTGAACACGCCATCCGGCAGGCCGGCCTGCTGCAGCATCTCCGCCATCAACAGGGATGCGCTCGGATCGCGCTCGCTCGGCTTCAGCACGAATGCGTTGCCGCAGGCGAGCGCCACCGGGAACATCCACATAGGCACCATCGCCGGGAAGTTGAACGGCGTGATGCCCGCGACGACGCCGAGCGGCTGCCGCAGGCTCCAGCTGTCGATGCCGGCGCCGACCTGCTCGGTATACTCGCCCTTGAGCAGCTGCGGAATGCCGGTGGCAAACTCAACCACCTCCAGCCCGCGCGTCGCCTCCCCGCGTGCGTCGCTGTTCACCTTGCCGTGCTCGCGCGTAATCAGCGCGGCGACCTCGTCCAGGCGCTGCTCGAAGATCTCCCGGAAGCGGAAGAGCACCCGCGCCCGGCGCAGCGGAGGCTGCGCGGACCAGGCCGGATACGCGGACGACGCCGCAGACACCGCTGCTTCGATCTCCGCCTCGCTCGCCAGCGGCACCCGCGCCTGCACTTCTCCGCTGGCTGGATGAAACACATCGCCGAATTTGCCCGATCTTCCCGGCACGGCACGGCCGCCGATCCAATGCGAGAGCTCACGAGGCTGAGAAGAGGTTAAGGCGGGAAGCGGCGCAACCAGAGTGGACATACGAGGTGCCTCCGAGACTGTCATCCTAACAGGCTTGCAGCCGGCTAATACTCAAGCTCATGGAACGCAGGCCAGGTCAGTGTGCCGCCCTTGCGCAGGTAATACATGAAGACGCGCTTTTTCTCGTTCACGGTCACAGCCACAATGATTCCCGTGCCGAACGTTCCCTCGCCATCGGTCCGCGAGATATCGACATGATAGGTCTTCACCGGGCCGTTGATCGGGTCATGGTGCGACCAATCCTCCTGAAAGGCAGCCTCGGGATAATCCTTGTACCTGTCCGGATGCTGCTGCCAGTCCGGATCGTTGTTATAGATGGCAAACGCTTTGGGGTAGTCCTTGCTTTGAAGCGCCGCGAAGAAGGTACTTACCCGGTGCTCTGCCGGCAGATTGGAGAACAGCCATCCATGGCCGGAGATATAGCCGGCCAGCGTCAGCACCACCAGCAGGGCAAAGCCGATCCCGGCGCCGATCAGCGCGGCATTCTTGAGATGTTCCTTGCGTTCGTCATAAGCCGGAGCGTTGAGCAGCGTCATGGAGGGCGTCCTCGGATACTTAGACACCATACCCGGAGCTTTGGTCTTTCCGCCAATCGAACGCATCGCGCAGCAGCTCGCACTCCGTTCCGGTGTCCAGCAGATACACCGACACAAAGTCGAATCGGGTCAGCACGCGTTCGGCCTCCGCCAGCCGCTGCGGCCGCGGCAACGCGCGCAGATACTCCCGCGCCATGCGGCTCAAGATGCGCCGCTTGGTCTGGCCGATAGCCAAGGCCGCCGGCGCCTGATCCCGCCGCGAACGGCTTTTGACCTCGATAAAGCAGAGCGTATCGCCCTCCCAGGCGACCAGGTCCAGATCGCCGTTCAGCTCCGGGGCGCGCCACCGCCGCGCCGTCACGATGTATCCCTGCCGCCTGAGAAAGAAGAGCGCCTCCAACTCGCCGCGTTCCCCCAAATGCAGATGCGCGGGCTCCGTGCGGTGGCGGCCGAAATGCCGCGCCAGGGTTCCAAGATCCATCACGCAGGCACGCTGCACGGCAAGTCTCCACCCGGTGAACCGGCCAGGCACCCGCGGCGCTCGTCCGCCCCTTCGCTGCGCTTGCATGCCCTTAGCTTCAGCCGCACGCGCTGCACCGCGCAATCCCGCCAACGGGGGAGGACGCGCGCAGACTAAAATCAGCTTAGCCGAGGTTCCCGCATGCCGTCCGACTCGATCCCCGCTCCACGCCAACACGCCTCGACGGGTCCCGCGCTGCCGCAGCTACCGGAGCCGAGCCATGCCGAGCGCGTCCGCACCCTCTTTGCGCGAGCATCCGTCGCCACGCTCTGCACCTTGTCGCGCAAGCACGCCGGCTTCCCGTTCGGCTCGTTGATGCCGTATGCGCTCGACGCGCAGGGCCGGCCGCTGTTTCTGATCAGCAACATGGCCATGCACACCCAGAACCTGAAGGCAGACCCGCGCGCCAGCCTCTTCGTCACGCAGGCCGGGGAAGACGGAGACCCGCTGGGGGCGGCGCGCGCCACCCTGGTCGGCAACGTCAGCCCGGTGCCGGAGAGCGACTTGGCCTCCGCGCGAGAAACCTACCTGGGCGTTCACGAAAACAGCCGCTACTGGGTCGATTTCGCCGACTTCCACTTCTTCCGGCTGGAACCGATCGACCTCTATTATGTCGGAGGCTTCGGCGTCATGGGCTGGGTGGAAGCCGGCGACTACGACGCAGCTTCGCCCGACCCGCTTGCAGCAGAGGCTTCCGCAATTCTCGCCCACATGAATGCGGATCACGCCGACGCAATGCTTCTGCTCGCGCGCACCCACTCGGGCATCGAGGCCACGGAAGCGTCGATGACCGGGGTCGACCGCCTGGGCTTCTCTCTGCGGCTCAAGACCGCGGAGGGCATGAAGGGCACGCGCATCGCCTTCCCGCGTGAGGTTCGTACTCCCAGCGCAACCCGGGAGGCGCTGGTGGAGATGGTGCGGCAGGCAAGGATCAGAGCGTAAGCTGCTCCTGAAAAGGTAGAAGGGCCTGCTAAGAGCAGGCCCTTCGTGTTCTCATCACGATTGTCTAGCGATGACCGCCGGGATGGCCGCCGCCCTGGAAGCCAGCGCTGTGCTCGCCTTCAGGACCATGGCCGGGGTTGCCGATATGGCCTTGTCCGTCGCGTCCCTCATTCCCATGAAAGTGACTGAAAGCCTGTTCCCCACGATTGGGCAGGGGGCCGGCATACCCGTGATGCGGATCGTAACGGTTGTCCACGTATCCGTAAAATCCGTGTCGTCCATGGAACCATGGACCGGCACCGATGAAGATTCCTCCGTTAAACCAACTCGGCCCGTAGTACCCGTAGGGCGCGCAGGAGTACGGGGCGTAGTCGAAGTATCCGTAGGGACAACCCGGCTCGGCGCCGATGCTCACTGAAATTTGTGCTGGTGCCACCGAACGACTTCCGACAAAAGCAAGTGCAAGAGCAGAGAGCGCAAGAACGTTCCACTTGGTCATGATTGCTCCTTTCTCCTTAGGTAAGAGAGTGCGGGGAGATGGCGAGTTGTTCCATTGCTTTGAATCACGACAGCCAAGTCCGATTTCAGGCCGAAACGGCACTCGGCTTCGGCTCTAGAAAGAACTTTCCCGCCAACACAAGCACGATTGAGGACGTGGACGCCGCCCAGCATGCCCGCCCCGATCATCGCCGAAAGGATGCTGTACCCCTGTGGTCCGGAGTCCGTTCGCGCAGGAAGATCATGGAAGGCCGGCCTGAAGCACATATGGAGATTCTCTGAGGATAGGCTCCGTCGAGGGTTGCCATAACCCCGGGTGTCCTCTGTTGCAAACTGGATCAGTGCATCATCGAAGGCTCGATCCATTCCGATGTTCAGCGGCACTCACGGCATCAAGACCCAGTTCGCGGAAGCAATACCGCAGTATCTGCCGGGGTGACAAACGAAGTAGCCTTCAAGCTGCGCTCCAGCAGAAGCTCGACCGCCCGCACTGTCGGCAGACGTGGCGCGCCCAGCGCCGATTGACCGCCATCGTGAAGAACCACGTTCGTCCCGCGCGCGCGCCGCCGATTGCCCGCAATCCCACGCTCGAGCCGGGCAAGCAGCGCTTCCGGCGGCTGTGGCTTCCAGTCCTCGACGATCAGGTTCCACATCGTCGTTCTAAGCCCCAGATCCGCCGCGGTCTGGAGCACGGCCGGCCTTCGCGCTCCATGTGGCGGCCGGAAGAAGCGCACGGGCGCGCCCAAAACATCCTCAAGGACGTGGTTGCAACCGGCGATCTCCTGCCGGATGCGCAACGCGGAGAGCCGCGGCAGCCAAGGATGACTCATGGTGTGATTGCCCACGACATGCCCTGCAACGGCGATGCGGCGCGTCAGCCCGGGCTCCCGGCGGGCGAAGTCGCCAATCAAAAAAAATGTTGCCCGCACCTCATGACGCGCCAGCACGTCGAGCAGGCGAGGGGTCGCCTCAGGATTCGGCCCGTCATCGAACGTCAGGGCAACCTGGTTCGCCCGCGGAGGCGCAACCAGTGTTCGCCCAAAGACCTGCGACTCTGGATAGCTGATACCGTAATACCCCAGCCCGCACAGCGCTCCGGCGGCCGCCAGCGACAGCGCCGAAACCCGCGCACTCTGTCCCCGCGACGCCATCGTGCTACGCCCGCACGTTTGCCTGGACGTACGCGAGCACCTCTGCGGCGTGTCCCTCCGGCTTCACCTTGGTCCACAGATGCAGCAGCCGCTGCTTGCCTTCGGCGTCCGCCGGGGCAATCAGGTACGTGTTCCGCTCCACTCCCTTGACCATCTTGCCGTACATATTCTTGGGCTTGATGACGCCGAACGCGTCGCAGATTTTTTCGTCGGGGTCGGCGAGCAGCGGATACTTCAGATGAAACTTCTCGGCGAACTTCTTCTGCGCCTTGACCGTGTCGCGGGAGATGCCGAGTACCGTCGTGCCGGTGTCCTTCAGGTCGGAGATGGCGTCGCGAAAGCTGCAGGCCTCGACCGTACAGCCGGGCGTGTCGGCGCGCGGGTAGAAGAAGAGCACCACCGGGGTCGCCGCAAAGTCAGAAAGCGAGACGGTGCGGCCGTCCTGGTCTTCGGTGGTGAAGTTTTCGATGACGTCTCCGGGGTTTGCGGGTGCGCTCATGCCTGGGCTCCTTGGCTTACAGTAAGCGGGTTCGCCGTCAGTGCGGCGATCGTCTTCTCGAGCGATGCCTGGTCTTCGACGTTAAGGCTGACGGGCGACGAAACGCCGCGCCCTAGAATCTGCCGGGTGAGTCCGGTAAGCACCTTGCCTGGGCCGAGCTCGATCAAATGTGTCGCCCCCTGCGCAACCAGCAGCTGCACACACTCCACCCAGCGCACGGGACCGGTCACCTGCCGAATCAGCGCGTCGAGCACATCGGTGTGTCTTGTGAGCAGACGCGCGTCGACGTTGCAGACGATCGGGAAGGCAGGGTCTTCAAGCGTCAATCCTTCGAGCGTCGTGGCGAGCCGCTCCTGCGCAGGCTGCATCAACGCGCAATGAAACGGCGCCGAGACCTGCAGAGCAATCACCTTCTTCGCGCCTGCGGCTCGGCAAAGCTCAATGGCCCGGTCGACCGCGGCTTTCGATCCCGAGATGACGATCTGTTCAGGGGAGTTGAGGTTCGCGGGCGAGACGATCGCCCGCGCGACCTGCGCCCGCACCTCGCCGGACTCGGTCGGCGTAGCATCGGCGGCGGTGGGCGCGGAGCTCTCGTCGGCGGCCTGCGCGCAGAGATCGTTGACCGGCTCGGCAGCCAAGCCGAGGATCGCGGCCATGCTGCCTTCGCCCGCCGGCACCGCCTCCTGCATGAACTGCCCGCGCAGGCGCACCATGCGCACGGCATCGGCAAAGCTCAGGGTACCGGCCGCGACATGCGCCGAATACTCGCCCAGCGAGTGCCCTGCCGCAAAACACGGCTTCAGTCCGGGGACAGACTCGGCCAAAACACGCCAGGCCGCCACCGAAACGGTCAGCAAGGCAGGTTGCGTATGTTCGGTCTGCTGCAGGGTCTCTGCGGGACCTTCCAAAATAAGCGGCGAGAGCGGAAACTCCAGTGCCGCATCTGCTTGCTCGAAGACCGCGCGCGCGGAGGGATACTTCTCGTAGAGTTCGCGGCCCATGCCGACCGTTTGCGAGCCCTGACCAGGAAAGAGGAGGGCCGGTTTGAAAGTGTCCATCGGTTCCGATGGTAAATCAGCGGGCCCTTGCTCACCCAAGCCAGACGGCAGAGCCGCTAAACGCCGACGCCGAACTCCATCTCTGTCTCATCGCCGGAGTGCGAGTAAAAGTCGTACGGCGTACGCCGGTTGAACTTATACCGCTGTCGCAGCTCACGCCCGACGAACAGTCCCAAAGCCAAGGCACCCAGGCCAGCCGAGATCCAGCCCGCGGTCTTCAGCAGCGCCGACTCCTCCATCTCGGGAAAAACGTCGACCAGCTTTTGGCCGGCGCCCTCCGGAACCACCTCGGAAAGCTCCGCCGCATCGTGGCCGAAGAAACGGGTTGTCAGCGAGGACAACATCATGTGTGGATCATAACGCACGCTCATGACAGAGGAAATATACACCTTTTGTGGGATAGTTACCCCTTACGTCACCTCGACGTGCTGAAAGCCAAGACCGTAGAGCAGGGCCGAAATCGTCGTCCGCGCATTCTTCCGGGCCGCGTCCAGGATGCCGTCCGCGAGCGCCGCGGCCTGCAGCTGCTGCTGCGCCTTGACTCGCGTCTGGCTCTCAAGGTTCGGGTCGGCCGGCACCAGCAGGCCGGTCGTACGCATGTAGACGCGGGTGTGCTGGTTGTCGAGCGTCGTTACAAACAGCTCGGACGGAGGCAGGTCGACGTGGACGGAGCGCTGGTCCTTCGGGTCGATACGGACGTCCTCCGGCTTCAGTTTGGCCAGATCGATCCCCGCGATCGACTCTCCGTGGCAGACCAGCAGGATCTTGTCGCCCGCGAGGATATCCGGGATGACCGGGCTGCTGTGCGCGCCTTCGACGACGGTATCGAGAGAGTAGACGACCGTCTCCAGCCGGCTTAGCTTCTGGATTTGCGCAACCACGACCGGGACCGACGTATCGAAGCTGGTGGACCGGCCGGAGATCAGCGTGGCCAGACGCCCGGGAAGGCCGGCCCGCGCATGACGCAGAAAGAAAGCCAGGCCGACTGCGCCGATCAGCAACGCAAGCAGAAAAGCCAGGAACGGACCTGAGCCGCCGCGCTCCCGGTTGTATTGAGTGGTCATTCTGCAAGCATGCGGGCTGGCCTGCGCTTCCGGCAAGTCACTTGCTTACGATAGGCCAGCCATAAATATGGTAGTGTTGCGTTTATGAGAACGACCATCGATATTCCTGATTCTGTTTATCGTGAGCTGAAGAGCGAAGCCGCGTCCGAAGGAACCTCGGTAAAACAGCTGATCTTACGCAGTGTGGAAGCCAGACCTAAACGTGAAGCAGCAGTTCCCAGCACGGGAGAGTTCATTCTTCCGGCCATCGAATCGAAACATCCGGGTTCTCTCAAGCTGGGACCAGAGGGCGTGTATGAGTACATCCCTTTTCCCTGATGTGAATGTCTGGTTTGCGCTTGCTCATAGAGTCCATCCGCATCATGCTTCGGCTTCGGCGTGGGCGAAGACGATCGGCAACGTCCGTCCCGTTTGCTTCTGCAGGGTGACTCAGCTGGGGCTGCTCCGCATCCTTACGACACGCGAAGCGATGCAAGGGGAAGCGATGACGCAAGCCGAGGCCTGGAAGGTATACGAGCTGTTCTTCCGGAATCCGAACACGACGTACGTGGAGGAGCCGGGTGGGATGGATCGTCGCTTTCGGGACCACACCACGCGCGATGAGATCTCCCCCAAGCTCTGGGCGGACGGCTATTTGGCTGCCTTCGCCGAGGCTGGCGGGTATAGCTTTGTGAGCTTCGACCAGGCGCTGACAAAGCGCGTGCCGGGTTCCCTGCTGCTTCGTCCGGCGACGGCCTAAGCCTTGGCCGCGGGTACCGCCGTGTGAGGCGTCTCGCCTTCGGTGATCAACTCGCACGGAGAGTCCAGTTTCTTCCGGTAGCTGGCTCCGATGAAGTCGCGGAAGAGCGGATGCGGCTCAAGCGGCTTGGATTTGAACTCGGGATGAAACTGGCAGCCTAGAAACCATGGATGCCCGGGGATTTCGACAATTTCCACATAGGTCGAGTCGGGTGTCGTGCCGGTCAACTGCAGGCCGGCTCCGGTCAGCACCGGCTCATATTCCCGGTTGAACTCGTACCGATGGCGGTGGCGCTCCGAAATTTCCTTCGTCCCATAGGCCTTCTCGGCGAGCGAGCCCGGCTCGAGCACACAGGCCCACGCGCCCAGCCGCATGGTGCCGCCCATCTCCTCGACGCCGGTCAGCTCGCGCAGCTTGTAGATGATGCGGTGCGGGGTCGAGGGATCGAATTCGCCGGAGTTCGCCCCGGCGAGCCCGCAGACGTTGCGTGCGAATTCAACGCAGGCCGTCTGCATGCCAAGACAAATGCCGAAGTACGGGACTTGCTCTTCGCGGGCGTAACGGATGGCGTTGAGCATGCCTTCGATGCCGCGCTTGCCGAAGCCGCCGGGGACCAGGATGCCGTCGAAGCCGGCCAGCTGCTCGCGGTAGTCCCGAGCCTCGAGACCCTCAGCTTCGAGCCAGGTGACGTTGAGCTTGAGGTTGTGCGCGAGCGCCCCGTGCACCAGCGCTTCCTTGAGCGATTTGTAGCTGTCCTCGTACTCGACGTATTTGCCGACGACCGCGATGGAGACCGTGTCTTTGGGGTGGTAGGCGCGCTTGACGAGGTCGGTCCAGCGGGAGAGATCGGGGTTCTTGGCGGCGATGCGCAGGTAGTGCAGCGACAGGGTGTCCACGCCCTCCTGCGCGAAGTTGATCGGCACCTCGTAGATCGAGTCCACATCGCGGGCGGCGATCACGGCGCGCTCCTCGACGTTGCAGAACAGGGCGATCTTCGAGCGCATCTCGCGAGGCACAGCGCGGTCCGAACGGCACAGCAGGATGTCCGGCTGAATGCCGATCGAGAGCATCTCCTTGACCGAGTGCTGGGTGGGCTTGGTCTTCAGCTCCTGCGCGGCGGCGATCCAGGGGATGAGCGTGACGTGGACGAAGAGCGTGTTGTCGCGGCCCAGGTCCTGGCGCATCTGACGGATGGCTTCAAGAAACGGCAGCGACTCGATATCGCCGACGGTTCCGCCGATTTCGACGATGGCGACCTCGCAGTCGGCGGCCACCTTACGCATCGCGTTCTTGATCTCGTTGGTCACGTGCGGGATCACCTGCACGGTCTTGCCCAGGTAGTCGCCGCGCCGCTCCTTGGTGATGATCTGCTCGTAGATCCGGCCGGTGGTCAGATTGTTGTCGCGCGTCAGCTTGGCGTGGGTAAACCGCTCGTAGTGGCCGAGGTCGAGGTCCGTCTCGGCGCCATCGTCGGTGACGAACACTTCGCCGTGCTGGAAGGGGCTCATCGTCCCCGGGTCGACGTTGAGGTACGGGTCGAACTTCATCAGGTTCACCTTGATTCCGCGCGCCTCAAGCAGTGCGCCGATCGAGGCCGCGGCCAAACCCTTGCCGAGCGAAGACACGACGCCACCGGTTACAAAGATGTACTTTGCAGACATGTCCGCGACCTCTTTCGTTGGTTGTCTGGGATGTGCGTGGTAGGCACGGTTAAGTATCGCAGGAGGCAAGCAGGGAGGCAATGGTGAAACGGTAAACTGAACTCTTGCTGATTCGTCTAAAGTTTCCGGCGCAAATGCCGATAGATGCTTTGTGAGGTGAGTATCCGCGTTCCCGCTGTCCTAACTAGAGCCGTCCTGTCGGCATGTCTGTGCGCGGGCTTCGGCATTTTCGTCGCAGCATCGCAAACCGTCCCGGCCACCAGCGCCGCCAAACCTGCTTCGGCCGATACCGGCGCGCAAGCCGCCAAGGGCGCCGCGCCCGGCCAGCCCACCGCGCCCAAGCCCGCCACCGCAGTCCATCTCGCCGAGCTTCCCAAACCGCTGCCGCCCGAGCTCACGAAGGACATCAATGTCGCCAGTCGATCGAAGCTGATTCTCGCCCACCTGAGTGAAGTCATCCGGTACTACCGCATGAGCGTCGTGCCGATCCAGAAAACGGGTGAGCCAAGCGACATGCTCTATGCCGAGCAGGCGCAAGCGGAGGCGACCCAGGCTGCGCAGCTCGCCTTCCAGTCCGCGCGCGATGAGGCGACTCTGCTCTCGCGGGTGGAGGCCGGGCAGCCGGGGGCTGCGCCGAACTCTCAGGCCCAAGGCTCGAGATTGAGCTCCACCGTGCGCACGGTGACAACCCAGCTTTCCCAGCTAGAAACGCAGGATCAGGCGCTCGACCAGCAGCTTGCCAAAGCTCCGGCCAAAGCCCGGGCCGCGCTTCAGCTGCAGAAAGAAGATACGGAAGGTCAGCTGGAACTGGCCAAGGCCAGCTATGAAGCTCTGAACAAGATCATCGGCCTTTCGAACGCGCCTGGGGATACCGGCCTGCAGGGACAGATCAACCAGCTGCAAAGCGCCGTGCCGGAGCTCATCAACAACAAAGTCAAGCCCGTGGCCGGTACCATCGAGAGCATCGCCACGCTTCACAATGCGGGTGTCAGCAGCCAGGCGGTCGTGCTCTTTCAGCTGCTGGGGACCGAGCGGGCCATCGATCAGCAGATCGCCGAGACGCAGCTGCTGCACGATCAGAGCCTCGACCTGAGAACGCCGCTGATTAAAATCCTCCGCGCTACCTTGGCTGCCGGACAGAACCTGCAGGCGAGTGCGCCGGCCATCTCCCCTGCCGCGACGGCAACAGCTCGTTCCGCAAGCGCCGCTTCCAACGCCGCCTCTTCCGAGGC
The DNA here is from genome assembly GCA_965198735.1 of uncultured Granulicella sp. Taxonomy (GTDB): domain Bacteria; phylum Acidobacteriota; class Terriglobia; order Terriglobales; family Acidobacteriaceae; genus Edaphobacter. The sequence goes on along the minus strand of OZ240672.1, from coordinate 3,644,525 downwards.
AGTCATCGCGGCTCGCAAGCAAACCTTTGACCAGCTCACCGAAGCTTTCCGCGCTGTCGCGGACGTCTCCGTTCCGATCAGCCAGGAGATGCTGCTACTGGAGCAGGCGCGCGCCAACCTGCTCTCCTGGCGCGCCGCCGTGGACTCCGAGCGCACCACGATCGTACATGCGCTGCTCCTGCGCGTCATCAGCATTGCCGTCGCTCTCGCCATCATTTTGGGAATCGGCGAAGCGTGGCGGCGGCTCACCACGCGCTACATCCAGGATGTCCGCCGGCGCCGTCAGCTGATGCTCATACGCCGCATGGTCATCGGCTTTCTCAGCGGTCTGGTGCTCATCTTCGGCTTCGTCACTCAGTTCAGCTCGCTCGCCACCTTTGCCGGCTTCATTACCGCGGGCATCGCGGTCGGGCTGCAAACCATCCTGCTCTCCGTCGCCGCATACTTCTTCATCGTGGGCCGCTATGGCGTCCGGGTGGGCGACCGCATCACAGTCGCGAGCGTCACCGGCGATGTCGTCGAGGTTGGCCTCGTGCGCTTTTACATGATGGAGCTTACCGGCACCGGAACCGAGCTGCACCCCACCGGACGCGTCGCCGTCTTCGCCAACTCCGTGCTCTTCCAGACCGGGACGCCGCTCTACAAGCAGATTCCCGGCACCGAATACGCCTGGCATGAGCTCACCCTCAAACTCAAGGCCGGAGCCAACTACCTGCCCGCCACGGAAGCCATCCGGGCCGCCGTCGAATCCATCTTCAACAGCTATAAATCCGCCATTGAAGACCAGCATCGGCAGGTGGAATCCTGGATGGATGCGGCGCTCGAAGCTCCGCACGTCGAGAGCCGGCTCCAGCTTACCGACAGCCTGCAATTTGTGGTGCTCTACCCCGTCCTCATCCGCAAGGCCGCGGAAACCGACCAGCAAGTCGTCCAGAAAGTGCTCGAAACCGTGCGGGACCCTGTCATCGCGGAGGTACTGGACGGAGCTCCCGTCGTTAAGGCCGTCGTGAAAGGTTGAGAGTTTCGCGCCGGAATACCTGATTGACCATGCGTCTCGTTTTAGGAGAAAACCGGTTCCGGGTGGCTGCAATGTTACGAAGACAACAGACGCCCACCCCGACTCAGAGTTACCTTCAAACCATCAAGTGGCTGCTCGTATCTTCATGCGAATACTTCGCGTGAGTCGAGACCCGGCCTCTCTCGGCTCGCGCTCGCTTCACTCACGTGCCAATGACAAGGAGTCCATCATGTCCCCTTCCCCTTTGAAACCCTGTCCGGGAGCCTATTCGAGCGAGATTCAACAAGCCCTGTTTCGCGACACCGACCGGGCACGCTGGAAAGAACATCCCTGCCAGATATGCGGTCAGATGGTGAGCGCGCAGCTTTACAAGGGAAAGTGGGAGCCCGACCTGCACTGGCGCTCGGTCACCTATGCCCCGGCAAAACACCGGGTGCCCGGCCGCTACGCTCGCTACGAGCCGCGCACGGAGTAGCTGCCGAATCGCTTGGCAGGACTCAGTCCCGCTGATGCACGGCCCGCTCCTCCGCGCGTGCCTCTGCCTTTTCCCGGTTGCCGCCATAGAGCATCGGCTGCTCGAAATACCTCCAGCAAAGGACCGAGTACGCCAACGAGATTCCGAACGTCAGCCCTGCCACCAGCCAGCGTCCGGCAAAATACCGCTCGAGCACGATCAGCGCCGTCGTGTGAATCAGGTAGAAGCTGTAGCTGACCCTTCCCAGCGCGCGCATCGGCGCCCACTCGAGCGCCTGCACCCATCGCCCGCTCAGCGCCCAAAGCACCACTCCTACGCTCGCCATCAGCGTCATCTCGTAAATCCAGACATTCGCAAACGGGGTGTTCGCCGTCACAGAAAACTCCTGCTTCCTCGAAAAAGCCGCAAGCGCTCCGAAGGCGCCGGCCGGCAGCAACGGCCCAAAGCCTCCGAACCGCATGATCCACTCTCTCCGCCTACGCCACACCAGCGCCAGCCCCGCGCCAGCCGCCAGCAAATCCATCCGAAAGGGCGTCAACATGTACACCGGCGCATAGTTCGAAAACTCCGGCGAACAGACATAGCGGAGCAAAGGCGCGGCCAGCATCAGGACGCCGACAGCCCAGGCCAGCGCCCGCTCGCTGAGCAGCAGCACCAGCACCGGCCACACCAGATAGAACTGCTCCTCCACCGCCAGCGACCACAGGACATTGAGCGACGAAAGATGCGGAATCGCAAACGCCGTCACGAAGTTCATCAGAAACGCATACATGTACCCAAAACGCAGCCATCCCATCCCGAAGAAGATCGGCGTAATCGCCAGCAGAAGCAGGTACGGGGGCAGAATGCGCCGCGCTCGCCGCTCATAAAACCGCCCGAAGTACGTCTTCGCCGGCATCTGCTTCACTCCGAGCAGAATGCCGGTAATCAGAAAGCCCGAGAGCACGAAGAAGAGATCCACGCCCGCCCAGGTCAGCTTCACCTTGAACGCGTGATTCACGAACACCAGCAGAATGGCAACCCCGCGCACCCCATCGAGCGCCCCTATGCGTCTCTCGCTCGCGTGACCCGCCTTATCCAGACCAGCCACGCACGTCCCCCGCCAGGGCTGCCTTCGCCGCGTCCAGCAGCAGCGCCACCTCGCGCTCCCCATGCGCCGCGGAGAGAAACGCCGCCTCAAACTGCGAGGGCGGCAGCCATACCCCGGCCTCCATCATCGCGCGATGAAACCGCCCGAACGCCGCCGTATCCGACCCCGCCGCGCTCGCAAAATCCGTCACCGCCCGCTCCGTGAAGAACCACGTAAACATCGACCCAATGCGGTTTGTCGTCACCCGCACGCCGGCCTGCGCGGCCAGCGCCGCCACTCCGTCCGCGATGGCACGCGTCACGCGGTCCAGCTGCGGATACACCTCGTCCCCATGCTCCAGCAGGTAGCTCAGGGTCGCGATCCCCGCCGCCATCGCCAGCGGATTGCCGCTCAGCGTGCCCGCCTGGTACACCGGACCCTGCGGCGCCAGAAACTCCATCACATCCGCGCGTCCGCCAAACGCCCCGCACGGCAGCCCGCCGCCCAGGATTTTACCCAGCGTCGTCAGGTCCGGCGTCACGCCGAAGATCTGCTGCGCGCCCCCCAGCGACAGCCGGAACCCGGTCATCACCTCATCGAGGATCAGCAGCGCCCCATGCTCCTCCGTCATCCGCCGCAACCCCTCCAGATACCCGGCCCCGGGCACAATCGTCCCAGCATTCCCCACCACCGGCTCGACGATCATGCACGCAATCTGCCCCGGATGGAGGGCAAACGCCGCCTCGACTGCCGTTAAGTCGTTATACGGCAGCGCCAGCGTGTGCATCGCCGTCTCCTCCGGCACGCCCGCCGAGCCCGGAATCCCCAGCGTCGCCACACCGCTGCCCGCCTTCACCAGCAGCGCGTCCGCATGCCCGTGATAGCAGCCCTCGAACTTGATCACGAACTTGCGCCCCGTAAAGCCGCGCGCCAGCCGGATCGCCGACATGCAGGCCTCGGTCCCGGAGCTCACAAAGCGCAGCCGCTCCACCGACGGGAAACACCGCATCACCAGCTCAGCCAGATTCGCCTCATCGGCATGCGACGCGCCAAAGCTCGCGCTCCGTTCCGCCGCCGCGCGAATCGCCTCCACCACCGGAGGAAACGCATGCCCCAGAATCATCGGCCCCCACGACCCGAAACCGTCCAGATAGCGATTCCCATCCACATCCCACAGATACGCACCCTCCGCCCGCGCGACAAACGGCGGATCCCCGCCTACCGCCCGGAACGCACGCACCGGCGAGTCCACGCCCCCTGGCAGCAGGTTGGCCGCCCTCTGCTGCAACCGCCTCGAACCGTCCATCACCCGCATGCCCGTTGCTCCACCTGTCCCATCCTAAGCCCAGCCGGAGCAGCCTTGCCCCGCGCATTCACATGGAGTGGAAATACCCCCTGCTAGACTGGACCTCTCGCGCGATCGGCTCCGCGACCCCCAGCTCCAAGGCACGGTCGCGACCCTTTGCCCAGGAGCTTCCTCCGTGCCCGAACCGCCGCAAACGACCCCGGAACCGAATGCCGCCGACTCGGCCCCCGCTGAACCTTCGAGCAAAAAGCCCAAAACCTCTCTCTCCTACGCCGATGCCGGCGTCGACATCTCCGCCGGCGACCGCGCCAAGCAGCGCATCAAGATGCTGGCCCGCAAAACCTTCAACAAACAGGTGCTCTCCGAGATCGGCGGCTTCGGCGGCCTCTTCGCGCTCGACCTCGCCAAATTTCCCGACCCCGTGCTCGTCTCCTCGGCCGATGGCGTCGGCACCAAGCTCAAGCTCGCCTTCGAGCTCGGCATCCACCACACCGTCGGCGCCGACCTCGTCAATCACTGCGTCAACGACATCGCCGTCCAGGGCGCAACGCCGCTCTTCTTCCTCGATTACCTCGCCACCGGCAAGCTCGAAAGCGACATCGTCGAAACCGTCGTCCGCGGCCTCTCCGAAGCCTGCCGCGCCAACGGCTGCGCCCTCATCGGCGGCGAAACCGCCCAAATGCCCGGCTTCTATGCCGATGGCGAGTACGACCTCGCCGGCACCATCGTCGGCGCCGCCAACCGCCCGGATCTCATCACCGGCGAAAAGATCGAGCCCGGCGACGTCCTGCTCGGCCTGCCCTCGAACGGCCTGCACACCAACGGCTATTCGCTCGCCCGCAAGCTGCTCTTCGAGGTGGCCAAGTACGGCCCAGACCAGTACGTCAACGAGCTCAAGGACAAGACCGGCGGCGCCCTCATGCGCACCCACCGCAGCTATCTTTCGGTCATCAAGAAGCTCACCGCCGGCGGACCGGACGCGGGCCTCGTCTCCGGCCTGGCCCACATTACCGGCGGCGGCATCACGGAAAACCTGCCCCGTATTCTCCCCCGCGGCTTCGACGCCGTCCTCGACCTCTCCAGCTGGACCGTTCCGCCGCTCTTCACTCATCTCCAGCAGCTCGGCAATGTCGAGCAGGACGAGATGTTCCGCACCTTCAACATGGGCCTCGGCCTGATCGCCGTCATCCCGGCCGAGCAGATTAAGAAGGCCAAAGCCATCCTCAACCGCGCCAACGAACGCCACTGCCTCATCGGCCGCATCGTCAGCCGAGGCACCCGCAAGGTCGTCTACGCCTAGCGAATCAGTCCATCAGCTGCGACTATGATCCGGTAAGTCAGAAACAGGCAAACACACAATGGCGCGATGCGGCGCTGAAGGTCTTAAGCGAGAGCAGAAGCCCTATGCCTCGAAGTAGTTTTTGCCGAGCTAGAACTCTTTGAAACGAACGAGCTAGAAATCCTTCATAAAGGAGCGCAGCATGCCCTGTCGGCTCTCATCGCTGGGCAACAATCCCACCGGCAGAGCCTCGAAACAGGCCGGGGTTGCGTACGTGAACTCATCGGCGCCCGCGCTAGTACCCGTTTGGCTTGTCTCTATGCTGTAGGTCGTTCGAAAGAATTGGTCGGGACGACTAGATTCGAACTAGCGACCTCACCCACCCCAAGGGTGCGCTCTACCAGGCTGAGCCACGTCCCGACTTGATCCGCCAGCCGCGGTCAGTGCGCGGCGACAGGGGTTCCACTAGTGTACATCAGCGCCGCAGCCTAGTGAGGCGCCACAAACTCCTTGGGCAGCGCGCCGCCCTCGCCCTCGCTAAAGAAAAAGCCGTTCATCTGTTCCACTAGAAACTCCTGCGCCTCGCGCGTCCACGGCTGCAGGCGATACTCGTTGAGCAGCATCTTCTGCCGCTCCACCCACTCACCCCAGGCCTTCTTCGAAACGTTTTTGTAGATCTTCTGGCCAAAGTCGGAGTCGAATGGCGGCTCGTCCAGACCCTCCATCTCGGCTTTGTATTTACTGCAAAATACCATGTGGGGCATGTACGGAAATCTCCTGAGAGCTCGATTGTAAACCGCTGCCGCCGGCCTGTACTCCTGCTACGGATGCTGGTCCGGCCGTACTGCTCGTTCGCCGCGAGGTAGAGGGTCTCCAGACAAAAACGCTGCTGCGAAAGGATGATCTCCAACCGACGGCTCGGAAGCGAGTCATTCTCTATCGCACTCGCGAAAATCGCAAGAAGGAGCGGTCTCGTTCATATATTGTGGAAGTTGCATGCAGGTTGCGCTATCTTCGCAAACGAAGGGCAGAATGAAACCTAAAATGAATCGCCTCGCAAGAATTTGGGCAGAGGTAACGTTCCGCCGGGTTCTCATGGCGATCGTTCTAGCGTTCAATCTGCGCAACTTCGAGTACTTTCCGGGAGTACGCCCCATCGAGGAGTTCTATTTTGTTCTCTGTCTCCTTGCGTTCGCTTTCTTGTTTCCGATGTTCAAGATACTAACGAGCTGGAAGTTCTCGCGTTTTGAGCTCTATCTATTATTCACCATGCTCGTCTTGGTGATTCTACCCGCAACCAGCGCTTTCCGTGTCTTTGGTCAGCCACTGCTATACGGCATCTTGGCCAAGCGCTCTGTCATCCTGCTGGGCACGTGGATTCTCTTTCTGAACGCATGGCGTTTCCGATACTTCGATGAGAAAGACATCGAACGCGTCCTGCTCTTTCTCGTATGGCTTATCACGGCCGTCTTTGCGTTCATGCGGATTTTCCTCGATCCATCCAGACTTTCAAACGCTCCAGTCGGTTTCATTCTTGGCTCAGGAGTCGATCAGACCTTCGCTGTGCCCGGCTATCTGCTGCCCTTCGGTGTGCTTTACTACATCCTCCGCGGTATTCGTACACACCGCATGCTTGACTATCTGCTCGGGCTCACCATCTTTTTTGTCAATGCCGGCAGTTCATGGCGTGCGCTTAGCCTGAGTCTAACCGGCTCCATCCTGTTCTTCCTCTTCCGTCAGCTATCGCTAGATAAATCTGTCCTGTGGATTGTGCGCTTTCTTATCCTTGGAGCGCTTAGCGTTGGCGTTTTACAGGTCGTCCGGCCTAGTGCGGTGACGAACACAGTCGATCACTTGGCACAAGCGCTCAAGGTGGCAACAGGTGGCGGACCAAGCAACGATGCGTCAGCAAATGCGCGCATCGTCGAAACCGACACAGCTCTCCCTTATGTACGGAGCAACCCTATCCTGGGTTCCGGGCTGCTCAGCGTGCAGTGGCATGGGGGTGAACCAGGAGTGCTTGGCGTTTACTTTTCGGACACCGATATCGGGCTGATCGGCGTGCTTTTTACCTCCGGCCTTGTCGGCTTCCTGGTCGCAGGAGCGCAGTACGCATACGCCATCGCTGCCGCTCGAAGGCTTGGATCTTACAGGCCAAGCGCTCTGATCGATGGCGTAAAAGGATATCTCCTTTTTAGCGTGCTCTTTTCACTGACCACCGGCCTCTTCATGGTCGAGATCGAGACGACTTCGTTCTTCGTGCTGCTGCTTTACCAGTTCTCCTATGAGCCTATGCAGAGCCTAGCCCGTGAAAGTGTAGACTCCACATTTGGCGATCCTGCTTCCGCGCTTGCTTCGGGTCTGTCCTAAGGGCGTGAGAACGGCGTAACCGGCGCTCTTGAAAAATCGTGAGCTGTTATCCGCCTCCTTCAGGTCAGCGGCGCTTGCGCTTCTTGCTTCGTTCGTGAGTCCTGGCCTTGGTCTTCGCGCGGCTCGGCGTTCCGCTGCGCGCCGGGCTCAGCGGCTCAGCCTTGGCCACCTTTGGCTTGCGCAGGCTTCGCGGCGCTTCTCCCTGCGGCTCCGCGCTCGGCACCAGGGCAAACTGCAGCCGGCGCGCCGGCCGATCGATGCGGTCGAGCAGCACGTGCACCCGCTGGCCCAGGCGGAAGACGCGGCCGGAGCTCGCCCCCACAATCGCTCGATCCGTATCGCGAAACACAAACCGCTCGCCGCTGCCGAACGGGCCTGCGTCCGAGAGGGTTTGGATCGGCACCAGGCCCTCGATGAACAGCTCGTCGAGCTCGACGAAAAAGCCGTACTTGGTGCAGGAAAGAATCGTCGCCGCAAACTCCTCGCCGACGCGATCCTGCATGAACTTGATCTTCTTCCACTCCATCAGCTCGCGCTCGGCATCGTCGGCCCGGCGCTCGGATTGCGACGATTCGGCAGCGATCGCGGCCAGCTCTTCGCGCGGAAGAACGAAGTGGTCCCCCGTGTCCAGGGATAGCGCGTGGCTCCCCGGACTTTTCGCCACCCGTTTCGAAGACCACGGCTGCGGATCGGTCGAAAGGATCGCCCCACCCATCGCATCCGCGCCCGCCCGCAGCGCCGCCCGCAGCAGCCTGTGTACGATCAAGTCGGGATACCGCCGGATCGGCGAGGTGAAGTGCGTGTAGCTCGGGCTCGCCAGCGCGAAGTGTCCTTCGTTCTTCTCGCTATACCGCGCCTGCTTCAACGAGCGCAGCATCAGAAAGCTGAGAATGCGCTCTTCCGGCGTGCCGGCGATCTTCGCCGTCAGCCTCTGGTACATCTGCGGCGTCACCGGAATCGACTCCGGCACCTCCTGCCCTTGCGGCGCACGCGCCCGTCCCCCGTGCCGGTCCGCGTTGGCCCGCGAGCTGCGCCGGTCCGTCTTCATGGTCAGCTTCTTGACCGGCAGCGACGAAAAGCCAAGCGTCTGCCCGTAGGTGCTCGCCACCTCTTCGAAGTCGAGGATCCGCTTCGGATCCGGCAGCTCGTGGATGCGGTAGATCGACTCGCCCTGCGCCTCCAGCCAGTGCGCCACGCACTCGTTGGCCGTCAGCATAAACTCCTCGATCAGCCGGTTCGACCAGCCGCGCTCCGAGCGTGTAATCGCCGCCATGTTGCCCAGCGGATCGAACTCGATCACCGGCTCCGGCAGGTCGAAGTCGATCGATCCACGCCGGTGCCGCTTCCGGTTCAGCAGCAACGCCAGCTCATGCATGCGCTCGAAGTCCGGAACGAGTTGCATAAACGCCGCCCGCGTCTCCGCATCCCCGTCCAGAATCTTCTGCACCTGCGTGTAGGTCATCCGCGCCTCGCTCCGCATGATCCCCTCGCACAGTTCGTACTCGACCACCTCGCCCGCTTTGTCGATCTCGGCCACGCAGCTCAGCACCAGCCGGTCTTCCCGCGGCCGCAGCGAGCACATCCCGGAGCTCAGCACCGGCGGCAGCATCGGCACGGCGCGGTCGGGGAAGTAGACGCTCGTGCCGCGCAGCCTCGCCTCGAGATCGAGCGCCGTGCCCGGCCGCACATAGCCGCTCACGTCCGCGATGTGCACCTGCAGCTGCCAGTTGCCGTTCGGCAGCGGCTGCACCAGCACGGCGTCGTCGAAGTCGCGCGCGGTCTCCCCGTCGATCGTCACGATCGGCAATCCGCGAAAGTCATGCCGTAGCGCCAGCTCCTCATCGCTCAACGTGTCCACCGTCTGGCCCGCGGAGTCGCCCGCCTCCGCCAGCACGTTCGCCGGAAACACGTACGGCAGATGGTGCTTGCGAATGACAATTTCCACATCCACGCCGAAGTCGTCCGGATGGCCGAGCACCTCCAGAATGCGGCCGCGCGCCGGCTTGGTCAGCGAAGGGAACTCGGTAATCTCGATATCGACGGCCAAGCCCTCCAGCGGATCGTGCTTCTCCGGGTCCCCTGTCTCCTGGAGCAAGTGCGGCTGCAGGCGTGCCTGCGCCTCTTCGCCCAGCACCCGGTGTTCGGTCGGCGCGGCCGGCAGCGGCACACGACCGTCCGGCCCATCCGGGATCAAGATCGGCTGCGTCATACGCTCGTCGAGCGGCGTGACAAAGTTGAAATTGGCCGTCGAGTACGGCAGAAACTCGTGCCCGCCCCGGCGCCCCTGCGGCCGCGCGTAGTGAAAGATGCCCACCACCGTCGGATTGCGCCTGGTCAGCACCCGCAGCACGCGGCCCGACCTGCGTCCATCTCGGCCAGGAGGAGCTTCATCGACCAGCACCTCGTCGCCCTGCATCGCGCCATGCAGCTCATTGGGCGGAATAAACAGATCGTCCTCGCGCGCGCTCGAGCCGTTGGGCCGCACAAACCCAAACCCATCCCGATGCAGATCCAGCCTGCCCGCAATCAGCCGGTCGCGCGTGACTCTCTGTTCCGGCTCGCGCAGAGCCGCCGCACTCTCCGGCCGCACCCGCGCCGTCTTCTCCGGTGTGCGATGCGGCAAGGCCCATTGTTCCGTATCCAGCTTCACCAGCTCGCCCCGCAGCGTGATGCGCGCCAACTGTTCAAGCAGCAAACGCCGCTCACGCCCACCGCCCAGGCCCAACTCCCGCACCAGCTGCTTATACCCGGCCCGCCCCGACGGACTGCGCTCGATCAGCCGGATCAGCTCGCGGTCAGATTGAGGATACGGAGTGGCAGGCTTCGGCATCGCTTGCCTTGATTATATTTGCAGCATGACCTCTAAGCCGTCGAAGAAGCCAAGCTACACGCTCCAGGAGTTACAGGATCAATGTGACTTCAATCAACCTGTTTCAGAGGAGGAGCGGGAATGGATAGACTGCGCCCCCATCGGCAAAGAGCTGTTGTGAACATGGAGAGTCGGGTTTACTCCGGCAACAAATCCGCTTTGAAGATCGTTCTGACTTGCTCTCCGCAGACGCCGGTTCAACGGCTCTGAGAACAATCGGGACATCGCAAACCCCAACGGCGCGGTCATGGCGAGGATGCCGGCAAACCAAAGCCACAGCGGCCCAGGCCTATGCGTCTTGCTCATTCGCTCATACCACTCCACACCCGCAATCACCACGAATTCATGGGTCAGGTAAACCTCATAACTATGCCGTCCAAACCAGCGGACGGGAGCCAGGAGCTTACTTCCCGAATCCCTTTCCCTTCCAGCATCCGCCACCCGGATCACACTTGCCAGCATCACCAGGCACGTCCCCAGCGGCAGAATCAGGTCGTCCGTGCCGCTCACCGCAAGGCGATGCATGACCGGCCGCAGCCAGTGCCAGCGCGGCCAGCACAGAATCCAGGTCATCAGAAGAGCGCCCAGTCCCTGCACGCTCAACAGCAATCTCGAGCTGATTGGCCGCCGCTCAAGCCGCTTGGTCAGCACCGCCGTCAGGCATCCCAGCGCGATTGCTCCCATGCCGCCCAGATATGTGTTCTCCCTCCAGATTTCGTTTGAGGTCCACACCGTCTTTGCAAACGGATCCATCACCACAAACGCGAGCAGCAGCAAAACCCACATCCAGAGACCGCCGCGCCGCCGCAGAAGCAGAAGACAGACAAGCGGAAAAAAGAGGTAGAACATCTCTTCGATTGACAACGACCACAAAACCGTCCACACCGCCGGCAGATAGCCATGGACCGCCTCATACCAGTTCAGCGTAAAGCTAAGCGCGCTGAGCAAGGCGCCGCCCAGAGTGCCGTTCTTGATCACATACCCCTCAACGTGAGCGAGGTGCAAGACAGTCAGCACCGCCAACAGCAGCAGGAGCGGCGGCCCGATCCGCGCAAAGCGAATCTGGTAGAAGATCCGGGGATGGAGCTTGCCAAGATCTCCAAAGCGCTGCATGGAGGTGAACGTGATCAGAAAGCCGGAGATCGCAAAGAAGATTGTGACGCCATTGCCTCCGTTTGACAGAAGCAGGTGGTAAAGCCACGGAGATAAAACCGGCCGTAAGGAAAGATGCAGAAAAGAAAAGCGGATTGCGATATGCAGCAGAACGACGGCCAGAATCGACAGCCCTCGCAACATGTCTATGGTGTCGAAGCGGCGAGAGGCTGGCCGCCCAGCAAGTGGTATCGCCATCCCGGCCATCCTCAGTTCCGCACCTGCTCTAAAATCTCCCAGGCCTGCTCGAAATCCTTTGCAGGCGAAATCTTAAACTCCGTCTTCAACTCATCTTCCTGCGCCCCGATCGTCTTGAAGTTAAACAGGATATGGCCGACGATGTGCACGTGCAGCTCCGTCAGCTGCCAGTGGTGCGGCGCCACCTCGCGGTGCTCCGCCTGGAATGTGCCGCCTTTATGCAGCCGCCCCACCAGCCCGCCCAGAATTTTTACGTCGTCCACCATTTGCCCGCGTATGGAGCGAATGCGTTCCTCCGAGCGCGCGACTACCACCTGTCCGGCCATGTCGGCAAAGACCTTCGCTTCCATGCTGTCCGGCGAGAAGTTCGGGTCTGGCTTAAAGTTGAGCGTGACCAGGTCGCCGTGTTCACTGACGATGCTCCAGAGGAAGGCCTTGGGCAGCAGGTTCAGCAATTGGTCGGCCTGCTCATCGTCGTGGTCGGCGTCGCGCTGCAGCCGCTTCTGCTGGGCCGGGTCGTCGAGCAACGCGTGGATGCGCGCGTCATCGGCACTGCGCGCGGCCGGGCTCAACGGATGCCCATGATCTTCGAGCTTGCGTCTCAGATTGCCGTCCGGCGTCTCCACCACCGCATACAGCGTGTCGTGGTCCGGTGTCACATCGTGGTCGCGATACATGAACGGAGTGTGATCGCTGCGGTCGGCCGCATACTCGTTTGCGCATGCGGCGGCGATGATCGCGCGGCCATCCTGCGCCCAGCCACCGGACGGCACAGACATCAGCAGGCCAAGGGACAGAGGCAGGCCCCAGCGTCCGAGAGAGATTCGCTTCATGTCAGGTTGGCGCGCTTGGCCTTCTTGCCCAGCCGCACCGTCAAGCTCGCCGGCAGCTCCGCCAGCGCATACACCGGGTCCTTGTGCACCTCGCCCTCGATCTTCACCGCGCCCTCCCCCAGCTTGCGTGTCGCCTCCGTATTGGACGCAGCCAATCCCAAATGGACCAGCAGCTTCGGCACCCGGATCGTGAACCCCGGCACTCCATCCTGCACCGCGTGCCCTGTCTCTATGGAACCAGCCGGCCCGGCGAGCTCCGCCTGCGCAATCCCAATCTCCTCCAGGTCCTCCGACACGCCGCCCTGCTGAAACTGCCTCGACCAGTTCTCCTCCGCGCGCGCCGCCAGCTCCGCCGTGTGGAAGTCCGCCGTAATCGTCCGCGCCAGGTCGCGCTTGGCCTGCATCGGATGCAGCCGCTCCTCCGCGACCGCCGCCCCAATCTCCGCGATCTGCCCTGGCAGCAGGTCGGTCAGCAGCGTGTAGTAGCGGCCGATCAACTCGTCCGGCACCGACATCAGCTTGGTAAACATCTCGAACGGCGCATCCGTCACCCCCACCGCATTGTTCAGCGACTTCGACATCTTCTGCACGCCGTCCAGCCCCTCGATGATCGGTGTCATCAGCACGATCTGCGGCAGCTGCCCATCGCGCCGCTGCAGCCTGCGGCCCATCAGCAGGTTGAACTTCTGGTCCGTCCCGCCCAGCTCCACGTCGCAGCGCAGCGCCACCGAGTCATAGCCCTGCGCCAGCGGATACAGCAGCTCATGCAGGCTAATCTCCTGCTCGGCCTCAAACCGCGCATGGAAGTCCTCGCGCTCGAGCATCTGCGAAACCGTCGTCTGCGCCGCCAGCCGGATCATGTCCGCATACCCAAGCTTGGCCAGCCACTCGGAGTTGTACCGCACCTCCGTCTTCGCCTCGTCCAGAATCTTGAACACCTGCTGCTTGTACGTCTCGGCGTTCGCGTCGATCTCCTCCTGCGTCAACTGCTTGCGCGTCGCGGACTTGCCGGTCGGGTCGCCGATCAGCGCCGTCGAGTCGCCGATCAAAAAGATCACCGTATGCCCCAGCTGCTGGAAGTGCCGCAGCTTGCGCATCAGCACCGTGTGCCCCAGGTGCAGGTCCGGCGACGTAGGATCGAAGCCCGCCTTGATGCGCAGCGGAATCCCCGATTTGCGCGACTCCTCTAACCTCACTCGCAGCTCATCGAGCGGAAGAATCTCCGCCGCGCCCTTGGTGATCAGGTCCAACTGTTCTTCTACCGGAGCGAAGTTTGCCATCGAGACCTAAGTATAAAGAGTGCATGCCGGATCGACCGCCGAAGCGCCAAACCGAGACGCCCCGAAAGTCCAAAATCTGCCAAAGCTGCGGACGCACCTTCGAGTGGCGCAAGAAGTGGGAGCGCGACTGGGACGTGGTCAAGTACTGCTCCGACGCCTGCCGCGGCCACACGCCGGGTGCCGCCGACGCCGCGCTCGAAGCCGCCATTCTCACCCTGCTCGCCGAGCGCGGACGCGACAAAACCATCTGCCCGTCTGAAGCCGCCAAGGCCGTCGGCGGCAAGCTGGCCGCGGGAAAACCAGCCCGCCGCGACTGGGAGGGACTCATGGAGCCCGCCCGCGCCGCCGCCCGCCGCCTCGTCGCCGCCGGACGCATCGTCATCACGCAGGGCGGGCGGGTCGTCGATCCTTCCACTGCAAAGGGCGCAATCCGTTTGAAGCTTCGTTGAAAACTTCGCTCGGGTTCCGGCTAACCAGACGGAGGGTCCCAAGCCTCTAAGCCGCCATGCCCACTGCGACCAAGGCTCCTGCGAAGAGATCCGCTGCAAAGAAGAGCGCTGCAAAAACCGCCAGCAATAAGACCGCCCACAAGACCTCCGCCAAAAAGAGCACCAAGCCTGCCAAGCAGACCAGCCGCTGCTGGCCCGGCTTTGAGCCCGTGCCCGGCAAGGACCCAGGCGAAAAAGGAAGCTGCAAGCCGAAGGCGCACCAGACCCCGGGCGAGAAGAAGGCCGACTCCCGCGCGGCCGCCGCCAGCAAACGCGAAAAAGCATAGATTGCGTTGTGGCACAATCTCGCAATGAATGCTGAGCGAGCCCGCGCCTTTCTCCTCTCCCTGCCGCACGTCGTCGAGACCTCGCAGTGGGATGGCCTGGTCTTCTGGGTAGGCGACAAGGTCCTCGGCGGCAGGATGTTCGTGCTCATGAACCCGGAGTTCGCGTCGTCCGGCCATCATCCCCTACTCAGCTACCCTGCAGGTCCGGAGCGTTTTCACGAGCTCTGCGAGGTGGAAGGATTGCGGCCCGCGCCGTATCTCGCCCGGATGTTCTGGATCGCCGCCGAGCGCTGGGACGTCTTCGGCGACCGCGAGTGGGAGACCGAATTCCGCGCAGGCCACGCGCGAACCCTGGCCAAACTGCCGCCTCGCACCCGCGCCCTGCTGGAACTCCCCAAAGCCGAACAGAAGCGGTGCATCGCCGACCGGCGCAAGGTGCTCGCCGCAAAAGCCGCCGCCAAGCAGCGCAAGTCTTGACCGTCTGCCCACCTTTCGGGTCCTGGCAGGTAAGCGAAACTCCGCCTTTGCCGGACCCGCCGCATGCCCACACCCATCCCAATTCCTCCGCCCTTATCCTCCTCCCGCCGCCTTTCTCTGTGTACAAATCGCTCCCGCTAACCCCCGTCCTGACAATCTCTTAGCCCTCCGATCCCACTTTCGGCCCAGCCCTTTCTACGGCCGGCGGACCGTTCCTGTGCACATCCGGGAGAACCCGGCACAGCTCGCCGGTTTCGTCGCCCGCAATCCGCATCTTCGGTTTCCGCCGCCGCCGCTTTCTAAATCAGGACGCCGCCTCAACCTGCTCACTCCGTTGCACTTCGGTCCGGGATCCACATTTCAAGCACAAACGGCTACTACTTCTCTTTTGTCTCTCTCTTTCAAGCTCTTTCTTAAGAGCCTTCGCAAAATCCTGTTCCTGGCAGCACAGCGCCTCGGTTCTTCGCACGCACGTCCCGTCCCTTGACCGAAGCCCCCGCCTTCAAGGACCATGGAATCTCAACACAGGAACCCCCGATGCGTACGCTGGTCCTCGCCGCCGCTTTCTCCCTTTCGGCTGCTAGCCTCGAGCAGTCCACCCACCAGGAGCCCGCCATGCCCGCAACCCAAACCTCCATCCAGCTCGAAGCCGCCGGCACCTTCGAGATCAAGCTCGCCCCCACGGGCCACCCGCCTGACGAGTCCCTCCAAAGCCTCTCCCTCGTCAAGACCTACCATGGCGACCTCGAAGGCGCCTCCAAGGGCGAGATGCTCGCCTCCGGAGGCCCGCCCAGCACCAGCGGAGGCTACGTCGCCATGGAGCGCATCACGGGCACCCTCGCCGGCCGCAGCGGCAGCTTCGCCGCCATGCAGCTCGGCAGCATGCAACCCGGCGCCGCGCCCCAGATGACTATGCAGATCGTCCCCGGCTCCGGCACCGGCGGGCTCAGCGGTCTCTACGGCACCATGACCATCGCGGTCCCCGCCGGCCAGCACCACTATACGATCCACTACGGCTTCTCCGGCCAGTAGAGCGAACCTGTTTTGCTTGTCCTAAAAGGTGTGCCATGCGCGCGAACTTCGCATCTCCTCTCGCGCTATGAGGACATGGATCATCTGTGGATTCTCCCGTTGCGCTTTCTTCCAATCAGGCAGCGCCGTCCTGTCAGGTGGCTCAAAAAGCCGTTCCTCCCTTGAAATCCGCGCTCACGGCCGTATACACACCGGTCATACTAGCCGGATCGGAGAAGATCAGTCCCAGCTCGCGGTTTCTGCCGAGCGACTCGGTCGTGAAATTTTCCGATCCTAGAAAGAGCTGGGCCGTTTCGGTGCCGTAGTCGGCAAGCACGGCTTTGGCATGGATATAGTAGCCGGTCGAGGAAGTGTAGACCGCGATGTCTGCCCCGGCGGACTTGAGCGCCGTGAGCGTCGAACTGTATTTGCCTTCCAGATTCTCCTGCACCATCGTCACCGCGACGCCACGTTGCAAGGCCGCTGTGAGCGCCGCTTCGAGCGCCGGGTCGTTGAACTCTTCCTGCGCCAGCAGCAAGGAGGTCTTCGCGCCGGCAATCAGTGCCTCAAGCGTGTGGAGCGAGTTGGTGGGACTCCAGACCAGATTCTCGCCTGTGGGCGGCGTGATGGATTGATTTTCGAAGTCGGCGTTGAAGGTCGTCTCGATGGCCGCAAGATCCTTTGCATTGTTCGTAAGCACGGCGAAGTCGCGCGTGGAGGCGTAGTCCGTGGGAGTGAGATTCAGCGTCATAATCGCCGTGGTCGCCTGGTCGACCGTGATCGTCTTCTGGTGGGTCGCCAGGTAAACGGGGTTCGCCCAATGCACGCCAACCTTATGCTCCAGAAGGTAGTTGTAGGCAGGCGTATTGCTCTTCTTTTCGTTGTTCTGATCGAGAATCACGCGCACCGCGACGCCAGCGGCCGCGGCCTTGCCAAGCAGCGAGGTGACGGTGATGTCGGTCAGCTCGTACATCGTCATGTCGATCGACTTTTTCGCCGAGGAGAGCAAATCGTAGATAGGGGTGAGATCGTCGGCGGGCTCTGTAAGGAGGGTATAGGTGGTGGTGGACGACGCATGTCCGGGCATGGGTTCTCCTGGATGGGGGCAATAGCTTGCGCCCCAATGCAGCAGAGTGTACGCCGTAGCTGGAGGAGAGTGCAGGCCTTCTTGCCCTTGGACACACCACGCTGCGTTCCCAGGGACACTCCTCAGTTCTAAAATCAGCCTTTCCGCTTCACGGTCCGGCCCTGCATCTTCTCTTCCTGCACTAAATGCTGGTGAATGATCATCTTCAGGTAAGTCTGGTAAAGCAAGCCGCGCTGCTGGGCAATCGTCTTCGCAAGCTCGATGTCTGCGGCATCCAGCCGGATCGATGTCGCTGCGGTCTGAGAGCGGCGCGCAAGGGTGCCTCGGCCCAGCGTTCCGTCCTGTGCCGCCTGCTCAAACAGCGCCAGCGTCTCGTCGGGATGGCTGTCCCACCAGGCGGCTTCTTCGGCTCCGTTTTTGAACTCAGGGGTTTCTAGGATCTTGGTCATTGGCTGATGCCTTCTGTCGTGCATAGAATTCGCTGTTGCGAAGAACTGCGCCTGCGTCGAGAGGATCGTTTTCGATGACCTGCTCGGCCTTCTCAGGTGTGATGTGGTGCAGTGCGATATGTCCGATGTTTGCTGGTTCCAATCAAACTCCATGGGGAGAACGTCCTTCTAAAAACCGGCGCACCGGGAACGTCTTGCCGCGGGTAGTGTCATGGGTATTCCTTTAAGTCGTCAGTTTAAGTCGCTAGGCAGTACGTTGCTTCGTTGAACCGGTCATCGCTTTCTACAAGCGAATAGCTAACTTGTCGCGTACCTACATGTAGGTACAAATCAAGAGTTAAGCCAAGGCGTTCTGCTTGAGCCTGCTCCTGATCAATCTTCTGTTCTCGCCGGTTAGTTCCGACAATGCGACTTGGCGTGACTTTCGGCCAAGGCTACTACTCTCAAGGCACCAGGACCGCTTTCGCGCCCGGCGTCGCTTCATAGGCCATTGCCGCATCGATGTGATCGAACGCGAACTCCTTGCCTACCCGCGTTTGGAAGAGAGGATCATCGATCACACCTTCCAGATAGGTGATGGCCGCAGTAAGACGCTGGGGATCGGCGACCGTCTCACTTGCAAAGTTGCTGAATCGCTTGAGCACAAGGTTCTTCGCCATGATGAGAAGAGAGGAAATTGTGACGGGTGCGGCAGCCCCCAGGAACCCGTAGAAATAGATCGCGGAGTACATGGGAAGCATCGGCGCAACGCGGCTGGTGAGCTCGCCGCCAACGCCGTCAAACACCGCCGTTGTACCAAGCTCTGCTGCGAGCTTGCCCAACTCGCTCTCGAAATCCTTATTGCTCGTAACAAGCACATGCTCAACGCCGTGGGAGCGCAGCTTTGCAGCGGCGTCCCCTGACCGAGTGAGAAAGATCGCCGGTACGCTGCGCCTCTCCGTAAGAGCCGCCATCGCGAGCCCTGTTGCTGAAGTGCCTGCCGTGACAATCACGCCTTTGTGGCCTTCCGCCGCGATTTGCTCAAGAAAGGCATAGGCAGTAATTGCATTGACCAGCGATCCGGAGTAGTCAACCGGGGAGGCGCTCTCCGGTAGGACCACGCAGCTCGTGCGCTCAACCACAACCTGTTCGCTCCAGAGGCCGAGAGTTTGCGCGCTCTTGCTCAGCGAACGATAGATCGCGACACCGCGGCCAACCAACTCCGGAGATAAGTCCTCCCCGACTGCCAGCACTGTGCCAGCCGCAGAGGCACCCCAAACGTCGTAAGCGCGATTGAGCGCCCGCGATGCTGCCGCGCCGGGATTGATCAGAAACGATTTGTCCCCATGATTGATCGCCGCCCCCCGGATCTCGGCGATCAGGTGACCGGGCGGCGGATTGTTCGGGGTTGGAATATCACGCACTTCAAGCTTGCGGTCGGCATTGACGCAAATGGCTTTCACTCTTCCTCCATATCCGAAGCGAGCTGCTCCGCTCAGGGCCAATCCAAGAAGATGACAAGGCACACATTTTGGCAAGTACAGTTTTATTTGTTAGTGTACTTTCTACATGAAGCTCGCCATTGTCTGTCCTGTCGCCTTCACCTCGCGCATTCTGGGCGGCAGATGGAAAGCACGCATCATCTGGGCCCTAATGCGCAACGAGCCGCTACGCTTTTCCGAGATCCGGCGCGCGTGCCCGCCGGTGAGCGACCGTATTCTCACCAAGGAACTGCGCGAGCTGCAGCAGTGCGGTCTGATCGCGCGTCACGACTACGGCGTCGTACCGCCGAAGACGGAGTACCGCCTCACAGCCCTGGGCAAGACACTTCGTCCCGTGATGGCTTCAATGGCCGAGTGGGGACTTGAAAACCGGGTAACGATCGCCGAGCCCTTGTAGCATTCAGAAGGCGTTTCCATAAGTCCTGCTAAACGCAACTCACGCCATCTTTGAGCTTGTTCCGCGTTCCTGTGAGATCCCTAAAGTCCGGTCGGCAACAGTCTCCATTTCCAAAACTCGCTGAAGTTGTCGGACATTCCAGCTCTCACTCGATCGGCTTCCCACATCCACTCTTCCCTCCGGCCCTCTCCCCACAGCCACAAGACGCAATCCGCACGTTTCCTCCTCGTTTCCCACACACCTTTGAGCCCCACCGCACCCCCCCTCACGCCTAGAATCAAGAGGTCCGTCCAATACTCCAGAAGTTCGTTCACCCCCAGGAGACTCCACCATGGCCACACTGACCGAAGACCCCGAGACCTCGAACACCACGCCGCACACCGCGCCGTCCGGGAACCTCGAGCTCACCGTGTCCCGCGCCGAGCTGCTCCGGGAACTCACCGCCGCGCAATCCGTCGTCGAGCGCAAAACCACCATCCCCATCCTGTCGAACTTCCTCTTCGAAGCCAACAACGAGGGAGACACCGGCCGGCTAACCATCACCGCCACCGACCTCGACCAGTCGCTGCGCACCAGCTGCGTCGCCAAGGTCAAAAAGCCCGGCGCCTGCACCATCCCCGCCCGCAAGCTCTACGACTACATCCGCCTCCTGCCCGAGGGCGACATCTCCATCAAGCTCATGGACAACCACTGGGTCCAGATCCGCGCCGGCCGCTCCAACACCAAGATGGTCGGCATGGCCCGCGCCAACTTCCCCCAGGTCGCCGAGTTCCCCTCCTCCGGCGCCACGAAGATTTCCGTTCCCGGCCTCAAAAACATGGTGTCCAAGACCATCTTCGCCATCTCGAACGAAGAGTCCCGCTACACCCTCAACGGGGCCCTGCTCGTTCTCAAGGCCGAGTCCATGGCCATGGTCGCCACCGACGGCCACCGCCTCGCCCACGTTGAGAAGCTCGGCGAGACCATCGACGGCATCTCCGGCGAAAAGAAAACCCTCATCCCCCGCAAGGCGCTGTCCGAGCTCTCGAGCCTCCTCTCGACCACCGAAGCCGAAACCATGGACTTCGCCGACGACGATTCCACCCTCTTCTTCCGCGTCGGCGGCCGCGTGCTCACCAGCCGCAAGCTCACCGGCCAGTTTCCCAACTACGAAGCCGTCCTGCCGCGCGACAACAACAAGTTCGTCATCGTCCGCTCGGAAGACCTGATGCACTCCATCCAGCGCGTCGCCCAGTTCGCCGATGAGCGCTCCGGAGCCATCAAGATCCGCCTGGAACAGAACGAGCTCAAGCTCTCCTCGCAATCCACCGACGCCGGCGAATCCGAAGACATCATCGAGACCCCCTACAACTACGACCCCCTCGTCGTCGGCTTCAACTCCCAATACCTGATCGACTTCCTCAAGGCCATCGGCACCGCCGGCGAGGTCCGCCTCGAGTTCAAGGACGCCCAGTCCGCCGGCCAGATGCGCCCCGAGGACGGCAACGAAGACCTCCGCTACCGCTACATTCTCATGCCCATGCGCATCTGAAATCGTCCGAGAGCGTTGCACAACCTTTGGAGCAGCCCGGACTTGAAGTCCAGACCTAACCCGTTTCGATTGAAGACTTTGCGTACTTTTAGGGGGGTGGGGCAGGTTTGCCTCGTTTTGAGCCTCACCGGCTGCTATCGCTCCGTCTTCGTAGCCCACGGAACCGTCGCCTCGAACGGCGGCGCGCTCGGCCAATGGAACTCCCAACCCCAGGGCTGCAGCCGAGACCCCCAGGACAACCTACCCATCGGCCAGACCTCAAGCCTCTTCACCCTCCTCTGGGAAGACCCCGCCTCCCATGATCCAGCCCGCGAGCAGCACCGCGGCATTGCCCGAGACGGCCCCATGCGCCTCGACATAGCCCGCGTCGGTCCAGGCTTCACGGCCACCCTGAACACCGTCAAGACCCGCGGAACCGTCCTCGACTCCTCCACCTGCTCCCTCTTCCGCGCCGACACCCAGCAGCACAAGCCCGACATCCGCGAGGGCAAGCCCACCCTCGCCGGCCACCTCCAGATGGACTGCCAAACCCAGGCCAGCCACATCACCGCCAATGTCACCTTCACCCGGTGCGAGTATTAGAGCAAACCAGCCTAGTCACTGCCGTAGCTCAACCAGCGTAGCCCCCTGCCCACCCTCGTTCTGCCCCGCCTCGGCAAACGTCGCCACATGTGGGTGCGACCGCAGGAACTCCCTGAGCGTCCGCCGCAAAACCCCCATCCCCGTCCCATGCACAATCCGCACCCGCGGCAACCCGGCCAGAAATGCCCGGTCGATATACCGCTGCACCTCATCCTCAGCTTCAGACGCCGTCCGCCCAATCACGTTGATCTCCGATGGCGTGTAGTCCAGGTCGTCATTGGTGCGCACCGTCACCCCACCCCGCCTCCGCGCCGCCTCGAGCGGCGTCGCCACTTTGATCGACTCCACATCCACCACATCCGCCCGCCCCACCCGCATCTTCATCTGGCCCATCGACACTTCCAGGTTCTTCTCATCGATCACCCGGTTCACCCGCGCCTGCCGCCCCAGGCTCTTCAGCGTCACCAGGTCCCCCACCTTGATCGGCTTCGGCGCCCCCGGATCCCGCTTGAGCGGCGTGTCGTTCTTATCCGCGCCCGTGGTATGTGCCAGCACCGTCGAGGAAAACTGCTCCGAAAACTCTCGCCGCACCCGCGACATCCGCAGCGCAGAATCCCGTGCAATCTTCTGCGCCACCGTCTTGTCGTCGATCGCCTTGACTACATCCTTCAACTGCGCGTCGAAGTCCTCAAGCAGCGTCGCCAGCTTTCCCTCCAGCTCCCGCGTACGCTGCTTCTGCTCGGCCCGCCCCTCCGCGTCCAGCCGCTTGCGCTCCGCCGCCACCTCCTCCAGCCGACGCTTCAGCGACACCCGCTCCGCCGTCGCCTCTGCCAATTGGTGATGCAGCTGATCCAGAAACGCCCCAATATCCGCCTGCTGCGTGGTCATCTGCGCGCGCGCCTCGGCGATAATCTCCGCCTGCATCCCCAGCCGCTCCGCGATGTTGAGTCCCGCCGACGCACCTGGCACGCCGAGCCGCAGCTCATACGTCGGCGCGAGCGTCTCCTGGTTGAACCCGACCGCCGCATTCAGCACGCCGGGACGCGAAGCCGCGTACACCTTGAGCGAAGTAAGGTGGGTCGTGATGCAGGTCCAGGCGCCCAGCGCAAGAAAGTGGCTGGCGACCGCAACCGCGAGCGCCGCGCCCTCTTCGGGGTCCGTGGCGGAGCCAAGCTCGTCCAGCAGCACCAGCGAAGACGGCCCGGCGTGCCGGCTGATGAAGTCGACGTTCACCACGTGCGCCGAGAAGCTCGACAGGTTGCGCTCGATCGATTGCGCGTCGCCGATGTCGGCGAAGATGGCGGTAAACAGTGGAAAGATGGCCTCATCCGCGGGCACGGGCAGCCCTGCCTGCGCCATCAGCGCGAGCAGGCCGGTGGTCTTGAGCGACACCGTCTTACCGCCGGTATTTGGGCCGGACACGATGAGCTGCCGGGCCTCAGAAGTAAGCGCCAGGGTAAGCGGCACGGGCCGTTGCGGCCCTTTCGAGTCAACGCCTGCTTCCGCGCGCATGCGCAGCTCCAGCAGAGGATGCCGCGCGCGCTTCAGGCTGAGCGGACCGCCAAAGGTGGGGGTTGTGCAGTCGAGCTCGAGCGAGAACCTTGCCCGGACGAAGTGCGATTCCACCTCCGCCAGGATCGCCGTTCCGAGCGTCAGCGCGGGAGCGTCCGCGGCCAATGCCGCCGTCATCCGGACTAGGATGCGGTGGATCTCCGACTGTTCCTCATCGAGCAGGCGCACGAGCTCGTTATTCTGCTCGATCGTCTCGAGTGGCTCCACGAAGACCGTTTGTCCGGAAGATGAGGACCCGTGAATCACGCCGGGAACCTTGCGCTTGAACTCGGATTTGATGGGGATGACGAAGCGTTCGCCGCGCACCGTGATGATGTCTTCCTGCGTCGATCCGTCTTCGCGCAAGGCTCGCGCGGCTCGGCGCAGGCTTGCTTCGATGGCCCGGTGCTGCGACTCCATGGCTCGGCGGATGCGGCGCAGCTCCGGGCTGGCGTCGTCGGCGAGCGAGCCGTCGGGCTCGATCTTGCCGCGCAGGGTGCGCAGTAGCGGGGCGAGATCGTGCGGAACCAGGTCGGCCGAGAGCGCCTGGATGGCCGCACCGGGCCGCACCGAGACCTCGCGCGAGGTGAACAGGTTGC
Source organism: uncultured Granulicella sp. (assembly GCA_965198735.1). Taxonomy (GTDB): domain Bacteria; phylum Acidobacteriota; class Terriglobia; order Terriglobales; family Acidobacteriaceae; genus Edaphobacter. Next base: position 3,620,736 of record OZ240672.1, on the reverse strand, counting down.
GCCATGCGGCGACGCGCTCCACCACGTTCAACAGTAAGAGGATTTCGAGCGCATCGAGCGCGGAGCCCGGCACGCGTGCGCGTTCGAGCATCGGCGCGGGGTCAAGCAGCCCGTGAAAGTCAAAGCTGCCCCCGCTGTTCAGAAACGCGCGCATCTCCGCCGTGCGGGTCTGCTGCGCCGTAATCCACTCGATATCGGTTGATGGCTCAAGCGCCAAGGTGAACGCACGGCCCAGCGGACTGACGGCCTTGACGGCAATGTGCTCGCGCAGGCGCGGCCACTCGAGCGCGCCGAAGCTGGATCCGGCGAGGGGCAGGGGAATGGTTGGCATCAGCGACGTCACTCCTCTATGCTATGCCGGGAGGATCGGCGCTGCGAATCAGCCAGCCGCCGGCCAAGTAAACTGAAACGATGACGCCTCCCCCAGTCACCCGTATGCGCCGCCTGCGCCGCACCGAAGCCCTGCGATCGCTGGTGCGTGAGACCCATCTGCGTCCGGGAGCCTTGATCTACCCGCTCTTTCTGGTGCCTGGCGAGGGAGTTCGTAAGCCGATCGGCTCCATGCCCGGCTGCTTCAATCTGTCGATCGACGAGGCGCTCAAGGAAGCCGCCGAATGCGCGTCGCTGGGCATCGGCGGCCTGCTGCTCTTTGGCTTGCCTGCGCACAAGGATGAGCAAGCCTCGGGCGCCTGGGAGGAGCACGGCATCGTGCAGTCCGGATTGCGCGCGCTCAAGGCGGATCGGTCGCTTGTCTCCCTGGCTTTGATTGCCGACGTCTGTCTGTGCGAGTACACGACCCACGGCCACTGCGGTATCGTGGCGCGGGATGGAGAAGGCGTAGACGCGGACTACGAGATTGAAAACGACTCCAGCGTGAAGCTGCTGGCGAAGACCTCGGTCTCGCTCGCCGCCGCCGGAGCCGACATCGTCGCGCCCAGTGACATGATGGACGGGCGCATCCAGGCGATTCGCGCGTCGCTCGACCAGGCTGGCCACGAGCATACGCCCGTGATGAGTTACGCGGCCAAGTTTGCCTCCGCGTTCTACGGACCGTTTCGCGAGGCCGCCGACTCCGCTCCCCAGTTCGGCGACCGGCGCAGCTACCAGATGGATGGAGCCAACCTGCGCGAGGCCATGCGCGAGGTAGAGCAGGACATCACCGAGGGCGCGGACATGATTCTGATGAAACCGGCGATGCCGTACTTGGACGTGCTTAAATCCGCGCGGGATCGTTTTGATCTCCCTATCGGCGCCTACCAGGTGTCAGGAGAGTACAGCATGCTGCAGGCGGCGTTCGCGCGGGGCTGGCTTGAGCCGGAACGTGCCATGCTGGAATCACTTACGTCCATTCGCAGGGCTGGGGCAGACTTTATCGTGACGTACTTTGCAAAGGATGCCGCTCGTCTGATTGGATAGAAACAATGGCGCAGCAGGGAACCCGAACAGGGTTTGAACAGGATGTCCGGGGCAACGGTGGGGCGGGCAGCTATGCCGCGCAGTGGCGGGCTTTCGCGGTGCGCCGTGGCCTGGCGCTGTTTCTGCTGTACACCTGGCTTCCGGGTTCAATCGTCTGCTTTGAGATCTCGCGTCACGGAGTGCATCAGCCGCTGCTGTTTGGCGGCCTGATTGTGCTGTGGCTGGTTTTTGCCCTAGCCGCGGTCTGGTGGGCGGGAGAGTTCCGCTGTCCGCGCTGTCGACGGCGCTATGCCGCTCTGGGCCATCGCAAGGGAGATACCAACTTCACCCGGGGACTTTTCGACAAGGTCTGTTCCAACTGCAAGCTAAGCAAGTTTGAACGATTCGAGCGAGACTAAAGCCGGCCGGCGAGCAGGTCGTCCAGCTCCTTGAAGACCACGTTGAGATCAATGCTGATCCGGGTTGCGTCTACCGATAATAGATTGTTTACACGTTCGAATCCCTTCCGAGATGCAATGTAGGCCTGTCGCGAAAGTGGATCGACCATCCAGATTGCGGTCACTCCCATATCGAGGTAGTCATCCACTCGCTTTTGAATTGCCGCAAGCGTGTCGTCTTTGGCAAGAATCTCCACACAGAGCAACGGTGGGACACGGACAATGCCTTCGCTCCCGTCCTCCGGGTGAACGAGACAGATATCTGGAATACGGAAATGCTGGGCGCTTGTCTGGACTCGTTGTTCCAGGATAGGAAGCAGATTCCAGGACCGGCGATTTGTTTGAAAAATGGAGAAGAGTATTCCCTGCAGAAGTCCATGCGGTCGTTCGCCCATGTTTCTCTCTAGCAGCTCACCCTCAAGGTAGTCACGATCCGGCCGATAGGTTGTGTTCAGATATTCCGAGATCGGGACAAGCACGGGGGTCGCCATGGCTTCAGTATGCTCCGGCAGGGAAGTGCGGGCAAGAGAGAACTAGAGCCGGCCAGCTTCCAGATCGTCGAGCTCGGCGAAGATCTCCGCGACAGCGATGCGAATCGGCGTACCGGGAATCGTAAGGGCATCGGCATCGAGTTCGCGCTGCATTTTGTGCTCCGTGACCCAGATCCGGCGCTGGATCGGATCGATCAGCCAGACATGCTCCACGCCCATGGCGGTGTAGTCGGCGATGCGCTCCTGGGTTCTCGAAAAAGTATCTTCCGGGGAGAGTATCTCGATACAGAGCAAAGGCGGAGTGCGAATGATTGGATCGGGCGAAGCGCCCAGCGTCAAAACAGAAACATCCGGGATCCGGAAGCGCGAGTTCGACACCTGAACCCGCTGCTCGGGCAAGGCGCGCACACCCCAGGTCTTCCGATGGTTGAAGAAGATGGCCACAAAGAAGCCTTGCAGGCCGGAATGGGGAACCTCGCCCAAATTGCGCTCCTGTACCTCGCCATCGACATAGTCGCAATCCGGCCGATAGACGGTCTTTAGGTACTCCGAGATCGGCACGAGGGTGGAAGTCGCCATGGCCTAAGTATGCTCCGGTGCCGGGCTGCAAGGAAGAACAATCAGCGTCCCGCAGCCAGCTCATCGAACTCGAGAAAGATCTTCTCGATCTCAAGCTGGATCGGGGTCTCGGCGACGGTGAGTACGCGATTGTGTTGCTGAAGTTGTCCACCCGCGCCGGGCACAAAGGCGCAGCGACGTATCGGATCGAGCACCCAGACCTGGCGAACACCCATGGCCAGGTAATCGTCGGTGCGGTCCTGCATATCGCGAAGAGATTGTTCGCTGGAGACGATTTCGATGCAAAGCAGCGGTGGAATACGGAGGATATCCTCCATCGGATCATGAACGGAAATCAGATACACGTCAGGAACGCGGAAGCGGCGCGCCGAGGTTTGGGCACGCTGCTCCGGAAGAGGGCGGACCTGCCAGCGTTTCCGGTTAGCATAGCAAAGCGCGGAGAGCGCCATCTGCATCGGCGAGTGCGGACCTTCCCCCATGTTACGTTCCCGAACCTCGCCATCGATGTAATCGCAGTCCGGTTCATAGCTGGCGTGAAGGTACTCTTCGACCGAGATAAGCGTGGGAGCCGCCATGCGTGACAGTATCGCATCGCCTTTCGCAGGCGACAAGGTGCGGTCGCGTAAAATAGTATCTGACAGTCGAGCGGCAGAGCCGCCCTGGACGGAGACACTTTGGCAGACACAATTTTCGATTTGGTCATCGTCGGCGGAGGGCCCGCCGGATACACCTGCGCCATCCGCGCGGCACAATACGGTCTCAAGGTCGCGGTCATCGAGAAGACGGACAAGCTGGGGGGCACGTGCCTTCACTGGGGCTGCATTCCCACCAAGACGATGCTCTTTTCGGCCGAGGTCTGGGATCACCTCAAGCATGCCGCCAACTACGGCATCGACGGCGTGGACGCGCCCAAACTGAACTGGGACAACCTGATCAAGCGCAAGAACGATGTGACCATCAAGCATGCCAAGGGTCTCGATTTCCTGATGAAGAAGAACAAGATCACCGTCTTCAACGGCCACGGGCGTCTCACCGGTCCGGCCCAGGAAGGCGTCTTCACCGTGCACGTCTCAGACGAGGACAAGGGCAAGCCGAAGGACGCGCAAGCGGAAGGATACGACAAGCAAAACGTGACCGAGGTGAAGGGCAAGAAGCTGGTCCTGGCCACCGGTTCCGATGCCCGCATGCTCCCCGGGTACAAGGCGGACGACACCATCATGACGAACATGGAGATTCTCACCCTGCCCGCGATGCCGAAGTCCATGGTGGTGATCGGTTCGGGAGCCGTCGGCGTTGAGTTCGCCTCGGTCTTCAAGAGCTTCGGCGCGGAAGTGACGATCATCGAGGCTCTGCCGCGCATCGTGAATGCGGAAGATGAAGAGATCTCAAAAGAGCTGCTTCGGCTGTACAAGAAGCGCGGCTTTGAAGTCTTCGTCGGCGCCAAGGTCGATAAGATCGAGAAGCAGGGTGAGTGCGCCGTGGTCTCATTCACGGACTCCGCCGGCAAGCCGCAGACCAAGACTGTCGAAAAGGTGCTGGTCGCCGTGGGCCGTGCGCCGCGCACCTACGACTGCGGATTGGACACGGTCAACATTACGCCCGATCGCGGCTTCATTATGACCAACGAGTGGATGGAGACGACCGAGCCCGGCATTTACGCAATCGGCGACATCGTCGGCGGCCTGCCGCAACTGGCCCACGTCGGCGCGATGTCCGGCATGGTGGTTGCCGCCAAGGAGGCCGGCAGATACGCGCGGCCGGTCAACCGCCAGCGCATCCCGGGCTGCACCTACTGCGATCCGCAGATCGGATCGGTCGGCATGACCGAGGCCCAGGCCAAGGAGAAGGGCTACCAGGTGAAAGTCGGCAAGTTCCCCTTCGTCGGCAACTCCAAGGCCACCATCCTCGACTCGCACGACGGCTTCGTCAAGGTGGTCTCGGATGCCAAGTACGGCGAGATTCTGGGCGTGCACATCATCGGCCCCTCCGCCACGGAGATCATCGCCGAGTGCGTGACCGCGATCGAGCTCGAAGCGACGGTCGAGTCCATGATGTTCACGATTCACGCTCATCCCACGGTCGCCGAGAGCCTGCTCGATGGCTTCTCAAGCGTCGAAGCCATGGCCGTCAACGTGTAACGGAAAGAGGCCTCCAGCGCTAAGCGGAGGCCTCTTCCGGCGACCGGATTGCGCTGCTGCCCGCGTCCAAGAAGAGCTCTACGTATCGCTCGGCGACGCGCTCCATGCGATGCCGTGCGCAGACAGCCTGATACCCGTTGTCTCCCAACCGCTCGCGCAGTCCAGCATCGTCGACGAGGCGTTCGAGCGCCTGGCCAAGACCTTCGCTGTCTCCTGCCGCCACCAGGTATCCCGTCTGTCCTTGCTGTACCAGCTCAGGCAGGCCGCCGATGTTGCTGGCCACCACCGGCAGCTTGAACGACATTGCCTCGAGGACCGCCAGCGGACTCGCCTCCTGCCACAGGGAAGGCTGGCAGTAGATGTTCGCTGCCTCGAACAGGCCTGTCTCGGTGGGGTTCGCCAGCTTCCCGGTAAATGTGACGGAGCGGTCGATGGCGAGAGTCTTCGCCAGCGCCTGGTAGCCGGTCAGCTTCGGCCCCTCGCCGGTCAGGAGGACGTGGATTTTGCTTCTCCGCTGCAGCAACTGAGCCGCGGCGCGCAGCATCGTCTCGACTCCCTTAACTTCAACCATCCAGCAAACCTGCGCGATCACCACCGCGTCCTCCGGGATGCCATGCCGGGTGCGAAACGCCGCTCCCCGGGCGCGGTCGAACGTCGGCAGCTCGACGCCGTTTTGGATCACCACGCCTGGGGCGGAGGTAAGACCGAACGCTTTGCCCGTCCTCTGGGTAAACTCCGCGACACTGACGAGGCCGGTCAACGGAAGAGTGAGCAGATGGCCGATGATTCGTTTGGGTAAGCTGAGCGGCCCGGGCGCCTGGCCGGGTGGACGCGAGGAGTGATCGTTAAAGAAGACACGGCGGGCTCCCGTTAGCTTCGCCAGCCACGGGAAGACTCGCATGACGCCATGAAACGCATACACAAATACTGCCGGCCGATGTTTGCGCAGCAGCCGCCACAGCTCTCCGGCGCACGTCAGCCCCAGGCCGCCCTGATTGGGCAGCAGTTCCAGCGTAACGCCGGGCCTCGCGAGGAACTCACGGAACTCGGGAGCGATGTTTCCTTCAAAACAAAACACCACGTCCCACCCTGCGCGATCGAGTGTCTCCGCAAACGACCGGAGGAACTTTTCTATGCCGCCGATCTTGTTCGGCGCAAGCGCAAGCACGTACATCAGCTTCGGCCGCCTTGCCATGTGGGAGCGGCGTCCTGTCGGTTCGGCGGTCATGGCTGGACGCGTTCCAGGGCCCGGGGCAAAGCCGTACAATCATCGTGTGGGGGCAGCGGCATGATCGTGCACATCCTATCACCCGGCCGTGTCTCCTATCGCGAGGGCCTGGCGATGCAGGAACGGGTGGTTGCGGCGCGCAAAGCCGGACAGATTGCCGATACGCTGCTGCTGCTCGAACATCCGCCCGTGTTGACCTTGGGCCGCAACGCCCGGCGCGAGCACGTGCTGGCCAGCGAGGAGCTGCTGCGCGCGAAAGGCGTCGAACTCCACGAGGTCAATCGCGGAGGAGACGTGACCTATCACGGTCCCGGCCAGCTGGTCGGCTATCCAGTGATGGATCTGCGCGGCGACCTGCCCGGCAAGCGCGGACCACACCTCGGTCCGGTCGACTTCATCCGTATGCTCGAAGAGATCCTTATCCGTACCTGCGGCGAGTTCCGCGTGCTGACCGAGCGCGTCCCCGGCCGCACTGGAGTCTGGACGGTTGCGAATGGAGGCGCGGCGGCCAGAAAGATCGCCGCGATGGGCATCCACGTCTCGCAGGCCGTGACCTCGCATGGCTTCGCGCTCAATGTGACGACGGACCTCCGGGACTTCGACTGGATTGTGCCCTGCGGCATCCGCGATAAAGCAGTGACGAGCCTGGAACTTGAATCGCCGTTGACGCCTGCTCCGTCCATGCGCGACGCACTCCGTGCGACGATCCGCAACTTCGGGCGCGTCTTTGCGCGGCAGATGCTCTGGGCTGACTCGGTGGAGCAACTGCTCTCGTCTGTCCCGGACCCCGTTCTATAACCGCCCATGCGCCGATCAGCTCTCGGTGTCAGGCCCTATAATCCAAGGGCCGCTCTTTTTCATTTTATCGAGCAACGAGGATCCTCATGCCGACCGAAGTCGTTATGCCCCAGATGGGCGAATCTATCACCGAAGGCACACTCACCAAATGGCTCAAGAAGCCGGGCGAGAATGTAGAGCGCGACGAGCCGCTGTTTGAGATTTCGACCGACAAGGTGGATGCGGAGATCCCTTCACCTTCCGCGGGCGTGGTCGGCGAGATCAAGATTCAGGAGGGCGCCACGGTCAGTATCAATACCGTGGTCTGCATGATCGATGAGGCTGGGTCAGCTGCCGTCGCTCCGGCTGCAGCGGCCAAGGCGCCGGATCAGGAAGCAGATTCTGCCACGCCGGCCGCCGAAGCGACGGCCGCCCAGGAAGCTGCGATCGCTCCACCGCAACCGGAGGCGAGTGCGGGTTCCGCGGACGGCGCTGCCGCCAAGCCGGGGACTGAGGTGATGATGCCGCAGATGGGCGAGTCGATCACCGAGGGTACGATTACCAAGTGGCTGAAGAATGTCGGAGATACCGTCCAGCGCGATGAGCCGATCTTCGAGATCTCTACCGACAAGGTGGACGCGGAGATTCCATCGCCGGTGGAGGGTAAGCTGACCGAGATTCTCGTCAAGGAAGGCTCGACGGTCACCGTCAACACGGTCGTCGCCATGATTGGCGGCGGCGCTGCCCAGGCGCAACCGGCCGCAAGCGCGGCACCCGCGGCTCCTGCAGCCGCCGCCGCCTCCGCAGCCGCAGGGGAGACGCCCCGCTCCTCGCCGCTCGTGCGCAAAATCGCGTCCGAGAACAGCATCGACCTGCAACAGGTAGCTGGTACGGGGTCCTCCGGCCGCATCACCAAGCAGGACATTCTGGGCCACCTGGAAAAGCCAGCCGGCAGCCAGCCGGCAGGTCAGCCCACCACGCCCGGCATCGCTTCCGCAGCCTCCACGCCGCAGCAGAGCCCGGCGCAGGCTGCCCAGCAGGCATCGGCCAAGCCCGGCACCTCCACCACCGTGCAGGCGTCGCTCTCCGCGGTTCAATCCGCGCCCGCGACGACGGCCCCGGCGAAGGCAGCCGGAGGCGTTCAGCAGCTGGGCGAGCTGGTTCCCATGACCAAGATGCGCGCCATCATTGCGCAGCGCATGGTCGAGTCCAAGCGCACCAGCCCGCACGTTCACACCGTTTTTAAGGTCGATATGACACGTATTGTGCGCCTGCGCGAAAAAGAAAAGAACAAGTACGAACAGCGCAACGGCGTGAAGCTGACCTACATGCCGTTCATCACGCGCGCGGCGGTGTACGCGCTGCGCAAGCACCCCGTCGTCAACGCGGCCATCCAGGGCGACGCCATTCTCTACAACAAGAATATCAACATCGGGATTGCGGTCGCGCTCGACTGGGGCTTGATTGTGCCCGTGATTAAGCAATCGGAGGAGAAGAACTTCCTCGGTGTCGGCCGCGCGATCGTCGACCTGGCCGACCGTGCCCGCACTAAGAAGCTGGCGCCGGATGAAGTCTCAGGCGGAACCTTCACCATTACCAACGCCGGCATCTTCGGCGAGCAGTTCGGCACGCCCATCATCAACCAGCCGCAGGCCGCGATTCTTGGCGTAGGCGGCTTGAACAAGGAAGCCGAAGTGCTGACGGACAAGGAAGGCAACGATACGATTGCCATCCGCTCCATCCAGCGCTTCACCCTGGGCTTCGATCACCGCATCGTGGATGGCGCGGACGCCGGAAAGTTCATGTCCGACTTCAAGGGCTATCTGCAGGATTGGAACGAAGACATCGGGTAGCGGGTTCTCAAGCTTGCTTTATCCTGGCCGGCGCTGATCTTTTGCGCCGGCGTTGTTCCCTGCTGAGTACAAACCAGAAATTCCAAGCTCTTCAAGTTCGTTGCTCGGCACCCGGAAGACTCCCCGTATTTGCGCCTGTTTCCTTACCGCAATCTGAACATGCGTCTTCTCCCGAAAGCCAGCCTGATGGTAGAGAGGTTCCCCTTCGGGGAAGAGGGCACGCACCGTGTCGAAATCCTCTCCATACGAAACGGCCTTATTCGATTCGTGGAGATGGTCCATCACAGCTCGATCCAGGTAACGCAAAGCCCGGTCCTCTGGCTTGGTCCCTTTTGCCGGTATATTGAGCGGCAAAGCATTTCCTGTTCTCTGCTGTAGTTCGACGTACGATCGATGCGCCGCTTTTACTGCCTGGATGCCAGTTCGAGTCGTCAGATCCAAACAGTTTCCGAGTTCGATGACAGCTCCAACTATGCTTGGCGCCTCTGGCCGTCTGTTCTTGGCCCACTCATACGCACGAACGATGTCCCACTCCCAGAAGTAAGACCCATACCCAAGCCAATCGTAGGGTTTGTTACTGGCTTCAAACGGCACACTAGCTAGAAGTTTCCGGGCGGTCTCAAAGTCACATCCGTGGTATCCCAAAACCAGCGTCAAGATCAATCCTGAGAGGAATCTCGATAGAGAGGCGCGGTGTGACCAGATTGGTCCAACAGGCCTTCGCTCCGGAGCTGCGCTTCAGCCTTTTCACGGGTATCGCAGTCGTTGCGGAGGCGCTCGAAATGGGCCGCCAACAGCTTTAGTTTGTGCTCACTCATTCGATTGCTCCCAGACTTCTAAGAAGTTTACAGTAATTTGCATTAGAGACTCAAGGTTAAGGATAATGCAGCTTTCGCCCGCCGTACCCTTTCTACCGCTTCGTGCACCGTCGCACCAACAGAACTCAAATGTCCCATCTTCCGCCCTTTGCGAGGCTTCAGTTTCTCGTATAAATGCAATCGCACCCCTGGAATGGTCAGCGCCTTTTCAAAGCAAACCTCCCGCGCCGACCCGTCCGCATTCAGCCATAAGTCACCCAGCAGGTTGGCAATCGCAGCAGGCTGCACCACGTCCACATCGCCCAGCGGCAGGTCGCACACCGCCCGAATCGCCTGCTCGAACTGGCTGGTCACGCAGGCGCGTTCACTCTCGTGATAGCTGTTGTGCGGCCGCGGAGCCAGTTCGTTCACCAGCAGATCGCCGCCCTTGGTCACAAACATCTCCACTGCAAGCAGGCCCTCCAGCTGGAACGTGTCCGCAATCTCTGCCGCAATCTTGCGGGCCTGGGCCTCTAGGTCCTCGGAGATCGCCGCTGGGATCACGCTCCAGTCGAGGATCTGGTTTTCATGGTGATTCCAGGCCGCGGGATAGACCTTCACCTCGCCCCGCGGACTGCGCGCCACCATCACGCTGATCTCCCGCTCCAGTTCGATCGCCAGTTCGACCACTCCGCGATCTTCGCCGAGCGCCTCCCAGGCGCCGCACACGTCCGCCTCCGTTACGTTCCCTGCGCCGAACCCGATCTTGCCTTGGCCGCGGCCGTCATATCCGCCCGTCGCGCTTTTGCAGAAGCATCGTCCGCCGAGTTCCTCAATCGCCGCGCGGGTTTCGTCCAGCGTCCGCACCGCCCGGTACTCACCGACTGGAAATCCGTGCTTCCGCAACCAGTTTTTCTGCTCGATGCGGTCCTGGATGATCGCCAGCAGCGCGCCTCCCGGCCGCACCGGGCAAAAGGTCGCCGCGGAGGCCATGCTGTGCTCGCCGATCTGTTCGATCTCGAGCGTGACCACATCGCAGCCGCGGGCTAGCATCGCCGCCCCACGGCTGTCGTCCCACCCTGCTTCAATGCAGCCGTCCACGACGAAGCGCGCCGGGCAGCCAGGATCTGGGTCGAGCACCAGGATGCGATAGCCCATGCCCCGCGCGGCCATGGCCATCATGCGGCCCAGCTGGCCGCCGCCGAAGATGCCGATCGTCGCTCCCGGCAACAGCGCGCTCATGCCGGCGCCCCATCGCTTTCAAGCGACTCCGCCAGCACTTGATCCCGCGCTGCTTCCCGCCGCGCTGTCAGTTTTTTCTGCAACTCTACGTCCGTCGTGGCCAGCATTGCTATCGCCAGCAGCGCTGCGTTGGCTGCTCCCGAAGCTCCAATGGCCAGCGTTCCCACCGGCACGCCGCGGGGCATCTGCACGATGCTCAACAGCGCATCCATGCCCTGCAAGGCCGTTGCCGCGACCGGCACGCCCAGCACCGGGAGCACGGTGAGCGCGGCCATCATTCCGGGCAGATGCGCCGCACCGCCCGCTCCTGCGATGATGCAGCGCAAGCCCCGCGATGCCGCAGTCTGCGCATAGGCCACCATGCGCTCCGGTGTCCGATGCGCGCTCACGATGTGCGCCTCGTGCGGCACCTCGAACTCCCGCAAGATCTCGACGGCCGCCTGCATCACCGCATAGTCGCTGCGACTGCCCATCACCACTCCGACCAGCGGCGACTTTGAGACCTCAGCCATAGCCCCCGATTATACGGCGAGGCCTGTTATCCCTTGCTCCAGACGCTTGCATTCAGGCAAGCCACGACGCCATCCACAATGACCCCGAGCGCCTCGGTGAATTTCGCGGGGTCCACAATCGTCTTGGCTCCGACCGCATCGACCACGCCGATCGTCGACCCGACGAGGGCGATGGCCGCCTCCCGCTTCTGCTCGCCGGTCTTGGCGCCGTACAAGGTCTCGATCCCCTGGATCAGACTCGGCAGGAGCGCAAGTCCACGCAAGAACACTTTCACGAACTCCATCGCTTTTCGCCTCCTAGTTGTGCTTCCCGCCCATGTAACTGACCGCCAGATGCAGCAGCGTCAAAGCGAAGCTGCAGGCCGCCACGAAGCCCTTCACACGCTGCACACCCTGTTCGGTCTTGCTCACACGGGTCTCGAGCAGATGCAGCCTGCCCGGCTGTCCTATTCCCATAACTTGCTCCATCTGGCTGCGCAGCACATGCAAATCCGCCAGCACCTGCCCCTCGAACTCCGTCATATCCCTTCTCCTGTCTCTATGAAATCGGCAGATCCGTATAGATCGCCGTGGACTCCCGCGAGTAGAGCGGCGGGGTAGAGGCGTCGTACATGCGCACAAAAAAGGCCTCCTGCACGGCCGCGCGGGGAATCGTAAAGCCCCGCACCGGACTGCGCAGGACCAGGTCTCCGCTGGCGCTGCTGCTGCCCGCCGCGCCAAAGCCGCCATCCCTGCGCCTCACCTCAAAGCCGCCACCTGCCGGCTGCGCCGTGCCGGCATCGACCGTCAATGCCGTTGCGCTCGCGACAAACGTCAGCTGTTGCAGGTTGGCGAGCACGGGCGCGGACGTGCCCGGAGCCAACTCGAGCGCGGTCTGCGGAAGCAGTGCGTCGGCCGCGATCGCCTCTGACAGCGTCACGCCCAGGCCCTCGGCCCAGTCGTTCGCAAAGTCGATTCCGTAGGTCAGCGCCTCCGGACTGGCGCCTTGCTCCCGCACCTCGACCGCTCGCACCACCACGCTGACCGGGCCGCCCTGGGTGGTCAGGGCCAGCACATCGCCCGGCCAGATGTCTCCGGCGCTTGCTGGATGGATGACGGTATACCGGCCAGTGACCGCCGCGGCGCGGTTGGTGGAAAAGCTAAGCACCGCCTGCGCCGCACTTTCGCAGTCCGCGGTACAGCGCGCCATTGGGCTTACGGTTTTGCCCAGCCAGCGCGCTGTGCCTACGCCTCCTCCGGCTGCTTCGGCTGCGAGACTTGCCGCATCGGCCAATCTCGCCACGGCTCTTCGCCGACCACGATACGAAACGGTTACATATTCCCCCGCGGCCGGCGTGCGTCCTAGGAAAAAGGTAACCTTTCCGGTAGCAGATGAGATGACGCTGCAGTCCGCGCCCTGACTCGCCTTGCCGATCAGCCGCGTGAACGGCATGCCAGTGGTCGCATTCGTGCTTCGTACCCATGCCGACCCGGTACGAGTCAGCAGGACATCCCCGATCGATCCAACCAGCTGTACGCTGTTCACAGCAACAAAGCTGACCAAGGCCGGTGAGCTTGCGACCGTGCCGTCATACAGTACCGTGATCGGCGTATTCGAGCTTGCGCCCTCATCCCGGACCTCGAACACCAGGTCCGCCGGCGCACTGACCAGGCCGCCCCCGAACGCCTGCACCTGCGCTCCGCCAGCCGCGTCGACCATCGCATAATAGCTCTGCCGTACGCGCAGCATCTCCACGCAGTGCATGCGCAGCCGCACGGTATAGCTGTGCCCGCTGACCAGAGTAAACGTCGTGCCCGTCTCGACGCCGTTGACCAGGGGAGTCAGGACGGTCTGTCCACCGGACTGCCGCACGTTGAATCCCGCGAAGCAGTTGGCCTCCAGCACCGAGCCTGCATACATCCCGCAGACCACGCCCGCGCTGGCCGCGCCCAGCATGACGCCGCTCATCTGCGCGACGAGCGTTCCGCCGACTTCCACGCTATCCCACGCCTGCAGCACCGTCCCGCCATCCACGCCGTTGCCTCCGGTCATGCTCAGGCCGCCACCGCCAGCCCCGCCGCCCACACTCAGGTGCGAGCCGGGATCGGAGATCTCCCAGCGCTCGAGGTCCAAGCTCGTTCCCGTGAACGGGTCCGCCACGAGCGTGCCATGGCCTGCGTCCGGAGCGTCCGGCTCCCCTTGCAGGTCGAAGACCGTGGTCGAGCCATCTCCAAGGAACACCTCCGTCCAGTACACCGAAGGCTCCATCGCGCCGCTCAACGTCACATCGTTGGCCAGCTCACGCAGCGGCGCCGTCTTCAGCCCCGCAACGGTCAGCGAGCCATCGCCGTCGCTGAACGTATGCACGACACTGCCCGCCTGCGTCATCTGCAGCGCACCGTTCAGGACGCGGTAGGCCGAGTAGCTTGCGCTCGACAATACGCCGGCCTGACTGGACCAGGCAAGGTCCGCCTGCGACTCGAGCACGCCGACCGCGCGGCTGTTGGTTATGCCCATCGCCGTCACCACGCCCGCACCCGCGCGCGTTGCGATCGCAGTCAATGCGTTTGCAGCCGGACTGCCGGACGCGCTTCCGAGCAGCGCCCCGCCCGTCTGCTTATCGAGCAGCCACTCATCGCTCACCGCACGGAACGCCAGCCGGTACACGGAACCCTCGCTCGCCACGCCTGCGTAGACCGGCACCGGCTCGGTCGCGAGATAGCCCGTAAACAGCACTACGCCCGCGGCGGAGGTCAGGATCACGCGCCCCCGCCGCGCTGGCATCGCAAGGCTCGTTCCCTCAAGGCAAAGCAGGCCGCGGGCGATCGAAGGCGCGTTCAAGGTCCGCTCGATCGCCAGCGCTTCCGAGCAGTCGACGGCCGCGCTGTAGTCCACTGCACCCAGTCCATCGAGATTGTCGATCGTCAGTCGCAAACGGCCTCCCCGGACGCCGGTACCGGCGGCAGCCCTCGCATCGCGCGCACCTCAGCCACGCTCAGCACGCCCGCGTTGAGCAGTTGAACCTGCATGGCCACCTCTTGCTGCTCGTCCCGCGTTTCCAGGTCATTGAAGAGGAATTCGAATTCGCGCCAGCCCAGCAGTTTAGCGAAGATGTCGCGCGTGATGTGCTCCGCGATCAGCTTTGCCACCGGCACGATCGCGCTCTGGAACGCTTCGTCGGCCAGCTGCCCGGCGGTCGATTGGTTCACATCGTTTTCAAGGCCCAGCAGCATCGGCGGCAGATCGAACGCGTTCGCAATCATCCGGATCAGGAACTCCTGCCACTGCAGGCGCAGGTCGGCATCGGTCCCACCCGCAAACCGCAGCACCTCCGGTTTCTTTTCGCAGCTCAGCACCGGCACCCGGCCCGTGCCTTCGATCTCGTCCTGCCACCACCGGATCAGGCGGTCGTGCTGCTCCGGCGTCGCCTCCTCCAGCCACAGCGCGTATTGCACCACCGCGTTCGAGGCCAGCCGTCCCGCATAGCGGTTCGCGCTGAGGAACTGGCCGATCGATTCGAACGCCACCTCCACGCGCCCCAGTCCGAACGCCGTGTAGGTGCGCGGATTGAGCCGCACATACATCAGCTCGTCATCCTTGAGCGGCGTGATCGAACCATCGCCGATCTGCCCGGTCACGAACCCGTAGCGCGGCATCTCCGGGCTGCCGTTCCACTTCGGGTCCACCTGGATCATCGCTCCGTCGACCGCGAACAACTCGAACGGCCGCTCCGGATCGCCCGTCGCCCGCATCTCGGCCGCGCCAAAGCCGCCGACCAGCGTGTCTTCGATCACCTGCTCCCAAAGCGTGCGGAAGCTGTCTCCCGCGTTCGGCTCCTCGAGCGTCCGCCGCAGCGCATACATCTTTGCCTCTGCGTCCTCGATAGTGCCCGCTGTATAACCGCGCCGCACCCGGATCTGCCAGTCCATGCTCGCAATCCGGTTCTTGACGATGTTGATTGCCCGGCGCGCCACCGGTGTCTCCGCAAACCGGCGCAGATTGGCCGCGGTCGGCTTCGGCATCGCCGGCAGGTTCACCCGCGGATAGGGCGTCAAGATCGACGGCATCGCCAAGGTCTTGCGCGTTCCTTCCGGGATCACCGCCTTTGCGTCCGCATGGAGACCCCGCAGCGAACTCCATGCATCCTTCACACGCTCTCCGATTCCCATAGCACCTCCGTGCCTGTTCCCAAATACAAAAGGGACGCAGCTCGTGGCTGCGTCCCTCAACAAACCTGTCACTGTTCACAAACAGACGATGTTTCTCTAAGCCGGTAACTTACAACCCCAGCTCCCGCTGCGCGGTCACGGCCACGCGCGCCAAGTCGCTCAGCGTCACCACCCGGATCTCCTGACGCTCCATCGTTTCGACGCCGAACCGGTATCGCTCCCCCTCTTCGCTGTCCGCCGCCGCGACGGTTCGCAGCGGCTCCACCACCGCCGTCAGCTCGAGCCGCGCCCGCTCCCTCCGCGCGACGCCCTCGCGCAGCTGCGGCGCCGAGAAGGCCAGTCCCTTGGCCGGCTCCACATCCCCGGCCAGCGACAGGGCCTGAAACAGCTTGACCGTGCCGCCCATAGGCTTGCTCTGCGTCTCCGCCCGGTACCCGCAATCGATCCGCAACGGATCGCCCGCCCGCGTATACGCCGCCGCCGCAATCCTCTTGCGCATCAACGCCCACACGCCGGCGCGCTCGAACTCCGTCCGCATCGCCGTCTGAATCCGCGCCCGTCCGCTCTTCTCCCGCACTCGCGGCACCCGCAGCGGCTCTACATACATTCGCATCAGCTGCTCGAGCTCAGTCGCTACGTTTTCCGCCAGAGTCGCCCGCAGCTCCGTCATCTGCACCGAGTTCGAGAGCGAATCCTCGAGCACCTCCAGCACCGCTTTCGGCTCCCGCGCGCTCGCCCCAACCCGCAGCCGCTCCGCAATCTCCTGCTCCAAATCTTCCAGCAGAGCGACGTCGGCGTCCGCATCGAGGCAGCGCAAGCGGCTCCAATCCCGCGTAAACCGGACTGCAGGCGTTCGCGTTCCCGCGCCTGCCTCGCGCAGCAGCACGCCGATATTCACGAACTCGCCCTTCACCACATCCGGCACATACCGGAAGAGGGAGAACTCACATGGCACTCGCTCCTGCATGCTGCCCTTCCTTACTTCTTGCGGGGGCGCCTAGGCACTCCCGCTGCCTACATAATCAATCTAGACCCTTCCGCCGTCGCCGGGAACTGCATTCGTCCCCCAATCCTGCTCCGCTTGTTCCACATTGGGAAAGGCGCACGGGCCGAATCGCGAAACTCCTCGATCAACTCCCGCACCTTGCCACGGCGCTCCAGCATGGTTTCGACCAGCCGCTCGATCTCGGCCGGGTCGCCGCCGTACCACTCCGGCGGGACGCATTCGACGATCTCCCAAAGCTTGCCTGCCGCGAGCCCTTCGATCCGGCTCAGCCACGGCTCGAAGCTCTCCCAACCGGTTACCTCGGCATAGACGCGGTTGCGCGGATACACGCCCCGCAGCGGCGAATCCGGAAACGTCCAGGCTCCCGCGTTGAAGCAGTAGCCCTGGTCAATGAACACCGCCCGGTACTTGCGCTCGCGCGCTTTCCGCTCAAACACCGCCTGGCGGCCGTTGCAGTTGCCCGCCCACTTATCGAGCACCAGCATCCCGGCGAACTCCGCCCGGTTCCGCACCTCCTCCAGCTGCGGCTCCGGCAGGTAATCGACCACCTGTCCGGGGATCAAGCCTCCCACAAACTGGCTTCCAAACTGCAGCCCCGCGACGCACCGCTCGGTCCGTCCCAGGCCGAAGTCGATGCGCATCTCCGGCGTATTCTCCGCCAGCCAGCCGGTCACCTCGACCACCTCGGCCGCCGGCACGGTCAAGCCCACCGCCTCGGCCAGCCGCGTGGCGATCAGCTCATTGGCCAGCACCCGCACATGCTGCGGATTGTTCTGAAACTTGACCACCCAAAGCTTTCCATCCGCCCCCAGCATCAGCTGACTCTGCGCGCCGCCCCGCATCCGTCGAATCGCCTGCACCGCCAACACCGCCAAGGGCCCATCCTCCGCTTTCAACATACCGTAACGCGGAAGACGAGACGAAACGCGGATAAAACGGATGAACGCCGACAAGAGAGATGAGACAGTTAGAAGGAAGAATAAACCACAGATCCTGCCCGGCTCTCTCAGCAGCTTAAGGTTAGTCGCTCCAAGCGGTCTTATCCACTCTTATCCTGTCTTTTGTCCGTCTGATCCGCGTGGCCTCTCCGCCCGTACCGCCTGCGCTACCGCCATGGCCATCAGGCAATCGTCATGCGCGCCCTGCGCCGCCCCCGTCCGTCCTCCGGCTCCCGTCACAAACGTCCTGCACTCTTCGAGCAGGCGGGGGCTCACAAATATCTCCGCCGACTCCGCCAGCAGGGCACCCATCCGGCTCACCATCGCCGGCTTGCTTCCCGCGGACGTCAACCAGCCGGCCACCCCGTGCTGCTCATACACCCGCGCGTACCGCTCCACGGCGTCCAAATACGCCAGCACACCGGCCCCATGATTGTTCCGCTCGACAGCAATCATTGCCCCGCCATACTCCCGAGCCAGCCCGGCCGCCACGCGCGCCAGCTCCAGTGTGCCGATCTTCTCCCGCAACTCGGCGCACTGCAGGCCCGTCGTCAACTCGATGACCTGCACCGCGGCATAATCTCCCTCCGCGCCTCCGCCAGCCGTATCGGCGGAGACCAGATACTCTTTCCCTTTGAGCGCAGGAAACCAGACCAGCAGAGCGCCTCCGCGCCGCCGCTCCATCGGCTCCGGCAGCTCGGTCATTCGCTGCTCGATCGCCGCTATCTCAAAGCAGCACTCTCCCGTCGCCTTGAAGCAGCTCACCGCATCCTCGGCGAACTCCTGCGATCGCAGACCGCGAAAGCTTCGCTCCAGGCCCCGGCGAAACCCGATCTGCTCCGCCGTCAAGCCATGCGCCTCCACCAGCTTGCGCTCGTCCACGCTCCATCCACTCGCCGCAGCCCCTACGTACGCCGGCTCCATCCACCACGGGAAGAAGTGTCTCGTCACGCCGGTCTCTTCGGCCCGCATCCATTGCTCGTAGAAACACCCATACGCCCCGCATGGCGTACTCTCCATGGTCAACTCGCCGCCCGGAGCCAGCGCCGCCCGCAGTCCCGCCAGTGTCGACGCCGCATCTCCCGGCCATCGCCCGATCTCGCTCAGGTGCAGGTTTTGAATCGTCAACCCGCGCCCCGCATTCTCTTCCCCTGCACTGATCACGCGAAACTCGCTGTCCATCTCGCCGAAGACCATCCGCCCCGCGGTGGCCGTCGACAATTGAAGCGAGCCCTCCTGTAAAGGCGCAGGCAGGTTCTCCCACATCCTTTGCACGATGGCAAAGATCCCCTCCGCCGCCTCCCGCGTATGCGCTACCTGCACCGTCAGAACGCCGCGCGTCAGGATCGTCTTGAGAAAGAATCGCCCCGCCACCCAGGTCGTCAAACCCATCTGCCTGGCCTTCAATACGATGTTCTCGCGCCCCCGCCGGGCCTCAAACGCCCGCTGCACCGCATTCGCCTTAAGCGGCTGTAACTGTCCTTTGCGATTTCTGACCTGCAACAGTTTCCGCGCGAAATAGATGCCAAGCTCGCGTTCTTCCATGCTCCGGCCCAACATCTCCAGTTCATCTTTGTCGATCACCAGAACTCCAGCGCAAACGGTGGAAGCAGGCAGGCGTTTGCCCGTCCGCTTCCACCTCAGCTTCCCGTCTTCTACTGGGTCCGCTCCCAGCGGCATCCACCCGTTGCCAGCGCGCCCGGCACCGGCACGAACATCGCGCGCGCGCTCACCGCAAGCGCGCCGGACCCGGTAAGCGTTTGCCCGTTTACCGGAGCCACCGTGCCCGCCACCGCTCCCAGGTTCACTACCTGCCTCGGCAGCGTGTACCCTGTGCAATCCGGCAGCGTGATCGCCTGCGCCGCCGTCCCGGTCAGGTCGAGATACCGATCCCCCGCGGTCTCCGCATAGCTTGCCGCCGCAGTCACATGGCGATTCGTCTCGGTCGACCCAATCAGCTCGTTGACCGCGTTGCTCATCACCGCATCGACCAGCAACTCACCCGTGTCCGTCGGGTGCGCTTCATCCGCAAAATACGTCGTATTCGCGAACGCTCCGTCGGCCCCCAACTGAGGAATGGTTTCCAGATCCGCTACGTTATCCGCGCCCCAGGCAAACGCCTCCTGCCGGATAATCGGTGCCAACACATCCTTCAGATTCGCGTCCGCGCCGCCAAAGTTATTGCTGATCGGCGTCGCCACGATCACTCGCGCCCCCAGCGCCTTCGACTTCTGCACCATCGACTTCAACCCGTTCGCCGCCAGCCGCGCCGTCAGGTTATGTTCGTAGTCGTTGATGCCACCCCAGAGAATCACCACTGTGTCGCCCGAAGCATGGTTGCCGATCACCGGCGCATACAGTTTGTCGAACATGGCCGCATGGTCATAGACGGTCGTTCCACCCTGCGCCAGATTCACCACATTGCTCGAGTAGGTCGTATCCGTCAAGCTCAGGTTGACCGGCCAGGCCTTCGCCGCCGAGCTCAACCCGCAGCATCCGCTGGTCAGCGAATCAATCCCCACCACGATCTCCGAGCCTGCGTGCTGCACCGGCCGGTACTCTGTAAATCCACCCTTGCTCTTCACATAGGCCGTGGCCGCCGAAGAGGCTGCTTCCACATCACTCGCGCTGAGGGACGTGCTCCACGCCCAGGCCGCCGCTACTTTACCCGCCCACCAGTTGCCGCCGCGCTCGCTCGAGCCGCCGATCTGATAGTTGCCCGAAGCCGGATGCGTAATGCCGCCCGTTCCCTGGTTGATGTAGCACGGGCTCTCCGCGCCGTCATAGTACCAGTGATCCGGCGCACCGCTCTGCCCGTTCACAAACGTCACCACGTGCCAGCCTGCGCTCAGCGGCTCGCATGCTTCCGTGTTGCTTGTGCCAAAGGCATCGAACCGCGGCGAGATCAATCCATTCAAGATGGAGGTCGAAATCAAACACGTAAAGCTTGTGTTCGTTCCACACAGCAGAGCCGCATTCGAGCCCCAGTTGTACTCCCCGCCGTTGCCGGGAGGAAGCCCGCCCGAGCCCGTTCCGAACGGGGGCTCATAGATCGCAAACTGAAATGTATTCGCCTGGTTCACCGCGGTCGGCAGCTGAATATAAGACGCCAGATCCGTAAAGTTGAGGTCAGTCGTCCCTTCCCACGTACCGCCCGTAATCGTCGCATCGTTACCCGACCCGCTCGTGTCGTGAGCAACCGTGCCTGAGCCCTCAGCTAGCAGGTATTCGCCCAGCAAGCTGCTGCGTTTCGGTAAATTCGGCGGTCCCGTGGTTGTGAATCCGCTGGCTGAGCTCACCGTGCCGTTGCCATTCACCCAACTGCCGTCCTCCCGCAAGAACCGCGTCGTCCCCGCAGTCGCTCCTGGATCCGGAACGGCGCCCACCGAGTGGCCCGCTCCCGAGCCGCCGAACACCGGCAGACTCGAAGCCGCTACCGTGCCCTGGAACAAGCCGGTCAGCGTGTCCGCGTTCACTGTCGTCGCATGGATGGTTCCGGCCGTCATTCCCGCAGGATTGAACTGAAACTGGGTTCCCCGAAGATTGAAGCTCAAGGTGCTGCTTGCAGGCGAGTAGTTCAAGCTGTCCTGCCCAACTCCGGTATCCATCTGAAATAAGTTATAAGCTGAGTTCCAAGTGTTGCATCCGTGCGAGTTGCAGTGCACCGAGACCGCCGCGCCTTCACCGGCCTGCATTTCAACGCCGTTGGCCCAAACACCTACAATATTCAGTCCCGCGTTAGGAACCGAGTGCGTACCGCCATTGCCGAAGTAACTCGACACCGGCACCGCGTTCTGGATCTGAAAACCCGAAAGTCCAGGCCCATTATTTCCAGCATAGAAGATACCCGCCGTCTGGTTCCTCGTAGCACGCGGGGTATATTCCGTAATGATGTCTTGATCGGCGGAAACCCACTCCTGGTAATAGTGCGGCAGTTCTAAAGTATCGCCCGCCGCCCAGGACACAGTGTTCGCCGCCAAGGTCATCTGTCCATCCACCGCCTTCGTCGTCTGGTTATAGACGCTGAGTACCTCCGCCATCGGATATAAGTTGAAACCACCCGTCGTGTAACTCACATTTCCACTGGTACTGGTCGAGTTAGGTCCATTATCGACATAGGTCAGGGAGTTCGCTCCAGTTGTAGTCACAACATAAGTTCCGTTGTAACTCGGATCCGTCACTCCCTGGATCGTCATCGGCAAGCCGTTTATGTCCGCCGGCATGCTTTGTATCGTCGTCAAGGAAACTACATTGCCCGTCCGCGCAATAGAGGCAACAGCCAGGCTGATGTTCGCGTACGCGCTCGTCGAGCCCTGCACGCCGACGATGGCATCGATCCCGCCGGCGTAAAACAAGCTCGTCGCTGAAGTCGAAGCCACCACCGGAAAGACCTGCCGTATCCCGTTGATGGTGTCGACCGTCTGCTCCAGCCCGTACCCGCACAGCCCGCCGACCGCGATCGTCGCTCCTGCAGCATGCGGACGAATCAGCGTCAGCTGCACATGACTTGCATCCACCACCGTGTACGCCGCCGTCTCAAACTGGCCGCCGCCTGCTCCCACATCCGCAACGCAGGCCACACCGCTCGCCGCCGGCAGCGCCGCGGTGCTTATCGCATAGCCCGCCGGAGCTCCGCTGGTCACGATCGCAACCGACACCGCACCCGGCGCGATTCCACTTGCCTGCGAGGGAATCGTCTGCGCCGTATCGAGCAATACGCTTACCGGAAACGTGGTCCCCGTAAAGTTCGCCACCGGATGGCGTCCGCCCTGCGGTACGCCGCCGATCAACGTCCCGGCCCCGATCACCTTGGCCGGATTGGTGTCCATCAGATACCGGCCCTCACCCTGCGTCCCCCCATTCGCGGTCGCCGAGACCTGCAGCACCGTCGAACCCTGCGCGCATCCCTGGGTGCACGTGCCCTCAAACACGCGCGCATCTTCGGCAAAGTTCCGGTCAAACGGATGCGAACCCTCATCCGCATTGTCCCGGAACCCACCCGAAGCCCGCATGTACATGCCGCCCATTAGGCAGTCGCCCACGCCGTAACAATCCTGCGTCTCGCCGAACAGCACATGCTGCCCGAGCGTGTAGTTCGTCCCCGCCACGCTCAGGCCCGTATACGTCGACTTGAAGTACGGCACCGAACCCTGCACCGATGCCGGAAACTGGTTAGACCCGCCCGCCAGCGCCTCGTTGTTGATCACCAGTCCCGTCGAAAACACCTGCCCGGAGCCAGTTGCCGCATGCACCGCCTGAGCCGATTGCGTCGAAACCACCGTGATGGTCTTTGCCGCATTCAAGCCCGGATTTTGCGGCGGAAGCGGATTCAGGAAGCTCTCATAGACCGCGCCGCCCCGGTCATCCTCCACGTGGGTCTTGTTTGTCCAGGTCGCCGGCGCCGCCGCCTCCGTCGAGGCATAGGTCTGATCCGCCCGGATTTGGCATCCGTTCGCGCAATCGGCACTCGCGGCCGCATTCGCAATCCCGTTGCTGCCAGCCCCGCTCGGGTAATCGTTCGCATGCAACACGCCGTTCAGAATATTGACATCAAGCTCGGTGCCCGGCGGCTGAGCGATCGTCTGTGTGGCCTGCGCCAGCGTACCGACCTTCTGTCCCAGTCCACCCGCCACGCTCGCTATCTGTGCATCGACGTACTGCTTATCGCTCGCCTGCATCGGTGCACTCGGGTCTGCCGGCAGCACCAGCGGCCCGGTCATCGTATCGCCCGCCTTCAGCACCAGCGGCGTCGATCCATCCACCGGATGGCCCGTCACTGCCGCCGTAATCGCCGTGTCGACATACGCCTTCGAGACTGTCTGCAAAGCCACGCTCGCCGGCAGCACCGTACTCCGGATGGCGCTCACCTGCACCGCACCCACTTGCGCCGGCACCACCCAATACTCTCGCGTCACCGTACCGTCATTCAGGTGATACACCGCCGTGTAGTAGCTCCCCATCGGCGTCGATCCGGCATTTGGAACCAGCTGGACGCTCAGCGTCCCTCCGGCCCCGATCGTCACCGCCGTCGACCCCGCCGGAACACTCGCGCCACTGGTTGTCGAAAACGCCGGCCAGCTGATCAGCACCGTTCCTGAAGCCACCGTCCCATCTGCCCGGTATACCGTATCCATCACCTGCGTGGTCGCAATCGCCTGCGTATTCTGCGCCAGTCCTGCCACGCCCGCCATGGCCGCCGCGCCCAGCACCAGCGTCCACGCCAGGCATAGCTCCACCAGCCCCCGTCTACCTTCCCTCAATCTCATTGAACCTCCCAAAGCTCACGCCGTTGTCCGCAATCCGCGCACATCCGTCTTATCCGCGTCACTAGACCGCCCGCATCACCCCAGGCAGGTAACTCCGGAAACACATCACCATCTCCCCGTCATTTCCATCCTTCACCGGCAACGCCCGAAAGCTTCCTGCCAGGCGAACCCGCTCCAACGTGCCCTTCGCCGCACCCGGCAAGTCCTCTGCCGCCTCCGCCACACCGGCCATCGCCTGCAGCCGCGGATAGTGATAAAACACCCGGTCCCCCTGCACACCCTCCCTGCAGAACAGCGCCGACCACTCCTGGAAGAAGCTGCCTCCTTCGCGGTCGCAGAACCCCGCCACGCCGCTTACCTTCATTCCCGCAACCGGTAGCCCCGCCAAGAGCGCCGATCCGAGCGTCAGCACGCCACCCGTAATCGCCGTTACGCGTGAAACGTTCAGCGTGATACGCCGCACGTAATCCAAGTCCGTCCCGATCGCGGCGGCGCTCTTCACGTATCCGCCGCTCACGCCGCTGCCTACAAATCCCGTCGTCCCGGCATAGTCCACATCGACAGCCACAACATCGCCCACGCTGAAACCCGCCGCGGCTGTCGCACCCACATCGAGAGCCGTTGCTGAAGTGGCATTCGAGCCCGGTGTCAGCGCCACTGCTGCAAGGGCCGCTCCCCCGCTTCCCTGTGCCGCTGTTCCTGATTGTGTCTTCAGCACATTCATCTGCTGGCAACCCGCGCTCAACGCCATCTGCAGCTTGCCCCATGTGTCGAACTCCAGCTTGACCGTGGCTGCCGTCTCCGTCCGCACCTGCCCCACCGTCACACCAGGCGCCCCCGCCACCAGCGCTTCCACTTTGGCCTCGCTCTTCCTTGCAAAGCCTGTACACCAGCCCAGATCCAGCCACGGCGCAGGCGGTGCTTCGAGAACGAAGGCCGCCATGCCCGCTGGATCGAACAACGTCGCCTGCCCGAACACCCGATTCACCGGCGCAAAGTAAGCCCGAACCCGGCGCGTCACCGGAGCCACTGCCGGAATCAGCGAAACAGCACTAGTAGCCATAACAGAACACCTCCACCTCCGCCGTACGCTCCATCCGTTCGCCCTTCATCACCGCCGGCTTGAACGTCACGTCTCCCCAGAACACCCGCGTTCCCGCAGACGTCACCGTGGATGCCCCGCCGCCAGCAAGCTCGGCCACCATCTCGCCCCCGGCGCTCTGCGGTCTTGTTCCCACGGCCGCGGCAAGTTCTGTATCCATGGCGGCCAGCGCCCGGCCGCGATCTAGCCCAGCCATGGCCGCCGACCCATCGGTCGCATACCGGATCTCGCACACTGCGGTCAGCAAAGGGAGCGCACCACGCCCGTCCGCCTTCAGCTCCGTCCATTGCAAACAAAACGCATCCGTAGGCGCGATTCCATCCACCGCCGCAACCGGAAGCTCATTCTCCTGCACCACCACACCGGGCCGTATCACTCCACGCACGACAACCGTCCGCGCCGGATTCTTTCCCACGACCCGGTCCCGCAGCACGGTATAAAACGTGTCTTTCGCCACCTGCAAACTCATCCACTCCTCCGCCTGATCGATCTGTCATCCTTCGCGAAGCGGAGGATCTGCTTCTGTTTCCAATTCGTCATTGTGCTGCATACCTGCCGCGCAGCTACACCAACAAAGCCGCAGCCCCCTTCAGTCCAAGCTGATACAGATAGATCTCCCCGAACGCCTCCGAACTTGTCGCCGAGGTAATCTCATACAAGGCTCCATCCACCAGCACTCCAGCCGCGGAAGCGAACAACGCGCTTGCCGCTCCGAACGCCAGCGAACCCACCGCTTGCATCACCGCTGAAGCCGAGACCAGAAGCTCATACTGCGCTGCACGTTCAGCCTGCGCTGTCGCGACCTTCGGCTTTAACTTCCGAAACACCACAGGACCGAGCGCCACATCCTGAAACAGCGGCGCAGCCAGCCCAAGCTGCTCGCCCACATCGCCCTGCACCGCCGGAGCCGGAATATGTAACAGTACCGTTCGTCCCCCCACGCTCCGCAGCAACGTATCCGCCATTCGCATCGGTCCACTCATCCAAGCGCCTCCGCAACGTACCCTTTCAGCAGCGCACACACTCCGTCGTCGATCAGCGTGTCCGCGAAGTACTGCATCTGCATGGTGTCCATCCGGCTGGATTTCACATTCATCGCCGGCGTCGCCTGCGCATTCCGAACCACCTGCGCACAAGCCGTCTTGATCTGATCCGTTACGGTTACAATTCCTGCCGTGTACGTCACTTCGGCTTCGTTGTATCCAAGACCCAAAAAGTTTGCAGGAAAGGTAAGCTCGCGCGCATTCGCCCATACGTCGATCGTCGACACATCCAACGCAGACCATGTTCCCGGCAATCCGAAGGCCGTCGCGATCTGAAAACCCATCTGCTGATTTGGGTTCAAGTCGGCATACTCGCCTCTCCGCCCCTTTGCATAGCGCACCCGAGCGCTGATCAGCGCTCCAGGCAGAAGAGGCCCATAGCTCAACCGCCCCGTCTGCGCGCCGGCCGTCAGCCGGATCCGCTCCGTATACTGGGTCGCCCGCAGTGAAGGCCGCCTGCAGTGCGCCTCCATCAGCGCCGAGGCCATCGTGACCAATTCATCCGGCGTATCCGCCCCCAGCCCAAACGCCGCATAGTCTGCCGGCAACAAATACCCCATCCCACCCTCCCTTACGCATACAAGAAAGGCGGGACCAGGGCCAAAACCCCAATCCCGCCTGCTCAACAAACGACAGACAACGTCCTAGCGATCGACCAGGACCTGATAGTGCGCGTAGCTCGCGCCCTTCACCACCACCGCGCCGAACTTCACGACAACATACTGCGATGCAAGCGAGCCCGGAACGCCAAGCTGGAAGATGCGCGGATTGGCATCGCTCAGCCAGTGATACTCAATCAGGTCCTCGGTCACGATGTACGCCGGAAGCACCGCGCTGCCCGAGCCGGGAGTTCCGGTATACGGCAGAGTCCACTCAGGGATCAGGGGAAGATCGCCCGCCTGCGTGCTCAGCGTTTTCACGGTGAAGCCGCTGGTGATCTCACGCGTGTTCAGCACCACGTTGAACTCCGACTTCATCTCGCGATCGATCAGGTCCAGCAGCACCGGATTCGCATAGATGGCCGTTGGACGCACACCGAAGCTGGTATTTGAAAGCATCTGAGCCACCGCGCTCTTTAGGCCGTCGACGATGCTCTGCGAAGTGCCGATGGTCAGCGAGTTGCCGCCGCCGGCAATCTGCGCGGCCGCGCCGAAGTACTGCGCCGTAGTGGGCGAGCTCAGGCTGGTATCCGTGCCATTCCAAAGCGCAATGTCGTGCGTGCGCAAAACGCCGTCCACCGTGTCGGTCAGATCCTTGGCCTGCAGATAGGCGAACTGGCTCTGCTGTCGGCCAAGCTCGATATCGAACAGGTTGTAGTTGATCTGCGCCACCAGGGCCTTCAACGGAACGCTGCGCTCGACGCGGGTCGGGCTGACCAGCGGAGCCACAATGTTGCGCGGATCGACAAACCCGCTGCTCGCCGCGGGCGAGGGAATGGCGGTCTCTTCAAAATAGCGGGACGGATGACCCGTAGCCGGAACCTGCTTGATGCGCTGACCAAAGATGCCGCGCCGCTGCACCAGATCCAGAATCTCAGTCTGGTAGAGCGGAACCTCGATCGCTCCAGGTCCGATGTAGTCTGCCGCGCCATGGATATCCGTGAAATTGATGTTCATCTTCTCCCTTTCGTCCCGCAGGACGCACTGCTGTAAGCGCCGCTCTTCGCAACGCGCAAACCCTCCCAAGCGCTCATGCTCGCTGAGCACCGGGAAGACAGATGTCTCGCTTGTGCCGAGCTCGAGCTAGCCGACCAACCCAGCCCGCAGCAATCCAGCCTTCACCGCAATCCGCTGCTCAACACTCAAGCTGCCCAGCGCCGCATCCACGGCACCCGCGTCCAGCGCGCCGCCTTCCTTGGCCATCAGCGAAGCCGCGCCGCCCGCCACCGTCTTTCGCCCCGAAGCCTTCAGCGAAGCGATCGTCTTTTCTGCTTCAGCAAGCCTCTGCTTCAGTTCTTCTTCGCGACTACTCTGCCCCGCCTGCAGCTCCAGCCCGGCCAGCCGCTCGGCCGCCTGCTCAATCAGTGCCGCTGCCACATTCAGCCGCTCGGCCAGCGACTCCGCCGCGCTCATCTCATCGACTACTTCCATCTGCATCTCCATTCGTCCCCCCTACTTGCTCGCGCCTGTCGCCGCAATCAACGCGCCCGCCGGCATGGGCTGTGCATTGAGAATCGCAACCACCGCACTCACCAGCATCTGCACATAATCCGCCGTCGCGGCAATGCCGGCCTTGGACAACAGCGTCGAAACCGCATCCCCCGCCAACAACATCACCTCGGCCAGCTTCTGCGCCCCCGTCCCGCTCTGCACTCCGCTGGCCGCGTATTTCTGCTCCACCAGCAGCACCGCATTCTGGATCAGCGTCGTCGCATCGGCTGCCGCGCCCATCGCCGGAGCGCTCGCCGGGAAGAGCAATCCCGTCAGCTTCTCCACCGGAACCGCATACTCCACCGCATACTTCAGGCCCTTGGCAAAATCTTTGCCAATGCTCGTCAACACGCCCACAAAGCTCATTCCGTCTCCTTGCAACAAATGCGTTCGTCGTTCCGGCAAAACCGGATCTGCGTACCTGTCGTTCCCGGGAGGCCGCGAGGAACTACCGCGAAGCCGCCACGCGTCCCACCGGCCGCTTCACCCCGCGCCTCACCCGAAAGCTCGTCTGCCGGTAAGCCGCCTTGTCCCGCAGCAGGATCGCCGCCCCGGTAAACGTCACCTTCGTCAGCGTCCAAACCGAAGCCCGCATATCTGCCACATGCGCGTCGGCCAGCTCGTAGCTCATACCCATTGCGCGGCTCAGCTCCGGCTCAGCGTCTTGGCCTACCTTGGCCTCGATCTCCGGAAAATCCCGCGCAAACAGGTAGCCCTCAACGATCAGCTCCTTGCCTTCGATCTTCGCTGCGGTAATGATTCCGCACTTTTGCCGGGCATCATGGCCATCCCAACCGGCTTTGTAATCGACTGCCATCCCAAGCAGGCTAGGCAGGGCAGCCTCCGCCGCCGCTCGCGTCAAGACCACCCGGTGACCACGCGACCCGCTCGGCGCCTTATCGCTGGGCGCATCCACCAGCGTCAGGCATCCCTCAAACGGCAGTCGGTTCGGGTGCCCGTGCACCTCAGGAAATTCCACCGCCATCGCCCGCATCGCCAGCGCCCCCGGCCTTGCCCCCGGCCGGCAATCCGACCGGCAACCCGGCCGACAGTCTGTCCTGCAGCCCGTCCTCATCGCGTCGCGATGACGCCCATCCTCAAACCCCATCCAGCCTCCTCAGTCAACCCCGTTCCAGTCTTCAACGCCAGCTTCGCGGGCCGTCACGAGCGAACGCCGCTTCGCTCCAAAGCCGTAGCGTTCCGCCAAACTTCACCCGGCATGCTCTTCGTTCGCCGCATCCTTCGCCCATTGCTCCATCAGGATCTCCTCCAGGTTCTTGCCCCGGCCTTCGTCTGGCTCCGGTTCGGCCAGATCCCGTTCCAGTTGAATCAATAGCTTCATATGCGCGGCACTGCCATCCTCAGCCTTCAGCAGCAAGGCGCGTACCAGCATAGGCAGCGCGTTCACGATCTCATTCCGGGATATGCCCCGGACCTCCTCCTTATCGGCATTCTCCGGACCCTTCAGCCAGCAATTCCGCCTGAACCCTGCTGGCTTGTTCCGGGCCATGTGCGCCTTCTTCATCGCCGGATCCTCATCTCACAAGCACCAAACAAAACGGGAGCGGCAACCCCAAAGGGCGCCGCTCCCACTTATCGTTTACTTGTATTTCAAGAATACCAGACTGGAATAGGCACTTGTGCCAATTATTTTTGAGCTGTAAGTAGTTCTAAATGAATCATTTACGTGCAGGAGATGAGTCTGGGGGGCTTGACAGCTTTTCAGACTCCGTCCTCAGCGCATGCCAAGAGAGGCTGAAGCATCTTCCTCCTCAGAAACACGCGCGTCAGTTCATCCAAGGCAGCGTTGTAGCGCCGAACGATCGTGCGCAGCGAAATGCCCAGCAGAGCCGCAGTCTCTCCCTGCGTGTAGCCCTGCAAGGCAATTCGCTCAACCAGGTGCTGCTGCACCGGGCTCATACCCCGCAGACATCGTTCCACATCGTGCACAAAGATCACGACATCGTCGAAGCCCTGCACTTTGTAATTCGTCACCCTCCCACGAAACATCTCTTTCCCCAGCATTGAAGGAACACGCCCGGACTCCATCGAGAGTTTGCTATACCTCCGCAGCATGCCTTCCGTGTACTTCCGGTAGAACGGATACCCCGCGTCACCAGCCATCTTCGGCAGCAGCGAAGTTGCCTGCGGCGTTTTCATCTGCTCTTCCAAATCACCCTTCGGCGGACAGGCTCGCACCAGCTGCAGCGGAGCTTTCCCTTTGCGTTCCGGCTTGAACTGCGGCGAAGCTTCGGTGGCTTGAACCGTCTCGAGAACGAGAAAATAGGGTCGGAGAACAAGGGCTGCGCTCATCGTGCACCTCCCAACAGCCGCTCTGCCTGTTGTGCTCTGCATCGCCGCAGACCCACCCGGGTTCCAGCACGCCCAGCTTGCCGCCGGCGCTTCGGTGCAGGAAACTCAGCCAGCTTGCGTGTGCAAGCCCGGCAGTAAACACCCTCTGTTGCTCCGGCACGGAGCCAGAGCGCCCCACACCCTTCACACACCTTCAGGTCAATACGCATGTAACCCATCATTTTCTCCAAGGCAAGATTCTCCCCCTGGCAAGCCTCAAGTCTTTCAGTGGTCGGAATGGGCTCACTCAGGTTGCTATGGAGTACCCGGACATGTGTCCCCGAAACCTCTTCTGCGTGGGTTCCGGCGGTCGCGCCGTGTACTGCTTTTGTCATCGAAGCTGCTGCGCCCTGGGATACGCAGGCCTCCGCGCCTGTTGCGGCTACCTCTTCCGGGCATTGGGAGCAATGCGTCTTCCGCGTCTCCCCTTTGCCCGGCCGGTAACCTGCCAGACGAAGAAAGTTTAGCTGTTGTATCGTCCTCAAAATATCCTGTCAATGCATCTTTTTCCAGAGCTCTGAATTGCAACTAAGCTCAATTCCTTCAATGTGTTAGCAAATATTATGGCCGTTATTAGACGAGCTTTTCCTGATAGCTCGTTGTGAGTATTGATCTTCGCCTTTGATTCGCTTTTATGGAACCTTGAATGATGCTCCATCCAAAGCCTTCCATCCCCTGAAAGTAGTACGGTCCAAGCGCACGGAAAAATCACATGCAAAGCCCCAAACCGCTCCTGCTGAACGCCTTGCGCGGTATTTTCCTTCCCCTTGGTAAACTCAGAGGTATGCTTTCCCGGCTCTATGCGAAGTGGATGATTGCCTGGGAGACTGCTCTCACCGAACGAGACAAGAACCGCATCGTGCGTCCGTTGGAGTGGGGCTTCGATTGGCTTCCGGAGCTTCAGGGATCGAGCTTCCCAGAAGAAAACCTTCCAATGCTGATCGCCTTAAGCCTACATATCGAGCGAAGTTCCCCGGAGTTCTTCGGTTACACCACACCCACGGACTTCCGCCTCGAGACAAGGCACCCTCTGCTCTTTCCTACCAACGTCAGGCCGGAGACGCTCGCAAAAGAGGCCGAACTCAAGCGCAAAGCTGCTTCCGGAGAGCTTAAGCCCGCACAGTTTCTGCGTTTTACCTCGGCCGTTCAGTCACCGCACCCGGAAAACGATCAGGTCAATGCACGCTGGTTCCCCGCCACTTCGCCGAATAACGGCAAGCCGCGTCAAGCCATGATTGTCATGCCTCAGTGGAATGCGGACGGCCTCTCCCATAACGCTCTCTGCGCCATCTTCAACCGCTTCGGCATCTCCTGCCTGCGCCTTTCGAAGCCTTACCATGACATTCGTCGTCCCGCCGAGCTCGAGCGCTCGGACTATGCCGTCTCCGCTAATCTAGGCCGCACCATCGCTGCCTGCCAACAGGGGGTCGTCGACGTTCGTTCCTGTCTCGACTGGCTTGAACAGCAAGGGTACGAGCAGTTCGGTATTCTTGGCACCTCCCTCGGTTCTTGTTATGCCTTTATCGCGGCCGCCCACGATCCGCGCCTGCAAGTCTGCGCCTTCAATCACGCTTCCAGCTGGTTTGGAGACGTTGTCTGGACGGGGCAAAGTACGCGACACATCCGTAAAGCCTTTGAAGACGCGGGCCTGACCCAAGCCCTGCTCCGCGAGATCTTCCGCTGCATCAGCCCCATGGCTTACATGGAGCGCTTCGCCTCAAGCCCCAGGCAGGTTCTCGTCGTGCACGCTACCTGGGACCTCACCTTCCTTGAAGAATTCTCCCTCGACATCCTCAACCACTTCGACCGGCACGGCATCGACTATGTCTCGAAAGTTCTTCCCTGCGGACACTACACCACCGGCGAGACCCCGTATAAGTTCCTCGACGGCTGGTATCTCAGCCGCTTCATCTACAGCGCCTTTAAGAAGCTCGCCGCCGAGCCCACCGCTCTAACGCAACCGGCTCAGCACGTCGCCCTCTGACATCTCAAGCGCATCCGCCTGTTCCAACTCCGGCAGCCGTATCAACGCCACCACACACGGTGAAAGCACCATCGCTACAAACGCCAACGCAATCATCAAGTCGCCCATTTCCATTCTCCTGTGAAGGCATCCTTTCGCCTCCTATGATCCTTATCGGCGAATTTGCCGCCTACATGCGGAAGTTTCTTGTCTTCTCCAACACGCTGGTCACATTACGTTCGAGTACCTCGAAGTCACACCGTACCTAAGTAGCCCCACTTTGTTCTCTCACAAAAGAAGACTCGCCTCATCATCTTCGCTCTTTCGCAAAGCGCATAAAATCGACTCATGCCGATCCATTTCGCCGAGTCGCTCACCGATACCGACCCAGATGTTGCTTTACAAATCTCGAAGGAGGTCCTTCGTCAGCATGAAGGACTCGAGATGATCGCCTCCGAGAACTTCGTCAGTCGCGCCGTCCTTGAAGCCGCCGGCACCGTCTTCACCAATAAGTATGCAGAAGGATATCCCGGCAAACGCTATTACGGCGGATGCGAATACGCCGATGTCGTTGAGAATCTCGCTCGCGACCGCGCCAAACTTCTCTTTGGCGCCGATCACGCGAACGTCCAGCCCCACTCCGGCTCCCAGGCCAATGCCGCCGCTTTCATGACTCTGCTTCAACCCGGCGATACCATTCTGGGTCTCGACCTGGCCCATGGCGGACACCTTACCCACGGCCATAAACTCAACTTCTCCGGCAAGCTCTACAACATCGCCGGCTACCAGGTCCGCCGCGACACCGAGGTCATCGACTACGACCAGCTCGAACAACAGGCCGTCGCAGTCAAGCCCAAACTCATCATCGGCGGCGGCAGCGCCTACCCGCGCCAGTTTGACTTTCCGCGTATGCGCGCCATCGCAGACAAAGTCGGCGCCTATTTCCTCGTCGACATGGCGCACTTCGCTGGCCTTGTCGCAGGCCATGCCCATCCGTCCCCCCTCCCCCACGCGCATGTCGTTACGACCACCACTCACAAAACCCTCCGCGGCCCCCGCGCCGGTCTCATCCTCTGCCAACAACAGTTCGCCGCCGGCATAGACCGCAGTGTCTTCCCGGGACAGCAGGGCGGTCCTCTGATGCATGTGCTCGCCGCCAAAGCCGTCGCCTTCCGCGAGGCTCTCGACCCGGCCTTCTCCGCCTATGCCGCACAGGTCGTCGCCAACGCCAAGGTACTTGCCCAGTGTCTTGCTGGAAAAGGCTTCCGCATCATCTCCGGCGGCACCGATACCCATGTCATCCTGATCGACGTCTTCTCCCGCGGCATCCTCGGCTCCGAAGCCGAGCACGCCCTCGGCACTGCCGGTATCACCGTCAACAAAAATGCCATTCCGTACGACACCAACCCACCCCTAAAACCCTCCGGCATCCGCATCGGCACTCCCGCTCTCACCACCCGCGGCATGAAGGAGCAGGAGATGCAAACCATCGCCACCTGGATCGCCGATGCCCTCGAACATCGCTCAGATTTCTCTCATCTCGCCCGCATCCGCGCCGAAGTAGCCGCCCTCGCCGACTACTTTCCTCTCTACGAATACCTCCGCCCCTAACTCTCCTCGCCGTGTGCTTAAGGACCAAGTCATGTCCATGCCAATCCTCGCTTGGCTGTTCGCTGTCCCTGTCCTCGGTGCAATGACCGGGCTCCGCGCCATGACCCCCATGGCCGTCCTGTGCTTCTTCGCTTATCGAGGCAATCTGGACGTCTCCGGCACATGGGCCTTCTGGACCGCCAGACCGGTCACTGTCCTCGTCTTCGTTCTCCTCGCTCTCGGCGAATACATCGGCGACAAGCTACCCAGAACTCCCAATCGCACCGCGCCCTTTCCCCTTATCGTGCGCATTGCCTTCGGCGCCCTCGCCGGAGCTCTTGCGGCTACCGGTCTGCACGGGTCCGCTCTCGAAGGAGGCTTTCTTGGCGCGGTCTCTGCCTTTGCCGGCGCCTTCCTGGGCCTTCACCTCCGCCAAAGATTCACGAAAGGAAATGGTTTCCCCGATCTCCCCATCGCCCTCGGCGAAGACGTTTTCGCCCTCGTTCTCTCGTTTCTCGCCGCGGGCATCGTTACCGGCTGATCCCGCGTACTCCTTGGTCGTCTCTTTACCGCGTAGCAAGAAGCCGTAGCCGGCTTTCACTCCCTGCATCCAGCTCTCCATTTTCATTCCCGCTCGCGAACGCGCAGGTCTATACTCGATTTTGGTTGATGGGCCGCGCACCACCTGGCCGAGGACCTGTGTACTTTCTGCTGAGGGCTGTACTCTCCATCGCGGTGCTCCTTCTCCTCTTTGAAGGCATGATCACCGCCTTTCACCTTCTCAATCTCCCGAGCAACCTCGCCGTTGCCGAAGGTACGTGCCTGCTGCTCCTGCTTGCCGTAGGCGGCTTTCTCGCGTTCCGTCTCACCTGGAAGAGGCGTTAATCTTATGTTTGAAGACTTTCGCGCACCTGTACTCGACAGCAAAACCGGCCGCTCTCTCAACTTTGACAGTCAGGCCCAACTTCGCAGCATCGTCAAATACGGCGGCGTCGCCTTTCTGCTGCTCATTGCCGCCCTAATCTTCTTCAACTACGTCGCCTCTCTCACCCGGATCGGCGCCGGCTATGTCGGAGTCGAAATCGTTCTCTCCGGCTCGCAGCGCGGCGCCAGCGAGATCCCTATCCGCACCGGCTGGGTCTTCTACAGTCCCCTGCGCTCCCAAATTATCGAGTTCCCCACCTTCGTCCAGACCGTTAAGTGGACCGCTGACCTGAACGAGGGCCGCGCCCAGAATGAAGAGATGAGCTACAACTCGAAGGAAGGCATGGAGATTTACTCCGACGTCTCCCTCTCCTATGCCATCGAGCCCCGCCGTGTGCCGGACTTCTATGTGAAGTACCGCGTCAGCGACCTCGACGTCTTCACTCACGGCATTCTTCGCGACATCGTCCGCAACTCCCTCAACCAGGTTGCCTCCACCTACTCCGTCGAGCAGATCTACGGCGAGCAAAAATCCGAGTTCCTCGCCAAGGTTCAAGCCCTGATCCAGAAAAAACTCGATCCCGTCGGTGTCGACATCCAGCAGTTCGGTTTTATTGGCGCGCCGCGCGTGCCCGCCGTCATCGCCGCGGCCATCACCAACAAGGCCCAGGCCATCCAAGCCGCTGAGCAGGCGCGCAACGAGCTCGCCAAAACTCAAGCCGAAGCCGCCAAAACCGTCGCCGCGGCGGAAGGTGAAGCCAAGGCGGCTGTCACTCGCGCCCAGGGCGAAGCGGAAGCCAACAAAATCCGCCAGGCCAGCTTGACCCCGCAACTTCTCGAGCTACGCAAGATCGAGAACCAGAAATCGCTCATCGACCGCTGGAACGGAGCCCTGCCCACCGTCCAGACCGGCAATGGCGGCCTGCTGATGGAGCTTCCTAAACCGCAACAGTGAAGGGCTCTGCCGGATGGGAAGCTAGGCCGTATTGCAGAAGTT
This sequence comes from uncultured Granulicella sp., assembly GCA_965198735.1. Classification (GTDB taxonomy): domain Bacteria; phylum Acidobacteriota; class Terriglobia; order Terriglobales; family Acidobacteriaceae; genus Edaphobacter. The sequence continues at coordinate 3,584,786 of OZ240672.1, read as the reverse complement.
GAAACTCGACGCACGCTCGTTTCAATCTAGCCGCTACATTGAAACGATTGAATTCTTCGTTTCAATTTCTGCAACACGCTTCGAACTCATTTCAATCTAGCCTCTACATTGAAACGAATTAGCCTAGAATGTCCTCATGCGCCGGTCGGAGCAAGGAAAATTCAAAAAAGAGACGATAGCCTCCGAGTCGTACGCCGCTTTTGTTCCAGATCCCTTGCCGCCCGTACCGCATTTGGAACTCAGCGGCCACACCGGACGAGACCTGTCTCTGGCTGACCAGATGCTCGGAAGGCTGGATGGGCTCTCTCGTATTCTGCCTCATCCTGACACCCTCATCGATTTTTATATACGTAAGGAAGCCGTCCTTTCCTCGCAGATCGAGGGAACCCAATCGACTTTAACCGACCTTTTGCTCTTCGAATTCCAACCTGAATCCAGTGATGATGACACCGTGGAGGTATCCAATTATGTCGGTGCCCTTCGCCATGGATTGAACCGGCTGGATCAAAACTTTCCGCTCAGTCTGCGGCTCATTCGAGAGATGCACGAAATTCTTTTGCGCAGCGGAAGAGGAAGCAGGTCGACCCCGGGACAGTTCCGTACTTCGCAGAATTGGATCGGAGGGTCGAGGCCAGGAAACGCTTTCTTTGTTCCTCCGCCCGTATACGAGATGAACGTCGCCCTCGGAGAGCTCGAACGCTTTCTTCACAGCGGTGCCGAACACTATCCAGTCCTGATTCAGTGCGCCTTGCTGCATGTGCAGTTTGAAACCATTCACCCGTTCCTCGATGGAAACGGACGCATTGGCCGCCTTCTGATCACCCTATTGTTGGTAGAGCGTGGTGTGCTTAAACAACCCATGCTGTACATGTCGCTCTACTTGAAGCAGCATCGCGACCAGTATTACGAGCTGCTGCAGCGAGTCCGCATGCAGGGAGAGTGGGAGGAGTGGATTGATTTCTTCCTTCAGGGCGTCGCGTCCACATCCGAAAAAGCAGTGGCCCTCGCCGCTGACATACTCGAGCTTTTCCGCAAAGATGAGCTGGTCGTGAAGAACTCGGGTCCGCGCAAAAGCTCAGCGATTCAGGTGCTGCATCAACTGCAGAAAACTCCCTACACCTCGCCAACACGGCTCGCGCAAAAAACCGGCCTCAGCTTCAACACAGTCGGTGCCGCTCTGGCCGATCTGCAGGCTTTACAACTCATCGTTGAAATGATTCCGCGGCCCGGACGGCTGGTCTGTTACCTTCCCTATCTTCGCTTGCTTGAGGAGGGCACCGCAGCCAGTTGAACCATCGCTGCCATAGATCAGCAACGGCTCCGCGCGAACTCTCTCCTGACAACTGCAGGACTTCGGAGATCGGCGCACTCACCTACAAACCTGTCCCTTTTGTCTCCATCAGTCTCGCGCACCGCTCCAGAAAAGCGTCCAGCGTGACGCTTCCTTCATCCCCCTTCGCGCGGACGCGCACGCTTACCGATTCCGTGGCTTCTTCCTTGTCGCCGAGGATCAAAATAAATGGCACTTTAGCCACGCCGAACTCGCGAATCTTGGCGTTCATCTTTTCATTGCGTTCGTCGAGCTCGACACGCAATCCCGCGGCTGCCAGCTTTGCTTTGACCTTCTGCGCGTAGTCGAGATGCTTCTCGGAGATAGGCACGAGGCCCACCTGCACGGGAGCAAGCCAGAGCGGGAAGGCTCCCGCATAGTGCTCGACGAGCACGCCGAAGAAACGCTCGACCGAGCCGAAGAGCGCGCGGTGAACCATCACGGGCGGATGCAGCTCGCCATCCTCGCCTTTGTACGTGAGCTCGAAACGCGCGGGCAGATTGAAGTCGAACTGCACGGTCGACAGCTGCCACAGACGGCCGAGAACGTCGACCAGCTTAATGTCGATCTTCGGCCCGTAGAAGGCCGCTTCGCCGGAAATCGTGCGGTAAGGAATCGCTTTGCGATCGAGCGCATTCTTCAGCGACGAGATGGCGAGTTCCCAGTTTTCCGGACTGCCCGTGTAGCTTTTGGCGTCTTTCGGGTCCCAGGTGGAGAGCTCCACTTTAAACTCCGCGAAGCCGAAGGTGTTGAGCACACTCTGCGCGAACTCAATGCAGGCTACGACCTCGTCTTCAATCTGACCCGGGGTGCAGAAGATATGCGCGTCATCCTGCGTAAAACCGCGGACACGCAGCAGGCCATGCATGGTGCCGGAGCGCTCATAACGGTACACGTTGCCAAGCTCAGCGTAGCGCACGGGCAGGTCACGGTAGCTTTTGGGGGCATTCTTATAGATCAGGATGTGGCCTGGACAGTTCATCGGCTTGAGCCGGTACTCGGCGTCGTCGAGCTCCATGGGCGGGTACATATTCTGGCCATAGAAGCCCTCATGGCCGGAGGTCTTCCAGAGCTCGCGGCGCATAATGTGCGGGGTATAGACGAGATCGTAACCGCGGCGGATACATTCTTCGCGCATCCAGTCTTCCATGGTCTTGCGGATCAGGCCACCCTTGGGATGCCAGAAGATAAGGCCGGCTCCGGCGGTCTCCTGGATGGAGAACAGGTCAAGCTGCTTGCCGAGAACGCGATGGTCGCGGGCCTTGATCTCCTCCAACCGTGCGAAGTGCGCCTTCAGGTCTTTGTCGTTGAAGAAGGCTGTGCCATAGATGCGCTGGAGCTGCTGGTTCTTCTCATCGCCGAGCCAGTACGCGCCGGCGACGGAGGTGACTTTGAAGGCTTTAACGCGGCCGGTCGAAGGCATGTGTGGACCGCGGCAGAAATCGACGAAATCCCCATTGCGGTAAAGGGAGATGTCCTCCCCGGGCTGGGTAAATCGTTCCACAAAATGGACCTTCATGAACTCGCCCTGCTGTTCGTAGTCGCGGATACCCGCTTCGCGCGGCTCGCTCTCGCGTACAAACGGCTCGTTGCGGGCGACCACTTCGGCCATGCGCGTTTCAATGGCAGCAAGGTCGGCGTCGGTGAAAGGCTGCTCACGGTACACATCGTAGAAGAAGCCGGAGTCTGTGGCAGGGCCGTGTCCAAGCTTGGTCTCCGGGAAGAGCTCAAGGAGTGCGGTGGCCATCACGTGCGCCGCGGAGTGCCGCATCACCTTGAGCGAGGCCTCGTCCTGCTCTTTCAGCAGCCAGAGGGCTACGTCTTCCGTCAGCGGAGTCCCCAAGTCGACGAGTTTTTCGGCTTCCGGATCGCCGGCGCCATACATGGTTTCAGCAGATTGGCTCAGATCTTGCGGCGCATCGTCCTGTCCACCTTCGGCCTGATTGATGTCCAGTCCGGCGAGGGGTCGCACGCGGGCGACGACGACAGCCGCGGCCAGGCGCGGTGAGATAGACTCGGCGATCTGGAACGGAGTGGTTCCTGGGTCGACAGCGCGAAGGCTGCCGTCAGGCAGTTGTACTTGAATTTTTGGCTGGGAGGATTCTGCGGTCAGGCTTTGCTCTTGCATCGGGTCTCCGAGCTTTCAGCATATGTGCTTTGGCGCGAGGATACCAACGCTGCCGGCCCACACCGCATCTGCATACCCAAAGAAAACTGTTACATCCTGCAACCAGGAACATGCCACTCCGTAGGAGTTCCATACCCTTCTTCTATTTTGGGAAGCACACAAGACGTATGGGCTGAAGGAGGAAAGAAACGTTAACCTTCCTCTCATTCGTGGGCTGTACTCTCAAACAATCACGAAACGCCGTACCAGACCCTAGAAAGGCAGGAAATCACCATGCAGGTCCTTTGTAAAGTTTCAGACACGGGAAGCGACGTCCTCTGTAAAGTATGCGGCCAGGGTTTTCTCGTGTATTGGTCGCGTACCTCCAAGACCGAGCAAGAGGTAACGCGTCGTCATGTCGCGGAGGCGTTAGCCAACCAGCACGCCACCTCGACCTCCGGAGACGTCCATCCACGGACTGGATTCAACGTTCCAGACTGGTCGGGGTATCCGCGGTACTCGGCTGCAGCCTTGCTTGGCGGCGCGCAGCAGTGGTCGCTGTGATCGATCGTCCCGATGGCGTGAGGGCTTGACGCCGCTTTTGAGAATGACCGGCCTCTGGTCAGTTCCTCTTCGCTTCTACGATCGCCGTGACGAACTTAGCTGAAACGGAATGAAAACCTTTGCCCCGGCGATCCACTGGATTGACGGGGCTTTTCTTGGCCCAGTGGACTTCGTCTTCGTAGCAGATCGCGTTTTAGAATGAAGAGATGAACTATGCGGATGCAGTGGAGCACCTGTATGCTCTCGGACCTGAGCTTCTGGCGTCCTCCGGCCCGGAGTCTGTGCGCCGCAAGTTCGACCTCGAGCATATGCGGATTCTGTGTGCTGCTCTGGGAGATCCACAAAACCGGGTTCCGGCCATCCTGATTGCGGGCACCAACGGCAAGGGATCCACGGCGGCGACGCTCGCCTCAATCCTCACCGCTGCCGGCTACCGCACCGGTCTCTACACCAGTCCGCACCTGCAGAAAGTCAACGAGCGCATCCAGCTGGCGCATCCGTCCCTGCCTTCCGAGTACGGCGTCTCCTCGGTGCACAATGCCGATGGCGGACTTATGCTCACGCCGATCGCGGACGCGGAGTTCGCGCGTCTCTACTCGCAGGTGGACGACGCCTGCGAGGCTCTGGTCGCTTCTGGGCAGCTACCGGTGCTCTCCAGCTTCTTCGAGCGACTGACCGCGGTCGCTTTCTTATCCTTCGCCGGAAGAGACACAACCGACCGGGCAGACGTGATGGTACTGGAAGTGGGCATTGGTGGACGGCTGGACGCGACCAACGTGGTCGAGCCTCTCCTTTCGGTTCTTACAGACATTGCGCTCGACCACCAGGAGTATCTGGGCGAAACGATCCTGGAGATTGCCAAGGAGAAATGCGGCATTCTGCGCCGGCGCGGCATCCTGGTAACCTTGCCTCAGCATCCTGAGGCGAACCTGGCGATCGGCCAGAGAGCCACGGCGCTTGAAGTGCGGGCGATCGACGCAACGCGCTATCTGCCCCCAGCGCAGCGGAATGCGAGTGGCAGAGGGAGCGTAGACCGGGCAGAGGCGGTTGTGCGAAATATGTACACCTTGCACCTGGAAGGGGAAGAGCCTCGTATCCTTCACGTCGACTCTCCGCTGGCCGGCGCGCACCAGCAGAGAAACCTTGCGCTGGCCTTGGCAGCGGCGGCCGAGCTGCGCAGGCATGAATTTGCGATCAGTGACGCCGCTCTAGAAGAAGGTATCCGCGCTACCCGATGGCCGGGCCGGCTGGAGTGGATCGCCCCGGATTTACTGCTGGATGTGGCGCACAATCCGGCCGGCGCCTGGACCTTGCGCGACGCAATCTCGGCGCTTCCAGAGACGCAGCCGCGAACGCTCATCTTTTCCTGTCTTCGGGATAAAAACCTGATCGAGATGTCGCGCATCCTGTTTCCGCTCTTCGATTCGTCGCCGGAAGGCGATCCGCTGCGGCGCAGAGATCATCTGCTGCTGGCTCCAATCATCAACCAGCGGGCCGTAGGGGTCGACGATCTCCTGGCAGCGGCGCGCGCCTTGGGAGTTCCGGCCCATGCGGCTCCACATCTGACGGGTGCGCTTGCCCAGGCTCGAGCGATCACGCCTCCGGGAGGCGTGATTCTAGCGACCGGCTCCGTCTATCTTGTTGGAGAAATCCGCGCTCTCGCGACTGCGGCTGAAACGGTCCATGTCTGAGCCGGTACAGTCCCCCGGTATCCGGGGAAGTAAGCCAGTGGTCAGATCACCTGCGAGCCAATCCGCGGGGAGCGAACCTGGAACGCCCCAAAAAGCAAACCCTGCCTTGCGCTGGCTCACCTATCTGTTGCTCATGCCGCTGATTGCCTTGGCGACGGCCGGCTTCGGCTCGCTGTCGCTGCTGGCCGGACTCTGGGACCGATCCGGACGGCAACAGCATGCGATCGCCCGCGCCTGGGCGAATACGCTTCTTCTCCTCAGCCTCTCGCCCGTCGAGTTGATTGGCAGGGAACGCCTCCCGAATGGCCGCGTCGCGGTCTACGCCTCCAATCATCTAAGCTACTTTGACACGCCGGTACTCTTCGCCAAGCTTCCGTTCCAGTTTCGGATTTTAGCGAAGCAGTCGCTTTGGAAGATTCCGTTCATCGGCTGGTATCTGCATCGATCCGGCCAGGTGCCGATCGAGATGAATTCCACCCGCTCCGCCGTCGCTGGCCTGCTGCGCGGGGTAAAGACGCTGCAAGAAGGGTTGCCGGTTTTTGTCTTTCCTGAAGGCGGTCGCGCTGCCAAGGGGCGCATGACGCCGTTTCAGTCGGGCGCGGCATTCATGGCGATCAAGGCGCAGGTGAGTCTTGTCCCATTGGCGGTGGTCGGCACGTATGAGCTGCTGCCCATTCACGTCTATCATCTATCGCCGCGGCCGCTCAAGTTGATTGTGGGCGAGCCAATCCCGACGGTTGGTCTGACCACACGCAACGCTGAAGAGCTTACAGAACGTCTCTTTGCGGCCATCACCGGTCTTTATTACGAGCACAGCGCCTCCATTCTGCCGGAGTACACTTCCCAGAGATGAGACCTCGTATTGCCATTCCGCTGCCAACCAGCGCCGATCGCCTCTACAACGAGCAGAACTGGGGAGTCTACGCCGCGTGCCTGGAGGCGTGCGGCGCGGAACCTGTACCGTTTCCGCTGGACCTGCCCGCCCGGGAGGCAGAGGCGTTGGCGGACAGGTGCCAGGCTGTGTGTCTCACTGGGAGTCCAGCGGATGTAGACCCGGCGCAATACGGACACCTTCGAGAGCCCGCCTCGGCGCCTGCCGATCCTGCCCGGGAGCAGGTCGACCGATTGCTTCTGGAAGGGGTGTTCGAGACAAAGAAGCCGCTCTTGGCAATCTGTTTCGGATTGCAGTCCTTGAACGTATTTCAGGGCGGGACGCTGGTCCAGGACCTGGCTCCGTTTCCGGTCAATCATGCGGCGGGAGCCTCGGTGGGGGTTGCGCATCAGGTTGTGGTCGCGCCTGGATCGCTGCTGGCCAGCCTATCATTGGAAGATAGCGGCGAAAACGAGGTACAGCGCATCCCGGCAAACTCTTCCCACCATCAAGCCGTTGGGATTGCCGGCAAAGGCTTGCGGATCACGGGCCGTTGCCCTCAGGACGGAGTGGTGGAAGCCTTGGAGTGGGAAGCCGCAAACGAGCACTCATTTCTGCTGGGCGTGCAATGGCATCCGGAACGAACCTTCGGTACGCAAGGTTCGCGCGCGCTGTTCAACGGTTTGATTGCCGCGGCGCGGCTCTGGAGTTCGCATTGATCTATGACCGTGTCTTCTTTCCGCTTTAGAGAGCTGCTCTCGCCCTATGCTCCGGATCTGCCGGAGAGTCTGCTGCCCACTCTATCGAGATACCTGGATCTTTTGTTGCGCTGGAACGCGCGAATGAATCTCACGGCGATCCGCGATCCGGAAGAGATGGTGCGCCGGCACTTTGGCGAGTCCTTGTTTGTTGCGCGGCACCTACCGCCATGTGAGACCTTGCTCGATCTAGGCTCAGGAGCCGGATTTCCAGGTGTACCGGTCCAATTGCTCTTGCCGGATCTCGCCGTTACGTTGGCCGAGTCGCAAAGTAAGAAGGCAAGCTTTCTGCGCGAAGTGGTGCGAACCCTCGCCCTGCCGTCCGAGGTGTGGGGTGGACGTGTGGAAGCAATGCCCGAAAAACGTTTGTTCAACGTAGTGACGATGCGGGCCGTCGACAGTCCAGAGAAGGCTCTTGCGGTGGCTCGCCAAAGATTGACGCCCAACGGCACCCTGGCCCTTCTAACGTCGGGGTCCACCTCTCCTGCATGGAGTGGACCGGTGTACAGACTTCCGGGTTCGGAACGAACCGTTCTGCATTTGTCCACATAATTCTCTCAAGAACATCTGTGTTCCACGTGGAACATCCCCCGTCCGTGTCATTTTCCTTTCGCCCGGAGTACGGAAAACTGACTGCACATCGGATAAGGAGAGCTTCACCATGAAGAAGTATCTGGCAGCTTGTTTATCGTCCGTGATGATGCTCGTTCCCGCTGCCGCGCTCGCGTCACCGCGAGATGCAGAAGCAGTTTTAAATCATTGCGGCGCGCCTCTGCGCGGAGACGAAACAATCTATGAAAACACGGTAGCGGGAGGACGCAGAATCCTGCACTACGGACGGGGAACGTTGTACTTCGATCGCGTCGCCAATGATGGCTGGACGTTTACCTATGGACAGCGCGGAGGGCAAGGCCGCCTGTCGGCCGATCAGATGAGCGTCTCTATGCCTTGCCTGCAGGAAGCCTTGATGGAGTCGGCTTCTTCCTCGTCACTGATGCGGGTGACGGCAGTCGACCGGGCAAAAGCGTCGGTTAAGCGCTCCTTGCGGGAGGTTATCCTGGCCTGCTTCCTCTTTTTAGGGGTACTTGGGTTTACCTTTCTTCTATGGTCACGCCGTCCCACGGATAACGAAGGACTCGTCGGATAAAAAGCTTGGCAAGCAAGAAAGCAGACGTACCCGGTTAGCGGGGTAACCTAAGTACTGTCTCCGAACGAAAGTTGTATTTAGAAACTGCCGAGTATCATTTGCGGTCTTGCTGCAGCCAAGTAGATTGAGGGAACGGTTGTTCCCAAGACAGAACCGCGGTACGAGGAGCTCAAGACAATGCTGATCATTCAAGCTGCGGTATCTCTTCAGAACCTCTTGTCTCATGCAGCGATGCTTCCGGTTGCGGGCGGCGCGTTTGCCGGTGTCACGTTTGCTTTTTTTCGTTCCCCGGTTCGTCCATTCGGCGTTCGTGAGTCCGAATCCTTGATGAACTTTTCCTCCCTGGGTACGCTCCGCTGCATCTGCGCGAAAAGTCACCCAGAATTTCTAGGCGCCGATCGCCGGGAGTTTTGCCGTTCCTGCGGATGTCAGATCCTTGTCCCGGATCCTACCCTGCTGGATTGTCAGATCTCGAAGGAGCAAGCACGCAAGCTCACCCGCGAGATGCGGGATGCAGCTATTCGTGCGAGCCGCCTCGAACTTCCCTCATCGATCACCTCGATCGAGGAACTGCAGCAATATCTTGCAAGCGATACCAAGAAGAGTCCTCGTCCAGTCTCACTCCGTCAGCCGCCGGTGGAACAGACGCAAGTTCAGTAGCGGGTGGGTGGAACAGAAATAGACTTTTGGAGCATGTTCCACGTGGAACAATTTGCCACATCCAGCCGCCGCCGGTAGGCTTGTACAAGTCTGCATGCCAAGCACTCCGTCCGCCTCTGCCCGTGTTCTCGCCATCGTCAATCAAAAGGGCGGCGTAGGAAAGACGACGACAGCGATCAATCTGGCAGCCGCACTGGCGATCCATGGCCACCCGGTTCTTCTGATCGATTGCGATCCACAGGCCAACACGACTGGAGGCCTCGGCTTCCGAAGGCAAAGCGAGGACGAGCCACAGCGCCTATCCATCTACGATGTGTTGCTCGGGTCGAATACGCTGCAAGAGGCTGCGCTTGCCACGGCTGTTCCCTTCCTGTCTCTCATCCCAGGCAGCCGAAGCCTGATCGGAGCGACCATTGAGCTGGTTTCCATGGAGCACCGGGAGTTCCGGCTCCGGGAATCTATTCAGCCCATTCGAGACACGTACGCCTTTATCCTGATCGACTGCCCTCCCGCACTCGATCTGCTCACCCTCAATGCGTTGGTTGCCGCGGATGGTTTGCTTGTTCCACTCCAGGCGGAGTATTTTGCGCTCGAAGGGATTTCGGAGCTGATGAGTACGCTAGACCGGGTAGCCTTTGCCTTCAATCCTAAGTTGGGCTTAGAGGGAGTGCTGCTCACGATGTATGACGAGCGAACCAATCTTTCGCAGCAGGTTGCGCAAAACTTGCGCGAGTTTTTTGGCGAGAAACTACTCAAGACGACGATTCCCCGGAATATACGGCTGGCCGAGGCTCCAAGTCACGGAAAACCTGTCGCGCTCTACGACGCACGATCCCGAGGGGCAGAGGCGTACAGGGATCTCGCGAAGGAGCTCTTAAAGCTGTATCCTGAGCTGCCGAGCGCTTGCACAGAGGAAAAATGAAATCAGAGATGCTCGAGCCAAAAGCAACACCGCGGCGTGCGCTGGGCCGGGGACTGGAGTCGCTGCTTCCTTCCCGTCCGTCCTCCGCTCCCATGCCTTCGTCTGCGCCCGTCTCCGAGGCGCCCGGAGCTCCTTTTGAAGTCGATATGCAACGGGTGGACCGCAATCCGTTCCAGACCCGCACAAACTTTGATCCTGACAAGCTGAGCGAGCTGGCGAAGAGCATTGCTGCGAGCGGCGTGGTGCAGCCGATTGTCGTGCGTGCCATGAGCGGCGGCCGTTACCAGTTGATTACTGGGGAACGACGGCTTCTGGCCTCCAAAGAAGCAGGAAAGACGACCATTCCGGCCGTCTTGCGGGAGGTCTCGGACGAGCAGGCGATGGAGATGACGATCGTCGAGAACCTGCAGCGAGCCGATCTAAATCCTATGGAGCAGGCCCGGGCGTATGCACGGCTGCACAGCGACTTCAAGATGACCCAGGAACAGATCGCAACGAGAACCGGAAAAGAGCGAGCCTCTATCGCTAACTTCCTTCGTTTGTTGAAGTTGCCGGAATCTGTCCAGCATCGGGTAGAGTCCGGAGAACTGAGCTTCGGCCACGCTCGAACACTGCTGAGCCTGTCTACCCCAGAGCAGATTCTCTCTGCGGCCCAAAAAGTCACGGCTTTGTCGCTCTCCGTGCGGCAGACGGAGAGCTATATTCAAGGGCTTCTCCATCCGGAGACCAAACCAACCAAGCTGCAGAGACTGGCAGCGGAACAGGCTGAGCAGGATCCGAATGTACGCGAGGCGCAGGATCGCCTGCAACGCTCGCTCGGCTTACGGGTGCGCGTGGAGGACAGACGCGGCAGGGGCAGGGTCATTATCGAGTACGCCAACCTCGACGACTTCGACTCGCTTTTGACGGCGCTGAACGCGCAAACGGAAAGCTGAGCGCTGCCGTTCTGGCTCGACCCACCTATGATGGAAGTATGAAGGCGTCCCGCTTCGAGTACCGTTTTCGCTATCTGCTGCATGCGTCGATCTACGGGCTGGGTTTCTGGTCTCCGTGGAATCGGTGGCTGCATCTTGATCCCGCAGGCGCGAATGCGCATACGTGGGGAATCCTTGCAGTCAACCTAATGCAGGTGGGCCTGAACATCTCCGTGGCATTCCAACTGCTGCTTTGGCTGGCGATCGCATGTGCTTTTGCCGGCGTCGCGCTACGCACCTGGGGAGGAGCGTACCTGGGAGCAGACGTAGTGCAGTCACGGGACATGCATACGGCCCAGGCGGGTACGGCGACCGGATTCCTGCAGGATGGGCCGTTCCGCTATGTGCGGAATCCGCTGTATCTGGGTACCTTTCTGCATACGCTGGCCATCTGCTTGCTTATGCCGCGATCGGGAGCCATTTTTACCCTGGCGCTGATCGGCGTGCTGCAAATCCGGTTGATTCTGGCAGAGGAGCCATTCCTCACTGCGCGTCTGGGGGCAGCGTATGTGGCGTACTGCGGCCTGGTGCCGCGGCTGCTTCCAGCGCTGCGCCCGCGGGTGGCGGCCAAAGGTTTGGCCCCGCACTGGATGCAGGCCGCGCTGGGAGAAAGCTACATGTGGGGCGTGGCGCTGGCGTTTGCCGTAGCCGGCTGGCGTTACAACGCGATGCTGCTGATCCAGTGCCTGATCGTTTCGCTCGGCGTGTCGCTGCTTCTACGAGCGTTCCTACCGGCGATGAAGCGGGCGTAAGCGCTAAAAAACGGCCAGAGCGCATCCCTGCACTCTGGCCAACTCTCTTGCGCTGCAAACGATCGACTCCGCAAAGTTATTTCTTCACTGGAGCGATCGTATCTTTTGCGGTCTTGGCGACCCGAAACTTGACGACGGTCTTCGCCTTGATCTTGATCGGCTCGCCGGTCTGCGGGTTGCGCCCGAGGCGAGCCTTCCGTTCCGCTTTTACAAGCTTACCAATTCCCGGGATTGTAAACTCACCATTCTTTTTGGTTTCTTTGACTGCGGTTTCCGCAAGCATCTCGAGGAACGCCGAGGTCTGTTTCCCGGTGAGTTCCATCTTCTCGGCCATTGTCTTCACAAGCGCCGTTTTGGTCATTCCTTTTGCCATTGTTGCTCCTTAGGTGAGGGTATCTTTCGGAAGCGATGCTTCTTCCCACTGCTTTTCACATGCGTTCAGCCGTACTCTGTTCGATGTTCAAGAAACGAAATCACCTGTGTTCATGCAGGGTTTCGACAGTCCCGGAAGACCTTCCGCAATCCACCATCGGCTCCCATGCGGAGTTTGTCAACGGTTTTATAGGTGTTTTGCCGCTTTTCTTTGGTATTTCTCCCGTTTTTAGTGTTTAACTTCTAGAGGTTCTGGAAAGCCGCTACACAAGCGGCGATTTCGCTTTTGCGGTGAGCGGACGATTCAGGAGCTCAACCATGGGCAGCGCGAGACGAAAGCGGGAGACGATCTCCTTTCCCAAAATGGAACTGAGGGCGATTTCCGCCGGAAGTGTGGCCATGATGCCCCATTGCCGATGCAGGATAAGGTCGAGCGCTGGATGATCTGCCGGAAAGCCTTTGGGGCCGCGGGTCATCTTCTGGCCGTCGAAGGGTTCCATGCGGCCCTTGAGGTATTTGGCGGAGAGCAGTTTTCGCAGCTCTTCATGGTCGTCGAGCAGCATGCGGCGGATGGCGAGAAGCTGGTTCTTCTCGGGCATGTAGGCGCCGGCGGCGATGCGCAGGGCATCCGGGCTGAGCTCGAGATAAAAGCCGGCGCCGGAGGTTTTTTCCAGGCCCGCGCGCGCCCACCATGCGGCGACGTTGGTTTTGTAGGGCTGCTTGTTAGGGCTGAAGCGGATGTCGCGATAGATGCGCATCATGCATTTGGCGGGATTGCGCACGAACTGTGGGGCGAAGCCGGCGAAAGCGTCGTTGACCTCCGCGATCACGGCGAGCATAGGCGCTTTGAGCTCGGCCTCATAGACGTCTTTGCGCGCGTTGAACCAGTCGCGGTCATTGTTGCGTTTGAGCGCCTTGAGGAACTTTAAGGCGGCTGGGTCGAAATGGGCGCTCGTCGTCATCTCTTCCATCGTATCGGGAGACGAAGCGGCGCGGAGGACGCTGCTGTATCCTTCCGGCATGGGGAGCGGAGCCCCGGCGCGATGGGTCTGGTAATGGTCTTCGTTTTGTTTCTCTTGCTGGTGGCGCTGATCACGATCGTGAAGACGCTGGTCACGGTGCGCACCGCCACCGCTGGGGTGGTGGAACGGTTCGGGAAGTTCAACCGGATTGTGCGGCCGGGACTGCAGCTGCTGCTGCCCTTTGCGGAGCGGGCGTACATTATCGATCTGCAGGTGAAGCAGGCGCAGTTCTCGGTCGAGACCAAGACCAAGGACAACGTGTTTGTGCAGATTCCGGTGAGTGTGCAGTACCAGGTGCTCGATGACCATATCTTCGACGCGTTCTACAAGCTGTCGAGCCCGCAGAAGCAGATTGAGAGCTTTGTTTTCAACTCCATCCTGGGCCATGTACCGAAGCTGTCGCTCGATGAGACGTTTGAGCAGCAGTCGGGGATTTCGGTGGCGGTGAAGACGGAGCTCGACCAGATTATGTCCGGGTTCGGCTTCAATATCCTGACGGCGCTGGTGACAGACATTGTGCCGGATGTGAAGGTGAAGGCGGCGATGAACGACATCAACGCGGCGCAGCGGGCGCAGGTGGCGGCGCAGGCCCGAGGCGAAGCGGAGAAGATTTTGAAGGTGAAGCAGGCCGAGGCGGAGGCCGAATCGAAGGCGCTGCAAGGCAAGGGCATCGCGGCGGAGCGGCAGGCGATCATCGATGGGCTGTCTTCTTCGATCGAGAACTTCAGGCACGGGGTGCCGGGTGCGACGAGCGAGGATGTGATGGCGCTGGTGCTGCTGACACAGTACTTCGATACGCTGCGGGACATCGGGACGCGGGGTGGAACGAACACGGTCTTTCTGCCGAACAATCCAGGCGCGGCGCATGACTTCCAGACACAAATTATTGCGGGACTGCGTGGCGGAGCGGCGCCGGTGGTGCCGTACGGCAAGGACCGCCAGCCGGCGCTTCCGCAGCTGGACGGCACGGAGAGCAAGTTGCTCGGCTAGGGTGGCAGGTACCCCCCCCCCCGGGGGGGGGTACCTGCCAAGTCTATTGTTTAGAACAACATAGCGAAAGCATGTCTCGCAAAGTATTCATTCGAGAAACTTTACAGGCAAAGTCTTCTAAACAAAAGCCTTAGAGGCTCCCCGAAGGGCCTAGATTGACTTCATCGAGAATAAGCAGGCAGATTTGGCCTGGCTGGACTAACCGGCGTTCCTTCTTGAAGATCAAATTACCTGATGCGGTGTGTCGTCGCTCGAATAACAGAGACTACGGGAAGATGATGATGCAGTTCTCCCAGGCGAAGGCGTGACCGTCACTTTGTGCTTGCCGGAATGGGACCAGGAGTCCTGCCGAGCCGCGGAAAAAGGCAACAGCCAAAGCCAATACGGGGATTCTGGCTGTGCCAGAATGACGGCTCCTCTTTCTTCGGCAGCTTGCCTGAGATCATGATCCTTCATCTATGAAGATACAGACTCGTTAGAAGGACGATCGACAAAAAAGCTGGTTGGCAAGATGTTCGTTACTGTCACTCTGCTCTCTTTCACTCTCTACTTCTATTGTAGAGGTTTGGAAGGGGGAGTTATGCCAACTTTTTTTCCTCGGCAAGTTGTTGCATTGCAAACACTTACGATCCTGATGGAAGATTTTAGGGCTTGACATGCAAAGTACGAGGAAGGTGTTGAAAGGAACAGCGGACTCTGCCGGCTTTGCTGCGTTGGGCGAGAGTGAAGGTGGGTTGAGCGGGCCGCAGGAAACCAGATCTCCGGTGAGAGACCGGTACCCAGGTTGTGGGTGGGAAGCGCTTGAGTTTGGCGGAGCGGATGGTTGCGGATCAGGCGTGGATGAGAGAGAGGAGCAGGCCGGCGGCGGCGCCTCCGAGCAGAGGGCCGAGGACGGGGATGGGCGCGTAGGCCCAGTCGCTGGCGGTCTTGCCGGCGATGGGCAGCAGAGCGTGGGCGATGCGCGGGCCGAGGTCGCGGACCGGGTTGATGGCGTAACCGGTGGTTCCGCCGAGCGAGAGGCCGAGCGACCAAATGATGCAGGCGACGAGATAGGGGCTGAGGCCGGCGGCGGCGCCGGTCGACAGGACGAGGCGGGAGCCGGTGGCGCCGACGACCAGGACGAGGACGAAGGTGGCGAGGAACTCCGAGAAGAGGTTTGAGGGGAGACTGCGGACGGCGGGGCTGGTGCAGAAGACGCCGCGTTTAGCTTCCGCGTCCGGGGTGAGCGCCCAGAGGGGCAGGTAGAAGAGCCAGACGAGGGCGGCCCCGCAGACGGCGCCGGCGAGCTGGGCAGAGGCGAAGGGGAGGAGGTTTGCGAAGTTGCGATGCTCGACCGAGAAGGCGAGGGTGATGGCGGGGTTGAGGTGGGCGTCCGGGCTGCCGAAGAGGACGGCGGTGAAGATGCCGCAGAGCACGGCGAAGGCCCAGCCGGCGGCGATGGCGAACCAGCCGGCATTCTCGGCCTTGCTGCGATGGAGGGTGACGGCGGCGTTGACGCCGTTGCCGAGCAGCATGAGGATGAGGGTGCCCATGAACTCGCCGAGGACGGGAGAACGGGTCATGCGGGATGCTCGCCGGCGGCGAGGACCGGGGTAGGGGGCATGACGGGCTCGAGGATGTACTGGGAGGCGAGCGCCTGGAAGCCGGCGACCTGACGGCTTGCCCAGGCGTCGTCGCGGCCGAGCTCCCGGGCGAGCAGGGAGGCGACTTGGGGGGCTATCTGGAGGGCGGCGCGGGCGTTGAGGAAGAGCGCGCGGGTGCGGCGGGCGAGGACGTCTTCGACGCTGCGGGCCATCTCGACGCGGGCGGCCCAGACGACCTCCGCGGCGAGATAGGGGAGGTCGGGATGGAGCTGGCGGGCAAGCTCCGGGCGATCGAGCGTGAGGGCCTTCAGAGGCCCGGCGTCGGATCCGTAGACGGCGAGCGAGCCAAGCTGCTCCGGATGCGGGTGTGCGCCGTGGATGGGCAGGGTGCGCGTGACGCAGGGCTTCTGGGCGAGCTTGCCGAGCGGGATGGCGTGGTTGATGGCGTCTTCGGCCATGTGGCGATAGGTGGTCCACTTGCCGCCGACGATGGTGAGCAGGCCGGAGGCGTCGATGTGGATGGTGTGGTCGCGGGAGAGGGCGGCGGTCTTCTTGTTCTTGGAGCTGGAGCCGGGAGCTTTGACGAGGGGGCGGATGCCGACGTAGACGCTGAGGACGTCCTGCCGGGTGGGCGTGCGGGAGAGGTATTCGCCGGCGGTCTGGAGGACGAAGTCGACCTCCTGCTCAAGGGGGCGCGGCTCATAGGAGGGCTGGTCGATGGGGGTGTCGGTGGTGCCGACGACGATGTGGTCGTGCCAGGGGATGGCGAACAGGACGCGGCCGTCGCTGGTGTGCGGGACCATGAGCGCGGTAGCGCCGGGCAGGAAGGCGCGGTCGAGCACGAGGTGGATGCCTTGGCTGGGCGAGACCATGGTGGAGGCGCTGGAGTCGGCCATGCGGCGAAGCTCGTCGGTGAAGACGCCGGTGGCGTTGATGACGACTTTAGCGCGGAGGTCGAAGCGCTCGCCGGTTTCGGTGTCGAGGGCGGTGACTCCGTCGACGGCGCCCTGATCGTTTTTGTGGAGGGCGACGACGGGGGCGTAGTTGAGGACGGCGGCTCCGGCGTCGGCGGCGGTCTCGATGAGCTGGATGAGGAGGCGTGCGTCGTCGAACTGGCCGTCGTGATAGAGGACGCCGCCGCGGAGGCCGTCTTGAGCCAGCGTGGGGAGGAGCGCAAGGGTTTCGGCGCGGCTGAGGACCTTGGAGCGGCCGAAGCCGTAGCGGCCGGCGAGGGCGTCGTAGATTTTCATGCCGATACCGAAGAAGGAGGCCTCCCACCAGCGATAGTTGGGCACGATAAAGCTCATGTCATGGACCAGGTGCGGGGCGTTCCGGCGCAGGAGGCCGCGTTCGCGGAGAGCCTCCATGACGAGCGGGACGTTGCCTTGCTCGAGGTAGCGGACGCCGCCGTGGACGAGCTTGGTGCTGCGGCTGGAGGTGCCTTTCGAGAAGTCTTCGCGCTCGAGCAGCAGGACCTGAAAGCCGCGGGTGGCGGCGTCTACGGCGATGCCGGCGCCGGTGGCTCCTCCGCCGATGACGAGGATGTCCCACGGCTGCTGAGAAGAGGCGGAGGCGCGGACGCGGGCGAGCATGGCTTCGCGGTTCATGCGGGAGAGGGCTCCTTGTTCCAGCCGCCTGCACGTTGGACGGCCTGCTTCCATTTTGCCTGCCGGCGCTCAACTTCGGCGAGCGAGGCCTGGGGATGGAAGACGGTGTCTTCTCCGCGGAGGCTGGCGATCTGTTCCGGGCTCTCCCAGAAGCCGGTGGCGAGGCCGGCGAGGTAGGCGGCGCCCTGGGCGGTGGACTCGAGCACGGCGGGGCGGCGGACGGGGAGCTGCAGGAGGTCTGCCTGGAACTGCATGAGGAGGTTGTTCGAGGCGGCGCCGCCATCGACGCGCAGCTCGCGGAAGGGCTGGCGGGTGTCGAGGTTCATGGCTTCGAGGATGTCATTGACCTGGAAGGCGATGCTTTCGAGGGCGGCGCGGGCGATGTGGCCGGTCTCGGTGCCGCGGCCGAGGCCGAGGATTGTGCCGCTGGCGTAGGGATCCCAGTGGGGCGCGCCGAGGCCGGTGAAGGCGGGAACGAAGACGACATTGCCGGCGTCGGGGACGGAGGCGGCGAGGGCTTCGACGTCGGCGGAGGCGGGGAAGAACCGCATGTTGTCGCGCAGCCACTGGACGACGGCGCCGCCGACGAAGACGCTGCCCTCGAAGGCGTATTCGAGCGTGCGCCGGGTGCTGCAGGCGAGGGTGGTGATGAGGCGCTGCTGCGAGAGCGTGAAGGCGCTGCCGATGTGGCGGAGGAGGAAGCAGCCGGTGCCGTAGGTATTTTTGGCTTGGCCGGGCGCGATGCAGAGCTGGCCGAAGAGCGCGGCCTGTTGATCGCCCGCGATGCCGGCGATCTGGATCTCGCCGAGGCCGAGCGAGGTGGTGACGGGGCCGATGACTTCGCTCGACCAGCAGACCTCGGGCATCATGCTGGGCGGGATGTTGAAGAGGCGGAGGAGGTCCTCGTCCCAGCGGTCTTCGACGATGTTGTAGAGCAGGGTGCGGCTGGCGTTGGTGCGGTCGGTGAGGTGGCGCTGGCCGCGGGTGAGATTCCAGAGCAGCCAGGTATCGACGGTGCCGAAGGCGAGCTTGCCTTGTGCAGCGTCGGCGCGGGCGTTGGGAACATTGTTTAGAATCCAGGCGATCTTGGTGGCGGAGAAGTATGGGTCGAGCAGAAGGCCGGTCTTGTTGCGAATCGTTTCTTCCGCGCCGTCGGAGGCGAGCTGCATACAGAGCGGGGCGCCGCGGCGATCTTGCCAGACGATGGCGTTATAGACGGGCTTGCCGGTGAGGCGATTCCAGACGAGGGTGGTCTCGCGCTGATTGGCGATGCCGAGGGCGACGACATCGCGCGGCAGGAGTTGGGCTTTGCCGAGGACTTCGACGGCGGCGGAGAGCTGCGAGGTGAGGATGTCGTAGGGGTCGTGCTCGACCTGGCCGGTGGCTGGATAGATCTGCCGGAACTCATGCTGGGCCATGCCGGCGATCGAGCCATCGTGGGCGAAGAGCAGGGCGCGCGAGCTGGTTGTGCCTTGATCGAGGGAGAGGATGTATGGCATGACGAGAGTCCGGAGATGCGGGAGCGGTCCGGTTCACTTTAGCAGATGCCGATTGATAGATGCAGACGAGCCGCGTTCGGCTATGCCCCGCGTTCCACGAGGATGGGCTGGCCGGCATGGAACTCCGGTGCGGGTTGCTTGCTGAAAGAAAATGCCTGGTCGACGGGAGGCGGGAAGAGGATGCGCGAGTCGAGATTCCACCATCCGGGATGCAGGAGGTCGTCATCCTGCGGTATTTGTCCGTCGGCGAGTTGTGCGATGAGATCGGCGACAGGCGTGGCCTGCGGGGTGCCGGTAGAGACATCGAAGGCTCCCGCTTCGTAGGCGCCTTTGTCTTCCGTGCAGAGACAGGACCAGTTGTACAGGCCAAGCAAACCCCAGGCGGTGACCGCGCGTACATCGACTCCATGCGTGCGTGCGTCTTCGGCTTGCCGCCAGATTTGATAGAGCCAGCGGCGTTGTTCGCCGGGCTCGCAGCCGAGGTGGGCTTCGGTGATGGCGAGCGGCAGATGATAGCGGTCCCAGGCTTGCTTCAGGATGGCGCCTGCGCCCTGGATGCCTTCGGGGTGGACGCGCACGGCTTCGATATCGACTAAAGGTTCGGCGCCGGTATCGCCTCCGGGAAGATGCTTGGGATAGAGGTGGAGGCGGTCGTCGAGGAAGCGATCGCTGGTGACGTAGTAGTTGATGCCGAGGATGGAAGGAGGACACGGGTTATCAGCGAACCAAAGGATCTCGTGTTCGTCGAGGCCGTGTTCGAGGAGGAAGGAGAAGAGTGGGTGCCTGTGGGTGAGGCGGCCGCAGAGCATGTCGGTGACGAGCCAGCGGCGATGCTCGCGCGCTTGCTGATACGACTGCAGGGAAGCTGAGGCAGAGGTTGCGCCGCCGTCTTCGGTGTGGATGAGACGCGCATGCGGCTGCACGGAGCGGATGGCTTGCATGGCCAGCACGATCGCCTTGGTTTGATGAAAGAGCGAGCGCACATAGCTGTGCATGCTGCGATGATGCGGGAACCAGTGACCGTAGAGGCAGGCGAAACGTCCCGTGGTTTGCGGCTCATTGATGGGCGTGTAGCCGGTGATCCAAGGATAGCGTTGTGCGACTTGCAAGGAGTAGGCTGCGAGTTTTTCAGGGAAGCCGGGATCGAGAAGATTGGTGTGCGGAGGTCCGCTGCCATGATGGACGAGGCCGACGATCGGATCGAGGCCATGACGTTCGATGGCTTTGAGCATGCGGTCCGCTTCGTCCCAGTGGCCAAGTTGGTCGAAGCGCTCCCAGTGCAGAGCGATGCGCAAGGTCTTGAGGCCGAGTGTCGAGAAGAGGTTTAGATCTGCGTCGATTCGCGCGCGATGACCTGAGAAGGTGTGTTGATCGTAGAAGACACTTCCCACGCGATTGATGGTGCATTCAGCGCCACCCCAAAGCTCCATGCGGGCTTGATGATTCGACAAGAGGCATCTCTCCAGGCGCGAACACTGCGCTCCGTTCCTTGCTTCCGTACTTATGTTGATGAGGATGCGGTGAAGCAGGTGGTCTTGCGCCCAGAGCAAAGATACAAGTTGGGCGACGATATTTTCTCTCTGTGATGCAGAGGATAGGCATGCGTGCATGCTGCGGAGGCTGCAATGGCATCGTGTAATCTACATCTAGCATCACAGCACATACGAGCGGAAGCCAGTCTTGTTCTAGACGACAGCCAATTGCTGGCGAACGACGGCCCGCTCATGATTTTAAGTAAACAGAACAGGGGCCTTCGACTTTATGGATGATTCTTCCGCCGGAAAAACTGTGGCCTTCGATTCCAGCCGTACGAATCGCATGTTCGAGTCCGCGCATGGCAAGCCGATCGTTTCTTCCGGGCCAGTTTCTGTTTCCGCGGAGGCGCCGCCTGCCCTGCTTGTGTTCTCGCATCTTCGCTGGCATTTTGTGACGCAGCGTCCGCAACATCTTCTGTGGCGTGCCGCGCTGACGCGGCAGGTGTATTTCTGGGAAGAGGCGTTTGTGCATGACGCAGACGATCGTTCCTACGCGACTCCACCTGGAGGCGTGTTGGAGTTTCTGCAGGTGGAGGAGAGCGCCGCGGTCACGGTGATTCGTCCTCATTTCCTTGCCGGGGAAGATGCGGTCGCGGGGCAGACCCGGCTGCTGGATCAGTTTCTTGCCGAGCGTGCGATCCGCAGCTTCGATCGCTGGTACTACACGCCGATGGCGCTTGACTTCAGCGCGCATCTGGCGGCGCATCCTTCCGCGGGTGTAACGGTGTATGACTGCATGGATGAGCTCTCGGCCTTTCTTGGCGCGCCGCCGGAGCTGATCGAGCGGGAGCGCGCGTTGTTTCGGGCCGCCGATGTGATCTTTACCGGCGGTCAATCCATCTATGAGGCGAAACGTTTTCACCATGCGAATGTGCATGCCTTTCCGAGCTCGATCGAGGCGGCACACTTCGAGCAGGCGCGCATGACGGGCGAGGATCCCGCGGACCAGGCGGCGATTCCGCATCCGCGCGCGGGGTTCTTCGGTGTGCTCGATGAACGGCTGGATGTGGCGTTGGTTTCAGAGCTTGCGCGGATCAGGCCGGAGGTGCACTTTGTCTTTCTTGGCCCTGTGGTGAAGATCGATCCTGCGACCTTGCCGCACGCGGCGAACGTGCATTACCTGGGCAGCAAGTCGTATCGTGAGCTGCCGCGCTACCTTGCGGGTTGGGATGCGGCTTTGCTTCCCTTCGCGATGAATGAATCGACGCGCTATATCTCGCCGACGAAGACGCCTGAATACCTGGCGGCAGGGAAGCGCGTGGTGTCTACGCCGATCCACGATGTGGTGACTGCGTATGGCAGGCCGGGGCTGGTGGAGATTGGCGCGGATGCGGAGGAGTTTGCCGCGGCGCTCGATCGTGCGTTGAGTGCAGGCGAGGATGCGGAGTGGAGTGCGCGTGTGGCTCACAAGCTGGCGGACTCCTCATGGGATCGCACGTGGGCGGCTATGCTCCACGAGATGAACGCGGTGCGCAAGCAACGTAAGCCAGCGTCAAAATCGGCAGTGAATATGCGTCCGCAAGGCGTGAAGCGAATGATGACGGAGCACTACGATTATCTTGTCGTGGGCGCGGGATTTGCAGGAGCCACGATTGCCGAGCGCATTGCTTCGCAACTTGGCAAGCGCGTCCTGGTGGTCGACAAGCGCCCGCACATCGCCGGCAATGCGTACGACTTCTATAATGAGCACGGCATTCTGATTCACGAGTACGGTCCGCATATCTTTCATACCTCCGCGCAGAAGGTGGTGGACTATCTTTCGCAGTTCACGAACTGGCGGCCGTATGAGCATCGCGTTCTGGCGCAGGTCGAGGGCAAGCTGTTGCCGATGCCGATCAATCTGGATACGGTCAATCAACTGTATGGATTGGATCTGGACTCCGAGGGCTTGCAGAAGTTTCTTGCGGAGCGGGCGGAGCCGAAGGCTGAAATCCGGACTTCGGAAGATATCGTTGTGTCGAAGGTCGGGCGTGACCTGTATGAGAAGTTCTTCCGCAACTACACGCGCAAGCAATGGGGGCTCGATCCTTCACAGCTGGACAGCTCAGTGGCGGCGCGGGTGCCGGCACGCTTCGACCGGGACGACCGCTACTTTTCCGATACGTTTCAAGCGATGCCGCTTGAAGGCTATACGAAGATGTTCGAGCGCATGCTGGCGAACCCGAAGATCACGGTCAGGCTCTCGACCGATTATCACGAGGTCATCGACCATTATCCACGGGCGAAGATCGTCTATACGGGTCCGATCGATGAGTTCTTCGATTACCGTTTTGGGCGGCTTCCGTATCGTTCGCTGCGCTTTGAACATCGCACCCACACTCAGGAGAAGTTCCAGCCTGCGCCGGTGGTGAACTACCCGAACGAGCATGCGTATACGCGCATCACGGAGTTCAAGTATCTGACCGGGCAGACGCACGAGAAGACGAGCATCGTGTACGAGTACCCGTGCGACGGCGGCGAACCTTACTATCCGGTGCCGCGGCCGGAGAATGCGCAGGTGTATGAGAAATATCGCGAGCTTGCCGTGGCGACGACGGGCGTGTACTTCTGCGGACGGCTGGCAAACTATCGCTACTTCAACATGGACCAGGTAGTGGCGCAGGCGCTGCATCTGTTCCGCAACATTGCGGAGGATGCGAACGCTTCCTTGAGTCTTCCGGCGGCGGTGACGATGTCCGCGTCCAAGCCGCCAAGATCGGTTGGAGTCATGGGTGGAAGCGGGGCGGCGGTGGCCTCTGCGCCTTCGGTGGCGGTTACTCCGTAAGACAAGGACGGTCGAGCTTTGCTCGACACCCCACCCTTTCCGGTGAGACTGGAAAGGGTGGGGCACCCAGAGTTAGCGCTGGAGTTCCATCAGCCGTTTGCGCCACATAGAAACCCAAGGGTCGCGTTCGTTGGGGACGAAGCCGGCTGTTGCGAGAGCGATCTGATCCAACGGCGCCTTGGGCGTGCGGTTGGCATAGAGCAGGCCGTTGGCTTCCTGGAAGGTGTCCGTGAACTGCGTGTAGCAGAAGCCCGCCAGGGCCGGCAAGGGACGCACGGCACGGAGCAAGGCGGTGTACCGGGCCAGCAGCTCGTCCGAGGTGGCCGACGAGGTGTAGCCCCAGGTGGGGTCATCTTCCTGACGGAGAGCGATGCCGCCGAACTCGGTGAGCACGATGGGTAGGCGCTCGCGTCCCTGTTCGCCGAGCCGGAGGATACGTCCGCCGGGCCGCTCAAACTCGAAGAGCCGGTCCTCGACCTCGTTGATGTTGTAGCGCTGGGCGATACGGTCGGGCTGATCGTCGTAGTCGTGGATGCCGATCATGTCGGTGGCGACGCTCTCCCAGCCATCGTTGCCGATGACGGGGCGGGTGGGGTCGAGAGTCTTGGTGAGGTGATAGAGCGCTTGGACGTAGTTGCGCTGGGCGGCGGAGTCGGGCAGGTCGGGTACGCCCCAGCTCTCGTTGAATGGGACCCAGGAGACGATGCAGGGGTGGCTCCAGTCGCGCTTGAGCACCTCGATCCACTCGCGGGTGAGCCGCTCGACGGAGCGCTGGGTGTAGCGGTAGGCGCTCGGCATCTCTTCCCAGACGAGCAGGCCGAGGTGGTCTGCCCAGTAGAGAAAGCGCGGGTCTTCGATCTTCTGGTGCTTGCGGACGCCGTTGAAGCCCATGGATTTGGCGAGCAGGATGTCGCGGACGAAGGCTTCGTCGTTGGGCGCGGTCTGGCCGCTGTGCTCCCAGTAGCCCTGGTCGAGTACGAGCTGCAGGGGCCAGGGGCGGCCGTTGAGCGTGAAGCGATCGCCCTGGATGGCGATGAAGCGCAGCGCGGTGTAGCTCTTGACGGAATCGAGGACCTTGCCATCGGCATCGATGAGCTCGAGCTGGATGTCGATGATGGTGGGCTTGACGGGGCTCCAGAGCAGGTCGTTGCGGAAGTCGTCGATGCCGGGATCGGAGAGGGCAATACGCCGATGCACCTCACCGGAGGGGCCGTAGCTGGAGCCTCCGGTGGAGTGGATGAAGGTGTAGGCGTCTTCGACGAGAAGCTGATTGCCGGCATGCATGCGAACGGCGAGCCGCAGGGCTTTGTCCGTGTTGCCTTCGACGTGGACTTCGAGGCCGATCTCCCAGCGCGCGAGACTGGAGGTCCAGCGGACGGTGCTGATGTAGGCGGGGGGGAGGGTCTCCATCCAGACGGTCTGCCAGATGCCGGTGGTGCGCGGATACCAGATGGCGTGCGGCTCGAGCTTCCAGTCCTGCTTGCCGCGCGGCTTTTCGAGATCGGTGGGATCGTCGTTGGCGCGGACGACGACCTCCTGGGGGCCGTTGGAGGTGAGGGCTCCGGTGATCTCGACGGAGAAGGGCGTGTAGCCTCCTTCGTGCCAGGCGACTTCGATGCCGTTGACCCAAACGTTGGCTCCGTAGTCGACGGCGCCGAAGTGCAGCATGAGGCGTTCGCCGGGCTTGAGCTCGGGCCGGTCGAAGCGGCGGCGATACCAGACGGCGCAGTAGAAGCTGGTGTCGCCGATGCCGCTGGCCGCGGTCTCGGGCGCGAAGGGGACCTGGATTTTGGCGTTCCAGACGATGTCCGAGAGGGCGGTCCACTCAGCGCGCGCGTCGATGGCGAAGTCCCACTCACCATCGAGCGAGGTCCATTGCTGGCGCTGCAGTTGGGGTCGCGGATAGCCGGGCAGCGTGCCTGGATTTCCGATCCCCGGGGAAAACTCCATGTGGACTCCAAAATCAGGGGGGAGAAGGTCTTACCTGATTCGTTCCATTTTATCTATCTTCAGGAGCATCTTCGCGGCAAGCAGAACTTTTCAGGTGAAGATCCTCGCTGGAGCGTGGGCGAGCGAAGGGTGCTCTTGGTTATTGGTCGTGGATGCATCCTCAGCTGAAAGGTTTACCGTCAACTAGATATCCTGAAGGGTGGAGAAGACCATCTCCTTGAACACTGTGGGAGATGCCTGGAGGCAGATGTCCGCGTTCGGTGCAGGCGTGGGCCGGTCGGTGTAGATGTCGTTGCCGTAGACGAGCAGACCGCGCGTCAGTTCTCCTTCGAGCTCCACCTGAACGAAGATGGGTTGGTAGAGCGTGGCGAGGGCGGGGTGGATCGCGGTGGCTACGGCCATGGGGTCGGGATTGGTGGAGCCGGTGGTTCCGCGGTGGGTCTTCTCGAAGGTGCGGCGGAGGGTGTTGGACTCGATGAAGAACCGGCTGAGCCTGGTGTTGAAGGTGGCGATGTGATCGAAGTCTTGATCGCGGAGGACCGAATCGCGGCTGATGACGTCGGCGCCGACGAGGGTGATAGTCGCACCCGAGGTGAAGACGATATGGGCGGCTTCGGGGTCGACGAGGACGTTATAGCTTGGCGGCAGACCTGGGCTGGCGTAGCGGCCGCCGACGAAGAGAATGCCTTTGAGTGCGCCGGCGAAGTGCGGGTCGCGCAGCATGGCCATGGCGACGTTGGTGAGGCCGCCGAGGGCGAGGATGGTGATCTCCCCGGGCGAGGCTTTGACCAGGCGCAGCATCAGGTCAACGGCGTGCTCCGGTTCGGGCCGCTGGGGGACGGAAGGCACGTCGAAGCTGCCGAGGCCGTACTTGCCGTGAATGAACGTGGCTACAGGGTAGGGTTTGTTGAGCAGCGGGTGGGTCATTCCGGCATAGACGGGCGTCTTGCCGCTCTGGCCCGCGAGATCGACAAGGAAGAGCGCGTTCTTAACCTGCTGGCCGTAGTTCGGCCCCAGGTTTCCAGGACAGACCGTGACCGCTTCGACCTGTAAGGCCGGCGCGCGAAGGCCCATGAGCAAGGCGAGGGCGTCGTCATTGCCTGGGTCGGTGTCAAGGATGACCCGGTGGATGCCGGTGAGGCGCGGCTGCGCGCTTTGCGGGGCGGGCCTTTGAAAGCCGGGCGCGGCGGCCTGGCCGAAGGACGGCTTGGGTGCGAGCGCGGCGAGGCCGGTGAAGAGCGCTCCTTCGATGGCCTGGCGGCGTGTGATTGTATGCATCTGTGGACCCCCTCTAGAAAAAACCGGCGGCAGCCTAAGCTGCCGCCGGGGATAAGGCGCTGCGGGTTAGAACTCGAAGCGGCCGACGAACTGGATCTGCCGCTCGCGATAGATGGTGTTGCCGGCGGCGCTGGGCGTGCCGAAGCTGGACTGGTAGGTGGCCGTGGTTCCGCTGAGCGTGTAGGCGGTGTAGTTGAAGGCGGTGAACTGCTGCCGGTTGAGGAGATTGAAGGCTTCGCCGGAGAGGGTGAGCTTGTATTTCTCGCGCAGGCTGAAGCCACGGGAGAGGCGGACGTCGACATCGTCGATGGTGGTTCCGCGCTGGCTGTTGCGGCGGACGCTGGTGCCGTTCAAGGCGTCCTGCGCGTAGTACTGCGGGTAGGCGCTGAGGTTGACGTATTCGGCTCCGCCGCTGGTTCCGGCGGAGGCCGCGGTGCCGCCGGAGCCGTTGAAGGTGGCGGCTCCGCCCGGGATGGAGGTGCCGCTGGTGAGGCCGTAGCTGTAGGTAAGGCCAGACTGCACGGTCCACACGGGAGCGAGCGTCCAGCCGTTGGCGAAGAGCGAGGCGTAGCGGTTGGCCAGCTCCACCCGGGGCATGAGGGTGAGGCCGCCGACGAAGCGCTGCGGAATGTCGTTCGAGGAGCGGCCGTAGTCGGGCTTGATGGTGAAGGGGTCGGTCTGGTCGTTGGTGTCGGAGAGCGCGGACTGGTTCATGCCGTAATCGAGCGCCTTCGACCAGGTGTAGCTGCCGGAGAACTGGATGCCCTGGCTGAGGCGATGCTCGAGCGTGACCGAGAGGGCGTCGTAGTTGCTGGTGACGGAGCTGCTGATGAGGGTGAGCGCGTTGTAGGCGGGGTTGAGGCGCGCCGTGTAGAGGGGGACGGTCCAGCGATCTCCGGCGAGCGGACCGCCGGAGAAGGTGTAACTGCGGGTGGTGGTCGCGGGAGCGATGTTGGCGTCGTAGAAGGTGGGCAGCTGCTTCCCGAAGGAGCCGAGATAGGCGATGCCTAGGACAGTGTTGTGGCCGAGGTCCTGCTGGACGCTGAGGTCGACCTGATCGGAGACGGGGTTCTGGAAGTGCGGGGTGAAGGCGGTGACGTTCGAGACGGCAGGGGCGGCGGCTGTGGAGACGATGACCGGGTAGATGGGGCTGGTGGCGGAGGGCGACGTGTTGAGCTGGAACTGAGCCAGCGGCGAGCCGGTGGAGGAAAGCGCCTTGTAGATGGTGCCGTTCTGGATGCGGCCGTAGTACAGGCCGAAGCCGCCGTGGACGAGAGTCTTGCCGGTGTGGAAGACATCCCAGGCGAAGCCGACGCGGGGAGCGACATTGTTCTGGTCGCCGGGCAGGCCGGAGGTTTGCGGGACGGCGGGATTGGGTATCTTAGCGGAGGGGGTCTGCTCGTAGTCGTAGCGGACGCCGAGGTTGAGAGTCAGGCTATGGGAGAGCTTCCAGTCGTCCTGAATGTAGCCCGCGTACTCATTGGTGTGATAGACGAACTGTGGATGGCCGAAGGCCTGCTGCAGGTTGCTGTAGCAGGGGATCGTGCCCTTGGCGGAGTCGCGCGCGGCGTCGCAGCCGGCGGTGCTGCCGAGGGTGCGGGCGAAGTCGGTGAAGAAGTCGGCGAGCTGGCTGTAGGTGAAGAGGCCGTGGAGGTAGTCGACGTCGACGATGTTGTCCTGGGTCCAGCGGTACTCGCCGCCTACGGTGAGGGTGTGGCCGCCGAGCGTGGTGGTGATGTTGTCGACGACGTCGGACTCGCTCTCGTTGGGATAGCTGGAGCGCGGCACGTAGTAGGGCGTTCCCATGGAAAAGCCGGAGTTGGTGCTGATGATCAGGCCCGGAGGAAGACCGCCCGCGGTGGTGTTGGGTTCATTGGGCAGAGGCGTATCGCCGGTCTCGGTCTCATAGTCGCGGGCATACTCCACGCGGAGCTCGTTTGAGGTGTGCGCGTTGAGCAGGGTGTCGATCTTGCCGACGATGGAATCTACCTTGACGAAGTCGTTTCCGAAGGAGGTAATGCCGCGGCGGTTGACGGGGTTGGTCTGGACGCCGTTGGGCGAATCCCAACGCATGCGGTTGTAGATGATGGAGGCGTTGTTGCGGCTGTTGAGCTTGTAGTCCAGCTTGCCGAAGTTGATGATTTGATCGCCCTGGCGAGGCACGATGCCGCTTTGGCCATTGATGTAGGCGAGCGCGGAGTTGACCTGGGCCGCGGTGACGCCGCGGGTTTCGGCGCAGGTGATGGCGTCGACGGCCGCGCCGCCGGTGGCGTTCTTGCAGTTGTTGTAGGCGGCGTTGCCGGCGGCCAGGAACTGAGGCGTGGGCACGGCCACGCTGGGGAAGTTCCGCTTTTGCTGATCGAAGGCGTAGAAGAAGAAGAGGCGGTCGTGGATGAGCGGGCCGTCGAAGGCGCCGCCGTACTGATGGCGCTTGTCCTTGGGCTTGATGTAGGTGTTCTGGATGGCGCCGGTGGTGGGGTTGGTGACGGCAAGAATGTTGAAGGGATTGGTGGCGCCGAAGTCGTTGTCGCGGTAGTACTCGAAGGCGTCGCCGTGGAAGGCGTTTGAGCCGGAGCGGGTGACGGCGTTGACGCCTCCGCCGACGGCGCGGCCGTACTGGGCCGGCACGTTCGAGGTGAGCACCTGGAACTCAAGGATCGCGTCTTCCGGAGTGGAGTAGCCGACGCGGGTGTAGCCGCGCTCGACGGACTGAAAGGACTGGTTGTCGTCTGAGCCGTCGACGAGGAAGTTGTTCTGCAGGTTGGTGGCTCCGCGAAAGCTGACCAGGCCAAAGGCGCTGTTGCCGAGCGAGACGCCGGGCGAGAGCAGCGCGAAAGAGGTCCAGTGGCGGCCGTTGATGGGCAGCGTGCCGAGCGCGACCGGGTTGAACTCGTTGGTGAAGTCGGAGCTTTCGGTGTTGATCACGGGCGTCTCGGAGGTGACGACGACGGTAGTTGATTCGCCGCCTGCGCCCAGTTTGGGCGCGACCTCGGTCAGCTTGCCGACCTCGACGATGACGTGTTCGGCCTGGTACGCGGCGAATCCCGGTGCGGTGACGGTGACGGTGTAGTCGCCGGGCACCAGGCGGGTGGCGCGGAAGTAGCCCGCGGCGTCGCCGGTCACGGTGGTGTCGGCGTTGGTGGCCGTGCTGTGGACGAGAATGGCTGCGTTGGGCAGGGCGGCCCCGCTGGTATCGACGACGGTTCCGGCGACGGCTCCATCGACCGCAGTCTGCGCAAGCAAAAGCCTGTGGCTGCCGGCGGCGAGGAGCGTGCAAACGCTCAGCATCATGAGCCGGGCGAGGGACCATCTGTTTTCGTTCTGAAACAACATGCTGCCTCCGTACGATTGGGGTGCGGCGATCCGGCGCAGAGAGCCGGCGCTGCGAGTTGGACAACCCTGCTGGCGAAGACACGCAGGTCCAGCGCCTGGGAGCGGTGAAAACTGGAAAAGGAATAGATTCTTTGAAGTCTAAACTGAATGGAACCGAATGCAGTGAACGGAAAAAGAATTCAGCGGCAGAGTGCATACGCATCCAGCCGCTGACTGAAGCGTTTGCTTGCAGAGAAAGCTGCCCCGAACCGGCGTTGTCGGTCCGGGGCAGTTGAGCTTTGCAGGCGGCCCGTAAGCCGAATTTTGTTTTAGGCGATCATTCCTCTAGGCGACGCATTGCTGCGCCGCTCCAGCAACCTACCCGCAAGTTCCGGCACTGCACTCTTCCCCTGGGCGCATCGGGCCGATACGCGCCGACCGCTCGGAAGAGGGCGGCCGGACTCCCTGCCTATTTGGTCTTGCTCCGTGTGGGGTTTACCATGCGGCGTCGATTACTCGGCGCCCGGTGCGCTCTTACCGCACCTTTTCACCCTTACCTTGCCTGCTTGCGCGGACAGGGCGGTATGTTCTCTGTTGCACTGGCCGTCTTCCCGCCTTGACACGGGAATCCCGGACGTTATCCGGCACACTGCCCTGCGGAGTTCGGACTTTCCTCCCCCAGCAAACATCCTTGCGGATGAAGCCGGCAGCGATCGCCCGGCCGCCTGCCTCCCGAGTCTAACCCATGGAGAGCGCCAACCGTTCGAGTCGCTTCCCATCGGTAAGATAGGCATAACAAGCCCATGGACTTTAAGGAAGCCTTTCAACTCGCCCTGCAATCGCTTTGGGCCAACAAGATGCGAACCGTGCTTACCCTGCTCGGCGTGGTGATCGGCGTGGCCAGCGTCATTGCGGTGGTCACGCTGGTCAACGGCGCCAACAGCTTTGTGATCCAGAAGTTTTCAAGCTACGGCGCCGATACGTTTACCGTCTCGAAGCAACCCGCGTTTACCACCAACTCCGACGACTTTACCCGCTTTCAGAAACGCAAAAACATTCTCCTGGACGACTTCAAGTATGTTCGCGACAACTGCAAGCGCTGCCTCGCCATGGGAGCGCAGCAGGCCAGTACGGGCAAGGTGGTGCGCGGAACCCAGTCGATCACCGATGCCACCATTCGCGGCTACACGTGGCAGATGCCTTCGCTCCAAAACCTGAACATCACCGAAGGACGCGACTTTACCGAGACCGACGAGGACCACGCCGCGCACGTCGCCATCATCGGGACCGACATCCAGGAGAACCTGTTCGGCAGCGTGGACCCGATCGGCCAGGAGCTGCGCGCCGACGGCACGCCGTATACGGTCATCGGCGTGGTCGAAAAGCAGGGCAGCACCTTCGGCGCCAGCCAGGACAACTTCATCGGCGTGCCGCTGACCGCGTACCAGAAGGACTACGGCACGCAGAAGACGCTGACCGTTTACATCAAGGCGGGCGATGCGGGGGCTCCGCTTGAAAACGCCGCCGACGAGGTGCGCGTGCTGATGCGCGCGCGGCGCCATGACAAACCCGGCGACGCGGACTCTTTCGAGCTCGATACGAACAACACCCTCGTCGGCTTTGCCTCGACGCTGACCAACTCATTCGGCGCCGTGGCCGGGGCCATTGCGCTGATCTCGCTGATCGTGGGCGGGATCGTCATCATGAACATCATGCTGGTCTCGGTGACCGAGCGCACGCGCGAGATCGGCATCCGCAAGGCTCTGGGCGCGCGCCGCCGGGACATCCTGCTGCAATTCCTGATTGAGTCTGCCGTCATGTCGCTTGCAGGTGGAGCGATCGGGGTTCTGGGTGGGGTCGGCGTCGCCGAGGTCATCACCTTGCTTGCCGGCTTCCCCTCCACCGTGGCTCCCTGGAGCGTCCTCGCCGGGCTGCTGATGGCCACCGCCACCGGCCTCTTCTTCGGCATGTATCCCGCACGCAAAGCCGCCAACCTCGATCCCATCGTCGCCCTGCGCGCCGACTAACCCGCACTCCGGAACCCTGAGAACTCTCCATGGCGCTCGACGGCACACGCGAAACAGTCAAGATGGCGCTCGACACGCTGCGGACCAACAAGCTGCGCAGCGCGCTGACGATCCTCGGCATTGTGATCGGGGTAATGACGGTGATCGTCATCTCCTCCGTGGTGACCGGCCTGAACGACAGCGTGTCGGATCTGGTGGAGTCGCTGGGTTCAAACGTGCTGTTCGTCTTCCGCTTCCCGGTGTTCGCCAACCGGCCGACGACCGAGATGCTGACCCGCAAGCAGCTTACCTATGACGACGCGATGGCCATTGCCACGCTGCCGCACGTGGTCGCCGTCGCGCCGATTTTGCAGTACGTCAACCGCAGCGCGCCGGGCGGCGTGGGGTTGACCGCGATCCGCGCCAACGGCCGCTCCATGCAGAGCACGCAGCTTGAAGGCGATACGCCGGACGCCGAAACCGTCAACAACATGACCATGCTCGACGGCCGCTTCTTCAACAGCAACGACCTGGAGCGAGCCACCGATGTGGTCGTGCTCGGCATCGATACCGCCGATGAGCTGTTCGGGGCGGAGAATGCGGTCGGCAAGGAGGTGGTGGTGGGAGGGATTACCTTTACCGTCGTCGGGGTCGTCGACGCTCGCCGGACTGCGTTCGGGGGCGGCAAAAATCCGGAAGATAACAAGGCCTACTTTCCCATCACGACCTTCCACAAACTCCATCCGGAGATCCTCGATTACTGGATCACCCTCAAGTACGACGACCAAAAGTACATCGGCCTGGTGCAGGACGAGGTCACGGAGCTGCTGCGTCGCCGCCGCCGCGTGAAGAACGAGGCAGCCGACAACTTCGCGGTTTTCGGCACCGACTCGCTCACCCGGCTTTGGAGCCAGATCACCGGCGGCCTGTTCCTGCTGCTGTTCGCGCTATCGAGCGTGGCGCTGATGGTGGGCGGCGTGGGCGTGATGAATATTATGCTGGTCTCGGTGACTGAGCGTACGCGCGAGATCGGCATCCGTAAGGCAATCGGCGCCACCAAGCGCACCATTTTGACCCAGTTCACGTTGGAGGCGATGACGCTGTGCGCAGTGGGCGGCGTGATCGGCGTGGTAGCCGGGTCGGCGATCGGGTTTGGGCTGCACTGGGTGCTGCCGTCGGTCGTCTCGGTGTTCTGGGTGGCGCTTGCCTTTGCCAGTGCATGCGCGATTGGGCTGCTCTTCGGGATTTATCCGGCGTGGAAGGCTGCGAGTTTGAACCCGATCGAGGCTCTGCGGTACGAGTAAGCGGTCGACATTTGCGTCCTTCGCGCAACCTCCGCGTCCCTTGCGCTTCTTCTTTGTCCTTCTCCCTCCGCTAAACTAACCTCATGGCGACAGGCATTGAAGCGCTCACAGCCCTCGTCACCCTCTCCGGCATTGTCTACATGCTGCTTGCGCTGCTGGGCGCGCGGGACTTTCTGGCCGCCGTCCGGCATGCACGGGGCATACCTCCTTTCGCTCCGCCGGTGAGCATTCTCAAGCCGCTCAAGGGCGTCGATCCGCGGATGTACGCGAGCCTGGCCAGCCATTGCCGGCAGCAGTACGCGGGCGGGTTCGAGCTGGTCTTCGGGCTATCCAGCCTGGACGATCCGGCCGCCGAAGAGGTCGCCCGGCTGCGCGCCGAGTTCCCCGACGTGGCGATCCAGCTTGTGCACTGCACGGAGCGGCTCGGCACCAGCGGCAAGGTATCGAATCTAGTGCAGATGCTGCCGCATACCGCGTACGAGCATGTGCTCATCAATGATGCGGACATCCTGGTGCCGCCGGGATATCTTAGCGGCGTGATGCGCTGCTTCGCGGAGCCGGAGGTCGGCATGGTGACGACGCCTTACCTGGGCCGCACCGGGGCCGGCGGGCGCGAGCGTACGCTGTGGGCGCGGCTGGAGGCGCTGGGCATTTCGACCGACTTTTTTCCCGGAGTGCTCACGGCGCGAAAGCTCGAAGGCGGCATCCGCTTCGGGCTGGGCTCAACCCTGGCGGTGACCAAGGCGGCGCTGGCCGCGGCAGGTGGGCTGCAGCCGCTGACCGAATACCTGGCCGACGACTACGAGATGGGCCACCGGATCGCCCGCGCGGGATTCCGCGTGGAGCTGGCCGGGGTGCCGGTCGAGACGTCCGTGCCGGCGTGGACGCTCGGCGGCTTCTGGAACCACCAGATGCGCTGGGCGCGCTCCACCCGCGACTCGCGTAAGCTGGGCTATTTGGGCCTCGGCGTGACGTATTGCCTGCCGTGGGCGCTGGCGACCTGCGTGGCCTCAGGCGGCGCGCTGTGGAGCTTTACGCTGCTGACCCTGGCGCTGCTGGCGCGGGTCTCGGTAGCGCTGACCGTGGGCGCGGGCCTCTTGCGCGACGACCAGGTGCTCCGCGATCTGTGGCTGCTGCCGCTGCGCGACTGCTTCGGGCTGCTGTTCTGGGCGTGGTCGTTTGCCGGCGACACGGTGGTGTGGCGGAGCGAGCGGTTTCGCCTGCACGAGGGCCGGATTACGCCCGTGCTGGATGCGCGGCGCGACGCGTGATTACGCGGTTTTCGTCTCGCACATCCACTTGAGGGTCGTGGCCAGAAAGGCTTTGAGATCTTTGCGGAGGATGACGGCGTCCAGAAAGCCGTGTTCGAGCAGGAACTCCGACCGCTGAAAGCCCTTGGGGAGCTTCTGGCGGATGGTCTGCTCGATGACGCGGGGGCCGGCGAAGCCGATGAGCGCGCCGGGCTCGGCGATGTTGAGGTCGCCCAGCATGGCGAAGCTGGCCGTAACGCCGCCGGTGGTCGGGTCGGTGAGCACGGAGAGGTACGGGACGCCGGCAGCGGAGAGACGCGCGAGCGCGCCGGAGATTTTGGCCAGCTGCATAAGCGAGACGATGCCTTCCTGCATGCGCGCGCCTCCGGAAGCCGAAACGATGATGAGCGGATGGCGCGTGTCGTGGGCGCGGTCGACGGCGCGGGCGATGGTTTCGCCGACGACGGCGCCCATGCTGCCGCCGATGAAGCCGTACTCCATGGCCGAGACGACGACCGGAATGGAGCCGATGTGCCCGGTGGCGTTGCGGATGGCGTCGAAGAGGCCGGTTTTCTTCTGGGCTTCGGAGAGGCGCTGCTTGTACGGCTTGAGGTCGGTGAAGTGGAGGGGATCGGTCGAGTAGAGGCGGTCGTCGACGAGCTCGAAGCCGGGTTCGAGCAGGCTTTCGAGACGCTCGCGGGCGCTCAGCTGGAAATGATGGCCGCATTTGGCGCAGACCCGGAGGTTGGCTTCGAGATCCGGCTTAAAGAGCGCGGCGCCGCAGCGGGGACATTTGATCCAGTTGCCTTCGGTCCGGACGGTCTTCGTGTCGTCGTTGATGATGCGGCTATCTTCGCGTTTAAACCAGGTCATGGGCTGCGGGTATGTCCTTGGAAAGTATCCCACACTGACCGAGAGCGGATTGGAGGGCGTCGGAGCGGAGGCGGTGCGGGCGGTTGCGCGCGGCAGGCTAATGGCCGGTGTGGTAGGGGTGGCCGGCGAGGATGGTGAGGGCGCGATAGACCTGCTCGGCGACGACGACGCGGGCGAGCTCGTGAGGGAGGGTCATGCGTCCGAGCGAGAGGACTCGGTGGGCGCGGGTGAGGGCGGCTTGGGACCAGCCGTCGGCGGGGCCGATGGCGAGGAGGACGCGGGGGGTGGCGTTGTCGCGGAGTTGGCCGAGGAGGTCGGCGAACTGCTCGGAGGTGCGGGTATCTCCGCGTGAGTCGAAGAGGAGCAGGGTGGCGGCGGGGCGCCCGGGTTGTCGCTCGGTGGCGGCGAGTAGGGCGGCTTCGGTGGGGAGAACGATGGACTCAGTTGCGCAGAGTCGGTTGCTACGCTCAACGTACTCTCGAGTGAGCGTCTCGGCATGTGCGCTCCTGGCCTGCTGACGTTTCGAGACAGAGGAAAGCAAAAGTTTCAACGAAGCAACACCGGTACGATCCGTAACTTCACAGAGAACCCCCACTTTTCATAGAAAGTGATTACTTTTGTCTGTGTCTGTAAGCTTTTTCCAGCAAACGAGGGCCTGTGAACTTTGGCCATCGCCGTGCTTATACCCTTCCTATACCAATTCTATGCGCCGAACGGCAGTTTACGTTTGACCAGGCGTAACCCTAAGCACGCTTGTCACTCTGTCATGAGTTGGATTTCAGGAGTCTTGCATGATGTTGAGAAGGTTACTTGCCGTCAGTCTGGCCACGCTCTCGCTCGTTTGTGGAACGGGTCTTCACGCCCAGGGAATCATCACCGGGTCGATTAGCGGAGTCGTACAGGATGGAACCGGTGCTGTCATTCCCAACGCGTCGGTGACTGCGACGAACGTACAGCAGGGGACTACCTTTAAGAGCTCCGCGAACGGCTCGGGGGAATTTACTTTTGTCTCTCTGCCGGTCGGTGAATATAACATCCTGATCACAATGGCCGGCTTTGGTGATCTAAAGCTGCAACACCTGATGGTCCAGACCGGCAAAGATCTTGGTCTGGGAGTAGAGAAGATGCAGACCGGTACCGCCAGCGAGACGGTTGATGTCTCGACCGGGCAGAACCTGCTTGAGACGGCGCAGGCGCAGCTGACGACGACGATCACTCCTGAAGAGATTACCGATTTGCCAACGGGAGGCGGCCTGGATCGGCTGGTTCTCCTGGTTCCCGGAGTTGTGCGCACGCTGGGCAACAACTATGCCAACAGCAATGGAACCGGCCTGTCGTCGAACGGCTTGCGGGGCCGATCGAACAACTTCGAGATTGACGGTCAGTCGAACAACGACAACTCTATAAGCGGTCCGCAGTACTTCTTTCGTAATGAAGATGCGATCGGAGAGCTGCAGATCATCACGAACAACTTCGGCGCTCAGTACGGGCGTAACGCCGGCGAGGTGGTTAACTATATCACCAAGAGCGGCACAAACAGCCTTCATGGCACGGCGTTTGAGAACTACGTGGGCTCCTGGGGGAGTTCACTCCTGCCCAGCCAAAAGAACGGGCAGTTTGGGTTCTGCTTTCCGGGCCAAGTCACAACTGCGGCGCTGCCGTGCAACACCGTCGTCGTTCCTCGGGTTACGGCGAATGAGTACGGCGGCACGATTGGCGGCCCCGTGTTCAAGGACAAACTCTTCTTCTTTGGCGGGACGCTCTGGCGCGAGGTGACCAATGGGGCTTCGCCAACTACCTCGACAACCCTGACACCGACGCCGACGGGCCTACAACAGCTGCAGAACGCGTTCCCTAACAATCCTTTCGTTGCTTCGCTTGTGACCACGGGTCCCTACTCGATTAAATCTGGCAATCCAACACCCGGCGCGGCTGTCCAGGTTCCGGTTTGCGCGCAAGCCAGCGCCTCGGCTTGCCCGGCCGGTTCTCCCACGGCGCAATTCGCTACGATCACGCGGTTCCTGCCCAGCACTTCCAATGATCAGGAAGACTTGGGCCGGCTGGACTATCAGGCGACGACGAGAGACCGCTTTTTTCTGCGCTATGCCTTCCAGAACGCGCCGACACTGGTCTCCGGCGGCACCGTGTCCTCGGGCGCGTACTACAACACGACGGACAAGGTCCATTCCGTTGGCTCTGACTGGACGCATACGTTTTCACCTCGGTGGCTGAACCAGTTGCGTTACAGCTTCCAGCAATCGGTGTTGACGTTTGGCAACGGCGGCTATTCCACCTGCGACGACTCGGATATTGCATCCTGCCCAGCCAACGTTGTAGTCAGCAACACGACATATTCAAGCACGAACGGTGCACCCGGGGGTGCGCAAGTGACCCTCGGCACCTTAGGCTATGGGCTGGCTACCAATATTCCCCAGGGCCGCATCGTGAAGGCGACGCAAGTGCAAGACAACGCGAACTGGTCGGCTGGCCGGCATGCCATTACGTTTGGAGGAGAGTTCGACTACCAAAACTCTCCCAACACCTTCCTTCCGAACACCAGCGGCGCCTTCAGCTTCCAGAACTTCAACTACGCTTTGGCAGGCAATGCGTCGCTCACGCTCGCCAATGGATCGCCCAACATTCCCTTCAAGGAGCCTGATGTCGCGGCGTACTTCCAAGATGACTGGAAGGTCACCCCGTCGCTTACGCTGAATATGGGTCTGCGCTGGGAGTTTTTCAAGCAGGGAATCAACGTGTTGCATGACCTAAGTCTCGCACGCCAGACTGGTCCAAATCCTATCTGGCAGACCTCTCTGCCATTAAGCCTGACTACCTTCCCCTATATTCCGCAGCGTTACAAGAACTTCCAACCGCGGCTGGGTTTTGCCTATAATCCCGACTCGCTGAGAGGTCTGGTTGTACGTGGTGGATTTGCAATCAATTTCGATCCGACCTTCTACAACATTTTCCTCAATTCTTATACGAGCGCACCTGTTGTGAATACAGGCGTTATTACCTGCGACGGCGTGACAGTGCAGTGCTTGCCTAGCAGCGGTACGATTAACGCGCAAGTCCACACGCAGGACGATCAATACAACCCGACAAACGTTAACCCGGGCACAAAGGTGCAGACGCAAGTGTTCCCGAATTTCAAGAACTCTTACGTTGAGAACTACACGCTGGGCATCCAGCAGCAGGTGGGGCGGTACATCGTCGGAGAGATTCGCTACGTAGGCAACCATGCGATTGGCCAGATTCAGTCAATCGATGGTAATCCAGACATCGCCGTTGCGCCTCCGGCTAGTTCCATCCCTGCGAGTCAGAATTTTCAGACCCTCGCGCAGGCGTTCCCCAACCTATTTCCCGCCACCTCGTATTGCACGACCGCGGGTGCTGTGGGCTTTGGCCGTCCGGACTGCAATCGCACCTATGTGACTGCCCGGGGTAACACCGCGTTCAGTATTTACAATGCTGTGCAGACGCAGTTGAAGTTCAGCGAGTTCCACGGGGTGTCGGGGTCGGTCGCGTACACGTTCAGCCGCACGATTGATAACGCAAGCGAGGCGTATACCGGCGACGCGGGCGGAACGACCATCGCCATCGCCCAGAGTCCCTTCAATATCGACCAGGGAGAGCGCGGAGTTAGCGGGGACTCCTACCCGAATGTCACGGCGGTGGGTCTGGTTTACCGGATTCCAGCGTTCCAGGAGCAGCACGGCGCTGTTGGACGTCTGCTCGGTGGGTTCTCCGTGAATACGGTGTACACCTTCAACAGCGGCCAGCCGTACACGCCTTACCAACCCACCAAGCTGAGCTCACCAATCACCCTGCCGACGGCGAACCAGGGACAGGCGCTTTACAGCTTCGGCGACTATTACTACAACTCGGGTGTGCTGGGCTCAGATACCGAGCGGCCGATCCTGGTCAATCCGAGAGCTGCGAAGGGTTCAGTTGCGATTAATGGTGGGCCCGGGGTCGGGTATCTGGACCTTGCAACTGGAGCGGTGGTGGCACGCAACACGGACCAATGGCTGCTCAGCAATCAATATGAGGCGGAAGCTCTGGGTACTCCATACCCGGGGGTGGGCCGGAATACCTTGCGAGGCAACACTGTGAACGAGCTGGATATGAGCGTATTCAAGACGCTGAAGGTGAACGAACGGGTCAGCGCACAGCTTCGCCTGAACGTGTATGACCTGCCAAACCGTCTGTATCTTGGCACTCCGGATGCGCTTGTAACGGACGCCATCCCTACCCACACGGATGCCCTTAAGCGGCCGTTCGCTTCGTTCGAGAACTATTTGAATAACGGCGGTACAGTCGTGGGGACGCCATTTGGCAAAGGCAATCGAAACATACAGCTCGGCGGGAAGATTCTTTTCTAGCGATATGTGAGAAGAGCGCGTAGCCGAAGCTGCGCGCTCTTCTTGTTAGCAGCGGTTTCTTAGTGAATCTAACCTACTTCCGTGCTACGCGCGCTGATTCGTCCTTCTTTGCCGTATCCTTCATAATGGCACTTTTCTTGGTCGCGGTCTTCTAACTAATACTTTCCGTCGTCTTAAGCTTTTTCGGCTTCGTCCGCTGATTTGCGATGGCTGCTTTCAGTTCGGTATTCAGTTCGGCGACGCTGATCGTGGTGGCGGATTTCTTCAGGCGCTCGAGGCCGTAGAAGGCTCGCTTCTCCGGTGAGAAGACGTGGACGATGAAATCGACGTAGTCCATCAGGATCCACTCGCCCTGGCGGCGGCCTTCAACCGATGTGGGATAGGTGCCGAAGTCGCGCTTGAGACGGATTTCTATCTCGTCGGTGATGGCGACATTCTGGCGGTCGTTGGTGCCGTTGCAGATGAGGAAGTAGTCGGTCAGGCCGCTCTCGGCGGGGTCGAGCGCGAGAATGCGGATGTCTTCCGCCTTCTTGTCTTCACAAGCTGCCGCGGCCGCGAGCAGCAGAGGATATGTTTCCTTTGAGGGCATGGGGCTCCTAGAACTCCATGGTAGCGGATAGGCAGTTACCGGTGCGGGCTAACTTCGATAAAGCCCCCGCTGCTCGATATAGGCCGACACGAGCGGCGGCAGCAGATCCGTGCAAGGGTCGCCGGCATGCAGGCGCTCGCGCAGGC
The DNA here is from genome assembly GCA_965198735.1 of uncultured Granulicella sp. Classification (GTDB taxonomy): domain Bacteria; phylum Acidobacteriota; class Terriglobia; order Terriglobales; family Acidobacteriaceae; genus Edaphobacter. Next base: position 3,544,545 of record OZ240672.1, on the reverse strand, counting down.
CGGTGGCGGCTACATCCTCGTGGACCGAATCGAGCAGGTGAATGCGGCGGCGCTGACGCTCATCGAGCAGGAACTCCTCGGGCTCGACCAGAGGGAAGCCGGGCCGGCTGACCACGATCCACTCGGCTAGCTCGAGCATGCGGAGGGGCTCGCGCCAACGGCTGAGAGTGAGGAAGCTGTCGGCTCCGGCTAGATTGAAGCGCTGAGCCTCGGGAAAGAGGGTTTGCAGCCGGGCTAGCGTATCGACCGTGTAGTTGGGCCGGCCGTCGAGGTGCGGGGCGTCTAGCTCAGAGACGGCGAAGCGGGGATCTTCCCGGCAGGCGAGGGCGACCATGGCGAGCCGCTGCTGAAAGGAGGCTCCGGTGGCGGCTTCTTTCAGCGGCTGGCGGCCGGCCGGGGCGAACAGGACGAGATCGAGCGCAAAGCTGTCGGCCGCCGCCCGGGCGAGAGCCATGTGTCCGCGATGGGGCGGGTCGAAGGAGCCGCCGAACAGAGCTACACGCATTTTGCACCATGCCCCGGCGCGCATGCCTTCCAGAGATGCACGGCTATGGGATGCGGAAGACGAGGCCGCTCGAGAAATTGAGGAGAGTGGCGCTGGGAATGGTGCGGGTGCCGCCGTTCCCGCCGATGGTTTCGCTGCTTGCCGTGGTCAGGGCGCCATACCCGATCTCGATGACACGGAAGTCGACGTGGTGGCCGAGCGCGTAGTCGGCGCCGGCATAGACGCCGTACTCGGCTTTGGTGACGTGGATGGTCGTCTCGGGGGCGCGGGAGGTGCCTGCGCCGACGAACGGCTCGATGTAGGGGCGAAGCCGCTCGGGCGCGGGGCGGGAGATACGCAGACCGACGAGGAAGTTATTCAGGCCGGCATTGTTTCCGTGCAGGATGGAGTCGCGTACGTCACCGCCGATGGCGATTTTGTCGCTTCGCTTTATATCGTAATAGCCGCCGAAGTTGACTCCCCAGAAGATGCGGGAGGTGACGTTCTGGCCCAGGAAGGCGAAGGTGCCGGTGTCCGCGGTGGAGTTGCTGATGCGGATGGCGATCGGGGTGACGTAGAGGCCTCCGTATTGTGCGTGCAGGGTGGAGGCGGTCAGGAAGACCACGGCGGCAACAAGGAAGGAGCGAACGTTCATTGGCAGGGCTAACCTCGTGGAGCGGAAAAAGGCAGGGATAGAGAGGCTGGTGAAGAGATTTGGGCTCGGTCGGAGATTCAGGCGCGGCCTCGCGCGGAGTTTGCGGGGGGAGGATAGTTGGGCTTGCGCTTGGCCGGCAGGACGGTTTCCGGTTCGAGCACGATGGGCCGATGTTCGGAGACCAGCTTGGCGATGGCGAAGGTAAGCGCGTCGAGGCCGGTGCCGGCGACGGCGGAGATCTCGTGGAAGGGCAGCTTGCGTCGTTTGGCCATGGCGCGGAGCTTCTTGAGCTTGTCGGGGTTGGCGGCGTCGACCTTGGCGGCGACCAGGATGGTGGGCTTCTCGGCTAGGGCGGGGTCGAAGCTTTGGAGCTCGGCGGTGATGACCTTGTAGTCGTCGACCGGGTCGGGGCGGACTACTCCACCATAGCCAGCGCCGTCGGAGACGTCGACCAGATGGACGATGACGCTGGTGCGCTCAATGTGGCGGAGGAACTGGATGCCGAGGCCGGCGCCGAGGTGCGCGCCTTCGATAAGGCCGGGCAGGTCGGCGATGGTGAAGGATTCTTCGTGCGGCCACTCGCCGACCGAGACGACGCCGAGGTTGGGCTCGAGAGTGGTGAAGGCGTAGTCGGCGACCTTGGGCCGGGCGGCGGAGAGGCGGGAGATGAGGGTGGATTTGCCGACGTTGGGGAAGCCGACGAGGCCGGCGTCGGCGAGCAGGCGGAGCTCGAGGCGGTAGGAGCGCTCTTCGCCGGCGCGGCCGAGCTCATGCTCACGCGGCGCCTGGTGGGTGCTGGTGGCGAAGTGCTGGTTGCCGCGTCCGCCGCGTCCGCCGCGGGCGATGGGGAGCGACTCGCCGGCGCGGGTGAAGTCGTGGATCTGCTCGCCGGTTTCGTCGTCGTAGAGGATGGTGCCGACGGGGACCTTGAGGGTGAGGTGCTCGCCGGAGTAGCCGGAGCAGTTGGAGCCGAGGCCGTGGCCGCCGCGCTGGGCCTTGTGCTCGGGGTTGAAGCGGAAGTGGACGAGCGTGTTGTGGCTGAGCGAGGACTCCATGAGGATGTCGCCGCCATGGCCGCCGTCGCCGCCGGAGGGTCCGCCGCGGGGGACGAACTTCTCGCGGCGGAAGGCCATGCAGCCGTTGCCGCCGTCGCCCGCCTTGACCCGAATTTTCGCTTCGTCGATAAACATGGGTCAAGGCTAAGTCTAAATCAAAGTCCTAAGACTGAAAGGTTGGCGAAACCGCTGCCGAACCTGGCGGTTCATCGCTGTTTCATATCGTGGTGCAAGGCTTGGGGAAACAAAAGAACGCGATCCAGCCGCGCCATCTCTGCCCTGCTTTCAAGCCGGGGCGCAGTCTTGGTATGACTGCATGACGCGATCCGCATCTTCCCTGGGAGTACCTATGACGTTTCGCCGAAGTGCAGGCTTTACTCTTGCCGCAACGATTCTTGCAACAGCTTCTTCCTGGTCACAATCGAGCACGCAAGGAGCCATCGGGGGCACCGTATTCGATAGCAGCGGCGCCGTGCTTCCGAAAGCGGCAATCGTGATCCACAACGATGGAACGAACGCCGAAGTGGATCGAACCGCCGACGCCAGCGGCTTTTTCAAGGCTCCGCTGCTTGAGCCGGGATCGTACACGGTGAAGATCTCGGCGAGCGGCTTTCAAGACCGTACCAGCAAGGTGATTGTGCAGGTTGGGCAGTTGACCAATGTCGATTCGCATCTAGACGTGACGGGCTCCGCGGAGACGGTGCAGGTGAGCGCGGACATTCCTGTGCTGAACTTCGAGTCGCCGGACTTTACGGCGAACATCAATCAGCGAGCGATCGATAACATCCCGATCAACAACCGGCGCTGGTCGGCGCTCGCGCTGCTGACCCCAGGGGTGACGGTGGACTCAGGCGGGTACGGTCTGATCAGCGTGCGAGGGATCAGCACGATCCTCAACAATATCGAGATTGACGGCGCGGATGACAACCAGGCGTACTTCGCCGAGGAGCGCGGACGGACACGCGAGGCGTATTCAACCTCCGGCAGCTCGGTTCGCGAGTTCCAGGTCAACACCGGGGTGTATGCGGCGGAGTACGGCCGGGCGGCCGGTGGCGTCGTCAACTCGGTGACGCGCAGCGGCACCAACGAGATTCATGGGCAGGCGTACTTCTACGATCGCGAGTCGAAGTGGAACGCCTTCAACGACCAGAGTACGATTCCGGTTACGGGCGCGAATGGCGCCGTGACCAACGTGCCGTTCAAGCCCAAGGATCTTCGCAAGATCTATGGCTTCTCCGCGGGCGGCCCGCTGGTGAAGGATAAGCTGTTCTGGTTCTACACGTACGACCAGCACAGCCGCATCTTCCCGCTGTCGGGTGTGGCGACGAATCCTTCGAGCGTCAACAACACGTCGGCATATGGCTTCAATGCTTTGCCGGATGCGGCGCTTCCCACGGGAGCTACGTGCAATTACAGCACGGGGTACCTGGCGGCCGGCACGACGCCGATTACGAACGTTCTGGATGCGCAGGCCTGCACGCTGGCCGCACGCCTGAAGCTGGGCAATTACGCTGCCGCGGCGACTCTCTACCAGAACGATCTGAATGACCTGAACAAAGATCTCGGATTGATCAACCGCGTGGGCTACCAGGAGATCAACACGCCCAAGCTCGACTATCAGATCAATTCGCGGGAACATGTGGAGGCGCTCTATCACCGCTTGCGCTGGGACTCGCCCGGTGGCGTGCAGACCAACGCGACGGGGGACTACTCGCTGGACGCTACCGGTACGGACTTTGTGAAGCTGGATTATGGACTGACCAAGCTGACGAGCCTGCTTCGGTCGAACCTTTCAAACGAGGTGCTGTACCAGTACGGGCGCGAGCTGAACGATGAAGGGCAGCAGCCTCTCACGCCGTACTCCTTGAACCAGCTTCGGCAGACGGACGGGAATGTTCCTTATGTGACGCTGGATACGAAGATCGGCGGGTTCTTCGGGTCTCCGTACTACTCCTACCGGCCGAAGTATCCGGATGAGCGCAAGTGGCAGATCGGCGACACGCTGTACGTCAGCAAGGGCAACAACAGCTTCAAGTTCGGTGTCGACATCGTTCATAACTACGATCTGACCATTCAGTCGCAGTATTACGAAGGCAACTACATTTACACAAACAATCTGGCGAACTACTTCGCCGATCTCGGCTCGAAGGGAAGCGGCAGCGGAACCTGCGACGTGAATCAATCGGCGAATGCGACCGCGACGGTTTCCGCTGTGGGTGTCTATCCTTGCTACAACAGCTACCAACAAGGGTATGGACCTCCGGCTTTCGATTTCGCGACCTTGGACTATGGCTTCTTTGGCCAGGACAACTGGAAGATCACGCCGCACCTGACGCTCGAGCTTGGTCTGCGCTACGATTATGAGTCGACCCCGCCGGCAGTTGCTTCGTTGATTGCGCCGACGACCGGGTTCGTGCCGTACAACGGCATCGGCAACAGCCCCAGCGATAAGAACAACTACGGTCCGCGTATCGGCTTTTCCTACGATGTGTATGGCCAGGGCAAGACGGTGCTGCGGGGCGGCTTGGGCATATACTACGGCCGGCTGACCAACGGCAACATTGGAACTGTGCTAGCCACAACAGGAAGCCCACTGGCGCAAACTGTGCCGACGGTGACCAAGAGCCAGGGTCTGGCGGCGGAGCCCTTGTTCGGCAACCGCTTCTCCGCGGCCCAGCAGACCTCGTCGGCCAAGCCGGCCGGCTTTTTCAGGGCGCCGAATCTGCAGAACCCGCAGGTGATGGAGTTCGATTTGCAGGTGCAACAGCAATTCGGACGCGGCACGTATTTTCAGGTCAGTTACCTGGGCGCGCTAGGCCGGGAGCTGCCCAATTTCCTGAACGTGAACCTGAATCCTTCGGCTTATAACTCGAGGGTAGCCGGATCCGGCGTTCAGAACGTCAACGTCACCTTTGTCGACTCGACCGGCAAAAGTCCGATTCCAAACGGTTCCATCCTTACGGTTCCCACCTATACCGGCATCTACGGAAATACGGCTCTGCTGGGACCGAGCGCGACCAGTTTCAACACGATTACGGAGTATCTCTCGAACGTCAATTCCAGCTACAACGCAGTCGCGGCGGAGATCCAGAACCGGTCGCTGAAGAGCGTCCAGTTCGATGCCAGCTATACGTGGTCGCACTCTCTGGATTTTTATCAGAATGCCTCTACCGCCACGAGCACCCAGAGCTGGTATGACCCCTTTGGCAATCAGCGCGTCGACTATGGCAATAGCCAGTTCAACATTCCGAACCGCTTTGTCGGCTACGCGCTCTATACCTTCCCGGGGGTGGATTCGGGTCATCACCTGCTGAGCTATCTGACGAACGACTGGAGCCTGGACGATACGTTCCAATTTCAGACCGGCCTTCCCTACTCGGCGGCTACCACGGGGAGCAACTCGTCAGGTTCGACGAGTACCGGGTTCAACGGTGCGGGCGGGCCTGCATTTATTCCGCAGATTGGGCATTACAACTACACCTACAACCGCGTTCTGGTGGATGACATCCGGATTGAGAAGCAATTTGCCATTACGGAGCGGGCTCACCTGCAAGTCTTTCTCCAGGCATTCAACCTGGCCAATCATCAAAACGAAACAAGCGTAAACGGGACGGCTTACCAGCTTGTCGGCACGTCTGCCACCAGCGGGACGGCGACCTACCAGTCGAATTTCGGTACGGTCAGCAAGACAAACAACAGCGGCTTCAGCTATACGCCTCGTCAACTTGAGCTTTCCGGACGGTTGTTTTTCTAAGACGCCACAGTCTGTTCTTCGGGCGATCGCTTCGGCGGTCGCCCGTGCTGCTTAACACCAAGGAGTGATTCCGCAGAGTGAGGGTGTCCGGTACGCTGCGTGCATAGCTACCACCCGGGAGCCTCATGTTTTCTTTTCGCCGCCCAGAGCTGTATGCGGCACGTCCAGCGTCTGCGCCATTCGCTCTCTGCTTATGGCGCAGCGCTGTTCTTCTGGGGATGCTTTGGGTTTTTGCCGGGTGGAGTCTGGCGCAGGGAGTGGACGAGGGAGCCGTGCACGGATGGGTGCGGGATGCGGCGAACCGGCCGGTCGAAACGGCAACCGTCCGCCTGGATGAGCGGGAAGGAGCCCCGGGAAACGAAGTGAAGGTGAACCGAGACGGAAGCTTTCTGGTTCCTGGACTTCGCCCGGGAGAATACCGGTTTACGCTTCAGGCGCCCGGCCACCTGCAGGGGCGGGCCGAGGGCGTGACGGTAAGGCTGGGGCAGACGACCGAGCTGCAGGTGGTGCTCGACCGCGCCGGGCCGGGACTGTGGCTGACGATGCGAAAGGCTCCGGAGGGCGGAGGCGGGGACGCGCAGGTCTCGCCGGTCTTGCCCGGGACTGTTGCGGGTGCGGCGGCGCGGGCGGCCGCGGGTGCGCTGCCGGATCAGGACGCGGATGGGCTGATCAGCGTGCATGGGCTGGCTTCGACGCAGAACAGCACGATGGTGGATGGCGTGGGAACGACGCAGGCGTATACGTCGGTACCGCAAGGCCGGGGGAGCGATCCGGCGCCCGATCCGGATGGGGATGGGGACTCGGCCGAGCTGGGAAACGGGCCGGCGAATGGCTTGTCACGCGGACGCCATGCGGGTGCGGGGGCGACCTACTCGCAGGGCGCGGTGAAGGATTTTCGGGTGACCGGCGACAGCTACTCGGCGCAGATGGGGCACTCGGCGGGAGGGGTGATCACGTCGGTCACGCGCTCCGGGACCGAGGCGTTCCATGGCTCGGGAAGCGCGGTGATAGGGTCGCAGCTGTTTGCGGCGGCGAACCCGCTGTCGATTGCGACGAGCTATACGGATGGAGCGATTGCGAGCGCGGTGGTGAAGCCGCACGACCTGCGGGAGGTGTTTGCGGGCTCGCTGGGCGGACCGATCTTCCGTGGGTCGCATCTGGTGTTTTTCGACGCGGCGGAGGTTGGACGACGGGGCTTTCCGGCCATCAGCTCGCCAGCGGACCCGCAATTTTATACGTTGACGGCGATCCAGAAGGCTTTGCTGGCGAGCCGCGGCGTGCGTGCGGCGCAGATCAACACCGCGCTGAACTATGTTTCTTCGCTGACCGGCTCGACTCCTCGGCGCGCGGACCAGACCAGCAACTTCGCCCGGCTGGACTGGCACCCGCCGGCGCATCCGAACCTGCTCGCGGATTTTGGGCTGCAATACAATCTGGTGCGGTGGAGCGGGCCGGCCGGGCTGCTGGAGGCTCCGGTGGTGAATCGGGCACGGGCCAGCTTGGGGAATACGTCGGGCGCGCTCGATGCGTTTCTGCTGCGGTTCGACAGCAAGATTCGGCCGCGGCTGGTGAATCGGCTGCGCGTGGCCTATACGCGCGACCTGCAGTACGAGACGCCGCAGACGCCCCTGGCCGCAGAGCCGGCAATCAGCCCCGGCGGACTGGCTCCGGAGGTGAATATTGGGCCAAACGGGCTGATTTTTGGGACGCCCGCGTCGCTTTCGCACCTGGCGTACCCGGATGAACGCCGCCTGGAAGCGACCGACTCGCTGAGCTGGACGCACGGGCACCATACGGTCGTGCTGGGCGGCGCGATCTCCTACGTGCAGGAGCATGTGGCGACCCAGACGAACGTCGCCGGAACGTTTCGCTACGACTCCGGACTGACCAAGGGGTACGCCGGGGGACTGGTGGATTTCATCACGGATTCGACCTACAACGTGCATGTGATTCCGAATGGCGGCTGCCCCTCAATCACCGCCAGCGCGCACTACTTCTGCTTCCGCAGCTACTCGCAGAGCTTCGGCGAGTCTGAAGCTTCGTTTTCGACGCAGGACTGGTCGGGTTTCGTGCAGGAGACATGGCATCCTGGGCGCCGGCTGCTGTTGCATGCGGGGGTGCGCTACGAGTACACGCTGCTGCCGCTGCCGCAAAACCCCAACCCGGCGCTCGACGCGGTCTTCGGTGCTCGGGGCGCAACCAGCATCTTTCCGGAAGACCGGAACAACGTTGGCCCGCGGGTGGCGCTGGCCTGGCAGCCATTCGGGGCTGGGCGCGGCTCGGTGCACTTGGGATACGGGTTGTTTTATGGACGGCTGCCGGGGGCGACGATCCGCGCGGCGCTCACGGACACGGCGCAGACGTCGTCCACGACGAGCATCCGCATCACCCCGACGGCGGTGGTGGCATGTCCGCAGGTGGCGTCCCAGGGCTTCGGATATCCGTGCGCGTTTTCCGCGCAGCCGACGGGGGTGGTCGCGGCGACGACCTCGGCGGTGGTGCTCGATCGCCGCTTCCGGCTGCCGGTGGTGCAGCAAGGGAGCTTAACGCTGGAGCAACCCATCGGCCGGGAGTCCTCCGTGTCGGCGAGCTACATCCTGAATCTTGATCGGCAGCTGCCCAGCTCGACCGACCTAAACATCGCGCCCTCGACGCAGACTGCGCGCTTCCAGCTGCAGGGGGGTACCGGCGCGCCGGGAGTTGTGGATGGCGAGACGTTCGCGCTGCCGCTGTATACCGCGCGCGTCTCGTCCAGCTTTGGCCCGGTGACGGATGTGAAGTCGGACGTCAACGCGATGTACAACGGCCTGGCGGTGGGTGGGTTCACCCGGCTGACCCACTCCTTTCAGGTGCAGGGCAGGTACACGTGGTCGAAGGCGATCGACTTCGGGCAGGCGCAGTCGGCCATCCCGCGAACGAATGGGCAACTCGACCCGTTCACCAATGGCTACGACAAAGGGCTTTCGTCATTGAATTATCCGTGGGCGGCACACTTGACGGCGGCGTGGAGTCCTGAGCTGGGCTTTGGGCCGCGCTGGCTGCGGGGGACGGCGAATGGCTTTGTCTTTACGCCGATCGCGAGCATTCGTGCCGGTCGGCCGTATACGTTCGACCTCTCCGGCGGGACTCGGCTGACGGGGGGCCACGAGAGCCTGAACGGCTCCGGCGGCGCGCTTTACCTGCCCACAGTGGGCCGCAACACATTGCGGCTGCCGCCGACGGAGAACGTCGATCTACGCGCCGGGCGGGCGATCCGGGCGGGCGACCATCTGCGTCTCGAAACCTTTGCCGAGGCGTATAACCTGCTGAACCACACGAACGTGTCCTCGGTGACCCAACGGGCGTTTCTGGTGGGGACGGCCGTGAATGGGGTGACGCCGCTGGTCTTCCAGAACGCTGCCGCGATCAGCGCCGAGGGGCTGAATACGCAACCCTTCGGCACTTCGGTTGCTACGTCCACCAGCTCGGCCCGGGAACGGCGGATCCAGCTTGGGATACGTGCCGCGTTTTAGGATTCTCGACGCGATTACCTTCTGGCTGCCTGAAGCCGTGCCCGCTGGTTGTCGAAATCGGTCATGATGACGACGCTGGTCTCGACGTAGGAGTTGATCTCAAAGACCTTGGCTGCCTTGGTGTGCTGAAAGCCGAAGATTCGCGGCAGAGCCCAGGAGAGCGAGGCAAAGCCCGCGTCCATTTTGCCATGCGTTTCAAAGGTGAGGTCGCGTTTTGCGCCCAGAGGATAATCGGTCAGGAGCGACTGCACCAACACAAACGCGCCTGTGCCCAGCGCGGTGAGCGAAGCCGCTTTGTTCTTGCGGATGACGATCGACATACCCAGAAAGAAGGCCGCGTGGCAGTAGTCGATGATGCCGTGGGTGCGGGCATCGATGATCTTGTAGGCCGGGCGGGAAACTGCTTTGGTTTCAGGAAAGTGCAGCCAGTCTGCGAGGTACATGGAAGCTCCGGGAGAGGTCAGGATGGAGCGCAGATTGGTCGGGCTGCTGCGCACGTCTCTCGGATGTACGGTGGGTGCGCGGCGTTACCCGGCCTCTGGATCCTGGGTCTCTCCAGCTTCGAACTCGTTCAGGACCGCCTCGATCTCGGTGTCGAAGCCTTCGAGCAACGCCGCGAGGAAGGCCTCGGTGTCGAGGTCCGGGTCGGCTTCGGCATGGACGGTGACGATGTTGCGGGCGAGATCGGCCAGCATGACGCCCCAGGCGGCGGGATCCTGCCAGATGCCGGGCTGGAGGGTGATTGCCTGGCTGCCTTCAGCGATCCACACGCGGAGCAGCTCGAAGGAGCGGGGGTCCTTGGCGGCGAGGGCGGGGATGGCGAGTTGTTTGTCGATGCCCATGGTAGCTTCTGCCTACGGAACCAGGTAAATGCTACTGAGCTTGGCAGAGAGCTCATCCGCCATCTTGGCCAATACTCGCTTCTCTTTGAAGGCGAAGATCAGCATGTCCAGCAGTTCCTCTCGGGTGCGATCGGCCAATCGAGCACGAGTCCCGCTTCGTCAAAGTCTGGAACATACTTATCGAGAGTCTCGAACATGAAGTGATTATGCCTCTTGGCCAAACAGAAATCCACAAATCCACTGTGTGCGTTGGGTAACCGGGGCCGAGTGTGTTTTCCCTCCTCGCTCGGTGTTGAAGATTCCATTGAAGTCTTCGGCTGGGCAGCGCAAGATAGAGTGAATGGCCACCTTTGTACAATTACACGAGGAACAGGGGCTTCCGGCCTCGCTTCATACCGAGGTGACGATTCTCGGTGCCATGCTGCTCGATGGAGTCGCTGTTAGTGATGCGACTGCGCGCCTTGAAGCGGACGACTTCTCGCTGGACTCGCATCGCCGGATTTACGGTTCGATTCTCGATTTACTGAGTGTCGGCCATGCGGTGGACTTGATCACGCTGCGAGATGCGCTGCAAAAAAAAAGAGAACTGGATGCAGTTGGCGGCCCTGCTTACCTTGCCTTCCTGACAGAAGGAATTCCTCGTAAGCCCAACATTGAAGATTACGTCAGGATTGTCAAAGATAAGAGCCTTCTGCGGCAGATGATGGGAATTTTCAACGAAGGTCTTAATAGAAGTACAGACCAAAGTGAAGAAGCAGCAAAGGTGCTTGCTGATGTTGAGGCCCGGCTTGCCGAGGTTGCCGACAGGTCCATCCAGCGAACATTCTCCAGCATCCCCGATATCGTCCGTGACTCCTTTGGCTCGATCGACAAGTTGTATGAACAGGGCCGCGAAGTTACTGGCCTCGCCACGCACTACACTGATTTCGACAAGATGACGAGTGGACTCCAAGACTCAGAACTCATCATCATTGCGGCCCGGCCGTCGATGGGTAAGACGGCATGGGCCATCAACATCGCGCAAAATGCCGCAATTCGCGATGGTAAAGTGGTCGCCGTGTTCTCACTCGAAATGTCCAAAGAAAGTCTGATGCGGCGTATGCTCGCTGCTGAGGCAATGGTAGGAGCGCGCAAGCTGCAGACCGGTGCACTGTACAAAGAAGACAGAGACAAACTTAATCGAGGTCTCGAGCGCCTGATGGAGTCCAAGCTGTTTGTCGACGACACGCCCGGCATCACGCTGGCCGAGATGCGCGCCAAGGCTCGGCGGCTGAAGCAGCAGGAGGGATCGCTCGACCTGATCGTGATCGATTACCTGCAGCTGATGACCGGCTCGGTGGGCGCGAATGCGAAGAAGTTCGAGAATCGTACGCAGGAAGTTTCGGCGGTCTCGCGCGGGCTGAAGGCGCTGGCCAAGGAGATGAAGGTGCCGGTGGTGGCGTTGTCGCAGCTCTCGCGCGGCAGCGAGCAGCGCGCCGGGGATAAGAAGCCGCTGCTGAGCGATCTGCGTGAGTCGGGCTCGATCGAGCAGGACGCGGACGTGGTTTGCTTTATTCATCGCGAGGAGTATTACGACCGCGAAAATGAAGACCTGAAGGGCAAGGCGGAGATCATCGTGGCCAAGCAGCGCAATGGGCCCACGGGCTCGTGCCACCTGGCGTATCTTTCCGATTACACGCGCTTTGAGAACCTGGACACGGCCCACAGCGGCAGTGGAAGCGACTATTAGACCTGCGTCGGACGCGGGTACGATAGAAGTCGAAAGGCGAGGCCGCGGGAGTGTTGAACAACTGGGTTGAGATCTCGGAGGCGAACCTGGTTTGGAACCTGGGCGCGATCCAGGCCGCTGCCGGGGCCGACACCGAGGTTCTCGCGGTGGTGAAGGCGAATGCCTACGGCCATGGCGCGGAGGGCTGCTCGGTGGCGCTGGTGCGGGCCGGCGCGCGCTGGCTGGGGGTGACCTGCGCCGCGGAAGGCGCTCGCGTGCGCCAGGCGCTGCGGTTCGTGGGTCTGGCTGCGGACATTCTGATTATGTGCGGCTTTCTTCCGGAGGAGGTGCCGCTGATTGCCGAACACGCGCTTGTGCCGGTGCTTTGGGCTGTCGAGCAGGTGGAGACGCTGGCGCCGCATCCCGGCTTGCGCGTGCAGGTGGAGATCGACACCGGCATGGGCCGCCAGGGCGCACGTCCAGGGCTGGAGCTGGAGCGGCTGCTGCAGGCGATCCGGGCGGGAAGGATCACGCTCGATGGAGTGTTTACGCATTTTTGCAGCTCCGAGGTGGCAGGCAGCGAGCTGACCCAGCGGCAGCAGCGGGGCTTTGAAGCGGCCGTCGCGCAGACCATCCGCTTCGGGCTCCAACCGCGCTGGGTGCACGCCGGCAACTCATCCGCGGTCGACAACCCGGCGCAAGACTGGCCGTGGCTGCCGGAACTCGCCAAGCAGGCTGGCGCCCGCCCCATGGTCCGCCCCGGGCTGGCGCTCTACGGCTATTGCCTGCCGATCGAAGGACCGGCTGCGGCGCATCTCCGGCCCGAGCTGCGGCCGGTGCTGACCTGGAAGGCGCATGTGCTGGCCGTCCATTGCCTCGCTCCGGGAGAGACCGTGGGGTACAACGCCACCTTTACGGCGGACCGCGCCATGCCCGTCGCCCTGCTGCCGGTGGGCTATGCGGATGGGCTGCGCCGGGAGCTTTCCGGCCGCGGCTGGGTGATGCTCGGCGGCCGGCGTGCGCCGATCCTGGGCCGCATCTCGATGAACTTGACTGTCGTCGATATCTCCGGCATGCCTAGCGTTGCGGTGGGCGATGCGGCCGTCGTGCTCGGCGAGGGAATAACCGCCGAAGATCATGCCCGGCTTGCCGGCACCATCGCGTATGAGATTCTCTGCGGCATCCACCCCTGCGGCTGACCGGCCGTTTGCTTGGGCTCCTATTTGCTTCGGGCTTCTATTTGCTTCGGGCTTCTATTTGCTTCGGGCTTCTATTTGCTTCGGGCTTCGCGGCCCAGTAGCATCAGGGCATGGAAGCTTCCGCAAACACTGCCGCACGACGCCCCGAAGACATCGCTCTCGATCTGCTGAAGTTTGTTGCCTCGCACGCGAATGTGGGCTCAAAATCGACCGGCTCGACCGGCTTTGTCGCGCCGTCTCAGGCCAAGGCCGAAGACCAGGTCACGCAGCTGCTGGAGCTCTATTCGCGCTGCCGCGAGGCGGTCGAGGCGCCGCTCGAAAAATAGTGGCGACCTCCCCACCGGTGCGTGTCGCCGTACTGGGGGCGGGCGCGTTTGGCCGCAATCATCTGCGCGTTTACCGCGAGCTGCAGCAGGCTGGCTGCCCGGTCCGGCTCTCCGCGGTGGTGGACCCTGACCCGGCCGTCCTTGCCGAAGCCGCCACACGCTACGGCATTCCGGGCTTTGCTTCGGGCGCGGAGCTTCTGCGCTCCGGCATACAACTCGAGGCGGCCAGTGTCTGCGTGCCTACGGTCTACCATGCGCGCGAGGCGTGCCCGCTGCTGGCCGCTGGGCTGGACCTGCTGATCGAAAAGCCGCTGGCCGCCTCGCTCGCCGAGGCCGACGAGCTGATCGCATTGGCCGCGCAGCACGGCCGCATCCTCCAGGTGGGGCACCTGGAGCGGTTCAATCCGGCGGTGACCGCGGTGCGCGAACATCTGACCCGGCCCATGTTTTTCGAGGCGCATCGCCTCAGCATCTTTACGCCGCGCTCGCTTGATGTGGATGTGGTGCTCGACTTGATGATCCATGACCTGGACATCGTGCTCTCGCTGGTCGAAAGCCAGGTACGCGAGGTGCGCGCCGTCGGGCTGCCCGTGCTCTCCGGTACGAGCGACATCGCCAATGTGCGGGTTGAGTTTGAGAACGGCTCGATCGCCAACTTCACTGCTTCGCGCATCTCGACCGAACGCGTGCGCAAGCTTCGGCTATTCCAGCCGCACCAGTATCTTTCTCTCGATTTTGCGCGGCGGGACCTGCTGATGATCGACGTAACGGCCGCCGCGGGCCTCTCGCCAGCGGAGCTTGCCGCGCTGCTCGAGCGCCACTCCAAGCCTGACGCGGACGGTGCACCGCGTCATCCCACCGCCGGGCTAAACCTGCGCAAGATCAAGGTGGCGCCGGGCGAACCGCTGCGGCTGGAGCTCGAAGCGTTTCTGAAGGCGGTGCGCGAGCGCAGCCGGCCGTTGGTCGATAGCAGCGACGGCCGGCGCGCCCTGGAGCTTGCGCTCAAGATCAACCAGGCTATCGCCGAGCATGCGCTGAGGGCAGGATTGATGCCGGCTTAGAGCGGTTCTCCGCTGCCTTGGGAAGGCGAACCGGGTCCTTCGCCTATGGCGAAGAACGACAACTCATTACGAGAGAGCGTGTAGCTGCTTGAGAACCGCTTTAGCGCTGACCGTTTCCGCTGGCTACATTTTCTCTACGGCGTAGCTGGGTGGAATCTCTAGTGTGAACTGGTCGTCTTCTAGTTTCTGGTTCAGGCTTAGCTTGAGGACGTCGATCTTCAGCGCGTATTCGTCGAGCGGCCGGTTGATGAACAGAGACATCGGAAAATCGATCTCTCCGGACTTCTGCCATTTGCTATATGAAATCGTGGTTACGATGCGTCCTTCGGCGTCGTACACGTCCTGCTGGTAGGGCCTCAGGTCGACGCGGCCGAAGTGAATCACGCGCAGCCGTTCCAGCGTGCGCCCGGATTTGATCTTCATCACCGTCAAATCGTACTCCGGCTCTTCCATTCTTTCTTTTTGGCCGGGCGCCGGCGGCAGTACGCGCGAGCTCTCGGTCAGCGCCACCAACTCGTCCTGTTTCACCGGCGGAATCAGCATCGCATCCCGTATGATCGGCGGACGCAGACTGTAGAGTCCGTGCTCTGTCGTCGAGGTCATCCGCTCCTGCCCGGTGAAGGCCCGGCTGCGCGGAGGAATCACCAGCTTGAAGTCCTTGCCGTCGGCCACCATCTCCATCGCCACCGAGCCGACCACAGGGAGCTGCATGATGACCGTAAGATCTTCGGGCTTGCGCATCAGGATGAAGCCGGAAAACGAAGGCGCCTGCTTGATCTCGCCGTTATGCTCGCCGCCCGTGGTGGCGGTGATCTCCACTTTGGTCGCGCTGATGGACGTAATCGCCTGGTACTGCTCCGCAAGCAGATGCACCAACTGGTCCACCGTGGCGCTCTGTACCTTGTCGATGACGGTGGTCTTGGGCACAGTGCGGCTGCGGATAAATACGCTGGTGCACCCGCTCAGGAGCAGGACAACGGGAAGGATCAGCGATGCCGGCAGCCACGCGCGCCTGCGCAATCGAACTGGAGCACTGGGCGAGTTTGGGTCGCGCGCACGCGTCATCGTGGGGTGGGGGATCCTGGGGCGCATCCAGATTCGCTGGACAGCCTGGGAAAGCTCGTGGGTGATCTCCGCACCGGCGGACGGGAAAGCAGGGCAACTGCATGCATCGTACTCTTTAGGATGCCGCACTGCGCGGATCGGTTCGGAGTGATCTCGTTTCCGGCAGGCGAAGCCGCTCGGTACGGAGTTGGATTACGGAGTCCGGCGCTGCGCGTCGCGGTAGGCGGCCACCTGCTTTGCGTGCTCCTTGAGGTCGACCGAGAAGCGGCTGTGTCCCTGTGCATCCGCTACAAAGTAGAGGAAATCCGTGCGCGCCGGAGACATGGCTGCCTTGAGCGCGGCGACTCCGGGATTGCAGATCGGTCCCGGCGGCAGGCCCGCGCGGCGATACGTGTTGTACGGGCTGGCGCTTGCCAGGTCCGACTGGTAGATCGTGCCGCGCCAGCGATCTTCAAGCAGCGCCGCGTAGATTACGGTGGGGTCGGTCGCGAGCGGCATACCCCGCCTGAGCCGGTTCTCGAAGACTCCGGCGACCAGCGGACGTTCCGCGTCCACCCGCACCTCCTTTTCGACCAGGGAAGCCACGAGCACCGTGCGCGGCAGGTCGTAGAGGCTGCGGTCGCCCACCGAGCCTGGCGGAGCGAGCAGGCCGATCTGCGCGGCCACCTGGCGAAAGCGCCTGACCATGGCGGCCGCCATCGCGTCCGGCGTGGCGTGGCGGCTGAAGCGATAGGTATCCGGAAAGAGATAGCCCTCAAGCGAGGCGGCGTGCGGATTCAGGTCCGCGATGAGGCGGGTGTCGCGGCGCGCGGCGGCCAGGAAGGCCGTCGAGGACCCAAGGCCGGCGGACTGCACGGCCCCGGCGATGTCGAACAGGTTGAATCCCTCCGGGATGACGACTTCAACGGTGTACACGTCGCCGCGGGCGATGCGGGCGTAGACCTCGGTCAGGGCGGCCGGATGATCGAAGCGGTACTCGCCGGCGCGGAGAGTGCCGCCGTGCAGTTTGCGGTAGATCGCAAAGGCGAGCTCGCTGCGGATCACGCCGCCTTGCTTCAGGCGCGCGGCCATGCCGGCTGTCTTCGTCCCGGCGGGAATGTCCACGAACGTCTCCGCATGCGGACCATAGGGAGATTTGACCAGCCACCAGGTCCCGGCAGCAACGAGCAGCACCAGAACGATAAAAACGCGCAGAAGCTTCATGCTGTGAGGATTTTACGGGATTTAGACTGACTGGGTGGATGCTGCGGAACGCGTCGAACGTGTGCTGGGATGCGACGTCGGCGAGCGCCGCATCGGACTTGCGCTCTCGGACGCGCTGGGCTATACCGCGCAGCCGCTCTTTACGCTGCACCGGGCTTCAGGACGCAATGGTCTGCGGGACGATCTCAAATCGATCGCGCGCGTCCTTCGCAAACATGCCCCCATTCACGAGGCGGTGGTGGGCAATCCGCTGTATATGTCGGGCGACCAAAGTCCGCAGGCCGCCCGCGCGCAGGCGTTTGCGGGCTCCTTGCGCTCCGAGCTGGGCCTGACCGTACACCTTTGGGATGAGCGGCTGACCACCACCGAGGCGCACCGGCACCTGGACGCGCTGGGGCACTCCCGCGCGCCGAATGCCGAGGGCGTCGGCCGCAAGAACATCATCGACCAGGTTGCGGCTGTGCTGATCCTGCAGGCCTTCCTGGAAGCCCGTGTCCATGCACGGGCGCGCGCCGAAGATGGCGGCGGGGACGTATAATTTTGGTTTGAGCCCGCCGGTGATGCCGGTTCCCACTTCTGCGATTGAAGCCGCGGGCGGGGCAGCTATTTTCCTAGAAAACGCGAGCACGCCGAAGCGCGAAGAGACAGTCCATGCCTGAACATGTTAAAGCCAAGCTCGCTGAAGAGATCAAGGCGCTTGAATACGAACTGACGACCGAGCTTCCCGCCGAGATCAAGAAGGCCGTCGCCCTAGGCGATCTGAGCGAAAACGCCGAGTACCACATGGCCAAGCAGCGGCAGGTGTTCGTGAATGCGCGGCTGGGGCAACTCAAGGAACGCATGGGCCAACTCGCCATGGTCAATCTTGAGAACATACCTCACGACAAGGTCGGCTTCGGCTCGCGCATTACCGTCTTCGATTCGAGCAAGGACGAGGAGCTCATCTACAAGCTCGTCACCAGCGAGGAGTCCGATGTGTCTCAGGGGCTCATCTCCACCACGTCGCCGATCGGCCGTTCGCTGCTCGGCAAGCAGGTGGGCGACACGGCTACCGTGATTACGCCGAACGGCAAACGCGAGCTCGAAGTGCTGAAGCTGGCCACCATTCACGACGTGGCGCTCGAAGACGCAGAGGCCGCCAAGGCCAAGGGATAGCCAGCTTGCTCACGTTCGGCCAAAACGCAGTGAAGGCGGGTGAGCCGTGACCTGGACGGCCGCGTTCGGTAAAGGCAGCGGATGGCTGCTGCAGAAGATCGTCAATGGCCTTGCCATCAGCAAGATCTCGCCCAATGTCCTGACTTTCATCGGGCTGCTGATCAACATCGTCGCGGCGTTGTTTTTCGGCTTCGCGCGCGGCGATCACGCAACTCGCTACTTCGTCTACGCCGGGCTGACGATTATCGGCGCCGGCGTCTTCGACATGGTGGATGGCCGCGTCGCCCGTCAGACCGGCCAGGTTTCGGTCTTCGGTGCGTTCTTCGATTCGGTGATGGACCGCTACTCGGACGTGGCGATCTTCTTTGGGCTGCTGGTGTTTTACGCGCGCGGCAACCGCCTGTTTTATGTCGGGCTGGTCGCGTTTGTGATGACGGCGTCGGTCATGGTCAGCTATACGCGGGCACGCGCGGAGGCATTGATCGGGAGCTGCAAGGTTGGTTTTATGGAGCGGCCGGAGCGCATCGTCTGCGTTATTCTGGGCGCGCTGTTCAATCGCTGGGGCGTGATGGCGCCTGCGCTGTGGGTGCTGGCGCTGTTCTCGACCATCACCGTGATCCATCGCATCCGCTACACGTATGTGGAGACGGCTCGGCGGAGACTGACGGTTTCCGGAAGGTAGTCTTAGTGGCCGCCGTAGGGCACGAAGAGCTCGGGAAACTGTGCTTGCAGCGCCTTGGTTTTGGGGACGTCGCAGATCTGGATGTACGGGTTGTTCGGGTTTTTGGTGGCGTAGTCCTGGTGATAGTCCTCGGCCTTGTAGAAGCCCTTGAGCGGTGTGAGATCCGTCACGATTTTGCCGTGGAAGACATGGGCGGCGTCCAGTTGGTGGATGTACGCCTCGGCTACCTTGCGCTGCTCATCTGAGTTGTAGAAGATGGCCGAGCGATAGCTGGTGCCCACATCCGGACCTTGCCGGTTCAGCTGCGTCGGATCGTGGGCGACCGAAAAGAAGATGCGCAGCAGCGTGCCGTAGCTCACCTTGGCAGGATCGAACTCGACTTGCACCGACTCCGCATGGCCGGTTGTCTCACTGGTGACCTGGTCGTAGGTGGCGGTCTCGGCTTTGCCGCCCGCGTAGCCGGCCTCGGTATGGGTCACGCCCTTCACGCGCTGGAAGACGGACTGCGTGCCCCAGAAACAGCCTCCGGCAAACACTGCCGTCTCGCGCCCGTGCTGCACAGGCTCGTCCATCGTGGGCGCCGGGATCGGAGCCTTCCGTACCTCGCCTGCCATCGCCATTCGTCGATACCCCAGGAAGAGGATGCATACGAGTGTCAGCGCCGCCACTACCAGTTGACTTCGTGTCATCGCATCCTCCGTCCCTGATTAGACGCAGCGGAGCGGCGCGCGGAACGTCTATTCCGGCGTGTAGAAACCTCGCCTCGCCTGGACGGTCACCTTGCCCGGCGTGCCCTGCACTCTGAGCTCGATCTTGTGATAACTGCCGGCCTTGGTCTCGGGCGGCGTATAGCCGATCTGGTACTGCAAACGCAGATCTTCTTCAATCAATTCATAGGCGTCTTTCAGATTCATCTCCTTGGCCAGTGTGAACAGCCGGCCGCCGGTCGCAGAGGAGATATCCCGCAGCACGTCGCTTCCGCGCGACATTGGCGCCGGTGCGTGAGAGCGTAAAGGCTCCGGAGCGCCGATGAGCACCGCATACACCACCACATCCGCACGCTGCGCGGCGGCGATGGCCTGGTCGAGGGTGGCGCGGCTGCCTACATCTTCGCCGTCGGTCAGCAGCACCAGAGCCCGGCGTCCGCGGTCCCGTGCCTCGGAGGCCTGCGCGGCGGCGACCACCGCGTCATAGAGCTTGGTGCCGCCGCGGGTCGCGTCCATGGTCGCGCCTCGGGGGATCGTCAGAAAATTGAGCGAGTTGATCAGCGTCTGCACCGACGGCGTCAGCCCCTGCACCTTGCGGGCCTCGATGTCGAACTGGTAGAGCGCCGCGCGATCCGTGGGCCGGCGCATCATGGCCTTGAAGAAGACCTCGCTGTCGAGCACCTCTTCTTCGAGGTACGCCTTCTCGCTGCCGCTGGTATCGACGAGCAGCGACAAGGTGAGCGGCAGGTCGCTGTCTTCTGAGAAGTAGCGGATCTCCTGCGGCTTGCCGTCCTGCTTCAAGGCGAAATCCTCTTTGGGCAGATCGCGCAGCGGAAGCCCGCGGCTATCGAGCACCACCGCCGAGACACTCACTACGCGCGTGCCCAGCCGGAGCGTCGTCACCGGCTCCTGCGCGTGACTCGCGCCTGCCAAACTCAGCATTGCCGCAATCGCCCAACGCAGTCTCATCGGAGCTGCTCCCACACTTCGTTTGCCAGAGAAGTGTACGCCGGCAGAGGTTAGGCCGAAAGCCGCGCGGCTTCTGTCCGCTTTCTGCCCTGGATTTCGACGTACACATGCAGCAAAGAGATGGCTGCCGGGGTCACGCCGGGAAGACGGCTGGCCTGCCCAAGCGTGCTGGGGCGCACCCGCTCGAAGGTGCCCTGCATCTCGCGCGAGAGGCCGCTCACGGCGCGGTAGTCGAACCAGGCCGGAATGCGCATCTCCTCGGCGCGCTTCATCTTGCCGATCGATCGCATCTGCTGCGCGAGGTATCCGGCGTACTTGATCTCCGTCTCGACCGCGCGCATCTCGTTGCGGATAGCCGCTCGTTGCGCGGGGTTCAGGCCGCCGGCTCGCCATGCCGCGAAAGCTTCCTGTCCGGCCGGCAGCAGCGGCCACACGTCGGCGATCTCCACCTCGGGCCGCTTCAGCAACTCCGCGAGGGTCTGCCCGCTCAGGTTGCCGGGATCGCCGTCGAGCTTTGCCAGGACCTCCGGCTTCAGGCGATGCGCGTCGAGCCGCGTTGCTTCGAGAGCGAGCTTCAGCTCGGCCGCCCGCGCCAGCCGTGCCTCGTACTCAGCCCAGGTCTGGTCGTCGACCAGGCCCAGCCTGCGCCCGTGCGGCATCAGGCGGCGGTCGGCGTTGTCGATGCGCAGATGCAGCCGGAACTCCGCCCGCGAGGTGAACATGCGATACGGCTCGTCGGTGCCCTTCGAGATCAGGTCGTCGATCAAGATGCCGATGTAGGCCTCGGTGCGGTCGAGCGTAAAGCCCGCCTCGCCGCGCACTGCCAGCGCCGCGTTGACGCCGGCCATCAGCCCTTGAGCCGCGGCCTCTTCGTAGCCGGAGGTTCCGTTGATCTGCCCGGCCAGGAACAGCCCCTCGAAGCTCTTTACCTTGAGGGTCCGGTCCAGCTCGGTCGGGTCGATGGCGTCGTACTCGATGGCGTAGCCGGGCCGCAGCATCTCGGCGTTTTCGAGCCCTGGGATGCTCCGCACCATGGCTGCCTGCACGTCCATCGGCAGCGACGTAGACATGCCATTGACGTAGATTTCGTGCGTGCTCAGGCCTTCGGGCTCGAGAAAGAACTGGTGCCCGGCCTTGTCCGGGAAGCGTACGATCTTGTCTTCGATTGACGGGCAGTAGCGCGGGCCGACGGCCTCGATCTGCCCGGTATACATGGGCGAGCGGTGCGCGTTTTCGCGGATCAGCCGCATCGTCTCGGGCGTGGTGCGCGCGATGTGGCAGACGATCTGGCGCAGCGGAAGCTCGCGCGTGCGCAGGCTGAAGGCGGTCGGCTCGGCGTCACCGGGCTGCGGGTCGAACTGCGTCCAGTCGATCGTGCGCCCGTCCAGCCGCGGCGGCGTGCCGGTCTTCAGCCGCGTCCCGCGCAGGCCGAGCCGCTTGAGCGCTTCGCCCAGCAGCACGCTGGCCGGCTCGCCGCTGCGCCCGGCGGCGTACTGCTGCTCGCCGCAGTGGATCAGCCCGTTCAGGAAGGTGCCGGTGGTGACGATGGTCGCCTTGGCCAGAACGGTGCGTCCATCTCGGAGCTTGAGCCCCGTGATGGTCCGATCGTTCATGACCAGGTCCACGACCTCGGCCTGTTTCAGAAAAAGTCCCGGCTGGGCTTCGAGCCGCTCCTTCATGCGCACCCGGTAAAGAGCCTTGTCGCACTGCGCGCGGGGGCTCCATACGGCGGGGCCGCGGCTGGTATTCAGCAGCCGGAACTGGATGCCGACCGAGTCTGCCACCAGACCCATGACGCCGCCGAGCGCGTCGATCTCCCGCACCAGATGGCCCTTGGCGATGCCGCCCACGGCCGGGTTGCAGGACATCTGCGCGACCAGGTCGAGATTGAGCGTAAACAAGGCCGTGCGCTGGCCCATGCGCGCCGCGGCCAGCGCCGCCTCGCAGCCGGCATGGCCCGCGCCCACCACGACCACATCGTACTGCTCTACAAAGCTCACAGGATGATTTTACGCGTGTCGCTGAACAGAACTGCCCTTTCAGTCGGCGGAGGATGTCTCATCGCACTCGCCTGGAAGGGCAGTTGGCCTTGCCTGACCCAAGCCGTTCCTTGTGGCCGCCGGCATGAGAGAGGCGTAGATTCCCTACGGAATCAAGAACTACGTTGAGACAAAGAACTTACCTTCACCAGAGTCTTGCTTAAACCGCTTACGCGGCCTTCGCCATCTGGTTGACCTTCTGCTCACCCAAGGACGTGAACTTCTCATCGCCCTGCTTGCTTTCCTTCACGCTCTCTTCGAGCGCCTTGACCGCATCCTCTTTGCCGATCAACTTCGCATACGACGACAGCGAGCCATACGACGAGACGCGATACGCCTGCTGCTGGTTGGCCGCAACGATCAGCGCCGCATCCCGCACCGGACCCGCATCGGTGTTCTTGATCATCTCTTCCACTTCATGGACCATCGCCTTGGCGATGTGGTTCTCATTCTTCTGCACGGGCCGGCCCAGTTTCTCAAATACCTGCTGGATGCGCTGGCCGTACTCCTTGCTCTTGGTCTGGGTCTTGCTGAACATCTCCTTGAGCTCCGGATTGCTTGAAGCCTCTGCCATCTTGGGCGCTGCCTGAGCCACCTGCTCTTCAAAGTCCAGCGTGTAGGTCATCCCCGTCACCATCAACTCTTGAATATTTTGAACCTTCATTGCTCTTCCCTTGAGTACGCTTCGCCTCTCGTCCTGCCGATCGGTTTGGATCGGCCCCGGGCATCACGCTTGCAAGCTAGGATGAAGCTTGTGGAGGCCATGTTGCCGGGTCTGCGGCTTCCTTTATGTCGGCATCCTGAGACGTGTTGCTGTGGTCAAAGCTTGGGCAGGTCAGCTCTACTCAAAGCTCGGCAGCCGCTGAATATCGGACGCTGGAACATTTTCGAGCTCGCCGCCGGCCCGCACCCACGCCTTCAGTCCGCCTTCGATGACCTTGGTCTTGCAGTTCTGCTGCTCGAGCATGTGCGCCACGCGCTTGCTGGTCGTGTCGCGGATGCAGGAGCAGTAAAGATAGATCTCGCACTCCGGCGCCATGAACTCGCGCAGCGCCTCCAGCTCTTCCTTCAGGCGTGTCGGCTCGACGCGGATGGAATTCTTGATGCGCTGCATGCCGGGGTCATAGTAATTATGGCTGCGCACGTCGGCGATGATGACCAGACTGTCCGGCGTGCTCGCCTGGACGCGCTGGTAGAGATCACCGGCGGAGATCTTCTGGATACGGTTGTACTTGCGCGCGCGAATCGCAAAGATGATTACGGAGATGGCGTAGCCTGCGATCATCAGCAGCGCCAGCAGGAGAAAGGCATGGCCCAGGCTATGCACCCAACGCAGGATCTGGTTCAGGAACGTGCTGAACATAAAGCCCACCAGGAGCCATGCGGTGACGTACATGGCCACGCCCAGAACATCGAGACGCAGAAACCGGAGAAAGCGCATGTTCAGGCTTCCGGCCAGCGGCGCCGCCATGCTGCTCAGGCCCGGAATCCACTTTGAGAAGAGCAGCGTCTTCGAGCCGCGCCGGTAAAAGTATGCCGACGAAGAGAAGATGCAGCCCTCCGGATTCATGGAGAGCCGGCACATGCCCGCGAGCAGCCACCATCCCGTATACCGGCCGCCGAAATACAGCAAACTGTCGCCTGTGACGGCCGAGACCCAGGCCAGCAGCAGCAGCCACGGAAGCAGCAAGGATTGGTGAGCCTGCGAGCCGGCCAGCAGCAAAATAATCGAGCTCGGCACCGGGAGTCCGGCCGAGGTCGCAAACATCACCAGGCATACCACCAGGTATCCGTGCTGCGCGACCACGTTCAGCAGCCCCATGCGTGCCAAATCCCTTCCGTGCTCGATTGGATGCCGCTCCCATCACTTTGACACCTTTCCGCCGCCGGCTCCATACAATCAGCAGAATGCCCCATCCCACTTTACTGATTCACGGCGGCGCCTGGGCGATGCCGGACGACGAAGTTTCCGCGAACCGGCACGGCATTCGCAATGCGCTTGAAGCCGGCTATGCGGTGCTGGCACGGAACGGCTCGGCGCTCGATGCGGTCGAAGCCGCCATTATGGTCATGGAGGATGACGAGGCCTTCGACGCCGGCCGCGGCTCGTTCCTCACCCGCGACGGCCGCGTGCAGCTCGACGCGCTGCTGATGAGCGGCGCCGACCTGCGCGCCGGCGGCGTGGCCTGCGTCGAGCGCCTGCGCCATCCCATCCAGGCCGCACGCCTAGTGCTCGAACACAGCCCGCATGTCTACTTCGTCGGCATCGGCGCCGAGCGCTTCGCCCTCCAGCACGGCATGCGGCCCTGCGACAACATGGACCTGGTGCTGCCGCGCGAGCAGCGCCGCCTCTACGCCGCGCAGGAAGCCGAGCTCAAGGGCCTGGGGGACATCACCTTTTCAGGCGCGCTGGACTCGCACGACACCGTCGGCGCGGTGGCGCTCGACAGCGCCGGCAACCTGGCCGCGGGCACCAGCACCGGAGGCACCCTCAACAAGGCTCCCGGCCGCGTCGGCGACTCCTCGCTGATTGGCTGCGGCTGCTATGCCGACAACCAGTCCGCCGCCGCCTCGCTTACCGGCTGGGGGGAGCCCATCATGAAGCTTGTGCTGGGCAAATGGGCGGCCGACCGCGTCGAAGCCGAGGTTACGCCGCAGCAGGCCGCCACCGACGCCATCGCCTACCTGCATCGCCGGCTGGGCGGTCATGGCGGCATCATTCTGCTCGGCCCGGACGGGTCGGCCGGTCTGGCGCACAATACGCCGCGCATGGCTTGGGGTCTCGCCACCGAGGCCGGCCTGAGTCTTGGGGTCACCCGCGAGGAATCGCCATGGATCCCCAAGGACGTAACTATCGACTGACTTCGGCAAGAACGACAGTAATTTTTTCATTTGCATTTCTGCGACTCTGGTCTACACTCGCGGCATACCACGTTCCTGCTATTGACTTTGCTTCCTGACCTGGTCCCGGGCCGCACACCCACTTCACGACCGCGTTTCCGGCTCCCAGGTCCGAAGCTTGCCTATTTTCTGATCGGCCCAGAGAGGTTTTCGCATGCGTCATGTCTTCTCCCTGTCCGCCCGGCGCCGTCCGGCGTTCTCCGCCTGCCTGCTTGGTTACGCGCTGGTCTTTGCCGCCGCCGGATCGCTGCCCGCCCAAACTCCGAACCAGATTGCTCCCTCCGCGCTCAAGGAGATGCAGGACGTTTACGCCTTCAAGGCGACCTTTACGCCCGCCGAGCAGAAGATGTCGATGCCGCTGGTGCTTGCCTCCCGCGCCGCCGCCGGCCGGCCGCTCGGCAGCATGGCCAAGTTTTACACCGCGCCCGCCAAGGACGCGCAAGGCAGGATCTCGGTCGAAGTCCTCGGCTTTGCTTCCGCCGCCCTGCTCCAGAGCGATGTCGCCACGTTCGACTCCGTCGCCGGCCAGCGGCCCGCGGCCACCTACCAGCACATGCACCTCCGCGCCCATGTCAAGCCCGGCGACCTTGCCCGGCTTGCCGCATTGGCCGACGTCACCAGCCTGCGCGAGCCTTCGCCGCACCGCACCAACGTCGGCTCCGTGACCACACAGGGCTACGTCTCCGAGGGCGCCAACAAGGTGGTGCCCACCGGGATCAACGGGTCCGGCGTCAAGGTAGGCGTGCTCTCCGATAGCGCCTCCGCGGCCCGGGTCGCGGCCCTGATCGCCTCGGGCGATCTACCGGCCAACACGGTCGTCCTGCCCGGCCAGGCCGGCCCCAGCAGCGGAGAAGACGAGGGCGCCGCCATGATGGAGATTGTCCATGACATGGCTCCCGGCGCGCAGATCTTCTTCGCCACCGCCGATACCAGCGAGGCCTCCTTCGCCGCGAACATCGAGACCCTTCGCTTCACCTACGGGTGCGACATCATCGTCGACGATGTGAGCTACTTCGACGAACCGGTCTTCCAGGATGGTGTGGTGGCGCAGGCGGTGAACGCGGTCACTGCCAACGGCGCTCTCTACTTCTCCTCCGCCGCCAACTCCGGCAACCTGGACTCCGGTACGTCCGGCACCTGGGAGGGCGATTTCACCTCGTCCGGCTATGCCCTCTCCACTGCCAAAGGCATCGTGTCGCTGAGTAACTTCGGCACTGTCGCCAGCCCGCTGCCCTACGATCAGCTTACCAGCGCTGCGAGCTCCGGCGTCTGGCTTCACTGGGCAGACCCCAATGCAGCCTCCTCCAACGACTACGACCTGTTCATCCTCAACTCCGCCGGCACCACGATTAAGTGCATGAGCACCGGCGTCCAGAACGGAACGCAGGACCCGCTGGAGTACTGCTATCCCGGTGAAAATTACACCAGCGCCGCCGCCGGTGACCTCATCGTCGTCGCCCTTGCCTCCGGTGCGCCCCGCGGTATCCATATCGATACCGAGCGCGCGACGGTAGCCATCGGCACCAGTGGCGCCACCTTTGGGCATAACGCGGGGGTCAGTACCTTCAGCATGGCCGCCACCTATTGGAATGCCGCCCATATCGGCGCGAAGATCTTTACCGGCGGCCCTGCCAACCCCATTGAAACCTTCAGCTCCGACGGCCCCCGCAAGATCTTCTATAACCCCGACGGCACCCCCATCACGCCCGGCAACTATCTCTTCTCCACCAGCGGCGGCACCACGCTGCAGAAACCCGACGCCACCGGCGCGGACGGCGTCAGCACCGCAACCCCCGGCTTCCTGCCGTTCTTCGGCACCTCGGCTGCGGGTCCGCACGCGGCCGGCATCGCCGCGCTGATCAAGTCCGCCAATCCTTCACTCACCAATACGCAGATTCGCACCCTGCTGACCAACACCGCGGTGGACAATATGGCTCCCGGGGTGGATCGCGACTCGGGCTATGGCCTTCTTCTGGCTCCTCCGGCCGTAGCTGCCGCTCAGTTGCTCCTCTCCCATTAGCCGATGCGGACCGGGGTTCCCGTATCGGCGATTCCGGCCGGCTTCTGCAACGAGTAAAGACAAACGAACCATCTTTTGGAGACCTCACTTGAACTCACGGTATGTCCTCTCAGCCGCTCTTCTCCTGGCCTCCATGCCCGCCCTCGCCGGCGCCGAGACCATCACGAACTTCAACGGCGTCCTTACCTCGTCCAATGCCATCGAGGTCGGCCGCGCTTCCCGCAGCGGAGTCCAGCAGACCTGGACCGGTGCCGAGACCTACACCGGCATCATTAACCCGACCGTCTCCTATGCCTACACCACCTACACCTTCGCCGCATCGCTGTTCACCGGCGCGCCTTATGTGGAGGTCTCGGTTCTCGACACCCAGGGCGGCGTGTCCGATTTCGTCACTGCCTATGCAGGCTCCTTCAACGTCAACTCCCAAGCCACAAACTGGCTTGGTGACGAAGGAGCGAGCGGCAACTATTTCGGCCTAACGGACGGCCGGTATTTTGACGTGATCCTGCCCGTGGGTAAGAGCCTGGTGCTTGTTCTCAATGACAGCTCCACGGCCGCCCTGAACGACCCGATCAATATCGAGGTCGACGCTTATGCCGACACGAACTATGACGATCCCTCGCCCGCCGCGCAAGTCACGCCCGAGCCTTCCACCTTTGTGACCCTCGGAACGGGACTAATCTGGGCTGCAGGCGCTGCCCGCCGCCGTAAGCAAAGTACTTGTTAGAGCATTTCCCGTGTGGGTGGAGCACTGTCGCGTAAAGCGAAAGCAGATCCTCCGCCTAAAGCGAAGGATCTGCTTTGTGGGAATCCTCGCTCGAAGAAACTGCTTTCGACGGAAGTTCTGTTATGAGCGTTCTTTCATCAAGGCTGGATTTTTGTAGTCCTCTGAGATTCTAACGAACTGAGTGAGCAAGAAGAGCCGGGAGTTCAGCCCCGGCTCTTCTGCGGTGCGTCAGCAGGTAAGTTGTACTGTAAATATTACCCATTTTTAAGAAATATTACACTTTTGATGTTGCATCTACCACCTTCGGGTGATACGATCACACAAGAGTCGTAGTTGACTCAATTTGCTTTTCTTGAGGTACTTTTATGAAACTCTTTCTCTCTTTTGCGACCGCCTGTCTGCTTGCCTTGTTCTCCAATCTCTCCTTCGCCGCGCCCGCCGCCCTCGGGACCCTTGACTTCAACAACACTACGACCACTCCGCAGGACTACAACGCTTTCAGCACGGGCTTCAACGGCACCGGTTCGGGAGCTTCGCAGGTTCTGCCGGGAACGTTCTCTTACTCTGACTTCGCGAATGCCGATAGCGCCGCGTTCACCGATACGACCCTCACCATCACGGATGTGGAAGGAAACCGTGGCGCCTATGCCTTCCTGATGACCTTCACCGATCCCATCTTTACCAGCTTTACCCTGGTCAGCGATAGCTTCGGCTCAACCTTTAGCTTCTCCGGCGACACCTTCTCCTTCAACGCGCCGGCAACCAGCGCCAGCGGCACCTACACGGCTGTGTTTGACTACACGACGAATCTGGCACCCGCGCCGGAACCCTCCAGCCTCGCCCTGCTTGGCACCGGAGCCTTGGGCGCTGTGGGCGCAGTCCGCCGTCACGTCCGCCGGTAAACCATAGGCTGCTTACGAAGTAAGGGTGCCGCATCACGGCACCCTTGCTCTCTCTTCCAGGCGAACAGCTTACCCCGGCAGCACTGTCTCCTTGTCCTTCGGCGCCACGCGGATCACTGAGGCCGGAAGCTTCAGGTGGGCTTCCGCCATCTTGTCCGGCATGCGCGCAATCCACTGGTTCAAAGACACATCCTCGTATTTGCTTGCCTTGAACATCTCCAGGAAGACCAGATCTTCTGTCCCCGTGTTTTCAATGTAGTGGCCTGCCATCCGTGGAACGAAGCCGACATCGTTGGCGTTGAAGTCTACCGTCCGCGCCTTGGCCTCCGTGCTCACCACCGTCATGCGCCCCTTGCCCTTGATCCAGTACTGCCATTCGCTCACGTTGGGGTGCCAGTGCAGCTCACGAAGACCGCCAGGCTTCAGCGTCACCATCGCCGCCGCCACATTTCTGGAGACGGGGAAGTTGCGTGAGTCCACAATCCGCGCCGCGCCTCCAGCATTCTCAGCCGCCGGCTTTAGGGTGGACATGCCTTTGAAGGTGTACTGTTTCTCCGTCTCCAGGTGCTCCCCCATAAAGCGTTTGTCGGCTTCGAGTGTGCCGGGAAGCTCGGCGGGGAAGATGTAGAGCTGGGTGGGCGGCAGCTTGTCCCATTGCTGGCGATCCCAGCCCATGTTCTTCTTCACCACCTCCGGCGGCGTATGCGCCAGGAACTCCGAGACCAGGAAGGTCGTATCTTCGGAGAAGTCGCCTTGGTCGAAGACCAGCAGGAACTCGCATCCATCGCCTTCGAGGCCCTGAATCGAGTGCGGCAGTCCGGCTGGAAAGTACCATAGGTCGCCTTCCTGAACATCGTCGACGAACATCTTCCCTTCTGGCTGCATGAGCGTAACGCGCGCCTTGCCGGAGAGCATGATCGCCCATTCATCGGCCAGATGCCAGTGCAGCTCGCGGAAGGAGCCTGCGGTCAGCCGCATATTCACGCCGGCCAAGTCCTTGGAGAGCGGCAACTCGCGTTCCGTCACCTGGTGCGTCCAGCCGCCGGCCTGCAAACGCCGCGGCGTCAACGCGAAGGAGTACCACAGCATGCCCGGATTGCCCTTGTCCGTGAACGGCGGCCGGTTCGGGTCGGGGTTCTGTGCCACCAGCGGCTGGTTCTCCGGTCCCGGATCGGTTGCGTTCGTACCCTGACGGCCACCGGTCAGTTCTTGCCGTGTCTGCGCCTCTGCCGCCGCTCCCGTCGCAAGCAGGCCCGCGCCTGCCAAAGCTGCCGACCCGACGAACGTTCGGCGAGAGACGGTCTCCGGATCTCTGCTCGCGGTCTCTTCCTTCAACGCTGCACCTTCCTGCTCCGCATGTTCCATGATTCTCCCCTATAGCGCACATCGATGGAGCGATTTGCCCCGGCTTCAGGAGCGCGCTTCCTGGTCGGGCACAGGCTCCGGACGCGCCCGCAGGAATTCGGTGATCTCGGTGTATTCGTCTTCGCTCAGGCGGAACTCAGCGGCAGGCAGCACACCCTGTACCTGCGCGGCGTTGCGGCCGCCTACGATGGCCGCGGTGACGGCAGGATGGTGCAGGGTCCAGGCAATCGCCACCACACCGGCGCTGACCGCATGCCGCGCGCCAATCTCGCCTAGCAGCCGAGCTACATCTAGATTGCGCGAGAGCAAGGGCTCCTGGTACTGTTTGGCCCGCTTGCGGAAGTCGTTGTCCGGCATCTTCATGACGCGTTCCTTGGTCATCGCGCCGGTCAACAGACCGCTGTGCATCGGCGCGTAGTGGATGACGCCAATCCCGTGCTCGCGGCAAAACGGCAGGATCTCCGGCTCCGCGCTCCGGTTGATCATCGAGTACGGCGGCTGCAGCGAGGTGATCGGCGCAATCTTGAGCGCGCGCTCCATCTGCCCCACATTAAAGTTAGAGACGCCGATAGAACGAACCTTGCCTTCGCGCTGCAGCTCCGCCATCGCCGTCCAGCCCTCTTCGACCTCGGCATCCGGAACCGGCCAGTGAATCTGGTAGAGGTCGATCACCTCCACCTGCAAACGGCGCAGGCTTTGCTCCACCTCCGCGCGAATTTTGGTCAGGGTCTGCACAATCTTGCGATCCTCACCCCACGTCATGCCGGCCTTGGTGAAAATAAAGGGCTTCTCGCCGAGTCCTTTGAGTGCCTTGCCGACAATCTCCTCCGAGTGGCCCAGTCCATACACCGCGGCGGTATCGATCCAGTTGATTCCGGAATCGATCGCCGCCTGGATCGCAGCCGTCGAATCGGCGTCGTCCTGGGGGCCCCAGCCAAACTGCCAGTCGCCGCCGCCGATCGCCCACGCGCCGAAGCCGATCGACGTAATCCGCATATCTGAATTTCCAAGTTGCCTGACCGTTCCCAGCGTTTCGCCCATGCCGGCTTGGATGCAGGGTCGCTGTCGTTCGTTATGCGCTTCCGGTCGCAACCTGCTTCTGTTAAGAATCCCCGTTGAAGCCCTGAATTGCCCCATTCTGCCCCGAGAAAGCAGATTGTTGGGGTGAGTTTTTACAGCGAGACTGAATCAGCGATCTTCTCCGGCTTTGTTGGAAATAGACCGCCGGCGATGCGTCGCCCGACTTCCACCTTCCTTCGGCGCATAAACCAGGAGCGGTTTATGCGCCCATTTTTCTTCGAGGGAAGCCGGTACGCCCTGCCGACGAAGATGGAGCAGGACGACTAAGCTTAGTCAATGCAACCCGCACCATTGTTCCTCCAAGCACCCGACCCTCGTTTGCTCGAACTGCATCGCGCTCTGCTCGAGCACTACGGTCCACCGCTGCCTCGTGTGCCGCGCGATCCACTCTCCCAGCTGATTTATTCGCTGCTCGCCTCGCGCACCCGGACCGAGCAGTCCGATGCCGCCATGCGCACCCTTGAGACTCGCTACCGCGCCGGCACCGTCACGTGGGACGCCCTGCGCGACGCGCCGCTTCCCGAGATCGAAAGCTCCCTCCAGCCGGTCACCTTCGCGGAGGTCAAGGCGCCGCGCCTGAAGGCCATTCTGATCGGCATCTCCGAGCGATACGGAACGCTCACCCTGGACTTCCTCGAAAAGTACCGTACCGAGAAGATCCGCGAGTGGCTGGAAAGCTTCGAGGGCGTGGGTGCGCAGATCTCCGCGGCCGTCGTCAACTTCTCCACCCTGCGCCGCCGTGCGCTGTGCGTGGACGCCAACCACCTCCGCGTCGTGCAGCGGCTCGCCCTGACGCCGCGAGCCGACGCCGGCACTACCGAGCTGCGCCTGATGCGCCTGATCCCCGATACCTGGACCGCGGCCATGCTCGATGAGCATCACTCGCTCGTCAAGCTGCACGCGCAGACCCTCTGCGTGTTCGCCGACCCGCGCTGCGCGGCCTGCCCCTTGCTCAGCATGTGTCCCTTCGGCCGGAAGATCCACCTGGCAGCGAATTGATCCCGTTTTTCCTCCGCTATTTGACCTGTGACTCAAACGTGCCATTGCGACACGGCCTGGGGTAGGGCATCTTGCTGGAAAGCATTCCATTTCAGTGAATCGGAGTGTCCATGCAAAACAAGACGTACACCCTGCGCAACGACCTGCACTTCATGCCCTGGCAGATTGCTGCGTCCGACGGCCTGAAACAGCCTTGTATCCTTGTCGCCACTATGCGCGGCAACGAGATCCAGACGATCTCCCTCCACGTTGCCGGGCCGCCGGGAGAAGAGCGATCCCGCTGACCCGCTTGCTCCCGGCTCGCCTCAACTCTTCTCGTCCAGCCGCTCGACCAGCTCATGCATGCGCCGGCTCAGCGTCTGGATCTCGCTCTCCGCCCGCACGTTCACCTCAAAGTCCAGCTCCGACCGCAGCCGGTCCTTCTTATCCTGCCGGTTCTGGCTCATCATGATCACCGGGGCCTGGATTGCCGCCAGCATGGACAGGAACAGGTTCAGCAGGATGAACGGGTACGGGTCCCAGGCCCTGCCGCGCAGCAGAATATTGACCACCGTATAGATCGTGAGCACAATGGCGAACAGAATGATGAACGTCCACGATCCGCCGAAGCTCGCCACCATATCCGCCACCCGCTCGCCGAACGTCTCCTTTTCTTCGATCAGCACATTCGGATTGCGCGTCGCGCGCGCCCGGATGAGCCCCTGCGACGAGTGAATCTGGCGCGCCACCACCGTCAGCATGTCCAGCCCTGCCAGCGGCTTTTGCTGGATTAGCACTGAGATGTCGTTGCGGTCCACCTCCAGGCACTGCGACGCTTCTGTCGCTGTCGCCGTCGTCAGGTGCGCCGTCCCTTCGAGCATCGAGGCCAGCCCAAACAACTCCCCATGCTGCGGCACGTCCACCAGCACCTCCTGCTGGTCCTCGTCGATCGTCGATACCGAAACCGCGCCCTTCAGCAGCAAATACGCCCGCCCATCCATGTCTCCGATCTTGTAAATCCGCTGCCGCGCGGCAAACGTCCGCAATTCGACCTGCGACGCCAGCACCGCCAGCTCCTCTTCGTCCAGCAGCGAAAACAGAGAAACGTGCCGTAACTCCTTCGGATCACACGGCATACCAACCTCCTTCCATCCCGCATCAGTCTACCC
This sequence comes from uncultured Granulicella sp., assembly GCA_965198735.1. Lineage (GTDB taxonomy): Bacteria > Acidobacteriota > Terriglobia > Terriglobales > Acidobacteriaceae > Edaphobacter. The sequence goes on along the minus strand of OZ240672.1, from coordinate 3,510,987 downwards.
GCTCCACTGCTGGACGAATGCCTACCGCACACGGTTCGACAGAATCTCCTTGCCGCCCCCGCGAGCCACCACATACACCGGCCCGGGCAGCCGCAATGCCGGCCGCTCTCGATCGCCGGGATCCTGCCAAAGAAAGATTCGCTGCGCTCCCGCCCACTTCGCCGCCAGCGATTCCCGCGTCTCGAAGATCTTCGGTGCGTCCGGGAAAAAGCTTCCGTACCAGAGATTCGAGCTTCGGCCTTCCACGATGCGCAGGTTGTTGCGTCGCAGGTAAAAGCCGAGCGTGCTTCCCGCTTCGTATTCGCCGTGGATGGCTACCAGGTCTTCGGGCCGCACCTGCGGAGCGATCGCCTCAGCCAGTGCATACGAGCTGAGCACCGGCGCGAAGGTCGCCAGTCCCCAGTGCGCCGCACCGAGGAACGCAAAGGCCGACCCCGCCAGTACCAGCGTCGCCGCATGCGGACGTCCGCGGCGCCGCAGCACCCAATGCCCCGCTCCGCCGGCCAGCAGCGCTGCCGCCGTAAGCGCCAGCGGCCCACGAAACAGGCCGAGAGCCGGGCCGTTCAGGTCCAGAAAATGCCCGAACGAGAGCGCGTAGTCACCCGGATTTCGTTGCAGCAGCGTTGCCAGGTCCGTTCCCGGAGCCGGCGTTCGCGTATGCGCGATGAGCCAGAGACACACGCCCGCCGCAATGGCTCCCGCCGTCAGCAGCACCCATCCGGCCCGGCGCAACGCGACTTCCGCGCGTCCCACCCCGTTTGCTTGCTCAAGCAGCTTTGCCGCCAGCAGCATCATCGGCGGCAGTGACGGCAGCACGTAGTACTCCTGCCGCGTCGAAAGCGAGAAGAACAGCAGCGGCAGCCCCGCCCAGAGTGCCAGCAGCAGGTTGGTCCGCTCCCGCACCTGCCCGAACACCCACGGCAGCATCGCCGACCAGGGCATCAGCCACACCACGATCAGCCCATAAAACAGCAGCAGCGGCGAGGTGTCATAGTCATGCGGCACACGGATGTTCAGGTACCGGTACACCTGCTCGTTGACAAAGTAGAACCACGCCCAGCCATGGACATTGCCGTCGGTTGGAGAGGGGACAGCCCAGTGGCCATTGATTCGCGCCAGATGCCCGGGATCGCCATGGCCCGGATTGGCGAGCGCGATCAGCACATGCCAGGGCACGGCAAGCGCCAGAAACACCGCGGCAGAAGAAACCGGATGCAAGCTCCGCACCCGCGCCCAGGCCGCACGCCAGCCACGGGTCAGAAGCAGGTGCACCCCTACGACCCCGACCGGAAACACGAGGCCGATCAACCCCTTGCTCAGCACATTCAGTGCGCAGGCCGCCGCGAATCCCCAGCAGGCCCGCCGGGTTGGCGGCCCGTCCTCCTGCCCGGTCAGCCAGTAGCAGAAGATGGCCCACGTCAGCAGCGCGCACACCAGCACATCCGGCAGATTGATCCGCGAAAAGATGAACATGCCGAAGCTCGAAAGCGCGATCAACCCCGCATATAGCCCCGCCCGCGCCGCCCTGAACGCCCGCCGGGCGAAGGCCTCCAGCAGCAGCGCCAGCCCCAGCACGCTTCCGGCCAGCGGCACCCGCGTCGCCGCCGTCGACACGCCGAACGCCTCCATCGACGCCGCCATCATCCAGTAATAGAGCGGAGCTTTTTCGAGATACCGGATGCCGTTCGCATAGAGCGTCACCCAGTCGTGCCGCAGCAGCATCTCGCGCGCCACCTCCGCATGCACAGAGTCCGCATCGTCCAGCAGCGGCGGCCGAAACAACGTCCACGAGCCGTAGAACACGATCCACAGCAGAACCAGCGCGACCCGATTGGTCTTCGCCGAACGACCAGCCAGTTTTGAGGCAGCTTCCACGCCCTTCAGACTACCCGACGTCCCGCCACACTCCTCCGCGGTTCGATCGGTATCATGGAGAGGTGAGCACCCTCACTACCCCCGGCCCCGCCACCGAGCTCCTCTTCGGGGACTGGTACCCCGCCGCGCGCGCCGCCCGGCTGAGGCCGGGCAAGAGGTCCACCGTGCTGTTGCTCGGCATCCCGATTCTGCTTGGCCGCAAGCTCGACGGCACGCTCTTCGCCCTGCGCGATCTCTGTCCGCACCGCGGTATCCCGCTCTCCGCCGGCTGGTTTGACGGCGAGACCGTACAGTGCAAGTATCACGGGTGGCGATTCGAGCCATCGACCGGCCAGTGCCGCGAGATTCCCTCACTCACCGGCCTCGACATCCTGCAGCCCGAAAAAATCTACGCCACCAGCTATCCCTGCCAGGAGCGCGACGGCTATGCCTGGGTCTATCTTCCCGAGGCCGGCACGGGCCGCGTCACCGCCGACCTGCCGCCGGTTCCCGAGGTCCCCAAGTTCTCCACGAAGTTCCGTTCCGCGCACCTGACCGCCGGCCTTCCCTGCAATGTCGACCACGGCATCATCGGCCTGATGGACCCCGCCCACGGACCCTTCGTCCACCAGGCCTGGTGGTGGCGCAGCAAGGCCTCCATCCATGAGAAACAGAAGCACTTCGAGCCGATCCCGCAGGGCTTTCGCATGAGCGCCCACGCGCCCTCCGGCAACTCCGCCCCGTACAAGCTCCTCGGCGTCTACGGCGAACCCGTCACCACGACGATCGACTTCGTACTGCCCAACCGCCGCTTCGAGACGATCCGCTGCGGCGACAAGTGGTTCTCGTCGCTCACCACCATTACGCCGGTCACGCCATCCACCTGCCGCATCGATGTGGCCGCCGCCTGGAATGTCTTCTACTGGGTTCCGGGCGTCACCTCGCTTGCGCGTTTCTTCGGGGCGCGCTTCGTCCGGCAGGACCAGGAGACGATGATCGAGCAGGCACAGGGACTGCGTTCTCATCCCGCTCTTATGCTGATCGACGATGCTGACAAGCCTGCCAAGTGGTATTTCGCCCTGAAGCAGGCCCGCCTGACACGTAGCGAGGCCCATCCGCTCAGCGGGCCGGTGACCCTGCACTGGCGCAGCTGACGCCTGCCGGTCAGGCGTTCATCGAGCCCGCGCCAGCACCTTCCGCAATAAAGGCAGCCCCCCGCCACGCACGACCCCATGCCCGCAGGCAAATCGCTCCACGGGATACATCAGCAGCCGTTCCGCGCTCTCCCGCGCCAGGGCCTTGTTCCAGGTCGCCAGGTTCGGCAACGGAAAATACCACGGGCCGTAGCCGGAGATGGCCAGCCTGCCTACCCCCACCAGGGCATCACCCGCATAGAGGGTTCCATCGCGTTCGTCGAGAAAGGCAAGATGTCCGGGAATGTGCCCAGGGGTCGCAATCACCCGCAGCGATCCGAAGAGTTCACCGTCTTTCAAGATTCGTCCAGGCATGGCGTGGATGCCCGGAACTCCGCCCTTTACCTTCCCTTGCGGCTCGCCCGGCTGCAGACGCTTGTCCGGCGGCGTCCGCAGCAGCGGCAGGCTGCGTTCGCTCGCGGCCAGATCCACCGCCGGCTGCTGCTTGAGGAGCGCGTCGACCGATCCCACGTGATCCACATGGGCGTGGGTCAGAACGATGCGCCGCAACTCGCCGCCCAGGTCCTGGACAGCCTTCAGAATGCCGTTCTCCGATCCCCCGATCATCGAATCGATCAACGTCCATCCATCGCTCTCGCGCACCAGGTAGCAGTTGACGAGTTTGAGGCGAGTGAGCTGAAACGAATGTTCGGAAAGTCTTGTTATGCGCATAGCTCTTAGAAGCCGATTGGAGTGTGTGCGGTGCACAAGATTGATAGTTCCTGCGAAGAACCCGCGAGCGTGACGTCAGAACGTGGTCACGCCCTCTTCGACCACCAGCTCGTCGACCGCAATATTCATCGCCTGGCCGAGCCGCTTGAAGTCGTCCTTCCAGTGCCGCGAGAGATAGTCGTTGTCGATGCGGCGCAGCAGGTCGTTCCAGATGTTCTGCGCCTGCCACAACACCACCTCGAAGGGCATGAAACGGATGATGTCCGCGATCGCCAGCGCTTCCTGCAGCGCGGCCTGCGCTGCGTGCGCGTTGGACGCGGCCATCTCCGCCTCGAGCTTGACCATGGCGCGCTTCATGCGCTGCCCGGCGGCGAAGGATAGGATCGGCGCGTCCAGGGTGACCCGGTCGTTGGCCCCGCGATGCAGGAGGTCGGCGACGGCCTCCGCGTCGAACGGCTCGGCCTCGATCTCGCGGCGGAGACTGGCATTGGTCGCGAAGCTGGCCGCCAGCGCCAGGGCCGGCGGCGGATTGACGCCGGATTCGGTCAGGAAGTGCAGCAGCGACGCGTGGTCCTCGTAAATCTTGCGCAGCGAGTCTTCCATCTCGCCCACCGTCTGGTTCAGGATCGTGCGCAGAATGCGATGCTGCTCGTCGGCAAACAGGCTGGTCAAGGAGTACGAGGTCGGCTCGGGGCTGCCTGCGGACGTCTGCACCGGTGCGCCCGCCTCCTGCGCCGGATCGAGCGCGATGTGTGCCGGGGCAACCGGCTCCGCCGGCTCGCTTTTTGCGAAGAAGCGATCGATCAACCGGATCACCTCCGGCAGATTGGCTTTGCGGATGGCCGCGCGCACCTCGGCCGAGAAGGCCACAAAGGCGGGCTCGTCCGCCTCGGTATAGCGGCGCACGGCGGCGGAAAGGTTCTGGTCGCCCAGATGCAGCACCGCGTAGCAGATCTCCTCCTGCTCCTCGGTAATCCGCGAGCGGAGACGCGCGCGGCCCAACGCGACCCGTCCGCGGCCGGAGGTGAAGACCTCATGGCCATCGCGGTGCACATCGAAGCAGAACAGCTCGCCATCCTCCGGGTAATTGCGGAAGACGGAGGAGATGGCATAGTGCGCGCCCACCTGCTCCAGGCCGATCCTCAGGCCGGTCACGTACTGCTTGTACACCTCCGACCCATCCTTTAGATCGGGAACATTCGGCTTAGCCTCGGCCAGGATTGCCAGAAAATCCGCCTCAAGCGAGGCGCCCTCCGTGCCGAACAGCTTGGCAGCCAGCTGAATGACGCGGCCCGCATACGCGATGATCTGCACGGTCTCGATGCCGGAGATCTCGTCGAAGAACCAGCCGCAGGAGGTGTACATCAGCTGCGCGTGCCGCTCCATCTCCATCAGCTCGAGCACCGTGATGCGCTCTTCCGGGGAAAGCGGACGTGCCTGCTGCTCGGCAAGAAACCGGGTGATGCAAGCTGGAGAACGGTCGAGCACCACGTGAATGTAGGCGTCGCGCGCGGCCCACAGGTCCTTGAGCAGGCCGTGGGTCAGCTTTTCCGCCAGCGGCGCGGTGCGGTCGCGCAGCAGGTCGAGCGCGTCGCGCAGAGGCTTGCGCCAGCGCTGGTTCCAGCCCGGCTTGCCGCCGTTGCAGCCGCAGTCGGAGCGCCAGCGCTCCACTCCGTGCGCGCACGACCAGGAGGTATTCTCCGCCACCTCCGCCTCCCAGGCGGGCGGAAACCGCTCGAGGAACTCGCCGTAGTTGGTCAACTCGGCCAGTCCTTGCTCTTCGATGTAGTGCATGGCGAAGGAGAGCGCCATCTCGCCGTGCTTATGATGATGGCCATAGGATTCGCCGTCGGTGGCCACGTGCGAGAGCTGCGCGGGCAGGTCGCCCGGCGCGGAAGGGGTCGTGCGGAAGCCGCCCAGCAGGCGCCCGGCAAACTTTTCTCCGGAGTCGAGCAGCCCTTCAAAGGCGATGGCGCGCGAAGGCGGACCGTCGTAGAAGAAGATGGCGATCGAGCGGCCCTCGTCGAGCTGGACCAGGTAGGGCTGGCTCGGGTCGACGGAGGCGTCCGGTGTCGGCGACCACGGGAGTTCGGGCTGCGTCTCAGCGGTCGAAGGCGCGAGCCGCCGCACGCGGGCGCACTGGTTGGGCGCCAGGATGGTGAACCGAATGCCCTCCCGCGCCATCAGGTTCAGCACGTGGCGGTTGACGGCGGTTTCGGCCAGCCACATGCCTTCCGGCTTGCGACCGAAGCGGAACTCAAAATCGGCGATGCCCCAGCGAATCTGCGTGATCGCGTCGCGCGGGCTGGCGAGGGGCATGATGATGTGGTTGTACACCTGCGCCAAGGCCGACCCGTGGCCGGAGTAACGCTGTGTGCTGGTCCGGTCGGCGTCGAGGATCATCTGGTAGGCGCGGGGCGTCTTATCGTGCAGCCAGCTCAGCAGCGTCGGCCCGAAGTTGAAGCTCATCCGGGCGTAATTGTTGACGATGCGGACGATTTCGTTGCGCTTGTTCTGGATGCGCGACGCGCCGTTGGGGGCATAGCACTCGGCCGTGATGCGGTCGTTCCAGTCATGGTAGGGCGCGGCCGATTCCTGCACTTCGACCACCTCCAGCCAGGGGTTTTCACGCGGCGGCTGGTAAAAGTGGCCGTGCACACAAACAAAGCGCAGGGGCGCGGAGTCCGGCTTGGGGGAGGACGGGGAGGATAGAGAGCCAGCTTGCATCTTCGACATGAGAATGTGCTTATGCTACCGGAAGGCGATGGCTTCCGTGAGTGCGGACATGATTTCCGTGAAGCCGGTACGACACTGTTGTAAGAAAGTGTGGCAGCTACGTTATAACTTAGTTATAATTAGGGTATGCAAACCAAAGTTCGCAAAGTAGGAAACGGGTTTGGAGTGCTTCTCCCCAAGCATTTGATGGACGAGCTTGCGCTCAAGGAGGGTTCCTTGCTGGATATTGCGAAGGTTGATGGCACCTACCGGATCAAGCCGCTTGACGAGGAGTTTACCCGTCAGGTCGAAGCCTTTTTGCGTACGGAGACGCTGCATCGCAAGACCTATCGCGAACTGGCGAAGTGAGCATCCAGTTCGTTCGCGCGGATGTGCTGCGCAACGTGCATGGGCGCCTGATTGAACGGTATGGTGGCCTGCCGGGCGTCCGGGATGAGAATGCCCTAGAGTCCTCCGTGGGCCGTCCGCGCAATCTGGAAGCGTATGGCGAGGCGCTCTCGATCGCGGAGCTGGGAGCCGCGATAACCTGGTCGCTGCTGCGAAACCATCCGTTTGTGGATGGGAACAAACGGATTGCGTTCGCGGCGCTTACCATTTTTCTCGAACTCAACGGTCACTGCCTGACCTGCTCTGAAGTGGAAGAGACTGCCATGGTTCTACGCGCGGATGCGGGAGAGATCAGCGACGAGGAATGGACGGCCTGGGTGCTGCGGAGTGTTGGGCCACAACGGCCTGGCCTTAGCTGACGCTCGCCCATAGAGTCTGCTATTGTTCACCATCAATGTTTAGCCCAAATTCTATGATTGCTGTGCCAACTGATATCCGGGCGTATTCATCTGCGAGCCTCTAATTATGCGTTTGCTTTCATGTAATCGCCTGTAGGTCGAAGGATCTGATTTCCGGAATGCGCTTAAAGGTATGTTGTTCATCTCAATTAGGTCTGTTATTTGTGACAGAACGTCGGTGAATCGCTCGCTTCGTTCGCTGGCAGAAGCTACTCGTTGCGCAAGATCATGTACCTCTTCATTGGAGAGCGTCAAATATCGCGCGTTGGCCAAAAGGAAGGTATCAAGGCAGAGCGCCGCAGTTCTCTTATTGCCGTTGCTAAATACGTGACCGGTCGCGAGATGGTAGAAGAGGTAGGCTGCTTTGGCCGCAAGCGAGGGATATAATTCGCGGCCAAAGCATTCCTGGTAGGGCTGAAACTCTGCAGATAACAAAAGGTTTACGTTCAAACATGTTGCCCTTTGCACAGGTTCTACACCAGGCCACACATAATCTATGCCAACATCATGCGCTCTCTCGATCAGCGCAGCGGAAAGCCGAAAAGTTTCCTTACTTTTCAGCAAGCTTCTTGAGCGCGGGATAGTACTTGGCCGCTGAAGAGGCGAAAGGCGCATTGTCTTTCGTCTTTACCCGGGGCATGTACTTCTTGGTGGTTTCCGTAAGCTTCTCTACTTTTTTTGCGATCGTCTGAGTCATAAAGCCTTCCTTCTAGAAGGGTCTGCTTAGTTCTAAGCAGACCCTCTTTCATCTCGTTTCGTTCACATCCGGCGCTTCCAGGTCGATCACGAGCTCTAAACTTATCCGGTAAAACGATAGATGTACATTGAAGACAAGATTGTCTTCTAAATCAGTCTGATCCAAAACCTAAATACGATGCACGAGGACCAGTTATATGCATCGTATTAAGTACGATACCACCTCTTCAAAGAGACAACACTAAGTTTCACAAGTATTTTCGTATCAAACATATAGCATTTCTCACATCACACGTTCTATGTAAGGTCACCGTCGAAGTTGTCTCAATGTGAGAACAATGCCGGGCTCATGGAACCTGTGGGTTCAGGGGGCGTTTCAGGACTTGCTTGGTTTTTCCGCATTGGCGAGATCGCAGGCTCGCCATAGATACCAGCTGGCCACCGAGCACCAGGGATGCCACTTGCGCGCGCGCTTCTCCATCGCCTCCGGCTTGGGCAGGCCGGCCGGGCTGACCTTGTCCGCGGGTTTGAGCTTGCCGAAGGTGAGCGCGAAGCCCTTGCGGACGCCGTAATCGCTGGTGGGCAGGATGTCCGGGCGGCCGAGACGGAAGATCAGAAACATCTCCACCGTCCAGCGGCCGATGCCGCGCACCTGCGTCAGGTGCTCGATGATCTCGGCGTCGGCCATGCGGCGGATGCGCGGCAGCGTGGGCACAGTGCCGTCGAGAGTTCTGGCGGCGAGGTCGCGGACGGCGAGCGCCTTATTGTGCGAGAGACCGGCCTGGCGAAGCTGCTCGTTCGGCGCGTCGAGCAGGTGTTGCGCGGTGGGGTGCGATGCGGGATGCGCCAGATCGCCCGCCGGACCGGGCTCAGCGAAGCTGCGAAGGAGCTTGGCGTGGATCGCCGCCGCGGCTTTGCCGTGCAGCTGCTGGTAGACGATCGATTCCAGCAAAGCCTCAAACGGGGACTGGGAGCTGGCCAGTTTCAGCGTGAAGGGCCCAGCGCGCTCGATCAACCGGCCCAGTTTCGGATCGGCTTGTGAGAGCTCCCGCAGAGCTGCGGCCGAATCGTAGGCTGGGGGGCGCGGACGTTGGAGAGCTCGAGGCATGGCTGACAGCGTATCTCAGCCACGCAGAGAACCACTCTGGGCGGGCAGTTTGCGGCCGGGTTTAGCCTTTAGGGGAGCAAGCGTCGGCGCGGAGCACACGTGGAAGAAACATGCCTATGGCTCGCCGGGTAGAAGGGGACGCTGAGTTTTTTGAGCCAATGAACTAGGACCTAAGTGGTTCTATTTACAAGGAGGATGCACGCAATCCGTTCCTTTAAGCACCGTTTCCGGTGCATCCGCTTTTGACCTGTTTCGATAATCGAATGTTCCGCACGAAAAATGAAGAACCGGCGCTGGAGCTCGGCACCGCTGTCCATTTTCGACTGTTATATTGAGAGTTCAAAGAGCACGCATGTACTCGAAGCTGTGCAAGGATTGGTTCCCGACACCCAGGGAAGTTCCTAAAGTAAGACCCGATTGTTCTCGGATTTGTTTGGGTGAGCCGGGAATCTGAACCAGAGGAAGCAGGAAGCACACATGGCGCAAGTTTTTGATCGCAATTCGAACGCCCTGGCCCGCGCGAGTCTTGTGCTCACCGGCGTAATCGTCATCGCGGTCGGGGTTGGGTTGAACTCGCTGCAGCGTTCGCCGTGGGTGACTCGGCAGGGCCAGCGGCCGGACCAGCCGGTTCCCTTCAGTCACAAGCATCACGTCGAAGGTCTTGGCTTGCAATGCCAGTACTGTCACACCCAGGTTGAGAAGGCCGCCTATGCCGGCATTCCGCCGACCAAGACCTGCATCAACTGCCATGCGCAGATCTGGACCAACGCCGAGCTGTTGCAGCCGGTACGCGACAGCTGGGCCACCGGCGAGTCCATCCGCTGGATCCGCGTGCACGATCTGCCGGACTACGTGTACTTCAATCACTACATTCACGTGAACAAGGGCATCGGCTGCGCCAGCTGTCATGGGCGCGTGGACGAGATGCCGCTGATGTACCAGCAAAACTCGCTGCAGATGGAGTGGTGCCTGAACTGCCACCGCAACCCTGCCGTGAATCTGCGGCCGACTACTGAGATTTACAACATGGCGTGGTCCGGACCTTCGACCGACAAGCCCGTCTGGTGCTCGGAGACCACGAAGAACGGCGGCGCCAACAGCTATGGGCCGCATGGCGAGCGTGTTCCGACGGCACAGGCGGTGAGTTGCACGACCAAGGACCCGAGCAATGACAACCCTGAGATTGCGCAGGTGCGGATGATGGGTCAGCGCCTGGGCGGCAACGCGGAGTCGCAGTCCGGGACCATGTCCAATCCGCGGCCCACGCAGGGCGATAGCCAGACCTACAGCGATGTTCCTCCGGCAAGCATGCCTCTGCCGGTGAGCTTCCACAAGTTCACCAGCCAGGTGGATCTGGGCAAGTACCTGACCGCGCAATATCACATCCGTAGCGCCCATCAGCTGTCCAGCTGCGAGGTATGCCACCGATGAACAACGTTTCGATGGAGACCATGACGAATTTGCCGCAACCCGAAGCAATGCAGCCCCAAGCTGTCCAGGTAGTCACGACCATTGGGCCGGCGCCGCAGCCGAAGATGACGCTCGATGCCGTCCGGGCCAAGCTTGCCGGGCAGACGGGCCGGCGCTTCTGGAAGAATTTGGACGAGCTGGCGGCGACCCCGGAGTTCAACCGCATGATGGCGGAGGAGTTCCCGCATCAGGCCATGCAGGGCGAGTGGGTGGACCCGGTTTCGCGGCGCGGCTTCCTCAAGGTGATGGGTGCGTCGTTTGCCCTCGCCGGGCTGGCCGGCTGTACCAAGCAGCCGGACGAGCCGATCTATCCGTACATTCGTCAGCCGGAAGACCTGGTGCTGGGCCAGGCCAAATACTTCGCGACGGCGCATCCGTTTCCGACCGGTGCAATCCCGATTCTGGTCAAGTCGGACGCGTTCCGGCCGATCAAGCTTGAGGGCAATCCGGATCATCCGATGTCCAAGGGCAAGTCGGACGCGATGACGCAAGGAACGCTGCTCGATCTCTATGATCCGGACCGTTCGCATGACACGATCTATCGCGGCCAGACCTCGTCGTTCGGCAACTTCCAAACTGCGTTTCTTCAGGCCGTGAAGGAGACCCAGGGCGGCCAGGGAATCTATTTCCTCTCTGAAACCGTGATTTCGCCGACCTTGGCGGCGCAGTGGCAGGACGTGCAGAAGGCTTATCCGAATGCCAGGTTTCTGCAGTGGGATGGGGTCAACCAGGACTCGTCGCGCGCGGCGTCGAAGGCGGCGTTCGGCAGCTATACCGACGCGCAGTACCGGCTTCAGGACGCGGACGTGATCGTATCGCTCGACGCCGATTTCCTGGGCGGAATTGCGCACCCGGGCTTTCTGCCGCTGGCGGCGGCCTATGCGGAGCGCCACAGCTTCGATGCGGAAGACCCCGGCAAGCCGATGAACCGGCTGTATGTGGTGGAGAGCATGCCGACCGTGACCGGCTTCAAGGCGGAGCATCGGCTGGCGCTGAAGCCGAGCGAGATTCCCGGCTTTGCCCAGGCATTGGCTGGCGGCGGCATGGGTGGAAGCTTCTCGAATCCGGACGCTGCGAAGTTTGTGTCCGCGCTGGCCGCCGATCTCAAAGCTTCGAACGGCCGCTGCGTGGTCATTCCGGGCGAGGGTGCTTCGCCTGAAGTGCATATGGCGGCGTACCTCTTGAACGCAAGCCTGGGCGCGGTCGGCAAGACGGTGGTCTATACCGAAACAGTCGCTCCGATGCCAAGTGAGCAGCTGGCCGATCTGCGGTCGCTTGCCGCGGATATCCAGGCCGGCAAGGTGCAGTGGCTGGTGATGCTGGGCGGCAACCCCGTCTACACAGCGCCGGCCGACCTGCAGTTCGCGAGCCTCATGGATCGCGTGCCGTATACCGCGCACCTAGCGAACCTGATCGATGAAACCGGCACGCGCGCGACATGGCATATCAACAAGATGCATTATCTCGAGTCGTGGTCGGATGCGCGCGCCTATGATGGAACGCTTTCGATTGTGCAGCCGATGATCGAGCCGCTCTATAACGGCCACAGCGCGCATGACATTCTGCAGGGTCTGCTCGACAACCCGCAAGTCTCGGCATACGACGCCGTGCTTGCGAACACGCGTCCTTTGCTGAAGGGCGATGCGGACGCCGCGTGGCGCAAGGTGCTGCATGACGGCTGGGTTGAGGGAACCGCCTTTACGCCGAAGTCCGGCAGCCCGAATGGGGGCGCCGGCGTGCCGGCTGGCTCCGCGACTGGCTCGGGCGAGTTGGAGGTCGTCTTCAAGCATGATCCATCGCTCTACGACGGGCGGTATGCCAACGTCGGCTGGCTGCAGGAGCTGCCCAAGCAGGTGACCAGCATGAGCTGGGACAACGCTGCGCTGATGAGTCTGGTGACGCTCGAAAAGCTGAAGATTGCCGAGAACGAGGCGATCGAGCTGGAGCTGAACGGCCGCCGGGTGATCGCGCCGGTGCTCGGCGTGCCGGGCCATGCCGACGATGTCGTTACCGTGTACTTTGGCGGAGGCCGCAGCGATGCCGGCCGGGTCGGCTCGGGGGTGGGCTTCAACGCCTACCTGCTCCGGGCGAGCGACGCGCCGAACGCGGCTTCGGGTCTGAAGGTGACGCGCGGCAAGGGCAGCTACGACCTGTGCGTCACGAAGGTGCACTCGATCGAGCATCGCGGCGCATACGCGCAGCACGATCTCGAGCATCCGCTGTCGGACAAGCAGGGCACGTACTCGCTGCCGGGCCATGAGGCGGAGGAGCGCTCGATCATCCGGTATGCCACGGTGTCAGAGGCCAAGGCCACGCCGAACTTTGCCCATGAGGGCGCGAGCGGCACCCTGGTCAACAAAGTCGGGTACGGCCCCCAAGGCGAGGATCCGAAGCACGACGACAGCCTCTCCGGCGACAAGTTCGCCTATAACCACATCGATGAGTCCTCGCAGCTGCTGCAGAACGCGTGGGCGATGTCGATCGATCTGAACAGCTGCATCGGCTGCAATGCCTGTATCGTCAGCTGCTACGCGGAGAACAATATCGCTGTGGTGGGCCGCGAGCAGGTCAAGGTCGGCCGCAACATGCAGTGGATTCGCATTGACACTTACTTCGAGGGCGATCTGTCCGCGCCCAAGGCGCACTTCCAGCCGATGGCCTGCCAGCACTGCGAGAACGCCGGTTGCGAGCTGGTCTGCCCGGTGGGTGCGACGGTGCATACGCCGGAAGGCCTGAACACAATGGTCTACAACCGCTGCGTGGGTACCCGCTACTGCTCGAACAACTGCGCGTACAAGGTGCGCCGGTTCAACTTCCTGCTTTACTCGGATTACGATACGGAAAGCCTGAAGTTCATGCGCAATCCGGACGTGACCGTGCGCTCTCGCGGAGTCATGGAGAAGTGCACCTACTGCGTGCAGCGCATCGAGTATGCCAAGCTTGAAGCGGATAAGGAAAACCGCTTGGTGCGCGACGGCGAGATCATTACGGCCTGTCAGCAGGCCTGTCCAACCGATGCGATCATCTTCGGCAACAAGAACGACCGGACGAGCAAGGTAGCCCGGCGCAAGGCAGCCGAACGCGACTATCCTGTTCTCGCCGACCTCAATTACAAGCCCCGCACGACCTACACGGCAGGCGTTACTAACCCGAATCCGGAGCTGGCATAATGGCTACCAAAGGCCCTGTTCACGATCTTTCCGTCGACCCGATGATCGACCCCGTCACCGGGGAGTACGCGGTCATCGCGCCCGGTCACAGCTTCAAGTCGGTGACGCAGAAGATAGCCGGCGTGGTGCTGACGTCCAATACCCCGCTGGGCTGGTTTGCCGGGCTGACGATCGGCGCGGGTGTGGCGACCGGCGTGGTCGTCGGCATCACCTGGCTCTTCCTCAAGGGTGTCGGCATCTGGGGCGTCACGATTCCCGGCGCATGGGGATTTGCCATCATCAACTTTGTCTGGTGGATTGGCATCGGTCACGCCGGCACGCTGATCTCAGCGATTTTGCTGCTCTTCAAGCAGACCTGGCGCAACTCCATCAATCGCTTCGCGGAGGCGATGACGATCTTTGCCGTGGTGTGCGCGGGAACGTTTCCTCTGATCCATGTCGGCCGGCCGTGGCTTGCGTACTGGCTGCTTCCGTACCCAAACTCGATGAATCTCTGGCCGCAGTTTCGCAGTCCGCTGGCTTGGGACGTGTTCGCGGTGTCGACCTACGCGACCATCTCGATCGTGTTTTGGTATATCGGCATGATTCCGGACTTCGGCACGCTGCGCGATCGCGCGACGATGCCGCTGGCGAAGTATTTCTACGGCCTCCTCTCGCTCGGTTGGCGCGGGTCCACCCGCCACTGGATCCGGTATGAGTCAGCCTCGCTGCTTTTGGCCGGGCTTTCGACGCCGCTAGTGCTTTCGGTTCATACGGTCATCAGCTTTGACTTCGCGGTGGCCGCCCTGGCCGGCTGGCACACGACGATCTTCCCGCCATACTTCGTTTCGGGAGCGGTGTACTCCGGCTTCGCGATGGTGCTGACTCTGGCGATTCCGATCCGCAAGTTCTATCACATGGAGGATCTGGTCACGCTGCGGCACCTCGACAATATGGCGAAGGTGATGCTGGCCACGGGATCGATCGTCGGCTACGGCTACGGCATGGAGGTCTTTATGAGCTGGTTTTCGGCCAGCCACTGGGAGTTCTTCATGATGTGGAACCGCATGTTCGGTCCTATGGGCTGGGCGTACTGGATCCTGATCCTGACCAACATCGCGATCCCGCTGACTACCCTTTGGAGCCGTAAGCTGCGGGTCAACGTCGTCTTCCTCTTCATTCTGTCGCTGATCGTGAATACCGGCATGTGGTTTGAGCGTTTCGTCATCGTCGTCACCTCGCTCTACCGCGATTATCTGCCCTCGAGCTGGGGGACCTATCGCGCGACCAAGTGGGACTACATGATCTACGTGGGCACGATGGGGCTATTTACCATGCTCTTCTTCCTCTTCGTGCGCTTCCTGCCCATGATTCCGATGTCTGAGATCCGGACCATGCTTCCGCAGACCAAGATTCGGCGCCATGGAGAAGTCGCCGAAACTACGATCAACGAGGTGGTCTAATGGCCGTTCCCCGCGAAGGTATTTACGGCCTGATGGCTGAGTTCAATACGCCTGGCGAGCTCGTCGAGGCGACGCAGGCCGCACACAAGGCCGGCTATCGGCGCATGGAGTGCTATACGCCGTACCCGGTCGAAGAGGCTGCGGATGCGCTGCACTTCCACAAGACCCGGGTTCCGCTGATGTGCTTGCTGGGCGGCATCATGGGGGTTGTCACGGCGTTTCTGATGGAGAGCTGGATCAACGTGTGGGGCTATCCGCTCAATATCGCAGGGCGTCCTTACTGGAGCTGGCCTGCCTTCATCATTCCGGCGTACGAGTGGACGATCCTCTTTGCCGGGCTCTCCGCCGCGTTCGGCATGATCGCGCTCAATGGCTTGCCGCAGACCTATCACCCGGTCTTCAATGCGCCGAACTTCCGCAATGGCGCGACCACCGACAAGTTCTTTTTGTGCCTAGAGGCGTACGATCCGAAGTTCACGCTAGGCGAGACCCGGAAGTTTCTCGAGCAGTTTCCCGCGGTCTCGGTCGTAGAGGTAGACAACTAATGACACCAGCAGCAAAGATGAAAGTCAGAGCTCTTGAAACACACCGGCGGGCGCTTCCGATCGCGCTGCTGACCGGAGCTGCTTTGCTCTCCGGCTGCCGCCAGGACATGCATAACCAGCCGAAGTTCTATCCGCAGCGCGGGTCGACCTTCTACGCGGACGGCCGGTCGGTTCGTCCGCAGGTGGAGAATACGGTGGCCCGCGGGCAGCTGCATGAGGACAACTACTTCTACACCGGCTTGGTCAACGGCGTTGAGGGGACGACGATGCCCTTTCCCGTGACCATGGATGTCCTGGCGCGCGGTCAGGAGGAGTACAACGTTTTCTGTACGCCCTGCCACTCGCGGGTGGGTAACGGTGTAGGCATGATTGTGCAGCGCGGCTATGCCAAGGCCGGAAACTTCCATACGGCGCGGCTGAACGCGGCTCCCCTGGGGCACTTTTATACTGTGATTGCGAACGGCTATGGCGCCATGCCGGATTATTCGGCGCAGCTGACGCCCGAGGAGCGCTGGTCCGTGGTGGCTTACATCAAGGCGCTGCAGCTGAGCCAAAACGCACAGGAGTCGGACATTCCGTCCGGGCAGCATGCGCAGCCGCTGACGGATATTGCCACAAGCGAAGGATTTTATCCGGGCTTCGTCTCTGAGTGGGTGGTGCCCTCGACCGCGGTGACTGGGACGCCTTCGGGAGATCTCTACGTCATCCCGCCGGCAGACATAGGCAAAGTGGCCGCTCACATCAACGACCCGAACCGCCGGGATGCCGGCCCTACTGGAGTCCAGACGAGCACCGGGTACCCGCCGGAACCGCATGAACCGGGCAAGTAGTTACGGAAACGAACGCAACGAACGGCAGCGCTCAACTTTGAAATGAAGGTTTGACACGAATGTCTTCCGCACTGGTACAACCCGAAGCTCACTATCACGACGGACCGCGTACCTTGCCGGCGGATCTGCGCTCCGTGCCGACCTTGACGGCGTGGCGCCTGCGTGCGCTGATTGTGTTTGCGGTGTCGACCCTGCTCTCGCTCGTGTTCTTGATCCCTCCGGGCGGCAAGACGCATATGCTGCGCGCCTATCTGCTTGGATTTATGGCCTGCTTCACCTTTGCCGGCGGCGGCCTGGTGATGCTGATGCTGCAGTATGTCTCCGGCGGCAAGTGGGGCATGCTGTTGCGCCGGCCGCTCGAGGCCATGTCGCGCACACTGCCGCTGGTGGCGTTGATGGTCGTTCCGGTCGGCCTCTTTGCCGGGCGGTTATACCAGTGGTGGGCCTACCCAAACGCAAAGGCGACGGCAGCCGCGTTTGCGGAAGGGGTGATGACCAAGGAGCAGCAGCTTACGGCCAACCTGAAGCACACGATGTTCAATCCGGCGAGCGCCATCCTGCAGACGGCCATCATCTTCGGGGTCCTGATCTTCCTCTCGTACCTGCTCAACAAGTGGTCGCTCGAGCGCGACAATGATCCGGCCCGGGGCACCCCGGCCAGCTACGATCGCTGGCGCATCCGCTTTGAAAATCTGTCCGGGCCGAGCATTCTGCTCTACGTTATTTTGCTCACCGATGGCGCGCTGCTTTGGATCATGTCGCTTGATGTGACCTGGTACAGCTCAATCTGGGGCTTGCAGTTTCTGGTCGGGCAGGGGTTTGCCGTGCTGGCGCTGGGCATCCTCACCGTCGTCAAGCTTTCAAACGTCGAGCCGATGCGGACTCTGCTGCGGACGACCGAGCAGCACGATCTGGGCAAGTTTGCCTTTGCCTTTGTCATGTTGAATATCTATCTCTCCTTCGCGGAGTTCCTGATTATCTGGTCCGGCAACGTGCCCGACGAGATTCCCTGGTACCTGGCGCGTACCCGCGGCGGATGGTGGTATGTCTGCGTGGCCGACTTCGTCTGCCACTGGCTGATTCCCTTTTGCCTGCTGCTCTCGCGCGATCTGAAGCGCGACAAGCGGCGGCTCTCGGCCTTGGCGATCTTCATGATTTTTGCCCGCTGCCTGGACTTGTTCTGGCTGATCGAGCCTAACTTCAAGGATGCCGCCAGCAATCTCGCAGGCGAAAACTGGGGCATCTTTGCCTACATCACCGTACCGCTCGCCGTGCTTTCCCTATGGACGGCGTATTACTTCACCCAGTTGATGGCGCGGCCTCTGGTCAGTCTCAACGATCCTCACCTGGAGGAGATTTTGGAGCCCGAGCATGGCCACTAATTCACCGAAGATGAACGCAGGGGACTACGAAGCGCCGCATGGCGACATCATCGATTATCCGAAGTCGGGACCGGGCAGCGTCGAGGCGGGGTATGAGACGACCGACGTCAACGCGGGTGGGATTCTGGTCTTCATCGGCGGCCTGTTTTCCTTTGTGATCGTCTTTTTCTTCTTCTGCTTTTTTATGGGTCGGGTGATCAACGAAGCGATCCAGAAGCAGGATGGGCCTCCCGACCGCTGGCACAAGGGCCAGCAGATGTTTGCCGGCGCCGGAAATGTAAAAGCCGGGAGCACGGATGTTCGGGGTAAGCGGGAAGACTTGAAGAGCAATGCGGCGATCGTTCAGCAGGAGCTGCAGACAATGACGACATCGTTTCCGGGGCCGCGGCTGCAGACCGATGACGGCAACCAGGACACGGCCGATCTCCATGCCCGGGAAGACCTGCTGCTCGATCACTACAGCCGCACTCCGGGACAGCCGGGCGTGCGCATTCCTATCGATCGCGCTATGCAGCTGATTGCGGAGCGTGGGCTGCCGGTGGCGGCCTCCACGCAGCAGGATCAGATGCTTGCCGAGGATACGCGACCGGTCGTGACGGCTCCACTGACCAGCGGTTTCGCCCGCACCGGCTATGAGCTCGACACCATTGAGGCACGCGAGCAGAAGATGGCTTTCGGGAAAGCGACATCCGAGCATGCAGAGTTGAAGCCGGTGAAGCATCCCTAACCTGGAAAGGCCGCAAGGCTTTAGCATGGTCTTAGAGGAATCAGCGAGATGAACAGGCAGCAGACAATCCGATCCGGAAACAGCCTATGGGCCGTGCGTGCCGCCGTGCTTGGATGGACGTTGCTGGCTGGCTGGATCGCGACTCCCTGCCTGCGGGCGCAGGTCACCAGTTATGGAGAGAAGCAGCAGGGAGACAACCGCGGCGACGAGCTGCCCACGGTTCTTAAGGGAGTGGCGGTCACCCAGCATCTGAACCAGCAGCTTCCGATGAATGCCGAGTTCGTCGACGAGACGGGCGCAACGGTCAAGCTGGGCGATTATTTTGGCAAGAAGCCCGCGCTGTTGTCGCTGGTGTACTTCAACTGCACGATGTTGTGCTCTGAGGAGCTGGACGGGATTACCAGTTCGCTTGAGATGGTCAAGCTAAATCCCGGCAAGGATTTCAACGTTCTGGTAGTCAGCATCGATCCTGCGGATACGCCGGAGCTTGCGGCCAAGAAGAAGGCCTATTACGTGAAGCGGTACGGCCGTCCCGAGACTGCGGCCGGCTGGCACTTTCTTACGGGCAAGAAGCCGGCCATTGACGCGGTAACGGGAGCGGTTGGTTTTGGGTATGTGAAGGTGGCCGGCCCGGACGGAACCTTGTCGCAGTTTGCGCATGCCAGTTCACTTGAGGTCGTGACGACCTCGGGGCAGATCGCACAGTACTACATGGGCGTCGAGTACTCGCCGAAGGATGTCTTGCTGGGGCTGATTGAAGCTTCCGGCAACAAGATTGGTTCGCCTGTCGCGAACATTTTGACCTATTGCTATCATTACGATCCGCAGACGAACAAGCATTCGCTGATTGTGGCCCGGGTGGTACAGATGGGCGGGATGGTCACCATGGCAGGTCTGGGTGGTTTTATGTTTTTGATGTTTCGCCGGGACATCAAGCTGGGTCGCGAACACGACCTGACGGGCGAGAGGGATAAAGGGTAGAGATGGGTAGGTTCATCAGTCCAGTTTTATGGCAGTTTCTGACGAAGTGGCTGACGGCCTCAGCGCTGTTTCCGCGCGAGGCGTCCACCATGGCGCCTTGGGCCGACGCTTTGTATTTTTTCCTGGTGGGCATGACGCTTACCGGCCTTCTGTTGGTGGGTGCGCTGGTGTTCGGGTTCTCGATCCGCTATCGCAAGTCGCGCAGTCCGGTGGCCACCCAGGTGGAAGGTTCGACGCTGCTTGAGGCGACGTGGACCATCATTCCTTTGGCGATCTTCCTGGTGACGTTCGTCTGGGGAGCGCTGCTCTACTTCCGCATTTACAATCCTCCGACGAACTCGATGAACATCTATGTCGTCGGCAAGCAGTGGATGTGGAAGGCGGAGCACCCGGGCGGGCAGCATGAGATCAATGCGCTGCACATTCCGGTTGGGCGTCCGGTGCAGCTGACCATGATCTCCCAAGACGTCTTTCATAGCTTCTCGATTCCGGACTTCCGGGTAAAGCGCGAGGTGATTCCCGGCCGCTATTCCACGGTTTGGTTTCAGGCAACCGCGCCCGGCACCTATCACATTTTCTGTACGCAATACTGCGGGACGAAACACTCCGGCATGATCGGCGAAGTGACCGCCTTGACTCCCGAGGACTATCAGCGCTGGACGCAGCAGTCCACCAGCGGTCAGTCGCTGGCGCAGAATGGCGAGCGGCTGTTTGCCAGCATGGCCTGCAACCAGTGTCATAACGGAAATGCCGAGGCGCGCGGGCCGAATCTTGCTGGTGTTTACGGGTCGAAGCTGAACCTGGCCAACGGTTCGCAGGTTCTGGTCAACGACGCCTACCTGCGCGATTCCATCTTGAATCCATCGCAGCACGTGACCGCGGGATACGCGCCCATCATGCCGACTTACCAGGGCCAGATCAGCGAAGACGGTCTGATCGATCTGGTCGAGTACATTAAGAATTTGAGCAGCAACTATCGTGTTCAGCAAACCTTAGGCACACAACAGTCGAACCTGACGGCGCCGGTCGCGCCGGGGATGGGGAAGTAAATGAGCGCAGCCAACGCAACGATCGTCAATCTGCCGGATCAGCGGACGGCAACTTTGCCGCGACGGAACTACCTCAACAATGAGCATGGTCTTTTGAGCTGGCTGCTTACGGGCGACCATAAGCGCATCGCCATGCTTTATCTCATCTCGATTACGTTCTTCTTTTTCATCGGTGGAGCGTTCGCGGGCATGATCCGTCTGGAGCTGCTGACGCCGCAGCCGGACCTGGTCGCCTCCGACACGTACAACAAGTTCTTTACGATGCACGGCATCATCATGATCTTCCTCTTCCTGGTGCCTTCCGTGCCGGCGACTCTGGGGAACTTCCTGATTCCGATCATGATCGGTGCGAAGGATCTGGCGTTCCCGAAGATCAATCTATTGAGCTGGTACCTGTACCTGACCGGCGGCATACTCACTCTGGCTGCTCTGGTGCTGGGTGGCGTCGATACCGGCTGGACGTTTACGACTCCGCTCTCGACGCATTACCTCAACACGCATGTGGTCACGGCCGCGACGGCTATCTTTATCGCGGGTTTCAGCTCGATCTTTACCGGCTTGAACTTCATCGTGACGATCCACCGTATGCGCGCGCCCGGGATGACGTGGTTCCGCCTGCCGCTGTTTGTCTGGTCCAACTATGCGGCTTCTGTGCTCATGGTGCTTGGCACGCCTGTACTGGCGATTGCGCTGGTCCTAGTCGGGCTGGAGCGTCTGGTCGGTATCGGGGTCTTCGATCCGAGCAAGGGTGGCGACCCGCTGCTCTTCCAGCACCTGTTCTGGTTCTACTCTCATCCTGCCGTTTACATCATGATTTTGCCTGGATTCGGCGTCATCTCGGAGGTGATCTCGACCTTCAGCCGCAAGCGAGTCTTTGGCTATACGGCCGTTGCCTTCTCTTCCGTGGCGATTGCGGTCTTCGGGTTCTTCGTCTGGGCGCACCACATGTTTATCATGGGCGTTTCAAACTACTCGGCACTGGTGTTCTCGCTCTTGACCATGCTGGTAGCGGTGCCCTCGGCGATCAAGATTTTCAACTGGGCGTTCACGCTGCAAAAGGGCTCGATTACCTTTGAAACGCCGATGCTCTATGCATTCGGGTTTATCGGCCTGTTCACCATCGGTGGGCTTACCGGCATCTTTCTCGGTTCGCTCGGGATGGACATTCATCTTACGGAGACCTACTTCATCGTGGCTCACTTTCACTTTGTGATGGTGGGCGGCATGCTGATGGCCTTTCTCGCCGGTATCCATTTCTGGTGGCCGAAGATGACTGGCCGGATGTACCCGGAGGCGATCTCGAAACTGGCCGCCGTGGTGACCTTCATCGGTTTCAACCTGACCTTCCTTCCGCAGTTCATCCTGGGCTATCTCGGGATGCCGCGCCGGTATCATGCCTACCCGCCCGAGTTCCAGGTGTTGAACGTGCTCTCTACTGCGGGAGCAACGATCCTGGGCGTAGGGTATATGCTGCCTCTGCTTTACCTGGGCTGGTCGCTGAAGTACGGCGCGATTGCGGGCAGCAATCCATGGCAGGCAACGGGTCTCGAGTGGCAGCTCCAGTCTCCGCCGCTGACGGAGAACTTTACCGAGGTTCCGATCGTAGACCATGAGGCCTACGACTACGAGTGGCTTGCGAATAAAACTGCGAACGAGGTGACGACCGTTGGCTAACACGATCGCCGTACCTGAGCATGGCCCTGTGGATACCGCGCACGATGTCTATGATCACATAGCCATTCCGCAGCATCGCCATCACTTCGAGACGGAGGAGCAGCAACGCGAGGCGGGCAGCTTCGGCATGTGGCTGTTTCTCCTGACCGAGATCATGTTCTTCGGCGGCATGTTCTTCGCCTACCTTCTTTACCGTAACTGGTACTACGATGCCTTTGTTCCCGCCTCGAACCAGCTCAGTGTGACGCTGGGGACCTTGAACACGCTTATTCTGATTACGTCCGGCTTCTTCATGGCGCTCGGGGTTTATTTTGCCGAGGTGCGCAATCGCCGGATGCTGGTCGGCTCTTTGATCCTGACGACGGTCTTCGGCCTAGCCTTCCTGGGTGTGAAGGCCGATGAATACCATGAGAAGTGGGAGAAGCACCACGTTCCGGGCGCCGACTTCAACGTAAAGGAGTTCATCAATCCCGCGGCGTACGGCCTGGCAGAGAAGCCGCTCGCTCCGGATATGGCCCAGAAGACGCAGGTGTTCTTCTTTCTCTACTTTGCGATGACCGGCATGCATGCCGTTCACATGATCATCGGCATTGTGATCCTGTTCTGGCTGATGTGGCGGGCGCAGCGAGGCGAGTTCTCGGCGGGCTATGTGGCGCCGATTGAGAACTTTGGGTTGTACTGGCATTTCGTTGATATTGTGTGGCTCTTCTTGTTTCCGTTGCTTTACCTGATCAACCGTCACCCCCTAGCTCACTAACTCGCTTTCAGCCAATCAGAGGAGTCCACGGTGTCCGATAAGAACGATGCATTGAATGTTACCAATCCCGAGCATGCGGAGAATCATATTGTTACGCCGTTGCAATACACGTACGTCTATGCGACTCTGCTCGTCGGCACCATTCTGACCGTTCTGGCCGCGAAGGTAGAGCTCGGGGTATTCAACCCGATTGTGGCGCTGGGAATTGCCTGCTTCAAAGCGACTGTCGTCATTTTGTTCTTTATGCACGTGAAGTATCAGTCGCGGCTGATCAAAATTACGGTAGCCGCAGGCTTCTTCACGTTCATCGTTCTGATTACCATGACGCTTTCGGATTATATGAGCCGTGCCTGGGGACTCTGGTAGCCGCCGGACGGATGAGTTTTGTTGCCTTGGCGACACCCACATCCCCCCCTCAAAAAGTCTCAAAGTATTCAAAGCAAAGCAGTAAGGTCTGGACTTCAAGGTGGTAAGTCCGGACCGACGTAACCTGCGAAGGATGTAAGTCCAAAGCAGACGAGAGGAATCGTTTCCGAGCCTGAAAGAGCTGCAAGGGGAGCAGGATTGCCGCCGCGCTCTGTGCTTCGGAGAAATGACTCTACTTCCAGTATAGCTTTTTGCGCGAGCGAGTATGCCAACTCTAACTCTATATATATGTTTGGTTTAGCTTCTTCAGGCACTTGACAGCTTTTGCTGTAAGACTGCCGGCATGCAGGAGAGTAATAGAGATACGCCTGTATTTTGTTCCGGCTGCATCGGGTGCGTTTGGGCCGCGGATGACCGAGTGGAAATGCTCTAGACTGCGAAGGTATGCCACCGCGTGGAAGCGCCCTCCCCGATGTAAGCCGTTTTGCCGACAACGCCCGCGTCACTGTGCGTCGTGACGGCGCTCCCGACCCACGGGGCAAGTGCGTGGTGTACTGGATGCAGCGGGCGGAGCGCGGGGTGGACAACCATGCCGTGAACCTGGCGGTCGCGATTGCCAATGAGCTCGGGCTGCCGCTGGTGGTGTACTTTGCGGGCATCTCGAACTTCCCGCATGCCAATCTGCGGCATTATGTGTTTCTCAACCAGGGTTTGCCAGACATAGAAGTAGATTTAGCGAAGCGGAATATCAGCTTCGTGATGCGCCGCGCGCCGAATGAATCACATGAGCGCCTGCTGGCGGATGTGCAGGCGGCGATGGTGATCGGGGACGAGAACCCGATGCGGCAGCCGGAGCTTTGGCGGAAGCAGCTGGCGGAGCGCATCGGGATTCCGTTCTGGACGGTGGACGCGGATGTGATTGTGCCGTCGAAGCTGATGGAGAAGGCGCAGTACGGGGCGTATACGATTCGTCCGCGGCTGTACCGGCTGCTGCCGGAGTATCTGGTGCCCTATGACAATCCTCATGCCGAACGTGCATGGAAGCGGCCGGCGAAGTTTCATGCCGACGATGTGCGGGCGGACATGACGGAGGGGTGGACGGACCTGGACCGGAGCGTGAAGCCGGTGGCGGCTTGGCACGGAGGGACGCACGCGGGGCTGGCGCGGCTGGAGCGATTTACCCGCTCGATGCTGGGCGAGTATACGGAGAGGCGGAACCACCCGGAGGTGGATGGAACCTCGGCGATGTCGCCGTATTTGCACTATGGGCATGTGGGTTCGCAGACGATTGCGCTGGCGGTGGCGAAGGCGGCGGAGGGGAAGCCCGAGCTGAAGCAGGCGAAGGAGAGCTACTTCAACGAGCTGATTGCGTGGCGGGAGTTGTCGATCAATTTTGTGAAGTACAACCCGCAGTACGACTCGGCTGAGTGCGCGGAGGATTGGGCGAAGAAGACGATTGCGGCGCATGCGCACGATGTGCGGAACCCGATGTATAGCCTGGAGCAGCTGGAGCGCGCGGAGACGTATGACGAGCTTTGGAACGCGGCGCAGATCCAGATGGTGGAGAACGGCTGGATGCACAACTACATGCGGATGTACTGGGGGAAGAAAATCCTGGAGTGGACTCCGGATGTGGCGACGGCGATGAAGTATGGGGTGTATCTGAACGACAAATATTTTCTGGACGGGCGGGATCCAAATGGGTACTCGGGGCTGGCCTGGTCGATGGTGGGGAAGTTCGACCGGGCGTGGGGCGAGCGACCGGTGTTTGGCAAGATCCGGTATATGTCCGGGGTGAGTACGGGGAAGAAGTTCGATTCGAAGACGTATATCGCGCAGATGCGGGCGCTGCGGAAAGGGTAACTCCTGTCGGGCAGCGATAGCGTCCTGCATTTCGGGAGAGCGGGTTACTTCCGACAATGCGACATCTCGGTACCAATCCTGCAATTTAGAGTTACCCCTTACTTAGAAGCCGTGTGGTGCACGCCAGGCAAAGGCGGGTAAAAACCGACTGTCCGAGATGTCGCTTTTCTACTATCCCGGCACCTGGACGGCGGCTAGCCTCATGTAGAAGTGAGGGTTGATCATGAAAGCGATGAACAGAAGAAGACTACTTACATCGAGCGTTGCGGTCGCGGCGGCCACGACATTTCCACTCGCAGAAGCGCAAACAAGCGCGACCGTAGCGGCAGGACCATTCCTTGTGCGCGCTGGTGAGGGACGCCCAGGCGGACAATGGCAAATCCACGGCGACAAAGCGTTCTCAACAAAGGTATCGGCAGCCGATGTCGGCAAGACGTACGTAGCCATCGAAGTGCATACGCCCCCCGACCGAGGCCCGGAGCTGCATATCCATCCTGGCCAGAACGAGATGTTTTTCATGCTTAGGGGCAGCATCGGGGTGCAGTGTGGCTCCGATCGGCTGATTCTAAAAACCGGCGACACCTTTATGGCTCCTGCCAATGTTGCCCACGCCTATGTGACCCTGGGCGTAGAGCCGGCCCACATGTTGCTTGTGTACGATCCGGCCGGCGACATGGAGGGCTTTTTCGCAGACTATGCTCCGGTCGTCAGCGTCCAAGGTGAGCCCGATCCTAAGAAATTAGCCGCCGTCTACGTGAAACACGGCTTGAAGGTAGTCGGCCCACCACTTGTAGCTTCAAGCTTCTCGTCGTAAAGCAGCACTCACCGAGCAGCGGTCACACCATTCCTCTCGATGACCTCTCAATCGATCGTCTACCATTGTTGGCAATAGAACCATGCTGCAGCGCTTGAAGGGCTGCAGCGGGAGAGGCGCTACATGGTCGACATCCGCTTCTGTGCACCTGCTCCCGGCCTCGCATCATTCGTTCGTTTCTACATTCACCGCCGTGCCCAGATCGGCGGCGGCGTAGTCATAGCCCATCCTGTGCCTGCGCGCGCAACCTCGATGATCGAATTTGATTTTGGGGATCAGGTAGATGTCTGCTACTCCAATCAGCCAGGTCCTGTGAAGTCTGCCGCCAGCGTGGTCGTGGGTCCGCAGACCTGGAGGCGCGTCGAAATGCGACTGCAGGGGTCGCTGGAGTCGTTTGTCATCATATTTCAGCCGGATGGCTTGCACCGACTATTCTCCATCCCTATGCACAGCCTGACGGATCAGGACTATGACGCTCATTCTGTGCTGGGGAGCTTTGCCACGCAAGCGCGTCAGCGCTCGGGTGAAGCAAGCTCCTTCGAAGAGCGCGTGAGTTTTGTCGATGCGTTGTTGCTGCGCCAGGCCCAGCGGGCGAAACGTTTCGACGGCATATCGGCTGCGGCGCAACAAATAATGCTCAGCGGAGGACAGGTCGACATGCGCACTCTCGCCGGGACCGCAAACCTGGGTATGCGCCAGTTTGAACGAAGATTCTTAAATCAGGTGGGCATGCGACCGAAACTTTTCGCACGGATAAGTCGCTTTGAAGCGGCCCTCGACCACAAAGCGCGATCCGAGACAAACTCCTGGGCCGACGTTGCACACCGCTTCGGATACCACGACCAAATGCACATGATCCACGACTTCAGCGAGTTTACGTCCGAGACGCCTACAAGAATCCTGCGCCAAGTGGAGGACGTTTACGTGGAGCAAATAAGAACGATGCGAGCAAACAACCGATCCAGCATTGCCGTCGCGAACTCGCGCCTCATGCTTTGACCGCCTTTTATGCGCTTGCGCCGCAGTAAGTAATGGGAACGCGCTTCTCACCAGCTACGATAACTTGCCATATACCGACATCACGGTACTAACTAAGCTTTTCCATCTGGAAAGCGTGCCTTGCGCTTCAGGTGTTTTTGCTTCAGCTTCTCCACGCGCTCGTCTTGCTTTACCGCCAAGAGGGCTCTCAGGATGATGCTGTCATTCTGTTCTTCGAAAGTCACCAGCTCCGGCCATCGGGTGACGCTCTCAACCGCCAACTCCACGGCATCAACCGCTTGCATAAATTCGGGCGATAACTGTAAGCCCGAACGAAAGACTCGGCAAAAAGTAAACCAGATAAGAGAGGCGTAGACACGGCTGAACTGTCCGTAGAAGCCGGCGAAATTTGACGGAGAGAAGGTAAATTCCTTATCTCCGCTTCCCCAACCGCTGCGTAGGGCGATGCGCACGTTGAAGTGAACGATCTCGGACGTGGCCGCATAGAGGTATTCGTAGAGTTCGGAGAGACCCACCTTGATCGCCATCTGTTCAATGGGCGGTGGCTTGTTCAGAGTTCTCCAGAGACCAGTCCTTGTGCCCACCTCATTCAAGACATCTTTCGCCTTCTGGATAGCTGCAGGCTCGAAAGTCTTGGTCAAAACCGGTTGGTAGGGATGGTTGCGCTTGAAGAACTCCCCCTGTTTTTCAGAAGCCTTGCTGGTACTGATAACCATCAGCGCCTGGATCACCTTGTCCCGGTCCTTGCGCTTAAGCAACGCGAGGTATTTTAAGGTAATCAGGTCTTCGCAACATTGGCGCAGCGGAGCTGAGCCGAAGAAGCTAGCTGGGCCGACGTCAGATGTATCTGCGTGGACGAACTCTGCATACTCGTGAATGCGTGCGAACGATGCTTTGAGGACCGCTTTGAATATGCCCTCACGAGTCGGTCGGCAGGAAGTTTTCTGTGTCACTTCCGGACGCATGCTTTTGAGGAGTGTGCGAACTTCATCAGCAGGGTGAGTTGTGTGCTTTTCTTCATTCGAAGGTGCGTTGATGCTAGATTAGGGCGCGACAAACGGCAAGAAGGCTGGCGCAGACGTGGAGATGGACACCGTCAGGTCCCTATAAACGCCGTTCTCGCAAGTCAGCAACCTCGAACAGGCATATGGGTGTAAGTACGGGAAGAAGTTCAAGTTGAGGAGGTTCGTTGCGCGGGTGCAGGCGCTGCGGAACGACTGACGCGTCCTGCTACTGACGAGTCTGCCCAGCTACGTGAACGGGTTTCGTCGAGGTCATGCGGACGGCTTTGTCGACGACGGCATACAGGAGTTGATCGGTGTCGGCCTTGGCGCTCCGCTTGATGTAGTCGCCGATCTTGCGTCCGGCGGCTTCGCTGTCGGGCAGGGTGATTCCACGGTTGGCCGCGGAGATGGACGCGAGCTGTTCTACGATCTCGAAGAAATTTGCTTCATTTTTGCCGCTGAGTTCCCATGCCTGGTGCACCGTCGCGGTCAGGATCTGTTCTTTGCTGTAGGTGGGCGGGGTGGGAGTTTGCTGTCCGGCCGACGATGGTTCAATGTTGGACTGGGCTGACGCAACGGCGGAGACAGAAAGCAAGCTGAGGGACAGCAAAGCGAAGACGGCGAACGAACGTGCGGGGTGCATGGGTTCCTTTCGGGCAACGTTGATTTGGAGGGAAGGACAAGCGCTTCAGCGCCCGTAGTAGCGGTCGTCGCGATGGTTCTGGTGGACCTGGCCAGCGATTGCGCCGATTCCGGCACCGGCGGCTCCGCCGATAAGGGAGCCTTTTAGGCCACCGCCGAAGACTGCTCCGAGCACGGCTCCGCTTGCTCCGCCGATGAGCGCGCCTTTGCCGGGCCCGATGCCTCCCCGGTGATCGTCACGGTATCCGTTGTAGCCGTTTCCGCCCTGTCCGTAGTAGCCGCCGTTGCCGTAGCGATTGTCGTCCTGATGGTGGTAGTACCCGCCGTGTCCGCCCTGGTTTAGACCGCGGTTGAAGTTTTGATGGTCATTGCGGTCATACTGAGCGGCACCCAAGGAAGTACACAGCAGCAGAGCCGGGGCTGCCAAGGTGAGCAAGCGGAAGTTAGGCATGTCGTTCTCCCCTACATGGGATGCAGGAAAGGGCTGCGCGGACACACTCAAGAGGGAAAGTAACGCATCGCCGCCGAAGCTACTCTTATCCATAAGCGAGCTAGATGGAGGGTGAGACGCATGGAGTATGGGAAGCTTGGCAGCACGGGGATGACGGTTTCGCGGCTGGCGCTGGGGATGATGACGTATGGGTCGAAGCAGTGGCGGGAGTGGGTGCTCGAGTGGGATGAGTCGGAACCGCTGATCCGCAAGGCATATGAGGCGGGCATCAACTTCTTCGATACGGCGGATGTGTACTCGCTGGGCGCGAGCGAAGAGATGACCGGGCGCGCGATGCGCGAGTTCCGCATGAGGCGGGATGAGGTGGTGATCGCGACCAAGGTCTTCAACCCGATG
Organism: uncultured Granulicella sp.; assembly: GCA_965198735.1. Taxonomy (GTDB): domain Bacteria; phylum Acidobacteriota; class Terriglobia; order Terriglobales; family Acidobacteriaceae; genus Edaphobacter. The sequence goes on along the minus strand of OZ240672.1, from coordinate 3,481,381 downwards.
AGCGACGGGAAGAACGATCGGGGGCTTTCTCGCAAGCACATCCTGGCTTCGATCGATGCGAGCCTGAAGCGGCTGGGGACGGAGTATGTGGATTTGTACCAGATTCATCGGGCCGATCCGCAGACGCCGATCGAGGAGACGCTCGAGGCGCTGAACGATGTGGTGCGGGCGGGCAAGGTGTTGTATCTGGGCGCGTCCACGATGTATGCGTGGGAGTTCCTGAAGATGCTGGAGTATCAGCAGAAGCATGGGCTGGCGCGGTTTGTGACGATGCAGAACCACTATAACCTGGTGTATCGGGAGGAAGAGCGGGAGATGATTCCGCTGTGCGTGGACCAGAGGGTGGGGCTGATTCCGTGGAGTCCGCTGGCGCGTGGGTTTCTGGCGGGGAACCGGAAGCAGAACGAAGACAAGCAGAAGGCCGAGACGGCGCGGGCGCGGACCGACGATTTCGCGCACAAGATGTACTATGCGGAGTCGGACTTCAAGGTGGTGGACCGGGTGACCGAGGTGGCGGAGGCGCGCGGAGTGAAGAACGCGCAGGTAGCGCTGGCGTGGATGCTGGCGAAGCCTGCGGTTTCGGCGCCGATTATCGGGGCGAGCAAGGCGTACCAACTGGACGACGCTCTGGCGGCGTTGGAGTTGAAGCTGACGGAGGACGAGGTGAAGAGGCTGGAAGAGCCGTATGAGCCGCATCGGGTGCTTGGGTTCAGCTAAGGCTTTGTCGGAGTTAGCAGCGCGTGCGTAAGTTGGTAAGCTGGGATCGGCGTACGCGTTGTCTACTTATCTCATCACCGGGGTGGCAGGATTTATCGGCTCGCATCTCGCGCAGGCGTTGCTGGCGCGCGGGGAGGCGGTGCGCGGGTTGGATAACTTCTCTACGGGGCGGCGAGAGAACCTGCGTGGATTGAACGGAGTTGAGGTGGTCGAGGCGGACCTGCGGGATGCGGAGGCCGTTCGGGCGGCGTGTGAGGGCGTGGACTTTGTGCTCCATGAGGGAGCGCTGCCCAGTGTTCCCCGGTCGGTGGAGGATCCGCGCACGAGTCATGAGACCAATCTGGACGGCACGTTCAACGTGCTTGAAGGTGCGCGAGCTGCGGGGGTGAAACGGGTGATCTTCGCGGCGTCGTCATCGGCGTATGGCAATCAGCCGGGCTTTCCGCGGCGGGAAACGATGACGCCGATGCCGATTGCGCCGTATCCGGTACAGAAGGTTGCAGGAGAGCTGTACATGCGCTCGTACTGGCAGGTGTATGGGCTGGAGACGGTGTGTCTGCGCTACTTCAACGTGTTTGGGCCGCGGCAGGATCCGGAGTCGGCGTATGCGGGGGTGATTGCAAAGTGGGCCGGGCAGATGCTGCGTGGGGAGCGGCCGGTCATCTTCGGGGATGGCGAGCAGGGGCGCGACTTCACGTATGTGGAGGATGTGGTGGAGGCGAATTTGCTGGTGCTGGCGGCTCCGGCGAGCGCGGTCGCGGGCCAGGTGTTCAACGTGGCGCGTGGGGAGCGGCATACGCTGAACGAGACCTGTAGATTGCTGGCGGAGATGGCCGGTTTCGATCAACCTGCGCTGTACCAGGCAGCGCGGCAGGGGGATGTACGCGACTCGCATGCGGATATTTCGGCTGCGGTCGAGGCGTTTGGGTATGAGCCACGGGTGAGCTTTGCAGAAGGGCTGCGGCGCACGGTGGCGTGGGTTCGCGCGGAGCAGGCGTGTGGGGCGGAGCTTTGAGGGACGCGGCGTTCGTGCCGGTGCGAACCGTGGCGGAGTGGAAGGCGCGGGTGGAGGCGAGGACGCTGCGTGTAGGCGTCGTGGGATTGGGGTATGTCGGGCTGCCGCTGACGCTGCTGCTGAGCGAGGACGGGTTTGCGGTGACTGGCTTTGACATCGATGAGGCGAAGGTGCGGGCGCTGAATGCGGGGCAGAGCTACATCCACCGGATTACGCCGGAGCATATCGCGGCGGCGCAAGGGCGCGGGTTCCGGGCGACGGCGGAGTATGCGGAGGTGGGACGGGTGGACGCGGTGCTGATCTGCGTGCCGACGCCGCTCTACGCGGATCACACGCCGGATATGCGCGCAGTGGTAGCGACGATGGAGTCGATTGCGCCGCATCTGCGGGCGGGCCAGCTGGTGGTGCTGGAGAGCACGACGTACCCGGGAACGACGGAGGAGATCGTGGCGGCGACGATCGAGCGTCATGGGCGCAGGGTGCAGCGTGGGGAGGGAGCTCCGGATTCGGTGACGGGCGTGCTGGTGGCGTTCTCGCCGGAGCGGGAGGATCCGGGCAATGTGACGGTTCCGCGGCGCAGCGTGCCGAAGGTGGTAGGCGGCGTGGACGCGCGGGCGACGGAGGCGGCGTGTGCGCTGTATGGCGTGGTGTTCGCGCGGACGGTGAAGATGTCGTCCACGGCGGCGGCGGAGATGACCAAGCTGCTCGAGAATATCTATCGCGCGGTGAATATTGCGCTGATTAATGAGATGAAGCAGCTTTGCCTGCACATGGGGATTGACCTGTGGGAGGTGATCGCGGCGGCGGCGACGAAGCCGTTTGGGTTTCAGGCGTTTTATCCCGGGCCGGGGGTGGGGGGGCATTGCATTCCGGTCGACCCGTTCTACCTGACATGGAAGGCGAAGCAGTTTGGATTTGAGACGAAGTTCATCGAGCTTGCGGGCGAGGTGAATGAGTCGATGCCGGCGTATGTGGTCGAAACGGCCAGGCGCGCGCTGGTGCGGGCCGGCAAGGCGCTCGGGGGGGCTAAAGTGCTGGTGCTTGGGGTGGCATATAAGCGGGATGTGGATGATCTGCGCGAGTCGCCGGCGCTGACAGTGATGCAGCTGCTGCTGGCGGCGGGGGCGGAGGTGGCGTACAACGACCCCTATTTTCCGCGGGTGGGCACGGGGCGGCGCTATGCGCTGCAGATGGAGTCGACGCCGCTTGAGGAGGTGGGGCGATTCGATTGCGTGATCATCCTGACGGACCATAGTACGTACAACTTTGGGAGGATTGTTGCGGAGGCGCAACTGATCATCGATTCAAGAAATGCGACGCGGTCGATTGAATCGGGAAAAATCGTACATTGCTGAAGAAAAAAATTGGAATTTAACTGAAGAGATTCGCGAATCTGCCGATAAGGTGCCCAGGCGATGATTGCCTGCACCTCTTCGGCGGTAAGAAAGCAAATGCGATCCGCAGATTCGAGTTCCATTTTGCATCTTCGCTTCCGTTTCAACGTTTGGTTGTCGGCGGCCCTGTTTCTTTGCATGGCGTTTCCGGCGATTGGTTTGGCCGGTCAGACCGCGCCTCTCAGGGAACCCTCTGCGTTGGGCCGAGCTTCTTCGCGCAAGGCAGGAATCCAGCGGTTTTTGAGGGGAAGGGCTGCGGTGAGTGCAGTGCCGGCTGCACAGGCGTTAGCAAGCGCACGGCAGGAGCACCAGGCTATGGTGCAAGCCGCATCGGTCCAGGCGCATAGTACCACGCTGAGTACTGGCTGGACTCCGGTAGGGCCGGGGCAGGTGCTGAGCGCGCTCTACGGAAACATCACTGGCCGGGTTACGGCTCTGGCGATCGATCCGGCAGATACGACGGGGAATACGGTCTATGTGGGCACTACAGGCGGCGGCGTCTGGAAGTCCACCAATGCCGCTGGCGCAGCAAACGCAGTGACCTTCCTGCCGCTTACCGACACGCTGCCGGCGTTCAGTCCGGGCGGTGCGGTGCTTCCATCGCTGAGCATCGGCGCGATGGCGATGAGCAACGGCGTGCTGCTGGCCGGGACCGGCGATCCGAACGACGCGACGGATTCCTATTATGGCGAGGGCATTCTGCGATCCATGGACGGCGGAGTGACCTGGACTTTGGCGCAGCAAGCTTTGGACGGCGTGGCAGGAAATCACTCGTTTCTCGGTCTGGCCGTGGCAGGCATTGCTTTTTCCTCCGCAAACCCGTCTTTGGTGGTCGCGGCATTTTCAGAGTCCGCCGAGGGCGATGTGGTGCACGCGGCGAATACCCTAAACAGCGTGATGGGCCTGTACTGGTCAAGCGATGGCGGCGTGACTTGGCAGATGGCGACAATTCAGGATGGCAGCCAGATCGTTCAGACACCTCTGCCCATCGGCGGAAACGGCGGCGGCAAGGCAGTGACGTCGGTGGTCTGGAACCCGGTTCGGCAGCGGTTCTACGCGGCTGTGCGCGCACACGGTTATTATGAGTCTGCCGACGGCCAGACATGGACGCGCCTGCTTCACCAACCTGGCGCCGGGCTGACCACAACGGCATGCCCGCCCCTTGGGTCTTCTGGTAGCTCGGTGTGCCCAATCTTTCGAGGGGTCCTTGCCGTGCAGCCCACGACGGGCGATATGTTCGCTCTCACGGTGGATTTGGCGAATCGCGATCAAGGCCTCTATCAGGATGTGTGCGCCCGTTCCGGCACGGCCTGCGGTAGTTCCACGGTGTTCTTTGGTACGGCGTTGAATGCGGCGCCGCTCGAGGTTGGAAGCGGAAGCAAGGTCATCTCGCAAGCCGACTACAATCTAGCGCTCAATGCGGCGCCGTCCGGAAATGACACTCTGCTGTATGCCGGTACGATCGACCTCTACCGATGCAGCCTTGCAGCCGGATGCACTTTGCGGAACACCACCAACGCGCAAAACGGCTGCGTCAGCCCGGCTGGAGTCGCACCTGCGCAGCATGCGATTGCATCGCTTGCCGGACTCGGTGCGCCGCTGATCTTTGTTGGCAACGATGGCGGTCTGTATCGCTCCACCGACGGAGTCAATGAGCAGGCAAGCGCCTGTTCGCTCGACGATGCGAATCATTTCCAGAATCTGAACGCGGGCATCGGATCGCTTGCCGAGGTGGTGTCTTTTGCGCAGTCGCCTACCGCCTCCGGTACGCTGTTGACTGGGCTCGGAGCTTTAGGAACGGCCGGCACTGGATCTGCCACGAGCGCCTGGACACAGCTTGCAACCGGCGAAGGGGGAACGGTCGCCATCGATCCAGCGAATCCGCAGCTTTGGTATCTCTCCGCCGGCTCCGGGGTGAGCATCGCGCGCTGCGGTTCAGGCTCAGCCTGTGGTCCGAGTGACTTTGCCTCGACGGTGATTGGCGCGGCCCAGGTTGGTGGAGATTCAGCAGAGACGGATGCACCTTGGCTGCTTGACCCGCTGCTGACATCCAATCTGATCGCCGGAACCTGTCGTGTTTGGCGCGGTGCGGCAACCGGCGGGGCGGCCTGGTCAAGCGCGAATGCAATCAGTGCTCCCTTCGCCACGCCAGCCGCCAATGCATGTTCGACGGCGGCTCCGCTGGTGCGCTCGCTCGCAGCGGGTGGTCCCGCCAGCCTCTCGGCCATAGGTCAAGGCGCAGGATCCGAGGTGATCTATGCCGGTTTGGCCGGGGTGCTCGATGGAGGTCAGGGCCTTGGAGGACACCTGTTCGTGACCACTGCGGCGAATTTGGCAAGCAGTACCACGGCATGGCGTGATGCCGCGCTGGGCACAGTCACCAACGATGCAGCCGACTCGGGTCTGTTCAACCCGCAAGGATTTGATATCTCTTCGATTGTCGCGGACACGCACGATGCTACAGGGAACACTGTTTACGCCACGCTTCTGGGGTTCAGCCAAGTGGGAGCAAATTCACCTCACGTGTACCGCTCCATCGATGGAGGCTTGCATTGGACCAACGTTACCTCCAATCTGCCGAATGCACCGGCAAACAGCCTGGCTGTTGATCCGAATGACGCGAACACCGTTTACGTCGCTCTGGATACAGGGGTCTATGTAACGACAAATATTTCTAGCTGCACCAGCGGCAATTGCTGGAGTGTCTTCGGAAGCTCGTTGCCGAATGCTCCGGTGGTCAGTTTGCAGGCGGCTGCGCTGCTGCCGACCGGCGACGGACGGACAGGGGAACTTCGCGCCGCAACGTACGGCCGCGGCATCTGGCAGATCCCTTTGCTCACCGCCACCAACTCCGTTCTGCCCGCCATTGCGTTGAGCCCGACAAGCGCCGCTTTTTCAGCGCAAGCAGTCGGCACGGTAAGTGCATATGCAACTATAACGGTTACGAATAGCGGCAGTGCCAATCTCACGATCTCCAGCATCACGACGACCGACGACTTCAACGAGATCGACACCTGCGTCGGCAACCCGATCCCACAAGGGTCAACGTGCTCTGTACAAGTCCGGTTCGCTCCTAGCTCCACGGGCTCGCGCGCTGGCGTTCTCACGGTCTACGGCAATGTTGCGGGTGGGCAAGCTACAGCGGCGCTTTCCGGGACGGGCACTCCGGCGGCGGCAATCGTTCTTACCCCAACCACGGCAACTTTCCCTATAACCAGTGTGGGTGCGAGGAGCGCTGTTCAGAACATTACGATCTCGAACACCGGAAGCGCTTCTGCGGGACTTCAAACGCCAACCATCTCCGGCGATTTCAAAATCTCAGCGAACACCTGCGGCACGAGTCTGGGTTCACAGACAGGATGTACGGTTTCCATCGTCTTCGCTCCGAGCGCAACCGGCGCGCGTTCCGGATCCCTCACAGTCGTCGACGACGCGGGTACGCAGACAGCGAGTCTGAGCGGGACTGCCACCAATCCTGCGACCGACACCCTATCCCCGACTTCGCTGAGCTTCGCTTCTCAGCAACTGAGTAGCGCAAGTGTGAGCCAGGCGGTTATGCTGATCAACGCCGGCGATGTCGCCTTGACCCTGATTACCGGGCAAGTAACGAGCGGCGACTTCACCGTTGTGAATGGATGCGGGAACTCGCTCAACTCACACTCCACCTGTATCTTCTCTGTCAGTTTTGTGCCTAAGAGCCTGGGACAGCAAAGCGGAATCTTGACTGTTTCTGATCAATTTCGCAGCCAGACGGTGCAGCTGAGTGGGTACGGCATTGCGCCTCCAGGAGTATCCCTTTCTCCGGTCAATGGATTGGCTTTCGGGACGATCGGGGTGGGACTGACCTCCGCGCCGCAAACCGTGACTCTGACGAACAACGGTGGAACTGCGCTGGCGATATCCAATGTCTCGCTCACGGGAGATTACTCGATCGCAACCGGTTCCAACACCTGTGGGCTAACCTTGGCGCCGGCGGGAGTATGTACGCTCGGCATCCTATTCGCGCCCACGGCGGGTGGGCCTCGTTCCGGAAGTCTTACGTTCGTGGACAGTGCGGGCTCCTCCCCGCAATCGATCCAACTTACAGGCAGTGGCTCCGATTTTACGGTGGCGGTGAACGGCGCGTCGTCGCTCACTGTGACAAGCGGGCAGGCGGCTACATATTCTCTTCTCTTGAGTTCGGCGGCAACTGTAACTGGAACTGTGACGTTTACGTGTACCGGAGTTCCGGCTCATAGTACGTGCACGGTGAATCCGGCGAATGTTACTCTCGGCGGATCGACACCGATGACTGTAACCGTGGCAACGGGTTTGTCGACGGTGCGGCTGGAGGCTCCCTCGATGCCATGGATGAAGCAGGTGACGTGGCTTGCGGTACTGCTTCCGACTGGTTTTTTCTTCAGGCGCAAACGATGGCCGCAGAGATTGCTGGTTCTCCTGGTTGCGTTGGCTCTGGGCGGTATAAGTGGTTGCGCGACTGGACGTCTGGAACCAGGAACGGGTACCGCGGGTACATCGACGGCCGTCTCTCCAAGCGGATCCTATTCACTGGTGGTCACCGCTTCAAGCGCAGGGCTGACCCGCACTGTACCGCTCACCTTAGTCATTCAGTAATGGCCTGAGTCATGGACCTTCTCAGCAAACTTGACCGGCGCAGAATCCGGAAGCCCAGGCCCATTGAAAATTGTAGCCGCCCAGCCACCCGGTTACGTCGACCACTTCGCCGATGAAGAAGAGACCCGGCATCTTGCGGCTTTCCAGCGTTGCCGGATTCAGTTCACCGGTAGCGACACCACCGGCGGTGACTTCGGCCTTCATGTAACCTTCGGTGCCGGCCGGAGTCATTTGCCACGCATGCAGGCGAGCCTCCAACAAATGAATGGCGGCATTCGAGAGCTGTCTTGGGACTGGGTCCGGCAGATTCTTGTGCAGCCAACGCTCTGCCCAACGCGCAGGCAGCACGGCCCGGAGCGCGGTGAGGACCGCTGGCATATCGCGTGAGGCATTTGGCCGAAGCATGCCATCCAGAACTTGTCGGCCGGGGACGAGATCGATCTCCAGAGCTGTTCCGGGCTCCCAGAAAGAAGAGATCTGCAAGGCCGCCGGACCGCTGAGTCCGCGATGTGTGATGAGGAGCTTTTCCCGGAAGCCAGGAAGGCGACGCGAGCGGGAAGCAGGCTTGCATGCAGAAGTGTCGAGGCTCGCAATCACCTCTGCCGAACTGCCGGAAAGATCACACCAACGATCCCGGTCCGCGGCATCGAAAGTCAGCGGCACCAGACCTGGCCGGCATTCGACAAGACGTAACCCGAACTGCCGCGCAAGCGTGTAGCCCAGGCCTGTAGCGCCGATCTTTGGAATGGACAGCCCACCTGTGGCTACGACGAGTGACTCTGCAGTGAACAAACCGCGGGTGGTCTCAAGCCTGAAGCCATGTTCCCCATGGCTGACCGGCCCTGCTGAGACTCCTACCTCAATCTGAACTTTGGCCTGGCCGCATTCACGTTCCAGCAGATCGGTGATGTCGCGAGCGGTTCTGTCGCAGAAGAATTGCCCGAGTGTCTTCTCATGGTAGGGAATCTGGTGACGCTCGACCAGCGCGATCATGTCCGCAGGAGTGAAACGCGCGAGCGCCGAACGGGCGAAGTGCGGATTTTCGGAGAGGAAGTTCTCTGCCGTGCAATGAAGATTGGTGAAGTTGCAGCGGCCTCCGCCGGAGATCAGGATCTTCTTTCCAATGCGGTCCGCGTGATCCACGACGAGCACTTTGCGGCCGCGCCGGCCAGCTTCGATGGCACACATGAGTCCGGCAGCACCTGCTCCAAGGATGAGGACGTCGAATCGGCGCATGCTGGTCCTTTTGTGGGATGGGGAAGGGGACACAGGTTCGTTAGCGTAAAGCGAACACCGCAAGTCGTCTCATTTTAGCTTTGGGGGAGAAACGGGTTGAGCCAGCAAAGAAGGCGGCGCGAATCCTGCGAGACAAACTCGTTGTCCGGACTCGTGCTCACGCGGGTGACGCGAAGCAATCGAACCCTCGTGACTGTCGGTGTTTGCGTGACCTTGCTTGCGATGGCTGGCTGCGGAAGTACAGGGGGAAGCAGTTCTGCGGCCACTTCCGTTCCAGGGAGCAAGTTTCGCGGGACCGTGTATGGAGGATTACAGCCGATCGGTTTTTCGCAGCTGCAGATGTATGTTCCTGGGGCAACGGGCTATGCGTCCGCTGCCACGCCGCTCTTTCAGACGCCGGTGATTACGGATTCAGGCGGCAACTTCAACATTACCGGCGATTACACCTGCCCATCCGCGACTACCCCGGTCTATCTAGTCGTAACCGGAGGAAATCCGGGCCTTCCCGCGGGAAGCAACAATGCTGCGCTCAGTCTAATGAGCTTCTTGGGCCTTTGCGGCAATCTGGGTCCGGGCAGCTTCATCCGTGTCAATGAACTGACGACGGTGGCTGCCGTCTATGCGCTCCAGCCGTTTATGACAAGTCCGTCCGCCTTGGGCGCGCCCCCGAGCAACGAGCAAGGAATACTCAATGCGTTCACGACCATAGCCGGTCTTATTTCATCCGCGGGGGCGGCCCCGGGCACGGCTCCGGCGATTGCGACAGTGCCGGTGGCGGAGATGAACACGCTGGCCGATGCGGTGTCTTCCTGCGTGAACTCAAATGGGAGCCTTTCTTTGGGCACATCCTGCGAACGGCTTTTTGCAGCAGCGACGCCTCCAGGCGGAGCTCCGCCAACGGACACGGTCTCCGCGCTGATGAACATTGCACGCAATCCCGGCCACAATGCTCCGGCGATCTTCAATGCCGTTACGGCCAACCCACCGTATCAGCCAACGCTGACCACGGCGCCTTCGGACTGGTCCATGGCGATCAACTATCGAGCGCCGGCATTTGCCACACCTGCGGATCTGGCGATCGATTCTGCCGGAACGGTGTGGGTGCTCAGCACGCCCGGGACGGCTACCGCCGGCTCCAGTACCATCACCGCCCTAACCCTCGGCGGCATTACCGCAACTTTTCCGCAGACCTTGGCGAGTCTTGGCAATCTGGCCATCGATCAGTTTGACAATCTCTGGCTGACCGATACCAATCTGTCGAACGTGATTGAGTTGACGAGTTCGGGCACACAGGCCGCCAATGCATTTACCGGAGGCGGTATTCAAGGACCTGGTCCGATCGCATTCGACTCCGCAGGCCATGCGTGGGTGGTCAACAATAGCGCGTCCGTCTCCGAGCTGAGTGCGAGTGGCGTCTCCATGTCGCCGGCAAGCGGATTTTCCACCGGGGGAGCGCATGGTCCGGTCGCGCTGGCGATCGACGCAGCCGGGAATATCTGGACGGCGGACGGTGCGGGCAACACGGTGTCCAAGCTCAGCAACGCCGGTCAGCAGACGGCGGGCTCGCCTTACAGTGGCAACGGGCTTGGTGGTCCGTTTGCTCTTGCTCTGGACGCGAAGGGGGAAGCGATCGTTGCGAATCAGACGGCCTCGTCATTGACCAGATTCCTGCTGCCCGGCAGTTCGCCCGCTTCCATCACGTATACCGGCGCGGGGCTCAACAGCCCCATCGCTCTTGCGATCGATGGCGGCGGAACGGTTTGGATTGCAAACGGAGGAGCGAACACAATTTCCGAGATCCCCCTCGCGGCTGCAGGGGGAGTCGGGCAGTCAGGCACGATCGGCTATGGTTTGGCCGCTCTGACCAACCCGTACAAGCTTGCGATCGATGGCTCCGGGAACCTGTGGGTGATCAATCTGGGGACCAAGGTAGCGGGTTCGGGAACGATCACGCAGTTTGTGGGGATGGCCGCCCCGGTGGTTACGCCGATGTCGATCGCAGTCAAGACCAACTCAATCGCGTCAAGGCCATAGGGCGGGTCCATGCGACGATAAAGGCATGGCACAGACGGTTGATTTTCAGCCGCTTCGGGTGGGCCCTGCGTATCCGCAGGGGCCGGCGGCGGTGATCACGCGGCGAGCGGCGGAGCGGCTGCGTTCCGGTTCGGTGTGGGTCTATCGCTCTGAGGTGGAACAGCTACTGCCGGGTGCAGGGAGCGCCGAGATCGCACCGGGAAGCGTCCTCTCGGTGCTGGATGCGCGCGGGATTGCGCTAGGGAGCGCGATCTTCAGCTCCGCCTCGCAGATTACGTTGCGTATGGTCTCCGACGCGCCCTCGCTTCGCCGTATGCAGTACCTCGCGGAGATGGACCAGCGCATCCATGCGGCCATCGACTTGCGCGAGCGGCTTGCCCCGCAGTCAGAGCGCGACAATGCCTGGCGGCTCGTCTTCTCCGAGGCGGATCGCCTACCTGGAGTGATCGCCGACCGCTACAACGACCTCGTGATCCTGCAGCTTCTGACGCAGGCCACCGCACAGGATGACGTGCGTGCCGCCGTAACCCGTGTGCTGCGCGAGCGGCTTGCGCCGGCGACGATCGTCGAGCGGCCCGACCCGCGCGTCCGCAGTGCGGAAGCGTTGCCGATGACCGCGGAAGAGTCGCTGTATGCGGATCGGGAAGATCCCAAGCTGACGACGGAGTTCACGATCAACGGTGTGCACTTTGCCTACGACGCCTTATCCGGGCAGAAGACGGGCGCGTTTCTAGATCAGCGGCTGAACTATGCCGCCGCTGCCCGGTATGCGCACGGGGCGGCGCTCGATGTATGCACGTATCAGGGAGGCTTTGCTCTGCACCTGGCAAGCGTGTGCGAGCGGGTGACGGGAGTGGACGCAAGCCGGGCGGCGCTGGAGGTAGCGGACGGCAACCTCGAGCGCAACCCGCGACTGCGCGCCAAAGTGGATTGGATTGAAGCGGATGCATTCGATCTTCTGCGGGAGTTTGAAGCCAGCGGGCAAAGATATGGGGCGATCGTGCTCGATCCGCCCGCGTTTGCGAAGTCGAAGCGGGCGATGGAGGGAGCGCTGCGCGGTTATAAGGAGCTGAACCTGCGTGCGCTGAAGATGCTGGCGCCTGGTGGAACCTTGGTCACCTGCTCCTGCTCGCACCATGTGAGCCTGGAGAACTTTCTTTCCGTGGTAACTGCGGCCGCGGCGGACGGCCGTCGGCGGGTGCAGATCGTGGAAGCTCGAGGCGCGTCGCCGGATCATCCGGCGATGCTGGGGCTGCCGGAGACGAGTTATCTCAAATGTTTGATCTGCCGGGTGGAGTGACGGAAAGGAAAGTAGCACGGGGAGCAGGAAAGGCAGACCCGCTTCCGCGAGTCTGCCTTGGTTATTTCTAGCGAACTTGCTAGAAGGTAACTTGACCGCTGAGGCGGAGTGTCCGGTTCCTAGGCACGGTTTGCCTAGTCAGGTCGGCAACGCTTGCCGAGGCTTGCCGGGTGGACCGTCCTGGCCGCGGCTGCCGAGGTTGTCTTTAGCTTGCATGTAGCTGATTGCACAAGATTAAGGATCACTCGAGAAAGAGTTTTGGGGATGGCGAGCCACGTGCACAGGATAAGGCGTGCAGATCTCGTCTCAACTCGCAGCGGCTAGCCCGACCCCGTCCTTTCGGCCGGCGGCCTCCTCGCTAACCCAGAGTGGGCCGCCGTTCCAGGCAGCTTTCCGGGCCGCGTCTGCCCAGGGCGAGACCTCCGTGGGGCCCAAGGCGGCTCCTGCCAAGAGCTCTGCGGAAACCCATGCGCAGACATCTACAGCGCGCGCAGGCGACAAGAGCAAAAGAACGCCGCTTTCCGACGAATCGACCGGAGCTGCCACTCGATTGACCGACGCCCCCGCAGGTGTGCCGGACAGGGCTGCCCTGGCTGCTCTTCTCCCCAGTACCTCCGCACCCGAAAACCCGGCAAGCGTCACGAGCGAGGCCGTCCCAAACCAGGCGGACACGTCTGTCCTGCCGGAGGGTTCCACCAGCCTGATTGATCCAGTGCCGGGAGATCAGCAAAGGGCAGGCGCAGCAACGGCGCTGGAGATCGTGGCCGCAGATGCCGCCCGGATGACTGCGGAGGCTACGGAGGCGCGCACGGCATCGAGTCCAGCCGATGAGCCAAGTTCCGACTCCGGCACGAAGCCTTCCACGAGAACTCCGGCATCGTCCCCGAAGTTGTCTCTCTCCGTAGCTTCGGACGGGACGGGAGCTATCCTCACCTCGCCGGCTGCCCTGGACCGCGCGGAAACCGGGACGCAGAGAGACGCTCTAACCTCGGCCCCCGTATCCGCGCCCATAAGGGACCGCCCCAGCGCCGGAGAGGTTCGGGGCAAGCGCAAGGATACGGCCGCGGACGGTTCTGTGCCGGAGCATGGCTCTCCCTTGGCTGCCACGCCCTTTGCGGCCAAGCTCGCCGAAGCCCAGGCGCCCGCGCAAGCTGGAGCCAACGATCCGCGCAACGCCGATCCAGCGGCTCTCGAGAAGGCACTCGACGCAAGCCAGCCGCTGATCTCTGCCGGCATGCCCGACCCGGCGCAGAATTCTTCGCCATCGGCCGCAGCGGCATCGCCTACGGGCGCAATGCCGAGTGTTCCGGTGGCCTCAGCCGAGACTCCCGCAAGTTCAGGAGCGACGAGCGCGCAGCTGATCCAATCGGCCGGCCAATCCGAGATGCGGCTGGGCATGCACTCCGCCGAATTCGGCTCGATCTCGATCAGCACCTCCGTGAGCCATCAAGCGATCTCGGCGCAGATCTCTCTCGATCACCCGGAGCTGGGCAGAGCGCTGGCCGTGCATCTGCCGGCAATCGAAGAGAAGCTGGGGACGGCATACGGGCTGCACACGCGCATAGAGGTGCGGGATGGGGGTGCGGCGTCGCAGCCGGCGGCGAATGCCGGGCAAGGCGGAGGAAATCAGGAATCAACCGGGGGCGCGCGCGGCGGACAGGGCCGGAGTGGGTCCGCCAGTTCGCCGCTGAGCGAAGGGACAGCAGTGAAGGATGTGTCCACCATCCCAACGGCGAACGGCGCGTCTTTGGCCGCCCCCGCCGAGAGGACCCGGCTGGATATTCGAATTTAGCAGCTTCTTGACAAGGAGAAAGAGATGTCCGTTTCACAAGTCAACGCATTGTCACCGATGGATCTCAGCAGTTTGAGTCCAATGGCGCAAGCTCAAGCCACGACCAGCACAACTTCGAGCAGCACGGGAACAGGGCTGACCTCGACGACGACAGGAACGACCTTCCTCAACCTACTTGTCCAGGAGCTGCAGAACCAGGACCCGAGCGCGCCCATGGATTCGACTGCGATGGTGGGCCAGATGATCTCGCTCAATCAACTGGATCAGCTGGTCAGCATCAACCAGGCAGTGGGCGGCACGGCGAGTACCGTCGGCTCGATGACCGGCAGCAGCGCGACCGGCAACAGTCCGTCCGTCAGCTCTTCCGCGTTGATGGCCGCTCGCGCTGCGTTGTTGAACGGCAACACGGGCTCGCCCTCTGCGGCGCAGGCCGCTACCATCGCGGCAAGCGATCCGAACTCCATCCTGCAGCTTTCCACCCTCAGCAATCTATACGGAGCAAGATAATGGGCTTTTTCGGTGTTCCACTCTCGGGTCTGCTGGCCAGCCAGTCGCAGTTGCAGGCCGTTTCCAACAATCTTGCCAACCTCGATACGGTTGGCTTCAAAGATCAGACGGTCTCGTTCAGCGACCTCTTTGCGCAGAGCAGCCTGCTCGATGGCGCAAATAATCCGGTCGACACTGGTCTAGGAGTTGCTTCTTCTCAAACCTCGACCGACTTTACGGATGTGGCGCCGACCTCGACCGGAGTTGCTTCCAATATGGCGCTCTCCGGCAACGGATTCTTTGTTGCTCAAACGGCAGGCGGCGCTCAGAACTATACCCGTGCCGGCAACTTCACGGCGAACTCGCAGGGCCAGTTGACGACGGCGGACGGTGAGCTGGTGATGGGATACCCGGCGGTCAACGGCGTGGTCTCCACGTCCGCTCCGCTGCAATCGTTGCAGGTCGGCCTGGGATCGACGATTCCCGCGACGGCGACCACGACCATCTCCATGCCGGCGAATCTCGATTCCGCGGCATCGACGTCTACAACTCCCTATTCGTCGACGATTCCTGTGTACGACTCTCTGGGGCAGACCCATGAGCTCACGGTGACTTACAGTAAAACGGCAACGAACTCCTGGGATTACTCGGTTACGGTTCCTGCTGCCGACACCACCTCGGGAACGACGCAGGTCGCGCAAGGTTCGCTCACGTTCAACGGTTCTGGAGTGCTAACTTCGCCCACGGGCAACATTGCGCTCCATGTTGCGGGACTCACGGACGGAGCAGCCGATCTGAATATCCAGTGGAGTCTCGAGGACAGCTCCGGAAATCCAACCCTCACCCAGACCGATGCGGCCAGCGCCACCTCCGGCGACACGCAAAACGGACGAGCCAGCGGAACTCTGACCAGCTTTGCAGTGGGTTCGGACGGCATGATTACCGGGACGTATTCGAATGGAGAGACCAGCGCACTTGGGCAGGTGGCCGTGGCCACGTTCTACAACACACAGGGCTTGGTGCGGACCGGAAGCAATAACTATCAAGCTTCGGCAGGCTCGGGGCCGGCTTCGATCGGGGTTGCGGGTACCGGCGGTCGCGGCACCATCACGGGCGGATCGGTCGAGAACTCGAATGTCGACGTGGCTACCGAGTTCGCCAAGATGATCGTGGCGCAACAGGCCTATCAGGCCAACGCCAAGACCATCACAACGCTCGATCAGATCTCCCAGACGATTATTCAGATGATCACCACCTAAGCTTGATGAGCGGGTGATGAGAAACAGCAGCGCCCCCGAAGAGCAAGCGGCAAGGCTGTCTCTCACCGTTTCTCATCTCACTCGTCTTTCGTTCGTCCAAGCCAGCGACGTGCACACAATTCGGGTGCGGCGCAAACATTCCTAGGAGTGCCCATAACTCTTTTGTAGGATGACTCACCCCACCGTTTGGCCTCCGATATGCATTTGGTCCTGGTGACTTCCTGTTCTCTGTCCCGCAAGCCTGTTGGTTGAGGGCGGCTCAGAAAACAGAGACGACCGCCGCGATTTCGGCATACGAGGCCATTTGTGGGAAGTTCGACCTCCATCCCTGTTCCGTCCCAGGCGCAAGATACGCTCGCCGCGGCACGAGGCTCCACCGCCGAGCAGCAGCTGCCCTGGATTCCGTGCATGCTGGGCCTCGAAATCCCGGTCGTCGGCTTCACGGTGGACACACTGTTGAAGTTGAAGCCGGGGTCCTTGGTGCAGACCTCCTGCCATCAGAGCACCGATCTGCCGTTGAAGGTCAACGGCATCCTGATGGCCTGGACCGAGTTTGAAGTCGTCGGCGAGCGCCTGGCTGCGCGCATCACGGACCTTGTATGAGCGAGTGGCAGGCCGTGATGCGATCCGGCGGAATCACGATTCGGCGCCGTTCCGGCGCTCCCACGCCTCGTGTCCATCGAGATGCGCTGGTGGAGACGGTGGGACGTCATGTGCGCTCTGCGTGGAGATGGCTGGAGCAGAGACGCTCGGCCCACTTTGCCGCGCGCCGGCTGCACGTCACCGAGACGCTCTCGCTTGGAGAGAAGCGCTTTGTCTCGATCATCGAGGTCGACGGCATGCAGTACCTTATCGGCGGCTCGGCGGAAAATGTTCAGTTGCTGACCCGGCTTGAAGCGCAGGAAGCGGTAGGCTTGCCGGATAACGCGGCACGGGAGCGGCGCTCGTGATCGTCTCCACGCTGACAATCGGTCTGGCGCTGTTGCAGGTCCCGCTCTCCCCGCCGATGCCGGGCGGTGTAGCCGTGCCCGCCCCGAACGGCCTGCAAATCACCGGGATCGGCGGCGCGTCCGCACCCTGGACGATCGTCGTTCTGCTGACCTTTCTATCGCTGATTCCCTCAATCCTGCTGTGCATTACGCCGTTTGCACGACTTCTCATCGTCTTTCATTTTCTGCGCCAGGCCCTGGGCCTGCAGACGACGCCGTCCAACCAGACGCTGATCGGCCTGTCGATGATCCTGACCTTCTTCCTCATGCAGCCGGTGGGCGCGGTGATCTATGACACGTCGGTAGTGCCGCTTGAGGAAGGCAAGATCACGCCGCTCAAGGCGCTAGAGGTGGCGAGCGGACCCATGCGGCTGTTCATGGCGCATTATGTGCGTGAGAAGGATGCCGCGCTGTTCCTCGATCTCGCCAAGGAGCCCCGGCCGCACACGGTGCAGGATCTCTCCTTCCGGGTCATGCTCCCGGCGTACATTTTGTCCGAGCTCAAGACCGGCTTCCAGATCGGCACGGTGCTGTTTCTGCCGTTTCTGGTGGTGGACATGGTGGTCGCCTCCATCACGACGTCGGTCGGCATGATGCAGCTGCCGCCGGTCGTCATCTCGACTCCGTTGAAACTGCTGCTTTTTCTGATGGTCGATGGCTGGCACCTGCTGATCGGGTCGCTGATGAGGAGCTTTCAATAATGGGCGCCGATGCGGTGGTCGCCATGGGCCGGATGATGCTCGAAGAGGTGATGATTCTGGTCGCGCCGATTCTGTTGGCCGCCATCGCCGTCAGCCTGCTGGTCAACGTGGTGCAGGTGCTCACCTCGCTGCAGGACCAGACGCTTTCGACCGTGCCCCGCCTGCTGGTGACCGGGGCCACGCTCTTTTTCCTGATGCCGTGGATGTGGCGGCACCTGATCACCTACACGCTGCACATGTTCTCGGACTTCCACAAGGTGATCGAGTAAATGGAGATTCCGTTCCGGGACGTGTTAGCGGCGCTGCTGGCGATCGGGATGCGGATCTCCGGGCTGTTTCTGTTCGCGCCCTTTCTGGGGAGCGGCGTCATCCCGGCGCGGATTAAGGCCGTGCTGGTGCTGGCGCTCACGTTCCTCATGTACCCGATGCTCTCGCGGACGTGGCCGCACCTTTCGCTCGCCGAGTGGCCGTTGCTGGTGTTTCGGGAACTGCTGGTGGGCGTGGCGGTGGGCGTCGCCTCTTCCGTGGTCTTTGAGGCCGTGCAGATGGCCGGGCAGGTGCTGAGCATCCAGATGGGCTACTCGTTGATCAATATTCTCGACCCGAACACGCAGGTGGATACGACCGTGGTCGCCATGTTTCAGCAGTCCATCGCGATGCTGATCTTTCTTCGCCTGGACGTGCACCTGTGGCTGCTGCGCGCGATCGGCAACAGCTTCGCGTATCTTCCGCCGGGAGGCTTGCGGCTCACGCAGCCGTTCATGGTGGCGCTCTTCGGCGCCGGCACGGCGATTCTGGTTACTGGTGTGCAGATTGCCGCGCCGGTGCTCTCGGCCACGCTGGTCACGGACGTGGTGCTTGGATTGCTGGGGAAGGCGTCGTCGCAGCTTCCGCTGATCGTGCTTGGCCCGGCCATCAAGAGCCTGCTGGGGCTCGGCATCCTCTTTGTCTCACTGAAGTACTGGCCGGATATGTTTCGCACTCTCTTCATGCAGTCGACGGCGTACGCCGACCGGCTGCTGCACCTTGGCACGGTAGGGGCACGGTAGGCACAGGCACACATGGCGGACTCGAGCAAAACAGAACGGGCAACCGGCAAACGGCGGCAGAAGGCGCGCGAGCAGGGCCAGGTTGCGCGCTCGCGTGAGCTGCCGAGCGTGCTCGCCATGGTGGGCGCGGCCGCCGCTCTGGCCATGATGTCCAAAGGCGCGATCACCCACTGGACGACCTTCTACCGCAACATGCTGGACACAGCGGCTACGGGTAATTTCGACAGCAATGGGCCGATGCTCTTCTGGAGCGCGGTCGAAGTCTTTCGCTGGATCGTTCCGGTGCTTGTCACGGCCATGGTGCTGTCCGTGGCGGCGGCGCTGGCGCAGGGCGGATTCAGCCTCGCGCCCCAGGCGATGTCGCTGAAGTTTGAGCGATTCAATCCGGCGAGCAAACTTGGACAGATCTTTTCTCCGGCTGGGCTGAATAACCTGCTCAAGTCGCTGCTGCCGTTTGCGGCCATCGCGTGGATCGGCGAACACAGCCTGCATGCGCACTGGGGCGTGCTGGTGCAGGCCTCGGCGTTCGGCCTGCGCCAACTGACCACGATCGTGAGCGGCATGATGTTCGAGGTTGGCTGGAAGTCCTGCCTGGTGCTGGTCGCGTGGTCGGGCGTCGACTACTTCCTGACCTGGTTCAAGATGGAAGGCGACCTGAAGATGACCAAGGAAGAGGTCAAGGAAGAAGGCAAACAGACCGACGGCAATCCGCAGATCAAGGGGCGGATACGCCGGCTGCAGCGGCGCATGCGCAAGAAGCAGGCGCTGGCCGCGGCCAAGAACGCGACGGTGGTCGTCACCAATCCGACCCACTACGCGGTCGCGCTCCAATACACGCCGGACATGGGCGCGCCGATTGTGGTGGCCAAGGGCATGAACCTGCTGGCGCAGCAGATCAAGGCGCAGGCCGCCGAGAACGGCATCGTTGTGCTTGAAAACAAGCCGCTGGCGCAGGCGCTCTATAAGACGGTCGAGGTCGGCCAGGCGATTCCGTCGATGCTCTACCAGGCTGTCGCGGACATTCTGGTGATCGTCTTCCGGGCGCAGGCCGAGGTCCGCAAGCAGGAGGCGATGCGGCGCAACCGCAATGCCTCCGGAGAGGTCATCCAGTGACAACCAAGAAGAAAGAGGACGGTTGGCTCGCGCGGCTGGCGCGCTCCGGTGAGTGGATTATCCCCGTGGCCGCGGTGTCGATGGTGTTCGTGATGCTGGTGCCTTTGCCGAGCATGCTGCTCGACCTGCTGCTGACGGTCAGCATTACCGCTTCCGTGCTGGTCCTGCTTACGGCCGTGCAGATTTTGAAGCCGGTAGAGTTCTCGGTCTTCCCCAGTCTGCTGCTGCTGCTGACTCTCTTGCGGCTGTCGCTCGATCTGGCCAGCACGCGGCGCATTCTGCTGCATGGCAATGAAGGCTCGGCAGCCGCGGGCAAGGTGATCGAGGCGTTCGGACAATTCGTGGTCGGCGGCAACTATATTGTTGGCTTCGTTTTATTTCTTGCGCTCATCGCGATCCAGTACCTCGTCGTGAGCCATGGCGCGGTGCGGACGGCAGAGGTGACGGCGCGGTTCACGCTCGATGCCATGCCGGGCAAGCAGATGGCCATCGATGCGGATCTCAACGCCGGACTGATCACGGAGCAGCAGGCCCGCAAGCGGCGCGAAAGCGTCTCGCGCGAGGCGGAATTTTGCGGCGCGATGGACGGCGCGGCGCGGTTCTCGCAGCGCGATTCGCTGGCCACGATTCTGATTATGGCGATCAACATCGTCGCCGGTTTCCTGATCGGCGTCTTTCAGCAGGGCATTCCGTTTCAGGAGGCGCTGAAGACCTATACGATTCTGACCGTGGGCGATGGCCTGGTGTCGATTCTGCCTTCGCTGCTGGTCTCGGTGGCAGGCGGCATCGTGGTCACGCGCGCTGCTTCCAGGGAGTCGCTGGGCGTGAACGTACGCAAGCAGATTCTGGGCAGTCCGCGGCTGATGTGGATCGGCGGCGGCGTGCTGGCGGCGCTGGGTTTGATTCCGGGCCTGCCCAAGCTCCCGTTCTTCGCGGTGGCCGGCGCCCTGATGTACGCGGCGTACCGCATGAAGACCGAGCGCGCGCCGGATGACGCCGAGGCCGAAATACCAGCGGCACATTCCGTCAAGCCGGGAGCTCCGGCTGCTGCGGCTGGCATCGAGGGCATGGACGCGGTGCTCAAGCTCGATGAATTGACGCTTGAGGTAGGGCTTGGCCTGGTGTCCCTGGTGGATGCCAAGCAGGGCGGCCAGTTTTTGACCCGGGTCAAGGCGCTGCGCAAGAGCCTTGCCCAGCAGCTCGGGTTCATGGTGCCTTCGATCCACATTACCGACAATCTTTCACTGCGCGAGGGCGAGTATGTGGTTCAGCTGCGCGGGGTCGAGATTGCGCGCTGGGAGATGCGGCAGGGCATGCTGCTGGCCATCAGTTCAGACACCGGCGTGCCCAGCCTGCCGGGAGAGGCGACCCGTGAGCCTGCCTTCGACGTTCCCGCGAAGTGGATCAGCCGGGAGCTGCAGGCGCCGGCGATCGCCGCGGGGTATGCGGTGGTCGACACGACCTCCGTCATGGCGGCGCACCTGGCGGAGCTGATCAAGCGCAACGCTTATGAGCTGCTCTCACGCCATGAGACCAAGCGGCTCATCGATCGATTGAACGACTCTCATCCGAAGCTGGTGGAGGAGCTGATTCCGAAGCTGATGAGTTTGGGTGAGGTGCAGAAGGTACTGCAGCAGCTGCTGCGGGAGCAGGTCTCGATCCGCGACCTGGGCACGATTCTCGAGTCGCTGGTCGACACGGCCGCCACCAACAAGAATCCCGTGACGCTGGTCGAGGGCGTGCGCCAGGCGCTGGGCCGCGCGTTGATCCGGCCGCTGCTCGATCCCAAGGGCGAACTGCGGGTGGTCACGCTCGACAGCGCCATTGAAGAGGAGTGCATGCGCGCGGCGAACCAAAACAGCGGCCAGGTGTCTTCGAGCGCGCTGCAAATCTCGGTGGCGCGCCGCGTGCTCGACAGCCTGCGCGCCAGCTTCGGAGAGCAGATCGGCGAGGCTCCGCCGGTCCTGCTGTGCTCTTCGCCGGGGCGGTTTTATCTGCGCCGTTTGTTAGAGCCGTTTTTGCCCAAGATTGTCGTCATCTCCCCGGGCGAGATTCCACCGATGACGATGGTGCAATCGGTCGGCGTGGTTCGCTAATGGTTCTGAAATTGCATTGCTGTTGAACGTTGGTCTGGAGAGTCAGAATGGCCGCCGCACACACCGTTTACACCATGATCGCCAAAGAAGACAAAGAGATCGATGAGCGCAATGAGCTTATCGTGCAGGAGCTGCCGCAGGTCTATTTTCTCGCTGCGCGTATTCGCGAGAGACTGCCGCAACAGGTGGATCTTGAAGACTTGGTGCACGCCGGCGTCCTGGGCCTGATCGAGGCCTATCGCCGCTTCGACCATACGCGCAATGCGCAGTTCAAGACCTTCGCCAGGTTCCGCATCGAAGGCGCGATCCTGGACAGCCTGCGCTCGCTCGACTGGGGATCGCGCAGCATCCGGGTAAAGGCGCGCGACATCGAGAAGGCCACCGCGAAGCTCGAGGCCGAGCAGGGCCGGCAGCCCACGCGCGAAGAGATCGCGGCCGAGCTCCACCTGAGTCTCGCCGCGCTCGATGACGTTCAAACCGAGCTGCATGGGCTATATACGGTGGGGCAGGAGGCGCAGTCGATGTTCGAGGGGGAGGCCTCCCTGGACCTGATCGAGTCCGCGCCCAGCGACTGGGACAATCCCTTTGAGATCTATTGCAAGACCGAGTCCAGAGCGCACCTCACCCAGGCCGTCTCCGAGCTCACCGAGCGCGAACAGCTGGTCCTTTCGCTTTACTACCGCGAAGAGTTAACCATGCGCGAGGTCGCCCAGGTGGTCGGTCTCGCGGTCTCGCGCGTCTCCCAGCTCCATACGGCCGCACTCGAGAAGCTCAAGGAGAAGCTCGGCGTCACGACCGCGGAGCGTCAGCCGCAACGCGCCCTCAGGAGGTCCGCATGACGACGCTCGAAGGCCACGAACGCATGCCGGGAGATTCCGGACCCAAGGTTTCGCCCTGCAACTTCCGCTCCGCGGGCCGGCTTTCGAACGAGAGCGCGCGCAGCTTGCGTACGCTGCATGAGGTGCTGGCGCGCAATCTGAGCAACTCGCTCGACGTCTATCTCGGCACCGGGCTGGAGTTCCGGCTGGTCTCGCTCGAGCAGCTGACGATGGAAGACTTCAAGAGCAAGTGCGTCGCCGGCGCGTATATGCTGCCGTACACCATGCGGCCGGCCACAGGAACGGTGCTGCTCGAGATGGAGAACCAGCTCATGTTCACGATCGTCGATCTGCTGCTGGGCGGCACAGGCACGAAGCTTGAGATCGCCCGCGAGCTGACCGAGATCGACGAAGAGATTATGGAAGGCGTCGGCGCGCTGATCGCCCAGCAGATTGAGCGAGTGTGGCCGCCCTTGGGCTCGCCCCTGACTCCCGGCAAATGCCTCAAATCGAATGTCGCTCACCGCCTGTTTCCGCCCACGGACAAGGTGCTGCGCATTCACTTCGACCTGAGTGTCGCGGGCATAACCGGCTCCGTCTTTCTTGCGTTTCCGGCGGCCTTGGCCGGCCACCTGGTCCGCAACATGCGCAATGAGATGGCGACCGGGGGCAACGTGCGTTACCTGCCCATGGCCAGCCTGCAGAAACGCATGCTGGAGTGCCGCTTCTCGCTCTCGGGAGAGCTGCCCGGCCTGCGGGTTTCGGTGCGGGAGCTCGCCCAGATTCAACCCGGCAGCGTGCTCATGCTTGCCGCGCCGGTTGCCGGGCCGGGCAAGCTGGCGCTTGAAGGCAAGCTCTTCTTTGAGGCCCAGCCGGTGCGCCAGGGCGACACCAAAGCCATGCAGCTTTTGAAGCGCCTGAAGACAGAGGAATCTGAAACGGATGAGGAATAACCGCATGCAGCCAGACAGTAAAGGATGGAAGGCGCTCGGGCACTGCCTGTGCGAGGCGCTCACGGCGGCGCTCCAGCAGGCCTGCACGCACGCCTGGCAGACTTCAACCGCGGACGAGCCCTTCGGCCCGCGGCCGCTCGACGAGGCAACTCTGGCCTTTCGGTTCCGCCTGAGCGGAGCGCTTGAGGGCGAGGTGTTCGTGCTGCTCAAGCAGGCCGAAGTTCCCAGACTCGGGCTGCGCACCGTCACCGCGCCGATCTTCGAGGAGGCTCACGCCGCCGGCCTGCTCACTCTGCTTGAAGGCTGTACCTCGGCCCTGGGCAGCGCGCTCGGACACTCCGGCACTCTCGACGTTGAGGTGGAGCGAGTTGAAAATCCCGAGCTGCCCGATGAACACGAGATGGAGCTCTGGGCGCAGGCCGAGGATGAGGCGACCTCCGGAACGCAGCGCGTCTCCTTTTATCTCTCCATGGATCGAAAGCTCGGCAGCGCGGTGGCGCATTCGGCAGCCCGCGCCTTTTCCTATCCGTCCGTGAGCGACTCCGCTCCGGCGGCCAATCTCGATCTTGTGCTCGATGTCGAGTTGAACGTCACCCTTCGCTTCGGGCAGCGGCAGCTCACTCTGCGCGAAATTCTGGGCTTGACCAGCGGCTCGGTGGTCGAGCTCGACCGGCAGGTGGATGAGCCGGTGGATCTGGTCCTCGATGGCCGGGTCGTGGCACGGGGAGAAGCCGTCATCATCGACGGCAACTACGGCTTGCGCGTGACCCATGTCCTGCCGCCGCAGCTGCCTTATGCGTAATTTCCGCGATTTATTTTTCTTTGAGGCATGAATAACCGGCCGCATTCTGCCGATAGAAGGGTTAGCTCTGTGAAGAGCTCCTGGAGGCTGCCGGCATGTTCCGTGAACCCACCCTAGCGCAAGATTTCCCCTTGCCCGTTGCCTTGTTGCCGGCGGGTGTGCCTCTGCTTGAGGCCGGCGATGCGCTGCCCTGTATGCCTGTCCTCGCGGCTACGCGCCTGCAACTGGAGCTGCTGCTGCAGGAGCGCTCGGTCGACCTGAAAGAGATGGCGGAGATCATCCTTGCCGATGCCGGCGCGACGCTGCAGGTGCTGCGCCTGATCGGGGAGGAGTACCCGGGCGAAGAGGAGCGGCCGACCCGCATCGAGGATTGCATCGCGAGCCTCAATCGCGAGCGCTGGTACGAAATCGTCTGCGCCGCGGGAACGTCGCATAGCGCGCCTCTGCTGGCCGAGTGGCAGCACTGCCGGCGTATCGCCGAGTGCGCGCGCGAGCTGGCCCGGTGCATGGACGGGTTCCAGCCCGAGGAGGCGTATCTCGTCGGCCTGCTCTCGCGCCTGGGAAGATTTCCGCGTCTGCTCGGGTGGAGGCCGACCGCCGAGCTGGCCCGCGCGAGCATTGCCGGCGCCTACCTCGGGGAAGACCATGCGGTGAGTCTCATGCTCGCCGAGTACTGGCACCTTCCCGCGTATCTGCTCTCCGCTCTTCGAGAACAGGTGCCCGCTGTCCAGCCGCGCACAGATCCCGCCCTGGGCTGGGCCGGCATTCTGCACACCGCTCAGGAGCTTGCCGAACGCGACCAGGCCTCCTGTTCCGGCGCTTCGCTGTGACGCTTCAGGCACACCAAAACCTCCTAAATGAGAGCGTCTCCTCTTTCGGCTCTCATCTGTTCTCACTTTCTACCCCGTCGATCCTGCTTTGCTTCCCCGTCCGTTGTAGGAAACCAGGCAAACTTTGCCGCTTCGATTGGCCCATGCATTGCATTCCCCCTGTGTGAGGAATGCTCATGGACAGCGGACTTTACGCAGCCTGCACGGCCCTGATGGCACGCACCGACGCGCTCGACACCATCGCCAATAATCTGGCGAACGCGAGCACGAACGGGTTTCGCGGCCGGCAGACAAGCTTCAGCTCAGTTTTGGCCGGATCCGGCCATCCAACCGCCACGCAATTGAACGATGTGACCAACAGCTATGGCCTGCTGAGCAGCTCGCGTCTCAATCTGCAGGCCGGCTCGCTTGAGCGGACGAACAACGACCTGGATGTCGCCATCGAGGGACCAGGCTTCCTGACCGTACAAACCGCCCATGGCACGGTCTACACCCGCAACGGCAGCCTGCAGGTCTCTTCCGCCGGGCAGCTGCAGACCGCAACCGGCGACGCGGTGCTCGGCGAGCGCGGCCCGATCACCCTCCCCACCGGCTCTAAAGTGACGATCAGCCCGGATGGAACCGTCTCCGCCGACAGCACCATCGCCGGCAAGCTGAAGCTCGTCGAGTTCAAGCCCACCGCCGATCCGCAGAGCGTGGGCGGCAGCGATTACAGCGCGCCTGCTACTGACGTCGTCGCCTCTCCGAGCTCAACGCTGCGCCAGGGCATGCTTGAAAGCTCAAACGTCAACCCCGTCACCGGAGTGATCGATCTCATCAGCGCGCAGCGGGCGCTCGAAGGCATGCGCCACGCTCTCACCATGATCGACTCCGAGATGGACAAGACCGCCACCGTCGATCTGCCGCGGGTCACCGCCTAACTCTTTCCGGACTTCCTCCCTTAACGAAAGGCCTTTCTCTCCCATGCTTCGTGCTCTCTATACAGCTGCCAGCGGAATGACCGCGCAACAACTGAACCTCGATACGATCGCCAACAATCTGGCCAACTCCAGCACCAACGGCTTCCAGCAGCGGCGCATCGGGTTTTCCGACTTGCTTTATCAGAACACTGTCATGCCAGGGTCAGCGGCAACGCAGCAGACCACCAATGCGGCCGGACTGCAGGTCGGTCTAGGCGTCCGCCCAACCTCGACCGAGACCATCCAGACCCAGGGCGACTTCAACCAGACCGGCAATCCGCTCGATCTCGCCATTTCCGGCGGCGGCTTCTTCCAGGTGCTTCTGCCCAACGGTCAGACCGGGTACACGCGTGCCGGCTCGTTCCACCTCGACGCCCAGGGAAACGTCGTCACCGGCGACGGAAATCCCGTGCAGCCGGCCATCACCGTCCCGCCGGATGCGACCAACCTGACCGTCGGCACCGATGGCACCGTCAGCGTCGTGCAGCCCGGGCAGACGAATGCCTCGCAGGTGGGCAGCATGCAGCTTGCTCTGTTCATCAACCCCGGCGGCCTGAACAGCGTCGGCAACAATATCTACCTGCCGACGACGGCCTCGGGCGACCCCATCGTCGGAACTCCCGGCGGATCGGAAGGCATAGGCACCGTCCAGCAAGGCATGCTTGAACAATCGAACGTCAGCGTGGTGGACCAGTTCGTACAGATGATCGTCGCGCAGCGCACCTATGAATCGAACTCCCGCGTCGTCAAGGCCGCCGACGAGATGCTGCAGCAGCTCAACCAACTCGCCCAGTGAGGATTCCTTGTATGAAGCAATGTCTTCGCCACCAGGCGAGCTGGACGGAACGTTGGAGTCGTGTGTGGCTGCCGTTCGCCATACTGGCCGTGATCTCACATGCACACGCCCAGACTCCACGTTTTCCCGTCACTTCGGAGCAGGTTGTCGCGGCGATGCGCATGCACGCATGGTCGATCGAGGGGGTTCGCGTGGCTCTTCCAACGGCGATCACCACAGCCGTCGCAGACCCAAAGCTCAGCATCGAGACCGCCTCCATGCTGACCGCGCATCAGGCTCGCCTGCGCGTTGTCTGCCGCGTGCCTGCCGCATGCCTTCCCTTCTTTGCCACTGCGGTGTGGCCGGATCCCACGGACTCGGTTTCGCTGCCCGGCGATCCAAGCACGGAAAACGCCGGCCGCAAACTTTCGACCGCCCCCGCCGCCCCTAGGCTGCGCCCGGGCACGTTCGCAACGTTGCTTCTCGAAGGCGAACGCATCCACATTCGCCTGCAGGTCGTCTGCCTCCAGGGCGGAGCCGCCGGAGAGACAATTCGGGTTGCTACGCGCGACCGCAAACAAACCTTCGTCGCCGAAATCGTAACTCCCACCTTGTTGAAAGAGAGCCTGCCTCAATGAACTCGTATCGTCGGCTCAGCCGCATCGGCATTGGAGCTATTTTGCTCTTGCCCCTGGTACGCGAAGCGCGAGCTTTACCAAAGCTCAAGCAGCCCAAGAAGTCCGCCCAGGAGCTGCGCGCGGACTACCTCGCACGCCTGCATGAGCAGTACATGCCTCCACCGGATGCCCGCACCGTCGGCAGCCTTTGGTCCGCGGCCAATGCCTTGGGCGATCTGTCCTCTGACTATCGCGCACGCAACGTCAACGACACCATCGTCGTGCAGGTCTCGGTACAGACGACCGCCGCCCAGAGCGGCAACGTGGACAGCGAGCGAGCGTTCAATACCACCTCCGGCATCTCCGGCATCGTCGGCGGCATTGCCACTCACGGGACCAACCCGTTGCTGACCGCGAACTCTGCGACCACGCTGAAGGGCCAGGGGTCGACCGCCTCGAACACGACCTTCTCGACCAGCCTAACCGGCCAGATCATCGCCGTGCTGGCCAACGGCAATATGGTCATCGAGGCCGAGCGGCAGATCGCCATGAACAACCAGCATGAGGACCTGGTCATCCGCGGCATCGTGCGGCCCGGAGACATCAGCTCCGCCAACACCATTCCCTCGGCCGCCCTCAGCAATCTGGAGATTGAGATGAAGGGCAAAGGCATCATCTCCGACAGCGTCCGCCCACCCAACCCTCTCACCCGCGCCGTTCTCTGGCTGTTCGGATTCTGACCTCCATGCGACCTCTTCTCACGTTCTCCTGTTTCATCCGTGCCGCCTGGCTCACGGCGGCCCTGATGCTGCTCGCCCCGTTTGGCCGCGGCAGCTCTCCGGACCGCACTGTACAGCTGCGCGACGTTACCGAGATAGAGGGCGTGCGCGACAACCAACTAGTCGGTTACGGCCTCGTCGTTGGGCTTCGCGGAACCGGCGACCGCCAGCAGACCTTCTTCACGGTGCAGACGCTCGCCAACGCCATGAAGCGGATGGGCGTCCAGATCGCCCCCGGACAGGTTGTCGTTAAAAACGTCGCCGCCGTCTTCATCACCGCCACGCTTCCGCCCTTCTCGCGCCCCGGCATGAAGCTGGACATCACTGTCTCCTCGGTCGGTGACGCCAAGAGCCTGGAAGGCGGCGTGCTGCTGATGACCTCCCTGCGCGGACCGGATGGGCAGGTCTACGCCGAGGCGCAAGGCCCGCTGGCGCTCGGAGGCTACTCGGAAGGGGCCGTCGGCAATCTGCGCGCGGTCAACCACCCTACCGTCGGCCGCATTCCTGAAGGCGCCATCGTCGAGCGGGAGTCGCAGGTGGACCTGAGCCGCTTCACCTCTGTCTCGCTCCTCCTCCGCAGCCCTGACTTCACCGCCGCGCGCGACATGGCGGAGGCGATCAACCAGGAGTTCCGCCATACCGTCGCCACCACGCTCGACAACCGCGCCGTCCGCATCGACGTTGCGGAGTCCGGCATGGCTTCGGTCCCGCTGCTCATCTCGCGCGTCCAGGGCCTCTCGATTCACTTTCATTCCCCGGCCAAGGTGATCCTCAACGAGCGTACCGGAACCATCGTCATGGGCGGCAACGTCACCCTCTCCCCGGTTTCGGTGCTGCATGGGAGCTTAAGCATTGAGGTCGAAACCACCTACACCGTCTCGCAGCCGCTGCCCTATACCTCCGGTGGCACCACCCAGCCCGTCGCCAACACAGCCGTCGCAGTCAAGGATTTGCCCGCGCAGTCGATCCGGCTCGAAAACGGAGCCAACGTCGACGACCTGATCCGTGGCCTGCATGCGATCGGAGCCACCTCCCACGATATTGTCGCCATCCTGCAGGCCATCAAGGCTTCCGGCGGTTTGCAGGCAGATCTGGAGCTTATCTGAGATGAAGGCAATCAACGATATACAAGCATCCGCGGGCGCTCTCGACGCCCAAAACAGCCGATTGCTGCAGCACGCAAAGATCGACAGGGCCGGCAAGGACTTCGAGTCGATCCTCATGGGCAACTGGCTTCAAGGCGCAGAACAGAGCTTCGCCAAAGTTCCAGGCGGCGATGGAGAGGACGACGACTCAAACGGCCAGTTTCAAGGAATCGCCATGCAGGCTCTGGCAGGATCGCTCACCGCCGCAGGAGGAATCGGGATCGCCAAAATGATCACCCGCTCACTCCAGGACCGTACACATACCCAACCGGACGGGACCGCAAAGGACGGATAAACCCGGGCGATTAAGAAAAACGAAGGTACCGCTGCTTTCCACTGAACAAATCGACCGGAGGTGTCGATAAGAGGTTCGGTCAGGAGGTGCCGCTCATGAGAATCGAAAATTATGGACCCACAGTTACAGATGTCTCGAAACAGCTCAACCACACGAACGCCGTCCAGACTGGAAGCATCCAGCCGCGCACTTACAGCTCGGCAGCAATCGATAGAACGGCTTTCTCCGCCGGCACAACCGCATCACCGGCAACGGAAGACAAGACAACCCTCTCCTCCACTCCAGCAGCGGCGCAGTCGCTGACGCAGACCGCTCTTCAGACTGCAGCCTTGCGGGCGTCCAAGGTGGAAGACTTAAAGCAGGCCGTCAACAGCGCACAGTACAAGCTGGATGCGGCCAAAATTGCCGAAGCGCTCTCGAACGGCGGGTTCTAGCCTCGAAGCCGCGGTCAGATTAGGCGCATGTCCCGGCCAAGGGAGGACACGATCCTGCAATTAGAACGGACACCGATTACCGCCGCTCCAAGCATGCTCCCAGAAGCCGAGCTATACCTCCACACGGTAGAAGAGCTTAGCCGGCTCCTGGAGCAGGCAATGGAGGCAATTGTCGCCCGATCTCTTCCGGCGTTTGAGGATAGCCTTAACCGGCAACGGAGGACGTGTTCTCAACTGCTCGCCTTACCCAGGTATTCGGACCCTCGCCGTACTTTGGGGTGCTTCAGCCCAAACTCCGGCGCGGATGCGAACCTTACCGCTCGCATTGCCGCCGCCTGCGACGCATTGCAAAGCTTGACCAAGCGATACTCCGCGCTGCTTGGGCACACCGGAGAAACGATGGCGCTCCTGTCTCGTCTCCTCTGCGGATATCGTATCCCGGCTGCGGCGGAATTCATTCCAGCAACTCGAAGTACATGGTCGTGCGAGGTTTAGAGAGTTCTTATGAGTCTGACCGCAACCTTATCAACGGCCACCCAATCCCTGTTTGCACAGGAGCTTGAGCTTCAGGTGACCAACAACAACATTGCCAATGCCAACACCGCCGGATATAGCCGGGAGGTGGTCAACCTGAGTGAAGCCGACCCAACCCAGAGCGGCAATCTCAGCATAGGCAACGGAGTCGACATTGAGGGTATTCAGTCGGTTCAGGACGAACTCCTCACCGGCCGCATCCAGCAGCAGACCTCGCAGCAAAGCAGTGCGAACGCTCAGGTCAGTGCGCTCAATGAGATCCAGACCCTCTTCCCAAGCTCCGGATCGAGCGTGGCCGGCAGTCTTTCCTCGTTCTTCACCAGTCTTACCGCGCTCTCAACTGATCCGGCGAACACGGCAGACCGGCAGACCGCTCTCTCGAGTGCCCAGACGCTCGTCCAGCAGTTCAACTCCGTCGCAAGCGGACTTAGCGCGACAAGTACCACTCTCGACGCAACGGTCGGCACCGACGTCGCTCAGATCAATCAGCTGATCACCCAGGCAGCAAGCCTCAACCAGCAACTTGTTCAGCAGAAGGCTTCCGGGCAAAGTACAGGCACGCTCAGCGATCAGCTCCATCAGGTGGAGCTCCAGCTCGCAGGCTTGACGAATATCTCCGTCGTTCACGGCTCGCAGGGAGACTCGATCAGCACCGGCAATGGCACGCCGCTGGTCCTCAACTCGCAAAGTTACGCGCTCGAGACCACGACCGCCTCCGATGGACATCTGCAGGTACTGGACGCGAGTGGAACCAACATCACCTCCGGCATCACCGGCGGGGATCTCGGCGGAACGATTGCGGTGCGCGATACCCAGATCCCTGCGCTCCAAAGCGCACTGGATACCCTGGCCAGCCAGTTTGCCACTACCTTCAACACAGCGCAGACCCAAGGCTTCGACCAGAACGGCAATGCGGGCGCAGCCCTTTTCACGATTCCGTCTACCGTCAGCGGCTCGGCTGCCGGCATTGCACTCGCCACCGTCGACTCGACGGCGATTGCGGCCAGCTCGGTCAGCGGCTCGGCGGCCTCGGGGAGTAACGGCAACTTGAGCAATCTAACCGCCATCCAGAACGCGGCACTCCCTTCCGGCGGAACGCTTGATGCTCTGTCATCCAACCTCGTCTACCAGGTTGGAAGCTTGACCTCAGACGCCTCCACGCAGTCCAGCTCACTTCAACTGAGCCTGACCGCTCTGAACGATCAGCAGGGGGCGGTGTCCGGCGTCTCCATCGATGAGGAGTCCGCCAATCTGGTCCGCTTCCAGCAAGCCTATGAGGCTGCAGCCAAGGTCATTACCACTATTCAGAATCTCTTTGATACAACGATCAACATGATCAGTTGAGGCAGCCAACGATGCGTGTCAATCCAAACTTCAACGCCTCTATCCTTGAGGATATCCAGCAGAGCGATGCCTCGCTGCAGACTGCCTTTCAGGAAGTCTCCACCGGACAGAAGGTCAATTTGCCTTCCGACAACCCAGCCGCCTCTGCCGCTGAGCTTCAGGTGCAGGCACAGTCAGCCAACGTCGATCAGTACACGACCAACTCTGATTCTGCGCTATCGCAGGCGCAGCTCGGAGATTCCGTTCTGACCTCCGTCGTCTCCTTGCTCAACCAGGCCATCACCCTGGGTACGGAGGGCGCCAACAGCACCTCTTCCTCCGCAAATCGAGCGTCCATCTCGACCGACGTGCAGGGTCTGCTCTCGAATGTCGTCTCACTGGCAAACACGACGTTCCAAGGCATCTCGATCTTCGGAGGAACGGTGAGTAACGAAGCCGCCTTCACCGCTGACCCGGCCTCCTCCACCGGATATATCTACAATGGCAACAGCACCGTAAACAAAATTCAGGTCGGCGACTCGCTTACGGTTCAGGCGAACATTCCTGGCTCTACACTCTTTACCAACTCCAGCGCCAGCGTGCTGGGTGCGCTCAGCAGCCTTTCAACGGCGCTCAGCAGCGGAACCAGCGCCGACATCGGGACCGCCACGGCAGCTGTCACGACCGCGCTGAACTATGTGACTCAACAGCACGCGGTCTACGGCAACACCATCAACCAGCTCACATCGCAGGAGACCTATCTCTCGCAGGAGAAGGTGACGCTCACCTCACGCGCTACCTCGCTCATCGGCATAGACACGGCAACCGCGGCGGAAAACCTAAGCCAGGCAGAGACAGAAAATTCGGCCGTCTTTGCTGCTGCCGCGAAGGTCCTTCAGAACAGCCTGCTCAACTATCTGAAGTAGAGGAGGCATATGCAACTGGCTTGGTTAGCTCGGAGAAGGATCCGCAAACGGCTCCGCTGGCGCGTCCACACCATCAGCCTCCGTAATCGCGGGAGGCGGAGCGGCGTGCCTGGGCGCGGGCAGAAGATACTCATTGGCCAGCGACGCCAAAAACTGACTGGTCTCCGGCAGGATACCGACAACACGCGCCGCCAGCCAGGCCTGCGGCGAGATGGTGATTTCAGCGCGCCCTGTATTCACCGCCGCAAAGACGCGCCGGGCCGCGTGGCCGACGGAGCTCGAAAGCCCCGGGGTTTTGGCGGAAAACTTGAACCAGGCGGCTTCTTTCTCGCGATCCCCATTGAAGTGCGCATGATCCTCACCGCCGGTCCGCATCAGGCCAGGACACACGGTCGTCACGCGTATGCCCTTCTGCCGAAGCTCCGCATGCAAACCTTCGGAGAGCCCGGTCAAGGCGAACTTTGCACCAACGTAGGGCAGCAGATGCGGTACCGCAACCTTGCCCCCGATCGAAGAGATATTAACGATCGCTCCCGATCCGCGGCTCGCCATAGACGGTACAACCGCCTGGATGAGGTGGAGCGCAGCAAAATAAGTAATTTGCATGGCGCGATAGTAGGCATCGACGGGCTGATCGCCGAACGGCCCCACCTCGATGATTGCCGCATTGTTAATCAGCACATCCACCTTGCCGAACACTCGCAGGGTCTGCTCCACAAGCCCTGCCGCCTGCTCCGGATCGGTGATGTCGGCGACGACCAACTGAATATCGTCTTCGTGCGCCACGTCTCCGCTCCGCAGCAGCTCTTTGCGAGCCTGCTCGAGCTCGTCCTGATTCCGTGCCGCCAGCACCAGCTTCAGTCCGGCTCGGCCGAACTCGTGCGCCATGGCCAGTCCCAGGCCACGCGAGCCGCCGGTGATGATGGCCACCTGTCCCGCCCGGACGCGCGGCTTGCGCGGCACCAACGCATACGCGAGCAGCGCTCCGGCAACGATCGACCCACTCCACACAGCTGTCTTGTTCATCCTCCCTGAGATGCAATCGCAGGCAACGTGTTTCTTCCGGTTCGGTCGCCCGAGTTCATCCGGTAGAGCTAGACTGAAGCAGCATGCCGAGCAAACGAAAATCCCGGGGCGGCTATATGATCTCGGTCGTCGCCGAGATGTATGAGATTCACCCGCAGACCCTGCGCATGTACGAGCGCGAAGGTCTGCTTCGCCCCAGCCGCTCGGATGGCAACACGCGGCTCTACACCGACGAGGACCTGGAACGGCTGGAGTTCATCCTCAATCTGGCGCGCGATCTCGGCGTCAATATCGCCGGAATCGCCATCATCCTGCAGATGCGCGAGCGCATGGAGGAGATGAACCGGCAGATGCAAGGGTTCGTCGACTACGTGCGCGAAGAGATGCTGACGCGCATGACGCAGCAGACCAGCCCAGGAGCGGCCCTGGTGCCCTTCGGCCGCGCGCCCCTGGTGACGATCAGGTCCGCAGGCCGGACGGCCGCAAAAGACCCCAGCCGACCCCCGAAAAAACGCTAGATTCTGGTGGGCTTGCCAGAAACTAGCATGTGCAGGTGCATGGAGATGCCGGTTCCAGCTGACCGGCGGAGATGGAAAGGAGCTTCATAGTATGCTGGCCGCATCCATGACCCCGTGCCTGAGAGTGTTCGCCATAGTGAGATTCGGCTTTTTTCTTACGCTCTTGATCGTTCTTGCCCGTGCTGCCTCCGGACAGACTCCGGCACCGGCTGCCCAAATGCCAGCTCAAAAAACGACGCTTGAGGCAAACCTGCTGCCCGGCAAAATCCATGCCGCCCAGGCCCAGATTGCGGCTCACCCCAAAGATGCCACGGCGCACATCGCCTACTCCGCCGCCTTGCTGGAGGCCAGCGCCGGAGACGACGCCCAGGCCGAAGCCCGCCTCGCCACCACGCTCGATCCTACCTCCGCAGCCGCATTTGCCCAATTGGCGACGGCGCTGCTGTGCAACAGCATCGGCATCCAGTTCGGCAGCGGCTTTCATCGCGAGGCCGCCATCGAAGCCGGCCGCACCGCCGTGCAGCTAGACCCGAAGAACCCCACCTACATCGCCGCGCTCGCCCAGCTCTACGACGTCAATTCCCGGGGCGAACCCTACGGCGAGGGCGCCCAGTTCGCCGACGCCGTCCGCGAGTTCGGCAAGTTGAAAGCTCTTAACCCCACTGTGGCCGCCCGCTATGACGGCGAGCTCCTCGCCTCCATGCTGTTGAATCACCAGATCGACAAAGTATTTACCGATCTCCCCAGCTATCCGCTAAGCCCCGCGCGCGAGGCCGTCGCCATCGCCACGCTGACCGCCTTTCGCTCGGTCGCCGAAGCCCGCGAGCGCGCAAATCTCATCACCGACCCCAAGCAGCGATCCATCACCCTGCGCACCGCCGCCACGCTGACCATGCGTCTCGGTCTGTATCCGCAATCGGCCGACCTGTTGGAGGACACGCTCCAGGGGCCAAGCGACGCGCTCATCAAGCAGCAAGTGCAGATTTTGCGTTACCTGCAGCATACGCGCGACGAGCCGCCGACGCCCCTCGACCCACGCTCGCCCGTCTATCTTCTGCTACGGTCCACTGCCGACGGCAACCTCGTCGAGCATGCCTCCGAGATTTACAGCCGGCATGCCAGCGCAAGCGAGGCCGAGTGGCAGGACCAAAACCAGGAGCGTGCCCGCTCGCTTGACTTCGTCCAGGTTGCCGCGCGCCAGTATCAGCTTCCGGTGAACGTGATTAAAGAGGTCATCCTGTCGAATGCCACGATCGCCGCGACTGGCGACGACCTCCACGGCTATCTAGTCACCCTTGCCACGATTGGCGTGCCCCGCCAAACCTTTCTTGTCTCCCGCGACGAAGGCCGCTATCGCATCGTCGGCGACGCGAACGGAGCCGCGGAGGCCGGAGACTACACCCTCTATCTCCTCGCAGCCAAGCGCCCCGCCGAGGCTCACGCCCTGCTCGACTGGCGCCGCACCCTCGTCTCGTCGACAACTAAGAAAGACCCGTTGGGAAGCAATCTCTTCTTGCGGCTCTGGCCCGCGTCCTCGGCAGACGCCGACCAGGACACCATGGAGGTCGCCGCGCTGGCGCTCACTCTGGCTCGCGCCGGCAGCCAGGCCCCGCTCACGCCTGCCCTCACCGCCTATGCGAAATCCCCGGACAACCTCGACCTCGCGCAACTCCTGGCCGCCGCCTACCTGGCCCGGAAAGAGCCCGCCGCCGCCAAGCCGCTGCTCGACAAGCTGCTGACGAAGTACCCCGACTCGATCTCCGCCCTTGTCCTCACCGGCCAGTTCTTCGCGCTCACCCATGATTACGCCTCCTGGGCGAAACTGCTTGCCGCCGCGCTCGCCAGGCATCCGGGCGACCCCGACCTCCTGCGCCAATCCGCCCTGCAATCCGAATGCGCCAACGAGTTTCCGCAGGCCCGCAAAATCCTCGCCCAGCTCATCGCCACGACACCTACCCCCGGCGACCGCAACAACTACGCCTGGCTCGCGCTCTTTGACCCCGCCCCCACCACCGCCGCCGAGGCCCAGGTAGACGCCACCTCGCTCGACGACGCCAAACTTGCCGTCGACCAGACCCACCACGCATTCTTCGGCACCCTGCATACCCTCGCCTGCCTTTACGCCGGGCAAGACCACACCGCCGAAGCCCGCCAAACCCTCTTTGAAGCCATGGCCATCGGTCACCTCGCGCAGCCGAACCCTGCCATCTGGTTCGGCTTTGCCAGCATTTATCAGCAGCTTGGCGCCACTGATGCCGCCATCGCCGCCTACAAACGCGTCCCCCGCCCGGACGGTACGCCGCTCGATCCCACCGACGTCTGGGTTCTTGCCCAGGCCCGGCTCAACGTGCTCCACGCCCACTGACCCGCCTGCCATCTACCCCCAAGGTGTTACTCGGGGCACCTAACCCCTTCGCATACACTAGACCCCATGTGCGGAATCGTCGGTTACATCGGTCCTAAGCCTGTTGTCGAAGTCATCCTTGAAGGCCTGCGCCGCCTCGAGTACCGCGGCTACGACTCTGCCGGCATCGCCGTCGGCGGCTCGCCCGATGCCCCCAACACTCTCGAACTCCGCCGCGCCCCCGGCAAGCTTCGCAATCTCGAAGCCGTCATCGCCGCCTCGCCCATCCACGGCACCTTCGGTATCGGCCACACCCGCTGGGCCACCCACGGCCGGCCTACCGAGGAGAACGCCCACCCCCACCGCGACGGCTCCGGCACCCTCGTCGTCGTGCACAACGGCATCGTCGAAAACTATCTTCAGCTCAAGCAATCCCTCATCGCCAAGGGCCACAAGTTCCAGTCCGAGACCGACACCGAGATCATCGCCCACCTCATCCAGGACGAGCTCGAACTCGCCGGCGGACCCGCGCCCGAGCCGGGAACTCGCACCTTTGAGGCAAATTCTGACGAAGCAGTCATCGACGACCGCAGCGGCAACACGCGCGAAGCGCTCCCGCCCGTGCGGCTGGCACTCGACGAAGCCGTCCGCCGCGCCGTCAAGCGCCTCACCGGGGCCTTCGCCATCGGCGTCCTCTCCGCCCACGCGCCCGACACCCTCGTCGCCGCCCGCATGGGGCCGCCCGCCGTCCTCGGCATCGGCGAAGGAGAGTACTTCCTCGCCTCCGACGTCCCCGGCATCCTCCACCACACCCGCAACATCCACTTCCTCGCCGACGGCGAAATCGCCATCCTCACCCCCTCCGGCATCCGGCTGACTGACTTCCAGGGCCAACCGCTCGCCCTCAAAGTGCAAAGAATCGCCTGGGACCCCATCCAGGCCGAGAAAGCCGGCTACAAGCACTTCATGCTCAAGGAGATCAACGAGCAGCCCCGCGCCATCCGCGACACCACCCTCGGCCGCGTCTCCTTCGACACCGGCGAAGTCTTCCTCCCCGACATGCAGATCACCTCCGCCGAGTTCCGCGCGATCACCGGCATCACCATCGCCGCCTGCGGCACCAGCTGGCACTCCGGCCTCGCCGGCAAGTTCATGATCGAGCGCCTCGCCCGCCTCCCCGTCGACGTCGACTACGCCTCTGAATATAGATACCGCGATCCCATCCCCGACGCCCTCAACCTCGGCCTCCTCATCACCCAGTCCGGCGAAACCGCCGACACCATCGCCGCCCAGCAGGAGCTCATCCGCAAAGGCTCCAAAACCCTTGCCATCTGCAACGTCGTCGGGGCTGCGATCACCCGTGCCGCGCAGGGCACCATCACCACCAACGCCGGCCCCGAGATCGGCGTCGCCTCCACCAAGGCCTTCACCGCCCAGCTCACCGCCCTCTTCGTCTTCGCGCTCTACCTCGCCCAGCAGCGCGGCACCATCTCGCCCGAGGAGTCGCTCCACCTCGTCACCGAGCTCTCCCGCATCCCCGCAAAACTTGAAGAAGTTTTGCGCGCCGTCGACGCCCAATGCCAGCAGCTCGCCAAAAGCTTCTCCACCGCCGAGGATTTCCTCTTCCTCGGCCGCGGCATCCATTACCCCATCGCGCTTGAGGGCGCCCTCAAGCTCAAGGAGATCTCCTACATCCACGCCGAGGGCTACCCCGCCGGCGAGATGAAGCACGGCCCCAACGCCCTCATTGACGAGACCCTCCCCGTCGTCTGCATCGCCACCCAGGATCCCGCCGACGCGAGCTCCGTCCTTAAGTACGAAAAGACCCTCTCAAACATCCAGGAGGTCACCGCCCGCTCCGGCCGCGTCATCGCCATCGCTGTTGAAGGGGATACCCACATCACCCAGCTCGTCGAGCACACCATCCACATCCCCGCCGCCCCCGAGCTCCTCTTGCCCCTGCTCGAAGTCGTCCCCCTCCAACTCCTCGCCTACCACATCGCCGTAAGACGAGGCTGCGATGTGGACCAGCCGCGGAACTTGGCGAAGAGCGTTACGGTAGAGTGAGGTTGAATGGTGAGGTAAATGGATAAGCGATTTCAGTTGTTTGTTAGCTCCACATATGCGGATCTGAAAGAGGAACGACGAGCTGTTATTCAAGCTCTCATGGAAATGGACTGTATACCTGCCGGTATGGAGCTTTTCCCTGCAGCGGATGAAGAACAGTTTCAATTCATCAAGAGCGTTATTAATGATTGTGACTACTATGTTTTGATCGTCGGCGGGAGATATGGATCTACCGCAAAGGACGGAATGAGTTACACCGAAAAGGAATATGAGTATGCGAAAAGTATAGGCGTAAAAGTGCTTAGTTTTTTACATGAAAGCCCGAGTGACATTCCACTCGGGAAATCCGAATTAGATCCGGCACAGCGCGCTCGCTTAGATGATTTCAGAACCAAGATAAAATCAAACACTCTGGTAAAACTATGGAGCAAGCCTAGTGAATTGCCAGGTTTGGTAGCTCTGAGTTTATCGAAAACTATTAAGTCACATCCAGCTGTCGGTTGGGTCAGAGCTAACCAACTTGCCAATGCCGAAGTCTTGAATGATTTAAACGAATTGCGCAAGCAAAACGTGACACTCATAGAAGAACAGCGAAGATTATTAGCTGAGCTTGCGAATGCACATCCAAAGCTAAGCGATCTCGCTCAGCTCGACGAGGCTTACGAAATTACAGGTCACCGGAAACTAGCGCGCTATTCTCAAGAATTTGATTGGAAGTTTTCCATAACTTGGGGCGATCTCTTTAGTGAACTCGGAACCTATATCCTAGCTCACCCGAACGATTCTATTATGAAATCTAAGTTTGATCAGGTAGTAGATAAACTCTACAGAAAGCATCATGCTGATCACGATGACTACAATAGGTATTCCGTAGACACTACTCATTTTCAAACCACAAAAGTGCAATTCATGGCGTTGAACCTTGCCGATATTTCAATGAGAGAGGCAACAGGCGGAGCCATCTCCCTCTTTTGATCTCTTACTTCCGTTGGTGAAGCAACTCTCTTGCAGCTCAAGACGGTCAAGAGCAAGTTGAACGTGTAGGCTGCGGCGTCGCTTCACTCTTTTCCGGCCCTACAACGACTCCGTGGGCGGTTAGCCCACCTCATTTCCGCCCCTAAAACAACTCCGTGCCCCATTCATCGCAGCCTCACCGCGATGAGTGGGTTGCCACCCCAAACTCCCGAGTGACGATCTCCATGCCCTACGGCCTGAGGCGCTTCCAGCAAGCCGAACCCTCCACTTCCTCACCTTCAGCCGTTACCACCGTCTCCCCTTCCTCTCCGACCCAGCCCCCAAGCACCTCACCGAACTCCTCCTAGAACAAACCCGAGCCCGTCACAACGCCCATATCTACGCCTACGTCCTCATGCCCAAGCACGTCCACCTCCTTATCAACGAGCCCCCTCGCATCCTGCTCGACCAGTGGATCAAGGCCTTCAAGCAGTCCACCTCCCGCCAACTCAAAAGCTCCCGCGACCAGTTCTGGCAGACCCGCTACTTCGACCGCAACCTCGCCGGCGAAGACGCGCTCCGAGATCGTCCGCTACCTGCATCGCAACCCGGTCGAGTGGCAGCCTTGAACCAGAGAAGAAGCTCAAAATCTCATGGAACGGTGGTCTCTAGACGACATTTGCCCCAATCTGGCAAAGTTTTCACACCAGGAAGCACAACTTGCGGGGTAGGATGTGATTACAGAAGTTGTAGTCAATCGGTGTTGGCTCATCCTCAACACTCGACTGGAGAGTCCTATGTTTAGCCGTATCGCTGTTCTATCTGCCCTCGCTCTCAGCAGCGTTGCCGTCGCTCATGCCGATACTCTGACAGGAGCCTTTGCCGCAATCGGGGGTGATACCTTCACCACCGCGGCGCCCTTCACCATCACCTTTCTTAGCGGATCCGTCCTCGGCGGGTCGGCGACCGGCGGTTTTGTGCCGTATCTTACCTCCGGCGGAGAGTCCATCGCCTTCTTCCCGGCCCAGGGCGGCGTCGTTCCCTTCGTTCCGAACGCGCTGACGGTCGTTCCCCCAGTCCTGTTTGCGCCAGGACAAACCGGAGCGCTTCTGCTCGCCGTCACCGGCACCACCGGAACAGCATCCGAAACCTACGATCTCTATCTCCAGTCGTACACAACAACCGAGGTTACGGGAGGACCGACCTGTCCTGTGCAAATAGGCGGTACACCGACGTGCCTTAGCGTCAACGGGAGCGGATACTTCACCGGCACCGGAGCGGTAACCTATACGGCGTCTCCGTCCACCTTCTCCTTCTCCTCGCAAGAGGTGCCGGGACAGAACAACGTTACCTCCTTCTCCGCGTCCACGAACGCGCTGCCCACCACCGCAGTCACGCCTGAGCCCAGCTCGCTGGTGCTGCTCGGAACCGGACTGATCGGCATCGCTGGAGCGGCGCGCCGCAAGTTCCGCGCCTGATCCTCTCCATCCTTCTAACGGGAGCCGTTCGCGGCTCCCGTTTCTGTTTTAACGAGCAGATCAATTCCGCCTCGCCGCCGCCTCACCTGCCTGCCCGCCATCCTGCCCTGACGAACATTGGCATGTCTCCTACGTCACTCCCGGCAGCAAGGGGGAGAGATGTTTCCGGCGTGAACGCAGCAACTTGCTTTCGCTCTGTAGACTGGTCTTCGCTTGAGCCAGCGGCTCTCATTTCTTGCGCGATATCTGCATGTCTAATCGAACAGAGTCGTCCATCCCTTTCCTCCGTCGGAGCGTTCGGACGCCTTCGCAGATTTCCGATCGAGCTTCTGCGTTGATTCCGCAAACAAAGAGCGGGCGCACCCAAATTTTTTCTTCGTAAACGATAAAGAATTTCTTACCAGACATAAGTAGCTCGAACGTAATTCGAAGGTAAGAATTACTTTAATTTGGCAACTCATCTACAACTAACTCCATTCGGGTGATCCTTCTTCCAAGAAGTTGTAGCGGAAAGAGCAACCTTTCTATTCCCATTTATTTTTGCTCGGCTATACTTCACGCATAGTCGCGGCGGTGTTCCTTCTGATTTATCCGGGTATCCCCATCCTGCCAAGTCTCAGACTGGTTTACTGCTAG
Source organism: uncultured Granulicella sp. (assembly GCA_965198735.1). Taxonomy (GTDB): domain Bacteria; phylum Acidobacteriota; class Terriglobia; order Terriglobales; family Acidobacteriaceae; genus Edaphobacter. The sequence continues at coordinate 3,439,373 of OZ240672.1, read as the reverse complement.
CGAATCAAAGATCGATGGTGACTTTAGCAAGCACCAGTTCACATTTCCGAGGAGTTTTACCTATGCGTATTGCATCCGTTGGCACCGCGTTCCCTCCCCATCGTTATCCGCAGGCAGAGATTACGGAAGCTTTGAAAGAGCGTATGCAGGATAAGCTGGAAATTCCTGCGATTATGAATCGGCTCCACTCAAATTGTGGCGTGGATTATCGCCACATTATGTTTCCGCTGGATACGTTAGGAGCTCGCAACGGATTCGGTCCGAATAACGATCTATGGATCAAAGGTGCGCTTGAGCTTGGTCAGCAGGCGATCCAAAAGGCCCTCGACCATGTAGGACTTACACCTTCTGACATATCGGCGATCTTTTTTACCTCAGTTACGGGAATTGCTTGCCCTAGCATCGATGCGCGACTCGTAAACATAATGGGATTTCCGAGTGGAATTAAACGCACCCCCATCTTCGGCCTGGGCTGCGTTGCCGGCGCTGCCGGGATTGCGCGTGTCGCTGACTATGTCAAAGCTTATCCGAAGCAATATGCACTACTGCTCTCTGTTGAACTCTGTTCCCTTACCTGGCAGGAAGACGACTACTCCATGGCGAATCTGGTCGCCTGCGGACTCTTCGGGGATGGCGCTGCCGCCGTAGTCATTGCGGGGGAAGAGACCGAGATCGCGCAGCGGCCGACCAGTGTAAAAAATCCATGTCCCCGTGTCGTCGATACCCGTTCCACGTTCTATCCCGACACCGAACATCTCATGGGCTGGAACATCGATGAGGACGGTTTCAACATCGTTCTTTCCGCGGACGTTCCGGAACTCGTCAAAAAGCAGCTTCGCAACACCGTGGAAGGCTTTCTGACCGATAACAACATGAGTATGCAGAACATCTGCAGCTACATCTTCCACAGCGGCGGCCCCAAGGTTCTGCAGGCGATGGAGAGCAGCCTTGCCCTTCCCGCAAACGCTTTGGCGTCGTCCTGGAACAGCCTGCGCCAGCGTGGGAATCTGTCTTCCGCGTCTGTGCTGACCGTCATGCAGGATTTCCTGCTCAATCGTCCCGGCAGCCCGGGTTGTTACAGCATGATGGGCGCCATGGGTCCCGCCTTTTGCTCAGAGCTGCTGCTTTTGCAGTGGTAGCGAGCAGAGGCCAGAGGGCTGGCAGGAAGTTATTTCGTGGTCGGGGCGGAGGGATTCGAACCCCCGACCCTCTGGTCCCAAACCAGATGCGCTACCAGACTGCGCTACGCCCCGACTTCCTCTAGACTACCGCACTCCTGAGCGTCCGATCGAGCCCTGACGTCAACGCGCCTTCAGCAGCGACAGCAGATGTGCCGCGATCCAGCCGAACAGGAGCAATGGCAGCAACATCAACCCGACTAGAGCCAGCAGCGCGGCACCGAGGAAAAGCCAATCCGTCCAGGGCCGGCGGCGCTGATGAGCGAGAGACTCGCTCATCAGCGCATAGTTGCGCCGGTTGGCGCGGAACCAGATGTCGAACATGTCTCCGACGACCGGAAGCGAACCGGCCGCTGTCTCAATGGCGACGTTCAGCATCATGCGTGCGATGGTCACGCGCGGAACGCCGCGAGCCCAGGCGGCAAGGATGAGAAGGCAGGAGGCGAGCCCGCCGAGGAGATCGCCGATGCCCGGCACCAGCCCGGCAATGCCGTCGAGGCCGAAGCGGATCGGGGTTCCGGGGATGCGGATGAAGTCGTCCAGCAGGTGCGAGAGCAGGTCGAGGTTGCGGTCCGAAAAGACCGGGCTGCTCCGCTTCGATGCCGGGGTAAGAATCTCGGGTTTTGCGGTGATGGCCATCGGCGCCTGTCAAGATAGATGCACACTCCGGGAGCGTACGGTATACTAATCCTCATACGGCGGCTATAGTTCAGTGGCAGAACGCCGCTCTGTGGCAGCGGATGTCGTGGGTTCGAAACCCACTAGCCGCCCCAAATCCTTCAAATCTCGTATCTCAAGGACATTCATGCGGTCTTCTGGCTTCTGGTTGCGTTTGTTGACAGGAGCGGAGATTGCCGTTCTTTCCGCCGCACTGCTTCTGCTGGTTGGGTTCTCCGTCTATAATCGAACCCAAAGCAATCCGTAGGGCTCGTGCCCGCTCTACCCCCCGGGTCCGCGCGCCTGTTCCTTGGCACCTCGGGCTGGGCCTATCCCACATGGAAGCCGGGGTTCTATCCGAAGGGTATCTCTGCGAAGAAGTTTCTCGGCTACTATGCATCGATGCTCGGCTCGGTGGAGGTGAATTACACCTTCGGCTCCGTCTTGAAGCCGGGACAGCTGCAGGGCTGGCTGGACGACACTCCACCTCAGTTTCGCTTCACCTTTAAGGCTCCGCAACGCCTGACGCATTTCAGCCGTTTGCGTGCGTGCGAAGACGCGCTGGACGCCTTCTTCGCTTCACTTGAGCCCGCGCGCGAGGCCGGCAAGCTGGGCTATGTGCTCTTTCAGCTTCCGCCCAACTTTCCGGCCGACCTTCCGCGCCTGGCCACGTTTCTGGCGGCGCCGGCGATGCAAGGCCCGGAAACTCCACGGATTGCCTTCGAGTTTCGCCACCCGTCCTGGTTCAGCGAAGAGATGTACCAACTTCTACGCGAGCATCAAGCCGCCGTGTGCCTGGCCGAGTCCGACGAGCTGCAGACTCCCGAGGTGCATACGGCGCAGGCGTTCACCTGCTTCCGTTTGCGCCGGCCGGGCGGCTACAGCACCGGGCAGATTGCCGGGTTTGCCGCGCGCTTTCGTCTACTGGCCCGCAGCCGGGAGGTCTTCGTCTACTTCAAGCATGAGGACGCGCCGACGGGTGCGCTGAACGCCCTGGCTTTGCTGCGGAGTCTCACCGAGTGAGAGTAGCCGGTCTCTTTCAGCCGACGCCCTTCGTTCCGCGCCGCGGCTTCCGCAACGGACATGTGCAGACCATTGTGGGGAACTTCCTGCCGCGTCCGGACCGTCTGCCGCCGTTTACCTCCGAGCTGATCGAGGTCTCATCCGCGACGCACAATCGGCTCTCGAGCCAGGTTCTATGCCATTGCCATTGGCAGCCGGAGGACGTGCGGGCGGAGCGGCTGACCGTTCTGCTGCTGCATGGCTTGGAGGGCTCCTCGCGGTCGCAATACGTGGTCGGCAACGCAGGCAAGATGTGGCTGGCCGGCTGGAATGTGCTGCGGATGAACATGCGCAACTGCGGCGGGACGGAGCCGCTCTCGCCCACGCTCTATCACTCCGGGCTTTCGGAGGACGTGCGGGCGGTGATGGCAGCAATGGTCCGGCGCTTCGGCCTGCGCCGGGTGGCGCTGGTTGGGTACTCGATGGGCGGCAACCTGGTGCTGAAGCTGGCCGGCGAGCTGGGAGCCGAGCGGCTGGCCGGGCACTCTGAAGCGGCTCCGGAGCTGTGCGCGGTTGCGGCGGTCTCGCCTGCGGTCGATCTGGCCGAATCGGCCGATGCGCTGCATCTACTGCAAAACCGCATCTATGAGCGGCGTTTCCTCAAGGCGCTGATCCAACGCTTCCGCCGCAAAGTCGCGCTGTTTCCGCAGATCTATGATCCGGCCCGGGCGGACGGCCTGCGCTCTCTGCGCGACTTCGACGAACGCGTCACCGCGTTCTATGCAGGCTTTGCCGGAGCCTCCGACTACTACTTTCGCGCCTCTGCCGCGCGCGTGCTTCAGAGCATCGCTCTACCAACGCTGATCCTGCATGCGCTCGACGATCCGTTTATCCGGCTCACCCCGGAGAGCCGGGCCAAGATCGCGGCCAATGCGTGGATCACGTTGCTTGAACCGGACCATGGCGGTCATTGCGCGTTCCTGGCCGCGCCCCAACCGGCACAGCAGGATGACGGTTACTGGGCGGAGTCGACGGTGCTCGCGTTCCTGCGCGCGCAGCTTCAGCAGCAAGGAGCGACCCGCTATGATGAGAGCTGATGCGTGGGGAATGGTCGGCTCAATGCGGCGCGGACGATCCGGTTCTGGTCGTTCCGTGGTCGGATCCGGACGATCCGGCCGGCAGTTGTCATTTCGTCGATCTTCGCGAAAATCCATACGACCTCGATCTGATCCCGGAGGCGGAGCTGCATCCGCCACTGATGCAGGCCTTGCGTGCGCTCAACGGAGGCCGCTCTCCCGTGTTTACGGCGAAGTGCGACGCCTGGGCAATGGAGGAGGACGAACTTCCGGCTCTGCAGCTTGACTTAGACCTGCCGCCGGCGGAGGTGCCGAACGGGTTTATGAGTTACCTGGATGTGATCTGGCGGGAGCGTGCGTTGTTCGTCTCGCTGCATCATCAGCAGCAGCGGCTGGATCGTCTGATCCGGTTGGTCGAGCCGCTCGACCATGCCTATGCCGTTGCGGAATGTGTTCTGCGTCCGGCGCTGGTCGACCTGGCCGGCCCGCAGGAAGGCTTTGGGGTCAGCCTCTATGTCAAGGCGCTGGGAACGGACGCGGCAGAGGCGTATACGCATTGGTCGCTTGCCCTGGAGGCGGTGGTCGCGACGGTGCGCGGCCGGGATCTGTCCTTCGCCTGAACATTGGGAGACGATACAATCAGGCTTGGTTCTGGATGGGCGAGTAGCTCAATTGGATAGAGCACGAGCCTTCTAAGCTCGGGGTTGCAGGTTCGATCCCTGCCTCGCCTACCACGTCCTCCGCAAGCGCCCGTCACGCCTCGAGCAGCACGTCCGCCGGCTCATGGTGCGTTATCTTGAGCGCTTGATTTTTTATGCCCGTTCCCTGGCGCAGTACCGCGAGCGCCATCAGGCCGAGCGCGAGTCCGCAGACACCGTTCCAGCCGAAGCGCGCCCAGGCGTGACTTGAGAGCCAGGAACCGACGGCAGCGCCGGCAAAGTAGATGACCATGTAAACCGTATTGAGACGGCTCCGGGCGGAAGCGTCGATGCCGAAGATGCGGGTCTGGTTGGCGATCTGGGTCAGCTGCGCGCCAACGTCCAGCACCACGACGCCGAGGACCAGGGCGGCAACATGCAGCGGCGTCGAGGCATGCATGGCAACCGCGCCCCAGAGCAGAAGATACGAGAAGATCAGCGTAGACAAGCCGAGCGTGACGACAAAGCGCGATCCGCGCCGGTCCGAGAGACGGCCCGCCGCAGCGGCGACCAGTGCGCCTGCCGCGCCCACGACACCGAAGCTGCCGGCAACGCCTGGTCCCAGTCCGTAGTGCGAGTCGAGCAGAAACGCCAGCGTGGTCCAGAAGCAGCTGAAGGAGGCGAAGACCAGAGCGCCAAGAATCGAGGATTCCAGCAGCAAGGGCTCAGTGCGCACCAGGGTCCAGAGGCTGCGCATGGCAGCGCCATAGCCAAGCGAGTGCTTGGGCGGAAGCAGCGGCATCTTGCGCCACAACAGCGGCACGAAGGCCGCGTTGATGACGGCCGCGATCACGTACACCGAGCGCCAGCCGTCAATCCTGCTGACCCAGCCGGCGAAGGTACGCGCCAGCAGAACGCCCAGCAGCAAGCCGGTCATGACCATGCCGATGGCGCGTCCGCGCCGCGTTTCATCGACCAGATCCGGCGCGATAGGCAGCACAATGTGGGTCACCGAGGCGAGCAGGCCCATCAACACGCTCGCCACGACGACCAGCGGCAGCGAGGGCGCCAGCGCTACCAGCAGCAGCGCCACGGACACCGCGCCGTACATGCGCATCATCAGCGCGCGCCGCTCCAGGACGTCGCCCAGCGGCACAAAAAAGAGGATTCCGCAGGCGTAGCCGATCTGGGTCGCGACAGCTACGAGACCGATGCGCCCCGGGGTGGTGGCGAAGGTCTTGCCCATCTCGCCGAGCAGCGGCTGATTGTAGTAGATGGAAGAGACGCCAACCGCGCAGGCGAGGCCGAGCAAGGGAAGCGGCGCGGGACGGGACGCGGGCGCTTCCCGAAGATTAGCATCCGCCCCCGTGTTCAACTTGGACTGGTGATCCATGCAAATTGGCCTGACTACAGTCTAAACCGGGCTTGCGTCAGCAAGCGCACACTGGACCTTAGGAGAGACAGGATCCTGCGAGACGTTTCCTCAGGAGAGCTCAAAGCCACATTGTTTGCTGATTCCCGAAGCTATCGGCGAGCTCCCCGCCGAACTGTCAGGATCGTGACTTCAGCCGTCTAAAATTTTGCCGGTTTGCTCCGCCCATAGCGTGGCTATCCCTAATTGATGCCCGGAGTTCCAAGGTCGCGCCGGCCTGATCCAGCACCGGCCGGAGCGTCCGGCTTGCCCGCATCCAGATGATCCCAATTGAGGATTGTGTTGAAGCCGAGCGCATAGGTGCCCTGCGTCTGCCAGCGCCAGAACGGCCGCAGCGCGAACATCACTACATGCCCCTGGCCGAGCGGCTGGTCGAGCGCGAGCGCACGTCCGCTGAGCGCCTGTCCACCGGCGAGCTCGCCCGAGAGCAGCATGTCCTCCGGCCGTGCCGGGAAGGCTACCACCACACGCGGCGTAGGCCCGGCATTCTCGCCTCCTCCGCCCGCACCGGCCCCGAGGGCCTGGCGAACCGCGGCGCCGTCCCGCTCCTGCGCCGGCAGACCCTTGGGCTCCGCGGCGCTGTCGTCTCCGTCATACGGCGAGAGATGGATCGGCGTGGCGTTTGGGGTCAAATCCTGCCCGACCCCTGAGACCGGCGGTCCGCCGCGGCCAAATCCTGCGGCTGTACGCGCGTTTAGCACCGGTTCTTGGCTGAAGTAGACCGGCAGCTGATCGCCGCTGTAGCCATAGACGATCGGGCTTTTCCTGTCCGCGATCATGCCCCGCATGAGGGCGCCCTTGGCATAGAGCGTACCCGGGTGCTCGACCGTAATCCGCGTGGTGATCCCGTAGTCGGGCAGGATCGTCGTCGTCGAGCCCTCGGTGATCAGCGTGCCGCCAGCCTGGACAAACTTCACCAGCTCGGCTAGCCCGTCGATCCCCATGCCGCCACGAATGTCGTCGCTCGAGTCTTCGACGCCAAGGTTGGGAGTCAGCGGGGTGCGATGATACGGGATGGCATCGGGGCCGGTCTTCGGAATGCCATTGACCTGCGAGACGGAGCTGCCGCCGACACTGGGGAAGACGATCACATCGTACTTCGCGCGCAGGTTACCCTCGCGCAGCTTCTGGTCGGCAAAGTAGGTATACGGCACGCCGTAGTGGTCGAACGCGGCGCGCACCCAGCCCTCATCCTGCGTCCGCTGCCAGCTGTGGACATAGCCGATGCGCGGCACGGTCAGCGGATGGGTCTTCACGTTGACCGCCGAGGTCGCGTACGCCACCAGGCCCAGCTCCTGGATCAAAGCCTTCACTGCATCGCTCGCGCCGTCGCGCAGCACGAACGCCCCCGCCCGCAGGTGGTGGCCATCCACGTCGAAGTCGTCTTCCGCCGCCTCCATCTTCACGCCGGGGTTTTTGAAGCGGAACGTCGTCAGGACGTTGTCGGTGTTGTTCTCGACCACCAGCACCGTGCCCGTACCGGTGATCACGCCCGGCTCGACGATGTCCTTCGCCGTAGCCGTCATCGCGGCGCTGAGGATCGCCTTGTCCTTCACCTGCTTCACGACGACGTTGCGCATCAGCGGCATGGTCCAGCCTGTGTCGTCATAGGGCAGGGGATTGGTTACCGGATAGTTCTGCAGGCTGAAGTAGAGGTCGACCAGCGTGCGATACGGCTGGTCCGCGCGAATCAGGAAGTCGCCCTTCGCCACCTTCGCATCGCCGAACGTGCCGTCCGCATCCGCAACCTGCACCTCCACACCCTGATGCCGCAAATCGTTTAGCATCTCGACCGTGTTGATCCGGTGCGCCTGCGCCGCGGGCACCAGCCAGCCAAACACCGGGCCGTTCCTGCCGGCCTCGACCGCCCGCTTGTTCTTCAGCCAGTAGTTCTCGAGGTAAAGCTCCTTCTCCTTCGCGACCTTGTTCAACGCGAACAGGATCGCCGACTCCTGGATGTTCGTGTTGTTGCGCGGCCCCCACTTCACCGTCGGCAGCGGCGGGTTGGGCCGGTACCACTCGCGGCTGGTCGTCGTCGCGGGTAGCTGCAGCTTTTCGGTCACGTCCGGCCCATAGCTCTGCACCTCGTAGAAGCGGCCGAACGAGTTGTGCGTCTCGGCGATCCAGAACAGATAATTCGGCACCCAGCCGTCATAAAAGCCGTAGGTCCAAACGCCGGGCACACCACGCTTGGCCATCTCCATCACCTCGGTCTCGGCCAGCATCCACCACTCGTCGATCGCGATCGGATCGAGCGAAGGATTGTAGGGCCCGGTCCCGGTCGAAACATAAAGGTACGACTGCGCCTCATGCAGATCGTGCAAGACGGTCGGATGCCACTCCAGCATGCCGCCCGTAATGTTCTTGGTCAGGTTCAGGACCTGGCCCATGCCGTCGCGATTGTTGTCATGTGCCACATATTTGCCCCAGTACATCAGCGGCGGCCGCGGCTTCTTGGTCTCCTTGCCGTAATAGTAGGTGTCCACTTCCTTATCGCGTCCGTCCGTCTCGACCACCGGCGTGATGAAGACGATGGAATTGTTGCGAATCTGTTGGATGAACGGGGTCTCCTCCACGATCAGCCGGTAGGCCAGTTCTACCAGCATCTCGGGCCCGCCGGTCTCGGGAGAGTGGATGCCGCTGGTGATCCAGTAGATCGGCTTCGAGGTATGGATGATCTTCTGCGCCTGCGCCTCGGTGGTCTTGCGCGGATCGGTCAGTGCCGCGAGGTCCGCCTTGTATCTGTCCAGATTCTTGATCGTCGCTTCATCGGCGATGGCCAGCACCACCATCTCGCGGCCCTCTTCGGACTTCAGCGGCAGCTTCCAAAACTTCGCGCGCGGCGAGACGCTGCCCAGCATTGCGTAGTAGCGGTTGATGTCGGCGTTATAGTAGAGCTCGCCCGGCTGCCCAGGCATGGTGCCGAGATAGGTCAGCGGCGTCGGCACGGTCGCGGACGCGGGCAGATGATCGACCAGCTCGGTCGTAAACCGCGGGTCGGAGAGGTACTCCTTGATCTTGGCCGTGTACTCGGCGTCATTGGGTTGCGGCGCGGCCGGCTTCTGCGCCCGCAGCGAGTCACCGCCTCCAAGCAAAATGCAGAAACAAAGACACAACCGCAAAGCAGCGGAGCGCTGTGAGCAAGACCAAAGCTTTTTCATGAATGTAAGTTACATCAGCTTTCCCAATGCCTATCGATTTTTGTCGTCGGACGGCTATGATCGGCGCGCCGATCCTCCGGTTAAGGTATGCTTCGGTTGTCAACGGGCCAGGGACCTCACTCAACGCAGTCGACTCGCGATCGCGTTCTTTTCGGTGGTTTCAATGTCCACGCAAACCCTTCCCGCAGCCGGCATACGCAAGCAACTCGCCTCCGATCGCCGCTTCTATCTCGTCATGGCGATCGTCTCCGCGATCCTCATCTTCGTCGGCTTCAGCCGCACGTACTATCTGAAGTTTCACTTTCCCACATCACCGGCGCTGAGCTTGCTGGTGCATATGCACGCAGTCGTTTTCACCAGTTGGATTCTCTATTTCGTCCTGCAGACTGCGTTGATTGCCGTCAAACGCCCGCAACTTCACCGCACGCTGGGACTCTTCGGCGCGGCACTGGCAGCGCTGATGATTGTGTTCGGCCTGCTGGTCGCCTTCACCGCCGTACGGCTGCATCATGGAGGCGTAGGCCAGGATGCCGAGACCATCTTCCTGGTAAGCCTGGTCGATATCTTCTCCTTTGCCTTCTTCTTTGTTACAGGCTGGGCGTGGCGGCGCGACCGCGAGGCGCACCAACGCTTGATGTTGTTGGCCGTGGTCGTCGGCCTTACGGGCGCCGCCATCGGGCGCCTCGCGACGATGGGGGTGACCCTTCCAGTCATGTCGCTGATCGGGTTCGGGCTGCTCTTTGCCGGACCGCTCTACGATCTATCCACGCGCCGGCGCATTCACCGCGTGTACGTCTTTGGAATCCTCTACGCGCTCGCGACCTTCACTCCCCTACGCTTCGCCTTTGGCCACACGGCATGGTGGCACCGGGCGGCGCATCTGATCGCCGGCATGTAAGAAGTCTAGACTGAGGGCGCCAACTCCATCCGTTTACCGCCGCGCGCCACGATCGTCAGCCGGTCCGCCGCCAGAATCCTCCGCGCCTGCTGCCGGGCATGCGCTGCCCACGGCCCGATCGGATCGAGCTGCAGATACGCCATCCAGTGCCGCAACGCGCGCCGAGGCTCCTCCAGCCGCTCATGGGCAAGCGCCAGGTTGTAGTGCGCATCGGCATACTGCGGAACGAGCGCGATGGCGCGTCCATACGCCTCAATCGCCTCGGGCAATCGCTGCATCTCGTCCAGCACATTGCCAAGATCGAAGAACGCCAGCGCGTACTCGGGATCGGCCTCGGTCGCGCGGCGATACATCTGTTCGGCACGGACGAAGTCGCGCTGGTTGTAGCGGATCGTACCTAGATTGATGCAGGCCGGCGCATGGTTCGGCTTGAGCTCGAGAATCTGCTGGTAGAGTGCAATGGCCTGCGCAAGCGTGGAGGCGCCGTCCTCCATCTGCACCGCGCGCACAAACATGTCCTGCAGCTGCGCGGCTGCCAGCGAGGACGCAGCACCCCGGCTGCCGTGCGTTCCGGTCGAGACCATCTGGACTTGCCGGCCTTTGGCCATCGCAAAATCGAAGGCCAGCTGCTGTGTCAGCGCGTCCACCAACGCCCCGCCGTGGCGAAAGGCCAGCCGCGTTCCCCGGCGAACCGCACTGGTTTCGGCCAGCGCATTGCCCATGCCTGCCACGCGCTCAATGGCGTCCACCTGTACGCGGATGCTGCGCGCGGAGATCCGTTTAGACCGCATCTCGCGCAGCGCACGCAGTCTCGTAAGGTGCTTGAAGGAGTAGCTCTCGTTTTCGGCAAGCACGGGCAACAAGCCCTCGCGCTCCCAGGCAGCCAGTTGACGGGACTGTAGATGCAGGATGCGGAGAACGTCTTGACGGGAGTATTGGGTCACAGGAGTGGGTAAGGCGAGTGAGATGCGTACGCTCTTGAACGTCAAGCTCTTCTCGAAGTATCCGATGGGCCTTCAGGCAGAGCAAGAGCGTTTGCATCGCAAGCTGCACAAACAAGTGGATTTCCGGTACCAAACGAGGTTCCTGCCCGGGCATTCCACATAGGCCAACTCGGAGACGGTTTCGCCGTACAGCAGGACGCCGTGCGTACTCGAACCATCCAGCACAGTGCGTAACCCACAATTGCAAGGAGTAAGAAACGTTATGGCAACGAAGTGGAAGGACCTGGAACACAAGAGTTCGCCGGAGCGGCGGGCGCAAATCGATCGAGAGGCAAGCACGAAGCTGGACCGTATGGGGTATGGCGCACTGCGCAATGCACGCTTCTTGACGCAGTTGGAACTTGCCGAGCGTCTCGGCATGTCGCAGGGAAGCCTCTCCGCGATTGAGAACCGTACCGACTTGCACCTGAGCACCCTGGCCAAATACGTCCGCGCCCTGGGGGGGAGAACTCGAGATGCGCGTCGTGTTTCCCGAAGCCACGTTCCACCTGGAGCCATTGCCGCCAGTCGAGCTTAATCCTAAGAGAAAGGCACCCTCGGTCAAACGCATCCAGCGAAGGGCAGAGGCCGCCTGAAACCGGCCAAATGATCGGGAGAATGGAGCCGATGAGCGGAGTTGAACCGCTGACCTACTGATTACGAATCAGTTGCTCTACCAACTGAGCTACATCGGCCCACCTAATACATTCTAAACAAATCTCCTGGACTTGGGGAGTTCTGGCGAGATGCGGCCGGGGCATGTCTTTCGCATTCGCATCCAATCATAGTGCGCGTCGCGGCTATCCTCATCAAGAGCAGGACACAACCGTCGATCGAAGGAGCGCCTATGCCTGTTCGTTCTCGCTTTATTTTTCTTTTGTCCGCCGCGCTTGCTGCCGCCGTGCCCGTTGCCGCCCAGCAAACTCCGCCGCCGTCACGCGCGATCCGTCTCACTGTGGCGGTTACCGAGAAATCCGGATTCCCTGTCGCCGGTCTTACGCAACAGGACTTCACCTTGACCGACAACAACACGGGGACCCCGATCACGGCTTTTCGCGCGGCCACCTCTGCCTTGGAACCGGTACAGGTCGTGCTCGTGCTCGACGCCGTCAACACGCGCTTCACCGAGGTCGCCTACGAGCAGGACCAGTTGCAGAGATTCCTCAAGGCGAACGGGGGAAAACTTGCTTATCCCACGAATCTCGCCGTCATCACCGACACCGGTATCCAGAGCGAGCAGACCTTTACGACGGACGGAAACGCTCTGAGCGCCTCTCTCGAACATTACTCGGCCGGTCTGCGTGAGCTTCGCCGCAATACGGGCATCTACGGAGCGAACGAGCGTCTCGACCTCTCGCTGAAGGCCGTTCGTCAACTGACGAGCTATGCCGCCGGCCTGCCGCCGGGCCGGAAGATCCTGGTGTGGCTCTCGCCCGGTTGGCCGCTGCTCTCCGGCCCGCGCATCGAGCTCGACGCCAAACAGCAAAAGCAGATCTTCGCCAACATCGTTTCCTTCTCCACGCAGTTGCGACAGGCGAACGTCACGCTTTACAGCGTGAACCCGCTCGGTGCGGAGGAGGGCGTCCTTCGAGCCAACTACTACCAGGAGTTCGTAAAAGGCGTGGCCACTCCCGGCAAGGTGGATCTAGGGGACTTGGCTCTGCCTGTGCTCGCGCTGCAAAGTGGAGGGTTGGCGCTGCAGGGCAGTACCGATGTCGCCGGCATGCTCCGGCGGTGCTACGAGGATCTGCAGTCGTGGTACGAGATCAGCTTCGATCCGCCGCCCGCGGACACTCCCGAGACGTACCACCACATCGCACTCAAGGTTAATAAGATTGACAAGCCCGGTCTTTCGGTCCGAACCCGGGACGGCTACTACTTCCCGCCTGCGTTCTCGCCGCTAAGGTAGAACGCGGAAGGTTTCCACTCTCGGCCCAAGAAACACCGGCCGGACTGCCTCCGGAGCAAACGACGTCTCCCACATCGGCGATTGCAACTCCGGCATCGGTGCGGCGACGAACAGCTTGCGGCATTGCGCCGCCGTCCAGCGGGCCGCCCGCTTCGACTTCTTCCGACGCGCGCTATCTGTCGAAATCCCCGTGCCCGCATACATCTGGCGATACAGCTTGGACAGAAACATAAATGCTACGCGCGCACGCAAGGTCGGTGTGCATGCCGAGCGCTTCCAGATCGACTTCCAGTCGTAGAACCGATCCCAGACCCGTTGCGTCCGCTCGCGTATCTCCTCCGAGCTCATCGAAGGATGAGGCGTAAACATCTTCGGCCGAATCGCTGTCGGAATCAGCCAATAACGTGTGATCGGCACGCCGCTAACCAGCGTCGGGTTGGCCGCTTGCTCCTTCTCCCAGCGCGCAAAGTCCACGGTTCCCGGAAACGGCGTCATCATCACGAACTGCGCAAAGGTAACGCCTGCCTTCAGCGCCATCGATACCGTCGCGTCGAAGGTCGCAGGCTTGTCCGTCGGCAGCCCGAAGATGAACGATCCGAGCACATGTACACCGTGCTGCTTGAATGTCTGTAGCTGCCGGGCGAGCGCGTCGCCGGAGTAGTTGAAGTCCTTGAAGACCGACTTCAGGCCCTCGGGTGTCACCGCCTCCACTCCGACCAGTGCGCCCTTAATGTTGGCTTTGCGCATGGCGTCAAGGTACTCGCCATCCTCGCCCGCCTCCATCGTGATCTGGGTGAAGAAGACCATGTCTCTCGGCAGTTTGGCAAGCTCCGCCATGAGCGAAAAGCGCTCCGCCCGTACCCGCATCAGTTCTTGCAGCTTCGGCTGGTTGTTCTGCTCGCGGGCCAGCCGCAGGTCGGTCAGCGTCACTGGATAAAAGTTGTCATCCGCCAGCGCGATGAAGCGAAACCCGATCCGCCGCAGATTCACGATCTCGTCGACGACGCTCTGATACGCGCGCTGCCGAGGGGCCTGGCCGTCGGTGCGCCACACGCTGCAGAACGAGCAGTGCTTCGGACATCCGCGGATCGTCTGCACCGAAGCCCACATATATTTGTCCCGGGGCATCAGATCCCAGCGCGCCGGCAGGAACTGACGGCCCTCGATCCGCCCGCCCTCGTAGACCTTGCCCAATGTCCCAGCGATGCAGTCGTGGACAGCCTGGCCCCATGCAATGTCTCCGTCGCCCTTGACTACAGCGTGCGCTTCGCCCAGCTCGAAAACCTCCTCCGGAAAGAGGGTGGCGTGTATGCCGCCGTAAACGACCCAGGCGCCGCGCGCCCGCGCCATCCGGCCCACGGCATAGCCGCGCAGCGCATTGCCTGTATGTACGCTGATGCCGACGATGTCGCCCACAGCAATGGACTCCGGATCGATCTGCTCGAGCGACTCATCGATCAAAATCGGATCGCCTGCCTCCGGCGGAGTCGCCGCCGCAAGCACAAACAGCCAACGCGGTGTAATGACCGCCGTGCCAAACGAGTTATCGCTCGGATTAACAAGCCGAACCTGCATGTGAATCTCCCCGTCGTACGAGTCCGGTAAGATTCACCGCAATGTTGGGCAGCCGAGATGGTTCCCGAGCTGCAGCCCGTAATGTGTTCTATCCTACACAAGCGAGTGAGCCCGCATTTCCAGACTCATACTTAATATCGGTTATGGGCGAAGTTCTGCCGTATTGGACCGAGATTTCTTTCGCTTACCCGCCGTCGAGCGAGGAAGAGGCCGCCCGGCAACAGGGCGGCCTCTTCGTTTGGGAGAATAGTCCGGACAGAGGCAAAGCCATCCGAACTTTCTGGCGAAATACTATGAGCGTCAAAATGCAGTGTCAAGACGAAAAGGCGCGACTTGCAAGCTGTTCATACAAAAAGACTTAGTCGAGCATTTCAAAGCGACTGTTCGCCTCCGGGCACTTCATGCGGGACGCGCGGCGATCTTTGCTGAAGAGACAGCCTGTGAAGAACAGGACTTTGGCCCTCAACTTGCACCACGGATTGTGCACTCCGGCTTCTCCGGAGACGGCGCTTACTGCCCTTGCGGACCCACATCCGATCCCGGCCGCGAGAGCAAGGTGGAAGACCCTCCGCGCAGGTTGATCGTCAGGAACTCCGGCTCGCTGGCCGCGGGCTTCCCCATCAGCACGCGAATACCCGCTCGCGCTCCGCCCAGAAAGAGGCCTAGCAGCAACGCCGCCAGGATAAGAACGCCGCACAAGACGGCGATGTTCTGAAGCAGGCTGGCCGTTTTTCGCACCTCGGTATGAAACTCGAGCGGCATCTTCTGGTCGAACGTAACCTCTTCGTTTAGGCGCAGTCCGCTCACCAGTGCCTCCGCCTGATCGGCTGAAAAGGCACCCGAGGCGATCCCCAGCAAAGGCCCGATGCGGCGCATGAGGGTTGCGCCGAGCGTTGCCGGTCCCAGGTCGTTGATCAGCTTCTCGATCACGCGCCCACGCTCGCCTGCGATTTGCGGCGTCGGATACAGCAGCAGTGTCAGCTTGCCTCGTCCGCTCTTACCGGCGACCTCCGCCGTAGCGGCTTCCAGGCTCTTGTCCCAGCCCAGCTCGGCAGCAGGCAGCACGCCGCCCATGGCCGCATAGCCCAATGGCCCGAGCGCGTACCGCAGCGAGTCGGCACGAATCCCCGGAGCCGTCATGTAGGTCGGAAGCAGCGGCGGCAGACTCCGCCGCCCTCCAACTTTTGGCAACACCGCCAGCCACTGGTCCACCTCCTGCCTGGGTAAAGGAGCGTCTACGGAAAGCACGGCGGTTCCGGCCCAGATCAGCGTGTTTCTGCCGCCCGCGGACGCGACTGCGCGCCCAGCTTTATAGTCCATCTCCGGCTCCCGCAGCTCGGGCAACTGGCTCCGCAAATAGGTGAACGCGCTGAACGCTCCGGTCGCGTCCTTGAACTGCAGCGCACCGACCAGCCGCGCCGGCCCCTCGCCCGCGTAGCTCCCCACCGCAAAGCGCACCAGCGCATCTTCTTTAAGCAGTTGCGTGCAATCCATGCCAGCCTGCGGGGCAGGGCCGCCCAGCTTCAACATCAACCCGCACCCGGCCCCGAACTGCTCCGGCGTCAGCTCGCTGGCCGAACCCGCGGCCGAGTCCCCCAGCGTGAGTTTGCCCACCTGTCTGGGCAAGAGCGGCGCGGGAGGCTCCACAATCGTGGTCGAAACCGGCGGAGCGCCTTGTCCGCGCGCATGGACGCCAGCCGCGCAGAAGGCAAGCCAAACCACAAGCCCATGTCTGAAACGAAGACTCATCAGCTTGAGACTACCATCGGCCTCGCCTCGTAAGCGCACCCTCGCTCCGCTGCGCACAGCCTTTGCGCGCAATCGAACTACTGCAGCGAGGCCCGTTTCCATGCCGCCGGCCTGGTCCCCGCCAGCCCGCTCTCATATTTGGCCACGCCCCGGTAGAGGCTCTCCGCTACCCGCTCCCGGTACTCCGGCTGCCGCAGCTGATCGGCGTCCTGCGGGTTGGTCACAAACGAAATTTCGGCCAGAATCGACGGCATATTTGCCCCGATCAGCACCACAAACGGAGCTTTTTTGACCCCGCGGTCTTTTAGCCCGGCATTGCCCTTCGTCAGTCCCGCATAGAGTGAGTCCTCTACGTCCGCCGCGAACTCGCGCGACTCCGCAATCTTGTCCTTGAGCGTGATCTTCTTTACCAGATCGCTCAGTTGATGAATCGACTGACCCGAAACCGCGTTCTCGCGCGCCGCCACGTCCAGCGCCGTCGGGTCCGAGGTAAAGTTCAAGTAATACGTCTCCACCCCGCGCGCCATTGGGTCCGCAGAGCTGTTCGCATGGATCGACAGAAATAAATCCGCCTGCGCCTTGTTGGCGATGGCCGTGCGCGTCTCGAGCGGGATAAATGTGTCGTCCGATCGCGTATAGATGATCTCCGCGCCCAGCCGCTCGTGCAGCAGCTTGCCCAGCCGCAGCGCCACGTCGAGCACCACATCCTTCTCCTCAATCCCGCCCGCGCCGATCGTGCCCGAATCATGCCCGCCATGCCCGGCGTCGATCACGATCCGGCCAATCTTGAGGCCCAGCGCACGGATCAGCGATGTCTCGCCCTCGGCTGTCTTGTCCGCCGCACGCACCGGCGCAGCCTCCGCCGGCAACGCTGGATCTGCGCCCCTGACCCGCGTCTTACGCGTGCCGGCGCCCAGATTTACCTCCCGCACCGCAATCGGCTTCGAGGTCGGCGCATCCGTTCCCTCCACCTTGCCCGGCGAGTCGCTGACGGCGGCCACCTCGGTTGCCGTTTGTGGCTTCGGGACGGCTACCGTGTTCGGCACTGGCCGCGCCGCGGTCGGCTTCTGCACCACGCTAACACGCGGCGGTGGAGCACTTGTACGCACAGGCGCTGCCGACGAGACCGTACCCTCAGGCCGCACCGCCTCGCTGCCATCGGTCGGAGCCATGGCCGGCAGACCCGAGCTGTTCGCCGCCGCGCTCGCCCGCTTCCCCGCCGCGGGAGCCACCGGGATTTCAGCCGCAGGCTCTCTCTTCGCCGCCGCCGCAATCTGGTTCTGCGCCTCTGTTTTCCGCCCATGAATGTCGATGATCAGCCGGTACGGGTTGGGCAGCAGGAACGCGCTGTACTCGCTGACCTCGTTCACATCCAGCACCACCCGCGTCACATCCCCGTCTGCCTGCGCCGCCCGGATTCGTTTCAGGAAGCCGTCGCCGGTTACGTCAAAGGTCTTGCCCACCAGCGCCGCATCCAGCTTCGCCCCATGCAGATCGAAGAATAGGCGATCCGGATCGGGCACCCGCGCCGCCTCGAACGTCACCTCGTCGCCGAGGTCGATCGCCACCCGCGTATACGTCGGAGTCGACCAGTGCCGGATGCCGGTCACCTGTGCCAGCGGCCCCCGTCGCACTGGAGCAACCACCTCCATCGGCGGTGGTCTTCTCTCACTCGGCGCCGAACGTCCGGGCGCTCCTTGCCTCCCGGCTTCCTTGGAATGAGCGGGAGGTTCGGACGCCGGCTCCGCGCTCCAGGCAGCCAGTTCCGCCCGACCCTGCCGCGCCGCCTCACTCCGCGGAGCCTCCCTGACCAGTTGACTCAACTTCGCCCGCCCGACCCCCTTCTCTCGAAGATCGTCGCCTTCAATGCGTGCTTCGGCCAGCAGCGCAGGTGCTCCCAGAGCGCTTGCCGGATACTGCGCCCGCAAAAATTCATACTGCCCCACCGCGGCCCGCAAACACCCGGTATCCTCCAGCTCCTGACCCTGCTCCGCCAGCAGCTCCGCCACCGAGTAGACCGCCTCCGCCGCATGCGCATCCCGCGGATTGTCATGATAGATCGCCCGAAACAGGTCCAGCACCCGCGTGTACGCCGCCCGCGTCCGCGATCCCTCTGCCTGCGACTCCAGCCCGGCCCGAGCTCGCTGCGCCTGATCCCACGGCGTCAGGGCAACCGCATGCTTCATCGTGCGCGAGTTGGGCGGAGCCGCCGCAAACGCGGTGATTCCGCACAGCAGCGCCATGCTCGACACCCCAACCCGCGCTCGATCCAGGAACTTCATCGCCTCTCAAGTTTAAGGTTCCGCGCATGCGTACGGAGGGCGAAAAGGAAAGGGTACTCCACCCGACACCCCCACCAGGCTTGATCGCCCGAACCTCTCGGGTGCCCCATCTCAGATGGCCTTATCGTTGAGGCGGGGAAGTATACGGCCCGAATCACCAAACCCTCTGAATCGTCACCGGTCCATCCTCCAGCAAGGCATGAGCCCGATAACTCGACCACGGATAGTCCTCCGGAGCCTCAACCAGACCCCGGCGCACAGGGTTCCAATGCAGATAGCGCAGCTTGTCCAGTAGCTTCTCATTTGAAGAAACATTGAAATCGTAGTAGCGAGTAAGCCAGAAAGGCTGATGCGCTTGCCGCCGAGACACAGACCGCTTCAGCACCGCCAGCGCCGTCGTCTGAGGTGGGGGGAGTATAAAGCCGAGCTCCACCTCAACCCAGCATCCCTTCCACCACCCCCGCAGCCTTCGCCAACGCCCCATCAAGCGCCCCCACGTCCGATCCACCCGCCTCCGCCAGGTCCGGCCGCCCACCTCCGCGTCCACCCAGCAGCGGAGCCAGCGCGCCGACCACCTTGCCCGCCTGCAGCTGGCCCGTCAGGTCCTTCGTCACGCCTACGATCAGCGTCACCTTACCCTCCGCCGCCGCACCCAACACGACCACACCCGAACCCAGCTTGCCTCGCAGCTGATCGACCAGGCCCCGCATCTGTGCTTTATCGACCCCATCGACGCGCCGCGCCAGCAGCTTGACGCCCTTGACCTCGACCGCCTCCGCAGCCGCGTCCGCCACCGAGGCGCTCGCCGCCTTCAGCCGCATCTGGTCGAGCTCCTTGCGCAGCCGGCGGATCTCCTCCTCGTCGGTCGAGAGCCGCGTCCGCAGCGCCGTCTCGCCGCCGGGCACCACGCGCGCCACCTCGAACCCGCGCCGAAACTCCTCAAGCGCGCCCGTCCCGGTCATTGCTTCCACCCGCCGTATGCCGCTGGCGACCGAGCTCTCGCCGACCAGCTTCACGAGCCCAATCTCCCCCGTCGCCTGCGTATGCGTGCCGCCGCACAGCTCGGTCGAGAAGTCGCCGATCTTGACCACGCGCACCCGGTCGCCATACTTCTCTCCGAACAAGGCCATGGCGCCGTAGTCGTTTACTGCGGTATCGATCGGCACGTCGACCATCGTCTGCACCGGCGTATTGGCCAGCACCTGCGCGTTGACCAGGTCCTCGACCGCCCGCAGCTCCGGCTCCGCTACCCCCGCGAAGTGCGAGAAATCAAACCGCAGCCGCGCCGCCGTGTTCAACGACCCTGCCTGCTTGACATGCTTGCCGAGCACCTCGCGCAGCCCGGCCTGCAGCAGATGGGTCGCGGTGTGATTGCGCATGGTGGCGGCGCGGACCTCGCCGTTCACCACCGTATCTAGATAGTCGCCAACCAGGAACGGTTGGCGGGCGACGACACGATGCGCGAACACGCCCTGCACCGGCTTCGTGCAGCCCTCGACCTCGGCCACGACGGTCTGGTGATCCGCCCCGTACAGCCAACCGACATCGCCCACCTGCCCGCCGGAGTCGGCGTAAAAGCTCGTAGCATCGAGCACGACTTCGCCGGTCTCACCGGGCTGCAATGCCTTGACGCCCAGCCCGTCTTTTACCAGCGCCAGCACCCAAGCCCCATCCACCCGCAACGCCGTGTAGCCCTCAAACTCCGTCCGCGGCAACTCGCGGTAAACGGGCGCTGCGGATTTTTGTGAGCCGCCCTTCCAGGATGCGCGGGCCCGTTCCTGTTCCTCTAACTTGGCCCGCTCGAAACCTTCGTGATCGAATTTGATGCCTGCGTCGCGGGCGGCATCAACCATAAAGTCAAGAGGCATTCCATAAGTCTCGAAGAGGTGGAAAGCTTCTGTCCCCTGAATTTTCATTCGCTCTGCTTGGTTTTCATAATGAGCGGCCATTAAGTCTTGGACCGGAACGTCAGGCCTATACCCATCAGCTGGAGGCATTGCTAACGCGAGTTTGTTCTGGATCAACCGATCAAGGTATCCAAGTCCTACAGCGATTACCCGAGCAAACTGCTTCTCCTCCGCCAGCACCGTCTTACTTACCCGCTCCGCAGTCTCCACCAGCTCCGGATACGCCACCTTCATCTCATCCCGAACCGCCTTCACCATCTCGAACATGAACGGCTGTTCCTGCCCCAGCAGCCGCCCATGCCGGATCCCGCGCCGAAGAATCTTCCGCAACACATACCCACGACCTTCATTCGCAGGCTGCACTCCGTCCGAGATCAAGAACGTAGCCGCCCGCGCATGATCCGCAATAATCCTCAGCGATGCTCGATCCTTATCCGTTAAATCCGCGGCTTTGTCCGTCTGATCCGCGGTGAGCTCTTTGGCTCTCGCAATCAGCGGCACAAACAAATCCGTGTCGTAGTTCGACATCACGCCCTGCAGCACACACGCAATCCGCTCGAGTCCCATGCCCGTGTCAATGCTCGGCTTCGGCAGCGGCGTCAGCACTCCATCCGACGTCCGGTCGAACCGCATAAACACCAGGTTCCAGATTTCCACGTAGCGCTGATCATCCTGTGGAAACGGCCTGTCCTCGCCCGTCTCACTTGCTGCAAACCCCAAATCAAAGAAGATCTCCGAGCTCGGCCCGCACGGGCCCGTATCCCCCATCTGCCAGAAGTTATCCTCTATGCTCATCGCGAAGATGCGCTCGCGCGGCACCCCCGCCTCCACCCAAAGTTCCTCGGCTTCAGAGTCGCGCGGGACGCCGTCGCTCCCCTCAAAAATCGTCACATACAGCCGTGCCGGATCGATCCCAAACCAGTTCGGCGAGGTCAGCAGCTCCCACGCAAACGCAATCGCCTCCCGCTTGAAGTAATCCCCAAAGCTGAAGTTGCCGAGCATCTCGAAAAACGTATGGTGCCGCCGCGTAAACCCGACGTTCTCGAGGTCATTGTGCTTCCCCCCGGCGCGCACGCACTTCTGCGACGTCGTCGCCCGCGTATACGGCCGCTGCTCCGCCCCCAGGAACACATCCTTAAACTGGTTCATCCCCGCATTGGTAAACAAGAGCGTCGGATCGTTGGCCGGCACCAGCGAGGACGAGTGCACGCGCCGATGCCCCTTGCTCTCAAAAAAACGCAGAAAATCTTCCCGAATCTGGCTGCCCGATCGATAGTTCATAGAGCTAAAGTTTAGCAGCGGACATCGCGCCAAACGTAACCTGAGGGCGAGGTCACTTGGATGCATCCGGCTTCAGCTCAAAGAGGAATGACCTATTCAGTTCCGCAGGCTGATTGTGAAGAAAGAAATAAGAAAGGGCACAGCTAAACGCCGCGCCCTCTCTCCTGGTGCATAGCGAGTTAGTGTGCCGCCCACTCAATCTTCGTCAGGTCAATGCCTTCCTTGACCATCTCGTACAGCGGACTCATCTCGCGCAGATGCTGGACAACGTTGATCACCTTGTCCGAGACATAGTCGACTTCCGCCCTATTATTGAAGCGGCCGAGGCCGAAGCGGATCGAGCTGTGGGCGACATCGTCCCCCAGACCAAGCGCCTTCAAGACATAGGAAGGCTCGAGCGTTGCCGAGGTGCAGGCCGAGCCGGAGCTGACCGCAATGTCGTTGATGCCCATCAGCAGCGACTCGCCCTCCACATGGACGAAGCTCATATTCAGATTGCCGGGCAGATGGTGGTCCATGTTGCCGTTCACGTGGACGTAGTCGAGCGCGTTCTCGAACTTATGCTTGAGGTAATCGCGCAGGTCTTGAAGGCGAGCAGTCTCGGCGGCCATCTCTTCGCCGGCAATCTCGCAAGCCTTGCCCAGGCCGACGATGCCGGGCACGTTCAGCGTGCCGGAGCGCATGCCGCGCTCGTGTCCTCCGCCATTGATCTGCTCGGTGATCTGCACTCGCGGATTGCGGCGGCGCACATACAGCGCACCCACGCCCTTAGGTCCGTAGATCTTGTGCGCAGTCATCGAAAGCACGTCGATGTTGTCCTCCTGCACATTGACCGGGATCTTACCGACGGCCTGCACGGCATCGGTATGGAAGAGGATGCCGCGCTCGTGGCACAGCTTGCCGATCTCGCGAACGGGCTGAACCACACCGATTTCATTGTTGGCGTACATAATCGTGACCAGGACCGTCTTCTCGGTCATCGCGGCCTTCAACGCATCGATCGAGATCAGGCCGTCCTCCTGCACCGGCAGATACGTCACGTCAAAGCCCTGGCGCTCGAGCTTCTTGCAGGTGTCGAGCACAGCCTTATGCTCGGTCACCTGGGTGATGACATGATTGCCTTTCTCGCGGTACATCTCGGCGATGCCCTTGATAGCGAGATTGTTGCTCTCAGTAGCGCCGGAGGTAAAGATGATCTCTTTAGGCGTGCAGCCGATCAGCTTCGAGATCTGCTCACGCGCCTTGTCGACGGCCTGCTCCGCCTCCCAGCCGAACTGGTGGTTGCGGCTGGCGGCGTTGCCGAAGATCGTTCCAAAGTAGGGCAGCATGGCGTCAAGCACGCGCGGATCCATCGGCGTGGTGGCGTGGTTGTCCATATAGATGGGCAGGCGAACGCCGGCCGGCAACGGCTCGGTTGATTCAGTAATCACGACGCCGTTGTGGGTCATGTCGGCGGTCTGTTCCATCTGGTTCGCGGTTTGCTCAGTCATAATACGGGCTCCTGGGGCGATGCTTGTAGGGTGATGCCAAAGTCTGTGGGTGCAGGGCTAGACGGCGATGGTGATCAGGCCGCTGCCGAGCGAAACGTTTGCCTGCGCGGCGTTCGATTCCGGAATTTCAATCAGATCGGCGATCCGGATGGCGCTCAAGAGATCCTTGATCGAATCATTCACCTTGCGCAATGGTTCTTTGATGGTGCAGTGACCGGCCAGGTCGCAGGTTCCATGAATCGTAATGCAGCTGGTAATAAAAAGCGGCCCGTCGATCGCGCGTATGACTTCAAAAGCGGAAATCTCCGCTGCCGGCCGGGCAAGCGAGTAGCCGCCATTGGTGCCGGCGCTCGAGACGAGCAGTCCGGCGCGAGCCAGAGTCTGCAGGATCTTCGCCAGCAGCTGCGGAGGAATATGGTACGCATCGGCAATGTCCTTGGCCGACTGCGCGCTGACCGATACGCTGGCCGCGACCCCTGGCCGGGGCGCAGCCGCGTGCTCGGCCAGGTACTTCAAGGCCATCAGGCCGTAATCGGCTTTTTTCGTGAGACGGAGCATGAGCCTCTGCGCGGTGTTTGGGACCCGTCCGGTATATCTAGTGTACGGCTGGGCCGGGGTGGCTGCAAGGCTCCGTTTCCGGAATCTACCCTCGGCGCAGCTGATGAAAGAAGATTGGCCGTATGTGCTCGAAGCCGAGTTGCTCATAAAGACGGATGGCGGATGCATTGGCCGTCCCCACGTGGAGGATAGAAGATACTCCGGCGGCGGCGTGTTCGCGCGCCAGATAGCCGATCAGGGTAGCGGCGTAGCCTCGGCCGCGGTAGGCGGGATGCGTGCAGACGGCGCTGAGCTCCCGAAATCCAGGCAAACAGGCCCGCTCGCCGGCCATGGCGATCAGTTCGGCGCCGTGGTAAATGCCGTAATAACAGCCGAGCTGGACGGTGTTGCGGCGAAAGTAGCCGGGAAACGCGAGCTCGGTAAGAGCGACCATGGCAGGTCCATCGGAGTCTCCCAGCCGGCGAAGGACACAATCCGAGGAGGGTTCAGGGAAACCGGAGATTGCCTGGGGAGGAAGCACCATCTGCAGCCCGGGCAGCAGGCTGACATACGCCAGCTCCGGAACGGAGACGGGTCGAGCCTCGTTCAGGTCCGTGAAGTAGACCGGCTCTCCGGGGGCCAGCAAGGCCGCGAGCGCGCTAAGGGACGGCGCGGACGGCTCAGCCAGCGCCGCGAATGGAAGAACGTCCGCCGGATAGCGGAGCGCCAGGGAACCAGGCGATCCGTCCGCGTCCGCCGGTCCAGCGCCGACGGCAAAGCGCGCATGCACGGTCGTGAGCGCATGCCAGAACGGATTGCGAAGCATTGGGTCGTCTTTGCGCTCGACGAGTTTTGGATTCGGCTTCATGGCGCGGCCGTCGGCGTGGTTGTCTGAGAGTCTGGAGTGTCGAGCGGGGTAGATACGCGATGGATCACGATCCATGCATACTGGGCCGCGGACAGCGGCGCCAGCACGGCGATCAAGCGAAGCAGGACATCGTTGATCGCCGCAAGGTAAGGGATGGGAAAGACATGCGCGCCCATGATTCCGACCACGGCCACGATCTGAACGCAGGTGTTGAGCTTGCCGAAGAGCGAGGGATGGAAGGTGCGCAGCGTGTTGGTGGCGAAGAGCAGCGTGGCGATGACCAGGATGCCGAGGTCGCGCGAGAAGACCAGAACCGTCACGTAACGCGGGATCTCATTCACATGCGTGAGAACGAGAAACAGCGTGGAGAGCAGCAGCTTATCGGCGATGGGGTCCAGGTAAAGACCCAGCGTGGTGTGCTGGTGAAAGGCGCGCGCGGCGAGTCCGTCTAAACCATCCGATAGCCCGGCAAGCATGATGAGCGCAAAGGCCAACCGCCACCGTCCGTCCATGATATTGATAACCAGGAACGGCAGAATGAAGAGCCGCAGCATGGTCAGCAGGTTGGGCGCGGCGCGCATCTGGGTAAAGATCGGCATGGTTCCGGTGGCTTCCATGCTATCGCAGCGGTTGCGGCGAAGGCAGGATACGACTAGACTCGAACAGAGACCTGAAGGCGCGTAGCTCAGTTGGTTAGAGCGCTACCTTGACACGGTAGAGGTCAGCGGTTCGAATCCGCTCGTGCCTACCATCCTGTAAAAATGGGAATGCCTTGCAACCGGTCCTGCGAGCTTCAGGCTGCTGACGACGTTGGTCCTATACCGTCCCTCGCACAAACTATTTCAATCACAAGCTCACCAAATGCTCTACAAAGCCGGGCTGCGTGGTGGCCGAGGCTTGAGCGCGTAGTTTCCATCCTGTGGTTTGCAGACTGACCTTCGACCACTATGGACCAGACCGCAAGGGAGCAATCAGAGATCCTTCGGAAGGCGATCAGCTCCGTTGCCAATTCGCTAAGGATGGGTCCACGCGATTGTCCCAGGCAACTGAAGTTGCCCTGCAGCGCAGTCTTGCTCATCCTGATTCAAGGAACGTCCGTCTCCATCAAGCGGATCTCGCAGAAGCCACTCCCAGGCTGGCCGGCACGCGTGACGGCCTATAATGTGCTATGGCAAGCTCTCCGCCGGCGCTCTCAAACGCCGGTCCTCTCAACCCGGCTCCTTCCAAGGACTCGTCGGCACAGCCCGTCGATAGTGTGGCCGGCATTGACCTTGAATCGGCTCTACAGATTCCCGCATCCGAACCTTGTGGTTCCACCGGCTCCCTGCAAAGCCTGGCGGAACCCTCCGGAGTGTTTGCCCCGCTGCCCGCGACGCCTCCTCCCTCCCATTCCGCTCCATTCGCAGACACCTCCATTGAAGCTCGTTTCGATAAGCTTCTCGCCACCGTCCATCAAAACCGTCCCAACGACGATCTCGACCTGATCCGCCGCGCCTGGGAGTTTTGCATCCAGCAGCACACCGGCCAGTTCCGAGCCTCGGGCGAGCCGTACATCATCCATCCGCTCGAGGTCTGCCAGATCCTGGCCGACATGAAGATGGATTCGACTGCCATCGCTGCCGGTTTGCTGCATGATG
Source organism: uncultured Granulicella sp. (assembly GCA_965198735.1). GTDB lineage: Bacteria > Acidobacteriota > Terriglobia > Terriglobales > Acidobacteriaceae > Edaphobacter. The sequence goes on along the minus strand of OZ240672.1, from coordinate 3,413,113 downwards.
CCGTCGAAGATACCGACGTCACGTCGCCCGAGATCGCCAGGCGCTTCAACGAGCAGGTTGCGCACATCGTCGAGGGCGTCACTAAGCTCGACAGGATCAAGTTCGCCAACCGCGAGGATCATCAGGCGGAGAACATCCGCAAGATGCTGCTCGCCATGGTCACGGACGTCCGCGTCGTGCTGATCAAGCTCGCCGACCGCCTGCACAACATGCGCACGCTCGAGCACCTGAAGCCTGAGAAACAGCAAAAGATCGCCCGCGAGACGCTCGACATCTACGCGCCGCTGGCGCATCGGCTCGGCATGGGCAAGCTGCGCGGCGAGCTCGAAGACTTGGCATTCCACTACACGGACCCCTATGCCTATACGCAGGTCGCGCAAGAGGTCGAGTCGCTTCGCAACGCCAACGAGGATTTTCTTGCCAGCATTGTCGCCACGCTGCAGACCAAGCTCGCGGAGTCCGGCGTTCAGGCCCGTGTCGAGTCGCGCATCAAGCGCCTCTACTCCATCCAGCAAAAGCTGCTCGCGCAGAAAATTCCCGTCGAGCAGGTCTACGATCTGCTTGCCATCCGCGTCATCTGCCACACCGTCGGCGAGTGCTATGCCGTGCTCGGCCTGCTGCACGCGCAGTGGCGTCCCGTGCCCGGCCGCATCAAGGATTTCATCGCGATGCCGCGGCCGAATCTGTATCAGTCCCTACACACTACCCTGATCGCGCCCGGCGGCCACCAGTTTGAGGTCCAGATCCGCACCGAGGAGATGCACCGCATCGCCGAGGAGGGCATTGCCGCGCACTGGAAGTACAAGGCCGGCGATGTCGTCTCCGCCAAGGATGAGCAGCGCCTCGCCTGGGTGCGCCAGCTGATGGAGTGGCAGCGCGAGATGACCGACCCCAACGAGTTCATGTCGACGCTCAAGATCGACCTCTACCCGGAGGAGGTCTACACCTTCACGCCCAAGGGCAAGGTCGTCGTCCTGCCCAAGGACGCGAGCCCGATCGACTTCGCCTATGCGATCCACACCGAGGTCGGCAACACCACCGTCGGCGCGAAAGTGAACGGACGCATCGTCCCCCTGCGCACCAAGCTGCGCAACGGCGACATCGTCGAGATCTCGACCCAGACCGGCCACGCACCTTCACGGGACTGGCTCTCCTTCACCAAGAGCTCCCGCGCCCGCAACAAGATCAAGCACTGGCTGAACGAGCACCAGCGCGAGCGCGCCATTGAAATTGGCCGCAAGCTGCTCGACCGGGAAGCCCGCAAGTGGAGCGTCTCCCTCAAGAAGTTTCACGAACTCGACTACACCCGCGTCGCCAATGATTACGGCCTCGGTTCCGAGCCGGAGCTGCTGGCCGGCATAGGCTTCGGCAAATACTCCGCCCGCGTGGTGCTGAACAAGCTCGAGCCGGGCAGCACCTCTTCCGCGCCGGCCGAACCCGGCGCCCAGCCTGCGCTGCCCGGTCTCACCAATGCTATCGGCCAGATGTCCGAAGCCGTGAAGCGAGTCTTCTTCGGCAAAGGCTCGGACTCGCTCCAGGTCGAAGGCCAGGATGACCTGCTGGTCTATCGCGCGCGCTGTTGCAACCCCATTCGCGGCGAGGAGATCATCGGCTACGTCACCCGCGGCAAAGGGGTCGCGGTGCACGCGCGCTCCTGCCCCAACGTCCAAAATCTTCTCTACGAATCCGACCGCCGCATTCAGGTGGAGTGGGGCGCGGATCCCGGCAGCACTCCCGGCGGCGTAAAACCGACGACCTACCCCGTCAAGCTCACCATCCTGTGTGACGACCGCACCGGCATGCTGAAGGAGTTTACCGCCATCATTGCCGATGACGGCACCAATATCCGATCGGTTGACTCAAAACCCGCCACCGACGGCGCTTTTGTCGTCGACTTCGTCATCGAAACCGTAGATGTACGCCATCTGACCAAGCTCACCGGCAATCTTCGCAAAGTTCCTGGCGTCCGAAATGTCCAGCGCGTACAGAAGATCTGAACCGGGTAAGCATGAACGCTGCAACAATTAATTTCATAAGGCAACAGCAAGGCTGTTCTACGCACCTCAGGTTAGAGCGTATGAGCTGCAGGTATTGACCCGAACGCCATCGCTCTTATCCACCGGCTAAGGGCTACCCATTGCCCGCACGACTTTTCTTTACCGTCTCGACGAGAGCCCGCACGGATCGATCCGCAGCCCGGCCAAAGATCCCCGCACGAACTAGTTAGATTTCATCCTAAGACTCGCCGCGTCTACGCGAAGGAGAATCTATGTCCATGCCGAATGAAAGTACCTCTTTGCTGTGCCTCTTCCACCATGAAGATCAGGCCAGCGCCGCACTTCGAGATCTACAGCAGGCCGGCGTTCCACAAGATGCAATCACCTCGATTGCAGGCAGTGGTTCCCAGGCTCAACTCTCCGTCTACGGCATGCCCGAGCGCGATCAGAAGCTGCTGGAAGACAATTTGCGCGAGGGCGCTCTCCTACTCGCGGTCCAGGCGTCGCCGCAACAAGTCACCTTGGTGGAACGGATTTTCGGCGATCACAGAGCCAAGCTTGTTGACGAGTTTGATCGTGACTCTGCCCCCGTGGAAACACTTGCCGCGCCGCCCACAACGATTGATAGTAGCCGTGTGATCCCGGTTGTTGAGGAAGAGTTTGCCGTGGGAAAACGCACGGTGGATCAAGGCGGGGTGCGAGTCTTCCGGCGTGTCGTAGAGATTCCTGTTTCCGGATCTGTCAATCTACGCGAGGAGCACGTCGTCATTGATCGTAAGGCGGTTGATCGTCCGGCGACGCAGGCCGATCTCGGCAACTCCAGCCGCAGTGTCGAGCTTACCGAAACCGAGGAACAGGTTGTGCTTTCCAAGACAGCCCATGTGGTCGAAGAGGTTCTCGTCGGCAAGAAGGCGAGCGATCATATTGAGCACGTCGAGGATACGGTTCGCCGCACCGAGATCGAAGTGGAAGAGCTTCCGGTCGAGCAAGACACACCAACTTCATCGCGGCCCAGGTAGCTGCATCGCATTACGGAGACCCTATGGCGGAACATGTGAAAATCTATGAAGAGAAGAAGAGCGGCCTGCCCGTCTGGGCCTGGCTTCTTCCCCTTCTGCTTCTCCTCGCGCTGCTTGCGTATTACTTGTTGCATCGTCAGCACGCCAATGCCGTGGGAGCTGGCGGGGCTGCTCCTGTTGCGGTTGGGGCTGCTTCATCGGCCGCTTTTCCCGATCTTGGCACGGTCCATTTCGCGACCGATCAGGCGACTCTTACTCCAGAAGGCATGGCCACACTGCAACAGGCCGCTACCGCGATGAAAGCGAACCCCAACGCGCACCTTCGTATGGAAGGTTACACCGACAGCACAGGGACTGATCCGCACAACGATACGTTGTCGAATCAGCGTGCGAAGACGGTGGTTGATTTTCTCTCAGCGCAAGGAATTGATCGGAGCCGCCTGACCGGAGAAGGTTTCGGCGCGGCTAAACCGGTCGACACCAACGCGACAACTCAGGGCAAGGCGGACAATCGCCGCGTCGAACTCTTTTCGCAACAATAACGCCACGCAATGTCCCATCCAGGAGAAATCTATGAAAACGGTAGTCGGACTTTTCAGCACAACGGCAGAAGCTCAGCAGGTCAAGCAGGCTTTGGTGGCGCAGGGGTATTCGAGCAGCGACATCAACGTGCACGCCAACGACGCCTACGATGAAGAAGGCGAAGGCACAGGCTATAACGAGACGACCGGCAGCACGACGATGAGTCGCGATACCACCGGCACGGGAACCGGCATCGGCCACCGTATCAGCAATTTCTTCAGCTCGCTCAGCGGTGGCGATGAGACGGCCCACAACTCATATGCTGAGGGTATCAACCAGGGCGGCGCGTTGCTCAGCGTCAAGACCGACGATGACCAGGCTAACGCCGTGGCAGCCTTGCTTCGGCAGCATGGCGCGCGCGACATCGAAGGCGGAACCCGAAGCGCAAGCTACGAAGAGACTACCGACAACAATCGCAGAACCGGCGCCACCAACACTACTGGACAGACCTCCATTCCCGTTGTCGAGGAAGAGCTTGTCGTCGGCAAGCGCGAGGTCGATCTCGGTGGTGTCCGCGTCTACTCGCATATCGTCGAGCGCCCCGTCTCCGCGGACGTCAGCCTGCACAATGAGAGCATCGATATCGAGCGCCGCGCTGTCAATCGTCCCGCCACTGCTGCTGATTTTCAGACGGGTTCGCAGCCCATTGAGCTACGTGCGACCGGCGAAGAGGCTATCGTTGGCAAAACCGCACGTGTCGTCGAAGAAGTTTCTGTAGGCCGGCAGGGTTCGAATCGCACAGAGACAGTCAACGATACGGTGCGCAAGACTGAAGTCGATGTTGAGGAGCTTCCAAGCACCACCACTGGCAGTGCTGTCACCAAGGATCGCTACTAACACGATCGCCTGATCCTTCCATCGCGAACGGGTCGGACTCCTGTCCGGCCCGTTCGTGCTTGACTTCCACGAACGGAGTGCCCAGTGACCCCCGAATCGCTCGATCCGCCCGCCGAGTTTACCGGCGCAAATCGTTTTACCGCGACCGAACTCTTCGATGCATCCCGTCCTGTTACGGAGCTGCAACTCCCGGATGGCCGTCTCTTTCGCGTGTCTACGGCCCTTCTACTGGAACAGCTCGCAGCCGCGGACTCGATCGCGGCCGGCGACTCGCGGCTGGTGCTGACGGAAGAAGAATCGGTGGCCATTCCTGTCATTGAAGAGCAGTTGCACGTAGGCAAGCGCAGCATCGTCACGGGAACGGTGCGCCTGGACAAACATATTGGAGTTTATGACGAAGCGCTCGACATTCCGCTTGCCGTTCGCTCCTTCGACATCGAACGCGTTGTACTCAATCAACCGGTAGAAGCGGCTCCGGCGGTGCGTCAAGAAGGCGAGACCACCATTTATCCTCTCGTTGAAGAGCAGCTTATCCTCACCAAGCAGCTAATCCTGCGCGAAGAGCTGCGAGTCACCCGCCGCGACACGGAACGCCGCGACACGCGCACCGTCTCGCTCCGCCGGGAGTCGATTGAAGTTACCCGCGCCTGAACGGAACCAAGTAGACTGAGCACATATCCTCAAGCGCAGTGTAGGCAAGATGCTCTTTGACGATCTTCATACCGTTGCACATCTCAAACCTGGATTTCAGCTATCTCCGCTTTTCTGGCGGCAGTCCGGCTAGGAGCTTTCTTCGTCGACAACTTGAAGGCGCGGCGTTTCATCTCTCGACACCCAGATCAGCTACTACCAGACCAGCTACTAGCGGGATTATCCAACCGCCTCCAATGATACCGGCAGCGATGAACTTCTGAACCGCTTCTTCGGACCTAGGAAGACAAGTGCAGTATTTGCCAGTTACCTGCGTTGCCGGTTTGGATTTAGGATGAAGCGGTGCATGTGTTCAACATTTGGCGTTCGTCAAGCAGGTTCGCTGCTGTGCATGGCTGGAATGGTATGCTGATCGGATAGCGGCAAGGTTACTCAGAGCGAGTCTGCTGGGATTCAGAATGCTTCGGTTTCAGATACTCACCTATTGCGCGTTGCTCGTTATTCTGGGATTGTATTCGGAAGAGGCTGTTCATTACTACTTCTATCGACACAGCTCCACCATCTTCCCGCTATCCAGTCCCAACTGCCGTCCCGTGCCCGGAGACTTGGATTTTGCCTGGTGCGATGTAGCCGGGTATGGCCGGACGCGATCGCAGCGCAGTATGGACTCGTACAGTTACGTTGACCCCTCTTCCCCGAAACAGTCGTGGGATGAGATCAACGAAAGAAATCGCGTCTACAATCAGATGTTTACCCCACCCCAGCACGATCAGTCGACCGAACGTCACTGAAGCAGGCAGACCAACTTCAGGAGCCGATACTTGCCCGAGGAATCTTCCCTGTCGAAAGCACTCAGGATTTTCATCTTCCTGAGCACCAGCTTTACAATCGCATCTCTCCTGTTCTCCCTTCTAGCCCGCAAATTGGGTTACGGACTGCCGTATAGTTTCGCCTATTTTCTGCCCGTTGATATGTTCAACGACTACAACGGATTCAACGCCAAAATGTCGCTTTATGGAACTCCGCAATTCTTTACACTGCGCGGAGGTTACTTCATGTATCCGGCACCGATGCTGTTCCTGGTAAGAGGTCTGCGCGCGCTGCCAATTACGCATCATTCCATACCTCACTTCATGGTTGTTGCCGTTGTTCTCATTGCATTCTTCGTCTATCACCTGAATCGCATTCTTTCCAGATGCGGATTGCCGCCCACGGCCTCTTTTCTGCTTACGGCAACAATTGTACTTACGTCTTATCCGCTACTTTTTGATTTACAACGAGCAAACCTGGAGATCATCGCGTGGACATTTTCCACCATTGGCCTCTGGGCGTTTTACCGGGGAAGACCTTACCTCGCCGCTATGCTGATAGCAGTTGCAATTTCGTTAAAGCTGTATCCGTTTATCCTTCTCGGCTTGTTTCTTCCCGCAAAACAATACCGTGCGTTCGCGCTTGCATGGTTGACCGCTCTAGCCATCTTCTTAGCCTCCTACGCGGCCCTCGGCCCAACTATTGCCGCCGCGTTTTCGTGGAATTCCAGTAATCTCGCGCAGTTTGGCTCCTTTTACGCTGGCAAAATCTCCGCGCTGGGCTATGACCATTCACTGTTGAGCTTGGCCAAGCTCTTCTCACCGAATCGTGGATCGGTGCAGAGTTGGATTAGGCTTTATAACTTTGTTATCGCGACTGCCTGTGTGATCCTCTATTTTTCTCGGTTGTGGCGTCTTCCTTTGCCAAACCAGATCCTTGCCCTCTCTGTCATTAGTATTCTTATTCCACCAGTGTCGTATGATTACACTTTGCTGAATTTGTACGTAGGATTTGTGATCCTCCTCACCATCGCCATTCGAAGTTACAGGGCAGGGCTGGAGATCCCTCACTTGTCGGCGTACATGGTTCTTTTTGCAATCATCTTCACACCAGAGAGCTACTGTCTTTGGCATAGTGCGCCCGCCGGCGGACAAGTACGCTGTCTTGCCTTGCTGGTTGTTCTCGGGTTATCCATTATGTTTGCACTTCCGTTTGAAGCGGAGCTAATGGCACCAAGACAGGCTCATGCTTGAAGCCATCTAGAAGCGGACCTCCTACGCTCGATCTGAGATGGCAGATACTCTCCATTGCTTTCTGTTTTCTGTTTGGCCTCGCCCTGATCCTCAACATTCATCCCATTGGCGATGGGATGTGGTTCTGGTATGCCATGTTCGTGCGTCACGGGGACAAACTCTACTCCGGAATGCACCTTCCACTGCAACCTTTCTTTGTTCTTCTCAGTGCCTGGACCCAGGATTTTTTCGGCATTTCCTGGCTCGGCTCAAAGACGCTTGCTGTTGCGCAACTTACCGTCTTCTGTTTTTCGTTGTTTGCTCTCATCCGCTTTATCGAATGGCCAGATGGTCAGAAAGCCATTCTCCTTGCTGCTGCTTTTCTCCTCTCGCTGTGTGCGCTTTACGCACGCTTCGATGATTATCACGTCACTCTTCAATGCCTGGAACTCCTCTGCATCCTTCTGCTGTTCCGTACAGAGATAACAGAAACCGGACTCTCCCTCGCTATTCTTGGATGTGTCTTAGGCCTGCTTTGCGGATTGGCCCTGGCCACTCGCCTGAACGATGGTGCGGCTCTTTTCACCGCGACTGCAGTCGCCATGTTTTATTTCCTTAAACGCCACCGTGGAACAGCAATCCTTTGCTTTGCGGTCTCAGCAGCGCTTACCTTTCGTGGCATCCTTTGGCTCACCTACGATTCCATTCACGACTGGTATCTTTCAACCATTGTCGCTGCAGCTGCCATCAAGGGTGGCACGGGCCATATCCTGTTCGCGCCCTTCGCCTTTCCGCTCATTCTCTTTCACCTGCTGATCCAGAAATCTACTGCCGCCAACCTTCTGGTGGAAGGTCTCGTGGCTGGGTCCTGGAGCTATCTGCTGCATGGGGGCGCAGAGCATTCCTCGCGCATATACTCTCGAAGAAGAGCAATCGCTATCGGAGCTTTGGCGCTGGGCGTGCCGTTTCTACTTTGGCAGTCGCGCACGGCTCATCCCGAGGAAGCGCTGACCACCGTTGGCATTTTGCTTCTGCTCACTCTCAGCCTCTGGCCGTTCGTCAAGGTTTTCCGCTCCCTACTCAGCACTTCAGCAGCACGGCCAGACGCTCGCCAGCTACTCCTTACGATCCCTGCCCTGCAAGTGCTGAGCGGAGCCATGACGTCAGGGGTAAGTATCCTAGAAGCCTTTCCGCAGGTCGGCGTACTGCTTGTGCTTCTGCCAATCTGTCTGCCTTCCGTGTTTCGTCTCCGATTTATTCGCACCCTCTTTGTCTGCATGGCCGCACTGCTGGTTCTGTGTGCCCTTTCCTATAAGTCCGTCGTCCCTTATGCATGGCACCACTTTACGGATCGCGCGCTCTTTGTGGATCGTGTGTGGTATCGGCATCCCAAGTATGGCCTCCTCTATATTGAGCGTGACCAGCTGCAATTCATGGAATCCGTCTGTGCCGATATCGCCAAGCAAGGAACACCCACCGACTTACTTTCGCTTGAAAATCCCTATCCGAATTACTTCTGCGACATTGCTCCGTGGCACGGCTATATCCAGACCTGGTACGACACCACAAGCGTGCAAACAATCGACACTCTGGATGCCCAGCTTGCGACAGCCCCGCCCAAATGGATCGTCTATCAACGTGCGCTCGACTCCATGCACTTGCATGAAGAAGCGTTCAATCATGGACGCCCGCTCCCACACCGCAAGCTCGACCAGCTCATCATGGATCACATTGCCGACGGCCAGTGGAAGGTCGTGCAGCGCCAATGGTTCGAGGGCGCGGACTGGATCGTCATCCGCACCCACTCCTGATTGATCGAATCACATCCCAAGTTCCTTTACCAGAAACGCATACATGTCCGCCGTTACATCCAGCTGCTTTGAAAGCGGCATGCCTCCACCATGGCCCGCCCGCGTCTCCACCCGGATGAGCATCGGAGCCGCATCGGGAGTTTCCGCGGCCGCCGCCTGCAGCTCCGCTGTGTATTTGAAGCTGTGCGCCGGAAACACGCGGTCGTCATGGTCTCCCGTGGTGATCAGCGTGGGAGGATAGCGTACGCCGGCACGCACGTTGTGCAGCGGACTGAACTGCAAGATAGCGTGAAACTCGTCTTCCTTTTCGCTCGGGCTGCCGTAGTCCGGCTTCCACGCATAGCCGATCGTGAATCGGTCGAAGCGCAGCATATCCATCACGCCCACCTGCGCCAGCACTGCGCCGAAGAGCTCCGGCCGCTGCAGCTCTACCGCCGCGACCAGAAGCCCACCATTCGATCCGCCGTTGATCGCAAGCTTCTTTGCCGATGTGTACCCGTTTTGGATCAGATATTCCGCACACCCGATAAAGTCATCAAAAACGTTCTGCTTCTGTGTTCTGGTTCCGGCCAGGTGCCATGGCTCGCCGTACTCGCCGCCGCCGCGCAGAATGGCTTCGGCGTAAATCCCGCCCATCTCCAGCCACGCCATACGCGAAGAGGAATAGCCTGGCCCGAGCGAAATGTTGAATCCGCCATAGCCATAGAGCAGCGCCGGCGCTGTCCCATTCCGCTTGATGCCTTTGCGATACGTCACGAACAGTGGCACGCGTGTCCCATCCCGACTGGTTGCGAAGACCTGCTCCGTCACATACTGCCCCGGGTCGAAGGTGAGCCGCGGCTGCTTCCACACGCTTGCCTCATGGCTCTTCAAATTGAGCCGGTACACCGTCGGCGGCGTCGTGTAATTCGTGAAGGTAAAGAAGATCTCCTCAGCATCTCGCTTGCCGCCGCCGGCAGACACCGAGCCGATTCCCGGCAGCGCCAGCTTCTGCGTCAACGTGCCTTCCAGCCCGCGCAGCTGCACCTCACTCTGCGCATCCATAAGATACGTCAGGATCAACGCGTCACCCGCCATCGTCGCCTGCTCGAGTGAGTTCGGCCCCTCACTCACCACGTCCATCCAGTGCTCCCGCTCCGGACGTGCGAGATCGACCCGCACCAGCTTGCCTCTGGGCGCATCCTTGGTCGTCATCATCCACACCTCGCTGCTGATGCTGCCGATCGGCTCATAGCGCGCATCGTCCACTGCCGCAATCTGAATCACTGGGGAGTCGGCCCGCTCCCATCCCGGCGCATGCAGATCCTTCACTGCCAGGGCGTTGGTGTGGCCCTTGCTCTGTCCCAGGAAGAGCCATCGCCCGTCCTCGCTCACCTCTGCGCTTGTGAGCACCTCGCCATCGTCCTGCCGCTCGAACACAACCGGGTCTGCGCTTTGCAGCGTGCCGAGCCGATGAAAGTACACCTTGTGAAACGCCGCGGCGCGCTTAAGCGATTCCGCCCGCTCCGCCTCCGTCGGCACACCGAAACTTGAATAAAAAAACCCGCTGCCGTCGAGCATCCAGCTCATCCCGCTGAACTTCACAAACTCGACGACATCCGGAAGATCGTCACCCGTCGCGACCTCCCGCACGCACACCTTCTGCACGTCGCTGCCTGCCTCGGCCAAGGCATAGGCCATGCGCCGGCCGTCGTCAGAGATCGAGTACGAGCCCAGCGATACCGTGCCGTCGGCCGAAAGCGTGTTCGGATCCAGAAGCACGCGCGGCTCAGCGCCCTCACTCTCCTGCCAGTACAGCACCGCCTGATTCTGCAGTCCCGCGTTGCGCTGGTAGAAGTATCTTCCCGCCTCCCGCCGCGGCGCGGAGAAGCGCTCGTAATCCGTCAGCTCCATCAGCCGCGCATGGATGCCAGTACGCACCGACGCATCTTCCGGCCGCCCGGTCAGAAAGCTCTGCGTCAAGGCATTCTCCGCATCCACCCATGCCTTCAGCTCTTCGGAGTCGAGCTCCTCCATCCACCGGTATGGATCACGCACCTCCACGCCAAAGTACGTGTCCACCTGCTCCGACCTTCGCGCCGAAGGATACGTCCTCCGCCCCACGTCCACGCTCACTCCTGTGCTCATTCGCCCACCTCACTTCGAGCTTACCTTCCTCTGACGCGCCCCCTCTACAATCGACTCATGCGAATTCTTGTCGTCGGCGCCGGCGCTCTCGGCGGCTATTTCGGCGCCCGCCTGCTCGCCGCCGGACGCGATGTCACCTTTCTGGTCCGTCCCCGCCGCGCCGCGGAGCTTGCCGACGCTGGCCTGCGAATCGAAAGCCCGTTCGGCGATCTGCATCTCCAAGCTCCGCCCACGGTCCAGGCCTCCGCTCTCAACAGCTCCTACGAGCTCATCCTCCTCAGCTGCAAGGCCCACGACCTCACCGCTGCGATGAACGATTTCGCGCCAGCCGTCGGCCCTGCAACCGCCATCCTGCCCTTGCTGAACGGCCTTGCCCACATGGAGACGCTTGCCGCCCGTTTCGGGCCCGGACGCGTCCTCGGCGGCCTCAGCAACATCTCCGCCACGCTTACGCCGGAGGGCGTCATCCGCCATCTCGGCAAGGTCCATCGCCTCGCCTTCGGAGACCCAGCGCAGTCTCCTGAGAGCCCTGCCGGCGCACGCATGCAAGCCATTGCTGAGACCTTTGCCGATGCCAACTTCGACGCCGACTTAAGCTCGCACATCCTCGACGAGATGTGGGTCAAGTGGATCTCGATCGCCACCTACGCCGGCATCACCTGTCTCATGCGCGCGGCTGTTGGGGACATTGTGGCCGCCGGCGGCTTGCCGGTGGCGCAAGCGCTTCTTGCCGAGTGCGCTTCTGTAGCAACTGCGGAAGGTCATCCGCCCGCTTCAGGCGATCTCGACTACGCAGCCGGCATGATCTCCCGCACCGGCTCGCTCTTCACCGCTTCCATGCTCCGCGACCTCGAAGCCGGCGCTCCCGTGGAGTGCTGGCAAATCCTCGGTGACCTGCTTGAGCGCGCGCGACATCATCACCTAGCGACGCCGATCCTTGCTGTGGCCCACGCCCATGTCCGCAGCTATGAGGAGCGACGCAAACGCGAGACTGCCTCATCCTGATTGGTCAGGCAAGAAGGGATCAGGACTATCTCCTTCGCCGGCTGTCCGCTTTTCGTTGTCATTCCAAAAGAGATCTGCGTCTGTTTCATGTCGGGCCCGCCAGAAAGCCTTCCCTACGATTGATTCCTTACGCGCGCGGGCACGCCTCTTGGCTTGTTCTTGTAGTAGGTCTTGAAGACGTGATCCCAGAACGATGAGGTCACTCCGAAGTTCGTCTCCTGCAGACGATGATGCACGCTGTGCGCGGCCCATGTCTTCTGCATCCAGCGGAAGGGAATCTGGTTAATGCGGGTGGAGTGCTCCACATGATGAAAGATGCCGTAGTAGCTGTAAGCAGCCGCGAAGCCGGAGATGAAGAAGCCCGCTTCCCGGAAACCCAGGGCGTAGCGCAAGAAGAACCATACGAGAGCAAGGACCACTATGCCGGTGAGAAAGAACGAGGATGCCGGCTGATCCGGGTGCTTGTGATGTGCGTCATGCAAGGGAAAGAGGAACGACTTTGGATTGTGCAGCAGCCAGCGGTGGATCGAGTACTCGGCAAGACTGAAGAGCAAGAAACCAACGAACCAGACCAATACTGCTACGGGCCACGCAAAGCGCTCGCGCTCGCCAAGATAGCCGAACAGCCAGATGCCGGCAAAGTCAGCGACAAACGCAGCCGCATAGTTGAACCGGCTCTCGGAGATGGCCTGCAAAACGTTGCGTGGAGTACCTGAAATCTCACCGATGATCAAAGCGAAGGCTCCTCATGCATCGTACTGGATTGAGCCGCACCTTCTACCTGCGCGTCGAGTAAATCTGAGGTGTGGAGAGCTGCGATAGAGCCAGCCTTAGTGTAGACGCAACGGACGAGGTTAGAGTCGCGGAGATTCTATCGCCGGAAGCGCTCGCGTGCCGGCGGCGCTCCGCGGTACCCCGTTCCGGCCGCTCAGGCAGGTGCGCCTCTCCCTACGGCGCGTCTAAACTCCCATCATGCGAGCCTTGCTCCTCTTTCCAATGCTCCTCGCTCCAACCCTGCTCGCGCAAACTCCTGTCACCCCCGCCCCGCCCGACCAGACCCCCTTCACCCTCCGCAGCCAGTCAAACCTCGTCCTGGTTCCTGTCCAGGTTCAAACCCATCACGGCGACATGCTCTACGACCTGCAGCCCGCCCAGTTCACTCTGCTCGACGACGGCGTCCCCCAGACTATCCGCCTCGACGAAGACACCGACGCCCTTGGCCTCAACCTAGTCGTTGTCGTCCAATGCTCGCGCTCCGCCTTCAACCAGTTTGGCCACATGAGCGGCTTGCCCGCGATGGTCGACGACCTGTTGGGCGGCGCACCGCACCAGATTGCCCTGATCAACTACGGCTCGGAGATCGAGCTCCTCACCTCATTCACTCACTCTGACAAGCGCCTGGCCGACGCCTTTACCAACCTCCAGCCCTGCGACGACGAGAAGGACGCCCGCACCCTCGATGCGGTCGACTACGCCAACAAGCTCTTCGACAAACTTCCCGCAGCCAACCACGACCGCCGCGCCATCCTACTTATCGGTGAGACCCGCGACCACGGCTCCGAAACCCGCACCGCCGTCATCGCCGCGAATCTCGCCCGCTCCAACACCGTCGTCGACGCCATCTCCTTCAATCCCGGCAAGGACGACCTGCTCAAAATGCTTCCCTTTGGCGGCCCCGCGCCGAACCCCAAAGAGGCAATCCTCCTGCTCGTCAACGCTCTCCGCCGCAACGTTCCTCACACCCTCACCGACATGACCGGCGGCGAGTATTCCAACTTCAACTCCCAGAAAGGTTTTGAGAAAGGCATTCACCGGCTGGCCAACCACATCCATAACTACTACCTGCTCAGCTTCCAGCCTGCGACCGGTGATGGCTCGCCCGTGCCGCCCGGTCTGCATCGCATCTCGGTCAAGATTCCCGACTACCCCGACGCGAAAATCCGCAACCGCCTTACCTATTATTTCGGCGCTGCCCCGCCGCCCGATGTTCCAGAGCCAGCGGAGCCGGACCACAAGCAAAACCAGCCGCAATGATCGCTCTGGCAATCTAATTCATGGTGTACTATTTATTCTCTTCTGTTGTTCCGTCCCGAAGGGAACCTGCGCCTCGCTCATGCCGTCCATCTGCGGGTAGGTTGGATTAGCCTTCCCGCGACAAGTACGCCTCAGCCCCATCGGCGAAGGCCGACGACTGGTGCAGAGCGGATGCCGTTTTCTTAAGCAGACGGCTCTACTTGCAATCCAGCTTACTTACGAAAGCACCGGAACAGTCACTTCCTGCCCAACCTGGATACGATCCGGATTCGCAATGCCACTTGCCTCCGCAATCTTCGCGTAGTGGTTCGGGTTGCCATAAAACAGCTTACTTACCTTGCTTAGGTTATCCCCCGCTGCAATGGTATATGTCTGGTTCTGCCCGCCGGTATTCGTAATTTCATGCTTCAGATCCGCATAGGTCGGATCTACCGCCTTGATCGCATCCCAAACCCGGTTCAGCACCACCGCGGACGGCACATGCGCCACGAGATGATACTGTTCACCCACCAGCTCCGATCCATCAAACTTGGCACCGTACGGCTCGAACTCTTTAACGGTATCGACCACCGGAGCGTACTTATGCTGCAACGCCTGGAAATCCGCCATCGATCTTTCCTCACTTTATCGTGCTGTTTAGAGAAAACGTCCCAGAATCTCGCTTGCCATCGACCCCGGACCGGAGTTCGGCGCAGCCTGTGTTCCGCCCTGCGTCATGTGCGCCATCACCATCGGCAGCACCGTCGCCAAACCGATCTTCACCATCTCCGGCGACATACCCGTCCGCTGCGCTACTTTCTCGATAATGCCCGAACCCTGCAATCCCTGTCCCATCTGTTCCGGCGATGTCGGCTGCCCGGTAGCGGCAGCCTGCGTATCCACCCCATTGTTTTGCATGTGCTGCATCAAGCCGCCAAGTCCTCCGGGATGCTCTTCCAGAGCGCCCATCAGACCGCCCGCAACCTGTGCGTTGGGATTCGATCCTTCGCCTCCCATGCGACCCGCCACCATCGATTCAACCGAATCCAAAAACCCCATGACGTTTCTCCTTGACGAACATGCCGCTTCCGACTTCGATGCAGGGCTACCCGGCAAAACCGCTCCAGCCTGAAAGAATTGTCATTTACTTCTGCACCGCCCAAGCCAGTCCATCCGGCTCCGTCCCCGGCAGTACCTTACCCACGACCTCCATCTTTTTGAGATCGATTACCGCCACCCAGTTATCCGGCGAGCACGAAATGAACGCCCGCGCCCCATCCGGCTCCACCAGCACCCCCGCCGCGCCTGTTCCCACATGGATCTCGCGCACCACCCTGCGTCCAGCTACATCGAGCACCGCCAGATCGCCCGATTTCTCCCGCGAGATGAGCGCCAACCGCCGGTCCGGCGTAAACCGCAGCCGGTTCGCCGTCGGCACATTGGCCTGAATTGTTCCCGCCACCGCCTTACTCTTCCAGTCCACAATCGACACCGTCCCCTCCACCGCATTCGCTACCCAGACCGTCTGCGGGTCGCCGGCCTCGTCCGCCAGCACGTCGAACCCCTCCGGAAACCCGCCCACCTTCACCTCCGTCTCGTCCCAGTCCGGCATTCCGGGTCCGCCGTTTGCCTCCGTCGCCACCCCGCCCTGCTTGGAGAGCTTCTGCGGAAAGAAGTCCGCCGGTTGCGGCGTCTTCTGCTCCATCAGGCTCAGCGTCCCCGACCCCACATTGACCGTCACAATCTTCCTCCCATCCTTCGAGACCCACAGCATATGCGTCCCCGTTTGCCCCGTCCCGAGCTCCCAGTCCACCTTCTCATTGGCCGAGTCCAGCCGCCCCACCACCTTCGCCCGCTCCGCCGTAAAGTACGTCCTGCCGCCCGCGACCGCCAGCCCATGCGGCCCGTACAACGCCCCCAGGTCGATGACCTTGGCCACCTTCTGCCCCACCAGGTCAACCACGGTAATCGTGTGCGCTGCCCCGTTGTCGTAGTTCGTTACCCACGCTGTGCGCCCATCCCCGGACGCAATCACCTCGTGTGGATTCACTCCCACCGGCACCTTCGCCACCACCTGCAGCGTCGCCGGATCGACCACTGACAACGTCCTATCCTTCTTCGCCAGTACCAGCAGCGCCACCTTCGGCGTCGGCCGCGGCAGAGGCATCATTACCTGCGCCGAGACCAAACTCCCCACCCCCATCACCCAAGCCAACCATAGACCTGCCGCCCAAGCACGCATACGCACCTCACTTGTCTACGATGCGCCCTCATCCATTCCTGCGTTCTTCGCGGGTGTCTCTTCGCGTCCTTCGCGTTCATTTTTTTCAAACCAAACTCAGCCAATCCCCGCATCCTACTCACCATGGCGAACCCCTACGACGCGATCATCATCGGCACCGGAGCCGGCGGAGGCCCACTTGCCCTCCGCCTCGCCCAGGCAGGCAAACGCATCCTCATTCTTGAGCGTGGCCCTTTTCTGCCTCAGGAAAAGCTTAATTGGTCGACCTCCGCCGTCTTCCTCGCCAATCGCTACCACACCCGCGAAACCTGGCACGACAAGGACGGCAAGGACCTTCACCCGCAGCAGTCCTATTTCGTCGGCGGCCAGACCAAGGTCTACGGAGCCGCCATGTTCCGCATGCGTGCCGAGGACTTCGGCGTCATCCAGCACCAGGGCGGCATCTCCCCCGCCTGGCCCATCTCCTATGCCGACCTCGAACCCTTCTACACCGAGGCCGAGGAGCTCTTCCACGTCCACGGCGATCTCGGCTCCGCGCCCCCCGTCCCTGGAGGCTTTGGCTCCAGCTTCGACCCCACCGAGCCCTTCCACTCCAAGCCTTACCCCTATCCCGCCTTCGCCAACGAGCCCCGCATGGCCGAGGTCGAAGCCGGGGTCCGCTCGCTCGGCGTCCACACCTTCCCCATCCCGCTCGGCCTCAAGCGCAACGAAGCCGACCCCGTCTCTTCCAAATGCGTCCGCTGCGATACCTGCGATGGCTATCCTTGCCTCGTCCACGCCAAGTCCGACGCCGATATCAACTGCATCCGGCAGATCCTGCACCTGCCCAACGTCACGCTGATGACGAACACGCGGGTTCTGCGCCTCATCACCAACTCCACCGGCACCGCCGTCTCCTCCGTCGAGGTTGAGCACACCGGCACCCAGGCTCATGCGGACGCCGAACCGGGCGGCGTCACTCCCGACCGCGGCCTCGCCCGCTACGAGGCTCATCTGTTCTGCCTCGCCGCCGGAGCCGTCAACTCCGCCGTCATCCTGCTCGCCTCCGCCTCGGACCAGCACCCCACCGGCCTCGCTAATCGCTCCGATCAGGTCGGCCGCAACTTCATGTATCACCAGGCCGACGCCCTGCTTGCCCTCTCCACTCAGCAAAACGCCGACTCCTATACCAAGACCTGGGGCACCAACGACTTCTACCTCCGCGACCCTGACCCCAGCTACCCGTTCCCCTTGGGCCAGGTCCAGCCCATCGGCAGCTTCCACCACGAGATGATGAAGGGCGACGCCCCATCCCTCACGCCCGGCTTCGTTCTTGAAACCATGAAGCACCACGCCGTCCCCTGGTGGCTCACGACAGAAGACCTTCCCGCCGCCGAGAACCGCGTCACCCTGGAGAACGCCACCCCTTCCCGCGACGAGCGATCCGCCATGGGCAAGGACGCCATTCTCACCTCCAACGGTTTTCTCACGCCCACGCCAAGCCTCCTCGGTCCGCACTCGGCAGACGATACCGACCCTGACGGAGCCGACAACCAGACCGGCCAAGTCTCGGTTGCCGCTCCCGGCCGCATCCGCCTCAGCTACACCCCGAACAACGTCGAGTCCTTCACGCGCCTCAAAGACCGCTGGGTCGACACCCTCAAGAAAGCCGGCCACGCCGACACTTCCATCCCTCTCCACGCCTACTTCAAGAAGCGCATTCCACTTGAAGGCGTAGGCCACCAGAACGGCACCTGCCGCATGGGCACGGACCCTGCCTCGAGCGTCCTCGACCGCACCTGCAAGGCCCACGACTTAGACAACCTGTACGTCGTCGACGCCAGTTGCTTCTGTTCCGCCTCCGCCGTCAATCCGTCGCTCACCATCATCGCCAACTCCCTGCGCATCGCCACGCATGTACTAGCCGAGCGCCTCACCTGAGCAAAACTGTCCGTTCTCTTCACCGTTTTTTCATAGACAACTACGACGAACCGTAATATTTCTGTCACACAGTTGACGCTTACAGCTTAAGTCTTTTCCCTCGAACAACTTAGGATTGGCCATCGGCTTGCTCTACCCAGGGAACCAGACCATGGGAGGCCGCATGATTTCCTCAGTATGTATGTCCGACGTAGCGAGCCAAGTTGCCCGCATCGCGATCGAACCGATCTACTCCCCACAATCTGCTGCACTCCCCGCCGCACCTCTTATATTCGGCCGAGCGACTTCTATTTCCTCTCACACCATTAGCCCAGTAACCGGAGACAGTAAATAATGGCACGTACTCTCTTTCGCGCTCCTGCACATGCAGCCTTGACTTTTTCTCTTCTCTCCGCCCCCTTCCTCCTTCTCGGAGAGCTTGCGCCAGCAGCCTTGGCCCAGGAGCAAGGTCAGATCGCCGGTACGGTCACCGATTCGTCCGGCGCCGCGGTTCCAAATGCCACCCTTGTCGCACGCAATACCGGAACAAACGCCGTCCGCACCGTCACTGCGAATGCTTCAGGAATATACACTTTTACCAATCTCGTCCCTGCGAACTATGACATCACCGTAGCTTCAGTTGCCGGCTTCAGCGCTTACAAGGCAACCGTCGAGGTTACCGTCGGTGGACGCCTCACGCTGGATGTGAAGCTTTCCGTAAGCTCTTCGAACACCACCGTCGAGGTCAGCACGGCAGCGGGTGGAGCCCAGGTCAACACCCAGACTCAGGAACTCTCGCAAGTGAT
Organism: uncultured Granulicella sp.; assembly: GCA_965198735.1. Lineage (GTDB taxonomy): Bacteria > Acidobacteriota > Terriglobia > Terriglobales > Acidobacteriaceae > Edaphobacter. The sequence continues at coordinate 3,394,082 of OZ240672.1, read as the reverse complement.
CAGCCAGGAGCAGGTTTCGCAGCTTCCGTCCTTGACCCGCAACCCCTACGACTTCGTCGCGCTCTCCGGAAACATCTCCTCAGGCGATGCCGGCTCGAACAATCTCTCCCAGAACGCCACCACGCGTGGTGTCGGCTTCGGTCTGAACGGCGGACGGACCACGGGCACAGAGATCCTGCTCGACGGCGTAGAAAACATCAGCGTGTTCGGCGACGGGGTCGGCATTCGTGTGCCCATTGATTCTGTCCAGGAATTTCGCGTCATTACCTCAAACTTCGAGCCCCAGTACGGCCGCGCCTCGGGCGGTGTCGTCAACGTCACTACCAAATCCGGCACCAACAGCTTTCATGGTACGGCCTACGACTTCAACCGTCTCTCTGCATACACCGCCAACACGGTCTTTAATGCACAGAGCGGGGTCGCCAAAGGCCAGTACACTCGCAATCAGTTCGGCGGCGGCGTGGGCGGCCCCATTATCAAAGACAAGCTCTTTTTCTTTGGCGATGCAGAGTTTATCCGTGTGCGAAGTGCTGCGAATGCCGTTTCCCTGATTCCAACAACTCAGTTCCTGGCTCAAGCTCCCGCTAATGTCCAGGCATATTTCGCCACATACGGTGCGAACGCGCCTACTTCGGCCAACGTTGTCACTAATTCGCAGCTTCCTACGCCTTACACCAATCTTGCGCCTACCTTCCCCGTGTTTCAGAAGATTGCCTTTACCGTTCCTCAAGATGCGGGTGGCGGGCTTCCGCAAAACACCTACAACGTCGTTGGACGTGTAGATTACAACCTGTCCTCGCGAACCCAGGCCTTTTTCCGTTATGGAAACTACCATGAGGTAGATCAGTCGGGAGCGGCTTTTGGATCGCCCTACTCGCAATACAACGTAGGCGAGGCAAACGAAGCGACTGCCTATTTGTTGAGCGTTGCCCATGAGTTCAGCACCAGCTTAACCACAGTCACCAAGCTAAGCTTCTCGCGCTTCAATCTCCCCAACACCTACAACACCGCACTACAGAACGTCCCGACACTTACCATCTCCGCGAATGCTCAGGTTGCCGGTACCAACGTGCAATTCCCGGGCTTTTACGATAACAACCCGGCGAATGGAGGCCTGCCTTTTGGCGGTCCTCAGGACACGATCCAATGGAACCAGGACCTGAACTTTATCAAGGGCCGGCACTCCATGCAGTTCGGCGGTCAGGTCCTTTACATCCAGGACAACAACGCCTATGGAGCGTATGCGCAGGCCAGCGAGCAACTCGGCCAAAGTCGGACCAGCGGACTTGCTAACCTGGAAACCGGCACCCTCTTTGAGTTTGAGGCCGCCGTCAACCCGGCCGGGAAGCTACCCTGCGTTGCAAATCCCTATACCGGCGCTCTCTCCCAGACCGCTGCCTGCTCCATCACGCTTCCCGCCAGCCAACCCTCCTTTGCACGTAGCGAGCGCTTCCACGATTGGGCTGCCTACGCTCAGGATGCCTGGAAGGTCACTCCTCAGTTCACATTTAACTATGGCGTACGGTATGAGTACTTCGGCGTTCAGCATAATAACAATCAAAGCTTAGATTCGAACTTCTTTTATGGGCAGGGTTCATCCTTTTTCCAGCAGATTCGTAGCGGTCAGGTTCTGACCTCGCCCAGCAGCCCGTTCGGCGCCCTTTGGCAACCTCAGTATGGAACCGTTTCTCCCCGTATTGGTTTTGCGGAGGATATCTTCGGGAATGGCAAGACCTCGTTCCGCGGAGGATATGGCATCAGCTATGAGCGCAACTTCGGCAATGTGACCTTCAACGTCATTCAAAATCCGCCCAGCTATGCTGTCGTCGTCCAGAACAACGTTCCCGTGACGAACTCGAACCTTGGTCCGCTCGGCGCGGCTTCAGGCACAGTACCGCTGCCGCCCACCAGTCTTCGCAACGTCGATGAGCACATTCGTACCGCGCAGACTCAGTTCTGGAGCGCAGCTGTTGGCCAGCAGCTTGCAACAAACACCGTCATTGATTTCGAGTACAGCGGTTCGCGCGGAATCCATCTCTACGACATCAAAAATTACAACGGTCTCGGAAGCGGCAATGTCTTTCTCGGCGATCCCGTGACAGACCCCGCCGGCTCGATCAATCAGACGACGGGTGCGATCAACACGGCGCTCACCCGCCTCAACCCGCAGTATTCCAATATCAACAACCGCGGATCGGGTGGAGACTCCTACTACGAAGCCTTCAACATTCAATTCAATACCAACAATTTTCACCATACGGGCCTATCCCTAGTAGCCAATTACACTCTGTCCCACGCCCAGGATGATCTCTCCACTACCTTCTCTGAAACCAACAACGCTTTTTCGCTTGGATACACCAACCCGTTCAACCCAGCCCTCGATCGCGGACCCAGCGACTTCGATATTCGCAACCGCTTTGTACTCGCTCCCATTTATCGCACCCCAGCCTTCAATGGCAGCAAGGGCTTGTTGAAGGAGTTGCTGGGTGGGTACGAAGTCACGGGTATATATACCGTGCATACCGGAACCCCGTTCACCTACTTCGATTCGACCCACAACGACACGGGTTACAATTACGCTCGATACACCCCCGCTGCCGGTGTTGTCCCTCAGCACACCTTCAAGAAAATTCCAACCGGAACTGCTTTCCAGTCTGGCAGTCCCGACTTCTACACAATCGGTACTCTTCCTACCTCCACCTCCTTCTCAAATCCGGCGCTTCTAGGCATCTCCGACTGGGGCCCCTTCCCCGCCACGATGACTGCCCGCAACGCATTCCGCGGCCCTGGTTTGTGGGGCTTTGACGCCTCCGTATCGAAGACTTTCCCTATTTACGAGCGGGTCAACCTGGAGCTAAGGGCCGAGGGCTTCAACATCCTCAACCACCACGACCTCTTCATCCAGGGAGGCCTTAACGACGTAGGAAACTACGGCCCGACCGGCGACGTCATCACAGCATCCAAAGGCGGTATACAAGCCAGTAACGGAGCTAACGACGAGCGTCGCTTCGGCCAGTTCGCCGCCAAGATCAACTTCTAAGTGCATCCCAATTACAACCCAAAAGGGCGCTCTTCGGAGCGCCCTTTTGCTGCCTCCGCGACCTTCTTCAGCCGGTCCTAACCTTTATAATGGAGGGACATCCAATGGCAGACGAACTCTTCCCGCAAGGCCCCAACACGCCCCCGAACGCAAATCCGGACATCCCTTCCGCGCAAGACGCAAACAGCAACAACCCGCCTCCTGCCGGCTCCCCGCCCGACGGTCCCTCCAGCGTCCAGGGCCGCGGCGCGCTTTCCATGCTCTCGATCAACATCGAGGAGGAGATGCGCCGGTCGTACCTCGATTACTCCATGTCGGTCATTATCGGGCGCGCTCTGCCCGACGTCCGGGACGGCCTCAAGCCCGTCCACCGCCGCATCCTCTACGGCATGCAGGAGATGGGCCTCCAGTTCAACAAAAAATACACCAAGTCCGCCAAGGTCGTCGGCCACGTCATGGGCAACTACCACCCCCACGGCGACTCCGCCATCTACGACACCATGGTCCGCCTTGCGCAGCCCTTCAGCCTGCGCTACCTCATGGTCGACGGCCAGGGCAACTTCGGCTCCGTCGACGGCGACCCACCCGCCGCCATGCGCTACACCGAGAGCCGCCTAACCCGCATCGCCGGGGAAATGCTCGCCGACATCGACATGGACACCGTCGACTTCGTCCCCAACTACGACGAGTCCACGCTCGAGCCCTCGGTCCTCCCTGCCCGCATCCCCAACCTCATCGTCAACGGCAGCTCCGGCATCGCCGTCGGCATGGCCACCAATATCCCCCCGCACAATCTCACCGAGGTCCTCAACGCCGCGCTCGGCCTCCTGAACAAATCCCCGCAGGACACCACTAGCGACCTCGCCCTCTGCCTCCAGCACGTCCTCGGCCCCGACTTCCCCACCGGCGGCCTCATCTTCGGCAAGACCGGCATTCCCAACGCCTATCGCACCGGCCGCGGCCGCTTCATGATGCGCGCCAAGACGAAGATCGAGAAGATCTCCGGCGGCCGTGAAGCCATCATCGTCCAGGAGATCCCCTACCAGGTCAACAAGACTAAGCTCATGGAGCGCATCGCCGAGCTCGTCAACGAAGGCATCATCACCGACATCGCCCGCGACGAGTTCCGCGACGAGTCCGACCGCGACGGCATGCGCATCCACATCGGCCTCAAGCGCGGAGCCGAGCCGCAGATCGTCCTCAACCAGCTCCACAAGCACACGCAAATGCAGGAGTCCTTCTCGATGATCTTCCTGGCCGTTCACAACGGCCAGCCCAAGGAGCTCCCGCTCGACCACGCCATCCGCGCCTTCCTCGAGCATCGCCAGGACGTCGTCCGCCGCCGCACCGCCTTTCTCCTCCAGAAAGCCCGCGACCGCGAGCACATCCTGCTCGGCTACCAGATCGCCCTCGACCACCTCGACCAGGTCATCCGCATCATCCGCCAGTCCAGCTCCCGCGCCGATGCCCGCGAGAACCTCTTCGCCTACTTCTCCAACCGAACCATCAATCTCCGCGGAACCGAGCTCGCCGGCATCACCCTCGACCCCGCCAAGTACAGCATTGATCCCAACACACTCCCTGTCCTTCCAGGACCAGCCGCAGCAGGCGGCGCAACGTTAATCCTCTCTCTCCGCCAGATCGACGCCATCCTCGAGCTCCAGCTCTACCGCCTCACCCAGCTCTCCATCGACGAGCTCCTCCGCGAACTCGCCCAGATCCGCGACAACATCGCCGAATACGAGTCCATCTTGTCCTCGGTGCAAAAGCTGAGAGCCGTGATCACGCAAGAGCTCACCGACATCCGCGACCGCTACGGCGACCCCCGCCGCACCCTCATCCTCGACGAGACCGCCGAGCTCGGCCTCGAAGACCTCATCATGGACGAGCAGGTCGCCGTCACCGTCTCCCACACCGGCTATCTCAAGCGCACGCCCATCTCCACCTACCGCCAGCAGCGTCGCGGCGGTACCGGCCGCATCGGCATGAAGACCCGCGACGAAGACTTCGTCGCCCAGCTCATCATCGACTCCACCCACGCCTACCTCCTGTGCTTCACCGACACCGGCCGCGTCTACTGGCTCAAAATCTACGAGATCCCCGACACCGGCATCACCGGCAAGGGCAAGGCCATGGCCTCGCTGCTCGATCTCCAGCCCGGCGAAAAAGTCGTCACCATCCTCCCCGTCCGCAACCTCGAGGAAGAAGGCAAAAACATCCTCTTCGCCACCCGCAACGGCACCGTCAAGAAGACCCCCCTGCGCGACTTCTCGAACGTCATGGCCCGCGGCATCATCGCCATCAACATCGAAAAAGAAGACGAGCTCGTCACCGTCCGCGTCACCGACGGCGCCCAGGTCATCTTTCTCGCCACCCACGACGGCATGGCCATCCGCTTCAACGAGCAGGACCTCCGCCCCATGGGCCGCCCCGCCACCGGCAACCGCGGCATCAATCTCCGCAAGGGCGACTTCGTCATCGGCGCCGCCGTCACCCCGTCACCCGAAGCCCGCGAGAAGCAACGCCGCGAGCGTGCCGCCGAGCTCGGCCTCACCCAGCAGCTCGAACAGGTCATCGGCGAAGCGCCCGCAGTGTCCGTCGACCCCGAGAAACCGGGTGCCCCATCCTTTTCGGCTGTCTCGAAAAGGGTGGGTTCCCCCGACGGCCAGGAGATCCTCGGCTCCAACCTTGAAGAGATCGATCCCGCCGCCCAGGCCAAGCTCGACAAGCTCGACGAAAAGCTCGGCCTCACCCCCTGCCTCATCCTCACCATCTCCGAAAACGGCTTCGGCAAGCGCACCGACGTCGACCGCTACCGTCTCCAGTCTCGCGGAGGCACCGGCGTCATCAACATGAAGGGCACCACCAAGGTCGGCAAAGTCACCAGCATCATGCTCGTCGACGACACTACCGAGATGATGGTCATCTCCCAGTTCGGCAAAATCATCCGCATCGACACAAAGCAGGTCCGCGCCGCCGGCCGCAGCACCTCTGGCGTCAAGCTGTTGGACCTCGACGCCGGAGACAAAATCGCCGCCGCCATGACCATCCCCCCCGAAGACCCCAAACCCACCAACGGCGAAGGTGGCCCGCTGCTCCAGTGACTGTCTACAGCAACGACAATCTGGAACATCAAGCCACGGCTTGAACTGAGGGCACTTGCATCCATGGCGGATACACCGCTCTTCTGAGCGATTCAAGTCGCTTCACGTTAAACTGTTCGGGTGATTTAACGTTACCGCAGCTGCTGTCAAGTTAGCCACCATGATGTACTATAGTGATCCGTGCAAAACCGTGAGCCACTTGGACGTCAGAGTTCTATTGTTATGAAACGCCGAATCGATAACAGCCAATGAATGAATGGAAGATCTCCGATGGCCATGTCGTTCTGTTCTCTTTGCCCGGAACGCTCGGAGCGAGGTTGTCTGCTCTGGAATACTTCAAGCAGGTATGGGGTGCGGAACCTGAACAATTTCAAAAATCCACCAATCCAATGATGCCGTCGGTCGCCCAAGCGAGGCGCAATGGGATTGTGATTGGCTGTAGCATGCACCAGACCCGAGTCGATTTCAATCTCACAGCCCTCGCTCCCAGCCTAAGTTTTGCCCCAAGCAACATCTTGCAAATCCAGGACGCCAAGATCTTCAACTCAGAAATGGAACAAATTTTGCAAGCAATAAACGGAGCATCGGGATGGGGGGATTTCAATCGAATTGCATTGAATGTTCACATACAAAACCAGCAATCTAATATCTCAGAGGCGAATAAGAGTCTATCTGAAGCTATTCCGGAGAAATATCGGCTTGGAATCACGGACGAAGAAGACTTCATCCTCCAGATTAACCGCCCGTATATGAGTACCAAGGTGAACGGTGTTCGCGTGAATACAATCACAAAGTGGAGCGTAGATCGCTTCAGGATATTGCAATTGAATTTCGGTCCCGGCAACACGGTCGGGCCACAAGGATCGAATCAGGTTCCAATGTCTAAAGATTTGGACGTAGCAAGCATTTCTATAGATGTGAATAGTCTTCCGACGGAGAAGGAACTTCCACCCACAAAGCAGGCGGAACTGCTCAGAGAAGCGCAAGGTGTTGCTATGACTCAGGTGTACGAACGCTCTTTGCAAATTAGAGGACTATAGCGTGATAGGCCAGTTCTCAGAGGTGTACACGCAAGCCTTAGTTGTACTCAGCTCCAATTTGCCTGCCGCGACAGAAAGCGGCTCGGCATCTCTCAGGTCAGAACCCTCGGCCTTAGGACCTCAAAGCCTGCTGCTCCAAACAACTTTTTCCAGCATCTCTGCTGTCTGGGACTATGACCTCTTTTATAGCTACCACGAACTTGGTGAGGCACTTAGTGAACTCAAAGAGTTGGGAGACGGAGATGAGTGGACGATAAAGCCTGGTGTTTACTTCAGTGCATCTTATATTGCGAGTGAATTGGCGACTTCTGGTGTTCCGGCGCCCCGTATATTCAGCCACGGTTCTGAATCTGTCGTCTTCAATTGGTCTATCGATACCTACAACGTCTACCTCACAATTAGCGCGGACAGAGTTTCAGCTCTAATATCCTCCCCTGAGAAAATTCAACGTAGATCGGAATACTCTCCCAAGAGAGCCGATAATCCCACAGCAGCGTTCCTTGCTGCAAACTTTCCTGTTTGGAGTCGACCTCTAGCAAGAACTTCGTTATTCCTTCCACAGGTGCAGCGTACGGCTAGGACGGATTGGCAAACTATTGATGCATATTCCGGATTATGATAATTTATTTCGACATTGCATTCATCCGATAGTTTTTCGAGGAAAGAACATCTTTGCGCCCGAAAAGCTGATTCGCTTCCACGATCATCCTGATAGATCGCTAATAGCTTCGCTAGCATGGGAAAGACTTCTTCCCACCACTGAGCAAGTCCACGGTTATGGATGCAGGTTGGCAGCTCACATAAACGAGACCGATGTCGCAACGGTCGTTATCGGGAGGGCAAACAGAAGGTCTACTCGGGCGCATACCGATTGAGCAGCGCCGCCGTAAGGGCCTTGCCTGGGCAAGAAGGACTGGAAGAAGTAACGTTTGCCGACGTGGTGCATTTTCCAGAAAACGGTGAAGATGCTCATACTAACCTGATTCTTTCTGTCGACATAGAAAAATCCTATGGCATCGAAGGTACCAAAACAGCGATTATGGACAGGCTATGGAACAGCTGCTACGGGCCACTAACGCATATTTGCGATTGTGACTTAGGCGTTGATCCACACCCGAGCTTCTTTTTAACTCGTGCCCCAAAGGATGGCTCTGAGCAGGAAGCCGCACGTGTGCATCTCAAGCTACAAACACCGACTTGTGATTAGCTTCTTTAGTCACCCCCAGCCCGTGTCGTCATGAAGCACACGCTTAGTTTCCCTTCTGAACTATCGGGCTTTGGTACTGGCGCGTTGGATTCCGAAGCTCTTCCGGCCCGGTCCCGCACGCTCGACTCTCTCCCGCACGCACGCACGTACATATATCCACATGTAGCAGAAACGCAGTCCGTATCCTTTGTCTACTCGCTCGACTGGCGCACCATTGCAAACCGCGTTCCACCCGCATCCAAAATTCCTAGGATAACCATATGAAATCGCGGGCATCTCGCTCGGTCTGCTCATTTAGTCGTCGCCAACCAACCCTCCACCCAGTACGCCGGCGCTAGTTACGACGTCGAAGATGCCGCCAGCAAAACCACCGTCCTGGGAACCAAGTAGCGGCGTCACCGGCTCCGGCGGCAACCTCGTCAGCCAAGTCAACAAGGCGCAGGCAAGCTCACCGGAGACGACCAACTTCAGGGCGAGGGTCCGTCGACCAGGCGGTCGGAGCCGATAAGGACACCGCCGCCCACGCCGTCAGCGACACCCTCCACGACCTCAACAAGTAACGCGAACCCGGACCCGCAGTCTTCTAGATTCGCTCTCCCTATCCCCTCTGAGGTGTGGTTCTGGCATCGCCCTCTTACGCCATCCCGAGCGCAGCGGAGGGATCTGTTGTTCCTATGTTCACTACACCTAAAGGTAAACAGCTCGAAGTCGTCATTCTGGGGAAGTGAGAACCCCCGTTTTTGGTTTTCCGTTCCTGGCCCTGTGACAAAAACCCCACTCTCAACACTGTCAAGCCCCGAACGCTTTACAAAAACTTCCAACTTATTCAATCTAAAGCACATAGAGTTTGAAAAAACTTGGCATACCTACCCCCGCCCAACCCATACAATAGAAGTAGATAAGGCGAAGCCCCGGCCACAACCCGGGGCTTTGCCTTGCCTTAAACCCCTGAAACGGACGATTCCGCACCTGAGTCTGGACTTCCTCCTCGGAAGTCCAGACCTAACTTCAATGTTTCAAAGACTTTAGCCAAAAAGAGGGGAGGGGGGGATTACCCGCATCCAACACCCCAAGGAGAACATCATGAAAACTCTACCCTGGATCATCGCGGGTGTCTCGCTCGGTCTGCTCGTCTACGTCGTCGCCAACGCACCCTCCACCCAGTACGCCGGCACCAGTGACGACGTCGAAGACGCCGCCAACAAGACCAGCGCCTGGGGAACCAAGCAGCGCGTCACCGGCACCGGCGGCAACCTCGGCGGCAAGCTCAAGGAAGGCGTAGGCAAGCTCACCGGAGACGACCAGCTCCAGGGCGAAGGTCTCGTCGACCAGGCCACCGGAGCCGTCAAAGACGCCGCCGGCCAGGCCGCCCACGCCGTCAGCGACACTCTCCACGACCTCAACAAGTAGTCCAGCCCTCGGGCGCCCCACATCTCAGCTTTGAGATGTGGGCTCGCCGAACTACCGGGCCAGCGCGTCCGTCTCCGCTAGCTGGTCCTGATCCTCCACTAGCTCTCGCGCAATCCGCTCCATCTCCCGCGCACTCACCCCAGTCCCGCGCCGCTCTTCCACCGCCTGCAGCCGCGCCGCCTCCACCAGCACGCGCGGGTGCTCCGTCATCCGAGACCCTCGACTCATCGCCCACCTCTCCCCACAGCCCTGAAGCTTTACAGCACGCTTCCCGGCATCCGTTGCTGCACCATCGAGTTTGTACAGGTGCAGCTCCGATTCCGCATCTCTTCGGGCTTATCCCGCACAATCGCCTGTTTGCCGCATGCCACACACGTAAGCAGAATCATTCGCATACGCCGTTTATACGAAGCTCCGCCCGCAAGCGCACTCCCACTTTCGTGCGCTCCAATCCCCAGAGCCTCGCGCGCTCCTACCCAATCTGCCACAATAGAAGAGACCCCGTACGAGGAGATCCATGTCCGACCCAAACATCATCGCCAAAGCCGAAGCTATCGAAGAACCCAAAACCGAGCACGGCCACAAGGTCCCCTCGAGCGAGACCGAGATCAACCCCAAGCTCGCCTCCGACATCCACTACTGGACGAAGGAACTCGACGTCACCGGCCAGATTTTGCACGAGGCTATCCGCACCCACGGCACCCACGTCGTGAAAATCCGCACCGCCCTTGCCAGCCACAGCGTCAACCTGACCTGATTCTCAGAAGCTACTGCGCCTTGGGCGGGTCCGGAGGCATCACCGCCCCGGCCTTGATCCACGTCTCCACCACTGCGATGTCTGCGTCCGAAAGCTTATCGGCTTTGGGAGGCATGTTCATTGGGTCGTCCGCCGGCCCCTCATGCCGGATCAGCTTCACCATCCAGGACTTTCCAGGGTCGCCCGGCACCACCGCAGGACCGTGATGCCCTCCCGCAAGCATCGCCGCCCGCGTATCTATATTCAGGCCCCCGCGATGGTTCGTGCCTTCATGGCAGCGGCCGCAGTTGGTATCGAGAATCGGCTTGACCTTGGCGGTGTAATACTCCGGCTTGCTCGCATCTTCGCGCGCGCCCACCGCGCCTAAGCGCATCGAAATCAACCCGATCGCCACAACTGCGAAACCTGCGAAGAACCCTCGCATTGCCTCTCCTATCAGCCTGAACGTTAGCAGAACCAGTCTCAATACTTACATAAGGCCTGGGTCTTCAGCTAGGTTAAGGATGCTCTGGCTTACGCGCCTCTTCACCCCATGCGCTTTCAAGCCACAAAATTTGTATTGTTGGCGGTCCTGGGTTTCGGCCCAACCGCCGCGTTTGGCCACCCACGCAAGCCGGTGTCCACGACAGTGAGGCCACGCGCCTCTTCCACGGCGCTTCGTTCCAGCGCGCGGAGCTCCGCCTCCAGCCGGAAGATCCAAGCAGACACCCACACCCGTGCCGCCCAGGCAAACCTGCCTTACGGCAAGCACCGTTTGTCAGCCGAGGCGGTTCCGCGCACAGGAAAACATCGCGCGGTTTCGCTCACGCTCGCCTCGGCACATCGAGCCAGGATCCCGGCCGTAAAGCCGGTCTGGCTCGGTGACTCCGCTCGCCGCGTCGCTCCCCGGCCGCAGGTCGAGCCGGTGAACCTGCCTGCACCGGAAGCCACATTCTCTGCGCGCGGTGGAAGCTTCGGGATGCTGCCCGCCTTGAAGGGATCGCATGAGAACCTGATCCGGCAGAACGTCATGGCCGACCAAGACGGGCTGACTCGCGTGCAGGACGACGCCGACCTGGAGCGTATGCGCCTCAGCGGCCAGTTGGTGCCCATCCCCGCAGCCGCCGGCATCCAGATCGACAGCCGTCTGCCGCTCAATCGGCGCTTCTGCCGCCCGTGGACCGCGCAGTTTCTCAGTGCCGTGGCCGCTGCCCATTACGCTTATTTCCATACTCCGCTGCAGGTCAACTCCGCCGTGCGGACGGTCGAGTTCCAGCACCGGCTGCAGCGCATCAACGGTAACGCCGCGCCCGCGGACGGCGAAACAGCCTCCCCGCACCTCACCGGGCAAGCCGTCGACCTCGCCAAGAAGGGTCTCTCGCTCGCGGAGATCGCCTGGATGCGCGCCTATCTTACGCCGCTGATTCAGGAAGGCAAGCTGGACGTAGAGGAGGAGTTTCAGCAGGCCTGCTTTCACATCAGTGTCTATCGCAGATTTGCGCCGTCCGCTCTGCCGCGCTCGGTCGTGCAGGATCGCAGCTTCGGCGGCGCCGCGATCGCCACAGGCGCAACTATGCGCTGAAGAGTCACGGCATAACGCAGTTCCCAACAGCTAGAGCTCTCCATCAAGTTGTCTTCCTTTGCCATAGGCGGAGGACCGGCTTCTCGCTTTAGGATCGCTACCTACTCCCACCGGAAAACGTTCTAGCTAAAGCATTTTCCCTGTTGCTGGGGTTCCCAAATCAGGTGTGCGGTGGCGTTTTCCTCGAGAGAAAACACCCATAAGGATCGTGGCGCCAGCTATACCTACAGGGAAAATGCTTGAGAGCGACGGCCCACGCCACTTCACGCCCTGCGTCGCTTCTGAGTGAAGCGAAGGACCCCTCTCTTTCGCTTCACTCAGAAGCGCCACCCCGGTGCCCCCTCGTTCGCCAGCTTCATTGTCGAAGGGTGAGGTCTCATTTACGGCAGCAAACGGCCGTCTACACCCATCCCTAACCGATCGACGATTCTTTTAGGCGCAATCGCAAGCAGTCTAGTCTAACCGGCAAAAGTCGCTCCGCCAGCGGCAGAATTGCAACCGTTGCAGTCATACCGCGCTGGATGCGGACCCGCATGGCGCGGACTCGCCGCATCCTTCTCCGTCTGCCCGGTCACCTCCCGTCTCGCTTGCCTTGTCGACCAGGATTCATGATTTACCCTAAGTGCATGGCTACCTTATTCGACGTCCCCGTCACCTCCATCACCGGCGAGCCCTCCACGCTTGCGCCCTTTCAGGGTCATGTCCTGCTCATCGTCAACACCGCCTCCAAATGCGGCCTGACGCCGCAGTACGAGGGCCTCGAAAAGCTTTACAGCACCTACAAGCAGCGCGGCTTCGACGTGCTTGGTTTTCCCGCCAACGACTTCGCCGGCCAGGAGCCCGGCACCAACCAGGAGATCCAGAAGTTCTGCGAGACCAGCTACGGCGTGGACTTCCCGATGTTCGAAAAGGTCGTCGCGACCGGTCCCGCCAAGCATCCCCTTTACCAGTTGCTGACCGACGCCAAGCCGGAAGCCCGCATCGCCGATCCCGGATTCAAAGACAAGCTCCGCGGCTACGGCATGACCATCAACGACGCGCCCGAGCTCACCTGGAACTTCGAGAAATTCCTCGTCAATCGCCGCGGCCAGGTCGTCGCCCGCTTCGCCCCAGACACCCTGCCCACCGACCCGGCCCTTATCCAGGCCATCGAACATGAACTGCCGCCGCTCGAAGGCGCGAGGCCAACCCACAGCTGAGTATGCTCTTTGCCGAAGATACCTACTTCGACGAGACAATCGACACCTCCGACGGACCCGTGCGTGTCTTTGCCGAGACCTATATCTTCGGCACTCATCTGGTCCTTGATTAACTTTATGTTCTTTCCGCTTCAGCAACGCTGAGCCTTTGAACATTGGGGTAGCTAAAGGTGCTTGCGAAGAGAACGTTCCCGCTGCATAGCTGCTGATCGTCACCTCGGCGACTGCTCCGGAAGGCTAGCGGTCCGCTGGTCGCCTCATCGTTGCCGAAGCAGACGACCGTACCTCCTCCGTATCGGCCAGCCAGCGTAAACTCAAGGAACACACATCTAAAAAGTTGCCCCCAACCTCATCTCACGAAAGAGAACCCCTCTGATGCAGAGAACCTCTCATCTCCTCGCCGCGGCTTTGCTCCTCCTCACCACCGCCGCCCTCGCCCAGAAGCGCCCCATCCGCATCACCGCCGACCTCTCCGAAGCCCCGCGCCGCCTCTACCATGCCGACATCGACCTCCCCGTAAAATCCGGCCCGGTCACCCTCATCACCCCGCAGTGGATCCCCGGCAACCACGGCCCAACCGGCGAGGCCGCTTCCATCGTCGGCGTCATCTTCACCGCCAACACCGCCGACGGCCAGAAGCTCGCCTGGCGCCGCGACGACGTCAACCTCTACGAGTTCCACCTCGATATTCCCGCCGGCGTCACCAATCTCCACGCCCATCTTGACGCCATCGTCACCGCCCGTGTCTCGAAGCAGATGGCGTGCCTGGAGTGGGAGCGCCTCATGCTCTATCCCGCCCACATCCCGGTCAAGGACATCGCCATCCAGCCCTCGGTCACCGTTCCCGCCGGCTGGGGCACCGGCACCGCGCTTACCCCCCAGGGCGCACCCACCCCCGCACAGCCCATCGGCGGCATCCTGGAGTCCGACCACCAGCCCTCCGCTGGCTCCATGACCACCCTCTACGCGCCCACTACTGTCGAGCAGCTCGAAGACTCCCCCGTCATCGCCGGCCACTACTTCCACGAGTTTCCCCTCGCGCCCGAGGTCACGCCGAAGCACTTCATCGACGTCGTCTCCGACCAGCCCGAAGACTCGAATCTCCGGCCCGAGCTACTCGCCGAAATCTCGAACCTCGTCCGCGAAGCCGGCGCCGCCTACGCCTCGCACCACTACAACAGCTACCATTTCCTCCTCACTTTGTCGGACATCGCCGGCGGCGAAGGCCTCGAGCACGGCCAGTCCTCCGACAACGGCGTCGGCGAAAAGGGCTTTGCCGACGAAGCCCATCAGCTCGCAGAAGCCGACCTGCTCGCCCACGAGTTCACCCACTCCTGGAACGGCAAATATCGCCGCCCCGACAAGCTCTACCAGCCCGACTTCGCCACGCCGCAGCAAGGCCAGCTCCTCTGGGTCTACGAAGGCATGACGCAGTACATGGGCAACGTCCTCGCCGCGCGCTCCGGCCTGCGCTCGCAGGAGCAGTACCGCGACTTCCTCGCCCTCTCCGCCGCCTCGCTCGACAATGAGCCCGGCCGCAACTGGCGGTCGACCGAAGACACAGCCATCGCCAGCTCCATCGACCGCCACCCCACGGTCTGGGCCAACTGGGAGCGCGGCCAGGCCTACTACCAGGAGGGCGAGGTCCTCTGGCTCGACGCCGACACCCTCATACGCCAGAAGACCGGCGGTAAAAAATCCCTTACCGACTTCCAGCACATCTTCCTCGGCAAAGGCGGCGACACCGGCCCCCTCATCGTGACCTACGACCGCGCCGAGCTCATCCGCGACCTCAACGAAGTCTGCCCCTACGATTGGGCCGGCTTCTTCCACGAGCACATCGACGTCCCCACCCCGCACACCGACCTCGCCGGCATCGAGCGCGGCGGCTACAAGCTCGTCTACGTCGATAAGCTGAACAAGACCGCACGCACCCTCTCCGCCCTCGGCGGCCGCCGCGGCGGAGGCATCAACGTCTGGTACTCGCTCGGCTTCCGCGTCGGCGCCGACGGCACCCTCGGCGACATCCGCTACAACGGCATCGCCGACCAGGCCCAGCTCACCACCGGCCAGAAGATCATCGGCGTCAATGGCTCCGTCTTCTCCGGCGAAACTCTCCTCCAAGCTATCGACGACGCTAAGGGCAACACCAAACCCATCCATCTCCTCGTCCAGTCCGACACCATCCTCAGCGACGTAACCCTCGATTACCACGACGGCCAGCGCTACCCTGTCCTCCAGCGCGTCGAAGGCACCCAGGATTTCCTCGACGACATCACCAAGCCCCTCACCACCGCTCCCGCCAAGTAGCAGCACTGAATCGGGTGCCCCACCCTTTCGCAGTTTCACCGCGGAAGAGTGGGGGTATCGTTTGCGGAGCAAACGACCGTCTCGGCTGGCCTCGGCGATATACTCCCCCCATGCGCCGCCTCCTCCTAACCCTCCTGCTCGCCACAGCATCCGCCCAGCAGCCCTCCCCGTGGCCCACCCAAGACGGCGCCATCGACCTCTCCAACTTCCGCTTCGGCACCGGCGAAACTCTCCCCGCGCTCCACCTGCATTACCTCACTCTCGGCACCCCCCACCGCAACGCCCAAGGCCACACCGACAACGCCGTCCTGCTCCTCCACGGCACCGGCGGCAACGCCCACTCGCTGCTCAACCCCATCTTCTCGAACGTCCTCTTCGGCCCGGGGGCGCCCCTCGACATCACCAGGTACTTCCTCATCCTGCCCGACGACATCGGCCACGGCCAGTCCTCCAAACCCTCCGACGGCCTCCACGCCCACTTTCCCGCCTACGACTACGACGACATGGTCCGCTCGCAGAAGCTCATGCTCGAGCAGGGCCTCCACGTCGACCACCTGCGCCTCATCCTCGGCACCTCCATGGGCTGCATGCAGAGCTTCGTCTGGGGCGAAACCTACCCCGGCTTCGCCGACGCGCTCGCCCCCTTCGCCTGCCTGCCCGTCCCCATCGCCGGCCGCAACCGCATGTGGCGCTACATGGCCATCCGCGCGATGCAGACCGACCCCGACTACCTCAACGGCGAGTACAAATCCGAACCCATCCACGGCCTCACCTTCGCCAACGATCTCTTACTCCTCGCCGGCCAGGCACCGCTGCAAACCCAGAAAAACTATCCCACCCGCGCCGCCGTCGAGCGCTTCGTCGACACCTCCATCCCCCGCACCGACGCCGCAACCGACGCGAATAACATGATCTTCTATCTGAACGCTAGCCGAAACTACGACCCCTCCGCCTCGCTCGCTAAGATCACCGTCCCCGTCCTGTGGATCAACTCCGCCGACGACTTCATCAACCCACCCGAGCTAGGCATCGCGCAGCGCATGGTCACTCAGATGCCCCACGCCCGCTTCGTCCTGATCCCCATCTCCGACGCCACCCGCGGCCACGGCACCCACACGGCCGCCGCCCTCTGGAAGGATGACCTCGCCCGGCTCCTGGCCGAATCTGATACTCACTAGCTTGCGACGACAGGCGCGAGGTCCTTCTTGAGGACTATGGGGCAAAGTAGCATTGACTCTCCATCAGCGGCCACATACCTTGTCACCAGGATGGTCACCGCTCAATACGTCGCAGATCCCTATTGCCAAATTGCTCTGATTGCGAGTCAGGGCGAGGAGATTGAGATTGCCTTGAAGGCAAACCTTTACTCAAGCTTCTTAGGAACTAAGCTGACAAGAAATCACTCGCAGCTCAAAGATTGAGCTTCTTAAAGATCGTCTCCGGGATATGCTGAATCACAAACATGATCGGCCCCCACTGGAACGGAACATAAAGAGTATCGACGCGCTTGTCCACCGCGCTGACGATCGCCTTCGCCACCACGTTCACATCGGCGAACTTCTCCGAGCCCTTCATATGCGCGGTCATGCCGGTCTTTACTGGGCCGGGCTTGATGTTCAGGATCGTCACGCCCTCGCGGTCAACCCGGTTGCGCAAGCCGCCCAGGAACGCGCTCAGGCCTGCCTTCGAGGCTCCATAAAGATAATTGGATTTGCGGCCGCGATCGCCGGCAACCGAAGACAGGACGGCAAGCACGCCGGAGTGGCGCTGAACGCAGTAGTTGGCGAGCCACGTCAAGAGCGAGACGACCGACACGAAGTTGGTATGCAGGATCTGCTCGGCCACCACAAAGTCCTGCTCGGCGCGGGGCTGATCGCCGAGAATGCCGTGCGCGAGATACGCGACGTCCATGCCGGTCAGCGAGTTGATCGCATGCGTCAGCAGCGTGGGATGCGTGCTGGTATCGTCGAGGTCGGCGACCGCTGTATCGACATACGCAGCGCCGCGGGTCTTCAGGTCGGCGGCCACGGCCGCAAGTTTTTCGCTATTGCGAGCAACCAGAAACAGACTCGCACCCTGCGCGGCCCACAGGCGGCAGGTAGCTTCTGCGATGCCGGAGGTTGCGCCGAGTACGAGAATCTTCATTTGTTCGCCTTGAGTGCGGACTCCGTTGCTGCTTCTGAACTCACTCATAGGGCGGGACGATCTCCGGTGACGCGCTCCCAAAAGCTGGAGGTAAGGACGGGATCTTTGAAGCGCTCGAGCTGCCGCCACTGCGGGTAGAAGGCCTGGAACTGCTCGGCGGTCATGGCCGCATCTTTCGCCGGATAGAGGCGGCCGCCGAAGTCGCGGGTCATGTCGGCGAGCCGTTCCACCAGCGGAAAAGTCATGCCGGCCTTGATGGGAAAGTCGAGCGCAAGCGTGATGCCGGGCTGCGGAAAGCTCAGCAGGCCGGGCGAGGGAACGTCGCCAAAAGCCTTGAGCACGGCGAGAAAGCTGGCCAGGCCGGACTTCGCAACCTCGGTCAGGATGGCAATTGTGCCTTCGCGCGCCGAGTCCCACGGGATGGCGTACTGGAACTGCAGCAGGCCGGACTTGCCGTAGAGGCGGTTCCAGCGCAGCACGGCGTCGAGTGGATAGAAAAACGGCTCATAATCCTGGACGGCCTTGACGCGCGGCTTGCCCTGCTTGTGAAAGAAGACCGTGTTAAACATGGAGACCGTCGTGTGATTGAGCGCGAAGCCGGGAGCTTCCATGGGAAAGACAAGCTTAGGTTCGGGCGAGGGTTTCAGGTCACCCGGAACCTGCGCGTGCTCCCCGAGCATGAAGATGCCGCGGGCGAAGTTCTTGCCGGTGGAGGCGCAGTCGATCCAGCTGACGGTGTACTCCACGTGCTTGTACTGCTCGGTCAGCTGAAGGAACTCGTCGATGCCATGGAACTGAATGCCCTCATAGTCGATGGCGCGGGAGACGATGGGACGCAGGCGCAGAGAGATCCAGGTGAGGACGCCCGTGAGGCCGAGTCCGCCGATCGTGGCGCCAAACCAGTCCGGATTTTCGGTGCGCGAACAGCGGCGGTGGGAGCCGTCCGAGCGGACGAGCTCAAACTCGGTCACGTGATTGCCGAACGTTCCCGCGACATGGTGGTTTTTGCCATGGATATCGTTGGCGAGGGCGCCGCCGAGCGTGACGTACTTGGTGCCGGGCGTGACCGGCAGGAAGAAGCCGCGAGGGACGGCGAAGTCGAGAATCTGCGCCAGCGTCATGCCGGCTTCGGCGGTCAGGATGCCGGTCTCCGGGTTGAAGCTGAGCAGGCGGTTCATCGCGGTCGTGACGACTAGGTTGCCATCCTTCAGCAGGCATGAGTCGCCATAGCTGCGGCCCATGCCGACCGGGAGCGCGCCGTTGTGCAGCCCATGGATGTTGGCCGGAAAGTCCTGCTGCCAGTGCATGGAAACAACATGGGCGGGATACTTGGGATAGCGGCCCCAGGATTCAAAGGACGTGTCCATTTCGCGTACAGGCGATCCCGAAGGGGAGGATGACGTGCCAGTCACAGCGGGACGGGATGTGGTGGTCGACATAGCTTCAGGATACCCTTTCCCCTCAAAGAGCGAAGAGGCCGGGTCGATGACCGGGCCTCTTCTGTGTGATGCTGCAAACCGTTTTGGTAATCAGGATGCGGTTTTCTGGCGCTCACCGTGGGCTGCGGCCGCTTTGAGGCGGGCATCCTTGGCGACGGTGGCGAGCGCGGCGAAGCCAGGAGCGTCATTGGCAGCGATGTCGGCGAGGATTTTGCGGTCGAGCGGGTTGCCCGCAAGCTTCAGGCCGTTGATGAAGGTGGAGTAGCTCATGCCGTTTTGAAGAGCGGCCGCGCCGATGCGGACGATCCACAGCGAGCGGTACTGGCGCTTCTTCTGTTTGCGGCCGGTGTACGCGAACTTGAGTCCGCGCTCGACCGCTTCCTGGGCGGCCTGGTAGAGCTTCGATTTGGTGAGAAAGTAACCGCTGGCGCGCTTGAGAATCTTGCGGCGGCGGTCGGCGCGTTTGGTACTCCGTTTGACACGGGGCATGCGAAAGCTCCTTTTGCGTAGTGCGTGAGGGCGGCTGGTGGAAAGGGGTCCACTTCACTCGCTTGTTTCGGGTTCCAATCTCAATGGAGTTCGCCGGAAGGCTGATTCCAGGGCCGGTTTACGCTTGCGGGCCGCTTGAAGGGAACAGTGGCTGAGCCTGAGGCCTAGGCGTAGGGCAGCATGCGTGCCACGTTGTACGAGTCCGCCTCGGAGATCAAGCCCGACTTGCCCAGACGGCTCTTGGTCTTGTTGTTCTTCGAGGTGAGGATGTGACGCATCTTCGAGTGACCGCGCTTGAACTTGCCGGTGCCGGTCTTCTTGAAGCGCTTGGCTGCACCGGAGTGGGTCTTCAACTTTGGCATGGGTTTCCTATACTCGTCCCGAAGAGGCTGGACGCTGCCCTTAGTGTACATCACCACTCTCCCCGCTTTAAAGATGTATGGGCGCGAGCGGCTCAGATTGCGTGGCCAATAAAATTCGGTTACCAAGCAGCGTCATCCGGTCGCCGATCGCCCGCTCGGCTGTAATCCGCGCCAGCTCCGGAGCGTTGTTCGCCTCCGACAGATGCCCCAGCACGATGTACGCCGCGCCGCCATCGTAGTCGCGCTCCAGAAACTCGGCCGTGGCCTCATTCGAGAGATGGCCCACGCGCGAGAGTACACGCTGCTTCACCGACCACGGATACGGCCCGTCGCGCAGCATTTCAAGGTCGTGGTTGGACTCAAGCAGAAGCACGTCGATCCGCTTCAGCGCGGACTTGACGTTGTTCGGAACGTACCCGAGATCGGTCGCGACCGCCATCCGGATGCCTTCCGCCTCAAAGACGAATCCGCATGGGTCGGCGGCGTCATGCGGAATCGTGAACGGAGAAACTTTAAGGTCGCCGATCGAGAACTGCCGCCCCGCCTGGAAGTACTCGACCGCCGGCAGAAATGTCGGCTCAACCCTCGGCTTTCCCGGCGTGGCCGGCTCGCACTCCTCGTCGCCCGGAAGCTCAGCCGTGGCCTGCGGGTCGTCCGAGCGGAGTGGAGCGGGCTCGCCTTGAAGCTGCGCATCGAACGCGCCCGCCTCCGCCGAGATGGCCGCCTCCGCCTCCAGCCTTTCTCCCGCGTCCGCAGCCGTGCACGCCATCCCGTAGGTCGGCACCTTGGCCGCCAGCGACCTCAGGAGCGTCCTGCTTCGCGCCTGTTTCTCGGCCTGCAGATGATCGAGCCACTTGGCATAGGTCATCGTCGTGCGCGGCGTCAGCATCCGCACCCAGGCACGATGCGTCGGCTCGGTAAAGTACACCGGCACGCCCAGCCGCCGCGCCAGCACGGCCAGCCCCGCCACATGATCCAGATGCTCATGCGTGATCAGAATTGCATCGAGGGCCGCCGGATCCTCGCCCGCCAGCTGCATCCGCCGCAGCAACTCGCGGCAGGAGAGCCCCGCATCGACCAGCACCCGTGTGCGCCCGCTCGCAATCACCGTCGAATTGCCTCTCGAGCCTGACGCCAGCACCGTCATCCGCATCTGTTGAGGATACGCGTTTTGTTCGCTCTCAGCGAGACCCTCACCCATCGAATTGCAGTGGGAATCGAGAACCTTCGCGGCTGCTGATACTGCCGGCCGGCACCGGGCACTGCCGCCTCTCGGCGAGCTCCGGCTCCCGGTCCTCGGCGCTCACCCACGGGCGAAACCTGGAGCCTTTACCGCCAAGCGCCGGATGCCGCGATGCTCGAAACGCATGCGCCATGACGTCTTCCCGCGTCCGGCCCGGTCCACGGGCCTAGCGGCGCGCGAGTCCGTGCGTGGCGCCGGGTTTAGCTCGCCCGCTACACTGAAGACCCATGCAACGCTTCTCCTCCTACCGCGACTTCGACTGGGCTCTGCTCGTCCTTATCTCGATCCTGTCGATCTTCAGCGTGCTCGAGATCCGGTCCGCCACCGCGATGACCAAGTTTCACGGCTTCGACCACAAGCAGGTCGGCTTTCTGGCCGCCGGCATGGTGCTGATGTTCCTCGTTTCGCTAATCGACTACCACACCTTGCTCGATATCGTGCCCTGGGCGTACGGCATCTCGATCGTCGCGCTGGTCGCGGTCCGCGCGGTCGGCACCAAGGTCATGGGCGCCAAGCGCTGGATCAATCTCGGCGGAGGCGTGCACTTTCAGCCGTCCGAGTGGGTTAAGCTGGTGCTCATCCTCATCGTCGCGCGCTTCTTCTGGAACCTGGTCAACCGCGACCTGACCTGGCCCGATATCGGCAAAGCGTTCCTGCTGTGCGGCGTGCCCATGGCGCTCGTGCTCTCGCAGCCGGACCTCGGCACCGCGCTCACCTACTTTCCCATCCTCGTCCTGGGCCTTTTCCTGGGCGGCATCAAGCTGCGGCAGGTCGCGGTCTTGCTGCTCGTTCTCGTGGTCCTGGGTGGAATGGCGTTCCTAAGCGGAAAGCGTCTGAAGCCCTACCAGCAGGCCCGCATCAACGCCTTTCTCGACCCCGATTCCGACCCCAAAGGCTCCGGATACCAGATCCGCCAATCGAAGATCGCCGTCGGCTCGGGCGGCATCTGGGGCAAGGGGACCAACCGCGGCACCCAGACCCAGGGCGATTTCCTCCCTATCCCCTACACCGACTTCATCTTTGCCGCGCTCGCCGAAGAGCACGGCTTCATCGGCGCCATCGTCGTCCTGCTGCTTTACTTCCTGATCCTCATGCGCCTCATCCAGAACGCGCAAACCGCCTCCGACATCCCGGGCACGTTCATCATCATGGGCATCGTCGCCGTGCTTGTCTTCCAGATCGCGGTCAATGTCGGCATGGTCGTCGGCCTGATGCCGGTCACGGGTATCCCGCTGCCTCTATTAAGTTATGGCGGCTCGTCGGTCCTGTTCACCTTTATCGCGCTGGGCATCGTGATGAACATCCGCATGCGCCGTTTCGTCAACTGACGCAGTTCCCGGCAGCGATCGCTCTCCTCCACACAAAGGTCAACCTTTACCGCAGGCGGACGACCTGCTTCTCCTCTTCAAAAACGACACTTTCACCAGGGAACCGCTCTCAGACGGCAGCCGCAGACCCGCCTCGATACTCCCGCCTCAAGCCGAAGCCCACAACCGCTCGTTCCTGGTGCATACTAGAAGGCAGAGTCTGAGCGGCATAGGCCTGCTCAGCGCATCACCCCGCCTCTCTTTGGCGCACCGCGCCTCCGGGGCGGCAACATGAGTTCGTTAGAGAAGTATGACTTTAGCAAAAGGCCGGCCAGGCTTGAGATTGGACTCCGTTGGCCGGACAGGTTTCAGGAATGATCGCATCCGGAAGGCAAACGGCCCCGCCTCGCATCGAGGTTGATCTGGTCACCTTTCGCGCTTGCGAGCAACTGTTTGAAGCATCTGTATGTGGTTCCGATTCCGTCTGTGCAGCTCCATGTCCACCCCCTCGCTTTTCTCTGGAGTGGTTCGATCTGGCGCGTAACTACCGGGCCGCGGTCGCTCCGCGCCTGGATCCAGGTTCCCGCCTCGATCCCGGTTCCCGCCTCAACACAGAGACACGGTCCGCAGCTTCCGCACTCCTGCTTCTGTCCTCCCACACGGTGAGTTGCGCGTAGTTGTACGCGCCGCTCCCGGTCTCTGGCTCTGCCTGCCGCTCGCATGGACGGTTCAACCGTCCTGCCGGGCAGAAAGAGCACCCGCATGTCGAAAGAAATTTATATCTCCTCCACGCCGCATGAGACGCGGCTCGCCATTGTCGAAAACGACAATCTCACTGAAATCTACTACGAGCGCGAGAACGAATACACGCTTGCCGGGTCCATCTACAACGGCAAAGTGACTCGCGTGCTGCCGGGCATGCAGTCCTCCTTTGTCGATATCGGCCTCGACCGCGACGCCTTCCTCTACATCACCGATTTTATGGAGGAGGCCGGCGATGCCGCCGAGTTCGAGGGCGCTGCCGGCGAGTCGCGCCGCGGGTCCCGCGAGGGAGGGCGGGACGGTGGACGCGAGCAAGGCCGCGACTCGGGCCGCAGTGAAGCGCGGGTCTCCCGTGAGCCCCAGCCCCGGCTCGCCGAGCCCAGCGATGCCGACCTGTTTGCCGAGGCCGTCTCGAGCCTCGACCCCGCCCGGCCCGCATCCTCCGATTCCGCCCGCGGCGAACGCGACCGCAACCGCCGCGGAGGACGCAATCGCCGCGACCGCGGGAGCGTCCACCCGGAAACTGGAAATCGCCGGGAAGGAGAACGCTCCGCCGCTCCCATCGAGCGCCCCGCACCTGCTGCGGACATGGTCTCCGCCATCGACCTCTCGGCGGTCTCCGCCACCGAAGGCGCACAGGAGTTGGGCGAAGGCGCTCCCGGAGCCGACGGAAGCCGTCGCTGGCGCGGCCGCCGGGGCCGCCGGGGAGGACGACCCGATGCCGGACCATCCGCTTCGACGCCGGGCCGCGGCGCGCAGCCGCTTACCCCGCCCACTGATCTTGAATCCGATGGCCGCAGCTTTCAAGGCGCGCCGGAAGAGACGCTCACCCTCCATGCCGCCGCTGAAGAGTCGGCCCCGCGCAGGGAGCAGCCCGCGCCTAGCCCCGATCGGCAACCCCGTGCTCCCCGTGGATTTGCCCCCACCACCAGCCTCTACCAGGTAGAACAGACTCCCTACGGCGCACCGAGCGAAGCCGCTGCGGAACCGCCCATCGAACCGGTCATCCTCCCCGGCGAATCGCTCTCCAAATACCGCCCCGGCGGCACCGTGCCCGAGCCGGCCTCCCACGCCGCGCCCCCGCCCGTCAGCAACTTCGTCGTCACCGGCTGGGATGGCGGCATGGTGCTGCCCGGCGAAACCCTCCGCCCGCGCAATCCACACCCCGACTCGCGTCCCGGCTCCGCCGGCGACTTCAGCCGCCCCGACCGCGGCAGAAGCGGCGGACGCGATCGCAGCCATGGAGACGATCGCCATCGCAGCGGCCGGCCGTTCCGCGAAGACCGCCCGTCACCGCCCGCCAGTGCTCCAAGCACGGAAAGCTCTGCCGTTGCCTCCGAGCCTGCGCAGGAATCTCAGGATACGCAGGCAAACCAGAGCCTTGAAGCCACTACCCCCACCTATTTCACGGACCCGGAGCATATTCCCGCGAGCCATCTCATCACGCCGCTCGACACCACCCACATTCCGCCTCCGCCTCGCCCCGATCAGCCGCCTGCCGCCGCCGC
Source organism: uncultured Granulicella sp. (assembly GCA_965198735.1). Lineage (GTDB taxonomy): Bacteria > Acidobacteriota > Terriglobia > Terriglobales > Acidobacteriaceae > Edaphobacter. The sequence continues at coordinate 3,369,199 of OZ240672.1, read as the reverse complement.
CGAGACTTACCCGGAGGTCTCTGAGCGGATCGTCCCGGAAGAGGACTTCGAGCCTACCGAAGGCTCCGCCTCTTTCCGCATCGACCCGGTTCCCCCCAGCGAATACCGCCAGTCCGCCCCTACGGCGACGATCGAAGAGCCTGCGGCCACAGCCACCTTCCTGCCCGAGAGCCTCGACGCCCCCGAAGCCGGCATTCTGCCCGAGTGGTCCTCCGTGCACGGGTTCGAGCCGCAGGCTGAACTCTCCGGAACAGCACCCGCGGAAGCCCTTCTCGTCGCCGAGCCCGCCGAGCACGACCTTACCTCCATCCACGCCTCGGGCGAGATGCAGTCCGAGCCTTTCAGCCTCATGACCCAGGACCTGGTCGCGCCTTCCGCTGCCGCCCAAAGCGAGCCGCAGTCCACCATGCTGGTTGCCGCCGACGCCGTCGCCGGAGACCAGACCGTTCCCGCGCCCTACTTCGCGCCCGGAGACGGCCTGCTTGAAGAAGAGGAGCTGTTGGAAGAGGATGAGCTACCCTCCGCGCCGCTTTTGTCGCTCCAGGCCGGCGCCGCCGCGCGCGCAGAAGAGGAAGAGACGCTCGAAGGCGCAGCCGATCTCAGCGCCCTTCTTCGCGAACGTTCCATCGACGAGATCACCGGTGCCCGTTCGCTCGAAATGGACAGTGACGACTTTGAGGAAGACTTCCTTGAAGAAGACCAGAGCTATGACGGCGAAGAGGAGGACGACGAAGACTTCGCCGCCGAGCCCTCCGGGGACGGCGAATCTTTCGGTAAGGAGACCGCCGAGGAGCTCGAAGACTTCTCCTACGCAGGTGTTCGCGACTCTGAAGCCGCGGCCGGCGAGGCAGAAAGCTTCGCTCAGCCCGGCGCCTCCGCCGAAGAACGCGAGCCGCGCCGGAACGATTCACGCCGCGACGATCGCGGACGGGAAGACCGTGGACGCCGGGACAGCCGTCGCGGAGACCGTAGCCGGCGCTCCGGTAGCGCGAGCGATCGCGGACGCCGCGAAGGTGGCGGCGGCCACCGCACCTCTGCCCAGGCCACCAACTTGCCCGCCATCTCGGAGCTGCTCAAGCCCGGCCAGGAGCTCCTCTGCCAGATCGCCAAGGAGCCCATCGCCAAAAAAGGCGCCCGCATCACCTCGCACATCGCGCTCCCCGGCCGCTTCCTGGTCTTTATGCCCACCGTCCACCACACCGGCGTCTCCCGCAAGATCGAGTCCGACGCCGAGCGCCGCCGCCTGCGCGAAATCCTGCTGTCCGAAAAGGGCGAGGCCGCCGGCGGCTTCATCGTGCGCACCGCCGCCGCCGGAGCCAGCGAAGAGGAGCTCCGCTCCGACCTCCGTTTCCTGCTCAACCTGTGGGCGGACATCAAGGCTCGCTCAGAGTCATCCAAATCCCCCGCGCTCATCTACCACGACCTGAATCTCGTCGAGCGCGTCCTCCGCGACCAGGTCACCGACACCTTCTCCGCCATCTGGGTCGACACCGAAACCGAGTACGAGCGCGTCCTGCGCTTTCTGCAGCGCTTTCAACCCTCGCTCATCCGCCGCGTCAAGCTCTACACCAAGGACACGCCGCTCTACGAGCAGTTCGGCATCACCGAAGAGATCAACAAGGCCCTGCGCTCGAAGGTTTGGCTCAAGTCCGGCGGCTCGATCGTCATCAACCAGACCGAAGCCCTCGTCGCCATCGACATCAACACCGGCAAGTTTGTCGGCAAAACGGCGCGGCTCGAAGACACTATCGTCAAGACCAACCTCGACGCCATCCCTGAAATTGTCCGGCAGATTCGCCTGCGCGATCTCGGCGGCATCATCATCATCGACTTCATCGACATGGATGAGCGTAAAAATCGCAACAAGGTCATGGCCGCGCTCGAAGACGAGTTGAAGACCGACCGCGCGCCGTCCAAAATTCTCCCATTCAACGACTTCGGCCTCGTCGCCATCACCCGCAAGCGCGTCAAGCAGTCGCTCGAACGCACCTTGTCCGCCACCTGCGCAGTCTGCGCGGGAACCGGCATGACCAAGTCGCCGGTCACTATCTGCAACGACATCTACGTCGAAATGCGCAAGATGCACAAGCATCTGGACCGCGGCGACGTCCTGTTGCGGGTCCATCCGGAGGTCGTCAAGCAACTCAAATCGGCCACCTCCCATTGGCTGCAGGAGATGGAGGAGATGGTCGGCAAAACCATTCTAGTCAAGTCCGACCCAAGCCTGCATCCGGAGCAGTTCGACATCCACTAGGCTTTTCCGCATCAGGCAAGCCTCAGCTTTCTGCATCCGGAGTTGGGGCTTTTCCATGTCGCCGTATTTCTTTCACGGCAACACTGGCTCGGCGTAGAGTAGACCGTTTGGCATTTTCTGCCGTCCAACAGGACAACAAGCGTGCTGGCTTTGGGTTAGACCGTTAGAACGAATCAGCAGCTTCAGGGAGTTTTCTAGATGAACATGACTTTATTCCGCATAACCCATCTTTCCGGGTTGGCCGGCCGGCTTTCGGCTCTCTCCGCACTTGCACTGACGTCCACGTTGGCCCTGCAGGCGCAGAGTCTGGCTCCTGGCAACACCATGGAAGCAAACACCACGGTAACGGAGCAGCCGGTGCAGCTCGCCGCAAACAGCACGCCCGGCACGCTCGATCTCGCCTATCATGCCGGCGTCGAGTATAGCTCGTCCTCCTCTTCGCTCGATGGCGTCGACCCGTCCACAGCCGAGCGCCTCGATCTGGCTGTCGATCCCTCCGCGACTCAACCCCCGCCGCGCCGCCGGTACGGTCGCCCGCGCTACAACGACAGCAATCACAATCCCGATGGATCGAGTAAGTACGGTTTCCTGGCCGGCGCAGGCTTTACTTTGCCTACCGGAAATACATACCGTTATTTCAATACCAATTATGGCTTCCAGGTCGGCGGCGGACGCAATTTCAATAAGAACTTCAGCGTCAACGTACAGTTCGACTGGGATAAGTTCGGAATCAATGGCGCCACTCTTGGCAGCCAGGAGAACCTCTATAACTACTACTGCACGGCAGCAGATGCAACTGCAGGTGTATGCCCAATCGCCGGCCTGGACGGAAGCAATCACATCTGGTCGTTCTCGGTCGATCCTACATACAACTTCTATCAGGGCGAGAAGGCTGGAGCGTATGCTGTGGTTGGAGTCGGATTCTATCATAAAGTAACTACGTTCACGGTGCCTACGATTGGCGCTGTCGAGACTCTTTTCGGTCCGATCGAGTACGAGGAAAACGCAAACTTCGATCACTACAGTTCAAATGCTCCGGGATTTAACGCAGGATTTGGTCTTACGTACAAACCTTCAAGGTTCTCCAATCAACGTTTATACGCTGAGGCTCGATACGTATTTATCGACAACTCACAACGCACGGGTATCACTTACAACAGTTCTGCAACGGTGCTCAACAACTACAACGGATACAACGATTTTCCGCAAAATAGCAATCGCACCACTTATATCCCAATAAAGTTTGGGATCCGTTTCTAATTGGAAAATGCTAGGGCAAAAGGCCCGACTTTTATAGTCGGGCCTTTTCCGTGTCTGTCTTCTAAGCAGCCTTCTAACAGCGACAGCTCTCCCAATGAGGAGTCGTCCTTCGCCGCAGGCGGAGGAACTGCTTCTCGCTCTTAGTAGAGCATTTTCCCTGTTGCTGGGGTTCCCGGATCAGGTGTGCGGTGGCGTTTCCTCGAGAGAAAACGCCCAAAAGGATTGTGGCGCAGCTACACCTACAGGGAAAATGCGCTAGGGACAGTCACAACCACACCCGCGAGCTGCTGCTCTACACGCCTACAGGATACGGCTTCTCGTGCGCCTGCCCTCGCCCGGCAATTCTCGGCTCAAAGCGGCCCTGCAACAAACTCAGCAGCCCCGTATACCAGTAGCCGAAAACAAACAACAGCAGAAACGGGACAGTAAAGTAGTTCTCGCTCGTCACGGCATACCAGACCGTCCCGGCAAAGTAGCACCCGATGGCAAGCTCAATCCAAGGAATAAACCCGAGCCGCTTGCGATACTTTTGCGCCTGCGTCTTTTGGCCTTTCTTGTGAACCTTATACTTAGGCGTTCGCGCAAAGGCACTCTTAATTCCGAGCAGCGCTTCCAGCACAGCCTTGGTATTCGTCACGGTAAGACCAACGCCAAGCGCCATCAGGCAAGGTAGATAAAGAAAGGTCCTGTACCAGCGATCGGGAAACAGCTCCTTCTGGCTTACTAGGTAAAAGGAAGACACAGACATCGTGCTTGCCATGAACAATGGAAAATCGATCAGCATCATCTGCATCCAGCCTTGATAACTCCGGATAATCATCGCAGGCATAAGCAGAGTACTCAGCACGATCATCAGCGGATAACTCAAGTTAGCCGTTAGGTGATACCAAGCTTCCAGCTTTGTATGCCAGGGTGCGTCGCTCCGCATCAGCCGAGGCAGAATCTTCATGCCCGTCTGTACCAGACCCTTGGCCCAGCGCGCCTGCTGCGTCTTGAACGCCGTCATCTCGATCGGCAGCTCCGCCGGACACTCCACATCCTGCAGGTACTTAAACTTCCATCCAATCAACTGCGCGCGATAACTCAGGTCTGTATCTTCGGTCAGCGTATCGTGCTGCCAGCCGCCGGCCTCGCCAATCACCCTGCGCCGCCACATGCCAGCCGTTCCATTGAAGTTGAAGAACACCCCGGCGCGGCTGCGTCCCCCATGCTCCAGCACAAAATGCCCATCCAGCAGAATCGCTTCCACCTGGGTCAGGAAGCTGTAGTTCCGGTTCAGGTGCGTCCACCGCGTCTGCACCATGCCGATCTCCGGCTCCGCAAAGTGGTGAATCACCTTCATTACCCAGTCGCGCGGCGGCACAAAATCCGCATCGAAGATCGCCACAAACTCTCCGCGCGCCGTCTGCAATCCGGCATCGAGCGCCCCGGCTTTATAGCCGTAACGATTCTCGCGATGCACATAAAAAATCGGCTGCGGCGCAAGTCCGGTCCGGCCCGCGGCATAGCGCTCTGCCAGCTCGCGCGCGACCTCCACCGTCTCATCGGTCGAGTCATCGAGCAGCTGAATCTCAAACCGGTCGCGCGGATACTCGAGCTTGCAGCACGCATCGAGCAGACGCGCCACCACAAACTGCTCGTTGTAGATCGGCAGCTGAATCGTGACGAAGGGCAGTTCCTCCGGCGCAAAGCGTTGCGGCGGCTCGCTTCCCTTCGCGGCGTTCTTCTTATTGCGGAAGTAGAGCCACACCAGCTGATACCGATGCAAGCCATAAAACGCCAGGATAATCATGACGAGAAAGTACGGCGTCAGCAGGGCTATATCGAAGCCGTCTAGCTGATACAGGTGCTCGAAGGTCTTATCCGCGTAGTGCGTCTTCCAGTAATGGCCCAAGCCCTTCGGAGCAAGCAGCGCGAGCGCGACGGCGCGCGCTATTCCCCCTGGCAGATCGTTGGAAAAAATCATCGTAGGCCGATACCCGCTCCGCCCAGCCTAATTCAAAAACAGGACGGTAGAAAGCGAATCGCGCTGCACGGGCCGGAAGCCGGCATCGCGGATCAGCCGCCGCACCTCTTCCTCACTCGCCTGCGCGCCGCGCGTCATCAGCGACCCGGCATCGTTTGCCCCAAACCGCAGCGCCATTTGCAGCACCTTCAGCCCCTGCTGCTGCCAGTTCGCCTCCACATGTTCGATGTTGTCGAGCACCATGCGGCAGATCGCCAATGCCTTCAGGTACTCGACCGCGGTCGGGTCGTCCAGCTCGCGGCCGCTGGGCGCAGGTGCGCTATGGAGCGATAATGCACGCACACTTCCTGTCTCTTGCTGCAATTGCCGAAGCTCTTCGAGCCACGCTATGCGATCTTCGACGCGCTCGTCCGCGCCGAACCGAAGCGACGCACTCGACACAAGCCCCGCCGCATGCGCCGCACGGTGCAGCGCAACCGACGAACGACCCGCGCCATCACCCTCGATCCACGCCAGCCCGCACTGCCGCCATCGCCCAAGCATCTCCCCATCCGCGGCCAGCGCCGCGACTTCGCTCTCCAGCATGCCAACTCGCAGCTCCGGTGCAGCCTTGCTCAACTCACCCAGCGTCGCCTCTACATGCTGCCCGTCGAAACCATTCCAGCCGCATAGCACCAGGCCCGTAGCTCCCCGATCCACGGCCTTCGCCGCGGCTTCCCGTGCCGGGCTTCGCGCAACTTCCACATACGCGTTCAGCGCATAGCTGACCACGCCCTCCGGATGCATCCGCCGTCGCACCGCATCCGCCTCCATCCCAATGCCGATCAGGTCGTCGCTCGCAAAACACTCCAGAGCCTGCTCGCGCGTCAGCCCCATCAGGCGAGCCTCGGCGCGCGGCCAGCCTGCCGGCGCAGCACCAGCGCCACCGCCGTAGCCACCACGATCGTGGTCACGATCGCCTGCGACCACACGCAGTAGATACACCACTTCTCCAGCACAAACGCCTCAAGATACGTCAGAAAGCAGGCCGCGCCGAACCCAATCTCCGCCAGCTGCAGCACGATCCACCAGCGGCCCAGCGCCGCAAACACGATCATCGCGCCGTAACCTGCGATCCCGATCTCCGCCACCGGGATGTGCAGCTTGCCGCTCGCCGCATCTTCGTCCACCAGCTTTGGCGGAAAGACCGCATAGCGCGAGTGGTTCACCGCGCCGCAGTCCCAATGCTCATTCACTGCGCACGGCGGAGCCGCGCCCGGATCCATGTTGTGCACCCGCAGCGCAAGAACGCTCACCACCAGCCCGGCCAGCGCCAGCACCGCAACCAGCGCGCGCATGATTCTGTTGCCCATGCTCTGATTTTAGCCGTCGCCGCCCTTCGCCGCTCACGGTTTCCGCACGGAACCGCCCGCCTTCACCGCACAAACACATACGCGTCTTATCATCTCCGCATGAGCGTGACCACCGCAAAGACCTTGGATCGCCGCCACTTCCTCTCGCTGCTCGGCGCCTCCGCCGCAGCCTCTGCCTTGCCCGCGCTGGCCGCTCCCGTGCCCGCCGAGCCCTTCAGCTTCCTCTTCCTCACCGACACCCACATTGAGCCCGAGCTCAACGCAACCCACGGCGTCGATCTCGCGATGCAGCGCGCCCGCACCCTCCGCGGCGACTTCGCTATCCAGGGCGGCGACCACGTCTTCGACGCGCTCGGCGTCTCCAAAGCCCGCGCCACGCAGCTCTTCGATCTCTACGCGAAGACGGAGCAGGACCTCGGCCTAAAGGTCCATCACACTCTCGGCAACCACGACGTCTTCGGCGTCTACTTATCGAGCGGTGCCTCACCCACCGACCCCGAGTACGGCAAGAAGCTGTATGCGGACCGCTTCGGGCCCACCTTCTACTCCTTCGATCACAAGGACCATCATTTTATCGTGCTGGACTCGATCGGCATCACTGCCGACCACCACTACGAGGCGCGCATCGACGACGACCAGCTCACGTGGCTTCAGAAGGATCTCGCGGCCCAGGCCCCGGGAACGCCCATTGTCGTGACCACCCATATTCCGCTCGTCACCGCCCTGCAGTCGTACACGCTGCCCGCGCCGCAGGCAGCATCCGGCATCGGCTTCACCAATGGTCCCGCGGCGATCCAGCTCTTTGAAGGACACAACGTCCTCGGCGTGCTGCAGGGCCACACGCACATCAACGAAACCGTAGTCTGGCACGGCATTCCGTACATCACCTCCGGCGCCGTCTGCGGCAATTGGTGGCATGGCACGCGGCTCGGCACGCCCGAGGGCTTCACCGTCGTCACGGTCGCCGGCGGCAAGCTGACCGCGCGCTACGAGACCACGGGCTTTCAGTCAATCGATCCGCACAATACCTAAGCTGCCGTCCTCAATGCATACCGGGCTCAATATGCGGCGAGTAGCTCACATGCACCAGATCGTCGCGATAATCGATCTGAATCACAAGCTGGTGCAGAATCGGGTATCCGATAAATCCGGAGATCTCGACCCCCAGACCGCGCGACATCTGCGATGTGTCGATCGCGTTTAACCCTTGTGCGATCTGCTGCCGAACGCCCGCAAACTGGATGAACAACGAATCCGTTCCAGCCACATGGTTGACGTCGCCGCTCAACCCGCGCACTCGTCCTCCATCGTCCGCGTGAACCTTGGTCACCTCGCGCGCGGCATCCTGCGAGATCAGGTTCTGAGCCGCCCCTGTGTCCAGAATGAACAGCTTCACCGGCGCCTTGCCGATGTAGGTCGGCACGATCAGCTGATGCCCGAAGCGGAAGACCTTCTCCCAGTTCGTCATCTCCGGAGCCACATAGCGGTCCTTGCGGGTCTGCGCCACCGTCGTGCCCGCCGCCTCGCCATCGGTGCCGAGCGTGGGAGTCTCGGCCGCCTCATCGGGCCGCGGAGGCAAGGGCGAGAGCCGCAGCTCACTGCCCGGAAAATCAAGCGTGACCACGAAGCTGCGGAACACGTCCGGACCCAGCAGGCCGTCGATGCCAAGCTGCGGGTCGTTCTCGAGCACGCGCACCATGCAGTTCGAAAACTCCATATTGCCGATTTTCACGTCGTCGACATGAGCGAGGAATGCGCTTTTGCTGCCCTCGTCTCCCAGGCCGAAGGCCTGGACCTCCGCTTCCGGCATCAGGCCTAAAGCCTTTGCCGCGCTGCGCGTCAGCATCAGCCCGGAGGCTCCCGTATCCACCAGAAAGCGCCGCCGCTTCCCGTTCAGCAGCACATCGACGCCGCTGCTGGTCGGGGGCCGGCTGCTGACGTTGGACCCGTTGGTGGCATAGAGCGGCATCTTCGCGCTGGTCACCGGCGCGGCCAGCGTACAGTCGCCTTTGCTCCGCGCCTGGATCGCTTTGATCGCGTTTTCGAGCGCGGTTTTCTGCTCCCCGGTGGTATTCGGATCCGCTTCGCGTTGCCGCAGCCGGTCGATCTGCTGATCGGGGGTCAGCGGGACGCGCTGGCTTCTCTCCCACACGCGCTTGATCTGCGGATCCTGCGGCGCCAGCTTATACGCATAGTCGAGCTGCCGCTGCGCGGAGGCATACATGCCGCTCAGGTTCAGATAGCGGCCGACGTCGTAGCGCGTCCGCGCCAGGCACGGGTCGAGCGCGCTTGACTGATTGAACGCCTTGGCCGCCTCCTCCACCTCGCCACGGCGGTACCGCACCTCGCCCAGCAGGTCGAGCAGCGCCGCATCGCTGACATGCGCGGCGTTCTCCTTTTCAGCCAGGGCCAAAGCCGCATCGAGCTTATGCTGACCCAGCTCCGCGCGCACCATGCCAACCGTGCGCTCATCCGAGGCAGGCATGGCAGAATACAGCCGCTCCGCATCCTCGAAGTGGCCGTGGCCCAGCGCCTGGTCGGCGGCAGAGGGAGCCGGCACCGGCGCAAGCGAAACCGTGCAGCTCTTGTGCGCGGGGGTCGGCCCATTGCCCTTCTGCGCAAGCGCCGGAGCCCCGGCAACCCACACGCACGCGATCGCCAGCCATCCTGCCCTCCTCCAGCCATCACTCATCCGTGCGTTGCCCTCCCTTCGCTCAGCCTATAACAGGCCGATCTCCCCTTACCCGATCTCTCCTTATTCGGTGACTTCTTGTCCGGAGATCTCGCCCGTCCACTGCCGAGCCTTCACCCCCAGTCGCTGCTCCATCACCCGCACCGCCTCCTCGCTCTCATCCACCAGCAGGAAGCGGCGGTCATGCTTCTGCGCCGCCACGCCGGTCGTTCCGCTGCCCGCAAAAAAATCGAGCACCCGGTCCCCCGGCCGCGAGTGCACGCGCACGATCCGCTCAAGAATCCCCAGCGGCTTCTGCGTCGGATAGCCGGTCTTCTCCCTGCCGGTAGGCGAGACGATCGTGTGCCACCACACATCGGTCGGCGTCTTGCCGCGCGCGGCCTTCTCCGCGCCCACCAGTAAAGGCGCCATGTACGCGATGCGGTCGGTCTGCTCGAGCTCGAAGGTATAGCGCTCCGGGTCGCGCGTGTACCAGAGCAGGTTGTCGTGCTTGGCCGGCCAGCGCTTGGTGGCGCGCGCCCCGTAGTCGTAGGCCCAGATGATCTCGTTCTGAAAGCAGGCCCGGCCGAACACCTCATCCAGCATCACCTTGCAGTAGTGCACCTCGCGCGCGTCGACGTGCAGAAACAGTGAGCCGGTAGCCGTTAGGATACGCCGCGCCTCCACCATGCGCGGGCGCAGGAAGCCGGTGTAGTCGTCAAACGCATCGGCATAGCCGGTCAGCGAGCCTGCCATCTTCTCCGTGCGGTAGCGCGCGCCGCCGAAGCCGGTGCGGTCGCCCGCGGCATCGCGAATCGTCTTCAGGCGCGGCCTCGTCTGGCGCCTGCCGGTGTTGAATGGAGGATCGATGTAAATCAGCTCCGCCGAACCGGCCGGCAGACCCGCCAACACAGCCAGGTTCTCTCCCTGTACGATTCCCTCCAACGGTCTTCCCTCGTAAACTTGAGCCTATGTCCTTGTTTCGACGCGCGCAGAGAGACGTCTATCGCCTCCGGCAGCGGATCTCGCAGAACGCCGGAAGGACGCAAACAATTCAGTTTGCCATGCTCTCGCACCCGGGCCGCGTGCGCAAGGGCAATGAGGATACCTGCGCCGCCGCAGAGGAGCTGGGCGCCTTTGTGGTCTGCGACGGCATGGGCGGAGCCGCGGCCGGCGAGGTCGCCAGCGCGCTCGCCGCGCAGATGTTTCTTGAGGCGCTCCGCGCAGGGCCGGACGGCATGTCCGGGGCGGAAGCGGAAGACAAGCGGCTCGAAACGGCAGCCGTCTTGGCCAATCGCGCCGTCTATCGCCAGGCGAGCAGCTCGCCGGAGCTCGCCGGCATGGGCACAACGCTGGTCGCGCTGCTCTACGCACCCGCTCTGGAAAAGACAGCCGCGGCCCTCACCCTGGTCCATGTAGGAGACAGCCGCTGCTACCGCTGGCGCGACGGCGTCCTCACCCCGCTCACGCTCGATCACTCGCTCGTCGAGGAGCAGGTGCGCCTCGGCGAGATCACCCCTCTCGAAGCCGAGACCCACCCCATGCGCAACATCATTACCCGGGCGATCGGCGCGGCGCCCACAGTCGAGCCCGAAATCCAGCGGCTCAAGCCGCAGTCCGGCGATCTTTACCTCCTCGCCTCGGACGGCCTCACCCGCGAGCTGTCCGATCCAGCCCTCGCGGCAGCCTTCCGGCACGGAACCCGCGGCCGCCCAGAGACAAGCGATCTAGCCGGCCTGGCAAGAACCCTGATCAACCAGGCCAATGACGCCGGTGGCCGCGACAACATCACGGTCTTGCTGCTGCAGCTTCCCTGAGTACGATCCCTGCGATAATCGCATTAAGGAAGATCAAGATGCCCCAAGAGCTTTACTTTGAGGACTTTTACATCGGCCAGCTCTTCCACTCCGCCGGCACGGCCAAGGTGACCGCCGAGGAGATCAAAGAGTTCGGCCAGAAGTACGACCCGCAACCCTTCCACCTCGACGAGGCCGCCGGCGAAGGCTCCTTCTTCAAGGGCCTTGCCGCCTCCGGCTGGCTCACCGCCGCCATCGTCATGCGGCTGCGCGTCGAATCCATCAAGGTCTTCGGCGGCATGGTTGGCGCCGGCGTCGAAGAGATGCGCTGGACCGAGCCCGTCCGTCCCGGCGACACGATCCGCACCGAGATCGAAGTCGTCAGCGTGCGCCACTCCACCTCGCGCCCGGACTATGGCATCGTCCGCACCCGCACCCTCGCTTTCAATCAGGACAACAAGACCGTCCTGAGATCGACCGTCAACTTCCTCGCCCCGCTGCGCTCCGTAAAGTAGACCTTGCCCGATGACCGCCGAAGAGATCGAGCTCCTGAAGAAGTGCGAGGGCCGCATCGTCGCCGTCGAACTCACCACAGGCGAGCAGTTCTTCGCCGAGGTAGCGATTGTCGTCGACCAGCCGCCCACCCCCGATGTCTTCCTGCTGCGCGTCGATCGCGAGCCGGACGGCGCCTTCACCGCCGCAACCGAACACGGCGAATCCATGCTGCTGGCCGGCATAGAGCGCATCGCCCTGATCCCCGGAGTCGACTACCCCGACGTTTAGGGAGCAAGAGTCGCTTTCCCAGAAATAAGCTGTCCTCCTCGACCATAGGCGGAGGGTGTGCTGTTCGCTTGTCTGGACAGCTACGCTCGTCTTACCTGCCCCAATTCCGTCCACCCCTACGCACTCCGCACAAACCCGCAGATCTCCATCGCCTGGTTCACCTCCGGATTGCGCATAAACGTATCCCACACGAAACTGCTACGCAGATTCTCCGCCATCAGCACGCCAATTCCCTGGTCGATCCCCAGCACGTCCGGGTTGTACCACTGGTCCGTCGCATTGAATGCGTCCACGTACCCGTAGCGTCCCCAAGCCTTCGGATACTTCGCCTGCAAGGCCATCAGCACCTCCAGGCAATCCTGCGGCAGAAATACCAGCGACCCCGCCGTCGCGCACGGCACCACGCTCCCGTCGAGCCGGCCCATTGCCGGCGGCCCGCCCCACGCCGTATATCCATGCTCGGAGTCCGACGCCGTAATCCCCCAGTACGTATCGCTGTACGGCGGCCCCAGCCCCAGACAAAAGGCTTTGTTCGCCCGCGTCGCTACAATCGAGTTCTCGAAGTAGTTGACATACCGGTCGTGCTTATTCCGGAAATCGAACCACGCATGCGTAAACTGGTGCGTAAACAGCGGCGCCAGGTCCGACAGATACCGGAACCCCTCGTAGTTCACGTACGGCCGCGCAAACGCAATCCACGTCTTCGGAATCACTGGGTGGGTCGGCGAGCCGATCCCCAGCAGATACATCATCATCAGCTCGGAGTACGTGCTCCAGCGCGCCTCTAAAAATCCCGACTCCGGCTTATACCCCATCGAGTACGTCAGCGCATCCGCCTTGCCGCCCGTCAGCATCCACGGCCAGTCCACCCGCTCGTACAGCGCCGTCGCGTAGCTGCGGATCTCTTCCTCCAGACCCGTCCCGGTAAAATACGTCCGGCACATCAGCGCGCCGCACAGAAAGATCGCCGTATCGATCGACGAGACCTCGCACTTCCATTGCCGCGCGCCCGTCTCCATGTCTGTGAAGTGATAGAAGAACCCGTGAATCTGCGGCATCTGGTGCAGATGGAAGTCGAGCGTCCGGTGCACCCGCTCCCGAATCTCCGCCGCCGGCAGATATCTGCGCCGGTCCGCGATGCACAACGCCGTCAGCCCAAACCCCGTCGCCGCCACGCTCGCCACCCGGTACGGGTCCGGCCCCTCCGCCCGCGCACGATCCTTTATCTGCCCCGTACTGGCGCTCGTCTGCTCCCAGAAGTACTGGCATCCCCGCCGCTCCAGGTCATCCAGAAACGTATCCTGCGCGCGCGTCAGCCCCGGCGCCAGCGGATTCGGCGGAGGCGCTTTCTTCTTCTTCCAAAATTGTCCCGCCAATTCGTCCGGCAAACACCCAGCAACCGAAGCTCCCGCCAGCAGACGCAGCGCTTCCCGGCGGTTCGGCAACGATTTTCTACTCATCATCAGCACACTCACACAACCGGGGAACCAGGCGAATCGGTACAAACAACATTCTTCCGACTCTCATAGTCAAGATGCGGTCAGGCGCTGAGTGGACAGCCTGAAAAGACTTGACGCATGCACGGAACTTGTCTCGTTAAGCCTCATTATGTCTCATTAGGTCTCAAAAATCTCGCAAACGGATTGACGACGTGCCTGCATTCGCTTAGCGTTGTCTTATATCCGCTACGCTCGTAGGCGAGCATGTATTGCGCAAAGCCCCCTTTGATGGGGGCTTCTGCATGTGAGGACAAATGAAATCTGTCATCGTGCTGATCGACGGCGGCTTTCTACGCGTGAACGCTCGCCGCGCACAAAAGATATACGATCCAGCTTTCATTGAGAGATTCGCACTTTCCTGTAAGGCAGCGGAAGAAGAAATCCTTCGTGTCCTCTACTACGATTGCGCTCCTTTCGTTGGCGATGTTCGGCTGCCGGTCACAGGTCAGATCCAGGCTATGTCGGGCTCAGAGGAATGGTTGCACGATCTCGCTGCGCGGGATCTCTTCGCGGTGCGAAGGGGTGTCCTCAAGTTTCGCGGCTTCAAGCCGAAGAAAACTCCAGTTAACCCGTCCGGTCCACTCACGGATGCAGACTTCGAGCCGGACTTTGAACAAAAGGGGGTTGACATGCGAATCGGCTTAGATATTGCCGCATACTCAACAAACAAATCTGTAGACCGAATCGTGCTTGTGTCCAACGACACCGATTGCGTGCCGGCGATGAAATATGGAAGGAAAGCGGGTCTGCAAGTAGTAATCGTCCGGATTCCGAACTGCAATCCGTCAAAAGAGCTTGTCGCCCACGCGGATTTCAAGCGACCTGTACCGTGGCCGTAGTGGCTCTTCTGCCCAGGCGTAAAGGAACCCACAATTCACTTACCGCTTAGCTATCCGCCACCCAAACCCACCACCACCTTCGCCGTCGTAATCGCCTGCCCCACATGCCGCTGCGTATGCTCCGCGCAGTGCACCAGCAGGCCGCCCACCGTCGACGGAAGCAATCCGCGCCCCACTCCGCGTCCCTGCTCGAACGTCTCCGGAGAAAACATCCGAACCCGCTCCGTCGCCCGCAGCAGCCCCGACCGAAACTCCTCCATCACCTGCGCCCCATCCACAGGCTCCGTAAGCTCGCTCCCAAGCGCCTCCAGCTGCCCGTCAGTCAACGGCCGCCCCTCCGCATACGTCAGCAGCCGATCCAGGCTCCGCGCCATATGCCGCAGGTGAAACGCTACCGGAGCGATCCCAAACGGACGCGCCCCCAGCTCCGCATCGCTCAACCCCGCGCACCACTGCTCCGCATCCTCGCCCGCCAGCTCCAGCGCATGCAGCACCTGCCGTCGCACCGCGTCGTACTCACTCCACGTCCCGCGCAGCCAAGGCTCGACCATCACAGTCCCTTCCCTTCCCGAAAGCGCCGCACCACCTCGCCCACCTCTTCATGCTTCCCATCGACCGCATCGTTCATCGTCTGCATCTCGTCCGCCGTCACCTTGCCTGCCAGCCGCTCCATCGCCGTCTGTATCTCCGGATGCCGGTGCAAGGAGTCCTCCCGCACCAGCGGCACCGCCTCATACGGCGGAAAGAAGTGCCGGTCATCCTCGAGCACGCGTAACCCAAACGCCCGGATCGGCCCATCGGTCGAGTTCCCCGCGGCAATACCAATCTGCCCGCCATTCAGCGCACGATACAGCAGCCCCAAATCCATCAGCCGCGGCTGCCCGAACTGCAGCCCATACGCCTTCTCCAGCCCCGCCAATCCATCCGGCCGCGCCTGAAATTCATACCCAACCCCCAGCCGCATCCCCGCCGCGTGCCCGGCCAGGTCGCTGATCTTCGTCACCCGCATCCGGTCCGCATCCGCCCCGCGCATCACCATGGCAAAGGTATCGTTGAACCCCAACCCGGGCTCCACACGCACGTGAAACCGCGTCTCGTACATCGACTTGACGGTCTGAAACACCGCCTCCGGATTCCGGTCCTCGGGCAGCGGCTGCTTTAGGATCGCCGTCAGTGCCGTCCCCGTGTACTCCACATACGCGTCGATCCGCCCGCTCACCAGTGCCTGCTGGCACAGGTAACTCCCCGCCAGGTAGAACCGCCGCTCCACCCGCTGCCCCGACACCGCCTCGATCTCCTGCGCCAGCAGCTCCCCCAGGACCACCTGCTCGGTAAAGTTCTTCGCCCCCACCGTCACCCGCGACCCCCGCGGCGGCGCACACCCCAGCAGCGCGCAGCCCAGAAGAAAGATCATCGGCGCCAGCCGCAACAGCCGCAGCCTAACCATCCCGCCGCACCGAAAGCCGCTGCTCCAGCCCACCCAGCCCCGCATCCGCCGCCAGCGCCAGCAGCGCCGCCGGAATTGCCCCCGCCAGCACCAGCCCGTTGTCCACCGACGCCACCCCCCGAAAGATCAGCTCGCCCAGGCCTCCCGCGCCGATCGCCGCCGCAATCGTCGCCACCCCCACGCACGTCACCGTCGCCGTCCGCAGCCCCGCCAAAATCACGCTCGCGCTCAGCGGCAGTTCTACCTTCCACAGCCTCTGCCCCGGAGTCATCCCCATCGCCTCCGCCACATCGATCAGCGCCGGATCCACGCTCCGAATCCCCGCATACGTATTCCGCACAATCGGCAGCAGCGCGTAGCCCGTCAACGCCAGAATCGCCAGCCGCGCCGCATCCTCCCCCAGCCACGGCACCGGCAGCAGCAGCCCAAACAGCGCCAGGCTTGGAATTACCTGGATCACGTTCGTCACCGCGATCACTGGCTTCGCCCAGCGCTCATGCCGCGTCAGCCACACCCCCAGCGGCAGCCCGACCGCCGCCGCCAACCCCATCGCAAACAGCGTCAGCCAAAGATGCTCAAACGTCAGCCGCCCGATCTCCGCCGCATGAGCCCGCACAAACCCCATCACCCGGGATCCCCCCGCCGCACCGCCGCCACGTACCGCTTCACATACTCGAGCTCACTCCTCAGCACCTCTTCCGAGCGCAGGTCCGCCACCACCTTCCCACCTTCGAGGAAGATCACCCGCGCAGCCAGGTACAAAGCCTCATCCAGATCGTGCGTCACCAGCAAGACCGTCTTCCGCACCCGCCCCAGCAGCTCCTTGAGCGTCGTCTGGATCTCTGCCCGGGTCATCGGGTCGAGCGCGCCGAACGGCTCATCCATCAGCAGCACTCCCGGGTCCCCCGCCAGCGCCCGTGCCAACCCAACCCGCTGTCTCTGCCCCCCACTCAACTGCCATGGCAGCCGCGACCCCAGCCCAGCATCGAGCCCCGCCAGCTTCAGCACCTCCGTCACCCGTGGCCCCACATCCTTCTTCCCCAGCAACTCCAGCGCCAGCCCCACATTCCGCTCCACCGTCCAATGCGGAAACAGCCCCGTCTCCTGGATCACGTAGCCCACGCCCCGCCGCAGCTCCAGCAGGTCCCACTCCGCCACAGCCCGCCCGCCCACCCGCACCGACCCACCGGTCGGCATCACCAGCCCGTTTACCATCCGCATCAGCGTCGTCTTGCCGCTGCCGCTGCGCCCCAGCAGAGCCGTAGTCGTCCCCGCCGCCAGCTCGAGCGTTACGCCGCCCAACACAGACGCCCCCGCGACCGGCGTGAAGCTCACCTCCGCGAACTCCACCCCAGCCTCGGTCACACCGCTCCCTCAGCCCTGGCTGACCGCTTCGCCCACCGGCTCCGCCGCCGGAGGCTCGACCGACGGCTCAGCCGCAGCCGCACTCACTTCCGCCTCCCCCGCAGCCGGCTTCACCCGCACCACCGTGATCTTGTCGAAGCCTTCCTTGAACACCGGCGGCCGCAGCCGCTCCGCCATCTTGTGCATCACCTCATCCGTTACTTGGCGGTCGCGCTTGGAGTTCCGCTCCAGGCACACTGCCAGCGGCACATCGAAGAAGACCGCCTGCACCTCATACCCGAAACTCTTCGCCATCTTGATCCACTGGCGGCGCTCATGCGGACTCAGGTTCGTCGCATCCACATAGTTCCACGGCATCTTTGCAATCAGCCGCGCCCGCAGCAGACTCCGCAATGTCGAGAACACCAGGCCCTGGTAGCGCTGATCGGTAATGTCGTCGAACAAAATCGTCCGCAGCATATCGCTCGACAACGGAGACACCCCGCGGCGCTTGTACCACGTCGTCTTGCCCGACCCCGGCAGCCCGATCGTCAGCACCACGTACCCCCGCGGACTCTTCGCCGCCACCTGCTCGGCCGGCGGCGTCGCCAGCGACTCAGGCTGCGTCTCCACCACTACCTTGCCCTCGGCAGCCGGAGCAAAATCCGCCACTGCTGCCACATCCGCCGGCTCCCTCTGAGGTGTTTGGGCCGGAATCTGGGCCGGAGCCTGGGCCGGAGCCTCCGGAGGCGGCATCTCTACCGGCATCTCGTAATTCTCCGCGATCTCCGGTTCCGGCCCACTCGGCTCGTCGTCGCTCGCCGCAGCCCGGATCGGCTCAGGGTACGTCGGCCGTAACGGAGCAAGCTGGCCCGAAGGCAACTCCTGACCACTTTTTCCGGTGGACTCCGACTCGTTCGGCCCACGCCTGGAACGTCTTCTCATCTGCTCAAGTATCCAATCGCGCATCTCGCGCTTACTCTCTCCGGGCGGCTCCGTCCCGGCAATCCAGTGCAGCGTTGCAGCCATAAATGTGTCACCGCGACCATCAACCTGGCCCCGCAGCGTCTAAACACGCTTGTAACACAGCCCTCCCCCCGCCGCAAACTCCCCATGCGCCTCCGTCGCTCGTTCGGCACCCCGCTTCATTGCGCCTGCCGTCCTTTCTTTGATAGCCTTCCGGGTAAGTTACACAACCAACAAAATAAGAACGAGGAGCACGCACACATGGCAGTTAAGGTTGGCATCAACGGGTTTGGTCGTATTGGCCGCAACGTCTTTCGCACCGCGCTCGGCAATCCGGAGATCGAGTTTGTGGCCGTCAACGATCTCACCACCCCCGCCACCCTCGCCCACCTGCTCAAATACGACTCCATCCTCGGCAACCTGAAGCAGACCATCTCCGCCGATGCCGACTCCATCACCGTCGACGGCAAAAAAATCAAAGTCTTCGCCGAGCGCGACCCCGCCAAGCTCGACTGGGCCTCCGTCGGCGCGGAGATTGTCGTCGAATCCACCGGCTTCTTCACCGATGGAGAGAAAGCGAAAGCACACCTGGGAGCAACGGTGAAGAAGGTGATCATCTCCGCCCCAGCGACCAACGAGGACCTCACCGTCGTGCTCGGCGTCAACGACGGCAAGTACGACCCCGCGAAACACAACGTCCTCTCGAACGCCTCCTGCACCACCAATTGCCTCGCGCCCGTCGTCAAGGTCCTCCACGACACCTTCGGCATCGTCTCCGGCATCATGACCACCATTCACAGCTACACCAACGACCAGGTCATCCTGGACACTCCGCACAAGGATCTGCGCCGCGCCCGCGCCGCCGCGCTGAGTATGATCCCGTCTTCCACGGGTGCAGCCAAAGCCCTTAAACTGGTCATCCCGGAGATGGACGGCAAGCTCGACGGCTTCGCCATCCGCGTCCCCACCCCCAACGTCTCGGTCGTCGACCTCACCTTTGTCGCCGAGAAGCCTATCACGGTCACAAGCATCAACGAGGCACTCAAAAAAGCCTCCGAGGGCGAGCTCAAGGGCATCCTCGGCTACACCGACGAAGAGCTCGTCTCGACCGACTTCCGCGGCAATCCCCTCTCTTCCATCGTCGACAGCAAGCTCACCAAGGTCGTCGGCCAATCCGGCAAGGTCATCAGCTGGTACGACAACGAGTGGGGCTACTCCAGCCGCGTCAAAGACCTGATCCTGTTCCTGGTAGCCAAGGGCCTTTAGAGACGTCTACGGAAGAGAAACTTGACAAACAAGCTCTACAAAGTTATGGGGTGCGTCTATGCCCGGCTCTCACCAGCCGGGCATAGATGCATCCTGTCAACACTCGAGGTCCGGACTTAAGTGCAATGGTTGCAAGACTTTAGGTACTTTTCCCGGGAGTGGGGGAAGGTACCGTACACACATCCGCCCAACCAGCCCCGGAGCCGAGTCTAAGATAAGGAGGGAGACCCTCATGAAGCGCACACGCTATACAAAATTTACCGGCGATCTCAGCTCCGCCGTCGACCTCGACGATCTCATGCAGGCCCTCTCCGACTTCCTGCTCGACTCCGGCTTCCAGGACCCCATGTCCCGCTTCCAATCCCTCGACGGCGACCAGACCATGGACAACCTGCGTGAAGCCATCCGCCAGGCCCTCGACTCCGGCGACCTCTTCGACCAAGAGACCCAGGAGAAGTACGAATCGCTCGAAGAGGAGCAGGTTGAAGAGCTCATCGACCAGATCATTCAGAAGATGCAGGAACAAAACATGATCAACGCCGAGCAGCCGCAACAAGGCCAGGGCGAAGAGTCCGGCGAAGGCGAGTCCGCCCGCTTCGAGGTCACCGACAAGGGCATGGACTTCCTCGGTTACAAGGCCCTCCGCGAGCTCCTCGGCCCGCTCGGCAAGTCCTCCCTCGGCCGCCACGACACCCGCCACGAGGCCTCCGGCGTCGAGACCAACGGCTCCTCCAAGCCCTACGAGTTCGGCGACTCGCTCAATCTCGACATCACCACAACCCTCTCGAACGTCTTCGCCCGCGAAGGCACCGACTTCAACCAGCACAACGGCAAGCTCAACCTCGAGTACTCCGACCTCCAGGTCCAGCAAGCCGACTATCAATCGTCTTGTGCCACCGTCGTCCTGCTCGACTGCTCGCACTCCATGATCCTCTACGGCGAGGACCGCTTCACCCCGGCCAAGCGCGTGGCCATGGCCCTCTCGCACCTCATCCGCACCCAGTACCCCGGCGACACCATCGACCTCGTCCTCTTCCACGACACCGCCGAGCACATCCCCATCGGCCAGCTCCCCCGCGTCAAGGTAGGCCCCCACTACACCAACACCCGCGAAGGCCTTCGCGTCGCCCAGCGCATCCTCGCCCGGTCCAATAAGGACATGCGCCAGATCGTCATGATCACCGACGGCAAACCCTCCGCCCTCACCCTCCCCGACGGCCGCATCTACAAGAACGCCTTCGGCCTCGACCCCCTCGTCATCTCCGAGACCCTCGAAGAGGTCAGCCGCTGCAAGCGGTCCAACATCATGATCAACACCTTCATGCTCGCGTCCGACTTCCAGCTCGTCCAATTCGTTCAGCAGGTCTCGCAGATGTGCCGCGGCAAGGCCTACTTCACCACCCCCGAAACCCTCGGCAGCTATCTCCTGATGGACTACATGCAGCGCCGCATGAAAACGATCCATTAGCGGGAAGCGGACCGGCTCACCATCGGTAACCGTCCATGAAGACGATCCATTAGCGGGAAGCGGACCGGCTCACCATCGGTTACCGTCCATGAAGCCCATTCACTAAACTCCGCTCCCTCGAGCCGCCCTTTCTTCCCGCCCCGGCCGTCATTCTGGACTAAAGTCCAGAATCCCCGTATTGGCTTTGGCTGTTGCTTGTCATTCTCCGCAGGGCCATACCCGTCCAGAACGCCGACGAGACCTCCCAACAGATCCGCGTATACTGGGCTCTCCGAAAACCTTTGCCATCTTTCCTGGAATGGAAGCCGAGTTCGCCTCCGCCGCGTCCGAAGCACTTCTACTTTCAGTGCTCGTATCTCCGACACACTGCACTACCGGCTATCCCAAGCTTCGCTCCCCGCTGCTGTTCCTAGAGCATTTTCCCTGTGGGTGTAGCTGGCGCCACGATCCTTATGGGCGTTTTCTCTCGAGGAAACCGCCACCGCACACCTGATTCGGGAACCCCAGCAACAGGAAAAAGGTTACTGTCTCTTCAACGATGTTCGAGTGACCGCTTGCTCCATCTTCCACCAACTGGTGAAATACGAGACCGAGTACACGCAGCTCTTATGCAACCTGTTACAACGGGACAAGTCCTTTCGGCTCGCGGCACTGCAAGTTCTCTTTCCAAATTGCCCTGCGGAATCGGTGCATCCGGCACATATCAGATTAGAGGTGGACCTGGAAGAGCACGGAAGACCCGACCTGGTAATCAAGAACGAAAAGATGGTCGCTATCCTTGAAGTCAAACTCGGTGCAGCGCGGCAGAAGACGCAGTTATGGGAAGCAGACAAAGGCTACGTTGCGTACTGCGTAACGCCAGGCATGCCACAAAATTAAAATGGCTGACGTTCCTTGTTCCAAAGGAATACAAGCTCGACTCCTGTCCACATTGCGACTACAAAGGCCAGGTCTGCTCGTGGGAGCAACTGCTCGGAATGACAAAAAGGCTCCCCGAAACTGCTCTAAGAACAGAATTCAAGCTTTTGCTCGCAGAAAGGTTTGGAACGATGTCATTCACCTTAGATGAAACACAAACTCTTTTCTCAGAGAAACTGCCCTTAGCTGAAGTGTTCAAGGTCTGCATCTTCGTGAAAGAGCTTGAGAAGCGCCTAGGCCTCACTTACACCGTTACGCCTGAGAAGAGTGAATCTGAATTGGGCCGCTACATCCATCAAAATGGGAAGTACCGCCTTTACTTCGGATGTTATCCGGACTACACAGAGCGTTACCATGCTCCGGTTTGCTTTGGAGTACACGAATCCTGGGAGGAAGATACTCCCGGCCTCGTACAAGCGTTCCGCGAAGCCTACCCGCAAGCTCAGCTCATCACAGAATCCAGGTTCTGGTTAGCCCACATCCCTGCAGAGCAGCTTCAAGAGCAAGATGCGGTGGACGCGGCCGCCATCCAACTTTCGAATCTACTGAGCAGCATGGAAAAGCAACTGGCAAGTGCGCAAAGCTAGGCATTAGCCCTTGTGCGCCCGCAGCACCATGCTCTTCCACAGATACGGCAGCCGCCCCGACCCCACGAACTGGATCTGCCCGAATCCCGTCTCGCGCAGCGCCTCCGTCAATGTCTTGCGCGACCAGAACTTGATGTGCCCGTGATCCCAAAGCACCGTAAAGTGCTCGTCCAGCTTGCCCGTCGCCGCCAGCATCACGTTCTTCAGATACCCGTGATAGGGCGTCGTCAACACCAGGACACCACCCGGCTTGAGCAGCCCATGCGCCGTCCGCAAAAAGCCCCGCGGATCGTACACATGCTCAATCACCTCGGTGCTGATCACCACATCGACCGGCCCCACCCGGTACAGAATCTCCCCCGACGGCGAGGACGCATCGGCAAGAAAAAATTCAATTCCCGGAAAGTTCTCCCGCGCAATCTGGATTCCGGTCGTTGAGAAGTCCGACCCATACAGCTTCCACCCGCGATCCTGGAATAACGACAGAAAACTCCCATTGCCGCAACCCAGATCCAGCACCTTGGCCCCGGCAGGAACGTCCCGCAACAGACTCTTCACTGGCTCCAAGAGATACGAATGGCTCACCTCATGGTTGGCTGCGCGATACTCATACGTGATCCCTTTTTCGGCCATCCATTTACCGTACAGAGCTCATCTGTACGGATCAAGTCTCGCCAATGGTACAAACGAAGGCATCCTTTCAAAGCACACAGCGTCCCATGAGATGAGCCTCGGCTCGGCAGTCCACACCGTCAGCGACAAAGAGAGGCTTTCATGACTCCGCAGGAACAACAGATGCTTGAAGGCCTCGCCCAGCGCGTCAACCAGACTACGTTGTCCGAGAAGGATCCGGATGCCGAGCGCTTTATCGAGCAGCAGCTCGGCCGCAATTCCGACGCGCTGTATATCCTCGCCCAGACCGTTCTCGTCCAGCAGTACGCCCTCGACCAGGCCAAGACGCAACTCGATCAGCTTAGGCAGCAGGTGCAGCAGCCGAAGCACAGCACCAGCTTTCTCGGCAGTTTGCTGGGCCATCGCGACGAAGAGTCCGCACCACCCCCGCCGCAGCAGACCCAATATCAGCAAGTCCCCATTTACGGCCCGCCATCCGGTTACGGTCAACCCCAGTACGCGCAGCCCGGCTATGGCCAGCCTTCAGGGTATGGGGCATCGCCGGCCCAGGGCGGCGGCTTTCTCCGTTCCGCCATGCAGACCGCCACAGGCGTTGCGGCGGGTGCCCTAGCGTTTGAGGGAATTGAAAGCCTCATGCATGGCTTCGGCGAGCACGCCGGCTACGGTTCCGGTTTCGGCGATATCGGCGGCGGCATGGGCCAGCCCCGCGAAGAGATCGTCAATAACTACTATGGGGACAATGCCTCTGGCGACCACGGCGGTCTCGCTGACCGTCTCGCAGCCAGCGGCGACCAACCCTCCTCAGACATCGAGGATCGCCGTGATCAAGCAGACTTTGCCGATACCGGCGCAAACGATGGCCAGAGCTTTGACGACGCATCCAACGACGATTCCAGCAGCTTTGATGACAGCGGCAGCTTCGACTCCGGCGATGACAGTAGCTTGTAATCGAGTGTTCCTAAGCAAGTAGAGGCTCGAATCGGAGAGCTTCTACTCCTTCGCAGTGCGGACGGCAGTCTTCAATGCCTCGTTCCACACCACAGAACGATCCGACTCTACTGTCGATCTTTCCAAACGCGATAGACTGCCCAGGCTGCGGCCGTGCAGTTGTCCACAATCCGCCCGTCCAGCAGCATGTCTTCAAACTCGCGCACCGGCACGCGATGAACCAGAAGATCCGTCTCTTCCGGATCCGGTTCCGTCTGTCCCATCGTCAATTCTTCCGCTAGAAACAGATGGTGCCGCTGATTCATCACTCCATACGCGATCTGCAGATCGGTCAGGTGCGTCATGCGTCCTGCGCTCAGGCCTGTCTCTTCGCGCAACTCTCCGCGCGCGAGTTCCTCTGGTTCCACATCGGCAGTCTCCCACCCACCTTGGGGAAATTCGAGAAAGCGGCCAAGGACCGTATACCGAAACTGTTCCACCAGATAGACAAACTCCCCCTCCGGCGTATCCTCAAGCGGCACAATGATGCACGCCGGATCTTTGTCGATCACACCATAGATGCCGCGCTGTCCGTTCGCGCGCTCGATCACATCCTCGCGAACACTGGTCCACCGATTTCGATACACCTCGCGCGTGCTGATCGTCTTGATCACTGTCCATCCCTCTACTGCGCCGGCGTCTCAAACTCCAGATGACTTCCACCATAGATGGTGATGGTCTGCCTCTGATAGGCCTCTTTCGGCGCAATCATGATGTTTGGGACAAACGTCTGGGGATTGCGATCATAGAGCGGAAACCACGTCGACTGCACCTCCACCATCATGCGGTGGCCCTTGAGAAAGGTGTGATCCGCTCCATGCAGCGACCATCGATACTCTTCCACTTTGTTGGCCTCGATCGGCGTCGCCGTCTCAAAGCTCTCCCGATATCGGCCGCGAAAGATCTCGTCCACAATCATGGTTTGCTGGCCATCCGGCGCTACATCGATCAGCTTGGCGACAAAGTCGCCGTCGCTGCCTGTCGTCGCCGCAAACAGATTCATCTTCACGTCCCCAGTCACGGTCAACTCCTGATCGAGCACCGGACCCTTGAACTGGGCCAGGTCCTTGCGCCCATCGACGAATCGCTGGTCCTCCACCAGCCAGGTCCGCCACTGTGAGCCGTCGCCGTACGTCGGCTGAATCGGACGTTGACGATACGGAATCGGGTCGGCTGGATCAGCCACGTAACTTGCCACCGGCATAGCCGGCGTGCCGATCCGCGTGTTCGGAACCATCGTAGCCAATGCGCCGTTCGCGCCAAGGTATACCCGCGAAGACCGAAACCCCGTGACCGGCGGCCACACATCATAGCGTTCCCAGGTATTCGAGCCCGTCCGGAAGCTCGCCACACCCGTCAAGTCAAAGCCTGGCTTACCTTTCAGGTAATACTCAAAAAACGGCGTTTGAAAGTTATTCCGGTAGTACTCGCCAGTTTTCTCCCCGCCGAAGCTTACCTTCCCGAACTCCCCGCCCAGCGAGTCACCGGCTCCATGCGCCCACCCGCCATGGTTCCATGGACCGAGAACCATGAACAGATCCTTGTCGTGCCCCTTCAGCGCCTCGTACTCGGCCTGCGTCCCCCACATGTCCTCCTGGTCCCACCAGCCGCCTACCTCGAGCGTCGGCACATGCACGTCGTCTAAATGCCGCTCTACCGCCATACCGCGCCAGAACTTCGTATAGCCGGGCTGAGTCAGAAATATCTTTGCCGTCGGGAGGTTCTCCATGTGAGCCGCTTTGGCCGCTCCCGCAAAGTCCACATTGCGCAGGAAGAAGTCGTACATATCTTCCTTGGACTGCACGCGGACATCCGTCTTTTGTCCTTCCAGCTGCTGCACGTAATCGAAGCCATACGTCTCGCGAAACGCGCCATTGTGAAAGAAATCGTCGCCTATCCACACGTCCGTCATGGGCGCCTGCGGGCTGATCGCTTTCACCGCCGGATGCGCATCGACACCCGCCATCATCGCTAGAAAGCCCGGATAAGAGATGCCCAGCACCCCGACTTTTCCGTCATTGTTGGACACGTTCTTCAGCAGCCAATCGATCGTGTCGCGCGTATCGGTCGTCTCGTCTACATCCTTCTTGCCCGTATGCGCAACGATGGCCCGGTTCATCACAAATTGTCCCTCCGACCCGTAGCGCCCGCGAATGTCCTCATAGACGAAGATGTAGCCGCTCGCGGCCAACTCCGGCTTGCTGCGCGCAACGGTCGCCGCCGAGTAGCTGCCGACTCCATAGGGCGTACGCTCCATCAGGAACGGCAGCGCTTCGCCGGACATGGAGTTTTGCGGACGCACGATCACGGCATGCAACTTCACCCCGTCGCGCATCGGAATCATCGCCTCCGACCGGACATACTCGAGGCTCTGCGCTGAACTTTCTCGAGCAAGAACCGACAGAGCAACCAGAGCAATCATCAGCCGCACGATCAAAATTCCTTCTCCAATCCGTCTCGTCCCTGCGTGCACACTTCGTTTATCGGCCAAAGCTGCGCAAACTTTAGTCCCCGGACCGAAATTATTTGCTCCCGAGGACTTCCGAAGACGAGCAAGCTCCTCTAGCCCTGGGCGACCGGCTCTACAGGAATTGGACTCGCATCGCACTTCCAGCCCTCGCGTCCATGCGTCCCGTCGCAAAACGGACGCTTCGACGAAAGCCCGCAGCGGCAAAGCGAGATCGCCGGCTTGCCCGTCAGATCCCACTCGTTGCCATTCACATCGACCAGAGAGATCGGACCCTCCACGCGAAAAGGCCCGTTCGGCCGCACTGTAATCTTCACCGCAGGAGTCGCAGCCGTGACACTCAAAGGACCTGTTGCCGTAAGGTTCAGAATCTCATCTGCCATGCTGTCTCCCTTGGATCTATGCCTACGGTCTATTCCTACGGATGTATCTCTACGTCAGCATAGCAAAGCCCTTGGCTACGGTGCGATTGGCGCATACATGCAGTCGCGCGCCAGCCGGCCTTCAGCCTCCAGGCTGCGCTGGTCGATCCGCTCCCGCAGCGCGCCCGCCAGCTCCACGATCCGTTGCAACTTCGGCTGCACGGCGTCCGGAAGCTCCGGCTCTCGCAGAGCGAGCTCGCTTTGCAGCAGCAGACCTGTAATCGACAGTTGCAGATCAGCCTCCATCTCGCTTGCCACCGCTCGCCACGCGGAGACGCGCTCCGTCTCCCTCCGCACCAGCGCAGCCTTCACCTCGCGGCTTAACCGGAGGCAACTGGCGATGGTGAAGTTCACCTGAATGACAATTGCCGCCCCCGCCAGACGCCATACCTCATCGGCCCACCCCGGGTCCGCTTCGGCCAAATTCTCTTCCACCAGCACGATCTCGAAGCTTGACCGCCGCAACGCCGCCAACCCAGCTCTGCGATGGACCGTCACCTCCACGGCCACCCCCGCCCGCTCCGAGATCTCCTGCCCGCAGGCGTACGCGTTTTTTATGCCGGCAATCATCAGCACACGGTACGTCACGGCCTGCTCCTCCGGCATTCCGGCTTCTTTTGCCGAACCTTGTCTACGCTCCATGCTGCTGGCCCACTTCCGGGATCCGATACTCTTTTAGCTTGCGATAGAGGGTCGTCTTTCCGATGCCCAGCAGCTTCGCCGCGCGCAGTTTATCCCCCTTCAACTGCCGCAAGGTCCGATGAATTGTCTCTCGCTCGACTTCCGCTAGCGGCACAATCCTGTTTTCTCCAGCTTCGATGACAAGCTCCTGCGCAGAGTGCGCCTCCGGCAAGACACGTCCAACCTGCAGTTCGGCCGGCAAGTCGGCCGTGTGAATCACCGGGCCCGAGCTCAGCGAACACACCCGCTCCACCACGGCCTCGAGCTCCCGCAGATTGCCCGGCCAGTCATAGGCAAACAGCGCTCCCAACGCGTCGTCGGAAAAACGACGGATCCGGCCCGTTT
The DNA here is from genome assembly GCA_965198735.1 of uncultured Granulicella sp. Lineage (GTDB taxonomy): Bacteria > Acidobacteriota > Terriglobia > Terriglobales > Acidobacteriaceae > Edaphobacter. Next base: position 3,341,248 of record OZ240672.1, on the reverse strand, counting down.
GGCGTTCCTGCCGTGCTAGAAAATACTGCGTCAACTCCGCGAGGTCACTCCTGCGCTCCCGCAGAGACGGTATCCGCAACGTCACTGTACTCAGCCGGAAGAAGAGATCCCGGCGAAAGCGGCCTTGCTCTACCATCGTCTTTAGATTCCGATTCGTCGCCGCCAGCACCCGCGCAACCACCGGAACCAGCTGCGTTCCGCCAACCGGCCGCGCCACCTTATCCTGCAGCGCGCGCAACAGCTTCGCCTGCATATCCACCGGCATCGCGGTCACCTCGTCCAGCAAAACCGTACCTCCCTCGCGCGAGGTCAGCAAACCCTCCTTGCCGCGCACCGCACCCGGAAAGGCACCCTTGACATAGCCAAACAGCTCGCCCTCCATCAGCGACGGCATCAACGATCCACAGTCTACCGGCACAAACGGCCGTTCCGCCCGTGGCCCGCTGAAGTGGATCGTCCGCGCCACCAGCTCCTTGCCCGTTCCACTCTCACCCGTAATCAGCACGGGATGCGACGTGTCGGCTACCTTCGAGAGCATCCGGTGCAGCTTCTCCATCTCCGGGCTGCTACCGGCAAGCGGACCTGCGCTTCTTTGCTTGCGAAGCTTTGCGCGCAGCCGCTGCGGTCCGGAGAGAGAAGTCTGCTGCTCGACTGCGCGCCGAAGCATCGAGGCAAGCTCCTCGTTTGTGAAGGGCTTGATCAGGTAGTCCCCGGCTCCGGCCCGCATGGCTTCAACCGCATTGGTCACGCTCGCACAACCGGTCATCACCAGCAGTGCAGCTTCCGGCAGGAGCGCCCGTATCTCGACCAGCAGATCAAGATCTCTGCTGCCCGAAGATTTCGGATCCAGGAGTACTAGGTCGACCGGCGCATCCTCTAGGACGGTCCGCGCTTCGTGAAGGTCCGCCGCCGCAACCACATCCAGTCCTAGCTCGCCCGCAATTCCGCAACATGCCTTTCGCACGGCTGCATCGCGATCAACCACCAGCAGGGACAAGGATTCACATCCGGGAGCAAGCGCCGGCTCGAGAGAGAGAGACTCTTCCTGCACCGGCGCATGGCCGCCGAGCGACGAGCCGGGAGGACGATAGAGGTCGAAGGCCTTGAAAGAACTCGGATGAGCCTGCATAACTGTTCTTTCAATCTAAGCGATCGTCCCGCGTTTGCTAATACGACCAAAGTTGAACGAACGCTCCAGATTCTCCCGGCAACCCTCCGGCCAGCACTCGCGGTACAACTAAGCCATGCCGCTCCGCGCTTACCGCGCCTTGGTCCCCCTCGTGGCCTTGCTCGCCGTCCTCCCCATCCTTCTCCGCGGACCCTCCTGCGGCCACGATTTCGACTTCCACCTGCTCAGCTGGCTCGAAGCCTCGACCCAGCTCGCCCACGGCGCCTTTCCCCACTGGGCCTTCACCCCCGCCTACAACGCCGGCGAGCCCCGCTTCCTCTTTTATCCTCCGATCTCCTGGCTGCTCGGTGGCCTGCTCGGCCTCGTTCTCCCTTGGCAGCTCGTCCCCGCGGCCTTCACCTGGATCGCCCTCACCGCCTCCGGTCTCAGCTTCTTCTCGCTCGCCCGCCGCTACACCGCGCCGCCCGCCGCCCTGCTCGGAGCCATCCTCTACCTCGCTAACCCCTACATGCTCTTCACCGCCTATGAGCGCACCGCCTTCGCCGAGCTCCTCGCCGCCGCCTTCCTCCCCCTGCTCCTCGCAGCCGCGCTCGAGCGCTATCCCCGCATCCTCCCCATCGCCCTGCCGCTCGCCCTGCTCTGGCTCACCAACGCCCCCGCCGCCGTCCTGTCCACCTACGCCCTCGCTTTCCTCGCCGCCGCCCGCCTCATCCCCCAGATAAATCGCAGCCCCAGCCCCCAGCCCCGCCGCCTCGCGCTGCATTTTGCCGCCGGCACCGTCCTCGGACTCAACCTCGCCGCCTTCTATATCCTCCCCGCTGCCTACGAGCGCCGCTTCGTCGCCATCGACATGGCCGGCGCTCCCGGCATGCAGCCCGCCGACCACTTTCTCTTCCACCGCATGCCCGGCCACACCCCGGACGACCTCTTCCACAACGACGTGGTCCGCACCGCGTCCGAAGTTGCCCTGATCCTCTTCCTCGGCATCGGCTGCACCCTACCCTTCGCCGCCCGTCGCCGCCACACCGGCCAGCTTCAGCCCGATCCCGTGCTCCTCCTCAGCGCTCTCGCCGTCGCCATCGCCTTCCTTCTCACCCCCGCCTCCACGCTCGTCTGGACCTACCTCCCGGAACTGCGTTTCCTGCAGTTCCCCTGGCGCCTCAGCTCGCTCCTTGGCCTCATCTTCGCCCTCTTCGCCGCGCTCGCACTCGATCGTTACCGCCGCTGGACCTCTTCCCGCACTCTCAGCTTCACCCTCCTCTTCGCCGCCCTTCTCATCCCCGCTGCCTGGCTGCACTTCCACCAGTTCTGCGACGACGAAGACGCCGTGGCCCCTCGCGTCGCTCTCTTCCACTCCCCTCTGGGCACCGAGCCCACCGACGAATACACCCCCGCCGACGCCGACCCCGAAGCCCTTGAGCCCCACGACCCACCTTTCTGGCTCCTGCCCAACCCCACCCAGCCGGGCCAGGAAAACGCCCCGGCCCCCACCGCCGCCCTTCCCGGCCAAGCCCCCAGCCACCTCCAGCTCACCCTGCCCCAACCCGAGCTCCTCGTCCTCAACCGCCGCCAGTACCCCGCCTGGCACCTACGCCTCAACGGAGCCGAGGTCCTCCCGCACACGCCCGAGCGTACCGACGGCCTTCTCACCCTGGCCCTGCCCGCCGGCACCGACACCGTCGACCTCGTCTGGAAATCTATGCCCGACCAGCAGGCCGGCTGGGCCCTCACCGGCCTCGCCGCAATCTCCGCCCTCGGCTTTCGGGCATCGCAGAAGGGTCGCGGAACTAAGTAGTTCGCTAGCAGCTACAGCCCTTCCCAAAAAACAGCTCGAGAACGTGCTCCAGAGGCAAACTGAGCAGCGATAGCTCTTCGAGGCTCTTCCCCTTGGTTTCCGGCAGCATGAAGATGGTCACAACTGATCTCCCGGCGCACCGCCGTGATCAACAGATCAGAGCGTTTCTCTTGGAACGAGGCATGGTGTTCGCGCAGAAACCGGCCAAGCTCAAGGCTGCCAAGGCCGACATCCTGGAGAACGCGGAAGCCAACTTGACGCCGCTCATGCGCCACCTGATCGATGCGTTATGGAGCGAGTGAAAGACGGTCGAGCAGCAGATGGAAGAGCTCAAGGGGGCTTAGACGGGCACAGATTTTGCGCGGAGACTTACTTCCAACTCGAGGAGTCTGCTTTAGGTTTTCGGGTGCGTTTTCGCTCGATATCCCATTCTTTCCGATGAAATTGGAAGAATGGACAATCAAGCGCCTAAGAATTACTTCTGCAGGGCTTTGCGGGGGGATTGTGGTTCGTTGAGCAGGGATCTCATGCGCTCGCTCTTTTGCAGGTGGGTGAGGACCTCGGCGGCATAGGTGGCGGTTCCGGCAATGTTAAGGTCGGTCTGGCCGGCGACGTGAGGGGTGACGAAAATCTGGGGCAGGGTGAGCAGCAGGTTGCCCGGCTGTATGGGTTCCTGGTCGAGTACGTCGAGTCCGGCGCCAAGGAGATGACCGCTCTTAACCGCGTCATAGAGAGCTTTTTCATCGACGACGGAGCCGCGGGCAATGTTGACGAGAACGCTGCCCTGTTTCATGGCGGCGAGGACTCCGGCGTCGATGAGGTGCTCGGTTTCGTTGGAGGCGCGGACACAAAGGACGACGAAGTCGGCTTCGGCGACGCCTTCCTTGATCTGCTCGAGCGGTCTGGTTGGAATGGTCTTGGGAGCGTGCGCGGGATGCCGGTCGACGGCGGTGAGGCGGACGCCGAAGGGGAGCAGACGCTGGGCGACCTTCTCGCCGATGCTGCCCGGACCCACGATGCAGACGGTCTTCTGGATCAGCGCCGGGCTGTTGCCGGGCTTCTTCACGGAGCTCTCCTGGATGGAGTGGAGGGAGAGGTTCAGCCTGCGGGCGGCGGCGAGAATGAGGAGTACGGTGTACTCGGCGACGGAGTCCGCATTGCCGGTCTCGTCGCCGGGCGAGTGTGAGACCCAGATGCCGAGCTCGGTGGCTGCCTCGAGGTCTGCCGACTCATAGCCGTCCGACAAGAGATGGACCAGCAGAAGCTTGGACAGTGGGGCGAGCAGCTCGCGATCGACCTTTCCGGCCGTCAGCAGGACTTCGATCTCGGGAGAGGGCGCGGGCTGGCCGGGATGCCAGAGCAGCAGTTCATCCTGAGGCAGCTGCTGCTCAAGCGCGGTAAAGACGGCATCGTTGAACTCGGCTGGCGGAGCGGAAAATGCGATCTTCAAAGGTGATCCTTGGGTGAAGGCAGCGTTGATCTCTCGTGTGTGATGCGGGGCGGCTGACGAGCAGCGGCTCACGAGCCTGGTTTCTGGACTGAGAGTCCTGATGTCGGCGCATAGGGACTGGCGGTTCAGGGCAGGCGGGTTCTTGTTCGAGGGCATGCAAGCTGCGGGCTAGGTGCGTTCTTTGCATTCCCTATCTCAGACGAGGATCCCGTCTGAGGTGGGTGACCGGAAATTCCGGACGAGCTCAGAGGAGCGTTAGTTTAGGCTTCTGCTATGGCTCGGATGCAGCTTACGGTCAATGGAAAAGTGAGCACGGTGGAGGTGCCCCCGATGACGCGGCTGCTGGATGTACTGCGGCATCAGCTTGGGTTGACGGGGACGAAGGAGGGATGCGGCGAGGGCGAGTGCGGCGCTTGTTCGGTGATCCTCGATGGACTGCTGGTGAACTCCTGCCTGATCCCGGTGGGGCAGGTGGCGGGAGCGCGCCTCTGCACGGTCGAGGGGCTGGGGACGCCGGAGCAACTGCATCCGGTTCAGGCATCGTTTTTGAAGCATGGCGGGGCGCAGTGCGGGATATGTACGCCGGGAATGATGATGGCGGCGGTGCACCTGCTGGAGCGGGAGCCGCACCCGAGCCTGGTGCAGATCCAGGAGGGGCTGGCGGGGAATCTGTGCCGGTGTACGGGGTACCAGAAGATCTTCGACGCGGTGCGGCTGGCGTATAGCGGGAGCGGCGAAGAATGAGGGCGGATGCAGCCGAGTATGAGCTGGTGTCGCCGGGGTCGCTCGCCGGGGTGCTGGCGCTGCTGGCGGAGGCGCCGGGCGCGTGGACGCCGATAGCGGGCGGCACGGAGCTGATGGTGCAGTTCGGGGCGGGACGGCTGCGGGCGCGGCGGCTGGTGAACATCTTTGGTCTGCCGGAGCTGGGTGGGATTGCCGTGAACGAAGACACGGTCCGGATTGGGGCGGGGGTGACGTATACGGAGCTGCGCCGGGACGCGGTGATCCAGGCGGAGCTGCCGCTGCTGGCGCGGGCTGCGAGTTGGACGGGGTCGGTCGCCAACCAGAACCGGGGGACGCTGGGAGGAAACCTGGTGAACGGTTCGCCCGCGGCGGATTCCTCGCCGGCGCTGCTGGCGTATGAGGCGGAGGTACTGCTGGTGAGCCGGCGCGGAGGCGAGCGGCGGGTGCCGTATGCGGAGTTTCACACGGGGTATAAGCAAACGGTGCTGGCGGCGGATGAGCTGGTATTGGCGGTGGAGGTGCCTCGCCGGCAGTGGACGCACGGGTATCTGCGCAAGGTGGGCCCGCGCAATGCGCAGGCGATCTCGAAGGTGGCGCTGGGCGCGGTGGCGCGGTGCGCGGAAGGGCGGGTGAAGGAGGTGCGTTTGGGGCTGGCGAGCGTGTCGGCGGCGCCGTTTCGGTGTGTGGCGACGGAGACGGCGCTGGCGGGGAAAACGCTAGGGCCTGAGCTGGTTGAGGAGGCGCGGGCGGCGCTCGATGGGGAGATTGCGCCGCTCGACGATATTCGGTCGACGGCACGGTACCGGCGGCAGGTTGCGGGCAATCTGCTGGAAGAGTTTCTGCGGCAGATGATCGGCGCGGAGACGGGCAGGCATGACGGCGTTTGAGCGTTGGAACGGGATGCCTGCCGTGGAGGCGGAGGCGCGCTTGCTGGCCTGCTGCGGGTCGAGGCGCTGGGCGGCGGAGGTGAGCCGGCGGCGGCCGTTTGCGGACGGGGCGATGCTGATGCAGGCGGCCGGCGAGGTCTGGTTTGGGCTGGGTGCGGAGGACTGGCTGGAGGCGTTTCAGTGCCATCCGCGGATTGGAGAGCGCCGGGCCGCGGAGACGGCGTCGTTGGCGAGCTCGGAGCGGGAGCAGGCAGAGGCGCAGCGGACGCTGGCCGAGGTGGCGGAGCGGCTACGGGCGGGCAATCGGCTGTATGAGGAGCGGTTTGGGTTCCGGTATATCGTGTTTGCCAGCGGACGCAGCGCGCCGGAGCTGCTGGCGGTGCTCGATGAGCGGCTGACGCACACGCGCGCCGAGGAGTTGCAGGAGGCCGCGCGGCAGCAGCACCGCATCACGCTGCGGCGCATGCAAGAATGGCTGGAGACACAGCCATGAGCCAGAAAGGAATATCCACGCATGTGCTCGACCTTGCCCTCGGTTTGCCGGCTGCGGGAGTGCGGGTGCGGCTGGAGCGCGAGGCTCCGGATGAGTATGCCGCAGCCTGGGCGCCTTGCGCGACGGGGGTTACGGATGCGGACGGCCGCTGCAGGCCGCTGCTCGAGGCAGAGAAGGTATTGGCGGGCAAGCATCGGCTTACGTTCGAGACCGCCGCGTACTTGGCCGGACTGGAGCAGCCGGCGTTCTTTCCTGAGGTGGTCGTCATCTTTTTGGTGGAGGCCGATGGCGCGGGCTGCCACGTGCCGCTGTTGCTGAGTCCGTTTGGGTACAGCACGTATCGGGGCAGTTGAGGACGGTCCTCTGCCTGTGCGCGTTGAACAAAAAGCAGATCCTCCGTTATGCGAAGGATGACAACTCTGGCTATTGGAAGGAGCAGGCATGCCGCATCTGGCGGAGAATCACTACGGGAAGTCGCGGGTCCGGCTGCTCAAAGTTGCGCGTGACGCCGAGCAGCACCAAGTGCAGGACTGGAACGTGGGCGTGTTCCTGACGGGAGACTTTCGCGGCTGCTTTGTCTCCGGAGACAACACCGGCCTGCTGGCCACGGACACAATGAAGAATACCGTGTATGCCGTCGCGCGTACGTCCACGGCGCGGACCATGGAGGCGTTTGCGCTCGAGCTGGCGCACTTTCTGGCCTCGCGCGATGCGCAGATCACGAGCGTGCGGGTCACGCTGGACGAGCGGATGTGGGTGCGGATCAAGGCGCGGGGGGAGTTTCATCCGTCCAGCTTTCTGCAGCGCGGGCCGGAGCTGCACACGGCGTCGGTAGAGTTGGCGCAGACGGCGAAATCGATGGCGCCGGCGGAGGTCGTCTCCGGCGTGAAGGGGTTGGTGCTGCTGAAGACCTCGCACTCGGCGTTTGCGGGTTTCAAGCGGGATGAGCTGACGACGCTTCCGGAGACCTACGATCGCCTGATGGGGACGGAGGCGACGATTACGTGGCTCTATACGGCTCCGCCAACGGATTTTGCCGCGGCGCGCACGCGGGTGATGGATGCGCTGCTGACGGCATTTGCCGAGCATGACAGCCTTTCCGTGCAGCAGACGCTGTATGCGATGGCCGAGGCGGCGCTGGCGGCCGAGCCTCTGCTGACCGAGCTGAGCCTGACGCTGCCGAACCGGCACAATCTTCCGGTGGACTTCTCGCGGTTCCAAGCGCCGTTTGCCTACGATAATCCAAACCTGATCTTTGTGCCGACCGAGGAGCCGCAAGGCCACATTCATGCCCGGGTGACGCGTTCGCCGGTATGAGATTCCTTGGCGCGGATCGCATACCCTTGTTGCGGGCCACTCGTCCAAGCCGTACGCATGGCAATTTCGTGGGTAAGGACCGATTCTCCGGGTTTCTGAAACTCGCTCGTCCGGCTTCCCCTCCCATATAATCGAAACTTCCCCATGCATCGCACGGGACGTGATTTTCAAAGGCAGTGAGGGTGTGCGTATTTTTACCAGGAACAGAGGCGGTATCGGAGCGAGCAGCGCAGCCAGGGAAACAGTCGATGAGCAGGCGGCCGCAGGCTCTCTGAGGCGCTCCGCTCCGGAGCCTGCGCAGGGGCCGTCTCTGCTTTCCCTGCGATCGTTTGCGGTGCTGGCGCTGGCTGCGCTGGTGGGTATGGCGGCCTCGGCCCAGGCTCCGGGCGCGTCTTCCGCGCCAACGGTGGATACGGCGCAGTACGGCAATGCGCAGGCGCTGTGTACGCCGCAGATCATCGGTAACCGGCGGATCCCAAAGGAGTCCGTGCTGGCAAAACTGTTCTCGCGCCAGGGCGACCTATATGACCCGCAGATTGTGGAGCGCGACTTCAACTCGCTCTGGAACTCGGGGTACTTCGAGTCGGTGCGGATCGAGCGCGTCGATACGCCGGCATGTGTGCAGCTGGTGGTGTACGTGAAGGAAAAGCCGACCATCCGGGAGCTGAATTACAAGGGCATCAACGCCGTTTCGCTGTCGGATATTGCGGATCGGCTAAAGAAAGAAAAGGTTGGATTGACGGTCGAGAGCCAGTACGATCCAACCCGCATCAAGCGCGCGGAGACCGTGCTGAAAGCGCTGCTGGCCGAGCATGGACACCAGTTTGCCACGGTGAAGGAAGAGGTGAAGACGATTCCGCCGGCCTCGGTGGCGGTGACCTTCAACATCAAGGAAGGCCCGACGGTAAAGGTAGGCAAGATCGTCTTTGAAGGCAACAATGCGCTTTCGGACCGGGTGCTGCGCGCGGCGATGAAGAACCTGAAGCCGATCGGGATTCCGGACTCGATCCTCTTCGAAAACCTGTTTTCGCGTACCTTCGACGCCTCTAAGCTGGACGAAGATGCCGAGCGCGTGCGCTACGCCTACCAGGATCGCGGCTATTTCAAAGCGCTGACCGCTGAGCCGATCACGAAGATCCGCAATACGACGGGCTTCAATCCGTTCACGTTCAAAACGACCACGGGCAAGCGTATCGACATCGAGATTCCGGTTGAAGAAGGCTCGCGCTACCGGCTGGGCGGAATTACCTTCAAGGGCAATAAGGCGGTCACGAATCTGCGTGTGCTGCGCGCGCAGTTCGCGATGAAGGACGGCGACTATTTCAACCGGACGCTCTTCGGCAAGGGACTGGAGCAGCTGCGCAAGCAATATGGTGCGCTCGGGTACATCAATTTTGTCGGCTCTCCGGTGCCGCGCTTCGATGAAGCCAAGAAGTTGATCTACCTCGATATAGAGATCGACGAAGGCAAGCGGTTTACGGTCTCGCGCATCGAGTTTACGGGAAACACGATCACGCGCGACAAGGTGATCCGGCGCGAGCTGCTGGTCGACGAAGGCTCCGTGTACAACGCGCAGCTAGTCGATCTTTCGCTGTTGCGGCTGAACCAGCTGAGCTACTTCGAGCCGCTGAAAGCGGAACAGGATGTTGAAGCTCGCCAGAATACGGACGACGGCACGGTCGACCTGCTGATCAAGTTGAAGGAGAAGGGCAAAAACTCCATCGGCTTGAACGGCGGTATCTCGGGCCTGTCGGGAACGTTTATCGGGCTGAACTATGAGACCAACAACTTCCTGGGCCTGGGCGAGACGCTGTCGGTGGCGGCGAACATCGGCGATCTCTCCCGCCGCCTCAGCCTTGGGTTCAATGAGCCGTACCTGCGCAACAAGCCGATTGCGGTGGGCTTCCAGCTGTTTACCACCAAGTTCGACTACAACCCGGCCAAGGCGCTCTCGGCAACCGGAAGCACCTCGACCAATCTTTCCGCGGCGCAGCAGTCGCAGTTCACCAACTACAACACGACTACGACCGGCCTCACCTTGACCGCGTCCGAACCGCTGCGCCGCTTCTTCCACAGCAAGGGCGTTGCCCGGATCGGAGCCTCGTACTCGCTCTCGCGCTCGGCGGTCACGACCTTCAACGACAACACCCGCAACGTCTTCCAGTCGCTGGCCTTCCGGTCCGGTGTGGCGGGGCAGAACCAGCTGAGCGGCATCATCACGTCCGTGTTTACGCCGACCTTTACCTTGTCGTCGCTTGACCGCGGTGTAGGCCCGCATAGCGGCAAGGACCTGAGCGTGCAGGTGCAGATTGCGGGCGCGGGCGGCAATGTCAAATACACGCAGCCCGCCGTGGCCTATCGCCAGTTCTTCCCAATGAAGGGGTTGAAGGTCGACCGCGAAGGACACAACGTGCTCGGGTTCCGCGTGCAGGCGGTGCATGCGGCCGGCTTTGGCGGAGAGGTGGCGCCGCCGACTAACCGTATCTACGGGGGCGGCGAATCGGACGTGCGCGGCTTTGATATTCGTGCATCGTCGCCCTACGTGTTCATCCCGAACCGGGTGCTCTTCAACCTGACGAACCCGGACGGCACCACGATTCCGCGCGATCCGACCAATCCGTCGCTCGGCAACGTGCAGATTCCGCTGCCTATTTACCGCCTGGTCACGATCGGCGGCGATACGCAGCTGACCTCGAACGTCGAGTACCGCATCCCGATCGTGAACCAGGTGACCTTTGCGTTCTTCACGGACTTCGGCCTGACCGGCAACCTGCAGGCCGGCCAGCTGCGGCAGAGTGACGCCGGGCTTTCGACGATCACGAGTCCTTCGTATGGCTGCCCGACGTTCGTGAACGGAGCATGTTATGGCGGCACACACGTGAATTTTGCGCAGCTCTTAGGCACCGTTCCTGGGACGAACTTCGTTCCGCGTATGTCGAACGGCGCGGAGCTGCAGGTGATTCTGCCGATCGTCAATGCGCCCTTCCGGTTGTACTACGCGTATAACCCGCTGCGGCTCTACAAGGATCTGCCGCAGCAGCTGGCTGTTCCGCTGACGGGAGCGCCTGGAGTGACGACCTTCCAGAACCTGTTTCCGAACAGCGGAGCGGGGCAGTTTACCTATCAGCAGGCGCTGCAGTTGTATGGCGCGGACTATATTCTTCGCGAGCCGCGCAAGACCTTCCGGCTTTCTGTCAGCACCACGTTCTAGTTGCAGACGGCCTGCCTGGGGCCGCCGAGGCGCTATGGATAAAACACGGTTCGCGATCCTCGGCTTCGGCAATCATGCCAGGCGCCGGCTGGTTCCGGCGTTCGGCCGCTCCAGCGAAGCGGAACTGGTTGGCTTGTGGAGACGCAACCGGGAAGCCGCAGCAGCGGACGCACAAGCCCATGGCGTTCGTGCCTTCGCAAGCGCGGAGGAGCTCTGTGCCTCGCCTGAGGTCGACGTGGTCTTCATCACCAGCCCGGATGCCCTGCATCGGGCGGATGCGGAGCTGGTCTTTCGCCACGGAAAGGCGGTCCTCTGCGAGAAGCCGCTGGCGATGAACGCGGGGCAGGCGGCGGCGATGGAAGCTGCGGCCCTACAGGCGGGGCTGCTCTTCGGCGTGGGACAAAACTTCCGCTTCAATCACTCCCTCGCGTACCTGCGCGACGCCATTGCGCAGGGCCGGATCGGCGCCCCGCAGCTGGCGCACGCGCAATACAGCTATATGGGGACGCTGGCGCCGCGCACCTGGATTACCGATCCCTCGCTGGCCTGCGGCGGCCCGATCGCCGATGTCGGCGTGCACTGCATCGATTCGCTGCGCTTCGTTCTCGGAGCCGAGGTGAAGAGCGTCAGCGTACTTGCGCATCAGGACGAGCGCTCGGGCGAGGTGGAAGCGGCGGCCTCCCTGCAGATGGAGATGTCCGGCGGTGTGCTGGCGCATGTCACGGTGACGGCTCGCGCGCCATACCGCACGCTGCTTGAGGTAAGCGGCTCGGACGGCGTGCTGATCGCGGAGAATGGACTGACCGTGGACCGGCCGGTGGAGGTCACGCTCCGCAAAGGTGGAACGCTGGTCGAGACGCATCCTGTATCGAACGACGACGGGTATGTGCGCATGATCGACGGGTTCAGCCGGGCATTTCGCGGCAAAGGCAGCTTCTCGCCTACCGGCGCGGACGGTGTCATCAACCAGCGCATCCTGGACGCGGCGTTTCGGTCGTGGCACTCCGGGCTGCGCGAGCGGCTCTAGAACTCCAGCTTCATCGAGACTTGGCCGGTGCGGCTGCCGCCGAAATCGGAGCCTCGGGATTGGGTGATCTGGCCGAAGTTGGATTGGCTTACATCCAGGATGGGGTCGGCGAGGTTGGTGTGGTTGAGGACGTTGGTGAAGGTGCCCTCGGCGCGGAGGTGGACGTGCTCGGTGAGGGCAAAGGACTTGCTGGCGCCGGTCGAGAGGGCAAGGGTTCCTGGGCCGGTTAGATCGCCGACCGACTCGGTGCCGAAGCGGCCGATGGGGGCCTGGGTCTGGCCGGTGAGGGGGTCGGGGTTGGTGCTGCCTACGATGCAGTTGCCGCCCTGGAGCGAGTTGAAGCCGGTTGTACCGCCGGCTCCGCGGCCTCCGGGGCAGGTGAAGGCGGCGGGGTTGAACCACTGGCTGCGGTTGTGGCGGGGGGTGTTGCCGGAGGCGATGCGGTCGGGGCGCTGGCCTCGGCTGAAGAGCGAGCCGGAGCCGGTGCCGGAGGGGTCGGCGCCGCCGGAGGGGAGGTAGGCGGTGAGCAAGGGTCCGGTCTGGTCGACGAAGATTCCGGAGATCTGCCAGCCGCCGATGAGGAGGTCGGAGGCGCGGTTGGTGCTGCCGAGGAAATGCTGGCCGCGGCCGACGGGGAGCTCGTAGACGCCGGTGGTGAGCCAGCGCTGGCGGCGGGTGCCGGTGACGTTGCCGTAGTCGAGATGGCGGTTGCCGGTGTAGGTGGCGTAGTAGCCGCCCTGCTCGTCGACGAAGCTGCCGGCTTGGGAGAAGGCTCCGGCGGTGCCCTGGTCGTCGGAGAGGTTGCGGGCGAAGGTGTAGGCGGTGGTGAAGGAAAGACCGCGGGCGAAGCGGTGGGAGAGCTCGGCTTGACCGGAGTGGTAGTCGGCCTGGGCGGCAGTGGAGCGCTCGGCGATGGAGTAGAAGTTGGGGAACGGGAAGGCCGTGCGGGGCTGGTTGGCGGCGAGGGTGGAGGTGGAGAGCGGAAGCATGTTGAGCTCAGGTTGCCAGACGAGGTGCCAGGTGTGCAGGCCGATGTAGGAGACGCGGAGGCCGAAGCCGTGGCCGAGGTCCTGGTCGATGGAGAGGTTCGACTGGAGCGAGTAGGGGTCGTGCCAATGGATGTCAACGGCGGAGTTGAAGCCGACGGAGCCGTAGGCGGGAGTGAAGTTGCCGCCGGCGAAGGAGTTGGTGCCGGCGGAAGAGATGGCGGGGAAGGTGAAGGCGGGGCCGGTGGGGGTGAGGACGTTGTTGAAGGTCTGGACGTTGGCCTGGAGGGTGCCGGTGAGGGCGTAGAAGAGGGCTCCGGAGGTGGTTATGTTGTAGAAGCCGGCGCCTCCGCGAAGGGCGGTGCGCTCATTGTTGAAGGGGCGGAAGGCGAAGCCGAGACGGGGCTCGAAGCGGAGCTTGGGGCTGGTGCGAAGACCGGCGGGGAGGCCGGCCTGGGTGTTGGAGAGAACAGGGGTGCAGGGAGCGCCGTTGACGGCGGCGTTGGATGCGTAGGGATTGACGACGCCGGCGGTCGAGCAGGCGTTGAGGTTGGCGAGCTCGGCGGGGGCGAGGTTAGAGGCAAAGCCTGCGGGGTAGAGGAGGGTACCGGATTTGGGGGTCGTGGGGTCGAAGTTGCCGATGTTGCCTCCGGCGTCGGCGAAGGCGGGGTGGAACTCGTACCGCAGACCGAAGGTGAGGTTGAGGCGGGTAGAGGCTTTCCAGCTGTCCTGGGCGTAGGCGGCGTAGGCGTTGGAGGTGCCGTTGTTGTCGGAGGTGACGTTGTCGACCTGGGTCTGGTAGGGCGCGCCGAGGAGGAAGTCGGCGAACTCCTGGCCGGTGAAGGAGTTGGCGTTTGAAAAGTAGAAGTTGCCGAAGTTGTCGGAGGGGGAGAAGTCGAGTGGGGTGATGGCGGCGAGGTGGCGGATGTCGACGCCGACGCGGAGAGTGTGGGGGCCGCGCTGGAGGGTGACGTTATCGACATATTGGAAGACGCGGGAGTGCTCGGTCGAGTCGAGGCGCTCGCCGATGGAGGTGAGGGCGTTGTCCGTGAAGCCGATATGGCTGATGCCGTTGAAGGGGTAGGCGGGGCCGACGCCATTGAAGGCCGCGGCGTTGGTGGTGGCCGGGCCGTTGTAGGGGTTGGTGGAGCCGTCCTGCTCTAGGGTGAAGCCGAAGCGGAACTCGTTGGCGAGGCGGGGAGTGAAGGCGTAGTTGAAGACGGTGGCGAAGATGCGGTATTGGCCGATAGCGGCGGAGTTGGGCAGGGTGAGGTCGACGGGCTGGACCTGCGCGATGTTTTTCGAGGTGTAGCGGGCGAAGACGGTGCCTTTTTGGCCGAGCGACTGGTCGACGCGGACGTCGTACTGGTTGGAGTCGATGTCGCGGCGGCGGAGGCTGAGATAGTTGTAGCCGAGGCCGCCGGGGCCGGTGGCGGAGGCGAGGCTCTGGGTGGGCTTGATGTTGGGGTCGGGGTAAAACTGCAGGAAGGCGGCAGAGCTTTTGCTAATGGAGGGCAGGGTCTGGTTGGCGTAGGCGCCGCCAGTGAATGGATTGGTAAGGGCGGAGGTTTCCTGGGAGAAGTTGCCCTGCTTCATAAGGGCGGTGGGGACGAGGGCCTGGAGGCCGGTCGATTGCGGGAAGCGGAGACCTTCGTAGGTGGCGAAGAAGAAGGTCTTGTTCTGGCCGTGGTAGAGGTGCGGCAGGTAGACGGGGCCGCCGATGGAGCCGCCGAAGTCGTTGGCGACCTTCTTGGGCTTAGGGGAGCCGAAGGGCGTGGCGTCGAAGGCGGAGTTCTGGAAGTACCAGAAGGCGGAGCCGTGGAGGGAGTTGGTTCCGGATTTGGTGACGGTGGTGATCTCGCCGGGCTGGGCGTACTCGGCGTTGTTATTGACGGCGTCTACGCGGATTTCGGCGATGGATTCGGCGGAGGGAAAGGCGTCGCCGAGGATGTTGTTGGTGGTCTGGTTCTGGGCGGAGATGCCGTCGATGGTGGTCTCGGACTGCGAGGGGAGGCCGCCCTGGAGCGAGAACTTGATGCCTGGGGCGGGCGAAGCGGAGGGCTGGGGCGGGTAGGCGCCGGAGTCGGGCTGGACGCCGGGGAGGGTTTGAATGACGTTGAGGGGGGAGGTGGAGCCGGCGCCGCGGTAGTTGGCGGGGAGGTCGAGGACGTCGCGGGGGGTGAGCGAGGCGGAGATTTGGGCGTTGTCGCTGTTGATGGTGCCGGCGTAGGAGGCGTCGACCTGGACGGTATCGGAGGTGGAGGCGACGGCCAGGGTGAGGTCGAGGCGGAGCTGCTGGCGGGCTTCGAGGGGGATGCCGCGCTGGACGGTAGAGGCGAAGCCGGGCTCGGAGACGGTGAGGTCGTAGGTGCCAGGGTCCAGGTTGAGGGCGGTGTAGGCGCCGGAGGGATCGGCGGTGAAGGTGCGGTCGGTGTTGGACTCGCGGCGGTGCAGGGTGAGATGGGCGGAGGGGATGGCGGCGTGGCTGGAATCCTGGACCTGGCCGGCGATGGCGGCGAGGGTGGATTGCGAGGAGGCGGCAAGGGTGCCGGCGCCGAAAAGGAAGAGCAGGAAGAGGAAGGTGCGGATGGGTTTGGGCATGGGGCTTTCCTTTTGGGTGCGGGTGGGTGCAAGTTAGTCGGCGTGCAGGGGGGTGAGAAGGGTGAGCGGGGAGGCTCGGCGCGCGGCGGTGGACTGGCGAATACGAACGCGCCAGGCAATCGCCATGGCGAGGCCGGTGGCGACGGCGGCGATGCCCCGGCCAAGCCAGAGGCCGACCAGCGAGAGCGGCGTGTAGAAGGCGAGCACGTAGGAGATGGGCATGCCGAGCAGCCAGTAAAAGGCGGTGTTGGCGAGGAAGGGGGTGCGGGTATCGCCGACGCCGGTAAGCGCGGCGGAGAAGAGGACGTTGGCGGCATCGCCAAGCTGGAGGACGCCGCAGATGAGGAAGATGGGCGCGGCAGCGGCAATGACGGCGGGGTCGGTAGTGTAAAGCGAGGCCCAAAGATGCGGGAAGCCCGCGAAGAGGAGCGAGGCGATGAAGATATAGCCCATCCCGAGGACGAGCGAGGCGTTGGCGGAGCGGCGGACGCGCGCGGCGCTGCCCTGCCCGGCAGACTGGCCGACCCGGATGATAGTGGCGTAGGAGAGACCGAGCGGCGCCATGTAGACGAGCGCATCGAGATCGAGCACGACTTGATGCGCGGCCAGCAGCGTGGCTCCAAGGCGGGCGCAGACGACCGACATGTAGGTGGAGAAGCCGAGGTCGGTGATGTTTTCAAGCGCGTCCGGCCAGCCGATGCGGGCGAGCAGGCGGAGGCGCTTGAGATCGGGGCGAAGCTGGGCGAGGCGGAGCGGGGTGCCAAGCGTGCGGGTGGTGATCAGGAAGCCGGCGGCCAGCAGGGCGAACATGTAAACGCGGACGATGCAGGTGGCCCACGCCGAGCCGGCCAGGCCGAGAGGATGAACGCCGAAGTGGCCGAAGAGGAAGGCGTAGTCGCCGAGCCAATTGACGAGGTTGGCGGTGACGAGCGAGACCGCGATAAGGACGACACGGTTGACCGACTGCAGGTAACGCCGGGTGGACATGTACAGGAGCAGCGGTGCGGTGGACCAGATGAGCGCGTGAAGGTATCGGCTGGTTTCCGAGACGATCTCCGGTGCGATGCCGAAGATGCGCAAAAGCGGCAACGAGCCGAGCGTGAGCAGCATGACAGCAGGGGTGCCGAGCAGAACGAACCAGAACGATTGCGCGAACAGATGGACGGCTTCCTGACGGCCTTCAGGGGTGTTCCGGCCGTAGGCCTGGGCGGCGAGGGTTTCAAGGCCGGTGAGAAGGCGGATGGCGCAGAAGACAATGGCGTAATAGATGGTGTTGCCAAGCGACGATGCGGCGATGGAGAGAGCCGAATGCGGCAGCCGCCCAACCATCATGGCATCGACGAGATAGGTAGATATCCAGCCAAATTCGCCAAGAGCTAGGGGCAGACCAAGCAGGGTAGTTCGCTTCAGCTCGGCGCTGAAGCGCTCATCGCCCTGGAGAGGACTTGAGACAATAGACCTGAGCTGACTGCTGAATCGGGGCAGAACCGTATCCTCATTGAGTAGCTTATGTGATGCGTTCCGGGATAGAACAGCCGCACAAGGAAAGAGACGGAAGTAGCGGATTCAAGCTATGCACGATGAAGGAAGCTTAGTGTGATTCGGTCAAACTTGTATGACTTCGTGACCAAGGGCTAGGGCAATCCTGGGAAGGAGTGGGCGATCCAGCAGGAGCGAGACCGCAGTCACTCTCGAAGAGTTCGGCATTTGCCCAACATCGCTACAGCAATGCTGATCCCGCTGTGCGGGACGCCAGCAGAGCGCGAGGCAGGATGTTCCTGTGCCGCGTTGTTTGCGTCTCAGGCTGCTCCTGCGCTGTTGACGAGACAGGTTGCAACTGATTAGATGGAAGGGTTGGGCGCATAACTCAGCGGTAGAGTGCCACCTTCACACGGTGGAAGTCGTAGGTTCGAATCCTGCTGTGCCCACCATATTTTTCAACAACTTAGGCGGTAGGACGGTCGAAGCATTTGCGGCTTTTTGTGGCATTTCGTCAGAAGACTGATTTTCTCCTCCCTTCATCAGCATTGCGTACACCGATCCGACCATCTCCTGAACGCTCTCCGGTAACTCCTGCAAATACTCGTGGGCCGTCTTATCAGGCCGGGAGTGTCGCAGGTGTGCCTGGATGTCCTTCACCGATCCCATCTTCTGCGCCTGCGTCGCCATCGTCCGTCGCATGACCTGAAAGTTCAGCTTCGGAATGCCCAGCGACTCCGCCAACGGCTTGAGGACACGGAAGCGGTAGTTGTCCGCATCCATGAATCCGCCGTCGGCGTTCTGGATTTGTCGGTACCTGGTTTGGTGAAAATCTCGATCCTTCCATAGCCAAGCCGGTCGAACTCGGCGGAAAACGGATTTTGATTGATGCGAATCTCACGAATCGAAGACTTGGGCGGTAGCTGTCCGCCCGTGAAACCGTCGATGTAGATTTGTCCACCGTTTGGTCCTGCCCCGGGTCCGGCAAGACCCTGCAACTGGCTCAATATTTCGTTGGGATCATCCGATAGAGCATCGAGATCTTTTCCTCGCAGGACCATTGCGCTTGCATTGGCGCTCGGATCAACAGCCACACCAGAATTCTGGTCCGAAACTGCTACCTGCTGTTCTTCTCCAGCGATTTTGAGAACGATGTTGAGTTTCAGGCTTTGGCCAGAACTCACCGCAACGTCTGTTTTGGAGAACGAAGTGAATCCGTCAGACATAACGGTCAGCGTGTATGCACCTATGGGGACATTGTTGAAGGTGTAAGAACCTACGCTGCCGGAATGCGCGGTTAAGGTACGTTCACCCTGCGACAGCGTGAGAGTTGCACCCGGAATCAACGCACCGGTTGGGTCAAACACATGGCCACGAAGGCTTCCCGTCGTTTGTGCTCTCGCACTGGCAGAGAATGTGCAGCTGACGATTGCGACAATTCCAAGATGAAGATCAACTTCAACATCTTCCGAAGATCCGAAACTCGTGATGAAGCCATTGGCGTGGTCCTTTCAGGGCGCAGTTCGGCTCACGCCTGATCGCGGGAACAGGCGGGGCGTGGATCGTATCCATCACGCCATTTGGCGGACTGGAGATATTTGGCTGGAGACTGGGAGACTTATGGCTTTAGGGAGCCTAGCAAGGCTTCGCTAATCCGAAGGCGGCGTTCCTGAGGATCGTGATCGGTCAGGAGGTGGCGCCGGAATCGGGGCGTCCTGATAAGTAGGCGGGTGACTGTCGAGATGAGACAGGATCAAGTCCCGAACCGTCGCATTCGGCAATCGCAGTTTGAGTGCCTTTGCTTCCTCTGGCGTGGCACCCACCGCTGCAAGATTTCGCAACTGGCCAGGAGTCACTGCATCGAAGCCAGCAGCTTTTATGCCGACGACGAAATCAGGATTCATCTTTAAGATGCGATAGCTCACAAGAGCATCGAAGGTGCGTGGCTGCATTCCCACGGCGGTCATTGCCTCAAGATATTGTTTGGTAACGTCATGCTGCCTCAATTGCAACAAAGTCCCAACGCCAGGTTTCCCAAGACCGAGAGTCGCCATCTCCTGCGCGTAGGTTGGGGTGACACCCGCGTCCCGCAGAACGATGTAGCGGCCCTCGTCGAGGTCGTAACCGACTGCTCGCATCTGCTCTTCATAGGTAGGCGCGTCGGGCGGAGTCGTTGCGGTTTGCGCATCTCCTTACGTTTTAATCGAGGGCCGGTTCGCACTCTGAATATCAGCTCTCTGGGTACGCTTGCTCGGTAACGCATATGCGCAACTCGTACGATTTCGGAAGGCACGGCGAGCATCTGTTTCACAGGAAGCTTTTGTGCGGCGGCGCCCAAAGCCTTCGGCGCCGGGCTTAGGAAGACAAAGAGGCTTCCAAAGACTGCAAGAAGGGACAACGGCCGAAGCTGCGCTAACTGGGATTGTGGAGTTGCTTCACCGAGAATCCGGAGAATCCGTGCACGGAACGGAATACCAGACTGATGACCATCCAGTGCCATCGCTAGGTTAGTTCCTGTCGCCCGTTGATCCTCCAGCCGGAATAGCGCGGTTGCATAAACGAGAGGATCATCGCAAGTCTCAACGGCAATATCGTCGCAGCAAAGCTCCCTCTGCTCCCTAAGGCGCTTACCCAGCCACCGTACGGCGGGATGGAAGAAGAACAAAGTCTCGGCGAGCGTCTGCACCAGATTCCAGAAGTAATCCGCACGGCGCACATGGGCCAACTCATGGGCAAAGACGGCCTCAAGCTGTTCCGGGTTGAGAGCGAGGAGCGCAGATGTCGGTAACAGAACGAGAGTGCGAAGAACACCAATCGTCATCGGGCCAGAGACAGTCTGCGACATCCGCAGCTGGGGTAGACGCTTCATTCCCAGCCGTGTGCATGTCTTCTCGAAGTTCGCTTGTATGGCTTGTGGAGCAAGTTCGATCGTGGCGCGACGTAGTATTTATCTCGGAAAGGCGTATCGCACAAGTTCATACTCGGTTCCAACTTTGGCCAGATTGATCTCAATGACTTCATTGACTATCATCGCCATATCAACTGCGTCCAAGACAATGCCAAAAAGTTCAACTTCTATCTCGGCGGTCATTCAGTCAGGACCATTTACACAAATCAACCCTGCATGTATTGGAACGTCCGCATACTGACCGTGTGAACCGGGTTGATCGGCAGGGCCTCGGAAGTCGACGCTGTTCCGCGTGACGAAGACCCAATCATGGTCGAGAATGAATTGCTTCAGCTCCCAGTCCTTCCATCCGCCTTTGCCGAGCCAAGTCACATGCGAGCTTTCAACGAAACCGCGCTCGCGCGCGAGCAGCGCCAGATTCGGGCTGAGGCATTCGTCAATCAGGAACTTTGGGACCACCTCAACCTGCAATCCGAGTCTTAAGGCTGCCCCGCGTCACGCTCAAGAGTTTCGTTCCGGTAGAGTACTCTCTGCGCTTGGGGCGACCCCGTTGAGGTACGGCCTTCGCGTAGATGGAAGCGAGTTCCACCTGAGTTGCAGTCAGGCGCGGACACATCTCCAAGATTTCTTGTATGGAGGTGCCAGCGTCGAAAAGGGCCGCCACACTGTAAACGGGAATTCGCGTTCCGCGAATCACTGGGGTGCCGCTCAAGATTTCAGGATCTTCGACCACCATCTCCTCGGCATCTGCGAGTCTGTGCAGCCGGTCATCCACGCTCTTCCACAGATCGTCGAAGCGAACGGTAAGAAAATGCTCGGCCACCACGAAGTCCTTCCACTGTATCCAGGTCGAGCGAAGAACTGCCGCGTCGCGAATGGTCTGCAGCCGAGCGGATGCCGTCAACCAATCCGCCGTCTCGTAATAGAAGGCGATGAAGAGACATGCGTCGGTGCGGAAGGTGCGCACGGGTGAGGTGCTGTACCAATGGTCCGGCAGAATCCTATCATCGATGACCCGATTGATCTGGGGCAGCGACACGCCCGCTGCAACTGCCGCCTCCGTTGTCGTCAGGTTTTCCATGAGCTGATTCATTCGCGACCTCGATTCCATTGTAAATCTTCAGGGTCTCCTGAAGATTTAATTTGGAACCAATGATCGCCCTGGAGTATGTGTGAAAAAGCCAAGCTGGGTTGGTTCCCCGCGGACCAACCCGTGCCCACTTCGTTTTCTGTGGCTTTGTGGCATTTTTGTGGCAAATAGCGCCGTTTGGGCCGGTTTTGCCGTCAGATATCCCCCTTTGCCATCAATAAGTTAGCTTTGGCACGGCACCTTCACACGGTGGAAGTCGTAGGTTCGAATCCTGCTGTGCCCACCATATTTTTCAACAACTTAGCGAAGCCACCAAAGTGATTTGGTGCCATTTGTTGCTATTCAATGAATTTGGCAGAATCCGAAAAGCGTCCTTGCTCTACATAACGCGCTGCGGAGCCTTGCTGATGGTGAGCATTGCGTAGACCGTTCCGACCATTTGCTGCACGCTCTCGGGAAGCTCCTGCATGTACTCGTTCGCGGTGGTGTCCGCCTGCGAGTGCCGCAAGTGTGCCTAAATGTCCTTCACTGACCCAGATTCTGTGCCCGGGTCGCCATTGTGCGGCGGAGCACCTGGAAAGTCAGTTTGGGAAGTTCCAGAACCTCGGCGAGAGGCTTGAGAACTCGGTTGCGGTAGTTGCCCGGATCGAGAAGTCCGCCGTCAGCGTTCGGGAACAGGAACGCCCTGGGGACGGGTCGGAACACTCCCGCTTCCACTCCCGAAGATCTTCAGCGAGCCCATCCGGCAGATGAACTTTACCTAAGCTCTTCGTTGTCTTTCCGAAAGGCCTGAGCTGCCTTCGGTAGACGGTTTCGGTTAGCGATAACGTGTTTGCGTCGTCGAAAGATCTCCAGCGAAGAGTAAAGAGCTCGCTGGGCCTAAGCCAACAAAGCTTCAAAACAGCCCAAAGCATGAAACCGTAGTCTTGATCAGAGGGTTCCTAAAAGCTTCTTGATTTTCTCCTTCAGCACGCGGAACAACCTGCACGTTTAGGGCCTGGGCCAAGTGGCAAAACGGGCACTCGTCGAGTCCCGTTACATTGTCGCGCACCGAGAATTGCTCTGGCAGGCTAAATCGTTTGCAGACCGAATACTGATGCATGTGGACCAGTCCCGTGCCGTGCGTTTCTTTGGAATTAATGCAGCGGTCCCTTTGCCGGACTGATTGCTAGCCTCGGTCTCGGATTGTCTGCTCGGCAAGAAATCCGCCCACGGTCTTGAGATATTTCTCTTCTTGCTCAAGTTCGATGAGTTCGCCACCCTCTTCGAAGACAACGAGCCTTGCCCCCGGAATTTGTTCCGCGAGTTCTTCGGAGAGCGGCAGCGGAGTACAGAAATTGTGAGTCCCGCACACGACCAACGTCGGGTGCCTGATCTCGCCAAGCCTGGCGAAAGTGTCATGGGCAGCGATCATATCGATGCGCTTGAGGCCGATCTCCCGGTCTCCTGGTTGCTCGGGATGGGCCGATCCCCGGTCGATCCACGCTTGTACCTGCTGCGGGTGTTCACTTGTGTAGCGAGGCGAGAACAAGAATAAGGAATACCCGGCAAAGAACTCGGGCCGACTCCAGTGCTCGGCCATTTTTCTGCGAACCTGAAACTCACGATGCGTATATGCATCGAAGCGGGCGAAGGTCGATGAGAGAGTAAGGGATCGGACAGTATGAGGGTGATCAAGCGCCATATATTGTGCGATGGCACCTCCTGTTGAGGCACCAACGACATGCACCGGGCCAAGATTTAGGTGCCCCACGAGGGCCGCCATATCCTCGGCGAGTTGCTGTGTCGTGTAGCCCTCCGCTGTGTGTGTACTTTTGCCGGTGCCGCGGTGATCTGGCAGTATGACGTGGTAATGCTCTGCAATGTGTTGGGCCTGTGGACCCCAGCTCGTGCCAACACCTCCGAGGCCGCTGATCATGAGTACAGCGGGCTTCGAAGTATCACCTAAATCTTCATAATACTGAGTGAAGCCATTTAAATCAAGCGTTGCCATAGCGTAGTATCCTTTCACTATCAAATACTTCGATTCTCTAATTAACTATGCAGATTACGCTAAGACGAAGTCAAGTGTCTTCATGTGCGCCTACGTTCCGGTCAGCCGGGAAAGCACCACGGCTCCATAAAGCGCGTGGCCAGCGACGTTGGGGAAGGTAGCATGTCCATCGTCTTTATCCATGAGTACCTCGCGCTTATAGGCGAGCCTAGTCTCACACAGTAGTTTCCAGCCGCTAAGACCCTGTGCCTCGCCGCTTTTCTCGGCACTACGACCTGTCTGCACAATGCTAAGGAGTCACTCACTCCTTAGCATTGTGCAAAGATTTGACTTCATTCGACAAGATAAGGATCGACTGCTCGAGGAAGTCGGTAATAGTCTCAAACTCGTCCGCACTGTACTTCGAGAGCAGCTTTGTGATATGGGCGCTATGCTTCTCGTAATGAGTGTCGATCTCGTGCAGCTTTTCCGGAATCGCACAGACAGTCACACGGCGTCGGTCCGGTAGACCGCGCTTCCGTGTGACATAGCCGGAAAACTCCAACCGGTCGATCAGGGCTGTCATGGAGGGTCCTGTCAGACCGACAAGACGGCCCAACGAACCTGCGGACATGGGTCCGTCGTGAAGCAGCCGTAGAGCCTGGAGATCGGTTGTGTTCAGGCCGAACTTAGCGGCAATTGTGGAATGGAACACAACGACCCGAGCCGCGAATTGACGAATGAGAGGGACGTACGATCGCATGCGTTGATTTGCCATTAGCACCAGCCTATGTATCAAGCAAGTTTCGATCTCCGAATCTTGCAAAAGCAAATTGTTCCCTATGGCCAGTGTAATGCCTCCCCCTGTGAGATTCGCGAGCCCATCACATCGAGTGAGCTGAGCAGTAATCGCGATGTTGATAGTGGGCAATGCTCATGCAGAGCTTGAAATCAGCTAAATACTTCGATAAACTAATTATACAAAGAACAACAGGTGGGCTCTTCCCGCTTCGCATGAGCCGCTAGAGAAGAACTTTTCATGAAGACATTCATACTCATTCACGGGGCCTGGCTGAACGCAGGAATTTGGGACCGGATTGCCCCGCGCCTCCGCGATGCCGGTCACGAGGTTCTAACGCCGGAGTTGCCGGGCAATGGCCGAGACGCAACACCGGCCTCTCAAGTCAACCTTCGAACCTACGTCGATGCGATAGCGACGTTGATCTCCGAGCGACAGGATGTGGTCCTCGTCGGCCATAGCATGGCTGGGATCGTCGTCTCAAATCTGACGGAGATGATGCCCAAGAAGATCGCGCACTTGTTCTATCTAGCCGCGTTCATGCTGCCCGATGGTTCATCCGTGGTTAGCTTCCAGGAAGGACAACGGGCTCTTAGCTCTGGGCAAGAGGGACCGCCTCCAGGCGCTAAGGGCTTTCTTCAGTTTGCTGCGGATAAGAGCTACTCAACCCTCAACGCGGATCTTGTGCCGAGCAAGCTCTGCAACATGTGCACGGAAGCTGACGCGCAGCTTCTTGTGAGCCTTCTCGCACAGCAACCGACAGGACCACGTCTCGATCCTGTGCACGTAAGCGAAGCGCGGTGGGGCAGCGTGCCTCGCACCTACATCAAGACTCTTCAGGACAAATCTGTTGCAACCGAACTCCAGGAGGCGATGCTCGCTCAGATCCCGAGCACGCCAGTGGTCGAACTGGATAGCGACCATTCTCCCTTCTATTCGAAACCTGAAGAGTTGGTTGAAATCCTCTTGACCGCAGCTCGGTGAGCGGGCGAAGGAGTAAATCGCCCATTTTATGAGGTCACAGTTGATTGCCGACACACGGAACAGGAGTTGAAATGCGCATTGTTTCCTTGAAAGAACACTTTATTCTTCCGAACCTCGCGGTCCGCAGCGCTGCAGCGTCTCCGGTGAAACGCGCCAGTGGGTCGGTAATGCCGGAACCTCTACTCGCGCAGCTCAGGGAAGTGGCCCAAAACCGCATTGCTGAAATGGATGCCGCTGGGAGGTCCTTTCAGTGAGTGCGGGAGCGGATAGTCGGGATGGAGATGATGGGCTGGAGCCTGCGCGTTCGTACAACGACGGGCTCGAGAAGCTCATTTCTGCGCATCCACAGCGATTCCGCGGTCTCGCACATATCCCACTACGTAGCCCTCAAGCTGCGGCTGATGAGCTTGAACGCGCTATCACTCACCTTTCACGTTGTGGCGCTTTTGTCAGCGGGACGAGAGATGGTCATCGATGATCCTCGCTTTAGGCCAGTTCTTGAACGCGCCGAGCGGATGGGACGGCCGATACATTCATCCAGGGACGCCGTCGGCAGGCGTGAGGCAAACCTATATGAGAACTTGCCTGGCAATGCGGGCGCGCTCCTCGCCAACCAGGGCTTTGGATGGCACATGGAGACGGCCATCCATGTGCTTCATCACTCTAGAGCGTGTTTCATAAACACCGTCTTAGTGTGATCCAGAGACAGGCGAGGTAGAAGAAGGCTTGGTAGGTACACAGCAGGTGCTCATGGCGCACGAGGAGTCGTCGGAACTGTCCGAGCCAGGCGTTGGTGCGCTCGATGATCCAGCGGCGCTTGTATCGTCTGAGCTTCCTGCCGTCCTCATAGCGTCGGTGCTTGCTGCTTTTGCGATAAGGCACGATCAGGTCGATGCCCCGTTTGGCAAGCCTTTCGCGCAAGGGATCGGAATCATAGGCACGGTCTGCGATTACTCGCTTCGGCTTCTGTCGCGGGCGGCCTCTCGGGCGGGGGACTTTGACCTCGGCGAGCGTGGCTTCCGCAAGCGTAACTTCTCCCGGAGAGGCACTTTCAAGCCGAACTCCCAGCGGAAGACCGCCACCGTCGACCAGTACCATCCACTTTGTGCCCTTGCCGCGTTTGGTTTTACCGACCGCAGAGCCCCCTTTTTGGCCGGCGCGAAGCTGCCGTCCAGAAACGTCTCCTCCCACTTCAGCAGCCCTTTGCCATCGAGGGCGCCCAGCAGCGTTCGCCATGCATCCAGCCACACGTCCTGCTCTTCCCACAGCTTCAACCGTCGCCAACAGGTCGCCGGAGAAGGATACTGCTCCGGCAGGAACCTCCAGGCAGCCCCTGTTTGCAACACCCAGAGAATGCCTTCGAGACAAGCCCGGTTGCATGCCCACGGACGGCCTCGCCTGTCTTTGCGCCGCTTCGGCTCAGGCAGCAGAGGCCCGATCAACTCCCATTGCGCATCGGTCAACAACTCGAATCGCTTCTTGCTCATGCAAGAAGTTCAACAAAGCTCCATCCTCAAACAAAAGAATCAAGCTTGAGGCCGTACCCATTTATGAAACACGCTCTAGTACTTTCCTGTGCCCTTGCTCGCCATCCTGGTCTGCAGCTCATCATCGGCCACATGGGAGAGGCACTGCCCATGTGGCTTCAACGCCTGGATGAGGTCTTTGGGACTCTGCTGCAACGGGAGTTTGGCCGCACTCCCAGCCAAACCATTCTCGATCAGGTGTGTATCACAACAAGCGGGTTCTTTAGTGCGGCCCCATTCGCTGCGGCACTCGCTGCGTTTGGACCTGACAGGATATTGTTTTCCGTGGATTATCCGTTCAGTTCTATGGAACACGGCGTGGCATTCTTGCGTCAGCTGCCCGTTAGCGATGCGGATATGGCAAAGATCTCTCATCTCAATGCTGAACGTCTCCTCGGCATCCCGAAGTAGTGCATTCACTCTCTCGGATGTCCAGCTTAGGGTTTGAGAGCTGAGCCGGCGTGAGAGTGTGCCATTTCTCCAGCTCTAGGACGCTGTAGGTGGTCGCCTTTTCGTGGGGCGAATCTCGGCACCAACAGAAAGGCTTCTAAGCACCTTTTCCTCGCCACTATAACCAGCGCCCGTCTTGGCGGCAAAATCACTCTCATCGCGGGCGATGAGAAATAACTGCCACGCTCACCCACGCTTCCGCCCGCATACCTGGTCGAGCAAGGGCACCGGAGCAGTTGCAGGGGGCTCTTCAGGAGAGTTGGCATGAGTCCGGTTGCCTCCGCCGGATTCGCGCTTTGGGACCTACGGTGCTGCAAATGGGGGGCAAGCTGTCAAATCGATCTCAATGAGAGTTTATCCCTACGCACGCATGTCCCAGAACTGCCGAGCGGACGGGTTTGCCAACAGAGTTGGAAATTCGCTGGCAGACACACCAGCGAGACGCCTACCACTCTCGGCGCGCCAAGCAGAGTACTTCTCGTAATCCTGATAGCTGTCCCATTCTGACGTCAGCAAGATTCGATTGGAATCAGCTCGGTTGCGATACATAACAGCTCGACGGCATTCTGGAAAGGATCGTGTACCCGATATCCCTGCTGCGACATCGGACCAGAACAGGTCTGCCACTTCGGGCTTGAGATCCAAGACCCACGTCATCATAATTCCATTGAACATGATCTTCTCCAGTAGGCTTGCTAATTCATTTCACCAAGCGAGCGGGCAACGGCACGTTGCCAATCTCAATATGTCCGGCGGGGCGGTGGAACCAGTCTTCTTGGCGATTTCTGCGAGCTTCAATCAAGTGAAGAAAGAGTGGCGTATCTGTACGCAAAATCTCAAGGTGCGTCCGATCCGCATCCGGCACCTCCGATGCGAGGCGTACCGACTGAATGAGCGTTACTGGAGTTTGCTGAAAGCCTAGACTCCCAGCTCCTCTCGACAGTGAAGAGAGAACATCGATGCCTAGACGCACACGACCTACGACTGTCACGTTGCGGTCAAGCTGTCGGGGCGCATGCCCAATGACAACGGTGAGTTCACCTCCGTTGCCGCTATCAATGCTTGTGTCGCGACCTG
The DNA here is from genome assembly GCA_965198735.1 of uncultured Granulicella sp. GTDB lineage: Bacteria > Acidobacteriota > Terriglobia > Terriglobales > Acidobacteriaceae > Edaphobacter. Next base: position 3,313,323 of record OZ240672.1, on the reverse strand, counting down.
CACTCACCGCGCCATAGGTATGCACGAGCCATGTGCGCCCATCCTGCTCATCGCGAGCAACCGGGAACCCGTTCGTGAACCCGACAGACTTCGCGTACACATCCTTATCCGGCAGCTCAGTGAAAGGAACGGTGGAATCGATCAGATGATCGAACTCAGCAGGTATGGTTTCCTTTGCGGGATCGATCGGCCGTTTTTTATCGGGCTTCTCGGCATTTGGGTCTGCTAACTGCACCACATAGTTATCGTCGACACGAACGACTGCAAGACCATCCCAGTACCGTTGGCGGGCTAAGATCCTGATATTCGCGACGTGCTCAGGCGCGAAAGCGGGCGCAAGTTCAATCACCACGCGTTGAGAGCTCAGTTCCAGATAGAGGGTGTTCTCCGGATCGAGCGGTCGCCAGTCTGACGGCTTCGACGACTCGATTAAGTCGGCCATCAGTAAGGGTGTGAGGGTTGGGTTGCTCTTGTCCTGCATTGCTGTACCTCAATTTAGTTGGTTACGGGCTCAGATGGACGGGTTCATTCGGCCCACTCCTGCACGAATCACCAAGATTTGCGCGATCTATGCATGGTTATGATTGAGCGGCGATCAGCGTAGCGCTGATCTCGGCACCCTGCCTCCAAACCTGCATGATCGTTGCGATCACGGACTTTTCACGAGTTGTAAGCCCAACTTCCCAATGTCCCAAATCAAGCGACAAGGATCGTGAAAGACCGAGGATTGCTGCTTCATGCCATCCGCGACAGCCTGTGCAACGAAGAATAGTGGCGCAGGTTGATCGCGATCTGTTGATCCCAATACTCAACCGTCACGACTTCCCAAATCGTGCCGGTCATCACTGCCGGCGTTGTTCACGAGTACGACAGGAGATCCAAGCCGCCGGTTTACCTCGTCTACTGCGATCTTCAACGCGGGGATATTCGTCAGGTCGCAAGCAAGGTACAGCGGGTCGTGGCGGCCGGTAGCCTCAATCCTGCGACTGAGTTCATTCGCAATGTCTTCGTTGATGTCGAGAAAAGCAAACGCGTGAACCTTGCTGAACGAACTGTTCCATGATGGCGGCTCCGATCTCGGAGCCGCCGCCTGTAATAAGAACGACACGATCCAGCAAACTTCCATAGGATGCATAAGTGGACATTTTTCAATCTTTCGCCAGCAAGGAAACTGGTACGTCTTATGTGAGCGGTCGTTGAACCGAGTAAGCCGATGCACCTGCTACGCTCTGGTTGTCGGAGGATCATTCAGGAACGCCTGAATGGCATAGTTCAGGTCTGCGTTAAAGCGGTCGGTCGTTGCTCCCGGAATGAGATCGAAGGCGTGAAACACGCCCCTATATACATGCAACTCCACCGGAACGCCAGCGCGAGAGAGGCGCAGCGCGTAGTCGCAGTCCTCGTCGAGGAAAAGATCGACACTGCCGACGGCGAGAAACATTGGCGCCACGTTCGCAAGGTCGGTTGCGCGCGTGGGTGCGAAATAGGTCATTTGCTGCGCATCCAAGGGGTCAGTTCCGAGCCGCGCTTGATACAACTGACGCACGTACTTTCTGGTAACGACGAACTCCCCCGTCGATGGGTTTTCGACCGGTGCTTGGTCGGTACCGGTGCGGTCGTCCAGTGCCGGGTACAGGAGGAACTGTGCTTTGAGAGCAATTTTTCCTTCATCTCTGGCGCGCAGCGCAATCCCGGCCGAGAGGTTTCCACCTGCACTGTCGCCGAGTACCGCAATACGCGCCGGATCAACTCCCAACTCGCTTGCATTTGTATGGAGCCATTCCAATGCAGCGTAGCAGTCGTTGTGCGGGCCGGGGAACACCGTCTCCGGCGCTCGGCGGTAGTCAACCGAAAGCACAACAATGCCATGCTGCGACGACAGGTCCGCACAAAAGGAAGCCATTATGTCGGCTGTCCCGGCAATCCAGCCGCCACCATGGATGTGCAGCATGCCGGGAACCGCTCCTTCAGCGCCCTTCGGGCGGTAAAGCAGCGCACGCACCTGCGGATCTCCGGCCGTTCCGGGGAAATAAATTTCTTCTTTCGCAACCAAGTCCGCAGAACCGTACTTCATCCCATACGCCTGCTCAAGCGCCGCACGTATCTCAGTAACGGGTTGGACTTCGTAATCAAAGGCAGGAATGACGTTGGCGGCGTCTCGATAGCTAGATGCGATCAGGGGAAGCGTATTCATAGGAAGTCTCCAAGCTCCCGATTGATTTCAGGAGCGATAACTCCTAAAATAAACCCAAATGAAAAATATTTCAAGAGCGATCACTGTGACAAATGAAGGCACTCAACCGAGGGGACGAGGCCGTCCAAGAAGCTTTGACACACAACAGGCCGTGCGGAAAGCCGCGATGTTGTTCTGGGAACATGGGTACGAAGGCACCTCGGTGGAAAATCTCACTGCTGCGATGGGTATCACGACGCAAAGCCTATACGCTGCTTTCGGGTCGAAAGCAGGGCTATACAAGCAAGCGCTGGCCTGGTACCAGCAGGAGATCGGCAGCCTTGCCCGCCGGGCGTTCGCAGAGGAACCGGATGTGTCCAAGGCGATCGGACAAAGTCTCCGCGACTTGGCGGCGCAATTCACGCGCTCGGACTTGCCGCCTGGCTGTATGCGATCGACCGCACTGGTTCGTTGTGCCAAGCAGCACGAAGAGATTGCCGAACACGCGGCCTCACTGAGAGCGGAAACCTCTCAGGCGATCAAGGCTCGCCTTGACAAAGGAAAAGAGGATGGACAATTGGCAAGGAACACGGATACGGCTGCGCTTGCCGGTTTTATCAATGCACTGATCGTGGGTATGTCTGTCGCCGCACAAGATGGCGCGACTTCGGCCGAACTGCTTCCTTTCGCAGGTATGGCCGTCGCTTCGGTCGACAGATGGCGGGCTGTCAAGGAGAAGCGGTATTCCAAAACACGGAGCTTCTAACTCTCTATTCGACTCGAAGCTCACAAGAGGCTGGCTGCACGCGGATCGATCGTGAAAAGCTGCGTGGAACCCTGCGGATCGCCCGACCGAAGAGGACGAATGGTAACCAGCGCAAGCTAGCGAAATGCCTGCTGAAGAAGGGTAAGTCAGTGCGCGCGACGTTCCCGCACTTTCTGTGCTCATCCCGCCACCCCCTACCGCCTCCTTGCACCTGCGCTCAGGCTATAGCAGGTTGCACAAAGACCTTGAGCCAACATCTTTTCCTGCCCGCAACGGCAGTGCAACGATCAAGCTCAACGCTCTGCCTCGGCCTTGAGAGCGTCGAGCCATCGCTGAAGGTGATCGCCTAGCTTGTCGTCGCTGTACAAAGTTCCAATCAAAAAGCCGGAAGAAGACTCCTTGAAAGAGACCTCCGTTTGCTGTTCGGTCATTGCCTTTACGTCCCACCGGGTAATTGCCTTGTAGCCTGCCATTGTGCCAGAAAGCATCACGAGCACTCCATCGATCACTCTTGCGATGCGGAGCTTATACTTGATCAGTCTTCCGTAAGTCAGCTTCGTCTCTGCAGCAAACGGACCCTCAAGCGTCGCCTCCTCCAAATAGGGGTGCCAACGTGCCCAATCGGATACTTCAATCAAGATGCTCCAGACTTTGTGAAGCGGCGCAGCAATTTGAACGGAACGCACTGCCTGTACCGGAGCATTTGGAATCATCCGCCCTGCAGCAGCCAATCGTGCAAGCTCTTCCATCGTCATTCGGTCACCTCGTGCTTTTCGCTGGCAACGACATGGAGGAGAAGAGCGATGCCCTCGCTTACATTCGTGAAGCCTTTTTCAGTCTTCATGCGCCCGCTTGCCTGGAGATCGATCAGTCCGTGGACCGAGGCGTAGAGCAAGCCGGCCAATGCCGGAGTGGGAACAGAAGGCAAGACTCCCACCCGCTGACAGTCGGAGACAAGGAGAGCGAATGCGGAGAAGGAAGCCAGCGCTGCTTTCTGTAACTCCCCTCCCTGCCTGGCAATCTCGGGATCGCTGAAGAGTAGCTGGTATCGATTTGGAAAATTGCGACCATATTCGGAAAAGGCCTGCAACGCTCGCTTAAGCTTGGTCAAGGGCCTGGCCCTCTCCTGCCTGACAGCAGTAAACATTGCTGCGAGCTTCTGGAAATCTTGTATGGCGACCGCTCCCAACAAGGCATCGCGGTTCAGAAAATGCTTGTAGGGCGCATTGTGCGAGACGCCGCTCGCCTGCCCTACAGCCCGAAGCGTAACCGCTGCAGCCCCTCCGGAGTCGATGAGCGCAGCTGCCGACTCGATAATGCGTTCACTGGTCTTCATCGCACCATTTCGAAATCTCTCCGGGCTGCAAATGCACAAGTGCCTCTGAATCGTTCCAGAGCTTTGCAGCTTTACTTTCATCGTAGGAGGCTTTGGACGAACGCGCGTTCACCAGCGATCCATTGTTCGACTGCAGGTATTGCCCTGTTGCATTCGCAAAGTGTGGGTCGACTGCGATGCGCGCCAAAGCGTCGCCTGAGAAAGGAAGGCTGCCCATCGTGACTCCTAGCTTTCGGAGGAGCCACTTCACCAGGCTCTTTTGCATGAGCCTTGCAGCAAACGCGGGAGCCGTCCGCATCAGGCCCGTTTCTGGTATCAGGCCTGGATCGAAGGCGATCGACTCGACATGGCTTCCGTTGCGCTTCAGCCGGCGGGTGAGTTCATAGGCGAACAGTATGTTGCAGAGTTTCGATATTGCATAGCGCGTCCCGCCCGAGATGGGCTTTGTTCCGTTCTTTCCGTCGTTCGCCAGGGCGAGTGCGTCAGGCTCGACAGCCTTACCGACCATCTTCCCATCCATCGTCTCAGGATCGTGTGTACCGCTTGCCGTGAACACAACTCTGCCGTCATCTGCCAAGGTAACGAGTAGAAGGTTTACCAACAGGAAGTGACCGAGATGGTTAGTGGCGAACGTCTCCTCGTACCCCTCCTTGCTGTATGAGATCGGTCCTTCAAACTGTGCGCCAGCGTTGCAGAGTAAGGCATCCAGGCGCGGAACTTGACCTTCAGCAATCAACCGCCGTACGTGCGATGCGGCAGAACGGACTGAGTCAAGGGAGGCCAGATCGAGTTGCACCGGTGTCACCTGTACGCTGAAACGTGTGCGCAGGTCTGAGGCCGCCTTATTGACCCTTGCGAGATCTCTTCCGGCAAGCACAAGATTTTCCCGCCTCCCGGCGAGACACGCTGCCGCCTCAAGCCCCAGTCCTGCGTGTCCGCCCGTGATGAGTGTAGTGCCCATTGTGTCGCTCTCCCTGGTTGACAGGGTACACCTGAAAAGTTGACAGCGTCAACCTAAAACAACGTACCTTCACGTGGAGCGGAAGCCTGAGCCACGGACCTGCTCTCGACTCAATCCATTTCAGATATCGCTGGGCTAATGCGTCTCTGCGACCTGTACTCGCAGCGAGTCGTGCACTCGGGGCAAACAGAGTCGCTCAGCCGATCTAACCTTTGGCCTTGGCTGCCTGCTGCATCGCTTGGTCATTGCGCTGCGCGTAGAGTTCATCGTATTTGCCCTCACGCTCGGCAAAGCGTTGTGGGTAAACGCGCTTGACCAAAATCTCGCCGTTCGGTGGCGGGTTCTTCAGCAGATGCACGGCTTCATTTATGAACTCGTTAAGAGGCATAGCATTCGGGTCGGATAGCTGATGAGCCCCTGTGAGCTCGGTTTGCAGGTAAGGAGGCACGAGTTCGAGAACCTCGACGGAGGTGTCACTGAGTTGTCGACGAAGCGACTGTGTCCAGGCATGAATGGCTGCTTTCGTGGCGCAGTACGATGCGAAGGGCGCAATAGGAACGAAGGCGAGGCCAGAGGATACCGTCACTACGGTTGCTTTGGCCTGGGCGAGTAGCCCCGGGAGGATGGCTGCGGTAAGACGTAGCGGCCCAAGCAGGTTGGTGGTGATGTTGGCTTCTGCGGTCGCCAGGGCTTCTATTCCCGCCTTCATATTTTCCGACTTCATGATGCCCGCATTGTTGATGAGCACATTCAGCTCCGGGGCGATCTTCTTGATCTCAGCTGCGAATCGTTGGATCTCCTCCGGCTTATCCAGGTCCAGGAGCATCGCGTGCATTCCGGGATTGGCCCGTACAGTATCTTCGAGAGCGGATTGACGGCGGCCTGTGATGATGACCTGATTGCCCGCTTGGTGAAAAGCCTCTGCGAGACTCCGACCGATGCCGGAACCGCCGCCAGTGATGAGAATAACATTGCCTTTAAGGTTCACTTAATTCTCCTGTTTCGAGTAATCGACGGGTTGGCTCAAGTGGGAACGCGAGCTTGCACTCGAGTGATGTCAATCGAGAGAAGCGATCTGGTCTGATTCCGGTTGCGCTACGAATACTGGGCCTGTTGCAGATCCTGAATCAGCCCGGGCCGAGTGGGGTTCCAGCCGAGGTGTTGTCGGGTCTGTTGACTGGAAGCTGCCATATCTGCGCTAACGAACATCGCGGCCGGACCGAAGTGGGTATAGGCTTCTTCTGCGGAGAGACTGACCACTGGAACGTGCAACCCACTGCCAATCACTTCTGCGATCTGGCGGAGCGCAATGCCTTCTTCCGCAACCGCATGGTATCGGCTGCCCAGCTCATGCTTTTCCAGCGCAAGGCGATATAGGTGAGCGACATCGAGAACGTGTCCTGCCGCCCAACGGTTTAGACCATCCCCGATGTACGCCGAAATCCTCTTCTCTCGCGCTACATGGATGAGATAACTGACGAATCCCTGCTTCAGGATGTCGTGAACCTGGGGGAGGCGAACTACTGAAACGTTGACTCCGCGATCCTGAAGCGCTTTCCCGGCTACTTCCGTCGCATTGCGCGGCTTGCGTTGACTGGGATCGAAATAGTTTTCGGTGGCGAGTTGGCCGGGTGCTGCAATACCCATGGCCGCGACGGAGGTGATCACCAGCGGACGATCGGAGCCCACGAGAACACTTCCTAAGGCCTTGATCGCTCGACCCTCCTTCTCGTTGCTTTCCTCAAACTTCGAGAGATCATTATTAAAGGCGCAGTGAATCACTCCTTCTGCCTTTGCCGCGCCGCTGCGGAGACTCTCCAGGTTCTCGAGACTTCCACGGTGTACCTCTGCCCCAGATGCGATCAAAGACTCCGCACCCGCATCGGAACGCGCGAGTCCGATGACCTGATGACCGCCGTTAATGAGTTCGGGAACAAGGGCCGAGCCGATAAATCCCGTTGCGCCTGTGACAAAAACTTTCATGAGTTTGCTCCTTTAAGCGGGTCTGCGCTTTGCTGTGACAGTCGCGTTGGTTCCGCTGTCCTCAATCAAGTAGATGGAACTCAGTGACATACGAACTATGCTTAAAGGACGGATTAGTAGTCCGATCGTATGGAGGCGTATGGATCCACTCTCTGAGGTGCTGTCAATGCTCAAGCTGAAGACCTACACGTCCGGCGGTTTTGTCCTGGACCCGGGATCCAGCTACGCGATCCCGGCCTACCAAGGATTGAAGTGCTATATCCCACTCTCCGGTTTGTGTTGGCTCTCAGTGCAAGGCTCTCGTGAGCCGATACCAATCCAGGCCGGAGACTGTGTCATCTTGCCTCGGGGTCTGCCTTTCCATCTTTCCGCAGAGAAGGTGAGGTCCTTTCTGGACATTCGGAGACTTGAAATACGAAAGCCTGACGATGAGGTGCTCTATCAAAATTTGGGAGCTTGTTCCATTATGGGAGGTCACTTTCTTTTCGCCGGAAGTTCCGCCGAGATTGTCTTGTTAAAGATGTTGCCGCTGGTGGTGCACATCAGCAAGAGCTCGGATAAGGCAGTGATCCGATGGTCTCTGCAAAGCATCATCGATGAACTTCGCGACCCTCAGCCGGGAGGCTCTCTTATCGCTCAACAGCTTGCGCACATGATGCTTGTCCAAGCCCTCAGGCTTCATTTACGTGACGATGAAGCGAAAGGCGCCGGCTGGCTATTTGCTCTTGCTGACGCGAAAATGCGGATTGCGATTACTTGCATCCATGATGATCCGGCACATCCCTGGACGATAGAGGAACTCGCCAAGCGCGCAGGCATGTCACGCACCGTATTTGCTCAGACCTTTAAAAAGAAGGTCGGAGAGACCGCAATGCAATACATTACACGCTGGCGTATGTCGCTTGCGGCCGCTCGTCTCAGGAGTTCAGATGAGCCTGTCTCTACGATCGCCCTGGCGGTCGGTTATGAAACGGTAAGCGCCTTCGGCAAAACATTCCGCAGAGTCTGGGGCTGCTCACCGCGAGTACATCGTCAACATACCGAAGCACCACTGACTTCGATAAAACCGGTTGTTGCAGTTTAGGAAAGACTTTGGCTGCCCACCCTTAAGACACGCGGTGTGCTGATCGCAAGGGAAGCCGCATGCGCATACATCAACGTGACCGCAGCATCGAGCGTAGCCAAACAGCAGGTAAAATATAGTCTCGTCGCGATATCGGCAGACCAAATCGACTTGGCACTCGGTTTGGGTGTTTATCTCGTCTCCCGATCAGGATTAGCGCATCGATGAATCCTGAGTATAGAGCCAGTTTCGTGAGCCGGCCATCTCCGCTGTGGCGTATATCCTCAATCAAGGAGCAGTAACTGGACAGCGTGGATGAGTACTTGCACCGTAAGCTGGTTGACACCTTCTAGACCGAGAAATCCTCCACCGAACAGGTTATTGCCGGACGGATCCAGGCGGTTCACCCACCACGAAAAGTTCAGGACCAACTTGTGAAACGCGCGTTCAGGAACTCCAGATCCTGTTTTCCTTTACGTGTCGCTGCGTCGATTTCGGATACTCGAAGCACCCCCCAAGCATGCACCGGTGGGTTTGTATCGCTGAACGCGTGCTCATAGGCGGGCAGTTGACCAACGGGATGGAGATAGTCCTCACCGAGAAAAAGCAGGAGCTGTCGCTTAGAGAACTCAGGATCAATCTGCGCGATGGAGACGAGCTGAAAGGCGGAATCTCAAGAAGCAAACCACGGATACTCCCACTTGTCAGGTACGGAGAGAACGTCACGACAGTACAGGTTCCGCCACGAGGCATTGCGTTGCTGCGCCGGTTGCATTTGCGCCGTGACTCGCTTTGGGTCGGCTGTCGCTCCCTGGCCGACATAGAAGTAGAACTGCTTGCTCCAGAGCAGGCCCGCGTAGGCCTGACGTGCAATGGCGGCTTTCTCGCTCGTAAAACCTTGCGGTATTTTACGCGCGTAGAACTCGTCAGCTTCCGCGTGACGTCGCTGAAATACGGCATCGAACTCAGCCCTCGACAAGACCTCTGCAGCCTGGTCTGCCTCGGCCAGGCGCAAACGGTGAACAAGCGTCGCCTTCGGCTTGCTCATTTGAAGCATGAAAGCGGCCTTGGTGCCTCGCGGTTCTGCGCAAAGTCCGGAGTGGTCCCCACGTACCACGTATCGATCAAACGCGTCTTTCGAAGAAGCGTTCGGCACTGAGGAAGTCTGGCCAAGCTTCGAAGCGTTCGATTAGTTCTCTGCGAACAAGATGGCCGGCGCGATGTCGGAAGTATCTTCGTCCGGTAGAAGAGTGAAACGAAACTCACCCAAGGTCTCATGAGACGCCGAAATAGCCGGCTCGCTTCCCGCGCACTGCAGGACAGGTTTCTTCTCAGTTTTTCGGGCGTGTTCGGATCCCAGATATTCTGGAAGTACAACGTTGGCACCATGATAAGATTTTCGGATTCTCGCCTTGGTTCGTTACAGAAAGCCGGATGAAAATGTCATCCGGTCCTCTCTTCGCATTCTCGATTTGGCAGTCGAAATAACGGGCCCCGTCGAAGGCGCCGGTGTCGAGCAACTCGAACTCAGGCTCCTCAACGCCGCGAGTCCGATTCACTTCGGTTAGGCGCTCATAGGGAAATGCGACCTGAGGATACTTGTAAAGGCCGCGTGCGTACGAATGCGTCGGTGTCGCATCCAGGTAATAGTAGAGCTCCTTAACGTCTTCGCCGTGGTTTCCCTGCGGGTTTGTCAGGCCGAAGAGACGCTCCTTCAAGCAGGCATCCTTGCCATTCCAGAACGAGGTTGAGTAACAGAGCCGGCACTCGCGATCCGTCCAGCCTAGTAGCCCGTCCTCGCCCCAGCGGCAACCCTTGTACCGCGCGATGTCATACGTAAAGGCCCAGGGATTCCCATCCGGTGAATCGCTTCGCGGATTGTTCCCCACTGACGCTCAGGCAAGTAGTTCCCCAGCGCTGCCAGTCTGCCGCCCGGCTCGCGGCGTCGGCTAGACGCTGCTCCTCTATAGACGGCTTGTTATGCGCGTCGCTCATGTTGTGCGCAAACCTCCGGTACGTTCCGCAAAAAGCACGCGGGCGGAAGACAAGCCGCTTATCGGGCAATTTCTCCCAGTGTTCGTCTTGCCTCACTTTGTGCCAGGGAAAGATCTAATTCGGCCTGATGTTGCGCCGCCTGTGCTTCGGCGAGTTGAGCATGCGCCACATCCCGGTCGGAAGGAAGTATCTCCCCGTGCGCATAACGTGAGTCCGCCACTCTTACACCCTCCTCGCGCGCTGCCACCATTTGTTGCTTGGCCACCAAGTTCAGCGCGGCCGTATCCACGCGATCATAGGCAACCTCCACGGCGACCCTGGTTGATTCCTGCAAATTACTCAGGTTCAGCTTCGCTGCCCCAAGGAGCGCTCGCTGGCTGCGCACCTGTGCGCGCCGACTCCCCCAATCGAACAATTCATAATTGAGCTCACCCTGGAATACACCGTAGTTCCGCGACAGGAGAGCGATGCCAACCTGGTAACTTTCATGGGCACTCATCGTGATCTGCGGGAGGTAGGCGTCCTCCGCGATCCGCAGTTCGGCTTTCGCCTTCTCAACTTTGCGGTCTGCGATCAACACTTGCGGCTGTTTTGCAAGGGCGATCTTGACCGCTTCGTCTCTTGGCGGCAGCACCTGTGGGTCCGGGCCGGGCTTTTCCCCATCTATCAGGTAGAAACGCGAATCGATCGGCATCCCTAACGTGTTGTTGAGCTGGAGGCGCTTGTCCCGTGCCGTAGTACGTGCTTCTAACGTGGCATTAAGGGCCTGGACCACGTTTGCGTGCGCTTCCATGACCTTGAGCGGCAAGGCCGAGCCTTGCTCGAACTCGCGGCTCGCCTCTCTTTCGTTTTCCTTCGTCGTTGCTACTGCGGTCTCGGCTGCCCGGAGCTGCGCCTCGGCTTCGATGACGCCGTAATACAGCTGACGGACCTGGACAGCGACGTTTTCACTCTGGTCTTCCACATTCAACTTCGCAGTGTCGACACCCACGCCAACACGGAGCCAATCTGCAACGGGATCATTCGTTGCACAGTGGAAAGAAACGTGGGCACAAGTTGGGCCGAAGACAAGAGACTCGACCTCAGCACGCACATCGCCAGGCTGAGCAGCACGATGTTACGGGTAAAAATAAAGCGGAGGTTTACCAGGGAATTGGGCCGCAGCAGGTGGGTGACGATCGACGCCAGCAACAGGAACGAGCCGGCGCAGGCTAGCGCCACAATCAAGCCTGAGTTTTCCCAGTCGAGCCGGACTCCCTGCGTCAGCAGCAGAAACAGACACGTCAATCCAAGACTTGCATATACGAAGCCTTGCCAGGTGGGCCGCAGCTTCTGGGTATCCACGCCGGCTGTGGAGTCGGGCGGCATACCGGCATACACCAGAAGCCACATTCCCAGCGCCATCAGGGCCGGCTGCCAATAGATCCAATGCCAGGAGAGATACTGCATGTAGAACCCTTCCAACAAACTTGCTACATGCAGCGAGGAAACGATATCGAAACCATAGGCGGCGAAGCCGAACAGAATGTACTTCTTTGGGAGGCTCCTTGCTACAAAGCTGAGCGTGAGCGGGTAAAAGGTGCCGCAGCCCAGGCCCGTGAGCGCCAGCAGAACGAGAATGAGCGGATCCCAAGTGGTGAACCCGAGCAAAAGTGCAGAGAGCGCAACCAGCGGTGCGGAGATCAGGAGCACCTTTCGCGGACCGAGCAGTCCACCCATATAGACCGTGAGCGGCCCAATGAACATCTGCCCCGCGTTGTAGACGGCCGTCAACCAGGACACCTGGTCCTTGCTCAAATGCTGTGCGCCTTGCAAATCGGACACACCGATGGCCACGAGCTGTCCCACAAAGACAGACGTGCTTAGCCCAATCATGACCGCGCCAATGCCAAGCCAGGGAGTCGTTTTCTTCTGGGGCGTGACTTTTGTCGGGGTCGCACCCGCCTGTTCCACGCTCACCGCCGCGTACCCGAGGCATAGACATAGACCTCCGCGGAAAGGCCTGGCTGCAGCTGGCTGGCTGGGACATCCCCTGAATCGATCGAAATCTTTACCGGCAGCCTCTGCACCACCTTGGTGAAGTTACCCGTCGCATTGTCCGGCGGAATGAGCGCTCCTGCGGCACCGCTCGTAGGAGCGATCTCCACCACATGGCCACGGAAAGAAGCCGAAGGCATTGCATCGATGTGAATATCGGTTGCGTCGCCCACCCGCATGTCCGCGAGTTGCGTCTCCTGATAATTCGCCTCTATCCAGCTGTCCCCCTCCACCAGGGAAATGATTTCAACACCTGGCGAAATAAGCTGACCGGGGAAGACCTTGCGCTGGCCTACCCGGCCTTCCATGGGCGCATAAACGCTCGTGTAGTTGAGTTGCACTTGCGCGTTCACCACGGCCGCCTGCCTTTGCCGGATGTCCGCGCGGAAGTCTTCATCCTTGCTGTTCAGCAGCTGCAGCGAACGCTGGTTGCCGAGCAGCGTGGCACGGGTTTGCTGCACCGCGGCGGCGGCTTTTCTTTCATCGCTTATTGCGACCTCCAGCATGGCATGCGCGCGCCGGTCGTTGGCCACGGTCTTCTCCAGGGTCTGGCGCGTAGTTGCATTTTCCGCGTAGAGGGCTTCTTGCCGAGTGCGTTCCTCGTCCGCTTGAACTACATCTGCCTTCGCTGAGGCGACATTGGCCGCTGCCGCATTGTTGGCTTCTATGGCTTCCTGAACCTGGTGCTCCGCCATTGCAATGTTGGCTCGTTGCACCTGCTTCTGCACCTGATTATCATTCAGAGCCGCTCTGGCGGCATCCAGGGCGGACTCCGCCTGCTGCAGCTGCGCACGGGAATCTGTGTCGTCGAGCCGTGCGATAAGCTGGCCGGCTTGGACAGTCTGGTAGTCGTTCACGTTCAACTCACGCAACGTGTCTGAAATGCGGGTGCTCAAGGGCACGATGTTGGCGTGCACGTAGGCATCATTGGTCTTCTGTGTGCCCGCGCCCGCATGCCAAAATACCCAACGATGAGCGATTACGGCCAGAAGGACGGCCGCCAAAAGAATAACCAACGCAGGCACAAGAAAGGCACGCACCCTAACATTCACGGCCAGCTACCCCTCTCAGTCGCATAAAGGGATAATGGCACTCATGCACTTCGCAAAGAGGTGAGCGGCGGTTAGCTAACAGTTAGGTAGCAAACGGGCAGTTACGCTCCGAATGGTAGCTTCAGCTTCTCTACCGTGTGCCCGTAGAAGCTTCTTTTGCGGAGGTCTGCGAACTTAGGGTCAGCCTGCAACCAGCAAAGCTGTGGCTCTGCTTGAGCAACCGCGGCTTCAAGCAGGCTGCGGCAGGCCTCCTCCTCCCGCAGAGCTCCGCAAAGCCGCGCCTGGTAGATTCGGCTCACCGGAGCGCTTTGGCTGAGAAGTTGAAAACGGTTGGCCAGTGTGTGCGCCCTCTCCACCTCACCCGCAAGAGCGAGGATGGCAGCAATGTCCGTTACGACGCCACTGGCTTCATCCGCATCGCGCAGGAGATCGTCGGCCAGCGTCATCGCTTCTGATTTACGTCCCATCTGCAGGAGCAACTCGGCTTTGAAGAGGAGAACCTGTTTCGGTGTGCGCCCATAGTGGCGTTCTTCAGAGAGCGTCGGAGACGGATCGCTGGAGCGCCACGTCAGATATCGTAGTCGCGCGGTAGAGACACGCTGCCTGCAAGAGAACGGGTCCACGCGCCGAGCTTCCTGTAACTGTATCTCTGCCTCGTCGAATCGTCCCAGCCACATGAGCAGGTCGGCATACACCTGCCGGATGGCAGGGCTCGCTCTCTTCCGAAGAGCAGAATCAAAGGCCTTTTCTGCACCGTGCCACTTATGCTCCAGCGCCAGAGAACATCCTATTGCGGCATGAGCTTCGCCCATCTCCGGATCGAGCTGTAACGCTCGCTCAGCAGCTTCCTTTGCTTTACGCACGTACGCCGGTGGCGAGTTCTCCCCAAGAAGCGCCAGAGCATAATGACACTGCACAATGCCACACTGAATCCGCGCGGAAGTAGCTAAACGTGTCGCAAGGTTGTTGAACCTGTTAAGTGCGCCTCGAATGGAGGAGGAAGTACCTTTGTCCAAAAGCTCCTCGGCGCTGATCATCTCTGGGAATTCCGCGAGACAAACAGAGGGAACTCTTGCTTGCATACCGCGCAGAACAGATTCCTGCGGCGCAATCCGGGCCATAAGGGCCGACGCCGTCTGCTCTTCGAGAACGAGCAAGTCGCTGCCATTCGCGCTGAAGTCGATCCGCTCCGACCAGGTCTCAAGCCCAGAAGGGTGGACACCGGTCACAGAGACTCGAACATGCTCCGCATTTTTCCGAACACTACCGGTGATAATCTGATCGGCATTCACCATGACGCTCAGCAAGCCGATATCCTGAGTTTCGGATTGTACTGCAGCCACGGATTGCGGCGCGACGACCCGGCATCCGTCCGTGGAGGCGATACAAAAGATAAGGTCGTCCGTGATTCCCGCAGCGATCGCAGCCGTACTAGGATCGTCTTCCTCATGCCTGAACGGAAGAACTGCGATCGTTATTCCTGGAAGCGCCTTGCCTGAGAAACCGCTCAACCGCAAAGGAGATGTTTTGCTCTCCTTTTCAGCTTTGCCGCTCCAGCGGAAAACTGGCTGATAGCTGCCATTTCGATAGTAGATGAGCACTCCATCCTCAAGGCCCTCCGTCGCATAATATTCCTTAAGCTTATTTCGAAGGCGCTTGGCCTCGGTACGCACGATCGAATCCTGGCTGGGATGGTATGGGTGCCTACGATCGTAGACCTCCGTACCGATGACGTACTCCTTGAGCGTCTCGCCCTCCCCTCGCAACGCGACCTCCACCGTGTACCGCAAGAATCGGCAGAGACGAGAGGAGTTCTTGAATGTCGCGCTTCCGCAGAGCCGTTCCAATTGGGCCGCTACGGCATCACTGCAAACTTCACCTGTGGTCTCGTCCACATCGCACCCCGAAACGTGAATCAATTAGAAAGCCGCTTGCCGAAGCTTGTGCAACGATGATCTGCCAAGTGTCCGATCATAGAATCGGGGAAAGACACTTAGCGCCCATCTTGCGCCCTCATTTCTGGACGCATTTTGCTTGCCACGCGCTCGCCTTCGCTTGTGTTCAAAGCGCATCTGCGTGAAAAGCAGATCGAGGCGCTGGCCTCTGTACGCAGACCAAAGCCGGAACAAGTGGCGGCCGATGCTGTGCGTACGCAGTATGGCCCGGGTGCAATGGATGGGAAGAACGTCATCGGGTACCGGCAAGAGCCCGGAGTTCAGCCCGACTCCTCGACGGAGACCTTCGTCGCACCTCCTTCACATGGTGGTAATCCTAGATTCGAATCCTGCTGTGCCCACCAGCAAATCGGCAACTTAGATACCCGGCATACCCCCGCCCCGGCCATTGCAACGGCCCCATATGCTCCAGGTCGGCAACGGGGCGCCACGTTCGACGCGTACCGTAACTGCATGGGCCTCCGGTCCGTCTTTGCCGCTCCCCCCCTCATCGCAGGCAACGACCTCCGCACCATGACCGGCGAGACCAAGTCCACCCTGATGGACAAGGAAGTCTTCTTACCGTCGATGGAAGCTCAGGTTGCAATGATCACTCGTATGTGTTCCTGCTGAAACGCCTGTACAGCTTCAGGCGAGATGCCGTCATCCGTGATGAGGACATCGATGTCAGCAGCCGCACAAATCACGGCCGGACTGACCATGCCTATCTTGCTTGCGTCGGCGACGACGATGACCTGCTTGGCGCGCCGGCTCATGATGCGGAAGACAGCTGCTTCTTCCGGTTGAATCGTCGTTGCGCCGTGCTCCGGGTCGATGCCGCAGACACTCAGGAATACCTTATCCATCACGACGAGATTCAATCCTTCAAGCGCCGCCGGGCCGATCAGAGAGAAAGCGCCCGGCCAACGCATGCAGCCGCCGAGCAAGGTCGTCTCCGGTCCGTTGCTGGAACTCAGCTCCAACCCTATATTGACCGCATTGGTCACAATGTGGACTCCGGACCTCAAGCGCAGGCTTCGCGCTACCTGGGTCGTCGTCGTTCCGGCGGTCAGGCCAATGGTCTCGTTCTCCTGCACCAGATCCGCCGCCGCCAGAGCGATACGTTGCTTTTCCTGAGCGAAGCGCTCCTGACGCACGTTGAATGCGGCATCGAAGCGGAACGGCTCATAGATTTGTCCCGCGAGCATGACGCCGCCATGGGTTCGATGGACCAGACCGCGCTTCTCCAGTCGAACCAAGTCGCGGCGGATGCTGGCGGGCGAGGTGGCAAACAAAACGGTAAAGTCCTCGACCGAGGTTTTACCGTTTTTCAGCAGCAGTCTTAGAATCTCTTTCGCGCGTTTTTCGGTCTTCGAGGACATGCCTGTGATTGAGTACAGAGAGTCGCCTGGATGGGCAGATTCATTGTACAAAAGCTTCTTGGCCCAGCCGGGTTGGCTGCCGTTATCCAGTCACCAGTCTGGCGGATTCTCCGCAGACAAGCACGGCGTCCTGCAGCGAGCGTACATCCTCGGCACGAACGATATAGCGCACATACTCGTCCGAGTCTCGATCGCCCAGATGCACGGTGCGCACCTGGTGCTGCACGGGGCTCGGAACCGGGTGCCGAAGCGCTGCATGGAATTCACAGACGCCACTCTCCTGAGCAATCTGCTGTACGTTGGAAGGACGCACGCCGCCGCCGGCCATGATCTTGATGCGGTCGCCGCCGGCCCTCACCAGCGCTTTTATTTGATGGCGCCCGAGCAGCGCCGTGGGCTCGCCGCCCGAGGTTAGCACGCGATCCGCGCCCGCATGAATGATGCTCTCAAGCGCGGCCTGGGGGTCGCGCGTCATGTCGAGCGCACGATGAAATGTGACCTCCATGGGGCGGGCCAACTCGACCAAGGCCCGGGTCCGCTCGGCATCCACGTCGCCATGCTCGGTCAAAAGACCGAACACGATTCCGTCCGCACCGGCGTCGGCGGCAAGGGCGATATCGGCGCGCATGATCGCCACTTCGTCTGCGGAGTACAGGAAGTCTCCGCCACGGGGCCGGATCATCACGTTCATGCCGATCGATACCCGCGCGCGAACGGCGCGAAGCAGGCCAAGGCTGGGCGTAAGGCCACCCTCTGACAACGCGGAGCACAGCTCAAGGCGCTGCGCCCCTCCGGCTTCCGCCGCGATCGCGGATTCAAGGGAGTCCACGCAGATTTCTAACACGGCAACGGTCATACATTTCCCTGTGCTGGAGAACTTGAACGCATCATCGCTCCCTGGAGCGATCCACGGGCGCTCGACCAGTTGACCACTCGACCGCAAATTACCTCGTTCCTCACCTGCTTAGAACCGGTAATTGGCGGAAAACTGCAGACGCCGTTCGGTGGAGCGCACAGCCTGATTGGCGCCATTGGCGCTCCCCTGGTTCGAGATGTTGCCGAAGTTGCCGTCGTCGATGCCGGTATCCGGATTGCCGTAGCTCACGATATTGAAAGCATTGAAGGCGTCGAAGCGGAAGCCGACCGTCTGTTCGCGAACGGTGTGAAAGTCCTTGAAGGCAGACATATCGACGTTCAGGTAGCCGGGACCACGCGTATTGCCATTGCGCGCATCGCCGAAGGTGTTTGGCGCGGGAGCACCGAAGGCGCACAGGCCGTTGTCTACGCCCTGGGTTCTGCACGGGGTCGCGGAGGGATCGGTGCCGTACCAATGGTCGATGCTGCGGTCGACGATCTTCAGTGGGCGGTACTGGTTTGGCCGTGAATTTCCAAAGCTGTTCGAGTTATTGCCTGGTCCGGTAATCGTCTCGGCGAAACCGCTGTAAGCGACAGCCGCGACAGAAGCCTTCCACCCGCCCACCAGTTCATCGACGAATCGGTTGGCTCCCGAAAGAAAGCTCTGTCCACGGCCGACCGGCAATGCGTACACGCCGGTCCCGCTGAAGTTATGCCGGACGTCATATGGTGCGGGGCCCCAGTCCGCGGCGCTGTCGTAATAGTTCTGGAACGCGCCTTGTCCCTCGCCGGTCGCGCCGGAGGTGTTTACCGGATAGTTGCCGGTGCTGTTGGTGAGTGCTTTGCCGTAGGTGTAGTTCAACGTGAACTCCAGGCCGTGAGTGACGTGCTGGCGGAGCACCGCTTCAAGCGCCTGAAAGTTGGACGCCGCCCTGGACTCCGTGATGAGCAGCGGATTCGAGCCAATGCTGATGGACGGATCGATGGCATTCACGCCAAGGTACTGGTTGTTGTAGTAGCGCGCCGAGGTGGGGTCACCGTTGACCAGAAACTGGTTCAGGTTGCCGTAATCCTCGATATGCTGGCCCTGTTCACCCAAATAACCGACCTGCAGTGACAGGTTGCGATTCAAGGCATACTCGGTGGTGAGATTGAACTCCTGCACGTAAGCCGGCTGGATGTTCTGCGGGTAGACGTTGAAGGTGCCGTCGTTCGTCAGCGAGCCTCCCATGAACCCCTGTTCCGCTGTGCGTGGCGTAGTCACCTTTCCGGGAACGGGAGCGTTCACCATTGCATCGACCGCCTGGATGAAGGGCGTAACGGAGGTCAGCCGCTGGTTGGAGGAGTTGCCTTCATAGAAGCTGGTGGCGCCGTACCCGCCTCGCACGACGAGACGGCTGTTTGCCTGGTAAGCGAACCCGACACGCGGCATGATCTGCCGGAAGTTACTGTCGTAGCAGGCGCGATTGCTGCAGACGCCGGAGCCGACCGGCGCTCCGGCAGGAATGTGGTCCGCATAGATGACCTGTCCGGTGGCGATGTTGACGTTTCCTGTCTTGTTATTCGCCTCGATCCAGGGTTGGTCGTATTCATAGCGAACGCCGATGTTCAGGGTCAGGTTCGATGAGGCCTTGTAATCGTCGTTGATATAGCCGGCAGCCCGCCATTGCCGGTTTCCAACACTGGCGCTGCCCAGGGTTGCTTGAGCCGTGCTGATGCGATCCAGCACGAAATCCGCTCCGCTGTAACCGGCCCCGTTCGAGGCAGAGGGATTGCTGGTGAAAGCACCCGTATAGCCAAGATCTCCGAGATAGCCGGAGTTGTTACTTGTCAGATAATCCGTCTGGTAACGGAGCGCTTCGACACCCATTCTGTAGGTGTTCTTGCCGCGCTGCAGGGTGATGTCATCGATATAACTAAAGGTGTTGTCTGTCAGGCTGCCGTTATTGGCGGCGTCATTGCCAACGCTGCTTGGGCTGCCGCCACCAGAAAAATTCTGCGAAGTGAAACCCTGGTAAGCCTGACCGGGAAAGGTAATGCCGACCACGGCGTCCCCACTGGTGCCGAACCGGCCGGTTCCGTCGATGGGAAGACCCTTCTGCCAAACGACTCGGGTAAAACCGACTCGGGCTGAATTGACCACGGTGGGAGAAAAAATATGAACCCAGTTCACGCCGCCGACCTTCGACGGGTAGACGCTCCCGGAAGGAAAGGTGATCGGCAAGACCGAAGACGAGCCGTCGTATGCCGTCGAATCGGAGAAGAAGCCGGTAATCTTGTCGGCATTGCGCGGGTCGAATTCAATCTTTACGTCGCCCTGATTGTTCGCCCGGAAGATGCGTTGCGCTCCTTGCAGATCGTTGCTTACAATTCCGTCGTCAGGCGTCGTATTTGGCAGGGGATAGAGCGATGGATTGGCGATCAGAAACTTGGCCACCGGGTTCAGGATGGGGACGCCTTTGTTTCCGACATACGGTGCGAAGCCATTCAGCGGATCATAGAGCTGGATGTTTGAGACGTTGAGAAGCGCCGAGAAATCCCCATTGCGCATTGCCTGCGTAAGTACACTCGCCTTGCTGATGCCGCCTTGGTGAAAACGTGACCCGAGGTAATCCACAAAGAAGAACAGTTTGTTTCTCTTGATCGGGCCGCCGAAGGTGCCGCCAAACTGATTCTGCGAGAAAGAATTCGTGGGAACGATCGAACTGCCGTGCTTATTTTCCCAGGAGTTGGCGTTCAACCGATAATCCTGAAGATAGCCATAGGCCGAGCCGTGGAAACGATTGGTGCCGCTCTTGAGCACGCTGACCACGCCGCCGCCGTTCACGTTGCCATAGTCCGCGGGCGAGTTCGCGGTCAGCACCTTGACCTCCTGCAAGGACTCCGGCGCAGGACTGTAAGCGATCACGTTGTTGAAGGTTTCGTTCAGGTCGATGCCGTCGAGCGTGTAGTTGTTCGCCTGCGCGCGATTGCCGTTCAGGTTCACGCTGTCGGTGTACGAGTTGCTGCGTTCGATGGTGGTCGTGCCGGAGGTGCCGACCGTGCTCACAGAACCGGGCACATAGAGCGTCAAGGCTGAAAAATCCAACCCATTCAAAGGAAAATTCTGAATCGTGTTCGCTGTGAAGGTGCCGCTCAGGGTGGCATCCGCGGTATCGAGAATGGGCGCTGCGTCTGAAACCGTCACGGTTTCCGCGCCGCCGCCGGGCTTCAGTTTAAGGTTGAAGGTTGGCGTCTGCAGCGCTTCCAGCTGGAAAGGCGGAAGCGTCTGCTGCCCGAAGCCGGCCGCTTCGACGGTGACCTGGTAGCGGCCAATGGGCAGGAACGCAATCCGGTAAAGACCGGCGGCGTCGGTGATGGCTGTGGAGTCCACAGCGGTATCCAGGTTGTGCGCGACCACCTTGGCGCCCGGAATGACCGCACCGCTCGGATCGGTGACGTTCCCCGTAACGGCTCCGGTGACCGTCTGCGCCACGGCGGGAGCGGCACACATCCCCGTCACGAGCAAAGATCCTGCCCACATCCCCAACACGCTCGTTCTCATAGGTCCTCGCCTCCACCTCTCCAACGACATGTCTGCCAAAACTCGACCGTCCTGGTCGTACAGCAACTGGGTGGACAACACCCTGTATACCGAATCCGGTACCGGAATCCACCTGTCGCTGCCGTGTGGGCTCAGACTAATGCAGCAGTGATCGTTCCGTCCAGAGAAAATGCACACAACGGACAGGAGAGACTCCTTTTCAGCCATCTTTGGCGGAGCCATGAAACTATAGAGAAGCAGGAATGCAGAAAACAATCACACCGTGGCAGGAGACAGCTGGGTCAAACGCCGTCAAGTTCTTCCAGAACCGTGTACAACGATGTCAGTGACCACGTTGGGGCGAGGAGACACGATGGCTGTCGAAGGTGTTGGAGCGGAACACATTTCTGGCGCAACGGAACAGCGGCAGACCCGTTTTGTTCTGCCCATGACATTGATGGTATCGCTGTACTTCAGCATCGGCTTCATCACGGCGCTCAACGACATCCTGGTTCCCCACTTCAAGGACCTGTTCCACCTGACGAATTTCCTGGCGCTTTTGGTGCAGTTCTGTTTCTTCGGCGCGTACTTCGTTATGTCGCTTCCTTCGGGCTGGATTGTCGGACGGATCGGTTACAAGGCGGGGATCTGCGCCGCGCTTTCGGCCATGGGCGTAGGCCTGCTGCTGTTTCAACCCGCGTCGATTGTTGTCTCCTATCCGCTGTTTCTTTTCGCTCTCTTTGTCGTCGGAAGCGGCCTGGCCTTGCTCCAGGTGGCGATCAATCCCTATGTCGGCGCGCTGGGCCGGCCGGAGACAGCGGCCTCGCGCTTGAATCTATGCGGCTTCCTGAACTCCTTTGCCACCACCCTGGCGCCGAAACTCGGCGCGGCCTTCATCTTCATCGGGGCCGGCGCTACGACGGCGCAGTTGGCCCGCTCCGTACGCGCGCCCTATCTGCTGCTGGCGGGCTTCACGTTCCTGCTTGCCGCCGTCACCTTCTTCGTGCCCTTGCCGGAGCTGATTCCGGCCGCGAAAAAGGCGTCCGAGGCGGGTAGCCGGAGCGGGCAGGGGAGCGCCTGGCAGTTTCTGCATCTGCGCTTTGGCGCGCTGGCGATCTTTACCTACGTGGGGGCGGAGGTTGCGATCGGCAGCCTGATGATCAGCTTTCTCGGTCAACCCGACATGGGCGGCCTTTCCCATGCAGCGGCGGCCGGCTATGTCTCGTTGTACTGGGGAGGCGCCATGATCGGCCGTTTTCTCGGCATCTTCGCGCTGCTGTGGGTGCGGGCGCAGCGTGCCCTGGCCGCGGTGGCGGCGATCGCCTTCCTGCTCGTGGCCACGGTCCTGTTCGGTCACGGACATCTGGCGATGTGGGCGATCGTCTCCTGCGGCCTGTTCAACTCCGTAATGTGGCCCTGCATCTTTCCGCTATCGCTCAAGGGCCTGGGGCGGTTCACGAGCCAGGGTTCGGGCATCCTGATTACGATGGTGGTCGGAGGCGCGGTGATCCCTGAGCTGCAGGGCCTGCTGGCCGACCGCTTCGGCTATCAACACAGCTTCGCCATCGTGCTGCTGTGCTACGCGTACATCGTCTTCTTTGCGCTGAGCGGACACAAGGTCCGGCAGCCGCGCTTCCTTCGCTTCCGGACCTGATTGCCCCTGTCGAGACGGTCTAAGTACAGTCTGGCTGGAGCTACCGGGCGTTTGGCAGGGCCGCCCAAATGCCCGGATCCTCTTCGCCCAGCACCCAGGAACAGACACCCTCCAGCCGATCGGTTTTCGCCAAGGCGTAGCGATCCATGAAGGCGCGCGTGTCGGTGTAAAAGACCCACTCCCGCAGGTCATCGCGGTATACAAAGAACCAGGGGGTGTGGTCCACCTCGTCCCATTGCTGCTGGCCGCCGTAGGTATCGCGCAGGGAGAACGCCGTCGCCGCGGAGATGTAATCCGCCGTAATGTTCGGCGCCTGTTCCTTCTTATTCACGCCGGGGTCGCCTGTATACCAGCGATAGCCATAGGCGGCGATGCCCAGCGAGAGTTTGCCCGGCGGCACCACCTTCAGCGCGTAGTCCAGATTCTGCTTCGTCCACACCCAGCCGCCGACCGGCCCCGGCGTCGTCCAGTGGGTGCTCTGGTCATAGGTCATCAGGCAGAGCAGATCGACGGATTCGCCCAGCGCTTTCAGATCGTAGGCGCCGCGCCACTGCTCGAAGATCCAGCGGCCGAAATCCGTTTCTCCGGCGTGGCCCGGGGCACCCGGCACTACGTCGATCGAGACCTGCAGGTGCTCCCCATGCAACGCCTCCGCGGTCTTCTTCACCATCGCTGAAAGCGCGTCGCGGTCGGTCCAAAGTATGTTTTCGAGGTCAAGGTTGACGCCGTCATAGCCGTGCTCCTTGCACTCCCGGATCAAGCCGCGGTTCATCTCCTCTTGTGCCTTCGGGTCGCCGACCAGCACATGAACCTTCTCCGGGCCAAACAGAGCAAAGAGTGGGGTAATGGTCATGTGCGCCGCCTTGGCGGCTTTCAGCACCACAGGCTGTGGCTCGCCCGTCACCAGGCCCGCCTGGCTGATGTTGTACCAGGTGGGGGAGATGATCCCGATCTTGTCCTTGTGCGCCAGAAACGAGTTCACCGACGTGAGGCCATTGCTCATCCAGAACAGGACCTGCGGAGGCCCGACTGCCCCAGGGATATTGCTTTGGGCGCCCACGGGCAGGCTGAGAAGTCCTGCCCAGAGCAGGGCGCAGGCGGCAAACTTTGTCATGGGTTCCTCATTCCTCGTTAGAATTCTGTATGCACTCTTGAACGGTTGTCCCTTCGGCAAGAAGCCCCGGCAGGAATACCGGTTTTGAACGAACCTTTCTCTAACGATGCAGAGTTCAGGTCGAATATGTCCACTACAATCAGAATGCCGCCACAAAAATGACTGAAACGGAAATTGCAATCACTTCGGACAGTCCGTCCCCCTACCTCCACTGGATGTTGCGGGAGATCCATGCGCAGCCGGCGGCCCTGGTGTCGACGCGCGAGCGCTATGTGGAACATGGCCGCTTCCGCGAGCCGGACTGTGCTCCGGCGCTGGCCTGGTTGCGCGCCGCGCATGCCAAGATCGTCATCGCGGCCAGCGGATCCAGCCGTCATGCCGGTCTCATCGCGGAGTTGATGATTGAGGATCTCAGCGGCGCGGTTGTGGACGTGGAGTACGCCAGCGAGTTTCCCTATCGCGCCGAGCGGTCCTGGCCGGCAGCGGCGGTCATGGTCCTCTCCCAGTCGGGCGAGACGGCGGACACGCTGGCCGCGCTGCGCAAGGCGAAGGGTCACGGGCTCGGCACCCTGGCGGTCACGAACGTGGAGCATTCCACGATGGCGCGCGAGGCTTCGGTCTCGTTTCCTACCCTGGCCGGCTCCGAGCGCGCCATTCCAGCCACCAAGAGCTTTACCACGCAGCTGCTGAACGTGTACTTGCTTGCTCTTTTGAGCGCCAAGACGCGTGGCACTCTGCAACCCAAGGAGATCGAGGCACGACTGGCCGAGTTGGCCTCCCTGCCGGAGCAGATTGAGGCTCAGCTGCCGCGCTGGGAGGCTGAAATGCGCGCGATTGCCGAGAAGCTTCTGGGTGCGAAAAGTTTTTTGTTTCTCGGCCGCGGTCTCAATTACCCGATCGCCCGCGAAGGTGCGCTTAAACTAAAAGAGTCGGCGTATCTGCATGCGGAGGGCTATCCTGCGGGCGAGCTGAAGCACGGGCCGAACGCGCTGGTCGCGGAAGGCACACCGCTGGTCATGCTCGCCACCGTCGATCCGGCCACACCCGAGTCCGTGGAACGCTACGAGAAGGTCGTTCAGCTGATGCGTGACATGCGGGCGCAGGGGGCAAGCATCCTCGCCCTTGCGAACCGGGGCGATAGGACGGTCGCTTCCCTGGCAACGCACACGGTCGAGGTCGAGGCCATGCGGGAGGAGCTGCTGGCGTTGTGTGCGGTGATTCCGCTCCAGCTCTTCGCGTATTGGACGGCCGTGCATCTCGGCATCGATGTAGATCATCCGCGCAATCTCACCAAGGCCGTGCTGGCAGAGTAAGCTCCCGGCAAGACAGGCAAGAGAGGCTCCTGCATGGCATACTTCCTGGCCGTCGATGCCGGCGGCACCAAGACGGACTACCTGCTCGCCGATGAGACGCATCCGTTGGCACGGGTTCGTGGCGGCACCATCAAACGAATGCGAGCGGATGCGGCCACCGCCGCGGCAAACTTCGATACGGCTCTCGTGGAGCTTGAGGCGAAGGCGGGCGTCGCGCTCGATCAGGTGACCCGGACCTGCATCGGCACGGCCGGCAACACGGTAGCGCTGGTCACGGACTGGCTCCGCCACGCGTTTCGAGAGCGGGTCGCGGGAGAGCTGATCCTGGTCGGCGACGTAGAGATTGCTCTCGATGCCGCATTCCCGGGCGGCTCCGGCGTTCTGGTGCTGGCCGGCACGGGTTCCAATGTGGCGGCGCGGGACGCTGACGGTGCGCTGCTCGGCGCAGGCGGCTGGGGTCCGCAGATGGCGGACCAGGGCTCGGCGCAGCGTATCGGATGCCAGGGGCTGCGGGCCGGGTTCCTCGCCAAGGACGAAGGCCGCGAGACGAGCCTTCTGCGGCAGGCTATGTCGTTCTGGAGCCTTTCAAAGGAAGACGAGCTGATTGCGTATGCAAACAGCGTGCCGGCGCCGGACTTTTCGCGGCTTGCCCCCATTGTTCATCGGCTGGCCGTGGAAGGCGATGCGGTCGCTGCCGAGGTACTGCGGCGTGAAGGCGAAGACCTCGGCTACCTGGTGCGGCTGCTGCTCCGTCGTTTGGCCGCGGCCGGCGATGGGCGCGCGAAACAGATTGCCTTTGCGGGAACGATCATGGAAAAGGTGCAGCCGGTGCGCACGGCACTTCTCGACGCGGTGCGGCAGGAGTTTCCTGCTTCCAGCGCCCAAGCAGGGGTCATCGATCCGATCGAGGGCGCCCTGTGGCGGGCGCGCGGGGTGAGTCGCCTTTAGTCCATCGCTCTCAGCTTCACGTTTGTAAGAAGTCTGCAGAATCCAGCTTAAAACTGATCGATTGCGAGCATGCGTGCACGGATTCTGTAAAATCGTTTCAATGAAGGTTCGACTTCCGGCAGCGGGTAGGATGGATGTTCCACTCGAGCAAGGCACTGATGCAGCAGGATCGGGCCCAACCCGTCGCGAATTTCTGCAGTTGGGAGCTGCCGCCGCCGTAGCAGGCCTTCTGCCGCGCGGGGCCGAGGCCGGCCAGCCCGATCCTCCGCAGGACAACCTGCGCTGGGTCGATCCGCGCATCGGTACCGGTGGTCACGGCCACTGCTTTCCGGGCGCCAGCGTTCCGTTCGGCGCCGTGCAGCTGAGCCCCGACACGTACAACAACGGCTGGGACTGGTGCTCCGGATACCATGTCTCCGACACCTCCATCATGGGCTTCAGTCACACCCATCTCAGCGGTACCGGCTGCGGCGACCTGCTGGACTTCCTCGTCATGCCCGGAGCCGGCGCGGTCAAGATCGTTTCCGGCACGCGGGAGAACCCGGAGCTAGGCTACCGTTCGCGCTTCAGTCACGCCGACGAGGTCACGACACCGGGCTACTACTCGGTGTTTCTACAGGACCCGAAGATTCGTGCCGAGCTGACCGCGACCGAGCGCGCCGGCATGCATCGCTACACGTTTCCGGAAAGCGGCGAGGCTTACCTTGTGCTCGATCTGCAGCACGGCTATGAGGGTGGAGGCAAGCCCAATGTCCTCTCCGCGGAGCTGACGCAGCCCGCGCCCGATACCCTGGCCGGTGGACGCGTCACCCGGGCATGGGGCAACGGACGGCAGGTCTACTTTACGCTGCAGGTCTCGAAGACGCCGGATCGCGTCATCTTCTACAAGGACGATCAGGAGGTCGCCGCGGCTGCAACGTTCACGGGCACGAATCTCAAGTGCGTGCTGCACTTCACCACGCGCGCGCAGGAGACAATCCTGGTGAAAACAGGCATCTCCGCCGTGAGCGCGGAGGGCGCCGCGCGTAACCTGCATGCGGAGATCCCGGACTGGGACTTCGAGCGCGTGCATCGCCAGGCACGCGAGCGCTGGATCGCGCAGGTCGGGAAGATCCATGTGCGCACAGACAACCAGGTTCACAAGCGCATCTTCTACACGGCGCTCTACCACATGTCGCTTGGGCCTTCGCTGTTTGACGATGTCGATGGCCGCTATCGCGGGATGGATGGGGCGGTGCACACGCTGCCCGCCGGGCAGCATAACTACACTACCTTTTCGTTGTGGGACACCTACCGCGCCGCGCATCCGGCCTACACGCTGATCGAGGCTGAACGCGTGCCCGACTTTGCCAACACCCTTATCCGCATGGCCGTGCAGAGCCCAGCCGGCATGCCTGTGTGGCCGCTGCAAGGAACGGAGACTGGCACTATGACCGGCTATCACTCCGCCTCCGTAATCGCCGAGGCCGTGAACAAAGGTTTTGCGGGGATTGACCTCGATCCGGCCTATGCGGCCATGGAGAAGCGCGCCATGGTGGACAAGTATCGCGGCCTCAACTATTACCGGGAGATGCACTTCATCCCGGCCGATCTCGAAAGCGAATCGGTCTCAAAGACCTTTGAGTATTGCTATGCCGATTGGGCGATCGCGCATGTGGCCAGAAAGCTTGGCAAAAACGAAGACGCCGCGTTTCTTCTGCGACGCTCGACCAACTACCGAAACTACTTTGATCCTTCCGTGCAGTTCATGCGGCCCAAACTGGCGGATGGATCGTTCACCACGCCCTTCAATCCAATCGATCTTGGCCACTCCACAAAGTGGCGCGACTACACGGAGTCCAATGCTTGGCAGACGACCTTTGCCGTCCAGCACGACCCCGCCGGCTTGATTGCGCTTTTCGGTGGCCCGGCTCCCTTTCTCAACAAATTGGATGAGCTGTTTACCACGGCCCCCACGCTGCCCGCGGATGCGCCGCCCGATATCGCCGGACTGGTCGGGCAATACGCCCACGGCAACGAGCCCTCGCACCATATCGCCTATCTCTACGTTTATGCCGGACAGCCCTACAAGACGCAGGCCCGCGCGCGCAGCTTGATGGAGACGATGTACTTCGACAAACCGAATGGCCTGCAGGGCAACGAGGATGTCGGCCAGATGTCTGCTTGGTATCTGCTGAGCGCGCTGGGCTTTTATCCCGTCGATGCAGTCAGCGGCAATTACATTCTCGGATCGCCGCTGTTTGAGCAAGCCACGGTGCAGCTCGGAGACGGCAAGTTGCTGGAGATTGAGGTTCAGCGCAAAGATCCCTCCCATGCGTATATCGAGGCCTTTGCACTGAACGGTAAACCCCAAAGCAGAGTCTGGTTCAACCATCGCGAGATTGCAGGGGGCGGCACACTCAGGATCAAGATGGGGCCGAAGCCCAATCTAACGCTGGGCACGATGCCGGAGGATGTACCACCTTCCTTGCATCTCGGGTAGGCCAGGTTCCTGCCGTGTCACGCGTGAAGCCGGCTTCCAGACCGGTTCTATTTCGCGCCCAACCCCGAAGGAATGGCGCTTGGTCCAGACTGCTGACAGTCGGCGCACAAGCCAATCACATCCACAGAGTACCGCTCTACTTTGAATCCAACCCCAAGATCCCTATGCTGCGGAATCAAGTCAATGTCCTCGGCGGCAATGTCGGTGATCGCCTTGCACCGCGAGCAAACCAGGTGATGGTGGGCTCGCTCATTCATCTCAAGACGCTGAGAGCCGTGGTGCAAACTCATCTCGCGCAGAATCCCGTTTTCAACAAAGATGTGGATGTTCTTGTACACCGTTGCCAGCGAGATCGCAGGAATTTTCTTGCGCACCTCGGCGAAGATTTCCTCGGGACTGGGATGCCCTGCCATCCCCAGCATGACCTCATAGAGCACCTGTCGCTGGTGCGTCACGGCGATTCCATGCTGTGCACAGACCATACGAAACGTATTGGCATCCAGGTCTATGTTCTGACTCATACCCATCCGGTTCGCTCGCTTGAGGAAGTGTGGCAAACCCCGGCTGGCCTGACATAAGGACAACCGGGTGCAATATGGACGAAGCAGGCCCTAAACTACGGACGCGGTCAGGTCGTAGCGGTCCAGGTTCATGACCTTGTTCCACGCAGCAACGAAGTCCTTGACGAACTTTGCGTGCGAGTCGGCACAGGCGTAGACCTCGGAGGTAGCACGCAACTGGGCGTTGGACCCGAAGATCAGGTCGGCGCGAGTCGCCTTCCACTTCACCTCACCCGTCTTTCGGTCGCGGCCCTCGAACGTGTCCTTGGATTCCGTGGTGGGCTTCCAGGCATACTTCATGTCGAGAAGGTTGACGAAGAAGTCGTTGGTCAGCGTCTCCGGACGGTCGGTGAAAACGCCGAGCTTCGTCCCTCCGAAGTTGGTGTGGAGCATGCGCAAGCCACCGATCAGGACAGTCAGCTCCGGCGCAGTCAGGCGCAGCAGCTGAGCCTTGTCCAGAAGCGCCACTTCGGCGGGCTCGTCCTTACGGTACCCGTAGGAGCGGAAGCCGTCGACGATGGGCTCGAGCGGCTCAAAGGATGCGACGTCCGTCTGCTCCTGCGAGGCGTCTGTACGGCCGGCAAGAAAGGGCACAACAGTCTCCACGCCCGCATCCTTCGCAGCCTTCTCGACACCCGCACAGCCGGCGAGGACGATCAGGTCGGCTAGCGAAATCTTCTTGCCGCCGGTGGCGGAAGCGTTGAAGTCGGCCTGCACTTTCTCAAGCGTCTTCAGCACCCGCGCCAGTTGGGCAGGCTGATTGACCTCCCAATCCTTTTGCGGAGCGAGCCGGAGACGCGCACCGTTTGCGCCGCCGCGCTTGTCGGAGCCGCGGAACGTTGCGGCCGAGGCCCAGGCAGTCGAGACCAGCTCAGATACCGAAAGGCCGGATGCCAGCACCTTCGCCTTCAGGGCGGCGACATCCTGATCCTCGACCAGCGGGTGGTCGGCCTTGGGAAGTGGATCCTGCCAGATGAGCTCCTCGGCCGGAACTTCTGGTCCAAGATAGCGGAAACGCGGTCCCATATCGCGATGGGTCAGCTTGAACCATGCGCGGGCAAAGGCATCGGCAAACGTGTCTGGGTTGGCCAGGAAATTCCGCGAGATCTTGTCGTAGATGGGGTCCACGCGCAGAGCGAGATCCGTGGTCAGCATCGCCGGCTGCTTGGTCTTGCCGGCATCGTGCGCGTCCGGTACGGTGCCGGCGCCGGCGTCGCCCTTGGGCTTCCACTGGTGCGCGCCGCCGGGGCTCTTGGTCAGCTCCCACTCAAATTTGTAAAGATGCTCAAAGTACTCGTTGGTCCATTGCGTGGGTTTGGTGGTCCAGGTAACCTCCAGACCGCTCGTAATGGCGTCTCCGGCAATGCCGGTCTTGTAGGCGCTGCTCCAGCCCAGACCCTGATTCTCGATCGGAGCACCCTCGGGCTCCTTGTCCAGGTGGCTGCCGGGGCCCGCACCGTGAGTCTTGCCGAAGGTGTGGCCGCCCGCGACCAACGCCACGGTCTCCTCATCGTTCATGGCCATGCGCCCGAAGGTGACCCGGATGTCGTGCGCAGACTTCAAGGCATCCGGCACGCCTTCCGGACCTTCCGGATTGACATAGATCAGGCCCATGGTCGTCGCGGCGAGATTTCCCTGCAACTCGCGCTCGCCGGAGTAGCGCTTGTCGGTCCCCATCCAGGTGGTTTCCGCGCCAAAGTCGACATCGTGATCCGGCTCCCAAGTGTCCGGCCGGCCGCCGGCGAAGCCAAAGGTCTTGAAGCCCATCGTCTCGAGCGCCACGTTGCCCGAAAGAATAAACAGGTCCGCCCAGGAGATCTTCTTGCCGTACTTCTGCTTGATCGGCCACAGCAGTCGGCGGGCGCGATCTAGGTTCGCATTGTCGGGCCAGCTATTCAGAGGAGCAAAGCGCTGCTGGCCACGTCCGCCGCCGCCCCGGCCGTCGTAAGTGCGGTAGGTGCCGGCCGCGTGCCAGGCCAGCCGAATAAACAGCGGGCCGTAGTTGCCGAAGTCCGCCGGCCACCACTCCTGCGAGTCCGTCATAAGGAAGGCCAAATCCTTCTTGAGGCCGTCATAGTCGAGCGATTTGAACTCCGTGGCGTAATCGAACTCCTCGCCCATGGGATCGGACAGCGCGGAATGAGCATGCAGCAGATCCAGCCGCAGATGGTTCGGCCACCAATCGCGTGCGGTGCGCGGGCCGCTGGGGGCGCTGACCGGGCTTTCCGCAGCAGCGCCGGGATTGAAGGGGCATTTGGCCTCCGCTGCCGGCGCGCCCGGAACCTGCGCATTCACTTCGGTCTTCGCTTCGGACGTGTATTCGGTTTGTTCAATCGCCATCTGGTCTCTCCCTGCGTGTTTGCTGTTGACTCGGGTCTGCGGGCAACCGGAAAGGCACAGCTGCCCAAATCTTTCTAAACCTGATAGTAACACTTACACGATAATAGTTCCAGTACACGACATGCTTGCAGCTGCTCGCAGCGCGGCCGGCGAGCCGATCAAGATCGCTGCGGACGCTTCAAACGCACGACAAGTTCGATGGATTGCCTGGTATCGGCCAGCGCCGGCTCCCTCTTCAAACGCGCCCTGATGCAGTGGAGTTGCAGCCAGCCGACTGAGGGTTTCGCCGTTGCCTTTGGGCTCAAACAGGACGACAGAGTGCCTACGACGAACGATAGGAATCAGCCGTGGTTTGCTCCATTCGCTCGAGCGGCGACGGCACCTTCACCCACCCCATGCCCCCCGCCCGCGCCGAGTCGATCCCCATCTCCGTATCCTCAAACACCAGGCAGTCCGCCGGATCGACCCCCAGCCGCTCCGCCGCCATCAAAAATGGCTCCGGGTCCGGCTTGCTGCGGCGATAATCCCCCGCGCACACCATCGTCTCAAACCGGTCCAGCAGCCCCAGCACCTCAAGCGACGCCACCACCGATTCACGCGTGCTTCCGGAAACCACCGCGAACGGAATCTTCCCGTAGCTCGCCTCGATGTGCGCCACCACCTCCGGCACAGCGGTCAGCTTTGGCAGCAGCTCGTAGTAGTACTCCTCCTTGCGCTCGGCCACCACGGCCACCGGCATCGCCAGCCCCTGCTCCCGGTTCAGCGTTTCGATAATCTCGACAATCGGCTTGCCGCCCCAGAGATAAAACAGCTCCTCCGGAAAGACGCAGTTCCACGTTCCGAGCGCCCGGCGCCACGCGACATAGTGCAGCGGCATCGAGTCAGCAATCGTGCCATCGCAATCAAAGAGGTAGGCTTTGAAAAGACGTGCAGGCAGCGCGAGTTTCATGCGTCTATCCTCTCATCCTCTCGTCGTTGTTCAAGCGAGAAGTTGAGCGGCGTAGCCCTGAGCGCTCACCTGCGCGACAGCCTTCCGGTCGAACGAGACGAAGGTCTCGCAGCCAAGCCACCGGCCCTCGTACGCAATCGCGCCATCAGCGAAGTCGCCACCGACGCGTAAACAGGCCAGCCCGGCTTCGACGGCCGCCCGGTTAAGCACCACGTTGCCGGTGTTGAGCAAAGCCTGCACCGCGGAAGCAGCATCGTAAGCCGAGAAGCCATACACCTGTCGTAACACCCACACGAACTCACAAAGACAAGGCAGGGTGACCGCGATGGAGGAAGCCTCCTGGAGTGCCCGGTCGGCTGCCTCGGCTTGCATGACGTCGTCTCTCACCACACTGCGAAGGAGAACATTCGTATCGGCGGTCATCCTCACCCGAGGCCTGCCCAACCTTGAGCCGCGGCATCCTCAAGCTCCTCAAGCGTAGCGACTTTACTTGTCTTTCCAGCAAGCAAGCCGATGAATCCAGCGATTGTTCCTTGAGGTCGTTCCGCTCTCAGAGAGGCCCGTCCGTCCGGCAGGAGGTCCACTTCGATCTTGCCTCCCGGTTCGATCCCGAGGTGCTGGAGCACCTCCTTACGGAAGGTCACCTGTCCTCGTGCGGTGACAGTCAGAGTCGCCATACAATCCTCCTTGAGCAATAAGGCGATTCTACCTTACTCCAGCCCGTGAATGCAATATGTTTGGGCTTAGCATGGAACGAGGCTCTACTCGGTTCTGCACAGCTCTGACCAGGAGGATTCCCCCTTTTTGAAGCGTCTTGGCATTCTTCTCTCGGGCCGCGGCTCGAACTTCCTCGCCATCCACCAGGCCATCCGCGCCGGCCAGATTACCGACGCCGAAATCGCCGTCGTGCTCTCGAACAAAGGCGACGCCCCCGGCCTCACCGCCGCTCGCGACCTCGGCCTGCCCGCCTTTTCTATCCCCATCGCCGGCCGCACTCCGGAGCAGCGCGACCTCGAGTTCATCCATAGATTGCATGAGCATGCAGTCAATCTCGTCTGCCTCGCCGGCTATCTGCGCCTGCTCTCGCCCGCCTTCCTTGCCGCCTTCCCGCAGCGCATCCTCAACATCCACCCAAGCCTGCTGCCCAGCTTTCCCGGCCTCGACGCGCAGCGGCAGGCGCTCGAATACGGCGCGAAAATCACCGGCTGCACGGTTCATTTCGTCGACGAGCAACTCGACCATGGCGTCATCGTACTCGAGCGCGCCGTGGCCGTAGAAGACGACGACACCCCGGACACTCTCGGGGCGCGCATTCTCATCGAGGAGCACAAAGCCTATCCCGAAGCCATCGCCCGCGTCCTCTCCGGCGACTACCGGGTCACGGGAAGACGCTATATAAAACGCTAAAACCGGCCGCCGCGCGTCGTATCCGGAAACAGATACGTCACCACGCCCAGCGTAAACAGCAGCAGCACGAACTTCACCAGCGTCCGCGTGCTCGGCTTCTCCGCATACCCGCCCTGCCACAGACGCCAGCCCATGCCAACCGCCACGAAGCAAAACACGTACTCGCGCAGCAGCCCAAAGAAGATCAGCGACGTCGCCAACACCAGCCAGCGCTGCGTCCGGTCGAGCGCATACGTCGCCTGCGCGCCGTCCAGCCCAAACACCGGGATCAGGTTCAGTACATTCAGCCACGCGGAAACATGCGCCAGCGCGCTGAACAGGTCATGCGTCGAACCCGCCGGACTCGCCCAGGCGAACGCCCCGCACACCACCGACACCAGCAACCCGAAGAACGGTCCAGCCAGTGCAATGCTCGACAGGTCCTCTAATGGTATGCCCATCGAATACCAGCGCACATACGCGCCTAGCCCCGGCAAAAAAACTGGCAGATCCACCTTCAGGCCACGCATCCGCGCCGCCGTATAGTGGCCCATCTCGTGAATCAAAATCGCCAGCGTAAAGCCCAGCCCAAACTTCCACCCGAACAGAGCCCAGTAGATAGCAAAAAATCCGATGAAGCTAAGCAGGAACTTGGCCTTGAACAGAAGAAAAAAGAACGTCTTCAGCTTGGCCAGAAAGAACACCACCGGCGCCAGCGGACCCAGCCGCCGCGTCCACTTGGCCCGCGATGCTTCAGTGCGATCCAGTCGCTGGTTGATCAGCATGATCCGCTGCTCAACCGCTTCCGCCTGCTTGGTCCCGGCCGGCAGCCACGCCAAGGCCTCGTGCCAGCGCTCCCGCGCCTCCGGCCAATGCTGCTCTCCCTCAAGCGACGTTGCCGCCATCGCCAACTGGCGCAAATGCTCGGAGTAAACGATCACCTGGCACTCCGGACACGCCAGCGTACCCTCCGGCAGATAATGGCTGCACTGCGGACAATTGAAGATCGGCGCGGGCGCGGATAGCGGCGCGGGCGCCTCAAGAACCTGACCAACGACGGAATTCATACTTCCCATTAGACGCTCCCCGCGCCCTAAACTATGCAGCCAGCTCACGTTCAGCCCGCGTCAGAGCCTACGCTAATGCAGCCCGAATGGATTCACCCGGCGCATCCTTCCACTTTGCCCAAAGCCCGGACTTCCCGCCGCCAGCCGCCATGCCGTGCGCAGGCCGACAAACAAGATGATCAGCCCCAGCCCGCCATTCAGCGGATTGCGCAACGCCAGAAACGGCCCCGCTGCCAGCTCCCGCAGCGCTAGCGCGGCCGGTATGCGAAACACAAGCAGCAATGGAACGCCGCTCGCGTGCAGCAGGTCCAGCAACTCTCCGAACGTCACCGCGAAGTACGTCAGCCCCACCGCCGCAACCTGGTACGCCTGCCCGCCCACTCCGCCTGAAGCCGTCATCATCGCCCGCGCGACCAGCCAACCCACGCCGATCGCCACGATGCTCACCATGAACCCCGAAAAGCCGATCAGCGCATAGCCCACGCTCCCCGCCATCGCCGCTGCCGCACCGAACAACAGCGCCAGCGGAAATGTTCCCGCGCCGCCGCGCATGCGCGAAGAGCCCACGACCGCTTGGCCTTCTATCGTCTGCGGCTGCCGGTACTCGGCTCGTTCGAAGTCCGGAATGCTCATCCTGCTGCCTCTTTATCCTTGCTTACGTCGTCTGCGCCGGCAGCGAGATCGCATCCTTCGCGTCCCCCAGCACCACCTTGACCGTCATCCGGCGCTGCCCGCGGAACACCGTCACAGTCACCGTTTCGCCCGCCCGATGCGCCGTCAACGCGGCACTCAGATCCTGCGCCGACTCGATCGGCTGCCCGTCGAGCGCCACAATCAGATCCCCGCCCAGCATCACCGGCGTGTTCCCCTGGTAGAGCCGCTGATTGCCTCCATGCAGCCCCGCCTTGTCCGCCGCGCCGCCCGGAATCACGCGCTCGATCAGAATCCCGTAGTCCGCCGGCAGCCCGATCTGCTCCGCAATGTCCGGTCCGATCGGCAGCGTCACCACATCGAGCGACGGCCTCCGCACCCGGCCATACTTCGCAAAATCATCGAGCACCGCCTTCGCCGTGTTGATCGGAATCGCAAACCCGATCCCCGCCGACTGATCCGCACCCGCGCTCGCAATCAGCGTCGTAATCCCGATCACCTCGCCGCGCGAGTTCAAGAGCGGGCCGCCCGAGTTCCCCGGATTGACCGCGGCATCGGTCTGGATCGCATCCTCGATCGGCGACCCGCTCTGCACCCCGATCGACCGGATCGCCGAGATGATCCCCCGCGTCATCGTCCCGCTCAGCCCAAACGGGTTCCCGATCGCATACACCCGCTGCCCCACCACTAGTCCATTCGACTCCGAAAGCGTCGCCGGCACCAGGTCCGGCGCGGTAATCTGCAAGAGCGCCAAATCGTGCTGCTTGTCCACGCCCACCACCGTCGCCTTGTATTTGTGCTTGTCGGCGAGCGTCACTTCCACGCGCTGCGCATTGTCGATCACGTGGTTGTTCGTCAGGATATGCCCCTGCTTATCGAGCACAAACCCCGAGCCCTGCCCCTGCTGCGGCACCGGCCGGTTGAAGAAATCGAACGCCACCGCGGTCGAAGTGATATTCACCACCGAGTTGATGGCTCTGCGATACACCGCAATATTCTGCTGCTCTTCCGTATCGAACGCCGGAGCCGCCGCCGCCTCCTTCAGCTGAAACTGGCCCATCGGCCCGGTCAGCTCCGCGAGCCTCGTCCTCGGGCTATCGGCGGAGATCTCATGAAGGGAAGGGAACATCCTCCCCGCCGCGGTCCCGCGCGTGGTGAGATAGTAAAACGCTGATAGCAGCAGAAGCACAAGCACCACAGGACGCAGCTTCATCGATCCATCCCTGTCCGGACAAAACTAACGCAGGCGCACGCCCGCCGTCCTCCATCATTGTACCGACCAGCCCTCGCACACGTCGCCCTGCATGCACCGTTGCTGCAAACCAAAGTCACTCGGCCAGATTCGCGAGCCCGCGCTCCAGAATCTCATTCATTCCGCGCAGCTCCCGCATCGCCACTCCCGCCCAGGCCTCCGCCTCCAGCTTCGCCAGCACCGCATCCGCATGCGCCAGCAAGCGCTCGCCCGCCGGAGTCAGCCGCGCGGTCACCAGGCGATCGTTTTCGGCGTCCTTGCCTCGCACCACCCAGCCGTGATCCACCGCCCGCACCAGCATCGCCTGCGCACTCTGCGGCGTCACGTAGCACGCGCGAGCCATCTTCGCGCCCGAGCTGCCCGGATGCTCCTTGACCTCCATCAGCAAGCGCAGCTGCGCCGTCGTCACATGGCTTGCGCGCAGCTCCTCGTCCAGCCGCGCCTTTAAGCCAAGCAAAACCCGCCGCATCAACGTAGCGCTGCGGCGCATCTCCCATGCCCTTGACCCGGGCCGCCCCTTTTGTTGTACCGCACCCATATCAGCTTGCTGATACTCTATCAGCAAGCTGATATGAGCGACACCTCGCACGACGACGCCGAGTGGAAGCCCAGGCACAATCCCTGGGCCATCGCCCTCACCGTTACCCTCGCCACCTTCATGGAGACCCTTGACACCTCCATCGCCAACGTCGCCCTGCCCCATATCGCCGGCTCGCTCGGCGCCTCGCAGGACGAGGCCACCTGGGTGCTCACCAGCTATCTCGTCAGCTCCGCCATCATCCTGCCCATCTCCGGCTGGATCTCCAACCGCATCGGCCGCAAGCGCTTCTACATGACCTGCGTCGCGCTGTTCACCCTCTGTTCCGTGCTGTGCGGACTCGCCTCCACCTTGCCGCTGCTCATACTCGCACGCATCCTGCAGGGCATCGGCGGCGGCGGCCTCGCGCCGTCTGAGCAGGCCATCCTCGCCGATACCTTCTCCGTCGAAAAACGCGGCCAGGCCTTCGGCCTCTACGGCATGGCCGTCGTCGTCGCGCCCGCCATCGGCCCCACCCTCGGCGGCTACATCACCGACAACTTCAACTGGCACTGGATCTTCTTCATCAATCTGCCGATCGGCCTCTTCTCTCTCTGGCTCTCCAACCGCATGGTCGAAGATCCGCCGCAGCTCAAAGAGCGCACCAAACTCAAGCTGCCCATCGACTTCACCGGCCTCGCCCTCGTCGCCTCCGGCGTCGGCTGCCTTGAATTCTTTCTCGACAAAGGCCAGGAAAAAGACTGGTTCGGCGACCCCATGATCCGCACCGTCGCCTTCCTTGCCGCCATCCTGCTCACCATCTTCGTTCTCTGGGAGTGGCGCCACCCCGATCCCATCGTCGACCTCAGACTGCTCCAAAACCGCAACTTCGGCACCGCCGTCTTCCTCCAGCTCATCCTGGGCATGGTCCTCTTCGGTTCCACCGTTCTCATTCCCCAGTACCTGCAGACCCTGCTCGGCTACACCGCCGAACGCGCCGGCATGGTGCTCTCTCCCGCGGGTTTTGTGCTCGTCCTGATGATGGCGCTCGCCGCCCGTACGCTGGGCAAAATGGATCCGCGCCTCATGGTTTCGCTCGGCTATATTGCCACCGCCGCCGGGCTTTACAATCTCACTCGCCTCTCGCTCGATAGCGCCTTCGGCACGGTCACGCTATGGCGGATGCTCCAGGTGATCGGCCTGCCGTTCGTCTTCATCCCCATCTCGACCCTCAACTACGTCGGCGTACCGCGCTCGAAGTCCAACCAGATCTCCAGCCTCTCCAACTTCGCGCGCAATCTCGGCGGTTCGGCCGGAACCGCTCTGCTGACCACCTTTCTCGCCCGCACCTCGCAAACCCACCAGCAGCAGCTGGCCATGAACACTGTTTCCGGTTCTATCCAGTACACCGGCTATCTCACCGCCATCGCGCGCATCTTCCGCAACGAAGGCATGAGCGCCGCGCAGTCCATGCAGATGGCCGCCGGGTACGCCTACGCCCAGCTCCAGCGGCAAGCCTCCATGCTGGCCTATCAAAACGCCTTCTTCGTTCTCGCCGCGGCGATTCTCTGCCTCACGCCGCTTCCTTTTCTCATGCGGCTGCCCACCAAAGCCGCCAAGCCTGCCCCTGAAGAACTGGTCGCGCATTGAGACGCTTAACCTTGGGTTAACCGGCAAGCCTCAAGCTTTCCTCATGCGGACCCTTGCGCTTGCCTTGCTTCTCGCTGCTCTCCCCAGCCGCGCCCAGACTACCCCAGCCATGCCCCACACGATCCTCGTTCACGCTCACCGCGGCGGCCGCGCCATGCGCCCCGAAAACTCCTTGCCTTCTTTCCAGTACGGCATCTCCGCCGGCGCCGATGTCCTTGAGCTCGACCTCGCCGTCACCAAGGACAACGTCCTCGTCGTCTCGCATTCACCCTACCTCACCCAGCCCGCTTCCGACGATCCGCGCATGGCTGCGGCTCTGCTGAACGAGCGTCACTGCGACGGCCCGCCGCTGCCGCCTGGAACCACCATCCGCTCCCTCACCCTCGCCCAGCTCAAACAGTACGATTGCGGCCTGCATCCACTCGCCGCCTTTCCGCACCAGCAGGCCGTCCCGCACACCACCATTCCCACCTTCGACGAAGTCCTCGACCTCGCCCCTCAAGGCACCTTCCAATTCAACGTCGAAACCAAAATCTTCCCCAATCACCCCGGCTTCACACCCTCGCCTGAGGTCTTCGTCAAGATGATCGACGACGCCGTCGCCCGCCGCCACCTCCAGTCCCGCGTCATCCTGCAGAGCTTCGACTTCCGCACCCTGCACGCCATGCGCGCGCTCGATCCCTCCATCCGCCTTTCCGCGCTCTTCGGCGCCGCGCGCTATGACGGCATGATGGGCATCACCGATCCTGACAAGAGCTTCGCCCACATCGCGAAGATCACCGGAGCCGAGATCCTCAGCCCCGATCAAAGCCTCATCACCCCCGCCGAAGTCCAGATCGCTCACGCTCTCGGTGTGCAGGTCGCGCCCTATACCGTCAACACTCCCGCGGATTGGAAGAAGATGACAGACGCCCATGTCGACGCCATCATCACCGACGATCCCGCCGGCCTGCTCGCCTGGCTCCGCGCCCAAACACCGCCGCTCCACCCCTAAACGTCACCCGCCGCACCTGGACGCCACCACCGCACCCGGTCGTCATTCTGGCGCAGCCAGAATTCCCTATTGGCCTTTGCCGTCGCTGGTTTGCCCGCGTGCCCCATCGCAGCCTCATCGCTGAGTGGGATCTGCACCGTTATCCCTTACTCCGAAACGCATTCGCCTTCCGAAACTCTTCCCGCAGCTCCGGAGTCTTCAGGTTCTCGCGCAGATGCGCCAGCCGCAGCTCGAGCGCCAGCAGCGCCGCGGCCAGCGGCTCCGTATTGGTAAACGCCACATCCCGCCACATGCTGTACGGACTCGCCCCCAGCCGCGTCATCTCCCGGAACGCCCGCCCGCCGATCGCCTCAAAATCACTGGCCAGCTCCGGAGCCTCCGCAAACTCGTCGGCAAACATAGCGCTCAACGCGGTTGAAAGCATCTGCGGCAGATGACTCACCGAGGCGCAGATTCGGTCATGCCGCGCCGGGTCGAGATCCATCGCGCGCGCGCCGAACCGCTCCACCCACCCCCGCCACACGCGCTCCAGCTCGCCCGTCTCCTGCGTCGGCGTAAACAGCCACATTGCCCCATGGAACAGCGTTCCCTCCGCACGCTTCGCGCCGCCGGACTCCTTGCCCGCCATCGGGTGCCCGGGCAAAAACCGCGCCTGTCCGGCACCGCCAAACAGCGGCCCGGCAAACTCGGCAATCGCCAGCTTGGTGCTACCCGCATCGGTCACCAGCTGCCCCGGCCCCAGCACCGACGAGAGCCGCCGCATCCAGTCCAGAATCCCAAGCACCGGCACCGCCAGCACAATCACATCCGCCTCCACACACGCCGCGACAGCCTCGTAGTCGCTCACCACGGCATAGTCGACCGCGCCCATCCGCACCGCCGCCGCACCCTCGTCCGCGCTCTGGTCGATGCCCGTGATCTTCCCCGCAAATTCCGCGCGCCGCAGCGCCAACCCCACCGACGCGCCAATCAAGCCCGTCCCAACAATCACCACGCGCCGCATCAAAGCGTCAGCCCACGCGTCGAGAGCAGCGCCGCTTCCACGATCGAGGCCAACCCCGCGTTGTCGCCCTTCGTATGGCTCAGGATCGAAGCATCCACCATCTCCTGCTGCGTAAAGCCCGCCCAGGAAAGCGGATGCCCGGCCTGGAGCGCAAGCTGCCGAAGAAACTCCCGCTGCGTCCGCCCATTGCCTTCTCGAAAGGGATGGATCGCATTGATCTCGCCCAGGTAAAACGCAGCTCGCGCCGCAAACGCCTGAGCAGGTAAGCTGCGCAGAAAATCCTCGCGACTCAATTTGTCCAGCGCATCCGCAAGTGCGCCGCCAATATGCAGCGCGGGGCCAAACATAGAATTGCCCTTAGAGATGTTAACGACCCGGAACTCACCCGCCCACGGAAATACGTCCTGAAACAGATATCGATGGATGCTGCGCAGATGTGGCACGTCGTACGTACCGGTCATGCCCAGCCTGGCGAGCTGTTCGGTGCGCTTGATCGTGAAGACCGTTTCAAGCGGCTGTAACTCGGCATAATCGGAAATCCCGAGAGAGTTACGTGGACACGCATTTCCGCCTTGCGAGTGCGGATCCTGCTCAACGCCAGAACGCACCGGGTCTAAGCTGCACCGGCAAGTGTTTGCCGCTCAGCGACCAGAGCGTAGGCGTGCGCGTCCATCGCCGCAGAAAACTCGTCCAGCGTATATTCCCCGGTCTCGTAACGACGCATGATCTCGAGCGTCGGTGCATCCGGAAGCAAACCCTCCATGGCATGCGTCCCGAGGACACTCTCCATCGATTGACGACGGCGTCTCATTTCCTCTGCAGAGATTGCGGACATAGTCACCCCTCCACTATTTTACTGTTCGCCGCAGCTATAACCAAGGCTTATTACGCCACCGTCCGCCCCACCACCGGAGCCAACATCCGCAACTGCGCCACCAGCTTCTCCAGCTGCTCCGGATACAGACTCTGCGCGCCATCGCTCATCGCCTTCTCCGGATTCGGGTGCATCTCAAGCAGCAATCCATCCGCACCCGCAGCCACGCTCGCCAGCGCCAGCGGCGGCACAAACTCCCGCTTGCCCACCCCATGCGACGGATCGCCAAACACCGGCAGATGGGTCAGCTTCTTCAGCACCGGAATCGCCGACACGTCATAGGTATTGCGCGTATACGTCTCAAAGGTCCGAATGCCGCGCTCGCACAACATCAGGTCATAGTTGCCGCCCGACAGAATGTACTCCGCCGAAAGCAGTACCTCCTCGATCGTCGCCGCGATCCCACGCTTCATCAGCACCGGCTTGCGCACATGGCCCAGCTCCCGCAGCAGGTTGAAGTTCTGCATGTTGCGCGCGCCCACCTGGAAGCAGTCGATATACGGCAGCATCAGCTCGATCTGCGAGATCTCCATCACCTCCGTGATCACCAGCAGACCCGTCTCATCCGTCACCTCCCGCAGCAGCTTCAGCCCCTCGAGCCCCATGCCCTGGAAGCTGTACGGCGAGCTGCGCGGCTTAAATGCGCCTCCACGCAGGAACTGGCACCCGGCTTTCGCCGCCAGCTTCGCGCTCGTCAGAATCTGCTCCCGGCTCTCCACCGAGCACGGCCCCGCCATCATCGTCACCTGCTCGCCGCCCACCTCTACGCCGTTCGGAAACGTGATTTTGGTTCCCTCCGGACGAAAACTCCGCCCCGCCAGCTTGTAGGGCGACGAGATCCGGTACGCCTCAAACACGCCCGGCAGCACACTGAACTCCGCCACATCGAAGTGACTCGGCGTGCCTACCCCGGCTAGAATCACCTGGTCGACCCCTGTCGTCCGATGCACATTGAACCCGAGCTCCACCATCCGCTCAATCACCAGCTGCACGTCCTCTGCCGTCGAACTGCCCTGCATCACTACGATCATCGCCACGCTCGTCTTCCCGTCCGTCGTTCGAGTTCTGGAATAAGTTCAATCCCGGTTACATATTTCCCTGCCGCGAACCGCTTCTGTCACATATCTCGCCGCTGCAGCGTCCGCATCACGTCGATCAGCCGCTCATACACATCCATCATCTCCGCGTTCGAGAGCGGCCCCGGATTGATGCGCTTCACATGCTCGAACACATCGCGCTCCCGCTGCGGCTCATACACCGGCAGCGTGGTCTCCCGCTTCAGCAGACCGATCTGCTTGGCCGCATTCGCACGTTTACTGATGAGCTCCACAATCTGCTCATCCATGTCATCAATCTGCTTCCGCCAGTCTTCTATGTCCATCGTCTGAAGCTCCTCATGCTCATGCTGTCCCTGCTCGCAAACCTTGAATGAACGCGCCCACCACCCGCGGCGCCTCCGCCGGCTCCGCCTTTTCGATCAGCGCCACCAGCGCGCTGCCCACAACCGCCGCATCCGCAAACTCTCCCACCGCCCGCACATGCTCCGCATTTGAAATCCCAAACCCTACCGCCACCGGCAGGTCCGTCACGGCCCGCAGCCGCGCCACGAGCTCCTTCGCATCCCCGGCAATCGTATCCTGTGTCCCTGTAATGCCGACGCGCGAAATCGCATACACAAACCCCTTCGAAGCCTCCCCAATTGCTCGCAACCGCTTCTCCAGACTCGTAGGCGCAGCCAGAAAGATCGGCGCCAGCTCATTCGCCTCCATGGCCGCCAGGTACTCCGCCGCCTCTTCGACAATCATGTCCGTCAGCAGCACACCATCGGCACCCGCATCTTTCGCCGCCGCGCAAAATGTCTTGAGCCCCATCCGCACCACCGGGTTCAAATAGCTGAAGATCACCAGCCCACACGCTGGCCGAGCCACACGCAACTCCTTCGCCAGCGCCAGGACATCCGTCAGCCGCGTCCCCCGCGCCACCGCCCGCTCACTCGCCCGCTGGATCACCGGTCCATCCGCCAGCGGATCGCTGAATGGCACTCCCAGCTCAATCACATCCGCGCCGTTGTCGATCGCCGCCAGTGCAATCTCCCGCGTCGTCGCCAGGTCCGGATCCCCCGCGGTCAAATACGCCACCAGGCCCGGCCTGCGCCTGAACTCAATCGGCACTAGAGGCTCTCCTTCGGCGCGGACGTGCCTTTGTTCTCCGCCGGTGCCCCACCCAGCTCCAGCTCCCGCGCCAGGATGCCCATATCCTTGTCCCCGCGCCCCGAAAGATTAATCAAGACAATCTTCTCCTTACCCATCCCCGGTGCAATCCGCATCGCCTCCGCCACCGCATGCGCCGTCTCAAGCGCCGGCACAATCCCCTCCGTGCGCGACAACGCCACCGTCGCCTTCAACGCCGCATCATCCGAGCACGACACATACTCCGCCCGCCCCGAGTCATGCAGCATCGCATGCTCCGGCCCCACACTCGCGTAATCCAGGCCCGCGCTCACCGAGTGCGTCCCACTCACCTGCCCCGCATCATCCTGCAGCACATACGAGTACGTCCCCTGCAGCACGCCCGGCACGCCACCGCCCACCTTCTGAAACCGCGCCGCATGCTCGCCCAGCCCCGGTCCGCGCCCACCGGCCTCGACGCCAATCAACCGCACCGAAGCATCCGGAAGGAACTCATAGAACGCGCCAATCGCATTCGACCCGCCTCCCACGCACGCCACAATCACATCCGGCAGCCTGCCCGCCTGCTCCAGCATCTGCTCCCGCGCCTCACGCCCAATCACCCGATGAAAGTTCCGCACCATGGTCGGGTACGGATGCGCCCCCAACGCCGAACCCAGGATGTAATACGTCGTCCGCACATTCGTCACCCAGTCGCGCATCGCCTCGTTGATCGCATCTTTGAGCGTCGCCGAACCCGCGTTCACCCCGCGCACCTCCGCCCCCAGCAGGCGCATGCGGTAGACGTTCAGCTCCTGCCGGCGCATGTCCTCCTCGCCCATGTA
Source organism: uncultured Granulicella sp. (assembly GCA_965198735.1). Lineage (GTDB taxonomy): Bacteria > Acidobacteriota > Terriglobia > Terriglobales > Acidobacteriaceae > Edaphobacter. Next base: position 3,268,496 of record OZ240672.1, on the reverse strand, counting down.
AATCACGCATTCGAGCCCCAGCAGCGCACACACCGTCGCCGTCGCCACCCCATGCTGGCCCGCGCCCGTCTCTGCAATGATGCGCTGCTTGCCCATCCGCCGCGCGAGCAGACCTTGCCCAAGCGCGTTATTGATCTTGTGCGCGCCCGTGTGCAGCAGGTCTTCGCGCTTCAGCCAGATCTGCGCTCCGCCCAGCTGCTCGGTCATCCGCTTTGCAAAGTAGAGCGCCGTCGGCCGCCCGCAATAGTGATGTAACAGCCCGTCCAGTTCCGCATGGAACGCCGGGTCCGCATCCGCAACCGCATACGCCTCTTCGAGCTCCTCAAGCGCCGCCATCAGCGTCTCCGGCACATACCGACCGCCGTACGCGCCAAAGCGCCCCTTCACCTCTGCCACAATCTCCATCGGGTTCGCCAACGTCGCCATGCCGCACTCCTCAACTCAAGCTTCCAAAGCACAAAAGCCGCTCCCATTCAGGGTAGCGGCTCGTCTGGTTCGTTGCGATCGATCGTCTGAGTCTGGACTTTTCTGCTGATCCTCAGAAGACCTCTACGACGCCCGGGCCGCTTCTCGACGCGGAAAGCCGCGCCAATAGCGGATCGTAAACGACGGGCTGAAGTAAATCGCCATGCCTCGCTTACTGTACATCCGTGGGATAGCCGCCTGCAACCGCCCGTGCCACACTATCTGAGCCTTTGCAGAGTACTGGTCGCACAGGGTCCGCCGCCGAAGAGACAAGATTCGCCCTAAAAAAGCGAATGCCTCGGGGTTAGTGGCCCCGAGGCGATTTTCTCTGCAAAGGAGGTGATGAACCCATGAGACCCATCAAGGTCAAATGGCGGACGCTTGATCTCGAAGTGCCGGGAGAAGTAACTCTCTTCCTTCTGATCAGTCTGCTTGAACTGACGCACTTGCTTCGGTTCTAGATCACAACCGGCTCTGGACGTTCCAGTAGCGTCCAGAGTCGCTTACTCCCCTATTTCATACTTGCCCAGCCCCATCGTCAACACCTTTCTCACCTTTAAGGCGATCTCGCAGGCGACACCTCCGTGGGATAGCCGCTCCTCATGATCGCTGACACACTATCCGAGCCTTTGCAGAGTACTGGTTCGCACAGGGTCCGCCGCCGATGAGACAAGATTCGCCCTGAAAAGCGAATGCCTCGGGGCTGCAACCCCGAGGCGATTCCTCTGTAAAGGAGGTGAGAAGCCATGAGACCGATCAAGGTCAAATGGAAGACGCTGGATCTTGAACTGCCGGGCGAAGTTGCCCTGTTCCTCTTGATCAAGCTATTCGCTTTGCTGCTTTTACTTGAGCACTTCTAACAACCGGCTCTGGGCGCAACCAGTCGTCCAGAGCTACCCCTATTTCATGCGTTCTCCGCACAATCGTCAACATAAATCTCGCCTTGGCACGTAAACACATCTATACCGAGAACCACGATCACCCCTCCACCGGCTTATCCACCTGGCTCTGGTACACCTCCTCCACCCGCTCCACCGTATCGATCTCCGCCAGCGGCTTATCCGTCCGGATCCGCAGAATCCGCGGAAACCGCAGCGCGAATCCACTCGCATGCCGGTCGCTGCGCATGATGTTGTTGAACGCCACCTCCAGCACCACCAGCGGCTCCACCGTCCGAAAATGCCCGCGATCCTCAAGCGTGTGCGCCTTCAGAAACTCCGTCAGCTCCACGATCTCCGCATCCGTCACCCCGCTATACGCCTTACCCACGTTCAATAACTCGCCTTCAGCCCCGCGCACCGCAAAGGTATAGTCGCTCAGAAACGGAGCCTTGCGCCCGCTCCCGTATTCCGCCCCGGTAATCACCACGTCGAGCGTCGCCAGCTCCCGCTTCAGCTTCACCCACGCGAGCCCCCGCCTTCCCGGCTGATACACCGAGGCCGCCGCCTTCAGCATCACGCCCTCATTCGCCCGCGCCCGCGCGTCCGCATACGCCCGGTCGATCTCCTCCGCGCTCTCCACCAGCCGCGACGGCGAGATCATCAGCCGCGCCACACGCTCCTCCTCCTCATCCTCCCCCCCAAACATCACCGCCTGCGCCGCCCCTTTGCGCACCGCACCCTCACTCAACTCCAGCGGCGACCGCACCCGGTCCACCAGCGCTTCCACCACCGCCTCCAGCCGGTTCCGCCTCTCCCGCAGCGGCAGCGGCAGCAACAGCTCACCCTCGGCAAACATCAGGTCGAACGCCATAAACACCACCGGCACCTGCCTGCGAATGTCATTGCCCACCCGCTTGCGCCCGATCCGCTGGCCCAGCACCGCAAACGGCAGCGCCTGCCCCGTATTGAGCTCACCCGCCGCAAAGTCCCATCCAAGAATCTCCCCATCGAAGATCACGCCCGATCCCAGCCCCTCGGCCCGCGAGAACGCCTCCACCAGCTCCGGAAAGCTCTCCGTAATGTCCTCCCGGTTGCGCGAGTAGATCGCGACTCGCCCCGGCTGCGCGTTGGCCCCGCAGTGCACCTGCGCCCGCATCCCGTCGTACTTGTCCTCCAGAAACGCCTGCACTCCCACAGGTTCCGCGCCCGCCTCGGCCGCAGCCGCCAGCAGCTCATCCGCGCCGCCTTCCCCCGTCTCCGGCCCAAGTATCGCCGCCTCCACATCGTTCCCCATCGCCTCTGCCATGGCCTCATCCGCAGCCTCCCTCTGCGTCCTTTGCGTCTTGCCTCCCCGACCTTTGCGCTCCTTTTTTGGTGCCTTCGCCGGCACCACCTTCACCGGCTTGGCCGTAAACCGCTCGATCGCCTCCTCCGGCGTCTCGACCGGGCTCGCCAGCATAAAGCCCAGCGGATGAAACAGCGTCATCTTCGCCTCGCCCAGTGTCCCCGCGAACGCCCGTTCCGCCGCCCGCCCCAAATCCGCCTCCAGCATCACCGCATGCCGCACCGCCGCCACGTCCGCCGTGGCCGCCACCGCAATCGCCTCCTCCACCAAACTCTGCTTCACCCCAATCCGCATGTCCCCCAGCATCAGCTTCAGCAGGTACTTTGCCTCCACCGGCGCCGCCCGCCGCAGCAAGCCCTCCACCAGCCCCGCCCGCACCGCCGTCGTCCGCGCTGAAGCCATCCCCGCAAACGCCTCCGCAACCTCCCCCAACGTCAACCCGCCCCCCAGCGCGGGTGCCCCACCCTTCGCGGTCTCATCGCGAAGGGTGGGGTGCTCTCCTTCCCTAGCCGAAGAATCCCGTGCCAACAAATCGAACGCCGCCGCCCCCAGATCCCCATGCCGCCGATACGCCGCCCCCAACTCCGTCTCCGTCGCCCCGCTCACCGCCAGCACTGCCTTGGTCAGCAGCGCCCCACCCGCATTCAGCTTCCGCGGATCCGCCTCCGCAAACGGCAGCCCCGCCAGGTACGAACAAAACAAACCAACCTCAGAACTCGGGTGCCCCATCCTTTCCGGCTCCATCGGAAAGGGTGGGGTGCTCTCATCAAACACCCGCACCATCTCCGGGTGCTCAGTCCCAGGCAGCACCTCGCCTGAGATGGCGTCCACGTCTTCCCGCACCCGCAAGATTGCCGCCGCAATCCGATCCCGCTTCCCCAGCCGGCTCGCCGTCCCCGCCATCTCCTCCGCCAACTCCGCCACCGCCCGGTACATCGCCATCGAACACACCTCGTACTCCCCTGAAAGATGCCTTCCGCACCCCACGCGTCCGGAGTAACATCCAATCAGCTGCATGACGACCTTCGCAAACCCGGTGAACTCCTCCCACCTGACGCCCCCCCGTCACGACTTTGCCTAGCTGCGCCCAACCTGCCGCCCCTCCCCGATCTAAAAAACCAAAACACCTTGCTGTGAGGATTTCTCTATATGTTCGACCGCCTGGCCCAAATGAACGCCCGCTACGACTCCCTCTCGCGCGACATGTCCGACCCCACCCTGGTCAACGACCAGAAGCGCTTCCAGGCCATCGCCAAGGAGCACCGCGACATGGAGCCGGTCGTCGAGAAATATCGCCAGTACCGCAAGATCGCCGACGGCATCGCCGAAGCCAAGGCCATGCTCTCTGAGCCCGACCCAGACCTCCAGTCCATGGCCCAGGACGAGCTAGCCATTCTCGAGCCCCAGCTCGAACCCATCGAAGACGCCCTCAAGGTCATGCTCCTGCCCCGCGACCCCAACGACGAAAAGAACATCGTCATCGAGCTCCGCGCCGGCACCGGCGGCGATGAAGCCGCTCTCTTCGTCGCCGAGATGTTCCGCCTCTATCTCCGCTTCGCCGAGCAGCACAAGTGGAAGGTCCAGATCCTCTCCGAGTCTGAAACCGGCATCGGCAACGGCCTCAAGGAAGTCACCGCCATCTTCGAGGGGGACAAGGTCTACTCCCAGATGAAGTACGAGTCCGGCGTCCACCGCGTCCAGCGCGTCCCCGCCACAGAAACGCAAGGTCGCGTCCACACCTCCGCCATCACCGTCGCCGTCCTCCCCGAGGCCGAAGAGGTCGACATCAAGATCGAAGCCAAGGACCTCCGCATCGACACCTTCTGCTCCTCCGGCCCCGGAGGTCAATCCGTCAACACCACCTACTCCGCCATCCGCATCACCCACCTGCCCACCAATACCGTCGTCAGCTGCCAGGATGAAAAATCGCAGATCAAGAACCGCGAGAAGGCCATGCGCGTCCTCCGCTCCCGCCTCTATGAGGTCGAGGAAGAGCGCCTCCACCAGCTCCAGGCCAAGGACCGCAAGCAGCAGATCGGCTCCGGCGACCGCTCCGAAAAGATCCGCACCTACAACTTCCCCCAAAACCGCATGACCGACCACCGCATCGGCTTCACCAGCCACAACCTCGCCATGGTTATGGAAGGCCAGCTGCAACCCACCATCGACGCCCTCATCGCCCACGACATCGCCGAAAAGATGAAAGGCGAACCGGTCGCCGCCTAAGCTCAGATACGCTATTGTGCTGAATCTCCGCCGCGCTGGTAGTCAAGCTTTGTCCGCCTCCTGCGAGGAGCTTTCCATCTGCACTAGGTGCAACTGTGTTCGTTGAACCGGAGAAGGTCAGAGTTGCGCCGAAGCTCATTGCGCAGGCAAATCACCGTCCCGTCGCATGGCCGTAATCTGGAGCTGTCCTGCTTGCATAGAGCTATGATCGTCCGATGAAGCTCATCCGTATGCTTCGCTTCGCGGCTGCCTTCGGCTCGCTTGCCTCCCTGAATCCGCTCACCGCCCAGTCCTCCACCCCGCCCCTCGCCGGCATCGCCCACGTCTCCGTCCGCGTCCAGGACCTCGCCGCCTCGCGCGCCTTCTACGAGAGCCTCGGCTTCGAGCAGGCCTTTGACCTCAAGCGCGACGGCGTCCCCTACGAGTCCTTCCTTAAAATCAACGACCATCAGTTTCTCGAGCTCTACCCCGTCTCCCCCAAAGACCCCACCCCCGCCTTCCTCCGTCTCTGCTTCGAAGGCGACGACCTCCAAGCCGTCCACGACGACTACCTCGCCCACGGTCTCAAGCCCACCGACATCCACAAAGACCCTGCCGGCAACCTGCTCTTCACCCTTCCCGGCCCGCTCCAGCCCATCCGCCGCGACGGCAAGGCCCTCCCGCAGACCATCGAGTACACCCAGTACCTGCCGGACTCGCTCTCCACCAACGACCTCGGCCAGCACCTCGGCTCGGACCGCATCGCCGACCGGCTCCTTGGCGTCGCCCTCGCCATGGTCGACCCCGAAACCGCCAAAGACTTCTACCTCAACGACCTTTCCTTCAAGCCGCTCCCCGGCCGGCAGAACGTCATGCACCTCCCCGGCAACTCCGGCGAAGAGATCGAAATTACCTCCCCCGCGCTCGGCGCCCACGCCCGCATCACGCTCCAAACCAACAATCTCAGCCGCGCCACCCGCCACCTCAACCACCAGCACATCAAGGTCCAGAAGTTCAACGAAGCTTTGGTCTTCGAGGACCTTGACGGCAACCAGATCGTCCTCGAACAGCACTAATCATGATCACCGTCCGCGAAGCCCTCACCCGCGCCACCGGCCAGCTCTCCGCCCATCCCGACCTCCGGCCCACGGCCCTCGCCGACGCCGTCCTGCTGCTCCTCCACACCCTCACCGCCACCCGCGCCGGCCTCCTCGCCCACCCCGAGCGCCTCCTCGACCGCGAACAGCAAGCCGCATACCAGCGCCTGCTTGAGCGCCGCCTCCGCTTCGAACCCATCCAGTACATCCTCGGCACCCAGGAGTTTTTCGGCCTTACTCTCCGCGTCTCTCCCGCCGTCCTCATCCCCCGCCCTGAAACCGAACTCCTCGTCGAAGCCGTCCTCGCCCGTCTTCCGCCGGACACTTTCCTCCGCATCGCCGACGTCGGCACCGGCTCTGGAGCCATCGCGATCGCCCTCGCCCACGCCCTCCCGCACGCATCGGTTACCGCGCTCGATCTCTCTCCCGAAGCCCTGGCCTTGGCCCGCGAAAACGCCGCCCCGCACCACCTGGCAGACCGCATTCACTTCCGCGAATCCGACCTCCTGCAGCACATAGAAGCCGGGCCGCCCTTCGACGCCATCGTCTCGAACCCACCCTACATTCCCGACGCCGACGCCCCCACGCTGCACCCCCAGGTCCGCGAGCACGAGCCTCCGCAAGCGCTCTTCGCCGGCCCCACCGGCCTCGAACTCTACGCCCGCCTCCTCCCTCAGGCCCACGCTCGGCTCAAGCCCGCAGGCCTCCTCGCCCTAGAGTTCGGCTTCGGCCAGCGCGACGCCCTCGCCGCGCTCCTCATGCCCTGGCACTCCGTCGAGTTCCTCCCCGACCTCCAAGGCATCCCCCGCATCGCCCTCGCCCGCAAACCACAATCCTGACCACCGTCAACGGCAGTTCGTTTTCCGCCTCTCTCACCCCTCCATGTACGGACCCAGCCTTCTTCCCCGCAACGGCCCTGCTGCTCGCCTCTGCATCCTAGGCCAGCTCTCCGCGAGGAATGGGGAAAGGGTCTCTCAGGAGATCCACTACTCCGTGTGTCCCAAGTCTCGCTTCTGAGCCCTGGGTTTCTCTCAACCATCGCCGCGGAAGCCACACCGCTACAATGCATCCATGCGCCTGCTCCTGTGGATCCTGCTCTCAACCACCCTCCTCGCCGTTCCCCTCGCAGCGCAGCCCGACACCCTCACCCGCCAACTCCAATCCATCGCCGCACTCCACCACGGCGACGTCACCCTCTTCGCCGAAAACCTCACCACCCACCAGACCGTCGCGCTCGCCCCCGATACCGTCGTCCAGACCGCCTCCGTCATCAAGCTCGCCATTCTCTACGAAGCCCTCGAGCAGATCCGCGCCGGCAAGCTCCACCTCGACGACAAGATCACCCTCACCGCCGCCGACCTCGTCCCCGGCTCCGGCCTCCTGCTCTTCTTCGACACCCCCGTCACCCTTACCTTCAAAGACATCCTCACCATGATGATCGTTGTCAGCGACAACACCGCCGCCAACCTAGCCATGGACCACGTCGGCATCGACCAGGTCAACGCCCGCTCCGCCGCCCTCGGCCTGCCAAACACGTACCTCTACAAAAAAGTCTTCCAGCCCGTGCCTCCCGGCGTCACCCTGCCCGCCGACCAGAAGCGCTTCGGCCTCGGCAAGACCACCGCCCGCGAGATGACCCAGCTCCTCGCCCGCATCGCCACCTGCCAGCTCGCCACCCCCCAGCTCCCCGCCCAGCCCGGCGACCCCGCCCTCTGCACCGTCGCCCTCCACATGCTGCAAACGCAGTTCTACCGCGCCGCCATCCCCCGCATGCTCGACGCACTCCCCGGAGCCACCCCCACGTCCATCGCCAACAAGACCGGCTCGCTCGACGCCGTCCGCAACGACGTCGCCGCCATCTCCACCAAAAACGGCCTCATCCTGCTCTCCTGCTTCACCTTCAACAACCGCGACCACTCCTGGGGCCACGATCAGGAGGGCGAAGCCACCATCGCGCACCTCGCCCAGGCTGTCATCGCCGCCTGGTCCCCCGACGGCCTCGCCCCCTGGCCCTCCACCTCCACTTCTGCCCCCGCGAAGGAGTGATCGCAGCCCCGCCTTCACCAGCGCCGATTGGTCCTCATCACCCTTCAACGGCTTCCGCCGGCCCCCGCAATTCCACCTCCAGCCCCACCTTCGCCGCCTGATCGCAGTCGTCGATCATCGCCTCCACTCCCGCTCTTGCACCTCATCCCGCGTCAGCGTTGCCGGCAAATCCCGCAAGAACAGCCGCTCTCGGCACACCACCACACATCTGGGCACCCATACCCCAAGTAGAGCCATTTCTCGAGCGGCCGTGCTCAAGCGGCTTACGCTCTGGAGAAACCCGCAAACACAACGCAACCTAGGCATTGATCGTCTCACTCCCCCAATGCCGCCTGCCGCTGGCCTTCATCCCGCCCTTCCACCCCTTCCAGCTCTCCCATGTCAGAGCCCTCCGTTCGACACACCCAAAAGCAACCGCACCGATCCATAACGCAAATCCACTGAAACGCTAGGCCATTACCTTCCATGTCAACCGTCTCTCTGATCCCGATAGGAAATCTGGATGCAACCCCCAAACAAAACCGAAAACATTCCCAACGTTCCAGTTGGTTAGAGCTGATCGCCTCCTTCCTCGCCATCGCTGGTGCCATCGCAAGCGTTCTCGCAGGGTTCCGGGTCCGCGAATGGCAGTCCTCCGCCTCCGACCTCAAGACCGTGTACGCCTCTGCCCTATGCTTCCGCCAGCATATCGATCCCTACACTTTCCGCAACATCGCCGCGGTCTTTCATAATAATCACGTCGTGCTCCCCACGAGTTGGTACGGCCACGCCCCGGTGTATCCGCCGTTTACCTTGGCGGCTCTTGCGCCCCTTACTCTGTTTCCCATGGTGCACGCCGTCTATGTTTGGATCGCTATCAGCGGAGTAGCCCTCGCTTTAGCCTCCTTCCTGCTCACACAAATCGCCGGCAGGCTCTTCGGGCTCACCTTTGTTTGGCGCCTGGTGTTGATCGCGCTCTTTGCCGCTTCGCCTTTGGTCAGTTTCAGCCTGGAGTTGGCCAACGTCTCTGCCGTCGTCGGCTCTCTCGCGATCGCCGCCGTCGTGCTCAGAGAAATTTCGCCAAGGCTCAGCAGCTTCGCGTCTGTCGCCCTCGCTCTTGCGCTTCTCCTCAAACCGCACCTCGCGTTTTGGGTCATCCTCGCTTTGGTGGTCTCACACAGGAAAACAGATCGCCGCCTGGCGTTCGCTTCCCTTGGCGTCTTCCTCGGCGCCCTGCTTCTGCTCGGCCTCTGGATGGCAGCCCATCATCAACTTGCTCCGGAGATCGCCTCCTACCGCGCCATCGTGCACGAAGAGATCGCCGGCGGATCGATGGCCCCCACTAACCGCGAGCTGATCGGCGTGGCCGCGCAGATTACCTCGCTCGCCTCGCTCCTGGGTTTTTGGCTCTCCGGCTTACCCTTGATGTGGGCCAACGCAACCCTCCTTCTGGCCCTCTTCAGCACCCTCGTCTATCTTTCGCTCACGATCTCTAGAAAAGAACCCGGCACACTCTTGCTCCGGGTAGGCGCATGGTCTGCCTTCGGCCTCCTCGCCACCTATCATCGTGCCCACGATGGAATCGTGCTGCTGATCGTGCTTCCATGGCTCCTCTTGCGCCTCCGTTCTGCTTGGCGCAATCCCATCCCTTGGCTTCTACTCGCATTCTCCTGTGCCATGGGCATCGGGCCGTCGTGGGAGACCTACGGTTGGCTTACGACCAAACCCGGCCTGGCCCACATCGCGCAGTTCCTGCTCTTCCGCCAGGCCGCGCTCGCGACCGCGCTTTTGCTCCTGGTTCTCCTTGCCGCATTGGCTAGAAACAAGGTCCTGAGAATCTCGCAAGCGGATGTATCAATCTAAAGTCGCATCCTGAACTTGATTCGTGCTTATCAACAGCTCCCTAAACCGATATGTTCCGGTGATGAGTCGCCTGCTCGCCAGTTGTTCAGCAAGCATCGCCTTAATCGCTCGCTTCAAGAGCAATGCGAGTAGGTTCAATCTGCGAGCGAAGGGCACGCCAGAATTTGTCAAGAGCAAAACTTTCTGCTTGCTTTCCAAGTACCACATTCCAGATCACTTACAGTGAAAGTAATTTGGCATGATCGCCCCCGCCCAATGGGTACAATAGAAGTAGACAGAAACTCCCGGCGAACCGCGCCGGGAGTTTCCTGTTAGAAGGGCTCTTCAGTCCATACTTGAGCCTCGGAAGTCCAGACCTAACTTCTATAAACTGAATACTTTAGCAAAAAAGGGGGGAGGGGGGTAGACCTTAAGCCGCCACCCGCTCCGCCACGGCGAAGGACAAACCATCCTTCGCCGCGTCCACCACCACCCGATCCCCGTGCAGCACCGTCCCATCCAGGATCTTCACCGCCAACTTATCCTGCACCATGCGCTGAATCGCCCGCTTCAGCGGCCGAGCCCCATACGCCCGGTCGTACCCGGCCGTAAAGATTGCATGCCGCGCCGCTTCGGTGAGCTCGAGCGTGATCTTGCGATCCGCCAGCATCGTCTGCAGATCAGCCAGCCGCAGGTCGACAATGTGCGTCAACTGCTCCTCGCCCAGCGGATGGAAGACCACGATGTCGTCCACGCGATTCAGAAACTCCGGCCGGAACTGCTGCCGCAGGCTCTCCATCACGCGCACCTTCGCCTCCTCGAACCCATCCGGACCCTGGGCCCACGCCGTCGAAAGCGCCTGCGCCCCAACGTTCGACGTCATGATCAGCACCGTGTTCTTGAAGTCCACCGTCCGGCCCTTCGAGTCCGTCAGCCGCCCGTCATCGAGCACCTGCAGCAGCACGTTGAACACATCCGGATGCGCCTTCTCGATCTCATCGAACAGCACGACGGCATACGGCCGCCGTCGCACCGCCTCGGTCAACTGCCCGCCCTCGTCGTACCCGATGTATCCCGGGGGCGCCCCGATCAGCCGCGCCACCGCATGCTTCTCCATGTACTCGCTCATGTCGATCCGCACCATGGCCGACTCATCGTCGAACAGGAACTCCGCCAGCGCCCGCGCCGTCTCCGTCTTGCCCACCCCCGTCGGCCCCAGGAAGATAAAACTCCCAATCGGCCGCTTCGGATCGCTCAATCCAGCCCGCGACCGGCGAATCGCATTCGCCACCGCGCTCAACGCCTCATCCTGACCAACCACCCGGTCCCGCAGACGCGCCTCCATCGTGACGAGCTTCTGCATCTCGCCCTCAAGCATCTTCGCCACGGGAATCCCCGTCCACCGCGAAACAATCTTCGCGATATCCTCCTCGTCCACCTCCTCCTTCAACATCCTCCCCGCAACAGCGCCCGTGCCACTCACCTCATCGGCAGCATCCGTCAAAACCTTTAGCTCCTGCTCCAACCGAGGAATCTCCCCATACTGCAGCTCCGCCGCCCGCTGCAGATTGCCCTTGCGCGTCTCTTCCCCAGCCTGGAACCGCAGCGACTCCAAAGCCTCCTTTACTTCCGCAATCTTGCCGATCGCCCCGCGCTCGGTCTGCCACCGTGCCCGCAGCCCGCTCGCCGTCTCCTGCACCTCGGCCAGCTCGCGCTCGACCTCTTCCATCCGCTCCCGAGATGCCGCATCCGTCTCCCGCTTCAGCGCCGCCCGCTCAATCTCAAGCGACACCGCCCGCCGCTCCAGGTCGTCGATCTCGACCGGCACCGACCCAATCTGGATCGCCAGCGCCGCCGCCGCCTCATCCACCAGGTCGATCGCCTTGTCCGGCAGAAACCGGTCCGAGATGTACCGATGGCTCAACGTCGCCGCCGCCACAATCGCCGAGTCCTTGATCCGGATCTTGTGGTGCGCCTCGTAGCGCTCCTTCAGCCCGCGCAGGATCGCCACCGTATCCTCCACATTCGGCTCACCCACATACACAATCTGGAACCGCCGCTCGAGCGCCGCGTCCTTCTCGATGTACTTGCGGTACTCGTTCAGCGTCGTCGCGCCAATCGCCCGCAGCCCGCCCCGCGCCAAGGCCGGCTTCAGCATGTTCGAGGCATCCATCGCCCCTTCGCTCGCACCCGCGCCCACCAGCGTATGCAGCTCGTCGATGAAGAGGATGATCTCGCCGTTCGACTCCTCGATCTCCTTGAGCACCGCCTTCAGCCGCTCCTCGAACTCCCCGCGGAACTTCGCCCCGGCAATCATGCTCGCCAGGTCGAGCGCCACCACGCGTTTCTCGCGCAGGCTCTCCGGCACATCGCCCGAGACCACCCGCCGCGCCAGCCCCTCCACAATCGCCGTCTTGCCCACGCCCGGCTCGCCGATCAGCACCGGGTTGTTCTTCGTCCGGCGGCTCAGCACCTGCACCACCCGCCGAATCTCCTCATCGCGCCCAATCACCGGGTCCAGCTTGCCGCGTCGCGCCAGCTCGGTCAGGTCCTTCGCATACTTCTCGAGCGCTTGGAACTTACCCTCCGGCGTCTGGTCCGTCACCCGCGACGACCCACGCACCGCACTCAGCGCCTTCAGGATCGCGTTATGGGTCGCCCCAAACGTTTTCAGCGCCCCCTGCACCGCGCCGTTCTTCTCCTCCGCCAGCGCCAGCAGCAGGTGCTCGGTCGAGACGTACTCGTCCTTGAAGTTTTCCGCTTCTTTGAACGCCTGCTCCAGCACCCGCTGCAGCGCGCCGCTCATCCCGGGCTGCGCATTCGAACCCTGTACCTTGGGCAGCTTCGCAATTGCCGCGTTCACTCCGCTCAACATCTGCTGCACCGGCACCCCGACGCGCTCGAGCACCGGCAGCACCACGCCTTCTTTATCTTCGAGCAGCGCCGCCATCAAGTGCAGCGGCTGCACCTCCGGATTGCCGTTCTCGGACGCCAACCCGCCCGCAGCCTGCACCGCCTCCTGCGACTTCACCGTCAACCGCTCCCAACGAATAGCCATATCCAATCCCCTATCTTGTCCTCACGCCGCAGGCGTCCAGCACCCCACGAAGTGGCGCCCGGCCGGCGTCAGGCCGCTTTTGCTTAATACAAAAAGGCGGAAGACCACCTCACGTGATCCTCCGCCGCACAGTCACGTCCTGCAACTCTTACTTCGCCGCTCCCTCAACCTGCTTCGGAGCCTGTCCACCCGAAACCTCGATCTTCACCTGCTTCGGTTTGGCTGCCTCCTGCTTTGCCAGTTGAATGCTCAGCACCCCGGCGTCGTATTTTGCCGTCACCGAGTTGTTGTCGATCGTCTGCGGCAGGGTAAAGGTCCGCACAAAGCTTCCGAAGCGCCGCTCGATCCGGTGAAAGTTCTCTTCCTTTTCCTCTGCCTCGAACTTGCGCTCGCCCTTGACGGTCAGCGTCTGGTTCTCCAGGCGAACGTCGATATCCTCCTGCTTGATTCCGGGCACTTCCAGCTTCAACACCAGTTTGTGCTCATCCTCATAAATGTCCACTGCGGGAACGAAGTTTCCCGCGGCAAGCGACTCCTGAGTCTCTCCCATGGGTCGCGCAAAGTCACTGAAGATCGAGTTCAACCGGTTTTGAAGCACGGCCACATCGTTCAGGGCCGAGCGAAAGGGCACGTAACGGGTCATCGTGGTCATAGTCCGCTCTCCTCAAAGCTCATTTTCGGGGCTTAGCTCGTCAAAGCCGCCCACACCTATTCAGACGCTTAAGGGATAAAATGGTTGCAGATAATGTGATAGCAACACGCTCAAGTAAGAAAAATCCATCGGCTCTCCCTCATCGGCATCCAAAAGAACTTAGACCGGAGAGCTCTTCATGACTCGAAATATGATATTGGCCGTCGCTTCGCTCATCTTTACGTTGCCCTTATTGGCGGCTGCGCCTGCCACCGAAACCGACCAGGTATTTGTCGCCAAGGTGTCCCAGGGAGGCGCCTACGAGGTCGCGGCCAGTAAGTTTGCCGTGCAGCACGCGACCATGCCCGACGTGAAAGACCAGGCCATCGCCGAGGTTCACGATCACACTCTCGTCGGAGACGAATTGAAACGTATCTCGACCTCGGCCGGCATCGAGATCGCCCCGCAGCTCAATCAGGAGTTCACCGCACGCCTGGCCAAGCTCAAGTCAGCCATAGGCCCCGGCTTCGACGCCACCTATATAGAAGATATGAAGTCCATTCACGCCAAAGACCAAAAGCTCTTCGCCCAGGAGGCCATGGACGGCTCGGACGCCTTCAAGACCTTCGCCCATCAAACCGACCTCATCGTCAAACGCCACATCGGCGCACTCCACGGCACCGATCAGTAGCTCCGGAGCCATTCTCGGCGACGGGCGCTGCGCGTCGGGCGTCGTGCGTCGGGCGTTGTTCCTCGCTTTTCTACGCCTGCGCTCTGGTTCGCCGAACCTTTGCTCCTCACCTCCCTTTTTGCTATCTCTTCTGTCCTCCGAACGACCCCTCCAAATTGCTAAAACCGCAGCCTTAAGCCCATTAGGATTCAAGAACATAGTCCCCGACCGCATCCCCAACCGTCACGACTCCCGGCAAGACCACAGACGCATACACCCCTGCCCGCCCCTGATGCCGGCGCTCGAGCAGCTTCATCAACCCAAACAGCGGCTCCTCTGTGTGCGGCGCGTCAGGATCGTAGGTCACAAACCGGCAACGAGGATCGCGTTCCCGCACCGCGATCACCGCCGTCTCTCCCAACCGGACAGTCTTCCCCACCAGCCCGTCTTCGGTGAACGCTCCGCCGGGTAGATTCAGCAGCAGGTTCGCCCGGAACCGCCGCGCATCGAGCGCCTGTCCAAGTTCCTCCGCAAGCCGCTCAACCGTCTGCACCGAGATCAGCGACAACGGACGGACATCGGTCTGCGGCGTTTGCGCCCGTGTCAGCGAAAACACGCTTCCGGCCGCGGTCCGGCTTTGCAGCAGCTTCAGTAGATCGGCGGAATCGACCGGCGACTGCTGCCCCGATGGAGCCAGAACCTCCACCTCGCCCTCTGCCGTTATCCGCGCCTGGTATCGCAGCAGCTCCCGCCGTTCCCGTCCTGTTACCCGCAGCATGCCCGCCGGCGCGCCGGAGCTCTCGAAGGCATACAGCCGGTCCCGCTCCAACCCGTCCGCCATTAGGCTCGCTTGTTTCAGGTTCTCGCCGGCCATGCTCTTGACCGGGTAGCGAACAATCGCGGCGACTCTGCCGATCGAAGTCATACGCCTTTTATACTGTGCCGCCGTAAATGCCGCCGAACCACGGGCCGCTGTCCTAAGTTTATCCACCAGCGCACAGCCGGAGGCCTCCGTCGCGGATACGATTGCACTGCATCCTATTTCTGTGAGGTTCAGCTGTCAAAGATCGAAAGCCCATATCCCAGGCTGGATCTGCGTGCTGGGGATGGCTCTTCTGCTCTGCTCACCGCCGGCGCGCGCAAAGCAAAGCGCGCCTACGCTCTATACGTTCAGTCATCCAGCGATGGCAACCACGTTCACCCTTTACCTCTATAGCAAGCGCGCGGCTCGGGCGGCCGAAGTGTCGAGCGAGGTCTTCGAGGAGATCGATCGGATCGAGCAGCTGCTCTCCAACTACCGCGACTCGAGCGAGCTCTCACGCATCAACCGGAACGCAGCCGCTGGCCCAGTCACGACCGATGCGGAGATGATGGACTTCCTAGAACAGGCGCAGCACTGGAGCCAAGTCAGTGACGGCGCGTTCGACCTTACCGTCGGGCGCCTGATGAAGGTTTGGGGATTCTACCGCCATCAGGGCCATGTCCCCCCGGCCGCCGAGATTGATTCCATCCGCGCCGAGACCGGCTGGCAAAATGTCGAGCTCAGCCCGGCAGACCGCACCGTGCGCTTCGCCACATCGGGCGTGGAACTTGACCCGGGCGGCATCGGCAAAGGCTTTGCGGTCGATGCCGCCGTCCGCATCTTGCGTGCCGACCAGATCACGGCTGCCCTGCTCTCGGCCGGCAGCAGCACCCTGTATGCTTTGGGCGCGCCGCCGCACCGCAGCGGTTGGCGCATCGTCGTGCCGGGGCCGCTGCCGTCGCACGCCACGCTCTCTACCATCACGCTGCGGGATGAATCGCTTTCGAGCGCCGATTGCAGCCAGAAGAACTTTGTCGCGGACGGCCACCTGTACTGCCACATCATGGACCCACGCGCGATGCGTCCGGTCGAAGGCCGCATCCAGGTCAGCATCGCCGATCCATCCGCCACCGCCAGCGATGCGCTCTCGAACGTTCTCTTTGTGCAGTCGCCGGAGCAGAGCCTGCGCACGCTTGCGAGATACGCGCCACAGGCACGCGCGCTTCTCGTCTCTGGCGACGCGGCACACGCCTCCTGCGCGGTCTTTCGCTGGGGGACGGCGATTGACCTTGCGCATTGCACCCTGCAGCGGCCCGCACCAGGTCGCGCGCCAATGAAACAGCGGATGCATTAAGCTCTAATTCAAGGATAGGGCCGCCTATGAACCGTCGCGATTTTCTGGAAGCTGCTTCACTCACCGCGCTTGCCTCTTCGCCGCTTGCACGCGCGGCTGCGCCGGCCGTCAAGCCGGTACGCCTGGGCGTCATCGGAGCCGGCAGCCGCGGCCAGGAGGACATGCGCCAGTTTTTGCGCGTCCCCGGCGTCTCCATCAGCGCCATCTGCGACATCTACCCGCCGCGCTATGCGCAGGTCAACCGTCTGGCCGGCGCTGAGGTTCCCGCCACCGCAAGCTATGCGGAGCTGCTCGCGCGCCATGACGTGGATGCGGTGCTGATTGCTTCCCCGATCAGCTGCCATGCCGAGCACGTCATCGCCGCCGCGCGCAGCGGACGGCCGATTCTCGGCGAAAAGGCGCTCGGCTTCACCGTCGACGAAAACCAGAAGATCGTCGACGAAGTCCTGCGCGCCAAAGTTTTGTTTCAGATCGGCCATGAGTATCGCTATGCCCCCTGGGTCAAGGAGTCGGTACGGCGTATCTGCCGCGGCGACATCGGCAAGCCGACCCACGTCGAAGCCTGCTGGAACCGGAACGGCGACTGGCGCCGTGCCGTCCCGACGCCCGATCCCGGCAGGAAACTCGAGCACCTCATCAACTGGCGGCTCTACCGCGAGACGTCCGGCGGCCTCGGGACCGAGCTCGGCTCGCACCATATCGACATCGCCAACTGGATCTTCGGCGAGCAGCCGGAGAGCGTGCTCGGTACCAACAGCATCTGTCTCTACCACGACGGCCGCACCGTGGGCGACAACGTCCAGAGCGTCTTCCAGTACTCCGGCGGCCGGCGGCTGACGTTCTCCTCGCTGACCGACAATGCGAAAGCCGGCAATCAGCTCTGGATCTACGGCACCGAAGGCAGCGTGCAGATCACCATTGAAGACGCGACGTTCTTCTACGAAAAGAAGCGCTCCAACCAGCCCACGGCGGACAAGCCCGTGAGCAAGACCATCGTCGAGCGCGGGATCGTCACCGGCGCCTCCTATTCGACCGCGGGCGAGATGCCCTACCGCGGCCCGGGCGAGCGCGTCGAGACAGGACCCGCCACCGATCCGACCCTCGATTCCGTCCGCTCCTTCGTGGAGGCGGTGCGCGGGGAGCATGGCATCGAAGCCGATGTACACGTCGGTTTTCGCTCCGGCGTTGCCTGTTCCGTCGCGCATGACGCCGTCTTTGCGGAGACGCGCATGCCCATCCCGAAGTACAGGGGCATTGCTCCTGCCGCGTAAGCGATCGAGAACTCCTGACTAAGGCACTAAAGTGATCGGAGCCTGCCAGAAGGAACTTTTCTGCGCAGTCGGGTCAATCACCGTAATCTGGCAATCGTACTCGCCCGGCCGAAGACCGCTCAGCCCGATGCTGAACCGCACCGGCATGGTCTTGAGCGTGTTCGTCATCGCGCTTGCGACCTCCATGGGCTGCGTCTCGAAGACTTTGGTTTGACCCTGATAAAAGCTGACAAAGGCGATCAACGGCTCGACCGCGGGCAGACCCTGTTCATAGGCCTGCAGATAGACGAACAGGTCGCGGCTTTTCGAGAAGACGCGGGTCACGCTTGGAATGAGCTTTTGCCCGTTCTGGACGAGTGGGTTCGCGGCTGCTTCTTTGAGCCGCTCCTTTTCCTTGGAGGCGTTGTAAACTGCGTCTTTCAGGTCGACGCGCTGCCCGCTCAGCACCACCGAGCTCAAGGGTACGCGCGCCAGCTCCTTGTTTAGGTTGGGAATCGTGAACGAAGTCTGAAACGTTCCGATCCGCCCTGTCTCATCGTCGCGGGCCAGGAACTTGAGACTGTATTTGCCCGGCAGCAGCGTAAACCCGGTGTCGTATTCGATGGGCAACTTCGACAACTCCGCAGCGGTTGACTCGGTCAGCTTGAGATTGACGTTGTCGCGCATGTTTTGCACGGTCTGGCCGTTGCCGAGATCGTCCTTCACCTCGAGCAGGAAGTCGATGAGCGTATGCTGCGCTCCGCCCTTCTTGGCAAGTGCGAGCTCACTGCCGGGGATCTTGACGACCAGCGGAATGAAGTACTCGGCGCGATTGATCTGGAAGTAGTTGAGCTCGAGAGCGATGGTCAGCTCGGTGACGGGATCGCCCAGCATGAGCGCGTCTTCGAGCTGCCGCTCCTTGTCCGCGACGGTGAATTTCCCGAAGACCTTGCCGGCGTAGTAGCCCTGGCGAAAATCGAGCTTGGCATCGAGCTGCGGGTTGACCGTAATCTTGATCCGGCGAAAGCGTCCGTCGAGCGCGGCATTGCTG
This sequence comes from uncultured Granulicella sp., assembly GCA_965198735.1. GTDB lineage: Bacteria > Acidobacteriota > Terriglobia > Terriglobales > Acidobacteriaceae > Edaphobacter. The sequence continues at coordinate 3,249,820 of OZ240672.1, read as the reverse complement.
GTGTAGTAGCCAAGGATGTAGTAGCTCTGGACGCTTTGCTGGGCCTGCGTGATGCCGCGCGTGAGATCGTTGTAGTCGAGCAGCGCCTTGCCTCCGGTGTCGCCGGCCAGCGCGAAGAGCGTGTCCTGGGACTGCTGCAGGCGCGTGGTGACGGCGAGCGCGGCCGTGCCGTTGTACATGGCGGCGTTGCCGGGCGAGCCTTGCGTGGCATCGCCGAGCGGCGCCTGCGCGACCAGCCCGCGTGCATCGATCGGCCAGAACGAAACGCCGGAACGGATGGCGTCGTCGACGGTCGCATGTAGCTGCGCCTGGTTGTCGACGCCGTGCAGTTGCAGGCCGCTCGCGAAGTAGATCAGCACCTTCTTCTCGCTAAGACGCCCGAGCATCTTGGCCGCGGTCTGCAAAGCGGCGAGCTGGCGGTCGGTGTTGAAGAGGTTGAACTCGCCGTTGTCCTGGCCGAAGGCGGCGCCGGTATCGCTGGCGGAGGCGTCGCTCGAGGTGTCGTCGATCTGCTGGTTTTCGCCGACGATCAGCGTCTCCAGGATACTGAGCAGACGGTCGCGATCGGCAGTGAAGTCCTGGAGGACATCGACCGACGCGCCGCCATAACGCATGATCGAGACGAGATCGACCGAGGTCATCTGGGTGCGCACGAACTTCTGCGCGGCCTCGAGCGCGCGCAGCTTGTCGCCGGGAGGCATGGAGGTGAGGTCGAAGTAGATCGAGATGAGGCGCTTGTCTTTATATTTGACGCTGCCTGTGGTCTCGGGCGCGATCTGCGTAATGGCGAGCCGATTGAAGACCGTGATGTTCTCGCGCGCGGGCTTGGCGGCTGGGGCATCGGGCGCGGTGGGCAGCTCCTGGTACTCGCAGATCTTCACTATCTGCGCGACGCCGTCTTCGGTCACGGTAAAGTCCTTGGCCGTCAGCCCGGTGATCGATTTGCCCTGCTTGTCCTTGATGTTCACGGCTTCGATGACTAGCTTCGAGGTGACCGAGACGGTATATGCGCCGTTGCCGCCGGGCTGTTGATTCTGGCCGACGACCTGAGCGGTCAGTGGAATAGCGGCGAGAAGAAGGGAGGCACACAGGTGTCGGATCACGCTCAGAACCTCAGGCGCAGAGAAGTCTGCAGGGTGCGCATCGCGTTGGCCGCCGAGGGCAGGCCGAATTGCGTGCTGTTGATATCGTTGTAGTAGCTCGTGTAGGAGACGTGGTTGAGCGCGTTGTTCGCGGCAAACTGCAGATCGAGACTGAGCTTGTCCGGCAGACGGAAGGTGCGGACCAGCGCGGCATTCAAGGTGAACTGACTCGGCCCGGTGATGGAATCGCGGCGCGCATCGCCGAACAGGCTGGACGGCGTTGCATAGGCCAGCGGATTCACGAATCCGGCCGCGGTATGGCGCGGCGCTCCGGTGAGGTCCGGCCGGATGAACGAGTTATAGCCGGAGATGACGCGGGCTGAGACAAGCGGCGTCTCGGGCAGGCCGGTGCCCTCGTTGATCTGCGTCTGCACGGTCCACTCCTTGTAGAGCCGGCCGCGCCAGCCGCTCAGCAGCGAGCCCCCGCCGATGCCCAGGCCGGTCGTGTACTGGACGGTGAGGTTGACGAGATGGCGCTGGTCGAAGGTGGAGAGCCCGCGCTCCGCGCTGAGGTTGCGCCAGTCCTGCGCGATGGTCGCGGAGCTGAGCGTGGCTGCGCCCTGGCCGCCCAGCGCGGAGTCGTCGTCGATGGACTTCGAGTAAGTGTAGAGGACCGATGCGGTGAAGCCGCTCTTGAGCCGGCGGCGCAGCTGGAGCTGGCCGGACTCGCGCGTAGAGTTGCCGCCCGAGGTGAGGTATTCATAGCCGCTCGGAGCGGTCTCGCCGGCAGTGTTGGGCAGGAAGAGCTGCGCGCCGCGTGTGCCCTTGTTGCCGAGATAGATCGCCACCACTTGCAGCGAGGCCGGCAGGTCGCGCTGCAGCTTGAGCTGCCACGTCTGCACATAGCCGACGCGGAAGTTGGGATCGACGCCGAAGGTCTGGGCGGTGGCCGTGCCGCACGGCGTAAAGGCTCGCGCCAGGGTGAGCGGGCAGGCGGCGCTGTTCTCGACGGTCTGGCTGGTGGAGAGCGGAGCCTGCTGCGTCATGTTGACCGCGATTCCTTGATAGACGGAGGTATCGTACGTGACGCCGTAGCCCGCGCCGACGACCAGCGAGGAACCGGGGAGCGGCCGCCACGAGAGCCCGATGCGCGGCTCGACCGCGGTGCGGTCCGGGCGGGTCAGCGAGTTGGGATAACTCACGCCCGTGAGTGGCCCTTTGGGTGCGCTGGCGAGCACCGGCGCGACCGCTGCGAAGTCCGAAACGACGTCGAGATTGACAAGACGATTTTTGAGCTCCGTGACGGGCGAGCCGTACTCCCAGCGCACACCGGCATTCACCGTCAGCTGCGGACTTACCCGCCAATCGTCGGTTCCGTAAAGATCGTAGACGGATTCGCGCAGGTACTTGTCGGCGTTGCCGTAAGCGATTGAACTCGCGGCGGGAAGCCCGAGCAGGAAGTCCGCCACGTCCGAGCCGGTGCCGCCGGCGTTGGCTGTCGAGAAGGTGAAGGTGCCGCGAGGATTGGCCTGCGTGAGGTAGTTGAACTGCTGCCGACGGAAGTCGCCGCCGACGGTAATGTTGTGAGGCGAGCGGTTCCAGCGAAGCACGTATGAGATGCCGTTGGTTGCGTTGCGGAGAAAGGTGTTGTTGGCGTCGGTCAGGGGTGCGAGCGCGCTTGAGAAGTTGAGCGTTGGCGGTCCCCAATACGCCGGGTCTTGGTCGTTGCCGGCAATGCCCGCGACGCCGGAAACGTTGGTGCGGTTCGCCCAGTAGGGAACGGTTCGGTTCGATTGGCGGCTGAAGGTATAGCCCGCGCTGGTGCGCAGGTGAGCGTTGTAGGTGTGCGCCCAGCTGATATTGGTGGTGAGGCCGAGACCGCGGGTCGCGTCGGTGAAGCCGAGCAGGCTGGTGGAGCTGGTGCGGATGCTTTGTGAGGCGAAGGTGCCGTTGATCTGATTCTTGCGGCCGATGGTTTTGCTTGCGTTCGAGTTGAACGAGTCCTGGTGCGTGTCGGTGACGAGCGGCACCTGATAGTTATAGACCGAGTTGTCGAGAATGTTGGGCAGCGGATAGAGGTTGATCAGCGCCTGGGCCTGCGGTGTGATCGGCACAACGGAGCCCGCCGCGTAGTTGGTGTTGTTGGCTCCGTCGTAGATCGCGAAGGGAAGGATGCCCGCGCGCTCGGCGAGCGTGGGCACGAGACCGGGCGTGGTGACCGAGATGCTGTTGCGTACGCGCTGATAGCTGATGAGGAGGTTCGGACCGTTGCGCAACAGCCCGGGGATTTTGAGCGGACCGCCAACGGTGATGCCGCCGGTAAACTGGTCGGTCTCGGGCTTGGGTGTGTTGAAGCCGGCCAGCGAGTCAGAGCGTGCGTCGAGTGCCGAGTTGTCCACGCGCGCGAAGAGCGAGAGGTTGTACATCGACTTGCCGCTGGCCGTGTTGCCGAAGCGCGGCGCAAGCGAGAACTGCGAGGTGGCCGCGTTGTTCACGCTGCCGTTGATGAGCAGGCCATCGGCGGCCTTTGAGGCTGCTTCTTCCGGCTGCGCGGCGGGGGCGTCTGCCTTGGGTTTTGGAGGCTCCTTGGTCTTGGCCGGCTCAACCCGTGCTTGCAGCGCCATCATGGGCGCGCTGATGACCGGTTTAAGTTCGCTGCGTATGGCTTCGAGCGTAAGCAGCTTCAGCTCGGACTTTCCCATGGCGGTGTCCGCGGCAAGGGTAATCGACTCCTGCGCGGAACGGAAGCCGGTCATCTGGATCTGGAGGGTCGCGGGGCCATCGGCAAGCGCCGGGAAGGTGTAAAACCCTTGTGTATCCGTAACGGTTACATATTTCTTGCTGCCCTGGATCAAGGTAACGGTGGCGCCCGGCACCGGCAGTCCGTGAAACGTGACCAGGCCATGATATTCGGCCGCGCTGGCGGTCACGGGCGCTGCAAGCAACTCGATCAGGCAGAGACCTCGCAAGGCCTGCTGCCCATAGCGCGTGTTGAATATCGCTCCAATCATTCGTTCTCCGGGGTATTTGAACGTAACTGACAACGAAGCCACATCAACAAGAGTCGCACGGTTAGTTATCCGTGGGTGGATCGATATGATCGACGACAATCGTATCGACCGGGCCTTTTGTAGATTCGAGCTTCAGCCCCAGCTGCTCCTGCAGTGCGGTATAGATGGACGGCGGAGTGCTGGCATTTTGCGAGTCCTGCGCGACCTCGTCGGGCGACCACTTCAGGGTGAAATCATAGTTCGCCGTGAGTCCTGTCTTGTCGCTGACCGGCCGGCGCAGCTTCTGCGCAAGAAAGCCGGCAAGGCTCGACAGCGGAACAGCCTGCGCGGTAAGGTCCGTGTTGCTCGTATCCACCGATCCTGCCCCACGCGCCACGCCTCCTGGCCGCTTCAGTCCGTTGTCATAGGTGTTGTTGGGATCGGCCGGCTTGACCTTGAGTCCGCTCTTCAGGACGACCAGCGCATACGTTGGCAGCTCTTTCTTTTCGTGGTGGACCTTCAAGGCGAAGCGATCGGCGAGCAGAGCCTGCATCATAAGCCGGCGCTCGGCAGTGCTGTCGTCGTCGGAGAGCTTCTTGAGCGCGGCAAGATCGTCTGCCGAGACCTTGGCCTCCACGTCAAGATTGGAGGAGCCGGCCCAGCCCGGCAGTCCGGAGATGAGGTCGTCGGTCTCAAGATCATAGGCATAGCGGATCAGCGCTTTGACTGAGACGTTCGTGCCTACAAAGCGCTCGCGGTCGATGCTGATGCGGACGCTGCCGCTGCCGGACTTGTTTGGCTTGATTGAAACCACGTCATAGGTCCTCGCCGGCAAGGAGGCTTGCTGCGCCGCAAGAGGCGAAGCGACTGCAAGACACAAGACAGTGCATCGGAAAAGCCTCATGCGTTTGATTCTCCACCCGTCGGTTCTCGAACGAGAATACGCACAGCCATCCTAAAAGTTGCGAAGAATTTCCTGATAGACGTTCGCAGTTCTCAATTGCTCGCGTTGCGGGGAATTTATCTGTTGAGCGCAGGAGTTCCCTAGGGCAGGCTGCCTAGTTCGCGGACGGCTTCTCGACATGGTCGAGCACCACGACCTCCACCGGCGCCTTCTGCGCCTCGAGCTTCAACCCGAGTTTCTGTTGGATCGCCTCGAAGAGCGTCGGCGCAGCTTCCACGTCATCGGCTTTTTTGAATGGCGGAGGATGTCCGTGGAACTGCGAGTCGTCCGGGGTGAACGTCACGGAGATGTCGAACTTGCCCGGAATCTTCGTTTCGTCGACGACTGGCCGATCGAGTATCAGGCTCTGCAGCAGTTCGCAAAGCTCGGAGACCAGGCCGTTATGCACAATGAGCGTCAAACCATTCGACGTGGGCGTAACGCCTAAGCCGGGCAGCGGCCCCGTGGCCTCGGTCGGCGTCAGCTTCGGTCCGCTCTTCGCGACGGTGAGAACGAACGCGGGAAGCTCCTTCGTATCCTTGTGAAACGTTATCTTGAAGCGATCTTCCAACAGCTTGCGCACGGCAAGCCGCAGTTGCTTGTCGCTGGGCATGCCTTCCGTATCGAGCGTGGCATTGATGTCGTACCGATCCCTGTTGCTCCATTCCGGTGCGCCAAGGATCTGTTTCGCCTGAATGTTGAACGCGAAGCCGATGAGGTCGTCCAGAGAGGAGGCGACGGTGACGAAGTTGCGCGCGTTGATGCTGAGGCGCTGCATGCTGGTCTCACCCTTCTCATTCGGCTTAATGGTCGCGACGTCGAACGCAGGACTGGCGTCGGGAGCCATCATCTTTGGCGGCGGACGCGGCGCGGGGATCTCCCAGGCTGTCTCCCTGGTGGCGCGCACGAAGGTAAGCGGCAGAGGGTTGGGGCCCTGGGTCCAGGTGCCCACGATGGAGTTGCCGTCGGCGCTGACGGTGCCCGTGTAGGAGCCGCCGATCATATCGACGACATACTTGAAGGTCGAGCCGTCGAAGGAAGCCGAGGACGCGCTGATCGGCTGTCCGCCCTGGTCGATGCTGTACATCTTCACGGCCAGGCCTTTTTCGCCCTTGCTGATTTTGAGGACGGTGCGCAGAGCTCTTTGTGCCTGGAGCGTTCCCTGCCAGTCGCCGGTAAGGTCGCCCTTGGCGTGCGCTTCCGTCGCGGGCGTCTGAGCATTGACAGTTGAAGAGAGCAGGCTCAACGCAAGGGCGGCGGCGAAGACTATGTGTCTGAAAGTCGAATGAGACAAAGCGAAGAAGATCATGAAAACTACTCCTGACGATCCCACGGGAGTAAGCATACCCGCAAAAACTCAGGCGATGCGAGAGACGCAAGGAAACGGCAAAGCTATTGAACGACTATATAGCTTTTTGATGGTTGAGAAACAATACTTCGCTCCGCTGGACCTGATCTCGACAGTCTAGAAGCAGGCGGACACCCGGTTCACGCGGCAAGCTGCGGGCAGACAGGGTTTAGCTGGTTGTCAGATGGATAGGAAGCCGGTGCAGGCTTTGATTTGCGGAAAGTTGGTACAGTGCCGGTATGCCTGCCCGCACCGCAGGTATGCCTTCCCGCAGTGTTTTTAGGGGCGGCAAGCAATCCAAGTAGCTCGGCGGCGGTCGCAAGGGGCATGCCCCGATCGAGTATCTGGAAAAGGCTATTCAGAAGCGGAGAGCGGAGGTAGAGATGGATGCGCCTGCTCCAGAGCCGGCGAGGTCAACTATGTAGCTCCGGAGCCAGGCGCGAAGACTACGCGATTGGGTCCGGGAAGCAGCTCGCGCACGCACACAGCGAGGAATGTGCCGAAGAGGCCATCTTCCTGGTTGCCGGCAGCTCATCCAGGGAGCTCCGGTGAGCGCGTCCATGGTCAGGAATCTGCGGTTGAGAAACGGGGATCGAGAGCGTAGTTCTTGTGCTGGTCATGGGCACTCCTTCAAATTTGAGAGAGATTTGGAACTTTGTAAGAAACATCCGCATACGTGGTTCCTGCAGAGAAACTTTCGTCTCACTCAACGTATGCGAGGCGCGATGCGCAAGCAAACGCGCGCATCCGATTCGGACCATGGGACATGCGAGCCTACCTGGCTCACGCAGGGCGAGCCCAGCCCGGCACACCGCATCGTCTATGCTCGAAGCATGCAGATACTCCAAGGATTTTGTACGCTCTTGTTGTTTCAGTTTGCGGGCATGGTCTTGAAAGCGGGTACGCGCAGTCAGCTTCCCGGTCCTGTCATTGGAATGGCTCTGCTTGCGCTTTGGCTGTTGTTCCGCAGCAAGCAGCCGCAGGAAAGTTTAGAGCGCGCCGCAGGCGGCCTGCTCAGCGTGCTTGGACTGCTCTTTGTTCCGGCTGGCGTGGGGATCATGGTCAACCTCGCGATTCTTCGTTCTGCGTGGCTGCCCCTCACCGTCAGCCTGGTCGGCTCCACGCTGATCTCGCTTGCGGCGACCGCATGGGTGATGAGTTCTCTTCAGCGCCGCCGCAGCAGGCTGGGCGCACTTTGATGCCGGCGTGGAAGACCCTGGAGCAGCTCTGTTCGAGCAGCCCGGTGTTCCCCTTGTCGCTGACCATCGGAACGTATCTCGCAGGTATTGCCGTGCAGCGGCGCACCCGGTGGGCCGTAGCGAATCCGGTGCTTGTTTCCATCCTGCTCATTGCGCTGACCCTGCAGGCGCTGCACATCCCGTACGCGACCTACTTCTCCGGCGCGCAGCTCCTGCATTTTCTGCTCGGACCGGCAACCGTGGCGCTTGCGGTTCCGCTCGTGGCCGCGATCGAACACATTCGCCGGAACCTTTGGCCGATGCTGCTGGCGCTGCTTGCCGGGTCGGTGACGAGCATGGTCTCCGGCTATGCGCTGGTGAGAGCCTTGGGAGGAAGCCAGGTGCTGGCGCTCTCTATGCTGCCGAAGTCGGTTACGACACCGATTGCGCTCGACATCGCGCAGAGTATCGGAGCCATCCCGTCGCTGGTCGCAGTGCTGGCGATCCTTTCGGGCATCCTCGTCGCGGTCTCCGTTAATGATGTCGTTCGCTGGATCCGCGTCACCGACCCCGGCGCGATCGGCTTGGCGGCCGGCACTGCGGGGAGCGGCGTAGGAGCCTCGCGCGTCCTCGACCAGCACCCGTTATCGGCGGCGTTCGCGGCGGTGGCCATCGGCCTCAATGGCCTGATCACCGCATGGTTGTCGCCGTTGTTTGCCGCGCTGCTGAAACGCTGGTAGCAACAAGAGACCCTTCCGCTGAACGAGAGGGTCTCAAGCCACCGACCATGCTTTGCAGTTAGACCGTGAGCCTGCGGCGCATGGCGCCGCACAGAGCCAGCGCGCCTGTGCCGAGCATCAGCAAGGAAGACGGCTCCGGCGTCGCGCCGACCTGGGTGATCGAGAGCGTGTAGTCGTTGGTGGTCAGGTCGGAGCTGTTGGAGAGCTGAAACGTATCAAAGATGAACGTCGGGTTGGAATCCGTTCCGGTAAACAGCTGCGGACCGTACGGCAGGCCGGTGCCGTCCAGGTTCAAGCCACCGCCGTTGCCTGTGTCGAAGAACAGGATGTTTCGCAGTCCGGCGCTGGTCTCGACGTTGTCGAACTCAAATCCCTCATATTCGACGATAGTCGGAGTCGGGGTCCCGGGAAGCTGAAACGTGATTACGCTGCCATCGCTGTTGCTGGTCAGCGTGAAGTTATCCAGGGTTGAGGCGTGGGCCGCCACCGGAGCAAGGAACGAAACAGCCGCAAGAAGAGAGAGCAAGGACTTCATAGAGACATACCTCATGCCACAGAGTGCGTGGTCTTGGTCGATTCAGCCAATGGGAAACCGGTGAAGCTTGGGGGAGAGGGAGAGCTTGGATCGCCGGAGGAGTACCCGCCCGACTTCGACTTCGTTACTCGCGATCCAGAACAGCTTCGTTGCCCTTTCAGTGTCGATCAGCCTGCCTGGTGTCCGACATCCCTCCCGCGGCGAACCATGGTTCAACTTTTGGGTAAGCCTCGCAGGCAAACGCAGAAAACCCCTCGCATAGGAGGGGTTTTGCTGTAAGAAGGAAGAAGCGGGCTAGACGGAGAAGCGGCGGCGTGCCGCGCCGAGAAGGCCGAGAGCCCCGGTGCCAAGCAGGATCAGCGACGAGGGTTCCGGGGTGACCGCGGCGGCCGACGTCACAGACACGCTATCCACGGCCGCTCCAGAGACTGGATCTGTCAAGGTAAACGTTCCCAGCAGGAAGGTAGGATCGGCCGCAGTGCCAGTAAACATCTGAGGACCGTAAGCGTTTAAGAGCGGCACGTTCTGAGGTGTTTCAACCTCCATGCCGCCGAAGTCACTTGTGCCGAAGAGCAATATGTTGCTCAGCCCAACGCTCGTGCTTACACCGTAAATCTGGAAGTCGACGCCATCCGGATCGACGGTGACTCCCGTTGGCGAAGCTGGAAGCTGGAAGGTGATTGCGGTGCCGCCGGCCGTAGGCGTCACGGTGAAGGTATCGATCGCAGCGGCATGTGCGCTCACGGACACGAGCATGGGGGCAGCGGCCGCCAAGAAGAAGGAAATGGGATGACGCATGGGGGTGAAAACCTCGTGCCAGCGAAGTCGTGAGGAAAAGCAGACGTACATCTCACGTATCTCGACACTAACACGAAAGCGATCGGCGATCTACCACAAACGTGCTACGGAAGGGAATCCTTTGTTTGGAGAAATCTCTGCATCTCCAGAAAAAGTTGCCTCGGTTCGTAGCGCGGCAGCTTATAGACGACACGATCGCTTCGGGTAGGCGGAAAGCAACCGCCTTGGCTGCCTCATGTCTCCTCATGTTGCTCGTTTTCCTCTTTATGTCGAAACGCTCCGTTCACTAAGCATGGTGGGCATGAGCCGCCGAGTGGCGCTGCACGAAGTGATACGGCGGCCACGGTCCGGAGAGCTGCATCCGGCACTCCTTCAGCTCCTGGGTGGCTGAGGAGTACTTGTTTTGGTAGCGCTCCACGGTCTTGCCGTCGATCAGATGAGCGATATCCAGAAGCATCTTGCCCGAATCCATCCGCTTGCAGGTAATCTCTTCGGCGAGCGGCAGGAACATGCGGTGCATCTGCACGGAGAGCGCGCGCGCCTTGGACTGCCGCTCCCGCTGCCGGCTCGCGCTCTCGCGCAGGCTGGTCAGATACTGCTGCCCGACGGTCATATCGCGCGCCGAGATGCCGGGGCAGGTATCATCCACCAGAACCTTCAGGTGCATCTCCGCTTTCCCGCGCAGGCGTTCCACATTGCCCAGGAAGTGTTTCTGGTTGGACCGCACGGAACGCCGCAGGCTGTCGTCATCGGCAAAGGTCGTGCCGAAGCGGAAGGGAAGCACGGTCGAAAGCCGGAAGCACTCAGAGATGACCCGCGCATGATCCTTGAGCGCCTGCTGGTCGAACCGGCTGCTCTCATCCGGCGCATGCTCCGAGACAATCACCGCCAGATCGCCCGCAGGAAACAAAAACGTTTGATTGCCGAAGAGCCCGCTGACTGCGCTCAATGGCGTCGGGCGGCGGTGGCGGTTGAGTTCAGGAAACGACTGACGTTCAGCGATGCAGTATGCGTACCAGGCCATGTATTTCGCTCCAAAAACACGCTGGCGGTCCGTCGTGCCCCGCCATGCGTTCCTCATTTAGAAGTCCTTGCCGTTCCGAAGATTGCGCCCCGGCCAGCCAGCACGAAAGCCAGCCGCGAGACACAATGCTGCTGCCCCTATCGCGGAGTGATCCAGGACCCCTAGCTCGTCTGTAAGCAAGCAGACCGTACCGAGCGAAACGGATAGTAAGCCTAACCAAATACGGTTGGCAATGCTTTCTTTGGGGCACAAGCACATCGGCACGCGGATCGGCCGCGCGCCGGGAAGCGGCGGGCGGTGTTCTAATAGGAACAGGCGCATCCAGCCTGTTGCCGGACAGCTTTTCCGCCAGCCAGCCGTGTGCCGAAGGCGCCGTACAGCATGTCAGGAGCAAATACGTTGATTTTGGGTTCGTCGCGAACAGATGGCTTCCGCTCGGCTGCGAAGCTGCTTATATTTTCCACGGCGCTGGCCGCCCTCTTCGCGGCTTCGGTTGCCGCGCCCGCGCAGAGCACGCGCCGCCCGCGCCGGGAGTCGAGCGCAAACCGCAAGGCCCGCATCGCACGCACCGTTGCCGATACCTACGGACACCGCTACGAGGTCGCCGGCGGCGGAGGCTATGAGCGCTACCGTAGTGGTCAGTATCTCCAGCAAAACAACGAAGTCACCTTCTGGGCCTCGACGTTGTATGCGCTGAACCCACGCCTCGGCGTCCTGGGCGAGGTGCGCGGCGCCTACGGCAAAGCCAAGATCGGCAACCTGCTGCCCAGCGGCAACGTTTTGAACTTTAACCCGGAGATCTCCGAATACAATTTCATGGCCGGCCCCAGCTATCGCCTTGTCGCCCAGGAGAAGTTCGGCCTCAGCGCCTTCGCTGAGGGAGGCGTGACGCTCGGCAAATTCGCCGGAGACTCGAAGGGCTTGACCGCGGCCCAGATCGGCGTCTGGCCGGCAGACTATGCGGCCGCCTTCTCGGCCGGCCTCAACTTCGACTACAACCTCTTCCCCGATGTCGCCTTGCGCGTCACGCCGACCTATCTCGGCTCGACCTTCGGCGGGACGTTGCAGAACAGCAAGGGGTTGAATGTGGGTGTGGTGTACCGCTTCGGCAGAACCAGATAGGGTCAAGAGATGTCAGCTAACGAGCGGGCGGCTTGCTCGCCGGCTCCGGGGTGTGCGTCCGGTACGAGATGGCTACATCCTCAAACTTGCCGACCTTCAGCACGGCTTGATCGAGGTCGCATCCTTCGCAGGTGATGGTTACGGTCAGCGAGTCCCCGGGCTCCCACTTTACGGCGACGGGATGCTCGCCGTCGACGACCAGGATGTTGTCCTGATACGTGGCCACCTTGTTGCGCGACCGGTGCAGGCTGACGATGGTCTGCGGCGCGCCCACGCCGCCCGGATCGCGGGTCACCGCTTCAATGACATACTTACCGTGCGGAGAAGGAAACCGCTTGGGAGCCGCCTGCGCGCGCGCCGCCAAGGGAAGCAGAAAGAGAACAGGCACGGCAATCCGTGTCAGGAGGGTAAAGCCGCGGGTTGCGGGATTGTTCGGCATGGTTGCGCTCGCAGCGGATGGGCTGCAATCCAGCTAAAGGTGGATCGTCCAACCAAGTTCGCCAAGCTTCTCTTCAATATCCGCCAAGGCCGTCTCAAGCGCCGTACGCCGATGCGGACTCGACGTTCGCTCTGAAAGCACGCGCTCCCGTTGCAGCTCCAGAGCTTGGCGCATGCGCTTGCGCTCCGCGTCGGCCATCCGGTTGCCATGCGCCTCCGCGATGCTGGCCCGGGTTTGCGCGGGCTGTTCCGCGGCCGTTACCGGCAATTCCACGGCAGCTTGACCAGGCACCTTGAGCGACTTGTCTTCCACTCCGTCCGTCATACGTGAATTTTATACTCACCGATGCGGTTCAAGTACCATAAAGGCCTGCAACTACGAGGAGTTTATGGCACTCATGCACCACCTGCGTCGGGCATCGGCGGCAAGACTCCGTTGTATGCTTTGCCTGATGTGCCTCGAGACCCTCGGCATGGCCGGAGCGCATGCCGCGCCGGTCGACGTTGGAGTCTCGCGCGAGCTTGCGGCTGGCCGCGCCGCGCGCTTGTCTGACCTCCACTACCTGCTCTCCTTCGAGGTTCAACCGAAGGCTCCGACGATTACCGGTCAGGAGACGCTCACCTTCACGGACAGCGGCATGGGCGATCTTGCGCTCGACTACCGCGACGGCACGCTCTCGTCCGCGCAGCTCAATGGCCAGACAATTCCCGTCGCGCTGATCCAGGGACATCTGAACCTGCCCGGCTCCGTGCTGGCGCGGGGTCGCAATGAGCTGAAGCTCAACTTCGCCAGCAACGTGGCGGCAGCAGGCAAAGCCTTCACTCGCTACACCGACCGCGACGACGGAAACGAATATATTTACACACTCTTCGTCCCGATGGACGCAAGCATGGCCTTTCCGTGCTTCGACCAGCCGGACTTGAAAGCGCGATTCAAGCTCGAAGTCTCCGCGCCGTCCGAGTGGAGCGTCATCGGCAACACCGCGGGGATCACCAGCGCCAACGGCCAGATAGCCTCCACCAGCTTCGCCGAAACCCTTCCCATCAGCACGTACCTCTTCGCCTTCACTGCCGGTCCCTGGCGTTCGCTCCCTGGCCACGCCCCCGGCGAGCCGGCCGTCTTCGTCCGCAAATCGCAACTCGCCCGCGCCCAGGCCGAAGCCCCGCAGGTTCAGCAGATGGCCGCCCGCGGCATCGCCTACTTCAGCGGCTACTTCGCCCAGCCCTTCCCGTTCCCAAAGTACGACCTCGTCCTCATCCCCGGCTTCCCTTTCGGCGGCATGGAGCACGCGGGCGCCACGTTCCTCAACGAGGACGGCGTCCTGTTCCGCACCGCGCCCACGGCCAGCGACTACTTCCGCCGCAACACGCTGGTGCTCCATGAGACCTGCCACCAGTGGTTCGGCGACCTCGTCACCATGCGCTGGTTCGACGACCTCTGGCTCAAGGAAGGCTTCGCGCAGTACATGGCCTACAAGGCGCTCGCCGAGCTTGAACCCGCGTCCGAGCCCTGGAAGCACTTCTACGAGGACATCAAGCCGCTGGCCTATGGCATCGACGAGACCCAGGGCACCACGCCCATCTACCAGAACATCCCTAACCTGCTCGACGCCAAATCCGCCTATGGAGCCATCGTCTACCAGAAGGCTCCGGCGGTCTTAAAGCAGCTCAACTTCTTCCTCGGCGAGGACACCTTCCGTGAAGGGTTGCGACTTTACCTGAAGCAGCATGCGTATGCGAATGCTCACTGGTCTGACCTAGTCGGCGCGTTTGAGGCGGCAGGCACTCAGCTCGGCCAGCCGCACGACGTTCAGGCCTGGGCCAAGGCCTGGATCCTGCAGCGCGGCATGCCGGAGATAGAGGTTCACTTTCGCTGTAACGCGGCCGGCACACTCGAATCGCTCACGGCGACGCAGAGGGATATGCTGGGCGCAGGCGCGGTCTGGCCCATCGCTAGTGAGTGGCTGCTTGGTTACCTAGACAAGTTGAATGCGGACGTGTCTCTGCGCGTCGAGTGGGACGGGCCGAAGGTCGATGGCAAAAAGTTTGGACTGATCGGTCGTACCTGTCCAGCTTATGTCCTGCTCAACACCGGGGACTTCGGTTATGGACGCTATCTGTTGGACGCGGACTCTCAAGCGAATCTCAGTGCGGTTGCGAGCGCGGGTGGAGCAGGAAAGGTAATTGCGGCCGTCACTCAAAAACCGGGAGGCAGTCCCGTCGCAGCGACCACGGAACAAACGATCGGGCCAAAGCTTTATGTCGACACTCCGATAGGCCGCTCCATGGTCTATGGAAGTTTCTGGGAGTCCGTTCGGGTAGCGCGTATGACCGCGGCTCAATACGTCGGATTAGCTATAGAGAGTGTGCTGCAGGACGAAGATGAATCGCTCGCTCGCATCCAGGGTGCACGATTTTCAACGGCGCTCCATGCGTATCTTGGCCCTGCTGCTCACGCCAGGCTGCTGCCTGACATCGAGTGGGCGGTTGGCCATCGGATGTTCGGAGCGGAGTCGCTGGAGCTGCGAATCGTTAACTTCCACACTTTTACTACCATCGCTGAGTCACCTCAAGCCTTGCATCAGCTCAAGGCTCTGCTCAACGGTGACGAATCGATACCTGGCATGCCGCTCAAGCCGCTCGACCGCTGGAACCTGATCGGCCATCTCACCGCCATGAACGACCCCGACGCGCCTCAACTCTTTGCCGAAGAGAAAGCCAAAGATCGCTCCGGCGAAGGCCAAAAGTACGCCTTTGCCGTCGCAGCCAGCGCGCCTGATCCCACCACCAAGGCCCGTTACTTCGCCGACTTCCTCAGCACAACCAACGGCATCCAGGAAGACTGGCTCACTCAATCTCTGCGGCCCTTCAACTCCTGGAACCAGGCCGCGCTCACCGAGCCTTACCTCACCCGCGCCCTCGACGCCCTCCCCGACATCAAGCGCACTCGCAAGATTTTCTTCCTCGGCGCCTGGCTCTCCGCTTTTATCGACGGCCAGCACAGCCCCGAGGCCCAGGCCGCCGTCCATGCCTGGCTCGCCGCGCACACGCTCGACCCCGACCTTCACCTTAAGATCCTCGAAGCCTCGGACGCGCTCGACCGCACCGTCCTCATCCGCAAGCGGTTCCCCGAATGAGCCGCATCGGAGTGGACACCGGCGGCACCTTCACCGATCTCGTCCGCATCGATGAGCAGGGCATCACGGTCCACAAAGTTCGCTCCACGTCCGACGATCCTTCGCGCGCCATCCTAGCCGGCATCCGCGAGCTCGCCGAAACTCCATGCCCCATTCATTGCAGCACCATCGCGATGAGTGGGACCGCCACGCCCCCCGAAGCTACCACCGTCGAACTCACTCACGGCAGCACCGTCGCTACAAATGCCTTGCTAGAACGCAAGGGCGCCCGCGTCGCCCTTATCACCACCGCCGGCTTTGAAGACGTCCTGCTCATCGGTCGCCAGACCCGCGCCGAGCTCTATAACTTCAGGATCGAAGGCCGCAAGCCTCTCATCGAGCCCGGACTCACCTTCGGCGTGCACGAGCGCCTCGCCGCCGATGGCTCCGTGCTGCAGGCGCTTCGGCCAGAGGAGATCCCGGAGCTAATCGCGAAGCTGCAAACAAAGTCTGTCGAGTCCGTCGCCGTCTGCCTCCTGCACTCCTACGCCAACCCTGCCCACGAGCGCACCCTCGCCGAAGCCTTGCGCGCCGCCGGCTTCCTCGTCTCCGCCTCGCACGAGATCCTGCCCGAATACCGCGAATTCGAGCGCTGGGCTACAACGACCTTGAATGCCTATGTAACACCCCTGATGGCCAGCTACCTCTCGCGTCTGGCGGAAGGTCTCGCAACAAACAGCACGCTGCGCATTATGCAGTCTAACGGCGGCAGCATCTCCGCCGCGCACGCCAGCCGCGCCGCCGTCCAGACCATCCTTTCCGGCCCGGCCGCCGGAGTCGTCGGCGCGCAGGCGGTCGGCGAGGTCTGCGGTTTTACGCGGCTCATCACCTTCGACATGGGAGGCACCTCCACCGACGTCAGCCTCATCGACCACGTCATCGGCACCACCGTCGACTCGGTCGTTGGCGACTTTCCCGTCCGCCTTCCCGTGCTCGACATCCACACCGTCGGCGCGGGCGGCGGCTCCATTGCCTGGCTCGATTCCGGAGGCAGCCTCCGCGTCGGCCCACGCTCCGCCGGCGCCGACCCTGGCCCCGCCTGCTACGGCAAAGGAACCGAACTCACCGTCACCGACGCCAACCTGCTCCTCGGCCGGCTGGACCCCGCCTACTTTCTCGGCGGCCGCATGACCCTCGACCTCGACCGCACCCGAGCGCTCGCGAAAGAACTCGCCGCCAGGCTGAACCTAACTGCACGCACCCTCGCAGAAGGCATCGTCCGCATCGCCAACTCCAACATGGAGCGGGCCATCCGCACCGTCAGCGTGCAGCGCGGACACGATCCCCGCGACTTCGCCCTGCTCGCCTTCGGTGGCGCGGGCGGCCTGCACGCCTGCGCCCTCGCCCACTCGCTCGATATCGCCACCGTCCTCATCCCCCAGCACTCCGGCGTCCTCTCCGCGCTCGGCATGCTGCTCGCCGACGTCACCAAGGACTACTCCGCCTCCATCCTCAAACCCACTTCCGCCATCCCCGAGGTCGAGCTTCAGCGCGCGCTCGCCCCCCTGAACGACCGCGCCTACGCCGATCTCGGAGCCGAGGGCTTCAACGTCATCGATATGCTGCTCGAGCCCTCGCTCGACATGCGCTACCGCGGCCAGGCCTACGAGATCGCGATCCCCTTTACGCCCGACTATCCCGAAGCCTTCCACCGCGCCCACGCCAAGCTCTACGGCTACGCCAACCCCGCCCGCCCCACCGAGATCGTCCAGCTCCGCCTCAAGGCTACCGGCCGCACCGACAAGCCCGCGCTCATCCAACTCCACGCGCCCATCGAGCCTATCTCCATCCCTGCGCCCACCTCCCTCCGCCAAACCATCTTCGGCAAACGCAAACTGCCCACCCCGCTCTTCCACCGCGACCAGCTCGCCCCCGGCCACCATGGCGAAGGCCCCATGCTGCTCATCACGGGCCAATCCACCAACCTCATCCCGCCCCGCTGGCTCTGGAAGATCGACGCCGCCGGCACCCTCATCGCCACTCGCGCCCACCTTAATCTGAAGAAAATCCGCGGTTAATCCGTCTTATCCGCGTTAGGTCTTAGCTTCGGAGTAGCCCATGCGTCCTGATCCCATCGAGTTCGAAATCTTCAAAAACTTCTTCGTCTCGATCGCCGAGGAGATGGGCGTCACCCTCTGCCGCACCGGGTTCTCGCCCAACATTAAGGAGCGCCTCGACTACTCCTGCGCTCTCTACGACGAGGCCGGCCACACCATCGCCCAGGGCGACCACCTGCCCGTGCATCTCGGCGCCATGCCGCTCTCCGTGCGCGCCGCCATCGACCACGTCCGCATGGAACCCGGCGACACCGTCATCCTCAACGACCCCTTCCGCGGCGGCACCCACCTCCCCGATATCACCCTCGTCACGCCCGTCTTCCTCAAGCCGACCGATAAGAAGCCCGCCTTTTTCGTCGCCAACCGGGCCCACCACTCCGACGTTGGCGGCATGAGCCCCGGCTCCATGCCGCTGGCTCGCGAGGTCTTCCAGGAAGGCCTCATCTTGCCGCCCATTAAACTCGTCAAGCGCGGCCAAATCGATCCCGAAATCCTCGCCCTTATCCTCGCCAACGTCCGTACCCCCGAAGAGCGCGAAGGCGACCTCACCGCCCAGATCGCCGCCAACCGTGTCGGCCAAACCCGCCTGCTCGACATAGTCCGTCGCTACGGGCACAAGCGCACCGCCCACTACGCTGTCCTCACCCAGGACTATGCCGAACGCGTCCTCCGCTGCACCATCCAGCAAATCCCGGAGGGTTGCTACGAGTACGCCGACGCCCTGGACAATGACGGCTTCAGCCCCATCCCCGTCCGCATCCGCTGCATCATCCGCATCATCGGCGACTCCGCCGAAGTCGACTTCACCGGCACCGATCTCCAGACCACCGGCGGCGTCAACGCCAATCTCGCCATCACGCTCTCGGCCACCTTTTACGCCTTCCGCTGCCTGGTCATGGAGGACGTGCTTTATAACGACGGCATCGCGCGGCCTATCACGGTCATCGCCCCACCCGGCACCGTCGTCAACGCGCAGCACCCGTCAGCCGTCGCCGGCGGCAATGTCGAAACCTCGCAGCGCATCACGGACGTGGTCCTCGGCGCGCTCGCCAAAGCCCTGCCCGACCGCATCCCCGCCGCCAGCCAGGGCACCATGAACAATGTCACCCTCGGCGGAACGGACCCTCGCACCGGAAAACCCTTCGCCTACTACGAGACCGCCGGCGGAGGCATGGGCGGACGCAACGGCCTGCCCGGCCTGAGTGGTGTGCATACCCATATGTCGAACACGCGCAACACCCCCGTCGAGGCGCTCGAACAGGCCCTGCCGATCCGCATCACCACCTACGCGCTGCGGCAGGGAAGCGGCGGCGCCGGCCGGTACCCCGGCGGCGAAGGCCTCCTCCGCGAGTACGAAGTGCTTACCGAAACCAACGTCACCATCCTCACCGATCGCCGCGAATCGCAGCCCTACGGCGCACAAGGTGGAGCCCCCGGCCACACTGGCCGCAACACCCTCGTCCGCGCCAACGGCACCGAAGAGCGTTTACCCGCGAAAGCCCGCCTCGAACTCCACCCCGGCGACCGCCTCCGCATTGAAACCCCCGGCGGCGGCGGCTTCGGTAAATCATGACCACAAACACGCGAAGCGTCCAATACCCCACGAAGTGGCGCCCGCCCGGCGTTAGGGCGCACTTGCAGTTGTCCTGGCTTCTCGACTCTCCCGCCTCCGCCAGGAAAGCCCTTCTCGCCGCCTCGCTCGGCTGGATGCTCGACAGCTTCGACGTCATGCTCTACTCGCTCGTCCTCGCCGCAATCCTCACCGACCTGCACCTCACCAAATCCACTGCCGGCATCCTCGGCTCCGTCACGCTGGTCGCCGCAGCCGCCGGCGGCCTCGCCTTCGGCCTGCTTGCGGATCGCTTCGGACGCACTCGCGCCCTGATAGCCTCGGTTCTCCTCTATGCCGTCTTTACCGCCGCCTGCGGCCTCGCGCAAAACGTCGTCCAGCTCGCCGTCTTCCGCATCCTGCTCGGCCTCGGCATGGGCGGCGAGTGGGCCTCCGGAGCCTCGCTGGTCTCGGAATCCTTCCCGGCCGAGCACCGCGGCAAAGCCCTCGGTCTCATGCAGTCCTCGTGGGCCATCGGCTATGCCTTGGCCGCCTTGACCGCTTTCCTGGTGATGCCGATCTGGGGCTGGCGCGGCGTCTTTTTCGTCGGCATCCTGCCCGCGCTGGTCACGCTCTGGATGCGCCGCGGCGTCGAAGAGCCCGCCGCCTGGCGCGCCTTGCAAGCACCGCGAAGCGGTCCAGTACCGCACGAAGATTCTGCCGCAGGCGCCGTGCCGCCCGCCCGGCGCAAGGGCGCGTTTGCTTTTGCCTCTCTCTTCCGCCCGCCACTGTTGCGCCTCACCCTCGCTCTCACCGCCATGAACGCCTGCTGCCTTTTCGCCTGGTGGGGCTTCAATCTCTGGGTCCCGGCCTATCTTTCCCTGCCGCTCGCCCGCGGAGGCATCGGCCTGCCGGCCCACTCCATGACCGCCATCGTCATCTTCATGCAGCTCGGCATGTGGCTGGGCTATATCACCTTCGGCGGCCTCGCCGACCGCTTCGGCCGCAAGCCCACCTACGTCGCCTATCTCCTCACCGCAGCCGCGCTCATGCTGCTCTTCGGACGCCTGCGCTCGCCCATCCTCATCTTCCTGCTCGCGCCCTTTCTCGCCTTCGCCGCCACCGGCTACTTCACCGGCTTTGCAACCGTCACGGCCGAAATCTACGAGACGCGCATCCGTTCCACCGCCCAGGGCTTCACCTACAACACTGGCCGCATCGCCTCGGCGGCCGCTCCCTTCGCCGTGGGCTCGCTCGCCGAGAGACACGGCCTCGGTGCCGCGTTTCTGCTCAGCGCCGCCGCCTTTCTGCTCGCCGCGCTTCTCTGGTTCTGGATTCCCGAAACCCTGCAACAAGAAACGAGGCGCTAGAGTCGCTCCTCCAGAACGGCGGCCACACTCAGGACAACCCCGGTTCCGGGTATCTCATGTGCAATCCAAATGCTACTATCCAACGTGAATAAACCACGTCTTAGGGCTGAGGAGGAATCATGTTGGAGATCACCGAAGCTTCGCCTACCGGCAGCGAGAAAACCCACCTTCTCGTCGTCGAAGACGAGCCCATCATTCGGCAGCTCTTCTCCACTCTGCTCAGCGCCGCCGGATACTCCGTAGCCCAGGCCCAGGACGGCTTCACCGCGCTCGAAGAGATCCGCCGCAAGCGCCCCGCGCTCATTCTCTCAGACCTCAACATGCCGCGCATGACCGGCTTTGAGCTGCTTTCCGTGATTCGCCGGCGTTTTCCCGCGATTCACGTTATCGCCATGAGCGGCGCCTTCTCCGGCAACGAGGTCCCGGACGGCGTCGCAGCCGATGCCTTTTACCAAAAGAGCGGGCGTCATATCAGCACCCTTGTTGAGGTCATCGAGGAGATCCTTAAAGGAAACGCCGAAACAAATCCTGCCACCGCGGACACTCCCGAGCAACATCCACCCGGTCCCGGGGTGGCCCTCTGGGTCAGCCGCCGAGGCACGCCCATCCACGGCCCTCATATCCTGCTCACCTGCCTGGAGTGTCTGCGGTCCTTCCCGCACCACATCGAGAACGAAAGCAGCATGCACGTCGAAAAGACGACCTGCATCTTCTGCCAGGCCTCCATCTCCTACGCGCTGCTTGACCCCTCGCTGGCCCAGCATCCCGGCTTCGCGCCCTCCTCGCGCTAGCCGGCGTTCTCCGCTCCGGAGCCACTGCCGCGCCACGGCCGGCTCCGGTTTTATGCCGTCGAGCGCTCAGCCGCGGCCCAGTTAGGCGCTGCGTGCCGCTGCATCTAAGATTGCAGTACATACGCACGGCAAAGGACGGCATGCACATCGCTTCAGTAGGAACCGCTTTTCCGGGCCATCGATACACCCAGTCACAGATCGCCGAAACCTTGGTGGAGCGCTGGCGCGACAAGATGCCGGAGCCCCGTGTGCTCACCCGTCTCCACGCCAACTGCGGCGTCGACACCCGCTATCTCGTGCTGCCCATTGAGGAGTACGCCCGGCTCGGCGGCGGCTTCAAGCAAACCAACGATCTCTGGATCCAGGCCGCCGTTACGCTCGGCCAGCAGGCCGTCGAGCGAGCCCTTACGCCGCTCGGCCTCACCCCCGCCGGCATCTCGGCCATCTTCTTCGCCTCGGTCACCGGCATCGCCTCGCCCACCATTGACGCCCGCCTCGTCAACCTCATGCCTTTCCCCACCCACGTCAAGCGCACCCCCATCTTCGGCCTGGGCTGCGTGGCGGGCGCCGCCGGCATCGCCCGCGCGTCGGACTACCTGCGCGCCTTCCCCGACCAGTGCGCGCTGTTGCTCTCGGTCGAGCTCTGCTCGCTCACTTGGCAGGACGACGATCAGTCCATCGCCAATCTTATCTCTACCGGCCTCTTCGGCGATGGCTGCGCTGCCGTGATCCTCGCCGGAGACACCGCCAAGCTCCCCAATCCGCCCACCGGTACGCCCAACATTCTTGCCACCCGCAGCACCTTCTACCGCCACACCGAGCACATCATGGGATGGGATATCCGCGACACCGGCTTCCGCATCGTGCTCTCGCCCGATGTCCCCAAGGTGGTCCTCGAAAACGTGCGCCGCGACGTGGAAAGCTTTCTCGCCGAGCACTCCCTCACCCTCGCCGATATCGGCTCCTGGATCTTCCATTCCGGCGGCCCCAAGGTGCTTGAAGCTACGGAAAAGGCCCTCGATCTTCCGGAAAACGCGCTCGCCCTGAGCTGGAAATCTCTCCGCGAGGTCGGCAATCTCTCCGCCGCCTCGGTGCTCTGCGTTCTCGCCGACACCCTCAAAAGCCAGCCCGGCAAGCCCGGCACCTACTCCATCCTCGCGGCCATGGGGCCCGCTTTCTGCCTGGAACTGGTTCTGCTCCAATGGTGAGCCGTCCCATCCAGTTGTCCCCCAACGAACCGAAAACGTACACTCCCTTCATGACCGACATCGACTCGTCCATTATCGATCTGATCGCTCGCTCGAAGTCGATCCCGCCGGCCTCCATTACGCCGGCGACCACCTTTGACGAGCTGAACATCGATTCTCTCGATAAGATCAATCTCTCCTTCGAGGTCGAGGAGCTCTTCGCCATCCAGATTCCGGACGCCTCGATCAACTCGCTGCGCACCGTGGGCGACGTCATCGAGGGCGTTCGCACCCTGCAAGCCGCGCAGCACGCCTGACGCATGCCGTCCCAGCTCCTCATCGCCACGCTCCTGTTCGCCGCCATTGCGCTCTACACGCCTCGTCTGCTCGATACCCTGACCGCGCACCGCAAACTCCGCCGCCCACACCCGCATCTCGTGCTGATCTTCCGCCTCTGGTTCGGCGCGCTGTGCCTCGCCTCGCTCTGGCTCTTCTTCCATGCCGCGCGTCCCGCGGCGGGAGTCCGGCCGCACCCGTAGACTGGAGCAGGGAAGGGAACCGCACGGATGAATCGCGTCGTCATCACAGGTCTGGGCTGTCTTTCGCCCATCGGCAACTCTCCCGGCTCGCTCTGGAAGGCACTCCTCGCCGGTCAATCCGGAATCCGGCCCTACGTTCCTGAAGACGCTCTCCCTGACCCGACCCTCCGCTTCCGCAACATCGCCCAGGTTCAGGACTTCGACCCTTCTTCCCTCTCCTCCGCCCAACTCACCCTTACCGAGCGCTGCGCCCAGTTCGCCCTGCTCGCCGCGCGCCAGGCTATCGCCGAGTCCTGCCTCCTCTCCCACCATCCATCCGCCCGCGTCGCCCTCATCCTCGGCTGCTCCACCAACGGCCGCCACGCCGAGGAACCCGAGATCGGCCGCGTTTACACCGAGAATGCCCGCGTCCACCCGCTCACCATTCCCCGCTCCATGGCCTCCACCGGCCTGGCGCAGGTCGCCATGGATCATCGCATCACCGGCCCCGCGTTTACCGTCTCCACCGCCTGCGCCTCAGGCGCCCACGCTATCGGCCTCGCCTTTCAGATGGTCCGCTCCGGCCTGGTCTCGGCCGCGCTCGCCGGCGCGCATGAAGCTCCGCTAACCCGCAGCTTCCTGCGCGCCTGGGATTCCATGCGCGTCGTCTCTCCCACCGCTTGCCGGCCCTTTTCGGCCGACCGCGACGGCATGACCCTCGGCGAGGGAGCCGCCCTGCTCACGCTCGAATCGCTCGCCTCCGCCCGCGCCCGCAACGCGACCATTTATGCTGAAATGCTCGGCTTCGGTATGTCCACCGACGCTCACCATATTACCCAGCCCCGCCCCGAAGGCGCGGCCCAGGCCATCGTCGCCGCGCTTGAGGATGCCGCCCAAACCCTCGCAAACACCGACCAATCCGGCAACGCCCAAACTCTCCGCGAGCAGGTCGCCTGCATCAACGCCCACGGCACCGCCACCCGCGCCAACGACTCCTCCGAGGCAGCCGCGCTTGCACTCATCTTCGGCCCCCGGCTCGCGCACATCCCGCTCTTCGCCACCAAGGGCTTCCACGGCCACTCGCTCGGCGCGTCCTCCGCGCTCGAAACCCTCATCACCGCCCTCGCCCTGTATCACCGCACGGTGCCCTTCACTGCCGGCCCCTCTACCTGCGATCCCGAGTTGGCCGTTGATCTCGTCCTGGACACCCCGCGCCCGCTCTCGCCCGACCAGCCCACCCTCGCCCTCTCGAACGCGCTCGCCTTCGGCGGCCTCAACGCGATGCTCCTCCTCCGCACCGCGCCTTGACGATCCACTTTCACTGGCCGCTGAAGACTGCATACGCCGCTTGCTCGACCGCTCGTCTGCTGCCTGCATGCAGGATTTCTCCGGAACGCTGCTCGATCTATCGGTGTTACTGAGATGGTCCGCCGCTTGATCTCTCACTGAACGGTGAGCGATCTTGTAGGCAGGTATTCCAGAAAGCTTCGCTATGCAGATTCGTTGGCTCTGTTGCAAAGTCGTGGTGGCCGCCTGGAGAATGGGCTGAACACGAGCGGAGCTGGCTATGTCAGATTTCAGGTGTCGTCCTTTCGAAGGCGAGATCATCCTTTGGGCGGTGCGTTGGTACTGCCGCTACGGGATCAGCCATCGCGATCTGGAGCAGATGATGGGCGAGCGCGGCGTACCCGTGGATCACTCCACGATTACCGCTGGGTTCAGAGGTACGCGCCGGAGATCGGAAAGCGGCTGCGCTGGCAGTGGCGACATCCGCACTCAACGAGTTGGCGGGTGGATGAAACCTATATCAAGGTTCGTGGTCAGTGGACGTACCTGTACCGAGCCGTCGACAAGCATGGAAACACAATCGATTTCTATCTCTCGCCGATACGGAACGTCAAAGCGGCGAAGCGATTTCTTGGCAAGGCGCTGAATGGTTTGAAGGACTGGGAGAAACCGGAGGTCATCAACACGGACAAAGCGTCGACCTACGGGATAGCGATCTCAAAACTGAAGGCTGAAGGCAAATGTCCTGAGAAAACAGTGCATCGACAGGTCAAGTATTTAAACAATGTCGTCGAAGCCGATCACGGGAAGCTGAAGCAGCTCAGCCGTCCCGTGCGGGGCTTCAAGACGCTGAAGACCGGCTATGCAACGATCCACGGGTTTGAGGTAATGCGAGCCCTACGCAAGGGCCAAGCGACGGCTTTCAATCTCACGCGTGATATCCGCGGTGAAGCTGGCATCGTCGAACGCGCTTTCGGCATAGGTGAAAGTGCGCTCGCAGAGGCCGTCGCTCTGATCGGCGAAAGCCTCAAATTTCAGGCTGCTTGACGTGTGGGTCGGGCAACGTATCGGACTCCGTCCGTCAAGCCTAATGTTTGCAACAGAGCCGTCGTACTTCTTTGGAGGTCTCTTTCTAGCGAATGCCATCCCTCATTTCGTGAGCGGCATCATGGGAAGACTCTTCAGTCGCCTTTCGCTAAGCCGCCGGGCAAAGGGCTTTCATCTTCAATCGTGAATTTTCTCTGAGGTTTCAAAAATTTCATTCTCGCCTATCTTCTGCTGCGTGTCGGACGCTTTGGTCTGCGATTCCTCTCATGCATTGCGCCGCTTGCGATTGGTGCGCTTCTCATCAGCCTTCAGTTAGCGAAGCATTTCGGCGAACTTCACGGAGGCAACGTCCCGGAGCGTCGACGAGAAATCCCTTTGTCGGAGTCTTCCGTTCGCTTCGGAATTCCGACTTCTATTCGCTGGACCAGACCAAAATGGGCAAGTATGAGTTTTCCTCCTGGACGTTGCACATGGCGTCGATCATAATCTTTGCGACGCTCTGGGAACTTGCATTAAAGGAATGGTTGGAACAAGCTTTCGGACACGATTGCTGGTGACAGCCGGCCTAATGCTTCTGATCGGATCCACCTTGATCGTCGGATGCGGCAATTACCTCAATGCCATCAAGGACACGCAATAGGTTGTTATGCGTCATTGACCAAAACGTATTAGCAAAGCTCCATCTGTGCGGAGCGTGCACCTAAGCGAGCGCATTCGTCCGTTAACAACATGCGTTCTTCGGTCCTTGCTAAATCAAGGAAGACGGTGCACACCGTTATGTATGGACACGGACGGTCTTGCTTCACCGATCGTGGGCTGCACGTTGCAACGCTTCCAAGTAGCTGTAACCCCAATTTGAATCTGGGAGCAGCATGTGTCCCTCCGTCCACTCGTTCCACGCGGCGACGTAGATCAGTTTTTCTGTCTGCTGATCTGCCGATACATGTCGTGCCACGCGGAGGAGGCGCTCAAACTGATCGGGTGTTCGATCAACGGCGATCGCTGCAAATTCCTCGAAACGGGGACTGTCGTCCCAGCCTACCTGCGCGCACGGATAGAATGTTATCGAGACCGCCTTGCGCATTTTGTGCCACGATTCCACCGCCTCCTTTGCTCCTACACCGTAAGGAATCCGCGAGCCGGGCGGCTTTGTTCCGTAGGTCCAGCCAAATGTGCCGTATTGCGTTACGCTATCGAAGCCAAAGTCAGCTAGCTTCAGCAGGTAATGATCATAGCCGCCCACAATCTGAAGGTGCAACTTGGGAAAGCCAAGTGCATTCGCGCGCTCGCGCATCCTTAGCAGAGCACGCTTAAGACCGTCTACCTCCAGTTGCTCGATCACCTTCCCTACGTCGAAGAGCGCAAACAACGGAGCGCCGTCGATGCGGAGATAGTTCTCCTGACTGAAATAGTGCTCAGCGCAGTACTCTGCGACACGTTCGAAATCCGCGAGGGTGTGAACTTGTGGCAGAATCATCGCTGCGTCTGCTGGGGAACGGGCGGGGTAAACATTCTTCCAGTCGTGGTTTGCCCACATTACAGCGAATCTCAATTTGCTGCGGTTCTGTGACTTAAGAAAACCTTGCTCGAGCTGCTCCTGATAGAACTGCGTTCCCTGGTGCCAATACCAGTCGATCATCCATGCATCCACACCGTAGTGTGCTGCAAGTTCTATCTCGCGAGACGCCCACAGGGGATCCGCCTCGTTGTAGTAGCCCCATAGTGGAAGATAGGGCATGCTGTGACCTTGGAAGAGCGAACGTGCATTGCGAAGAGTATCGAATTCGGTCCATCCCTTCCCAAATCTCGATTCCATGAACGGCGAAGGATGCCAGCTTGGGAAGTTGAAAGCCACGACCTTCACATCCGCCGGTTTCTTGAGTTCGCTTGTACCGGCGGCCGACAGCATTTGCTGCTCGTCGAAATAGGCCGCTGTCGCGTCCGGACCGATGAGAGAGCTCGGGTGTGCAAGAGCTCGCTGTCCATCTTGCTGATGCCGATCGCTGGTCTGCGCAACAGCGCTTTTGCGAGTAAGACTTGCAAGAACTCCAGCTTGCATTGATGAGCGGAGGAAAGTTCTTCGTTTCAAAGTAGGCCACTCCTCTTCATAATCGCGGTCGCGCGGACTTGTGTTCTTGGTCAGCCATCCGGCGTTTGAATCAGGCCGCCGCCGAAGGTGAATCAAAGCTAGTCATACCGCAATACAGAGACCTGCGCAAGTCATGCGAAAACAGAACCAATAGGTAAATCCTAGACAGTCCAGCAGATAACCAGTGCGACCCGCTCACCTTGATTGCGGCTCGCAGAGCCACTCATCTCCGGGTCCGTTCTCGTATTGATATTATGTGCGTATAAACTTTTCTGCCTTGACAGGTCGATTTCATTTGCGCTAGTGTTTCGGTCTGTTCAAGAAGCTGGATTGTTTGCTCTCCATCAAACTGCTCTCAAGGGGTCGTATGTTCAAGAGTCCACACGTGATGTCCAACCGCTGTTTGAGGTTTGCCGCTTGCGTCCTGCTGAGCGCGTTTAGTGCTGCAGCCTTCGCGCAGTACGATTTGGGCTCACTGAACGGTTCGGTCGTTGACCCCTCCGGGGCGGTTGTTGCCGGCGCTAACGTGCATTTGCATGATCTGGCGAAAGGCGCGGACCGCACTGTGACAACTAGTGCGGACGGATCATACAACTTTGCCTCGCTACCCATTGGCAAGTACGAGGTCGACATCACAGCGTCTGGCTTCGGCGAGCAGAAGGCGACCATCAGCGTGATCCTTGGCGCTCCCACTTCATTGAATACAAAGCTAAAGATTGGGGCCTCAGAGCAAGTGTCGGTGACCGGCAGTGACGTTGCGCAACTTAACACAAGCGACCACGAAGCGGATCAGGTCGTCGGTGAGCAGCAGCTTGAACAGTTGCCTGCTAACGGGCGCAACATCCTCAGCCTCTCAACGCTAGGACCCGGATCGCAGCAGGGTACGGACTACAACGGCACGCAATTTGAAGGTTCTAGCTCTTTCTTTGCTACTCTCGGGAACTCTGTCATTCTTGGTGGCTTGCCTAACATCAACACCTCGTTCCTGCAGGACGGCACCGAGAACGTTAACCTGCTGACCCAAAACGCCAACATCCTGCCTTCTGTCGAGTCCGCGCAGGAGGTTAACACCCAGCTCAGCGGCTCTCCGGCACGCTTCAGTCGGCCTTCAGTAGTGAACGTCACCACTAAAAGTGGTTCCAACAGCTTCCACGGTGTCGCCTATGACTTTCTTCAGAATGACGCCCTCGATGCGACGAGCTACTTCGCTTCTACGCGCCCTCCCGTACGTTACAACCTGTTTGGCGCAAACCTCGGCGGTCCCATCCTGAAGAACAAGCTGTTCTTCTTCTTCGACTACTCTGGCTTGCGGAATCACTCGTCATCGGTATCAAGCAATATCGTACCCACAGTAGCGGAGCGCGGTTGCCTCGACGGCTCCGGCATCTGTGACTTCTCCGGCACGGGAATCACGCTGTACGATCCGGCCACCTATAACTCCGCAACGGGCACAAGCAAAACCTTTCTCGCCGAAACCGGCATAAACGGGATCCCCGCTTCGCGCGCCGACAGCTTTTCCAAGCTGTGGGTCAAGAACTACCCCCTGCCCAACATCGCTCCACGCGCCGACGGAACCAACTATGTCGCTAATACGCAGAGCATGGTCAACTACGACCAGTTTCTTGGTCGCGTCGACTTCAATCTTGCTTCTAACAACACCATCTTCGGAACGATCGCCCGTGTTACGGGCGTGAACACTTCCACGACGATCGTACCCAATCTTTTCGGAACATCCTATCCAGATCGCGGGACCAATGCCTCCATCGAGGACACGGCCGTCCTCTCGCCGCGCCTCGTCAACACGGCCCGCGTCGGCTACAACCGCACGTATTACTTCATCTCGCAGGAAGGTGCAGGCAGTCAGAACTTTGCTGCGTTGTACGGTATCCATAACCTTTTTGCTAATCCCAGCGAGTATGCGCCACCCGCTGTCGGCATCAATAACTATAGTTCTTTCGGCACCTCCTACACGCCTCAGGGCGACATCCAGAATCGCTTCCAGTATGCCGATGAAGTCAGCTACCAGGCTAGCAAACACACCATCGTCTTCGGTGCAGAGGTCATTCGCACACAGTTTGACGGTACCTGGGTAAACGACGATAACGGCCAGTTCAGCTTTGATGGTCGCTTCACATCGCAATATCTGAATGGCGTTCGTAGTGCTTCCAGCCAGGGTAGTGCCCTTGCGGACTTCGTCCTGGGCTTTCCGGCCAACTCGCAGGGAGCTGTCGGCAACTCCGTTGCAAATTTTCGTGAGATTAACGTCGCTGGCTATATGCAGGACGACTGGAAACTCACACCGAGCCTAACAATTAATTACGGTCTGCGCTACGACTTCGACGATCCGCCCAACGCGCAGGGAGGCCACTCCTACATCGTCGACATCAACACAGGTCTTAGCCGGTCCGGCACATGGTACACCAACTACGCCGACTTCGGCCCGCGTATCGGCTTCGCCTATGCCGCTAACAGCCGCACCACGGTGCGTGGCGGATGGGGCATCTACTACACCTCTTTCCCTTACAACGATCTACAGTTCTTGGTGCTCAATCCGCCGAACCACGTGGAACAATCACCGACGTTCACCATCGCGAACCCGACACTCCTAGAGAACTCCCTCTCACCGAATGTTCCTCTTTCGGGAGCCGCTGGGTTCATCTTTTCTCCGCACTCGAAGGATGCCTCCGTCCAAGAGGCGACATTTCAGGTTCAGCGTCAGCTACGTGAGAATCTTACCGCGTCGATCGGTTATCTTGGCAATTTCTCGCGCCATATCGGCATCTGGACGCGACCCAATCAGCCGACCGCCGTGGCTCCTGGTGACACCAGCGGTCTCTTGACTGTCGCCCCACACCCCGCCATCGGCAATGTCATTGGCTGGGAAGAGACGCAGGCCACCAATTACAACGCATTGCTGGCCAATGTCACCGGTAGCCTGCACAATGCACAGGTCATCGCTAGCTACACCTACTCCAAAGCGATGGATCTGATCGATGGCGATGGAAACGTGTATGAGGTGTACTCTCATCCGGAATACAATTACGCGCCGGCGGGCTTTGATCGTACTCACCAGTTCACATTAGCGGGCACCTATCAGCTGCCTATCGGACCGCACCAGCGCTTCCTTGCGTCCGGCAACGTTTTCTCGCGTGAGGCGCTCGGCGGCTGGCAGTTCGGTGAGGTGTACCGTCTCGCTTCCGGTGAACCTGTCTCGATCTACGCCAATAACAACACAGACAACAGCGGCGCGCCCATGTACGCCAACCGCGTCTGTAATCCAAGCGCCGGTTTCACTCGTTCGCGCAGCGAATGGTTCAACACGAGCTGTTTTGTTCAGCCAGCGACGGGCACCTACGGGCAGGGCGGTCGGAATGCGGTGCGTAGCCCGCGTGAAGACCAGATAGATCTGTCTGTGACCAAGGCTTTCAATATTTATCGCGAACATCAACTACAGTTTCGGGGTGAAGCCTTCAATGTCTTCAATCATCCGCAATTCCTGCTGAGTACTAGCAACCTTACCAGCACAAGCAATGGAGTGCTAAACCAAGCACTCGCACCGCGCGTGCTGCAACTCGGACTTCGCTACAGCTTTTGATCTTGACCGGACATATATATTTACACGGTACAACATCATGAATGCAATCTAACCGGTGCGCATAGTCTGTCTAGACGAACACAGAGATCTCTATCAACCTTTGTGAAAGGAGAAATGTCATGCAAACCTGTTTCTGCGCGTTGGTAATTTTATTTACTCTCCTTACAGCAGTCCCAAGATTGTTTGCGCAAGTCTTTCCTCTGCAGACCACCGGCAACCACATCGTGGACGCGAACGGTAAACGCGTTCGGTTTAATGGCGTGAACTGGTATGGAGCTGAAGCGGATGATTTCGTCGTCACGGGCTTGCAATACAACACTCTGCCAAACATTGCGCGCCTGATCCATCAAATGGGCTACAACGTTGTTCGTCTCCCTTGGTCCAATCAGATGTATGAGACAAACCCTGTTATCAACAACTCCCTGCTATCTGCGAACCCGGGCCTTCAAGGACTCACAGCTCTTCAGATATTCGACCACGTCATTGATGCGCTTGGAGCGGAGGGCATCATGGTCATCATCGACAATCACGAGAGCGATGCCGGAATCTGTTGCAACGGAGGCGATGCCGACTCACTCTGGTACAACAACAATTATCCTGAGTCTAAATGGATCAGTGACTGGCAAGGTATGACCAATCGCTATGCGACGCGGGCCTGGGTGATAGGTGCTGACCTGCGGAATGAACTCCGCGGCTCGGCCACCTGGACGGGGACTGGATCCAGCGACAATCCTGGAACAGACTGGCAGAGCGCTGCCATCCGGGGCGGGAATGCGGTTTTAAGCATTAACCCACATCTCTTGATCTTTGTAGAAGGCCTTTCCAATGCGTCCGATCTCAGTGGTGTCAGCAATCTGCCGATAACGTTGACGACTCCGAACAAAGTCGTCTACGAGGCTCACGATTACAGCTTTTTCTCCGGGGCCAGCAATCAGGGGAGTTACAGCGCTTGGCTAAACTGGATCGGGCCGCGATGGGGCTATCTCGTAACAGGGAGTAACCCCAAACCGGTGTGGCTCGGGGAATTTGGCACAGGTCACACGTCTTCTGGATATACAGATCCAGATGTGCCAGCAGATGCTGGAAATTGGTGGGGCTATGTAACACAGTTCATCACATCGAATAGCCTCGACTGGACCTATTGGGCGCTTAACGGAACCAGCGAGAATGGAAACGGCTTGCCAGGCCCGACGGCTCCTGAAGGGTATGGCATTCTCGATCCCACTTGGTCCCAGATAGCGGAGTCACAGCTCAGCGCTAGTCTGCAAGGTCTCAAGGTCTACAGTAGCGGAAGCAATCCTGCGCTCTCAATCACTTCAGTTAACGACGGCACAACCGGTACTGGCGTCAACCAATTCAATTTCAGCGGTGCTTGGTCCAGTGGAGCCAACAGTGGTGCCTTCGACGGGGACAATCACTGGAGCACCAGCCAGGGTGCCTCGTACAGTGTGGTTTTCAGCGGTATACAAGCTCTGATCTATAACGCCGAAAGCGACTATAACGGCATCGCCGCAGTTTCGGTCGATGGTGGCCCGACGGTCAACGTCGACAACTATTCTGGCGACACAAGCGGTTCAGATCCGATCGACTACAGCGCGCTAGTATACGCTTCGCCGATTCTCAGCAACGGATCGCATACGCTCACTGTCAGAGTCACTGGCAACCAGAACAGTAGTGCAACAGGCGATACGATCACCGCGGACCGCGTGGATGTTGTCGCTCCCAACCAGGGGAATACGACAACGTCACTGAACGATAGCGGTTCAGCTTTCTCCTACAGCGGTTCATGGAGCTTTTACTCGCCCCAGGCTGGTGCGTTTGACAACGACAACCATTATTCCTCAACGCAGGGTGCATCTTACACTGCCACCTTCAGCGGTAGCCAGGCGACACTCTATGCCGCAACGAGTGTATACGGCGGGATCGCCTCCGTGTCGGTCGACGGTGGTACAGCGATTCCCGTGGACACCTATGCTTCTACAACGAACTACCAGGTACCCCTTTTCAGCACATTCATTCTGCCAAATGGGTCTCACACTCTTAAAGTTACGGTCTCAGGAAATACAAATCCGCAAGCGCAGGCCGATGTAATCACAGCCGATCGCGTTGATGTTGTAAGTCCTTAAGAAGAGAGATTTGGAGGCGCAAAGCTTGTATGTTCAAGTTTAGGTTAGGTGGTCTCAGGGTAAGTAGCTCGCTCAAGAGCTCCGCACCACATAGTGCCGTCATCTCAAGAAGGCGAGAGACTAGGCTTGCAATGCTGCTCTTGCTCCTCCTTTTACCTGAATTTCGGAGTCACGCACTAGAGGTGTCTTCAACAACTCAGGTGGGACTGTACGACGGACTTGAGATTACGACACTCCGGCTTTGGCGCGATCGAGCACCTGGCGCCAAAGGAGAAAAACCTTCTGACAACCCGACTCTGACGGTCTTCCGTCCCTCTCATTCAAGCGGGACTGCGGTCATCGTCGCACCAGGCTGGGCATATATAGGTCTCGCAAGTAATCTGGAAGGTCGTCAAGCGGCTGATCGTCTCGCCGAACTTGGGATCACAACCTTTGTTCTCAGCTATCGTCTTGGACCTGCCTATCTTTATCCTGTACCCCTTCAGGATGCGCGTCGTGCTATACAAGTAGTTCGCTCATTGGCTTCGATTTACGGCTACGCTCCCGTTCGGTGCTCTTCGTCTCCCTCGCCGTGCTCCTGATGATGGCGGGCATATGCGTGTGGCTAGTTCGATCAGGCCAAGAGTGCAGTTTCAGCCTACATACCGAGTAGTTCCCTTTACCTCGGATCTGGGCCAGGAATTCAGCCCAGCCATCTCGCCTGACGGACAATGAATATCCTATGCAGCCCGATCTGAAGGCGCTGAGACCCGGCTCTACATCAAGCGAGCAAATGCGACGGGAGCATGGGCTATCACTTCACCTGGCATGATCAGCCTGTTCCCGCGTGGTCGCCGATGGCCACCAGCTTGCGTACTTGCAAGTAGAGGCCGATCACTTACTTGTGCAAGTTCAAACCCTCTCGAGTGACAGTCCCGAACAAGCGTCTCCGACAACCATCGCCACGATCGCCCGCGAGGTCGGTCGCTGGTCTGGTCAGCCGAGTCTTCTGCTCGGTAATCCCGGCCCCGCCTGGTTTGCCGATGAACGCAGCCTAGTCGTCTCTGACTGCGTGCCGACGCAATGCGGTCTGGTCGTGGTGGACGAGCGTGGAAGTCGCCGTTGGCTCACCTCGGCCCCGAACGAGAGCCGCGACTTCTATCCACGCGTCTCCCGGATGGTAAATCCGTGGCATTCGTCCGTTACTTCAGTCACGGAAGCTCGGACATTTATCTAGTCGCCGCTTCGGGCGGCGAACCGCTGCGCCTCACGCGCGATCAGACGACGATCCAAGGTGTCGCGTGGGAGCGCGACGGAAGAACTCTGGTCGTAAGCTGGGAGCATAATGGCGCCTTCGCGCTCTGGCAGGTCCCGCTGCGTGGCAGCCCGGTAAGGCTGCACATTGACGCGACCGCGCCAGCCGAGCCGAGTGTCTCCTCCACCACCGGTGCAATCGCGTATGTCGAATCCACCGAGAACTGGAACATCTGGCGAGCACCGCTTACTGCCAGCGCGATGGGCAAGCCGACCCTGCTGCTCTCCTCCTCCGGTCTGAACTACGACCCGCGTTACTCTCCCGATGGAAGCCAGATCGCCTAAGTCTCCGATCGTTCCGGCAAGATGCAACTGTGGACCGCGAATGCGGACGGGTCAAATCCGCGCCAGCAAACCTCGATTGCCGGAGCTTGGACTGGCGGCATCAGATGGTCGCCGGATGGAAAGATGATCGCTCTCGACGCTCGACCGAAAGGCCACTCCTCGATCTACCTGATTGATTTGAAATGCAATAGTGTACATCCGGTCTTCAACAACCAGTTTGAGGAAAGAATGCCCTCGTTCTCACGCGACGGCCGATCCCTTTACTTCAACTCCACACGGGATGGTGGAGTCGCCATTTGCGGCTAGAGCTGGATACCCGCCGACTCACCAAATTCCAAATTCCTTCGGCCTTCGCTGCCGCCGAAGGCGAATCCGGCAACCTGATATTAGGCAGCCGTCACGGCGAGCTTTGGCGGGTTACCGCCGCTGGGTCGCCGCCCGCGCGGTGGGGCGATGTCGTCGTGAATTCTGCGCTGAGCTGGTTCCCGGCCAAATCCGGAGTCTGCTTTACCCGAAGCGAAGGGAACGACAGCTTTCAGGTCTGCCGCGTCGCGTTTACTACCCAATCTGCTTCGGTGAGATCCCAGGAACGCTGGTACTGAATACTCCGGATATCGCGGTATCTCCCGATGAACGATGGCTCCTGCTGACTACGCAGGATGCATTGACGGGCGACATTAAATTGGCTCTGTCGCAATAGCGATTGTGCCTGAACAGGGCAGTCGGAACAGCTCTCCTTACTCGCGTGAATCAGTCTTTTGGGGCGTCTTGGGCGATTGCCGCCGCTGCACTATCGAGTGGAAACGCTCGGGCCCCGATTGATCGACGGGAGCCACCCATACAGCAGTTACATTACGGTCAGTGGAGCGGTCTACACGTTTTGCGCCATGGAGAGCTCATTTTGCCAATTCAACAGCGTTGCCGAGCTCGCGTTCGGCATCGGCAATGGCTTCGTTTACGGCGCCGATGCAGCTAAATGCAACTGATTCCTCAGGCATCCAAGGAATGAATTGCGAGGCGGCCACCTTTGGTCGGTCGATCCGGATCAGAGCAAACTTAAGGCCTGCTGTCATCGTCTCCACTAACTACTGAAGCTGCAACCCAAGTGCGGAGGGACGAACCTCCACACCTGTTTGCGTCGCACCCGTTCACCAACATGTGAGGTCTAAAACCTGTATCCCCTTAATTCCTAACTGGAGACTTTGCCGCGATGTTGTTTGCTCTTCAGCGCCACGCTCGCGCCCAGCGCTCGTTTTGGCCAGCACGGAATCCGGCTTTAAGTCGTGTAACATCCAGGCAAACGGAGCTTCAAGCTGCTGTCCCATTGATGGTGGCGAAGGCAGCCCGCCTGGGTTGCCGCTTCCGCCGCCAGGTGTGAGATTGCGAGCGCTCGACAACCACACTCATAGACTTCACACTGTCACCTGCCAGGCTCATGCTTACACGCATGAGCCATCCGCTCAACTGAACTCAGAAACAAGCTCTCCTTTTTCGCTCGATGAAGCACCTGATTCTAAAAAGATATGGCGTGAGTGGATCTCATCACGTCGCTCTTCCGCAGAGTTCTCACTGGTTTCCACTTGTAAGCCTCGCCACGAGACTGCAGGGTGGGATCAGCTTCTCAAGCGAGACGGAGGAACGTAAGGTCATGAAGATCAGGTCTTTTCAGCAGCGGTTCGGGGATGCAGGATTGACCACGCTTTTGCCGCTCAAGGCAGTTTTGGTGATGACTCTGTTTGGTTCCCTGGCTTCGGCGAATGGCTTCGGTCAAACCGACCTCGGCACGGTCACCGGGCGCGTGACGGACGCAAGCTCGGCTATCATACCAAACACTCAGATAACCCTGACGTCGTCGGCGACGCATACTGTTCGGTCCACGGCGAGTAACGGGCAAGACCTCTTCATTTCGATTCGCAGGAGTTGACACAGCTACCCACCAATGGGCGCAACCCGCTATCTGTTGCCCTGCTTACACCAGGCGTACAGTCACCATCTGAAAACACCTCATCGGCGCAGTCCTTCGGCACTACCGCGAGCCAATTGAACATCGGAGGCGCTCTGGACTCGCAAATGGGGTATCTCCAGGACGGCGTGCAAAACGTGACCCTCTTCACCCAGTCTGCGAACCTGCTGGCCTCGGTCAATGCTATCCAGCAGATGAGCGTGACGACCAACGGCGCCGACGCGCAATATACCCAGCCAAGCGTTGTGAACATCATCACCCGCGGCGGAACCAACCAGTTCCATGGGTCAACTTTTGACTTCTTGCAAAGTGAAGATCTAAATGCAAAGAACTACAGCCTCACTGGCGTGGGCCAAGCAACAACGCCCGTGCGCTACAACCTTTTCGGCGGGACTTTCGGCGGGCCCATCCTGCACAATCGCATCTTCTTCTTTGGAAGCTACATGGGCCTTCGTAACGCCAATAGCGCCTGTATCACCACGCGTGTGCCTACCGACGCTGAGCGAGCAGGTGACTTCACCGGAGAAGTCAACCTGTATGATCCGCTTACCATTAATTCAGTTGGTACAAATCAGAGCTTTCTGACCTCAACGGAAAATGCGATCCCGCAGTCACGCATCGATCCGTTCGCAACGAAGTTTCTCTCCTACGTTCCCAGTCCAAACCTGCCGCTTGATACCGCTCTAAATATTAACTACCAAACTCCTCTGCGGTCTACCGCCAAAACAAACCAATATCTAGGACATGTACATTGGCAGCTTTCGCCACGCGATCAGCTTTACATAGCTAGCGGCTATAGTTCCAGCCCAACCGTTACCCCTTCTTTTATAAATACGCTCTACGGTAACCAGTTCGAGATTTCTGCGGCTAACGCCTTTTCGGAGGAGACGCATACCATCTCGTCACGTTTAGTGAATACGGCACGCACGGGTTACAACCGGTCTATCCTGCTTTCGACTGTACTGGGCGTGGGTTCGCAGCCTTACTACCAAGAGTTTGGCCTGAAGAACCTCGCTCCTACTCAAGCGCAGTGGACACCGCCCACTCTGGCAGTATCTTCGTTCTTTGCTATTGGCTCTACAACGACTGTTGGAAACCGGTACGCGCCACAGGGAGCAACACAAAACCGCTTCCAGTACGCAGATCAGGTTATTACCAAGTAGGACGCCACCACCTCTTGTTTGGCGGAGAGTGCATCCGTGCGCAATTTGATGGCAATTGGGTCCAGAACAACGGCTACTATACTTTCAACGCCACGCTGACCGGGCAGTATGTCAACGGTACACGAATGGCCGTTAGAAGCGGATTGGCTGATCTCCTGCTGGGATTTCCCTCGGCTGCGGCCGGAGCGACTGGTAATTCAACAGGAGCATTCCGTGAATGGCAGGTAGACGGCCATCTGCAGGATAATTGGCAGCTGAATCCAGCGCTGACGCTCAACATAGGCTGCGCTACGACTTTGACAATCCGCCGAATGATAAAAAAGGAAATTCTAGTGTTTACGATCTGCGCGGGGACAATACCGCAAACACTCGCGCTGCACATGCCCGATGTATACGCAGAAGAGTTCAATCTGGCAGCGCAACATTCCTTCAGTCAGAAAGTTCTCACCAGCCTTGCCTATGTTGGTGAAACGGGCAAACATTCCTCTGTTCGCGTAAACGCCAACCAACTTATCGCGGCGCCGGCGGGTAGTACCATTCTTAGTATTCGCCCTTACAGCTACGCTGGGGACGTCTTTGGGTAATACAACATTGCTCCTTCCAAGTACAACGCTCTGCAGGTACAGCTTGTTGCGCTTCTGCCAAGCAGATCACGTCTAATCGCGAACTACATCTGGTCCAAGGCTATGAACATTTCGGATGGAGACCGCAACACGATTGAGAGCTACAATCAGCCGCAGGATTATTAGGCGATGTTGGGCAGACGTGGGTTATGATTCCGGTCACAACCCCCGTGAGTGAATATGCTCAACAGCAGAACGGTCCTCCAGGATATACGTATTGTGCCGATGGCGAGACGAACCAGTACTGCTTTTATTTGGGGACTGCGTCAGTGGCCTATGGAGCGAATGGTCAATATAGCTATCGTCTGAATTACAATAGTAACTCTTCGGGTGTGCCAGCCTGCAAGCTATCGACCTTTGAGAACATTGACCCGGCACCTGGAGTCAAGAAGGCCTGTTACTACGCACCTTACGATCCGGCCGCTAAGCCTGATAGGAGTTTCTTCACGATCGAAGTTCTCCCGCGAGCATGGTGGCTCTGTTGCGACCTTCGGGTTTAGACGGCGTGAGTCCGAGACGTTGCCCTACCCAGGATGTCAGGCAGGTTGGAGGTCGAGATTTTCACCGATGATCGCGACGGCCTCGCGAGCGCAGAGGCGCCGATGCCGGGAGCGTGTTCTCGTATGCGGGCCGCTCCTCGGATGTCTTGCGTGAGGTTGAAGATCGCCGCCCGGCCCTTGCGGAGGGCGCGCATAGCTCAAACCCCATGTTCGTCGCATAGGCTGTCTTCAGCGTCTTGAATCCTCGCACTGGACGAATCAGTTGCTTCAGCTTGCCATGATGGGCTTCGACGACGTTGTTCAAATACTTGACCTGTCGATGCACAGTGTATCGGGACACTTGCCTTCGGCCTTCAGATGTCGCTGGTCGGGATGGAGGCATGCTCCGGAGCGCATTTCCTTGGTCGGGCGCTGCGGGCTCAGGGCCACGAGGTGAAGTTGATTCCTGCCCAGTTTGTGAAGCCATTTGTGAAATCCAACAAGAACGACTTCATCGATGCCGAGGCCATTGCTGAAGCAGTAGAACGCGAGGACATGCGCTTCGTCCCGACCAAGACGGATGACCAGTTGGACCTGCAGGCTCTGCACCGGATACGGGAGCGATTGATGATTCGAAGAACGTCCGTGGTCAACCAGAGGCGTTTCGAAGGACAGGCAAGCGGCGTATCTCATCGAGGCCAGGAGAATAATCTCCACCCAAAGGCCGAATACATTGACGCAAATTTTCTCGCCGAACTTTTCCCTTGCAGTCAGACGGCGGACCATACATGTCGGCACCAATCAATGGAGCAAATAAGACCGATGCCAATCGATGCCTTGCTGCATCTAGTACCGCAAGGAGCGATCATGAAGATTTCCGGAAACACAATCCTAATCACTGGAGCTACGAGCGGCATCGGCCGCGCATTGGCTGAAGCGCTGCACGGGAAAGGAAATAAGGTCATCATCGCTGGACGACGGCAGGCCTTGCTGGATGAGGTCACGGGCCGCAATCCCGGCATGGTCGGCATGGCCGTGGACCTGAGTGACGGCGCGGCCATCTCCACGTTCGCTAAATCTGTTAAAAGTCAGTTTCCTGATTTGAATGTTCTGTTCAACAATGCAGGCATCGCCGGCCAGGAGGACTATACGGCGGATACGATTGAACTGACGCGCGCGTACAGCACCATACAGACCAACATCGTCGGGGTGGTGGAACTCTCGGCTGCGCTGCTGCCCACGTTGCGTGCGCAGCCACAATCGACGCTGATCGTGACCACTTCAGGGCTTGCCTTCGTTCCCTACCCGCCGGGTCCGGTTTACAGCGCGACGAAGGCGTTCATGCACAACTGGCTCGATGCGCTTCGTGTGCAATTGCGGAAGACCAGTGTTGAAGTTCTGGAGCTGGCACCGCCTTACGTCCAAACAGAACTCGGCGGTCCGCAGCAGGCCAGCGATCCGCGTGCCATGCCCCTTGCGGAGTACACCAAGGAGGTTATGGAGATTCTTCAGAACAACACCATCGAGAAAGGAGAAATTCTTATCGACAGAGTCAAACCACTTCGCACTGCGGAGAAGGATGGTAAGTACCAGAAGTTTCTCGACATGTTCGCTGGTATGCACGATTAGGAGAACGGGGGCGGGTGGCCGCCTTTCTAGGGTCGGCCACCAGTCCCGAGCATGACTTAAGGACTGCAGCAAACGTCAGGCCTGCGCCTTTGAGCGAAGAGTGACCTCTCCAATGTTGACCTCTTCAGGCTGCTCTAGGATGTAAACGATGGCCTTCGCCACAGCCACAGGCGACATCGCGAACTTCTCTCCTGCCTTCTGCATCTGCGCCCTAAGTTCAGGGTTCCTGACATGCTCGCTGAACGCCGTGTCGGTGAACCCTGGCAGGATGGTGCTGACCCGTATCTGTCCCGCCAGTTCTTGCCGGAGACCATCGGAGAGCGCAAGCACCGCCGCTTTCGTGGCTGAATAGACCACCTGATTCGGTACGGTCTTGCGAGCGGCCGTGGATGCCGTGTGAATGAAGTGGCCGGAACCCTGTTGCCGGAAAACAGGAAGCGCAGCCGCGATCCCGTACAGGACGCCTTTGATGTTGACATCCACCATGGCTTCCCAGTCTTCGACAGCAAGCTCATCGAAGGGTCCGATGGGCATAGCACCAGCATTACTGAACAAAACATCCAGGTGACCAAAGCTCTCCTGGGCGAGGTGCACAAGATGAAGCAGATCCTCACGCTTGCTCACGTCCGTAGCGCGGTACACCGCTTCGCCTCCGCCGGCGCAGATTTGCTCGGCTACTTGCACAAGAGCTTCTTCATGCCGCGCGCCCAGCACGAGCTTTGCTCCGAGGCGAGCCAGCTCCAAAGCAACAGCCTTGCCGATTCCACTGCTCGCTCCTGTGATCGCGATCACCTGTCCCTGGATCATGGTGTCTCCTGCAGTAAAGATGATTCATGGAATGGCTCAGATTCAGCAGCGAGTTCCAACCCCTGGGAGGTCACCTTGCGGGGAATGGAACGCGTACACGGCCCGCGAGCAAACAACCGCATCCTCTTGCTGGACGTGCGCGACGCACCTGGACGATGCTCTCGAATGTCTTCCGCTACCATACCCGGAGATGATCTCCGTCCTCATTCTCACCCGCAACGAAGAGCAAGATCTGCCCGGAGCCTTAGCCTCCGTCTCCTGGTCGGACGACATCCACGTCCTCGACTCCCACTCCACCGACGCGACCGTATCTCTCGCGCAGGCCGCCGGCGCCCACGTCACCCAGCGCCTGTTTGACAACTACGCCACACACCGCAACTTCGGCTTCACCCTCCCTTTTAGATACCCCTGGCTCCTCATCCTCGATGCCGACGAGCGCCCCACTCCCGCGCTCTCCGCCGAGATGCAACAGCGCGCCGCCTCCGCCCTACCCGGAATCTCCGGTTTCCGCCTCCGCCGCCGCGACTTCCTCTTCGACACCTGGCTCAAACACGCCCAGCTCACGCCCCTCTACATCCGCCTCGTCCGCCCCGAGCGCGCCCGCTGGACCCGCTTTATCAACGAAGTTCTCGAAGTCGACGGTCTGATTGCCGATCTCACGGAGCCGCTCGATCACTTTCCCTTCTCGAAGGGCATCGCCCATTGGGTGGACAAGCACAATCGCTACTCGAGCATGGAAGCCCAGCTTATCCACTCGCAATCGGGCCTCCAGAACCCCTCGTTCCGCACCGCCCTGGGTCTAGGCTCGGGCGACCCCGACTTC
This sequence comes from uncultured Granulicella sp., assembly GCA_965198735.1. Lineage (GTDB taxonomy): Bacteria > Acidobacteriota > Terriglobia > Terriglobales > Acidobacteriaceae > Edaphobacter. The sequence continues at coordinate 3,207,765 of OZ240672.1, read as the reverse complement.
CACACCCGACGCCTCCACCAGAAGGCCCTTTTCTACAAGGTTCCCGGCCGCCCCCTCATCAAATGGGGTTACATGATGTTCGTTCGCGGCGCGCTGCTCGACGGCCCTTCCGGCATCGCCTACGCCACGCTGCAAAGCTTCTACGAGTACCTCATTGTGCTCAAGACCAAGGAGCTTCAATCCCAGCCGCCTCCGGTAAACTTGCCCTGAGGTCTCAGCTGCAATGCACCTGTTCCTGCGCTTGCTCTTTTCCGTAGCGCTCGCCGGCTCCATCACCTCCTCCATCTACTGCCTCATGGTGATCGCGGCGGCTACCCGCTTCGGCCTGCGTAAGCGCCGCGACGACCGGACCCCACCCGGCTTCACCCCGCCTCTCAGCGTTCTCAAGCCTCTCCACGGCACCGAGCCGGGCATGGAGCGCAATCTCGAAACCTTCTTTGAGCAGGTCTACCCCGCGCCGTTCGAGCTGCTCTTCTGCGCCCGCCACGCCACCGACCTCGGCCTTCAGCTCGCCCAGCAAGTTGGCGCCCGCTACCCTCACGTCCGCGCCCAGTACCTCACCTGCGGCGAGCCCATGCCCAAGTTCCACAACGCCAAGGTCTACTCGCTCGAAAAACTCGACTCGGTCGCCCAGTACGACCTCTACATCACCTCCGACGCCGACGTCCGCGTCGCCCCCGACTATCTCCTGCGCATGGTCCAGAACCTTCGCGATCCCGCGCTCGGCATCGCCTCCTGCGTCTACGTCGGGACTGCATATGGCGGAGAGAAAGCGAGCTTCGCCGCCAAACTTGATGCCGTCGGCAAGTCGGTCGAGATGACCTCCGGCGTCCTAGTCGCCGATATGATCGAAGGCACCAAATTCGCCCTCGGCGCCACCATGGCCACCCGCCGCCAAAGCTTTCAGAGCGTCGGCGGCTTCGCCGAGCTCGGCCAGTTCTACGCCGACGACTTCGAGCTCGGCAACCGCTTAGCCAAACAAGGCGCCGGGGTCAAGATGGCCACGCACATCATCAAGCTCATGGTCCAGGACACCCCCTTCTGGATCTCCTTCCGCAATCAACTGCGCTGGATGCAATCCACCCGCCGCTCCCGCCCCTGGGGCCATCTCGGCACGGGGCTCACCTTCGCCATGCCCTTCGGCCTGCTCGGCCTTCTCTGGGGTTTGCTCGCCGGACATCCCGTCGCCGGCCTCCTCTGGCTCGCCGCCATGGTTCTCAACCGCTGGTTCCAGGCTTCCGCTATCCTCTCCGTGCTCGGCGACCCCGACCTCCTGCGCAATATGGCCATCTATCCTTTGCGCGACCTGCTCGGCAGCCTTCTTTGGCTCGGCAGCTACGGCGGCGACAAGTTCTACTATCGCGGTAAGATTTATACCCTGAAATCCGGCGGAAGGGTTGAAGCTCCGGAATAAGCGGTGAGGAGTGCGTATGAGCGAAGACTTACCCACTCACCGATTCACCAGCACCGTCTTGCCCCCCGCGCTCGCCACATCCCTGACCACCCCAAACCGCTGCAGATCCGTCCTCCGGCTCGCCGGAACGTATGTCATCAAAAAGACTCGCCGCGGCCCTCCCCAAAGCTCCCGCAGCGAAGCCTCATTCTCAAACACCTGCGGCGCATCCGGCCAGAAGCTCCCGAACCACGGCCCGTTTACCCGCCCATTCACCAAATGCACGGGCTGACGCGTATAAAACAGCAGCGTCGACCCCGACGTAAGCTCGCCATCGAGCACGATCAAGTCGCCTGTTTCCGGCTCGCCGTGCTGCTCCGTCAGGATCGCCTCCGCCAGCCCCTTCGATCCCAGGATCGGGTAGAACCGAACCAATCCCTCATGCGCCGCCAGCAGCACTACCACCATCCCGCCCGCTAGCATCAGGTGAGCCGCTTCCGTCCGGCCGCGCCGGCGCAGCACATAGCTCACCACTCCCAGCAGCACCATGCCCACGGCGACCATGACCAGCGGACCCCGGAAGAAACCCATGGCCGCTCCCGTCAGGTCAAAGACGTGTCCCAGTGATAGGTTGTACAGCTCCGGGTTCGTCGCCAGCAAACTTGAAAGATCTATCCCCGGTCCAGGACGCGCAGCCTCAATGGCAAAAAATCCACATACCGCCGCCACCAGGCAGGAGATCGGCAGCAGCAGCCACCGATGGCACCCCACCGCCCACCGGGACTCCTTGTGCTCTACCTCCGCCCGCTCCAGAAAGCCACCCACCGCCAGCGCCAGCGCCGGAAGCGCCGGCAGCGAATAGTACTCCTGCCGGCTCGACACAGAGAAAAACACCAGCACCAGCCCCGCCCAGATCGTCACCGCCAGCGCCGGCTCCCGATTTACCCGCATCTCGTCCCTGGCCCCGCTGCGCTCTAGGAGAAACGCACCATACTCCCGGACCTGATCCCGCAACCACACCACTGCCCCGGGCAAAAACACCGCCCACGGCATCATCCAGATCACCGCATACAGCCAGAACAGCCACACCGGCGTATTCCCGTAATCATGCGGAATCCGTCTCCCCAGGAATCGCGCGAAGTGTTCGTTATACAGGTAAAACCAGGCCCATCCCGCCCGCGCCGGCAGCCCCAGCCCCGCAGGCAGCGCGACTGCCGGATTCCGCAGCGCCGCCAGCACATGCCACGGCAGCGCCACCACCACGAACACCCCCGCTCCCGCCAGCACCTCCACCCGCGCCAGCAGCCGCAATCGGCGCGTCCAGGCCAGGTATCCCACCACGAACCCCAGCGGAAACACCAGCCCAATCAGCCCCTTCGTCAGCAGGTTCAACCCCAGCACAGCCCCAAAGCCCACCGCCGGACCCCACGCCCGCCGCCCCGCGCTCACCCGTTCCAACCCCACCAGGAACCACCAAACCCCGAGCGTCATCCACAAACAGATCAGGATGTCCGGAATGAAGAACCGCGTGTACAGGTACGGCCCAATCGCGGTTCCCAGCACCAGCGCCGAATAAAATGCCCCGCGCTCCCCAAACCATCGCAGCCCCAGCCCGTACACCGCGAGCAGCAGTGCCAGCACCCCCAGCGCCAGCGGCAGCCGCCCCGCCCAGTCATGCTCGCCAAACACCCGCATCGACCCCGCCGCCAGCCAGTACATCAGCGGCGGCTTATCGAAGAACCGGAGCCCGTCCACATACGGCGTCACAAAATCGCGTCGCTGCAGCATCTCTCGCGCCGCCTCCAGGTACACGGAGTCCACATCGTCCAGCAGCCCCGGCGTCCAAAGCCCACCCACCTGCAGCGCCAGCCAGGCCAGCACGAGCAGCCCCACCGACCGCGCCTTCCAGGGCCTGCCCTCGCTCACCGTCCCGGACCCCCACCGAGAGCCCGGTCCGTTACCAGCAGCTTCCCGCTCATCTCATCGAGCACCAGCGCCCGCGCGCCCAGCAGCCGAGCCACCTCTCCGCGCCGCTCCGCCGGCACAAACAGCACCTTGCGTTCCCCCTTGCCCCACTCCGCCGCCAGCTGCGCCGCCGTCACAAATACCTTCGGCGCATCCTGGAAACTCGCCCCAAACAGCATAGAAGTCGACCGCCCTTCCACCAAATCCACCTGCTCGCCCAGATAGAAAGGAATGGACGACCCGAACGCCTGGTCGCCATACAAAAGAACCTCGGTCCCCGGCGCAATCGCTTTCTCCCGCCGCAGAGCCTCAATCTTGGCCGCAAACTGCTCGCTGGACAGCATGGGCGCAAAGCGCGCCAAGGCCAGATGCGCCGCGAACAGAAAACCAGCGCCGGTAAACGCCACCGCCGTCGTGGCCGCCAGATGCCTTCGCTGCGCGCGCAGCATCCACGCCAGCGCCGGCCCCAGCGTCAGCGTCACCACCGCGAGCACCGCCGGCAGCCGCAACGCCGCAAATGACGCCGTGGTCAAGTCGAAGAAGTGCGACATCGACAGCGTATAGCCGCCCACTCCACGGTGCGCCAGCACTTCTCCTATATCCGCCAAAGATGGCATCTTCCGCGAGCTCCACAAGCCCCAAAGCAGCGCCAGCGAAACCACGCCGCCCACACCCGCGAGCGCCGCATGGGCAAACCGGATCCATCGCCGCGCCGAAGCGCTCGCCGTGTACGTCTGCTCCGCCCGTGTGATCGTCGCCGCCACTAATAGGAGTATCGGCAGGTAAGCCGGGAAACTGTAGTACTCCTGGTTTGTGGAAAACGAAAAAAACAGCAGCACCACGCCCGCGAACAGGCTCAGCAGCAAAATGCTCCGCTGCTGCGGATCGATTGGGTTTGAGTAGCCCGCAATCGCAGACACCCGGTGCCGGTACCGTCTCCACACCGCGATAATCCCCAGCGGCACAAACAGCACCCACGGAAACAGCCACACTCCGTGCATCCCCCAGTACACCCAGCCTGGCAGCCGGTTGTAATCGGCCGGAACCCGCCGTCCTAAAAACCGCAGGACATGCTCATTCCAGAAATAGAACCACCAGAACCCGTGGCCATCCGCGCCTCCCGTATTCCGCAGCCCCGCCAGCACGTGCCACGGAGCAGCAATCGCCAGGAACAGCAGCCCACCCGACCCGGGCCTCAGCCTCCTCCAACCGGCCCACTCCCGGGTCAGTCCCAGGAATAGTCCCGCCGCGGCAAAAAACAGCACCAGCGCGACCAGGCCCTTGCTCAGCACCGCCAGCGCCAGCGACCCCCACATCACATAGGCATAAAACAGGGGCCCCGCGTACCACGCCACGGCCGGCCTCTCCCGCACCTCGTCCGCCACTCCATGACGCGCGTCCGGGACCTGCGCTTCGATCGACACCGGCCCCAGCGCCCGCAAAAACGCAAACAGCGCCGCGCTCAAAAACAGCGACAGCCACACCTCCGGGATCAGAATCCGCGTAAACAGAAACACGCCCACCGACGTCATCACCCCGATCGCCGTGTAAAACCCGGTCCGCGCCCCAAACGCCTGGTTGGCCCACCGATGCCCCAGCAGCATCAGCAGCAGCACCGCCACCGCCTGCGGCAGGTGCGCGGCAAACGTGTTGTATCCAAACACCCGGAAGCTCGCCGCCGCCAGCCAGTACGGCAGCGGAGCCTTCTCCAGATAGCGCACCCCATCCACCCGCAGCGTTACCAAGTCGCCCGTCGTCGCCATTGCCCGCGCGGCGCTGGCATGCGTCGCATCGGCGTCATCCAGCACCGGCGGCGCGAATAACGCCCCAAAGTACAGCAGCAGCCACAATCCCGAAAGGATCATCGCCGCATTCCGGGGCCGTGGACCCCCCGCGAACGAAGTTGCCAAAATGGAAAAGTGGGGCTTTGTGCTCATTCAAAAAGACGTACTTACAGCATAGCGGACCTCGCTGCTCTCTTCGGTCCCCAGCAAACGGCTGCGCACTCTTGACCTCCCCTCCACCCCGCCCATGTATCTTTCTAGTGAACCCTCACGCCGGAGGCACCAAACCCCAGCATGCCCACCTTTGCCGCCATCGACATCGGCTCGAACTCCTCCCGCCTGAAGATCGCCTCCGTCGTCCAGCATCGCCTCAAAACCCTCCATGAAGACCGCGAAGTCACGCGCCTCGGCGAGAGCGTCTTCCAGACCGGCATGATCTCGCCCGAAGCCATGGCCGGCGCCATCAAAGCCCTGAAACGCTTCCACAAAGCCGTCCAGACTCACGTTTGCGATAAAGTCCGCATCGTCGCCACCAGCGCCATGCGCGACGCGCGCAACGCCGCCGCCTTCACCGAGTGGGTCAAGTCCTCCACCGGCTGGAACGTCGAAGTCATCTCCGGCCTTGAAGAGGGCCGGCTGATCCACCTTGGCGTCGTCACGCTCGAGCCCGGCGGCCGGTCCAAATGCCTGCTCATCGATCTCGGCGGCGGAAGCTGCGAGATCACTCTCTCCGACCAGGGCCGCGTCCAGGAGATGGTCTCGCTTCCCCTCGGCGCCGTCCGCCTGCAGCAGGAGTTCCTCCAGCACGATCCTCCCACCGCTGAAGACACCGGCCGTCTCCGCCAGTACATCGAGCGCGAGCTGCGGCGCGGCGAAAAGAAGCTCGGCCGCCCGCAGGTGCCGCTGGTCATCGCCACCTCCGGCACCGCCGCCGCGCTCGCCGAGGCCAGCGCCGCCCTGATTGCCAGGCCCGCCGCGCGCAAGTCCTCCGCCGGCAAGCCCACACCGGCCCGCCGCTCCAAGCTTGAGCCGCTCGAAGCCTCGACCGCCGACGTTCGCCAGCTCGCCGACAAACTCCTCACCATGACCAACCCGCAGCGCGAGGCCGTCCACGGCATCGGCCCCAAGCGCGCCGAGATCATCGTCGGCGGAGCCGAGGTCTACGCCACCCTGCTCGAGCGCTTTCACCTCAAGGGCTTCCGCTACTCTCCCCTCGGCCTGCGCGACGGTATGCTCGCCCAGATGCTCGGCGAAGTCGACCTCCGCGCCGCCGTCCACCGCCAGATCGAGCAGGAGCGCTGGACCGGCGTCCTCGCCGTCTGCAAGCGCTACGGCATCGACGAGAAAAAAGCCGAGCCAGTCCGCGCCCACGCCGTCCAGCTCTTCGACGCGCTCGAGAAATTGCACGAGCTTCCGCCCGACTACCGCATCTGGGTCCAGGCCGCCGCCATGATGGTCGAGGTCGGCAAGTTCATGAGCCACCAGGGCCACCACCGCCATGCGCAGTACATCATCGCCCACTCCGAAATCTTCGGTTTCTCGCCGGAACAGCGCCTCATCGTCGCCAATATCGCCCGTTACCAAGGCAAGACCCGTCCCGACCCGGTGGACCGCTACATGCGCCCGCTGGCCGCCGACGAGCAGCTGCGGGTCGCCCGCGCCGTCGTCCTGCTGCGTCTCGCCGTCGCGCTCAACCAGGATCGCGCCAGCGCCGTCGTCGGCCTGCGCACCCGCATCTCGCCGAAGCGCGTCGTCATCGAAATCCTGCCCGGCCGCGGCGGCGCAGAGCTCGAAGTCTGGGCCGTCCGGAAAGAAGCCGCTTACTTCCTGGAGGTCTTTCGTAGAACCCTTTTGGTTGAAGTGGCATAAAGCGCCCGCACCACCCGCGGGTCAAGCAGCGCAGCCAGCGTTGCCGGTCCGCGTCCCGTCACCACCCGCGCCAGCGATCCTTTGCGCAGACGCACCAGCGGCACCCGCACCGCCAGGTCGCTGTCTGGCACCGGAGGCGCCAGCAACGACCCGACAAACCCCTGAATGTTCGGGTTATGGCCCACCACCAGCACGTTCTCGCGGCCCTCGACTTCCTGCAGCATCTGCTGAAACGCCGAGAATGTGGCCTCTGGAGACAGCGCCTGCGCAATCTGAATCTTCGCCTCGTACCCGGTCTCCGTGGCCACAAACTGCGCCGTCTGCACCGACCGCTTCAGCGGACTCGAGATCACCAGGTCGAAGTTCACCTTGAGCGCGTTCAAAACATGCGCCAAGCGCAAACACTGCTGTTTGCCTTCCTTATCGAGCGGACGTTTTACATCGAGGAGCGGATTGGCGCGGCGAGTACCGGCACTGGCGTGGCGAAGAAGGAATAAATTCATACGGCTGTAACAATTCTATCGCCGAATCATGGGGAACACTACTGTTCTTCCGGAGAAGCCGGGACCGGCTCAGGATGGAACACGCCCGCATCCGGCTCTTCCAGCGAAGGCACCGGCGGCTCCGGATCCGATTGCGCGTCAGGCTCGCCTCCGGCGCGCGCCCACTCCGCCTCTTCCTGCGAGTACAGTCTGGTCATCCCATCTGAGACTCCCGCCGCCGCCAGACGGTTGTCGCCCGCCAGCACCGTCTCCGCCCCACGCTGCCAGAAGCGCGTCAGCAGACTCACAAACAGTCCCAGCTGCGTTAGCAGAAAGATCGGCAGCACATGCCTCTGCGCCAGCAGCTCCGTCGCCCCGGCCCAGGTCGCCGCCAGCGCCGCCGCCCCCAGCGCCGCCAGCCCCACGAACGTCCCGTAGGCCCGCCCAACGTTCGCCGCCAGCGTCCGCAGCGCCGGCCCCAGCACCCGCCGCACCCGCCGGTCCGTCTTCCCGCTCGGCAGCAGCTGGTCATTCAGTTGCACCGTGTAGACCTCCACCAGGTCGAAGTAGAGCCGCAGCAGCGCCGCCACCAGCACGATTAGCAGCGCGCCCGGTGCCTCCAGCCATAGCGCCGTTGCCCCCACGAAGCGCTCGTCCACATATCCCGCCCAGGCGCTTTGCGCCGCGACCAGCGGCCCCAGCGCTCCCGCACCCACGAGCCCCGCCAGCAGCGTGATCCGCGCAAACCGCCAGAAGAACCCCAGCCCTGTCCCCAGCAGAATCGACAGCCGCCCCGGCGCGCCCACCTGGTAGGCAAACAGCGCGCCCGGCACCAGCACGAAGTACACCGCGAGATACGCCGGCAGCCCCGCATAGGAGCTCGCCCCGCCCGCCGGCGCATGGTACGAGAGCGCATGCTGCACCCCCAACAGCGTTCCCAGATCAAAGGCCGAAGATAGCCGCTCCGCCGCCAGCGAGTGGTCGAGCACGCTCGCCATCTGCGCATGCAGCCGCAGCGAAAATAGGAGCGCCAGCCCCAAGTTGAACGCGTACGTCCACAGCAGGGCCCCGGGGCTCGCCAGCACCAGACGCAGTCCGCGCCAAACCAGCGATCTCGCCCTCAAACCAGCCACCCCACCAGCTGCTCACCGAGCCCGAGCGCCGCCATCCACAGCGTGGTCAGCTTGCGCGCCGGCCCCGGCCTCGCTTCTTCCACCCGGCTGTTGTTGAACCGGTCCGCATCGAGCAGCAGCGTATGATCCGGGTCCACCTCCGCCGACACCACCTTCGCTCCCGTCTGATACGTCCACGTCTTCCAGCGATCGTTCTCCCCGGCCGCCGGCGCCCACAGCTCCCGCCGCCGGCTGCCATCGGAAAACACGACCTCGACCGTCATCGGCATCACGAACTCCCCCACCCGGTGCACCGTTACCTTATCCCGCATGCGCTTGTCCTTGGTGTCCGCACTCCACCACTCGACCGGCCCCGAGGCGATCCCGTCGATCGCGTAATCGAGCATCGCCGTTCCGTACACCGCCTGCTGCAGAAACGCGCGCAGCCCTGAGTTCACCACCTGCGTTCGGCCGCCTGCGCTCGCCTGCGTCCCTACCCCCGGCAGCACCATCTCCGGAGCCTGCACGATCATCCCGCCGGCCCGTCCCCGCCGGATCGCCACCTCTTCAATCACCTTCAGGAAATCCTCCGTCGTCGGGTGCGTGAACCGGTAGCGCAGGAAGTACGTCCGCATTGCCTCGTCCATCGTATCCTTGCCCACCAGACCTTCGAGCGTCTTCAGCAGCGTCGTCGACTTCCCGTACGTCACCACGCCATAGCTCTCCGAGCTGCGAAACTTCCACGCAAACCGCGTCACCGGATCGAAGTCCGGCATCGCCAGGTACTGGAGATACTGCGCCGACTGATCCGAGAGATTCGCCCAGCGCCGCCCGAAGATGTTCGTCTCCCGCCCGTACAGCGCCGCCGTCACGTTCACCTCCGTGTAGGAGTTGATCCCCTCATCCAGCCACGCATCCTCGAACTCGTTCGTCGCCACCATCCCATACCAGTACTGGTGCCCGAATTCGTGCTCGGCCTCCACCTCCGTCAGCCGCGTCGGATCCCACAGCGTCGTCCCGCCCGTAATCAGCGTCGGATACTCCATCCCTTCCATCTCCGACCCCGGCTCTGGATCGATCAGCGTCAGCACCTTGTACGGATACGGCCCAAACCGCCGGTCGAACTGGTCGAGCGACTTTAGCAGCACATCCCGGTACCGCGCCCCGGCCCCCGGGTGCGCCCTGAGCGCCAGCACCCGCACCTCGACCGGCCCCATCGACCCCAGGTAGGTCCCCGTCGTCACCGTAAAGTGCGGACTCGCCGCCCAGGCAAAGTCGTGTATGTCCTCGCCGTAGAACTCGAGCGTTCGCGTTCCATCGTTGTTCAGCCGGTCGCCCGTCGGCACCCCCGAGGCCCCCACCGTGTAGTTCTTCGGCAGCGTCAGCCGCACGTCGAAGGTCCCGAAGTCCGCAAAGAACTCCGTGGTCGCATGATACTGATGGCAGTTCCACGCACCATCCGGATGCTGAGGGCTCCGCCAAAAGACGCCCACCTTCGGGAACCACTGGCCGCCCATCAGAAAATCGCGCTTATACCCGTTCCGCGCCACCGACTCCGGAAACTGATCCTGAAACCGCATCCGAAAGGTGATCGTCTCGCCCGGAGCCACCGCCCGCGGCAGCGTCACCACCATCACCGTGTGGTCCTGCGCATTGCCATCGTCCGGAGCCACAAACTCCATCCGCCCTGTCAGGTCCCCAAACCCATCGGCCTCCAGGTGCCCGATCGTGATCGCCCCGCGCTTCGCCGCCGGATACGCGTCGCCCTCCTCGCTGTCCCGAATCCCGCCCCCAAAGTGCGTCTCCGTCGTAAAGGTCGACTCCGGCCGAAACGCGTTCAGATACAGGTGAAACGGAAAGCTCATCAGCGGCTGCCCAGTCAGGTTCCTGTAGTGCAGCGTCTCGGTCGCGTCCACCGTCTTCCGCTCGGTATCCACCTTGGCGTCGATCGCATACGCCACCACCCGCGTCGAGAGCTCCGTTCCAGCGGGTGCATTGGTGGCCAGGCTCGTCTGTCCCGAAGCCACCCCGAACAACAGCCCCGCCGCCACCACACCCAAGCAACGCATCATCCCCGAATACTAACCGACGCACTCTCCGGCCTGGTTGTCTCCGTTGCTGCTGAGCACCTCCAGCCCCTTGGTTGTCCTTCCGAAAGGGATGTGATCTTCAGGGCTATATGGCGGGCTTTCGTTAGGGCTAGCTGACGCCAATGACGAATGTACTCCGGGCGGCGTTGACCACATCGTCGGTGATTACGGTCAGATCGTTGACCCGGAGAACCCGCTCGATCTGCAGGAACAGTCTGCGCAGCCGAAGCTGGACCGGCTTGCCCGCTCAGTTCCGGACGCACGCGCAAGCGCCGATGACCTTGCAGCGCGGGGCATGACGCTGGCCCGCGGCCAAAGCCGCTCCGACCCAGTCAATCCCATGGGCAAGAGGTTCTTCCACATCCTGGCCACGTTCGCGGAGTTTGAGGCCGACCTGATTCGCCTGCGCACGCGCGAAGGCATAAAGATCGCCCGCGCTAACGATCCGGTTTGCGGACGAGAAGAACGTCACGCGGATCGTCAATGACCGGAGGTGGAGCGACCGCCGTCGTCTAAGTCGCACTCTTGTCAGCGCTCGGGCGCTCCGGAACAGCATTCGGCGTATTCCAGTTGCGCCTCCTTCCTAACCTGAAGCCCTTGATCGGCATTCCGAAATAACGCCATAGCGTTTAGATAGGCTTGCCCGGCGCGAAAGGTATCTCCAAGTTGTGCGTAGGCACGCCCCATCTGCAGGTGAGCCAGGGTTCCTATGGGGTCATTGGCCACTATCCCCGGGTGGTCCAGAATCTTGCGGAATTCAACCGCCGCGTCCTCACCTCTATGCAACATCAGGTAGGCCACACCCCGCACATAGACTGGATAGAGCACCCCATAAAAGCCGGAAAAGCTGCTTTGCGGGGACCCCATCTCATAGGGGACGTTGGCTTCTAAGTCTTCGATCGCCTTGGCGGCATCATGACGATCAAGCGCAACAAGCGCGCGGAGCGTCGGGACATAATGAAAACGCACAGACGTGTCCTCGGGAAAACGCTTTTCCAGGTCCCTCGCGAGAGCTTCGGCTTGATTGGAATCGCCGCAAAGCGCAAGCGCGAAGGCTGCACCGTACTGAGCATCCCGCCCCTTTGAAAGGCTTAGCGCAGCGGTTGCCAAACGCTGCGCCTGCTCTCGATTGCCGAAGAAAGCTTCTCGCAGCGCAGAGCCGCTCTCTGATCTCGCCGCCGCCTCTCGTCTGCCCGACTGCAGCATGAAGTTGACCGCGCCTGCCGAGACCGCACGCGCCTTCTCCATCTCTCCGTGAGAGGCGAACGAAGATGCCTGCTGGCCGGCAATCATGTCCTCGCTGCCCGGCATCTTTGCCGCCATGGCGACGACCCGCTGCATCGCCGCTGCATCTCCAGCAAGCGAGGCGAGGCGAAACTGGTCAAGAGCATAGTAGGGAATATTGAAGTTTTTGGCTGCCGCACGCTCGCCAATCTGCTGGGCGTCCTTGTACCGGTCAAGCGCTATGTCGTTCAGAGCGACGAAGTGGTATGCCATGGCGAAGTCTGGATGAATGGTGACCAGATGCTTGGCAGCTTCGGCTGCCGTATCGTATTGGCCGAACACCCTGAGAATAAGGCCAGCTCGAAAGCCGAAGGTGCCCGCGTCATTGGGATAAACCTGGGCCCAGGTTTCGCAGGTTTGTTCTGCTTTTTCGAGATTCCCAGTCACCTGCATCTCATAGGAAGCCACGATGAAGAACCTTTCGTGATCGCTGGCATGGTCACGAAACTCATAGGCCTTGGCCGTGCTCTCTGCGGAGGATTGTTCTTGTCCGATGTCTCCGTATAAGCGGCCCAGAATGGCCCAGGCCAACGCGAATTTAGGGTCCAGTTCAACAGCGCGCTGCGCGAGCGGAATCGCCGCGGCGCTCCCACTCTGGTTCTCGACTCGGCCTGATTCGCTGAATGCCTTCAGCGCGTCGAGCGATGAAGTGGTTGCTTCATCCAGAGGAGTGTCAAGGCTTCTGATCGATGATATCGATTCACCCAAACGGCTCCTGAGATTGCTGGCGACGGTGCTGAGAGCACGAAGTACATCCTCTTTCTGGGCTGCCTGGACCTGCTCCGTATCTAGAATCTCTCCCGTATTGCAGTTCGTTGCGTGGAGCGTGATCACATATTGGCTTCCCAGCGAAGCGATCGATCCGTCAAGCATCGCGGCGCTATCGGTCCGCTGGCAGACCTCCCGGGCCAACTCCGCCGTCAACCGCATCTCCGGATCCCGGCTCATCAGCCGAAGCGTACTCCGAATGCGCGGCTCGGAGACGAGACTGAGCACGGGAGATTGCTCCAGTTGAACGGTCAATCCCTCGCGAAGTGTTCCGTCGAAGACAGCATCGCCTGTAGAGTTCTCAAAGTCGCTGAGCACAACACTTTTTTTCTGATCGCGAACTGGCCGATGGCGAAGTTTCAAAGACATCGCGGCACCTCCGGCAGCCAGGAGCAAGATCACCAGGAGGTACCAATTCCTCCATTTGAGAGACCGGCTCTCATGCCTTCGGGACAAAGGGTTGGAGGTTAGATCCTCATTGATCGTGGCCACTGGAGGAAATCGATCTTGATCGACTTTCGGCGTTAGGGGATGCGGCTGTAGTACCAAAGCCTCGTTGACGAGGGGCTTGGGATCGGGGTGAGAATCGCCTGGTCCCGCGGCTGACCGGGTCTCGACCTGCGCAATGAACCGATAGCCTAGAGTTGGAACCGTCTCGATATAGGTGGGAGCGCGTGAGTCATCTCCCAACTGCTTACGGAGGATCGTAATCGCGCGGGTCAGCGTACTCTCCTCTACGAACGTGGTCTTCCAAACGCTCTCAAGAATGAAGTCCTTCTGAAGCAGCTTGCCTGGATTTTGCACGAAGAGCAGCAGAACTTTCAGGGCCCTCGGCTCAAGAGGGACTCGCCGGCCCTCGTGGAAGAGACAGAAGTCTGAGTCGTCAAGTTCAAACTTTTTAAAGAGATAGACCAACCGAGACCCTCAACGTTGATGCTCCGTGGCAGCCCTAGGAAAAACCTAGGAAGAACTTCACAGGAAAAAGGCGACTATTCCAGCGGCATCAGCAAGGATGACCCCACGCTCAGAGCGCAGGAGGCTGTCCAGATGAATCGTACCCCATCCCTTTTCAGATTATCTCGACTCGAGAAGGCACCATTCGTGAAAAGAACAGCCATTGTCGCCCTTGTCCTGGCTGCAATCGTGGCCGCTCACGGAACAGTCATGGCTTACGGGCAGAGTACATCGCCCGACAACGCCGCCATCCAGGCCAAGATCACAGCCGAGCGCGTCGCCATTGGAAAAGCGATCGCAACGCACGACGCGGCTGGCCTGAGCAGGTACTGGTCGCCAACACTGATTGTCAACGGCCCGACGAACACGATCGTCTCCCGCTCGCAGATCATCGGGGCTTCGATCCACGGCGGCCTTAACTACGTCAGCCTGAAGGGAAACCCGGAGTTCTTCACCGTCACCAATGGCATTGCCATCCTGATGGGTCACGACGACCTCGTCGAGGCCGACGGTCCCCGGGCCGGGAAGCATCTCGTTCGCCGCACGACCGACATCTACCAGCGCTCCGGAGACGACTGGCTTCTCGTCGCCCGTCAGGCCACGTTTGTCGGCTTCGACGCTACCCCTCCGGCCGGCCCCACCGCAGCAAACTACCCTCCCCCCGCACCCACACCCGAGACAGCCGCGATCCAAGCGCAGATCGAAGCCAACGGCCGCGCTTGTGGCCGTGCCATCGCCACCAATGACTTTGCCACTCTCGAAAAGCTCTGGTCGCCCAGTTTGGTGGTCAACAGCCCAGGCAACCGCGTCCTCACCCGGGAGGGGGTTTTTACGGCCATGCGCGAGGACAAACTCAAGTACACCAGCGGCAAGGCGTTCCCTGAGACCTTCTTCGTCGTCCACGACCTCGCCATCACGATGGGCCACGAAGAGGTCGTCATGGCGAACGGTCCCATGGCAGGCAAACCCCTGAAGCGCCGCTACACAGATATCTGGCAGAAGACCGGCGATAGCTGGGTGATGATCGCCCGTCAGGCCACCTATGTCGGTATCGATGGCGGTGCCGTCTATGGCCACCCGGACCCCTCGTTGAGTCGTTAGTGGCTCATCCTCCGCAAGCGCTTCCCGATCTCAATCCCAAAGGACTCTCTCATGAAGAAACTCACCTGGATTGCCATCATGCTGGCCATGTTGCCCAGCATGTTTCTTGGAACGCAGGCTCTCGCCCAACTCGCTGCTGTCCTTGGATCTCCAGAAGATACCAAAGCGATCGAGATGCTGGTGCACTCGAATCCATCCGACCACGTCACCGAAGATGTGAGCTTTCCTAACATCTTCGGCACGGTGCGGTTTGGCCGTGAGGAATTCATTGAGCGTCACAAGCAAATCGGACAAACCTTCTTTAAGGCAACCACCGCGAAGAGCTCGGACGAAAGAACAGCCACAACGGCGTGTCCGCAACCTGATACCGCTCATGGTCTTCAACGACCGAGCCACTTATAAGGACTGGCACACGCGCATCTCGTCTTGGCCAGGAGAGACGATCTCCACCGGAAAGCCGAATACCTTGCGCAGACTTGTCTTCTCGCCCAAACTAAGCCTTGCAGTTGCGCGGCGGACCATACAATAGTGGCACGTCAGAAGTGATCGTGCTGAACGGCCTCAGCTCACGGACAGCTCCTGTCCAGCTACCTGGTGATCCATGCACCACACATATGGAGCATTAAACCTGCGAAAAGGATTGAACTTGTTGCAGTTGTCATACTCATTCGTATGTTGTCCAGGTGTGGGGCGTCCGGCCCACCTCGTGTAATTTGCTTGCTGAGGCCCCGGTATACTCGGAGGAAACCAAGCATTGCTGTCAGGCACAACAGGTTCGTCGCGAGTGCCAGCCAGACAGGATGGCCTTCTCTTGCATGATGCGCAACGAAGCGAAGATCGAGCCAAGGGAGCGCGATCGCCATTGCGCCTTCCACCATAGTCAACATAAAAAACACACGCCCGTACCCTTCCTGATTGCCGTGATAAGGGCCAAACAACTCCGAAGCGTTCTGATCCCGAACTTCGATAGCTTTCATGGAGATCTCCCTTTAGAGAGACGATAGGGGTTAGGCGCAGGTCTCAGGAGCTAAGGTTCTCAGTTTTCGGAAAGTATTGCTAAACGCATTTGTAAGATTTGCCACAATCCTCAAGGCTGACTCGCTACAATCTGCCGATAAACCAGCAGACCAACCCTTTTCACCCGCACCCCACCAAATTCAGCCCTGTCCGCCCGGACCGTCATAAGCCCGGCGACGGAACGGAACGCAAACTGAAGCTCGCAATCCTAGCCGGGATCGAGTCCGGCAGCACCTGCAGCGTGCCCAGCACCTCCGTTCCCGCGGGAGTCTGATCGCGCAGCCGAAAAACCAGCACCCCCGGCTCCACCTCCTTGGCGGAGAGCAGGTTGAAGCCGCCCGTCTGCTGCCGCAGCGCAAGCTGGGCCGCCGCCGCCGGCGCCACGTTGGGCAGCGCCTCGGCCAGCGCGGATTCGCTCGCCCGGTTGAACGCCGCAAGCCAGTCATACAGCAGATGGCCGGCCGGGCTGTTGGGGATTAGACCCACCTGGTCGCCGATGCGCGGCAGACGAACCACGATGGTCGGGTGAACCGGGCTCACGTGATTGCCCCGGCGGCCCGGCGTAGGAGCGTCCGCCGGGTCGCCAAGCACAATGGTGTCGATCTGCGACGGATCGTCCTTGTCGTCCTGATCGTCATCCTCCGGCTGCGCTCCCGGCGTGCCGCTCGCCGCGCGCCCCGCGCTCGAGCTGTCCGCGCCGGCGTGGATATGCCCCGCGTGGTCCAGGCCAAAGAGGATCAACGCAAGCGCCCCGACCGCACCCACAGCCGCCAGAACGATCGTTCCCGGGCGAAGCGGCGGATGGCTCGTCAGCGAAAAGCTGGGGCCGCTCAACTCCGGGGGCGCGGGAGAAAGCGGCTGCGGCCTCGGCGCGGGGAACTCGCTCATTCCTCCTCCCGCCGGAGCTGCCACAGCTGCGTCGTCAGCAACCCACCCATCTCCAGATGCTCCCCCACCCTCACCAGCCTGGCAAGCCGCAGCGGCTCCCGATATGTTGGCACCCGCGTCACCCGCAGCCCGGTCAGCACCCGGAACGCCAGATACAGCCCGCGAATCAACAGCTTTCCCGGCATCCGCAACCATCCCCCCGGCGCCTGAAACTCCGACACAACCCACAGCGCCCCCGTCGCTAAGCACGGCCGCAGCCGCCTCACCAGCAGCTCGAGCTCTTCCTGCGTCAGGCAGTCCAGAAAGAAGTGCGTCACCACCAGATCCACCGGGCCATCCGGCTCGAAGTCCAGCGCGTCGCCCACCATCGTCCGCAACCGGTCCCGTGCTCCCACCCGCGCCACCCGCGCTGCGAGCAGCCGCATCATCACGGGGCTCAACTCCACCACCTGCACGCACATCTCCGGATGCAAGGCCATCATCCGCGCCGTGAACCGCCCATCGCCATCGCCCAGCACCAGCGCCGACCGGCACTCCCCCAGCCGCGGCAGAAAATGATTCCGCGTACGTTCTAGCAGCGGACCCAGCGTCAGATACTCCAGCCACCGGTAGAGCCGCGCAATGCGGTCGAAGTTTGGAGGCCCACCCGCCGGCCGCCGCCTCACCTGACCCAGACCACAACCACCAGCGGGGTCAGCAGCGCCAGATCCGCCGCCGCTCGCAGAGCCGTCCGCTCCAGCCGTCCCCGCACCCGATCGAGCGCCAGCAACCCTGCCGCCGCCAGGCTTACCGCCAGCAGCACCGGCGTCATCGGCTCCAGCCGCACCGCCGCCAGACCCACGCATACGACCCCAAGCGCCGCCGCCAGCATCGGCGTCCCCCGGTCCGCACCCGCATGCTCCCAGCGGTCGATCCATCGGCAGTTCAGCCAGCACACCAGGCCGAACGCCACCGCCGCGATCTCCAGCCAATGCCGCGCCCGCGCCTGCGCCAGCGCCGGCAGAAAGACCGCGGCCCCAAAAAACAGTCCCGGCACAAGCTCCTTCGCCCCGCGCAACGAGCCCAGCGGACGCGCCAGATGGATCACCCCAAACCACGCCGCCAGCGCCGCCCCCAATCCCACAAACGGCCAAAACGCGCTTCCGCGTTGCCTCGCCATCGCCTCCACCAGCGGCGCCAGAACCCCCACCGCCCCCGCCATTGCCACGCCAAACCCACGCCGGTGCGCCCGATGAAACCGGTGTCTCGCCTCCAACTCGTCTTCCCGTCCCTCGCCCCAGCCATCGAGCAGCCGGTCCGCCGCATACAGTAGCCATACCGCCACAAACATCGCCGATGTCACCGTCCAGGGCAGCGCGACCCGTGCACACCGCGCCACGAACCACGTCCACACCGCGGCCACCGTCGGCGCATCGAGCGACAGCAGATGCCACCCGGCCAAGGCCTGCTCCAGCCACGGACGCAACCCTCTGCGCCGCTCGCCCAGCACGAGGGGCCGGACTCCTGTGCCTGGCCGGTTGCCCGCCTCCACCTTCACCCCAGCTCCACCTTGCACACTGTCCAACCGCCACCGTCCCTCCTGCTTGGACGCACGCACGCCCTCAGGCGACTTCCGCGTATTAAGTCGAGGGTGTAGGGTTACTGCATGCGATCGCACGTTTTGATCCTCCTGCTTAGCCTCGTCCCCGCCTGCGCCTCGGCCCAGTTTCATCTCGGCCCGCTGACCGGCAAATCCTCGAGCTCGCTGACCTCCGACCAGGCCTCCGGAGGCCTCAAGGAAGCTCTTTCGCAAGGCATCTCCTCTTCGGTCGCCTCCACTGGACATCCGGGCGGCTACTTCGACAACGAAGCCATCAAGATCCTTATGCCGCCCAAGCTCCAGCCCGTCGAAAAGGGGCTCCGCGCCCTGGGCATGGGGCCCAAGATCGACGAGTTCGTCCGCAGCATGAACTCCGCCGCCGAGCAGGCCGCGCCCCAGGCCAAAGCCATCCTGCTCGAAGCGCTGAAGCAGATGAGCTTCACCGACGCCAAGAGCATCGTCACCGGAGGCAAGACCGCCGGCACCGACTATTTCAAGCGCACCACTACCGAACAGATCCAGGTCGCCTTCCGTCCCATCGTCGAGGCCGCCATGGCCAAGACCGGCGTCACCGAGCAGTTCACCGCGCTCATGAGCAAGGCTCCCACGCTGCCCTTTACTAAAACGCCAACTGTCGACATCAACCAGTACGTTCTCGATAAGAGCACCGACGGCCTCTTCACCGTCATGGGCCAGGAAGAGACCAAAATTCGCACCGATCCCGCTGCCCAGGTCACTCCGCTGCTCAAAACCGTCTTCGGCGGCCGCTAACGCGCCTTGGCCGGTCAGGCCTGCTTCGGCTCGTTCTGGGCGTCCTTCGCGCCCGTCGCCCAGAATCCCGGATCGAGCTCCGGAAACACCCCGTCCCGCAGCTCGATCGCCGCCAGCCGGGCGCTCTCTTGCTCGTTCAAAACTCCAGCCTCGGCAAACGCCTGCCAGATCGCCTTGATCTCCAGAAACTGCTCGTTATGCGTCGAAAAGCGCAGCTCCGCATAGTCCCGAGCCGCGCCCGTCGTAATCAAAAACTGCCAGTCCGATGACTCGAGCAGCAGCAGCTCGCGGCACATCTGCCGCACAATCCGCGTGCCCAGCTCCGACTCGCGCCACCTGCCCTCGGTCGCGATTGCGCGGACATACAGCTCCGCCGGATAGAGGTGCGTGTAGGTCCAGGAGGTCTCCGGATTCAGCCACACCTGGTGATTGCCCTCCGCGCCCCACGATCCTTCCGGCATGGAGAGAAAGTCCGCCCGCGGAAACCGTTCCAGGTACATCGAGCACGAGGTCAACTCCACCCCGACCGGGTAATCGTGCAGCGTCCGCGCCACCTGCTCCAGCCACAACGGCCCCTCGAACCACCAGTGCCCGAACAGCTCCGCGTCAAATGGCGCGCACAGGATCTGCGGAACTGGCTCCTCGAAGCCGCCCCGGAGCGCCTCATACACCAGGTGCACGAAGTGCTCGGCATGCCCTCGCACCCGCACCTCCGCCTCCTGCGGCGAGTACGGCTCCTTATGCTCCATCGCCACCTTCTGCCCCGTTACCCGCCAGTACCGGTGTCCTCCCGGCCACCGCTTCTTGTGGAAGTCGAGATAGTGGGCCTCTCCCGGATATCCCTGTTCCCCCGACCACACCTGGAGCCCGGTCCGCGGATCACGCGGAAACACCGTCACCGCGAACCGCTTGTCGTACGGGCCATCGACAAAGTGAGGCCGGTACAGCAGACGAGCGTCTCCCGCAGCGGCATCGTCGCGCGTCTGCCCATCGCGCAGCTCATACGGAGACTGACTGCGGTCGGACTCCTCCACCAGATGCGTATCGACGAAGAAGTAGTCCAACTGCGACTCCGCGAACGCCTGCTCCACCCCGATCCGCTTGTAATCCGGAGCCGCCGGCGAGCCGTCCGCATTGCCTACCGGAAACCTCCACATCCCGGCCGGCCGGTAGCCGCATTCCGGCGACCAGATTCCCTTGGGGCGCTCGCCCAGATGGCGCATATGCGTCTCGATCGCCACCCGCACCTGCGCGCGCACGCTCTCATCGGTGCCCAGCAGAGGCATATAGCCGTGGGTCGCGCTACAAGTGATGATCTCGATCAGCCCGGCTCGATGAAAGTGCTTGAAGCCGCTGACGATATTGCCGCCGAGCGCCTGGAAATGCTCGAGCGTCTGCGTAAAGAAGCGCTGCCAGAAACGCGCCGTCTCCGCATAGTGGGTCTCGCCGGACTGCGTGAAAAACGCCTCGTCCTCGCGCGCGGCGACGATCTTGCGGGTCACATAGTTCGGGAATTCCGCCACAAATACTGGATGCGTCAGCTGCTCCATCAGGATGGGAGACAGATTCAGGTTGCAGTGCAGCCCGATCCCGTCTCGCTCCAGCCGTCCCATAACCCGCAGCAGCGGCAGGTAGGTCTCCGCGGCCGCTTCATGCAGCCACTCCATCCCGTGCGGCCAGGTTCCGTGGTTGACCACATACGGCAGATGAGCGTGCAACGTAAACGTCAGATAACCGGCGGCTTGGGCAGGGCTCGTCAATACGAAGAATGCCTCGTGGCAGGTGAGATGAAGGAAGAAGCGATCGCGGCAGCCTCCCCGTTTCGTCCTGAGTCTACCTTACGAGACACGTCCGCCTCTGTCCGCTTGTCTACGGATCTGCTTCTCTACGGATGATCCGTCCCCGGCTGCAAGGCAGGCTGGTCCCCACGGTCCCGCCGATCTCCGCCATCGGTACGCACTCGCACCGTTACCGGTGTCTGCAGCCTGAACCGCACCACGGTCTCGGATGCAACCTGCACCTGCTGTCCGCGGGTTACGGCGTTCACGCCCGCGCCCGTGCCTCCACCCGCTGCGGCGCCGATCGCCGCGCCCTTGCCGCCGCCAAAGATGCCGCCCAGGATCGCGCCGACAGCCGCACCGCCTCCCACCTTCTCCGCGGTATTCGATCCGCGGCCCTTGCCTTGCACCGTGTACGGATCGGTGGTCACCGCGATGTGCTCGCCGCGCCGGGTGATACTCGCAAGGGACAGCGTGAGCGACGCGGAACCCTTGAAGTGCGCCGCATCCCTCACGTCATCGACGTGGCCCGCCACCGCGCTTCCCGCCGGAATCGCGACAAGCCCATCGACCAGCACGTCTGAAGAAACCACACCCGAGAAAGAGTCGCCCTGCTGCGTGCTCGCGCTGTCGAGCGTCTGCGTCACGCGCACCGGAATCGATTCACCGGTCGCCACCGTGACTGTCTTGAACGCCGGGGCTGGGGGCGGAGGCGGAGGCGGCGCCTGGCGCACAGGCGGCGGCACATAGGCCTGCTGTGGAGGTGGAACGCGCTCGACCGGAGCCGGCTCGCGTGTCTGGCTCTGCGACTGCTGCATCTGCGGGCTCACCCGGGCCTCGCTTCGGCGGGCAGGCGCGCTCACCACCGGCGGCGGCGTGTTCACGGCCGCGCTCGCGGCAGGAGGCGTACTGACTGCGATATTGTCCACGACCTCCTTGACTCCCGTCACTCCGGCCGTATCGCGAGCCGCAATCGTGCGCTGCGCGTCGTTCTGCACTGTCCCGGAGAGCGTCGCCACACCGCCTGAAACCGACACCTGCACCGGCTGCCCGTTGATCGAGTTATCCGCCGTAAGCTGGTTCTGGATGGTAGTCGTCAGAGCAGCGTCGTCCACTCCGGCCGGCTTCGACTTGCATCCGGCAAGGCAAAGCAGGGCCAGCGCGGGAAGCACCTTGCAATACGAAGCGACGGTGCCCGCTGCGAACGTCGTTTCCGTTGTATCTTTGTTCCGGCTCATCTCTATCCCCATTCGCACGTGCGATTAGACCCATCTAGTAAGACGCCCTGCGAGCGGCTTCCGTAGTTGGCAGCACCGATTATAAAGGCGGCTTTCCTGCGCATCGCGCAACCCGGTTCAAGGTCAGGGCATCTCCATGTATGAAACGTCTTACTCGGAAGTTTAAGCGGAGCCCTTGAAGCTCCCCGGCCTGAAGCGGGAAAGTGCTTGGCTCCGCGGTATGCTTTGCGTGCGGACGGACGTCTGAGTTCAATACCAAGTTTGAAGGAGAAGACAATGGCTGACGATAACGGCATGGGTGGATTGGGTTGGTTTCTTACAGGGCTCGGACTTGGCGCCCTGGTAGGCGTTCTCTATGCGCCCAAGTCCGGCCGGGAAACGCGTGGAGACCTGGTCAGCAGCGCCCTCGATGCGAAGGAGAAAGCGGCAGTCCTCGCGCAGCAGGGCGTCGATAAGGCCAATGACTACGTGGAGCAGGGCAAGCAGGCGGCCAACGACTACGTGGACAAGGGCAAGGACATCTACGATCAGAGCCGCACCCAGTGGACGCAGTACGTCGAGAAGGGCAAGAGTCTTGTGCAGGACCAGCAGGATCGCGTCGC
This sequence comes from uncultured Granulicella sp., assembly GCA_965198735.1. Lineage (GTDB taxonomy): Bacteria > Acidobacteriota > Terriglobia > Terriglobales > Acidobacteriaceae > Edaphobacter. The sequence goes on along the minus strand of OZ240672.1, from coordinate 3,185,090 downwards.
GGCCGCCGTCGATGCCGGCAAGGACGCCTACACCAGTAAGCCAGAGCCGACGATGTAATCGCGGGAAAACAGGAAATAGATCGTAGGGTGGGCCGGTCGAGTAAGCTCGAAGGCTCACCCTTTCGCATGCCGAACGAGTGTGACCACACTGAGATGGAGTCGAGATGATCGCAGCGGGTTTAGTCAATGCTTCCTGGTTTGCCGGAGCGGTGCACGGCATGAGGATGAACGCCAACTTCTGGCAATCCACCGACGCCGCGCCGGGCAGCGATCTGCATACGCTCACCATCTTCGTCGGGATCGCTGCCTTCTCCTTACTGTTTCTGGCGCTCTTTGTGCTAGGCGTGGCTTTGGCCGCGCTCATCATCGCCAATAAGGTCTCGGCCGAGGTGAAGATGGTCAAGGCCCAGGTCATGGCCAAGGCTACGCCGCTGATCGACAAGGGCCAGGGTCTGGTCGAGAAGGCGCAGACGCTGGTCGTTGATCTGACGCCGGAGATCAAGCAGATTACGACCACCGTCCATGGCATCATCGACAAGACGCAGGGGCTGATCTCCGATCTCACCCCCGAGATCAAGCAGATCACCACCAAGGTGACCGCGATTACCGGCCATGTCGAGTCGATCGCCGCTGTCGCCAAGGAGAAGACCCAGGAGTTCTCGCCCACGATCAGCTCGATCAACGGCACTGTTCAGGAAGCCAACGAGACCGTGCGGCTCGTCAACCAGAAGGCGCGGGAGCAGGTCGAGCGTGTCAATACGCTGGTCACCGACGCTTTGGACTCGACGCGGAGCATGGGCGAGTCCCTCAGCGAGGCGGTCAACAGGCCTGTACGGGATGTCGCCGACATGGTCGATAACGCCAAGCAGGCGGTGAGTTCCGTCATCGACGGCGCGAAGCACTCGGTCGACAGCATTCTGAAGGGCACGAAAACTTCGGTGAACTCAGCCAGCAGCGGCACCAAAAGCTTCTTTACCAATGTGGTGAATGGAGCCAAAGGGGCTACTTCCAGCTTTTTCCGCTCCCGGCAAAAAGCGACGCCCCCGAAGCGCGCGTCCTACGTCTCCGATCCCGCGCCGGTCCATCCTCCGACCCACCCGAGGAACGATGAAGTTGAAGACTTGAACGAGTTCATCACTCGCTAAAGAACCCTGATCAGACGATCCAGCCACCCCCGACCACCTCGTCTTCCTGGTAGAAGATAGCGGCCTGGCCGGGGGTAATGGCGCGTTGCGGCTCGTCGAAGAGGGCACGGGCAGTGCCATCGGGGCCGGGCATCAGCGTGGCCGGCTGCGGCTCATGGCGATGGCGCACCTTGGCATGGACCCGGATCGGCTCGATCAGCTCGGGGATCGAGATCCAGTTGAGGCGATTGACGCGCAGCTCGCGGGAGAGCAGTCCGGCGTCGGGGCCGACCGTGACCTGATGGCTCTCCGGGTGGATCTTGAGGACGTACAACGGGCTGGCGCTGGTCAGTCCCAGACCCTTGCGCTGGCCGACCGTGAAGTTGTGGATGCCCGTATGGCTTCCGACCACCTCGCCTGAAGAGGTGACGAGCTCGCCGGAGCTATCCGGCAAGGGCTCGCCCTGCTCGTCCAGATAGGCTTCGAGGAAGGCCTGGTAGTCGCCGCCGGGGATGAAGCAGATCTCCTGCGAGTCGGGCTTGGCGGCGACCTCGAGTCCGGCCTCCGAGGCCAGCTCGCGCACCTTCGGCTTGCACATCTCGCCGAGCGGGAAGAGCGTGTGCGCAAGCTGATCCTGGGTCAGCCCGAAGAGAAAGTACGTCTGGTCCTTGGAGCGGTCGGCGGGGCGGGAGAGGATCCAGCGGTTGCGCGCCGGATCGAAGCGGTTACGGGCGTAATGGCCGGTCGCGATGCGCGACGCGCCGATCTGCCGCGCGGTGAGCAGAAGCTGATCGAATTTGAGATGGTTGTTGCAGAGCGTGCAGGGGATCGGCGTGCGGCCGGCGAGATACTCGGCGACAAAGGGCTTGACCACGTCGGTCTCGAAACGCTCCTGCTGGTTGACCATGTAGTACGGGATGCCGAGCTGGCCGGCGACCTGGCGCGCGTCGTAGACGTCATCGATCGAGCAGCAGCGGCCCTGCACGGCCTCGGGCATGCCGTCGTGACCGGCGAGGCGGCGCTGGTTCCAAAGTTGCAGGGTGAGCCCGATGATCGAGTGTCCCTCGGCGTGGAGCAGGGCGGCGACGGCGGAGGAATCGACGCCTCCGGACATGGCTACGGCAATGGTTTCGGTCTCGTTCATGGTGGTCCCCCCATCCCCCCCCGGAAAGTCCTAAAGTCTTCGATCGAAGCGGTTTAGGTCCGGACTTCAAGGTGCTTGTCCGGACTTGCATGCGAGCGAAGATCCGCCTTGCCACCCAGCAGGCAAATTCTTCTTCCCTTAGTTCTATTCTACCGGATGTGTCAAGCCTGCGCTGCTACCATCGCAGCATGCCGACGTCTCGTTTTTGCGCTCTGCTGCTGTGCGCGCTCGCCGTTTGCGGCCAGAGTTCGCGCGCGCAGCAGACCCCCGCCGGCCTCGAGACCGAGCATGGCGTCTACCTCGTCCACCTGCTGCTGCACACCATCGGCGCGGAGGAGTACACCATCCGCCAGCTCGCGGACGGCCGGCAGGTGCTGCACACCGCCGTTAGGACCAGCGACCGCGGCGCCCAGCGCACCACCTCCGCCACGCTCACCTTCGGCCCGCAGGCCACGCCGCTCCGCCTTGAGCAACAAACCACCACCGTTGCCTCCACGCCGCCACCCGACATGACCCAGATCGAAGGCCGCACCGCTACCATCACCGAAGCCGGCCTGACCCGCACGACCTCCATGCCCCCCGTGGCCTTTGTGGGCTTCGCCAACATGCCGGCCGCGCTGCAGATGCTGATGATGCGGTTCTGGCTTGCCCACCGTGAGCCCGCGCGCCTGCCCATCCTGCGCGCCAGCCCCGAGGCCCCGCCGCTTGCGATCCGGCTCGTCGGCCACGAAGCCTTCCAAGTCAAGGGCCGCATGGTGCGGCTCAGCCGCTACACGGTCGCCAACCTTGTGTTCGGCCGCGAGATCCTTTGGATGAATGACTCCAAACGCCTGGTCGCGCTGATGACCTTCGCGGGCGGCCTGCCCCAGGAGATCGTCCTCGATGAATATGCCGAGGCCACCAGCGCGCTGGTCCGCAGCGGCGTTCGCCAGGAGCTGCTCGACCTGGCTGACCTTCAGCGCGAGGTTCCGGTCCAAGCCCAAGGTACGTTTGCCCTCGTTGGCGCGCGCCTGATCGACGGTACGGGCGCTCCCGCGGTCGAAAACGCCTCCGTCCTGATCCGCAACGGCCGCATCGCCGCCGTGGGCAGCCACCTTCTTCTCCCACCCGGCACCCGCATTGTGCACGCCGAAGGCCAATCCCTGCTGCCCGGCCTGTGGGAGATGCATATCCATTACTCCGGCGTCGAGTTCGGCCCCGCGCTGCTCGCCGCCGGGATTACCACGGCGCGCGACTGCGGCGGCGAGCTCCTCTTCCTGACGACGCTGCGCCGCGAGATTGACGAGCGTCACGCCCTCGGCCCGCGCCTGCTGCTGGCCGGGCTGATCGACGCCGGCGGTCCGCTCGCCTTTGGCGCCGTCGATGCCGAAACCCCCGCCGAGGGCATTGCCGCGGTCGACGCCTACGCCGACCAGCGCTTCAACCAGATCAAGGTGTACACCTACCTGCAGCCAGCCGTCCTCCGCGCCATCGCCGCCGAGGCCCACGCCCGCGGACTCACCGTCACCGGCCATGTTCCCGCCGCCGTCACCACCGCCGAGGGCATCGCCGACGGCATGGACCAGATCAACCATCTGCAATACGTGACCCGCGATCTCACCATCAACGGCAAGCTCGCCCTCGATTCCCCCCAGGCCCGCGCAACCCTGACGCTGCTCAAAGACCGCCACATCGTGGTCGACCCTACTGCCGGCTGGGGCGAGATGGCCGGCCATCCAAAGAATCTCAACCCCGCCAGCTTCGAGCCCGGCATCCTCGCCGCGCCGTTTCCGCTTGCCGCGAAGTTTCGCGCCATGGGCTCACCCGCCGCCGACGAACCGAAGTTCCGCGAGCGCCTGGCCATCGCTCTCCAGGTCATCGCTGCGCTCCACGCCGCCGGCATCCCTATCGTCGCCGGCAGCGACACGGGCCTGGTCGGCTATGGGCTGAACCGCGAGCTGGAGCTCTACGTCCAGGCCGGCCTGACGCCCATGGAGGCCATTCAATCGGCCACGCAGGCCGCCGCACGGGCCATGAAGCTCGACGCCGACTCCGGCACCATCGAGCCCGGCAAGCGCGCCGACCTGCTGCTGGTGAACGGCAACCCGCTCGACGATATACGAAACCTTCGCCACGTCGTCAGTGTCCTTGCGAACGGCCGCCTGTATTCGAGCCCACAACTGGCCCAAACCGTTGGATTTCGCCGCTGAAGCCATCGATCCGATACCGGCATTGCGTCACGACGAGGACAGAGCTGTTTGTCACCAACCCGACAGAACAAACGACCGTAGTCCTGTATATTCGGCCTAAGTCTGACACCAAACACAGTGCGGGTTTCCTAGGGTGTATATCAGGAAATTCGCTTCAATGAAGATCAGAATGACATGTTTTTCCCAGCACGCCGAGGTTTTGCATGCGCACGTTCAACAACAACCTTCTTCACGCTTTGTCTCCTGAAAGCATTGCTCGTCTAGATCTTCATCCGATCGAATTTGAGCTTAATCACGAGATTGAATGGCCCGGCACCCCCATCACTCGGCTCTCCTTTGTTGAGAAGGGCATGGCCTCGCTCACCGTCACCTTCGACGATGGTTCGCAAGTGGAAGCGGGCATGTTCGGCTTCGAATCCGTAATCGGCATCTCCGCCCTGATGGGAACCAAACTCAGCCTGAACCGGGTGTACACGCAGATTGCCGGGCACGGCTTTACCTGCCCGATTGAGAACGGCCGCGCCGAGTTCAAGCGGGGCGGCAATTTTCACATGCTGACCCTGCGCTACGTTCAAGCGCAACTGGTGCAGGCGATTCAATCCGCCGGCTGCAACGCCAAGCACACCATGGAACAGCGCCTCGCGCGCTGGCTTCTGATCTGCAGAGACCGCGCCCAAAGCGACACGTTCCGCATGTCGCAGGAGTATCTCTCCGACATGGTGGGCGCCAGCCGGCCGACCGTCAGCGTCATCGCCGCAACGATGAAAGAGAAGAATCTCATCCAGTACACACGAGGAATTATGCATGTGCTGGATGCGGTTGCCCTCGAAAAGACAGCCTGCGAGTGCTACAAGGTCATCAAGCAGCATCTGGACAGCTTCGCCTCGTTTGACTCCGCCAGTTCCATGGCAGACGCGTCCAATGGGGCGCACTCCCGGTAGCGGACACGCGGCTATCCGCTGATTTCCAGGCGGCGCGGTGCCGGGTCCGAGGCAAATAGGGACTCTAACTGCGCCGGAAGGATGGCACGGAGCCGTGAGCGCTCTACCAACCGGGAATCAGCCCTCGGCCAACCTCGGGTCAGTAGCTGATGAACTCCTGCGATCCCCGCCGAAGCCGCAGACCCGCTACCCCAAAGAAGAGCGCCAGAGCGAAGAGGATCGCATCCCACATGACCATCGGCCGGTGCCAGCCCGGCGAGTACGTCGCATCCTGCCCGGCCCACATGGTAACCAAGGTTCCGATGATCAGGGTCTGGAAACAGATTGTCAGAAACAGCTGGCCGCGGCGGCGCCGGCGGTCCAGTTGGACCACCTGATCGGGGGTCAGAGTGCGCTCTTCCACAGGAATCAGATTGTTCGCCATCGAGTCTCGTCCTCTTCCCCATTAAACCACGTATGCCAGAAACCCTGGGCACGATTACAAAAACGCCACCGACTGAATTCCCGCGACATCGAACCGCTTGCGGCAACGCACATTTTTGCAGCCGACCAGGTCGTCGCGGCGAACCATGTAGCTCTGCGCCTTGGCAAACCGCGCCCGGTCGCGCTCATCGGCGCCGCGGCCCAGCTGCGGCTTCTTGCGCCGGACGAGCCAGGAGAGCTCGTAGTCGCTGCGCTGGCCGCAGTGCGGGCAGGTCATGGCATGCGTGCGGGACTCCGGCCGTTCATCGAAAAAATCGCGCTCTTCCATCGCAAACCTCCAGAGCGCACGCGCCGCCATAGGAAGCACGGGTGTACCCCATGGGTGCAGCCACTCCAAGGGGAAGTATTGCATACTGGGGTGGATTCGCAGAAGGGAGCAGATGCCGTGGGTAAGCCGAAAAAGCGGGTTTTCTCCGTCGTGAAGGCGATCAAACGGAATGCGCGCGACCGCGTGGGGATGCCACCGACCGAGAAGGTGCTGCCCGATCCGAAACAGAAGGCGGCGGCCTCACCGAAGCACAAGGAGACGCTGGCCGGGCTGCTGGCACGGGCGAGCCGCGAGGATTGAGGCTGGCTTCGAGTTGCCCGCGGCGCGGTGGAATCCGCGTTTCGCACCGCCGCCCGGAGAGGGTTCCGATAAGCTGATGAGATGAACCTGGATCTGATGCTCGTGCTGTTTCAGGTTGTGGTGCTGGTGTTCGCGCTGAGCGTGCATGCCTGCGCGCATGCGTACGCGACGATGCGCTTTGGAGATGCGACCGCCTTTATGGTGGGCCGCGTGACGCTGAACCCGGCGCGCCAGCTAGAGCCTTGGGGCTCGGTGGTGATGCCCGCGCTCAGCTTTTTTCTGGGCGGCACACTGATCGGCTGGGGCAAGCCCGTCCCGGTGACGCTGCGCAACTTTCGCCGGGTGAAGCGCGACGATGTGCTTTCGACGCTGGCCGGGATGGGCAGCTTCCTGGCCATGGCGTCGGTTGCGCTGGTGCTGCTGATTCTGCTGAAGCATACCCGGGGCGTGGGTCAGGATGCCGTGGTCGCCGCGATGCAGATGGCGCACAAGGTGCCTGTCGACATGACCGCGCTGCCGCCGCTGTTTCCGGTGGCGCTGCTGCTCTACTTCTGCGTGGTGACGAACGTTCTGTTGTTTGTGTTCAACCTGATTCCGGTGCCGCCGCTCGACGCGAGCCGCGTGATCCGCTATGTGCTTCCGTATAACGTGGAGCGCTGGTACGACAATATCGGCATGCTCGGGTCGTTTATTATGTTTGCGGTTGCCGGCCGCATTATCTTCCCCATCTTCTATCCGCCTCTGCTCAATACCTTCGACGCGCTACTGCTCAGCTTTTGACGGATGAAACCTCTTCGCCTATGACCGAATTCAACCAGCCAGACCAGCGCCGCCGCGTGCTGAGCGGCATGCGTCCCACCGGCAAGCTCCACCTCGGCAACTACATGGGGGCGCTGTACAACTGGGTGCAGCTGCAGGACCGGTACGACTGCTACTTCTTCATCGCCAACTACCACGCGCTGACGACCGACTATGCCGATACGAGCAAGCTCCGCGAGAATACACGGGAAGTAGCCCTCGACTTTCTCTCCGCCGGCCTCGATCCGGAACGCTGCACGCTTTTTCTTCAAAGCAGAGTTCCCGCGCACTTTGAGCTGAACGACCTGCTCGGCATGATTACCCCGCTCAGTTGGCTGGAGCGCGTGCCCACGTACAAGGATCAGCAGGAGCAATTGAAAGAGAAGGATCTTGCCACCTTGGGCTTTCTAGCGTACCCACTTCTCCAATCGGCGGACATCCTCGTCTATCAGCCGTCCTTCGTTCCAGTCGGCCAGGATCAGGCCGCCCATGTCGAGATCACACGCGAGATCGCTCGGCGGTTCAACTTGTTCTACGGTGCCAAGTCCGCCACCACTTCGAAGCACCTCCAGCAAGCTTCGTCCGATAAGGAGAGATTGCACGTGATGGAAGGTGAGGCGCGCACCTTCGAGGCGATTCTTCCCGAGCCGCAGGTGCTGCTGACTCCTTCGCCCAAGCTGCCCGGCACCGACGGCCGCAAGATGTCCAAGAGCTACGGCAATACGATCCTGCTGTCCGACCCCGAGCCGGAGATCCGCGCCAAGCTGAAGACCATGGTCACCGACCCGGCGCGCGTCCGCCGCACCGATCCAGGCGACCCCGAGGTCTGCCCGGTCTTCGATCTTCACAAAGTGTTCTCAAGCCCCGGAACGCAGCAGGACGCAGCAGAAGGCTGTAGAACGGCGGGGATCGGCTGTATCCAGTGCAAAGGTTGGCTCGCCGATGCCGTCCTCGTCCATCTCGCGCCCATCCGCGAGCGCCGGGCCTACTTTGAAGCACGGCCCGGAATGGTTACGGAGATTCTTGCAGCCGGCAACGCGCGCGCGAACGTCCGCGCCAACCAGACGATGGACGAGGTTCGGCGAGCGATGGGAATCGATTGATCATGGCCGACCAGATCAGCCCAGGCGAAATCGCATCCCCGGCGGAGGACGAAGCCGGTGGCCAGCCTTTCGCGCTCGTTGCCCGCCCCGAACCGCCCCCTGCTCCCGAATCCAAGCGCTCCGCCGCACCCAAAAACGACGACTCGCACTCGCCGTTCTCGATCACCGTCGGCCAGGTTTACGACGGTCCGCTCGACCTGCTGCTCGACTTGATTCGCAAGCAGAACATCGATATTTACGACATCCCCATCGCCCGGATCACCGCGCAGTTCCTCGAGTACACGCACCACCTCCGCCTGACCGACGTCGACGCGGCCGGCGAGTTCGTCTATACCGCCTCGCTCTTGATCCACATCAAGAGCCGCATGCTTCTGCCGCGCGATCCTGCCACGCTGCCCGGCGCCGACGCCGACGACCCGCGCCTCGAGCTCGTTGAACGCCTGATCGAGCATGAGCGCTTCAAGGCCGCCGCCCAGATGCTCGCGCAAAAGCAGCAGATTGAAGAAGCCTCCTGGACCAACCCCGGCGTCCGTCAGTTCAAGGACGCCGCCTCGGCCGAAGGCGAAATTGCCGCCGACACGGTCGACCTCGTCCGCGTCTTCCAGGACATCCTCGCGCGTCTGCGCGCCCGGCCGGTCCTCAATGTCGACGAAGACTCGGTCACCGTCGCGCAGATGATCGATTACGTGAAGCGCCGCCTGCTGATGGAAGAAAAACCCGTCTCGCTCCGCCGCCTGCTGCACAACACCCACACGGAGCGTGCGCTGATCTGCATGTTCCTCGCGCTGCTCGAACTGGTCCGTCTGCAGGCTGTCCTGCTCCACCAGCCCATCCTGCTTGGCGATCTGCTCATCAAAAAAGCCGAAGGCTTCGACCGCATCTTCGAAGACGGCGAGGCTACCCGCGACGACTGGCGGTAGCTCCGACTCTCCGCTTCTCTACGCTGCCTCTTTTATCTGGTGCGCCCCGGCCCACGCGGCTTTCCAACGCGCGGTTCCGAAGATTCCCTTGGCCAATCCAGGCACCCAAAGGTCCGCATCCACCCGGGGAAAGTAATTCCCCAACCGGGAGGAGTAATTTCAATGGTTGAAAGGTCCTCCACGGAAGCGTCGCGTAATCCTCAGCTCGTTCCGGAGGAAACGCGATCGAGTAGCCGCTGCTCAGTTCGACAAAGATCAGCCGAGCTTGTCTTCAAACCCGGCGCTGACCGCGCGCGGCAGTTCCCGATCTAACGTTTCCGCTTCCGGCTCGCGCGCGTGATCAGCCGTAAAGATCACAAGACGGAAAGTTCCGAAAGCGCAGTATCGTCAGCACTCAGCGATCTAAAAAAGTTGCTGCTCCGGCCGAAGAGACGGTATAGGCTCGGAGGCAGAGGTGCATCCATGGCCACAACCGCGTTCCTCTCCGTCGCGGAGTATCTCTCCTCCGACCTCTACGAGCCCGCCGCAGACTACGTCGACGGCGAGATTGAGGAGCGTCCCATGGGAGAGTTCGACCACGCTACTTGGCAGCAGGCTATTGAGCGCTGGTTTCTCCAGCATGACGCAGAGTGGAACATCCGCGTCCGCTGCGAACTCCGGGTCCAGGTCAGCCCGACCCGCTACCGCATCCCCGATGTGGTCGTCTTCGACCGCAGCCGTCCGATCGAGCAGATGCTCACCCATCCGCCCATTGCCATCTTCGAGGTCCTCTCGCCCGAAGACAAGATCTCTCGCCTGCTCGTTAAGTGGGCGGATTACGCACGCATGGGCATTCGAGCGGTCCGGGTCATCGAGCCGGCCACGGGCGAGATCTTTGTTTATGAGCGCGGCGCCCTGATTCCCGCACCCGTGCAGGAAGAGATTCCCGGAACTTCCTGCTCGATCGACTGGAAGCAGATCCGGGAGCTTCTGGACTTCTGAACGGCACCCTTACGCGCCTTCCAGCAGCTGCCCATGATCCCCGCCGTCTCCTCATCGAAGGAGCAGAACAGCACCTGCTCGACCGGCATCTGCGCTTCGGCCCGAGTCGCTGGTCTACGTCTTCAGCCATGGTCAGGTCATCCAGGCGGTGCGGTCCTTGGTGATGGATTCCGAACTGACCGACCGGGAAAAGATGCGGAAGTTCTGGGGTAAGGACAGTCCCGCTATCGCCAACGGCTAGATATGGCAGCTAACCATGCCGCGCTTCTCCAGATAGCGCTGGTGGTACTCCTCTGCCTTCCAGAAGCTGGTCGAGGGGGTTACCTCGGTCACGATGCGGCTGCGAAAGGTTCCGGCCGCGTTCAGTTCGGCGATCTTGGCCTTGGCGAGGCGGACCTGCTCGTCGGAGTGAGTGAAGATCGCGCTTCGATACTGGGTGCCCCAGTCCGGGCCTTGCCGGTTGAGCTGGGTCGGGTCGTGCAGGGTAAAGAACGCGTCGAGGAGCTGCTCGTACGCGATATGTGCGTTGTCGAAGGTGACCTCGACGACCTCGGCATGTCCTGTGCGGTCGGTGCAGACCTCTTTATAAGTTGGATGCTCGAGAGATCCGCCCTCATAGCCGACTGCGGTGTCGGTGACCCCTGTCAATTCGCTGAACCGGGCTTCCACGCCCCAGAAACATCCTGCTCCAAATGTTGCTTTCTCGATTGCCACAGCGAGGCTCCTTTGCTGCTGTTTGGATGCTCCGATGCGCGAAAAGTCCTCGCGTCAGAGAGAAAAAGCGTGTCTTCAGCACGGGATTGGAGCGGGAAGTGTTGCAAAATGCCACACTGTTGCATTTTCACGCGAATCTGCCGATAAGCTTGACACGTAGACGAGGCAGAATGCTGAAACACTTTTCTCTTCTCTTGCTGCTTGCTTTTCCCTCCCTGAACCGGGGACAGACGGTCTCGCCCAAGCCATTGAGCCTGGAGGTCGGGCAGATCAACTACTTCGGGTACGCGGGGGTGGACCTGAGTTCGGTGCGCGCGCGTCTGCCGCTGAGCGTGGGCGATTCGCTCACCTTGACCACGTTTGCGCGCGAGCAGGCGTCGATCTCGCAGGAGATCCAGGGCGTCACGGGGCGGCCGCCGACCGACCTGGCGGTGCTTTGTTGCGATGACCATCACCATCTGCTGGTGTATGTCGGCCTGGAAGGCAGCTCGTCCAAGCCGTTCGCGGCGCTGCCGAAGCCGCACGGAACGGATCGTCTTGCTCGAGCGGCCATGGACCTGTATGCCATCAATTTGCGGGCGATGGCGGTTGCGGCCGCGCGCGGCGAGTTGCGGGAGGACGATTCAGCCGGTTATGCGTTGTCCTTTGATCCCTCGGCCCGAAAGGTTCAGCTTTCCATGCGGGAGTATGCCGCTGCGCACGCGGGAGAACTGGAACGCGTGCTTCGGAATGCTGCCGATGCGCGCCAGCGTGAGGCCAGTGCGGTTCTGCTGGGCTATGCGCCGTTATCGCAGGCGCAGGTGGATACGCTTGCGTATGCGGCGCACGATGAGGATCCGGAGGTTCGCAACAATGCAGTGCGCGCGCTGGGATTGCTGGCGACGGCGCCCGAGGCAAGTGCGTTTCAGATCGACCCGGCGCCGTTCGTGGAGCTGCTGCTGTCCTCGCGATGGACGGATCGGAACAAGGGGAGCCTATTGTTGGCGAGGCTGACCGAATCGCGGGATCCGGGGGTGCTCGCGGCGGTGGCGGAGAAGGCTTTGCCGTCCCTGATCGAGGGAGCGAACTGGACCAGTGCCAGCCATGCCTATGCATTCCAAGAGATTTTAGGCCGGGTAGGCGGAATACCCGAGGCACGGCTGCAGGAGATGATCCGCGACGGGGAGACGGCCGAGATCGTGGCAACGGTGACGCAAGCGAGTCCTTCGGGCGGCTAACGGGAGGGTCGAGAATTGGTAGCAGGGCGGCGGCGGGGTTTGGCTGGCCTGGACTTGGCGGGGGATTTCAGCTTGGCGAACTCGGGGAGGGTTTTCTTCGGCTCGACTTTACGGCCCTTGGCGGCGCGGTCGAGAGCCATGACCTCACCGGGCTTCAGCTCGCGGAACTCGCCGGGCGGCACATCGAGGCGCAAGGCTCCGTAGCCGATGCGACGAATCTTCTCGACGTGATGGCCGATCTCTTCAAACATTTTGCGGAGCTGGCGATTGCGGCCTTCGGTAAGCGTGACCTCAAACCACGGATTGTCGCCTCCGCGGACCAGCTCGACCTTCGCAGGCGCGGTCAGGATGCGATCCCGGCGACCGGCACGCACCTCGTCCAGGCGGCCGCGATCGATCATGATGCCGCGCCGAATCTGTTCCAGGCCTTCGGGTGCAGGAACGCCGCTGACTTTGACGAGATAGGTCTTTTCGACCCCGGCGGCCGCCTTCGAAAGCGAATTGGCGAGCGCGCCGTCGTTGGTCATCAGCAGCAAGCCTTCGCTGAGATAGTCGAGCCGGCCCACAGGATAGAGGCGGACCTGATCGCCATGCGGACCGCTCTTCTGCTGCATCAGTTGGGTGACGGTGGGCCGATGTTGCGGGTCGTCGAGCGTGGTGACATAGCCGCGCGGCTTGTTGAGCATGTAGTAGCGCTGCTGCTCAGGGCCCTCAAGCAGTTTTCCGTCGACCCGGATGTGATCTTTGCCTGCGTCGGCCCGGGTTCCAAGCTCCGTAACGACGTGGCCGTTGACCTGTACGCGGCCTTCGAGGATGATCTGCTCAGCCTTGCGACGGCTGGCGATGCCGGCTTGCGCAAGAATCTTTTGCAGGCGATCTCCCGCAGGCGCATCTCCGGATGTGCTGTCGTGCTTTTGAGCCATGCTCTCATTATGCGGCTTACCGCTTGAAGCCCTGGACTACTCGCCTTTATACGGGTCCGGAGCGTTGCCGCGAGGAATCTGCTCGGCATCGCCCGGAAGTTTAGCCAGGGGTTCATCGGGCATAAATTCGTTGTCGCCTTCGGGCGTGCCGACAACGTCCGGTTCGTGGTCCTTGGGCGAATCGGAGGCTTCGAGGTCGCGGTCGGTCAGGTTCCACTGGTTGGCTTTGTCGCTCATTGGTGCATCTCGTTTTCTCCGCTCTGGATGGCGGCTTCATCGGCAGAAGGATCGTCGCCGGGTCGAGAGGAAGCAGGCGGAAGCCCCGAGAGGCGTCCGTCGACCGCGGGAAGTTCGTCGTTGGGGCGGTTGCTATTCCCGGAATCAAGCGAGTTGGAGTCGCCGTCGGCCTGGGGCACGGTGGCGTCCCGTTCTTCAACGAGGTTCTGGTGCGTCATGCGCCCTTCTGCCTGGTCGTACGTCGGCTCCGGCATGGGGATCTCCTCCTGGCCGCCGAGTTCGCCGGCCATCTTCTCAAACTCTTCGATGCTGGGGAGCTCGGAGACGTCCTTCAACCCGAAGCGCAGCAGGAAATCCTTTGTGGTCCTATAAAGGATAGGGCGTCCGACGACCTGTTTGCGGCCGGCGGTGGTGATGAGCTTGCGCGCCAGGAGCGAGCCGAGTACGCCGCCGGAGTCGACCCCACGGATTTCGGAGATTTCTGGCGCGGTGATGGGCTGCTTGTAAGCGACGACGGCGAGGGTTTCGAGCGCCTGAAGGGAGAGCTTGAGTGCCGGCTTGAGCGACTTGACGAACCCGCGGACGGCATCGTGATACTCGGGCTTGGTGGCCATGCGGAAGCCACCGGCGACCTCGCGGATCTCAAGCCCGCGGTCGGAGGTGGCGTAGTCGGCGAGCAGAGATTGGAGGGTAGAGGCGAGAAAGTCGCGAAGCCGGCGCTCGGTCTCGCGGGCGGCTTTCCTCTCGGCAGCGGCGGGTTCATCCACAGAGATTCCAGCTCCGGGCTTGGTCGCTTCTGCCGGAGCAACGTCCTGTTCCGGGGAAGCGGACGCGGATATATCGCCGGAGTCAGACTCGGCCAGAGGCAGAAACTGCCGGCGCGCAGCCAGGGCGTCAAGCTCCTGCTGAGCTTCATGGCCGAGCAGTCCGATCAACTGCGCGAGCGTCACGGGCTCCTCGGAGGCGTAGATGACGGCCTCGATCTTGGCTTTCAAGCTCATGGTGACAATTACGTCCAGTAGGTCAAAGCGGCCGATAGAAGGCCGGACCGAAGTTCAGTCTACCAATTCGGACTCACACGGAGCGGCGGACAGGCTTTCGTTCTGAGCTTGCAAGACGGAAATCCCCACCCTCGAAACAAAGAGCTGTTTGCGATGGGGGACCCGAATTCTCGAGAGAAAGCTATCCGGCGATCTTGTTGAACAACCAGAACAGACAACCGGAGAGCAAAGCCGCGGCGGGCAGGGTAAAGACCCAGGCAAGCGCGATATCGCGGATCGTCGACATCTGCAGGCCGCTCCGGTTGGCCGCCATGGTGCCGGCGACGCCCGAGCTGAGGACGTGGGTGGTGCTGACCGGCAGGCCGAAGCGGTCCGCCATGCCGATGGTAATCATGGCGGTAATCTCGGCGGCGGCGCCCTGAGCGTAGGTCAGGTGGGTCTTGCCGATCTTCTCGCCGACCGTCACGACGATGCGCTTCCAACCGACCATGGTGCCCAGGCCGAGCGCGAGCGCGACGGCCACCTTCACCCAGGTGGGAATGAAGCGAGTCGACTTATCGAGAAAACCCTTGTAGACGCCGATGGTTTTGATGTCTTCGGGAGCCATCTTGGGGCCGCCGTTCTTGGGCAGGTTGCGGAATGTTTCGCTCACCAGATACATCTGGTTGCGCACGTTGGCTTGCATGGAAGCGGGAACGTTGGCGAGGGCGCCGTACTGAACGGCCTCGTTCGAAATATTGTTCACCTGCTGCTCAAGGGCGAGCAGGACGCCGGGCTCGTATTTTTTGGAGGAGACGAAGTGCTCGAGCTCGGGCTCCGGATCGCCCATGACGGCCCCGGGAGTCACATAGCGCTGGAGCGCTCCGGCAACCTGGCCGGAGACCTGGGCGAAGGTCTGAACCTCGCCGGCGCTGACCGTGTGATTGAGCGCATACGCGGTGGGCACGGTGCCGACCAGGATGAGCATGATCAGGCCCATGCCTTTTTGGCCGTCGTTCGAGCCATGAAAGAAACTGACTCCCCCGCAGGTCCCGATCAGCAGCAGGCGGATATAGAACGGCGGCGGCGCGCTGCCCTCCGGAGCTTTGTAGAGGCGGGGGTCGCGGGCCAGAAGCTTGAAGAGGAAGAACAGCGCGCCGGCCATGAAGAAGCCGACTACCGGCGAGAGCAGCAGCGCCTCGAAGACCTTGGTGACCTGCTCCCACTCGACGCCGGAGGTGCCGCTATTGCCTTGCATGAGTTGGTTCGCCACGCCGACGCCAATGATGGAGCCGATCATCGTGTGCGAGCTCGAAGCGGGCAGACCGCGCCACCAGGTCGCCAGGTTCCAGACGATAGCGGCGGTGAGCAGGGCGAAGACCATCGAGAAGCCGGAGCCCTTCGAGACCTTGAGGATCAGCTCGACGGGAAGCAGCGTAATGATCGAGAAGGCGACCGCGCCGGAGCTGGTGAGCACGCCGATGAAATTCAGGATGCCGGAGTAGACGACGGCAATGTGGGGCTCGAGCGAGTGGGTGTAGATGCAGGTGGCGACGGCGTTGGCGGTGTCATGGAAGCCGTTGACGAACTCGAAACCGAGCGCGATGAAGAGCGCGATGCCGAGCAGCAAAAACGGGAAGATGCTGGCATTATGGACGATGGAAAGATCGCTCGACAGCGCGCGGCCGATGTAGATGAGACCGCCCACCAGCATCACTCCAAAGATGGCCGCGCCGATCGCGCCGGGGCTGGAGTTCTTGAGTTTTTGATCGAGCAGAGAGCCGTTAGGGGCGATCGCGGGGGTGGCCATAGAAGTACCTGCCTTGAGAGGGCTGAGACGCTTCGTCCAAGTTAGGCTTACGCAGGCGATGGGAAGATGAACGAGACGTAAATCTTGTCTATAACACTTCCGTGGCAGAAGGCATCCGGCGGATTGCCTGCGCGAGTTGGATGTGTTCATCTCTCAAACTGCCGACCTTCCGAGCGACCGCCAGATCATCCGGGTCCATGGCCCAAGTCTCATGCCGCTTCGAACTCGCGCGAAGGATCGCGACAGGTTCCTAGAGGTCCTCGCCCGGGCCGAATGCTAAACTAGGCTTTGGCGAGAGCATTGATCCCTCGCTCCCCGCGAGTTCATGGAGACTGTCGATCTTTCCGCATCGCAGGACGGAACCTCATCCGCGCTGCGCCGGCTGCTGCATCTGACCGGCATCGATCGTGCGGTCGGCTACACGATCCTCGCCCGCGGATGGGCCTCCTGCGCCGGGCTGGTCACTGTGGCGCTGATCGCCCGCTTTCTCTCCTCGGCCGAGCAGGGCTACTACTACACCTTCGGTTCGCTCGCCGCGCTCCAGATTGTCTTCGAGCTGGGCTTCTCGGTCGTCATCCTCCAGCTCGCGACGCATGAGTTCGCCCATCTCTCCTTCACCTCCGGAGATATCCTTGCCGGACCTGCCGCAGCCCAGTCCAGGCTCGCCTCCATCCTGCGTAAAGCTTTGCAGTGGTACAGCTTAGCCGCCGTAGGAATGGGTCTGCTCCTCATTCCCGCCGGCTGGCATTTTTTCGCCACCAGCCCCAGCGCCCACGCCTCCATCGCCTGGAAACTTCCCTGGGTCGCTGTGGTCCTCGCCTCCACCGTCACCTTCCAGATCGACCCCGTCTTCTCGTTTCTTGAGGGCTGCGGCCTGGTCGCCAACGTCGCCCGCACCCGCCTCGCGCAGTCCATGCTGGGCGGCACGCTGGCCTGGGCGGCTTTGCTCCTGCACCACGGCCTGCTCGCCCCGGCTCTGCTCATCGCCGGCCAGGCCCTTGCCGGCCTCGTGTGGATCGCCCGCCAGCACCGCCTGCTCCTCTACCTGATCCGCCTTCCCGCGGGCGGGCACGCCATCGATTGGGGTCGTGAAGTTTGGCCTTTCCAGTGGAGGATCGCCGTCAGTTACGCCTGTGGTTTCTTCATCTTCCAGCTTTTCAACCCCATCCTCTTCCGCTTCTGGGGCCCCGCGGCCGCCGGACGCATGGGCATGTCGCTCAATATCGCCAATGCGATCGCCTCGGTCGCCATCGCCTGGATCAATACCAAGGCCGCGCCGTTCGGGGCGCTGATCGCCCGCCGCCAGTTCGCCGCGCTCGACCGCCTTTTCTTCCGGTCCGCCGCCCAGAACCTTGCGCTCTGCTCCATGCTCTCCCTTCTCGCCTGGCTTGCCGCGGTCCTGCTCGGGCATCGCCATCTTGCCTTCGCTCAGCGCCTGCTCCCGCCACTGCCCTTTGCCTTCCTGCTGCTCTCCGTCAACATCAACCAGGCAGTCAACTCGATGGCCCTTTATCTGCGCGCGCACAAGCAGGAAAAATTCCTCGTCAACTCTGTCCTCGGCGCCATCGGCCTCACCCTCACCACCTGGTTCCTGGGCCGGCGTTATGGCGCGCTCGGCATGACCGCCGGCCAGCTGGCCATCGCGCTCAGCGTCGGCCTCGGCCTCGGCGGGTCCACCTTCCTCAAATACCGGAGACTCTGGCATGCCTGAGCCAGATCTCCTTTCCGCCGATCCTCGCCCGGTCCTGACCCTCGCCATTCCCACCTACAATCGCGCGGCCAATCTCGAGCTGCTGCTGCGCACCCTCGCTCCGCAGCTGGCCGCCGAGCCGCAGGTCGAGCTGCTGATCTCCGATAACGCCTCGCCCGACACGACCGAAGCGCTCGTCCGCGGCCTGATCGCCGAAGGCCTCCGCTGCCGCTATCTCCGCAACGCCGAAAATATCGATGCCGACCCCAACTTCCTCCAGTGCTACCACGAGGCCCACGGCAAGTACGTCTGGATCTTCGGGGACGACGACCTCCTGCTCCCCGGCGCGCTCTCCCTGCTGATGCGCTTTCTGGTTCCCTCCGCCGCGCTGCCCGAGTTCGACCTTCTCTTTGTCACGCCGTTCGGTTTCGTCCACCGGCCCGACGAGCGCCGACTTGCCCGGCCCGACCCGCCCGTCTTCGCCTTTACCGACCCCATCGCCTTCCTCCAGGCCGTGGGTCTACGCGGCGACCTCGCCCTCATCTCGGCCGTTATCCTTAATAAGGACACGGTTGAGCGCCATCCTCACCCCGACTTCGCCGAGGGCAAGGCCACCAACCTGCTGCAGCTCGGCTGGACCTTCTCCGCGCTCCGCCATCTGCGCCACGGGCTCGTCATCGACCGAGGCCTGCTGGCCGTCTGCGAGCTCAACCCGCAGCGCCGCTTCGACGTCGCCCGGGTCTTTGGCGTGCATTGGGCGCAGGCTGCCGCGCGCCACTTCGGGCAGGGCACCGAGCTCTACCGCGCTATCCTGCGCGACCAGCTCTACTCCTGGTTCGTCACCAACTGGTACGGTATGCGCCGCCACCCGGAGCACACCATTTTGCGCGATCCTGTCGGGCAGATGCGCCCCTACTTCGGCGGACTGCCGCTCTTTTGGCTTTGTACCTGGCCCATTCTCGTCTGGCCCATGCCGTTGGCCGGCGCGTGGCTGCTCTTCTGGCGGACGCTCCGCCGAGTCGACCTCTGGAGGCACCGTCGCTCGGCTCCGAAACGGATCGCCCCGCTGCCGCCGCACACGTGAGATGACTGCGCACGACTGGCGATCACGGCACCAAAAGCAAACCTGTGTCCCTTCACGACACCTGGTGCACTATGCCCAAAGGCAATGGACGATCCATGCTGATCCAGACGCCTCCACCCCGCGACTTCTGAACGGAGTCACCCTCTCCCGCAGAATCGATGCATCAAAACCAGCCACTCCGTGCTAAGCTTGACCAAGCGCGCAAGCGCGGGGAACTTCGGGGAGGGATTCAGGACTTGCATGCGTGCGAACTCCAGAGTCTGGCCAGAGACCGAAGTGACATCCCTTACCATCGCAACATCGCTCGCCGGCTTCCCGCCGGAAATACGAAACGATGCGGCTCTGGTTGCTCTGGCTGGAAGGCACTGGTCATCGGACCTGCCTCGCCGTGCAGCAGCGCTTCCGTACCCACGACAGCAATGCTGACCTTGAAACCTGGCCGGCGCCCGTGCGCGCCCCGCGACCGCAAGCATCCTTGTATGCGCGCTCGCTTACCCGCAAGATGAAGGAAAACACTTGAACTCTGCAACCCTTGAGCCGAACGACCTGCTCCATACGGAACAACCCCGCTCCACGCACGCACCGAAACACGACGCACCCCAAACCAGCGTTCCAGTCAACGTTGCCGACGCCGTCATCGACCCGAAAACCGGCTTGCCGATGCTGAAAGACGTGCATTTCGCCGACTTCCGCATCTCCGACTCACTCAAGTCCCGGCTTGCCGCCGCCGGCTTCAATACTCCCACCCCCGTCCAAGCCAAGGCCATTCCGCCCGCCCTGGAAGGCCACGACATTTTGGCCACCGCCTCGACCGGCACCGGCAAGACGCTCAGCTTCCTCATCCCGATGATCGAGCGCATGGACGCCAACTCCGTGCCCTCGACCAAGGGCAAGCGCGGCCCCATCCGCTCGCTTATCCTGCTGCCGACCCGGGAGCTGGCCATGCAGGTGCTTGAAGCCTACGGCAAGATCTCACCGCAGGCCAAGTCCGACTCCGTGCTCGTGTGCGGCGGCCTGTCTGAAAACACGCAGCTTGACCAGCTCGGCCGCGGCCCGCGTCTCGTCGTCGCGACCCCAGGCCGCCTGGAAGACTTCCTCCGCCGCCGCTCGGTCAACCTGAGCTCGGTCGAGATGCTTGTGCTCGATGAAGTGGACCGCATGCTCGACATGGGCTTCCTGCCCGCGATCCGCCGCATTGTTGGAGCCCTGCCCAAGACCCGCCAGACCATGTGCTACTCCGCGACCCTCGACGCCAACATCACCGAGATTGTCCGCGACTACGTGCAGAAGCCCGTCCGCATCGAGATCGGCACCACGTCCAAGCCCTCCGACCGCGTCGAGCTGCGCGTCTATACCGTGATGCAGGACCAGAAACTTGGCCTGCTGAACCAGATGCTCAACGAAGAAGAGGGCACGTTCCTGGTCTTCTCGCGCACCAAGCATGGCGCGGACCGCGTGGCCAAGAAGCTTGAAAAGCTGGGCCACCAGGCGGACGTGATCCACGGCGACCGCTCGCAGTCGCAGCGGACCGCCGCCCTCAAGGGCTTCTCGACCGGACGCCATCGCATTCTTGTTGCCACCGATGTCGCGGCCCGCGGCATCGATGTGCAGGACATCGCCCACGTCGTCAACTACGACCTGCCCAACGCTTCGGACGACTTCGTTCACCGCATCGGCCGGACCGGCCGCGCGGGCGCCAAGGGAGTCGCCACCACCTTTGTGATGCCGCAGGAGCGCTCCGACGCCCGTAAGCTCGAGCGCGAGCTGAAGATCAAGTTCGAGTGGCGCGAAGCCGACAAGAACCTCGAGAAGGAAGAGCGCAATAAGCCGCTTGACACTGCCTCTGCCGCCCCGGACTCGCTGCTCGGCATGGAGACCCGCTCGTGGCGCACCGGCGATGTCTCCGCCGAGCGCCAGACCGGCCTCAATGCCAGTCCGTACCGCGGCTCCGGCAGCGGCTTTCGCAGCCGGTCCGGTTCCGGAGGCGGCGCGGGCCGAAGCTCCGGCGGACGCGGCCCTTCGTCGAACAGCCGTCCGGGCTCCAGCCGCTCCGGTCCGGCCCGCCGCGGCCGCTAAGCCGAACCAGAGGAAGAGGATGCTCCACGCGGGCGTCCTCTTCCCGTTTCAACTGAATGCGCTGATGTCTGCGTGAGAGAATCCTCTTCGAGACACCAGCCATCCAAGGGTCAGTGCCGTTATGTCCTCTCCCGCTTTGCTGACCAACGCCTTCGAACTCTCCCGGCCGGCGCTGGATAGCCGGCTGCGCGACAGCCGGCTGCGCGACAGCCACGGCCGCGCCATCACCGATCTCCGCGTCTCCGTAACCGATCGCTGCAACTTCCGCTGCGTCTACTGCCGCACCGGGAACGAAGGCGCTCAGTTCGCCGAGCTTCCGCATGCCGACTATCTGCGCATCATTCGCCTTTTCGTCTCACTCGGCGTAGAGAAGATCCGCTTCACCGGCGGCGAGCCTCTGCTTCGTGCCGGCCTTCTCGACCTCATCGCCTCCGCCGCCCGCATGCGCACCGCTTTTGCGCACGACGGCACCCGCACCCGGCTGGGCGCGCCGCTCGACCTCGCCCTCACCACCAACGGACACCTCCTCGCCGGCATGGCTCAGCCCTTGCGCGATGCCGGCCTCACCCGCGTCACCGTCTCGATGGACGCCGTCGACGCTGAAACCTTCTCCGCCATTACCCGCGTCCCGCGCAGCTTCGACCGCGTGCTCGCCGGCATCCGCGCCGCGGCCGCCGCCGGTCTCGGCCCCGTGAAGGTCAACTGCGTCCTGCTCCGCGGCTTCAACGACTCCCAGATCGAGGCCTTCGCCGAGTTCTCCCGCCGCGAAAACGTGATTGTCCGCTTTATCGAGTGGATGCCCCTCGAAGAAGCCTCGACCGACCGGAACGCCCGCAACTGGACCCCGCAGGCCGTCGTCTCGCTCGAAGAGATCACCGCGCGCCTGAACGCCTGGATGCCGCTGGTCGAGCTGCCGCCCCTTGCCGCCAGCGAGACCGCCCGCCGCTACACCTTCGCCGACGGCCGCGGCGAGATCGGCATCATCGCCCCGGTCAGCCGCCCTTTCTGCGGACACTGCAGCCGCATCCGCCTCACCTCCGACGGCAAAATCCGCACTTGCCTCTTTTCGCAATCCGACCACGATCTCTTTGGCCGCATGCAGCGCGGCGCCACCGACGCCGAGCTCGCCGCGTACATCCGGCAGGTCGTGGACCGCAAGGAAGCCCGCCACCACATCGGCGAGGCCGGCTTTGAGAAGCCTTCGCGCTCCATGGTTCACATCGGCGGCTGAGAGAAACCGTCGGAGGACGGCTCTCACCCAGGCGCTTCAATCCCTCACACGGGTAGGATTCCCGTGCAACTAAGGAGTTATCGTAGCTCCATTCAGAGTCTGAATAGATTATTGTGGAACTCGCAGGGAGTGCGAGACTTTGAAGCAGCGTCGACAGTTTGAGGTCATCGAAAGCCGCCAGATGGACCACCTGCGCGTCTTTCACGATGTCGCGCGCACGCTCACCACCGCACTCGACCTCGAAATCATCCTGCTCGCCATTATGGATAAGATGGCCAACTTCTTCGGCCCGGAGCGCTGGTCGCTGCTCATGGTCGATGAGGCCGCCAAGGATCTCTACTACGCCATCGCCGTCGGCGAGGACTCGGATTCGCTCCGCGGGCTGCGCGTACCGCTTGGCCAGGGCGTCGCCGGGTGGGTCGCTTCCACAGGAAATCCACTGGTCGTGCCCAATGTCGGGCTCGATCCGCACTGGTCTACGTTCGCGCGCAACCACCCCGACCTCGACATTCACTCGATCGCCTGCGTGCCCATCCGCTCCGGCGAGAACACGCTCGGCGTCATTCAGCTGCTCAACTCAAAGCTCGACCTGCTCAGCGAATACTCGATCTCGTTCCTGCGCATTCTCTGCGACTACGCCGCCATCGCCATCCAGAACTCGCGCTCCATGAAGCTTATCCAGGAGCTTTCGATCACCGACGACTGCACCGGCCTGTTCAACGCACGGCGCCTCTACACCATGCTCGACGAGCAGGTTGCCCTCACCCAGGCCGGCAACCCCGTTCCGTTTTCGCTCGTCTTTCTCGACCTCGATTATTTCAAGTCCGTCAACGACACGCACGGCCACCTGGTCGGCAGCCGCCTGCTGGCCGAGGTCGGCGGCGTCCTCCGCCGCGCCATTGGCCCGGAAAATTCTGCCTTCCGCTATGGCGGAGATGAATTCGTCCTGCTCATGCCGGGCGTCGCCAAGGACGCCGCCCTTGAGCTCACCCAGGAGCTCCACGCCAGCCTGCGCGGCAATCATTTTCTGACCGGCGAAGGTCTAGCCCTGCGCATCTCCGGCAGCTTCGGCGTGGCCACGTTCCCCGAGGACGGCGCCTCCGTGCACGCCATCCTGCGCAGCGCCGACTCCATGATGTACGAGGTAAAAAACACCACCCGCGACGACGTTGCCGTCATGGGCAAGGTCCGCCAGCTTACTTCGATCAAGCCCGCTCATGGCGAGCGCCGCATCGTCGGCTTGCGCTGAGTCTTTCTTCGCGTCCTTCGCGCAACCTTCCCGTCCTTTGCGCTCCAGTCCTTGTTTCACGGCGTATGCCGCTCCAGCGCACCGGGCCGCCGCTTCTCCGGCTGGATCAGGTCCCGGTTCTCGGGCGCGGCTGGATGCACGCCAAACTCCCACACTCCCAGATTGATTTCCTTGTCTCCGAGCACCTCGACTAACGCGTACTCCCCCACCAGCAGCTGCTCGCGCGGCGTCAGCTTTAGCCAGTGGCCGCCCGGCAGTTCGGTCGCGTCCAGCTCGGTCACGTCTTCCTGCCGCTTGCCCGTGCCTAGCTGCCCGATGTTGAAGCTCGCCACCACCCGCGCATCCAGCCGCACATCCAGCCGCACAATCACGTAATCGCTGTCACTCGGCCTGGTCTTCTCCACCGCGCTTCGGCTGGAGGCTCCATGCGTGTCCACCGTCAGCGCCTCGCCGCTCGCAGGCAGCGCATCGTCGAGCTTCACGTAAATCACCGGATCGTTCACGTGCATCTGCACCGCCGCCTTTTCGCCTTTCAGCACCACCATCTGGTGCGGCGCGGCGGCTGGCTTAATGATCCCCCGCAGCACGCTGTGCCCCGTCTGCTTGTTGAGCTCGCCCTGCGACTGCGCCAGCGGCACCAACTCCGGCGTCGCCTGGTAGGTATCGAGCGCCAGCACGCTATCGGTGGGCTCCAACCGCAGACTCGAATACGGTCCCGTCGCCACCTCCGGCGAGAGCGCCGCCCGCTCCGCCTCTTCCTTCAGCAGCTCCGGGTCGATCGCCGGAGCAGGCCGCACCGCCGCCGCCGCGTTCGGGTCCGGCGGCGCATGTTCCTGTGCCCAGCGCTTGGTCGCCTCCAGATCGACCAGGCTCAGTGGAATCTCCTCGGTCTCCCCACCCCGCTCCGCGCTCACGTAGCGCACACGATCCTTCACCACCGTATAGCTCATCACCACCTGGAAGCCGCCATCCTTCAGGATTAGCCGCTGCCGATGCGGCGCCGTCGCCGACGTCGCAGGCGCCGGCACATCTCCGCGGTGCGCCAGTTGCGCCGCCGAAGCCGCAACGCTCCCGCCCAGCGCCAGCGCCAAGGTCAATCTCCTTCCGCCGCTCATCCGCATCCGCTCACCCTGCCTTATCCTAAGCCGCCCCGAAAATTTCCGAGCGCTTCCATCCTTCGACCGTCTGTCCGCTTAGATGAGACTTCTTGGCGCGATCGAGGACCTGAGCTTGGCACCACCCCGAAAGCAGAGCGCCGCGGCTCAACCCCAATCTGCCGCCCAAACCACCGCCGCCCAGACCGCAGCCGAAGTTGCCGTTCTCGTCGAGCTCTACGCACCTCTACTCTTCCGCATCGCCCACTCCGTCCTCCGCAGCCCCGCCGAGGCCGAAGATGTCGTCCAGGACACCTTCGTCCGCGTCCTCGAGCACCGCACCCGGTTGCCCCAAAATAGCGAACCGATCCGCGACCTGCGGGTCTGGCTCATCCGCATCGCCTGGAATCTGGCTCTCGACCGCAAGCGCCGCATCCGCCCCGACCAGATGGACCCCGGTTTCTCCGACGCCCTGCCCGCCACCCTCCTCTCCGCCGACCAACAGCTCGCCGGCCGCATTCAGATACACTCGGTCTTCCGCGAGATCGACCGCCTGCCCAAAAAGGAACGCGCCGTATTGCTGCTCTCCGCCCTCGACGAGCTCTCCACCCCCGAGCTCGCCGCCGTTCTCGGCAAGTCCGAGTCCGCCATCCGCGCCCTGCTCTTCCGCGCCCGCACCCGCCTCCGCGAGCGCCTCGAGAAAGGATCCTCCCGATGAGAATTCCTCTTCCCCCGTCCCCCAGCGACGTCCCGGACGACGCCATCGACCAGGCTCTCGCCATCCTCCGCAACGCGCCCTCTCCGGAGGGCCTCGAAGCCCGCGTCCTCGCCTTGCTCCACCACCACGAGCCGCTTTCGCCCGCCACCGGCAGCTATTCCCGCCGATGGCTCCCCGCCGCCCTCACCTTGGCGACCGCCGCCGCTCTGATCGCCACGCTCATCTTCCGCACCTCCACCCATGCATCCATTCCGGCGCTCGCCCCTGTCTCTCACCCTATCTCCCTTCATGCCGCCACGCACTCCTTCTTGCCGCCGCTCGCGCGCCGAACGCACACGCTCCGGACCCCAACCCCACCTATTCCCGCGCCATTTCAACTCACCAGCTATCCGGCGCCTCCCGCCCCGCTCACCGAACAGGAGAAGCTTCTCCTAGAGATCGCCCACCGCGGCGACCGAGAGGACTTTGAGCTCCTCAATCCCGAAACCGTAACCCGTGAGCTGGCCCAGAACATGGCCGAGTTCGACCACTTCTTCCCGCCGCCCCCACCTTTCGGTCCCCCAGCCCCCAAGCCTTCGACTGAGACCCCAACTCCGAACCCAATTTCGAATCAGGAGATCCCCAATGAAGCTCACCCTATCGACCGCTAGCCGCACCCTTATCTTTCTTGCCGCTCTCCTCTGCGCACTTCTTCCCGCCAGCTTACTCTCCGCCCAGGCCGACGCCGACTCTTCTCGCACCTCCAGCAACGATCCCATGAAGGTCTTCTATCTGAAAAACGCCAGTCAGCCGAACGAGGGAAATGAAATCCTCATCGGCGTTCGCCTCATCGTGGATCCCGTCACAAAAATCTATCTTGACCCAACCCAAAACGCCATCATCGTCCGCGGCAAGCCCGACCAGATCGCCCTCGCCGGCCAGGTCATCGAAGCCCTCGACAAGCCCGGCAAAATCTTCCGCCTCACCTATACCATCAACGAGTCCGACGCCGGCAAGCGCATCGGCAGCCAGCACTTCGCGCTCCTTGTCCACGCAGGCCAGCGCACCACTCTCAAGCAGGGCAGCAAAATCCCCATCGCCACCGGCCAGTATGGCGCGCCTAATATCCCCGAAAAGGCCTCCGAAGTCCAGACCCAGTTCACCTACCTCGACATCGGCTACAACTTCGACGCAACCCTCGCTCTCGACGGCCAAACCCTCAAATCCATAGTCGAGCAATCCAGCGTAGCTGAGCAGAAAACCATCGCGAACGTCGAGGAACCCATCATCCGCCAGTCCGTCCTCCAGGGCACCGTCCTTCTCACTCCCGGCAAGCCCCTCACCCTCGGCTCGCTCGACCTGCCCGGCAGCACCCGCCACCTCGACGTGGAGGTTCTCCTCGAGCCCGTCCGGTAGCGATTGGCCACTTTGCCGCGCAACCAACGCCCCGGCCCCGGGTTCTTCCCCACAGGTAGAACTCCGGGCAGAAAATCGCGTCTAAGTTTTCGCCCTGGCACTCGGCCTATCTCAGGAAAGTCGAATTTCTCCCCATGAAGCTGGTTGCACCCTCTCTCACTGCACTCGCAAAATATATCCCCGTTGCCCTGATCACGTTCTTCGCCGCCGCCGCCGCGTCCGCGCAAGGCCCCGTCCCACGCATCGCCGCGCCCATCGACAACACCGCGCGCACCGTCCTCGCACACTCCCGGCCGCCTCGCGCTAGAGCCGAAAACGATGCCGGCCTCATGCCGCAGTCCACCATCCTCCACGGCATCAGCATCAACTTCAGCCGCTCCGCCGCCCAGCAGGCCGCGCTTGACACCCTGCTTGCCGCCCAGCAGGACCGCACCTCGCCGCTCTATCATCAGTGGCTCACCCCGGACGTTTTCGCCGCCCAGTTCGGCGCCGCCGCCTCTGACCTCCAGGCCGTCCAGAACTGGCTCACCGCCCAGGGCTTCACCGTCGAAGGCGTCTCCCGCGGACTGAATCGCATCACCTTCACCGGCACCGAGGCCCAGATCGAAGCCGCCTTCGGCACCCAGCTCCACTACTTCACCGTGGACAACGTAAAGCACTACGCCCCCGCCGGCGATCTCAGCATTCCCGCCAGCCTGGCCGGCGTCGTCCAAAGCATCGGCAACATCTCCGATTTCCAGCCGCACTCCCACATGGTGCGTTCCGCGACCCCCGCCTTTACCTCCGGACAGAGCGGTAACCACTTCCTCACTCCCAAGGATATTGCCACCATCTACGACATCAACCCCGCCTATACAGCGGGGTACACCGGCACCGGCCAGTCGATCGCCATCGTCGGCCAATCGGCCGTCCTCCTCTCGGACATCGCCAGTTTCAAGACAGCCGCCGGTGTCAGCTCTCCCGCGCCCATCCCCGTGCTCTATCCCGGCTCCGGAGCCTCCACTGTATATACCGGCGATGAGTCCGAGTCCGACCTTGATCTCGAATACTCCGGCAGCATCGCCCCCGGGGCCACGGTCTACTTCGTCTACACCGGCTCCAGCACCAACTACGGCGCCTTTGACGCGCTTGCCTACGCCGTCCTCAACGACATCGCCCCCATTATCAGCTCCAGCTACGGTGAGTGCGAACTGAACCTCGGCAGCTCGAACTACGCTTACTATAACCAGTACCTGCAGCAGGCCGCCGCGCAGGGGCAAACCGTCGTCGCCGCCGCCGGAGACGAAGGTTCCACCGACTGCTACGGCGAATCTCAGACCGCTGCCGCAACCCAGATCGCGCTCGCCGTCGACTTTCCCGGCAGCAGCGCCTATGTCACCGCCGTCGGCGGGACAGAGATCTCCGCCTCCAACAATCCCAGCTCCACCACCGCTACCCCCTACTGGTCCGCCAACGGCACCACGGACGTCCTCAGTTCCGCCCTCTCTTACATCCCGGAGCTCGCCTGGAACGATGATTCGACCAGTCAGGTCTCCTCCGGCGGCGGCGGCGTCAGCGTCTTGACCGCTCGGCCTTCCTGGCAGGCCGGCACCATCGGCGGTGTGGCGATTCCCGCCGGCACCTTCCGCCTGGTGCCCGACATCTCTTTGATGGCCTCGCCCGCCGAGCCCGGATACCTCTACTGCTCCAGCGACTCCGGCGGCACCGGGATTCAGGGCAGTTGCAGCAACGGCTTCCGCGATGGCAACAACACCAACCTGACCATCGCCGGAGGAACCAGCTTTGCCGCGCCCATCTTCGCCGGCATGATGGCTCTCATCAACCAGGCCACCAAATCCACCGGACAAGGCGCGCTCGGGCCGATCCTCTACCCGCTCGCGGCAAACCCCACCACCTACGCAGCCGCCTTCCACGACATTACCGTCGGCAATAACGCCTGTACCGCTTCCCCCGCCACACTTTCCTGCGCCTCCTCGGGCCTGACCAGCTATGTCACCGCCACCGGCTACGATGAAGCCACCGGCCTCGGATCGGTCGACCTCTACAAGCTGCTGACAGCCTGGCCCGTCCCATCCGCCACGACCTCCTCGCTGCAGAGCTCGACTGTCGCACTCTCGGCGGCAACCACCGTGCCCCGGGTTGCGGTTGCGGATGCGGTCACGCTCACCGTCGCCCCCGGAAGCGGCTCCTCCACCGCCATTCCCACCGGTACGGTCAGCCTGGTGATCACCGACACGACCTCCACCACCACCTCGACCACCAACGCCGTCTACACGACCGCGACCACCAATGCCTCCGTCACGCTCGCCGGCGGCACCGCCTCCTATAGCTTTGTCGGCAGCGCGGCCGGCCAGTATTCCGTACTCGCCAAGTATTCGGGAGACGGCACCTACGCACCCTCCACCTCCACTCTGCTTCTGCAGGTTGGGTCCACAGGCGGCTTCAACCTATCGGTCCCCAATACCACCGTCACCAACGGCAGCACCGCCACCTCCACCGTCACCGTGACCCCCATCAACGGCTATGTGGGCTCGGTCGCCTTCAGCGTCTCGGCCAGCCCCACCATCGCCAACGCCTGCTACGTTCTGGGCAATGCCAGCGTTACCGGAGCCGCTGCCGCGACCGCCACCCTCTCCATCTACACCAGCCAGACCACCTGCACCGCCACGCCCACGGCCACAACCCTGTTTCAGAACGGCGGCCAGCGGCAGTTCGTCTCCGCGGGGGGCGTAGCTCAAGGCCAGCCGCCGGCCTCTCACCCACTGCCCTTCGCCCTCAGCTTCGCCGGCCTGCTCTTTGCCGGCATCGCCGGACGCCGGTCTAGGCTGCTCCGGTCCCTGGTCGCCGTCCTGCTGCTCGCGGTTGTCGGCCTGGGTCTCTCCGCCTGCAGCGGCGCCAGCACCGCCCCCACCAACACCGTCACGCCAACCACCAACGTCGCTAAGGGCCCGTATACGATCATCGTCCACGGCACCGACACGGTGACCAATACCACCACCAACTACGCCAGCTTCACCTTGACCGTCCAGTAAGCCACAGATCGTCAAGTCCCAGATCGAATTGCCCACTCCTCGCAACAAGGAGTGGGCAATTTTTTGTCAACCCCCAGGCACATCCTGTTGAGCGACAAGTCACTCATTCAACAAAGGTTAGATCTCCAAGAAAACTGGCACATCTTCCCCCGCCCACCCTTTACAATAGAAATAGCGCTACATCCAAGCAGCTTCTGACGCAAGCCACACGTTCCTAGCCGCGTTGTCCTTCTGTTGAGCGTAGTTACCTTTGCATCGGTACTACTGCATCAAGGGGTCAACCGTCTTCTCCAGACTTGTGCACATGGAAGTCCAGACCTAACTCTTATGCTCTCAAAACTTTAGGTAAAAAGAGGGGGGTGGAGGGGTACTTGCATTCAGTGCAGCTGCTCAGGGATGACGGCATACTGGATCAGCAGCTCGAACGGCACGATCTTGAGCGTGTTCTCATGCGTCGCCTCAAGCACCACCGGGCAGGCCGCCCCCGCCTGGGTCGCCTGCAGCCACCGCGCCGCGCACACGCACCAGCGGTCGCCCGGCTTCAGCCCCGGAAACCCGTACTGCGGCATCGGCGTTGAAAGATCGTTGCCAAAGGACTTCGACGCCGCCAAAAACTCCGCATCCACGATGCAGCAGACGGTATGCACGCCCAGGTCGTCCGGACCCGTCTCGCAGCAGCCGGTCCGGTAGAACCCGGTCATGGGCTCGCAGCCGCACGTCGCCAGCGGCTGTCCGAGCACATTCTTTCCGCGTGCCTCGATCGGTTCCGTAGATGCCATCGCTCTATTGTAGGCTCCGCGCGCCGGCCTTATTTGCTGGCCATCGCCATCTTCTGCTCGTACTCCTCATACGGGCCCTTGTGATCGGTAATGTGAAAATCCGACGGGCCGCCTTCGAAGTGCCAGATGCGCGTTCCGGCCTCTTCGATCAGGTCCTGATCGTGCGTCACCAGAAACACGGTTCCCTCGTATTTCTGGATCGCCTGGTTGAGCGCATTGATGCTCTCGAGGTCCAGGTGATTGGTCGGCTCGTCGAAGATCAGCACGTTCGGCTTCTGCAGCATGATCTTGCAGAACAGCAGCCGCGCCGCCTCGCCGCCGCTCAGCGCCTCGGTCTTCTTCATGCCCTCTTCGCCGCGGAAGAGCATCTGGCCAAGAATGCCGCGGATGTCCTCCTTGGTCGCCTTCGGGTCGAAGCTGTGCAGCCACTCCGCGGCTGTCGTCCCCTTGGGGATCGACGCCGTATGGTCCTGCGCGAAGTAGCCAATCTGCACCTCGTGGCCCCACTTCACCTCGCCCGCGTCGATCGCGAGCGTATCGGACTCGTCGATGTTGGGAGCATTCGCCAGCAGCGCCTTGATCAGGGTCGTCTTGCCCTGGCCGTTGCGCCCCATCAGAATGACTTTGTCGCCGCGCATCACCGACGCCGAGAACTTCCGGATCACGTGCTCGGTCTTGCCGTCCTTCTGCGGATACGACTTGCTGACATTCTCAAACTCCAGCACGTTCTTGCCCGAAGGCCGAAGCATATCGAAGCGGATGAAGGGACGCGCAATGTTCGACCGCGCCAGCTCTGACGTCGCCAGCCGCTCGACCTCCTTCTTGCGCGAGTTCACCTGGCTCGACCGCGTACCGGCCGAGAAGCGCGCGATGAAGTCGTTCAGCTGCGCGATCTTCTTCTCGCGCTGCTCGTTCTGGCTCTCGATGCGCGTGCGGATCGACGTCTTCTGCAGCACCATATCGTCGTAGCCGCCGGTGTAGGTGATGATCGTCTGGTAGTCGATGTCGGCGGTGTGGGTGCACACCGCGTTCAGGAAGTGCCGGTCGTGCGAGATGGTGATGACCGTGCCGCTATAGCGGATGAGGAAGTCCTGCAGCCAGTGAATTGACTCGAGGTCCAGGTAGTTCGTCGGCTCGTCCAGCATCAGCGCTTCGGGGTCGCCGAACAGCGCCTGCGCGAGCAAAACCCGGACCTTCTGCCCGCCCTGCAGCTCGCTCATCGTGCGCTCGTGCAGCTCGTCCGGAATGTCGAGCCCCTGCAGCAGCACGGCGGCGTTCGCCTCGGCCTCGTACCCGTTCTCGTCGCCGACGATGCCTTCGAGCTCGCCCAGCCGCGAGCCGTCCTCGTCGGTCATCTCGGCCTTGTTGTAGATGATCTCCCGCTCCTCGAGCGCCGCCCACAGGCCCTTGTTGCCCATGATAACGGTGTCGATGACGCGGTAGGCGTCGAACTCATACTGGTCCTGCTTCAACACGCCGAACTTGCGCGGGCGGACGACGGTCCCCTTCTGCGGGTCGATCTCGCCGGTAAGGACCTTCATAAAGGTCGATTTGCCGGCGCCGTTCGGCCCGGTCAAGCCGTAGCGGCGGCCGTCGGTAAAGGCAACCGAGACATCCTCGAAGAGCAGCTTCGAGCCGTACCGCATGGTGACACTGGAGGTAGCAATCATAGTCAAATCCTGGTCGTGGGGCTTCGTTAAGCCTACCTCATCCAGGCACGTTTCTGCAGGAGCCTCGCTACTGCTGTTGCTGCGCCATCTGCTGCTGCCGCGTCAGGGGCGGCGGCGCGTCCGGTTGCGCCTGCGCCTTCTCGACCAGGATCGACCAGTCTTCCGGCACCGGCATCTCCTGGTCGAGCAACGGCGTACCCTCGCTCGGCGTCACGCGCACGGCCACCGTCAGTTCGCTCTTCGCGCGGCCGCGGAACATGCCATGGGTCGGCGGCACATCGGAGTAGTCGCGCCCGATCGCCGTGCGGATATGCCGTTCGCCCGCCACCAGCCAGTTGGTCGGATCGAACCCCACCCAGCCGAAGTGCGGCATCAGCACCTCGATCCACGCATGGGTCGCCGAGGCCGCCGACCGGTCCGTCTCCTGCCCGCGATGCGCCAGGTAGCCGCTGACATAGCGGCACGGCATGCGCAGCTTGGTGCGGATCAGCGTGATCATGATGTGGGCGAAATCCTGGCACACGCCCTGCCGCGACTCGAGCGCATGATCGATCGGTGAATCGACCTTGGTCGACCGCGGAACGTAGTCGAAATACTTGAACAGGCGCCCATTGAGCTCATGCAAGAGCATCAGCGGATCGTCGCGCCGCGCGACCTCAAGATCAGCGGCGAGCGCGTCGAGCAGCGGCGTCGGCACGCAGAACTCGCTGGTAAACAGGAACTCCCAGTAGTCGCCCTGCTCGACCATCGCATCGAGATCGGCCCAGGCATCGGGCGCCAGGAACGACGGAATCTCAAACGCCGGCTGCACCTCCACCAAGGACTCCGCCACGATCACCAGCTGCCGGTGCTGGCCCGGGATGTCGAAGTGATGGATGTTGTTGGCCAGGTGGTCGCGATAGCTGAAGACCCGGCAGCGCGGGCTCACCGAAAGATGAAACGTCAGGCAGCGCTGGTTCTGGTCGCTGCGCGGATGCATGCGCGTCTCCATCATGCTCTCGCTGACGGCGTGGTCGTAAAGGAACTTGGTCAGGTGGCGGATCGAGTAGAACATGGCACTCCTTCGTTCATCGCTGCTCTAGCTGGCCAGCGCTGCCTGGATCGAATAGTCCACATACAGCTCATAAATTGTGTTGTGGATCTCGCGGCACTGCACCTGGATCATGCGCAGATAGGCCACGATGTCGCCGTCCAGAATCTCATCCACGCCCGAGTAACTGAGACTGCCTTGCAGGCGTCCGGCCAGCCGCCGCAGCTGATCCGCATGCACCTTGCCGGAGTCCCGCTGGATGTTATCGAGCGAGCACTGCAGCGAATCGATCGAGAAGCGCAGCGAGTGCGGAAAGTCCTCATCGAGCAGAAGAAACTCAAGAATGCGTTCCGGTGTAAGGTCGGCCGTGTAGACCTTGCAGTACGCCTCAAACGCCGTCGCCGAGCGCAGAAGCCCCATCCAGTCCAGGTATTCGTTGCCTTCCACACGCTCGCTTGGCCCTTCGCCCCAGAGGTCCTTGTGATACGCCTCGAGCAGGGATGCGGTCGCGGACGCGCGCTCGATGTACCGGCCCACCTGGATGAACTGCCAGCCCTCGCCGTGGCTCATGGTCGAGTCCGTCACTCCCTGAAACTGGTGCACGGCCTCCATCACCTGCGTCAGAAACTCGGTCGGCAGCTCCGGTTCCATCGACATCGTTCCCGGCTCCGGAGTCTTGTATAACCCCGGCAAAGTCACGGCCAGGTAGAGGCTGTTCAGCCGATGCCACTGCTCGGTCGAGATCTGCTCGCGCACATGGCGGGAGTTCTCGCGAGCCATGATGATCAGCGAGAGGATCGACGAGCGGGAGTCGGTATCGAAGCTAAGCCGGCGCACCAACTCGTACGGATCGCCCTTCCAAACAATGTCCTTGGGATTGCCGAGCGCCTGGAGAACGCGAACCCACCGGCGCTCCGCACTCGCGGCCGATTCGTCGAGCATCAGGTTCAGGTTGACGTCGAGCAGGCGTGTCGTATGCTCGGCGCGCTCGAGATAGCGGCTCATCCAGTACAGGCTGTCGGCGACACGTGAGAGCATTCTGTTTACTTCCTTAATTCATCTTCGTAAGGCAAACGAACATTCGGCAGCATGCTCATTTCACAAGCTCCGAATGCAGTAAAGTTCTGCCTGGCTTCGCGAAGGCTCAACGTGGAGTTCGGTCCGCCGCGAACCACGTCGGCATCGCAATCATCTTGTCCATCATCTTCCCAAAAACATACCGGGCAGATTTCGTAACCTCCTCGTTCTGCGAGAGTCTTGTATCCGCAGCACGGACAGAAGATATTCCTGACCGGCGCTTGAGAGAGGTCCTCATACTCAATGCGTTCGCCCGTAACTGAGTTGTAGCGAATCATCTTCATCACTGGCTCAGCACCCAGGTATCCTTACTTCCTCCGCCCTGGCTTGAGTTCACGACCAGCGACCCCTGTTTCAGCGCGACCCTGGTCAACCCGCCGGGCACGACCGAAACCTTGTCCCCGTAGAGCACATACGGCCGCAGGTCGACGTGGCGAGGCTCCAGCCCATCGCCGATCAGGCACGGCGCGCGCGAGAACGAAATCGTCGGCTGCGCGATGTAGTTGCGCGGATCGGCTTGAATCTTCTCCGCGAACTCCGCCTGCTCGGCCTTGGTCGACTGCGGCCCAATCAGCATGCCGTAGCCGCCCGACTCGCCCACCGCCTTCACCACCAGCTTGTCCAGATTTTGCAGCACATGCTGGCGGGACTTGGGGTCCGTCAGCAGGAACGTTTTGACGTTTTGCAGCACCGGCTCTTCCGACAGGTAGTATTTGATGATGTCCGGCACATACGCATACAAGGCCTTGTCGTCGGCCACGCCGGTGCCGAAGGCGTTGGCCAGCGTGACGTTGCCAGCGCGGTAGGCATTGAACAAACCACTGACGCCCAGGATCGAGTCGCCCCGAAACGAGAGCGGATCGATGAAATCGTCGTCCACCCGCCGGTAGATCACATCCACGCGGCGCAGGCCGGAGGTCGTCCGCATGTAGATCACGTTGTCGTGCGTCACCAGGTCGCGGCCTTCTACCAGCTCGATGCCCATCTGCCGGGCAAGATAGGCATGCTCAAAGTAGGCCGAATTGAACACGCCCGGCGAGAGCAGCACGATGTTCGGTTCTGGACGGCCCTCGGGCGCGAGCGAGCGCAGCGTCCCCAGTAGCAGCTGTGTGTACTGCTCGATCGGCTTGACGTTGTAGCTGCGAAACAGCTGCGGAAAGATGCGCTTCATCACGCGCCGGTTGGTCAGCATGTAGCTCACGCCCGAAGGCACGCGCAGATTGTCTTCAAGCACGACGAACTCGCCGTCCTGCATACGGATCAGGTCCGTGCCGCAGATGGCGACATACACGTTCCGCGGAACCTGCAGCCCGATCATCTGCCGACGGAAGTGCCTGCAGCTATAGACCACCTCGCGGGGCACGATGCCCTCGGCGAGGATGCGGCCTTCGTTGTAGATGTCGCGCAGAAACAGGTTGAGCGCCATGATCCGCTGCGTCAGCCCGCGCTCCACCTTATCCCACTCCGCCTGCGTGATGATGCGGGGCAGCAGATCGTAGGGGAAGATCTGTTCCTTGCCCTCTTCGCGGCCGTACACGGTGAAGGTGATGCCCTGGTTGAGGAAGCTGAGGTCGGCGGCGGCTTTCCGGCGCTGCAACTCGCCCTCCGGCAGCGAAGCGAAGTGATTCAGCAGAGGCTCATAGTGCTTGTGAAGCTGCTCCGGCCCTTCGAACATCTCGTCGTAGGCGTGGTCCAGCAGATAGTGCTTCAACGTGTTTCGCTCGAAGGTCTGTGCCTGGTTGGAGAGCATCGGAACCTTGAGTATAAGCGGGTTTGCCCGCAGGACGGTTGCCGCGGTTGGCCGGCGCATGCTGTCGTGGGCTGCCGGTCTTGTCGTCCATGAGCTACGTGAGCAACTTCGCCCTTGCAGAAAGGCAGAAGTTTTGTCACGCTCTTCGTACCTTCCACTTTCAAGCAACTGGGCCCCCTCTGGAGAAATCATGCGCTTTTCACGCAAGGTATTCCTGCCTGCGGTGGTGTTCGCCGCCAGTCTTCACCACGCCGCTTCGGCCACAACCATCGACTTCAACACGCTGACTGGTGCCTACGAGAGCGCGTTTACGAGCTACACCGAAAACGGGTTCACGGTGGCGACCAAGACCGGTCACTTTTATGTGAACACGGGAACCAATCCCGACTTCGGCGATCCGGCGCCGGACATCTTTGTCGCCGACAATCTCTCCGGGCAGACGGCGGAGAGCCTGGTGATCACGCAAGTGGGCGGAAGCAGCTTCACCTTTACGAGCCTGGATCTCACAAGCTTTGTGGTACTGCCCAGCTATACCCTCGTGGGCATGCTGGGTTCATCGCAGGTTTACAGCCTGAGCGGTCCGACGCCTACGACCACGACGCCGATGATGAACGACTTTGAGACGTTCAATCCGGGGGTAAACGGGCAGCTAGTGACCTCGGTGGTGCTTGGATTCAACGCGGTGGACCCCTCGGACATGGCTGGAATCGATCTCGACAATTTTGTCCTGAATGGAGCGGCGGCCGTCAGCCCGGTCGTGACGCCGGAGCCGGGCAGTATGATTTTCGTGGGGACGGCTGTGTTGTCGCTTTGCGGACTCGTACGGCGACGGCTTCGGCAATAAGCCGTTCGCACTGGGCGCACGACTTCGACTGCTTCAGAAGTGGAACACCAGGTCGCTTGCCGCGGTGAACTGGTTTTGCTTTGTCCCGTTGTCGTACGCGTTCCGGTCCCAGGCATGATCGAACCGTATCTCGGGGCGAATCTGGACTGTGGTGCCGATCCAGTGGCTCCACATCAAGGTGTTCTCCGTGTACTTCGTGTTGTAGCCGGTGCGTTGGCCTTTTTTGTCGTTCAGGTAGTCGCTGCGGAAGGAGACAAAATCGTGCGGCCCGAGTTCGCGGTTGATGTAGTTGTCGACCGCCCACTCCGGGGCAAAGCACTTCTGCTCGCCCGGCAGGCAGGTGGCTCCATTGCTGCCTGGCTGAGGAACGAGGCTGCCGCCGGTGCCTGGCACATTGCGCTCGTACATGACGTACGCTTCGCTGGCGATGTGCCACTTCTTGCCGATCTTGTGGTACCAGGTGCCGTCGTATTGCTGCAGGTTGTTGAAGGCGTATTGGCCGGCATTGATGCCGTTGGCGCAGAGGTAAAAGTTGTCGTTCACGGATTTCGTTGTGTAGCTCACGCAGGCGATGGCCGAGGGCCGCGCATCGGCGGTCCAAAGCGCCACGTCGTGGCTGCCGCTGATCCCGGCCTGGACGGTCCACCGATCGTTCAGCTGAATGGTCGCGAGCAGGCCGGTGTCGGTGAAGGGATCGATCGAGTAGAGCAGTGAGTGCGAGAAGATGTAGTTGTTCGGGCTTAGCTGCGCCTCGATGCCGGGGATCGAGATGAAGCGGCCGATGCGGAGATTCATCCCGTGCGCGACCTGCGGCACGTAGACATCGACATACTCGAGCACCGGGTCGAAGCCGTACTGGTGGTGATCGCGGATGAGTTGGTAGCTGAGGTATCCCTTGTCGGTGGTGTAGCGATAGTCGGTCCCGTAGAACGCGGTCAGGTGGTAGCCGACATCGATGTGGTCGCGCTGCACCGAGTCCGGCAGCCGCTCGACGTAGATCACTGCCTGGTCGAGTTCGAGCCGATTGGCGTAGGCATCGTTGGCCACGGGTGAGTTGCTGCGGGCGGAGGTGCTGCCGTTCACCGAGGGCTCGACCCAGCCGTAGATTTTCGTCCGGCTTCTTGAGCCGTTGAGCGCGGTCATGAGCGGATAGGAGTTGGTGTCGGCTTCGCCGATGATCGGCGAGCCACCATAGGACCAGTCCGCGCTCGGAAACGGGGGCGAGTCGAGCGGAGACGGAGGTCCGCGGCGCGCCGGTGCAGGACCGGGCGGCGCGGTCGGGTGCCAGTCCTCGCGGTAGAACGCCGCCAGCCTGCCGAAGAACGAGCGATCCGGAGCTGGTTGTGCCGCTGGGGCTATCTCCGATCGTGCTGGAGTCTGCTGAACGGCCGGATCGTCGGGAAGCATGTCCAGCGATTGGCCGGAAGCCATGCAAGAAGCGCTCACGATGCCGTATAAAGCCATTCCGGCCAGAGTGGGAAGGTGACCCGTGAGCGAGTGGTTACGGGCAAAGGAAAGCATGTACCTCTCAGATGCACCTCATGGGAAGGCGAAGTGTCCTCTTAGCGCGCCGGCTACGCGGAAGCAGACGGACGCCTCAGAGGAGAGCCTTACTTGCCCGTGTAGTAGCCGTCGCGAGTTTGTACCTGCAGCTTATTCTGCTTGGGGATGGTCAGATCGACCTGATGATAGCCGTCCGACGCAGTCGCTTCATTCGGCGTATAGCCGAGCCGGTACTGCGAGCGAAGCTCTTCGCTGATCTGGCTGTAGATGGACGCCAGATCCTGCTTTTTCGATACCTCGAACATGCGTCCGCCAGTCTCGCCGGAGATGCGCTCGAGGATCTTCTTGCCGTCGACGCGATTCTCGCTGCCGCCTCCGCCGCCGCGAGAGCCGCCCCCACCCCGGGGGTATCCGCCACCGCCGCCGCCCGGGTAGCCTCCGCCACCCCCGCCCGGATAGCCTCCGCCGCCGCGCCTGCCACCGCCCGGGTAGCCTCCGCGGTTGGAGCCGTCCTGGTGCGGCTGCTCGCCTTTGAAGTAGATGGAGTAAACGATCTCGTTGGCTCGCTGGGCGGCTTCGATGGAGGCGGCAAGCGATTTGCGGCTGCCATTGTCCACGCCGTCCGAGAGGATAACGACCGCCTTGCGCCCGGTCTGCTTGGACATCAGCTCCGTGCCGCTCAGATACAGGGCGTCGTAGAGCTCCGTGCCTCCGTGGCGGCGAACGCTTCCGCCCTGGCTGTCTCCGGAGTCGCTTGAGTCCGAGCCGCTGTTGGGGCTGGGGGTGTCGAGTTCTTTGAGGGCGGCCTGGAGCTTGGGGGTGGAGGCGGTCAGGTCCTGCAGCAGCTCGGTCTCGCGCGCGAACTGGATGACAAAGGCGCGGTCGGGCGGCTGGCCGGACGGGGCCTTGAGCATGTTGTCGAGGAAGGCGCTGCTGGCGGTCCGCTCCTCATCGAGAACGCTGCGCTGCGACTGGCTGACATCGACGAGCAGGCCGAGGGTGAGCGGCAGGTTCGAATCCTTGTCGAAGTAGCGGATCACCTGCGGCTTGCCGTCGATTGAGAGCGTGAAGTCGTCCTTGGTCAGGTTCTGGACCAGCGCGCCCTTCTTGTCGCGGACGACCACCGGCAGGTTGACCAGCTTGGCCGCGAGCGAAAGAGTCTGGTTGTTGTCCTGCGCGCCAGTGTCAGGCTTGGGTGGCGGCAGCTTGAGCGTCTGGGCGGAGGCGAGCGATCCAACGAGCGAACTGCAGACGGCCATCCTCGCAAGAAGGGGTGAGTGGAGCATACCCGTTAGACGGCCCGATCGGCGGCCTGTTTCAGCCCATCGCCGCCCCGCTGTCTGCTTGCCATGAGCCCCTGTTAGACTAGAGGCACTGCGCATTTTTGAGCCTTGCCCCATATCTAGCGCAAAGAGAATAGGACGTTGACCCGCCGTGAGTTCCGCAACCGCAGAAGCCATTCGCAACATCGCCATTATTGCCCACGTCGACCACGGCAAGACAACTCTGGTGGACGCCATGCTCCGCCAGTCCGGCACCTTTCGCTCGAATGAGGCCGTGGCCGAGCGCGTGATGGACTCAAACGACCTTGAAAAAGAGCGGGGCATCACCATTCTGGCCAAGAACACGGCCATCCACTACAAGGATTCGAAGATCAACATTGTTGACACGCCGGGTCACGCCGACTTCGGCGGCGAGGTGGAGCGCGCGCTGAAGATGGTCGATGGCGTGGTGCTGTTGGTCGATGCCTCCGAAGGTCCGCTGCCGCAGACGCGCTATGTGCTCTCGAAGGCACTCGAGGCCAAGCTGACGCCGATCGTGGTAGTCAACAAGATCGACCGCCCGGACGCCCGGCCGCAGGAGGTGCTGAACGAGGTGTATGACCTGTTCATCGACCTCGACGCGGATGAGAGCGTACTCGAATTTCCGGTCATCTACACCAACGGCAAGGCAGGCACCGCGACGCTCGATCTGGCGGTTCCGGGAACCGATCTGCAGCCCTTGTTCGAGCTGATCTTCAAGACGATTCCGGCGGCGCCGGGTACGGCGGATGGCGACCTGCAGGTGCTGGTCACGAACCTGGACTATTCGGACTACCTGGGCCGGTTGGCGATTGCGCGGGTCTTCAACGGCACGCTCAAGACCGGCCAGGAGGTCAACGTTTCGAAGATCGACGGCTCGCTGATGCCGGTCAAGGTCACGAAGCTGTTTACCTTCAACGGGCTGAAGCGCGAGGACATCACCGAGACGACCGTCGGGGACATCGTGGCGATCGCCGGCATTCCGGGCATCACGATCGGCGAGAGCTTCTGCGCGCTTGAAGATCCGAAGCCGCTGCCGGTGATTACGATCGATGAGCCGACGATTGCGATCAACTTTTCAGTCAACAATTCGCCCTTCGCGGGCCGCGAGGGGAAGTTCGTCACATCGCGCAACATTAAGGACCGGCTGGATCGTGAGCTGCTCACCAACGTGTCCATCCGCATGGAGCCGACCGATGCCGCCGACACGTTCAAAGTGCTGGGCCGTGGGGAGCTGCAGCTTTCGGTGCTGATTGAGATGATGCGCCGCGAGGGATTCGAGCTGCTGGTTTCGCGTCCGACGATCGTGACCAAGCGGGTGGAAGGCGCGTTGATGGAGCCGTCCGAGGTGCTGACCATCGACATCCCGGAAAACTTCGTCGGCACGGTGATTGAGCGGCTGGGACCAAGAAAAGGCGAGATGGTCAAGATGGCCAATCATGGCTCCGGCCGGGTGCGCATGGAGTTCAAGGTGCCCTCGCGTGGACTGATCGGCCTGCGCAATGAGATGCTGACCGAGACTCGCGGCACGATCGTGATGAACTCGATTGCCGGCGACTACATCCCGTATCAGGGGGAGATTCCGCAGCGGCCCTCGGGAGCGCTGATCTCTGACCGGCAGGGCGTGACGACGACCTATGCGCTCGACGGGGTCCAGGAGCGCGGCGTGCTCTTCATCGGCGACGGCGTCGAGGTCTACGAGGGCATGCTGGTCGGCGAGCACTCGCGCGACAACGACCTGGACGTGAACGCGGTGCGCGAGAAGAAGCTGACCAACATGCGCGCTTCGGGATCGGACGATGCTTTGCGGCTGGTGCCGTTCAAGGTGCTGACACTCGAGCAGTCGATCGAGTTCATCGCGGATGATGAGCTGGTTGAGGTGACGCCGAAGAGTCTGCGCATGCGGAAGAAGGTGCTGGCGTCGAATCGGCGGCCGAAGGGAAATCGCGGCGGCAGTGTGCTCGAGTAGTTGTCCGGCAAGTAGACGCCGCATAGTTAGCGTATAAGCTATGCGGCGTTCTTACCTCTGTTTTCAAGCGCTTCATGGACTAACTGACCTAAGACTCGAGGCAAGTCCATTCCTTGGCTTTCCGCTAACGATTCTGCCTTGAGCAGATCTTCGGATTCGAGATTGACCACCAGTCCACGAGCCTGTGCGAGTCGACGACCTAAACCTCCCTGTACCACGCGGCCTTCTGCGAGTGCTTGAACGAACTCTCGATCGTGCTTTTCGCGATTCGCGTACCACCAGTCGGCTTCTTCAGCTTCGGATGTAAATGTGGGAATAATTCTGGGCTGATTCATTTTCGACTCACCATTGCTCTGAGGTAGGACTTCTTGATTCCAGGTGTTGCATCGTAGGCGGTGATTACACGTGTCTTTCCGTTCCTGTCCGTAGTGATTATCTTCAGGATGCGGCCTTTTGCTGTTATTGCGATATCTTCAAAACGCCGTTCTCCATCAAGAGTGTAGGAATCCAGCTCTAACGTCATCCCGCTTGCAGCTTCTTCGACTTCGTCGACGGTCACACCATGCCTTGCGATGTGATCTCGATTCGCGTCATCCCAATCGAAGCCGGCCACGGAGGAAGTTTAGCATCGGACTTCGCTTACGGCCTTACCTGTCCCTGCACAGCGTCGTCTAACGTGATTCCGTTCTTCTCGAGCAAATCGCCGAGCTGGTGGTCGAGCTCGATGCGGGCCTTCTGGTAGTTGGAGCGGGCGGCGATCTCGGTGGCGCGGGCTTGCGAGAGAAAGGCCGTGTCCTGGACGACCTGGAGCGGGGTGGACTGGCCGAACTCGACGCGGTCGCGGTCGGCCTGGAGGAGCTGCTGCTGGTAGCCGCGGCTGGCCTTCGCGGCCTGGTAGGCCTGAAAGCTGGTTTCGACGGCGATCTGGGCGTTCTCGATGTCCTGGCGGATCTGGTCTTCGAGCTTTTCGGTGCGGGCCTGCACTTGGCGAACCTGGATAGCGTCGCGGGCGGCGTCGGCCTCGGCGAGCCGGTTGCGCAGGGGCAGGTTGAGCTGGATGCCGGCCTGGTAGATGGTCGAGACGCGCAGGCCTCCCGTGGCGAAGGTCAAGGGCAGGGTGGGAAGAGCGGTGCCCTGGGTGCCAAGCTGCTCGTACGGCTGCTCGGCGACGCCGCGGGTCTGGACGTTGGCGTAGAGATTGAGTTGAGGAAGCGCCTGATTGCGCGTGGCGGAGGCGTTGATCTGGCCGGTCTTGACCTGGAGAGCGGACTGGGCGAGGTCGGGCCGGCGGGCGAGGCCTTGCTGGATCAGATCAGAGACCGAGGTGGGGTCCATGGCGTCGGGCACGGTGATGGTGTCGGTGGGGACGATTTCGGTGAAGGCGGCGTTGAAGACCGGGGCGCCGGCCCGGGTGATCAGGTTGCGGAGGATGACTTCCTGGGTGCGATAGAGACCCTGGGCCTGGGCGAGAGAGAACTGGCTGGAGCTGACGAGGGCGTTGGCGCGGACGAGCTCAATGGGGGCGAGGGTGCCGAACTCGACCTGGGCGGCTTCGTCGGACTGGAGCTTCTTTGCGGCGTTGAGGGCGTCCTGCTGGACGGCGATGTTTTCGCCGAGCGAGACCAAGTCGAAGTAGATGCGGGAGGCGCCGTAGACGGTTTCAAGCACCTGCTGCTCAAACAGGAGGCGGGAGATGTTGCGGTCGACGCTGGCGATGCGGAGGTAGCGAAGGTTGACCCCGGAGCCGAAGCCGCGCAGCAGGGGCTGGGTGAGCGTGACGAAGGTGCTGGGCGTGGAGAAGGGGTCGCGCTGCGAGGTCTGGCCGTAGAGGACGTTCGAGGCGTTGTTGGCGACAGCTTCGACCTGGGCCCCGGTGCGGAAACCCTGCTGGTAGGAGAGGTTGGCGGCGATGAAGTCGAGCGGCTGAGGTTCGTTCGAACCAAGGCTGCTGCCTGTGCCGCTGGTGGTGGTCGTGGTGGGGACGAGCGACACGGTGTCGGAGCGGCGGAGATAGCCGGCCTGGAGGAAGAGGTTGGGGTCGAAGAGCGGGACGGTAGGACCGTTGGCGTACTGGGCGGTGGCGGTGGAGACGCCCGAGAGATTGGTGACGGTCTGGGTGGTGGCGTTGAGCGAGGTGAGGTCGGTGACGGTGGGGGTGGTCGGGTTGGGGTTGGTGGCGGTGGTGTTGAGCAGCGGAGAGCCGGGGCCGCCGACGCCGTTGGGCGGCTCTTGGATGGTGTAGTCGATGCCGCGGAGATTGCCTCCGCCGGCGGCGCGGCGGCGGTCGGTCTCGGCGAGAACGAGGTTGTAGCGCTCGATTTCGACGTCGAGATTGTTCTCAATGGCGAGGACGACGGCGTCGCGGGCGGTGAGATAGAGCTTGCCGTCGCGGACGAGAGCGCGCAGGCGGTCGCCATTGCCGGGAAAGAGGGGGGCGACGGTGGGGGCGCGGTAGGGGCCGAAGAAGTGACGCGGCTCGAAGCCGGAGGGCTCGAGGCGGAGTGGAATGACGGGCGGGTTGCCGGTATCGATGGTGGGGACGCCGGGAGTAAAGGCGCTGATGGATGGGGCGTCCGGAATGACGGGCGCGGCGGGGGCGGGAGCCGGCGGGGGCGGCGGAACGGGAGGAAGCGGCTGGAGGGCCTGGGCGTGAGAGTAGGTGGCGGGGAGAGCGCAGACGGCGAGGGCGAAGGCTGCTTGCTTGACGATGTGCGGAGATGGAGGAAGGCATATACGGGGATTCCGGCTTCGCCAGAATGACGGCGCCAGAGGAAGCGCGGCGGGACCGCGGAGCCTGGTCATTGCTGCGTCCCCTGCTTGCCGCTGGCCTTGGTTTGCTGGCCGCCCGAGGGCTTCTTC
The DNA here is from genome assembly GCA_965198735.1 of uncultured Granulicella sp. Classification (GTDB taxonomy): domain Bacteria; phylum Acidobacteriota; class Terriglobia; order Terriglobales; family Acidobacteriaceae; genus Edaphobacter. The sequence continues at coordinate 3,140,607 of OZ240672.1, read as the reverse complement.
TGTTGTGGCTTGGCGTTCTGGCCTTGCATGTTCTGGTCGATGATGCCGGTGTCTCCGTACTGGGTGGAGCCGCCGGGCGGATTGGGTTTGATGGGAGTCTGCGGAGGGGAGGCGGCGCGCTGTTCGTCGGGGCTGACGCGGGTCCGGACCTGTGCGCCCTCGACGACGTCGTCGGTGAAGCTGCTGGCGATGATCTCTCCGGGCCGGAGGCCGCTGACGATCTCGACTTCAGAGCCGTAGTCGCGGCCGATCTGGATGGGGGTGAGTTTGACTTTGCCGTTATCGATGACGCCGACGGTGGGCTGGTCGTTGCGGATGCCGATCGCGTCTCCGGTAATGACGATGGGACCGCCTACGTCGGCGGCGTCTCCGGTTTTGTCGGCGAAGGTGACGACGGCGTACATGCCGGGGAGGAGCAGGCCGGCGTGGTTGTCGACCTGGACCTCAACGAGCTCGGTGCGGGTGTTCTGGTCGAGCGAGTCGGCGGTGCGGGTGACGGAGGCATGGAAGGTTTTGTCGGGAAGCTCCTGGAAGTTGAGCGCGGCGGCCTGTCCGTCGTGGATTTGGCTGGCGTAGCCCTCGGGAACGGAGACGAGGATGCGGAGCCGGTCGGCCTGGGCGATGGTGAAGAGCGCTCCGCCTTGGCCGCCCATGCCGGTGGAGGGGGTGGCGAGCGTGTTGCCGTTGCCGGAGGAGCCGCTGGTGTTGCTGGCGGCGTTCTGGGCTGAGCCGGAGGAGGTGGAGCCGGTGGCGACAGGAGCGGGCGCGCTGCTGCCGGCGGACCCGGAGGCCTGGATGAGGTCGCCGGTGTCGATGTTGCGCTGGGTGATGATGCCGTCGAAGGGGGCGGTGACGCGCTCGAACTGCTGGAGGGCGAGGGCGTGGCCGAGGTTGGCCTTGAAGGCTTCGACGTTGCGCTCGGCGGCGGCGACGTTGGCGATCTGGGACTGGTAGTCGGCTTCGCGCTGATCGCCGTCCTGGCGGGAGAAGACGCCGCGGGCGACGAGGGCGCGGTAGCGCTCGACGGTGATTTTGGTGAGGGCGAGCTGGGTCTGCTGCTGGGCGAGCTGGGCGACGGCTTGATCGACCTGCTGGCGGGCTTGGACGACCTGCTGGTCGAGGTCGGGGGCGTCGATGATGGCGAGCAGCTGGCCCTTGTGGACGTGATCGCCGATGTCTACGAAGCGCTTGCGTAAGTAGCCATTGGCGCGGGCGTAGACGGAGGAGACCTCGATGGGAATGGTGGTTCCGGGGACGACGAGGCCGCTGACGCTCTTGGCCCGGACGACTTTGACGACATCGATTTCGGGGTCCTGGGTCTGATCGCTGGCCTGCTGTTTGGTCTCCTTGCTGCGGGAGAGGCGAGGCAGGAGGCCGGCGAGGAGGGCGACGAGCATGAGGACGACGACGCCGGCGATGATCCAGAAGAGAGTCTTGTTGCCCTTGGCGCGCTGGAGGGGAGCTGCGACGGCTTCCTTGACGGGGCGATGATGTTTTTTGGCGCTGGAGTTGGTCTCGGCGAAGCTTTCTCCGAGCCGGGTGTCGTCGAGCGAGTTGGGGTCGGCGAAGGCGCTGCCGAGGGTGTGCTGGTCGGCGTAGCGAGGGTCGGCGAAGTCCTGGCCGAGGCGTGTGGCGTCGGTGGCGTTGGCTTGCCGGAAGTCCTGGCCGAGGCTGCGGTCTTCGGGATCTACGGGGCGTTCGAAGCCTTCGCCGAGGTGCTCGCGGCCATCGCTGAGTCTTTGCGCTTCGTGGTTTTCGAGGCGTTTGGGGTCGTGCTGGTACGGATCATTCGGCATTACGCGGGTTGCTCCTGAGGTTGGCCGGGGCTGGCGGGTTTGCCGAGGGAGTTTTCTCCCGAGGGAACGGGGCCATACTCCTGGTCGATCTGCTGGTCGAAGTCAACGGGCGCGTTTTTCTTCAATAGAGAGTAGATGACGGGGACGACGAAGAGGGTGCCGAGGGTGGCGAGCAGGAGGCCGCCGATGACGGCGCGCCCGAGCGGGGCATTCTGCTCGCCGCCTTCGCCGAGGGCGAGTGCCATGGGGAGCATGCCGATAATCATGGCGAGGGCGGTCATGAGGACGGGGCGGAGCCGGGTGTGACCGGCGTTGAGCGCGGCTTCGAGGCGGTCCTTGCCGGCGACGCGCTCGTCGTTGGCGAAGACGACCATGAGGATGGAGTTGGCGGTGGCGACGCCGATGGTCATGATGGTTCCCATGAGCGAGGGAACCGAGAAGGTGGTCTGGGTGATGAAGAGCATCCAGAGGATTCCACAGAAGGCGAGTGGAAGCGCCATGAGGATAATAAGAGGGTCGAGCCAGGACTGGAAGTTGACCGCCATGAGGAGGTAGACCAGGCCGATGGCGAAGAGAATGCCGATGCCGAGGCGGATGAAGGAGGTCTGCATGGTGTCGACCTCTCCGCGGAGCGCGAGGGTGGTGCCGACGGGGAGAGTCGGCTTGGTATCCGCGAGGATTCTGCGGATCTCCGAGGCGACGCCGCCGAGGTCGCGGCGATCGACATCGGCGTAAATGTCGAAGGTGGGCTGGATGTTGTAGTGATTGATGATGATGGGGGTTTCATCGCGCTGGAAGACGCTCATGTTGCCGAGCAGCTGAGAGACGGTTCCGGTGGGCGAGGTGACGGGGGTGCGGGCGAGCTCCTGCAGGCTGGCGAGATGGTGGATGGGGGTCTGGGTGACGACCTGGTAGTTGACGCCGTTGAGGGGGTTGAGCCACTCATTGGGGGCGGTCTGGCCGGTGCCGGAGAGGCTGATGAGGGTGGAGTTGGCGACGTCCTGCTGGGTGAGCCCGATCTGGCGGGCCTTGGTGCGGTCGACGTTGACGTCCATGGTCGGATAGTTGACCTGCTGATGAATGTGGACGTCGACGGTTCCGGGGATGGCGGCGATCTGCTTCATGATCTTTTTGGCGAGCAGGTAGTTGCCCTTGCCGCGGCCGGTGACCTGGACATCGATGGGCGCGGGCAGGCCGAAGTCGAGGATCTGGTTGGTGATGTTGGCGGGGGTGAAGAAGAAGACGGCGTCGGGAAACTTCCGGGCCAGGTCCGTGCGCAGCAGGCGCATGTACTTGGTGGTGTCCTTGGGGCCGGGATTCAGGCTGACGAGGATGTCGCCGTCGGTGTTGGAGATGGTGGCGGAGTTCGAGAAGGCGAGATTGATGCCGCCGTTGGGCAGACCGATGTTGTCGAGGACGAGCTTGAGCCGGCTGGCTGGAATGACTTGGCGGATCTCCTTTTCGACCGAGGCGAAGTACTGTTCGGAGTCCTCAATGCGGAGGCCGACGGGCGGGTTGACGTGCAGGGCGAGCTGGCCGGAGTCGACGTAAGGAAAGAAGTCTTCTCCGATGAAGAAGACGAGAGGCAGGGAGAGAACGACGAAGACGCCGAAGAGGATGAGGGTGAGGGCGGCGTTTTCGAGGCACCACTCGAGGGCGTTTTTGTAGCCGTGCTGCATGCGCTCGAACTGGTGGTCGAACTTCATGTGCCAGCGCCAGACCCAGTTGTTGCGGGCCTCGCGTTCACTGGCTCCCTCGTCCTGGTAGAGGCCGATTTCCTTCTCAAGGAGGAAGTGCATCATGGTGGGAACCAGGGTGCGGGAGAGGAAGTACGAGGCTAGCATGGCGAAGGCGACGGCCATGGCGAGCGGGGTAAACAGGTACTTGGCCGCGCCGGTGAGCAGAAGCACGGGAATGAAGACGATGCAGATGGAGAGGGTGGAGACGAAGGCGGGCGCGGCGACCTGCTGGGCGGAGTCGAGAATGGCGCGGACGAGGGGTTTCTTCTCCGCCATGTTGCGGTGGGTGTTTTCAATCTCGACGGTGGCGTCATCGACCAGGATGCCGACGGCGAGGGCCAGGCCGCCGAGGGTCATGACATTGATGGTTTCACCCAACGCGGTAAGAATGCAGAGCGAGGTGGCGATCGAGAGCGGGATGGAGGTGCAGACGATGAGGGTGGAGCGCCAGGAGCCGAGAAAGAGCAGGATCATGAGGCCGGTGAGGGCGGCGGCGATGGTGGCTTCGCGGGCGACTTCGGAGATGGAGTCCCGGACGAAGATGGACTGGTCAAAAAGCGGGGTGATCTTGAGGTTGGCGGGCAGACCGGCCTTGACCTGAGGGAGCTCTTTGATGGTGTCGCCGACGATCTGGAGGGTGCTGGTGGCGCCATTTTTGAGCACGGTGAGCAGGGCGCCGCGCTTGCCGTCCTGGCGGACGATGTTGGTCTGGACCGCGAAGCCTTCTTCCACCTGCGCCACGTCCTTGATGAAGACGACCGAGCCGTTGGCGGCGCGGACGGGGAGATCGTTGAGGGCGGAGACCTCTCCGGGGGAGGAGTTCATCTTGACGACGTACTCACGGTTGCCCATGCGGGCGGTTCCGGCGGGCAGAATGAGGTTTTGCTGGGTGATGGCCTGGCTGACGTCGGTGGCCGAGAGGTGCTTGGCGTACATCAGGTTGGGGTCGGTATCGACCATGATCTGACGAACTTTGCCGCCGTAGGGCAGCGGGACGGAGGCGCCGCGGACGTTGGACAGGCGGGGGCGGATGAAGGAGAGGCCGAGATCGTAGAGGTCCGACTCCGAAAGGCCCTGGCCGGAGAGGGAGAGCTGGACGATGGGGACGGTGGAGGCGTCGTACTTGAGGATGAAGGGCGGGAAGGAGCCGGGCGGCAGGACGCGGAGCACGGTCTGCACGATGGAGGCGACTTCGGCGACGGCGAGCGAGATGTCAACGTCCGGCTGGAAGAAGACCTTGATGACCGCGACGCCCTGGTAGGACTGGGATTCGGAGTGCTCGATGTTGTTGACGGTGGTAGTGAGGGCGCGCTCGCAGACGGTGACGATGCGGCCTTCCATCTCGGTCGGGGAGAGTCCGGCGTAGGTCCAGACGATGGTCACGACGGGGATGTTGATGTTGGGAAAGATGTCCTTGGGGGCCTCAATGGCGGAGCCCAGGCCGAGCAGGAAGAGGAGCAGCGAGAGAACGACGAAGGTATAGGGGCGCCGAAGAGCAAGTTTAACAATCCACATGAAATTTTCCCTGGTTGATGGACGGGCGTTCTGGGTTTCTGAAGGTGATTGTACGGGCGTTGGCTACTTGCCGTGAGGCGGAGACGCGTGCTGGGAGGCGGAAGACGCGTGATGGAAGGGATGAGCGTGGTTAAGTTTCGTCTAAAGTTGATGGAGTTGAAATCGCCTCACTTGGAAGCGGCAGGAGTGCGGTCTCCCGGGAAGTGGACGTGTCTGTTACGTAAGAAGAGAAACAGCGATAGGAGATTTGCAAAGGCCGATGCAGCGTGGGCTAGTCGAACGAATCGTCACGGATATGTCCGGTGAGATTCCGCCTGAAACGGACCTAGCGCCAGGCACCAAAGGCCCGTATGTATGGGCCAACAAACTCAGCAGTTTCGGTAATTTGTATCGCTGCCGTGATTCCACTTGGCGAGACGATGTTGTCCGCTTACGGCGTCCCGAGCGAAGATAAGCTTAGCGAAAACGCATCAGCATACCTTGAACGTAGCAGCTCAAGGACTTGCCGCTTGGTGAGCGCTTCTACATCTGTGATGGATGCTCCTCCCGCTCAGCGGTACTTCAGCTTGGGGAGCTACGAGCGGAACTGTTCCTACGTAAGGATGACCGCAGTCATATTTAAACAAGATCACGTTTTGGTTCATCAGGCTAACGCAGCTGTAGAAGGGACCCAGTATCGGCGTCCCCTCTATCTCTGTGTGTTCTACGACTTCTTGGCTTTTTCAAAGCGTGTGTTGACTGCGGTCCAGTTTACTGTGTTCCACCAGGCGGCGAGGTAGTCGGGCCGCTTGTTCTGGTATTTGAGGTAGTAGGCGTGCTCCCAGACGTCGTTGCCGAGGATGGGGTAGAGACCCTGCGAGATGGGGCTGTCCTGGTTGGCGGTGGTGACGATCTTGAGTTTACCGCCTTCAAAGACGAGCCAGCCCCAGCCGGAGCCGAACTGCTTGGCGGTGGTCTCGTTGAAGAGCTTCTTGAAGGCTTCAAAGCTGCCGAAGTCGTCGTTGATCTGGACGCGGATGTCGCCGGTGGGCTCGCCGCCTGCGTGCGGAGCCATGATCTCCCAGAACATGGTGTGATTGACGTGGCCGCCGCCGTTGTTCTGGACGACCTTGCGGACGTCCTCAGGGATGCTGGGCAGGTCCTTGAGGAGTTCTTCGGGGCTTTTCGAGCCTAGCTCGGGGTGCTTCTCGATGGCACCGTTGAGGTTGGTGATATAGGCCTGGTGGTGCTTGTCGTGGTGCAGCTTCATGGTGGCTTCGTCGATGAAGGGCTCGAGCGCGGCGTAGTCGTAGGGGAGTGGAGGAAGTTCAAAGGCCACGGTGGATCTCCTTAATAAAGGTAATCTGGCGGCTGGGGAAGCCATCAACGCCTTTGGCCGCGCGTCTCATGATGCGGCTAGGCGCCCCAGTCGGGACATTTGTTCGATGCCTTCCTGGTCTGGAGCGATGCTAAAGCTTCCCAGGTGGGAGGGAATGGAGACGAACTTTCACATTGCTCCGGCATTTCCCCCCATCGCCTGTTCCCGTTTCGCGGCGTTTTGGTTTCTAATCACTGCACATGGTAGACAACAAAGATTTTGTATACGACTACGCCTGGCTGGACGACGATGGCCCCGCGTTCGGCGCGCCGGGCGTGGAGCCGAGATGGACCTCGAGCCAAAAGGATGCGGTCTCGACGGCCTACTCCGCGTCCAGTCAAGTGTGGTTCACGATCTCGCATGGGACGCTGAACGAAGTGTATTTTCCTACCATCGATCGGCCGCAGATGCGGGATATGGAGCTGCTGTTTACCGATGAAACAAGCTTCTTCCATGAGGAGAAGCGCTCGTTCGAGTATGACTTTCACTACACCGACCCGGAGGCACCGGCCGTGCGGGTATCCGCGCCGGACCTCGACGGCCGGTACACGGTGACCAAGGAGTTTGTCGCCGACCCGCACCATCCGGTGGTGCTGATGCAGGTGAAGATCGCCGGCGAGGAGGCAGTGCTCTCGCGGCTGAAGTGCTATGTGCTGCTGGCGCCGCATCTGGATGGCGGCGGCGCGGGCAATTCGGCGCGGTCGATTCAACTGGCCGGCAAGCGGACGCTGCTGGCGTGGAAGGGCGGCACGTCGCTGGCGCTGGGGGCGAGTTGCGGCTTTACGCGCAGCTCCTGTGGGTTTGTGGGGACGAGCGACGGGTACCAGGATTTGTCCGCGCATAGAAAGATGACCTGGCAGTTCGGGCAGGCGATCGGCGGGAATATCGCCGTGATGGGCGAGATCGACGTGGCGAAAAACCGTGAGTTTACCGTAGGCATCGCGCTCGGGGCGGGTCATCATGCGGCGCTCGCGGGATTGATGCAAACGCTTTCGACGCCCTTTGCGATGCACAGCAAGCGGTTCATCGAGCAGTGGCACAGGGCGCAGAGTCCAAACCGTGGCGCGCTGCGGGGAGCTTCGACCGACGATGGGCGGCTGGCGCGGGTGAGCCAGAACGTGATCCTGACGCATGAGGATAAGACATATTCGGGCGCGTTTATTGCGTCGGCGTCGATTCCGTGGGGAGCGTCGAAGGGCGACGATGACCTGGGCGGGTATCACCTGGTGTGGACGCGGGATATGGTGCAGTCGGCGACGGCGCTGCTGGCGCTGGGGCGGACGGAGACGGCGCGGCGGGCGCTCGTGTACCTGGCGTGTACGCAGCGGCCGGACGGCGGCTTCGCGCAGAACTTCTGGATCGACGGCACGGCGTACTGGACGGGCATCCAGCTGGACGAGGTGGCGTTTCCGATCATCCTGGCATGGCGTCTGTGGAAGATGGACGGGCTGGGGATCTTCGATGTGTTTCCGTTCGTGGAGAAAGCGGCTTCGTTCCTGGTGCGGTATGCGCCGGTGACGCAGCAGGAGCGCTGGGAGGAAAATGCCGGGTACTCGCCTTCGACGCTGGCCGCGGTGATCTCCGCGCTGGTGTGCGCGGCGGACATTGCGCAGGCGTACCAGGCGGCGGAGCTGGCGCAGTTTTTGCTCACGTATGCGGACTGGATCGAAGAGCACCTGGATGAGTGGACGACGACCGGCGATGGAGTGTTGCTGCCCGGGGTGAAGCGGCACTACATGCGGATCCGGCCGCCGGGGCCGGGCGATCCGTTTTACAATCCGCATCTGCCGGCCGGGTTCATCCACTTGGCTAACCGCGAGCCGGGCGAGCAGGCGGACTTCGATGCGCGCGAGGTGATCGATGCGGGGTTTCTGGAGCTGGTGCGCTACGGTATCCGGCGAGCGGACGATCCGCTGATTGTGGAGTCGCTGAAGGTGGTGGATCACTGCTTAAAGTACGAGACCCCGTACGGGCCGTGTTGGCGGCGATACAACCATGATGGGTATGGGCAGAAGAAGGACGGCGGTCCGTATGACGGCTCAGGCCAGGGCCGGGCATGGCCTTTGCTGGGGGGCGAGCGGGCGCACTTCGAGCTGGCCGCGGGCCACGATGTGAAGCCGCTGATCACGGCATATGAGCGCTTTTCGTCGATCGGCGGGATGCTGCCGGAGCAGGTGTGGGATCATGCGGATTTGCCGTCGGAAGGTCTGTATGAGGGTAAATCGGCGGGCTCGGCGCAGCCTTTGGTGTGGGCGCATGCGGAGTACCTCAAGCTGCTGCGGTCGGTGGTGGACGGCAAGGTCTTCGACATGATTTCGGTGGTTGCGGAGCGGTATGCGGTCGAGCCCGGCAAGCGCAGCTTCCGGAACAGAACGGAGATCTTTCAGCTGGAGCGGCCGATTGGCGAACTGCCGGCCGGGCATACGCTGCGCATTGTGAACCGGGACCGCTTTGAGGTGGTGTATACGGTGGACGACTGGGCCACAACGCAGACGGCGGCGTCGCGTTCGGCAGGGTTTCCGGGCTCGTTTGCGGATGTGGCGGCAGCGACTCGAGGAGGCGGAGGCAAGCTGATTTTTACGCTGCGCTGGCCGGCGGAGGCAGACAAGGACGAGCGCTGGCTGGGGCACAATGTAGAAGTCAAGCTGAATTCTGGCGAGGCCGAAACCTCTTCGGCTCCGGCCTAGCTGGAAGGCGCGCCGGGAACGGCGAAGTAGGCGCGAGTACACTGAGGCAGCAAAAGAACAAGGTCAAGGCATCGAATCACGTTGAATTCGGTATGAGGATGCAGGAGCAGAATGAGCGAGTCTACATTGGAAATGACATCGGAAATGACGCAGAACGATCTTGACCAGCTATCGATCAACACGCTGCGCTTTCTTGCCGTGGATGCGGTCGAGAAGGCGAACTCCGGGCATCCGGGAGCGCCGCTCGGCTGTGCGCCGATTGCGTATCTTCTCTTCACTAAATTTATGAAATTCGATCCGCTCGAGCCGAAGTGGTCGGATCGGGATCGCTTTGTGCTGTCGAATGGACATGCTTCGGCGCTGCTGTATGGCGCGCTCAATCTGGCCGGATACGATCTGCCGATCAGCCAGCTGGAGCAGTTCCGGCAATGGGGATCGCATACCCCGGGACATCCGGAGTACGGCGAGACGCCCGGGGTAGAGGTCACCACCGGGCCGCTCGGACAGGGGCTTGCCGAGGCCGTGGGGCTGGCGATTGCGGAGAAGCATCTCTCGGCGACGTACAACCAGGCGGGCGACACGAGCAGCGGCTACAACAGCCATACGCCGGTCGATCACTTCACCTATGTGCTGTGCGGCGATGGCGATCTGATGGAAGGCATCTCGCACGAGTCGTGCTCGCTCGCCGGAACGCTGGGATTGGGCAAGCTGATTGTGCTCTATGACGACAATCTGATTTCGCTCGACGGACCGACGGAGCTGAGCTTTACCGAGGATGTGACGAAACGCTTCGAGGCGTACCACTGGCATGTGCAGATGGTCGATGACGGCAACGATCTGGCCGGTCTTGAGAAGGCGATTCTGGCGGCCAAGGCGGAGACGACCAAGCCGTCGCTGATCCGGGTGCGGACGGTGATCGGATATGGCAGCCCCAAGGCCGGCACGAGCAAGGTGCACGGCGAGGCCCTGGGCGCGGAGAACGTGAAAGCGACCAAGAAGAATCTCGGCTTTCCGGAAGACAAGGACTTCTACGTGCCGGAAGAGGCCGCGGCGCATTGGGGCAAGTGCAAGGAAAAGGGCAAGCGGGAGCGCGAAGCCTGGGAGGCGAAGTTTGCCGAGTACCGGAAGGCCTATCCGGACAAGGGCGCGGAGTATGAGCGCACCGTCTCGATGAAGCTGGCCGAGGGCTGGGAGAAACAGATTCCGGTGTTCCCAGTCGACAAGCCGGTGGCGACACGCAACGCGGGGCAGACGGTGATGAACGCCATTGCAAAGGTAGTTCCGGAGCTGTTTGGCGGCGCGGCCGACCTGACGAGCTCGACCAAGACGATCTTCAAGGACTCACCCAGCTTCCATGTCGATCCGAAGGGACGCAATGTGTACTTCGGCGTACGTGAGTTTGGGATGATGGCGGCGGTGAATGGGATTGCGGCGCACGGCGGGTTGATTCCGTTTGGGTCGACGTTCTTTACCTTCTCGGATTACTGCCGTTCCGCGCTGCGCATGGGCGCGCTGCAAAGCTCACACTCGCTCTATATCTTCACGCATGACTCGATCGGCTTGGGCGAGGATGGCCCGACGCACCAGCCGGTCGAGCAGCTGATGTCTCTGCGCGCGATTCCGCAGCTGACCGATTTTCGTCCGGCGGATGCGAACGAGACGGCGGTGTGCTGGCAGCTGGCGCTTGAGCGTCACACGGCGTGCTTCATGGCGTTGTCTCGGCAGGATCTGCCGGTGCTCGATGCGGAGAAGTACAAGGTGCATGAGCGTGCGCGGAAAGGCGCCTACATTCTTGAGGAGTATGGCAAGGACATCGTGCTGGTGGCGACGGGCTCCGAGGTTTCGTTGATCATGAAGGCGGCCGAGGAGTTGAAGGGCGCCGGGATTTTGGCGACGGTGGTCTCGATGCCGAGCTTCGCGGTGTTCGAGGAGCAGGACGACGCGTACAAAATGTCGATCTTCCCGCATGGCGTACCGAAGATTTCGGTTGAGGCAGGAGCCACGATGGGCTGGTGGAAGTACATCGGCCGCGATGGCATCGCTGTGGGCCTGGATCGCTTTGGAGCTTCGGCTCCGGGCAAGATTGCGATGGAGAAGCTGGGAATTGCGGTGCCGGTCGTGGTGGATCACGCGAAGAAGCTGGTGAAGAAGTAAACGTTGAGGATTGCCATGGTCACGTCGGAACGCGAGATGATTCGCACGCTCGAACAGGACGAGGCGGAGCGGCAGGAGCGTTCGATCTCCTTGCAGCCCACCTATGAGGACAGCGTTCCGCCCGACCCCGAGAGCGACTGGGCACTGGATGATTAAGGACAAAGCATGAGAATTGCGATTGCGGCGGATCATGCGGGTTTTCCGCTCAAGGAAGAGGTTCGCGCCTACGTGGCGAAGCTCGGGCATGAGGTGCACGATCTCGGCGCGTTTCAGATGGAGTCCGCGGATGATTATCCCGACTTTGCCGTGCTGGTCGGCAAGGAGTTGATGGCCGGCCGGGTAGATCGCGGCATACTGATCTGCGGCTCGGGCGTGGGGGTATGCATCGCGGCAAATAAGATGCCGGGGGTGCGTGCGTGCATGTGCCACGATACGTACTCGGCGCATCAGGGCGTCGAGCACGACGATATGAACGCGCTGGTGATGGGGGCGCGCATTATTGGTTCGGCGCTGGCCTTTGAGCTGGTGGACGCGTATTTGAAGGCGGTGTTCGGCGCGACCGAAGAGCGTCTGGCGCGCCGGCTGAAGAAGGTCAAGGCGATCGAAATGCAGTACATGCCGGATGCGCGAGGGACGGCGCTCAGCGCGTAAAGGACTCTTTGGCTCGGGATGGTTCGACGCTGATTCCGGGCCGGAACTCTTGCGCTAGGACGCATCCTGATCCATGGTTTCGCATCGAATGGCCTATATGAGCGAACAGACCTCCGGACGCGTGTGGTTTATCACGGGAGCTTCCACCGGTTTTGGCCGCGAGCTTGCAGAGCAGTTGCTGGCCGGCGGCGCCAAGGTGGTGGTCACGGCTCGAAAGCCGGAGCAGCTCGCGGAGCTTGGTCAGCAGTATCCCAAAATGGCTTTGATTCTTCCGCTGGATGTGATGAGGCAGGATGCGGTAGATGCCGCGGTGAAGGCGGCGCTCGATCGTTTCGGCCGAGTGGATGTGCTGGTGAACAACGCCGGATATGGAGTCAATGGGGCGATCGAGGAGGTCTCGGAGGCTGAGTTTATGCCGATGTTTGAGACAAATGTCTTCGGCCTGCTGCGGGTGACGCGCGCGTTGCTGCCGCAGTTTCGCGAGCGCAGGAGCGGCAATATCGTGAATCTTTCTTCGATCGGCGGGCTGATCGGCACGCCGGGCGTGGGCTATTACAACGCAAGTAAGTTTGCGGTAAACGGGCTGAGCGAGGCGCTGGCCGGAGAAATGGCTCCGCTTGGAGTGCATGTGACGATCGTGGAGCCGGGGCCGTTCCGCACGGATTTTCTGGGCCGCTCGGCGACGGTGGCCAAGCAGCAGATTGAGGACTACAGGCAAAGCGCGGGCAAGTCGCGCGAGTACTTTGAGACGCAGGCGGGCAAGCAGGCCGGGGATCCGGTCAAGGCCGTCAAGGCGATCATCGCGGCCGTGGAATCGCCTCACCCGCCCAAGCACCTGCTTCTGGGCAAGCAGGCGTACGACCGGATGCAGACACGCCTGGAGATATGGAAGAGCGATCTGGCGGCCTCGAAAGATACGACTTTGGGCGCCGATTACGACATGAAACCAGAGGAGACGAAGTGACCGGTTCCATACGCACGTTGTTTTGGGATATGGGTGGAGTGTTACTGACGAACGGTTGGGATCGGCAGCAAAGGGCGAGGGTTTTGGGCAGACTGGGAGTCGATCTGCAGGCCTACGAAGAGGCTCACGAGCGCGCAAATGCCTCCTGGGAGCGGGGACGGATCAGCGCGGAAGAGTTCTTTCTCGAAACAGTGTTGCGATTGAATCCAAGGCTGGATCTGACCTTCGACGTGCTCTGGCCGCAGGTGTGCGCGGAGTCCAAGGTGCTCCATCCGGAGTGCTTGGATATGCTGGCGGAGCTGAAGAGATCGGGCCGCTGGCGGCTGGCGACCTTGAACAATGAGTCCTGTGAGTTGAATGAGTACCGGCTGGATGCGTTCAAGCTGCGATCCCTGTTTGATTACTTCATCTGTTCGGCATACGTCCACGAAACCAAGCCGATGGCCGGTATCTATCAAGCGGCGATCGATATCTCCGGATTCCGTGCCGCGACCGCCTTGCTGATCGATGATAAAGAAGAGAACTGCGCGGCAGCACGCGCGCTGGGGATGCAGGCGATCCTGTTTGAATCGCCTGCGCAGCTTGATGCGGCGCTGGCCGGCGTTGGAGTGTGTGTTGAGCATGCATAGAGAGAAGCGCAACTGAAAAGTCGAGAGATCGAGAGGGTACTATGGCGATTCCTGAAGTGAAAGCATCTGCTGCTACGCCGCCGGTGAGCAAGCCGGTTGAGCGCAAACCGGATCCTTGCGTGGTCGTTATCTTTGGCGCATCCGGCGATTTGACCAAGCGCAAGCTGCTGCCCGCGCTCTACCACTTGGATCAGGCAGGTCTCTTGCCGAAGGAGATCTCTGTGGTGGGTGTGGCGCGGCGGCCGCTTGAGGCGACCTTTGCCGCGGACATGAAAGACGGCATTCTTGCCGGCGGTGGTGTGGACGAGTCCGATCCCGCGTTGCAGCCGTTGATCGCGAAGGTCTGTTATCACGCGATGAACTTCGACGATGACTCCGGCTATGCGGGCTTGAAGGAAATGCTGGCGGGCATCGATGCCAAGACCGGAACCAAGGGCAACCGGCTGTTTTATCTGGCCACGGCTCCGGAGTATTTTGCCGACATCATCAATGCTCTGGGCAAGCATGGCATGAACAAGCCGGAGCAGAACTCCGGCTCGTGGGTGCGCACAATCATCGAGAAGCCGTTCGGACACGATCTCGAGAGCGCCCGCGCGCTGAACGACGACGTGAACAAGGTCTTCGATGAGGACCAGATCTTTCGTATCGATCACTACCTGGGCAAAGAGACCGTGCAGAACATTCTGGTGTTCCGGTTTGCCAATGGCATCTTTGAGAATGTCTGGAACCGGAACTATATTGACCATGTCGAGATCACGGCCGCGGAAGCCATCGGCATCGAAGGTCGGGGGCCGTTCTATGAGACTGCGGGGGCTTTGCGTGACGTTATTCAAAACCACGTCATGGAGCTATTGAGTTTCGTCGCGATGGAGCCGCCGGTCTCCTTTGAGGCTTCCGCGGTGCGCGCGGAGAAGGTCAAGGTCTGGCAGTCGATCCAGCCGATTCACCCTGCGGATACGGTGCGTGGGCAGTATGGCCCGGGCATGATCGATGGCAAGCAGGTGGTCGGCTACCGGCAGGAGGAGCGTGTGCATCCGCGCTCGCAAACCGAGACCTATGCCGCGGTGCGATTGGAGATTGAGAACTGGCGATGGGCCGGGGTGCCGTTTTATCTGCGAGCGGGCAAGCGGCTGGCCAAGCGCGTCACCGAGATTACGATCATGTTCAAGCAGCCGCCGCTTTCGATTTTCAAAGATGAGCAAGGCAAGGGCGCGGAAGGCATTCGGAACAACATCATCTCGATGCGCATCCAGCCGGATGAAGGCATCACTCTGCGCTTCGGAGCGAAGCTGCCCGGGCCGAGCATGAGCATCAACCCGGTAAACATGAACTTCTCTTATGCGGAGACCTTTGGCGCGTCGTCGGCCAACGGATACGAGCGTCTTCTGCTCGATGCGATGCTGGGCGATGCCACCCTGTTTGCGCATCGCGATGGCGTCGAAGCGACGTGGGCCTTGATGACGCCGATCCTGGAATACTGGGAGAAGAATCCGATCCGCGATCTGCCGAACTATGCCGCCGGAACATGGGGACCGCCGACCTCAGACGCGATGCTGAAGGCGGATGGACGCAAGTGGCGTAAGCTGTAGTCTCATTGCACGGCGATGCCGTCCGGAGTGACGGCGGCATCTATTTTCGTTGAGGAACTGTGGATTTGGTGGGAGAAGGTATGCCGCGTCGCGTTGAGGTGTCGGTCAAGGTTTGTCCAACGGTGGACGAGGTGACACGGGATGCTGCGGAGCTGTTTGCAGCCAGTGTGTCTTCCGCGGTGAGTGCGCGGGGGCAGGCACGGGTGGCGATCTCCGGGGGCTCGACGCCGAAGGCCGTTTTCGAGCTTCTGGCGCGCGACTATGCGGATAAGATTTCCTGGGGACACGTGCAGCTCTTTTGGGTGGATGAGCGCTGCGTGCCTCCGGCGGATAAAGAGTCGAACTTCGGCATGACCAAGCAAGCGATGCTCGATAAGGTTCCGCTGCCCGCGGCGAATGTCCACAGGATGGAGGGCGAGCTCGATCCGCAGGAAGCGGCTGCGCGATATGAGGCCGAGATCCGCAATACGCTTCGGCTGGAAGGCGCGGAGACGCCGGCGTTCGATCTGATTCTGCTGGGGCTTGGACCGGATGGCCATACAGCTTCACTGTTTCCGCATACGGAAGCTCTGCACGAGCTGGCGCGCATCTGCCTGGCCAACCATGTGCCGCAGAAAGATACGTGGCGGCTTACGCTGACCTGGCCGGTGATCACGCAAGGGCGCGAGGTGGTGTTTCTGATCGAGGGCGAGGAAAAAGCCGGTGTGCTGAAGACGGTGTTTACCGGCGCTTACGATCCGGAGCAGTATCCCGCGCAACTGATTCGGCCAGCCAACGGCCGGCTTGCGTTGCTGCTCGATCAGGCGGTGGCTGCGCAGTTGCCGGAGGCAAACAGACGCGGCGAAAGCACACTGGAGTTCTCATGATCCTTGCAGGCGATGTGGGTGGAACTAAGGTTCACCTGGCTTTGTATGATTTTGAAGCCGGCAAGCTGAAGTCGCTTCGCGAGCAGAAGTTTCCTGCCGCGGAGTTCGCATGTCTGGACGATGTCGTGCACCGGTTTTTAGCGGAAGAGGATGGCCATCCTGGAGCCGATAAAAACCAGATTGTCGCCGCCTGCTTTGGCTGCCCGGGGCCGGTTCGTGACGGTCATCTGAAGCTGACCAATCTACCGTGGACGCTCGATGCGCGGGCTTTGCGCGATTCGCTCGGCATCGAGCATATCTTCCTGATCAACGATCTTGAAGCGAATGGCTACGGTATTCCCGAGCTTGGAAACGATGCGGTGCATGTGCTGCATCCGGGCGATCTTGGGACGGTTGGGCATCGCGGTCTGATCTCCGCGGGCACGGGCCTGGGTGAGGCGCTGCTCGTATGGGATGCGCGGCAGAAGCAGCATATTCCGCTGCCGTCCGAAGGCGGTCATTGCGACTTCGCCGCGCGCAACGATCGAGAGATCGCGCTGCTCGAGTATCTGCGGCGAACGCTGAAAGGACGCGTGTCCTTCGAGCGAGTCGTCTCCGGCCTTGGCATCAAGAATGTGTACGCGTTCCTCAAGGAGGATCAGAAGATCGAAGAGCCGGCGTGGCTTGAGGAGCGCATGAAGACCGAGGATCCGAACGCGGTAATCGGAAGCTGCGCCGAGGAGGGTTCAAGCGAGCTTTGCGTAGAGACGATGCAGATGTTTGCGTCCGCCTTTGGCGCGGAGGCGGGGAACGTGGCCTTGAAGATTCTGGCCTCGGGAGGCGTCTATCTTGGCGGCGGCATTGCACCGAAGATTCTGAAGACGCTCTCGAACGGCGCGTTTCTGGACGCGTTTTTCGATAAGGGGCGCATGCAGCCGTTGTTGCAGGCGATGCCGGTGCGCGTGATCCTGGACGACACCTGCGCGCTGCTGGGCGCGGCGGCGTTCGCGGAGGCTCGTTCATCCGAAGTCTCCGGCCATTCGGAGCGGGCTGCGTCATTTAGTTCGTAAGTTCTATAGAAAGCTTTCTTATTCCGTTCGACTTTTCCCAACGCGCGAGTCTTGTCCAATATCCCGAGCGGATGGATCAGCCGTGCAGTTATGAGGATCTGCGTGGCTGCCTGCGGTCGATTGCGCAGGTGAACCGATTGACCAATGCGTATCGTCCAACGCTCCATTGGCTGGATCAGGTGTACAGCGTGATACCGCGGCAGTCGAGCCCAATCCATATTGTGGATGTCGGCTGCGGCTTCGGAGACATGCTGCGGCGCGTGCATCGCTGGGCGCAGGAGCGGCGTTGGCCGGTACGCTTGACGGGTATCGATCTGAATCCGGACGCGGTGCGCGCGGCGCGGGAGGCCACGCGGCCCGGAGCCGTCACCTACCTTGCGGGCAATGCGTATGACTTCGACGATCCGGAGGGCATCGATCTGGTGGTCAGCTCGCTGCTGACGCACCATCTCGAGAGTGCGGAGATTGTCCGTTTTCTCGGCTGGATGGAAGCGAACGCGCGCCTGGGCTGGTTTATCAACGATCTGCATCGGCAGCCCGTGCCTTATCACTTGTTTCGCATTCTGAGCCGTCTTACGCATTGGCACCGGTTTGTGAAGCATGACGGCGCGGTGTCGATTCTGCGCAGCTTCCGGGAGGCGGAGTGGCAGGAGATGTGCCGGGCCGCGGCGATTCCCGCCGGAGGCTACGTGCTGCAAACGTACACGCCGGCACGGTTGTGTGTCGCTCGTCTGCACGCATCGACCAATCCGGAAGCCTGAGCAGGGCGTGCACAGGGAAGGGAGGAAAGCGTTGTCGATCAAGGATTGGATAGCTTTGTTTGCGGTCACCGCGGGTTCAGGCATGAGCTACGGCCAGCGGCTGCCGGAGAACGTGAAGCCGCAGCACTACGCGCTGGCGATTGCGCCCGATATCGCGAAGGCGACGTTCCGCGGAACCGAAAGGATCGACGTGACTCTCGCATCGGCGGCAAAGACCGTGACGCTCAACGCGCTCGATCTGCAGATTTCGTCCGTTACTGCCGGAGGACAGGCAGGCAGCGTCAGCTTCGATGCGCCGAAGCAGCAGGCCACGCTCACCTTCCCCAACGCTTTGCCGGCAGGGCATGCTGTGCTTTCGCTTGCGTTTACGGGTGTGCTGAACGATAAGCTGCGGGGTTTCTATCTCTCGAAGACCAAGACCCGCAACTATGCAGTCACGCAGTTTGAATCGACCGACGCGCGGCGGGCCTTTCCGTGTTTCGACGAGCCCGCGCTGAAGGCGACCTTCGATGTGTCGCTCACCGTGGACGCGGGCGACATGGTGATTTCAAATACCAACGTGATCTCCGATGCGCCCGCAGAGACCGGCAAGCATCATGTGGTCTTCGCGACGACACCGCGCATGTCCACCTACCTGGTCGCCTTCCTGGTAGGCGATTTTGCATGCTCCAAAGGAGGCGTGGATGGCGTGCCGATCCGGGTGTGCAGTACGCCGGATAAGGTGAAGCTGACGACCTTCGCGGTGAAAGCGGCGGAGCATTTTCTGCATTATTACGACGGCTATTTCGGCATTCACTATCCCATGCCGAAACTCGATCTGATCGGCATTCCGGACTTTGAGGCGGGAGCGATGGAGAACTTCGGGGCCATCACCTATCGAGAGACGGCTCTGCTGCTCGATGAGAAGGATGCGTCGATCAACTCGAGAAAGCGGGTGGCGGAGACGGTGGCGCACGAGATGGCGCACCAGTGGTTTGGCGACATGGTGACGATGCAATGGTGGGACAATCTGTGGCTGAACGAAGGCTTTGCGACGTGGATGGAGGACAAGGCCGCCGATGAGTGGCATCCGGAGTGGAACTTTCCGCAGGACGTGGCGGACTCGCTCGACAGCACGCTGAACTACGATGCCGAGAGGACGACGCACCCGATCCGCCAGGCGGCGGAGACGCCGGCGCAGATTGCAGAGCTGTTCGATGGCATTGCGTACGGCAAGGCGGGCGCGGTGATCGGCATGATTGAGAACTGGGTGGGTCCGCAGGTGTTTCAGCAAGGCGTGCACAACTATCTGGCCGCGCATCTCTATGCGAACGCGACGGCGGAGGACTTCTGGAACGCGCAGACAGCGGCTTCGAAGCTGCCCGTGGACAAGGTGATGTCGAGCTTCATCGACCGGCCCGGCGTACCGCTTCTGGTTTTCGGCAAGCAGGAGGAAGCGGGTTTTCCGGTAGCGCAGAGCAGGTTTTATCTCTCGGGCTTGAACGCGGATGAACGGGATGCGAACAGCGTCGCCCGGGGATGGACCGTGCCGGTATGCGTCAAGACGGTCACCGCGCCCGAGTGCACGCTACTCTCAAAGGATTCGGCGGCGCTTACCTTACCGGCCGGCACAACGCTTCCGTTCTTCTATGCCAATGCGGCGCAGAAGGGCTACTACCGGGTCGGCTATACGCCGGCGCAGGTGCAGGCGATTACGGCGTCGGTGGAGACGGGGCTTTCGGTGCCGGAGCGGATTGGGTTTGTCGGCGACCGGTGGGCGCTGACGCGGGCGGGCCGGGGCTCGGTGGGGGATTATCTGGACCTGGTGCTTGCGCTGAAGCAGGACAGGAACGCCGAGGTGGTGGACGCGGCATTGAGCTCGATTGGGCAAATCCGCAGCAGGATCGCGGACGAGGACGACCGCCTCAAGCTGAATCTGGCGATCCGCAAGCAGTTTGGCCCGGTCTACGCGGCGCTTGGGCCGGATAACGAGAAGGACACGTACGATCAGCAGCAGATCCGGACCGAGCTGTTCGAGGCGCTTGGCGAGGCGGACGATCCGAAGATCGAGGCGCACGCGCTGCAGGTGACGCTCGATTATTTTTCGCACAAGAAGGTGACCGAGCCGGACATCGTCGACGCCTCCGTAATGCTGACCGCGGAGCATGGAGACAAAACATTTTACGACGATATGCTAAACGTTTCGCAACAGGTTTCGGATCCAGGGCTTCAAAGCGAGACGCAGGAGCTGTTGACGCGCTTTCACGATCCGCAGTTGGTGGTGCGGACGCTCGAGTATGCGACCTCCGGAGCCGTGCGCAACCAGGACGCCTGGATTCTGATTGCGCTCGAGCTGAACCAGCGGCAGTCGCGCGACCTGACCTGGACGTGGATTCAGCAGCACTGGGACAAGGTGCAGGCGCAGTTGACCACGGGCTCCGGCGGAGACCTGGTTTCGGCGACAGGCTCCTTCTGTACTGAAGAAAAGCGGAACGAGGTGGCCACGTTCTTTGCAGCGCACAAAGTGGATGCCGCCGAGCGGTCGTTAGCGAAGGCGCTCGATACGATCGAGGATTGCGTTCGTCTGCGCAAGGAGCAGGAGCCCAAACTGAAGGCGTGGCTGGCGGCGCATCCGCAGTAAGGAAGAGGACGGGCGCCTGGACATGAGTCGTTCAGGCGCCTTGTCCTTCTCTGCGAGCGGCGTCAACGTGCGGGAGCGCTGGGATCCTTGGCGTAGAAACAGTTTTCGACATTGCCGTTTGGAAGTTTCACAACGTTTTCGCATGCTCGGCTTACCTGGATCTGGATCCACGCGTTTTCGACACCTTTGCACTGGTCGAAATTTCCATCGTCATGGCCCCAATAGCCGTTGTCTGCGTAGCCGCCATTTTGATCGGAGTAGCCCAGCACCAGCGCGACGGCCCCGACGCTTCTTGGAATGACCAGGTATTTTGCGTTGTATTTGGACATCTGCTCCAAGCCGTTCGTCACTCCCGGGATGGAGATGAGGCCGTGGTAGTACCGATCGGACTCATCTCCGCTGGGATTGAGATAGCGCTTCCAGGTCTGGCCGTGGCCGCCTGTCTGCGCGCAGCCGTGCGCGGTGAAGTAGACCTGGTCGCCGCCGTGCAGAACGATCTGCGGGAAGGACTCAGACGGCTGCGTCACCTTGGGTTCATGAATCTGGCAGCTGAAGCTATGGGGTGCGGGTCCGGTCGAGTCGGTGCACTGAACGGTTTCAGCCGCGAATGCCTGGGAAGCCCCGAGAAGGAGAAGGGTTCCTGTGAAGAGAGCGTACGATGTTGTTTTTGCGAAAGCGTTCATTTCTGTCTCCCATGGTGAAAGTGAAACGCGAGTAGACGAATCTCTCTTCGCCGGCGGAAGGCGATCCACAAAGACTTTGGCACTTGCCGGGCCGGCAGCGGGTCTTTTCTCGCGTCTGACTGTGATTGCGAAAATGAAGAAGAAAAGAGGCCAGGTGCCGGGATGATTTTGCAACGAGAGGCTCAACCGGCATTGAGGTGTGTGGGCTCGGAAGAGAATGGCTCTGTTTCCGCCCGGTGCGGAGGGAGCGTTCGGTTGACATCCAATCACCCGTGCGATAGTTTCTGTCCTTGAGGGCCACAATGAAGAAATCTTTGCCTATCGCGCTCGCTTTTGTGTGTTTGCTTGCGCTTACGCTGCCGTTGCATGCCCAAGCGGGGTGTGATCGTTCCCCTGAAAACCCTACGATTGTTTTGGGGCTGGTTGGGTCGGCTGGGGCGTTCCTGGCATCGGCTCGTACACGCCTCCGCGCTCGCCGCAACGCTTCCCGCAAGTAGCACGACGATCTTCAGCCGTCCTCCCCCGGCGCCCTGTGGAATCGATCCCCTCTGAAAGCGATCTCAGCGCCGGATCCTATGCCAATCTCTCCCCTCTCCCCCACCCTTGATCGTGCCGATGACGCCTGGTCCGTCCCCTCCTGGATCTCCGGCAAGAGTGCGTTTGCGGCGGCGCTGGCGATCCTCGGCCTGACCACGATCTGGACCAGCGTGCTGATGCTGTGGGCGCTCTGGACGACCGATGCGCTCAAGTCGATCGGGATGATTGTGCCTGTCGTAAGTTTCGTTTTAGTGCTGCGCGTATGGCGTGGGCTGGACTGGGAGCTCGATGGAAGCTGGTGGGGATTTGCCCTGCTGGTGGGGACGGCGCTGCTGGTGCGAGTGCGCGATCAAGTAGTCATGGTGCTGGAGCTGGGCTCCTCCTGGAACCTGTATTTCCCGCCTCACTCGCTGGTGTTTCTCGCCTATGGCGTGGGCGTGACCTGGTTGTTCGGCGGCTGGCGCCTGGTCCGGGCATCGGCTTTTCCGCTGCTCCTGCTTCTGCTGGTCAACCCGGTGCCGCATGTCTTCAACGTATATGTAGACCTGCCGTTGCAGCACGCCTCCGCGCATGTGGCGCGCGGGTTTGCGCATGCCATGGGCCAGCCGCTGACAGCCGACCGCCTGAGCCTGATGTTTACTCCCGAGTTCGGCATGTTCATCGCGCCGGGATGCAACGGCATTCGAGGCGCGGTGACGATGGGGTTGATCGCGCTGGTGGGCGGGTATGTGTATCGTCTGCGCTGGCGTGCCCATGCTCTGGTGGTGGTGGGTGCGGTGCTGCTTGGCTATCTCTTTAACCTGTTGCGGCTGTGTGTTCTGGTGTTGTATTACGTAGTCGCGCTGCATCTTCCGAGGCTGCAGAACCATGCGGAAAATGCCGACTACCTGATCGGCGCGACGCTCTTCTTCGCGGCGGTCTATTTGTTCCAGCGTGTGCTTCCAGGACTGGGCCGAGGAGCATCTGGAGCAAAGGTACCTCTGGCCGGCGCGCAGGTTCGGCCAGCGAGGCGTAGAGAGCGTTCGTTTTACCAGCATGCTGCCGCCATGGGATTGCTGGTGGCGCTTGGCGGATACAGTGTGGTGCAGGGAGAGCGGAGCGCGGCGCAAGCCTCCGCTGGAGGGCGGGATGAACATGCGTTGGGTCAGTTTCCGCAGACGGTCGGTCGGTACTCGCGGGTGCGCAGCTGGAATGAGAGTTTGCTGACCGGCCCGCTGCTCTTTCATTGGGCGGAGTATGCGCCGGAGAATGGCGGAACGCACGTGTCGATCGGCATCTCGCCGGTGCTGGGCGCGCACGACACGCTGATCTGCCACACGGCGCGCGGCGAAGATCCGCTGTGGCGCGGGCAGCAGACGATCCAGACCGGCACGGCTCCGGTCAACTTCAGCGCCGCTTTCTTCAACGACGGCGCGACGCAGTTTCTCGAAGAGACGACGCTCTGCAACGGCAGCAGTTGCGGCGAGTATGCCAGTCCGCCGGCGCACTTTGGATTCGTCTTCAGCAAGCCAAAGGCTGAGAGCCTGCTGAGCCAAAGTCCGGAGCGGCCTATCCCTATCCTGGTGCGGGCGGAGACGATCGATACGACCTTGCCGTCCGAGAAGGCGCGGACCGAGCTTTCGGCCGATGTGACCTCCTTTCTTTCGGGGATCAGCCTCGACCAACTGACGAAGCCATACCGCGGAAAGTGAGTGCAACCCAGGCTCGATCGAGGTTTGCTGTGCTGAAACGCTGCTGCGCTTTGCTTGTCTGGAAGAACGCCTTCTTGCCGCCGCTGCTGGGTCTTGCGATGTTCGCCGGGCTGTTGGGCTGCGGCTCGAATGTGGCCGTCACCAACCTGCAACTCACGCTGGCTCCCGCGGCGCTGAGCTTTGGAATTGTGGGCCTCCATACGGTAAGCGCGGCGCAGACGCTGACCTTGACCAACACCGGCCTGGCTGCGGCGACCATCACCGGCACGACGGGGAGTGGAGACTTCTCGATTGTGTCCAACAGCTGCGGAGCCACGCTGGTAGTCGGCTCGACGTGCCGGATCAGTGTCGTGTTTCTGCCAACGGCGCTCGGCGCGCGTATGGGAAGCGTAACCGTGGCGAGCAACGCCGGGCCGCAGACGGCTGCGCTGACCGGCACGGGCGGGACTTTGCTGGCGACGCTTGCGCCGGGTGCGCTGAACTTCGGCTCGGTGGCTGTGGGCAGCTCGAGCGCGGCGCAGACGGTGACGATCACGAGCAGCGGCACGGCAGCGCTTGCGATTTCGTCGATTTTGGTCGCGGGCGACTTTTCGGAGACCAGCAACAACTGCATGGCGGTGCTGACGGCAGGGGCAAGCTGCCAGGTGATGCTGGTGTTTACGCCGGGAGCTTTCGGAGTGCGCAACGGCACGCTGACGCTGGCGAGCGACTCTAGTTCCAGCCCGCAGACGGTTCTGCTGACCGGGACAGGCACGACGCCGGCGTCGTACCCGGGCGCCAGCTTTTCTGTGGTGGTGAAGGCCGGCGCCCAGCCGATTGCCGGGGCCGCGGTGCAGCTCTATGCGGCGGGAACGAGCGGCAATGGGTCGGCGGCTTCCGCGTTGCTGGCGAGCCCGGTCATCACCGGGGCTGCTGGAAGCGCGACGATTCCGGCCGGGTTTGTCTGTCCGGCGGCGGGCTCGCTGCTGTATGCGGTCAGCTCCGGCGGGATCGTCGGGGCAAGTTCCGCGGCGAACGCAGAGGTGAAGTGGATGGCCACGGTCGGCGCATGTTCTGGGATAGCGTCCGGATCGACCTATGCCGTCGACGAAGCGACGACAGTTGCGTCCGCATATGCATTGGCGCCATTTTATGCGAGCGGCGGCCAGGTAGGCGCAACCAGCAGCAACATTGTGGGCCTGGGCAATGCGTTCCTGACGGCGGCGACCCTGGCCGATCCGGTTGCGGGAACGTCGCCGGGGTCGTCATTGCCGGCGCAGGCGGCCTCGCCCGCAGCCCGGGTAAATGCCGTGGCGAATATGCTGAATGCCTGTGCGGCGAACGCTTCCGCGTGCGGAGCGCTGTTCAGTGCGACCACCGACACGGCGATGCCGGCCAACACGCTCGATGCGGTCTTCCACCTGGCGCAGCATCCGGCAGCCAACGTGGCTGCGCTCTATGGGCAGTCGCTGTTGAGCCAGGCCTATGCGCCGGCGCTGACGACGCTTCCGGCGGACTGGACGATGTTCCTGACGCTGAGCGGCGGCGGGCTGAACAGTCCTTCCGGCATCGGGGTGGACGCGGGGGGAAGTGTTTGGGTGGCGAGCTACTTCAACGCGGCCTCCAAGTTTTCTTCCGCGGGCGCGGCTCAGTTTCCCGCGGGTGTGACGGGGTATGGCATCGCCAACAGCTATGGCCTGGCGATTGACGCGAACGACAATGTGTGGATTCCAAACGAGATTCCATTTACCGCGACGGGGATCGGCAGCGTGACCGAGCTTTCGGCGACGGGCATGGCGCTTTCGGGCTCCGGCGGTTACCAGAACGGCGGCCTGGACTACCCGCTTTCGGTGGCGATCGATCCCAACGGAACGGTGTGGGTGGTCGATTACGGCAACTCGCACCTGACGCTGCTGAATCAACTGGGCACGCCGGTTTCGGGGAGCACGGGCTACACGACGCCTCTGTTCTCGTTTCCGATCGTGGTGGCGGTGGACGCGAACCACTTCGGCTGGGTCGGCAATCTGGCGAGCACCTTTGTGACCAGGGTTGCGCCTGATGGCTCGAGCTTCGTGAACTTTGACTGCTGCAACGGCGCGGCGGGGATCGCGCTCGACCAGGGAAACAATGTCTGGATTGCGAACTACTACGGCAATAGCGTGTCGCTCATTGCGAGTACGGGCGCGATCGTCTCCGCCGGGGTGTACACGGGGCTGGGCTCCATCTTCCGGCCGCAGGGCATCGCGGTGGATGGCGCGGGCAATGTGTGGGTGGCGAACTACCGGATGCCCTACCTGACGGAGCTGGCGGGCGTGAGCTCCGGCGCGCCGGGAACGCCGCTCTCCCCGGCGAGCGGGCTGGGCGCAGATGCGGGTTTGCTGGAGGCGTATGCGCTGGCAATCGACGCGAGCGGCAATGTGTGGGTGTCGAACCAGGGAAGCAACACGGTAACGAAGTTCATCGGAGTGGCCTCGCCGGTCAAGACGCCGCTTTTGGGGCTGCCGAAGGCGCCGTAACGTACGCCCGGAGCTATGGGAATGGATCGACGTGCCGCTTGCGCCAGACGATCTTGATCTCACTGCGCCAACTCTCGTTGAGCGCGAGCAAGGTCCACTCCACGCGCGGCGAGAGATGGCGGAGGAGGATCTCTGTCGAAGGGTGCACGTGTAGGGCGGGGCAGACCAGGTACAGGCGCGGCGGCAGCGGCGAAAGTCGCACGCCGGCGAAGTAGCCGTGACGCTGGAACTCGCCCAGGCCGGTGACCGGGTCGGGATGCTGCATGTGGTGCCAGCGTACGCGGATCCAGTAGTCGAGCCCTTGCAAGGGAAGCTGCGGGTCTTCAGAGGCTTTGAGCTCGATGACGGCAAGACGGCCGTCCTCGGTGAGGGAGAGCAGGTCGAGCATGCCGCGGTCGGAGGCGGCAAAGGCGGGCACCTGCGTGTGGACGTGCGTGGGATCGAGCTTGTCGTCGAGGACGCGCAAATTGCCGTAGAGCGCGGACTCGAGCCAGCGCTCGGGCTGCAGCCGATAGAGCGGGTCGCGCTTGTCGGCCCGCGCGAGCCGGCGTTCGCACAGGCGGGCGACCAAGCTTCGTAACTGGTCTTCGTTGGTCTCGTTGAGCAGGGTTTCGCTTGGACCCGCGCCGAAGCTGATCTCTTCAACGCGATTGAAGCTCTCGGCGGAGGCGCCGATGCGGACGCGCGCGAACTCGAGGCCGTGCAGCAGGAAGGCGAGCTCGGAGCCGCTGCGCAGGCGCGTCTGCACCACGGGGCGAACAGCCTCGGGAACCATCGCCAGCACGCGCGAAGAGGCGTCGGCGAAGCGCTGGGCGGCAGACGTGATGTTGGGCGCGTGAATCAGACGCGTGGTCAGGTTGCCGTGGTCGGCGGCGTCGCGTGCGGTCATCTGCTCATCGCGTTCATCGAGCTCCCACAACTCCCACTGGGCGGCATCGCCTGCGAGCCAGGCCATGCGGGAGAGCGTGGTCGCGGCCCTGCCTCGCGGAATGACGAGCTTGAGGCCGTGGATCAAGCGGCGGTTTCCGGCGGCCTCGCGGCAGGCGACCAGCCAGAGAATGCCGAAGGTAAGCATGCCGTCGATGGTGGCGGAAGACTCTTCTCCATTGACGGCGATAACCGCCCAGGCCTTCTGGCCGTGGGTGAGCAGGCCGCGCGCATACGCCGGGCCGAAGGATTTTTCGAGGTCCATGGCGGTGCGGAAGTCGCGCGGGGTCCAGTCGGGGAACTGCCGGTGAAGCGACCGCTCCAGAATTTTTACGAAACGGATGCGGGTGGCGTCGCGCGCGGAGGGCGGACGGCGATCGCGCTCTGCGACCAGCTCGAGGATCTGCGGCCGGGTCTGTCCGAAGCGCTGGGTCCGCAGACGCAAGACGCCGGCCCGGAGGTCGGCCGCGCCCACGCGCCGGACCAGATTGCGGTCCGTGCCCCAGAGATGGAGCGTACAGCGGCCGTGCTCGGACGCGAGCGTGTACTTTGCCTCGCGCATGTCGAAGAGCAGCTTGCCCTCCTCGAGCACGACTGCGTCCGGATGGGCGGCGAAGAAGGCTTCGAGTGCGGCGGCGATCTCTTCCGGGGCCTGCTCCGGCGCGGCGGCAGATTTCGCGGCGTGCATGGCCCGTCTACCAGTTCCGGGCCATGCGCAGATGCGTGATGTGCGCGACGTGGTGGCGGGAGTGCCAAGCGTACAGCAGCGTCGCATGCTCTATGGTCTGGGATCCGCGTTCGGGATGAACGAAGGCGCGCCGCCACTGCTCGGGCTGAAGCGACTGCAGCAGCATCACCCAGCGCGCATGCAGCGCTTCGATCAGCTCGAGCGACCACTCGATGGGGGCGACCGAATCGTGAAGTTTGGCCCAGGCCGCTTCGTTATAGGCCGTGATCGTAGGGTTGTCTTCGGTCAGCGCGAGCCGGATGCGGATGAAAGCGTTCATGTGGCTGTCGGCGATGTGGTGGACGAGCTGGCGGACGCTCCAGCCGCCCTCGCGGTAGGGCGTATCGAGCTGGCTTTGGCCGAGCTCGGAGCAGGCGTTGCGCAGGTGTTCGGGCAGCTCGGAGAGCGTCCAGAGAGCGCCCTGGAGCAGGCCTTCAGGCAGCGGCTGGCTGGGATCGGGCCGGTCGAAGCGGCCGATCGGGTAGCGTGGGTCGGGCGGAGCAGACGAGGTGGGTTCGGGTTGCGCTTCGGCACTCATGGCCTAAAACGTAGCACATCCGGTTTGGCGTCAGGGATGCATCTTACGCCGGAGAGGAGGATCACGCATGCGGACTGGGTGGATGCTGGCGGGTTCTGCTGTGTTTGCCTTGCTTGCCTGCCGTAAGCAAGCGCCGCTGAATGCAAGCGCATACGCTTCGGCCAATGCCTCCACCGAACGAAAGCAAGGGGAGCGACAGACGGTAGGCGAGTTCGTCGGCTTTGACCGCAACGACTACCCGGGGGATAGCCGGCTTGCGGATCTGCACGAGCATTTCGCCTTTGCCGGATTCTGGCTGAACAATCCGCCGGGAGCAAGCGCGAACACCTGGGCAGGCAAGCGGCAGAAGTTGAAGGATGCCGGGTTCGGCTTTCTTACTTTATGGAATGGGCGCCTCGATGCCGAGATCCTGCGCGCGCAGAAGTCTGGAATTGCGCCGGCAGCTCTAGGCCGGCGCGATGCGGCCATAGCGGTGTCAGCTGCGCATCGGGAGGGCTTTCCCGTCGGGACGATCCTGTTCCTCGACCAGGAGGAGGGTGGGCGTTTGCTGCCTGAACAGGCAGCCTACTTCTTTGCCTGGACCGAACAGGTAGGAGAGTCCTCGTACAAGCCGGGCGCGTATCTAAGCGGGCAGCCTAGTCCGGATGGCACGGGCCCGAACGGAGCCAAGCTGACGATTACGACCGCTGAAGACGTACGCCAGCAGATTGCCGCGCGGCGCCTGCACCCGGTGGTCTTCTGGGTGGCGCAGGATGCGTGTCCTCCGGCGCCGGGCTGCGTGGTCCAGGCTCCCCGGCTCAAGGACAGCGGAACCGAGGATGCGTCGGTCTGGCAGTATGCACAGTCGCCGCGGCGCCCGGACCTGACCCGCAGCTGCGCGGCGACCTATGCCGCGGATGGCAACTGCTACGGAGGTGTTTCGACGGATTTGTTTCTTGATTTGAGCGTCGCCCGCTCGGCCGATCCCTCGCATGGACGCTGAGCTTGCCTGAAGATGTTGTTTGCCGCTCGGCGTTCGAGCGCCTATCATGGGAAGAATGCCGCTGCCAACGATCGATCCAATCGCCGAGCCGAGAACAGACCACAAGCGTTATTTCATTGAAAAGCTTGGCTTATCGGAACGTTTGATGGAGCGCTGCCTGGGCGAAGCGCTTTCTGCCGGAGGCGAGTATGCGGACCTTTACTTTGAATCGGTGACCACAACCTCGCTCGGGATCGACGAGGGCCTGATCAAGTCGGCAAGCCAGGGCATGAGCGTTGGGTGCGGCATTCGCGTGCTCTCGGGCGAGCGGACCGGCTTTGCGTACACGGACGACCTTTCAAGCGAGCGCCTGCTCCGCGCTGCACGGACGGCGGCGCTGATCGCGAGCGGACCGGCCAAGGAGATTGCGAGCGGCTTCCGGCACACGGAGGCTCCGTCGCTCTATCCGATTGCTGGGCTTTCGACCAACGCCGAGATTGCCGAGAAGCTGGCACTGATCCATCGCGCGGACCAGGCGGCGCGAGCCTTCGACACACGCATTACGCAGGTGCGGGCGGGCATCAACGATGAGCTGCGGCGGATTTTGATCGCCGCTTCGGACGGCACGTTTGCCAGCGACACCCAGCCCCTGGCGCGGCTGAACGTGTTTGTCATCGCCAAGGACACTCGGCTGGATGGAACAGGCGGCACGGCGCGCGGTTCGAGCGGCGGCGGAGGCCGGGTGACGCTCGAGTTCTTCGAGGGCGACCACAGCCCGGAGCATTTTGCGCGTGAGGCGGCGCGCACAGCAATTCTGCAGCTGGGCGCGGCGGAGGCGCCGGCCGGGGAGATGGAGGTCGTGCTGGGGCCGGGCTGGCCGGGTGTGCTGCTGCATGAGGCCGTCGGGCATGGCTTGGAGGCGGACTTCAATCGCAAGAAGACCTCAGCGTTTGCAGGGTTGATCGGGAAGAAGGTCGCGAGCGAAAAGGTGACCGTGGTCGATAACGGCACCATGAAAAACCGGCGCGGCAGCCTGAACATCGACGATGAAGGTGTGCCGACGCGGGAGACGGTCCTGATCGAGAACGGCATCCTGAAAGGCTATCTGACGGACAAGATGTCCGCGCGGCTGATGGGAACTGAGAGCACCGGCAGCGGGCGGCGCGAGAGCTTCCATCACGTGACGATGCCGCGCATGACCAACACTTACATGCTGAATGGCGAAGACGTGCCCGAAGACATCATCCGCAGCGTGAAGCGTGGCCTCTACGCGGTGAACTTCGGCGGCGGCCAGGTGGATATCACGAACGGCAAGTTTGTCTTTTCGGCAAGCGAGGCTTACCTGATTGAAGACGGCAAGGTGACACGCCCGGTGAAGGGGGCGACGCTGATCGGAAACGGTCCGGAGGCGCTCAAGTATGTCAGCATGGTCGGCAACGATCTGGCGCTCGATGAGGGGATTGGCACCTGTGGCAAGGCTGGGCAGAGTGTGCCTGTGGGCGTCGGTATGCCGACCATTAAACTCGATCGCATGACGGTCGGAGGAACGGGGCAGTAATGGCGGTAGAGCGCGAAACCAAGCTATATGACGTGCAAGTAAAACGGCGGCGCACCAAGGAGGGCGGCGGGTATGAGCCGTTCTGGAAGATCAAGACGGTCGTCGACGCGCTGGCAGACAACGATACGGAGTTTCGCTGCAAGGATTGCCACGGTGTGCTGAAGCTCTACAAGACGCACAAGGTGGGTGGGCCGCTGCCCTATGCGGAGCACAAGAACAAGGAAGACTCCGAATATTGCGCCTCCGGTTTGCATTTCCGCAAGGCCAGCGATGGACGCGAGCCGCGCGTGTCTGCCGCTCCGGTGGAGTAGGTTTCGCGCACAGACGTGTACTGCGGCCGTGATCTTGAAGGAAACATTCAGCGCAGGAAAACAAGCATCTCCGAGGGAACACGATGGCGGTAACGGAACGCGAGAAGTTTTATGAGTGTGAAGTGAAGCGTCGCCGGGTACGGGCCGCGGGCGGGTACGAGTCGTTCTGGAAGACCAAGTCGATTGCCGAGGCGTTGCTTGATGAAGACACGGAGTTCCGCTGCAAGGATTGTGGAGGCGCGGTGAAGCTGTTCCGGCGCAACACGGTCAATGCTTCGCCTCCGCATATCGAGCATAAGTTGAAGAGCGATTCCGAATACTGCAGCGCGGGCCTGCACTTCTTGAAGGCGACCGATGGACGCGCGGCAAGAATGTCGTCCGCGCCGGTCCGGTAGGAGATCGGAGAGAGATGCCTGCTGCTTTTGCTGTGATCCATGCCGTGAGTCTGAAGCAGGTTGCCGAAGAGGTGATGGCGCGGGCGATGAAGGCTGGCGCCACGGACGCCGAGGCGGTCGCGTACGAGGGCGAGGAGTTCTCCGCGCTGGTGCGACTGGGGCAGGTGGAGACGCTGAAGGAGTCGGGCTCGCGCGCGGTCGGCTTGCGGGTCTTCAATGGCCTGCGCACGGCGAGCACCTCGTCTTCCGATCTGTCTCGCGAGGGGCTGGAAAAGCTAGTGGAAGGTGCAACGGCGCTGGCCAGGATCACCAGTGAAGACCCGTTCATCGGGCTGCCGGAGAAGAGCGAGTTCGGCCAGCTTTCGGGCGATCTGGGCCTCTACTTCGAGGACGTGCACGAGCAACCGCCGGCGGAGCGGATCGAGATGGCGCGGCGCTGCGAGGCGGCGGCCATGGCCTTCGACACGCGCATCCAGAACTCGGGAGGCGGAGATTTCGATACCGCCACGTCGCACAAAGTCATGGTGAATTCGCGTGGCTTCGAGGGCGAGTACCGGCGGTCGTACTGCGGCTTCTCGGCCGCGCCAATTGCGCATGACGAGCATGGTCGGATGCAGCGGAACTACTGGTACTCGTCTTCGCGCACGACCCGGAAGCTCGGCAATCCGGAGGAGATTGGGCGAATCGCGGCAGAGCGAACCTTGCGCAGACTGGGGGCGCGGCAGGTGAAGACGCAGCGCGCGCCGGTGGTCTTTTCGCCCGAGATTGCGCGGTCCCTGATGGGCAGTATCTTCGAGGCGGCGAATGGGGACGCGATCTATCGCCACGCCACGTTTTTTGACGGCATGCTGGGGGAGCGGGTGGCGGGAGAGAACATTACCGTCGTCGACGACGGGACGATGGTGTTCGACGGCATCGGCGGCTTTGGGACGTCTCCCTACGATGGAGAGGGATTGCCGACGCGGCGAACGGTGCTGGTGGAGCGCGGAATCCTGAAGAGCTACGTGACGAACACCTATACGGCGCGCAAGCTGGGGCTGAAGTCGACGGGCAATGCGTCGCGGGGGCTGGCGGGCAATCCGGGGATCGGGGCGGGGAACTTCTATCTGGAGCCGGGAACGATGACGCCCGAGGAGCTGATTGGCGACGTGCAGCAGGGCTTGTATGTGACGGAGACTATGGGGTTTGGCGTGAATTTGGTGACGGGGGACTACTCGCAGGGGGCGAGCGGGCTGTGGATCGAGAACGGCGAGCTGACATTTCCGGTGGAGGAGATTACGATCGCCGGCAATCTGAAAGACATGTATCGGAATATTTCGGCGATTGGCAATGACTTGAATTTTCGGAGTGCGAGTGCGGCGCCGACGATCCGGGTTGAGGGAATGATGATTGCCGGGTCGTAGTACCCCCCTCCCCCCGTACTTTTTGCGTAAAGTCTTCAAAGCAATGCATTTGGGTCCGGACTTCGGCCGCGAAGGCTGGACTTCCCGCGTAAAGTTCTGATTCGAGGGCAGTAGAGTCATCAGGGGTCTTCGGTCGGGGAAGATGCCGCTAGGGTGGGATCTGCCGCCGTGGGGCAGCTTGGATAGAATCGACTCGTGGCTGGGACTTACGTTTTCGCGCATGCGTTGCCGTTTCGAGCGGAAGAAGCGGCGGAGGTGTTGCGGGGAGTGCCTGCGCTTCCGGGGGTGTTTGCGCTGCGGGGCGAGCGTGCTGGGGATGAGCCGTACCTGACGCGGGCGGCGGATCTGCGGCGGAGGATGACGCGGCTGCTGGCTCCACCGGAATCGCAAAGTAAACGGCTGAACCTGCGCGACCGGGTGCGGACGATTGAGTGGACGGTCACGGCGTCGGAGTTTGAGTCCCTGCTGGTGGTGTATGACGCGGCCTCGGCCATCTTCGGGGTGGCGGAGGCGCGGCGGCGATTGCGGCTGCACACGCCATATTTTTTGCGGTTGACGATGGAGCATGCGCACCCGCGGGTGTATTCGACCAACCGGCTGTCCGCGGGACGGCATGGAAAAGGGCTCGAGCACACGTATGGGCCGTTTCCTTCGCGGGCGGCGGCGGAGCGGTACTGCGATGCGGTGCTCGATCTGTTTCGGCTGCGGCGGTGTTATGAGGACCTGGAGGTGCATCCGGAGCATCCGGGGTGTGCGTATGGGGAGATGAAGAAGTGCATGGCGCCGTGCAACCAGACGTGCTCGGCGGAGGAGTATGCGGCGGAGGGACGGGCGGTGGAGGCGTTTTTCCGGACCCACGGCGCGTCGATGCTCGAGGGGATTGCGGCGGAGCGGGAGCGGGCTTCGGCGGAGATGGAGTTTGAGCAGGCGGCGGCGGCGCATGAGCGCTACAGCAAGGTAAAGTTTGCGGCGGGTCTGGCCGATGAACTGGTCAGGCCGGTGCCGCAGCTGCGGGCGGTGATTGTGCAGCGGGCAGCGGTGCGCGAGGGTGAGGCTGAGGGGTTGGAGGCAGCGGTATTTCTGATGGAGGGTGGAAGCTTGGTTGGGCCGGAGCGTCTGTCGACGCTTGGGGTGCGGGCGGTGAAGGAGCAGACCAGCGTGGGGTCGAGCTTGTTTGCGCAGCCGCTGATGTTGCAGGCGGTGCCGCTCGATATGGAAGAGGGAACAAGTGCGGTGGAGTCGCCGGAGGTGCGAGCGGCGGGAGTGTTAGAACGGCTGGAGGATGGTGCCGGGATGGCGGTGGACGCGGCGACGATGAGCGATCATCTTTCGCTCGTGCGGCGGTGGTACTACCGGCCAGAGAAGCAGCGCGCGGGCGAGGTCTTTCTGCCGAACGCGGATGGGAGTTGGCCGCTCAGGAGGATTCTGCGGGGCGCGGCGCGGATGGCGCTCGGGGAGCCGAAGGCGATGGCGGAAACCGATCGGGAGGCGGCGGCAAAGGTGAAGATTCTGCATGCAGGACGGGAGGGTGTGGAGCGGGTCGTGCCGGTAGTGGGACGAAGGGGGCGGGTCCGAAACAAGGGACCGCAGCAGGATCACGAGGCTGCAGCAAGCAGACTAGAGGCCGAGTGATCCTGACGAGCGTGAGGTGCTAGGAGACTTCCGTAGCAACACGCAGCAAACGGACTCGGTCCCCCTGGAGCAACGCACCCGGGACGGCGGCGGATGCGGCGCTCCTTGAGGAGCGTCGTTTCACTCCTGCGACGGTGGTGGTACCGGGCCGGAGCGCGCGGTTGCGGGCTTTCCCCGGTTCAGCGCCGGTCCGAAGAGAAAGTCCCATCGCTAAGCCACGGGATGACAACCAAACGGCCAGGCCGGTTCTGCTTTTGAGCTGTAGCGCCGTTCCCTTTCTCTTGCGTTTCCAGTCTCTTCAATTCCCGGAACCGCAGGCGCTTGGGTTTCGTATCATGCGAAAGGAGCTTCTTGCCGATGACCGGATCCGTACGACGCCTTGCCGTGCCGCTTGCAACTGTTGTCTTGTTTGTGTCTGCGCTTCGTGTGCGGGCGCAGACACCGATTGTGGACGAACCTGGGTACACGCCTACACTTACGTTCGATGTGGCGATCATTCGGCTTTCGCCGCCGCCGGATTCGAACTTTCATGTGGTGGTGTCAAGCCCGCCGCATTCAAGCCGTTTCGAGGCGAAAAACTTGCCGATGAAGGCTTTGTTGCAGATTGCTTATGGCTACGATGCTCCCGTGGTGGGTGGGCCGGACTGGGTTGGGACGACGTTTTACGATCTTCAGGCGCGATCGGACGAAGCGGCCGATATGCGGCTGGCCAAGCTGACCGAGAATGAGGTGCGGCTGGAGAAGCGGCACGCGATCCAGGTGCTGCTGGCTGACCGGCTGGAATTGAAGACGCATCTCGAGACGCGCAACACCTCCATTTACAACTTAGTAGTGGCCAAGGGCGGGTTGAAGATGAAGCCCATCCCGGTGCCTCCGGCTCCTGCGGATGGCTCGGCGCCGGCTCCGCTGCCGCCGGTCGATATCCAGGCGCACGGGTCACGGCACGGTTTGGAGTTTGTGGGGACCAATGCTGTTTTGCGATCGGTGACGGGCTCGTTGAGCGCGATGATGGAGGCGCCTGTGATCGACAAGACGGGCCTGACGGGTGCGTACGACTTTACGCTGCAATTCGGCCGGGAATGGTCGGCGAACGATCCGGAAAGCTATCCCTCGATTTTTACCGCGGTGCAGGAACAGCTTGGGTTGAAGCTGGAGGCCGCGAAGGAGTCCGTGCCAAACCTTGTGTTGGATCATATTGCGAAGCCTGCGGCAAATTGAGGTGCTCGCCGCTCCTGGCTCAAAGTGCTCCTGGCTCAAAGTGCTCCTGGCTCAAAGTGCTCCTGGCTCAAAGTGCGCTCCACCGCGGCACGACATTGTCACTTGATTCTCACATTCGATTTTTCGGTCCCCTGTCTTCCATGAGGCATAATCGTACCTAAAGGCCGAGACACTTCTCTTTAGGCCAGCGAAGGAGCAAACCTATGTGGCGCTTCCCCATGGTCGTTTTAGCCGCCTCCATGATGCTGCTGCCGAAGACCGCTTCGGCAACGGCTTACAGTTTCAGTGCTACGGAAACGTCTGCTCTGAGCTCGTCGCCGGTAAACTTCACCTTTTCTCTCGATACGACAACGGCGACTTCCACCGCGAACGGCACGGCATTCAACAACGTCTCCATTCGTGAGAATGGAACGTTGTTTTCAGGAGACAGCATTGGAGCGTCGTTTACCACAAATCTGAGCAGCCCACTCTTCTTCTTCGTGGATACCAGCCTGGGGCCTTTCTACTCGGGATCCGGAACGAATCTCGTTTTCCATGTCGGTACATTCGCCATTGCCGATGGTTACACGGATGGAGAGGGCACTCTTACCGTTTCCGCCGATCCGGTCTCCCCGGTTCCTGAGCCGACCGCTTGGACTCTCTTGTTCACCGGCCTCGCGATGACGTTTGCGGCTCTCCGCTTCCAGAGAAGCTGGCCGTCTGGGCTGTTGACGCGTTCTCAGTCTGGAGCCTGACCGAACCGCCTGCTTACATGTGCCTCAAGCAGATGCCTTCGTTCCCCTGGATCCTTCCTCAGCAGGCCGGTAAATACCGCGATTAGGCCCGGGTCCAGGCGATCGGTGCCTGGAGCAGCAGCAGCGTCGTCAAAACGGCGGTTAGATACAGGAAGCGCTGATCCGCTTCTAAGACGCATAGCGATAAGTTGGTTATAAGGGAGAAGTATTTGGTTGAGCTTGCCTTTTCTATTCTAGCTTCTGATTTTGCGCACTTGGCCGAGGAGGTGGCAGCGGCGGAGCGCGGAGGCGGCACGATCCTCCATGTGGACGTGATGGATGGACATTTTGTGCCGAATATTACGTTTGGGCCGCCGGTGGTGAAGGCGCTGCGGACGGTGACGAAGCTGCCCATGGATTGCCACCTGATGATCGAGAATCCCGATGCGTTTATCGAGGATTTCGCGAAAGCCGGGGCGGAGATGATCGGGGTGCACCAGGAGGTGTGCCGGCATCTGCACCGGACGCTGCAGCTGATTGCCGACCATGGAGTGAAGCCGGGAGTAGTGATCAATCCGGCGACTCCGGTCGAGACGCTGGTGGAGGTGCTGCCGATGGTGCACCACGTGCTGGTGATGAGCGTGAATCCGGGATTCGGCGGGCAGAAGTTTCTGCCCCTGGCGATCGGCAAGATTGCGCGTCTGGCGAAGCTGCGGGCGGAGATGGGGCTGAACTTCCGCATTGAGGTGGACGGCGGCATTGCTCACGATACGGTGGCGCGCGTGGTCGAAGCAGGAGCGGATATGCTCGTAGCCGGGTCGGCGATCTTCGCAGCTGGAGATCGAGCGCAGACGGAGCGGAATGCGCGGGAGTTTCTCGAGGTGGCTCGGGCGGCGGAGACTCGGGCGGAAGGCGCAGCTCAAACGGCGGCAACGGGATAAAATAAGGAAGCTTCGCGGGCGGCTTGAAGGCGAGCGG
Source organism: uncultured Granulicella sp. (assembly GCA_965198735.1). GTDB lineage: Bacteria > Acidobacteriota > Terriglobia > Terriglobales > Acidobacteriaceae > Edaphobacter. The sequence continues at coordinate 3,103,463 of OZ240672.1, read as the reverse complement.
AGCGGATGAGGTTCTCATAGCGTGACTCACGATCGATTCTTTCCCACTCTGCGCGCTTCCGTACTGGCCGGCGTAGCTGTCGCTGCTTTCGTTACGGGCTCCGTTGCTGGTCTTGCGCAGGCCGCGCCTCAGACGACGCCCCAAACCGATCCTGCGCTGCAGACGCAGACCCCCACGACGGCTCCGCAGAGTACGACGGGTGGCTCGACCGACAGTGCCGGGCAGCCGGTGGCGACGGTGCCGCTGAGCCCGTACACGCGCGGCAAAAAGAAGAAGGCGGACCCGGCGGACAAGGTCCTGCAGTCGAAGGATACGAAGAAGGCGATCAAGAAGGACGAGAAGGTGCAATCGCTGGCCGGGGCGGACGCCAAGCTGCCGGATAAGCAACTGTACGATAAGGCGCTGGTGGCGATGAACAAGGGCCACTTCGATGTGGCGCGGCTGGACCTACAGACGATGCTGAACACGTATCCGGACTCGCAGTACCAGATGCGGGCGAAGCTGGCGATTGCCGACAGCTGGTACAAGGAGGGCGGGACGGCGGCGCTGACGCAGGCGGAGAGCGAGTATGCGGACTTCCGCGTGTTCTTCCCGAATGCTCCGGAGGCGGCCGAGGCGCAGATGCGCATAGGCGATATTTACTTCCGGCAAATGGACAAGCCGGACCGCGATTATGCGAAGACGCTGCATGCGGAGGAGGAGTATCGCCGCATGCTGACCGACTATCCGAACGCGCCGAAGCAGCTGATGGCGCAGGCCAAGCAGCGGCTGCGCGAGGTCCAGGAGGTACTGGCCACGCGGGAGGCGGCCATCGCGGCGTTTTATGCGACGCGCGAGAACTGGGCGGCGGTGATTGCGCGATACCAGACGGTAGCCGACACTTATCCGCTGTATAGCCACATGGACGACGCGCTGGTGGGGCTGGGCGATGCGTACGAGGCGCAGGCAAAGTATGTACGCGGGCTGAAGGTGCAGGGGGTTCAAGCCGAGGCGGGCAAGGCGAAGCTCGAAGAGCTGTATGACAGGCTGGCGGCGGACCAGTATCGCAAGGTGGTGCTGGAGCACTCGGCCGCGCCGCACGTGGAGGACGCGCGTGAGCGGCTGGAGGCGATGGGTGTGCCGGTGCCGACGCCAACCGCGGAACAAGTTGCGGCGAGTGAAGCTTTGGAAAACAGCCGCAGCACGTATACGCTGGCGAGCCGGGCGAAGGTGATGTTCCTGCATCAGCCGGACACGGTGGTGGCGGCGCGCAATGGCGATCCGACCTTGTCCGACCCGAAGCCGATCACGGCGCCTGCGGTGCTGAAGCGGGTGAATGAGGACTTTAAGACGGCATTTGCGGCTCCTTCAGCGGCAGGCTCGGCTCCTCCGGTGGCGAATGAGCCGACGGTTCCGGAAGCGGCTGCGGTGAAGCCGGCGCCGGCGGCTGCTTCGGCGGCTCCGCTGACTCTGCAGGATGTAGGGACCGGGGTGGATGGGGCCCCTTCCACGGCGGCCAATCTGACGGCGGCTCCCAGTGCGGCGACGCGCTCGGTTGGCGGCGGAGGTACAGGGATTGGCGTCGAGATTGTGCCGCCGGGAACTCCGGATGCGGTGGATGCGGCGGCACCGGCGGCGGGGGCTCGGGATGCGGGCTATGGGCTGAAGGCGGTCGGGCCGGTGGGGGGAGGGCCGTTGCCGCCGGTCGAGAAGGCGACGCAGGCCCCGGATCCGGTGAATGAGGTGGACGGGCAGAAGACGCCGGCGGCGCAGGCTCTGCCGGCAAAGGGGAAGGCGGCTAAGCCGGAGTTTGATAAGGCGGATGAGTCGTCGAGCAAGCATAAGAAGAAGAAGGGGTTGAAGAAGCTCGACCCTTTGCCGCAGTAAAAGCAGAAACGTAACGCGGATAAGACGGACAATGATGGATCCATACGGATAGGACTGAAATGTTCTATCCGTGTTCATTCGCGGCGATCCGGCTTATCCGCGTATCTGCTGCTAGGCTTAAGGGGATGAGCGATGACGCGCAAAGGCAGGGCAACGAGCTCGCGAAGGCCTACGATCCTTCGGCGATTGAGGAGAAGTGGGCCGCGTACTGGGTGAAGGAGCGGCTGTTCGATACGCCGGTGGAGGGCGTCGGGGCGAAGGCATTTACGATGCTGCTGCCGCCGCCGAACGTGACGGGCCGCCTGCACATGGGTCACATGCTGAACCAGACGGAGATGGACATCCTGACGCGGTGGCACAGGATGCGGGGGGAGACGGCGCTGTGGGTGCCGGGGACCGATCACGCCGGGATTGCGACGCAGATGATGGTCGAGAAACAGCTGGCGGCGGAGGGCAAGACGAGCCGGGTGGAGATGGGGCGCGAGGCGTTCACGGAGCGGGTGTGGGCGTGGAAACAGCAGTACGGCGGGGCGATCACGGACCAGATGCGGCGGCTGGGTGCGAGCGTGGACTGGTCGCGCGAGTACTTCACGATGGACGAGGATCTGTCCGGCGCGGTGGTGGAGGCGTTTGTGCGGCTGTGGGAGCAGGGGCTGGTGTACCGCGGGGCCTACATCGTGAACTGGGATCCGGCGATCGGGACGGCGGTGTCCGACCTCGAGGTGGTGCACGAGGAGCGGGTGAGCAAGCTCTACTTTGTGCGGTACCCGCTGGCTGAGGGGGCGGGCTCGATTGTGATTGCGACGACGCGGCCGGAGACGATGCTGGGCGACGTGGCGGTGGTGGTGAATCCAACGGATGAAAGGTACACGACGCTAATCGGTAAGCAGGTGCGGCTGCCGTTGAGTGCGGTGGCTGGCGTTGAGGAGCGGGTGATTCCGATTCTGGCCGATGAGTGGGCGCAGCCGGAGTTTGGGACGGGCGCGGTGAAGGTGACGCCAGCGCACGATCCGAACGACTTTGCCATTGGGCAGAGGCATGGGCTGGCGAGTCCGTCGATCTTTGATACGCAGGCGCGGGTGTCCGTGGCGGGATCGAAGTATGACGGGATGGACCGGTATGCGGCGCGGGAGGCGATCGTGGCCGATCTCGACGCGCTGGGGCTGCTGGTCGAGGCAAAGGACCACGCCATGAGCGTGGGGCTGAGCCAGCGGTCGGGATCGGTGATCGAGCCGCGGCTTTCCGACCAGTGGTTTATCAAGATTCAGCCGCTGGCGGACAAGGCGATTGCGGCGGTGAAGGACGGGCATATCCGGTTTACGCCGGAGATGTACGAGAAGACGTACTTCGAGTGGATGGGGAATATTCACGACTGGTGTATCTCGCGGCAGTTGTGGTGGGGGCACCGGATTCCGGCGTGGCATTGCCCGGAGGGGCACATCACGGTGGCGCGGAGGACGCCAACGGTGTGCGGAACGTGCGGATCTGCGGAGTTGCGGCAGGAGACGGACGTCCTCGATACGTGGTTTTCAAGCGGGCTGTTGCCATTTACCGTGTTCGGGTGGCCGGAGCCGGAAGGCAAGCCGACGGCGGACATGCGGGCGTTCTATCCGACGGATGTGCTGGTGACGGGCTTCGACATCCTGTTTTTCTGGGTGGCGCGGATGATCATGCTGGGGACGCACTTCATGCTGGATGTGCCGATGCCGGACGGAAGCGCGCGGACGCTGGCCGAGGCCGTGCCGTTCCGCGAGGTCTACATTCACGCGCTGGTGCGGGATGCGGACCGGCAGAAGATGTCGAAGACCAAGGGCAACGTGATCGACCCGATCGGCATTATTGAACGGTTTGGAACCGATGCGGTGCGGTTTACGCTCGCGAGCATGGCCAGTCCGGGGACGGATATTGCGTTTTCAGAGGCTCGGACGGAGGGGTACCGGGCGTTCGCGAACAAGATCTGGAATGCGGCTCGATTCGTTTTGATGCAGTTCCAGCGAAGCCCTGGAATGGGAGTCTTTCAAGGTCGAAGCAGGAAGATGAACTCGCTCACGGATGCTCCCCTTGAGACACGATGGATTTTCTCCAGGCTTCATGGCGTGTGTGTGGCAATTCAGAGATCACTGGCGAACTACCGCTTTGATGAAGCTGCGAACGCGCTTTATCAGTTCTTCTGGGGCGAGTTCTGCGACTGGTATCTCGAAATGATTAAGATGCGGCTCGATGTTTCAGAGGATCGGCAGCTTGAGCCTGCATACATGGTCTCGCTTGGTTCTTTAATGATCGTGTTTGAAACTGCCTTGCGGCTGCTGAGTCCGTTCATGCCGTTCCTCACCGAGGAGCTATGGGGTTCAATGCCGCTTATGAGGGAGTTGAGTGGAGCTGGACTTGAGACGAAGTCGATTGCATTGACCCGGTACCCGCAGGCAAGCGACTATCCAACTGACACAGATGCTGAGCGAGAGATGGCGTCCTTGCAGGAGTTGATCGTCAGCGTTCGTGCGCTCCGGAAGGAGATGGGCGTGCCGGAGAAGGAAGCTGCACCGGTACTGTTGTCGGGCGAGCCGAAGGTCGTGGAACTGGCGACGGCGAACGCCGATCTGCTGGCAAAGATGGCGCGGATTTCGTCGGTGGCGGTGGCGGCGGAGCCGCTGTCCGGAAGTGGGTCGAAGAGTACAGCCAGTTTTGACGTGCGGGTGGTGTATGAGCGGGTGGTGGATGTGCCAGCGGAACGGGAGCGGTTGACGAAGGAACTGGCAAAGCTGGAGAAAGGCCTCACGGCTTCGCAAAGGCAGCTAGGCAACGAGGCATTTATGGCCAAGGCTCCGGCACATATTGTCGAGGGCTTGAAGAAGCAGGCGGCGGAGACGGGGCTGCTGTATGAGAAGGCGCGTGTGGCTTTGGCGGAGTTGGAAGCGTAGGCGCAAGCTGCTTAGAGTTGAGCAGCCGCAAACCGAGACAGAGGTCCTTCGCTTTGCTCAGGATGACGTGATTTTTTATTCGTCAGGTGAGTCTCTGCTGTCTCAAGGCGCCACTGGCGAGTGTGGGTGGCGGTTGTTGTCGGGAGCGGGCAGTGGGTCGGGGCTGGGAGTGAGCGTGTCTGGATCAGGATCCAACGGATCGCCTTGCTGTTTGCCGCTCTCCTTCTGGGGTACGGCTGCGTCGGGCGCGGCAAGGGCCTGGCCGGTAGCTTCCAGCACACGGGCGGCGTGGATAGGCTCGTCGCCGAAGTCGCGTGCGCCGTACTCATAGTCGGTGCCGCCATCGGTGTCCTGCGGAGTGTCGGGGAGCTTGGTGCGTTGGTCTTCTTCAAGACCCCAGCCTTGCTCATGCGCATACTCCCCGGCAAGCCCACGGGTGTGTGTGCCGAAGCCGCGCGGTTCATCTTGATGGGCCGGCTTATTGTCTTCCATCGATCACCTCTGGCTAGCTGAGATGGCCCGGACGCGCGCCGGGGTTTCTGGCTCCGTGACTTCGTCCTCCACCTTTCTCTGGATAGCTTGTTCGGCGGCGATGACGACGTTTTCGTGCTTGATCTCCAGGCGCAGCCGATTGAAGATGCTCATGTATACGTTCGCCATCCAGACCAGCGCGAACCAGGCGATCAGGTAGCCTCGCCAGCCGGTAAAGAGCATCTGGAAGCGGGTAATGACGAGAAAAAAGAGGGTGACGTAGTGCGAGAAGCAGTACTCGCAGGTGAAGAGATAGAAGAATTTCCGTTGCGGGAGAGACTTGCAGCTTTGCGATTGTTTTTGGCAGAACTCGCGCGGCTCGCGGAAGACTTCTTCGTGCGTGACGGTCCAGGAGGCGCAGGCGATCGGGATCGCAAGCAGGAGCAAGAAGCCGAGTTGCACGTGGAGCGGCATCGCGTTTTAGATAACCTAAGAATTGGATGCGGTAAACGAGGCAGATCGGCTGTCCCGTGGAAAATCAGCGTCGGCGAACGCGGTCTGGCTCTCGACTGAAGGGCTGCGAAGAAAGCGTAAACTTCCGGTATGAACGGAGGACCGAGCAGTTGCGCGGTGCCGGCTGAGTTCGATCTGCGGGCGGTGGAGCGAGGGCTGGCTGGGACGCGGTTTGCAGGCTGCCTGACGCATCTGCGGACGGCCGGCTCGACGAACCAGGTGGCGCTCGAGGCGGCGCTGGCCGGCGCGCGGGCGGGTGTATGGGTGGCGGATGAGCAGACGGCCGGGCGCGGGCGTGGAGGGCACCGGTGGCACTCGGCCGCGGGCGATGGGCTGTATGTGAGTGCGCTGGCGGCGCCGCAGATGCCGTTGAGCGAGGCTCCATGGATTGCCCTGGCAACGGGCCTGGCGGTGCAGACGGCGGTGGCCGAGGTCGCGGACAGTGCCCTCGATCTGCGCTGGCCGAATGACCTGATGTTCGGGGCGCGCAAGGCGGGAGGGATCCTGGTGGAGTCGGTGTCGGAGATGCGGCCGGGCGGGGTTGCGGGGCTGCGGTATGCGGTGGTGGGGATCGGCGTGAATGTGGGGCAGGCGGAGTTTCCGGTGGAGCTGCGCGAGGTGGCAACGTCTCTTCGTTTGGAGAGCGGAAGGCTTTTCGCGCGGGAGGAGCTTCTAGGGGCGATCCTGCGGGAACTGGACGCGGAGCTGCGACGCTTGGATGAGGGGGCGGCGGGATTGCTGGAGCGGTTTGCGGCGGCGTCATCCTGGGTGCGCGGCAAGCATGTGAGGGTGGACGAGCAGGGCGGCTATACTGGCTGGACCTGCGGGCTGGACGCGCGCGGGTTTCTCAAAGTCAGGGACGCGGAGGGCAGTGTGCGCACGGTGCTGTCCGGCGGGGTTCGTCCTTTTTAGGAGCGTGGGTGGGAATGCTGTTTGCGATGGATGTGGGGAACTCGAACACTGTGCTGGGGCTGTTTCGGCAGGTTGGAGCGGGGGCTGAGCCACGCACGGCTCGGTTTGCGCCGGAGCTGGTGGCGCAGTGGAGGATTACGACGCCGGAGTCGCAGACGGCGGACGAGCTGGGAGTGACGTTGCGAAGCTTGTTCAGCGCGACTGGAGTTTCGGTGGCGGAGATCACCGGGGTGGCCATTTCGTCCGTCGTGCCTCCGCTGGATGCGATGCTGCGGCAGCTGTGCGAGGTGTTCTTCAAGATCAAGCCGCTCTTCATTGAGCCGGGCGTGAAGACCGGGATGCCGGTGCTGACGGACAATCCCGCGGAGGTGGGCGCGGACCGGATCGTGAACTGCGTGGCGGCATTTGAGCGCTTCCAGGGCGCATGCATCATTGTGGATATGGGGACGGCGACGACCTTCGACGTGGTGTCGGTGCGCGGCGAATTTGTGGGCGGGGCGATTGCGCCGGGGCTCGGCATTGCGTCCGAGGCGCTGTTTCGGCGGGCGGCGCGGCTGCCGCGGATCGAGATTCGCAAGCCGGCCAAGGTGATCGGCACGGGAACGGTCGACAACCTGCAGATTGGCTTGTACTACGGATACATTGGGCTGGTGGACGGGATTTTGGAGCGGATGCTCGAGAAGCTGACGGGAGAGGCCGAGCCGAAGAGCGCAGTGCAGGTGATTGCGACCGGCGGGCTGGCGCATCTGATCGCGGGCGGATCGAGGTTCATCCGTGTAGTGGATGAGAAGCTGACGTTGACCGGATTGAGGATCGTGTTTGAGCGGAACCTGGAGCGGCAGGTGAAGCATCGGCGCCGGACCTAGGGCGTCCGCGAAAAACGTGCTGAACTATTTCGCTTATTTTACGGAGATCGAGGAGCGATTCCAGCGGCGGCGCGGGTCGCTGCTGATGCTGTCCACGCTCGATTGGGCGCTGATTGAAACGTGGCGAGAGGCCGGCGTGCCGCTCGAGGTGGTGCTGCGCGGGATCGACGAAGCCTTCGACAAGCACGAGGCGCAGCGATTGCGGGCGGCAGCCGGCGGCAAGCGGGTGCGCCGGATCAACGGTCTGGCATGGGCGGCCGCGAGCGTGATGCGGGCGGCGGCCGCGGCGGCCGAAGCAACGACTGGGGTCGCGCTGGAGACGCGGGAGAGCGGGTTTGAAGCGGAGAGGATTCGCAGCTTTCTGGAAGGAAAGGCTGAGGCGATCGAGGCGACAGGCCTGCACCCGGAGATTGCGCAGCGGCTGCGCGAGCTTGCGGAAGCGGATTATGAGCAGCGGCTGGAAGAGTTGGACAGGACGCTGACGGTGCTTGAGGAAAAGCTGCTGGCCGGGCTGCTGGCCTCGGCTCCGGAGGAGCAGTTGACGGCGTTGCGGGAGCAGGCAGCACGGGAGCTGGCGCCGTACCGGGGAAAGATGCAGGCCATGCAAATCCGGCAGGTACAGCAGCAGTTTTTACAAAAGCGTTTGCTGGAGGCTAGAGGGTTGCCGCGCTTGAGCCTGTTCTATATGACGCATGGCTGAAGGTGAAAGGGCTGACGAGAGAGCTCGTCAGCCCTTTGGTGTCAGGGGTTTGACATCATGGGCAGCTTACCTTTTAGCGCCGCCCGCCGCCGTGAAACCCACCGCCGCCATGGAATCCGCCGCCGCCGTGAAATCCGCCGCCAAAGCTTCCTCCTGCGTGGAACCCTTCACCGCCGTGGAATCCTTCACCGCCACGAAATCCTCCGGCGTATCCGCCGCGGTATCCATAGCCGTATCCGCCGCGGTATCCGTAGCCATAGCCGCCGCGGAAGCCATATCCGCCGCGGAACCAGGGACCGGCCCCGATAAAGAGGCCGCCGACAAAGTAATTCGGGCCATAGTAGCCGTACGGTGCGCACGCATAAGGAGCATAGCCGTAGTAGCCATATTCACAGGCTGGCGGTCCGTAAGTGTAGCCGCCGTACGGGACGCCGACGCCGACGCCGACAGATACCTGTGCATGGGCCGCGGGAACGATGGCAGGAACAAACAAAATACCTAAGAGAATGCTGAGCAAAGCGAAATGTTTGATGACCTTCATAGGATCTCCTCGGAACTGGAGCCAACATCCTCCGCTGGCGTCCGTCCGTTTGCCCGCCGCGGTTTTACTACACTTTTATAAACGCGAGGCTGACAGGAAAGTTGCGCCGGCGATAGCGTATGGAGCCCGGCTTGCTCTCCTGCCGCATCCGTAGTCAGTAAGATGGAGGATCAACCCTCCATGATGCCTGTCAGCGCCTCCGACCCGTTCCACGCCCTCCCCAGCCGGGTCGCCGAGCCGGTGTATGGAGGAGCGTTCCAGTGCACGGAGGGTGGCAGTCTGCCGTTCGTTTTGCCGGGAGAGCTGGTCGATAGGAGCGGCCCTGAGCCGGCGATTCTGGAACCCTCGCCGGAGCGGGTAGTCCCTGGATGCGTGCACTTCAGCCGCTGCGGAGGCTGCCATTACCAGCAGGGCCGTTCTGACGTGCAGGCGGGCTGGAAGGCGGAGATCCTGAGACGCCTGCTGGCGGATGCGGGCCTGCAAGAGGTGCCGGCGATCGAGACCCGGACGGCTGCGGAGTGGGGCTACCGGAACCGCATCCGGCTGCGCGTGGAGCCGGAGGAAGCCGGAGCGGAGCGAGGTTTCCGCGTCGGGTATAGCCGGCCGGAGTCGAACGAGTTTCTGCCGATTGCCATGTGTCCCATTGCGGCTCCGCTGCTGTGGCGGGCGGCGGAGGCTCTGCTGCGGCTGGGCCGCGAGGATCCGCAGATGGCGCGCTGGCTGGCTTCGACGGCCGAGGTCGAGTGGTTCTGCACGGGCGATGAATCGAGGCTGCAGGCCCTGTTTTATGTGCGCGATGCGGAGCCGGCGCGGCTGTCGGCGGACCGATTTGCACGTCTGTGCGAGCGCCTGCGGGAGCGGGTGCCGGAGCTTGCCGGGGCAGGGGCAGAGCTTCATCCGGAGCTGAGCCGTCGCGCGCGGCGCGGCTGGAAGGGAGCCGCGTGGGGCTCGGCGGGGCTGCACTATGCGTGCGGCGGCCGTTCCTATTGGGTCAGCCGCGGAGCGTTCTTCCAGGTCAATCGCTTTCTGTTGGACACGCTGCTCGAGTTGGTCTGCGCACAAGCGTCCGGTGGGCTCGCATGGGATCTCTTTGCCGGGGTGGGGCTGTTTTCGCGGGCGCTGGCGGCGCGGTGCGCGCAGGTGATCGCGGTGGAGTCTGGCGAGGCGGCTTCGCGGGATCTGGCGGCAGCGGCGCGGGGCGCGAAGGCTCAGCCGGGGTTTACCGCGGTTCGGATGCCGGTGCTCGAGTTTCTGCAGGCGCAGACGACCCAGCGCGAGCGGCCGGATCTGGTGGTGCTCGACCCGCCGCGGGCCGGGCTGGGCGCGGAGGGTGCGGCGGCGCTGGCGCGGGTGGGTGCGGAGCGAGTCGTGTACGTCTCCTGCGACCCGGTGACGCTGGCGCGCGACTTGGCCGTGCTGACCCGGGCGGTGTACCGCATCGCGTCCGTGCACATGGTCGACTTGTTTCCGCAGACGTTCCATCTGGAGACAGTTGTATTTCTGATTCGGCGCTGATGGTGTAGAAGGGAAGCGTTGCGGTCCCTCAGAGCGGAACGACCCTATGCACGCCAGGCCGGCAGTAGAACCGATGAGCTTTCGACGAGCGCCTCTGGCGGCGGCGGCCCTCTGCTTTGCCGGCGGCATCTTGTTGGCTCGCTTGGAGGCTGCGCGGTATGTGTGGCTTCCGGCGCCGGTTCTGCTGGGAGCGCTGGTTTTGCTGAGTCTACTGGCTTGCGGAAGCTTGCTGGGCAAGGAGCGTGCGGCGGTGGTCCCCGTGGCCGCGCTTTGGGTGGTGCTGGGTCTGGCTGCGGCGGAGTGGCAGCCCGGGCCGGTGATCCCTCTGCAACTCATGGGTTACGCGGATAACCTGAGCCGCGGCGTGCGCGGGCGGGTGGTGCGGGTACGGGAGATGCCGACGCTGACGGAGTCGACCGACGCGGATGCGGTGCCGCCGTGGGAGGCGGTCGAGGAGGTGCCGGAGTCCGGCGGCCGGCGGCTTTCGGTCGACCTGGCGGTCGATGCGGTCGAGGAGGTGACCCCGGATACGGCGGCGATGGTTCCGGCCAGCGGCGGGGTGCGCGTCTCGGTGTATGAGGCCGAGGCGGCGCGCTTCGAGCCGCGTTGCGGCGACGAGCTCGAGATGCCGCTGCGGATGAAGCTTCCGGTGCGCTACCGCGACCCGGGAGCTTTCCAGTACGCGGATTACCTGCTGCAGCAGGGGATCGCCGCGCAGGCCAGCGTTGGCGGCGCGCAGATGACCAATGTTGGGGCGGGGGAGAAAACCTGGCCGTGCCGCTTGCGAGCGGCGCAGGCCTGGGCGTCCGGACGGCTGAATGGGTTTGCCGAGTCGTCGGCGAATCGCCGTGTGCCGCGTGGCTTGCGGCTGACGGAGACGGATGCGCTGATGCTGGATGCGATGCTGTTCGGGGATCGCGCGGGATTGACGCATGGGCTGCGTGCCGGCTTTGAGCGGACCGGTACGTTTCACCTCTTCGTGGTCTCGGGGCTGCACCTGGCGCTGCTAGCGGGAGCGTTGTTCTGGCTGCTGCGGCGGCTGCGCACCCCGGCGTGGCTGGCCACGCTGCTGACCCTGGCCACAGCCGCAGCGTATGCGGCGCTGACTGGGTTTGGGCAGCCGGCGCAGCGCGCGCTGGTGATGACCTCCGTGTATCTGTTGGCCCGGCTGCTCTCGCGCGACCGCGACAGCGTGAATGCGCTAGGGGCGGCGGTGCTGGCATTGCTGGTGTGGTCGCCCAAGAGCCTGTTCGAGGCGAGCTTCCAGATGACGGTGCTGGTCATCGTGGCCATCGCGGGAATTGCCGTTCCCCTCACGCAGCGGAGCTTTTTGCGCTATGGGCGGTGGACGCGCGAGGCGTTCCGGGAAGGCGGGGTTCGAGGCGAGCCGCGCGAGGCGCAGTTTGTCTTGATGCTGGAGGTCTGGGGCGAGGCGTTGGCGGCGCTGCTCGGCAACTGGGCGAAGAAGCTTCCGGCGGTGACCTTGGGTGTGCTGTTCTGGGCGTTGGAGCTGGCCATGGTGGGGGTGGTGGTCGAGCTGGTGATGGTGCTGCCGATGGCGACCTACTTCCATCGCGCGGCCGTCTTCGGGCTGCCGGCGAACATGGTGGCTCTGCCGGTGGTGGGGCTGCTGGCCGGGAGCGCGGTGACGACGTTCGCGTGCTCACTGGTGAATCCGTGGCTGGCGGTGTTCCCGGGCGTGGCGACGGCCGGGTTGCTGCATGGGATTACGTGGACGATCGGCCGGATCAGCCATCTGACGGCTGCCGATGTGCGGGTGCCGGGGCCGGTGTGGTGGGTGGCGGGTCTGGCGCTTGTGGGCTGGGCCGGGTGCTGCTGGGCGGTGCGCCGGTCGGGTTGGGGCGCGGCCGCGGCAGCTTTGGCGCTGCCGGCGCTGGCTGCGCTGGTGCTGTGGCCGGAGCCGATGGTGCGGACCCCCGGTACGCTCGAGGTTTCTGCGATCGATGTCGGCCAAGGCGACAGTCTGTTGGTGGTGAACCCCGACGGGCGGTCGATGCTGGTCGATGCCGGCGGGCCGATCGGTCATCACGGCGCGGGGGTGTATGGGTCCGGCGAGGTGGTGGCGAGCTTCGATGTGGGCGAGGAAGTGGTTGCGCCGTACCTCTGGTCGCGGCGGACGCGGCGGCTGGATGTCGTGGTGCTGACGCATGCGCATACCGACCACATGGGCGGCATGCCGGCGGTGCTGGCCGATCTGCGTCCGCGCGAGCTGTGGGTGGGGATCGATCCGCGCTCGCCGCTCTACAACGCACTGCTTGCGCAGGCGCACCGGCTGGGGATTGCGGTGCGGCATGTGCATGCCGGGGACCGGATGCCCTGGGGGCCGGTGGGCATCTCGGTGCTGTCGCCGGCCGTAAGCTACCGCAATCCGGGTGCGCCGAAGAATGATGATTCGGTCGTGCTGCGGATGGATTACGGCAGGGCCTCGGTGCTGCTCGAAGGCGATGCCGAGAAGCCGAGCGAGGCGGCGATGCTGGCGGACGGCTGGGTGCACCCGGTAACGTTGCTCAAGGTAGGCCATCATGGCAGCCGAACGTCGTCCACAGAGGAGTTTCTGGAGGCGGCTGCACCGAAAGAAGCGGTGGTGAGCGTGGGCCTGCACAATACATTCGGGCATCCGCGCCGCGAGGTCATCGACCGGCTGGCGGCGCGCGGCACGAAGCTGGCGCGTACGGATGAGTTCGGGTTGGCAACCTATCTGTTGAGACCGGACGGAAGCATCGCGGACGGAGTCGTACCGGGAGGCCTGGACGCGCCTGACTGAGGCGCGCCGCCTGACTGATAGGATGGAGCGCATACGTCATGCAAGTCGTCCAAGCCGTCCTGGGGACGTTTCACCACTTTGAGCTGGCGCACCAGTTGCATCGCCGGGGACACCTGCGCAGGATCTACTCGACCTGGCCTTGGGCGCGGCTGAAGCGGGAGGGGCTACCGCGCGCGCTGGTCGGGACCTTTCCCTGGGTGCATCTGCCGGACTACCTGCTGGACCTGCAAAGCTTCTACCCGCCGGCGATCTCGCGTGCGATGAAGCGGATCAATCCGTTGGCCTTCGATGCATGGACGCGGCTGGTGGTTCCGCGATGCGACGCGTTCATCGGCATCTCGGGCGCGGGACTGCTGACCGGGCAGAAGGTGCAGCGGCGCGGCGGCAAGTATGTGTGTGACCGGGGCTCGACCCATCAGCGATTCATGGATCGGACGCTGCGGGAGGAGTTCGCGCGCTGGGGGCTGCCGCTGCCGGTGCCGACGCCCTATGTGACTGAGCGCGAGGAGGCCTGCTACGCGGCGGCCGACCGGATCACGGTTCCATCGAGCGTGGCGCGGAGTTCGTTTCTGGAGATGGGCGTCGCGCCGGAGAAGGTCGCGGTGATCCCGTACGGGGTGCGGCTGGATCGCTTCCAGAAGCTGGCCGAGCCGGCCCGGGACACCTTCGAGGTGCTGTTTGCGGGGCAGGTCAGCCTGCGCAAGGGCGTGCCGTATCTGCTCGAAGCCTTCGCGCGCGTGCGTCATCCGCGCAAGCACCTGACCGTGGCCGGCTTTGTGCAGGCGCACATGAAGGAGCTGCTGCCGCGTCTGCCGACCGGGCAGGTAACCTTTACCGGGGCGATCCCGCAGGCGGAGCTGGCCGAACGGATGAGCCGCAGCCACTGTCTGGTGCTGCCGTCGGTTGAGGAGGGATTGGCGCTGGTGCAGGCGCAGGCCATGGCCTGTGAGTGCCCCGTGATTGCGACCATGGCGACCGGCGCCGAGGATCTGTTTAGCGATGGGGTGGAAGGATTCATCGTGGGCGACCGGGACAGAGAGGCGCTTGCGTCCCGGATGCAGGAGCTGGCCGATGACGAGGAGTTGCGCGCGCGCATGGCGGCGGCAGCGCGGGTGCGGGTCGGTTCGGTGGGCGGATGGGACGAGTATGGCCGACGCTGGGACAATCTGCTGCATGAGATCACCGGCATGGCGAGATCAGAAGACGAAGCGCCTATATGAACCGAGCATGAATCTCTCCTTCGTTTTTGAAAGTCAAACTACGATAATCAGGTTTTACCAACTGGAGGAGCGCATGGCAGAGACGACCGGCACAAACCTACCTGAGACGAATGCTCACGATGCTGTGCAGGAGCAGAAGCTGATCCGGCGCATGCAGATGATGATGAACATGGTCATGCAGGTGATCGCGCAGGATGGATCGCTGACCATCGACGAGGCGTCGCAGATGATTGCGGATGCGAAAAAAGCCGCGCTGGCGATGTTTCCGGACAAGGAACTGGCTTACGAGATCATCTGGCGGCCGCGTTTCCAGCGTCTGCTGCGGGAGCGCTTCCGCATCATGTAAAAGACTTGGCCGGGAAGAGACCCGCCGTTGCTGCCTTTGCATCCTAACCGCTCGTAACTCAATTTCATTGAGCTCCGAGAGCGGAGCGGAACGTAGAGGCAGCATGGCGATCAAGACAGCACAGGATTTCTTTGTCGATGAACTGAAAGACATCTATTCGGCGGAAAAGCAGGCTATCCGGGCTTACCCAAAGCTAGCCAAGGCCGTCTCGTCCCCGCAGTTGAAAGAGGCGCTGCAGACGCATCTGGAAGAGACCAAGGGCCAGGTCGAGCGGCTGGACCAGGTGTTCGAGCTTCTGGAGAAGCGCTCGTCCGGCAAGACCTGCGAGGCGATGAAGGGTCTGGTGGAAGAGACGTCCGAGGCCCTGGAAGAGATCGAGAAGGGGCCGATTCTGGACGCGGCGCTGATCGCCTGCGGACAGCGCATGGAGCACTACGAGATTGCGGCGTACGGCACGGTGGCCGCGCTGGCCAAAGCCATGGGTCAAGAGCAAATTGCGCAGTTGTTGAACCAGACGCTCGAAGAAGAGAAGGCGACCGACCAGAAGCTGACGCAGGTTTCCGAGAGCGTGAATAAGGAAGCGATCGGGGATGACGAAGAGGAAGACGACGATGAGGATGAAGACGAAGAGAAGCCTCCCGTAAAGTCCTCTGCAAAGAAGACGGCTGGCAAATCGGCCGGTAAAGGCAAGAAATAAGCAACGCTGGAGGAGATGCACGGCATAGCGGGCTGGGCCTTGCATCTCCTCGCGCAACCTGACTGCCGGGGTGGCGACGTCAGTTGCGGAAAGGATAACTGGAAGCGGCTACCAGCTCCGGTTCCTGATCCGAAGATTCGTTCCGGGCGGCAAAGAAGCACTCCACCGCGGCCAGCACGGAGTTGCCGTCCCTGGACTCGAAGATTTGCCGGCGCAACGTCGCCCCTCCCGGGATGCCATGCGTAAACCAACTGGCGAATTGCTTCATCTTGCCGATGGTTTCGCGCTGGGCGGACTCACGGTTTCGTTGCAGGCGCTTTTCTTCGTCGGTCAGCTCGAACCCGGGGAGGCCGGAGATGATCGGGTGCTCTTGCAACTCATGTAACAGCATGCCGAAGTAGGCCTTAATCATCCGATAACGGTCCTCGTCCGTGGCGCGGTCATAGCGACCGGAGGCGGTGTACTGGGCGATCTGGCGGAAAATCCAAGGGTTGGCGGGGGCGGCGCGGCCGATCATGACGGCGTCACAACCGGTTTGGGCGACCATGGTCACGGCGTCTTCCGGGGTCAGGATGTCGCCGTTGCCGATGACGGGGATGCGCACGGCGTCTTTTACGGCGGCGATGTACCGCCAGCGCGCCTGGCCGGAGTAGCCGTCCTCACGGGTGCGGGCGTGGAGGGCGACGGCGTTCAGGCCGCAGTCTTCCGCCATGCGTGCAAGTTCCACGCAAACGATGTTCGAGTCGTTCCAGCCCATGCGGAACTTGACCGTGAAAGGAATGGAGAGGGCGGCGCGGACGCGCTTGAAGATGACCTCGATGAGCGGGAGGTCGCGCAGCAGGCCGGAGCCTCCGTTGCAGCTGACGACGCGCTTGGCGGGGCAGCCGAGGTTCAGGTCGACGAGGTCGAAGCCGGCGTCCTGGCAGATGCGGGCGCTTTCGGCGAGCGTGTCGGGGTTCGAGCCGAAGATCTGCGCGGAGATGGGGTGCTCGTCGTCGTAGTAGGTGAGGTAGCGCTTGCGTTTGGTCTCGCGCATGCGGGAGAGGCCGTCGGCGGAGGTGAACTCGGTCATGATGAGGCCGCAGCCGGACTGCCGGTTCGAGGTAGTTGTGCCGACGTCGGTGTCGGCTGCACCGGGGGTGAACTTGCTGGCGTTCTTGATGAAGCGGCGGAAGACGGTGTCGGTGACGCCGGCCATGGGAGCGAGCACGGTGGCGGGCGCGATCGTGACATTGCCGATCTGGAGCGTGGCGGGGACGCGTGCCTCGGCGGGCATGGTGTTTTGGAGCGGGTTGTCCCAATGTTTTTGCATGGCTAGATTCTGATACGCATGTCCGGTTGACGCCTTGCGAGGAACCGCTCAACTGCAGCCAGCTTTTCCCCTCGAAGTAAAAATCTTTCCGGCTTGATTCTCAGAGAAGCAGTTGCGGTCAGGAAAACAGATGGATCATCGTCGAAGAAGTCCGGGGGGTAAGTAACCAAGCCCACACGGCCAATTCCATCTGAATCAAATCCCAGGCTGCCTCGGAAACCGCCAGAAATCGTCGGCATTTCAAAAGAGGAGTCCGGGATCGCAAGATATTTGTAGTGCAAAGGCAAGCTCTTGACTTTCGCGAAGGTCGATGAAATTTCTGCCGCACTCGGCTTTTCAAGGATACTGGCGACCTGTACGCCATGTACGTCTCCGCTCCCTGCATGATCTACGGCCAGAACTTCTATGCCTGCAAGCGCCGGTGAGCGAGGCCTGAGATAAATCTCCGGGACGGTGAGTCGCTCACGCAGCATCTGAGCGATGGCATTCACGACTCTGCCGCCACCTTGTCTTGGGGTGAGACGCCTTATAACGGTTGTTGCCGTTCCCATGCTGCTATCTCCTTACAATGCATGAGGGTCCATGCCTCGAATCGTTTGGAAGCGAGAGCCAGAGTTGTGGCCTTAGCCTGCGAAACTGCTTCTGAGCCATACGAAATGCTTGACTTGTTCGCAATCAGACTCGCCAGATGCTTTACTCCGCTCGCGTCCAGTGAACGGGATTTGCATTGTTGCTCAGTGGCGCGAACAGCGATCCGATGGTCTTCCCCCTTGCAAGTTCTACCACTCCAGACAAATAGAAGTGCATCGTTGAGTGCTATTGCGGAATGTACTGCCAGAAGAGCTGTCGCCGATGGAAAGGAGGTTTCGCTCTCTACCAAACTGCGTGTCCGCCGCAGTTGCCGTGCTCTGGAAAGGAAGACCTCCATCGACATAGATGAATCCTATCGGAAAAGCAAAAGGCCTCCGCCGCAGCGGAGGCCTCTCGGTGAGCTAGCCTCAGCCTACTTCGCGGCAGCCGCGGCTTTCGACGCATCCGACTGCGCGAACTTCCTGCGGAAGCGGTCGACGCGGCCGGCGGTGTCGATCAGCTTCTGCTTGCCGGTGAAGAAGGGGTGGCAGGCGGCGCAGATTTCGAGCACGATGTCGCCCTTGTGGGTGGAACGCGTCTGGAACGAGTTGCCGCAGGCGCACTTGACGGTAATGTCGTTGTAATTCGGATGAACTCCAGTTTTCGGCATTTCAGTATCCTTTGTGGGCCTTGGCCGGCTTGCGGATCGCTTGCGAACGGGTGCGGTCACCGTCACATCGAAGAGCCTGTCGCGCTACCGGCTTGCCTGGGCGTGGACGCTGCCGCGCAAGGCGGAGAGCGACACACTTCCCTCAGTTTATCTTTGATTCGCACAAGCGGCAATCGGATTCAGCAGGGTCCAGCAGGTCTCTCCGAACTGAGATACTGGAGCGATGGACGAGGTATGCGAGCTGTGTGGCGGCGCGGGAATGCTGCTGGTCGACCGTGCGGATGGATCGCGGGCCGCGCGGGCGTGCGTGTGCCGGGTCAGGAGCCGACAAGAACGCGCGCTGGCCGCGGCCAACATTCCTCCGCTCTACCGGGCCAGCACGCTCGACACCTACGAGACCGCCGACCGGGACACTCAGGGCTACACCCTCAACAACGCCAAGTACACCGCCGAAAAATTTGTGCGCTCCTATCCGCTTGAGACCAACGGCATGGGTCTGCTGCTGACAGGATCGATCGGAACGGGCAAGACGCACCTCGCGGTGGGCGTGCTGAAGGCGCTCATCGAGGAGCGTGGAGCGGCGGGCATCTTCTTTCACTTTCACGACCTGATCAAAAGGGTGCAGAACAGCTTCAACCGCAGCGTAGCGGCGACCGAACACGAGATCATGGAGCCGATCTTCCGCGCGGAGGTGCTGGTGCTTGACGAGCTTGGGGCATCCAAGCCGAGCGACTGGGTCTTCGACACGCTCGCTCATATCCTGAACACCCGCTACAACGAGCGGCTCACGACCATCCTCACCACCAACTATGCCAATCGCGAGCCGGTGCTGAGTGGAGGCCGGGCGCTCAGCGCCATGGAGCAGTCGCGTGAGGCGCTCCGGAATGAGACGCTCGGGGACCGGATCGGCGAGCGTATGCGCAGCCGCCTGCAGGAGATGTGCATGCCCGTCGAGATGATCGGGCCGGACTACCGGCAGACCGCTAAGCGCGCTCACTTCGGCTGAAGTCCAGCGGAGGGCGGCAGCGCACGGCTAAGAGACGGTCCAGCAGAGAGCCAGGATCGCTGTGAGAGTAAGGACCAGGTAGAGCCTGTTCGCGCGGCGGGAAGTCCATGCGCGGGCCAACCCTTGCTTTTGGTCCTTTGGCACAAGGAACAGAGCGCTTTGGGCGCGCAGGTTGGGCGGAATGCCGCGCCGGCACAGGTGCGGCTTCCGTCCACCGTACGCGGCCAGGTAAGGCGAGGTAAGAAGCGGGAACCGGGGTAGCTGGGGCCGCGGGGCTTGCGTCGTGCATCGTGTCATCGTCGTTCTCGGGGGAGGACATGCTGGAACATCGTAGATGGAAGTCGAGCTCTCCATTTTGAGGAGCGCGATCCGGGCCGGATTTGCGATTGGGAGAAAATATCACAAACCGTGTTCTGTTTTCAGTGAGCTTGTGCGGTCAAGGATCTCTGATCACACAATCCGGCGAAAGATTGCGGTAAACTCTGCGGCATGGAGTTGAAGAGGGATGAGGCAACGCCGAGCCTGGGCGGCGAGCTTTTCGGTTCGGGCAAGCCGGAGCGGACGCCGGCGTCCTTGCTTCCCTGGGCGATCGCCGGCGTGGCGGTGCTCCTGGTAATTGCGGCTTTGTGGCTGAGCGGAAGACAACGTTCGGCCACGGTCACGAATGCGGTGCTTCCGCTGGATGACTATGCGTCTTCGCTTCCGGTCAGCGGGGTGGCGATGAGCGAATCGACGTCCCTCTCGGGAGGCAAGTCGACGTTTCTCGATGGACGAATTCGGAACAACGGGTCGAAGACGGTGACGGCAGCAACACTGCAGGCGCTGTTTGCCAGCGATGCATCGATGCCTCCGCAGATCGAGACGCTGCCGCTGACGTTGATCCGAACGCGGCAGCCGTATGTCGACACGCAACCGGTGAGCGCGGCTCCGCTGGCGCCTGGACAAGAACGGGAGTTCCGGCTCATCTTCGAGAACATCGGCGCGAGCTGGAACCAGCAGCTGCCGGAGATCCGGATTGTCCGCGTGACGACTCACTGAAGACACAGCAACTGGGCACCGAGAGATGACGCAGCCGGGCACGGAGGGACGCAGTATCCGGACTTTTTTACCCTCCGTAAGAACCTGGTGAGTTACCGGCCGGGACGCTATCTTGTTATAACGATTGGATTTGGCTGTACTGTGGAGTTTGGCATAAGACTTGCAACGTAAGTCCGCAAATGGCCCAGCCGTTCGGCCGTCCGAGCTTTCGTGGCAGGCAAGAAAGCCGGAAGAGGGAGACGATCTATGGAAACCCGGAAGATTTTAGGTATGGTCAGCTTATTCTGCGTGAGCGCCTTTAGCCCTGTTTTGGCGCAAACGGCGCCTTCCTCGCAACCGCCAAGCGCAACCTCAACGGCGGGTCAAGCGTCCATGAGCCCGGACAACTCCGGCAGCTACGCGACCGGTAAGCCGCTTGAGCAGCAGTCGAAGGAGGGTTTTTGGGGACACATGAATCCGCTGGCCCGCAAGAAGTGGGTGCAGCGGCAGGTAGAGCCCATCCGGGATCGCGCCAACGAGCTAGATCAGTTGCAGGCCAAGAACGCCAACGACATTCGTGACGTCGATGCGCGGGCCACGGCCGGCATCAACAAGGCCATGGAGTCCGCGAGTACCGCGGATGCCCATGCAGCGGACGCGGCGAACAGCGCCAACCGGGCCAATTCGCTGGCAGTCGCGGCGAACGGCAGGACCGCCGCGCTGAACGGTACGGTCTCAAATCTCGACCAGTACCAGAAGGTGCGTGCGACGGAGCTTCCCTTTGTGGCTGGCCGGACTGCGCTGAACGCCCGGAGCAAGTCGAGCCTGGATGAGGTGGCGACCAATCTCTCTTCGGAGAAGGGTTACATCGTTGAGGTGCAGGGCTACAGCCGTGCGGGCGTCGCTTCCTCGCAGGCGATGGCCGATTCGGTCGTTCGTTATCTGGTCGAAGCTCACCAAGTACCGGTTTATCGCATCTATAGGAGTGGACTTGGTAGGGTGACATCTACCACCGAGACTGCAGAGGAGAAGCCGCTGATCAACGGAGTACGGGTAACGGTGTTGCACAATAGCCTAGCCACGATGAACTCCGGAGCACAAAGCGGCGCGACCCAGACGACGGGCATTGCGACTCCTCCTTCAGGGACGAACTAAGACTTCTAAAGTTTGCGAGATGCAGCCGGCAGGCACGAGCGCATTCGCACCAAGCTCTCCTAACCAGAGAGAACCAAGGCAGATTGGCCCCTCACCCGAGGGGCTTTTTTTTAGCAATCATGCCTGCGTAGGTCCTCATGCGACCGCCGCATGGACGCGCTGCAACTGCTCGAGCACTTCCTGCAAGCGGCTGAGCGGGAGGGCATTGGCGCCGTCGGATTTGGCCTCCGGAGGATTGTCGTGGACCTCGAGAAAGACGCCGTCAACCCCGGCAGCGACGGCGGCGCGGGCGAGCACGGGGATGAACTCGGGCTGGCCTCCACTGACCGCCTGTCCTCCGGAGCCGCTGGCCGCGGAAGGGGTTTGGACGGAGTGGGTCGCGTCAAAGACGACAGGAGCGAAGGCACGCAGCATGGGCAGGGCGCGCATGTCGACGACAAGATTGTTGTAGCCGAAGCTGGCGCCGCGCTCGCAAAGGCTGACCCTCTGGTTTCCAGAGTCGCGCACCTTGGCGACGGCGTGACGCATGTCCGGCGGAGCGACAAACTGGCCCTTCTTGATGTTGATGACGCGGCCGGTTTGGGCTGCGGCGATCAGCAGGTCGGTTTGACGGCACAGGAAGGCGGGAATCTGGAGAACGGCTTCCGCCTCGCCGAGCGCGTCCGAGAGCCGGGGACAGTCCTCGGGGGTGTGCACATCGGTCAGCACGGGGACGCGGAGGTCGCGGGCGATGGTGCGGAGGATGCGCGCGCCCTCGGTTAGGCCGGGGCCGCGAAAGCTGCGAATGCTGGTGCGGTTGGCCTTGTCGTAGCTGGCTTTGAAGATCCAGGGTAGGCGAAGGCCGGAGGTGATGCGGAGAATGGCTTCGGCAAGCTTGCGGGCGTGGGTTTCGGACTCAAGAACGCAGGGGCCGGCGATGAGAAAGAGGTCACCTCGGCCGATGGGAATGGAGGCGAAATCGAAAGGGTGCTGGGCGATGAGGGTCACGGAACTATTGAATCAGAGATCAGCAGGGGCGTGTTTGACGCAAACTGCTTTGTTGCTGTGACTCAGCTTCTTCCAGCCTTCCTTTTGAGGAAGGAGCCGATGTAGCGATACCGTAAAGCGATTGCGGCGAAATCCGTTTCGCAACCGGCACTGCCACGAGATTGAGGAAGACAAGTAGCGGGAGCGCATGCCATTGGCCGGTCAGCTCCGCAGCCATGAAGCCGGCCATGCAGGGAGCGTGCGTGACGGCTGCAAGGAAGACGCTCAAGCCGACGAGCGTGAGCAGAAGAGGATGCGCGGCCTGGACCAGATGGCTTGCCAGCAAACCGAGCGCTGCGCCGGTGAAGAGGGTTGGCGTGAAGACACCACCGACGGTTCCCGTGCCGACGCAGGCCGTGGTTGCCGTGAGGCGAAAGGCAAGCAGCGAGAGCATGGCCAGCAGAGTGGGCTTGCCGGTCAGGGTGGAAAGAAGGGCGGCATCGCCATTGCCCCAGACGGCGGGTTGCGCCACGCTGAGCAGCCCGACGAGGAGGCCGGACCAGATCAGCGGCATAGGCAGGCGCCTCAGCAGGGAGGCTCCGTGCAGGAGCTTTTGATACGCCGGACCCAGAGCCGCGAGGAGGAGCGTCAGCGGGAGCGCCCAGGCCACGCCCGGCCATGGCAGCGCGCCGGGCATGAGAAAGAGCGGTCCGGGACCGAGCAGCAGCCGGCTTACCGTCCATCCGGCGGTGGACGCGCAGACCAGGCCGGGAAGATCGGTCCAGGACCACTTGCCGAGCACGATTTCAAACGCGAAGAAAACTGCCGCGAGCGGAGCCTGGTAGGCCGCGGCCACGGCAGCCGCGGCGCCGAAGGCGACCTGGCGTGAGAGCGAAGCCTGGGTGAAGCGGGAGCGCCCGCCGGCCCAGGAAGTGACCGCCGTCGCAAACTGGATCATGGAGCCCTCGCGGCCCACGGCGGCTCCGGTAGCGACCGAGAAGGCGGAAGACAAGGTGCGCCACGCGGTGGACGGGAAGGGAATCTGGCCGTTCTCGGACCGGACCGCTACGACGTACTCCGCGAAAGGAGCGCTGCCGGACCGGCGCCGCGCGCCGAGCAAGATGAGGGTCGCCAGCGCCGCGCCAAGCACCGGCACGGCCACCCGATGCGCGGAGGTGAGCTGGGCGGCGGCCTGCGGCAGCAGACCGGCATGGCGAACGAGCACGGCCTGCAGGAGCCGGAAGCCGAGACGCACCCCGACACAGGCCAGTCCGCTGACAAAGCCCAGCACGGACGCCCAACCGGCGATCGTAAGGCTTTGCCATGGCATGGTTGCACGCTCGGTCCTGGGTGGAGGCTCGAGGACGGCAACCTTCATGCCGCGGCCGGGACGGTCAGCTCCGTGCTGCGGCCGGCGGGTGCGAGGACGGAAGCATCCGCCGGCGCGGCCTGCACTCGAGCGGCAAGCAGCGTGGCGAGCTCGACGGCCTGCTGCCGGATTTCGGGGACGGCGATCGACTCGAGCAAGGTTCCGAGCCGGGAGGGTCCAAGCGTGAAGAAGACTCCCGAGGCTTGCCCGGCTGGGGAGAGCAGGGCGCCGAAGCGCGTCGTGTCAAGGCCGCCTCCAAGCGGGCCGGCGGTCGCAAGACCCTGCGAAAACAGGCTGGTGAGCAAGGGCGAGTTCACTTTGCGGTAGTTTATGCCAGGCCCTGTACAGTTGATGACCCGCGTGGCAGGAAGACTTTCCGCGCCGTGGGGCGTGCGCAGCAGTACGGTTGCTCCGCCGGGCTGAGCTGTCACGCCCTGGAGATGACCTTCGCGCAGCAGCAGCGTGCCGGAGGCGAGCTCGGCCTCGATCAGGTCTGCGATCGGGGGCGCCATGCGATGGCGAACGACATCCCAGCGGCGCTGCAGGTGACGGCGAAATCTCTTCTGCTCACGAAGCGGAAGCGCGAGCCAGAGATCGTTGGTGGACGCGCGCAGGCTGTCGATGGCGGCGCGCCACTCGGTGCCGGCGGCGATGGCCGCGCGTACGGCACGCAGGTACGCGAGACAGGTTGCCGGTGTGCCGCTCGGAACTGCCTCGGTCTCTGCCGGTGTGTACTCGGCGTGCCGGTTGGGAAAGATGCCGTGCCGGGAGACGGCGGTAATCGTGCCGGAGTGGCCGAGCTCCCGCAAGCGGAGCAGGACGTCCACCGCGGTAAGGCCCGTGCCGATCAGGGTGACTGGAGCGTCCGGCGCGAGTCCGGCGTAGGTCTCCGGCAGCCACGCATTGTGGCAGTAGGCTCCGCTGAGGATGGCCTGGCTCTCGATGCCGGGCAACGCTGCCGGATCGAAGTTGCCGGTGGCGAGGACGGCAAACTCGGTTGCCAGCCGGTCGCCGTCGGCCAGCGTGAGCAGAGCCGCATTGCCGCGAACTTCGAGGCCGACCACCGAGGATTGTCTCTGGGTGATTCCGCTTGCCGTTGCCAGCAGCGAACGAATATAGCGGCCAAAGACGGCGCGGGGGGCAAAGGTGGAGGATGTGGCGTCGGAATCGAAATTGCGCCGCAGCCAGTCCAGGAAGTGATTCGGCTCCTCCGGAAGCGCACTGATCTTGCCGGCCGGAACGTTCAGCAGATGGCGCAGGCTGGGCGTGGAATAGGCCAGGCCAAGACCCAGTTCCGGCCGCGGATCGATTACGATGACCTGTGCGTCTGCGTGTTGCAGAACCAGGTGGTACGCGGTAAGCGCTCCACTGACTCCGCCCCCGATGATGACCACCGTCCTGGTTGCGCTCTGCGTTGTCCTCATGCCGTTTCTCCTGAAGACAAGGCTATGCTTTGGGGTCAGGGATGGGGAACTTACAAATGCTTATACGGTATAAGCAAAAACTTGAGCGTGTAGGCTTAGCCCAAAACAAACCCTGATACGGTGTCCATCCTTCTCCTGTTTTTAGAGCAGTTTTTTGAGCGATACCTCTTTCAAAAATCGTCATCCTTCGCCGTAGGTGGAGGACCGGGTGATGACGGCTTCATATACCTTTTGCATCAGCTGCAGCCGCTGGTGTTGCCACAGGACATGCAGCGGTAGCAGCTGCCGCTGCGGGTCATGATGGCTCCGCAGGTGGCGCAGCTGGGGCTGTCGCCCATGTCGTAGAGGTCCTTCATGGCGTCGGCGGCGTGGTAGATGCCTCGGTCTTCGAAAGACAGGTTCTCGGAGAGGCCGCTGCGGGCCTGGAGGTCCGGAGCGATGCCCTCGCGAGGAGGTGTGCGGTCTTCGACGAGATCGCCGAAAGGGGTTTCGGGCGGGGCTGAGGAAGACGAAATACGGGGGTTCTTCGCTCCGCTCAGAATGACGTGATTTTGTTCTGAAGTGAAGGAAGACGGTGTGGTAACCATAACCTGCTGCGGAGGCGTGGTGACGGTGACGTCCGTGGCGAGCGGGCTGGTGGGGTTGAGGTGGATGGTGGGCGCGGGGCCGCTGCCGATGGTGCCGACCACGGGGATGGAGTGGCTGCCGGACGGGTTGCCGGGGGTGAGGCCGGCGAAGAGGTCGAGTTGGGTGCCGGAGAGGAAGCGGATCTCCATCCAGCGGAAGATGTAATCCATGATGGATTTGGCGTAGCCGATCTGCTCGTTGCCGGTCCAGCCGGAGGGCTCGAAGCGGGTGTGGGCAAACTTCGAGGCGAGGACCTTCAACGGCACGCCGTGCTGCAGGGCGAGCGAGATGGCGGTGGCGAAGGAGTCCATGAGGCCGGAGACGGTGGAGCCTTCCTTGGCCATGCGGATGAAGATCTCGCCGGGGGAGCCGTTGGGGTAGAGGCCGACGGTGATGTAGCCTTCATGGCCGCCGAGGGCGAATTTGTGGGTGACGGAGGCGCGCTCGGCGGGGAGGCGGTGGCGGACGGCGCGGGGTGGGGCCTTCGAGTCGAGGGCGTCGGCGTTCTGGGTGGAGGCGGCGGTGAGGGCGGCTACCTGCTGGTTGAGCTGGGCGATGGTGGCCTGGTGGGTGGTGAGGGTTTGTGCGGCGGCGGCGCGTTCGGCGGCGATGGTCTCGGCGATTTCGAGCTGGGCGGCGTCGGAGCCTCCCATGTTCTCGGCTTTCTTGGCGTCGGCGTCCTTCTTCTTGTCGGCGTCGGTGGAGACGTTGAGGGGCTGGGTGCCCTTGGAGCCGTCACGGTAGATGGCGACGGCCTTGATGCCGAGGCGCCAGGACTGCATGTAGGCCTCGGCGACGTCCTGGACGGAGCAGTCGTTGGGGAGGTTGACGGTTTTGGAGATGGCTCCGGAGAGGAAGGGCTGGGTGGCGGCCATCATTTTGATGTGGCCCATGTAGTGGATGGAGCGGGTGCCCTTGGCGGGCTTGAAGCTGCAGTCGAAGCAGGCGAGGTGCTCGGGCTTGATGCCGGGGGCGCCCTCGATGGTGCCGGTGGCGTCGATGTAGCTGACGATGGCGTTCATTTCTTGGTCGGTGTAGCCGAGCTTGATGAGGGCCGAGGGGACGGTGGTGTTGACGATCTTGATCATGCCGCCGCCGACGAGTTTCTTGTACTTGACGAGGGCGAGATCGGGCTCGACACCGGTGGTGTCGCAATCCATCATGAAGCCGATGGTGCCGGTGGGGGCGAGGACGGTGACCTGGGAGTTGCGGTAGCCGGATTGCTCGCCCTGGAGGAGGGCCAAGTCCCAGGCGTCGCGGCTGGCGGCGATGAGCTGGTCGAGCTGCGGGACGTGGAAGGGTTCGGCGGAATGACGGGAGCTGCCTAGTTTGTTGACTTCGGCCCGGTGCATGCGGATGACGTCGAGGAAGGGCTCGCGGTTGACATAGAAGCCGGGGCAGGCGCCGGCTTTTTTGGGGGTGGCGGCGCGCTGGCAGAGGTCGGTGGCGGCGGCGAGCGGGGGGCAGGACTCGGCGATGAGGGCGGACTGGTGGTAGGCGTCGCCGCAGAGGATGGCGGTAAGGGTTCCGGCGAAGTCGCGTCCGGCGTCGGAGTCGTAGGGCAGGCCGAAGGCCATGAGTAAAGCCCCGAGATTGGCGTAGCCCAAGCCGAGGGGGCGGTAGTCGTGGGAGTTCTTGGCGATCCTCTCGGTGGGGTAGCCGGCGGAGTCGACGATGATCTCCATGGCGGTGGTGACGATGGCGATGGCGTGGCGGTAGGCGGGGATGTCGAACTGCCCGCCGGGGGAGACGAACTTGAGGAGGTTGAAGCTGGCGAGGTTGCAGGCGGAGTCGTCGAGGAACATGTACTCCGAGCAGGGGTTCGAGGCGTTGATGCGGGCGGTGTTTTTCGAGGTGTGCCAGCGGTTGATGGTGGTGTCGTACTGCATGCCGGGGTCGCCGCAGGCCCAGGTGTTTTGGGCGAGGGTGTGCATGAGGTCGCGGGCGGGGAAGGTGGCGACGGGCTTGCGTTCCTTGACGGTGCGGGTGGAGAACTCGGCGTCGCGCTCGACGGCCTGCATGAACTCATCGGTGACGCGGACGGAGTTGTTGGCGTTCTGGAAGAAGATGGAGGAATACGCCTCGCTGTCGGGGCCGGAGCCGTCGTAGCCGGCGGCGATGAGCGAGTAGGCCTTGGCTTCTTCCTTGGATTTGCACTCGATGAAGTCGACGATGTCGGGGTGGTCGACGTTGAGAACGACCATTTTGGCGGCGCGGCGGGTCTTGCCGCCGGACTTGATGACGCCGGCAAAGGCGTCGAAGCCGCGCATGAAGCTCAGCGGGCCGCTGGCGGTGCCGCCGCCGGAGAGGGTTTCCATGGAGCCGCGGATGGTGCTGAGGTTGGAGCCGGCGCCCGAACCCCACTTGAAGAGCATGCCCTCAGTCTTGGCGAGGGTGAGGATGGAGTCGAGCGAGTCCTGGACGGAGTTGATGAAGCAGGCGCTGCACTGCGGCTTCGAGTAGCCGGTGGTGGAGTAGATGACCTGCCGCGTATTAGAGTCCCAGTGCCAGTTCTGGGCGTCGGAGTTGGGCTCCAGGCGGTCGCAACCGACGTTGAACCAGACGGGGGAGTTGAAGGCGACCTTCTGGTTCAGCAGCAGATGGGCGAGCTCGGCGTAGAAGGTGGCGGCGTCGTCTTCGGAGGCGAAGTAGCCGGCGGCCATGCCCCAGTCGCGGATGGACTCGGCGACGCGGGTGATGAGGGCGCGGACGCCGTTCTCGCGGTCTGGAGTGCCCACTAACCCGTGCAGGTATTTAGAGGCGACGATGTTGGTGGCGGTCATGGACCAGTCGACGGGGGACTCGACGTTCTTCTGCTCGAAGATGAGATTGCCCTTCCAGTCCTGGATGACGGCGTCGCGGAGCTCCCAGGCGACCTGGTCGTAGGGGCTGACGCCGGGGGTGGTGAAGACGCGCTCAAAGGTGAGACCGCGGGCAGCAGGGGCGGCGGTGCGGGAGGCGGCGGTGGAAGGCTGCTGGGCGGTTTCGTTCATCGGTGGTGCTCCTTATGCGGATCGGAATGGGTGCCGGGCTGAGGAATGCGGGCCGGCGAGCGAGAGAAATCCGCGACTGAAGGAGAACAATCCTGTCCGGATCTCGCTAGGCATGCTTGCTTGGGTGACCTGCAAGCGCAACGTTAGTACCCCCTATAGGGTATGTCAAGTATAAAACATCAACATCTTGTGTTGACGAAGATGGTACGCATCCTGAGCGGGAATTGGCGGACGGAGTGCGAGAAATGTGGGGAAACTGCTGTGGAAGATGGGCGATCGTGCCGTGGCTGACGGGTTTCGAGAGTTACGGGAGCGTGAATCTTGCTGCTCTTGACGGTACGTGGGCGAAGGAGGCGGGGCAAGCGCGCAAAGCTGCCCCAGGCGTGGATTGCTTGCAAAAGCGGGAACGGATCTGACGGTAGGGCGATCTGATCAACATCTGCGGGGCCGTTGCCGACACGAGCAAAACGCATATTCCTTCCAGGAAGGACAACAAAGAAGCGCAGGCTGCTCTGGTCAGGTAACAAAGTGCGGAGAGCACGGCTGGGCCGGGGGACGGCTTGTCTGGGTTTGGTTCGGCACGCATCGAGCGTGTGACATGTGTCAATTTTCCGGGCGGCTGCCGAAACCGGTACCTGTGTGCGGACGTCTGATTCTGCAGTGACCTCTGTTCTCGAACCTCCCCCGGCGGCCGCTTCTCCGCTGCCGTCCTTCCCGACCCCTGTGTCCGCCCGCAAGCCGCCCTTGCCCGCGCTGACGGGGCTGCGCACGATTCTGGCGGTAAACGTGATGTTTTTTCACTTCACCCCGCCGCATCCGGCATTCCTGACCCCGGTCATCGGCAATGCGTACGTCTTCGTCGGCTTCTTTTTCCTGATCTCGGGATTTGTGCTGGCGTATAACTACGCGGACCGGCCCAGGCTCGAAAAGCGGCGCTTCTATCTGGCCCGGCTCTCGCGTGTGTACCCGACGTATCTGCTGGTGCTGCTGCTCTCGCTCCCCTTTCTGGGAGTCGAGTGGCAGGCGCACACGCACCATGACTTTTTTCTAGGGCTGCTGCTAACCCCGCTGGCTCTGCAGGCCTGGGTACCCGCGCTGGCGACCTTCTGGAATACCGTGGGCTGGACGCTGCCGGCAGAGTTGACGCTGTATCTGCTGTTTCCGTTTCTGCTGGCGGCGATCGCCCGGCATGCGTCCCGGCTGAGCACACCGCTGCGCCTGGGCCTGGCGATCCTAGTTCTGTGGCTGATCGGCATGACGCCGCACCTTGTTTATTTTCTAACCAACCCGGATCACCTTCCCGCGCAGGCCAACCGGTTTACCTATGCGTTCTGGCTGCGCGCGCTCAAGTACAACCCGGCCGCCTATGTGTGCACGTTTACCGCTGGCGTACTGCTGGCGCGCCTGCATGCGCGGCTTGATCTGGCGGCTTCGCGAAGGTTTGTGACGGCGGCGCTGGCACTGGCAGGGCTGGCGCTCTTCTTTGCGTTTGCGGCGGACCGGGTTCCGTATGTGCTGGTGCACGGCGCGCTGCTGCTGCCGCTGTTCGCACTGCTGCTTCTGGGCCTGGCCGGGCCGAACCCGATTGCGTCCGTGCTGGCGTGGAAGCCGCTCGTGCTCTTCGGCGAGACGACGTTTGCACTGTATCTGCTGCACTTCAATGCGTTTCTGCTGATTCACTTTTACAAGCTTCCCGAGAAGCTGCATGTGGCCCGCTTCGATCCTTGGATCTCTTTCGGGTTCATCCTGCTGCTGGCGCTGTGCGTGACGCGGTTCTTTGAGCAGCCGGCGCGGCGGTTTGTGCTGGGTCTTGCGGGGTCGAAGGGGTAGAACGGGCTCCAAGCGCCTGTTCACTGTTTCCTTGGAACGGATATCGATCGCTCCAGTTCGCGACCCCGGTGGGCATTCTCTCAAGCGCTGGCAGAGAGGAGAGAACTCCCGCATTTCTTTTTGCCTCCCTGCGACACTTGCCCGCAATCCGCCATAAGCTAGCTGCAGACCGACGCACCACGATAAGCCAGCCATGCACACCCGAAAACCCCGCGTGTCCTCTCTCTTGCTCTCCCTGCTTGCCGCAAGCGCACTGGCAGCCGCTCCAGCCCAGACCGCTCCACCCCAGCAATCCGCCGACATCACCCCCACTCCCGGCGGCCAGGCCACCCCGCCCCGCAACGAGCCGCCCGTTCCCGGCTTCCTCCGCCGCGACCGCGACACGCTTGCCCTCACCCTCCCCGGCCGCCCGGCCCCCTTGCTGCTCCGCGACTTCGACTTCAACGGCGAGCCCGTCGACACCGCCAAGCTCCACCTCCGCCAGCTCGCCCCCGGCGTCTACGAGCTCTCGTCGCTCGCCTGGACCGTCGGCTTCTGGCGCCTCCACATCGCCGATGCCGCCGCCGGCTACTACGGTCTCGGCGAGCACTTCGACACCCTCAACCACGCTCACTCCATCGTCCGCAATCTCTCCATGGACAACGGCGGCCGCAAAGGCTCTTCCGCCTATAAGTGCGTTCCCTTCTATATGTCGACCTCCGGCTACGGCCTCTGGCTCGACACCCCCGGCGAGGCCACCTTCGACCTCGACGCCAGCGACCGCGAAGACGTCATCCTCGACGCCGTTACCAACCGCCTGCGCGTCCTGCTCTTCACCGGCGATCCCGCCGACCCAGGCCGCTTCCCAGCCATGCTCCGCGACTTCACCGGCCAGGCCGCCGAGTCCTCCCCCAACAAAACCCGCGCCCTGCTGCCGCCCTACTGGGCCTTCGCTCCCTGGCAGGCCCGCGACTTTTACCAGAACCAGGCCCAGGTCCTTGAAGATATCGACAAGACCCGCGCCCTCGGCCTGCCCGCCAGCGTCATCCTCATCGATTCGCCCTGGACCACCGCTTACAACTCTTACGAGTTCAACCCGAAGCAGTTCGACAACGCGCCGGCGATGATCGAGCATCTCCACCAGGCCGGTTTCAAGCTCGTCCTCTGGCATACCGGCTGGATCGACTCGAAATCGAACCCTCCCGGTGAAGCCGGCTTTGGCGGCGCGCCCGGAGAAACGTCCAAGCTCCTCGAAAAGTCCCCCAACTACGACGAAGCCGCGCTCAACGGCTACTTCGTCAAGAAC
Source organism: uncultured Granulicella sp. (assembly GCA_965198735.1). GTDB lineage: Bacteria > Acidobacteriota > Terriglobia > Terriglobales > Acidobacteriaceae > Edaphobacter. The sequence continues at coordinate 3,071,889 of OZ240672.1, read as the reverse complement.
CCGGACGGCACCCCCTGGGTCGGCACCTGGTGGAAGGGCAAAGGCTCGCTCATCGACTTCACCAACCCCGGCGCGAAGCTCTGGTGGCAGAATCAGGTTCGGAAAGCCATCATTGCGGGCGCCGACGGCTTCAAGGACGACGACGCCGAAGGCGCCTTCCTTGGCAACAACGGCACCGAGCCCGTCACCTTCCACGACGGCTCCGACCAGCGCCTGATGCGCAACCGCTACGGCACCCTCTACAACAACGCCGTCGAAGAGCTTATCCAGAAAGACCTTCACGGCAACGGCGTCCTCTTCGCCCGCTCCGTCACTACCGGCGCCAACAATCTTGGTTTCCTCTGGGCCGGCGACAACGAGGCCAGCTTCTCGATCGACAACGGCCTGCCCACCGTCGTCACCGCCGGCATCTCCGCCGGGCTCTCCGGCATGCCGCTCTGGGCAGCCGATCTTGGCGGCTACCTCGGCCAGTCCGATACCCCCAACCCCCTCCTCCTCGAGCGTTGGACCGAGTTCGCCGCCTTCTCCCCCATGATGGAGGTCATGTCTTCCAAAAACATCGTCCCCTGGACCTTCGATAAGAACTCACCCCCGGGCACCACTCCGGCTCTCGACACCTACCGCAAGTTCGTCACCCTGCACATGTCCCTGTTCCCCTACCGCTACGCCGCCGCCCAGCAGGCTGCGCAAACCGGCATGCCGATCCTGCGCGCCCTCGTCCTCAACTACCAGGACGACCCGCACGCCCGCGCCATCAAGGACGAGTATCTCTTCGGGCCCGACCTCCTCGTCGCCCCCGTTCTCGACGAGAACACCAGCCGCGCCGTCTATCTGCCCGCCGGCGAGTGGCTCAACCTCTTCACGGGGGAACAGATCACCGGCCCCAAAACCATCGTCGCTCCTGCCAAACCCGACGAGATCCCCGTCTACACCCGCCGAGGCGCCATCCTCCCCCGGATTCCTGAGGACGTCATGACCCTCGTCCCGGCCTCCGAATCCGGCAACCAGACCGTGAAGACCCTCGATTCCCGCCGCATCTACGAGCTGCTCGGCCCCGCCGCCCCCACCGCCACCAGCATCGTCGACTTTGAAGGCCGCACCGTCCTCCGCTCTCCTGCCGGTTCCGGCCCCGACACCCTCCAGATCACCGACCCCGACACCAGGCCAGCGCCGGCCCACGTCCTGCTCCGCTGGCGCTTTTCGACCCCGCACAGCGCCACCGTCAACGGCCAGCCCGCAACCATCACCACCGGTCCGGACGGCACACCTACCGTCGAGTTCGATCACACCGGCACCACCACGGTCGCCTGGCAGTGAGCCAAGGGCGCCTTGGCGTTCCTAGTTTACCCAGCCAAGCCCGTCCACCCCAATCGCCAGCACGATCGGCTGCTCCATCCTCCACGACTTCGTGTCCAGCACCTCGATGTTGCCGCCCAGCGGCTCCGACAGGTACACCCGGTCGCCGCCCACCAGGAAGCCGCCGTTCTGCGCAGAAGGCAGCGGGAACGAGCGGACCGGCTTCCAGTCCGCCAGCTGAAAGACCTCGAGCAGCCCTTTCGTGCCGCCGGCCTGGTCCGTCTCCGCCACCAGCAGCGACTTTCCGTCGAGTGCCGGGAACGTCACGTACGGCATTCCGGCCGTCGGCAGCCAGCGGCTCAGCGTGTTGGTCCGCGTATCGATCACCGCCACCCGCGCCTGATCCCAGTCCGAGGTGAACACCCACCGGCCATCCCGCGAAACCGCAATTCGCTGCACCCGCCTAGTCAGCGGGACCACCGTAATCAGTTTGCGCGCTTTTACATCCAGCACGCTGACGCTGCCGTCGCCCACATTCGCCGTATAGATGCGGCTGCCGTCGGGCGAAAAACAAAACATGTGCGACTGGTTTGCGCCGGTCGGAATCTCGCCCACCACGGCCCGCTTGTGCACATCGACGATCAGAATCGCATGCGCCAGCTCGCCCGAGACGTAAAGCATTCCATCCGGCCCGAAAACCGCCTTGTGCGGCCGTACCGGTCCAACCTCGATCGCGCCCACCAGCGCCTTGGTCTTCCCATCGACGATGTCGATCTCGTGCCCATCCGTTCCCGGACGCCCCACGCCGGCGTTGCCATAGATCGGCACATAGGCCAGGCCGCCATCCGGGGAGACCGCGATTTCATGCCCGTTGACGCCGACCGGCACCGTGGCGAGCGTCTTATACGTGTGCGGGTCCACCAGCATCAGCGTATGCTGCTTCTGGTTCACCACAGCCAGGGTCGCGGCCGGAGCCGGAGCGTTCTGTGCCGCGGTACGCGCCAGAAGCATCGCCAGAATCAGGCTGTATCGTCTCATCGCCTCTCCACCAACCCGGTCTGCAAAAGCGGAAGCCTCCCGCACCGGGGAGGCTTCCGCTGCGTGCCGACGCGCTTACTGCGTGACGCCGTGTTCCTTGGCTTCCTTGCGCCGCTCGTTCTCCTTGCGCGCGCCCATGGACTTTTGCGCCCACATGTCGGCTTGCTCAAGATCCGCCTTCACCGCGGCCGGATTTCCGCACTCGAGGTCGGCGCGGCGACGAGCCATGAGCGAAAGATAGGTCATCGCTTCCTCGTACGTCGGGTTCACATCGACCGCCTTCTGCAGATAGCTGTCTCCTTCTTTCACCAGCGGCGCGTTCATGGCCGTCAACCTGGCGCACCCCGCCTTCGAGAGCTTGAAGTTGCCGTCGCTCTTGTCGGTCAGGTTCTCGCCCTGCAGCGTGGTCACGGCGTTCTTGTAAGCCTGCAGCCAATCCACCACGCCCACGGTGTAGAGCGCCTCGGCATCCTTCGGGTCGAGCGCGATCACCTTCTTCTCGTAGTCCTTCGCCTCTTCCGGATGGCCCGTGTTGCGGTCGATGGAGGCGATCTGCTTCAACGCATTGACGTTGTTCGGGTCCTTCTGCAGCACCTCCTGGAACCCATCCAAAGCCTGCTGCGCGACCTTCTTGTTGTCCGGCGTGTCCAGGTTGGGAACCACCTGCGAAGCGTACGTCGTTGCCAGATACAGCCGTGGATTCGGATTGTCCGGATCGATGCTGATGGCTTTTTGGAAGTGGCCTTCCGCCTCTTCATACCGGGCGTTCTTGAAGGCGGCAACACCCTTGTTAATCTGGTCGTTGGCTTCCAGATGCTGGCACCCGATGGCGGAGGTCAAGAGCATTGCCATCAAACCGGCCGTCACCGGTACTCGTGCAGTCAGTTTCATGAGGCGTAAGTCTCCTTGAGGGAAGAGCGCGTGAGCTATCAAACAATGGTGCGGGAGATAATTTTGTGGCTTGCCGTGATTGTAACGGCTAACTCACGTATCTGCCTAGAGGCGCATGCAGGCTCTCCCCATAGGACCTTAGGACGCTACGGCCTGCAGCGGCAGGAATAACTCGAACACCGTACCGCTGGACTCCGGATGCTGGCTGCTGCGCAGCTTCAGCCGGCCCTGATGACGCGTGACGATCTCCGCGGACACCCACAGGCCAAGCCCAGTGCCGGCCAGGCCTTTGGTCGTAAAGAACGGCTTGAAGAGATTGTGGCGCGTGCTGGCGCTGATGCCGCAGCCCGTATCGGCAATGGTCATCATGACTCCGCGCACGCCCGTTCGCCAGTCCGTCGCGTCGCGGCTGCGGATCAGCAGCCGTCCGCCCCGGCCGTGCATTGCATCGATCGCATTGCGAACCAGGTTGTTCAGCACCTGGCGTATCTCGCTCTCGAGACAGATAACCGATTCCCGCGAGCGATCTCTGCGTTCGATCTTGACCTGAGAGTTGTCCGCGCGGCTCTCATACAAATCCATCACCGAGTTGATCATCTCGACACAACTGATCGCCTGGGGTCTGCTGGACTGCTTATAGAAGCGCAGCGACTGAGAGGTAATCTGCGCGACGCGCTGCAGCTCTTTGTCCGCCATCGCCAGGTAGCGCATCGTCTCGTTTACGTCGTCGGCGGTGCGCGCCAGATAAAGCAGGTTGGTGACCGACTCGAGCGGATTGTTGATTTCATGGGCGATCGAAGACGCCAGGCGGCCTACCGCCGCCAGCTTCTCGCTCTCGCGCAGCGCCGCTTCAAACTCGACTCTTGCGGTCACGTCGGTCTGTATTCCAACGACGTGCGTCAACTCCCCGTCGCGATTTCGGATTGGAGACAGGGAAAGCTCATTCCAGAACGCGCTTCCATCCTTGCGAAAGTTCTTCATGATCGCGGTCACTTCACGCTTGTCTCGCAGCGCCTCCCGAAGCAGGGTTACGCCGGGCTGGTCGCGCAGCGAACCTTGCAGAAAACGGCAGTTCTCTCCCTCAACCTCCTCCAGACAGTAGCCCGTCATCACCTCGAAGGCAGGATTGACGTACACAAGCGGCAAATCCGGCTGCGTTGCATCCGCGACAGAGATTCCGCTTGTGACCGAGCGGAAGATACGGCGATTGAGGTGCAACTCCTCGAACGCAGACTTGTAGCGCTGGGCAAAGGCGCGATGCGCGTAAAGGATCAAGCTCAACTGCGCGGCCAGAGCCGCAGGCTGCATCGGCAGCACCAGAACACCATCGAGGACGGCTCCAACCGGCTTCAATGGGATGGGTTTCGGCTCCTTTGCAGCGTCTTCGAGCTCGCTGGCACGCACAGCGATCACGGAAGGATTGATCTCGCCGCCCTGTCGCTCGCGCTCGAGCAGGGCAACCCGGATTTGGGAAGCGAGTGACTCGTCGGCGACGACGACCTCGAACCCGCCCACCGCACCGGGGTCAAACTCCTGCTGTTCGACGAGCGTCGTCGATAGCCCGATCTGGATCGCGGCGCCCTCAATCAGCCGGCGGTGGGTCGGATCCGCCACCAGGATTCCCACGCCGGTTTGGACGTGAGAGGACCGCCCCTCCCGCGCTGCCGCAAGAATGGGACTATCCTCCCTATGTTCTATCCCAGACATTGCCATAGAACTCTTTTCCTATGAACAAGGACGCGCATCCCCGGTAGAGAGATGTCCCTGAACGCAATTTGCCGGCAGGAAGGCCCACACCAGGGAAGCCGACATGAGCGCCCGCCAAACGCAGAAAAGCCGCCATCCCTGGCGGCCTTTCCTTGCAACGGCGATGGTTCAGTCGCCCGAGACTGTCTCGGCGATTGTGTCGACTACCTCAACCTCGCGCATTGGAGCCGGAGTGATGCCGCCCAGCCCGCCGATCGCTCCAAGCGGAACGAACCCGCCTTCGGGAGCCTTTTCGCCCAACACTTCTTTGCGGTAGAGCGCGGCCATCTTGGCGTTCTCGGCCTCCTGCTTCATCTTAGCGTCGCGCGCGCGAATCTTCTCTTCGCGTGCGTTCTTGGCGATACCGCTTTTCTCAAAGGTGTCGTTGGCAGCGGCGTTTACGTGCTCATCGTTGACGGTGAGATCGTACTTGCCTTCCTTCTCCATCGCCACCTTCTTGCCGCCGGCGAAGATCTCATGCCGGCCGTGCTCCTCGTACCACTTGGTGAGGGTGGAGGTCATGTGCATCTTCTCGATGATGTTGCGCCAGCCCACGCCGGTGTTGTAGGCGCAGAAGCTGATCTCGCCCTCTTGCGTGGCATACGGAATGATGCACTGCTCGGTGCGGCGGAAGTCGTAATTGAACAGATCCTGGAACCACATGCCGGCGATGAAGAGGAAGTTCCAACGATCGCCGCGGCGCTTGTTGATGTCCTCCATGGTGCGGTCCGCGGTGACCTTGCCGTAGCTCTTGCCGGTCGCGCCGAAGCTCTTGTCGAACTTCTCGAGCAGATCCTTGATCTTGAAGTGAGTCGGAGCGTTCTGCGGCGTGTAGTTGCGCAAGAGAGCCAGCGTCACGCCGATGATCGAGAGCCACTTTCCGCGCGCAGCGTCATTGATGCGAGCGACGTCCTTCGCAAGCCGGTCGGCGTTGATGAAGGCGGTTACGGGAGCCGCTTCCTTGGTCTCCTTGTCGATCATCAGCGCCATGGAGATGCCGCAGTTCGGGTGGCAGCCGCAGGAGAGCTGGCCCCAGTCGCGGTCCGGCCCGTGCACCAGGTCGGCCCAGTCGGAGAAGGTGGACATGAAGGAGATCGGGAACCAGTCGCGTGTCGGCTCACCCAACCCGGTCTGATTTTTGACATCGTGGGCCAGATGCGACAGCGTATAGCGCTGCGCCTGACGGCGCTCGTCCGAGACCTCTTCGTCGCGGCCCGTAAAGCTGACCGGCTGGAAAGAGAGGAAGTTGATCTTCTTCGGATTTTCGAGCGCGAACTCGATGATGCGCCCGACCTGCTCATTGTTGATGCCGTTGATGATGCAAGTCACCGGCACGATGTCCACGCCGGCTTCGTGCAGGTTGTGGATCGCTTGGAGCTTCACGTCGAATGCGTTGCCGACCTTGCGGTGCGAGTTCGCCGCGTTGCCGATGCCGTCGAACTGGAGATAGGCATAGCGCAGACCGGCTTCCGCTGCGGCCTTGCAGAACTCCTTGGACTTGGCGAACTCGATGCCGTTGGTCGCGGCCTGCACAGAGGTGTAGCCGACCTCGCGCGCATACGATACCGCATCGAGGAAGTACGGGCTCAACGTCGGCTCGCCGCCCGAGAACTGCACCGACATCTGCCGACGCGGCTTGATGGTCACCGCATTGTCGAGCATCGTCTTGATCTCGTCCCAGGTCAGCTCATGGACGAAGCCGACCTGGTTGGCGTCCATGAAACACGGATCGCACATCATGTTGCAGCGGTTGGTCAGGTCGATGGTCAGCACCGAGCCGCGGCCGTGAGTGACGGTCGAGGTGCCGTGATTGTGCAGCGTTTCATCGTTGTGCGCGCGGATGTCGCGGCCGGGAAAGACCTCTTCGAGGTGCTTGAAGAAATCCGTATCCATCGACATCACATCTTCAAAATGGCCGTGGATCGGGCAATCCTTCACCATCAGGATCTGGCCGTCGCGTTCGATGATCTGCGCCTTGATCTCGCCGACTTTCTCGTTCAGCAGGATCTCGTGGGGAAGCTTGCCATCGATGATCTGCTGGCGCATGGCAGGCACGCACTTAGGGCAGAGTGAGTCGGTGGTGCGCGGCCAGCCGAGCGGCGGCTTCTCCTTCTGGTAGCTCTTGAGCAGCGGCTTGTCGCTCCACTTCGGCGTGAAGCTCTCGTTCGGGCTGATGCTGTTGAGGCGGCTGAATACCCCCCAGCCGATTTTTGCTGCCTGTACGAGACCACGTTCAACTAGCTTTGCGGGCTTCCTGGCCATGAGGCTTCTCTCCTGAAGTTTGTCTCGCCGAAGCGGACGTGTGACGCCTGATGCTATCTCCGGTCGTCTGGCGATTCTGATGCACGTTGGGTGGTCTTCGATCGCGAGTCGACGTGCAGAGAATCGCAGTTCGAAGAGTATGCTCCTGCCTGCTCCCACGAAAGGGGGATACAGCGAATGGAGAGAATCGGCAATCCAACGGTAAATCCTCCTGGGTGTTTGCCGAAAGGGGATAGCCGCGAAGCGCCGCCGAAGCAGCCGGATGGAACCGGTACAGTTAACCTCGAATCTGTCCGGAGGCAGGGCGCAGCGGAGGCCGGTGCGTTGCGGACTATCGTGCGAGGGGCAGGTGAATGGAGAAGAACTCGTTGAACAGATAGCCGACCGCGCCGCCTCCCATCGACGTTCCGAAGGTGATCAAGGTCGCGCCGGTGGTGCGATTCATGGTGGGGTAGTACGCATCCGTAAGCCCCGCGCCGGCCAGGGTACCGCCGATCTGCGCGAAGTTGATCGTCCGGTCTCCGGCATCCGTGCGCGTGACGATCGGATGCAGGAGAGCGTGCCGCAGGCGCTCATTCAGCGGATGACCTGGCCCCAGCTTGTAATACCGAGGATCCTCATGCAGGATGGGCGCAAGCACCGAGTCTGAAAACACGCCTTCGGAGATGTTGCGCGCCGCATCCGCGCCGACGCGCTGCGCGAATCCCTTGACCGTCTGACCGTAGTTCGGCCGGGAGTTCAGCAGCTGCTCATACCCGGCGGAGACCACCCAGGTCACAGCCGCAAACGAGCTTGTCACATGGCGCGCACCGAGCAGGACTTTGTCGAAGCCGCTCAGCTTCACGGCCGTCTGCCCGGGCTCGATGTACTTGGCAAATCGGGCGGCGACCGGAGACGCCGGCGGCCGCCGCTGGCCAGTGATGCTGCTCTCCAACTGCAGCGACGAGGATGGCTCCGGGGCGTCCGGAAGAGATGACGCTGGCGGAGCGGCTAGGACAGTATCCGGATCGTTCTCCGATCGATCCTGCTGCGCCGCCACCCGCCGGCTGCTGGCAAACATGGTAGAAACAATCAGCAAAACGATCCCATACGACTCGAAAAAGGCTCTGCTCAAAGACTTAGCCCTCACTTACGGAACTCCTCTCCTCTGTGCCATGCCGTGTATGCCGCGGATATCCGCTTCGCTCGACCAACGGCGTGTCTTTCGGACGCGGCGGTCCTGCCCTGAGTCGCAATTTGTTCATCGGCAAAACTTGTCCGTTACTAAATTGGGACAGTTGCGGCTCCCCGCTGGCCGAGTGCGAGCGCAACCGCGCATACTGGAGCGAAGCGCTGCTGCTCGGCAGCAAAGCGCGAGGTCTCCCGATGCCCAAGGAACACACGAAACAGCCGTGGGACGACAAGGTACGCCAGGTTGCTGAACAGGCCGAGGACGAGGTTAGGCGCGTGATCACCTATATCAACGATGAGGTGGTGCCGGAGGTACGGCGAAACGGCTCGGCCGCGCTGAAGCGGGCAGCTTTCGAGCTGCAGCGCCTGGCGGAACGCATCGACCAGGATCATCGTTCGGGGCCTGGCCGTTCGTGACCTGGCAACGCTTGGGGGCTGTTGTGCTGGGCCTCTCGAGCCTGGTTTTGGCGGGATGCCAGCATCGCACCCAGGTAGCGGTTGCGCCCCCGTTGCCGCCCGTCTCCGTACGGCAACCGGCACCGGTCGAGCGTGTGCCCGCACCGGCTGCCTCGGCCAGAGAGCCCGCTGCGGCCGCGCCCAGCGACGATCTGCTGGGGTCGCCAATCTCCGTGGAATTCGGACTGGCAAGCTGGTACGGTCCGCCCTACCACAACCGGCAGGCCGCCGACGGCAGCATCTTCGACCAGAACGCCTTGACCGCGGCGCACCGGGAGTTGCCCATGGGAACCACGGTGCGGGTCACCAATCTCGCCACCCAACAGTCCGTGGTGGCGAAGATCACCGATCGGGGACCCTTTGTCGAGGGCCGGACGCTCGATCTTTCGCTCGCCGCAGCCAAGGAGATCGGCGCCTACCGGGCGGGCGTCGTCAAGGTAAAGATTGAGGTCTTTGCCCATCCCGGATCGGACCCGGAGGGACGCTGGTGCGTACAGGTCGGCGCGTTTCTCGAGCAGGAGGAAGCCATTCAAACCAAGAACGATCTCCTGCGGCGGTATCCCACGGCCAAGGTGATCGAGTTTGCCGGGCCCACGGGCTTCTGGGTCCGGATCAACCCGGTGACTCCCCGCCGCGGCATGGCGGAGAGTATCGCGGCGGCTATCCACCTGCCGGACGCCGAGGCGTGGCTGGTGCGGCTCAATTAAATCCAGCCGTCTGCTTGGCCGAGGGTAGGCTGGGTGGCGGATAGTAAGGGAGCTTTTGCTGCTCCTCGGTGGCGCGCTTGACGCCGATGTCGCCGAAGAGGAGAGAGGGGGCGATGGTGGTCTGGGGGAGGGCGCCAAGGGTGTTCTGGACGTACAGGTCGTTGCCGGCGGCGACGATGTCCGAGCGCAGGCTGCGGTTGTCGAGCTCGTCGAAGACGGCGCCGCGGATGAGCTGGCGGGAGCCGTCCGGATGGACGCGGTAGAGGACGCGGGGAGCGAGTTCGCCGCCGAGGGTGTCGGCTTCATAGACGTCGCGGCCCTGCTCCTTAGCCATGGCGACGAGCCGGGCGTGCATTTCGGCCGCGGGGACGGGCGTGATGGACTTGAACACGATTACGCCGGAGACGGCGCGGGCGGACTGTCCGGGGGCGGCCCGGCCGTGTCCGTTCGAGGTGGGAAAGTCGCGGATGGGGGTGCGGCTGACGAGATAGTTCATCAGCTTGCCGTGGTCGACGATGTCGACGGCCTGGGCGGGCGTGCCTTCGTCGTCGATGGTGTAGGAGCCGAGGAGGGATTTGCCTTCGAAGGTTTTGAGGCGCGGGTCGTCGACGACATTCATGAAGTCGGGCAGGACGCGGGCGCGGAAGCTGGACTGGTAGGCTCCGGTGGTGCGGGCGGTGGTGCCCATTTCGGGGCGGTCGGCCTGGATGTTGGGGACAAAGAGGCGGTTGAGGATGTCGGTGGCGGCGTCGCCCGAGAAGAGGACGGGACCGTGGAAGTCTTCCGCGTCGGCGACGGGCGCGTTGCGCAGCGCTTCGAAGCTGTTTACGTCGTTGACGGCGCGCTGGTGGAAGGCGGCGGCGGATTCGAGCTCGCTGGCCTTTTCGGCGGTTGAGCCGTTGTCGCGCGAGAGGCGCATGCCGTCCTCGGCCTGGCCGCCGACGCTGTAGTTGGCGCTGTAGCCGGAGTAGCCGTGGCGGAGAACGGTGCCCTCGGTGTTGACCAGGTAGCGGTTGACGACGAGGCCGCGCACGTTGGCCTCCGAATACTGGACGTGCGGGGCGCATTTGCTGAGGGCGGGGTCGACGAGAAAGGCTCCACTGGCGTCAACGATGCGGCGCTTCCACTCGGTTTTGTCGAGGTCGAGGGTGGGGACGGTTTCGATGGCGGTCTCCGGTTTGGCGGGCGCGAAGTCCTTCTCGGTGGGCGGCTTCTCGAAGCGCTTGAGCTCCGCCTGCTTGTTGGCGTAGGCGCGCAGAGCGTTTTTGTAGGCTTCGTCGGTGGTCGTCCAGAGCGCGTAGCGGAGGGCGCCGGGGTCGTTGTCTTCGGGGGCAAGCTCGATGGCGCCCTCGCCGCGGCTGGAGCTGGAGTCCGAGGTATAGTCGCCGACGCGGACGGTGACGCGGACGACGCGCTGGTGGCTGGCCTCCTCGCGGTCGAGCGCGCCGTAGCTGGCGACGGCCTCCCAGGTGTTGAAGTCGTCGAGGCGGTACTCGATGAAGTAGGGCTTTTGGAGGCCGGGGAGGGCGAGGAGGTTGCGCTCGCGGTCGAGCTCCTGCTGCATGGCCTGGAGGAGGGGGTCGGTGATCTTGGCGGGAGGCTGGCTCCCGTTTTGGGCGAAGGTGGGGAGGGTGCAGGCGAGGAGCGCGAAGGGTACGGCGACGGTCAGCTTGGGCAAGACGGGAGTCCTCGGTTGAGAACAGTTTACTGGAGGCGGTTGGAGTGACTTACCTGCATTCGAACTTTGGGCAGGACGCCGGTCTCATTTTGGCGAGCAAACACGAGGGTTGACCTTGTACTTGCTGTGTAGCATGATAGCTAGCAGAGAGAATCGATGGCACAAGGAGCGAAAGCGAGAGTGTTCATGAGCGGGAGAAGCCAGCACGTTACCATTCCTGCCGAGTTTCGGTTTGCCACAGACGAGGTCTACATTGAACGAGATACGCGGAGCGGCGTCCTGAGTCTGTCGGAGAAGCCACTGCGTGTGTCCATGGCGGAGGTCTTTGCCAAGCTGGACGAGGCGGGAGCCGCTGATTTCGTCCTGGAACGTGACCTGTCGTTGCCTCCTGATCGGGATTTTCTGTGATTCCGAACGATCGCGTTGAGATACTCATCCCGTCGTATAGATTTCCGCAACCCTGAGCGTCCTTATTCGTGGAGGGCGCTATAAAGCCGCTTTATCTGCTCGACACCAACACTGCCAGCTATCTTGTGAGCGGCCGTTCTCCCGCTGTGAGGAGCACCTACCTCGCTACCGAGGGTGAAGCCGCCATTGCCATCTCGTGCATTACTGAGGCAGAGATTCGTTTTGGACTTTATAGGAAGCCGGAAGCGGCACGCCTGCAAAGCGCCTTCGCTGAGTTCTTCGCGACGATCGAGATCCTGCCGTGGGACTCCGCGGCCGCCAAGGCGTACGGCAAGCTCCGGGCGGGAATCCACGCGATGGGCAAGAGCCTGTCGTTGATGGACCTGCTCATTGCCTCGCACGCTCTGGCGGCAGATGCGATCCTGGTGAGCCATGATGGCGCTTTCGAGCACTTGGCTCCTTTTCTGAACGTTGTGGACTGGGCTACCGATCTCTAGTTGAGCCGTCAGTAGTACCAGCTTTCGCCAGAATGACGGCGGCTGGGGGTAGGTCAGGAAGGGGTGGGGTTGAGCTCGGCGTAGAGCTTGTCGCCTACGATTTTTGAGGTGGCGGCTGAGGGGTGCAGCTTGTGGAAGTAGAAATGGGTCTGCGGCGAGGCGCAGGGTGTGGTGTCCTCGTGGGCGATGGAGCGGCCGGCGCAGGCATTCTGGGTATCCGTGAAGCCGTACTGGGTGGGCTGGTCGAGCACCTGATCGTAGAAGAGACCCCAGTTGCTGAGGCGGACGTCGGCGTCGGGAAGTTTGGCGTGCATGTCTGCGGGGATGCCGGCGATGGCGGGGTTGAGCCGGATGGAGTTTGGGCCGAAGCCCGGGATCTTTTCCGGCAGGCGGGTGATGCGAAAGTGGCGGGCGCCGAGGGCATATAGGCGCTCGACGATGGTTTCGAGGTCGCTGACGACCTGTGGGATGGGGAGCTTGCTGTCGTTGAGGCCGCCGGCAATGAAAAAGAGAGCGGTGTCTGGGTCGAAGGAGGTTCGGTGCGCTTTGAGTAGGGTGGCGAACTCGGAGACCTGGTTCTGCATGCCAAAGGCGAGGAGGCCGCCTTCTACGGGGAAACCGACATTTTCGCCGGTGCTGGCTCCAGAGACGGCGAAGTTAAGGCTCTTGTTTTCGAGACGCGCCGCGTTAGAGGGGACAAGGTCGAGACCGAGATCGCGGGCGAGGTAGCCGACGGCGGTGGGGCCGTTGGTGTCGATCCAGCCGCGTCCGGTGTCGGAGTAGCTATCGCCGAAGACGTAGAGGCGCTGGAGGGAGGTCTGCGCGGAGCAGAGAGGGGCGGTGAAGAGGAGGGTGAGGAAGAGGAGTTTTCGCATGCGGGTTGGGCGGCGGGGCGGAGGGTTTTGCGTCCCACGCATTGCAACGTACGGGATGCATGGGGCACGGGAGGGAAGGCAAGGGAGAAATACGGGAATTCTGGACTGCGTCCAGAATGACGGCGGTGCAGCGCTTATTTTGAGGCGGTTTCAGTGGGCGGCGGGACGATGGGGGGGCGCGCGGAGCCCTGGGCCTGGCGCTGGGTTTCGATTTCGGAGACGAGCATGGCGGGGGCTACGGCGGAGACAGGGATGTTGCCGCTTTCGGCTCCGCAGATGCCGTTGAAGACGTCCTGCTTGTTGCTGGTGGCGACGATGCGGCTGAGCGCGGCCTGCGGGGTGCCGACGATGGAGACGCCGCGGACGAGCTCGTCCGGGCGGCCATCGACGAAGACGCGGTAGACGACTAAAGGCACGACGGAGAAGGCCTGCGGGCTGCGGCGGCTGGTGACGGCGAAGCCGGAGGAGATGTCCTCAAAGTAGAGGCCGTAGGGTTTGCCCTGCTTCTTGGCTTCGGCTTTGAGCATCTCGCGGAGCTCGGCTTCGGGAACGGTTTTGGACGAGCTGACGATGAGGTTGCCCTGGCGGCCGGTGGGCATGTGGCCGGATTCGGCGCGGCCGTGGCCGTTCGAGGCGGAGAAGCTGGCGATGGGCAGGCGCGACATGAGGAAGGTTTCGAGGACGCCGTCCTTGATCAGATCGACGCGGCGGGCCTTCTGGCCTTCATCGTCGTAGACGTAGTGGCCGCTGAGAGCGATGCCGTCGAAGCTGGCGAGGGTGGGGTCGTCGGCGACGGACATGAAGGTGGGGAGGATGGGCTTGTTGAGGAGCTTGGTGAAGGTCTGGCCTTCTTCGTCGCCCTTCTGCCGCTGGCCTTCGAGCCGGTGCCCGAGGACCTCATGGAAGAAGACGGCGGAGGCGCGGCCGGAGAGGATGGCGGGGCCGTTGAAGGGCTCGGTGACCGAGGCGACGCGGAGAGCCTCGAGGTTCTTGCACATGGCGAGGGTCTTTGCGACGAGGATGTTTTGGTCGGGCAGGCGGCCGAGTTCGTCGGACTCGAAGGTCTCGACGCGGTAGAGATCCATGCCGTCGGCGGCGCGGGTGCGGCCGACGATGACGAGGCGGGCGACGTGGTTCGGCGTGCTGACACGGGTGCCGTCGGACGCGACGAAGTAGTCGACCTCGTTCGAGGCCTGCAGGCCGACGTTGTTATAGAAGATGTCGGGGAATTGCCGGAAGAGGCCGGAGAGCTCGCGGAGGCGCGCCTGCCATTGGGTTTTGTTGGTCAGCAGGGGCGACTCTGGGGTGAACCGGGCGTCGATGGGGACGAGCGCGGTATGCGGGCTCTCCTTCGAGAAATCGGCGGAGGAATCCTCTTCCTTGGCGCGGACCTGCTGCTCGGTCTTGACCTGGAGGAAGCTGTCGAGGGCGCGTCCGTAGCCGCGATTGGTGGCGAACCAGAGGGAGCGGGCGAGCGCCTCGCGGTCGTCGGTGAGCGGCAGCGGCATGGTGGTCAGGCCGGAGTTGCGATGGGCGCCGTGGGTATTGTCTTCGGCCTCCGAGCCGAGCCGGACCTGGACGTCGGCGGTGCGGCGATGAGACTCGTTTTCGCCCGAGAGCGCGCCGAACTGCGCGGACAGGCTGACGCTTTCGGCGTCGGCGACCGAGTAGGAGACGAAGTAGGGGCGGGGCTGCGGGAGGTTCTTGGCATTGGGCGCGGAGGCAGCCGGCGCGGGGGCGTTGGCGCCAAGCGAGCTCATGGCGCGGGTAAGCTCGGACTCCATGACTTGCATGAGGATGGTGTCGGGCTTGACGGAGGCAGCAGCGGCGGGAGCGGGACCATTGCTGGGAGGGACAGCCCTTGCCGCAACGGCCAGGGCGGTCACGGTGCAGGCGAGAGTGAGGCCGGTCAGGATGCGATCGTTCAAAAGAGTGCTCCGTTCGGTGCTGGGGGTGTCCGTTATCGCCGAGTGTATCCGATTCGGTGGCTCACAGTTGAGACGCGTCTGGGCAGCGTCTGTGACCCGTTCGTTGTATGTACGGTTTAGTCTGGTGCACACTCGGACAGGCGGAGGAAGACAGTTGCGTCTACGCAGATTTTTGTTGATGCTGTTGGCTGCGCTGGCTTTGTTGCCGAGGGCGGCGTACCCGGCCACGACGCCGACCGAGGCTCGCGCGCTGGCCGCGGCACGGAACGACCATACGGCGTACACGCTGCCCGCGGGGGAGCTTCGGAAGGCGAAGGCGCTGACGCGCACGCGGCACCTAGTCTACTGGGCGGAGACGGTGTGGAGCCTGGTTGCGCTTTGGCTGCTGCTGCGGCTGCGGATCGCGGCAGGGATGGAGGCTTGGGCGGTGCGAATGAGCCGGCGGCGTTGGATGCAGGCTCTGTTGTTCGTGCTCCAATTCAACCTGCTGATGACGCTGGCGTTGCTGCCGATCGCGGTCTTTGAACAGTGGACGGAGCGAAGGTATGGGCTGAGCGTGCAGGGCTGGGGCAGCTGGCTGGGCGATGAGGGCAAGAGTTTTGGGCTGGAGACGGGGCTCGGATGGGTGGGTGTGCTGGTTTTGTTCCAGCTGATTCGGCGATTCCCGAAGAGCTGGTGGGCGTGGAGCGCCGCCGCTGTGATGGCTTTGTCGGTGCTAGGGGTGTTTGTGACGCCGTATGTGATCGATCCGCTGTTCAACCGCTTTGAGCCGCTGGCGAAGTCCAATCCGGCGCTGGTCGAGCAGCTCGAACAGGTGGTGGCCAAGGGAAACGGGATCCGGATTCCGCCGGAGCGGATGTTCCTGATGAAGGCGTCGGACAAGGTGACCACGCTGAACGCGTACGTGACCGGCTTCGGCGCGTCGAAGCGCGTGGTGGTGTGGGATACGTCGGTCGCGAAAGGGACGCCGGACGAGATCTTGTTTATCTTCGGCCATGAGATGGGGCACTATGTGCTGGGCCACATTCTGCGCTCGCTGCTGTTTAGTTTTGGGATGATCCTGGTTGGGTTCTGGGTGGGATTTCAGGTGTTCCGGGGTCTCCTGCGGCGGTTTGGGGCGAAGTGGGGCCTGGGTGGGCAGGAGAACTGGGGCTCGCTGGTGGTGATGGTGCTGGTGCTGAGTGGGCTGGGATTCCTGGTGTCGCCGATCGCGAGCGCGTACAGCCGCGGCAATGAGCATGCGGCGGACGTGTACGGGCAGGAGGTGGTGCACGGGATCGTCCGGGATCCGCAGGCTACGGCGCGCGCGGCGTTCCAGGTGCTGGGCGAGACCTCGCTCGACGACCCGACGCCGGCGCCGTTTTACGAGTGGTGGGTCGACTCGCATCCGCCCATCTGGCTGCGCGCGGCGTTCGCGGCGCGGTACGACCCGTGGGCCGCGGGGCACGCGCCGAAGTATTTCAAAAAGGAGAAGCCATGAGCGACTGTATCTTTTGCAAGATCGGGGCGGGGGAGATTCCGGTGACTGCGGTAGCGGAGGACGAACTATCAAAGGCGTTTCCAGACGCGCATCCGCAGGCGCCGACGCACCTGCTGGTGATCCCCAAGCAGCACTACGCGCAGGTGGAGGAGGTTCCGGCGGAGCTGCTGGGGCATCTGCTGCATGTGGCGGCGAGGCTAGGCGAGAGCCGGTTGCCGGGCGGACACCGCATTGTGATCAACACGGGACACGATGGCGGCCAAACTGTGCACCACCTTCACCTGCATGTGCTGGGCGGACGGCCGATGCACTGGCCGCCAGGGTAAAGCGGGAAGACGATGACGCGGAATCACACGGATTGAACGGATGAACAGAAGAATTCCGTCAGAAGTTCCGTCTTGGGAATTCATCCGTTTTCTCGTTTTACCCGTCTTGTCCGCGTACTGGTTGTCTTATCCGCGTTACTGGTTGTAGTTCGGCTCTTCGACTTCCTCGATGCCGTAGCGGCGCAGCAGGTTGGGCAGGTTCTGCGAAAAGGCGGCGCGCGGCATAACCGTGTCGCACCCCGCTTCGACGGCCTTGGCCTTCAAGTCGCCTTGCAGGTGCGAGAGGAAGCCTATGATCGACGTGGTCTTCTTGAGCTTGTTCTTGAGCTTGGGGATCAACGTCATCGGCTTGGCATTGGCGTTGTTGAGGTCGAAGACGATGAGGCCGGGCCGATCGTCTTCGGAGGCGTCCGTGAGCGCCGCGATCTGCTCTTTTTCGTTCTTGGCGAAGGCTACCTTGACGCCCAGCTTGCGGGCGGTCTCGGAGATCTTGGCGATAAAGAAGAGGTCCTCAATGAAAAAGTAGATCTTGGTCGGAGCGTCTGCCGCGATCGGGATAGCTCTGCCCTGCGAGTAGTCGATGGGCTGCGAATCGCTCGGATGGTAGGAGCGGGAACGTCCTCCCCCGTGTCCGTTGCCGTTGCCATAAGGATCGATGGTGGCCGGAGGTGTTTCAAAGACGTTTCCGTTGGTGGCGCGGTAGCTGTGGTCCATGGGCCCGACGAAGCCTCCGCGAGAACCGCCTCCGCTGCTGCGCTGCTTGCCGCCGCTGGTGAATCCGCCCTTGCGCTTGAAGCCGCTGCTATTGCCGGGCTGATGGGTGTCCGGGCCGCGGAAGCTGCTCTGTCCAGAGCTGCCGCCGCTTCCCTGGAAGCTTCCCTGGGAGCTGCCTGCATGGGCGCTCTCTCCGGCTGGACGCGGACGGTCGCGATCGCGAAACTTCTTCTTCCAGCGCTTGGTTCCGGGCGCGCCGTTGGCCGCCTGGCTGCCGGCTGGATTGAAGGAGGCTCCGCTGCCGGCCTGGGAGGCAGAGAAGCTGCGGCCTTGGGGCGGGTTCTGGCCGCTGCCGGGACGCGCGGATGGGTGGACTGGGGCGGGCGC
Source organism: uncultured Granulicella sp. (assembly GCA_965198735.1). Lineage (GTDB taxonomy): Bacteria > Acidobacteriota > Terriglobia > Terriglobales > Acidobacteriaceae > Edaphobacter. The sequence continues at coordinate 3,054,030 of OZ240672.1, read as the reverse complement.
CTCGCCGGCCATCAGGCTCACCGTGCCGGAGAGGGACGCGTCTGCGCCATCCGCGCCGCCCTGACCGGACGCGCTGCCGGGGGCTCCGGCTTCACTTCCCTTGCCTTTGCGTTTGCGGCGGCGGCGGCGGCTGCTCTTAGACTGGCCCATGCCGTGGGGGACGCGCTGTCCGCTTTCATCCAGCTCATAGCCGCCGTCGTAGGCGCTGCCCGAGCCGGATTCGGAGGAGTCTTCCCGTGTTGCCTGCGGCGCGGAGTGCGGCACCGGTGATTCTGTCACGCTCTGTTCTGAACTCATGCTTCCGTTTCCTCTTACCTGGCGCCAGCAGATGGCACGCTTTCCTGCGTTCCTACACGTAGATGTTCCGGGGTTCTGGGGCGCGACGCTCGAGGGCGCACAGGCCTGGTATCCAGGTATCCGTGGTACAAACTCAAGTCTTTGGGTATCCGAATTCGAAGATCAACCGATTTACTCCAGATCAACTTCGCCCCGGCCGGAACGGCTACGGTGTTTGCTGCATTTCCATGGGGTGGACTGCACCGTCTACCATGAAACCCACGCGCCACCCTGGATACAAGCTCTTCCGCCATCCTCGCCTGCCGTTCCAGTCCAGCGGCATCCACGAGCAACTATCTGTCTTTCACTTAGCCAGGCTCATCCCGTGTCGATGAAGGTCAGAAGGCACTCTGTTAACCAGATTCAAAATAAATCGTCCGTTCTGTCGCTTCGGCCTTAAGGTCGTCCGACTTGAAGACGATTGCTGCGCACTGTTCAGTCTAGGAACGCGTGCAGCCCTGCTCGACGGGACGAACTCTTACACGGTCTCAAGCCTACCATCCGCTCTCCAGGCTTGCAAATCAATTCTACCTACGTCCGCGCGCCTCTAGGCCAGCGTATTTTCGTCGCAACCGCGGAACATAGTCAAAATAGTACTGTTTCTGTCGGATGGACGACGAACAGCCCTGCAGAAGTGGAATACAACAAATTTGTGGGCAACCATGAAGTCTCCGCAAATTGTCGAGCACGTACATCTCAGAGCAAAACCGAGGATCAAATGGCACAGTTCAAAGGACAAGTCAAGTGGTTCAACAATGCAAAAGGATTCGGGTTTCTAGGCCGCGACAGCGGTCCGGATGTCTTTGTCCATTACTCCTCCATTCAGCACGAAGGTTATCGCAGCTTGAAGGAAGGGGATGAGGTGGAATTTGACGTCATCCAAGGAGTGCAGGGACCGCAAGCGGACAAGGTGATGGTGCTCCCGCATGCATGACGTTTAGTTGACCTGATTCGGAAACTCTCCCCAGTTCAGCGGCGACCCCTCCATCAGGCCGACGCCCTGCAGGAATTGGACTGTGCTGCGCGCGCTGCCAAAGAAGACATAGCGGCAGCCGCGCATCACAGTGCGTTCAAAGGAGATCGGCCGTCCGCTGTACTCGAGAATGCAATCGATAAAGGTGCAATCGACGAAATGGGTATCGTCGATCGAGACGGAAAGCCCTTCCAGTTTCTGCTGCTGAATGACTTGCACTCACACTCCTGAAGACGGATTCGACGTGCGTGCTCATAAATTCGAACAACTGTCTCTTATAGAACACCCTTGCCGGCGATTTGGATGTACCCCTTTGGTGGCACGAGAGTAACTTTTTAGCTTCTTTGCGAGGAAAACAGCCTTTCTCTCTACGCAGCGGCCAAGCAAGCGGAAGAGAGGAGCTTTTCCTGTATGCTCAGGCCCCGAGGAAGGCTGGTGGCGTTGGACAAGGCTAGAGCCGTTTTCTGGTGAGTGTAGCTGTCCAAAAGAGTGAAGCAGGTCCTCCGCTTGCGGCGAAGGACGACACTTTCTAGGAGAGTTGCCTCTGCTTTGCCGGAAGACGGCTGTCCGTGGTTGATCTCGATGCGGAACAGCCATCCTTTCGGGTGAATGTATGTCTGGGATTGCTCGATGGCCAGTCACTGGCCTCCATAGGAACCGGATGCGAGGTCGCAACCGGCAAGACTTGCGGCTGCAGCTTCTGTGGAGTGCATACCGTTTGAGGGCGGGAGAAGGATCCCGCGGTGATTCGCCTCAGGGAGAGTATTTGCAAGTGAGGGGCCAAAGCGCCCCGACGAGAACGAAGGGAAATCTCCGTAGGTGTAGAGCTTTGCTCTCCGCATACTCCAGAAACGGAAGAAACCATCGACGAAGGTATGATTTCCAATAGCTTTCGTGGGCTGCCAGCGTTGACCCTGTCCGGCGCGCCGCCTATAATTTGGTTGAACACAGCGTCTCAATCGACTTGTACCTGGATCGGGTGCCGGTCAGCCTACTGTCCGGAGGCTCAGTTCCGCCGGCTCACGGTTACGGTCTTCCGCTTCGTGAGTCGAAGAACAGCAACCGTGGGAACGGTAGGAGCTGTGTCCAAGAATTGAATCAGTAAGGAACGATGCCGGCACCGGATCATCCTCCTCATCGCAGACCAAGGAGCACCAAACCTCGTATGAACCGCACTTTCTCTCTCCTGACCGCGCTGGGCGCAGGTCTTGTTCTCGTCCCGCTTGCCTCCGCTCAGGCTCCGGCAACCGCGGCCGCCCCTGCTGCCGCTTCGGCAACCGCCGCCCCGCACGCCGTCGACGCAAAGATTGCCTTGGTGAACTTTGAACAGGTGGTGCTTGCCTCAAACGAGGGCCAGGTGGTGACGGCGAATACCCAGAAGAAGTATGAGCCGAAGAAGAATGAGATCGAGCGCGAGTCGCAGGATGTAGACGCGAAGAATAAGGCGCTGCAGGCGGCGCCAGCCACGCTCTCGGACGCCGACCGGGCGACGCGTCTGCGCGAGATAGACACAGCTTCCAAAAAGCTGAACCGCGATGCCGAGGATGCGTCGACCGCCTACAATGCAGAGCTGACCGAGGCGTTGCAGAAGGTGGCGCAGAAGGTGGCCGTGACGGCCAAGACCTACGCGCAGCAGCAGGGCTATACGCTTCTGCTCGATGTTTCGAGCCAAAGCTCGAATGTGCTGTGGGCGTTGACTTCGACCGACATCTCGCAGGCGATCGTGGATATGTACAACAAGCAGTCCGGGGTGAGTGCGCCTCCGCCGCCTTCGCCGCGTCCGGCGGCACGACCCGCGGGGACAGGCGCTGCGAAGCCTCCGGCCAAGTAAGACCTGCTAAAGCGAGAAGACAAAGGGCGGACCGGACTTCCAATGGAGGTCTGGTCCGCGTCTTCGTTGGCTGGATTGAGACAAAAACGATACGGGGATTCTGGCTGTGCCAGAATGACGGCAAGGCAAGGTTTACTCTTCGCCGACCTTGAGGACGGCGAGGAAGGCTTCCTGCGGGATGTCGACTTTGCCGATGCGCTTCATGCGCTTTTTACCTTCCTTCTGCTTGTCGAGCAGCTTGCGCTTGCGGCTGATGTCGCCGCCGTAGCACTTGGCGATGACGTTTTTGCGGATGGCGGTGACGGTCTCGCGGGCGATGACCTTCGAGCCGATGGCGGCCTGGATGGCGACCTCGAACATCTGGCGGGGGATCAGCTCGCGCATCTTCGACACCAGGGCGCGACCTCTTTGCTGCGCGAAGTCGCGATGGATAATGACGGAGAGCGCATCGACGGGGTCGCCGCCGATGAGGATGTCCATCTTGACCATGGGCGAGATCCAGGTGCCGGAGAGCTGGTAGTCGAGCGACGCGTAGCCGCGGGAGACGGTCTTGAGGCGGTCGTAGAAGTCGAGGACGATCTCGTTCAGGGGCAGCTCGTAGGTGATGAGGACGCGGGTGTCGGAGACGTACTCCATGTTTTTCTGGCGGCCGCGCTTCTCTTCGACGAGCTTGAGGATGCCGCCGACGAACTCCTCGTTGGTAAGGATCTTGGCGATGATGACGGGCTCTTCGATGGTCTCGATCTCGGTGGAGTCCGGCCAGCGCGAGGGGTTGTCGACTTCGACGACGGAGCCGTCGGTGAGGGTGATGGTGTAGCGAACGCCGGGCGCGGTGGTGATAAGGTCGAGGTCGTACTCGCGCTCGAGGCGTTCCTGAATGATTTCTAAATGCAGAAGACCCAGGAAGCCGCAGCGGAAGCCGAAGCCGAGGGCGGCGGAGGACTCGGGCTCAAACGAGAAGCTGGCGTCGTTGAGGCGGAGTTTTTCGAGCGCGTCGCGGAGCATGGCGTGCTCGTGGGAGTCGACGGTGTAGAGGCCGGCGAAGACCATGCTCTTGATGTCTTCAAAGCCGGGCAGGGCTTCGGCGCAGGGGCGGTCGACCTCGGTGATGGTGTCGCCGACCTTGGTGTCGGCGACGTTTTTGATGGTGGCCACGAAGAAGCCGACTTCGCCGGCGGAGAGCTCGTCAAGGGGCACGGGCTTGGGGGTCATGACGCCCATGTTGTCGATGTCGAACTGGCGGCCGTTGGACATGACCTTGATCTTCATGCCTTTGCGCATGCGGCCGTTGATGATGCGGGCGAGCACGATGACGCCGCGATAGGCGTCGAACCAGGAGTCGAAGATGAGGGCTTGCAGCGGAGCTTCGGGGTCGCCCTTCGGTGAAGGCAGCAGGGTAACGACAGCTTCGAGGATTTGGTCGACGTTGAGGCCGGTCTTGGCGGAGACGGCTACGGCGTCATCGGCAGGGAGCCCTACGGATTTCTCGATCATCTCCTTGGTGCGCGCGATGTCGGCCGAGGGCAGGTCGATCTTGTTGATGATGGGGATGATCTCAAGGCCGCCGGCGATGGCGAGATAGGCGTTGGCGAGGGTCTGGGCTTCGACGCCCTGGCTTGCGTCCACCACGAGCAGGGCGCCTTCGCAGCTGGCGAGCGAGCGTGAGACTTCGTAGCTGAAGTCGACGTGGCCGGGCGTGTCGATGAGGTTGAGCTGGTAGGTTTCGCCGTCGTGCGCCTGGTAGATCATGCGGACGGTGTGGGCCTTGATGGTGATGCCGCGCTCGCGTTCGAGGTCCATGGCGTCGAGCACCTGGGCCTGCATCTCGCGCTGGGTGAGCGAGCCGGTGAGCTCGAGGAGGCGGTCGGAGAGGGTGGATTTGCCGTGATCGATGTGTGCGATGATCGCGAAGTTGCGGATGTGGCTGGGGTCCATGGCTGGTTCCGTAGAAGAGGCGGAGCGCGGGCGAAAGGGGCGCACCTAAGTCGATGGTAGCATCGCGGGCGGGCATGCCTGGCGTGGTGCGGAGGCGCAAAATGCGCGTTCGGCCGAGACTCCGGCGTGGCCGCTCCGTCTTACAATCAGATGTGTCCTCCTGCCAAACGTTCACACCTCGGAAAAACAGATCGATGATTGAAGTGCACGCTTTGAGACGATGGTGGCTCGCGTGTGCGTGTCTGCCGCTGATGCTGCTGAGCGGCTGTCCGAGCGACACTTCGGCGACTGCGGGCGCACCGGGAAGCGCATCGAGCCGGCAGACTGCGCCTACGCTGACGCCTGCGCCGAATGGAAGCGGCACAGCGCGGCCGGTGCCGGGACGCACGCCTCCAGGGACCGCAGCCACGGCGCAGACCGCGAGCGCTGCTGCGAACGCGCAGCCCGATGCCCGCACCCAGCAGCTGATTACGAAGGTGGAGGGAAGCTACAACTCGGGCGTGGCGAACTATCGCGCAGGGCGGCTGGATGCGGCGCGGCTGGACTTCGACTTCGCGGTGGACACGATGCTGACCAGCGGGCAGGACCTGAAGGCGGAAGGGCCGGCGGCCGATGAGTTCGACCGTCTGCTGAACGCGATCAACTCGCTGGAAATGGCGGCGCTGAAGCAAGGCAATGGCTTCTCGCCGAAGATCGAGGAGGCGCCGCTCGAAGCGGCCAACGACACGACGTTTGCGCCTAATCCGGAGCTTGTGGCGAAGTTGAAGAGTGAGTTGAATGTGACGTCCGACCTGCCGCTGGTGATCAACGATCAGGTGGCCGGGTACATCGGCGTGTTTTCAAACTCGACGAACTTTCGCAATCACATGGCGGCCTCACTCCGGCGGCTGGGCAAGTACAAGACGATGATCCAGAAAATCCTGGCCGAGGAAGGCGTGCCGCAGGACCTGATCTATTTGGCGGTGGCGGAGTCCGGCTTTCAGTCGCAGGTAGTGAATGCACGATCGGGCGCGGGCGGCATGTGGCAGTTCATGGCTTCAAGCGGCAATGATTGGGGACTGACGCGCAACGGCTACTACGATTACCGCTTCGACCCGGAGAAGGCGGCGCATGGCTACGCGCGGTACATCAAGTCCCTTTATAAGCAGTTCGGCGACTGGTACCTGGCGATGGCGGCCTATGATTGGGGTCCGTTGTATGTGCAGCGCGCGGTGCAGCGTACGGGCTTCGCGGACTTCTGGGAGCTCTACCGGCGCAATGCCATGCCGGCCGAGACGCGAGCGTATGTGCCGCAAATCTTGGCGGCGATTCTGATGGCCAAGAACCCGGAGAAGTATGGACTGGATAAAGTGGTGCCGGATGCGCCGGTGCTCTACGACACGGTGCCGGTGAGCTATGCCATCGATCTGCATCTGGTAGCCGATGTGACGGAGACCACGGTGCCGGAGATCGTGGCGCTGAACCCTGCGCTGCTGCGCCTCACGACGCCGCGGGACATGTCATTCGACCTGCATATTCCGGCCGGCACCAAGGATCTGTTTACCGACCGCCTCAAGGACATTCCGCAGGACCGCCGCGGCAGCTGGCGTTTCCACATCGTGAAGCCGGGAGAGACGCTTGAAGGCATCGCGAGCACGCTGCATGCGAAGCCGGCGGAGATCGCCGAGACCAACGGCATTACCGCGCAGGACCCGATGAGCGCGGGCGATGAACTCGTAGTGCCGGTGGAAGCAGTCAACTTTGCGAGCAGTCCCTTGCACTACACGCCTCGGCGCGGCGACACGCTGGTGACGGTGGCCGACCGCTTCAACGTGAGCACGGAAGACCTGCGCCGCTGGAATGGGCTGGCCAGCTCGAGCCTTCGCATGGGCCACGCGTTGTGGGTCACCGAGCCTGTACGGCTCGCACCCTCCGCGCGTCTGCGTGGCCGCCGTGGAGGTACTGCCTTCGCGCGCGGTGGACGAAGTTCGGCGTCGTTGCATGCAAGTTCACGCGGCGCTCGCAGCAGCAAACGCGGTTTCGGCGGAGCTTCCGCGGCGCACGCTTCAAGCTCCGCTCGCACGAAGACGGCACGCACAAGGCGCACGGCTGCTCGATAAGCTTCCTGCTTGAAAAGATTGCTTGCCATCAAGGGCACACTGGTCTAGCTTGTTGCTAGAATTCGCGCCACGAAATACTTGCGCGCGCAAGCGAAAGCAGCATCACAAAGAGATGAGAGCAAGATCATCAACGCAGAGGGTACAGCATGACATTGGATGACGATCTTGAAGCACGTTGGACACTGAGTGCGGCAGCCAGCCACGACGACTCCTCTTCCCGGCACTCCGATGCAGACAGCGCCGACGAGGAGGACGAAGAAGACGATGAGGAAGAGGTCGTCTTATCTTCAGATGACGACGAGGATGGGGCGGAAGAAGGCGAGGAGGAAGATGCCCTGGACCTTGCAGTAGGCAAGGACTCCGGCGCCGATGAGGAAGAGGAGGACGAAGACGATGACGATGAGGACGAGGTGGACGAGATCGACGCAACGGACGATGAGGAAGACGAAGAAGAACTGGATGCGCCGCTCACGATGCACTCTGAAGACGCAGCGCTGACCGCTATGCCCAGCACGCCGGCCGATCCGTACGAGCCTCCCGCCGAAGCGGCGAAACTGCCGAAGCGGAACCGGACGGAGAAGTCGGTTGGGAGCGTTCTGCGCAATCCGAGCGGGACTCCGGGGAAGAAGTCTGCCGCCAAGAAGGGCGTAGCCGCGAAGCCTCCCGCGCCGGCCAAAAAAGTGCCTGCGAAGAAAGTGCCTGCGAAGAAAACTCCAGCCAAAAAGGAAGCGGCCAAGAAGGCTGCGAAGAAGGTTCCGGGAAAGAAGATTCCTGCCAAAAAGGTTCCGGGCAAGAAGACCGTGCTGAAGAGTGCGTCGGCTTCCAGTTCAAGATCTGCCGCGAAGAAAGTCAGTGCTCTGCGCGGCGGTAAGGCTGCTCCTAAGAAAGCGGCCGGCAACAAGAGCACAGGCAGCAAAAACTCAATCAAGAGAGGTAGTCCCTTGGCAACGAAGAAAGCAGCTGCAAAGAAGACCGTAGCAAAGAAGGCAGCACCGGCGAAAAAGGCCGCAGCGAAGAAAGCACCTGCAAAGAAGACGGTTGCGAAGAAGGTTTCCGCGAAGACCACCGCAACCAAGACGACAGCCAAGAAGACCAGCGCAAAGAAGACGGCGAAGGTCTAGCCGGACTGGTCAGCAATAAAGCGCAGAACGTTCTTTAGGCAAGCAAAAAGGCCCGGAGTTCTCCTTGAGAGTCCGGGCCTTTTTGCGTCTGGAGCTTACTTTTTGGCGTCGGCGATAGCCGCCAGGACCTCGTCGCTGTGTCCCTGAATGGCTTTGACCTCCCAGAATTTGAGCACCTTGCCATCCGGGCCGATCAGGTAGGTTTCGCGCTTGGCGTAGCTGTTGCCGGCCATCGTCATGACTGGAACGCCGTACTCGTCGATGACTTTGTGGTCGGGGTCGGCGAGCAGCTTGAAGGTCAGTGAGTCCTTGGTGCAGAAAGTCTTGTGGCTCTCGACCGTATCAAGCGAAACGCCCAGCACCACGGCATTGAGTGCAGCGTACTTGTCTTTGTCGCGCTCGAAGTTATGGGCTTCGATGGTGCAGCCGGTGGTCATGTCCTTGGGATAGAAGTAGAGCACGACGTACTTGCCGCGGTAGTCTTTCAAGCTGACCATGGAGTCGGTCTGCGAGGGCAGAGTGAAGCCGGGAGCGGCTGTGCCGGGGGAGAGTGGGTTATCGGCTGCGGCGTAAGCGATCGCTTTGCCTCCGATCAGGCCGCAGGCGAGTACGCCGGCAGCAGCTAAAATCCATGTGACCTTGCGCATTGCATCCTCTTTCCAAACTGATGGGATTGGTCTTCGTGTGCACGTGTTCGATAGTGCGGCCTGAATGTGCGGGTACGGTGATTCTACTCTACATTTTTTAGACGCCTGGCAATCGTTCATCGTGCGAGCAGCGCGATGCCGGCCTGGTCGGCGGCGGCGATCATCGTTTGCCGGTCGAAGAGCAAGGTGCGGCCGGCTTCGACGCACAGGCAAGTTGCGCCGGCGGCCTGCATGGCGTGCAGCGTGGGTACGCCGACGACTGGTACGTCGAAGCGCATGTCCTGATTGGGCTTGGCGACCTTGACGACAGTGAGGGCGCGGGAGAGGGTTGTGCCGCCGGAGGCAAGGGTGCGGAAGAGGTCTCCCGCGCGGGTGATGGTGGCGTCGGTGCCCTCCATGGCCTCAACCGCGATGCAGGCTCCGGCGGCGATGACGACGGTCTGGCCGAGGTCGAAGGCGGCGAGGCCGCGGGCTACGGTGAGGCCGTACTCGATGTCGTGCAGTTCGTGTTCGCTGGGCGCGCGTGCGGTTAGGGTGCCGGCGGTGGCGAGCAGCGGCTCGAGATACGCGGTTGAGGCGATAAGCTCAATGCCCTCGTCGCCGAGAACTTTCGCGACCGCGCCGAGCAGCATGTCGGTGGACCGGGTGCGCAGGCTGAGGAGCAGCTTCGCGAGACGCCAGTCGGGGCGGATGGAGGAGAAGATCTGCTTGTGGCGCACCTGGCCGGCCATCACGGCGCGCGTAACTCCCTCGGCGTGGAAGGTGTCGATGAGGCGAGAGAGCTCGCCAAGCGAGAGCCAGTGGACGCGGATGTTGGGATCGGCGGTGGCGCGATCGTTCACCTCGGGCGAGGTCTCTTCGCGGATGGCGGCGACAACGACGGTGAGGCCGTGTGCGCGCGCGGCGTCGAGCAGGAGAAAGGGAAAGCGGCCGTTGCCGGCGATGAGGCCGAGCACGCCGGAGTTCAAGCGGCCTCAACCTCGATACGGACTTTTCGACCAAGCGAAGTGACGATCTTTACCAGGGCATCGAGCGAAAATTTAGAGATGTGGCCGCGGAGAAGCTGGTTGATGCGCGGCTGTGACACGCCGCAGTGCACCGCGGCTTCGGCCTGGGTCCAGGCATTCTTGCGGATGATGACTTCAATTTCGCTCATCAGCGCCGATCTTGCACGAAGGTTTGCGGCTTCTCCAGGATCGTCTTCCAGAGCCGCCCAAACGTCCTGGTATTCCTCACTGCCCTCTACGCATTTTGTTGACTTCTTCATAGCGTTTCCTTATCAGGTCCACATCCCGAGCCGTTGTTGCTTGCGTCTTCTTCTGAAAGGCATGGAGCACATACACGGCCTCCGGGAAGCTTGCGACGAATACGACCCGGAAGGTTCCGCTTTCACCCCACAGCCGGAGCTCCTGAACTCCTTGTCCGATCCCTGTCAGCGACTTGAGATCCGGCGGTGCGGCGCCTTCTTGCACGACGACCAAATTGCGCCCTGCATTCTGGCGAATGGAGGTGGGGAACTCCTTCAGCCGCTTGCGTGAGTCGCCGACAAAGACGAGCTTCTTCAAGTTACTATACTCGATTCAATATAATCAGCGGATGACTCCGCGGTGGCTGTGGCTGACGAAGTCGACCAGGTAGCGGACGTGCTCTCCGGGGCCGCCTGCGTCCAGTTGGCCGCGCAGTTCCTCGAGCGCCTGTGAGACATTGCGTCCGCTGCCGGTAAGGACCCGGTAAGCGGCGCGCAGCTCGCGCAGCTGCTCGGGCGTAAAGCCTTTGCGCTCAAGGCCAACCTTGTTCAGGCCGTAGGCGTGATTGTCGCGGGCGATCGAGGTGAGCGAGTAGGGCAGCACGTCCTGCGTGATGGTGGTGCCGCCGCCTACATAGGCGTAGCGGCCGATGGTGCAGTGCTGGTGCACGGGGCAGAGGGCGCCGACCGTGGCGAAGTCCTCCACCGTGACGTGGCCGGCGAGCGTGGCGGCGTTGGCGAGAATGCAGCCGTTGCCGATCGAGGAGTCGTGGCCGATGTGCGTGTAGGCCATGATGAGCGAGTCCGAGCCGACGCGGGTGACGCCTCCGCCGCCGGCGGTGCCGCGGGAGATGGTGACGTACTCGCGGATGGAGTTGCGGTCGCCGATGCGAAGCTCGGTGGGTTCGTCCTTGTACTTGAGGTCCTGCGGGGCGATGCCGAGGCAGGCGAAGGAGAAGATGCGATTGCCCTGGCCGAAGGTCGTGTGGCCGTCGAGGACGACGTGCGAGACGAGCTCGCAGTCTTCGCCCAGCGTGACGTTTGGGCCGATAGTGCAGTACGGACCGACCGTGCAGCTTGCGGGGATAACGGCTCCCGGAGCGACGATGGCGGTGGGGTGAACGCTCACTCCGGAATCTCCAGGCCGGAGCCGGGGATTTCCGTGGGAGCGACGGCAGGCGCGGGTGCGGCGCGCGGGACGACCATGCAGGTGACGGTGGCCTCGCAGACGACCTTGCCTTCGACGGTGATCGTGCCTTGCATCTTGACGGCGCGGGTGCGCCAGTTGAGCACGTTGACCTCGATCCGCAGTTGATCGCCGGGGACGACGGGGCGCTTGAACTTGGCGTTGTCGATGCCGGTGAAGACCATCAACTTCCGGTCGCGGTCCGGGATCTCGGTGAGCAGGAGCGCGCCGCCGGTCTGGGCGATGGCCTCCACCATGAGGACGCCGGGCATGATGGGATAGCCGGGGAAGTGGCCGGCGAAGTGCGGCTCGTTGATGGTGACGTTCTTGATGGCCACGATGCGTTGCATGCGGGTGATTTCGAGGACGCGATCGATCAGCAGAAAGGGATAGCGATGCGGCAGGATCGCCATGATCTCGTGGATGTCGAGCGTGGTTTTGAGCGCGGGCAGAGGCGCGGTTTCAAGGTCAGCCATGGCAGACCTGAGTATAAACCGCTATTTTTTGTTCAGCTGCGAGGCTTGCTCTTTCAGCTTTTCGGGGTTCCAGACATCGTCGCTCATGGGCTGGTCGAAGTGGACCTTGGTGTAGAAGTTTTGCGAGACCATGTCGCCGTTGCGGTAGTCGGTCATGTTCATGGGCGTCATGATGCCGTCGAACTGACGCCAGTCTCCGTAGACCTCCTCGTCGAGGTCGTGGTCCTTGAACTGGGTGTTACGCCACTCAAAGGCGCGCTGCAGGGGCAGGTGGGTGTCCTGGTCGAGCTCGAGGGTGACCGAGTCGTTGCTGGCGGTGAGGATGCTGACCTTGTCGATGGCGTGGCGGTCGCGCATGCCGATGCCTTCGGCGACGATCATGACGTCGGGCTGCTTGACCCAGGTGCGCATGACCTCTTCGAGCGAGTGGTCGCGGCGGCGCAGATAGTCGATGACCTGCGGCTGCGGGAGCGCGGTCTGGCCTTTGTAGGTGAGCTCGTAGCCGTTGTTCGCGGTCCAAAGATGGATGACGTCGCGCTTCATGCCGGGCAGGATCATGCCGCGGATGTGAAGGAACTCGACGCGCGAGGTCTCGGGCTCGTTGCCGCGGGCGTAGCGGCGGTACTCGACGAACCGGACGACGGAGCCGGTGGGCGTGCCACGAAAGAAGGCCGCGGTTTGTCCCTCGCGCACCATAGTCGTTTTGTTCAGCCATGCGTCGCCGCCGAGGGCTTTCACCATCTCGTCGAGCAGGCGCTTGCCGTGCTGTTCTTCGGTCTCGCCGGGGCGCTTCTCGGGGGCTGCGTTCTGCATCTCCGACGCGGCCTGGGCGTAGCCTCTTGCTGGAATCGAGACCAGAAGCAACGCCATTGCAACAACGAACGCCTTCATTCAAGTTTCCTTCCTGCCCATCAGCCGACTAGCACCGCGCCGCCGTTGACGTTGAAGATTTCGCCGGAGATGAAGCCGGCCAGGGGCGTGCACAGGAAGACGACCGGTCCGGCGATCTCGTCTACATGGCCGACGCGTCCGAGGGGGATGAGCGCGGTCGCTTTCTTGGACGTTTCGGGGTCGCGGAGGGCTGCGAGCGACATCTCGGTGGCGACCCAGCCGGGGGCGACGCAGTTGACGTAGATGCCGCGCGGGGCGAGCTCGCTCGAGAGGCTCTTGGTGAGCGAGAGCAGGGCGCCCTTGCTGGCGGCGTAGTCGGCGTGGAAGGCTTCGCCGCGCTGGGCGGCGGTGGAGGCGATGAGGACGATGTGGCCGCGGACCTGCGCTGGCCGCGTGAGCATGTGGGCGGTGGCGGCCTGGACGAGGCCGAAGACGCTGTCGAGATTGATCGACAGGGTGCGCTGCCACTGGGCCTCGGGCATGGTCTCGATGGGCTGGTCATGCGCGGGCCAGACGCCGTGATTGACGACCAGGCAATCGACCCGGCCAAAGGCTTCGAGGGCTGCGGCGATCAGGGCATGGCCGTCCCCGGGGGTGGCGAGCGGCTGCTGGACGGCGCGGCAGAGGGCCGGGCCGCCGAGTTCCGTGGTGAGGGCTTCGGCGGTGTCGCGGGCCTTTTCATAGCTGAAGACGACGCGTGCGCCGGCCTGGCGGAACATGCGCACGGTGGCGGCGCCGATGCCGCGCGAGCCTCCGGTGACGAGGGCGACTTTGCCCTCGAGGGAAAGCGGGATGCCGTGCATGGGCGAGGCGCTCCTGTTTTTGTTGCCGGCCGAGCGTAAAGCAGCCGGGGTACCCCCCCCCCCCCCCCCCCGGTGTACCGGTAAGTCCATTGATATGTTAGAGTTCCACAACTTGGGTAAGCTAAAGTCTTCTATCTATTGAACTTAGAGGCAAAGTCTTCGAAACAAACGACTTAACGCTCGGTGGTGGAAAGCTGATCCTTTTTTCTTACTTATTCAGAATAACAGGATGGATGGGTGGAGTATGCCAGGTTTTTTCTAGCGCTAAGTGGTAGATACGGAAAGAGTTGGGGGCAGGTGATGAGGTTCAGGGGCTTGACAGTGTTACGCCTGAGTTGGGAGCGTGGGGCGATCGAGCGAATTTGGGGGTCTCTCCATTGCGCTGGGCTTCGCTTCGGTCAAGAAGACCTCGTGTTTTGATTCTTGCGGGGGAACAGGCAACGACAAAAGCCAAGACGGGGATTCTGGCTTTGCCAGAATGACGGCTTTGCCAGAATGACGGGTTTGCCAGAATGTCGGTTTTGCCTTGATCGGCAGGTTTGCCTGAGATAAGGACGCACGAACCCTTAGAACAGGGGATAATTTACGAGTGCTCCGGCAGGATGAGGAGACGAAGGGGAACTTTTGAAGATCGTTACGTCGATTGCGCGGATTCTACTCGGGCTTCTGTTCTTCGTCTTCGGGCTGAACAACATTCTGCACTTTATGAAGATGGAGATGCCGACCGGCGATGCGGGCGTCTACCTGGGCGTGCTCGGGGCGCACGGTATTCTGAGCTTTGTCGGGGTGCTGATGGTGATCGCCGGGCTGCTGCTGCTGGTGGGGCGGTATGTGCCGCTCGGACTGGTGATCCTGGGGCCGCTGATCGTGAATATCCTGATGTTTCACCTCATGATTGCGCACTTTGGGGCGGCTCCCGGGTTGGTGGCGCTGGCGCTCGAGCTGTATCTGATCTGGGCCTATCGCTTCAGCTTTCGCGGCTTGTTCGACGCCGCGCCTGAGGTGTCTTAGCTGAGGGTTTCGGTGAGCTTGTTGAGGGTGCGGTTGAGGTCCTTGTCCTGGCGGCGCTGCTCGTCGATCTTGGCGATGGAGTGCATGACGGTGGTGTGGTGCTTGCCGCCGAACTGACGGCCGATCTCGGGCAGCGAGGCCTCGGTCATCTGCTTGGCGAGATACATGGCGATCTGGCGGGGAACGACGATCTGGCGGGAGTTGTTCTTCTGCTTGAGCTCGGGGATGCGCATGCCGAACTGCTCGGCGACGGCGCGCTGGATGGCCTCGATGGTGATCTTGCGGACCTGGGTGTCGATGAACTGCTTGAGGCATTGCTGGGCGACGGCGAGGGTGCACTCGACGCCGTGATGGCTGCACCAGGCGATGATGCGGATGAGCGCGCCTTCGAGCTCGCGGACGTTGGTGCGGACGTTGGAGGCGATGAAGAGGGCGACATCGGTGGGGAGCGTGGTGTGCTCGGACTCGGCCTTGCGCTGGAGGATGGCGACCTTGGTTTCGAGGTCGGGTGGCTGGATATCGGCGATGAGGCCCCACTCGAAGCGGGAGCGGAGGCGGTCTTCGATGTCGCCGAGCTCCTTGGGGGGGCGGTCGGAGGCGAGGACGATTTGCTTCGATTCCTCATGGAGGGCGTTGAAGGTGTGGAAGAACTCCTCCTGCATGCGCTCCTTGCCGGCGAGGAATTGCACGTCGTCGACCAGCAGGACGTCGACCGAGCGGAACTTGTCGCGGAAGGAGGTCATCTTGTTGTAGCGGAGGGAGTCGATGAGCTCGTTGACGAATTTTTCGCCGGAGACGTAGCTGATGGCGGTGTGGGGGAGGCGGCGTTTGGTCTCGTGGCCGATGGCGTGCATGAGGTGGGTCTTGCCCATGCCGACGCCGCCGTAGAGGAAGAGCGGGTTGTAGGCCTTGGACGGGCGCTCGGCGACGGCCATGGCGGCGGCCATGGCGAACTGATTGCCGCTGCCGGCGACGAAGCCGTCGAACTGGTAGCGCGGGTTGAGCTGGGAGGCGGAGTTCCAGTCGAAGCGGGCCTGCTCGGTGGCGGGAATGGGTGCGGGCGCGGGCCGGGGGATGGCGGGGTGGGCGCCGGCGCCGTTTGGGGTTTGGAAGCCGTTGGTACGGGGTGCGCTGGCGGAGTGGCTGGGCTGCGGGGCGAAGCCGCCGTCCTCGCGGACGCGCTGGGCCGCGGGCTCCTGGGCGGGGGCCTCGAACTCGACGGTGTCGATCTCGAGGCCGAGGCGTTCGATGGCTTCTTCGATGAGGTCGGCGTATTTATCGCCGATGTGCTGGAAGTGGGAGGATGGGATCTTGACGTAGAGGGTTCGGTCGACGACGCGGGAGAAGCGGGTCGGCTTCAGCCAGGTTTCGAAGGACTGCCGGTTGATCTTTTTTTCGAGCGCACCGAGGATGCGGACCCATTGATTGAGCACGGCGGCGGCCGTAGGAACGAATGACATGCGTTGGCTTTCCTTGTCTTGAAACTGTACGCGACTCCACAACGAGACCGAAGGGGATGCAGAGCGCTCCGAAAAGAGGGAGCGAAACAGCAAAGACGGGTCTTCGCTCCCCGCGCATGCGGGAATGGGGAAAGGCTCGATTTGCTTTGGAATCGCTTCCACTGCGGGGCTGTTTCAAGCAGTCCGGACTGGAAGCGAAAGGGTCTCCCCAGGTTAGCGCGAATCGAAGCGGAGATTGGCGGTTGGCTGGGACGAACTTGTAGCGCGGGTTTGATGGTAGCACGGAAAATATGGCGGTTTTAAGCCGAATTCCGCAAAAATTTGGATTGCACCGTCCGTGGTGAAAGGTTAGAGAAACAGAGGACCGCTTGCCCCAAGCTGACCTCGTTTACGAGACCCGGGCGGCATTCCGGGTTGCATCGGAGGCGGCCTGCTTCTTCATCCTAACCCGCTTGGCCGGCTCTGCGTGGCCGGTTGTGAGAGGCGACAGGCCGGACAGGGCCGGGCCAAGTTCGCTCGTGTTTTAAGCAACCCTCGGGTATACTCAAGGCTTGTCGCGCTGGCGCCGGGAAGTCAACTTTGGGAACGGTATGAGCCGCCTTCGACAACCATCTTGCTGTGCCTCCGGTGAAAGCCGAGGCCAATTCCAGGAGTTTCCATGCCTAAGCGCACGTTTCAACCCAACCGCCGTCATCGCGCCAAGACTCACGGCTTTCTCTCCCGCATGAAGACCAAGGCGGGCGCCGCGGTGCTGAGCCGCCGACGGGCCAAGGGACGGCACAAGATTGCGGTCTCAGCCGGGTTCCGCGACTAGCGTTCGTGTCCCATCCCGACCTCACGCATCCGATCTCGCTCGAGCAAGCTTGCGCCGGCTTGCAGGATCTTTGGGCTCCGCGTGTTCTGGCGCAGGTAAACGATCAGTACCTGAAGGCGGTTCGTGTGCGGGGAGAGTTTCCCTGGCATAGCCATGCCAACGAAGACGAACTCTTCCTTGTGTTGCGTGGAGCGCTGACGATCGGCCGCGCCGAAGAAGATGGCGGTCCGGTAATTCTGCGTCCGGGCGAGGTGTTTGTCGTTCCGCGAGGTGTTCGCCACAACACGAGCGCCGAGCAGGAGACCTGGCTTGCGTTGATTGAGACCGTCACGACGCAGCATACGGGCTCGGAGCAGACGGCCATGACGCGCTCGCTCGAAGAACAGCTTGGGTCCTCCGTTTCTGGATTTCGCTGATTGCTTAGCGACCGGCTGCTTCGATGCCGCCGGAGCCGTTTACTCGGTGAACAAGCGAGGTGAGCGGCCTGCGACAATGGCCAGAGGAGCGCGCCCATGGCAGACAAGCCGGAGATTCCCGTACAGATTGTCTTGCGGCCCTACGCGAGCTCGATTCCCTTGGCCTCGTTTGCTTTCGGCACCGGCAATGCCCTGTACAGCGCTTTTCTGCTGCACTGGATTCCGGCCTCGGAGGCGCGGCTGCTGGCTTACATGCTGCTGGCGTTTGTGGCGCCGCTTGAGCTTGCGCCCAGCCTGATGGCGTTTCTGGCGCGCGACTCCGGCGGGGCGACCGCGTTTGCGATCTTCGGCGCGGCCTGGGTCGTAGAGGGCCTGTCCTTGCTGGGCGGGCCGCCCCCGGCGATCAGCCAGGCGACGGCCGGGTTTCTGCTTTGCCTGGCGATCTGCCTGCTGATGCTAACCATCGTGACGATCAAGGGAAAGCCGCTGTTGGGCGGAGTGCTGATTGTAGCCGTCTTCCGCACCTGCGGCGCGGCGGCGATGGCGATGACCGGCAAAGCGTGGGTGACGACGGCAACGGCCTGGTGCGGTCTGGCGCTGGCCGTGCTGGCGTTCTACTCGGGCATTGCGTTTCTTGAAGAAGATGTGACCCAGCGCCTCTCGCCGCTGACGTTTCGGACGGGAGAGGCCAGGTCCGCGATGGAAGGCAAGCTTGAGGATCAGGTATCGGCGATTGAAAAAGAGGCGGGTGTGCGCAAGCAGCTTTGAGCCCGGGCGGAGAAAGCGCTGCTGCCGCGGGGTTTGTTTTAGCATGAGGAGCGAAGGCCAACGATGTTTCACGTCAAGGAAAGCATCCACGTTCAGGCACCGCGCGACCGCGTCTTTCTGCTCTCGACCAGCGTCGCTTTGGTCCAGCAGATCCTCGGCATGAAGCCGGTGTCCGGCAAGATCTCCGGGCTGGTGGTCAACGGCGATCAACTGCTGTGGCGCGGATGGAAGTTTGGGCTTCCTGCGCTGCATGAGACGTTCATTACGCGCTACGAGCGCCCGCAGTTCTTTCAGGACACGATGGGCCGCGGCTACTTCAAGCACTTTCAGCACGACCACTCGTTTGCAGAGGTGGATGGGCATACGCTGCTGGTCGATACGGTGCGCTTTTCGCTGCCCTTCGGTTTGGCGGGTCGCGCGGCGGGCAAGCTGCTGGTCGTGCCGCATGTGGCGGGCCTGATGAAGCGGAGATTCGCGCTGCTGAAGCGCACCGCGGAGGGCTCGGACTGGGAACGCTACTTGCAGGACGGATCGTCGCCGGCGGCCTCCGGGCGCACCGCCGCGACGCTCAGCGGCATCCAAAACGCCGAGAGGTGATGCGCGGATGAAGGCTGTGGTGATTCATGAGTACGGCGGTCCCGACAAGCTGAAGCTGGAAGATTTCGACGATCCCACTGTGGCCGAGGGCGAGGTGCTGGTGCGGGTAGCCGCGGTGAGCATCAATCCGGTTGATTGGAAGATGCGCTCCGGTGAGGCGCAGGCGCGCTTTCCTGTCGATTTTCCCGGCATTCTGGGACGCGATCTCTCCGGAACGGTTCGCTCGGTCGGACCCGGGGTGACGGCCTTCGAGCCGGGCGACCAGGTGTTTGCGCTCACCGAGAAGACGTATGCGGAACTGTGCGCGGTCAAGGCGTCCGAGCTGGCGAAGATTCCCGAGGGGCTCGAGATTGTCGCCGCCGCGGCTTTGCCGCTGGTGACCTTGACCGGCGAACAGCTGATCCGGCTGGGTACAGGGATTGAGGAAGGCCAGACGGTGCTGGTGGCCGGAGCCATGGGAGGCGTGGGCCGCAGCGCCATCCGCGCGGCCAAGGTTGCGGGCGCTCATGTGATTGCCGGCGTGCGCAAGAAGCAGCTGGAAGCGGCCGGTACGCTCGGGGCCGATTCCGTGATTGCGCTCGATGATGAAAAGGCGATGGCGACGCTGGGCTTCATGGATGCGATCGCCGATGCGGTGGGCGGCGAGACCGCGGCGATGCTGATGGGCAAGGTGAAGCAGGGCGGCGTGTTCGCTTCGGTGCTGGGACCGCCGGCGAACGCGGCCATGCACCCTACGGTCAAGGTCGTTCCGGTGGTGTGCAAGCCGGATCCTGAGCGGATGGTGAAGCTTGCCAAGGATGTGATTGCCGGGCGGCTCAGCATTCCGATCGACCGCATGCTGCCGCTGGCCGAGGCCGGCGCGGGACAAGCTGCGGCGGAAAAGGGCGGCCTGGGGAAAGTGGTTTTGATTGCGTAGGCTGTGGCGCCTTGGTCGCTAAGAGGGAAGCACAGATCCCGTTTGGAGTGGCAACAAAGGAGCACAGGTCTACGAACCACCTCTCCGGGATCGGAGAGAAAACGCCCATACGGATTGTGGCAATGCTCCACCTACAGGGAAAAGCGTCTAGTTCTCTTTCGCGTAGACCACCAGGCGGCGGGCCGGGCCTTCGCCTTCGGAGGCGGTTCGCAGGCCTGAGGGCGCGAGCGCGAGGTGCAGCAAGCGGCGCTCGCGCGAGTTCATCGGCGGAAACATGTAGGGCTTGCCGGTGGCGCGCACCTGCTGGATGGCGCGTGCCGCCTCGCGCTGGACGCGCCGCTCCCGCGCGGCTTTGAAGCCGCCGGCGTCGAAGCTGATCCAGTCATGCTGCTCGTCTTCGAGGCGCAGAGCCTTTGCCGCGATGTGCTCGAAGGCGAGCAGCAGCTCCGCGTTTCGCGCGAGCAGCGCCGGCACATCGTCCCCGGACAGCTCCACGAGGAACAACGGGATGGATCCTGTGCTTTTCACTCGCAGCGTATAGGTCAAGGCCAGGCCCGAGCTTCGCAGAAGGGCGCTCAGCAGGGTTTCGAGCAACTCCGCAGGATCATGCATGGCACTCAGCGCCGCACCGGCTTGCCTTGGATCGTCTTTGCCGCCGAGGCGCCGAGGCCGGCCTTGCGCCGCGCGCGTTTGGCGGCGATCTCGCGCATCTCGGCGCCCAGGCTGGTGCGATTCATGACGGCCTGGGTGGCGATCGAGATGACGTTGCCGACCGACCAGTAAAGCGCGAGCCCCGAGGCATAGTTCCACGTCATGTAGCCCGAGACCATGGGCATCATGAAGGCCATCATCTTCTGCTGCTGCGGATCGACTCCAGGGGAAGGCGTGTAGAACTGCACCAGGAACTGGCTGAGCACCATCAGGATGGGCAGAATGTGCCAGGGGTCGGCGGCCGAGAGATCCGGCAGCCAGTACCAGTGCGCCTGCCGGAGCTCGACCACCTTGGGCAGCATGCCGAAGAAGGCAAACAGCAGCGGCAGCTGGATCAGCGTCGGAATGCAGCCGCCGAACATGTTGACGCCGTTGTCCTTCTGCAGCTGCATGATTTCGGCGTTCATGTCGTTGCGCTTCGGGTCGGTCACCTTCAGGGTCTTGTACCGGGCCTTGATGGCGTCCATCTGCGGCTGAATGCGCTGCATCTTCAGGCCGGACTGCATGGTCTTGATGCGCAGCGGCAGGATGACGAGGTTGATCAGCACCGTGAGCCAAACGATGTCCCAGCCCCAGTTGGCGGTGATGTGCTGGTTGATGGCCCGCAGCGCGAGGAACAGGTACTTGCCCACAAAGCCGAAGAAGCCGAAATCGAGCAGCGGCTCAAGCGTGATTTTGGGGTCGGCCCCATGCACGTTGCGCAGCACGTCGACCGCTTTGGGGCCGACGAAGAGCGCCGTCTGGGTGTGTCCGGAGACGTCCCCGACCGCCGCGCCGAGCAAAGGCACCTTGACCTCATCCTTGGCCGGATTGCTGTGCGGCTTGACCGGCGTTCCGTTGCCGAGACCGTTGTGGCGACTCGCCTTCGGAACGACCAGGTCCTCATGCAGCGTTGCGACGGTGGCGTCTTCCGGGTGGTCGGGGAGAAAGATGCTGGCGAAGTAGAGGTCCGAGACGCCGGCCCAATCGAAGCCGCCGGAGAGGGTTGCGCCGCCGTGGACGTCCTTTGGCCCTTGGTGTTTTTCGCGTCCGCCCTGGCTGAAGTCCAGCTGCGCGCCGCCGTAGGAGAGCGCCGTCTCCTGATCGCCGAAGCCGCCCGGCCACATGAGCAGAGCGCGGATCGGCGCGCCGTTGCGCAGCACCTGGGTATCGGCGCGCACGACGTAGGAGTCGTCAAAGGAGAACGTTTTGGTGACGCTGTACTCGCCCGCAGCGTACTTGAAGGTGAGCGTACCGGGCGCGTTGACCAGCCCTGTCGCCGAGGGCAGATAGAGCGCGTTGGCCAGGTTCGCGGTCAGCGAGGGATCGTAGGTGTAGAGCGAAAGCGGATAGCCCACCTCCGCTGCGGCTTCCGTGTGCACCAGGTCGAGCGGCTTGCCATAGGAGTCCTTATATTTCTTGAGAATCCAGCTTGTGGCCTGGCCGCCGCGATTGGAAAACGTGATGCGGTAGAGCTCGTTCTCGACCACCGTCGTGCTCTCGGACGGAGCGACCACCGGCACCTGGATGACCTGGCCCGCGACCGTGGCGGCCACGGTCGGCTCCGGATGCGGCACGGTCTTCTGTTGATCGACCGCCGCGGCCGAGTTTGGCGAGGCTGTCTGCGGATTGTGCCGCGCACGATAGAAGTTGAACGCCGTCAGCCCCAGCAGCACGGCCACCATCACCAGCATCAGGCCGCGATTGTCCTGCGTTGCGCCGGGTTGATTCGGATTCTTGAACTCTGCCACGGAACCTATCTTTCTGAAGAGAGCGGAATGCTCGCCGCTCGTTGGACGAGCGCCCCTCCATGATAAACGCTCTCCGCGGCCGAGGCTCTTCCCCGTTCGTAACCCGTTTGCGGGAGGCTACGGCACGGGGTCGAAGCCGCCCTTGCCCAGAGGATGGCAGCGCGCCACCCGCGCGGCCGCGAGCGGCAGTCCGCGCCAGAGCCCGTGCCGCGAGAGGGCCACGTAGGCATACTCCGAGCACGTGGGCAGGAAGATGCACTGCGAAACGCCGGCGGCATGCAGCACGGGAGAGACGACCTGCTGGTACGCGCGGAAGCCGAGCCGCAGCCCGGCGGCCCAGAGGGTGTTCATGGGGCTGGCGCTGGGTTGGGCGCTGGGTTGGGCGCTGGGTTGGGCGCTGGGTTGGGCGCTGGGCCTAGCTCTGGCGCTTCGGCCTTTGCCGCCGGGCGCGGGCCGGCTGCCCTGTCGAGCGCGCCCTGAATCTGCCGGAAGATGCCTGCGACCTCGCGGTCGAGCGCGGCGTGCTCCATCGCGAGCGCGGACCGCCGGGGATGCAGGATCACGTCCACCGGAGAGCGCAGCTTGCCGATGTGCCGGCGGACGCACTCCCGCAGGCGCCGCTTGATCCGGTTGCGCTCGACGGCCTTGCCCAGCACCTTGCCGACGGTCAGACCCACGCGCGCGCCCGGCGTGTCTGACCGGCGGGTCTTGCCGTCCGGGCCTTCGGGCGGGCGCAGCGAGTAGAAGAAGGCCATCTGCTTCGAGAACTGCTTGCGGCTGCTCTTGTACACACGCTGGTAATCCGCATGTTTGCTCAGGCGAAGCAGCGCATTGGGAGTTCCCGTGGACACTGTGTTTTCCCTCGCAAGATGGCGTGCATAGCAGAGGCCGTTGCTGATGGTTGAGCGCAGGATTACCTGCTGCCTGTCTCGGTCCAGAGAAAGCTCATCTCGTCCGCATAGTCCTTCACCAGCTGCGTCTGCGAGACGCCTGCGCTGTGGCCGCCTTTGAGGCTGTAATGCAGCAGGATGGGCCGTCCGCTGGCGCTGGCGCTCTGCATCAAGGGCGTCATCTTGCGGGCGTTCATGGGGTCGACGCGCGTGTCGCCATCGCCGGTGAAAAAGAAGATGGCCGGATACTTTGTGCCTGCGTGCACGTTTTGGTAGGGCGAGTACTTGAAGATGTAGGGGAAGTCCTTGGCGTTCTCGGCCGAGCCGTACTCGGTGGTCCAGGTGCGGCCCATCTCGAAGTTCTGGTAGCGCAGCATGTCGAGCAGCGGATAGCCGCACCAGATGGCTCCGAAGAGATCCGGCCGCTGGGTCATGGACGCGCCCATCAACAGGCCGCCGTTCGAGCGGCCGCGGATGGCGAAGTGCTCGGGCGAGGTGTATTTGTTGGCGATCAGATACTCGGCCGCGCCGAACCAGTCGTCGAAGACGTTCTGCTTGTTGGCGAACATGGCGGCTTTGTGCCACGTCTCGCCGTACTCGTTGCCGCCGCGCAGATTGGGCAGCGCGAACCATCCGCCCTGCTCCAGCCACCAGGCGTATTCGGGGTTCCAGACGGGCAGCTCGCTGAGCGCGAAGCCGCCATAGCCGGTCATCAGCAGACGCTCGGTGCCGTCCCGCTTCAGGCCTTTTTTGCCGGCGATAAACATGGGCACCCGGGTGCCGTCCTTGCTGGTGTAGAAGACCTGGTGGATCTCGTAGGCTGCCGCATTAAAGGGCACGCTCTGCTGGTAGAAGACATCGGCCTTCCCGGTCGCGGTGTCATAGGCGTAGATGGTCGGCGGCGCGATGATCGAGTCAAAGACGTAGAAGCCCTGCGTGTCCTGTGCACGGCCGGCGATGGTCGAGCCCGCGCCCAGGCTGGGGAATTCCACGTGGCCCAGCTGCTTGCCTTCGAGCGTGTAGCTGGTCACCTCGCTTTTGACATCGTGGAGCCTGAGGACGAACATCTTGCCGCCGACGAGGTTGACCTGCTCGAGTACGTCTTTGCCTTCGGGGATGACGGTGGTCCACTGGTCCGGGCTTTTGCCCGGCGCGCAGTGGAGCACACGGCCGTTCGGCGCGTTGTAGTCTGTGCGTACGAAGAAGTCGTCGCCGTCTTCGAGCTCGCTGAAGCGGCTCTCAATGCCGTACACGAGCGGAACGATCGGCGAGCCCGGCTTGCGCAGATCCTTGAGGAGAATGTCTTCGCGCTTGGCGGGCACGCCGTGGCCGATATTGAAGATGAGCCAGTGTCCGTTGTCCGAGGCGCCGACAAAGACGTTGTCGATCTCGCCCAGGGTCTCGCCCTTGTATTGATGGCCGAGGACGACGGTATCCTGCGTGAGCGGCGTCCCGAAGACGTGCGAAAACACGGTCGTTCCCTGGCCGGGAAAGAACTTCGAGTAGAACACGCTCTTCTTGTCGGGCGAGAGGGCGATGCCGTAGTATCGCGCGCTGGGCAGCACGTCGAGCACATCCTTGCCGCTCGCGACGTCGAGGAAGTGGACCGCTACCTCATCGGCGCCGCCCACGCGCACGCCGTAGGTCAAGATTGCGCCATCGCCGGTGAGGTGCATCAGGCTGAGGGAGGTGTTGCCGTCCGCGCTCAGCGTGTTGCCGTCGACTAGCTTGCGGTCGTCGCCGTGCAGGCCGGTGCGCATATAGATCGACGCCTGGTTCTCCTCCTTCAAGCGCCGGGTGAAGAAGTAGAGGTTGCCGCGCTCGATGGGAACGCTCATGGTGTCCACGCGCATCAGCTTGGCGAGGTCGGCCTCCGTTTGCGGTAGGGATTTTACCTGGTCAAAGTATTTCGCGGTGTAAGCGTTCTCTTCCGCGATGAACGCGCGCGTGGCGGGGCTGTGCGCGTCTTCGAGCCAGCGGTACGGATCGGTGACCGCTACCGTTGCCGGCGTTCCCGCGCTCGTGTAACGATCGGTGACCGGCTGCCGCTCGACCGCGGGCGGCTTGGGCAGCGTGATGCCGCTTCCGCCGCTGATCTGGGCGAGAGTGAGGCTACTCCACGAACTGATGCCGAGCAAGAACACGGCAGAGCGGAGAGCGGTCGCGGGGAATCTTCGGCTTGCGGCAAGGACGATGGCCATAGGCAGGAGTCTATCGCAAGAGGAAGGGTGTAGAACGGATAGGAGGAGTGGATGAGCGCGATGAGCGGTAAGACGATCGCCGTTGTCGGCGGGGGTCCAGGCGGGCTTACGCTGGCCCGGCTGCTGCAGCAAGGCGGGGCGCAGGTTTCGGTGTATGAGCGTGACCAGAGCCGCAGTGCGCGCGTCCAGGGCAGCGCCTTGGATCTGCACGAAGACTCTGGACTGGCGGCGCTGGACGCTGCCGGCCTGATGGAGGCGTTCTGGGCCAACCATCGGCCGGATCTCGACCGCCTGCGCCTGACCGATGCCCAGGGAACGGTTCTTCACGATCATTCCCGCCGGATGTCCGGCGCGGGAAAACGGCCTGAGATCGAGCGTGGCCCGTTGCGCGATCTTCTGCTCGATTCGCTTCAGCCCGGCACCGTGCGGTGGGACTGCAAGCTCGAGTCCGCAGAGGTGCAGGGCGAGCAGGTGTCGCTGCAGTTTGCGGGCGGACAGACCGCGCTGGCCGACCTTGCCATCGGCAGCGACGGCGCGAACTCTCGGCTGCGTGAGCTGGTCACTTCCATCCGGCCGGAGTATGTCGGGGTGTCGCTTGTGGAGGGCCTTGTTCCTGCGGCAAAGCGGACGATCCCGGAGTTGTGGGACCTCCTCGGCGGATCAGCCTTGATCGCTTTGGGAGGCGAAAGAACGATCGGCATGGGGACCAAGCCCGACGGCAGCGTGCTGCTCTACGCGGGATTGAAGACCGATGACGGCGCCGCGAAGCAGAGTCTTGAAGAGGCCAGCGGACCGGACCAGCGAGTGGCATGGTTCCGCGCCAACTTCCAGGGGTGGAGCGAGATCTGGGAACCGCTCTTCAGGCAGGCCGCGTCGATGGTCTGGCGACCGCTGCTCGTTTGCCCGGCGGATCAGCGTTGGGAGCCGAAGACCAATCTCACCTTGGTCGGCGATGCAGCGCACGTGATGCCGCCGTATGCAGGCGAAGGCGTGAACATGGCGATGCTCGATGCCTTGCTGCTGTCCAAGCGCCTCCTCAGCGAAGACCATCTCTCGGCTGCGATCGCAGCGTATGAGGCGGAGATGTTTGCCCGGATGCAGCACATAACGGCGGACACGATGGGGAACACAGAGATGTTCTACGCGCCGGATGCTTGCGATCGCGTTGTGGCGTTGTTTCGGAGCTTTGATGGAGCGGAGACAGTTTCGCCGGCTGCTCCTGAGGTCTGTCACTCACAAACGCAAGATACAGAGCCAATGCAGCGGTGAGCTAGCGCCCTCTTCGTTGTGACAGTCTACTGCCAACCCGGCGCGGTAACCCAGTTCCGATGATGCGCAACGGCGGGGAGAAGGCTAAGCCAACGCCAACGCAAGCTTCTTCCCCGCAAGGTCCACCGTTGTCAGCCGGAAGCTGCGCACCTGTCCAGCCGCCGGTCGCGCCGCAGCAGTTATCGCAGCAGGCCGAGGCTTGTTCGCAACCTCGGTCTTCCACTTGCCCGCGAATAGGCTTCCAAGCTGCGAGAAATCCACGGGCCCGCCGGCGAGCGCTTCTATCGCGGCGGGCTCCGCACTCACAGGCACCGGGCACAAAGCCACGATGCCCTCCCCAAGCTCCACCCGCGCCATGTGCGAGATCTCATCGAGCTCGACAATCCGCCCTGAAACCACATCCCCCACGGCATGCTCTTCGAGAAATTCATCCAGCCCCGTCGGGGCCAGCTGCTTGATCGACAGCTTCAGCTGCCGCTTTTCGCGATCTACCTCGAGCACCTGCGCGTTCACCACCTCGCCGACCCGCAGCAGGTCCGAAGGATGGTTCAGCCGCCGCTCGGCCGTCATCTCCGAGATGTGCACCAGCCCCTCCACGCCCGGCGCCAGCTCTACAAACGCCCCAAACTTCGTCAGCCGCGTCACCGGTCCTTCGATCGCCGCGCCTGCATGAATCGTCTTCACCACCTCCACCCACGGATCGCCCAGAGCCTGCTTCAGGCCGAGCCCCATGCGCTTCGCCTCCGTGTCGATCGACAGGATCACCACCTCCACCTGATCGCCCACCTTCACCACATCGGACGGCTTGCGTACCTTCTTGCCCCACGCCATCTCCGAGATATGGATCAATCCCTCGATGCCCGGCGACAGCTCCACGAATGCGCCGAAATCCGCATCGCGCGTCACGATGCCCGTCACCTTGTCGCCCAGGTGAAAGCGCTCCGCCACCGACTCCCACGGATGTGGCTGCAGCTGCTTCAAGCCCACCGCAATCCGCCGCTTGACCGGATCGCTCTCGTCGATCTTGAGGATCCTTGCCTGGATCACATCGCCCGCACTCACCACCTCGGCCGGATTGCCGACCCGGTGCCACGCCATATCCGAGATATGCAGCAGCGCATCCGCGCCGTTCAGATCGACGAACGCGCCGAAGCCGGTCAAGGAACGGACTGTGCCCTCCACTGTTTGGCCTTCGGCAAGCTCTGAAAACCGCTGATCCGCCTGCGCCCTGGCTTCTTCTTCAAGCACCGATCGCCGGTCGACGATCGCATCCGGCCGGCCCGATTCGCCGCCTTCGAGATCGAGCTGCGTAATCCGCACCCGCACCGGCTGCCCCACCAGCTTCTCCATCTCCGCCGCATCGCGCGCGCCGCTGCGCGAGGAAGGCAGAAACGCGCGCATGCCGATGTCAACCGTCAGCCCGCCCTTCACCACGCCCGTCACCGTACCCGCCACCGTGCCCCCGGCCTCGAATGCCTCTTCGAGCGAGTTGAAATCCTTTGCCGCAAATCCGCGCTGCCGGGTCAGTTCGTAGTAACCATCCAGGCCGCGCCCTTTCACTGTGACACGCAGCACGTCCCCTGGTTCGACCGGCTTCTCGTTCGCTTCGAACGTAATCAGCGGCAAAGTGCCTTCCGTCTTGTAGCCGATGTCGAGAAAAACCGTATCTGCCGAGACCGCCACTACCGTCGCATCGATCTGTTTGGATCCGCCGCTGCGGTCTACGGCACCGGCACGCGCCGCATCGTTCTCACGCAAAAGCTGCGCAAAATCTTCGTTTTCTTCAGTCAAGGGAGAGATGTCCACCCAACGATTCTATACGTCAGACGCCAAGCTCCGGTGCGGCCAAGAATCGACTCCTGGCCGCACCGGCGTCCTGTCTATCTGCCATCGCTCAGCAAAACCATCGAGCGTCCACCCACGATAATCTGCTTGTCCAGTTGACCGACGGCGAATGGATCCTCAATGTTTTCCGTCTTCATCACCAGCTTCCACGGACTGCCGTTCAACGGCGGAGGCAGCATAAATTCGACTCCATCCTGAGCGGCATTGATCAGGATCAGGAACGTGTCATCCTCCACACGGTTTCCTTCCTCGTCCGCCACATCGAGCGTCTTACCATTCAGCAGCAGCCCGAGCGACTTGTTCCACGGCTGACCCCAGTCCTCATCCCCAAACTGCTTGCCATCGGGGTTGTACCAGGCCACATCCACGGTTCCGCGAATGTCGCGATCCTGAAAGAACTTGCGGCGATGTAAGTTGGGATGATTTCTGCGCAGCTGAATCAGCTTGCCGGTAAAGTTCATCAGCCGTTTCCGCGGCGCATCCAGGTTCCAGTCATACCAGGTCAGCTCATTGTCCTGGCAGAAGGCATTGTTGTTCCCAAGCTGCGAGCGTGCCACTTCATCTCCGCCGGCCAGCATGGGGACGCCTTGGCTCAGCATCAAGGTAGCTAGAAAATTGCGCGTCTGCCGCTCGCGTAACTCATTAATCGCCGTATCTTCCGTCGGTCCTTCCGTGCCCATATTCCAGGAATCGTTGTCGTTCGCGCCATCCTTATTCTCTTCGCCGTTCGCCTCATTGTGTTTGTTGTTGTAACTCACCAGATCGTCCAGCGTAAAACCATCATGGGCGGTAATAAAGTTGATACTTGCATAGGGCTTGCGTCCATCGGACTGATAGAGATCCGACGATCCCGTCAAGCGATACGCAAAGTCCGACAGCTGCCCTTCATCGCCCTTCCAGAAACGCCGCACGGTATCCCGATACTTGCCGTTCCACTCCGCCCAGACGATAGGGAACTGGCCGACCTGGTATCCGCCCTCACCCACATCCCACGGTTCCGCGATCAGCTTGATATCCGCCAGCACCGGGTCCTGGTTGATGGTATCGAAAAAGGCCGAGAGCTTCGATACGTCATGTAACTCGCGCGCCAGCGTAGCCGCCAGATCAAAGCGGAACCCATCTACATGCATCTCAATCACCCAGTAGCGCAGCGAGTCCATCAGCAGCTTCAACACTTGCGGATGATGGACGTTCAACGTGTTACCCGTACCCGTATAGTCCATATAGTGGCGGCAATCGCCATCCACCATCCGGTAGTACGTGGTGTTACACGCGCCCTTGAAGCAGAGCGTCGGTCCTAGCTGGTTGCCTTCGCAGGTGTGGTTATAGACAACGTCCAAGATAACTTCTAGCCCCGCCGCATGCAGATCCTTCACCATCTGCTTGAACTCATCGACCTGTCCGCCTGCATCCCCCACCGAGCTATAGCGCGCCATCGGAGCAAAATAACCGAGAGTGTTATACCCCCAATAGTTTGAAAGTTCCTGGTCGACTAAGTGCCCATCGTCAATAAAGTGATGGACCGGCAGTAGCTCCACCGCCGTCACACCAAGCTTTTTCAAATAATCGATGCTGGCCGGATGGGCCAGTCCTGCATAGGTTCCGCGTAGGTGCTCCGGCACCATCGGATTGCGCTTTGAATAACCTTTGACATGCACCTCATAAATGACTGAGTCCGCCAGCGGTGTGTCCGGTTTGCAGTCGCCGGTCCAATCAAACTGATGCGACACCACCACCGACTTCGGCACGCCCGCGGCGGAGTCCTGGTTATCCTTCTTCAAGTCATCGCCGGATGCCACGTCGTAGGCAAAGATCGGCTGCTTCCAATCCACCAGCCCGCAGATCGCCTCCGCATACGGATCGACCAGCAGCTTATTTTTATTGAAGCGCATGCCGTTGTTCGGGTCCCATGGGCCATCCACACGATACCCATAGCGCTGGCCTGCCTTGATGCCCAAAATCAGCCCGTGATAGACGAACGCAGTATGTTCCTTCAGCGGCACACAGTCTGTTTGCTTGCCGGCGTCATCAAAGAAACAAACCTCAACGGAGGTCGCATGTTCGGAATACAGCGCAAAGTTGGTTCCCTTCGTATTGACCTTGGCGCCGAGCGGGTAGGGGCGTCCGGGCAGAAGCTTACGTGCCATCGTCTCACTCACTCTGATTGGAATCTCTCACGTGCAACGCAATGCGGGAGTTACCTCTGTAGATGCAATTCCATGTACCTGAGTTCGACAGCCACACCGCAAATCTGTTGATCTCACGCGCCGGACAGCACCCCCGGCAATGCCCGGTAGCGCTTGATCTGAGCGAGCGTCAACGCCTGCACATCGGCTCCCGCCGCCTGCGCGCGATACCACTCCGTCAGCCAGTCCAGCGCATCGGCCAGCCGCAGCCGCGGTCTCCACGCAAGCTCTGTGTGCGCCCGCGCCGCATCGAGCTTCAGGTAGGCCGCCTCATGCACGCCCGGATCGCCGTCCACAAACCATGATGCGCCCGCACCCCACGTCTTCGCCAGGTGGCCGGCGATCCACGCCACCGGCCGCGCATCTTCCTCCGCGGGCCCGAAGTTGAACGGCTTCGCAAACCGCGCCGCCTCCGCGCCCAGCAGGCGCTCCGCCAGCTTCAGATATCCATCCACCGGCTCGAGCACATGCTGCCAAGGACGGATCGCCTGCGGCCTGCGGATGGGCACCGGCTTGCCCGTCAGAAATCCTCGCACCAGGTCGGGGATGAGCCGATCCATCGCCCAGTCACCGCCGCCGATCACGTTGCCGGCACGCGCCGTGGCAATGGCCACCCCATGCTCCGCGTACCGGTCCAGCGGGAAATACGATTGCCGAAACGCCGCCGTCACCAGCTCCGCGCAGGCCTTCGAGCTCGAGTACGGATCGTACCCGCCCAACCGGTCGGTCTCCTGGAAGGCCTCGCCCGTCTCCGGATTTTCGTATACCTTGTCGGTCGTCACCGAGACTACCGCCCGCACCGACGGCGTCCGCCGCACCGCGTCGAGCACCCGCGCCGTCCCCACCACGTTGGTCTCGTACGTCAGCAGCGGATCGGCATAGGAGAGCCGCACCAGAGGCTGCGCCGCAAGGTGAAACACGACCTCCGGCCGAAAGCTCGTCATCGCCGCGTCGAGCGCCTTGCCGTCGCGAATATCTCCGCGCACATCCTCGATCCTGTCCGCGATCCGTGCCTCGGTGAACAGGTCCGGCGCTGTCTCCGGAGCCAGCGCATATCCACGCACCTGGGCGCCCAGCTGCGTCAGCCAAAGCGCCAGCCAGCCGCCCTTGAAGCCCGTATGCCCGGTCAAAAAAACACGTCTGCCTTGCCAGGAAAAAGAGGAAGAGGTCGGATCGCTCACACTTGCAGCATAGAGCAAATCTTCACGGGAAAAGAAGAACACCTGCTATGGCCAGTGGGCATGCCTGCTGATGGCCGAAGAGGATGCCGATCATCGCTATGACTGTTGGGACGAGAGCGACGACAGCCAGTGGGACCGTTCCAAGCACACCCATGAACACTGCTGTCCTGAGGATGACAGCAGATCAGGAGTGGACGGCCTGCTCCGCGGCAAGCCCATCCAACAGCTTACGCCGAGCGGACTCGGACCGCGTCACCACGTCTTCCAAGGAGCTTTCCCCTTCGCCCACAGCTCCTCCAGATGCTGCTTATCCCGTAGCGTATCCATCGCCTGCCAGAAGCCGCGATGGAAGAAGGCGTGCACCTCGCCCGCGCTCACCAGCGCCTCGATCGGCTCCCGCTCAAACATCTGCCGGTCATCGGTCACCGCGTCGATCGCCGCAGGATTCAGAACGAAAAATCCCCCGTTGATCCAGCCGCCCTCGTCGGCCGGCTTCTCCTGGAAGGAGTAAATCTGCGTGTCCTGCAATCCCAGCGCGCCAAACCGCGCCACCGGCTGCACACTGGTCAAGGTCACGGCCTTGTTGTGCGCCTTGTGGAACGCGATCAGCGCCGTGATATCCACGTCGGCCACGCCATCGCCATAGGTTAGGCAAAACGGCACGCCGGGATCGAGATACCGCTTCACGCGCCGCAGCCGCCCGCCCGTCCCGGAGTCATCGCCGGTATCGACCAGCGTCACCTTCCACGGCTCGGCCACCGAGTTGTGCACGGTCATCGCGTTCGTCTGCATGTCGAACGTCACATCCGACATATGCAAAAAGTAGTTCGCAAAGAACTCCTTTATCACGTAGCCCTTGTATCCGCAGCAGACAATGAAGTCCGTAATCCCGTGCTGCGAGTAAATCTTTAGGATGTGCCAAAGAATCGGTTTGCCGCCAATCTCGACCATCGGCTTCGGCCGGACCGAGGTCTCTTCCGAGAGGCGCGTCCCCAGCCCACCAGCCAGAATCACAGCTTTCATGCAGTCAATCCTTACGCTCGATTTGCGTCCTGTTCATCCTACCAACCTAAGCGCACGACCCCGCGCTTTGAATGTATCCTTAAGCCACCATGACGGAAAAAGCCGCCGAGCTGCGCCAACAGATTCTGGAACTTACCCGGCAGTACCACGCCGAAGCCTTCGC
Organism: uncultured Granulicella sp.; assembly: GCA_965198735.1. Lineage (GTDB taxonomy): Bacteria > Acidobacteriota > Terriglobia > Terriglobales > Acidobacteriaceae > Edaphobacter. The sequence goes on along the minus strand of OZ240672.1, from coordinate 3,021,305 downwards.
CCCTAGAGAGTTCGTTCCCGGCACCTCCGGAGTCCAGGTCTCAGGCAAAGTGATCGACGCCGAAGACATCTGCGCCGTCGTCGAGTCCGGCCTCGATGCCTGGTTCACCACCGGCCGCTGGGCCAAGGAGTTCGAGCGTAAACTTGCTCGCTTCGTCGGCGTCCGCTCCGCCTCGCTGGTCAACTCAGGTTCTTCCGCCAATCTCGTCGCGCTCTCCGCACTCTGCTCACCCAAGCTCGGCGACCGCCAGCTCAGGCCTGGCGACGAGGTCATCACCGTTGCCGCCGGCTTTCCCACCACCGTCAACCCCATCCTCCAGAACCGCCTCGTGCCCGTCTTTCTCGACGTCACCATCCCCGGCTATGAGATTGACGTCACGCTCCTCGAGCAGGCCTACAGCCCCCGCGTCAAGGCCGTCATGATGGCGCACACCCTCGGCAATGTCTTCAACCTCGACGCCGTTACCGCCTTCTGCAAGAAGTACAACCTGTGGCTGGTCGAGGACTGCTGCGATGCCCTCGGCTCCACCTGGCGCGGCCAGCACGTCGGCACCTTCGGCGATATCGCCACCGTCAGCTTCTATCCCGCGCACCACATTACCATGGGCGAGGGCGGCGCCGTGCTTACCGACAAGCCAGCGCTCCAGGTCCTGATCGAGAGCTGGCGCGATTGGGGCCGCGACTGCTGGTGCGAGCCCGGCGTTGACAACACCTGCGGCAAGCGCTTCGACTGGCAGCTCGGCACGCTGCCCTGCGGCTACGACCACAAATACACTTATTCGCATATCGGCTATAACCTCAAGGCTACCGACATGCAGGCCGCGCTCGGCGTTTCGCAGATCGCCAAGCTGCCCCGCTTCATCGCCCGCCGCAAAGAGAACTTCGCCTATCTCAAGAACGCCTTCCAACCGCTCACCGATGTCCTCCTCCTGCCCGAGGCCAGCGAGAACTCGGACCCCAGCTGGTTTGGCTTCCCCATCGCCGTCCACGAGGACGCGCCCTTTACCCGCGACGAGCTCACCCGCCACTTCGACGCCGCCAAGATCGGCACGCGCCTCATGTTCGCCGGCAACCTGCTCCGCCAGCCTGCCTACCAGGGCATCGAGTGCCGCGTCATCGGCGAGATGAAGAACACCGACTTCGTCATGAACCAGGTCTTCTGGCTCGGCGTCTTCCCCGGCCTCACCGAGCCCATGCTCGACTATATTGCCGACACCGCCAAGTCCTTCGTCGCCGAAAAGAAGGCTAGCCCCATGAAGGTCCTCGTCTAAGCTCCTGCTTTGCAGGATTAACTGAGCAGCCCATCTTCCAGTCGCAAGAGGCGGTCGCATTGCCCGGCGAAATGTAGATTGTGAGTCACCACGACGCTGGTCAGCCCATGCGCCGTGTGCAGCCGTTGAAGCAACCCGAACACCGCCTCCGCGGTCCGTTCATCCAGGTTCCCGGTCGGCTCATCGGCCAGCAGCACCTTCGGCTCAGTCACCAGTGCGCGGGCCAGCGAAACCCGCTGCTGCTCGCCGCCGCTCAACTCACCGGACCGATGCTCGGCACGATCGGCTAAGCTCACCTCTGCCAGCCACTGCCTGGCCCTGCTCAGCGCCGCGGTCCTCGCCATGCTGCGCGCAAGCAGCGGCATCGCCACATTCTCGACTGCCGTAAACTCCGGCATCAGGGATTGAAACTGCCAAACATACCCGATCTCGCGATTGCGGAAGTTTGCAGCCTGCGCACTGCCCAGGGCGCCGAGGCGCTGTTTGCCCACCCAAACCTCTCCCGCGGTTGGCCGATCGAAAGCAGCCAGCAGATGGAGGAGTGAGCTTTTGCCTGTGCCGCTCTCGCCCACAATCGCCACGAGCTCTCCCGAGGCGACCGTAACGTTCAAGCCGCGAAACAGCTCCAGGTCGGCATGGCCAAGGCCCCTGCCCGCATAGCGTTTGCGAAGATCTTCGGTACGAATGGCCGGCAGGTCAGCCGTTGTCATTGGTGAGGACGATCGCCTGTCTCAAGACGAGCAACCCGTTCGCGCAAAGCGTTGTAGTCGGCTAAGGTGCCGATCGCCGCCAGCAATTGATCGAAGCGCGTATCGAAATGCTTGTCCATCTGCTCGAAGCGCTTGTCTATCTGCTCGAAGCGCTTGTCCATCTGCTCGAAACGCTTGTCCATCTGCTCGAAACGCTTGTCCGTTCGGCGCTCAAGATCGCCGATAACGCCCAGTATCTCAGCATGGCGCTTTTCTGTACGTCGTTCCACGTCGTCAATCTTTGCGAGCGCGACCACATGCCGTTTTTCCGCCCGACCATCGACTTCATCGACCTTCTTTTCCAACGCTTCAACGCGCACGGAGATCGCTCGTAGCTCAGGAGCTAGAAAATCTTGCACCAGCTTGCGGCTGTCTTCGATTACACCCATCGAACCTTCTCCTCCGGATATCATAGCGCGCCCTTGCAGCTTTACTCATAGCGCAACGCTTCCGCCGGAAGCACCCGCGCCGCGCTCACGCTCGGATAAATCGTCGCCACCGCGGACACGCCCAGCGATACCGCCGCCACAATCAGTGCATCTGCCAGCCGCGGCGCAAACGGCAGAAAATCGATGGAATATACGGAAGCGTCGAGGGGAATGAAGCGGTAATGCCCACCCGCCCAGCTCACCCCATATCCCACAACCAGACCGATCACTGTACCGATCACGGAGATCATCAGCCCCTGCAGGAGAAACACGCGCCGCACCTGCGCCGCCGTTACCCCGAAGCTCATCATCACCGCGATATCCCTGGTCTTCTCCATCACCATCATGGTCAGCGCGATCAGAATATTGAGCGCAGCCACACAGACGATCAGCGCCAGCACGATGAACGTGACCACCTGTTCCAGCCGGAGCGCGCGAAACAACTCGCGGTTCTGCTCCATCCAGCTCGTGGCCTGGAATCCCGGGCCGGCCGCATGCTCGATCTCCTTGGCGATCTGGTCGGCACGGTTCAGATCATCTATCTTGAAACTGACGATCGAGATCACGTCCGGCTCGGCAAACAAACGCTGCGCATCTCCTAGCCGGATCAGCGCATAGGACGAATCGTATTGATAGAAGCCGGAAACAAATATGCCGACCAGCTGAAATTTCTGGTACCGCGGAACGATGCCAAGCGGCGTCAACTCCCCTTGCGGACTGGTGACCAGAATCGAGTCGCCAACCCCGGCGCCGAGCGTATCCGCCAGGTCCTTGCCGATCACAATGGGAGGAGTCGCCGGACCGGCATCGCCAGCGGGAGAAGTGTTCAGCGCCTCACTCGAGCCCAGCTTCACCTCTTCGAGAAGATCTGACACGCGCCGCTCCTCCGCCGGAACGATGCCCTTAATCAGCCCGCCGCCCGACCGCGCTCCCCGGCTGATCAGCACCTGCCCATACAGCCCCGGCGCCGCCGCCCGCACATGCGGCAGCCTGCTGAGCCGCGCCACCAGAGGCCGCCAGTCTTGCATGCCGTCCGCCGCCGTGCGCATCAAGTCCACGTGCGCGGTCGAGCCGAGCAGGCGATCCTGCAGGTCGCGCCGCATGCCGTTCGTAATCGCCAGCGCAATGATCAGCGACGCCACCCCGGCCGCCACGCCCACCACGCTGATTGCCGTGATCACACCGATCACCGCCTGCCGGCGCTTGGCGCGCAAGTAACGTGCAGCGATGAAAAACTCGAACCTCATCCTGCGTTGAGTCTACCCGCCGCCCGGAAGAGTGCGGCGGCGCACGGAACCTTTTGCCGGCGCATCCCGTCTCACAGGCAGGGAAGAGTGCGTACGGCTGCTCTGCTGGAGCTAAGATTTACCGATGAACCTTCGTCACTTCTTGATCGCCGCCGCCCTCGCCTTGCCGCTCGCCTGCGGTACTCTCTCCGCGCAGGCGATTCCGAAGCCGCCCGCGCCTGCTGCCCCGGATGAAGCCGGTCCGCAGGTGGACACGGGCGGCGTCATTATCAAGAAAAAGAAGGAAGGGGAAGACGCACCCCCGCCTCCGGCGCCCAATCGCGAAAAGATCAAGAACCCGAACGGCGAGACCTACTCGCTGCGGGTTGATGTCCCCATCGTTTCCCTGGATGTAAATGTCATTTTGGACAAGACGCACCAATTCGTTCCCGGCTTGCGGCCGGGCAACTTTCTGGTTCTCGAAGATGGGGTAGAGCAGCAGGTGCAGTCGGTGCGCATGACGCAGAAGCCGATTACCGCGGTGATGCTGCTTGAGTTCGCCTCGACCTCCTGGGCCTACATCCGCGACATGCAGAACGCGTCCGTCGGTTTTTATCGCTCCCTGCGTCCGGACGACTACGTGGCGGTGATCACCTATGACCTGCGCACCCACATTCTTGCCGACTTTACCAACAATAAAGAGATCATCGCCCAGTCGCTGCAATCGCTGATGATCCCAGGCTTTTCGGATACAGATATGTTCGACGCGCTCTACGAAACTCTCGATCGCACCAGCCGGATCGAAGGTCGCAAGTACATCATCCTGATCGGCAGCGGCCGGGATACCTTCTCCAAACTGACCTTGGACAAAATGCTGAAAAAGATCGAGAGCACACCGAATGTAACGATCTTTACCATCGGCACCGGAGGCTTCGCCAACGAAATGGCGGATGCGCGCGGCCGCGGCGGCATCGGCATGATGAACAACCTGCAAGCGCAGAACCAGCTGCAAACCTTCGCCCGCATGACGGGCGGACTTTACTTCAATCCATTGTTTCAGGGCGCGTTGCCGGACATCTTCAACCAGATTAACGATTCCATTCGCAATGAATATGTGTTGACCTATCGCCCGACGAACGGGAAGAACGATGGAAGTTATCGCAAGGTGCAGGTTTTGCTGGTGGACAACGAAGGTAAGCCCCTCAAGATGCAGGACGAGAAGCAAAAGCCTTTGAAGTATTCTGTTATCGCGCGAGACGGATACACAGCCAAGCGGCCGGTCGAGTAGCCCCTGCCCGCGTTGACCCCGGTACGCTAAATGGGTACACTTTCACAAGTGGGAAGTCGGCGGCTGTGCGTCGCGGCACCCCGAGCCCAGCCAAGTTGCCCCCTCGTTCAATGGTAGGACCGACGACTCTGAATCGTTCAATCGGGGTTCGAATCCCTGGGGGGCAACCAACACACGCGCTGAGCGAACTTACACGTGCTTGCCTGAATCTCTCCGGACCCAGAGGGGTTCTTGATTCAGCGATTTACGCCATTTAAGCCGCACTCCGTTCGCGGGAACGATCTTCGCGGAAGACAGGAGTTGCCACTGCGCCGAGCGAAATCCCGGCGTTGATCATGGAACACCCTGGCTTGCCTCGGTCAGCGTTGAATCCCTCGCCATCCATGGTGAGCAAGGCACTCGCTGAGTTCCTCGAGCAGCAAAGGAAGTTCTTCCATCGTGGCTACGGAGCCAAAGACATAGTGATCGGGCCTGACGAGAAAGGCCTTTCGACCAGTCTTGCGGTACAACATGTCGTATTCCCCATCTACGTCGATGTACTGGGCGGTGGCTCCTCGCGAGACATGCGCTGTCTGAATCTGCAGCTTCGCCATGAGCTCCAGATGTTGCTGACTGAGGAGCGAGGGCACCACTGGGTGGCGCGACACGAGGCTCCAACCCGGAGTGAGAAACTCATCCAGCCTGCCAAGCTGGCGACCGTGTGCCACCCGCGCTTGAAAGGACGGCCGTCCATCTGTGCTATGGGCATTCGGAGAGCTCGCCCGCAGAACCAGACCTTCGCCAAGCCGCGGCAGCGGCGGCGCTACAGGCGCTGGACCTGCGCGAAACATCTCATCGCGCTGCCGTGCCTCTTCTGGATCCATCATCAGCACCATCTTCCCGAAAGCCATGGACAATAAGATCGTCTCCTCTGCATGAGGAACACGCTCCGTTTGGTAGCTGTCCAGAAAGTCGATGTCCGCTTCACCGGCAAAGACTGCAGGAATTTTCCAGGAAAGATTGATGGCGTCCCGTATACCGGAGCACAGACCTTGTCCGCGAAACGGGGGCATGGTGTGCGCTGCGTCGCCAACCAGGAGGACGCGTCCAACGCGCCACTGTTCTGCAATTTTGCTCTCAAACGTATACACCGCGTGACGCGCAACCTTGCCGTCCCCTGGAAAGACGCCCCAATCGGCCAGGAATTTCCAGCAAATTTCCTCTTTGGAGAACTCTTCGCGGCTTTCACCTTCAAGCAAGTGAAACTCCCATCGCGAGTAGCGGCCACCGCTCCAGCGACCGGCCAGACGGGGACGCGCGATATCCAGTATCTGGAACACCTCAGGCAAGGAAGCGAGCTCGCGGTCAGGATCGCTGTGCTCAAAATCGACAACCAGCTGAGCGTTCGCCTTGAAACCAAGATCGCGGCGATCGATACCTAGGGCATCCCGGATAAAGCTTTTCGCACCGTCCGCCGCCAGAACGAAGGCAGCATCGATGACGCAGCTTTGGCCCTTATGCTTGTCACGCACCGGAACACCAATGCTGTCGTCGCTTGCCTCCACCTTCAAGCGAACTCGTTGTTCATCCTGCTCAACGCTTACGGCATTAAGCCCCATGAAAACGCGTACACCCAGCTCGCGCACCTTTGCGTCGAAAACCACTTCAAACTCCGGCTGGTAGCTAAGATAGCTGTCCTTCCAGCCTGCTCCGCTCTCGCCCAGCTTGATGGTTGCGAGCACTTCCATTTCACCCGTCACCAGTTGCCATTGCAACATTGGGCGGACGAGCAACTCCAGATTATCCGCGATGCCGAGATGTTGAAACGTACGGAACGTCTCTCCGTCAAAGTGGCCGGCGCGTCCTAGCGGGTATCTCGCCGGAAAACGCTCCACAACGATCACACGAAGGCCACGCTGTGCGAGTAAGGCAGCCTGCATCATCCCCACAGGTCCATAGCCCACAACGACAACGTCGCAGGACAGGGTTGACGGCAGGACATCGATTTGGTCAAGCTCATTGGTTGGTGTTACAGGTTCAATCGCCGGGACCGTGTACTTTACACCCATAGGTTCCTCCTATTTGAGCTGCCCGTGCCACTAAGAATGATGCAGCGGATGAGCCGGCATGCTTGCCCATCCCTCTCCGCCGGAAACGGCCTTAAAGGTGGGATGGTGCGGAGGGGAACCGCCGAAAGTTTTATCCCATTCGACGTCAAGATGCATGTGTTCTCGGCCGCCCGTTCCTCAACCTTAGATTCGCCCGTGCCTTTCGAGCACATCCGCTCAATCCAGGCATTGCATGTGCTAGAGCATAGTGGATCATCAGAATAGATACTGTCAACATTGTGACGATCTCCACTGTCTCTTCGATGCCACTCCCGGCAGCGCCGGCATTGTTGATGGTACGTCTAAAGCGCCAGCAAGAGGATTTGCAGACATTCGGGATCCGAGCCTGCGCTCAAAGCGCTGACGCACGCAACGTCGCGGAAAAACATGCCGAGTGAACGGCATTTGCTGGAAATTTCGAATGGATACAATGTCTATTGTGAATTCTACACAGTTGATGCTAAAGTGATCGGCGCTCCACTGTATGCCATTTGCCAGGAGTCAGACATGCCAGTACGCTTGATGCAATTTATTGCCGTGAACCAACGAAACACCTCCTTTGCGTGTTTCCGGGGCCAAGTCTTTTGTTTTCACCTCCGCTTCGTGGCGTTCGTTCTCCTGCTGGTTGGTACGACAGCGACGGCACAGGTGGCCACCGCAGATATCCTGGGTACGGTCACAGACAGCAATGGAGGCGTTGTTTCAGGCGCCAGCATTCGCGTGGAAAACCTTGGAACGCATGAGGTGAGGACCTTCACCACTACGGGCAGCGGCGAATATACTTTCACTTCGCTGCAGCCGGGTACCTATCAGGTGACGGTAACCTCTCAAAGTTTCAAGACCTTTCAAGCCAAGAACATTGTCGTCTCCGCTTCCGACCGTGTCCGCATCAATGCATCCCTGCAACCCGGAACCGTCGATGAACGCGTGGAGGTAACCGCAACGCCAACATCGCTGCAGACTGACACGACTACCGTGGGCAGCACGATTACAGCGACGACCCTGACGGACGCCCCCTTGAATGGGCGCAACTACATCAATCTGGTGCAGGTCCAGGCGGGCGTCAACGCCGGCTCGCCCAACTCGCTTTCCAGCGGATCGAACATCACCGACCGCCGGCAGATCTCCTCGGTCTCGGCGAACGGACAGCAGGAAATCTTCAACAATAACCTGCTGGACGGCCTGGACAACAACAGCCGGACCATCGGAAGCCTGCTCATTCGTCCTTCGGTTGAAGCCATCGCCGAAGTGAGAACGGACATTAATCTCTACACCGCCGAAGTGGGCCGCACCGGCGGCGCGGCGATCAACGTGATCAGCAACTCGGGCGCAAATCAGCTTCACGGTTCCGCCTACGAGTTCTTCCGCAACGACATCACCGATGCGCGCACCTTCTTCGCCACCCCTGCAAAGGTGGCGCACAAGCCTGAGCAACGCCAGAATCAGTATGGCGGCAGCCTCTCAGGGCCGATCTTCAAGGATCGCACCTTCTTCTTCGTGGACTACGAGGGTCTGCGCCTGATCAACGGGACCAACAGCGTCTACACCACAACGGTGCCGACCGCGGCGCAGGAGGCGAACCCCGCGGGCATTATCGGCAATGCAACTCCAGATCCCACCGGTCTGGCCTACTTCAAGCTGTTCCCGGCGCCGAATGGTCCCGGCACGGTAAACAACTTCACCTACAATCCGAGTGCGACACTGTATTCGTCGGTGGGCGACGTGCGCATCGACCATCATTTCAGCCAGAGCGATACGCTCTTCGGCCGCTATTCGTACAACCGCACTCAGGCCTTCACGCCACCCCTTCTGCCCGCGGTCAATGGCGTTCAACCGAGCGGCGTCGTTGCGGCTCCTCAGCCTGGCAACAACCAGACCACCGCACATAACGGCCAATTTGGCTACACGCACGTGTTCACTCCTTCCTTGTTGCTTGAGCTGAGGACGGGATATACCTACTTCAACCTGGATACCACCCCGCTGAACAACGGGCGAAACTTGAACGACCAGGCTCCCTACAAGATTCCCAATGCTAACGAGTGCTCGGTGTGCTCAGGCCTGGCTCCGCTTAGCCTGGTGGGCTACGCCGCTTTGGGCGATGCTATTTCGCAGCCTTTTTACAACCAGGAGCACAATACGCAGTTTGCGGGCGCACTGACTTACAGCCATGGGCGTCACACCTTCAAAACTGGCGCCTCGCTCATCCGGCGGAACTTCAGCTTTGAGCTGCCCCTCTATCCCAAAGGCTTGTTCATCTTCGCTCCGACCGCCGGTGGGTTAAGTACCCTTCAGAAGTTGCTTACCGGCACTCAATACGTGACGATGCGCCAATCGCTGAACGTCAAACCCTACGATCGCACCTATGAGCCTTCGGCCTACTTCCAGGATGACTGGCGTGCGACCGATAAACTGACCCTCAACCTCGGTCTGCGTTACGACGTTTTTACGAAGCCGAACGAGAAGAACGGGCACTTTGATAACTTCAATCCGGCGACCTTCAGCATTATCCAGAGCAACACCGGCGGGCTGCAGAACACCTACCACGACATCAGCCCACGCTTTGGCTTCGACGCTACGGTTGCACCCGGAACGGTGGTTCGCGGCGGCTTCGGTCTCACCTTCTTCCCGGGCGATTCCAACAATAACCTGATCATCAACAATCCGCCCTTCGGCTTCAACAGCGGTACGGTCTTCCACGCTGGCCCCCTTTCCGTGCAGGGAATCGGTGCGGTTACCACTACCGCGGCCATTGGAGGCGGCGTTATTTCCAAAACGCTTCAGCAGTCCGATAGCTACCTGGAACAGTTCAACCTGGTGATCCAGAAGGAATACCGTGGAACGGTCTTCACCGCCGGGTATGTCGGTGAACTGGGTCGTCACATCATCGATTCTTCCCCGAACATCGACCTTCCCAACCCAAGCGGAACGGCAGTCACCCCCGCCTTGCGCTATGCGGCTCAGCTTCCCAATACCAACACTATCAATGTGTACGGCAACTTCGGGACGTCTTCCTATAACTCGGCTCAGTTCTCGCTCGAACGCCGCACCTCGCATGGCCTCACCATCAATCTCAACTACACCTTTGCTCACACGCTCGACGACGAACTGTCGGTTTTCAGTGGTGACGGCATTGGGTCGAACGGCTTCGGTTTGCAGCCCTTCAACATCAGCACGGCGGACTACGGCAACTCTCCGCTCGACATCAAACAGCGCTTTGCCGGATTTTTCAGCTATGACATTCCGACGGGCAGATCTGGATCGTCGCTCTATAGGGCCGTGGCCGGTGGCTTTAAGTTCAACGGGCTCGGATTCTGGCAGGTCGGCCAGCCCCTTACCGTCACGGACTCCACGACGCTGGCGAACGGACTGGCTACCATCAACCTGCCCACGGTCACGGCCGATAAGCCAAATGTCGTTGGTCCTGTCACTTCGGGCGGCCCATTCACGCAATTTTTCAATGTAGCTGCCTTTGCCAAGCAGGCGGTTGGGACGGCAGGAAACGAAGCGCGCAATCAGGTCTTCGGACCCAACCTGCGGCGCGGCGACCTGTCGCTGTTCAAAGCTGTCCCGATCCGCGAGGGTCTCAAGCTTGATCTGCGCGCGGAGTGCTTCAACTTCACCAACACTCCTACGTTCGCGCAACCAAACTCGGTGATCACGGCATATGGTCCGAATGGCGTGCCGCTGACGGGAACGCCGAATGCCGTCAATGGTCAGACGGCTCCTTTCGGCACCATCAGCAATACAGCGTATGGCTTCGCGGGCCGGCAGTTTCAATTTGCAGCGAGGTTTAGTTTCTAGCGATGCTCTCCGACGGCGCTTCGCGGACTGAACCTGCGGATGCGCAACAGCCCTGGAGGCCCAAGTGGAAGGTTTTCGAGTGTCGAGTCGCCGTTCGCTGCTTGTCGATGCGGGCAAACTGGCCGTTGTCAGCGCCTTTGGAAGATGGGCGCAGGCGGCGAGCGGCGCCGATGCCTCCGCGCAGGTGATTGATGTCCACCACCATTATCTGCCGCCGTTCTACATCGAAAAGATTAAACCCTGGCTGGATTGGACCCATTCCAGTGCTCTCGACACGGTCATGCATTGGACTACCCAGAAGGACACAGCTGCGCTTGATCGCGCAGGGATCCAAACCGCTCTCCTGTCCATCTCTTCTCCCGGTTTTGACTCTCCAGGGTACGACTTCGGCACAGAAACAGAAGTGGCGCTGCTGGCGCGGCGCTGCAATGAATTTGCGGCCGACCTGAAAAAGAACAGCAAGGGCCGATACCTTTTTCTCACGGCGTTGCCCATGCCCAATCTGGATGCGTCGTTGAAAGAGATTGCGTATGGGTATGACGTTCTGGGCGCGACCGGAGTCGGGTTGATGACCAATTACAGAGGACTGTACTTGGGAGACAAGAGATTCGCGCCGCTGTTTGATGAACTGAATCGTCGGGGTGCGCTCGTCTTTGTCCATCCTACCGATGCTCCTTGCTGCCGAGACCTGATCCCTGATGTTCCTGCGCCGAACACGGAGTTTTTGATCGACACGGGAAGGACCATCACCAGTCTGCTGTGGGCCGGCACCCTGAGCCGTTGTCCACGCATCCGGTTCATCTTTCCGCATGGAGGCGGAATCTTGCCGACAATCCACTCGCGGATTACTGCGGGCATGGAGAGGGTCCACCCCGAATTGAAGAGCCGGGTGCCGGGCGGAGCCGCCAACGAACTGACCAAGCTTTACGTCGACATGGCCAGCATCGCGAACAACCCGGCCTTCAGCGCGATGGAAGCCTGGGCAAAACCCAGCCACATTCTGTTTGGCAGCGATTATCCGTGGCTGATGCCGGAGCCAGCCGTAACCGCCCTGGCTTCGCTGGTTCCCGATGCAGAAAAGCTCGCGATGATCTACCGGGGCAACGCCATGACTTTGCTTGGCCGATGAGCCATGATCAACATGAGAGCTGGCAGAAACGGCAAGAGCCTGTGATCGTTTACTGCGGATTGCTTGAGGAAAGCTCGAGATCATGAGAGCGCTGCGGCCCAGGAAGAGATCTGCTGCGGACTGAGCGAAGCATCCGGTCCCCCTTCCAGGCGCGTCAGTTGCACGGCGAAGTTCCCGAGGGTAGAGCTTTCCTGCGAGCCTCGGATGACGTTGAGTCCTGTTGCCGCCGCAGTCAGGTTATTGAGATAGCCATTCTGGCTGCCTCCTCCGACGATGTATACACGGGTGAAGCGCTTCTGGGCGTGCTGCGCAACCCGTCTGAGCACCAGAGCATAGCACGCCGCGAGCGAGTGAAAGATGAGATTCGCTATCGCGGGAGCGTCGTTCGGGTCGACCGCTGGCAAGTGACGCGAGACCAGTTGGGCGTTGATGCGTAACGGCATCGCGCCGGGCAGCAGGAGGTCTGCTGCGCCGACGTCGATCAACGCTGCAGGAGGAGGAAGCTTTTCGGCGGCAGCGATCAATGCGGGCAAGGTCCAATGCTGCTGAGCTGACGCCCAGGAGTCGATGCTCTGGCGAAGAAGCCACATCCCATTGACGTTCTTATGAAAGCACGTGAGACCGCCGGCCGCTCCAAGATTGGTAAAGTTGTCAGCCCACGCTTCAGGACGTGTGCACGGTTGATCGAGAACAGTACCTACCAGCGACCAGGTTCCTGAGCTGATGTAAGCCCAGTCCTCGCCGGATGCGGGAATGCCTGCAATCGCGGAGGCAGTATCGTGCGCGGCGGGCGCGATGAGGGCGGTATCGGCGTATGCCGGCAGCGCTGCCAGTGTCCCGGTAAGGCGGCCGATGAGCGAACCTGGCGGCACGATCTCCGGAAAGACGGACAGGTCGAGATCCGCCGCGGAGGCAATTTCTTGAGACCAGCTGTGAGTGATGCGGTCGAGTATTTGCGTATGCGTGGCATTCGTCAACTCGGCAACCGGGCGAGCCCCGAGCCGATGGAGGACGTACTCGGGGAGGTTGAGCCATCGCAGCTTTCTGGCCTGTGGGGTGTCGGCATAGTGCTGATACAGCGTGTTGATCCGGAGGATGGCGACACCAGTGATCTCCCGCATGCGATCCGAGGAGATCCTTTGGTGGAGAGAGAATTCGGAAGCGAGGGTGCGTTCATCGCGATAGCAGTATGGATCTGCGACGGCCCTCCCGTGTGCGTCCAGACGCACGTAATCCACTGCCCAGCCATCGACGGCAATCGAGCGGATACCTTCAGGAGCTTGCTGCGCGGCTTGCCTAAGACCTAGGTGGACTCCTTGTTCCATGGCGGCGAGATCCCAGCGTAGACCCTGGGTGGTCTCTCGTGGCGAGTTTGGGAATCTGTGGACGAGACTCAGAACCGGCATGGAATCGACCCAGCGGAGCAGCGAAACGCGGCAGCTCTCCGCTCCAAGATCGATGGCCACCAAGGCTCTGCGGTCGGAATGCGGGATCATCGGAGATACGCCTCGACAAGACCTCCATCGACCGGGATCAGGTGTCCGGTGGTGCATCGGGCGGCAGGGCCAGCAAGGAACAGGATGGCCTGAGCGCAGTCCCGTGGATCGATAGGCTGGTGCGTAAGGGTGCGCTTTGCGTAGAAGCCGGCAAGGACGTTCCGCAGCTCGTCGTCTGTCCGCGACGGATCAAACGGCAGCTTGTACTTGCTGAGCGAGGCGATCACGCGATCTCGCGGGAACATCGTTGATCCTTTGACCACAGTGGCTGGGCTGATGCCGTTGACGCGAACGAGCGGTGACATGGAGACGGCAAGCTCACGAACGAGGTGGCTCAGCGCCGCCTTTGAGACGTCATAGGCTTCGCTGCCGCGTTTGGCCATGACCGCGTTCGCAGAGCTGGTGAGAACGATGCTGCCGTCGATGCCCTGGTCGGTAAAGAGGCCGCGAGCCTCATCCGTGAGCAAGTGATTTGCGGTGACGTTGACCTCAAGCGTGAGGGCCCAGAGCGCGTCGTCGATGACGCCATCCGGTGAGGAGGGAAAGATAGCCGCTGTGTTGATCAGAATGTCGAGGCCGCCAAACTCTTTGACCGTTGCGTCCAGCGCGGCGCGGATCGCTCTCCGGTCGCGTATGTCGATCGATACCCAGGACACGGCTTCCTTGCCGGCGATCACGTTGACTTCGTTGGCGACAGCCTCGGCGCTGCCGGTGTCCCGATCCGTGATGACGATATGGGCGCCGCGCTCGGCTGCGAGCAGGGCCACCTCGCGGCCGATGCCGCTGCCTCCGCCGACGATCATCACGATGCGGCGGCTGAGTTCTTTCTCGGGCGGCTGACGCCGAATCTTGGCCTCTTCAAGCGCCCAGTACTCGATGCGAAAGGCCTCGCTTGCAGGCAGAGCGACGTAGTTGCGATGCGTCTTGAACTGGTCTGCCGTCGCTGCGGGGCCGGCCTGCGGGATGTCCAGGCACTCGTTGCCCTCGCCCAGTGCACCTGCGCCTTTCATCACGCCGATGGCGTTGATGTAGAACTCGCCGGTGATGCGGGCTTCGGTCTTGTTCTTGCCGAAAGAGAACATGCCGATGCCGGGGATGAGGACGACCGTCGGGCTTGCGTCGCGCAGCGCGGGCGAGTCGGATCGCGCGTGCTTGCGATAGTACTCAGCGTACTCGGCACGATAGCTTTCGAGAGCTGCGCCGATCAGCTCTTTCAACTGCGCGGGTTCGCCCGCCGGATTCCACTTGATGAACATCGGGCGAATTTTGGTGCGTATGAAATGGTCCGGACAGCTTGTGCCGAGATGAGCGAGCGGCTCAGCATCATTCGAGTTGACGAAGTCGAGCACAGCCTGCGCATCGGTGTAGCTGCCGATCCAGCGCTGCTTGCGCGAGACGATGCCGCGCAGGTAAGGGAAGAGAGACTGCGCGATGGCTGCCCGGTCTTCGCGCGGTAGGACCTGGGCGCCGTCGAAAGGGGTATAGCCGGCCGTTGCGGCGTGGCGTTCGATGAACTGCCCGAGCTGGTCGATGATGGTGATGGTGTTTCGGTAGGACTCGTGCTGGGTCTCGCCCCAGGTGAAGAGACCATGCCCACCGAGGATCACGCCGTCACAGCCGTGAGTGTCGTTCACGATGGTACGCAGCATCATGCCGAGCTCAAAGCCGGGACGCTGCCAAGGGAGCCACGCGAGCTGATGGCCAAATTCCTTGTTGAACTCCTCCATCTTGATCTTGCCGTTGGCCGATGCCGCCAGCGCAATCCCCCAATCAGGGTGAAGGTGATCGACATGCGGGAAGGGAAGGAATGCATGCAACGAGGTGTCGATCGAGGCGGCGACGGGATTGTTGGCGAAGGTGCAGAGTGGATACATGGCGACCATCTCGTCTTCGAGCGCGACGCCCTTGTAGGCGTTTTCGAGCGCGAGAAGCTTTTCCATGTAGAGCGTTGCGAAGCCGGAGCGCTGAATGCTGCCGAGATCGCCACCGCTTCCCTTGACCCAGAGAATCCGCTGGATCGTCTGATCGAGCGGATCGACCATCTCCAGCTTGGAGCTGGTGTTACCCCCGCCGAAATTGGTGATGCGCAGATCAGAGCCCAGCAAATTCGACCGGTATCGCAGAAGTTCGGGAGCATCGAGCTTTGCCGCTATCTGTTCGTCCCAGCGGTCCTCAAGGAACTTGAGCTGCTTCTGTGCCATGGTGCGGAATCTCCCTGCCAGGTTGCCCTATGCTGCGAACAACCATCATTCCATAAGCAACACCAATACGGCAACTATTCCGTATGAGAATCATAGACAGCCGGCGAAGCCCGTAGGGCCCGCGGAGACAGAGCAATAAACGTGGCCGCCGGTATGGCGGTAGACCGGGCAACCGTTCTGGCAAGCCGCAAAAGCGATGCAGGGAAGCGTCTGCCGGCCTTCGAGGTCGGCGAGGATTTCGGTTCGTACGTTGTCGAGCAGAACGATATATACGTCTGCGACCATTACTGGGATGGACGCCGGTGAAGAGGGCGTTCCTGTTTTCAGCAAGCATTGCGCTTCATACGTCTGCATTCGTCGCGGCGCAGGTTCCCACGAGCCGCAGCACTGTCCAGCCCGCCCCGTGCAACGAGAGCGATGCCGCTCACGTGTTGCAGCAGCCGCTTCGGCCGTCGTCTAGCTGGATTTGCGCAGACCATGGCAGCTTGCAGGATAGGTGACGCGATGCGGAAGGTGCGCGCCTACGCTCGTAGCTTGCGGGTTACTCGTGCTGACCGGATCAAGCTTCATCGCTCTCGACAAGAAGACGTTTCGCAGCTCTTGAGCGCGTCGAAGCGCGAAGGCGTCATGACAGGAAAAGCTGAAGCGAAGAGGTCGAGCCCACGTTCATGAAGCCGGCTGTAGAAGCCGCAGCCGCCGGTCCCGGCCCGCTTTGGAGGTGAGTAGGCAAAGCTATAATTGGTGTTCCCAGACGATTGGGGCAGTAAGGCTGGCTGGAGGGTGCTCGCGCGTGAGTAAGGGACTGGTGTTTTGTCTGTGGCTTATTGTGAGTTGTGCCGGAGGGTATGCGCAGGGCGCGCGCTGGACGGAAGAGAAGGCGAATCGCTGGTATGCAGGGCAGCCGTGGCTGGTGGGCGCGAATTACGTGCCGTCCGATGCGATCAATCAGTTGGAGATGTTCCAGGCGGCGACCTGGAATCCGGCGCTAAATGACCGCGAGCTGGGGCTGGCGGAGAGCGTAGGAATGAATGTGGTGCGGGTCTTCCTGCAGGATCAGCTTTGGACACAGGATCCGGCCGGGTTGATCAAACGCCTGAAAGAGTTTCTGGCTATCGCGGCCCGGCATCACATACGGCCGGTCTTCGTGTTATTCGACTCGTGCTGGGATCCGATGCCGAAGCTGGGGCCGCAGCATCCGCCAATACCGGGCGTGCATAACTCGGGATGGGTGCAGAGTCCGGGCCGGCAGGAGTTGGCCGACCCAGGTGCTGAGAGCAAGCTGGAGGCGTATGTCAAGGGTGTGGTCGGCGCATTTTCGAGCGACGAGCGGGTTCTCGCGTGGGACGTCTGGAATGAGCCGGACAATCTGAACGACAGCAGCTATCGCAAGGTTGAGGATCCGGACAAGATAGCGCATGTAGACCATCTGTTGCCGCTAGCGTTTGCCTGGGCGCGCGCGGCCGGGCCAAGCCAACCGCTGACCAGTGGGGTTTGGCAGGGCAACTGGAGCGATCCGGCACAGGAGAGCGAGACGGTCAAAATTCAGCTGGCGGAGTCCGATATCATCACCTTTCACAATTACCAATGGCCGGAGCAGTTTGAGGCGCGCATCCAGGAACTCCAGCCACTGGGCCGGCCGGTTCTGTGTACCGAGTATATGGCGCGAGGCGTGGGATCCACCTTCGATACGATTTTGCCCTTGGCCAAGCAGTACCACGTGGCAATGATGAACTGGGGCCTGGTCGCGGGCAAGACGCAGACGTATTTGCCGTGGGACTCGTGGCAGAGACCGTACGTGATTATCGAGCCGCCGGTGTGGTTTCATGAGGTCTTCCGCGCTGATGACACGCCATACCGGCAGCGTGAGGCCGACCTGCTGCGGACGTTGACAGGGCGAGGCACGATCGCGACCCCAGCGGCCGCGAACGGCATGCACTAAGCGTAATTGTGTCTCATTCAGGTGAAGGTAGAAGGTGTGTTTAAAGCGCAATCCTGATGATAAGGCTCGGATTACTAATTATAGTAACGTCCGCCTGCTGATTAGGCTCAAGAATTTTTCTCTTTCTTTGCCGGTGAACTGATAGTGGGCTGGTGCCGGTCAGTTGGTCAGGTCCGACCCAAAAGCGGCGAGAACTACTGGACGAAGTCAGTGAGCGTCTGGGGCGAACTGCTTCAACGCGCTGCCCAGATGACCGGTCAACAGGAGTCCGTCCTATTGCCGGCAAGATAAACCGTTTATGTCTCGTGAAAATCACGACCTGGTCAGCGACCTTTTGTTGAGGCTTGCGGTGTACAGCCTATCAACATGTTCATAGAAGATTGCGGAGAGCTGGATTCCTCTTGTACGGTAGAAAGTCAAGCATCTGGGTCAGTGCAAACCGTAGAGTGCAAGTTTCACGTATATTCGGGAGGATCAGCCTCAGTCTCTGGCGAAAGTTTCGGCATGTCCCCTGTACTGTAGTTTGATGTTTCTCCGTGGTGCGAGTGACAGTCAGCCACAAAGGATGGGCTGAATGAGGCTGCTCCAAGATCATGCCAATAAAAGCGCAGAAGCCGTCGAAAGAAGCGAAAAAACCGGGTTCACGCGAGATCTCCAAGCAGGAAAGGAAGCATCGGATCCTCACCGTCGCCCGTCGGATGTTTGCCGAGCACGGCTACGACCGCTCGACTATGCGACGGATCGCTGCAGAAGCCGGAGTTACGGCCGGCACCCTCTTCAAGTATGTCAGCGATAAGCGCGATCTCATTCACCTCATCTTCAATGAAGATATGAGGCCCCTCACTCAAACCGCACTTGCCTCCCCGCGCACATATCAATCCTTTGATGAGAAGCTGCTGAACATCACTGAGCACTATTACCGGCATTTCGCAAGCGATCCTCTGCTCTCGCGAGTCTTGTTGAGCGAGATCCTGGTGGAAACTCCAGGGCTGCACCTGGAAGAGAATCTTGAAATTCGCTCCAGGCTGCTGCACGGCATTGAAAAGCTTGTTGTGGAGGCAAAGACATCCCGGGCGATTGAGGCGGAGGAAGATGCATCGTGGATTGCTCTCCAGATCTTTTTCGTCTATGCATCCGCCCTGCGTCACTGGCTGGCTTCTTCTGCCAAGCCGCAATGGCGAGAGGGCCATCGCGCCTATGAGCGCTGCTTGAGACTACAACTCGTGGGGCTCGGACGGAGACCCGGGCAGAGCTGATGTATGCCGGAGAGTGAAGCTCGGACTATTTCGCCGCGGAGTGTAGTCATCTCCTGCAAACCGAAGACCGCCACGCTTCGACAGCTTTTCGATCAGCCCAGGCGACGTTGTGTTCCCACTCCAGCCATCCGAGGTCACGATGCCGGCCTTTGCTGCCGACTTGTTCTGAGCTCGTTCAGGCTGTCTTTGGCGAGTGTGCAACCTCGCTGGCAGTGATACTTGTTGTTCGCAGTGCACTTGATGGCACAGGAAGCGGCGCTTACAGTCAGTGCGGCTCCCTTACCGACCGTCTAGCAAGGTCGTTCCTGTTCGGGTGAAAATTTTCTTGACAAGAGGATTCACGGTGGAGCAAGCTTGCCATCGCTCAAATGAAACCTATAACTTGTTCGCCCAGTTTCGACCATTTGCCTCGTCTTGGGCCGGTGAAATCAGCACACCGAACAAGCGTCTGAATGCACCTCTAGGAGATAGCAATGATGGAACTCCAGCTTTTCGCGCGCTTTTTTCAAGGTGCGGCGCGTGTGTCCATATACGGCTCGGCCAGCAATGGCAGAGATCACGGGAGAATTTTGAAACAGCGATACACCTGTCGGCTTGCGGCTTGTCTTTTGCTCGCAGGCTTGTTTCTGATTGCTGCCGGCCACCAAGCCACAGGTCAGGTAGCCACTGCGGACGTGTTGGGGACCGTCAGCGATACGAGTGGTGCGACCGTCCCGGGAGCCACCGTCACGATCACGAACGGCAACACAAAAGAGACCCGGACGACCAAGACCGGATCCGACGGTGCGTACGTCTTCAGTGCTCTTCAGGCCGGACCCTACACACTGACCGTCACCCTCACGGGCTTCAAAACCTTTGTCGCGCAAGGCATCAGCCTTGCCGGGGGGGATCGCGTCCGGCTCGATAGCAGCCTGACTGTCGGTGCCCTGAGTGATCAGGTGGAGGTTACCGCGCAGGCTACCGCGTTGCAAACGGACAGCACCGACGTTGGCACCACGTTGACCGCTGCCACCGTACAAGACATTCCGCTCAATGGCCGAAACTTTGTCGCTCTGGTGGAGACCACGGTGGGCGTCAACGCAGGCTCACCCAACTCCACCAGCAATGGCGGTCACGGCGGCGATCGTCGGCTCTCCTCCGCGGTTTCGGCGAACGGGCAAGGGGAGGGTGAGAACAACGAACTGATCGATGGGTTGGATAACAACTCGCGTTATGAAGGCGTGATTGAGCTCCGGCCTTCGGTGGAGGCCATCGATCAGGTCCGCACAGACATCAACCTCTACACGGCCGAGGTTGGCCGGACGGCAGGCGCGGTCATCAACGTCGTCACGAAATCCGGCGCGGATAAGTTCCATGGATCGCTGTTTGAATATTTTCGCAATGACATCACAGACGCCCGCAACTTCTTTGCCCAGTCGACAACACTCGCCCGAAAACCGGAGCTCCGGCAGAATCAGTATGGCGGCAGCTTTTCTGGCCCTCTGTACCGAGGCAAGCTGTTCTTCTTCACCGACTACGAAGGTTATCGCCGCATCGATGGTACCCAATCGGTTTATCTGAATACTGTGCCAAGTGCATCCGAGCGTACGGGCAACCTCGCCGACATCGGCGGCCCCAATCTAACCGGCAGGGTTAATCCAACATCGCTTGCATATTTCAATCTGTATCCGCTGCCGAACCAGACAGGCACGCTCAACACGACTACGGGCATTTACCAGAACAACTTCCTGTTTAATCCGGCTGCCGCCCAGACGGCGAGCCTGGCAGATGCCCGTATGGACGTGCACCTGAATTCGAGTAACATCCTCTTCGGCCGCTACTCTTATAACAACACCGTGACGTTGACGCCGCCGCTTTATCCTTCGGTGAACGGCATCTTTAATTCAGGACCCAACCCGCCCGCTCCGGGCACGTCGACTATCATCACGCACAATGTCGCCCTAGGGTATACACGCATCTTTACGCCGCGCCTGCTGGCTGAAGTCAAGGCCGGCTACATTTACTTCGATGACGTTGTGCTGTCGTTGAATAACGGCCGCAATCTGAACGACACGGCGCCTTACCTGATTCCAGGCGCCAACTCTTGCTTTGTCTGCTCCGGGCTGGCCGGTATTGTGCTCAGCGGCGCTTACAGCACCATCGGTGACCCTCAACAGCAGCCTATTCAGGATCGGGAGAATAACTTCCAGGTGCTTGGCGATGTGACTTACAGCCTTGGAAATCACACGCTGAAGGCGGGCGGCAGCGTCATCCGCAGATATGTCAGCAATATTCAAGCGATCAGCCGCTCAACCCTGACCTTCTCGGGTGCATCTCCCCTGATTGCCCTGGAGAACTTTTTCGCCGGAGAGCCATTCAACTTTGTGCGCAACGCGCCGCTTGCCGGCGATCATTACCGTACCTGGGAGTCCGCCGGCTATGGGCAGGATGACTGGGCGGCCACCAAGAAAATCCATTTCAACCTAGGTGTTCGCTACGACGTGTTTACTCCACCTTCAGAGAAAGACGGCCGCAACGCCAACTTTAACCTGCAAACACTTACTCTCGACATCGGCCAGCATCCGGACCTGACCACCAGCTATGTCGATGTGGCACCCCGCTTCGGCTTTGCCGCCACGCTTCGTCCCTCGGTCGTCCTCCGCGGCGGCTTTGGCCTGACCTACTTTCAAGGGGATAACACGAACTTTTTTCAGATCGTCAATCCTCCCTTCAACTATAACAGCGGCACGGTGACTTACAACACGCCGCTTTCGGCAGGCGTCGCGCCGGCCACGGCTCAATCCACCAACGCGCTGAGTGGCGCACTGACCGCAAAGACGGCCAGCCGCCAGCAGTATGCGGAACAGTTCAACCTACTGCTGCAGAAAGAAGCTGCCGGCAATGTGTTCACCGTAGGCTACGTGGGTATTTTGGGACGTCGTCTGCTGACCGATATCCCCAATGCTGACGTGCCGACCCCGACTGGACCCGTAGCCGCGGGGACTCCAGCTCCGCCTACGCTATATGCCGCGGTCCTGCCCAACGTGAATACCATCGACCTACGTCCCGGCACGGCGGAATCCTCTTACCATTCACTGCAGATCAGCGCGGAGCGCCGCTTCGCGAAGGGTTTCTCAGCCGACATCAATTACACCCACGCGCACTCCCTTGACGACGCCAACAACGTCAACGACCAGGAGCTAGCCTTCGGTCTGATTCCGACGCAGTCGAAGACCTATGACTACGGCAACACCTACATCGATATTGCGGAACGGGTCGCAGGCACCTTGAATTACCGGCTTCCTTTCGGCGAAAACGGGTCGCGGGCTCATAAGTTGCTCGCCGGCGGATGGCAGGTGAATGGTCTGGGATTCTGGCAGACCGGCCTGCCGATTACCATTGCGAGCGCCTACACGCAGAGCACCAAGAAATTAGCTCAAATCAATCTTCCGGGAATTACGGTCGACCGCCCAAACCGCTTCGGTAATCCTTACACAGTAGATAAAGCGATCGGGCAGTACCTGAACCCCGCTTCGTTTGTCCGCCAGCCACTTGGAACGGCCGGAAATGTCGGTCGCAATCAGTTTTTCGGACCGCATCTCCGCCGCGGCGATCTCTCCCTCTTCAAGAATGTGGAGGTAAGGGAAAATTTGCGTGCACAGTTCCGGGTCGAGTGCTTCAACATTACAAATACACCCAATTTCGGTCAGCCTAACTCGACCATTGGTTCCTATGCCGGAACTCCTGATGCCAACGGAAACTTCGAGTCCACGTCGGCGAGCAGTTTTGGTCAGATCACCAGCACAGCCATCGGTTACTCAGGACGACAGTTTCAATTTGTGTTGAGATTGGACTTCTAACCTGAGCTATCGACCCCGCATTCAAGAATCGCGAAGACCGCCCGGCATCGAGGGTTCTACAGGAGGAGCTCACTATTGCTTACGCCTCGTTGTTTGCCCTGCTGCTCTCGTTCTCGGTAGCCTGTCTCTTCCTTGTTGTTTGCAGGCACAAGTTACAAGCTGGAGGATCGATCCCAATCACTCACGCGCCGAGTTCAAAGTGCGTCATCTGGGCGTTTCGAACGCGCGCGGCGCCATGTCGAAGGTGACCGGCATAGTTTGGCTTAACGAGAAGGAACTTCTCAAGTCCTCGGTCGAGGCGATGCTCGACTGTGCCACTGTTAGCCCCAATGAAGGGGACCGTAATAGTCATCTGAAGGGTCCGATTTTTCAAAGTGGAAAGTTCCCGACGATAGTATTTCGATCTACTTCTTTAGTCCGTTCCACTGACAAACTGCTTCTGAACGGCGATCTCACCCTAGCCGGGGTGACGAAGCCAGTGGTTCTCACCCTAGATGGACCGGCGGCGCCGCAAACCGACGCACCCGCGGTGATTTCTCGGCCAGCGACATCATTCACCCGACTGATTTCAATCTCGGCTCAAAATACCCGAGTGTCGTAATGGGGATGAAGTCAGTCTCACGATTGATGTAGACATCGATACAGTAGGAAGTGAGACGAACCAGAGTCCTGGCAACTGTATGATGTAAAAAACGTTTGGACAAACTAACTTGATAAGAAGGACGATTGCAGTGATAGATACGATTCAAGATGAATTTGAGATTCGCAGACTGATTGAGAACTGGGTAATCTGGCGCGACTCCGGAAACTGGAGCCGGCTGCGCTCCGTGTGGCATGCGGACGGTGCAATGCAGGCAAGCTGGTTTTTCGGAACGGCTGACCAATTTGTGGAAGCCAGCCGCGGAGCTTGGGCCCGAGGCGTGGAGGTATTACACACGTTGCACGGAACGTCGATCGATTTGAGGGGAGATCGGGCGGTGGCGCAAACCAAAATGGAGATCCACCAGCGTGCAAACGTGGATGGTGTTCTTTGTGACTGCGTGTGCATGGGACGGTTCTACGATCTCTTTGAGAAACGCTCAGGCAAATGGGGTTTGGTCTTGCGGCAGCCCATCTACGAGAAGGATCGGTTTGACCCGGTTGATAGCTCGGAGAAGCTGTATCTTGATCGGGAGAGACTTGCAGCACTGCCAGCCGGCTACCGCCATTTGGCCTACCTGCAGACCAAGAACGGAATGAACGTGAAACTTGACCTGGCCGGAACCAAAGGACCGGAGATTGAGGCCCTCTACGCACAAGGACGCGAGTGGCTTGAGGGCGCTGCCGCGACGGGCGGCTGAGACGTTACTGGGTTGCGACGTAATCAAGCCTGTCCTGCACATCTGACAAAAGCCGCGCAGCGAGGCTGGGAAAGAGCTGAAGCGCATTGCCGTGCTGACCGAGGCGGCAAGCTCCGATCCGGCACTGATGCGCCCGCTTGCCGATCCGAACGGCGCTGAAGCGGATGTAGCCTATCCTCAACACGTTCAGCGAAGGAAATGCCGGCAGGCAGCGCAGACGTTCGCGAGCCGTAAGACGTGGCAGGTCCCCACGCTGATTCGCCTGCGCACACAAGCGAATTCGGGAATGATCCGGCCTATCGCGGTAACCCGAACCTGCGCTACGTGGCGCCCGACACGGCAGCTCTGCTTGATTCCATGAGCAGTGTGCAGAACCTGCACCCGATCTCGCGTTAGTGCGCGGGCGGCAGGTTCTACTCGCAGGACGCATCTTAAGGGCCGGTCAAAGACCGGGTGCAGAAGCATATGGAATCTGCCAAGGCTGCGGCGCTGCCGGCGAAAAAGACCGCACCGTCGCGCGGGGACGGCTTACTCGGCGGACCGGCGGTAAGGCGGCATGGCGAAGGTAGCAAGTGCCGCTACCAGGCTCAATCCGACAAAAAGCAGCAGGCCCGGTGTGTAGCCGCCCGTGCGGTCGAAGCTCATGCCCAGCAGCAGGGGACCGATGCCGATAGCCAACGCGAACAGCCCGAAGCCGATGCCGTAAAGCCGGCTGAAAACGACCTCTCCAAAGTAGCGGCGGACGAGGTAGGCGGTGAAGTCCACCTCGGCGCCGAGGACCGAGCCCAGCAGGAGCGCGGCGCAGGCCTCCGTCAGCCGACTGTGGCCGTAGATCAGCAAGAGGACGGATGTCATGACCGCCAGGCAGACGCATGCGAGCAGGCGCGCGGCATTGAAGCGGTCCAGGAGCCAGCCGATGCCGCCACGTCCGGCGATAACGGCGATGCCCGCCAGACCCGCGATGCGGGCCGCCTCCGCCGGTGTGTTGCCGCGATCCACCAGCATCGGAACCAGGCTTGCAAAGGCGCCACCGACCGCGATTGCGATCAGCATCAGCACAGCGGACATGACCAGAAACGCGCGCGTCCAGAGCAGAGGCGCGATGGCGACGCTTTCGGTGATGCGCTTAGGCAAAGGCAGGCGAGCGTTGCGGGTGGCTATGACGGCAGCCGGTATCGTCACCGCCAGCGTGAGCAAGCCGATGACGGCGTACGCGGTACGCCAGCCAAGATGACTGACAAAGGCCTGCGCAATTGAAGGGAGCACGGTGGCGCCGACGCCAATGCCCATGAGGGACAGGCCAAGCGCGAGGCCCAGATGGCGCTCAAAGCTGCGCACCAGCACGGCCGCATACCCGATCGGGGACGAGCCGCCGCCGAGCAGCGAGAACAGACCGAAGAGCAGGTATAGGTGCCACAGATGGGGCGTCAACAACGAAAGCGAAGCAAAGGCGAGCGAGAGGCCGACGATGGACGGTAGGATGACCCGTCGAGGACCGTAGCGCTCGACCAGAAAGCCCCAGATCGGCGAGCTGAATGCGACGACAAACTGGCCGATTACCAGAGCGCTGGCGACCTGCGTCCTGGTCCAGTGGAACTGGCCGGCAAGCGGCCGCACGAAGACGCCGAAGACATAAATCAGCAGCGATCCGACTGAGAGCATGAGGCAGATGCCGCAGCTCAGAACTGTCAGCCAGTCGCGATCAAGGAGCGTGCCATGGTCGAGAGACTGAGTGAGAGATTGGCTGTTGGCCATGGCGAGGGCTCCTGGAGGTAGGGCACTAAAGAGAACGTAGATGCCACTGAGAGTGTGCGACCGAGGCCATGCTTGTCAAGAACGTTTCCGGGTTCTTGACTGCGCTTGACAGGTGTAGGCGCAGTGGGAAAGACTCTTGCAGTTGTTGAACTTGTTCACCGAGTCTCACGGTCAGCGGCAAAAGGAGGAGCAAGAGAATGGCGGAGCAGCGCAACGCAAAGAACTGGATCGGCGGCGACTGGGATACCGGAGGCTTGCAGAAGCCGAGCACGAATCCGGCCACCGGAACCGTGTTTGGGACTTACTTGGACGGCGGAGCGGAGATTGCGGGCTCGGCCATCGCGGCTGCCGTGGCGGCGTTCACGCCCGAGACCTGGCGCGCCGACCCGATGCTGCGGACAACCGCGCTCAGTCACCTTGCGGATGCATACGCGGCGAGGCTGAAGGATGTGATCGACACGCTTTGCCTGGAGAACGGAAAGACACGGCCGGAGGCAACGTTTGAGGCCAGCCTGATCATCCGGGCACTTCGCTTTGCCGCCGGTCTGGCGACACACACCTTTGGGCGGGCGGCCGATACGATCCCCGGCCGGCAGACGATTGTGTTGAGGCAGGCCGTGGGTGTGGCGGGGCTGATCATTCCCTGGAACTCGCCGGCGTACCTGGGAATCCGTGCGCTGGCGCCGGCTCTGGCCGCGGGCTGCACGACCGTGATGAAGTTTCCGGCTCAGGCTGCGCACAGTGCGCAACTGGCCGGCGAGATCATGAGCACTGTGCCGGAGCTGCCGCGCGGCGTGGTGAACATCTTCAGCGAGTCCGGTGCGGATGGAGCGCGGCTGCTGGTAGATTCACCCGATGTGCCTGTGATCAGCTTTACGGGCAGCACGCATACAGGGCGCATGATCGCCCAGGCGGCGGCTAAGCACCTGAAACGTGTGGGCCTGGAGCTAGGCGGCAAGACGCCGCATGTGATCTTCGACGACGCGGACCTGAACGCGGTCTTGCCGGTGCTCGAGAAGTCATCGACTGTCTTCGCCGGGCAGTTCTGTATGACCGGCAGCAGAATCCTAGTGCAGCGGGGCATCGCTGAGCGACTGAAGGCAGGCCTTGCGGAGCGGCTTAACAGGGTAAAGCCGGGTCCGGCGAGCGATCCGGCGAGCGACATGGGGCCGCTCATCGATACGGCATCGGTGGCGCGTGTCGACGCGGCAGTCGAGGCCGCGGTGAAAGCCGGTTCCAAGGTCATTGT
Source organism: uncultured Granulicella sp. (assembly GCA_965198735.1). Taxonomy (GTDB): domain Bacteria; phylum Acidobacteriota; class Terriglobia; order Terriglobales; family Acidobacteriaceae; genus Edaphobacter. The sequence goes on along the minus strand of OZ240672.1, from coordinate 2,994,252 downwards.
GCGGGGTGGTCCGTCGCAGGATCCTGCGCTGGCGGGCGGAGCTTTCTATCATCCGGCCCTGCTTGAGGTTACGCAGTCTTCACTGGACATCGTGCAGAAAGAGACCTTTGGGCCGGTGCAGACGGTGCAGGTCTTCGATAGCGAAGATGAGGCCGTTGCGCTCGCCAACGAGACCGAGTACGGGCTCAACGCCTGTGTCTGGAGCCGCGACGTGGATACGCCGGTGCGGGTGGCGAGGCGTCTCGACGCGGGGCTGGTCTCGATCAATGGTTGGGCCAACATTGCCGTGGAGTTCGAAGAGGGCGGCTATAAGGCGAGCGGGCTGGGGCGGCTGGGCGGCGTGGCGTCGATGGAAGATTTTCTCGAGTACAAACAGATCGCCCATACGTTTGCGGGCGGCCATCACTAGAAGCGGACCGATTCATTCGAGCGACCAGGCTGTTGTCGCACCAGAACGGGCCAGCATTCTCTCAATCCTGAGCCTAGCCGTCATGCAAATCATCAAGGGTAGTGTTGGCTTTGCTCACGCTTCAACATGACGTCGCACCTTAAATAAAGGAGCATTGCCCTCTTCGATAACAACGTAATTGAAGGCTTGCAGGTGCAAGTGCGAGCCAACCTGCTGCTCCGCCTGCTAACGGAACGCTTTGAGTTCCAGAGCACTGGAGCAAGCCGGAGAATATCCAGACTTCGAGCGGATGACACAGCCGTCATCCGCGACGCAGCAGCGAAGGCAGGTTTCAGCGCAACGTAAATTCTTAATTTCCATGCGAACCGAAATCTGAGAAATAGTACTCCTTGTAAGTAAGCGCGAAGAATCGACGCGCCTATGAAGGAGGAGCAAACCATGAGCTTGATCAAGAATGTCGGAAGCGGAGAACGCTGGCTGCGCCTGTGCGCCGGAGTCCTGATGATCGTCTGTGGCCTGGTAGTTCTACGGGGTATGGTCGTGGGGTATATCGTTGCCGGTGCCGGATGCATCATGTGTTGTACCGGCGTGCTGCGGTGGTGTCCCGTATGCGCGCTCGGTGGCAAAGATCTTTCGGAGAGGTCCTGAGTGCCACGCACACCCTACGATGTGCGCTTGCTGGAGGCAGCCTGCAGCGACGATCGCGAGTCCATTCTTTCGCTGCTCGTGCTTGCACAGCCGGACCTTCGCCGATACGCCGCGCAGGCATGCGCCACGTCGGAGGATGTGAACGATGCGATGCAGGAGGCTCTTTGGATCCTCGATCGCCGCGTGGGGACACTGCGGACATCGTTCTCTGGCTGTTCGCATCGTCTGCCGGGAATGCTTCCGCCTGGCTCGGAAGGTTCTCAAACGCCGAAATCCTGTCATCCAGTCAATTCGGTGCTGCGGGATGAAAGTCGTCCGGTAATTGACAGATCGCTTTACTAGAAATCTCCAAAGGAGAAACCATGTCTGAGTATCAAAGCCCCAACGATCTATCGCTCGCCAAAGATCTCGCAAAACTCGCGCCCCAGGAAGCCCAGGCCTTTATGGGTCTGAAAAATACAGCGGAACGCAGCGATGGCGTCATTCCAGCCAAATACCGTGAGTTGATCTCGATCGGCGTGGCGCTGACGACGCAATGTGCCTACTGCATTGACGCTCACACGAAGAACGCAGCCGAGGCAGGCGCGACGCGCGAGGAAATTGCAGAGGTGGTCTTCATAGCCGCAGCTCTCCGGGCGGGGGCAGCCGTAGGGCACGGTCTGCTCGCACTGCGCCTGTTTGATCAGGCCGCAGGTCGGTAGATGCTCCCCCGCATTCTTATGCGCGCCAAGCTAAGCCTAGCGTGCAGTCCATCGCACAGCGTCAAGCCGATCATGGAGTCATTCCACCAACGTCTAAAAATCGGATGCAAAGGTTCGGGCACCCACGAGTCATGCTCTTGAAATCTTTAGTGCCTAACGACTGCGTGAGCCTTCGCAGAAGACATGCTCCCGGTCCACGCTCTGGCGCCTAATTGGCCCCATTATTTTTGTTTGCAAACGCCTCTTCCGATTGCTTTTCGTATGGCGAGGTCCGCTCTGCTCAGACGCAAAATGGAGCGTTTGCTGCGGGATTCCATCTTTAGGTGCCATCCCTCTTGGGGGTAGGACCTATAACTGACTGTGTCCTTCGGTCTTTACTTAAGCGTCCAACACATTCGCCGTCATATACCGACTGTTCTAGCGCATAGCGGGCAGGGGTAACCCCGAAGGTACGGCGAAACAGTGCAATAAAGGCACTTACATTGATATACCCAAGTTCGAGAGAGATCGTTGTAATGGCCAGACCCTCGGCGAGCATCTCCAACCCTCGCAGCAGTTTGGCCTGTTGCCGCCACTGAGTGAAGGTGAACCCTGTTTCGAGAACAAAGCGTCGAGAGAGTGTTCTAACGGAGACGTGCCCCCACTGCGCCCAGGCCTCCAAGCTTCTGCAGTCGTTCAGATCTTTCAGAATGCCGTTTGCAACTCTAAGCAGCCCGGGTGTTTGGGGCAGAGTAATTCCGAGGTTTTCATGCGGTAAGGTTGCAATCTCATCCAGCACCACACTTACCAGGTGGTGTTGTGCGGCTGTACGAGGGGAATCGCTCCATTGCATGGCCCTGCCTACCGCTTCTCGAAGCAGCCCGTTCGCAGAAAGGATGCGTGGACCTGTGGGCAGGGAAGCGCAGGCCGGTGCAGCGACGCTTACCAGCCAACCCTGAAAGGTGCCATGGCAGTACAGGGCATGAAGATGGCCTGGCGGAATCCAGATTCCATGTGTGGCCGGAACAGCCCACCGTGCTTCGCTGTCCTCAACGGAGAGAAGCCCTCGAACACTGCCCAGCAACTGCCCGCACGGTTGCTTGTGAGCGGCCCTGGCCTTCTCATCATTGCCTATTTTTTGGAAGGTGACCAGGGGGTGCTCTGCGGATGCGGATTGATCTTGCATAGCCTGCCTTACTGGCGTGAATGCGCTACTGAATGGCTTGGATGCCGCAATCGAGCCTAGGGTGTTTGCCTCTAAAGAAAGGAGTTACACACCGGGAAGCGTTGACGAACCAGAAGCGCATTAGAAGTTAGATATTGCCGTACGTCCTCGCTACCTAAAAGGTATTGAATGCTAAGCACCGGAAAAGGATTTTCAACTATGAACGACAGTCATTTGACGCAATCAGCAGCATTCACGTCCCCCAGCAGCATAGCCAAGGGTGTTGCCTCCGTCATCGTGGAGCCGGGCTTCGCAGTCGAACAGATCGTGGAGGCATCAGGCTTTCACACGGTAAACGGTGTCGCCTTTGGTCCCGATGGACGGCTCTTCGCTGCAAGCGTGGGAGGCGAAAGCATCTTTGCCCTGGATGTGGCCACTGGCGTGATCGAGTCTGTTGTGGGTCCTCCGGCAGGGGAAGCGGATGATTTGGCCTTTAGTTCCCGGGGCGATATGGTCTGGACCGCATTTCTTGAAGGCGTCGTTCGCATAAAAACCGCTGAGGGCGAGATTAAAGACTTGGCGTCCGGCTTACCGGGTGTGAACTCAATCGCCTTCACGCGAGATGGAAAACGTCTGTTTGTTGGCCAGGTCTTCATGGGGGAAGGCTTGTGGGAGATCGATCTCGCCGGCATCGCTGCTCCGCGGCTCGTTGCCTCCAATACAGGCGGGATCAATGCCTGTCAGTTCGGGCCGGATGGCATGCTCTATGGTCCTTCGTGGGATCGGGGACAGGTAGTTAAGATTCACCCTGAGACCGGCGACACCGCCATCCTTGTTGAAAGCTTTGAAAAGCCCGGGGCGGTTCGATTCGATCTGCAGGATCGCCTCTTCGTTCTCGACGATAGGACCGGAGAGATCTTTGCGCTTGAGCAGGCTGCAGGTAAGTGGAACCGGCGGCTCATCGTGCAACTTCCTTCAGCAACCGATAACATGGTCATCGGGCCGAATGGCCTCTTTTACGTCAGCGGCATGCCCGATAATGCCATCTATGAGGTCGATCCGAGCACCGGGATAAGCCGGATCATCGTCACGGGTAAATTAGGTTTTCCTCGTTCGCTTGCCGTGTCCACGGACGCCGGCGGCGATCTGTTGCATATTGCCGATACTGGCGCCTACCGGGTTGTTGATCCGCGAACGAAAGAAGTGCGGGGCGTTGCTCGTGCTGTCGCGACGGACCTGAAGTTTCCAGCCTCCGTGAGCGTTCATGGGACAAGCGTCCTGTTGACCGGTGAGCTCTTTGGCGCGATACAGATATTCGATCTCGAAGGCAAGCTCATCCGGGAGATCTTCGGCTGGAATATGCCGGGAGCTTCAATTGAGTGCGATGACGGTACGATCGTTGTCACGGAACCGCTTGCCGGCCGGATTCTCTGTTTGTTCGGCGATCAGAGAGAAGTCGTAGCGGAAGGGCTTGAGTTCCCTGCCGGGCTTGCGGATGCTCGCGATGGGAGCATTTATGTGGCTGAAAGTTCAGCTGGTCGGCTCCTGCGGATCCACCTTGCAGATCGAAAGGTCACGTTCGTTGCGGAGGATCTTGGAACGATCAGAGCGATTGCGACAACCCCGGACGGATGGGTGGCCGTACTCGATGCAAATGGCGGGCGAGTCCTTCTTGTTGAGCCAACAACCGGCGCAAGGACACTTGTAGCCCATAACTTTTCAGTAGGTCTGTTGAAAGCGCCTTATGCCAGATCCGGGGGGCTAGCAGTCGGTTCAGACGGTAGCGTTTATGTTGCTGCTGACGCTGAAAATGCCCTCTATCGCATCTATCGCGAAGCTTGAGAGATTTTCGTCAAGACATGTGCTTGTGCAAACGATTCGTATTGGGTTCGGAGGCAAACGATTCTGTGTCTGCTTTAAAACTGTGATTCAGGCAAAAACTTTAACAAAGGACGATTGACCAAGCCACGTTCCAGCAGAAAGCCCTGATCTGGTTGATCACGGACGTTCGGCGTGCGACCAGCTTGTCCCGCACGCGGTGGATCGACTGCAGGTCCAGCTGGCCGTCAGTCTTTGATCGGAACAAAGCACGGTGGAAGAAGTTGCGGGGCTCGTCGCATATCTTGCCACACCGGAGGCCGCCTTCTTCACAGGGTTAGCTAGACAATTGATGGCGGAGTCCTCGCACACAGCGCGAGAACTCCACTCGAGTCAGCACTGCATAGATTTAGGATCCATTCGTTGCACCACGCAGGTGTGCGGCGAAGAAGTCGGACGCCCGCTTGATGGCGGTTTTCGTTTCGGGTGCCTGGGGGATCAGGCTCATAAACACGTGCGGCATGCCCTCATACACATCGAGCACCGCCTCTTTGCCTCCGGCCCGAATCGCTTGGTACTCTCTCACCGCCCCGCTTAGGGCGATTTCGCGGGTGCCTGCCGTAATGAATGTCGGCGGAAAGGGCAGCGTGTAGTCTCCGTAGACAGGGGACACAATCGGATTCTTGCGGTCGGCCTCAACGGGGGCGTAGCTTTCTCTGCTCCAGACACTTGCTTCCGCTGAGAGAACGGGATCTGCCGCTGCCAGGGTAGAAGCCGTGTCGCCACCAGTCGTAACATCCACGCCGGGAGACATCAGGAAAAGCGCACCCGGCAGGGGCAGGTGCTGTTCGCGCATCTTCATGACGGACCCTGCCGACAGATTGCCGCCAGCGGAGTCGCCCATCATTCCAATGCTTTCCGGCTTCACGCCTGTGGCTAGAACGGATTTGTAAACAGCCAGAATCTGGTCGGTGATCGTGTGCCAGTCGGCCCGCGGCGCGAGCGTATAGTCGATCGAGATGACCTCATCGCCGGTGGCCGTGCTCATCAGCGCTGGGATGGCCAAACTGTTGCCGGCGGAAAAGAAGGTAAACGCGCCACCGTGCATATACAGCAGGATTGCTCCGCCCGGCTTGAAATTGGCCGGACGCACTCGGATTACCGGCACTCCGGCGAGACGAGCTTCCGTTCTCGTGACGTGAAGCGCTTCCGCGGCGGCTGTCGATGTCGGCCGGGCAATTCTGTCCAGCTGTGCATTGCTTCGGTCCCAATCTTCCAGAGTCTGCGGGCGCTCCCGCTTCGGCGCGCGAGCAACAAGGGCATACAACTTGGCTAGCTGTGCCGCAGCTTCCGGTGACACCGTCGACGGAATACTGTAGCGATTGAACGGCGCTGGCGTGGCCGGCGCTACGCCGCGGGTGGTTGTTGGTGCCTGCGCGGCGCCGCCGCCCATGATGGGTACCTGCGCAACTCCAGAGGCTGAGAAGAGTGTGCCTGAAAGGACGAAGGTTGCCGTTGCGCTGAGTAAAAACCTGGTATTGCTCATGGATCCGTTCTCCCATTTCGAATTAGACATCATGTACATCACTACTTTGGTGCCTTCGCGATTGCCGCCGTTTGCCGTCTAGCTCTTACTCTTCAACCCGATACTCAGGCGGACAGATCGGAGGCCCAATCCTAGGATTAAAGATTCCAGAACATCGAGTCCGAGGTCCCGTAATTGTCGAGAACATCGTCACCGTACGGAAGCCTAAAAGTTGAACCTGCCGGCGAACTGGAACTGCCGCCCCGAGTAGCCAAACGCGGTGCTCGCGATGCTGCCGAAAGGACTGGTTGCGTTGTTTGCGATCGCTCTCGGAATGGCATTGAGAGGCGCCCCGGCTGAATCGTAGGCTGTGATCACCGCGCTCGGCAGAGCGAAGTTTGGCGTGTTCGTGAAGTTGAAGCACTCCGCTCGCAGTTCGAGCTTTAGTCCTTCGCGTACTGGTATGGTTTTGAAAAGGGAAAGGTCGCCGCGGCGTAAATGCGGTCCAAAGACCTGATTACGACCTTCGTTGCCAAGTGTTCCGATGGCCTGTGGAGCAAAGGCCGCCGTATTGAAAAACTGATTGAGTGGACCGCCCGAGTTGTAAGAACCGATAACATTCGGCTTGTCGCCAGTGATTGTGGGCAGATTGACCCGTGCAAGCCCGTTCGCCTGAGTCGTCGCATCGGTCACGGTGAACGGGGTGCCGGTCTGCCAGAAACCCAGTCCGTTCAGACGGAATCCACCCGCGAACGCCTTGTTAAACGTCGATCCTGCCTTTCCCGTTGGGATGTCATAGCTGAAGAAGCCTGCGAAGCGCTGGGCGATATCGAGAGGCGAATTGCCATAGTCCGCTCTCCCCACATTGAACGGTTGAAGTCCGAAGCCGTTCGAGGTCGATCCTAGACCGTCGCCACTGAAGACCTGGAGTATGTCATCGAGGTTGTGGTTGAAGGTGTAGTTGAAGTTTGCGGTAAGTCCGTGCGACGTGCGGCGCTCAATCGAGACTTGTACGGAGTTATAAGAAGATGCACCAAAGTTGGCCAACCGACTGATACCCGTGAGGAGAGGATCCTGGGCCAGATACCGGAAGGGTGCCGGAGCCGTTCCTGAGGCCACAGGTCCCTGAGGGTCGGGAAGGTCTACGTTCGGCGATGAATCGACGATGTGTCGTCCAAGCTCTGCAACGTAGCCCGCCGTGAAAACAGTGCCACGATAGTCCTTCTGGAGCAGCAGGTTGAACTGTTCGAGGTAGCTGTCCTTCTGGCTCAAAGCCTTGGAAGAAACACCACCAAAAAGACTGGCTGAGGCCGTGGACTGCGCAACGACAGGGCCGATGCCTTGCGTCGAGAGCGGTCCCGCGTGGAAGACAGCGCCGCTGTTGAAGCCGAAAGGCGGATCGTTTTGCACCAGCGTGTTGTTTGAGTCACCCGGGAAGAACGTCAAGCCGAATCCACCGCGAAGTACCGTTCCGGGCGCGATCGTGGCATCGAAGCCGAAGCGGGGACTGAGGTCTCCATACGTGTTCTGCAAGCCTCCGGTGCTGTTTTCGATAATCGAGAACGTTGCCAGATTGAAATTTGCGTTGTTGCCGTTTTTCTCATTCGGCTTGGTGTACACGTCATAGCGGAGACCCATATTGAGGGTAAGCTTGTCGCTGACCCGCCAGTCATCCTGGAAGTAGACAGAAGGCTCAAAAGTCCGGTCATAGGGTTTGGCATTGAAGGCCTGACGCATCGTGACGTAGCCCGTGCCTGTTAGAAGTTTCTGGAGAGTGGGAACGTAGGTGCCGGTGGCGGCCACGGCGGTGGGTGAGAAGATAAAGAGGCCCTTGGGATAGAGAGGCAACTGGAAGCTGAAGTTACGACGAATGAGCGCCGCACCAGTCTTGAAAGTGTGGTGTCCGCGTGTGTATGTCACTGCGCCTGCAAATTGTGTGTTGTGTTCCTGGTTGTAGAAGGGCTGGGAGATGGTGTCGCCGAGTCCAGCTAGGCCGACAACGCTCAACGTGGCCAGACCGGAGCAGACACTGCACTCGTTTGCGTTCGGGATTCGGTAGGGCGCTGAGTCGTTCAGATTGATGCCGTTGTTCAGTGGTGTTGCATCCAGGTTGAAGTAGGTGTACCCCGCGCGCAGTTCCAGCAACAGGTTTGGAGTGAACACGTGCGTGTAACCAAACTGCCCGTTGTGTGCCTGCGTTGCATTGTTACCGGGCAGCGTGCCGGATATGTTGCCGCCGGCCTGAACGCCGTTTACGCCGGGGAGATACGGCGGGGTGTACGCCTGGGTGCGGTTATAGGAGTAGCGGCCGAACAGGGTGTCTTTCTGGCTGAAATGGTGATCGACCCGCACATCGCCAAGAGACGAGTAGAGCGCGGCGCTGGGGTTGTATAAGAAGTTGTTGACTGCGCCGGGTAGATTGGGCAGCGGATACAGCTTGAAATAGGCCAGGCCCGTAGGGTCGAGGCTTGCGGTAGGGAGATTGTTGACTGCGGTTTTCGTAAACGGGTTCGTGATGTCAGCTAAATAGCCCGGTGAAGCTTGCTCTGCCGCGGTAGGAACCGTGGATAGATAGACCGAGTTGTTGCCGTTGATGAGACGGAGGCCCTCGTAGTCGATGAAGAAAAACGTACGGTCACGGAAGATCGGACCGCCGAGGCTGCCGCCGTATTGGTTCTGACGCTGCTCAGGCTTGCGGCCCGTCGCAAAGAAGTTATGAGCGTCGGTGATGTCGTTGCGGAAGAACTCATACGCGGAACCATGAAAGTGGTTGTCGCCTGACTTCGAGATCACATTGATTGCCGCGCCGCCCGTCCGGCCAACCTCCGCCGTATAGAGGTTGATGTCGGTCCTGACCTGAGCGATCGCTTCGACCGAAGGACGAATCAGCAGTGTCCCGATGGTGCGGCTATTGTTGTCCAGACCGTCAAGCATGTTGTTGTTGAAGAGTTCTTCCTGCCCGTTCGCCGAAATTGATGAAGTCTGTCGTCGATCGACGATGTTCGACCCACTGGAGATCGAGTTGGGCGACCCGGCGTTTACGCCGGCCTGTTGCTGCACAAGCACGAGGTAATTCCGCCCGTTAAGCGGCGTGTCCAGCAGGGTCTTTTCGGTGATGGTGCTACCGACAGTGGTTGTATCGGTTTGCAGAGAGGTCGGCGTAGCGGTCACTTCGACGAGCTCATCGACAGACCCGGCCTGCAGCGGAGCATCGATGCGAACACGATCCGAAGCCGCGACCACGACATTGGTTGCATTGAATTTCTTGAACGTGGGAGAGGTCACGGTGACCTGATAGGTGCCGGGTTGCAGGGCGCTGAAGACGTACTCGCCGGCAGCCTTGGTCGTGAAGGTTCTCACCTCGTGCGTCCCCACGTTTTCGGCCCGCACGGTAGCTCCTGCGACCACGGATCCGCTGCTGTCGGTGACGGTCCCTAGAATGTCGCCCGTCGCCAGCTGCGCCCATGACGGAGTGCCGGGCAAGAGAAAGACACACGCGGCCAAACCCAAGACCGTCCGAAAAGCCCGATTCTGGAGACTTATAAAACTCGATGCAATCCGGTAAAACCGTGTCATCCTTTCAAATCTCACAAGCATGCTGACTCCTGAAGGATCGTGCTCCGCGTGCGGCGATCACTCTATCAGCAGAACTTCATCTTTCACAATAGGCATTTCATACATTCTTAGGGGAGCTCTTTACGCCGCGTCCCTTCGATTCAGCAGAAGAGGCGAAAGTCAACGGTGTTTCGTTTGATCGAGATCGGACCGAGCCATGGTTCATTCGTTCTACAACGATCGATGGCGTGAGCGGCGTCATCGAGACTCAATCTGTCCCCAACGTGACCCTGAAGCGCTTCAGCACGGGTGTGCCTCCTCCGTGTCCGTCATCGCAGACGCAGGATGCGTTGTTGGGTATTGCAGCAGGGAGTTCGATCGGCGGGAAAGAAAAAGTCTCCGCCAAAATTTGGCGGAGACTTAGACCGGTTGGCTGAATTGATAAGTGCGTTAGTAGTAGAACTTCGCGGCAAGCTGGACGTCGCGAGGGTCGCCGGCCGTGCCCGTGATTTTGCCGAAGTTACCGCCGTCGTTGATGTTTGCGTCGGGGCCTGAGAAGTAAGGGTGGTTGAAGGCGTTGAAGCTCTCCAGACGAATCTGCAGATTGTACCGGTCTCCCTTGCCCAGGTAGGTGTTTTTGAAGATGGACAGATCGGCGTTCGTGTAACCGGGGTTACGAACGTCTCCCAGCACACGGGGTCCATTACCGATGGTGAACGGCGCAGGGTTGGCAAAGGCCGCCGTGTTGAACCATTCGGCGCGTGTGGCATTCGCGAGCCGGGCACTCTTCAGGATCTGATTGGGCCGCTGAGCGCCGCCCAGCAGATGGGCGTTGTCGTTGGTGCCTCCCAGAACGACGGGGGTGCCGGAGTTGTAATTGACGATGCCGCCAAACTGAAAGCCGCTCAGCAGGGTATTCGCCAGGCCGTTGACTCCGGAAAGATAGCGTCGTCCATGGCCGAACGGCAGCTCGTAGGAGAAGCTGCTGGTGAACTGCCGCGACACGTCGTACGCGGAGACCGAGTACTCGCCGTTAGGGTTGTACTCATTGGCATAGGTCGAGCTCGCCGGCCCAAGGTAGCCGACCGCGGCCGAGGAGTTATCCATGGTCTTGGAGCCGGTAAACGCCAGCAGAGCCGTAAAGCCCTGTGAGAAGCGCTTGTCGACTTTCACGGTCAGCGCCTGATAGTTGGCCTGGGCTCCCGGCTTGCGCACCGCGCTGACATTGTCGTACTGCGGATACGGGCGTAGCAGCTGGTTTGCCGGAACGGTTGGGTTCGCCAGGTCTGAACCCGGCAGGGTGATGATGCCGTAGAACGGGTTGGCAACGTTGCTCGTGAGCGCGTTTCCAAGCGAAAGATAGTTGGTGGTGAGCTGGTCGTACGGCACACCGGGATCACCGAACGGCAGAAACAGGCCGCGGTTGCCGATGTATCCCACTTCTAGGATCGTGTTCAACGGCAGGCTGCGCTGGATGTTGGCATTGGTTTGCAGCGAGTAGGGATTGCGGAAGGACGGGAAAAACGAGTTACTGATGCTGCTGCCGATGTCGGTCCCAGCACCGCCTGACATGCCGAGCGGGAGATTGAAGCCATCCTTGGCTGGGTTGTCCAGCGTGGTGTTGATGGTGAGCTGGTTATCGTGGGTGAAATTGTAATTGGTCTGGCCGGTGAAGCCTTCGGTTCCCGCATCGCCTGAGGTGCCGGCGGCCTGCAGGGTGGACGGCGCAAACACGAGCCCGAAGCCGCCGCGGATCAGGGTTTTCTCATTGATGGCGTAGGAGGCGCCAAAGCGCGGGCCGAAGTCCTTATACTGCGTCGGTGCCTGATGACGGCCATAAGGAGAGCCGGGCTGGCCGACGAAGCGGATGGCCCCCTTCAGGTTGGCGCAGGCAGGGCAGACTGCCGGCGAGATGCCCTTGGCCGCGATGGCAGCGGCGATGGGCGAGGGGGCGCTGGGATCCCAGTAGGACAGCTGGTTGTGCCGCTCCGTCCGGGGGATCTCGACGTCCCAGCGAAGACCGTAGTTCAGGGTCAGCCGCTTGGTGGCCTTGAAGTCATCCTGCGCGTACAGGGCGATATAGGCGCTGGCCTGAGCGGTGGTGATGTCTTCGGTCTGATAGCCGTAGTCCGGCAGGCCAAGTAGAAATCCGGCGAAGCCGTTACCGTCGCTCAGCGCGGGTGTGCTGGTGTTGGTATAGAGCTGGTGTTCGGTGTATTGCTGGCCGAAGAAGAAGCTGCCGGATGGCTGGCCGAACTGGTGAAAGTTGAGCAGGAGCTTACGGTATTCACCACCAAACTTCAGGTTGTGGCCGCCGGCAATCTTGATGATGCTAGCGTTGACGTCATGGGCCAGAGGGTTCTCGGTGAACGCGACGTAGCCGCTCGAGCCTAGGCTGGAGTAGTTGTTGCCGAAGTTGTAGTTTGGAAAAACCTGGATGTTGGCCGCCGCGGCAAACGAGGCCGGGAAGCCCAGGTTGGTGAGTGGGAAGGTGCCACCGAACGGTAGGCGCGATGTAGCCGAACGGCTTAGGCCGTAGCGAACCTCCGCCAGAAACGTGGGCGTGATGGTGAAGGTGTTGTCATACGAGAGACTGTACGACCCGGAGTTCTGCGGCCCGTTGTAGCCCTCGGACGCTACGTTGTTGAAGCCGCTGAAAGGCACGCTCAGATCGTTGAAGTGAGAGAACCGGACAAAGGTGTGCCAGCCGGGCGTCCAGTTGTGGTCGACTTTGGTGTCGAAGTGATAGTAGCTGTCGGTGTCGGTCCCTGTGGAACTGTAGTTGAAACCCTGGGCCGCCGCCTGGGCCGCCGTGTAGGTGGGCAGCGGGTAGAAGGCAAGCGAGGCGAGCGCTACCTTGCTGAACAGGTTCGAGGGAATCCTGTTGCCGGTAAAGGGCGCGCGGGTAAAGGTGCCGTTGGCATTCGCGGTGACCTGGTAGGGGTTGTAGACCTGCGCGGCGGTCTGCGAGAAGTCCCCGCCCCTTTCGAGCAGGGTCGGCACGGTAAACGTGGCGTTGTCGCCATGGGTCAGGTTCGATTTCTCAAAGGCAACGAAGAAGAAGGTCTTGTCGTGACCGTTGTAGACATGCGGAATCACGAGCGGGCCCCCAAGGGTGCCGCCTTCCTGGTACCGCTTCAAGTCGGGAATGGGTGTTCCGGGCGAGGTAAAGTAGTTTTTTGCATCGAAGACGGAGTTGCGCGCGAAGATGAACCCGGTGCCATGCAATTTGTTGGTGCCCGACTTGGTGATCAGCGAAATCACACCGCCTGAAAAGCGGCCGTACTCAGCCGGCAGCACGCTGGTCTGCACGTTGAACTCTTCCACGGAGTCCACGATTGGCTGGTAGGCGCTGGAGCTGTTGCCGACGTTATTCTCCGGCAGGATGTTGGTCTGGCCGTCTAGCTGCTGTTCGTTGTTGGCGTTGCGCGAGCCCGAGATGTGCGGGGTGGAGGCGCCGCCGACATTGCTGACGCCCGGCGTCAGGGTGGCAAGGTCGAACGGATTGCGGCCGTTCAACGGCAGATCGACAATGCGCTTTTCCGTGATCACAGCACCCGTGGCCGAGGTGTCCGTCTCCAGGTTGGCGCTGGTGGCGGTGACCTCCACGGTCTGGACGTCCGCGGAGGGCGAAAGGCTGAAGTTGGCCGGGTGGTTTTCGGACACCTCGACATTGACGTTGTTCTGCTTGTCGGGGCGGAAGCCCGGAGCGGCGACCTGCACGCTGTAGGTTCCGGGCGGCAGCAGCGGCACCTGGTAGCGGCCCGCATTGTCGGTCGTCAGCACCTTGGTGTAGTTGGTATCAACATTGATGACGGTGACCTGCGCGTGCGGGATAACGGCACCGGACTGATCGGCGACGATCCCTTCCAAAGCGCCGGTGGGGCTTTGGGCGAGCAGCGGCACAGCTGAAAGAGCAACAGCACATACAAGATGCGTAAGCCTCATAGCAAATCTCTCCATAGGGACACGAACGGTTTTTCACGAAACGATCCGAGACAGCAAGGCTTCTGCGTGGCGCGACCTTGGGTTTCGGCGAGTCGTGAGACGTACAAGGGAGGATGATCCATCTCTCCGTGTTATCGTTATCAAGTAACGCCAGAACTTTATTCTGTAACGCAAGTCTCTGTCAACCCAGATTTGAAACAGCTTCACTTAAGTGAAAGAAACATGGTCGCGAACGGGTCCAAGATGTGCCATCCTCTCGAGATCTCACACCGGCAAACCGCTCGTCAGAAGCTGACGCTGCCAGACCCGATCGGGACCTGCTTGGCTCTTCTTCTCACCCTGCTTGCCCCCGTCTGCAGTGCACAGTCCTTTCCACCAGTTGCCGCAGATCAGATCCTGTCCAATCATTTCGTCGTGACCGTCGATGGGCGGCCGGCGCAGGTCCTGCATGCGGCGCTCAATCTGTACTTCCTGAACATCACCGCGGCCCGGCATCATCGCATCGCCGTGACTGCGCCCACGGACGACTTTTGGGTCCGTGGCGTGGAGGTGCAGCCCTGGCGGCTCAATATCCGGCCCCAGGTTCAGGGCCGTACCCTCACCTTCGATCTCGAAGGGGAAGCGAAGCTGACTCTGTCCCGGCCCAACGACTTCCTGGCCGATGCAGAGATGCTGTACATCTTCAGCAATCCGCCGGAGCCGCCGCCGCCGGCAGCGTCCACTCCCAACCTGCACGTATACCCGCCCGGCATCTACCGCGCCAACATCGACGCCCACAGCGGCGACACCCTTTACCTGGCTCCCGGCGCGGTCCTGTTCGGTTCGCTGAACGTCTGGCAGGTGAACCACGTCAAGGTCTTTGGACGGGGCGTGCTGGTCTATGACGGTCCGCAGAACCCGGCCGACGATGACGGCTGGATGCACAAGCCCAACTGGCACTGCATTGGGATGGACAAGGCGTCCGACATCTCGATCGAGGGCATCACCTGTGTGGTCCGAAGCCGGACGTGGCAGATCCAGATGTCCGACTCGCACCGGATCGTTTTCGACAACATCAAGGTGATCGGCGCCAACAGCGGCAATGCCAACGCGGACGGCATGGACTGGCTTGGAGGCGGCGACACGGTGGTTCGCAACAGCTTCTTTCGGGCCGCCGACGATGTCTTCGCCCTGCAGAGCAGCTGGAGCGGCTACACGCCGGAGGCTCTGGCCGAAGAGGGGCTGCCCGTCTCGAACATCCTGATCGAGAACACGACCGTTTCGACCAGCATCTCCAATATCGTGCGGGCCGCCTGGCCGAAGAAAAATTTTGAGGGCGGCAACTTTCGGATGCGCGACTCCGACGTGCTCCATATGGGGCTGGGCGGATGCGGCATTCCATTCGCCCTGATGGAGGTGTGGGCCGACCCGGATGGCCGCGGGCAGAGCAGCGGCTTCCACTTCGACAATCTCCGCATGGAGGACTGGTACACCCTGTTCCAGCTTCGCCAGAGCTCGCCCGGCATCCGCGACGTCACGTTCACCGACATCATGTCGCCGGAGCAACCGGCGCTGGTGCCGTCCGTCGTCCAAGGCAGCGTCTCGGGCGTAATGCTGGACAACGTGGTCACGGCCGGCTCCGTCATCGCGCTGCCATCCGCCCTGCCTGTGGAGACGGTAGCCGCCCCGGATCCCCTGCTTGCCGACACCGGCCCTGCCGTGCAACTGCGCCCCGTGACTGGGCTGGTTCGGCCCGGCAGCAAGGTGCACCTGGAAGCCATGGTCGCTGCGGGCCAGCCCTCCCCGCTACAGTACACCTGGCTCTTCGGCGACGGCACCACCGCCCATAGCCGCAAGGCGACGCACCGGTTTGCGGACACGGGAGGCACCCTGCAGGACGGCTCGGGACGCTTCCGCGTCCTGCTCCATGTCACCTCCGCCGCCGGCCGGTCCACGTGGCTCTACCAGCCTGTCATCGTCTCGCAGAGCTTGCAGCCGGCCGTTGCTCCCCGTGCGGGCATCGAGTACACCTACACGGAGCTTCCGGGTATCACTCGCTCGGGCACGGTTGCCACAATCGATCTGGCCGCGGTCCCGCATCGCCCGGAGCACTATGCGCTGACGCTGGAAGGCGACATCGACGCCCCGGTCGACGGCGCGTACACCATCCTGACGATCGCCAATGACCGCGCAACCGTTACCCTCGATGACCGCCTGGTTGTGCAATCGCCGGCACCGTTTGCGCAGGTCTGCGGGCTCACCGGCAATGCGGCCCGCCCGCTCGCTCTTTATGCGGCGCTCGCCCGCGGCAAGCATCGTCTGAAGGTGTCCGAGCAACACGATGCCGGGCAGGATGACTTGCGTGTGTTGTGGCAAGGTCCAGGATTTCCCATGCAACCGGTCTCGCAACCCGTCGCGAAACCAGCATCGCAATAGCAGTGTCCACGCTGTCTCAGCAAGAGCGCTCTTGTCCCAGCAAGAGCATAGAAGCCTGCAGAGAGAGCGCCAGGATTGGATTATGTGAGGTCATGTTCGCGCCGGCCCAGGTATCCCGCACGCGCAGGTAAGACTGTCTCCCGGTTGCACCTTGGTTCGATCCCTCAGCGAAAGCACCTGCTGCGCTTGGTCTCCGGCGATCGCTGGCTGTGCGTGTTATCGTTATCTCCCGAGGAACACGTATGACGATTCATGTGCGTAGACGCATGCTCGGCAGCCTGCAACGATGCGCTCTCGGCCTGATTGGCGCAGCGTCTATAGCCTGGGGAGTCCAGGCGCAGCAGCCGCCCGGCAACGATCCCGCTCAGTACGCTCCCGCCCAGTACGGCCCCTATAACGCCACCTTCCTACCCGGCGGCCAAGGTCTGCGCTTGCCCATGAGCGATGCGCACGATACCGTGCTGCTGCCCGGCTCGCCTTGGACGATCTCCTGCTGGTTTAATCCTCAGGAGCCCGTCACGGGTCTGCAGATACTCGCGGGATTAGGCAATGTGTCGGATGAGTATCCCCGCTTTCTCGCACTGCGGGCAGGGCAGGTGGTGCTGTGGGATGGCGCAGGCAACCAGCTCGCTGGCCCCGCAACCCTTAAGCCAGGCGAGTGGCACGGCATCACCGCCACCTTCGACGGCGCCACCTTCCATCTCTACAGTGATGCCACCGCGGTTGCCGCTGGCCGGCTGGCACAGGGCACCGCCAGCCCCCTGCTGCAGCTGGCGCCGCCCGTCATTGTCGCCGATCAAGCAGCACATTTCGGAGGCAGCATTGCTTCCTTCGTGGTGCTGCGCCGCGCACTCTCCGGGGCGGAGGTCAAGAGCGACTATCAGCACCCCCCGGCGTTCAACGTGATCGACTACGACCAGGGCTCCAAGCCATGGCCCTTTCAGACCCGCGGCCAAGCGGGCTACCAGGGGCCTCAAGATCCCGCGCAACGGCCTATCGGCAAGGTGCCGCCGGGTCAGCCTGTCGCCCTGAAGCGTCCTCCAGTCGGCGAGTCGCTCCAACCTACGCTGCCGGGAACGTGGGCTTTTCGTAACGGCTGGACCTTGCGGGAAGCGCCGCTCACGCGCGCCGGCGGCCCGGAGCTCTCGAGCCCAGCCTTCTCCGACGCGGGCTGGATGCGTGCCACCGTGCCCGGCACTGTCCTGACCACCATGATCGACGACGGCATCTACCCGGACCCGTACTACGGCCTGAATAACCTGGCCATTCCGGAGACGCTGAACAAGCAGGACTACTGGTATCGCAACGCCTTCAACGTACCGGCCGCCATGGGGGCTGCCCTGTCCCCGAGCCAGGGCGCGGCGGGCGGGGCACACGTGGAGCTCACCTTTCAGGGCATCAACTACGAGGCTGAAGCGTGGCTCAACGGCACGCGCCTGGGCTCGATCAAGGGAGCCTTCATCCGCGGCGCCTTCGACGTGACCGCGTTGCTGAAGCCGGGCCAGCGGAACGTTCTGGCTGTGCGCATCGCTCCGCCGCCGCACCCCGGCATCCCGCAAGAGCAATCCATCCTCGGCGGCCCGGGAGAGAACGGCGGCGCGATGGAACTGGACGGGCCAACCTTTCTCGCCACCGAAGGCTGGGACTGGCTGCCAGCCATGCGCGACCGCGACAGCGGCATCTGGCAGCCCGTCACGCTCACGGTGACGCAGGCGCTGAGCCTTGGTGATCCGCAGGTAGTCACCACCTTCCGGAATCATGACACCGCGCAGGCCGCGGTTGCTATCACGGTGCCCGTTCGCAACCGGTCCAATCGTCCGGTCGAGACCGTCCTCCACGTCAGCATCGACTCCATCGCCATCGACAAGCCGGTGACCGTGCCTCCCGGCCTTACGGACGTCCAGCTGCTGCCGGCGGAGTTCCCACAGCTGAACCTGCAGCATCCGCGCCTGTGGTGGCCCAACGGCTACGGCCAACCGGAGCTGTATACGCTCTCGCTGGAGGCTCGCACGGGGGCAGTCGTCTCCGACCTCCGCACGCTGCGCTTCGGCATCCGTGAGGTCAGCTACGAGCTGAGCCTGCTCGATGCCACCGGCCACCTGCGCCGCGTGGAGTTCACCCCGGCCCTGGCGCCGTCAGCCGGCGGGCCTGTGGTGGATGTCAGCCACGCCGGCATGCGCGAGATTCCCGGTGCGGATGCTGTCGCTCTCCATGTTCCGGAGAGCCAACGCAGCGAGTACAAGTACCAGTCCTGGGTCTCCTCGCTGGCACCCGGCGGGGAAAGCTCCCCGGCCATCCGCACCATCTCCGACGGCGGGCCCGCACCCTACCTCGTGCTTCGGGTCAACGGTGTCCGCATCGCGGCCCGCGGCGGCAACTGGGGCATGGACGACGCACGCAAGCGCGTCTCCCGCGAGCGGCTGGAGCCCTACTTCCGGCTCAACCGCGACGCTCACCTGAACATCATCCGCAACTGGGTAGGCCAGTCCACTGAGGAGACCTTTTACCAGCTCGCAGACGAGTACGGCATGATGGTCTGGAACGACTTCTGGGAGTCGACGGAGAACTACAATCTCGAAGCGGAGGACCCCGCACTGTTCCTGAACAATGCCGCGGACACTATCCGCCGCTTCCGTAACCATCCCTCAATCATTCTCTGGTGCGGTCGCAACGAGGGCGTACCGCAGCCCGTGATTAACATGGGCCTCGACGGGCTGATCCGGACGCTCGACGGTACGCGCTTCTACTCGCCTAGCTCCAACCAGGTCAACCTTCAGCAGAGCGGGCCCTACAGCTACCAGGATCCGTCGCTGTACTACACGACGCTGAATCGCGGCTTCTCAGTGGAGACCGGGACACCGTCCATGTCCACGCTGGAATCGTTTGAGAGCAGCACGCCGGCAGCCGATCAGTGGCCCATCGACGACGTTTGGGCCTACCACGACTGGCATGCCAGCGGCAATGGCCGGACCGCTCCCTTCATGGCGGAGATGGAGTCTGAGTTTAGCGCACCCACCTCACTGCCAGACTTTGAACGCAAGGCCCAGATGCTGGACTTCGTCGATCACCGCGCCATCTTTGAAGGCATGAACGCGAACCTGTGGGCCCCCAACAGCGGCCGCATGCTGTGGATGACGCAGCCCGCATGGCCCAGCACCGTGTGGCAGATCCTCAGCTCGGACTACGACACGCAGTCCTCCTTCTACGGCACCATGGCGGGCGCCGAGCCGCTGCACGTGCAGCTCAACCTTGCCACCTATGGGGTCGATGTCCTTAACACCACCACGGAGCCGCGCCCCGGACTCACCGTCAGCGCACGCGTCGTCTCGCTGGACAATGAGCTGCTGCTGCAGAACAGCCAGCCCATCGATCTGCCCACCGACGCCGCCGCGCATGCCTTTACGCTCGCGCTTGCACCTCTGCTGCAGCGCGGCATGGTGCTGGTGGAGCTTCGGCTTACCGATCCCGCCGGCACTACACTGTCGCGTAATGTGTATTGGCTCGGGGAAAAGCCGTCGAGCTACCGCGAGCTTAATCGCCTGCCCGCTGCGCCGCTGCGCATGACCGCTACGACGGCCACCGTAGGAGCTGAGACAGCGATTTCCTTGACGCTCACCAATCCGGGTGCAGCCGCCGCACTCGCCAGTAAGCTCACGCTGCTGGGCCCGGACGGCAAGCGCATCCTGCCCGCGTATTACTCCAACAACTACCTCTCGCTGCTGCCGGATGAGAGCGAAACCGTCCAGATCCGTTTCCCCGCTTCGAGCGCCGGCAGCGAGGTACGCATCGCCCTGCGCGGTTGGAACGCCCAGCCGCAGACCTTGGAGATCAAGCTGGCACGCTAGGGTGCTAGCGGCTGGGCGACGGGAGATGGCCACGGCTGGCTGGGTCGAGCGTCCATGCCTCTACGTGTTATCGTTATCATCGTGCGTCGTCGCCGGCGGGCGCTTCTCGCCGACATCCAACCTCCGAACGCACTGTAAGCGGCCGCGTCGCCGTACAGCAACCCTCCCCGTCAGCGTAGTTCCGGGAGGAGAATAGGACCGCAAGCTCCGCGATGAATGAGAAGGGAAACCAGATCACGCTGGGGATCGATCTTGGCGGCACCAGCACCCGTGTCGGGCTCTTCGACGCCGACATGCGCCTGGTCAGCAGTGAATCCATGCCCACCCGCGTTGCCAACGGTCCCCAGGACTGTGTCGACAGTATCGCGTCCTCCCTTCACAGGCTCCTGCGAGACGCCCGCACCGCCGGGGAACGTGCCGAGGTCTTGGGCATCGGCATCGGCAGTCCGGGGCCGATCAACCTGCGCACCGGTGTGCTTGGCCGGCTGCCCAACTTTCCCGGCTGGGATCACTTTCCCCTGCGGGATGCCCTGTGCCAGGCCGCTGGCCTGCCCGTGCTGCTCGAGTGTGACGCCAACGCCGCTGCCATTGCGGAGTGGAAGCTCGGCGCCGGTCGGCTCGCCGGGCTGGAGTCCATGGCCATGGTCACGCTCGGGACCGGCGTCGGTAGCGGATTGATCTTGGGAGGCCGTGTTTGGCACGGCATGTTCGGCATGGGCGGGGAAGTCGGCCATGCCTCGGTCGATCCAGAAGGCCTGCTGTGCGGCTGCGGCAGCCGCGGCTGCCTGGAGATGTACGCCTCCGCCAACGGCCTGCTGCGCCTGGCGCAGGCGTCCGCGGCCTCCGAGGCCGGCACCTCGGCGCTGCGTGCCCTGGTGCGGCAGCCTCACGGCTTTACCCCGCACGCGGTAGCCGACCTGGCCGGCCAGGGCGATCCGGCGGCCGTGCTCACCCTGGAGCGCTTGGGCTACTATCTTGGGCTTGGCATTGCCAACCTCATCAACGTCCTGGACCTGCCCATGATCGTGGTGGGCGGCGGCGTCGCGGGCGCTTGGCCCCTGTTTGCCCCGGCCATGTTCCGCACCGTGCGTGACTTCAGCGTGGTCTACCGGCTGGCTACGCCCACGCAGTTTGAGCAGCATGAGCACGACCGCACGTTTATCCGCCCGGCTCTGCTGGGCGCGGGTGCGGGCCTGCTGGGCGCGGCGCTGCTGCCGCATCTTGCCGTCGCCGCCGGTCCGCCGCAGAGTCTCTCGCCACAGAGCGCTTCGCAGCAGAACTTGACTATACAGAAGCTGTCCGCGCAGGATCTGTAGGATATAGACCAATGAATGCTCTCCGTTTTCTCGGCGCCGCCCTCCTGAGCGCCCTGGCTACGCTCCCCGCCGCCGCACAGGTTCGGCTGCCTCATGTCCTGTCCGATCACGCCGTCCTGCAGCGCGACCGGCCCATCCACCTTTGGGGCGAGGCCACGCCGGGCGCGCACCTGACCGCACACTTTCACCGGCAATCGGTTGCTGCCGTTGCCGACGACCTTGGGCGCTGGAGCCTGTATCTGCAGCCTGAGTCCGCCGGCGGCCCCTTTCAGCTCAGCATCGCCGGAGATGGCCCGGAAAAGACGCTGACTGACCTGCTCGTCGGCGACGTCTGGTTTGCCTCCGGCCAAAGCAACATGGAGATGCCGATGAGCGGCTTCCCCCCCACGGCGCACCTAAAGGACGCCGCCGCCGAGATCGCCGCCGCCCGCAACCCGATGCTCCGCCTGCTCGTGGTGCAGCACAGAAGCTCCGACGTCCCGCTCGGTAACGCCGACGGCACCTGGACCGCGTGCACGCCGGAGACCGCCAGGAACTTCTCTGCGGTCGCCTACTTCTTCGGCCGGGAGATTGCGGCGCGGGAGCACGTGCCCATCGGCCTAATCGACTCCACATGGGGCGGCACGCCCGCGGACTCCTGGGTGTCCCTGGACACGCTGGGCACCGATCCGCGGCTACTGCCCGCCTTTGCCAGCCGCGCCGCCTTTGCCGACCTGCAGCCGGACGTTGAAGCCCGCGTCGCCGCGGCGGAACGCGAGGACAAGGCCGCCAGGGCCGCCGGCAAACCCGCGCCCAGTCCCATGTGGCGCCTCGATGAGACCTCTTGGCTGCCGGCCGGCCTCTACAACGGTATGATTGCCCCCTTCACGCCGCTCACCCTCAAGGGCTTCCTCTGGTATCAGGGCGAGACCAACTCCTCCCACGACCGCGCTCCCGCCTACGGCACACTCTTCTCCGCCCTCATCGGCGACTGGCGCGCCCACTTCGCCCAGGGAAACCTTCCCTTCCTGTACGTGCAAATCTCGTCCTTCAACTCACCCGAGGAAGACTGGGGCCTGGTCCGCGAGCAGCAGCGCCGTACCCTCGCCGTCGCGGGCACCGCCATGGTCGTCACGCTGGACGTCGGCCTCGCCGACAACGTCCATCCCCCAGACAAGCAGACCGTCGGGGCCCGCCTTGCCCTCGCAGCGCGCGCCACGGTCTATGGTGAGCCCGTCGCCTATAGCGGCCCGCTCTTCCGCCAAGCCACCCCGGAGCTGACCGCAACCGGCGGGGCTATCCGCGTCTGGCTCGACCATGCGCAGGGCCTCAGCTTCCACGGCCGGCCCGCTTCCAGCTTTGAGCTTGCCGGCCCCGACCACCGCTTCATCCCCGCCCAAGCCACTCTCCAGGGGGAGACGGTCCTGGTCCAAGCTCCCACTTTGCCGAATCCTCGCTACGTGCGCTTCGGCTGGAGCGGCGTGGTTCCGGACAGTCTCTTCAACGAGGCAGGCCTGCCAGCCTCCACCTTCACGTCGGAGAGCCTAGTCACGCCTTAGCAGCGTATAGTTGGGTGCAATGGCAGGTTCAGCGCGGATGAGTGACGTCGCCAAGTTGGCGGGCGTAAGTACCATGACCGTGTCGCGCGTCCTCAATGAAAACGTCAACGTCACGGAGACCATGCGGCAGCGCGTCTCGGCTGCCATTGAGCAGCTGCACTACCAGCCCAATGAGCTTGCCCGCTCCCTCCGCGAGCAGCGCACACGCCAGATCGGCGTAATCGTTCCGTACCTCTTCGATCCCTTCTTTGCCATCTGCGCGCACGCCGTCAACACGGTGGCCAAGCAGCACAGCTACTCCGTGGTGCTGTCCACGTCGAATGAGAGCCCGGAGGACGAATTCGAAGAAGCCAACTGCATGCTGCGCCGCAATGTGGAAGGATTGATCCTGATCCCCACACACCCGAATGGGGCTGCGTCTCCGCTGCTGGGCCACGAGTTCAAGCGCATGCCCATCGTCACCCTGGACCGTCCCGTGCGCGGCAGCCGCTTCGATAGCGTGCTCGTGGAAAACAAGCGGGGCGCCCAGATGGGCACCGAACACCTCCTCGCGCTGGGACACAAGCGCATCGCCTATGTGGGCCTGACCGACGACCTGTACACCATGGACAAGCGCCATCGCGGCTACAACGCCGCCATGCACGCCGCGGGCCTGGAGACCCAGACGGCCCTGCTCTCCGGGGCCCTCGACGACTCGCTTGCCGCCCTGCGGACGCTGCTCTCCGCCAGGAAGCCGCCCACGGCCCTCTTCAGCGCCAACAACCTCATCACGCTCCACGTGCTCGAAGCGCTGCAGGCGATGGGCTACCATCCACCGCACCCCATCGCGCTCGTCGGCTTTGATGACTTCGAGACCGCCTGCCTGTTACGGCCCGGCATCACGGTGGTCAAACAGCCCATCGAGCAACTGGGCCAGACCGCGGCCGAGATCCTGTTCGAGCGCCTGGCTACCACGGGCGGGCTGGCTGCCGGCAGGCGCAAGACCCTGCCCGTCAAGCTGATCGTCCGCGGCTCCTGTGGTGCTGCAGCGCATGGGATTCAGTAGTCGCAACGGCCGTCTTGTGGAGACCGAGCCGCAGGTCGGGGTTACGGCAATGTACGAGGAAGCTGAAAACGGAGCGGGCGTGTACCTCGATGTAGCGCGGTTGCGTGCTTGTGGACAGCGCTAGAGTGAAATAAATCCCTTGGCCGTGGGACGGATCAGTTAGCGGTACATATTGCAGTTTTCCGGCACTCCGAACGACTGGAAGTCAGTTGCTTGCCACGTCCTTCGTGAGCACCGAAGAAACTTCGCCGAAGCAGCACTCATAAGTGCTCGCCTTGGCGATCAGCAGGCCCTACTTCTACTTCGTTGCATCCCGCATAGCCTGTCGCAACCAGAGATGGCGAACATCGAGATCCTGACGGGCATGCCAGATCATGAGATAGCGAAAGCCCGCAAGCTCAGCTGGGGCCGAGACCAACCTTGTTCGCGTAGGGTTGATGAGACTCTCTGCCAACTTTCGGGGAAGGGTTGCGATCAAGGAGGTTCCTGCAACCATGTTCAAAGCCACACTGAAATACGGGAGAGTAAAGGCGCATCGGCGCGCCGCGTTGATTTTGCTTAAAGCGATATCAGGCACAGCCTGCTGATTCTCGAGCACACTGATGCAGACGTGATCCGCGGCAAGGTAGTGTGTCAGTGAGAGCTTGTTTCGATGAGGGCTCTCCCTAGCAACTGCGCACACCAGCTCCTCTTCGAAAAGGACCTCACTCCTCAGGGTTGCCGGCAGCGCCCTGAACTCCGCGTCGAGCAGCAGGTCGAAACGATTCGCTTCCAGATCGCTTAATCGATCATCGGTGTAGAGCTGGAAGGAAAAATCCAGATTGCGGTGTTCGCCACGCCGTTTCGCAAGTGCAGCTCCATAGAGCTGAGCCAGGCTGTCACTTGCGGCCAGCCGGAACGTAGCCTGCTCTGTCGAAGGATCGAACTCCTTGCCGGAAATCAATCGTTCCAGTTGCGGGAGGATGACGGTCAGTTCCTGAAGCAGGGTCTGACCACGAGGCGTGGGCTCATACTGCCTTGTCCTTCGGACGAGAAGATCGTCATGGAACATCTGTCGCAGCCGCTGCAAGGAGCGGCTAACGGCAGGCTGACTCAATCGCAGCCGCTTTGCGGCCCGCGAGATCGTCTTCTCCTCGACCAGTGCGATGAAGTAGACGAGCAAGTTCAGGTCGGCCTGGCGAAGTTGCGTAAGACGCATAGTCACTCTGCCTATTATGCATGATTCTTACTTATGCTCAGGTCGTCTTATAAGCGCAGGACCTTCCAAGAGGAGACACTATGACAGGAACGGCAATCGTAACAGGAGCATCGGGCGGTATCGGCAGGGGCGTTGCGGAGCGTCTGGCCGCGGACGGGTTTTCCGTGGTTCTCACCTACTCCGGCAATGAGGCAAAGGCGAACGACGCTCTCCAGAGCATTGAGGCCGCTGGTGGAAAGGCGATCACGGTCGCTGCAGATATCTCCAAGGCAGACGAGGTAAAGAAGATCTTCGAGGCTGCCCGGTCCAACTTTGGAGAGATCACGGCCGTGGTCAACAGCGCGGGCATCATGCCGCTGGCACCGATTCAGAAGGGCGATCTCGACGCCTTCGACCGGGTGATCGCCACCAATCTGCGTGGCAGCTTTCTAGTGTTGAGCGAGGCTGCAAACCACGTCGCCGATGGCGGCCGCATCATCACCTTCTCGAGCAGCGTACTTGGAAAGAACTTTCCGGCATACGGCGCATATATCGCTTCGAAGGCAGGCGTTGAAGGCCTTACACGCGTTTTGGCCAACGAACTTGGTTCGCGCAAGATCACCGTCAATGCAGTCGCCCCGGGGCCGGTGGCCACGGAACTGTTTCTGAAAGGCAAGAGTGAAGAACAGATCGCCGGCATCGGCAAGTTGGCACCGCTCGGCCGGATCGGAGAGGTGGAGGACATTGTCGGTCTCGTTTCCTTTCTCGTCGGTCCCGAAGGTGGCTGGGTGAACGGCCAGATCCTGCGCGTCAACGGCGGATTCGCCTGAAACGCACAGTGTTTGCCGCAATCCGACCTTTCTTCCGAGTTGTCGCTAGACCGGCAAACGACCCCACTTCGGGAGTCGAAAGATCCCGATTGAACTGCCGCAGCGCGAGCGCCGCGGACCATCGTTCTCCTTGGCTCAGCGGCTTGCGGTCGCATTGATGGCAGGGCGCGGGATGGCGGGCAGCAGGCCCGGCGTGGGCCGGTGTCCGGTGTGAATCCACACAACAAGCTCGTCAAAGCTGCGTCCAATCTCGTCGGCGGTGAAGGTGCAATGGCCGTCGCGATGGACGTACTGCTGTACGAGATTTTGGGAGAAGCCGGCGATCGCGACTTGCTCGTTGTAGAACGCGAGCGTGCTGGTAGGGATGCGCGGGTCATAGGTGGTATGCAGCGCCAGCATGGGACGGCTTAGCCGGCCGGTAGGCGTGTAGTTATGGACGAGGTACTCGCGTGCGTGGGGGTCCGCCGTATAGCGATGCACGCCGTCATTCAGTGCGTTGTCCGATGCGGCGCTGCCCGGAGTCGTGCCGGCGTAGAGGAAATTGCGATTGTCGAACGGATTGCCGCCCGCGCGGCGCTGCATGTCGGCGATGACGTAGGTGAAGTACACCATTGCGTCGGCGACCTCGGCGTCGGTGTGCAGGCCGGTCAGGTTGCGCATGGAGGTGGCCGCCGGCGGGTTGGCCTTGAGCGCATCCTCGGCGCGCCGCCGTAGACCGCGGGACTCCTGGAACTCCGGCGGCGAGGGCACCAACGCGGGCAAAAGTCCGGGAAAGTAGAAGTCGAAGGCGGCGCGCCAGGCGAACCGGCGCTGGAAAGCGAGATCGGTCGGCCCGACGGAGCCGCACAGGTCGAGCCCGCCGGCATACGGCTTGGGGTTGAGTTCAAGCTCCGCGGTGACCAGGGCGCCGCCCATGGAGCCGCCCTCGGCGATGGTTTCCATCTGTTTCGCGGCTTTTTTCCCTTGCGCAGGCTGTCCGTAGTGTTTGATGAAGTATTGGCGCAGCTGCTCGGTCTCCGGGTAGGCCTCCGCCATCGCCCAGCCTGGGGTGGAGTAGGCGGATTGAATGATCGCGTAGCCGCGATCGAAGATGGGTTGCGTCTGCTCGCTCAAGGAGCTGCCCAAGCGATAGGTGAATGGGCCTTCCGTATAGCCGTGAAAGTAAACGACCAGCGAGTGATTCCAGGCGGCGGGCACGTCAATCCGGTAGGGAACCGTGGCGAGCGTTCCGATCTCCGTGGTTCCAGCAGCGTTGCGGGTGATCTCAGGTTCAGGACCGCTCTCCGCCTGCGGGACGGCTGCTCCGATCCGGCTCGCGCCCAAGACCCACGCCAGCAGAAGCAAGGCGCGGCGTGCGTACGGAACGTTGCGGGAAACGCGCGACAGCGAGCGTTGAGAGCATGGCATAGCCGAGTGTAGCGTCATTCTACGCGCGAATGAGGCTGCGCGGCGAACACGCGGCATGGTTTTGGACGAGGAGCGTGACTACTCGACAATCTGCGTGGCGTGGGCTCCGTTGGTGACGGCGGCGGCGCAGGTAGGCTGGCCCTGCGAGGTAAAGGGCGTGTTCTGTACCGCGGTGAGGGCGCCCGTGTTGGGATTGAGCTGCTGGGCGGAGACGGTGTTGTCGGTGTGGTTGGCCGTGTAGAGATAGATACCGAGGGCCGGTTCGACCACGACGCACATGGGCCCGGTGCCGACCATGGCTGCTGTTCCTGTGCCTGAAAGCGCGCCCGTGGCGGTGTTGATCACGTAAGCGCTAACGGTGCTTGAGGTGAAGTTCGAGACGTAGACGAAGGTTCCGCGCGGATCGACGGTCACGCTGGTCGGGAAGGAACCGGTGCCGGTAGGCGACGAGGTGTTTGGGGCCGGAGTTCCATTGGACTGAATGTTGTAATAGTACATCTGGTTGGTCAAGGAGTCGGTGACGTAGAGGAAGTGACCGGTAGGATCGGCGGCGATGGCGCTGGGCTGGGTGCCGGCAGAGAAGCCTCCGGAGACGGTGCCCGCGACCGGGGTGAGCGCGCCGGTGGAGGTGTTCTCATTGAAGGCCAGCAGTACCCCGAACGGCGAGGCGTTGGTGGGCTGCTCATCGTCGATGACGTACACGTTATTGCCCTTTTGCGTCGCGACGATGGCGGTTGGATTGTCTCCGACGGGGATGTAGGGAAGCGGATGGGCGGCCGTGGTGCCCACGGTGGTGTTGGTGACGGCCGCGCCTAGCGTGCCGTCGGCATGGATGGGAAAGATAGCGACGCCGCCCGGGCCGGGACTGAGGGTCGTAAAGCCGTTCTGATAGGTGAAGGCGACGTACAGGTACGCTCCGGCGGCGTCGATGGCGGCAGCGACAGGGAAGGTGCCGATGATGTTATTGGCTTGGACGACGTTGTAGGTATTGGCGGCGTAGATCTTGCCGTCCGTGCCGATGGTGTATTCGACCACCGTCGAGTCGTCGTGGTTGAGGACGTAGAGATATTTGCCGTTGGGCGCGGCAATGAGGGTGACAGGATTTCGTCCGGCCGGAATGGGCGAGTCGGCAAGCTGCGAAAGCGCGCCGGACTGATAGTCGATGGCGTACGCCGTGATGTTGCCGGGGTTGTTCTTGGCGTTGGTTACGTACAGATAGCCTTCGGTATAGTCACGGCTACAGGCCGTCATACCCACGCCGAGCGCCAGTGTTGCTGCGAGAGCCTTAAGACCTCGGCCCGTTCCATTCCACGTCATGCTCTTCCTTGCTCCCAGGCGCTGCCGGCCTGCATTTCGTCCGTCTACAAAACCGTTGATCTCCAAACCTGTCCGCTCAGGCCTGCGCGCTCCCGGGTACCGTGCCGGCATCAGAGATTGCCACTGATGGCCATGCAGGTAGGCGTTTGCGTTGAGGGAAAGACCGTGCCGCGCGTGAGATTGGAGAGATATCCGCGATTCTGGTCAATCAACTTGCCAGTGACTGTATTGTCAAAGTGATTCGACGTATAGAGATACTGATGCGTCGGATCCTGAACCGCACAGGTTGGACCGGAACCGACCGCGTAGGGATTGTTGGTCGTGTCGGTGAGGGTCGCCAACTGGCCCAGCGTATTGATGGTGAAGGCGGAGATGGAACTGCTGCCATTTGAGACGCTGCCGACCTGGTTGTAATTCATCACGTAGAGGAACTTGCCGCTGCTGCTGGTGACGGAGTACATGGGGTTCGACGTACCCGCGACATTGGTCATCTGGCTGCTGGCGACCTGGGTGAGCGAACAGCTGGAGCTGCCGGCCTGCAGGGTGTAGATAAAATTGTTGGCGCTGTCGGTGAGGAACGTAAAGGCGCTCGCTGAGCTGCCTGTGCCGGTGTTGATGGAGGTGAAGTTGGGAGTGACGCCACCGGTCGGCGCGGAGACGACGAAGGATCCGGTGGTCGCGACGGTAAGCTGTCCGCTGGAACTGACCACATAGGGATAGATCGAGTTCGCGGACAAGGTGAACAGGCATCCGCTTGAGCCGACGCTGGTCATCGACGGATTTGGCCCGACCTCAAAATAGGTCTGGGCTTTGCCGTTGATGAGGATGGCGTTGTTAGTGACGAGGGTAAGGCGGCCAGTGTTGCCGTCGACAGCCCAGGCGGTGATCGAACCATTGCCGGTGGTGGCATAGTCCGGCGAGTACTTGTCGAGGACGTAAAGATAGTTGCCGGTGGAGTCGAAGGTGGCCCAGACGGGGTTGACGCCCTGGCTGATAAAAGTCTGCTCGAAGGTGAGGATGCCTCCGGTGCCTACGGAGAACTCGGCGATGGAGGCCCCGGGCGAGCTGAAGGACGTGGTTCCGGGGGTGCCGGTGGCGCCCGAGCCGCTGTTGATGACGTAGACGAAGCGTCCGCCAGGCTTGACGACGATCGAAACGGGGTTGGTTCCTCCGGAGGCAAACGGGGACTGGGCGACCGCGGTTAGATTGCCGGTGTAATCGTCGATCCTGAATCCGGAGATTTGGTTGTAGAAGGTGCCGAGAACCCACATGTAGCCGATGGTGCCGCCGCCGCATGCCGTCATTCCAAGTCCGAGCGCTGCCGATGCTACCAGGGCCATGAGCAACCGGCCAATCTTGCTGAACGTCATCTGTTTCCTTACTCCACGCCCACGTGCCGGGGCGCCCGTCTTAAACTTGTGATGAGGGGTGTGTTGCTCCCATTTATTGTAGAAGCACCAGAGAGTTAACGCCACTTTACCCGTCCTGAATCGACAATAGACTTTGCCTGGGAGAGCGTCGGTTGGACGCGCGGGGGTCAGCGGGCGTTAGCAGAGCGGGCCGATGGGGCGGCAGCCGGGTGCGGTGTTTACCAAACGCGGCACGACTTTTCGGGCATCATCGGCTGGCCGACCTTGCAGCCGAAGGCTTTGCCGAACTCGTCGAAGTTCTGGACGCTTCCGTCGGTGCGCCATTTGCCGGAGCTGTGGGGGTCGGTCTTGGCCTGGTTGCGGGCGTTCTGCTCGGTACGGTTCTCGCACCAGACCTGGCCGAAGCTGATGAAGAAGCGCTGCGCCGGGGTGTAACCGTCGACAACATCTTTTTGGGCGTCGAGGTCGCTGATGCCCTTGGGGGCGAGCGTCTCCTGCAGCGCGCGAAAGGCGATGCGGAGGCCGCCATTGTCGGCGGCGTTCTCGCCTAGGGTGAGGCGGCCGTTGAGGTTCTGGCCGTCGGCGACGGGAAACTGCGAGTATTCGTCGGCGAGGCAGGTGGTGCGCTGCTTGAACTTGGTGAGGTCGTCGGGCGTGAACCAGCTGCCCATGGAGCCGTCGGCGTTGTACTTGACGTTGCCGGTGGGGCCATAGTTCGAGCCCTGGTCGTCGAAGCCGTGCGTCATCTCGTGGCCGATGACGACGCCGATGCCGCCGAAGTTGATGGCGGGATCCTTGGAAACGTCATAGAAGGGCGGCTGGAGAATGCCGGCGGGAAAATTGATGTCGTTCTGCGGCGGGTTGTAGTAGGCGTTGACGGTGGGCGGCGTCATGCCCCACTCGGACTCATCGACCGGTTTGCCGAGCTTCAAGAGATTGCGGTCGCGCTCGAAGACGGCGTTGCGGGCGAGATCGGCGACGAAGTCGGTGCGGCTGACCTCGAGCTTGCCGTAGTCGCGCCAGTGGGCAGGATAGCCGATCTTGTCGCGGAAGGCGGCGAGCTTCTTTTCGGCTTCGGCCTTGGTGGCGTCGCTCATCCAAGGCAGTGTCTGGATGTCTTCCCCGAGCGCTTTTTCGAGCGCGGCGACGAGCTTTTCCATGTTGTCCTTGGCGGCGGGCGGAAAGTTCTGCTTGACCCAGTCCTGGCCGACAGCCTCGCCGAGCGCGGCGTCGGTGAG
This sequence comes from uncultured Granulicella sp., assembly GCA_965198735.1. Lineage (GTDB taxonomy): Bacteria > Acidobacteriota > Terriglobia > Terriglobales > Acidobacteriaceae > Edaphobacter. The sequence continues at coordinate 2,963,006 of OZ240672.1, read as the reverse complement.
CCGGGTGCAGCGCTTCCAGCGGGGCTGCTGCTCCTTCTGGCCGGTGAGCGTGGCGGCGAAGAAGTCGAAGTTGGCATCGACGAAGCTCTTTGAGAGATAGGGCGCGGCGCGATGCAGGATCTGCCAGCGCATATAGGACTTGAGCACGGGGAGAGGCTCGGTTTCAAGCTGCTCGTTGACGGTTTTGACGAAACCGGGGGAAGAGACGTTGAGGGTTTTGGCTTGGGCGACCCCGAGGCCGGAGAGCAGCACGGACCAGTCGAAATCCGGGCTGAGCTGCTGGACTTCGGCGATGGTCATGATGTGATACACGTTCGACGGGGTGCGCATCTCGACGCGAGCCATCGAGCCCTGGGCGAGCGCGGTCTCGACTTTGAGCACGTTGGCGGCTTCGGCGGCGGCCTGGCCGGGCGAGTCGCCGAGCAGGGTAAACATCTTGACGAGGTGGGCGACGTACTGCTCGCGGAGCTTGGTGCTGCGCGCGTCCTGGTTGAGGTAATAGTCGCGGTCGGGGAGCGTGAGGCCGCCCTGGCCGGTCTGGAGGATTTGCTGGCTGGCGTCCTTTTGGTCCTGGCCGACGCGGACGGCGAAGAGGAAGCCCTGGCCGTACTTGGCTTCGTAGCGGGCGTCCAGCTGAGCGATCTTTTTGGCGCTGTCGAGGGCGTCGACCATGGCCAGCTGCGGAGCGATGGGTTTCGCGCCGAGCCGGTCCGCCTGATCGACGTCCATGCAGGCGGCGTAGTAGTTACCGTACTTGGTCTGGAGCGGGCTGGAGGGGTGTTTCGAGGCGGCGTCGAGATTTTTCCAGAGGAGGTAATTGTTGGTGTCGGCGAGGGTGTTGAAGCTGCCCCAGCGGGACTCGGTGGCGGGGATGGGATTGTTCTTCATCCAGTTGCCGCAGGTGTACTGGTAGAAATCGGTGCAGGGATCGGCGGTCTTGTCGATGGAGGTGAGATCGAACATGATCGGCTTTTTGGGGGGCTGAGTGGGGCCAGTATCGTCTGCGTTGGTGACTGCCTGCGCACGGGCCTGGGCAAAGCCGAGCAGGCCGCTCGAAAGGAGGAGGGTGGAGACGAGATTGGATACGCGCATGGAGCTCCCAGGCTGGCCCTTTCGGGCAAAAGGCGAAAGATGTATTTCGATCACCATACACGAAGAGAAGGGCAGGATGAAGGCGGGCTGGGTCAGGCGAAAAGCTTTGGGTCGAGGCTGGCCGAAAGGTCAATCCGCAAATCTTCACTGCGTGCACGAGGGAAACGGTCCGCTCCGGTTGAGAGGACGATGCGAAGGGATCCATCAGGTACGGGACGCTAGGGAAGGTCTGATCAGACTTTCCCTAGAAGATGCGCAGATGAATGGTGAGGTACTTCTTCGGGTCCTGGCGGATGGTGTCGGTGAGCAGGGTAGCGGAGGTGAGCAGCTTGTTCAGGTTGGTGTAGGCCTGGTCGTCGGTGGCCAGCTTGCCGAGCGTGCCCTTGCCTTGCGCGACGCCGGCGATCAGAGCATCCGTCTGGTTGATGGTGTCGCGGAGTTTCTGGGCGAAGGCAGGGTCGTTGATCAGCATGCCGGCTGCGCCTTTGCCGTTCTGCACATCGTTCAGCAGGGAATTCGTGCGGGTGAGCGTCTGGTTGAGGTTGTTGTAGAGGGTCTCGTCGGTGAGCAGCTTGCCGGCCGTGCCTTTGCCGCTCTGCAGCGAGGTGGCGATCTGGTCGAGCTTGCCGGCGGCAAGATTGAGCCGGTTGTACATGGTGTCGTCGGTCATTAGCTTGCCGATCGAGCCGCGCCCGTTGTTCAGGCCTACCTCGAGGGTGTGCAGCTCGTCGACGGTGGCGTTGGCTTTGTTATAAAGATCGGGATTGTTGATCAGCTGGCCGATCGAGCCCTTGCCCGTCTCGAGATTGTCGACGATGGTGTTCATCTTGGCGAGGATGACGTTGAGTTGTTCGATGGTGCCCTGGCTGGCCTTGACGACGTCGGAGATGGTGGGGGTTTCAAGGGTGTGGAGCTCGTCTCCGTCCTTCAGCTCGGGCCCGGTAGCAGTCTGGCTGTTGATGTCGACGACGGTATCGCCAAGCACGCCTACGGTGGTGAGGGCGGCCTTCGAGTCCACGTGCAACTGGTCTTGGAACTTGCTGTCGATCTTCATGACGACGCGAACGGGCGTCAGTTTGCGCGCGGGGTCCGCGGTGACGGTGACGGACTTGACGGAGCCGATGGTAACGCCTTCGAGATTGACCGCGGCGCCCTCTTTGAGTCCGGCGGCATTTTCAAAGTAGGTAGTGACAGTGAGCTTCTTGGACAGGATGCCGAGGCCCGAGGAGCTTGTCATCAGGAAGAGAAGGGTGACCAGGATGATCGAGGCCACCAGGACAATGACCCCAATCTTCAACTGCGACCATCGAACCTCCTGCTGACTGGGCATAGCTCTCCTGAGCGCTTGAGACGAGCGCTTCCGCGTTTATCGGCTGACTTCGAGAATACATGAGCGCCCGGCGCCGGACGCATCCTTTCCCCATCCAAGACATGACTCCTCCGGGTGAGAGAGCGTTTGGCGAGCCGGTCGAAGAGCATGCGCCGGCCGCAGTCAACAGGCCGCTTCGCCGGTCAGGTGTTCGGCGATGACGACGGCCATGGCCAGCTCCCGGGTGTGGGTGAGGCTAAGCGAGAGGCGGTCGATGCCGAGCTCGGCGGCGAGCTCGGCGGCGCGCCCGCTGAGCCGGAGCGAAGGCTTTCCGCCAGGCTCCCGGCGCACCTCGAACTCCTGCCAGCTGACGCCGCGGCTGATGCCGGTTCCGAGAGCTTTGGCTCCGGCTTCCTTGGCGGCGAAGCGGGCGGCGAGGCTCTCGGCGGCGTCTTTCTTGCGCAGGCAATAGGCGATCTCGCCGGGGGTGTAGATGCGGTCGAGGAAGCGGCTGCCGAACCGCTCCACGCTACGCCGCACCCGTGCGATCTCGGCCAGATCCGTTCCCAATCCTACGACCATCGCCGAGTCCCCTTCAGGTTCGATGAGCGAAAAGCAGATCCTCCGCCTACGGGGAAGGATCGAAAAATAAAAGCTCGCAGAAAACGGCTCTCGCGTCTTCTTTGCACCGCTCGTCACGTGACCTTCGTGCGCTAAATTTGTGCGGCCCTATCGTGTTTGCGGTGCGATCGACCGATGAAGACTTTGAAGGGCAGCAGGTGCTGCAGACAAATTTTAGCGGAAAAGAGTCACTCATGTTCAACGCCAACGAAATCCCTATGGTCGAGTTAGAAGCCTTTTCGGACCACCCTCGCTCGGACGTGCTTGCCGGCCTAACCTCGTGCCTGAACGACTGCGGCGGCTGGGTTCTGGAACGGCGGGCGAGCTCGGCCACATCGATGGAGTTCCGCGTCGAGATGCAGCTGGAGGGCATCTTTGAGCTGTATGCATCCCTGGTGGCAACCGGGATCGAGCTGACATGCAAGGCGCATGCGACCCTGACTGGCCTGTGCACGTGCCGGAGGAATGCGGAGCGCCTGAGCACTGCGGGAGAGACCGTTGTGCTTCGCCTGGTGCTGCACTTCCGCAAACAGCCGGCGCTGGCGATGCTGCTGGCGACGGGTTCCGCAGCGGCGTGACGAAGGGGGATGGAGTGTGCTGGCAAAGGACAACTCGAAGCGGCGACCCGGGTTCTTAAAGGAGAGGTGATGACATGAAACATTCCATGCTTGGCAATTTTGTTGGGACGGCCGCTGCCGGTTTGTTGGCCATGGCGTTGACCAGTCCCGCCGCTTCGGCGCAGGTCAGCTTCGGTATTCATATCGGCGCTCCGCCCCCGCCGCTTCGGTATGAGGTACGGCCGGCCGCCCCGGGCCCCGGTTATGCCTGGGTGAACGGCTACTACGATCCATACAACGGAGGCTACCGGTGGCATCCCGGTTACTGGAACCGCGCTCCTTACGAGGGCGCCTATTATGTGCATCCGCACTGGGAACACTATCCGGATGGATGGCACCAGCATGAGGGATATTGGGCGCATGAAGATCACGATCCGCACTACTGGGATCACCGCCATTAGACTGGGTGACAGGCGGTCTTGCTTGCGTAGCCAAGCTTGAGTGAAATAATTCCGGCTGCGTCAGAATTTCTTCGCCGCTCGTATCCATTTCGGCATCTCTCCAAATACAAGCGGTAAACCCGCCCCAAGGAGAAGTTGTTCATGACCGACTACCGTGTAGCTCCCGGCGAAGCAGAGGAAGATCAAGTTACCGCCGCGATTGAGAATGTCACCAGCAAGATACCGTCCAGCGTATACCTTGGCGCAGCGATCGCTTCCATTCTTACCTCGGTCTCGTTTCAGGCCGCGGGCAAGAAGCATGAAGCGTTGTTTGTTGGGCAGTGGGTCGCGCCTTTTCTGATTCTGGGCATGTACAACAAGCTGGTAAAGCAGCATGGCTCGGATGCGAGCTCGGCGAAAAAAGAATCGTATTGAGCAGGAAGGAGGAATTCCTATACGCGAAGCGAATTCCTCCTTCTACGGCGAAGGATGACCCATTTCGCTGAAGGTTGATGAGCGGCAGAAACCGCTTAGAATCGAAGCGGCATGCGGCCCTTAAAAGAATGAAGTTCACAGCAGCTCTATGGGTTTTGCCATAGGGCTGCTGTGTTTTTGGCCGGCACAGTTTGGCGGCGTGGATCAGATTGGCTCGAAGTTGGATTCTTCCCCTTCGCAGATGCTGACCTGGCCCGCGGCTATATCGTAAATCCAGCCGGAGAGGCGCAGCTTGCCCTTGCCGACGGCGTCGGCGACCGCCGGATAGGTGCGCAGGTGACGCATCTGGAGCAGGATGTTTTGCTCGGTGACGACGCGCAACAGGTCTTGTTCGGTCTTCGCGAGGGCGCGCGCCGCGGCTAGGGCGGCGTGGGCGTTGATGAGCCAGGACCGGACCGCAGGCATGGAGTCGACCGATGCGGGCTCGAGCAGAGCCTTCATGGCTCCGCAATCGATGTGGCCGCAGACAACGATGTGGCGAACGCCGAGAGCGGAGACGGCATATTCGAGCACGGCGCCGACTTCGCCGGGCACTTCGCTGCCGGGCACTTCGCTATAGGCAGGCACCATGTTGCCGATATTGCGGGAGACAAAGATCTCGCCGAGGGCAGCCTGGATGAGCGCTTCGGGCAGAATACGGGAGTCGGCGCAGGTGATGAGCAGAGTATGGGGGCGCTGCGGCACGTTCATGACGCGCTTGTACTGCTCGGCCTGGGCCGGATAGATCTCTGTTTGAAATCTGCGGATGCCCTGTTTGAGGCGAGCTAACACTTCATCCAACGGAGGCTCCTTGCTCTGCGAAAGATCGGATCGAGTCCTACGATGTGGTTGCCGGGCATAAACAAGTGGGGATTGCAGGCGGAACGACAGCAAAAGAAGGCATAGCCGACGACCGCGACACCTCGATGAGACGTTCTCTAGGACTCGCGCCACTTGATGTTGCAGCCGATGCTGGAGCGCTGGTTGGTGTCGGGACGGCGGCCGGCGAGGACGTCGTCCATGGCTCGCCGGAGGTCGGCCCCGGTGACGAGCTCGTCGTTGCCGGAGTCGCCGCGGCGGGGACGGCTGCTGTCGAGCTGGCCGCGGTAGACCAGCTTCAGCTCCGCGTCGAAGAGGAAGAAGTCGGGGGTGCAGACGGCGCTGTAGCTGCGGGCGACCTCCTGGGTTGGGTCGAAGAGATAAGGGAAGCGCCAGCCGAGACGCTCAGCTTGGCGTTTCATCTCGTCGGGGCCGTCCTGCGGGTAGGCGGCGATGTCGTTCGAGCTGATGGCGGCGATGGCGATGCGGCCCTCGTAGTCCGCGCCGATCCGGGCGAGTTGCCGCTCGACATGCCGGACATACGGGCAATGGACGCAGACAAACAGGACGAGCAGGCCGTGGCGTCCGTGCCTGGAGGCGCCGCCGCCGGGCATGAGGTTGGTCTGGTCGGAGGCGTCGTCGTCCCAGGCGAGGGCGAGCACGTCGTCGCGGCCCATGGCTCGGCCGGTGACAACGTCGACCAGCTCAAAGGGCGGCGCGACGGTGCCTAGCTCGACCATGGCGGATTGAGTTCGGGACATGAGCTCCTCCGGATTGATCTTCCGATCATAAGATACCTGGGCAGCCAGGGATGCATCTCTGCGATCACTTTCGCGCGGCTGGGTTTGGTCTATGCTGGGCTCACGCATGTTGGTTCCCCGCACCCTTGCCGGCGGCCGCACCGAGCGCAGGCTGCTGCCGACCGGGCCGAATGGCCTGCCGCTGTGCCGTTGGTGCGAGCTGGAGATTTTGGCGCGGCGGCGGCGAACGTTCTGCTCGGACTTCTGCGTGCACCAGTGGCGTCTGCGGAGCGATCCGGGGTACCTGCGCGACCAGGTGTTTGCGCGCGATCGCGGGGTGTGCGCTCAGTGCCGGGCGGATACGGTGGCGATCTATGCGGCGCTGAAGCGGGCGCGCGGCCCGGCGCGGGCGGCGGGACTATCGCTCTACGGGATGGCGTCGATCGCGGCGCGGCGATCGCTGTGGGACGCAGACCATATCCGGCCGGTAGCGGAGGGCGGCGGGCAGTGCGACCTCGACAATCTGCGGACGCTCTGTCTGCCGTGCCACCGCGAGGCTACTCGGGAGCTGCGGGTGCGATTACGGGCGGCGCCGGAGCGGGGGCGGACCGTGACGTCTGCGGGACCGTGACGAGTTTGGCAACGGCAAAGCCCTGAGCTGCGGCCTGTGCGGTGATTTGCGCGGTGATTTCGGGGTCGAGCCTGGTGGTGCGGGAGAGCAGGGCAAGGGTCTTGTGGTTGGGCGCGCCGACCAGCATCCACTGGTAATCGGGCGCTGCGGCCAGGACCCAGAATTTGCGCGAGAGCGGCCAGATGGTCCACACCTTGAGCTGGCCGGTCCAGGTTTTCTTGATCTTGGTGGTGCCGGTGTAGTTGCGGGCGTCGGTGGTGCCGTCCTTGAGGCGGCAGGAGTCGACCTGGGCGAAGCGGAAGGGCTTGTCGACGAGCGTGAAGAGGGTCAGGGCGTCGGCGATACAGGCCTTTTCTTTCTTGTCGGGAAGGTGAGCGAGCTCGAACCAGGAGCCGACAAACTGCTTCGGGTCGAGCCGCGGGATCGCGGCGGCGGTTCCCTGCGCGAAGACCGCGGAGGAGGCGAGCAGCATCGCGGCCGCTGCCTGGACCAGGTGCGTCCGGGGTCGAGTTTGCTTCCACCACTTTGCCGTCGATTCTTTCCAGCCTGCCATTCCATCATGCTACCCGCTCGTGAGGACGATGGCGCTTTCTCACTGCGTGAAAAACGGCGTGTCTGGATGGCCGGCGGCGTCCGAGAGCAGACAACCTGATTGCCTGGTCCGACCTCTGACTTCCTAGTACGGAGTGCTCAGCGCGACCGAGCCACATCTTCTCGGGGAGGGCGTCTGCGCCTATGCCAGCTTTAAAAGAATTCATTCCTCGTCTCGGCTCCAAGCAGGAGTCCATCTGTTCCACCTGCTGCCAGGTCATTCGGCCGGACGCAAACGCACCCACGCTCGAGCAGGCCCAGGCCCAGCACCGCTGTGGAGAGTTTTCCTTGAACACGCTGACGCGGTAAGCGGATTCCGGCTGCGCTCGAAGAATGGAAGAAGGATTGTGTCGTGCTAGCCTCGAACAGTTCCCTGGGATGAGGTCGCTCCATGACTGTCGCCGATTACGCCATTGAAACGCATCGCCTTCAGAAGTCCTACCGGCACACGGAGGCGCTGGCTCCGCTGACCCTGAATGTGCCGCGAGGAGCGGTGTTTGCGCTGGTCGGGCATAACGGCGCGGGGAAGACGACGCTGATTAAATTGCTGATGAACATGATCCATCCGTCGGCGGGGTCGGCTACGCTGCTGGGGCGGGATGTGACGCACCTGACCGGGGAGGACTTTACGCGAATTGCCTATGCGAGCGAAAACCAGGAGCTGCCGGACTGGATGACGGTGGGGCAGTTCCTGGACTACCTGCGCGGGTTCTATCCGCGGTGGGACCATGCCCGGCTGGTGCAGCAGCTGGAGCTGCCGCTGAATCGCAAGCTGAAGCACCTCTCGCGCGGCATGCTGATGAAGGCGGCGCTGGCGTCGATTCTAGCGTTTTCGCCGGAGGTGATTTTGCTCGATGAGCCGTTCTCGGGGCTCGATCCGCTGGTGCGCGATGAGCTGATCGAGGCGCTGATGTCGCGGGTGAATCCGCGCTCGCTGGCCGACCAGGCGGCGTTCGATCCGGCCGCGCGGCCGACGATTTTGATCTCCTCGCATGATCTGGCGGAGGTGGAATCGTTTGCGACGCATATTGGGTTTCTGCACCAAGGGAAACTGCTGTTTGCCGAAGAGCTGGGCAAGCTGACGGCGCGGTTTCGCGAGGTGACGCTGACGCTTCCGCCGCCGGCTGCCGGGGTTACGGCGGCGACGTTGACGCGGACCTCGGCGGCGGTGCCGGAGTCGTGGCTGCTGCTCGAACAGACGCCGACGGCTGCTCGGTTTGTGCATACGCACGCGGATTCGGAGCCACTGACGGATCAGCTGGCGGCAGTCTTTACGGCGACCGATACGCCCTCCGTCCAGGTAGCCCCGATGACCCTGCGGGGGATATTTTTGGCGCTGGCGAAGTCGGGGCGGGCTCCGGCTGCGCCGAGCGCCTAAGCAGATGTGTGGCAATCTTCCTTCCCTAGAACAACGACGGCTGTTTGGCCGTGCCTGAGATACCCTCTACGTATGGCATTGCCTCAGCCCCTACACATCTTTCGCAAAGACCTGCTCCATCTTTGGCCCGAGACCCTGGTGGTTTTGCTGCTGTTCGTGGCATTTTGCTGGGCCGCGCCTTCGGGTTGGTCGGGCAGCCAGTATGTCGGAGTGGCTGCGCTGCTGGCCACATTTCTGAAGTACTTCCTGATGCCGATCGCGTGGCTGGTGTTGATTTCACGGCTGATCCACGATGAGCCGCTGGTGGGCGATCGCCAGTTCTGGACCTCGCGGCCGTATCACTGGGCGAAGCTGCTGGCGGCGAAGGCAATCTACCTGGGCGTATTTTTGTATCTGCCGTTTCTGCTGATGCAGGTGTTTCTGCTGAAGCGCGCCGGATTGTATCCAACAACAGTGGTTCCAGCGTTGCTGCACAATCTGCTGCTGCTGACCGCGATTCTGGTGGTTCCGCTGACGGCGATCGCGGCAGTGACGGCGACCTTTGCACGGATGCTGCTGACGACCATCGGAGCGGTGATCTATCTGCTGATCGTGGGGCTGGGATTGCTCTACCTGATCTTCCGGCGCATGCCGCCTCCGGGCTTTGAGTACCTGGTGCTTGCGCTGGTTGTGGTGCTGCCACTGGCGGCGCTGGTGTACCAATATGCGACCCGCCGGACGACGGTGACGCGGGTTCTGCTGCTGGGGACGCCGCTGCTGGTGGCGCTGCTGCTGCTGGTGGTGCCGGCGACGGCGCTGATCCGGCGCGTGTATCCGGTGGCGGGGGCGTCCGATCCGAAGCTGGCGGCAGTTCCGGCACAGCTGCTGCCGAAGACGGCTCCGGCCGGGGCGCTGCGAGTGATCAACAACCTAGTGGAGGTTGGGCTCCCGGTCGCCACCTCGGGGATCGATGAGCAATCAAATTACACGGTCAAGGGCAGCGCGGTGACGGTCGACGCGCCTGGAGTGCATTGGGTCTCGCCGTATCGCAACCAGCTTGGGGTGGAGATCAACGCGTATCGGCCGGGTCTGCTGGTGCCGGTGGCGCTGCCGCTCGATGTGTTTAACCGCGTGAGGTCCACGCCTGCAGAGGTGCATCTGTCGCTGGCGGCGGATCACCTGAAGCTCGACCCGCCGTCGACGTGGAAGGCGTCCTCGGGGGGATTCGCGGTTCCTGGACATGGGCGCTGCACATGGCCGGCGGAGGATCCGGATGCTGCGCCGGTGTGCCGCTTCCCGTTTGCGGCGCCGGAGCCGAATTTCGTGTCGGCGCGGCTGCCGGCGAGCACGTGCAGCGATCCGGAGGCGACGCGGACGCCGCACCAGGCGAATCTGGCGGCGGGGTCGACGACGCTCGATTTCGATCCGGTGGTGACGGTTCCGCTGACGTTTCCGAACCGGGGCCAGGGCCCGGCGGCGCATGCGCTTTGCGCGGGAACGCCGCTTGAGTTCAGCCAGGCGAAATCGCTGGGAAGGGTGCGGATGGAGGTGGATCTGAAGGGGTTGAACCTTGATCCGCTGGCGGCTCGGTTTCCGGCCCGTGAAGCCGGGGGTGCGCAGTAGGGGCTAAGGGGTGACGAGGGTGCCCAGCGGTTCGCCCGAGACAACGCGGGTGATGTTGCCTTGCTCGCGCATCGAGAAGACCATCATGGGCATGTGGTTGTCACGGCAGAGCGAGACGGCGGAGGTGTCCATGACCTTGAGGTTTCTCTGCAGGATTTCGGTATAGGAGACAGTGTCATAGCGGGTGGCGTGGGGGTCGCGCTTGGGGTCGGCGGAGTAGATGCCATCAACGGAGGTGGCTTTGAGGAGGATATCGGCCTTGATCTCCATGGCGCGGAGGGCGGCGGCGGTATCGGTGGAGAAATAGGGGTTGCCGGTGCCGGCGGCGAAGATGATGATGCGGCCTTTTTCGAGGTGGCGCATGGCGCGGCGGCGGATGTAGGGCTCGGCGACCTGGTGCATTTCGATGGCGGACATCACCCGGCAAAACAGCCCGCACTTCTCGATGGCGTCCTGGAGCGCGATGGCGTTGATGACGGTGGAGAGCATGCCCATGTGGTCGGCGGCGACGCGGTCCATGTCGATGGCCTGCTGGGCGACGCCGCGGAAGAAGTTTCCCCCGCCGACAACGATGGCGATCTCGCAGCCGAGGGCGTGGACGTCGGCAATCTCGGAAGCGACTTTGTGGATGAAGATGGCATCGATGCCGAAGCCGGAGCCGGCGGCGAGAGCTTCGCCTGAGATCTTGAGCAGGACGCGCTTGTACATGTCAGCCTAGTATCGCATGGGGGTTTGGCCCTTCGGTCACTTGCGAGGGGTCAGCAGGACGAGGCAGATGCCGTCCCAGGTAGACCTTCCGGCGGAGCGCGGCGGGGTGCTGCTGAGGGCGACGACGCCAATGTCCTTGGGCTCGAGGCGGAAGTGAATCTCGAGATACTTGCGCACGAGAACGGCGCGTTTCCGTGAGAGAACGAGTTGCTCGGCGGGCGTTCCCTGAGCGGCGTAGCCTTCGAGGAGGAGAGGCGCTCCGTAGACGTTAGGCAGGCGCGCGACGAGCCCATCGAGCTGCTCCCGTCCATTGAGGGAGAGGGTTTCGGCGCCGTCGGGGGCGGTCTCAAAGAGGGCGGAGGCGGCGAGCCACTCGCGTTGTTTGGCGTCTTTGGTAAGGATCTGGTCCTGGCGGTACTTCTCTACGGGTAAATTGTCGAGGGTGTCATAGCCGCGCTTCTTGAAGAAGCCGCGAAAGAAGAACTCGTGCTTCAAGGCCTCGGAGTCGTCGGCGAGATTGCCGGTGGCCTGGTTGACGCTCGAGAGCGTTTGGCGCAGATTGGAGCCGGCGTTCTCGCCGAACTGGTCTTCTCCGAAGGCTTCCGTGAGGGTCTGATTCAGCTGCTGGGTGGTCTGGTTGATGCGCTGACTAGCTTGGTTGATCTGGAGGCTGGCCTGCTTGGCCTGCTCGGAGGTGGCCTGCACGTTGTCCATGGTCACGCCGGCCTTTTGTGGCAGGTTGCGGGATTGCAGGTCAGCTAGCAGATCATTGACCTTGACCGTGGCTTGATTGATGTTGGCGGTCGCCTGCTGGCCGTTGCCGATGGCCTGCTTGACCTCGGCGGCGGTGGCCTGATCTTCCAGCAGCAGACCGGCGGTGCCTCGGCCGCGGCGAATGTCGGTGACGACGCCGTTAGTGTTCTTGACGGTCTTCGTCACGGCATCGAGGGCTCCGTCGAGCCTGCCCTGGACATCGGTGATGGTGCCTCCGGCCTGATTGAGGAGGCCGGAAGCTTTTTCCATCATCTGCGCGATCTCGAAGGGCTCCTTGCTGGGCAAGGTGCTTTTCTCGGCGGCTTCGGCGGCCTGGTCGGACCCCTCATGGATCAGCACGTACTTGTCGCCGACGATGCCGGAGGTCTCGATGGTAACGAGAGAGTCGGCGCGGACCAGGCCGCGGAGTTTATCTTCCACCTGCAGATGCATGCGGAACTTCGAGGATGGCCGGTCGGGAATCTGAATCTCCGTGACCTGGCCTGCGTCCATGCCGGCGACAAGAACCTTCGCGCCTTTGGCGATGCCGTCGACGTTGGCGAACTCGGTGTAGAACTCCATGTGCCGCCGGAAGGCTTTGTGCTGGTTGCCGATGAGAAAGAGTCCGGCGGTGAACAGGGCGGCGGCGAGGACGACAAAGATGCCTACGATGATTTTTCGCTTGTCCATTTTTGGTTTGTCCAAGGGTCAGGATTCCGAGATGAATTGGCGCACGAGTGCGTTGTCGCTCTTTTCGAGCTCTTCCGCGGTGCCGAGGCCGATGAGGTCGCCTTTATCGAGGATGGCGAACTGGTCGCCGATCTTGCGCGCGCCGTGGATGTCGTGCGTGACGATGACGAGGGTGGTGTGCTGCTCGTTTTTGACTTTGAGCAGCAGGTCGTCGATCTCGGCGGAGGTGATGCGATCGAGGCCGCTGCTGGGCTCGTCGACGAGCAGGATTTCGGGTTTGAGGACGAGCGCGCGGGCCAGGCCGGCGCGTTTGCGCATGCCTCCGGAGAGCGCGACGGGCATCTTGTCCTTGTCTTTCTTGAGCCCGACCTGATCGAGCGCGTCCTCGACCGCCGCCTCGATCTCGTCCGGCGACTTGCTCTTGTCAAGCCGATGCAGAGGCAGGGCGAGGTTGTCATGAAGGCTGAACGAGTCAAACAGTGCGGCGCTCTGGAAAAGGTAGCCCATCTTGCGCCGCACGCGGGAGAGGCCGTTGGGATCGAGGGTGCCGATGTTTTCGCCGCTGGTCAGGACCTTGCCGTCGTCGGCCTTGAGCAGACCAATCATCAGCTTGAGGGAGACACTCTTGCCGGTTCCACTGCGGCCGAGAATGCAGAGCGCCTTGCCTTTGGGTACGCAGAAGGAGACCTTGCGCAGCACTTCATTGTCGCCGAACTTTTTCGAGACGGAGTCGAAGGTGACGGCGTCGCACGCGGGTTGATGGTCGTCGCTCATATGGCTTGATCGGGGAAGAGAAAGAAGATGCATTTGACGAGCACGACGTCGGAGAGAATGATGAGCAGCGAGGAAACGACGACGCTATTGGTGGCGGCGCGCCGTACGCCTTGCGATCCCTCATTCATGGTGTAGCCGTAAAAGCAGGAAACGGTGCCGATGATAAAGCCGAAGACGGCGGTCTTCAAGGTGGGCGGGATGAAGTTGGCCAGGGCGACATCGAGAAAGGCCCGGCTGAGGTAAAGCTGCAGGCTCATGTGCGAGATCAGGCGCTCAGAGAGAAAGCCGCCGAGGATGCCGGTGAAGTTCATAAAGACGGTCAGCAGAGGAAGCACGATGACACAGGCGGCGATGCGGGTGACCACGAGAAACTTGAAGGAATCGATCGAGAGGGATTCGATGGCGTCGATCTGCTCGGTGGCGCGCATGTTGGCGAGTTCGGCTCCGATGCCGGCGCCGACGCGGCCGGCGACGAGCAGCGCGGCGACGAGAGGGCCGATCTCATTCAAGAACGACATGGCCTGGAAATTGGGGATCTCCGCCTCGGCGCCGAACTGTACCAGAGTGCTGCGGGTGTGGAGCGTCATGACGACGCCGAGAGCCAGGCCGGACGCGAGAATGAGCGAAAGCGAATTCCAGCCGATCTCGACGATCTGTGTCATCAGGTAGTCCATCTCAAGCGGCGGGCGAAAGACGTCGCGAATGGCCCTCAGGCCGAAGAGGGACAGGTCTCCAATAAAATCGAAAAACTTCCAGATGCTGAACATAGAATCGCCGGCCTCTTGCTGTGCATGATGTCTTCAAGACTGCCGGGTATTCGATGCATGCCAGACGATTTTGGCCACATCTGTTCTAGGAGATTCGGTTCGCGGGGCGGTCGCCCGGCGACAGACGGTCGACGGTTCTGCTGTGGGACGAGCCAGAGCTTGACGGATTCAGCTTTGAGGCTGGGACGGACTGGACGAGGCGGAGGAGGGTTTCGGCCGTGGCGAACTCGGCAAGGCGCTTTTGCCATCTTCGGCGGGGAATTTCGACTGGTTACAGTTTGTCACCAGTTGATTCCCCTCCTTAGAAAGGGCGGTTCTTCACGATGTTCCAGGACGTCCCGGCTTTTCGCATATCGGACTGCTGGATGAGGATTTTGACCACGTCGACGACGGAGAACCATCAGGTCTCAGTGGCTTCGTTGTACCTTCGGCGGATGGGCTGGGCTTCAAGGAAGGCGGGTTGGCTTGGCATGGGCGTGCTCTGCTGCGAGAGTCTCGGAGTTTGCCGTTGAAACGCACTCTCCCACAAGCGGAAGACGCTTCTACATCTCCGCCCATTGGCGGAGCAGGTTGTGGTAAACGGCGGTGAGCTGGAGGCTGCTGGGATGGTTGGGCGTAACGGTCTCATCAGCCGCGAGGCGCTGGATGGCGGTGTCAAGGTCGAAGAGGATGGTGCGCTGGGCTTCGTCGCGGATCATCGATTGCAGCCAGAAGAAGCTCGAAACGCGGGCTCCACGGGTGACGGGGCGTACGGCGTGGAGGCTCGTAGCTGGGTAGAGGACAAGCGAGCCGGCGGGGAGCTTGATGGAGTGCAGGCCGTAGGTATCGTGAATGTCGAGCTCGCCGCCGTCGTAGTCCTCGGGTTCGGTCAGAAACAAGGTGGCGGAGAGGTCGGTGCGGATACGTTGGCCGGTGGAGCTGAACTGGCGGATGGCGGTGTCGACATGGGCGCCGAAGGTTTGGCCGCCTGCATAACTATTAAACATAGGCGGGAAGACGCGGAGCGGCAGGGCCGCGGACATAAACATCGGGGCGCGTGCGAGCGCGGCGAGGATGAGGTCGCCGAGCTCGCGGGCGACGGGGGAGTTCTCGGGGATCTGGGCGTTGCGCTTGACCTGCTGAGCTTGGTAGCCGGCGGTGACTTTGCCGTCGACCCAGTCGGCGGCGGCGAGACGGGTGCGGCAATGAGCGACTTCTTCGAGGGTGAGCAGGTTGGCGATGGTGGTGAGCATGGGCGGGTCCTTGGAGGCTTGATAGCTGGAGAAGAATCCTATGTCTCAGAAGCGAGACAGGGGGTATCCGGTCTTTGTGGCTGACTAGAACTTGTAGTTGAGGGCGATCAAGGCGTTGAGGCCTTCGCCGGGAATGAGATGGCTGGGATGGGGCAGGTCGATGAAGAAGCGGTTGAGGAGGTTATTCACGTTGACCTGGAGGGCTAGCTTTTCGGTGATGGGGCGGCTGGCCATGGCGTTGAAGATCCAGTAGCCGGGAACCTGCTTCATGCCGACGGACGTGACGGTATAGCTGGTGACGCCGTTGACGACCTGGGGGCCGGAGAAGGTGAGTGGGACGAAGGGCGTGGTGGAGCTGGCGGTGCGGCTGGCGACATAGTTGCCCCCCAGGCCCGCTTTGAGCTGCCAAGGAAGGCTGTGCGTAAGGAAGGTGTTGAAGGTCTGCTTGGGAACGTTGGCGAGCTGGTAGCCGACGGAGGTGGGGAAGAATTTGGAGTAGAGGACTGCGCTGTCGAGATAGGCGTAGCCGGCGACGAGGTCCATACCCTCCGGAAGCCGGCCGACGACGGAGAACTGAACGCCTTTGACGAGTTGATTGCCGGCGAGGACGATGTTGTTGGAGTTGGTGGGGTCAGTCTCGCGGGCGTTGTCCTTTTCGGTGCGGAAGAGGGCGCCTTCGGTCATCAGGCGGTCGCGGAGAAAGGACCACTTGGCCCCGGCTTCGTAGGTTTCATTTTCTTCGGGAGGCAGGAGGGAGCTAGAGACGGAGAGCGAGAGGGACTCAGCGGAGGGATTGAAGCTGGTGCCGTAATCGAAGTAGACGCTGCCGTGGGTGCTCGGTTTGTAGACGAATGCGGCGCGGTAAGTCGGCTGCTGGACGATCTGGCGGATGGGCGGAATGTTGGCCGTGACCGTGGCCCCGGCGGGCGGGGTGGGCTGGTAGAGGTTGAAGCCTGTATTGAAGCGGTCGAAGCGGATGCCTCCAGAGAGCTCGAAGAGTCGGCTGAGGTGGACGGTGTCGACGAAGTAGGCGCCGATGGAGTCGGACTTGGTGTGGGTGATGGAGGCGACGTAGCCGGTGCCTCCGAAGGTTTGCTGCTCGTTGGGGTTCAGGAGCGTGGTGGAGGGGACGGAGTTGAGCTTGTTGATGGTGTAGGCGTACTTGATCGGGTTGGAGATCTCCTGACCGCCTTCGGCGCCGCCGGTGAGCTCGTTGCGGAGGCCGAAGGTTTTGAAGCGGGCGGTGAGCTCGGTCTGATCCCAGAGGTCGCCTTCGGTGCTCTTGATCTGGATCTGGTTGCGATTGACAAGGATGGAGGCGGGATTCGAGGCGATGGTGTACGGGCAGGTCGCGCCAGTGACGGAGGATGTGGGCAGGGCGGCAACGGTGCCGCCGACGGGTACGCTGACGGAGGCGTTCGAGCAGATCTGCGGCTCCGTGATCTGGACGTTGCGGGGGTAGTTGGCGGCGCGGGCGATGGTGTGGAGGTTGAGGCCGTGGCCGAACTGGTGCTCGGCGCGCAGGGTGAGGATGTCGTCCGAGGTGCGGAGGAAGTTGGGGTCGGTGCCGTTCTGGGGGGCGAAGCCGAAGTAACTCGAGCGGTTTACGCCGGGGGCGGGCTTGTTGTAGAGCCAAGGAAGACCGTAGTCGGGGATGTCGGACTCGGTGAGATGGACGTAGCTGAGAGTGGCGTGGGTCTGCGAATTGAGGCCGACGGAGATGGACGGGGCGACGCCGTAGCGGCGGATCTCGGCGACGTCGCGGCCGGCGATTCCGGCTTCGATGCCCATGAGGTTGAGCCGGAGGGCGGCGCCGTTCGCGGTGTGCGGGAGCGGCTGGTTGAGATCGGCGGTGATGCGTCGCGTGGCGTCCGTGCCACCCTGCACCTGGACGGCAGCGAGCGGACGAACGAGAGGGATTTTGCTCTCCTGGTTGATGACGCCGCCGGTGGAGCCGCGGCCGAACTGGATGCCGGCGGGGCCTTCAAGGACGTCGACCTGCTCGTAGTTGAAGCTGTCGCGGTAGTAGGAGCCGAAGTCGCGGATGCCGTCGAGGAAGATGTCGTTGCGGGCGGTGAAGCCGCGGATGGTGAGGTTGTCGCCCTGGGCTCCGGATTCGCCGGCGGCGAGGGAGATGCCGGGAACGTTGCGGAGGGAGTCGCGGAGGGTGGTGACGCCTTCATCCTGGAGGAGGAACTGGGGGACGACGGAGACGGATTGGGGGGTGTCGAGGAGCGGCGAGGTGAACTTTTGCATGGAGACGCTGTCCGGGAGGCCGCTGGTGACGTCGACGGAGTCGGTGTGGTGGAGCGGGGCGGCGGGTGCGGTTTGGGTGGGCGGAGAAGTGGGATTCTGGGCGAGTGCGGGAGAGGCGGCACAGGTGGAAAGGGCGGCGAGGGTGAGCAGGCGGCGGCTTCTTACGGACGATGCCGACGTGGAGCGAGTGCGCTTCATGAGACTCTCCGGAGGGCAGGCGCAGGGCCGGGCAGACGCGGGCGAAAGGCTCGCGGCGTGCGGTCTGGCCGACCGTTGATCTAGGACTGAACTGATCCGAGATCAGAGTACCGCATAATGCGGATCGAAGTGGTCGCAATTCGGAGTTCCTGAAGTATTTTTGCGGAGGTCAAATGCGGAGTGGGCGTGGGAAAGTCTCACCCCCACCCCCGCCTCAAGTACCTAAAGTATTCAAACCAAGCAGGTTAAGTCTGGACTTCGGTCTGGACTTGCTGATTCTGCGGGGCTTCCGGGTTTTCGTCGTCGAGCGCCCATTGACGCATGAGAATTTCTTCCAGGCTAAGGGCGTGGACGGCTTTGCTGAACTCGGCGGGTGGAGCGAGAGGACCGAGTTCGGGATCCATGGTGATTTCATCGACTATGGCGTCTCGCTCGGGCGGGGTTTTCAAGGCAGCCTGGCGCGGGAGATTGGAGCTGGCGATCTGGAGGCCGTAGAGGAGGAGGCCGGCGCGGCGTGGGTCAAGCTGCTCGGAGGCGACGCGGGCGAGGACTTCGCCAATGGTGTGCTGGATGGCGGAACGGTCCTCGGGCGGGGCGATGTCGAAGCCGGGCGACTCGCGGGGGCGGCGCGGGACGGGTTTGCGGGAGGTGTGGTGGTAATAGCAGAAGTCTTCGTTGCGGAGGCAAGGGCTGCCGCAGCGATGGCCATCGGTGAAGATGTGGCGGCATTGCTGGCGGACGGAGGTGACGGTGGTCTGGTCGGACTGATCGGACATGGGTGGCCCCCCACGGGCTGGTGGTGTTTTGGTTGGAGGTGGTTGGTTGGCGAAGTCCACGCGGTCCCGGAGTGGGAGCCTGGTTCGATTTGTTTTGAGTCTGTTAATAGTTTAACAGGTGGGATGGGGGAACTATGCCAAGTTTGTTTGGGATGCTTGTTGTTTGTTTTGTTCAGGTTAAAGGGTGTGGGGAGCATTTGGGGGCTTGACAAGAGAGGAAGCGGGTTTGCAATGGGGGCGGGTTGCGCGGAGGGCTGAGTCCTTCGTCGACCTCCCCACGATGGGGCTGTGGGGAGGCCGCTCAGGATTGGGGTTATGTCGGGGATTGGGGTGGCACGCCTGAAGCCGTGCCCTTCCGGGTGGGCGGTTTACGGTGATTGAGGGGTGATCGCCTTAGGTTTGCGCGCGGACTTGGTAGGCGCTTTGGGGGCTTGTGCGGCGGTTCGCTCGTGGTTCAAGGCGAGGAGGTTGGCGAGGATCTGTTGTTTGGTGAGGTTTGCGGGCCAGCCGTAGGCGGCGAAGACGGCTTCGTCGAGAGTGCGGTGGGCGCTCGTGAGCCAGGTGGGACGCTGGTTGTAGAGGTTGGTGAGGGTGCGTTTCCTGAGGTCTTCGGCGGGGATGTCGGGCGGGTTGAGCCAGGCGTCGCGGAGTTGAACGAGGGTGCGGGCGGCTTCGGCGATGGCTCGGACTATGGGGGATTCGGCTTCGGAGGGTTCGGTGTTGGGGGGCCAGGGGAAGGGGAAGGTGTCGAAGGTGGAGTTTGGGGTGTAGCGAAAGCCACTTTCTACTTCTCGGAGTTGCGTTCCTTGCGCTCGCGCCCAAAGTTCGTGGATGGAGGAGTGGAGTACTCCGAAGAAGTAGTCATCCTCGCGGGCGAAGGCGAACGTTGCCGAGTCTGGGATGGTGGCGGAGAGGAGCCACATGAAAAGTCGGTGCTTCGATACGCGCGAGGTCAGGATGTAGCGCTTATGCGGTGTCAGAGCGCGGCGGAGATCGCCTCTTGCTTCTCCGTGGAGCCACCAGTTTTGGGCGTAGATGGCTCGATTGTTCGTTTCGCGGAGAGGTCTGACGTGGTGCTTGACGTACTCGAACGGAAGTTCGTAAAGGGCGGCCTCTGCTTCGGTCATATCGGTGCCGAAATCCACGATGAACATGTTGCGCGGGCGTCGCGTAATGTCGAGCGCGTTGACCCAGGGACGGACTACGTCGGAGTTGGATCTACCGTTTGGGTTAGGCGGAGCAGTAAGCATCTTGCGGGCGGTATCTGCGTCGAGGTCGAAGGGGCCGACTTTGGTTGTGCCCATGAAGCAGAGGCCCTGGTTCTCCTTGAGCCGGTATGCGGCGGCGGTGTTGGAGCCGGTGCTGAGGTCGGGGTTGATGAAGGGGACTTGCTCGCCGTCGAGGGTGATGGCGGAGTCGGAAACCCACATCTCAGAATCGAGATGTGGGGCACCCGGAGTCGTGCTGGACTGGAAGGCGATGAGGGATACATGGACTGCGGCGCCTTCCAGGGTCCACTTTCGATCCGACCAGGCCCAAAAAATGGTTCCGGTCTGCTGGATGCGCTCAAGGACGGTTCGATTGGCTCCTCCGCGGATGGCTTGGGTAGCGAGTAGACCGACCCGGCGGACTTTCCCGGCTTCCATTTGGGCACGTGCTTTTTCAAACCAGTAGACGACGAGGTCGGCCTCTGCCTTGACTCTGCCGCGATAGAGGTCGAAGACAGCATCGACCCACTTGCCTCCAATTTCGCGACGAAGCAATTTGCCGCCGAGGAAGGGTGGGTTGCCGATGATGCAGTCGGCTTGGGGCCAAACAGGTTCGTATGGTTGGCCGTGTTCGTCGTAACGAAGGATGGCGTCGGCGCGCTCGATATTGGTGAGCTTCTGGAGGAGAGGCTCGCGAGCTTCTTTGACGCCGTGATCGTGCTTCCACTGAAGGAAGCCGATCCAGACGACGACGGAGGCGATCTCGTGGGCGTAGAAGTCGATCTCGATGCCGAAGAGCTGGCCGGGGTTGGGAATGGGGTCGAGGGCGAGGGTGAGGCCGTGCGCGATGCCGAAGATGCGGGCCTCGTGCCAGAGGTCGAGGAGGCGCTTGAGGGCGAGATAGAGGAAGTTGCCGGAGCCGCAGGCGGGGTCGAGGATGCGGACCTGAGTGAGCTCGGCGGCCCAGTTCTGGAGCAGGGTGAGGGCGGGACGGTTGGCGCGAAGGCTGGCGGGAAGAGACCCATCGTTATTGGGGGCGGGTTCGGTGGCTAGGGCGTCGAGGACGGATTGCCTGACCAGCTGCCAGCGGCGCAGGAGAGGCGCGACGACGACGGGCTCGATAAGGAGGAGGATGTCCTCAGGCGAGGTGTAGTGGGCGCCGATCATGGAGCGCTTGTCCTGGTCGAGGGAGCGCTCAAAGAGGGTGCCGAAGATGGCGGGCTCGACGTGGGACCAGTCGTGGTGGGCGGCGGAGGCGAGGATGCCGAGGTCGGCGTGGTTGAGGGGGATGATGCGGTCGTCGGAGAAGAGGCCGCCGTTGAAGTAAGGAATGTTGTCTGGGCCGAAGAAGCTGTCGGGCTGGCTCATGGCCTCGAAGAGCTGGGGGAGGGCGCGGTTGAAGGAGATGGGCGAGTGGCGGTGATTGCCGATGAGGCGGCGAAAGGTGTGGCCGGGGAGCAGGCCTACGGAGTCTGCAAAGAGGCAGAAGACGAGCCGCATGAGGAAGTGAGCGATCTCGGCTTTGGAGGGATGGTCGGGAGCAAGGGCGCGTTCGAGCTCGAGCTGCTGGGCGAGGCGGAGGAAGTCCGCGGCTGCGGCTTTGGTGACGGGGATGGAGACGAACTCGGGGCGAAGTTTGTTGTAGTCGCCGAAGACGAGACGGAGGACTTCGATGGGCGGCAGGGCGCAGGTGGCGGTGTCCTTGGCGACCAGAAGTTCCTGGAGGGTGAAGGCGAAGACGCGGGGTGGGGCGTTCTCAAACTTTGTGTGGACTTCGAAGCGGACGAAGTCGCAGACGATGAGGAGAGGTGGGTTGTCAAGGCTCTCGTGATATTCGTTGAGCTGCTTGTAGGCTTTCTTGAGGTCGCCGCCTTTGGATTTGTACTCCCAGGCGAAGAAGCCGCGCTTCCAGACGTCGGCGAATCCTTGCTCGGCGGTGCCGGCCTTGGTTACGCGCTTCTCGTAGGTGTAGCTGGCTCCGATCTCGTCGGCTTCGGTCGGGTGCGGGACTTCGAGGACCTCGCAGAGGTCGCGGAAGTGCTGAGGCGCGGCGGAGCGCTCGGTGAGGGTGCTGGCTTCCCACTTGCGGACAAAGTTGAGGAGGTCGATCGGCATCGGGGCTGGAGCTATTGTGCCAGAGAGGGCCGGAGCTTACTTCCCACTCATCGCGATAGGACTGCGATGCATGGGGCACATGAATAGTCCGGGGCTAGGAAGGGAGAACCCCACATCTCAGAGGCGAGATGTGGGGCACCCGGATTGGGGATTGATTGTGGGTTAGCCCTGGTTG
The DNA here is from genome assembly GCA_965198735.1 of uncultured Granulicella sp. GTDB lineage: Bacteria > Acidobacteriota > Terriglobia > Terriglobales > Acidobacteriaceae > Edaphobacter. The sequence goes on along the minus strand of OZ240672.1, from coordinate 2,941,100 downwards.
GGGAGGGTGCGCAGGGTGCGGTAGCTGGCGTTGCCGTGCGACCAGACGAGGAGGAGGAGGTCCTGGTCGGACGGGCTGGTGCCGCGGACGCTCGAGACGAAGTTGTCGGCCGAGGTGACGGCGTGGCGGTTGATCTCGAGAATGACGTCGCCCTGCTGGAGGCCGGCGTTGTCGGCGGGGGAGTCGGGCCGGACCTGCTCGATGACGACGCCGTGGACGGTGGTGGGGAGTTGGAGCTGCGACCGGGTGTCCTGGTCCAGGTTGGCGACGGCGAGACCGAGCTTGCCGGGTTTGGCCTGGCTGGAGCCGTCAGGGCTGTTGTTGTCGGCGAGTTGCGTTCCCTTGGCGTCGAACTGGCCGACGGTGAGCTTGACGGTCTGGGGCTGACCGTTACGGAGGATGCCGACGGTGATGGAGGTGCCGGGCTCGGTTTCAGAGACGGCGACCTGGAGGGCCTGGCCGTTGACGAGGCGCGCTCCGTTGAGTTGAGTGATGACGTCGCCCTGCTGGAGGCCGGCGTGGGCGGCGGGGCTGTCGGGGGTGACCTGGGCGACGATGGCTCCGGCAGCGTCCTTGAGATTGAAGAAGTGGGCGTTGTCGGGGGTGACGTCGTTCATGCTGATGCCGAGATAGCCGTGCTCGACCTTGCCGTGGGCGATGATCTGCTGCGACACGTTGCGGGCGGTGCCGGAGGGAATGGCGAAGCCGGCGCCGGCGAAGGAGCCGGAGTTGGTGGCGATGAGGTAGTTGATGCCGATGAGCTCACCGTGAGCGTTGACGAGCGGACCGCCGGAGTTGCCGGGGTTGATGGCGGCGTCGGTCTGGATGATGCCGCCGGGGGTGCGGGCGTCTTCGCGGTTGGGGTTGTCGCGATTGATGGCGGAGACGATGCCGCGGGTGACGGAGAACTTCAGGTAGCCGAAGGGACTGCCGAAGGCGAGAACGGTCTGGCCGGGCTCGAGCTTCGAGGAGTCGCCCCAGCTGATGGCGGGGAGGTTCTGGGCGGCGATTTTCACGACGGCGAGGTCGGTGAGCTTGTCAACGCCGATGACCTTGCCGGTGAAGATGCGGCGGTCATAGAGGGTGACGGAGATCTGGGTGGCGCCGTTGACGACGTGGTTGTTGGTGAGGATATAGCCGTCGGGCGAGATGATGACGCCGGAGCCGATGCCGTGCTCGACCTGGGGCTGCTGGGGCTGCATCTGGCCGCCGCCGAACTGGCCGCCGAAAAACTGGCGAAGCTGGGGTGGAATGCTCTGCATCTGGCCGTCGTCGCCCTGCTGCTCGGCGTCTTCGGGGTTGCCGCGGGCGGTGACGGCGATGTTGACGACGGAGGGAGTGACGCGGGCGGCGACGGTCTCCATGGCGTGATCGAGCGAGGTGAGGGCGGCGACGGAGCTATCGTCGATGGGGGCAGCGGTGTTGTAGGAGGCGGCGTGGACGCCGTTCGAGTTGAAGATGAGGCAGGCGCCGAGAGCGGCGGAGGTGGCGACGGCGGTGGGAACGGCGTACCTTCTGGCGGTTTCTACTAGTTTATTAGTTGATGCGGACATGGGTAGAGGCTCCTGGTGTGGTTGGTTCGGGGTTAGAGTGCGTGGGTCAGAGTGGGTTGGGCGGTCTGGACGGGCAGCAGGACGAGAATCCAGCCGCCTTGGACCGGGACGGCTGCGTATGAAAACTGGTTGGGGTTGGCGACGGTCAGGGTCAGGTGAACCTGGGCGTCGGACTGAGATTGGAAACTGGTGAGCCGGACAGAGGAGTTCAGCGGCGAGGGGATCCGGTGAAGCACTGGGCGGGACGGAATTTTAGAGGTGGGACGGGAGACGGCCTTTATCGTTGCCGCGCTGAAGGGAACGGAGGCGTGGCGGGTGGTCAGGATGGCTTCCGTGGTGACGAAGGGCGAGGCGCCGGTGCGTGGATGGTAGGCGACCGGAACAAAATGATCGCCTGTGAGTGTATGGGTGCTTGCGGTGAAATCGGATTGGGAGACAGGGGAGGTGAAGCGGATGAGCTGCGGGCTGTGCGGGAGCTCGACCGAGCCGCCGGTGACGAGGGCGATCAGGAGGGTGACGAACGCCGTACTGCGGCGCGGGTTGAGGGGGCGAACGGGGCGACTGAGGATGCGGGCCACGCGGCGGGCAAGCTCGGAGCGGCCGGGCCAGGAGCTCTCGATGCCGACGAGAGCGAGGGCGAGCGAGACGCCGCGACGAACGAGGGTGTGCTCGGCCAAGTGGGCGAGGCAGGTGGCGTAGGCTTTGCGGGCGCCGGTAGCCTCCAGGACGCGGTCGTCGCAGGCGAGCTCGCGCTCGGCGGCGAGGCGGCGCTCGAGCCAGAGGAGGACGGGGTTGAGCGGGAAGACGACGAGGGCGAGGCGGCCGAGAAGGTTGGTCCAGTCGTCGCGGCGGCGGAGATGCTCGAGCTCGTGGAGGAGGACCTGGTGGAGCTCGGCAGGAGAGAGGGTATCGAGGAGGCCGGCGGGGAGCAGGATGCGCGGGCGGAAGAAGCCGAGGACGCTGGGGCGATCGACTTCGGTGGAGGTGCAGAGTTGGGCGGCGTACGACTCAGGGCGGCGGCTGCGGGCGAGGAGAAGATCACAGCCCTCCGGAGCGGCGACGGGGGTGGCCGTGCGGGCGAGGCGACGGAGCGCCAAGGCGCCGGTAACGAGCTGGACCGCGCGAAGGAGCGAGGCGGCAAGCCAGAGGACGGCGAGGACAAGGCTCCAGCGGGCGTCGATGGGGAGAGCAGGATGGAGCGTCGAGGCGGCGAGGCCGGCATGCGTGGGAGACAAGATCGCCGGGGACTGGATGAAGTGGAGCAGCACCGCGAGCGCAGCGACGATCAGCCAGACGAGTGAGCGGGCGGCGGCGGTGAGCGCCGGGACGAGCCGCAGGCAGAGAGCGGCGACTGCGGCGAGCAGCAGGCCCTGCCAGATGGCGGCGAGGAGCGCGGAGGTCAGCGAAGCGGCAAAAACGGTCCAGGTCGACATGCTTATGCCTCCTCCGATTGGAGGTCCGGCATCGCGAAAGGATCGAGCGCGGAAGCCAGCCGGGCGTCCGGCTCAAGGTCCGCGGGGACCTCGGCAATGGCGGCCTGGATGCGGGCGAGCTCGGCGGGGGTGATGTCGCCTTCGCCAAGCAGGGCGAGCAGAAGGCGCTCGCGGGAATTGCCGAAAAAACGGCCGAGAAGGTGACGGACTTCGGAGCGGCTGGCCTCGTGCTCGGCGACGGCGGCGGTGTAGAGAAATGCGCGCCCCTCCTGGCGGTGGCCGACGTAGCCTTTCTTCTCGAGGACGCGGATGGTCGTGAGAACGGAGGTGTAGGCGAGGGGGCTGTCGCCGGCGAGGGACTGGGTAAGGTCGGCGACAGAGGACTCGCCCCGGCTCCAGAGGAGCTTCATAAGCCTGAGTTCGGCTTCGGTGAGCGTAATGGACTGGCGCGGCGGCATGTCTGTGGAGATAGACGCAACTACTAATGGATTAGTTAGCAGAGATAGACGGGAGGTTTGCAGTTTGTTGAGACCAGGTGGTGCCTAAAACGGAGTACAGGTAGGCGGCACGGTCGGGGAGGTGGATCTGCTCGAGCGGTTTGGCTTTGGCAGGCTCGAGCAGCCACCAGGCCATGGGTGCCTGGGTGAGGTCGTAACCGGCGTCGCGCAGCAAACAAAGGGCGACTCGACCGCTCTGATGCCGGTGCATGGTGATGGCGTGCTTCTCGATGCCGCCAGCGGTGAGTCCAGTCGCGACGCCCAGACCGGGAACAAGGACGCCGCCGACGTCTCCGGCGATTTCGGCGGCGAGCATGCGATGCTCTGCCGGTTGGTGCAGGATCTCCTGTTTTTCGAGCGAAGCGGCGATATTGTCGGCGAGGACGGCGGCGATTTGAGAGTCATTTTCGAGACGGGTGATGGCCGGATACGGAACCAGGATGATGCCGTTGGCGAAGGCGATGGCGTCGCGGAAGCGGTCGGTCTCGACGACCTGGAAACGGAAGTGGATATGGCTGGAGTCGGTGACGGGTAGCGCCTTTTGGTAGGCGGGGATAAGGCTTTGGCCGATGCGGTCGATGCGGGACTGGAGAGCTTCGTCGTGGTGAGCGGGCAGACGGCGGACATCGATACCGCGAAAGGCTTTGCTGAGACCGCCTTGCGCATCGCCCTCATCGATTTCGGAAGGATCGAACTCGCGCTTGGTCCGAAGCTTGTCTTCGGATTTGGTGACAAGATTGGGCCACACCTCGGCTGCGCTGACGACGACGGTGCCGTCGATCTGCTGCACGCCACGGTATTCGATCCAGAGATTGGTCGAGAGCTGGTCGACGGCGGTGATGGGCGGGTTGAAGGCGAGGCGGGAGTCTGGGGTGAACTTCAGTAAAAATCCGTCTGCGCGCACCATGTGGATGCCGGCGGAAGTTCCGGCCGGAACGAGGTCGATCATGGCGGTCCCGGTGACGGTCGCGGCAGAGGGCAAGGTTTGCTCGATACAGGTGGCGTCGAGCGAGTGGGATTTTCTATCGAGGCGACCCCAGAGGTGGACCGGCTGGCCGAGGTAGACGGGATCAAGCTGGTGAATGACTTTCCTGGTCTTAGCCTCGATCTCCAAGAAACGCGTCCCGGAGGCAAGGCGCACATGGATTCCGTCCACATCGAACGCTCCGGAAGCGGAGACATGGGTAACGTAACCGGCTAGGATGGGCGAATCGGCCGGAATTTGAGCAAGGACGGAAGAACCGACGAGCAGAAAAAATACAGCAAGGAGACCAGAGCGCATGAGGAACAAGGTAACCACGCTGGAAGTGCGAGGCAAGCACCAAATAGGAAATTGTCGTGATTCTGTCGCGAGCATGAGACGGCCGACCAGCTGTCTGAGGACAGGTGGGTGGATGCTGTGTCTTTGTATAGGTACGGCTTCGGCGCAGCAGACGGGGAATACGGCCAAGCCGGCGGATGCTAAAGATTTTGTGGCTTTGGCCGATGTAGTAAATGTGGTCGAAAACGTGTTGGTGGAGGTGGAGCGACAGATTGAGACGACCGATCCGCAGCTGAAGTCGGCGGAGTTTGATTTTCAAACGACGGCCACGGGCGATACGACGGGCGGCGTGCTGCTGAGTCTTGTGTCGGCGGAAGGGGAGCACACCAAGGCGGTGACGCGGGAGACGGATTTTGTGTATTCGGTGCCGGCGGCTCCGCCGAAGGGTGCGCTGACCCCGAACAGCGTTTCGCTGTTCGGCTGGGTGAAGACGTTGTGGGACAAGCTGCACGCGACGGCGAAGCCGGAGGAGTTGAACGCGACGCTGCCGGCGGCCATCATTGCGGCGGCGATGACGACGCGTCAGGTGAAGGCGATTGCGAACCCTGGAGGCGCGGCGCTCAGCCATCGATCGTTTGTGGTGACGTTGACGTTTGCGGTGTCGAACAGCTTTAACGCGGGCGGGGATGCCTCGACGCTACTGATGGTAGCGCCGGAGGCAAGATACAGCCGGTCGGCCGGGGCGACGCAGACGCTGAAGCTGACGTTTGAGGATCCGGCTTGAGGGCGGAGGACGGCGGATGAGGAGAAGCGAGCGGGCGCAGGAGGGAGCTGCCGCGGATGCAAGGTTCGCGGAAATTGCAGAGGGCTGGATACATCTGTGTGGCGCCGCCTTTCGTAAGGCAAGAGAGGCGAATAACGATGATCCCCCTTCCCCCTCCAAGAGTGTTGTGGCCGAAGATGCTGAAGGCTTGTTCTCGGGCGGACCTGGACCGGCTGCGCTGTGACGTGCTGATCCAGATTGCGAATGAGGGCTTCCGTGTGGCGGGAGACCCAAACCCGGAACGCATGGACTTTCTGCGCGAGGTTGAGTTTGAAACGCGCCGCAGGAAGCGGACGCTCGCAGGGCATCGCAGGGCGGAGGCCGGATCGCAGGCGGTTCGCTGACGGACGAGTGTTCGGGCCTTGTCTTTTGAGGCGATAGCTGTCGCTCAGAAGGGATCAGAAGGAAGAAGCAGCGTGCTCTCGGATCGAACGCTCAAGGAGTTTGTCGCTGTCGACCGAAGAACCTTCTGTGTGCAAGCAAGAGGAGTCCGGCGCACGTTGGGATGGAGACGTTTGCGACGATGCTCGATGGGCGATCAGAGCCAGCCCTTGGCTCGGGCCAGCCGCGCTGAGCCACATCTTTGGTCGCGTGGGCGTGATCCTGTGGCTCTGGCCCGCGGCGGTTGGAATCTCCGCCATTCTCTTGACTACGGTTTACTACAAACGGAAGTTTGCCGCACGACAGGCGCCGGCAAGGACGGCCGGTCTCGCACAAGCGTAAGGCGTCAGGCGGCTTCGAGGAAGTCGGCGCGCAGGCGCTTTTGGCCTCCTTTGAGGAAGTCGACGAGGACGACCTCGTCGTGGATGTCGAGGACCGAGCCGGAGCCGAAACGCTTGTGGCGGACGCGATCGCCGCGGTGAAAGGCGGGTTCCGGCTCGGAAGCGGGCAGGGTTTCGGGGGCGGTGGTGTGGATCTCGCCGTGGATGGAAGGGATGGTGGTGACGTGCTGGGCGGGTTCGGCCGCGGGAGTGTCGGCTGCGGGCAGCTCTTCCGGCTCGGCTTGCTCGCCCTTGGCGGCGCGTTGGCAGTTGTCGCAGCGGTTGCAGGGGTCGCCTTCGGGCTCGCCAAAGTAGCTGCGGATGATCTGGGTGCGGCAGATGGGGGTTTCGGCGTAATGCATCATCTCGGCAAGTCGGTCTTTGTCGCGGGCGGCGCGGTCGACGTAGGTCTTGAGCAGGGCTTCGAGCGTGTCGCCGGTGGGCGGCTCGGCGTCGGTGAGGACGTAGCCGCGAGGCGTGCGGCGGACGAGGCCGGCCTCGCGAAGCAGGTTGAGGATGACCTGGGTGCGGCGGCGGCCGACGCCGGCTTGGGCGGCGAGGTCGAGGGCGGAGAGGGTCGGTTTCCTGGCCGGGGCGGAAGCGGAGTCCGCGGACCTTTGCGGGCCCACTTCAGATGTCGAAGCTGGCTGCGATGGGGCTCCCGGAGAGTGTTCAGAGGTCTCGCTGGAGCTTGTCTCGGAGAGGCCGGCGAGGGCGTTATAGACGGCGTTCATCTCGTTGAGGTGAGGGTAGCGGCCGGAGAGGAAGAAGCTCTGGATGCGCTTGTCTTCCAGGCGATAGAAGAGCGCGGCGAGAGAGGCTTTGCCGTCGCGTCCGGCCCGTCCGGCCTCCTGAAAGTAGGTCTCGAGCGAATCGGGGAACTCGAAGTGATAGACGAAGCGGATATCAGGCTTGTCGATGCCGAGGCCGAAGGCCTTGGTGGCGATCATGACCTTCTGATCGCCGCGCATGAAGGACTGCTGCATCTGTTCGCGCTCGCGGATGCGCATCTGGCCGTGGTAGCGGCCGACGGAGACGCCGTCCTGGGTTAGGCGCTCGTAGAGGTCGTTGGCGGATTTGACGCTGGCGGTGTAGATGATGCCGGTTCCCTCTTCGTGGGCGAGCATGGAAGTGATGCGGGCGAGCTTGGCGTTGGTGTTGACGGTGGGGTGGACGGCGAGGAAGAGATTGGTGCGCTCAGAGCCGGCGTTGATGCGGGTGGCACTCTCGGCATGGAGGGAGTGGAGGATTTCAGTGACGACTTCTTCAGTGGCGGTGGCGGTGAGGGCGAGGACGGGCGGGTCGCCGAGCTGGCGGCGGGCCTCGCCGATCGAGAGAAAGGCGGGGCGGAAGTCGTGGCCCCACTGCGAGATACAGTGGGCCTCATCGACGACGAGGAGGGAGATGCCGCCGGCGTCTTTTAAGGAGGCGAGGAACTCCTGGTTTTCGAGGCGCTCCGGAGTGACGTAGATGAGTTGGGCGCTGTGGTCGGCGATGTCTTCGGCGGCGGTGATTTTTTCGCGGGAGGTCTGGGTGGAGTCGAGTTTTTCTACCGCGATGTCGGCGTGCTCGGCCTTGTCCTGCTGATCCTGCATGAGGGCGATGAGCGGCGAGACGACGACGACGGGCTTGGGCAGGAAGAGCGCGGGAAGCTGGTAGGTGAGGGATTTGCCGCCGCCGGTGGGTAGGACGGCAAGAGTGTCGCGGCCTTGGAAGACGCTTTCGAGGACCTCGCGCTGGCCGGGGCGGAAGCGCTTGATGCCAAAGCGGTCGCGGGCGGCCTGGAGGAGCTCAAGCCAAGGAGTGGCGGCCGGGGTTGGAGCGGCTTTGCGGCGGCGGGTGGGTTTCGGTGCGGGCCGGGCTGCGGAGAGCGTGGAACTTTTCGGCATCTTCGGCGTACATCCTTTTGGCGAATTGGATGCGGGCAGAATTGCGAAAAGCTGTGAGTTTCGGCTGAGGATTTCAGGGAGAGCGGGTGTAGTCTTAGCCGGTCATAACGAGGAACTGTCCTTACGGACAGGACCAAAGCGATTTGTGCAGATTTCCACAGAAAAGTGCGGCCAACGACTGAAGAAAGCGCAGCCACGGACGATAAGGAGAAGAGATGCAGAGCAGGATTCAGGGAACGACGATGCCGGTGCTCGAGCTGCTGCTGCAGCCGGGAGAGGCTGTTTTCTCAGAGGCGGGCGAGTTGAGCTGGATGTCGAGCGCGATCCAGATGAACACGCATACGCAGATGGGCGGCGGCGGCGGCCTGCTGGGCGTTATTAAACGAGTGGCGGGCGGCGGAACGATCTTCATGACCGAATACACCGCGGCGGGCATGCCGGGCGAGATCGCGTTTGCGACCAAGGTGCCGGGGCACATCGTGCCGATGGAGATCGGGGCCGGGCAGGAGTTTTTCCTTCACCGGCATGGATTTCTGTGCGCGACCAACCAGGTGTCGCTAGGGGTGGGATTTCAGCAGTCGCTGGGCGCGGGGATCTTCGGCGGAGACGGCTTTCTGCTGCAGAAGGCAAGCGGGTATGGGACGGCATGGGTCGAGCTCTCGGGCGAGGTGATCGTCAAGGATTTACGGCCCGGAGAGACGCTGCGGGTGCATCCCGGGCATGTGGGCGCGTTTACGGGCGGAGTGTCGTTTCAGATCACGCGCGTGCCGGGGATCAGAAATCTGATCTTCGGTGGGGATGGACTGTTCCTGGCGGCATTGACGGGGCCGGGCCGGGTCTGGCTGCAGACGCTGCCGATTGCGCGGCTGGCACACCAGATTCTGGAGTACGCGCCGGGCGAGCGGCGACAAGAGTCTGTACAAAGTGGGGTTGTGGGGGGTATCGTTGGGTCGATTCTCGATGGTATGAATCGAGGCTGACCTAGAGGTCAAAAGGTGGTAGCGGGATGATAACCAAGAAGACGATTGATACGCTTGGCGGGATTGGATCGGTGCTTGCTTCGTTGATGTGTCTGGGGATCGGCTTTTGGGATCGGCAAATGCATTCCAGCATTTGGAAGGTTTGGGTGTTTGTCTTTGTGGTGCTGCTGCTGAACGGCTTCGCGATGTTGAAGGTGGCGGGAAAGCTGCCGGGCGCGGCGAAGAAGCTGGAGCCCCGGCGCCCTTGAGCTTGCCGACGAATCGTTTCAGCGGAGGCCATTGCGGGAGTGCGATGGGCGACGTAGACTCGCTCACATGATCCGCTCTCTTTCCTCCTTCGTCTGCATAGCGTTCGTTCTGCTGTTTTCTCGCATCTCCCCGGCTCAGGATTGGGCGAAAGCTGCGCTCGACAAAAGTCCGAGGCATCGAGAGTATGTGCCGGTGACCCACGATGGGCGAACCGTGAACACGTTTGTGGTGTATCCGGAGACCTCCGGCAAAGCGCCGGTGGTTGTGCTGATCCACGAGATTTTTGGGCTGAGCGACTGGATGAAGCTGCAGGCCGATGAGCTGGCAGCCAAGGGATACATTGTGGTGGCGCCGGACCTGGTGAGCGGCGTGGGGCCGGGCGGGGATGGCAAGACGGGCGGCGGGACGGATGCGCTGTTCGCGACGACGAACTCGACCGATCCGGTGGTGAAGGCGGTGACGAGTCTCGATCCGGCGCAGGTGACGGCGGACCTCGATGCTGTGTCCGACTATGGCAAGAAGCTGCCGAGCGCCAACGGCAAGCTGGCGGTGGCGGGATTTTGCTGGGGCGGGGGCAAGTCGTTTCTGTTTGCGACACATCGCGGCGATCTGAGCGCAGCCTTTGTGTTTTACGGACCTCCGCCGCCGGCAGCTGCGATGACCTCGATCCATGCGCCGGTATACGGCTTTTATGGTGAGAACGACGCACGGATTGGCGCGACGATACCGCAGGCTGTGGCAGACATGAAGACGGCCGGAAAGTTCTTTGAGCCGGTAACCTATGCCGGCGCGGGGCATGGATTTATGCGTGGCGGGCAGGCTCCGGACGCGAAGCCGGGCGATAAGAAGGCCTTCGATGAAGGCTTTGCGCGGCTCGTAAAAGAGCTGAAAACGAATACGAGTGGAGCGGGCAAGAAGTAGGCTCGGATGGCGCGTGGAGGCTTGCGGCAGGCGCGGGTGTCGGGGCCGAGGGCAACTTGCGCGAGCGGACAGGAGATGCGTGGACCCGCTGCTGGATTGAAAGGATCTCCGGGGTTTGCCGATTAGCGACCGAGTTCTTGGCGGATCGCTTGTGCGATGGCCTCGGCGTGGCGGGTCATGCGGGCGTGGTCTTCGGCCTCGATCATGACGCGGGCCAAGGCTTCGGTGCCCGAGTAGCGAATGACGACGCGGCCGGTGCCGGCAAGATCCTGCTCGGCGGCGGCGATGGCCTGGGCTACGGACGGGATTTGGTCGAGCGGCTTCTTCTCACGCACTGTTACGTTGACGATGACCTGCGGGAAGGTGATGAGGTCGGCGGCGAGCTCGGCGAGCGACTTGCCGGTGCGGTGGACGATGTCGAGGATGAGCAGCGCGGTCAGCAGGCCATCGCCGGTGGTGGAGCGGCCGGAGAAGAGGATGTGGCCGGACTGCTCGCCGCCGAGAGAGGCGCCGGTGGCGAGCATCTGCTCCAGCACGTATTTATCGCCTACCGGTGCGCGGAGCATCTTGATTCCGGAGCGGGCGAGCGCGGCCTCGAGACCCATATTGGACATGGTGGTGGCGACGACGGTGGCGTTGACCAGTTTGCCCTGGGCGTGGAGATCGCGGGCGGCGAGCAGCAGGACGGCGTCGCCGTTGACGACTTTGCCATGCTCATCGGCAAACAGCACACGGTCGGCATCGCCATCGAAGGTGATGCCGATGGAGGCTCTGTGCCGGAGGACCTCGGCGGCGACAATCTCGGGGTGGAGCGCGCCGCAGCCGAGATTGATGTTGCGGCCATCGGGGCTGGCGTGGGTGACGATGACCTCGCCGCCGAGATCGGCGAAGAGCTGCGGGGCGACGGCGCTGGCGGCTCCGTTGGCGCAGTCTAGGACCACCTTATGGTTGTCAAGCGAGAGGCCGGGAACGGCGGCCAGGAGGAAGCGGGTGTATTCGGCGCGGTCGGCTTCGTTGACGGGCGGGGCTTGGAGAGGGGTAAGGGATGGGGGGTGAGTGTTGAGAGCGAGCTGCCGAAAGATTTCGGACTCAATGGCGAGCTCGGTGGCGTCGGGAAGCTTGTAGCCGTCCGGGCCGAAGAGCTTGATGCCGTTGTCCTGCCAGGGATTGTGCGAGGCGGAGATGACCACGCCGGTGGCGAACCCGTGGATGTGAGTGAGGTGGGCGACGGCGGGCGTGGTGATGACGCCGGCATTTTCGACCGAGGCTCCGCCGGCGTCGAGGGCGGCGGTGAGCGTGGCGGCGATCGACTCAGAGGACTCGCGGGTGTCCATGCCCAGGAGCACGCGTGGGTTCGAGGTGGAGGCTTTGAGAGTGTGCGCGAGCGCCAGGCCGACGGCGTAGACGGTGGGCGGGTCGAGCGGGGGCTGGCCGGCGACGGCGCGGATGCCGTCGGTGCCGAAGAGCTTCTTCATGCAGGTTCTTTCTCCGTGTCGGTTTCGGTGATGGTCGCGCGGACGCTGCCGTGGGAGAGGCGGGCGCGGATTCGCTGTTGCGGACGAGCTTCGGCGGCATCGCGCAGAATGCCCGGTTCGGTGTTGCCGTCCGGCTCCAGATAGACGATGGCGTAGCCGCGGTTGAGGACGGCGAGCGGCGAAAGGGCGGCGAGGCGGACGGTGGTCCGGTCCAGGCGTTGGCGGCGGATGGCGACCAGGCGCTCGGCGAGGCGAGCTATTTGTTGGGCGGCAGAGGTAAGGCGGCGACCGGCGGCGGCGAGACGAACGGTAGGCGCATGGCGATGGAGCCGGGCTTCAAGCGCGGCGAGGCGCTTGTGCCGGGTGCGGAGGCGGTTGTCCATTGCGGCCTTGAGGCGGCGGGTAAGGTCGTCGATGCGCTGCTCGCGGAGGCCGACGGAGTCGCGCACGCGGGCGAGGACGTGGCTGGCGGAGAGTCGCTGGAGGCGTTGGCGGCAGCGCAGGAGTTGATAGTCGCCGGCGCGGAGGACGCGTCGTTCAAGGGAGAGGACACGCTCTTCGATGCGGTGCTGGGCGGAAGTGATGAGCTCGGCGGCGGCGGATGGGGTGGGGGCGCGGAGGTCGGCGACGAAGTCCGCGATGGTGTGGTCGATCTCATGGCCGATGGCGGAGACGACGGGGAGCCGAGAGGCAACGATGGTGCGGGCGAGGGCTTCGTCGTTGAAGCCGGCGAGGTCCTCAAGCGAGCCCCCGCCGCGGGCGACGAGGATGAGGTCGACGCGGTCCGGATGGCGGTTGAACCAGCGGATGCCGGCGGCGACGGAGGCGGGACATTGGGCGCCCTGCACGACGGCGGGGAAGAGGAGCAGGTTGAGGCGGGCGTGGCGGCGGCGGATGACCTGGATGATGTCGCGCAAGGCGGCGCCGGAGGGCGAGGTGACGATGCCGATGCAGTGCGGGAAGGGCGGCAGCGGAGTGCGCGGGCGGTCGAAGAGGCCTTCGCGGCGGAGGCGATCGCGGAGCTGCTCGAAGGCGAGCTGGAGGGCGCCGGTGCCGCGCGGGCGGAGGGTTTCGGCGATGAGCTGGAGCTGGCCGCGGGACTCATAGACGGTGATGCGGCCGCGGACCTCGACGGCGAGGCCGTCGCGCAGCTTGAAGGCGAGCAGCTGGGCCTGGCGGCGGAACAGGACGACGGGGAGCTGGGCGTCGCCGTCCTTGAGCGTGAAGTAGAGGTGGCCGGAGCCGGCCGGGCGGCAGTTGGAGATCTCGCCCTCGACGTTAAGGAGGCCGGTGTAGGCGGATTCGAGATGCCCGCGGAGCTCGGCGATGAGCTGGCGGACAGTGTAGAGGATGGGCTCGGGGATGGGCGGCGCGGGCGCCGGAATCGACTCGAGCGGGACTAGATGGAAGGCCAGTTGGCTTGGGGCCTGGGCTTCCGGTGATCTTCGGGCGGGGCCGGCGGTACGGGGGTTCAGCCGCCGGGGAGCTGGGCTGCGAAGGCTCAGAAAGCTCGGGATGGAGCTGTCGTCAGTCATGGGTCACGGCATGAGTTTACCGTACCGGCGTTCGCATCCTCGGCCGCTCTATTGAGAAAGGTAAACGAAGGTAACTACCGGGTTTGGCTGGCAAGATGGACGATCGGGACTGTGTGGGCAGGCTTGGTGCTGGTTAGCGGCGGAGGCGTCCGAAGACCCACACGAGCAGCGATAGCAAGGCGCTGAGCAGCAGGCAGGAGACGATGGGGAACGAAAAAGAAAAATTTTTGCCGCGGTAGCTCAAGTCTCCGGGCAATCTGCCGATAGGAAGATTGAGGCGGCTGAGGCCGATGACGAGGAGCCCGATGACGAGCAGAGCGAGACCGAGAAGGACGAGGGTGCGGCCAAGGTCAGGCATGGGCTAGGCCGTCAGGCGCAGCTTGCCGGCAGAGTCGAGCAGGTCGGCGGGACGGCACGGTTTGGTGAAGATGCTGACCGGCTGCGAGAGCGTCAGAGCGCACTCGCGGACGCGATTCAGGGCAGGATAGAGACCCGTGAGGACGAAGATGGGACAGTTCGGGAACTCCCGGCCGAGGTCGTGCATGAGCGTGATGCCGTCCCGGCCGGGCAGGTCGATGTCGCACAACACCAGATCGGGGGCGCTCTCGCGTACGGAGGCGAGCGCCTGGTCGGCGTTCCCGGCGGAGCTGGCGTCGAAGCCGTGATTGCGGAAGATCGTCAGCAGAGTTTCAGCGATGATGGGTTCGTCGTCCACGACCAGAATGCGCATAAGGGTCTCGGCAAGTGGATTTTCGGGGGTAAGCCGACGTGCTGATCGTCCGGGGAAGGAAACGGGGAAAGCCCTAGAGTTTGCTGAATCTCAGCAGAAAGCACGGATGAGACGAAGTCAAGCAAAGAATGGCAGCAATGGATGAGTTTACAAATGCATCGTGCGATTATTTGCGTTGTCTAACTTCTAACGTTGGACGTTTCTCGACAGGAGTCTGCTGATGCGTGTTTCCAGCCTGCTGCTTGGCTTGTTCTTCTGCTTTGGCGTGATTCTGGATGCGTTCCAGACCATCATTTTGCCACGCCGTCCGAGAGGCCGGTTTCGAATTACGCGTCTTTTTTATGAAGCCACCTGGAGGCCGTGGTGTGCGTGGGCGGGATGGATGCGCAATCCCAAGGTGCGGGAGCAGATTTATAGCGTCTTCGGTCCGCTCTCGCTGTTGGTGCTGCTGGGCTTGTGGGCGGTTTTGCTGGTTTCAGGGTTTGGGTTGATCTATTTCGCGCTGGGAACGCCATTCAGCGATGCCATGAACGCGTCTCGGTCTTCGCTCGGCAATCTGCGCACCGATCTTTACGTCAGCGGCACAACGCTGTTCACGCTTGGACTAGGGGATGTGGCGCCGCAAAGTTTGCTGGTGCGGGCGCTCCTTGTGGTCGAGGCGGGCACGGGTTTGGGTTTTGTGGCGCTGGTGATTGGATATGTGCCGGTGCTCTATCAGGCGTTCTCGCACCGAGAGGTGAGCGTGGCGATGCTCGATGGGCGCGCAGGGTCGCCGCCGACGGCTACGGAGCTGCTGCGAAGGCACGCCTACCAGGGCGGGGAGGTAGAGCTGATCGGGCTGCTGGCGGAGTGGGAGCGGTGGTCGGCGGAGATTTTGGAGTCGCACATTTCGTACCCAATTTTGTGCTACTACCGGTCGCAGCATGACAACCAGAGCTGGCTGTCCGCGGTGGTCTCTGTCTTGGACGCGTGCGCATTGCTGATTACGACTGTGGAAGGCGCCGCGGCGCGCCAGGCGCAGCTTACGTTTGCGATGGCACGGCATGCGCTGGTCGACGTGGGCCACGTGTTTCAGATGGAGCGGTCGGCCAAGAAGAAAGAGATGGAGGGTTTGGACCGATTGCCGTCCGAAACCTTCGGGGCGATGTGCGAGCTTCTCGGCGACCTGCACATGCGGCTGTGCGGCGATCCGGAGAGCATGCACCGGTTAACGGCCATTCGTCTGCTCTATGAGCCGCACGCGCATGCGCTATCCCATTACTTGAAGATGGAGCTTCCGCTCTGGGTTCCTTCGCCGAAGAAAACAGACACATGGAAGGCAGTGGCTGAGCTGCGCGCGGATGGAGGACAGGACGCACTGGGGTCGGTAGGATTCGTCAGCGATCGCTCCACCGCTTCACATCTGCATGACGAGATTCACGGTTTTTGAGGTTCAGGTGGTTAGAGCTGAGGCACCGGGCCGCCCGTCGGAGCCGGGTTGAGCTTCTGCGCGGCAATGGCGCCGGCCGGGCCTTGCAGGCCTTTGGCGTCCTTGTCCTTATCTTTCAACTGGGCATAGATCTGGCGCGCCTGCTCGGGCTTGCCTTCGTCGGTGTAGAGCGCGGCCAAAGTGATCTGGGCGAGACCGGCCGGGATGGCGTCGGTGGGCTTGGCGGTGAGCTGGCGATAGAGTTCGATGGCCTGCTGGTCGCGACCGGTCTCGTGATAGAGATCGGCAAGCGCGAACTTGCCCAATGCGGCGAGTTCCTTGTTCCAGGAGCCGGCGACCTGCTTCAGGGCAGACTCGGCGGAGGCAGTCTGGCCCGCCTCCATGGAGGTGATGCCGGCAAAATAGAGTGCATTCTTGCCGTCGCGGGTAGACCCGTACTGGTGCGCAACGGCGAGGAACTGCGCGTTCGCCGCCTTGGCACGCTCCGCGGCGGAGTTGTAGACCGTGACGCCGGGCTCCTCCGGTTCGCCGGGAGTGACGAGCGGCGACTCATACGTCTGCATGGCTCGTCCGAAGGCGGCGGAGGCGGCCTCCGAGCGCCGGCTAAAGAGAATCGCGGTGACAACGGCGAGGACGATGACGGCGAACAGGATCGACGTCGTCACGATGACGGACTTGCGGTTTTCGCTGACCCACTCGAGCCCGCTCGAGGTGGTGGTGAGGAAGTGATCCTGCTTGAGCGCTGCTTTTCGGTCTTCCACTTGCTGGAGGCGGGTTTCGTTTGCCACGGTGAGAGTCTTCCTTGAGGTGCTTGGCTGGTCTGGCGACGCAAACCGGCGATTGGGCGCGGATGTGCGCCTTTCCGCGACTCCTAAGTCTATCAGGTGACGAGTTTCCTACGAGGTGCGCCGCGCCCGTTCCTCGAGCCAGCCCTCGACCATGGTTCCGCCGAAGATGCCGCGATGCACTGGATCTTCAAACAGCGAGTAGAAGTGTCCGGCGGGAAAGCCACTTGCCTGGTTGAGGCGTGCGAGCGCGGGTCCGGGAAGCTCGACCGCGAGCGCGG
The DNA here is from genome assembly GCA_965198735.1 of uncultured Granulicella sp. GTDB lineage: Bacteria > Acidobacteriota > Terriglobia > Terriglobales > Acidobacteriaceae > Edaphobacter. Next base: position 2,924,498 of record OZ240672.1, on the reverse strand, counting down.
CCAGATTGCTTGCGAGTTGCTCGGGTTTTGAAGCTCCGAAGATCAACGAGGTGATGCCGGGCCGCGCGAGCGCCCAGGCCAGCGCAACCCCGGCCATGGACTCGCCGACCTCTTCGCTGACCTCGCGGAGCACATCCAGGATCATCCAGTTGCGATTCGTGAAGAAACGGAATGGCTGGTCGTTCGAGTCCAGACGTCCGCCTCCAGGGGCGGCGCTGTCTCCGGAAGCGCGGCTATACTTACCGGTGAGAAAGCCAGCGGCGAGCGGACTCCAGGGCAGGATGCCCATGCCGAGCGCCAGGGCTGCGGGCACATGCTCGTGCTCGATGGTGCGCTCGACGAGCGAGTACGGGAGCTGCAGCGCGATGGGGCCTGGCACGCCGTGCGCCTGGGCAAGCGTAGCCATGCGCGCGGCGTACCAGGCGGGCACGTCGGACAGGCCGAAGTAGCGGATCTTGCCGGCGCGGACGAGGTCGCCCAAAGACTGCAGCATCTCTTCAGGCGGGGTGACGCGGTCCCAGACGTGCATCCAGTAGAGGTCGATGAAGTCGGTCGCAAGGCGGCGGAGGGAGCCTTCGAGCGCGCGATGCAGGTTCTTGCGGCCGTTGCCGCCGCTAAAGCTGAACTTGGTGGCGAGCACGACGCGGTCGCGCAATTTGCGCTCGGCGATGAACTGGCCGACCAGTTCTTCGCTGCGGCCTCCGCTGTACACGTCGGCGGTATCGAGGAAGTTGCCGCCGGCGTCGACGAAGGCGTGGAAGAGAGTGGCGGCGATGTCGTCCGGCGAACCCCACTTTTTGTTGCCGAAGGTCATGGTGCCGAGGGCAAGCGGGCTGACGGGAAGGCCGGAGCGACCGAGGGTGCGGCGGGAGGAAAGCTGCATGGGAGGTCTCGTTTCAGAACTATTCGAGAACGCCGTCTAGTCGCGGAACTCGATCTTGGTTTATTCACGGACGTCTGTCACAAGACGTATGGTATTTCAATCCCGGCGCCTGCGAAGAAGTCGCGAGTGTTACGCGTAACGAGAGTGAGGCCGTTGATCTCCGCCGTAGCGAGTATGATTGCGTCCGGGAGCTTGAGGCGTCTCTCCCTGCGGATGGTGATGGCGCGCTCTGTGATATCAGGAGCTAGGTCGAGCAGTACGAAGCTCTTCAGAAACACTCGCACAAAACTCTCAGTGACCGGTGTCGCGCCTACAAGCACTTCCATCCAAGTGACGATGCTGATGAAATGATTGGTGTATCGGTCGCGAGTTGCTCGTGCTTGAGGGTAACCTTTCGGATTGTCGATCAGAATGGTCGTGTCAAACAGTGCGTCCTCTTTCACCACTCGTTCCGGAGGCGTTCCTGGTAGGCGAGGCCGTCCTCCTCCATGTCTTTCCAAAGGCCGAAGGCATCGTCCCATGCTTTGCTCTTGCGTTCGCGGCGCGCTTGTTCGGCTTCGAGTAGATGGAGGGCGTGGGCGATCACCTCAGCGGGCTCCTGGAAATGGCCGCGAGCGATCTCGCGCTGGATGCTTTCTTCGCTTTGAGGGTCCAGGGTCAGTGTCATATTGCCAGTATAAGTGCAGGTTAGGTTTAGAGCTCGTCTCCGGGATCGGGTGGGGCGTCGGGAGCTTTGTCTAGCGCGCTACGAAGGGACTCGCTCGTCATACTTGCAGGCCGTCTAAGAACGCGCGCGTCAAAGATTCCGCTGTTTCGAGCTGTGACAACTGGCTGATCCATGATCGCTCCTCCGGAGTATCTTGTTTACTTGATGTCGCGCCAGTTCTCACCGAGGCCAACATCCGCCACAATGGGCACGGAGAACTCCGCCACGTGTTCCATCTCGTGCTTGACGAGCGCCTGCATCTCTTCGGCTTCTTCGGGGACGACATCAAAGAGCAATTCGTCGTGGACCTGCAAGGTCATGCGGGAACGTAGCTTACGCACGGCGATCTCGCGGTCGAGCGCGATCATGGCCAGCTTGATGAGGTCGGCGGCCGTGCCTTGGAGCGGCGTGTTGACGGCGGTGCGCTCGGCGAAGCCGCGCATGTTGGGGTTGCGCGAGCCTATGTCCGGGATGGGACGGATGCGGCCGAAGTGGGTGCGTACGGCCTGGTCGCGGCGGACGGTTTCGAGGGTCTTGTCGATGAAGCGGCGAACGCCGGCGTAGCGGTCGAAGTAGGTTTCAATGTAAGTCTTGGCGATCTTCTGGTCTATGTTCAGTTGAACGGCGAGGCCGAACGGCGAGATGCCGTAGACGATGCCGAAGTTGACGGCCTTGGCGCGGGCGCGGGTCTCCTTGTCTAACTGATCTACAGGAATGCCGAAGACCTCGGACGCGGTCAGGGTGTGGATGTCCTGGTTGGTGCGGTAGGCGTTGAGCAGGAGCGGGTCTTGCGAGAAGTGGGCCATCAGGCGCAGCTCGATCTGCGAGTAGTCGGCCGACATGAGCAGGTTGCCGGGCGCGGCGATGAAGGCGGCGCGGATGTCGCGGCCAATGGCGGTGCGGATAGGAATGTTTTGCAGGTTGGGGTTGGTGCTCGAGAGCCGGCCGGTGGCGGTGCCGACCTGGTTAAACGTGGTGTGGATGCGGCCTTCGGCGTCGGCGAGCTGCGGGAGCGCGTCGAGGTAGGTGCCGCGCAGCTTTTGTAGCTGGCGGTATTCAAGCACACGGGCGGCGATGGGATGCTGCTCGGCGAGCTCTTCGAGGACATCCTGGGCGGTCGAGACGACCTTTCCTTTCCCGTACTTCATCGGCTTGGGCAGCCCCATGTGGGTGAAGAGGACCTCGCCTAATTGTTTCGGAGAGTTGATGTTGAAGCGATGGGCTGGATTCCCTGCTCCGGCGGCTTCGGCGTAGATGCCTTCGCCGAGCGTGTCGATGGTGACGGCGAGGCGGGAGCTCATGTCGCGGAGGAAGACGGGATCGATGCGGACGCCGGTCTGCTCCATGCGGAGCAGGACGGGGACGAGCGGGAGGTCGATAGTGCGGTAGACCTCGTGCAGGGGTGACCGGGCTTCGGGGTTCGAGGTGACGGGGGTGATGAAGAGCATCTCGGGGGTCATGGCTCCGCCGAGCGCGGGGGAGTCCTTGGGGATGTGGTGCTCGAAGGTGCCGGCCTCGGCGAGCTGGGTGGCGAGCGCGGAGGTGAGGCGCACGATGGCCGCGGCGGCCTCAGGCAGGCGCTGGGGGTCGCTGGGGTTCTCCTTGGTGGGCTGGTGGGTGAGCGCGCGGCTGGTCGTGCGGGCGGAGAGGTCGGGCAGGGTGTGCGAGGCGTGGGTGGGATTGACGAGATAGCTGAGCAGCATGACGTCGTCGCGCACCCCGGCAAGAAGCACGTTGTGCGGGGCGAGGGCGCGGAGGGTGGCTTTGAGGTCGTGAACATCCTTGGGGAGAGAAGGGTCGGCGAGAGCTTCCTTGAGGCCGGGGGTGTCGAGCGAAACCTCGAGTGCGGCATTGGGCGAGATGGCTAGGCCTAGGCGGCAGGCGGGATCGGGGGCTGGGTTTGGCGCTTCGGGCGGGGGCGCGACGCCGAAGAGGGACAGGTTTTCGGCGGGGGGTGGTTCGGGTTCGAGGGCTTCGGGATCAGGCTCGGCGGCAATCTCTTCGGAGAGCGCGCGGGCGTCCTCGAAGATCGCGATAGCCAGGCCGCGAACACTCCACCCCTCGGGGTGAGACTCCGAAGGATGGGGCACCCGGGAGCGTGCGGCTTCCAGAAGAGCCGCGACTTCGGCGGGGGTGGGGTTCAGCGTGTAGGTGGTGGGTGTAGTGTCGACCGAGGGAGCGAGCTCCTTGAGGAGCGTCGTGAATTCGAGCTCGCTGAAGAGCTGGCGGCAGGCCGCGTTGTCGACCGGCTGGGTGCGCATGGCGTCGAGCGAGTACTCGATGGGCACGCCGGTGTGGATGGTGACGAGCTCTTTCGAGAGCAGGATATTGTCGCGGTTGTTCTGGAGGGACTCGCGGTAGGTCTTCTTTTTGACTTGCTCAGGGGAGGCGTTCGCCGCGTCGAGTGCGGCTTCGACGGTGCCGAACTGCTTGATGAGCTCGATCGAGCCTTTGTCCCCGATCCCGGGCGCTCCCGGAATGTTGTCGATGGAGTCGCCGCGCAGGGCCATGACGTCGATGACCTGCTGGGGCGGAACGCCGAGATTGGCTTCGACGCCGGCGGGGTCGAGGATGAGGTTGTCCTTGGTGGGGTTGAGGATGGAGACGTGCTCGTTGACGAGCTGCATCATGTCCTTGTCGGAGCTGACGACGAAGACGTGGTGGCCCAGGGCCGCGAGCTTGCAGGAGAGCGTACCGATGACGTCGTCGGCCTCCATGCCCTCGTAGAAGAGGATGGGGATGCGGAAGGCTTCGAGGGCGCGGCGAATGTAGGGCTGCTGCTGGATGAGGTCGGGCGGGGTCTCGACGCGGTTGGCTTTGTAGCCTCCGTATTCGATGGTCTCGAAGGCCTGGGTCTTGATGTTGAACTTCTGCACGTCCTTGAGCTGGCCGGCGAGCTCGTTGCGGTGGACGGGCGCGCCTACGTCGTAGATGGCCGCGAGGTACTCGGGCGCGAAGTCCTTGCGCAGCTTGTTGATCATGTTGACGAAGACATAGGTGGCGGCGGTGGGGATGCCGGTGCGCGTGGACATGGGGCGCTGGCGCTGCATGGCGTGGTAGGCGCGGAAGATGAAGGCCATGGAGTCGAGCAGGTAAACGGGGGGCTTGGTCGGCGCGGACATCCTTCGATGGTACGCGGGCCCGAGGCGGAGACTTGACCCCGATGAAGAAAGCAAGGGCGTTCTGCCGCCGGGCATCTGCACGGCATGCCTGATGAGGGCGAAGAAGTGGATCAGGCGCCACTGGTCGGCTAGGCCCGGGAATGGCCCGTCGAGGTCGATGTGACTGATGACCGGGCTGACGAGGGCTCTTGGAGGACCTTGGAGGGGAGCTCGCCGGCCACCCAGAGCGTCTCGGCGGAGGGGAGGATGTTGTCGGCCTTGAGATAACCCGCCGAGATAACCCGTCCGGACCTCTGGAGAACCAGTTCCGGGCGTTATAAAGGCCCGGTACGGTGCCGGGCCTTCTTCAATCCCTGGGTAATTGTAACGTGGCTGTCAAGAGAGAGAGGGCAAGAAGCTCAATACGAGGCTTCCGGCTCGGCCAGAAGGACGATGTTAAGGGAGGTGGCCTCAGATCTCCATGATGACGGGCATGATGAGGGGACGGCGGCTGGTGGCCTTCTGGATGTAGCGCTTGAGGTCGTTGCGGATTTTTTCCTTGATGACGCCGTAGTCCTGGCGCTCTTCGGTCGAGGAGCCCTCGACGGTGCGCTGGACGCTGGCTCGGGCTTCGGCGACGATCTCGGCGTCGTCGACCGCGAAGCCGCGCATGACGATCTCGATCGGTCCTTCGACGCGGCCGGTGCGCTTGTTGAGCGCGATGATGGGCAGGACGATGCCGTCTTCGGACAGGTGCTGGCGGTCGCGGATGATGACGTCTTCAACCACGTCGATGCTTCCGCCGGAGTCGATGCAGACGCGGCCGGTGGTGACTTTGCCGTTTTTGACGGCCGAGTCCGGGGTGAGCTCGAGGATCTCGCCGTCCTCGAGCAGAACGGCTTTCTGGGGGACGCCGGTCGAGAGGGCGAGCTCGACGTGGCGCTTGAGGTGGCGGTAGTCGCCGTGGATGGGGATGAAGAACTTGGGCTGGACAAGGTTGATCATCATCTTCAGCTCTTCCTGGGAGCCGTGGCCGGAGACGTGGATGAGGCCGTTGGTGCCGTCGTCGTGCAGCACATTGGCGTCGCGCCGCTCGAGGTGGTCGATGACGCGGTAGATGGGCTTCTCGTTGCCGGGGATGACGCGGGAGCTGAGTACGACGGTGTCGCCGGCGTCGATTTTGGCGAACTTATGGTTGTTGACCGCGGCTCGGCTGAGAGCGGACATGGGCTCGCCCTGGGTGCCCGAGATCATAATGAGGAGCTTCTCGGCAGGAAAGTCGCGGATCTGGCCGGGGTGGATGAGCAGACCCTGGGGGATCTTGAGGTAGCCGAGGTCCTGGGCGATCTCGGTGGAGTTGTCCATGGAGCGGCCGATGACGGCAACCTTGCGGCCGTGCTTCTGGGCGAGCTCAAAGGCGAGGCCGAGGCGGGTGATCGAGGACGAGAAGCAGGAGAAGAACAGCTTCTTCTTGGTCTGGGCGAAGATCTCGTCGAGGCGGGGGCGGACGGCGCGCTCGCTTGGAGTCCAGCCGCGGCGGTCGACGTTGGTGGAGTCCTGCAGCAGGGCGAGGACGCCGCCGTTCTTGCCGAGATCGGCGAAGGCCTGGAGGTCGAAGGCCTTGCCGTCGGGGGGCGAGAGGTCGATTTTGAAGTCGCCGGTGTGGAGCAGGACGCCGACCGGGGTATGGATGGCGAGCGCGACGCAATCGACCAAGCTATGCGTGACGCGGATGGGCATAATCGAGAACGGGCCCAGGGTGAAGCGTCGGCCGGGGATCATCTCGATCAGGTCGGCGTCGTCGAGCAGGCGGTGCTCGTCGAGTTTTCCCTCGGCCAGGGCGAGAGTAAACTCGGTTCCGTAGACGGGGACGTTGAGCTCGGAGAGGATCCAGGGCAGGCCGCCGACATGGTCCTCGTGCCCATGGGTGAGCAGAATCGCCTTGACCTTGTCACGGTTTTCGGTCAGGTAGGAGATGTCGGGGACGACGATGTCGACGCCGAGGAGCTCTTCTTCGGGGAACATCAGACCGGCGTCGACGACGAGAATGTCGTCCTGCCAGCGGATCGCCATGCAATTCATGCCGAACTCGCCGAGGCCGCCGAGCGGAACAATGCGGAGTTTATCTTGAGCCATCAATATATGAGTTTAGCAGGGCGGATGTGGGCGGATGTGGGCGGCGGATGAGCGGGAGCAGAAGACGGCAGGAGGGCAAGGCCGGAAGGCGGCGGAAGAACGATAGCTCGAAGCAACATGCTTTAGCGTCCGATCGCGTCGGGGGCGGCTCCCGGCTTCTGGTTTTTGAGAACGCGCAGGCGCTCGATGTGGATGGTGTTTACATTGGGCACCATGGTTCCGCTAAAGGCGATGTGCTGGCCCTCGTGTCCTTTGAGGACCTGCGGGTTGTCGATCCGCCAGATGATCTTGTCTTTATCGTCGACGAAGACGTAGGGGGCGCCCCCGGCGATGGCCTGCTTGACGGTCTCGGCGGAGTTTCCGGGCGTGTGCGCAACGCCGTCCTCCACCCAGCCTTTTACAGCGGTTGCCTGTTGCGCGAGGCAGGACGAGGGGACGAGGCCAAGAGCCAGCAGGGCGAGAGAATGCTTCATCGAGTGTGTCTCCGGAGAATGGTTTGAGTTTACTTTAGGCGGAAGGCGGGTAAGTGGTTTGAGTCGTGCTTGCTGAGGCAGAATGTTTTGAGGACAGCGTGCCGAAAGTGTGTTCGCCTCCGGTTGATTTATCCATAGGCACCCAAAGCGAAAGAAGAGAGGTCACTTCGTACTCTGTCCAGTTCGATAGCGCTCTCACCGCCCGCTGCGATCAAACGCCCAAGCCTGCGATAGAGGCTGACGTACGTGAGGACTGCCGTGGTCAAAAGGACTGTTGCGGACAGGGCTTCTGTCAAAACATGGCCGGTCTTCCCGGTCCCTGGATGAGGGTGCGTCAGAGTTCATCCATGAATAGAACAACACAGCGATTGCGCAGACCGCAGCGAGAAGGCTTCGGAATTTCGCGTAACCTTCCCCATTTCCGTGGGGATCAGCGTTCTGCTGAAGCCCTATCTTTTTCTGCACAACTGTTTCAAATGGCTCAGGATAGACAAGAGGGATCAATGGCAGGGGTGATATGAAGACTGTTTCCTTGCGCACGGCTCTGGTTCTGACGCTGCTGTCGCTGGCTGGCTTGCTTTCTCTGGCTCGAGCGCAGATGGCGGGGGAGGCTCAGAGTCCGGCGGGCGTGTGGCGGACGACCGATGACAAGACCGGTCAGCCGAAAGGAGAAGTTCGCGTCTTTCAGCAGGACGGGCGCTGGTTTGGGCGGATTACCCGCGTGTACGACAGCAAGGATGCGCAGAGCCGGTGCGACGACTGCCAGGACGAGCGCAAGGGAAAGGCGATCCTGGGGCTGACCATCGTGCGGAACATGACCCTGGCCGACGGCGAATATGCCGGAGGAGATATTCTCGATCCCGATACGGGCAAGGTGTACCGGTGTAAATTCCGGCTGGAGGATGGCGGCGAGAAGCTGGTGGTGCGCGGCTTCATCGGATTTTCTCTGCTGGGCCGAACCCAGACCTGGGTGCGGGTGCACTGAGGAGAGAACGGGGCAAGATGCCGGCGTGAGCGGTCTTCAGGAAGCGGCTGCCGAGACCGCGGCGAGTGCCTGGAGGCGGGCGATGCGCTTGTGGGCTTGTTTCCTCACAAAAACGCGGAAGACCGAGATGAGCAGGAAGGTCCAGCCGGCATAGCCTGCATAGCCTAATGGCAGCAGCACGGCGACGAGGCAGGAGAGCAGGCCCACACAGGCGGTTCCGGCCGCCATGGCGATGTAGCTGCGGGTAAGGATGCGCTCGGCGGGCGTAAGGTCCAGGTGCTCGCGCTGTCGCCAGGCGTTTGCATAGAGCGCGGCGATGAGGAAGTAGATGGCGGCGAAGCCGGCTCCGAAGAGCAGCATAAGATCGGTGATCTGTTTGCCTTCGAGGTGGCCGTTGCTGCCGAGCAGACTGAAGACGGCGATCGAGAAGAGGAACTTCAGCGGATAGACATAGAAGAGAGTGACGAAGAGCAGGCAGGCATTGATGGCGATGGTGCCGCTGTCCCGGGTGCCGAAACGGCGGAAGTACTTGTAATGCGCAAGCCATACGAGCATGAGCAGCGTGAAGCAGACGGCGAAGGGAAAGAAGCCGCGCAGGCTGCTGTGCAGCTCGCTGAAGGTGTGAGGAACCTCGAGGGACACGACAAGCAAGGTGAGCGCAAAGCCGAAGACGACGTCGGAGAAGGAATCGATCCGCGTGACCTCAAGCCCGCGAAGCCGGAAGCCGTCTTTTTCGATCTGCTGCTGGAAGGGCAAGCTCATGGAGGTGTTTTGAGGTTAGCGCAGAAGGTCTTCGAGGGCGAGCGAGAGCTCGGTTTTCTCGTCGCGGTATTTGACAATGATGGGGGTGGCGACGGAGAGGCCCCAATCTTTGCCGGGGCCGTGCGCAATGGCTCTCGAACCGGGGACGACGACGGCTCCGGCGGGGATTATGAGGGGGGTATCGGCCGTGGCGCGGTGGATTTGGTTGCGGACGAGATCGTAGACCGGGGTGCCGCGCGTGAGCACGGTGCCGGCGGCGAGAACGGCGCGGGTGCGGACGATGGTGCCCTCGTAGACGCCGGTATTGCCGCCGATCAAGACATCGTCTTCGACGATGACCGGGGAGGCGTTGACGGGCTCCAGCACTCCTCCAATCTGTGCCGCGGCGCTCAGATGGACGCGCCGGCCGACCTGGGCGCAGGAGCCGACCAGGGCGTGCGAGTCGACCATGGTGCCCTCGTCGACAAAGGCGCCGACGTTGAGGTAGGCGGGAGGCATGATGACGACGCCGGGAGCGACGAAGGCTCCTGCGCGGACCGACGAGCCGCCCGGGACGACGCGGATGTTCTGGCCGGGGCTAAAGGTGCGGGCGGGATAGGTATCTTTGTCGACGTAGGCGCCTCCGGCGCGGCTTTCCAAAGAGCCGAGACGGAAGCCGAGGAGGATACCGCGCTTGACCCAGGCGTTCACCGTCCAGCCGAGCGGCGAGGCGGGGTCGGGCGAGGCGGCGCGCAGGGTGCCGGCTTCGAGGGCGTCGCGGAGGGTGTGGAAGGCGGCGAGGGCTTCGGGGTCGCCGATGGCGGCAGGGCCTTGGGCGAAGTGGTGTTCGATGGAAGCCTGAAGGGTGGTCAGTTCTGCGGAAGTCATTGGGAATAGCTTAGCTGGTTACGCCGGAGAGAGGGCGCCGTCCGGGAATTTGCCAAAACTCGGTGGCTGCACTGGGGAGTCTTCTTAGTATCTACTGTGTCAGCAGACTCCTGCGCCTTCTAGGAAAAACGTGCTGTGGATTGTGCCGATGAAAGGAATGTGGACGCAGACGGTGGACAGAAAACTAGGCGCGCTGTAAGCGCATTTCGTCAAATACCTTTAAGAAGGCAGCGTGGGACGCTTACTTACAGATTCTCGTTGTAAGCAGTTTTTCTGATTCCGAAGGCTAAAACAGGGCAGCCACCTGATGCTCGATTATTAAGTTTGGGTACAAGCTTTCCCATTTGTGTTGTTGAGTTTCCGTAAGACTTTCCTCGGCCAATTTGATCGAATATTTCTTGTAGCTCAGATGCTCGCGTAACGATTACGCCTACGCTCAGTACATTCAATTCGAAGAGGAGACGAAACGTCGTTAAATCTCGATCGTAAAAAGGGTCTTTATTGTTCCACTCGGTTTCAATGGCAACTCGATTTCGAAAGTAGTCCACCTGATGGGTCGGTGCGAGTGTTGTTTTCCCGTCCGCTGAAACTTCGATTTTAAAGTTTTGTTCGACCCAATTGCGATTATAAAAGTAACGATCGATTCCAATTGCTATCGGGGATTTTCTTCCACCAGGTGTGATGATGTCACTCTTTTTCAGCTCGAACTCTGAAAGCATGATTACCAAATCATCCCACTCTGCCCGGAAATCTGTGAACAGAATAGATGCAGCATGGTGAGTTTCGGCGACTTCGAACTTGTCGAAGATGATCTTCGGCAGTAGCTTGATGCTCACTATTGAACATTCTCTAACGAAAGCGAGTGGTTGTTGTATGTTGGCCAGGTTGGAGTATAACTCTCGGCTTGGTTTCCCCATGCCGTCCAACCTTCTCGATTACCACGAGCAAACAATTCAAGTCTAGGGCCGGGGCTACAGGCCTCCATTAACGCGTACTGCTCATCAGGTTTGCGCGAGTGTTCGCGTTTCCGCGTTGCTAAAAAGTTGACCTGTGTTCGCCCCGGAGCGAGTGTCCGGGCGTTCTTGCCTCGAACGCCAAAAAGTAGTATCTCTGTCACGTTCCTAAAATAGAATCCGACGCCGCGCCCATCAGGACCGCCGTCCTTTCTTATTTTGTGCCAGACCAAATTGCTTTTATATTGAAAGCCCCACGATTTCATCACGTCGAGCCCCTCAGGTAAAAGTGCATTTGGAACCCAGAGGTAAAGGTGACACACAGGCATAGCTGCATGAACTACAGGTAGAGACTTTATCTCAGCAAGGCCCATCGTTGCATATCTGGAAAGGCGGTTATGTTCCGGGGCTACTTTGCCAGTGCGGTTCTGAAACTGCCAAGGAGGGTCGGCAAGTATCGTTCCGAATCGTCTACCATGCACGAACAAGCGCAAGTCTTCAGCAACATCGGTCGGAACGGGATCGAAAAGCCTCATGCATTCATGGTAAACGGTCGTACTTCGATGGGCGAATCAAAAGCGAAGCCTTTTTGCTCGTAGGTGCAAAACAGGTTTCAAATCGGGAACGGGTCCTTGTGTTTGTCGAGCGGGGTGGCGGTGCAGACGCTTTGCCGACCGGGAGCAGGGGACTAGCACATGCGGAGGTTATCGACTTGGCTAGCGAGGGGGGTGGCGAGCAGTCCTAGCTCGCTGACAAGCTGCTCGAGCCTGCGGCGGGTGGCGGGAGTCACGGGAGTCATGGGGAGGCGGAGGGTCTCGGGGCCGAGGCCGAGCAGGGCCATGACGGCTTTGACGGGCGCGGGCGACGGCTCCCAGAAATGAGCCTGCAGGAGAGGGAAAAAGCGGCGATTCAGCTGACGGGCGATGGCCCAATGATCGCTCAGGGCCGCACGGACCATCTCCGTCATTTGGGCGGGGATGACGTTTGAGGCGACCGAGATGAGGCCGGCTCCGCCGAGCGCCATCACCGGAAGGGCGAGGGCGTCGTCTCCGGCAAAGACGCGGAAGCTGCGGGAAACGAGGTGGAGGAGCTCGGTAATCTGGACGATGTTGCCCGAGGATTCCTTGATGCCGACGATGTTTTCGATCTCGGCGAGGCGGAGGACGGTGGCGGGTTCGAGGTTGGCTCCGGTGCGGCCGGGAATGTTGTACAGCAGGATGGGCAGCGGGGAGGCCTCGGCGATGGCGCGAAAGTGCTGGTACTGGCCCTCCTGGCCGGGGCGGTTGTAGTAGGGGTTGGCGGTCAGCAGGCCGGTGAGGCCGGGGACCTGGGCGAGGCGCCCGGCGCGGCGGACGGCGGCGGCGGTGGCATTATGGGTGCAGCCGGCAAAAATGGGGACACGGCCGGCGGCGGTGGCGCAGGTGAGCTCGATGACGCGGAGGTACTCGGGGTCGGAGAGGGTTGCCGCTTCGCCTGTTGTCCCGCAGGGGACGAGCAGCTCGATACCATGCTCGATCTGGGCGTTGACCTGGGCCTGGAGGGTGGGCTCGTCGAGGGTGCCGTCAGGGCGAAAGGGGGTGACGAGCGCGGTGCCGCAGCCGGAGAGGTCCATAGCAGATTGAGTTTAGCGGAAAGCGGGGCTCGGTGATCTCCACCTCAGACGAGGAGACTGTGTGAGAGGAGGCGCCGGAGATGTTCAGGCTCGGCTGCGGGCGCGCCAGGTGAAGAAGAGGAAGGCGGCGAGGAACCAGAACACTGCTGCGGCTCCAAGGACGGTCCCGGGCTGGAAGTCGTGCGGCCCGGCGGAGACGATGGCAAACAGCAGGCCGGGAAGAAGCAGAAGGCTGAGAGGCTCGACGGACTCGCTGACCACGCGCGGGGCCATGGAAACGAACATGCCGGAGTAAGCGATGCCGAGGATGGCCGCGGCGGCCAACGCGGAGAAAAACAGGCGAAGGACGAGGGCTCGCATGCGCGGGATGCGCGGGTGCATGGGAGCCGGACGCAATTGGGTCAAGCCGCGGCTTAGACCCATTCGCCGGCGCGCATCAGCGGCTGGCTGGAGCCGCCGGCGGCGAGGCCGTCCACGTTCATCTGGCCGGAGCCGATCATCCAGTCCACATGAATCAGCGAGGAGTTGGCGCCCTTGCCGGCGAGCTCGGCTTCCTCCAGGTGTTCGCCGCCGCGCAGGCAGGTGGCATAGGCCTGCCCGAGTGCGATATGACTGGCGGCATTCTCGTCGAACAGCGTGTTCCAGAACAGGATGCCGCTCTGGGCGATGGGCGAGGAGTGCGGCACGAGCGCGACCTCGCCGAGGCGGCGGGCGCCGTCGTCGGTGGAGATGAGGCGGTTCAGGACGTCCTCGCCGGCGGACGCCGTAGCCTCGACGATGCGCCCGGCCTCGAAGCGGCAGCGAATATTTTCAATCAGCGTTCCCTGGTGCGAGAGCGGCTTCGAGGCCTGCACGAAGCCGTCGACGCGATCCTTATGCGGCGTCGTGAAGCACTCTTCGGTGGGAATGTTCGCGTTGCAGAAGACGCCGTTGCCGGAGACGCCGCCCCCGCCGGCCCAAAGGTGATCGTCCGCAAGGCCAACGGTGAGGTCGGTCGCGCCGTCGTTTGAGTGGAAGCGGAGCGCGTGAAAGCGCTTCTCGTTAAGGTAAGCGACGCGCTCATGCAGAAACTGCGAGTGAGCCTTCCAGGCCGCGACGGGATCGTCCGAGGTGGCGCGGGAGGCAGTGAAAATAGCATCCCAGAGCTTCGCCATCGCCTGGTCTTCCGGCAGGCCAGGGAAGACCAGCTTCGCCCAGGCGGGTGTGGCGTTGGCCAAGATGGACCAGTTGATCGCGTGGCGGGTGATGAGCTCCATGGCAGGCTTGTTGGCCTTCGAGGCAGCGATATTCGCCCGCGAAACCTTGCCGGGATCCTGGCCGGCCAGCAGCGCTGGATTAGCCCCGGCCAGCGCCAGCCGGGCGGCTCCGCCCCGGAAGGCGGCGGCAACGCCATCGGCCATCCACTGCGCGGCGCGGTCAAACGAGGCGTCCTCCGCATACCGGTAGCGCGCAAGCACGGTTTCGTCGTCCGAGTAAACCGTGCTGACCAGCACGGCGCCCGCCTTATACGCATGCTCGGTAATGCGCCGGACGAGCGGCACCATCTCCAGCGTGGCCGAAATCAGCAGCTCCTGGCCGCGCTGCAGGTTCAGGCCCACGTGCACGGCGACCTTGGCAAAGCGGTCGAGCTTCTCTTCAAACGGGAGGGAGGCGAAGTCGGACACAGGCGCGGCTAGAGCGGCAGAGGACATCCAATGAGGATAAATCGTCTTCACCCCCAGCGGCGATACACTGAAACCCTGCCCACCCATGAAGATCCTTACCGAATGGCTCCGCTCCTACCTGCCCGTGCTCGACGTCGACGACGCCACCCTTGCTGAAGACCTCACCCTCCGCGGCATCGCCGTCGAGGGCGTCTTTGAACTCAACGATCCCGCCGGCAACTCCGCAGGCTCGCTCTTCGACATGGACATCACCACCAACCGCGTCGACGCCATGAACCACTACGGCATCGCCCGCGAGATCGCCACCATCTACAACCTCCCCCTGCACCCGCTCGACACCTCCCTCCCCACCCCCTCCCTCGCCGACCCGCTCCCCATCCGCATCGACCCCAACGCCGAAGCACTCTGCGGCCGCTTCACCGCCCAGGTCCTCCGCGACGTCCACATCGCCCCCACCGCCGGCCGTATCGCCCATTTCTTCTCCGCCCTCGGCCAGAAACAAATCTCGAACGCCGTCGACATCTCCAACTTTGTCCTCCTCGGCATGGGCCATCCCACCCACGCCTTCGACCTCGACAAAATCGTCGGCGGCATCCTCATCCGCCGCGCCTTCCCCAACGAGCAGCTCCGCCTCCTCGACGGCTCCACCCGCACCCTCACCCCCGGCGACCTCGTCATCGCCGACCACTCCCGCGCCATCTCCCTCGCCGGCATCATGGGCGGCTACGACACCATGATCACCCCCGCCACCCGCAACATCCTCGTCGAGTCCGCCTGGTTCTCCCCCGCCGCCATCCGCGCCAGCTCCCGCCGCCATGGGATCCACACCGACGCCAGCCATCGCTTCGAGCGCGGAGCCGACTTCGCCGCCGCCCCCCTCGCCAACCGCCTCGTCGCCCGCCACATCCTCGAAGCCTGCGGAGGCCGCCTCGAAGGCCCCCTCATCGACCTCATCCTCCCCGAGCACGAACGCCAGACCGCCGCCCGCCCCGCCATCCCGCTCTCCGTCGCCCACACCCAGCGCCTGCTCGGCTCTACCCTGGACCCCGCCGGCATCTCCTCCTCCCTCATCGCCCAGTACCTCACCGCCCTCGGCTGCTCCCTCACCCTGCTCGACACCGACACCTTCTCCGTCCAACTCCCCTCCTGGCGCCTCGACCTCACCCGCCCCATCGACCTCATCGAGGAGGTCGCCCGCGTCTACGGCTACAACCGCTTCGCGAACACCCTTCCCGCGCCCGGCACCGTCCTCGCCCACCCCGCCGCCCGCGCCCAGCGCGCCGTCCGCGACCGCCTCTACGCCCTCGGCTTCTCCGAAACCCTTTCGAGCACCTTCGCGAGCGCCGCCGACTCCACCCTCTTCGCCCCCGAAACCCCCGCCGTCCCCCTTGAAAACCCCCTCAGCGAAGAGGCCGCCCTCCTCCGGCCGTCGCTCCTCCCCGGCATGGTCGCCATGCTCGCCCTCAACCTCACCCGCGACGTCCCCTCCGCCCGCCTCTTTGAAGCCGGCGAAATCTTCTCCGGCTCCCCCGCTGAAGTCCGCGAAGCCCCCTCCCTCGCCCTCGGCATCTTCGGCCCCTCCGCCCAGACCACCTTCCACCCCGCCGAAGACGCCCCCTTTTTCGAGCTCAAAGGCGCCATCGAGTCCCTCCTCGCCCTCTTCCAAGCTCCCGCCGCAACCTTCACCTCCCTCCCCGCCAGCCCCCTCTTCGAGCCCGGCCGCGCCGCCGCCGTCCACCTCGACGGCCACCCCCTCGCCCGCTTCGGCGAGCTCTCCCGCGCCGAAGCCTCTCGCCGCAAGCTCCGCCAACCCGTCTTCCTCGCCGAACTCGACCTCGCCCACCTCCTTCAGCTGCCCCTCCGCCAGGCCGCCGCCCACGAGCTCTCCCGCTTCCAGGCCGTCCAGCGCGACTTCTCCTTCACCTTCCCCGACACTGTCCTCTGGGAACAGATCGCCGCCGCCATCCACGCCCTCAACGTCCCCGAGCTCCGCACCCTCGACCCCATCGAGGTCTGGCGCGACCGCAAAAAGTATCCCGGCGTCTACTCCACCCTCCTCCGCACCGTCCTCCAATCCCCCGACCGCACCCTGGTCGACACCGAGCTCGCCGCCTGGTCCACCGCCATCATCACGGCTCTCGAAGCCCTCGGCGGCACTCTCCGCACCTGACTGGGTGCCCCATCCTTTGTCGGTTTCATCGACAAAGGGTGGGGTATCGAGCGAAGCTCGACCGTACTCTCCAACTCAGCGCGACTGCCCACCCAGTTCCGACCCCACTAATCCACGTTTCCGCCCTCTATACTTAAATTTGAGGGTCTACCATTTGAGCGACGCCAGCAGCGAAGCCCCCATCACCCCCGACGACTTCCAGGCCCTCGAAGCCCGGGTGCTCCGCGCCGTCGAGGTCGTCCGCCGCGAGCGCGAGGCCCGCCAGGCCGCCGAAGCCGAAGTCGCCGCGCTCCGGCAGCAGCTCGACGACCTCACCTCTGCCTCGAACACCGCCCAAACCCAGATCACCGCGCTCAACCAGGAGCGCGAAGCCGTCCGCCTACGCGTCGAAAAGATGCTCCAGCAGATGGACGGGCTGCTCTAACCGCCGCCAGAAAGAGTCCGACAGCCAGATGCCCGAACCCGACACCACCGAATCCATCGCCGTCGAGATCTACGACCAGATCTACCACCTCCGCGGCACTGACACCCCCTACCTCGAGCATCTCGCCGAGCTCGTCGACGGCAAAATGCGCGCCGTAGCCGCCCATGGAGGCACCGTCGACTCGCTCCGCGTCGCCGTCCTCGCCTCGCTCAACATCGCCGACGAGCTCGAGTGCCTGCGCTCCCGCTACGCCGCCCTCGCCGGCTCCATCACCCAGTCTCAGACCTCTCTGCGCAGCCGTTCCGCCTCCCTCGCCGCCCAGCTCGACGAAATCTTCGACGAGTCGCAGCCCTCCATCCGCCGCGCCGGCTAGTGCGATCCCCGCCCGCCGGTAGAGCCATCACCCCGCGTCGTCATTCTGGCGAAGCCAGAATCCCCGGATTTGCTTCTCTCACACCGGCCTGCAGCGCCTAGACTCCCTCTTGCGCCCTCTGCGTGCTTCTCCTCCGCGTTCTCTGCGTCAACGCTGTTGCTTTCCTCTTTCGCCCGGTGCCATGAAAGTGGGCTCGCACGAAACCGCCCAAAAGATGTACGCCCTTGACTTGCGCGAATGCATGCGCCCGGTTAGCATCCAAACCAGTGACCGGCCTGCAAAGCAGGTACGCGAACAACGCAGGTTGAACCAATACTTAATGAACAGGGATTTGGTTCGTAGATATGGCTCGGTGTGCTAGGTCCGCCAGTCCGGAAAGCCTAAAGAGCCACGGCTGGATCCCACCGTCTTAGACGGGTTCACCTGCGCTTCGTCGTACGGCCCCGTGGGTCGGTACCTCCTTCCTTCACTACAGTCCCCCGTAGGTGCACGTATATACAATGGATATATACTCGACTCTGGATGGGCAGGTCTTCGTCTGGGATCGTGACAAAGCCATCCGCAACCTGAGGCAGCATGGCCTGCGCTTCGAGCGCGCCCGCGAGGTCTTCTTCGACCCGCTGGCACGTTACGAGGATGCAACCGCCGAGGAAGAAGCACGCCAGGTGTGTCTCGGACTCACCGCGGACTACCGGCTGCTCTATGTCGTCCACGTGGTTCGAGAAGGCGATGTGCTCCGCCTGATCTCCGCCCGTCTGGCGGAGACTGCGGAAAGGAGACGCTATGAAGATGAGTGAACGCATTCGCCGCAACATGGAGCCTAACCCGCCCATGACCCTGATCTCCCTGCGCCTGCCCGTGCACGTCATCGAAGATGCCAAGGAGATTGCCCCTACTCTGGGCTTCGGAGGCTACCAGGCACTGCTGCGCGCCTACATCTCCCAGGGACTTCGCAAACATCTCGCCGCGCGTGAGGCGCAGCGGCAGAAAGATCACACCGTGGAAGAGTTCAGCCGTAGATTGAAGGCCCACGGGGTGCCCGAGCAAACAATCCTCGAAGCCGCTGAGGAGATGCGAGCTTCGAGCCAGATCTGACGCCCGTGCACCCCAACCTCCTCCACCTCGGCCACCTCACCCTCCCCACCTTCGGCGTCCTCGCCGCCCTCGGCCTTATGCTCGCGCTCGCTGTCTCGCAGCGCACCGCCCGGCTCACGGGCATCGACCCCGACCAGCTCTGGGACGCCGGACTCTTCGCCGTCCTCGCCGCCTTCCTCTGCTCGCGCCTCCTCCTGGTCGCCGAGCACTTCGCCAGCTTCCGCGCCTACCCCCTCCTTCTGCTCGCCGTTCCCTCCCTCACCCCCTCCGGGCTCCTGCTCACCGCCGTCTCCACCTATCTCTGGCTGCGCTGGAAGCAGCTCCCCGTCCTTCCCGCGCTTGACGCCTGGGCACCCTGCGCTGCCCTGGTCTGGGCCTTTCTCGCCGTCGGCCACTTCGCCGAGGGCTCCGACCCCGGCATGCCCATGCACCCCCAAAGCTACGCAGCCAGCACCACCCAACCCCTTTACCCCGTAGCCCTCTGCGCCTGCGCCGCCGCGCTCGTCCTGTTCCTCGCGGCCTACGCCTGGCTGCGCCGCGGCCGTCGCTCCGGGCAAACCGCCGCCCTCACCGTCCTCGCCGCAGGCACCGCGCAATTCCTGCTCAGCTTCCTCCGCCAGCCCGGCCTCGAGATGCCCCTCGGCCTCGACGCCCTCCAATGGACCGCGCTCGGACTCATCCTCACCGGCACCCTCCTCCATCTGGGTGCCCCATCCTTCGAGTCTTACCCGAAGGGTGGGGTATCGAGCGAAGCTCGACCGTCTTTCCCGCAATCACCCAAACTCTCATCCTAAGCAACCAGTCGGGTGCCCCATCCTTCGAGTCTTACCCGAAGGGTGGGGTATCGAGCGAAGCTCGACCGTCCTCCCCTGGGCAGCCGTAAATCCCTGTTCCAGCAACCAGTCGGGTGCCCCAGGTCTCGTTTCTGAGACCTGGGTCTCCGAAGCCGCAAGACTCCCGTGTCAAGCCCCTGCAGCCTCCCAAAACCCCGTAAGCTATTCTCCCAAAAACACTTACCCGCCAAACAAAGTTGGCATACTACCCCCACCCAATCCTCTACAATAGAAGTAGAGCTAGAGCAAATCTCCTGAAGGGGTACAGCGGGTCAAGAGTCTTGACGCCGTTTTCTCCCAAGGAAAACGGCACTGCACGCCCGTCTAGGACTCCACAGCATCAGGAGATTTGCTCTAAGGGCAGTCGTGCTTCAGTGCAGCCACGCCATGCACTGAAGACTCCACTGCGAAGTCCGGACGACAAGTCCAGACCTAACTTGCTTCCTTTGAAGACTTTAGGACAAAACAAGGGGGGTGGGCATACCTGCCGCACCCACCGAGGCGCACAATGGGAACAGGAGTCCCCCGATGCCCTCGAAGAACATGCTGCCCAAAGGGCAACGCCACCACTCCGTGCGCGCCGAGTACGTTGCCACGCGCGACGCGGAGCCCGAGCCGCCGCCTCGACCGGTCCCGGTGCTCGAGTTCGACGACGAAGCCGAGCCCTCCGCCGTCCGCGCCTTCACCGCCGACCCCGCCGCCGCCGGCCTGCGCCTCGACCAGTACCTCGCCCAGGCCCTGCCGGACGTCTCCCGCGCCCGTGTCCAGCTCCTCATCGACGCCGGCCAGGTCACGGTCGACGGCGCCATCCCCAAGGCCAAAGCCCGTCTGAAGGGAGGGGAAGCCATCGAGATCGAGGGCCAGCCTCACCCCGAACCCCTCCACGCCACCCCGGAGGACATCCCCCTCGAAATCCTCTTCGAGGACAAGTACCTCGCCGTAGTCAACAAACCCGCAGGCATGATGGTCCACGCCGGAGCCGGCGCATCGGAAGACGACCGCAACGCCGGAACTCTCGTCAACGCCCTCCTCTTCCACATGGCCGCCAACCTCTCCGAAGTCGGCGGCGACCTTCGCCCCGGCATCGTCCATCGCCTCGACAAGCAGACCTCCGGAGCCATCGTCATCGCCAAGGACGACCTCACGCACCGCAAGCTGGGCGAGATGTTCGCCTCCCGCGAGGTACACAAGACGTACCTCGCCCTCGCCCACGGCCACCTCGCCAAGGACCACACCACGGTCACGCTGCCCATCGCCCGCGACCTGGTCCGCCGAACCCGCATGACCACCCGCCGCGCCGACGGCCGCTCCGCCGTCTCGCACATCCACGCCCTTGAGCGCCTCTCCACCCCCTACGGCCCCTTCACCCTCGCCGAAGTCAAAATCGAAACCGGCCGCACCCACCAGATTCGCGTCCACCTCCAATCCCTAGGCCACCCCGTCGTCGGCGACTTCCTCTACGGCGCCCCCCACGTCCTTCGCCGCCCCGACCACGAAGCACTCCTCGAGCTCGAGCGCAACTTCCTCCACGCCGCCCACCTCCAGTTCCTCCACCCCCGCACCGGCAAAGACCTCCAGATCGAAGCCCCCCTGGCCCCCGAGCTGCTCGACTTCCTCAACCGACTGAAAAGTTAGATCGCACAAAGAAGTAAAATCGGCAAGTGATACGCACGAACTCCATCCAGCTGTCCTATCGATCGATCTTTGCAGCCCTTCTGCTCAGCAGCGCCCTCGCCTTCGGTCAAACGCCCGCGCCCGCTCCGCCGGAGCCAACTCCGCCACAAGGCCAGCAGCCGACGAGCGATCAGCCCTTCGTCCTGCCGGCTCTGCGCGCCAACCTGGTCAATCTCGTCTTCACGGTGACCGACAAGAACGGCCGCTTCATCCGCAATCTGCAGCGTCAGAACTTCGGCCTGCTCGACGACGGTCGCCCTCCGGCCGCCGTCATCGGCTTCACCCAGCAGACCAATCTGCCCCTCCGGATCGGCATCATGCTCGATACCTCGAGCTCCATCCGCAGCCGCTTCAAGTTCGAGCAGGACGCCGCGCAGGACTTCTTCGCCCAGGTGCTCAAGACCCGCGACCGCGCCTTCGTCGAGGGTTTCGACGTCGCCATCGATCTCGCCCAGGACTACACCGGCAACCAGGCCCTGCTCAACGACGGCATCCGCAAACTCCGCCCCGGCGGAGGCACCGCCCTCTTCGACTCCCTCTACAAGACCTGCCATGAGCAGATGCTCACCCTGCACGACGACTTCGACGAGCGCCGCGTCATCATCATGGTCTCGGACGGCGACGACAACTACAGCCGCGCGCTTGAGTCCGACGCCATCAAGATGTGCCAGCGCGCGGAGACCGCCGTGTACTCCATCTCTACCGACACCAGCCCCACGCGCGGCAAGGGTGGCGAAGTGCTGCGCACCATCGCCGAAGCCACCGGCGGCCAGGCCTTCTACCCCAACCGGCTCGAAGACGTCTCGAACAGCTTCCGCGCCATTGAAGAAGAGCTCCGTAGCCAGTACTCGCTCGAGTACCGCCCCGCGGACTTCAAGCTCGATGGCAGCTTTCGCACCATCTACCTTCAGTCCACCGACCCCCGCCGCTACCATGTTCGCGTCAAAAAAGGGTACTTCGCCACCAAACCCGGCCAGTGATCCTGTTTATGAACGTCCCCGGAAAACTTTGCGGCTACGGCAGTGTCTAATCATGGACGGAGGGTTCCCCCATGCGCCTGCCTTACAGCAGTGTCCTGCTCACCACCACACTTGGCCTCTCCCTTGCCGCCGCGGCCCAGGGCTATGTGGCCTCCGCGCCTCCGCCGGCATACGCTTCGGGTCCCGTGTATCCGTCGCCTGACCTCTCCCAGCAGTTCGCCACGCTGAGTGACCAGCCGGCGACGCACACCAGCTTCGCCTTTGACCGCACGATGATGGCGGCAGCCCAGAGCATTCTCGAGGCAAACGGGCTGGACGCCCACCGCGCCGCCATCGCTCTGACCGGCGTCTCCTTCGATACCTACCACTTTCAGCATCCGGCTTTTTACACCCCGGAGGCGATGGCCGCGCTCGTCGACCAATACAACCGCGCCGGTTGGAAGCACCTTGTCAACGGCAACCAGACCGTCGTCAATCCGGCGCAGCCCAAGTCCGCCATCACCGACCTCTGGCTGCACTTCTCCGGCGCGGACATCGACGGGGTCACTGTCCTGACCCGGGCCAGCACCACCATGAACGTCATCCGGCTCTCCTGCGATCTGCGGCCGCTCGATCTGCTCCATCTCAGCGGACATTTCGGCATCCCCAAGGTCGATCCCGGCGCTGTCATGGTTCCCGCGCCTCCGGGCCGCTAACAGAGTTCAGTACTGCTCGATCGCTGCCAGCAGCTTGAGTTTCCGGGACGGCTCCAGGAATGAAGCTTCGACGGCGTTGGCGGCCAACTCCCGCATCTGCTCGAGTGAAAACGCAAACAGCTTCTGCGCCAAAATGTACTCATCGAGCAGATGGCTGCCGAACATGGGCGGATCATCGGAGTTGAGCGTCACCATCAATCCGCCCTCGAAGTACTCCCGCAACGGATGCGCTTCAAAAGCAGGACAACATCCGGTGCGGATATTCGAGGTCACGTTGATCTCCATCGGAATCTGCCGCGTCGCCAGCACCTGCAACAGATCCGCATCGTGCTGTGCGGCCAGCCCATGGCCGATCCGTTCCGCGCCGATGTTGATCGCCGCCCAGATCGACTCTGGCCCGGCCGATTCACCGGCGTGCGCGGTCAACCGCAGTCCCGCTTGCTTCGCCTCCGCATAGATCTCACGAAAGCCGTCCGCCGGGCCGCGCGCTTCATCCCCGCCGATGCCGATGCCTACGATGCTGGGGTACTTCGTCTTCAACTCCGCGGCAAGCCGGAACACCGTGGCCGCCTCTTCCACCCCGAAGTGACGCACCGCATCGATGATCCAGAGCACTGTCGTGCCGAACTCCCGCTCCGCGCGCACCCGTGCTGCTTCGACCGCATCCATCACCGCCTCGATGGCCAGCTGTGGCTTGAACCGCAGCAGGATGCCCCAGGAGAGATACACCTCGGCATGCACCACGCCCTGCTCGGCCAGCGCGCGCACCATCTCATAGGTGATGAAGGCAAAGTCCTCCGCGGTCTGCAGCCGCTCGGAGACTGCTTTGAACGTCATCAGGAACGCCTGGAAATCCGCGTAGACGTAGAGCGCGCGTGCCTGCTCCAGCGTCAGCGGATGCTGATCATGCCGTTGCGAAAGCGCTACCAGTGTCTCTGGCGTAATCGTTCCTTCCAGATGCAGATGCAGCTCGGCTTTGGGCAGTCCGCGCAGCCACTCGGGAACATCAATCTCGTCCAGCGCCCCGCGTTTCGGCATTCTCTCAGTCTAGCGTGGGCAGCCGCGTGCCCCCGCGAATGCTGACCGGCGCGCCTTCCGCCAGCAGAACACTGGCCGGCTCCTGCGTGTTGAGGGAAGCGAATGCCGGCCCATACAGCGCGCCGAAGTCGGCGTCGATCATCGAGCGGCGGATCGCGTAGGTTTCCCACCGCGGATGCTCGACCTGATACTGCGAGGTTGGGCCGCGGCTGCGCTTTGTGAACCCCCAATAGTGCTCCGTGATGAACTCCTCGATGCTGCCGGCGGCAATCGGCTGGCGCGCCGGCGAAGCTTCCGCTGCGATCCGGTGCCAACGGCCATGATTCTTCCAGTCGTAGCGGACCTGAAGCGAGCTCTCTGTCTGCGTCATCTCCCGGCGCATGCGCGCGGTGCGATACGGCTCCTCGTAAAGCAGGTTTGCCACCAGCGTAATTGCCAGGCGCGGCACAAGTTCCCGGATGAAAACCACGCCCCGGCGCGAGCTGCCGTCCTTCTCCCGGGCACGCACATAGAAGCGCAGATTCACCTCTTCAAAGCGCGTATAAAACGGAACGGCGATGCCCTTGATCCGCACCCGGTCAAACAGAAATCCGATCAGCGAGACGAAGCACTCTCCATGGAATAGATCGAGCTCCAAGCCTGCCGGAAGATAGGGCTCGAGGGTAGCAGGATCGACGGTGTACTGCGCCATGATCAGCTTGCGCCACTCGGCTGTCAGGAAAATACTTGGAGGCATAGACCTCCCATCGTAGTTCACTGAGCGCCCGCCTCGTTCTCGGGCTCAGCCGACAGCACATAGAAGATGCCATTGCCGCCCGCGATCGGCTCCGTAGGAAAGCTGGTCACGCGCAGAGGCGTGTCGCGGCTGTAGCGGACGATGTGCTGCTCACGATGATGTTCGTCTGCAAACTCGATCTCCCCGTCAAACGGCTTCTCCGCGCCGAAGGCAGCGTTCTCGGTGGCGACGATGCGCCCGGCGTGGGTCAGCACCAGGGTTCGTTTGCCTTCGATGGCGTGCACCAGGCTGCTGTGCAGGGTAGCGTTGATCCGCGCCTGCGGAACAGCCGCGCCAAACTCGTAGAACGTGTCCCAGTCGCCTTGAAACAGATCCCCGATGCGCACCTTGCATGGCCGGCTGAAGCCGCACAGCCGCCGAATCCGGGCAGAGGCGTAGGCATCCATGCGGCCGGCCTGGGGCGAGAAGAGCGACCACAAAAACACGCCGATCACGGCCGCAAACAGGATTACCGTCACCGCTGCAAGGATGCGTACGACGCCCATCTCGCCTATCTTAGCTCCCTAGCTTCGAAAAAACTCGCTCCGCCTGCGCGAGTAAAGAAAGTACACTCCCAGCCCAATCACCAGCCAGACAAAGAAACGAACCCACGTGATGGCCGGAAGCCCACACATCAGCAGGACGCAGAAAACAATGCTGAGCGCCGGAATGACCGGCCCGAACGGCACCCGGAACCCGCGCCGCCGCCCCGGATCCTTATGGCGCAAAACGATGACGCCGATCGATACCAGCACAAACGCAAATAGCGTTCCGATGTTCGACATCTCGGCAAACGTGCCCACATCGAAGAGGCCGGACGGGATTGCGACCAGTATGCCCGCGACCCAGGTGGCGAAGGCCGGCGTGCGGTATCGCGGATGCAGAGTCGAAAAGATGTCCGGCAGCAGCCGGTCGCGGCTCATCGCAAACCACACCCGCGCCTGGCCCAGCTGGAACACCAGGATCGAAGACACCATGCCCAGCAGCGCGCCGATCAGCACGGCCAGCCGCACCCAATGCAGGCGCGCGCCGCCCGGAGTCTGCGAGAGCCGCTTCAGCGCCGTCACCACCGGCGCGCCATCGCCCGCAACGGACTGCCAGGGCACGATCCCTGTCAGCACCACCGCCACGCCAATGTATAAAACGGTGCACACGATCAGCGTTGCGATGATGCCGATGGGCACATCCCGCCGCGGGTTGCGGCACTCTTCGCTTGCCGTAGAAACCGAGTCGAAGCCGATATACGTGAAGAAGATGATCGAGCCGCCGGCCAGCACACCGGTAAAGCCGTTCGGGGAAAACGGATGATAGTTGGCCGGGTGAATGAAGCTTGCGCCGAAACCGACAAACAGCAGGATTGCCGTGATCTTCACCAGTACCATCGCGTTATTGGTGCGGGCCGACTCGCGAATGCCGCGTACCAAGACCACCGTCAGCAGCAGCACGATAATGAAGGCAGGGATATCAAAGCCGAAGTGCCATCCGGGTGGGAAGATGTCCACCTTGCCCGAAAGATCCTGCAGGCCCAGCGGCAGATACGCGGGCGAGAGCCACTTCGGGTCCAGCCGGATGTTGAGCCAGTCCAGCAGATCGACCACGTGCGCGGCAAAGCCTACCGAAACGCTCATGTTTGAGAAGGCGTACTCGAGGATCAGATCCCAGCCGATGATCCACGCCACCAGCTCGCCCATCGTGGCGTAGGTGTAGGTGTAGGCGGAGCCCGCGATCGGGATCATGCTCGCCAGCTCCGCATAGCAAAGCCCCGTCAACCCGCACACCACGGCGACCAGCAGCAGCGAGACCGCGAGAGCCGGACCCGCGCCCGGACGCCCTGCCACCGCTCCATTGACGTGGTGCAGCCAGCCCCAGACGAGATCCACGATCGGCGAATCCGTCCAGTGCGCACTCTTCGATGGATTGCCGCCGATGGCCGTGCCGATGACCGTGAAGATGCCCGACCCGATCACTGCGCCGATTCCTAAAGCCGTCAAGGAAATCGGTCCGAGCGTCTTCCGCAGCGAATGCTCCGGACGCTCGGACTCAGCGATCAGCTTGTCGATCGACTTGGTGGCAAAGATTTGTCGGCCCAGCGAGACGCTCCTGAAACGAGGTTTCGTACCACGTAACAGCAGATGGGATCGGCTCCGCGGACCCCAGTTCTGGGCCCGCGAGTTAGCTCTTAGCGCTTCGCCTGGCCGCGGCTCGCCTTCTTCACCTTGGCCTTGTTCTCGCCGCGGGCTCCGGTCCGCTTGGCCTTGGGCGCGGCTTTCTTGCGCGCGGCCCGCTTGATCTTCTTGCGCTCTTCTTTATCGGTAATGCTCTTGGTGTTCGGCATGGGCTCGGCTGATCTCTTTCAAAAAGGAGTGCGGGCGTGGGTGTTCGAGCGTCGTTGCCTACAGCTTTTCCAGCTGTGCGAACTTCTCCACCAGCTTCTTCACGCCGTGCTGTTGAAATTGTACTGTAATCTTTGCGTCCTCCCCATCGCCTTCGCGTTGAAACACGACGCCCTCGCCATACTTTGGGTGACGAACGCGCGCTCCCTTGCTGAGTCCGGTCTTGCCGGTCGGCTTCGGGATGTCGAGCTTCGGGCGCGCATACTTGTTCGGAGCTCCGCCTCGCCCGGCAAAGAAACTGGCGATGTTGTCGAGCGAACCCGCCGGCGTCTGCTGCCGTGCCGGCGCTCCCAAGGCAGCCCTGGCCGCAGCCTTCACGCCCGTATCCTGGCTCTCATCTTCGTAGCTGTAGTGGCGCTCGCCCTCGCCCCCGGGTATGCGAGCCGCCCCAAACTGCCCAGGTCTGGGATAGGACGTCGCGTAGGCCGAACCGGAGAAGCCGCTGCCAAACTGCGGCCGCGCCGGCGGGCTGCCCAGGTCCTCGACCAGCCGCGACGGAACCTCTTCGAGGAAACGCGAAGCGATCGACGCCTCCGGCATATCGTTGCCATAGCGCCGGCGATAGCGTGCCCGCGTCATCACCAGCGTATCCATCGCGCGCGTCATGCCGACATAGCAAAGCCGCCGCTCTTCCTCAAGTCCGGTTGGATCGGTCAATGTGCGCGAGTGCGGAAACAAGCCCTCTTCCATGCCCGAGAGAAAGACCAGCGGGAACTCCAGGCCCTTGGCCGCATGGAGCGTCATCAGCGTTACCCGCGCCTCGGCCGAGTACTGGTCGGCGTCGGACACCAGCGCCGCGTGATCGAGAAACTCATGCAGCGTCTCGCCCCGCTCCTCGGCATCCTGCGCCGCGTTCGCGAGTTCCTTCAGGTTTTCGATCCGCGAAAACGATTCCGGAGTCGCTTCTTCCTCAAGCGCCCGGATGTAGCCTGAGCGATCATTTAGAAACTTGATCAACTCCGGAAGCGTCGCCGCATCGCCCGGCTTGCGGAAGGCTGGAGTCTCTTCCGGCTGAGCCTCCGTCCCTGCAACGGCCCGCCGCGCCGCCTCTGAAGCTCCGCGCGCATCCGCTTTCAACACCACCGGCGCAAATGGGTTGTACATAGCTGCATCGAGATCATGCGCCTGATCCGTATCGGTTACATTCTCCTCCGCAAGGGTTGAAATCTCTTCGCTAGGACCGAATTCGAAGCCGAAGTTGAAACTCGTATCGGTGTCGTTTGCGGCGATCGTCGCATGTGTAACTGTTTCGGTAGCAAAACTATCCGGGTCGAAGGAGTCGTCGGCTCCGGGCTTTCCGTCGACCATCACATCTTCCGTAAGCTTCTCCGCAAACCCCGGGCCCAGCATCGCCCGCGCATCCTCGATCAGCCGCTTGAAGCCGCTCAACGCCTGCAGCGCGCGCGCCGGCAGCAAACGATCCTCGATCGCCCGCCCGATCGCATCCCACGTGCTCATTCCCGTGGTCAGCGCCATGCGCTCGAGCGTCTCCATGGTCGTTTTGCCGATGCCGCGCGGAGGCGAGTTGATGCTGCGGCCGAGCGCGATCGAGTCGTGCGGATTGGACACCAGCTTCATATAACTCAGAATGTCCTTGATCTCCGCGCGATCGTAAAAGCTGAAGCCGCCCACCATGTGGTACTTGATCTGGTAGCGCCGCAGCGCCTCTTCGACCAGCCGCGACTGCGAGTTGGTCCGGTAGAGCACCGCACAGCGCGGCGTCTCCTCTGCCTGACCGGCCGCCCGGAGATACCGCTGTACGCGGTCCGCGATAAACAAGGCTTCGTTCTCGCCATCCGGCGCTTCATAAAGTCCGATCAGCGACCCGCCCTCGCGCGCCGTCCAAAGATTCTTGCCTTTGCGCTGCGTGTTCTGCGCCACTACCGCGCTCGCACCCTCGAGAATCATCTGCGTCGAGCGATAGTTCTGCTCTAGGCGGATCACGCGGACGGCAGGGAAGTCCTTCTCGAAATCCAGGATGTTGCGAATGTCCGCGCCGCGCCAGCTGTAGATCGACTGGTCCTCATCGCCCACCACGCACACGTTGCCATGGTCCCCGGCGAGCAGCTTCATCAGCTCATACTGCGGCTTGTTCGTGTCCTGATACTCGTCAATCATCACGTACCGGTAACGCCGGTTGTAGCGCTCGCGCGTCTCCTTGCTGGTCTTCAGCAGGCGCACGGTTTCGAGCAAAAGATCGTCAAAATCCAGTGCATTCGCCTTACCCAGCTCCTCTCGATAGATTTTGAAGATGTGCGCGATCTTCTCTTCGAGCGGATTGGTCGAGGCAAGAAAATATTCTTGCGGATCGATCATGTGGTTTTTCGCCCAGGAGATCCGCCCCAGCGCGACGCGCGGCTTCAGCGTCTTGTCATCGATGCCGAGTCGTTTCAACGCGGACTTGACCACCGCCTGCTGATCGGTCTCGTCGTAGATCGCAAAGGTACGCGTCAGTCCCTTGCCGTTCACCTGCAATGCTTCAATATCCCGCCGCAGCACACGAACGCAGAAGCTGTGAAACGTACTCAGCGTCGGCTTGGCCAGCGAGCTGTGGCCCATGATCTTGTCCACGCGCTCGGCCATCTCTTTGGCGGCCTTGTTGGTGAAGGTGACCGCAAGGATTTGGTCCGCGGAGATGCCCCGCTCCTGGATCAGATAGGCGATCCGGTGCGTGACCACCCGCGTCTTGCCGGAGCCGGCGCCGGCTAGCAGCAGCACCGGTCCGTCGACCGCGGTAATGCCGTCCTGCTGCTGCGGGTTCATCTGTTCGAGAAGGTGAGACGACATCCGGTAGAACTCCAACTTCTATCTTAAGCGGTCGCGTTACAGAGGACGAATTGCCTGGCACCAGGCAACATTCTCCAGCTCACCCGCGTCTCAAGTGTAAGCGAAGAAAGAGCGAAGTAAGCTCTCCCGCTCAAGTGAGGTTTTCATGTCCAAGCGTGAAGTGGTACTCGACCAGCCCGAGATCATCGATGAGCAGGGTCAGGCGCTCCATCAGGCGCAGGAGCGCGCTGAGCGTGCTGAGGCCGAGTTAGCCAAACTCAAGCAGGCGTCCGCGCACAAACCGGTCGTGGACGCCTCTCTGAAGATTCCGGCAAGCCCAAGTTCCAAGGGTGAGCAGACCGAAGCCGCGGGAGATGGCGAGCAGGAGCTTCGCAAAGACTCCATGATGGCTCACCTGCTGGACTCGCTTGCAGCTGGCAAAGACATCGGCCACTACGGCCGGCTGGTCTTCGCCATGGTCGCGCGCCACTTTCTGCCGCATGAGGAGGTGCTCGCCTGGATGATGAAAGATAAAGACGTCGATGAAGAGAAGGCCACGCTGATGCTTCGTCAGGTGGAAGGCCGCGACTACAGCCCGCCGCGCCGCGATAAAATCCTCGACTACCAGTCCAAGCAGGACTTTCCCATTATCCCCAACGTTGAGGATCCGGACAGCGGCAACCTGTATCGCAATCTCAAGTTCCCGAACGAAATCTATGACCATATTGGCCATTATCAGGAAGCCAAGCTAGAGTCCGGCAGCTGAGTTGGCCTCAAGACACACACTGCACTGGCATACGCGACGGAGATACTCCCAGGAGTAGATGCCGCTCTCATGCCCGTCATTCCACTTGAAGCGAAGCGCGTACTTGCCCACGGGCGTCACCTCAAAAGGCCGCGGCGGTGCCTGGTAGAGTGCCAGAGGGCCACCCGGCTTTGGTGGCGCTTCGCCCAGGGTTCGTCCGGTTTGCGTACGCTCTTCATTGCAGGTCGCGCACGGACAGGAATGGCGCAGCCAGGCAAAGCTCCAGTGGCTTTCGTGCCCGTCTTTCCAGGCGATCGTCACTCCGCTCCCCTCTGACTTTTGGACCTTTACCTTCGCGGGCGTGACCGCTTCCCAGGGAAGCCGCACGTCTGACGCCGCTTCCCGGCGGGCCTGCTCCTCACTTACAATCCGAATACCTTCATGGCTCATGGCTTCCTCTCTTTGGTTGCGTTCCGGTTAGATTTCAGCTTGAGAGACAGGATGCGTCGACGAGAGCACCAGCTCGTCGCGTAGGACGCAAGTACAGGCTTGAATCAAACGCTCAACCCTGCCTCCAAAAGAAATAGCCTGCAATGGCCACGCCGGTAAAGACGACGACCGCGCGGAGAATATCGCCGTTCATCCGCCGCGCGTAGCGTGCGCCGATGTAACCGCCGCCCGCTGCAAAGATCATGGAGATTAGGCAATAGTGCCAGAGGATGCGTCCTTTTAGGACAAAGATGAAGATGGCGCACAGATTCGAAGAGGTCGCTGCTACCACCTTCATCGCGTTCAATTGATGCATTTTCTCCATGCCGAGCAGCGCTAACACCGTCATGACCAGGAATCCGCCGCCGGCCCCGAAGTATCCGATATAGAAGCAGACTGGAAACAGCAGGACGAAGAGCACGAAGAGGTTGATCGCCGGTTCCACGTGGTGCTCGGCGTATCCCTTGGCCGAGCGCATACGCAACCAGCGCGACACCGGCCCGCTGATGCCGAAGATCAGCGCGCCAATCACCAGCAGCCACGGAATCATATGCAGAAAGGTAAGCTGCCGCGTGTGCAGCAGCACCTCAGCCCCGGTCACGCCCCCGGCGATCGAAGTTCCCACCACCACCGGCAGAAGAGTGCGCCGCACATCGCCGCGCAATGTGGCGAGCGAGGTGAGTTGCCCCGGCCACAGCGCGACGGTGTTGGTTGCGTTTGCCTCGATCGGAGGAACGCCCACGCCCAGCATTGCCGGGAACGAGAGAAAGGATCCGCCACCGGCCATGGCATTCATGATCCCCGCCAGCATCGACGCGGCGACCAGCCAGACGAAGCGCCAATGGGTGTGAAACGTGAAGAGCATCTTCTTCCATTGTAGCGACGCTGGCTCAGCGGCCCGTCCTCGCCGCATCTCCATCGTCGCGCCACTCCGGACGTGCTGGTTGGCTGTACTCTATCCCTGCACCCTGCCGCCGTTTCCATGCACCATTATCTTGGAGGTGTTATGCTCGTGCTTTTCATCCGGTCTCTTTTCGCCCTCGCGCTTGTCCTCTCTTCGCTAGCCCTTTCCGCACAGACGCAGGGAGCTTTCGAGACGACTTCGCTGCTCGGCCGCAAGCTTTACGCCCAGACTGGCGACGCTGCTCTCTCCGCGGCCAAGAGCAAGCTTTCTGGCCCATCCTCCTCAGCCGCTGAGTACCTTGCGCTCTCCAAGGCGGAGGCCGGCCGCCGCCAATATCAGGAGGCTGTCAAGACCGACACCGAAGCGCTCGCCGCTTCCCCCGGCAATGCTGACCTTCTGCTGGAGCGCGGCCATCGCGAGCTTGGCTTGCGCGAGTTTGGCGCAGCCCAGAAGGATCTGGAGCACGCCGTAACGGCCGACCCCACGAAGCTGGACTCCCATTATCACCTTGGTCTTGCCTTCTACTTTCAGGGCCGTTTTGAAGAAGCCGCGCTTCACTTCCGCCACGCCCGCGATCTCGCCAAGACCGACGACTCGCTAATCGACTGCTCCAATTGGCTCTATGTCGCACTGCGCCGCGCTGGTAAGCAGAAGGAAGCCAGCGAAGTGCTCACCCGCATCACCCCGGCCGTGCACAATACCGAGCCGCACCTGGCCTTCTACCTGAGCCTGCTGCGCTTCTATCAGGGCCAGCGCACAGAGCAGCAAATCCTTCCTGCCAAGCCAGCCCCCGGCGACAGCGAGGCCGAACTTTCCTATAACACCATTCACTACGGCGTAGGCAATTGGCGCCTCTACAACGGCGACAAGCCTGCCGCCCTCATCTATTTCGAAAAGGTTGTGGCCGGGTCCGCATGGAATTCCTGGGGATTCATCGGTTCTGAGGTAGAGCTTGCCCGCCATTAGCCTCCCGGCATCTCCGGGGTTGCTGCGAGCAAACGCTGCGTATACTCTTCGCGGGGATGCTCGCAGATCTCCACCGCATCGCCCACCTCGACCAACCGCCCGCGCTGCATCACCGCCACCCGGTCGCACAGATAGCGCACCAGCGGCATCGAATGCGAGATGAACAAATAGGTCAGCCCGTGCGTGCGCTGCAGATCGCGCAGCAGATTGATGACCTGCGCGCCCACCGACACATCGAGTGCGCTTACCGGCTCATCGAGGGCCAGAAACTCCGGCTTCAATGCCAGCGCACGGGCAATGTTGATGCGCTGCCGCTGCCCTCCGCTGAACTCATGCGGATACCGTTCAAGCACATCCGCATCCAGGCCCACCTCCTGCATCAGCTCCACGACCCGCATGCGCACCGCATTGCGCGTGTATCCGCCGTGAATCGCAAACGGCTCTCCGACGATCGTGCGGATGCGCATCGTCGGATTCAGCGCGGCAAAGGGATCCTGGAAGACCATTTGCATGCGTCGCCGCAGCGCCCGCAACTCCGGCTTGTTGGCCGCCAGCACATCGACTTGATCGAAGTGCACACTGCCGGCGGAGGGCTCGATCAGCCGCAGCAGCATACGCGCCACGGTGCTTTTACCGGAGCCCGACTCGCCCACCAGTCCCAACGTCTCGCCGCGCCCAATCGTAAGCGAGACATCGCTCACCACCTCGCTGGTTCCATAGCGCTTCGTGAGCCCTGCAGCGACTACCAACGGCACCATCAGCCGAGCTTGGGATGCAGCTTGTGGAAGCCCGTCGCGTCCTGGTAAGCCCGCGCAAAGGCAGCCAGGCGCGCATCCGCATAGAGCCCGCCCAAAAATGTAAGCGAGACCGGCGTTCCCGGCCCGCCCGAGTTCTGCAATGCGCCATCGCCCGCATCCGGAGAAGGCGGAGCATCGTCGCCGCGGAGGCCGTTCGGCACGATCACCGCCGGATAGCCGGTGAGATTGGTTGCCGTCAGCTGCACACCCTGCGACGGCGTTACGATCACATCGACCTGCCCAAACAGCTCGTGCATGGCTTGGATGGCCAGCGTGCGCGCCCGCATGGCCTGAACATAATCCACCGCCGGAGAGAGGCGCGCGACACGGAAGTTGTTCGGCCAGTCGAACGGCTCCTGCCCGGCGAGCAGCTTGTCCCGCCCGCTCCGCGTCAGCTCATCGAAGGCAGCCGCGCCCTCCGCTTCGAGCACCGGAACCATCGCCGCGAAAGGCAGCTTCGGCATCTCGACCGGAATCAGCGTTACGCCCATTTTGTTGCGGATGACATCGAGCGCCGCCGTCGCGTACTTCAAGTCGTAGGCCGCGCGCGTCATCTGCCCTTGCACGCGCGCCACGCGCAGCTTGTACGCCTCCATCTCCCTATCGCCGGCCGCCGTGGGAGCTTTCAGCTCCGGCATCGTGGGTGCCTCGAAAGTGCTCCTAAGATAGCCGATGCGCAGCCGCTTCCAGTCAAAGCCCGCATCCCAGTTGAAGGCTGCTGGCTGCACGCTCAAATCCTTTTGATCCGGACCCGTGATCACGCTCATCACCAGCGCGCAATCCTCCACCGCCCGGCAGATTGGGCCGATCTTGTCCATGCTCCAGCTTAGCGCCATCGCTCCGGTTCTTGGCACGAAGCCGAAGGTCGGCCGCAGCCCCGTCGCACCGCAGCGTGTGCTCGGCGAAGAGATGGAGCCCAGCGTCTCGGTCCCTAGCGCGAACCCGACGCAGCCCGCCGCCGTCGCGCTCGCACTGCCGGCCGAAGACCCGCTCGAGCCTTGCTTCGGGTTCCACGGATTGCGGCAGCGCGCACCTGCCTTGCCGGAGCCCGCCGGATAGCCCCATAGATCGCCCTGCGCCAGCGCGCCTAACGCGAGCTTCGCCACCAGCACCGCCCCCGCCGCGTCGAGCCGCTTCACGACTTCTGCGTCTTCACTGAAGGTCTGCTGCTCGTATCCCGCCGCGCCCCAGGTCGTCGGGTATCCGGCAACCGCAAGCAGATCCTTCGCGCCCCACGGGATCCCATGCAGCGGCCCGCGATACTTGCCCGCGGCCAGCTCCGCATCCATCGCCGCGGCCTGCTGCAGCGCACGCTCTTCGGTCAACGTGATCACAAAGTGAAGCTGCGGATCGTATCGTTTCAGCCGCGCCAGATACATCTTCGTCAGCGTCGTCGAGCTCACCCGCTTGGTCCGCACCAGCTCGGCCAGCTCGCGCAGCGTCAGGAAGGCAAGCGCTTCGGCGTTCGCATCCGGTGAGCCCTGATTCCCAAACGCCACCTTCGGTGCAGCGCTTATCTTTAGAGGCCGCTTCGCCGTCTCGAGCACCATGCCGCCCGGCACTGGATCGAAGATGCAGGCCGGCGCCACGCTGTTTGGCAGCGGCAGCGCCCGCACCTGCGCTGCCTCATCCCGCTGATTGTTCAGCCCGTCGAGCATCATCGCCCGTTGCGCATCGTCGATCTTGATCCCGGCGATAACCGCAGCTTCGCCGATCATCTCCGGCGTTATCGTGCCAAAGGCTGCCGTTGTGGCCGCTGTTTCGCGCGCCGAAGCTTGCCCCGCAGCGCTTCGCGTGGCGAGCGCCAGCAAGGCGCCCGGAAACAGGGTGGCACTGAGCCCCAGCGCGGAGCAGGCCGCAAGAAAGCGCCGCCGCTCGGCTTGCTCCACCCCAAGCTCCGCCTCACTCTGCTCGTCCAGATATTCCATCATGCAAGCTATCTTCGCACGAGCCTAATTCGGCAGCGCGTCCATCTTCAGCTTCGCCCGCAGCTCCTGCCGCGCAGCCTTAAGGTCCTCGGTGAAGCGCGGAGTCCGCATCAGCTCGCCGAAGATGGCATAGGACGTTGCCTTCGAGGCCACCGTGTCCGACTTATAGTGCACACCGCACACCATACGGTTATGCGCGTAGTCGTCGGCCCGCGTCAGAAGCTCGACCTGCCGCTCGGGCACCATCTCCGTCAGTGTCAGCGCCATCAGGTAGCCCACCATCGAGTGCCCGCTTGGATACGAGGTATGCGCTTTTATGGTTGGGCAGACCGGATGCAGCGTCGCGTCAACCTGATAGGGACGCGCACGTAGAAACGAGTTCTTCAACGTCCCCGAGGCAGCCACCGCTTCAGTCAGCACATGGGCTTGGAACGCAGCCGTCAACGGCAGATCGGCCTTCTCAAACGAGGGCCCCAGCACCGTGCGATACACGAACATATCCTGTTCGCCGTCATCGGCCTGCGCGGCCTTGACCTGTGCCGGCGTCCGGCTCGCTTCGATGTTATGCAGCTCGGCCAGATCATCCCTGGTTGACTGCGAATCCGGCAAGGGCGCCGGCAGAATCAGCGGCGAAAGCGGAAGCGCCGACGCGCCCAGATAGTATCCGCCTGCATCGTGAAGATGCGCCTGCACCGGAGACTGAGCGGTCGCGCTGCCAAGCAGTAAAACCAGCGTAAGAAGCAGGATTGCGTCTTTTTGAGTCCTCATGCGCGAAGCGTAGCACAGGCGCCTGGCCTGCGTAAACGCAAAACGTTTCTCAATTTCTTCGCTTTCGGACGTGCGAGACTTAAGCCTTATGGCCAGCGCATCCACCCTCAAAGTCATCCGCCTCACGCATCTCTACTCCGGGGTCTTCCTCGCCCCGGCCATTCTTTTCTTTGCCATCACCGGCGGTTTGCAGACGTTCTCCCTCCACGAGACAACGCGCGGCAGCTCCTACGTTCCGCCTGCCATTCTGGTCCATCTGGGCCAGTTGCATAAAAAGGCCACACTTACCTTGCCTCAGCGCAAGATGGTATCCACGCCCGCCGCTTCACCCTCCACCAAGCCAGCCGCCACGCCGCAGCCGTCTCAGCCCTCGACCCTGCCTCTGAAAATCTTCTTCGGCCTGGTCGCCTTTGGACTCGTCGTCTCAACCCTCACCGGTCTCATCCTGTCCTGGACCTATAGCCGCAATAAAATGCTGGTCGCTGCAAGCTTCGTCGCAGGAATCCTCGTACCTGTGCTGCTGCTCTTGCTGCAGCGTTAGTCAGGAGGATTTGCTGAGATCTTATGTGCTTATGAAAGCAGTCCTCTATGTTAGAGGAAGGCTCGGATGTGCAGAGATCATGGAGTTCGGTAAAAATGTGCTCAATTCATTGTTTGCTCTGCGCAATTCTCTAAAATTATCGCTGAGCCGACGAGCTAATGCAACACTCGCTGACCTGATTTCATTCCTTGAAGAAAGCATGGCATCTCCAGAAGTTAGATATCTAAATTCTTCACGTCCAGCGCATTTTCTTCAATAAACTTCCGCCGACTCTCCACATCCTCGCCCATCAGCGTTGTAAAGATCTCTTCGGTCGCGGCGATGTCCTCTAGCTTGACCTGCATCAACGTCCGCCGCTCCGGGTCCATGGTCGTCTCCCAAAGCTGCGGCGCGGTCATCTCGCCTAGACCTTTGTAGCGCTGGACCTGGTACTCCTTGCGGCCTTGCTCGATGACGTAGTCGAAGACCTCGCGGGGCGTCTTCTTCTCGACCGGATCCTGGCTGGCGCGGCTGGAGCGCTTGGCCGGCTTGGCTTCGACCGCCGTACCGGGTGCCGTGGCGATCACCTCGTTCACGCCCTCTTCCTGCGCGACCTCGTCTGCTTCATCGAGCGCCGACTGCGTTCCCTCCGCGGCCGATTTGGCCGCGTACGAGATCAGAAACGGCGCCTGCAGCTGGTCCTTGATCAGGGCGTATTTGCCCAGCAGCTGCCGCGATTCAGCAGCGTTGGCCAAAGCCCAGTCCAGCTTCCGCTCAGCACCCTGCGAGTCCGTAAAGCTCAACGACCACGTCTGGTGTTCTTCGTCAAAGACCGGCTCACCGACGGCACGGAACT
Organism: uncultured Granulicella sp.; assembly: GCA_965198735.1. Classification (GTDB taxonomy): domain Bacteria; phylum Acidobacteriota; class Terriglobia; order Terriglobales; family Acidobacteriaceae; genus Edaphobacter. The sequence goes on along the minus strand of OZ240672.1, from coordinate 2,887,167 downwards.
GATGCTCGCGGCGAATCGCCTCCAGCCGCGACCGCATCTCGCCCAGCTTCGCCGGAGCCGTACCGTCTGCCGATTGGAAATCTTCTTTCTTCGCCGGCGAAGCTCCCCCGTGCGCGAACAGCTCGACGAAATCGAGCGTCACCACGTCATTGCGCAGACGCTTGCCTACTTTCTCAAACGAAAGCAGATATTCGTTCAACTGCGTCATGAACCTGGTCAGCGCATCGCCCGTCAGCTGCGCCCCACCGTCGCCATAGGTCAGCACCATGCCATCGGATGCGCGCTTGATCATCACGTCCACGTACTGCCGCTCATCCTTGATGTACTGCTCGAACTTGCCCTTCTTGATGCGGAACAGCGGCGGCTGCGCAATGTACACGTGCCCGCGCTTGATCAACTCCGTCATGTGCCGGAAGAAGAACGTCAGTAGCAGCGTGCGGATATGCGAGCCGTCGACGTCGGCATCGGTCATCAGGATCAGCTTGCCGTAACGCAGCTTCGCCGGATCAAAGTCGTCTTTGCCGATGCCGCAGCCAAGCGCGGTGATCATGGCGCGAATTTCTTCATGGCCCAGCATCTTGTCATAGCGGGCTTTCTCAACGTTGAGGATCTTGCCCTTGAGCGGCAGAATGGCCTGGAACTTGCGGTCGCGTCCCTGCTTGGCCGTGCCGCCGGCCGACTCGCCCTCGACCAGGTACAGCTCGCAGCGATCCGGCTGGCGTTCCGAGCAGTCCGCGAGCTTGCCCGGCAGCCCGCCGCCGTCCATCGCGCCCTTGCGCCGCGTCAGGTCGCGTGCCTTGCGTGCCGCTTCGCGCGCCCGCTGCGCGTCAATCGCCTTGTTGATGATCTTCTTCGCAACCTGCGGATTGCCATCCAGGAACGCGCCCAGCCGCTCATTGACGAAGGCCTGCACCGTTCCGCCGATGTCCGAGTTCAACTTGCCTTTGGTCTGGCCTTCGAACTGCGGCTGCGACAGCTTGACCGAGATCACGACCACCAGGCCCTCGCGCACGTCGTCGCCAGACAGCGCCTCCGCCTCCTTGAACAATCCCAGCGACTTGCCCGAAGCATTGATCGTCCGCGTCAGCGCCGTCTTGAAGCCCGAAAGATGCGTGCCGCCGTCGATGGTGTTGATGTTGTTGGCGAAGGTGAACACGGTCTCCGAGTAGGCGTCGTTATACTGCAACGCAATCTCCATGGCTACATTGTCGCGCTCGGCTTCCATGTAGATCGGCTTCTCGTGCAGCACCTGCTTGCCCTTGTTGATGTGCTTGATGAACTCGGCAATCCCGCCGGCGTACTTGAAGATCTGGAGCCGCGCCTCGCCGGTCTTCGCATCCGTCGTCCGCTCGTCGGTCAGCGTGATCTCGAGCCCCTTATTCAGGAAGGCAAGTTCGCGCAACCGCTGCGCCAGCGTGTCGTAGTTGAACTCCGTCACCGTAAAGATGCCCTTGTCCGGCAGGAAGTGGACTTTGGTGCCCTTGCGCTTTGACGGTCCCATCTTGCGCAGCTTCGAGATCGGCGCACCCTTCGAGTAGTCCTGCTCCCACGCAAACTCGTCGCGCCAAATCTCCACGTCGAACGCCTCCGAAAGCGCATTCACGCAGCTCACGCCCACCCCGTGCAGCCCGCCCGAAACCTTGTAGTTCGACGCATCGAACTTGCCCCCGGCGTGCAGCATCGTCAGCACCACCTGCACCGCCGGCATCTTTTCGCCATTGATGACTTTGTCGTCGACCGGAATGCCGCGTCCGTCGTCGACCACCGTAATCGAGTTGTCCACATGAATCGTTACATCGATGCGGCTCGCATGCCCTCCCAAAGCTTCATCGACCGAATTGTCCACCACTTCATACACCAAATGATGCAGACCCTGCTCGCCGGTCGAGCCGATGTACATCGCCGGGCGCAGACGCACCGCGGCCAGCCCTTCAAGAACCGTAATGTTCTCAGCCGAGTAGCCGCCGCCCTCCTTCTTCGGCGCGGAAGCGGGGGAAGGAAGAGGAGTCGGATCAGGAGGAAGTGCGCTCGATGCCAAAGATGTCTCCGTGCAGAGAAAAGACTCGCTTCACCGCTTGTTCGCAAGCAGGAAGCGGTGAGACCGGAAAACTCCGGCAACTTACTGAAAGTGCATCACTTACAGGTAGTTTTCCGCGTCTGGGTACACTCCTGATTGTACCAGTTCTGCTCCCTTTGCAGGAGAAACAACAGAACCGAGGAGGGAGGCCTAGACGCCAACCGCAACCGGTCCGCTGCGCCAGCTCATCTGGAGCAGCCACCAGCCGAGCCCATACAGCACCAGCGCCGGCACCACCAGCAGCGGCTGGTGCAGCTGCGCATTCAGCCACGTCAGCGAAAGATGCAGCAGCAAAAAGAGGATCGCTGCCCGCATGCTCTTAAAGTTCGCTCCCGACTCCCCCAGCAGCATGGGCAGGGCCACCAGAAACAGCGGCCAGCTATACCCAAACAGCCTGCCAAACGCCTCGCCCAGCAGCCCCGCCATCACAAACGAGATCACTCCGTAGATCACGCAAAATCGCAGCAGCACCTCGTCGCGGCTCTCGCTTGCGGGCATCCGGACCCGGCGCAGCTTTACCAGCAGCAGCGGCAGCAAACCGAATACAGCCATCGCCTGAAAGAGCAGCCACACCGGATAGCGCCAGCCGAAGCGGCACACGCCAACCGCCGTCAGCGGGCCGAGATGGAGCGGCATCTGCCAGCGCGGCACCTCGCACGACCGGTACACGTTCGCCCACGGGACGATGCCGAAGAAGTTCTTGAGCAGATTCCACGGCATCTTCGCAATCAGGTAAAGCGCTGGCGAAATGCCCTCCGTGTTCGGCAGCGCATTGGCCGCCAGATGCTTTGCCAGCTCAATGCCGGCCCCAGTCCCAACGACCGCCACTGCCGCCTCGTGCCAACGCAGCCGCCGCCAGCCCGCCGCCAGCAGGCACATCAGCGTCAGCAGGGTCGATTCCCGCGCCAGCGCCAGAAGAAACATCATGCACCCTGCCGCGAGCATCTGCCGCCGCCGAAGCAGCAGCAGGAACCCGCATAACAGCGCCGCATAGAACAGGTCCGGCAGCACCAGGCCGTTGTACACCAGCGTCCAAAAAAACATGCCCGCTAGCGCCGGCACGATCCACTTCGGGCTGCGCGAGCGCACCAACAGAAACGCTACTGTCCCTGTAAAAAACAGCAGCGCCAGTGTCCCTTCGACGAAAAACGCCTGCTCTAAAGAGAGATGCGTCAGCCTGACCAGGCCCCGCACCAGCAGCGGACCCAGCTGGCGCGACGCAAACGGCAGCAGCGCCGGCCGGCCCGCGGCTAGGTTCAGGTAATGCGTCGTATCCGCCTGGTCGAAGATGTGCCCCATCCGGAGCGCCGCGACGGCGGCGAGCAGTGATGCCGTCGCCACAAAGCCGGCCCCGGTCAACCGTCGCCGCCCCGGAGTCGTTTCAGCCAGCGAAGAAGGAAGCCCTGCCATCCTGCCGCCGTTCAGCGCCCGGCTGAAATTTGCTCCAGCACCGCGTCGATCTGGTCGATTCCCCACGCCAGGTCCTCCCGGCTGATCATCAGCGGGGGCGCCAGCCGGATCACCGTATCATGCGTCTCTTTGCACAACAGCCCTCGCCGCTGCAATGCCTCGCAGATGGGCCGTGCCGGCACGGTCAGCTCGATCCCGATCCACAGCCCCTTGCCGCGTACCTCCGCGATCACGGCATGCTTCATGCCGCGCAGCCGCTCGAGCGCATACGCGCCCAGCTCCGCCGAGCGCTCCGGAAGCTGCTCCTCGAGCACCACCCGCAGCGCCGCCCGGGCTATCGCGCAGGCCAGCGGATTGCCGCCAAACGTGCTGCCATGATCGCCGGGCCGGAAGACGCACAGCACCTCCCGCGACGCCAGCACCGCCGACACCGGGTAAAAGCCCCCTGAGAGCGCCTTGCCCAGGATGCATACATCCGGCCGGATACCGTCGTAGTCAAACGCGAACAGCTTGCCCGTGCGTCCCAACCCGGACTGGATCTCATCGCACATCAGCAGCACGTTGTGCTCGCGGCAAAGCTTCGCCGCCTCCCGTAGATATCCCGCCGGCGGAACGATAATTCCGGCCTCGCCTTGAATCGGCTCGACCAGAAACGCCACGGTGTGCGGGGTGATTGCGGCCCGCAGCGCCTCCGCATCGCCGAACGCCACCTGCCGAAACCCGGCGGGGAAGGGTCCGAAGCCGGTCCGGTATTGCGCCTCTGAAGAGAAGCCCACCACCGAGATTGTCCGGCCATGGAAGTTGTTTGAGGCCACTAGAATTTCACCCTGGCCGGCCGTCACGCCTTTCACCGTCTCGCCCCACTTGCGCGCCGCCTTCAGCGCCGTCTCGACAGCCTCCACGCCGGAGTTCATCGGCAGGGCCATCTCGAAGCCGGTGATGTCGTGCAAATCCCGGTAGAGCAGCGGCAACTGATCGTTGCGGAACGCCCGCGAGGTCAACGTCACCCGCTTCGCCTGCTCGGTCATCGCTCTTAGGATCGCCGGATGGCAATGGCCTTGGTTCACCGCCGAGTAAGCCGCCAGAAAATCCAGGTAACGCCGCCCCTCGACGTCGTACACCCACGCGCCTGACGCGCGCTCGATCACCACATCCAGCGGATGATAGTTGTGCGCGCCGTAGCGCTCTTCAAGCGCGACAAGCTCCGAGGGAGAGATGGCCGTTTCATCGACAAACATAAATTCCGTCTCCGGGGATCTGTCACTAGAATACCCGGCGACGGGCCTGAACGGGAAACCAGAGGACTTTCCGCGGAACTTCGTCAGGATCAGCCGCTTGGGACTGATAAGTGCGTCGCAGCTCCTGCTTGTCGGTCCACTATCGACCGGATGTGGAAGCAGCCGGAACAAGGTTCGACGCAGGCCAGTGCAGCGGCTGAGCGTTTTCATTCAACCTGACGGCAATCGGACCATCGACTGGCGTTACGTTTATGTTGTATCCATCCACCAGCAAAGCGGCCTCCCCTGATAGATCTTTCGTGGCCGCCTCGATCGTAAGAGCGCGACTCTCGCCCGGAGCAAGCGACAGGTAATTGTCCGAATAAAAAACCGGCAGCACACGCCGGCCGCTTCCTTTCTGGTGAAGTTGAAGGTGAGTCATCAGTGCGATGTTAGGCGTAGGATTTTTCACTGTGACGTCGAAGATTGTCTTGTCTCCAATCACATGCGATTGAGCTTGAACGGCAAGCGTCACCGTAGGAAGATCTGTCAGTTCAGCATAGTTATCCTGCGCCACGGCTTGCCAGTAGAAGTTGGTAGAAAGCAGTTTGCCGGTCGCGTCCGTTAGATCGAGTTTAATGAAATATATCTCGGAAATATTGGAATTGACCTCGAAGAAAACAATCTTTTTGGTTGTGCTTGCCGCAATGGAGTCGATCGACATGGTTTGCTGCTTGTCCAGGGTTCCGTCAAAACGATAGATGCTCTGCGTCAGCTTCACGTTCTGCAAGGCTTGGCCCAGATTGTTCACTACTTCGACGTTATGGTCGGCCTCATTCAACTGCACATGCACGCTCTCCGCGGCCTTTTGCGTTGCGTACAAAGCAGAGTTAGGCTCTAGGTCGTAGTGGTACAACTGCCAGACAAAGCTTGGCTGCGCGGGATGGCTCATCCAGGTGAGAATGCCTGTCGTCTCCCGGAACATCTTGGAATTACGGCTTTCATACATGGCGCGAAAGGCTTCGTAATTCGCCATCTGGCCTTTCCGCACAAAATCCGCAAGGTTGCGGATCCGTCCATAACGCCGGGCTAGAACAAACGGATACTCATTGCCGCGTTGCGCCCCGGCAGCCATGTCATGCTCGGCCCAATCGTCGTTGATGGACTCCCAGTCTTTCTCGGGCATCATGCCCTGGATGGATTCAAGCGTCGGGATCGAGACTGAACCGATCTCTGTTTTGAATGCTTCGTTAAATGGATAGAAAAGGTTTGGAGCTCTCCAATAATATGGACCATGCGATGATACGCCGCGGCCGTCCGTAGAACTCGACTGGTAAAGCCGCCTAGGATCAAGGTTCGCCATCAAGGTTGCGAGCGCTTGATCCAGCTGCTCTGGCGGCTTGCCTTCATTGCGGGCGCACCACACGACGATGGACGGATGAGTGCGGAAGCGAAGCACCTTGTCCGTAACATTCGCCAGATACGTTGGAATATCCGTAACATTGGGTCCGTCGCTGGGATTTGGCTGAAAGAATTCATCCCACAGTAGGATTCCGTACTTATCCGCAAGATCGTAGAAGTCAGGGCTGGTACTTTGTCCAACCCAGTTGCGAATCATATTGAGGTGAGCCAGCGCATGCATGTGAAACTGCGCGTCCAGACGATCGTAGGGGATACGTTTCATGGCTTCATCCATGCCCCAGTCGCCTCCGCGCACCATCACCTTGACGCCATTGACCACGATGGTCAGGTTCTCGGAGTCAGGAACCTCATAGTCCACCGTGCGAATGCCGAAGTGGAACATCTGCTTGTCGGATGTACCAGAGGCTGTCTCAAAGCGCACCGAAAGCGTGTAGAGATTGGGGTCGCCATATCCATTCGGCCACCACAGTTTGGGGTTCAGGATGTGCAGCGCGGGTGTCGAGGCAGCAGTAAGAGAAGTCACACTCTTCGTATTTGAACCAATCGTAATTTCCTTTGTAAAGTCGACTTCGCGGCCGTCTCCCGTAATGACGCCAATCAATGTTCCGGTGACAATGCTTGCCGTGCGATTCTCAAGGCTAGTCGAAAAGGCAAGATCGGCGCTGCCGTGGTCCGGCGAGAGTACGCTCGTTACATCAGGATTGCGCAGCACCACCGGTCCAGTCGCCGAGAGTGTCACCGGAAGCCAGATGCCGGTGTCGCGGTCCCGCACCGCAGGCATCCAATCCCAGCCAATGGTGGAGAGGAAGGTAGGACCGTCGATCGCCGTTTCACCGCCGTTACGTCCCATGCCGAGCTTGACGGTGTGCTCATGCGGAACACCGGGGTGCGGTTCCGGATGGACAAGAACGGCTACGACAGCTTGGGTGTTCGGCTTGACAACGTCAGTGATGTCGAAGTCGCCGCGGAGAAAGGCGCCGCGCATGCTGCCGATCTGCCTGCTGTTGACCCAGATCTCTGCCGAATAGTTGATACCGCCGAAGTGCAGCCACGTACGCCGGCCCCGGTAACTTGCAGGAATAGTCAGGGTAGTCCGGAACCAGTAACTCGTCTTATTCAGACTTTCAGGAATGGCGCGCATATTCTCGCCATAGAGCGGCTCCGGATAGATCTTATGATCGACCAGCGTCGTCAGCACCGTGCCGGGTACGGTCGCCTGGTACCATCCAGCTGTGGAATAGTTAGGTCCCGCGACTGTGCTCGCCGGCGCGCTCACCTTGACGACATCCTGCATCCGCCATCCGCCGATTAAGGACTCCTGAGCGAAGCAGGAAAGCCAGCCGATCGTCATAGAAAGAAGAAAAAGGAGCTTCAATACATTGCTCTCCGGGCACCTGATCATAACGACGTCAGGCCTACCCCGTCTATCTCATCGCAGTAACCTGATACCGGAAAAGCAGGAGGAAACTGGGTCACATGGCGAAGGGTGGCAAGGTTCTGGCGCGGAGGTCTATCTAATGCGCCGGACTCCGAGGCTGTCCAGCTTGGGATTTTGCGCTGATGACTGGTCGGTCGAGATGAAGGGCCTGGGCGGCGATCATGCGATCGAAGAGGTCACGAGGGGTGCCGCGGAGTCGTCCAGCACGCAAGGCGATCTCCGGTTCGATCCGCAGGAAACGATCCCCTACGCGAGGAATAAGCAGCGTAAAGTCGCGTTCCCATTCCTCCGCTCCAGGGCAGCTTTCCAAGACATACTTTGGCTGCAGTTTTACAAGCTGAAGCTGCTGAGATTAGGACTTCATTCCCCGCATCGTTCACCACGCTTGCCGCCGAGGAACTTCACGTTTGCTCGCAGCTCAGCCCAGATGAGGAGGTGTGTGTCGATCAGGAGTTTTACAGGATGCTACCGCCCCTAAATCCGCACTCCTCGTCTGGTACTAGCCTGGCGCAGCAGGATAAACCCTCTTTCCAGCCACAAAGGCCGCTTGTACTTTGCCGAGCATGAATGTGCCGTCGAAGGGAGTGTTGCGTGAGCGGGAGCGCGCGGCAGAGGCGTCGAAGGTCCACTCGGCGGCAGGGTCGAAGAGGGTCAGGTCGGCCCATGCTCCCGGGGCCAGGCTTCCGGCCTGTGGCAAATGAACGATCTTGGCAGGGTTGGCGCTCATCAACGCGATGATCCGGGAAAGCGGAACCCGGTGTTCGCGGTGCAACACACGGAGCGCCAGCCCGAGCGCGGTCTCAAGGCCGGTGATGCCGTTGGGCGCGCGCTCGAACTCGACCTCCTTTTCGTGACGCGCGTGCGGAGCGTGATCGGTCGCAAGGCAGTCGACCGTGCCGTCGCACAGTCCTCGGATGAGGGCCTGGCGGTCGGCCTCCGAGCGCAGCGGCGGGTTCATCTTGGCGTTCGTGTCGAAGCGGGCGATGGCCTCATCGGTGAGGGTAAAGTGATGCGGGGCGACCTCGCAGGTAATGTGCAGGCCTTCGGCTTTGGCCCGGCGAATGGCTTCGAGAGCGAGGGCAGTCGAAACATGCTGCACGTGCAGGTGGGCGCGGACGCCTTCGGTGGCGAGAATATTGCGGACGAGCTGGAGATCGCGTTCGACGATGCTTGCCTCCGCCTCGGCAGGATAACCGCGCAGCCCCAGCCGAAAAGCCATGGGGCCGGCGTTCATGATTGCGCCATTCGAGAGACGCGGGTCCTCGGCGTGCTGTGAGATGGGGAGACCGAGGAGTCCGGCGCGAAGCAGCGCGGCCCGCATCCTCGCAGAGTCGAGGATGGGCTTGCCATCGTCAGTGAAGCCGACCGCTCCCAGGGCGGCCAGGGTCTCAAACTCTGTGAGTTCCTCGCCGAGGCTGCCGAGGGTAGCGGCGGGCATGGCGAAGAGCCGCACCGCGGGTTGGCGGGCGGGATCGAGCATCCAGCTCAGCGTGGACGCACGATCGTTGACCGGAAGCGTATTGGGCATGGCCACCACGGAGGTAAAGCCCCCGGCGGCAGCGGCGCGGGTGCCGGTAGCAATGGTCTCTTTATAGGTCTGCCCCGGTTCGCGGAGATGGACATGAATATCGATCAGGCCCGGGGCGACGATCAGGCCGGTGGCGTCGTGGATCTGCGTGTCGCGCACCTGAGCGAACGCGCCCGGTTTGTCGACGGCGGCAATCAGGCCATCGTGAACCAAAATATCGCGCACCTGGTCCAGGCCGGAGGCGGGGTCGACCACGTGGCCGCCAGCAATCAGGAGATCGCTCAAGGCTGGATGCGAAGAGCTCAAGGCTGGATTCCAAGAGCTCAAGGCTGGATTCCCAGGGCGCGCACCAGCAGCGCCTCGCGGATGGCACGACCATTGCTCACCTGCTGCTCGATGGCGGATTGCGGTCCGTCGGCGACCTCGCCCTGAATCTCGAGGCCGCGGATCATGGGCCCGGGATGCAGGACGAGGGCATCGGGAGCGAGGCGTCTCAGGCGTTCCTCGGTGAGCTGGTATTGGTCGATGTACGAGGCCAAGTCGAGATCCAGTCCGGCGAAGCGCTCGCGCTGGATACGTAACATCATGACCACCTGCGCACGGGCGAGCGCGGATGCAAAGTCGCGGACGATCTCCACCCCCGGGCCAAGGCTGAGGGCCTCCTCGGGCAGCAGCTCCGCCGGCCCGCACAGCAGCACCTTCGCTCCAAGCCGCGGCAGCAGCATGCCGTTCGAGCGCGCGACGCGGCTATGGCGAATATCTCCGGTAATGGCGATGGTCACTCGCGCGAGCAGACATGCATCCACGGGCTTGCCGGCCAGATGCAATCGCTGCAGAATCGTGCGGAGGTCAAGCAGGGCCTGCGACGGATGCTGGTGCATCCCGTCCCCAGCATTGAGTATCGGCAGCCCGCAGGCGCGTTCGAGGACAAACGGCGCGCCGCTCGAAGGATGGCGCAAGATGATGCATTCAGCCCCCAGCGCACGCAGGGTGAGGCCGGTATCCTTGAGGCTTTCGCCTTTTTCGATGGACGAAGATTTATCGCTGACAAGCGTGGTGATGGCGCCGAGAGACTTCGCGGCCAGCTCAAAGGAGGTGCGCGTCCGTGTGCTCGACTCATAGAACAGCAGGGCGACTCGGCGGCCGGCAAGGATTTTATTTTTCGCAGCAGGGGAGAGGCCTTCGAGACGATCCGCCAGACTAAAAATGCCGGCGATCTCCTCAACGGGCAACCCGTCCACGGTGATCAGCGAGCCCGGTACGCCGGAATGAGCGATCATCAGTCCGTGAGTTCCACCAGCAGCACCTGCTCGTCGCTGTCGACCTCGCGCAGCTTGACCTCAATGATCTCGCGCGACGAGGTAGGAATGTTGCGGCCGGTGAAGGTGGCCTGGATGGGCAGCTCGCGGTGGCCGCGGTCGATGAGGACCAGCAGCTGAACGCTTTTGGGCCGGCCATGATCGAAGAGCGCATCGAGCGCCGCGCGAATGGTGCGTCCCGTATACAGCACGTCATCCATCAGCACGATGTCGCGGCCGTTGACGTCGAAGCCGATGTCGCTCTTGTTGACGGTAGGCCGCGGCCCGGAGGTCGTCAGGTCGTCGCGGTAAAAGCTGATGTCCAGCACGCCGGTCTCGACCGGATGCTTCTCGATCGTCTCAATTAGAACTGCCAACCGCTGGGCCAGCGGAACCCCCCGCCGCTTGATGCCGATCAGCCCCAGATTCTGCGCGCCCTCATTCTTCTCGACGATCTCATGCGCAAGCCGGACCAGAGTCCGCTCGATCTCGGAGGCGGACATCAGGCGCCCTTTGACGCGCAGATTGGGTTGTTTCCGGGATGCCTCTTCGCTCATACGCTCCATGCTTCCGACTGCCATGATAGCAGTCGGCACGGCTTCCCATTCCGGGCGGCTACTCGCCTTCGCGGAGATTGCGCCGCAGCGAGCCGGGCCTGCGTAGCATTCCCGCAAAGCCTCCGCCGCCGGTCGCGACCAGCAGAATCAGACCCGCCTGGAGGCCAATCCCGCTGAGCATGATGCCGGTCCGCGCCTCGGGCGTATTCAGAAAATCGACGAACTCGCCCAGCTTTTGCTCGGTCTCCGGAGGTGGGTGCTGCTGGGCAACGGACAGCTTCATCTGCTGCTCAAGCAGCGCCATCTCCTGCGCAAGCTGCCCGTCAAAGCCGGCCATTCCATGCGTTCCGAAGCGCGTTATCAGGCCGGTAAGGGTAAAGGCGACGCCCAGAAAAGCGATCATCAGTAAGCCGGTAACGCTGCCGATGCGCAAGCCGACACCCGTGTCCATCCGTGCCTGCGGGCGCTGCCGGGCATAGAGACCGAGGGCTACGATCGCCCCGCCGATCGTCCACACGAAGTAGGCGAGCGAGAGAAAAGGGAAGTGCAGGCTAGCTACGCCAAGCCCGGCACTGACCAGAGCAACGATGGCCGAGGACCGCAGCGCCGCGTGCCAATCGATGCGGTGAGCAGGGAAACCGGCTGGGCGCGGTGGAGGCAGACTTCCGGTCGTGGTATCACCCGGCTCAACGTTCGGCTCCATGCGCAGGTGCTCAGGCAGGCGGAGTTGGGGGGCGCCGCAATACGGGCAGAAGAGCAATCCATCCTCGCCGCTCCGTGTTGAGCGGCTCGCCTGGCCAGGGAGCTCGGCATGACAGCGATGGCAGCAGTCCATCCCTTCATTGTAGAGGGCCTGCCTTCAGTTAGCACGAAATGCGCTCGGCGCTACTGGCCGCCGCCTTCGGTCCCGCTTGTCTTCCCAGGCAGATCCAAAGCGACCAGGGCAATCTTGGTTCCAGAGCCTTCGGGATCCATGGAGACAATATGCTGATGTAGGCGTGATCCCGCTTTCAGCTCCTGCTTGGCGTCGTCGGTATCTACATGCACTTTTCCACCCTTCCTGTCATCGCAGGTAAGGCCATCTTGGGTGTGGTCCGGCTGACCGACGGGGTGATCGCCTTGGCAGAGAATCACCGCTCCGTACCGTGCCATGTCTTTCCGGTAGAAGCGAATCACCTGCTCGGGCGAATCGGCGCTGCGATAGCTGAGCGCCTTGACGCCTAAATGAAAGGCTCCAAAGCTCATATTGACGTCGGCAGCTCCGTCGTCTCGATCTTTACGGATCAGGGTCGCGCCCGGGTAGACGGAGAGACCGACACTGCCTTCGACGGTGGCCTCATTGGTCTTAACCGATACACCGCCGAACGGGGTTGCAATATGAACGTTCTCCCGGTCGCCCGCGGACTGCCTGTCAGCGTGACATCCCGGGAGAAACGCGGCAAGTGGAAGAGCTACGCCTGAAGTGAGCAAAGGCAGAACATATTTGCGCATCATGGTCTTTCTCAGCAAGGGCGTCCTCTCATGCGAGACCAGCCTGGGATAACAAACGCAAGAAGATTGTACAAGTTCCAGCAATGGGCCACGATGGAGCGGTCCTGCTCACACCAACTGTGCGTCCAAGGTGATTTCGGCGGCTTTCAACAGGCGCGAGATGGGGCAGCCTTCCTTGGCCTTCTTGGCCAGTTCATCAAACTTCTCCTTCTCAGCGTTGGGCACCTTGGCGCGCGTGGTGAGATGAATTTTCGTGATGGTCGGCCCATCGTCGGTCTTCTCCATGGTGACGGCCGCGGTCGTCTCGAGTGTGTCCGGAGTCAACTCGGCAGAGGACAGTTGTCCGCTCAGTGCCATCGTGAAGCAGCCGGCGTGCGCCGCCGCAATCAGCTCCTCAGGATTGGTTCCTGTGCCGTTTTCAAAGCGTGTGCTGAAGCTGTACTGCGCGTCCTTAAGGGTGCTGCTTTGAGTGGACAGGGTACCTTTGCCATCCTTCAAGCCGCCGTGCCACACTGCGCTTGCGCTGCGATCCATAGTTGCTCCTCCTAGCTACTTGACTATGAGATGCGCATGTGTGTCACGCCGAGCGTGAATTTTGCGGGTATAACCTCTTCGGTGTCTCAGGGCCGCTGACCGACAGCAGGTCGACTCGTTGCAGAATCTTGCGCGCAAGTCCGGTAAGGGGGAGTTCGCTGAGCCGGGCAATCGGCTCCCAGAAGAGGTCGTCCTCGGAAGCTGGAATGCTTGTTCGGAGAGCGCGGTCTTTCACGCCTCCCTGGGCATACACCTCCACGTAATAGTTGGTGTTCGTGATCGCATGGCGCAGGCGCAGGATCGGCTCGCGGGCGGCAACCGCGTCGAGCGGCAACGGCGGCAGCTCGAGCATGCCGGGCATCAGGCTCAGCTCGTCACTCCGTCGCTCCAGCAAGACCTGGGTGGCCGTGCCTTGTTTGCGGGTCGCCAGCAAAAAAGCGGCGGGGCGGCTCTTCTGCTTGGCCCGGGACTGAGTAGGATGCTCACCACGAGTCCGGCACAGCTCAAAGACCGGACACTGCAGGCAGAGTGGCGCGCGCGGCAGGCAGACGGTCGCTCCAAGCTCCATCATGGCCTGGTTGTGATCCCCCGCCGCGTTGACCTGGTCCGTCATCTGCTTTGCGGGAACAAGCGCCGCCGCCTGTGCGCATACGAAGCTTCGGGCGGCGGTGGCCGGAGTGGAAGGATAGCCAGTCACCCGCAGCAACACGCGCTCCACGTTGCCGTCGACAACGGCCATGCTCTCACCAAAGGCGATGCTGGCGATGGCCGCGCAGGTGTAGTCGCCGATGCCGGGCAGTGTTTTAAGCTCGGCGGAGGTCTCCGGAATCTGGCCTCCACGCTCCTTCATGAGAAACTGCGCCGCCTTGTGCAGCATGCGTGCGCGCCGGTAGTACCCGAGACCAGACCAGGCAGCCAGCACTTCGCGTTCAGGCGCGAGCGCCAGGGCGATGATCGTCGGGAACAAACGCAGAAACCGCGCGTAATGATCGAGAACCGCGGCCACGCGCGTCTGTTGCAGCATCACTTCGGAGACCCAGGTCCGGTAAGGGTCTCGGTTCTCGCGCCACGGCAGCCGGCGTGCGTGCTCGCGATACCAGCGCTCCAGCAGATGCCGAAAGGCGGAGGCCTGTTCCGGCGGCAGCCCGTGCTCGGGTGCGACAACCATCGCTCGATTGTAATCTTGGCCTGTGAGCGCATTTGTCCATCCCCATTAAGTGGTATCTCCGGGCGTTCCGATGGCGTGCGGATCCACCTTTTGCTGGGTAGCCGGGTAGGGCATTCCTTTTGCCAGCACATCATTCAGCTGCTTGTCGTAGCCGTAGATGTCGTCGAAAAAGTCGACACGGCCATCGTCGCCGACGTGGGCCGTGAGATAGAAGATGACGATGGGGATCGGTTGTTTCAGACTGACCGTGTGGTTGTCGGGCCCGCTGTTCATGGCATCCTGCACTTTTTGCAGGTCCCAGGCACCGTCGGCGCCATCGGTTACTCCGCCGCGGTTAAGCACCCAGACGGCGAGCTCGTCCGGATGCTGCACGCGAACGCAGCCATGGGAGAAATCACGGCGGCTTCGAGAAAAAAGCTCGGGCTGCGGCGTGGAGTGCAGATAGATGTCGTAATCATTGGGGAACATGAATTTGACCAGCCCGAGAGAGTTCTTTGGGCCGGGCTTTTCACGCACGTTGACCCCTCCATGCTCCACTTGGGCTGCCGTGGCCTCCACCTGCTTCCCGCTGCTGTCGACAGTCTCGAAGTTCTTCGAGGCCAGGTAGCCGACGCCTGACTTCTCGATATGCGAGGTCAGTTCCTTCTTGACAATGCTGACGGGAACGTTCCAAAACGGCCGGAAGATGAGGTATTTCATCATGTGGGTGAAAACCGGCGTATTGTGGTCGCCGATAACCTTGCCGACGACCACCTTCATGGTGAAGTCGAGAGTGCGATCGGGCTTAAAGCCGCGCAGGACGAACTCGGGCAGGTTCACGACCAAGGGCGCATGGACATAATCGTCGGGAAGCCAGCGCCACCGCTCGAGCGAGTCGTCCAGCTGCTGCACGCGCGCGCTGAGCGGAACATTCAAAGCTGCTACCGTCTGTGGCGTGAGCTTGCCGTCGGGAGTAAGACCATGCCGGCTTTGGAAAGACTTAACGCCGCCGGAGAGCTCGGCGGTATAGGCGGTTGAACCCGAGCGTATAGCTGAGGAGGAATTTGCGGCTTTGCCGGCGGCGGCTGGAGCCGTGGCATCCGCCTGCCCAGACAGATCGCCCTCAAGCTGCAGGCGAGCTTCGAGCGCCTCGGCCGCCGGATAACTGCCCCCGGGTGCGATGGGCTTGGTGACAGTCGGCAGCGGTTGTGCAAGCTGCGGAGAAGAGGCCTGCTCCTTGGCTAAATCGAGGTAATGAGCCAGCGCGTCTTCTGTTTTGCGATACTGCTCGGAGTCCGGCTCGACTGTATGAATCAGCTTCGGAATATCGTCGGCATCCACGGCATTGTCGGAGACGAACTCAGGCAAATCGTACTTCTTGTCCGTGGTGTGAATGTCGAAGTTGAAGTGGGTCGGATTGACCCGGCCCAGTCGCAGGTCGGAGATGTAACGCATTACGCTCACCGTCATGGCCGCGTCGAAGGCTGCAACGTCGTCATCCTTCTTGCCTGCCAGCTTCTGCGTCAGGTCCGCCCAGCGTGAGGCGTTGTAGTCCTCTGGATTGAGTCCTTTCCTGTCGGCGTCGCGGAAAGCCTCGATGAATGCCGTCGCCTGCGCGGTCGGTTTGTTGCCGTCCACCCAGGCGACCTCGTAATTGCGGTCGTCGTAGAAGGTCTGCACCAGCGGTTCGTAATCCGAAAAATTGGGCCAGTGCAGCACCTGAAGATGCTTGGATTCGACGATGGGTTTGAGCTTGTCGGCGTACTCCTCCGATTTCGGCGCAGAGCGCGTCTTGCGCTTCGGACGGCAGCCGCTTACAAAGACAACCAGACCCAATACCGACAATGTGAACAGCCTGTGCACGTTTCCACTCATCATCGCTTCTCTCTAAACCTGCTCTCTTCTCATTGATATCGGACATGGATGCCAAAAGCATTAGCACTTTCTGCGATTTTGCATCACTTTAGTGCAATCCAGCTTGCTCCCGGACGTAAGCAACCGGTTTTACCTGCCTTGTGTACCCAGCGACAAAGGGTACCAAAGTGCGCGTCCTATCCATGCGCCAGCACAGGCAGCGCCGCCAGACAGGCGATCGCCTCCGAGAACAGCAGCAGCGAGCCGGTGGCGAGAAACAGCTTTCGGTACCGTGTCTCGAATGCATCCGCAAAGACTCCCCCGATAAACGTAAATAGAAACGGCAAAGCCCAGGTCACAGGGGAAGAGAAGACCTGCGTGCTGACCAAAAAACATGTAAGCAGCAACGTGAGAAGCGGCGCTGTATTGCCGAAATAACGGCTGCGGCGGAAGATGAAGAAGAGCAGCAAAGCCACGCCGAGCGCAAGCAGCGTGGGCCACGCCGTCTGGTCCGCCGCAAACGCCTTCACTCCCTCGAGCGAAAACCAGAAGCGCGCGGCGCCTCCCGTAACCACGTAGGTGAACGCCGCGGGTCGAAAGCTGAAGCAGGCGAAGTCCAGGATCAGCCCTCCGAAAGCCGCATAGGTGAGCACCAGCAGCACGGCCGAGCGCCGGCGCTCGGCCAGGTACAGCATAAAGCCCAGCGAAACGACAAATCCAAGGATGGCGGCGAGCAAATGCGCGGCCGCGGTTAGGCCCAGCGCAAGCGTAAGCAGCACGATGCGCGGCTTCCACTTGCGGCTCGGACCCTGCATCGCATGGGCGACTCCGATCGCCGTATACACGAGTCCATACAAACCCCACATGGCCAAAACCTCATTGTTGGGCACGACCGCGCTGCGAACCACCTGCGGGCAGAAGACATAGAGAGCAAGCGCCAGGAAGCCGCCTTCATCGCCAAACAGCCGACGCGCCACCCACCAAAGCCCGCCGCCCAGCCACACGGCGAACAGTACAAACGGCACATGCATCAGGTACTTGACATACGAGATTTCATGGCGCGCCTCCCAGGTGGAGCCATTCAGCGTTCCCTGCGCATAGAGCCGGTCGGCGGGCTTGCGCAGCTTATCCGTGGCCAGCAGCAGCAGGCGTTGCGCGGTGAGCGGGAAGCCGGCGATGCGGTAGGCGAGGACGCCATCGCCGTGGAGATTGCCGCAGGTGGTGAAGTAACCGGCCAGCGGCGAGGGCCGCTCCCACATCTCGCGTCCGCAGCGCGCATAACGGTAGTCCGCGCTGGTGACGGTCTGATGACGCATCACCCAGAGGCACTCCCCCAGAAAGATTAATAGCAGGAGCCCGGCCAGACGTTGCGGACCCCGCACGCGGAAGCTCGGTATCCTGGGATAGCGGGGAAAGTTCATGCGATTCCGAGTGTATCGTGAGGCGATGGAGTCACTTACGTCCCACCCCGCATGGGATCCTCTTGCCTGCGCGCCATAGGAAGTCTGCTCAAAGCACGTCCATCTTCTTGGCCGTTCCCGTCAGAATCTCAAGCGCCTGGTCCAGCTGTCCACGCGTATGCTCGCTGGTCATGATCGTCCGCACCCGCGCCTTGCCCTCGGGCACCGTCGGGAAGGCGATCCCGGTCGCCATCAGTCCCTGTGCAAACAGCGCGCGCGAGAACTCCATCGTCGTCCGCCCGTCTCCGATCAGGATGGGAAGGATCGGCGTTTCGCTTGCCGGCGTCGAGCGCCCGCCAACGTCGAAGCCCGCATGCTCCAATTGCTGCTTAAAGTAGCGCGTGTTGTCCCATAGCCGCTCAATGCGCTCCGGCTC
Organism: uncultured Granulicella sp.; assembly: GCA_965198735.1. GTDB lineage: Bacteria > Acidobacteriota > Terriglobia > Terriglobales > Acidobacteriaceae > Edaphobacter. Next base: position 2,869,358 of record OZ240672.1, on the reverse strand, counting down.
GTTCTCGAGGATGTCGAATGCGGCGATGCAGGTGGCGGCCACCGACGGCGGATGCGACGTAGAAAACAGGAACGGCCGCGCCCGATGGTAGAGGTAATCGATCAGGTCGCGCGAGCCGCAGACGTACCCGCCCAGGGCGCCGATCGCCTTGGATAGCGTCCCTACCTGCACATCCACCTTGCCATGCACGCCGAAGTGATCCACCGAGCCGCGCCCATTGCGTCCCAGCACCCCCGAAGCATGCGCGTCATCCACCATCATGATGGCTCCGTACGTCTCCGCGAGCGCGGCCAGCCGGTCCACCGGTCCGATGTCGCCATCCATGGAAAACACACCATCGGTGATGATCAATTTACGGCCCGGCTCGTGCTCGATCTCACGCAGCAGCTCCTCACAATGCGCCACATCTTTATGCCGGAACACCTTGATTTTGGCCCGCGACAGCCGCGCCCCGTCGATGATCGACGCATGGTTCAGCTCGTCGGACAGGATGAAATCTTCCTTGCCCAGGATCGATCCGACCGTACCCGCATTCGCCGTAAAGCCCGACTGAAAGACGACACACGCCTCGACATTCTTGAACCGGGCGATCTTCTCCTCCAGCTCGATGTGAAGGCGCATCGTGCCCGCGATCGTCCGCACCGCACCCGACCCCACGCCATGCTCGCGGATCGCACGGACTGCGGCTTCGGCAAGCTTCGGGTGATTGCACAGGCCCAGGTAGTTGTTGCTCGCCAGGTTGATCACCTTGCGTCCGTCGTAGGTGCACACCGGAGCCTGCGCGTCCTCAAGCTCCCGCAGCCGGAAGTACGTCCCCGCGCGCTTCAACTCGTCGAGCTGCGCCGTCAAATGCGCAAGCTGGGGACGGATTGCCGGGTTTGCAGAATGGGAGAGAACGTCGGGTAGGGTTACCGTGGCCATGGCAAAATTCTAGTCCTTTTTCGCGTGACACTCCGTCAGGTGATGCTCCACCAGACGCCCCGCTTCTCTCTGTATATCGGCAGCATCCCCCATTCCCTTTAGAAAAAAAACTTCGTGCAGCTCCGCCTCCTGCCGGAACCATGTCCGCTGCCGTTTGGCATAGCGTCGATGCCCTCCTTGCGCCGTCACAATCGCTTCTTCCTCCGAACTCTCTCCCCGGAGCACCGCCGCCGCCTGTGCATAGCCGAGCGCACCGAGCGCCCGGCATTCGGGTCCAAAACGCTCGATCAACCCGCGCGTCTCCTCCACCAGCCCGGCCTCAAACATTCTCCGCGCCCGCGCATCGATCCGCGCCGCCAGCTGCGCCCGTTCCGGATCAAGCCCCAGCCGCAGCACCCAATATCCCGTGAGGCGATCGCGCCCCGCCGCCCACTGCTCCGTCATCGGCGCGCGGGCGGCCAGCGACACCTCGATGGCGCGAATCACCTTCGGTACATCGTTCGCATGGATCCGCGCAGCCGCCCGCGCATCCAGCCGCGCCAGCGTGCGATGCAGAGGCGCCACCCCGCGAGATTCTGCCCGGCCCCGCAACAACTTCCGCAAGCCCTCGTCGCGAGCCGCCCCCGCGAACAGCCCATCGAGCAGCGCTCGCAGATAAAGCCCTGTGCCTCCGCTGAGGATCGGTAGCCGGTCCCGCCCCGCAAGCTCGTCGAGCACACCCCGCGCCTGCCGCGCCCAGTCTCCCGCCGTGCACGCCTCATCCGGTTCGTATAGATCCAGCAAATGATGCGGCACCAAAGCCCGTTCCGCCGCTGTCGGCTTAGCCGTCCCAAGCTCCATGCCGCGATAGACCGCCACCGAATCGCAGGAGAGAATCTCGCCGCCAAACCGCTGTGCCAGCGCCAGCGACAAAGCAGTCTTGCCAGAAGCCGTCGCTCCGAAGATTGCAATCAGCGGCTTCATCAAGATGCCCTAAAGCCGCCACCAGCCCGGGTGAAACAACTGCAAGGGCCGCGCGCGCAGCAGCAGAAAGACCAGCACCGCCGCCGCAATCCATAGCAGACCCCGCAACTGGCTGCGCCGTTCGCGTCCCAGAGCTTGCCGCCGCTCCTCCCTGCGGGCGATCTCGCGTCTTGGCTCCACCATGGCTACTTCCCTGGAACGGCAGCAGTGGCCGCCGGCACGGCAGCACCGGCCGGAGACACATACGGCGGCGGAGGCGTCTGTCCCGCGGCAACCAGCGCGCTATCCACCATGCGGAACACGTCCTCTACCGGATACGCGCCCTCGAACTTTTCGCCATTGATAAACAGCACCGGCGTCGCTTCTATCCCCAGGTCCTCGCCCACCTTCAACGAGGCGCGAATGGCGCTCTCGTCCTGCTTCTTCACACACGCCTCGATTGTGTCCACCTTCAAGTGATCCTTCTTCGCCTCATCGATCGCAAGCTGGTCGAGCGAAGCATCGGCCTTTTCAAGGCTCTTCTCCGCCCCGCCGTAATCGCTCGCGTGCGCGTGGATGGAGTCGACCATCTCCCAGTAGGCCTGGCCGCTCTGGGCCGCTACGCAGTTCACATCCACCGCGGCGCGCATCGCCCAGGGGTGAATCGACAGCGGAAAGTCGCGGTAGACGATGCGCACCTTGTTGCCGTAGCGCTCGGTCAGCGCCGGAAACAGCTGGGCATGCATCTTCGTGCAGAACGGGCACTCCAGGTCGTCAAAGCCGACGATCTCGACCGGAGCGCTTTCCGGACCGCCGCGCGCCGGACGTCCTGCGCCGGAGACCACCGTCTTTGGATCCTGGCTGATGTCGAATTTGCTGAACTGCGCCACCGTCTTGCCGTCTTTTGAGATCAGAAAGAAGGCGGGACTGGACGTTTTGCCATCCTGCGTAAACGTGACCAGGATCTGATCGTAGCCTGGAATATCGGAGTGGCTGCGGTTGCCGATGTGCATGATGATGTTCGGCGGCATGCTGGTCCGCTTGCGGATCAGAACTTCGACGCGCCGCGTCAAGTCCGGCGAGAGCGCCTCGCCCGCAGCACCAGGAGTAGACGTTCCGGCTGCGGCCGGAACCTGGGCATTACAGCCGAAGGAGGCCGCCAGCAGAATCGAACAGAGAGCCTGGGAAAGGAGACGCACAGATACATTATTGCACTCAGCCTCGTCTGTAGCCGTCCCTAGAACAGCCGCTCCGCCCGCCGCAGATTGCCCGCCGCTCCGATATTCGCCAGCGTGAAGTTGAACCGGTACGTGCCCTCGTTGCGCACCGAGCCCAGCTCGAACTTGCGATACTCCACCGTCAGCCCGCAGCAGTTCCAGTTGTACGCGCCCTGTATGGAAGCGTATTGCAACAAGGGAACAGGAATGGTCGTGGTCGGAATCGTCGCGCCCGCCGCATTCGTGCTCTGCATCGTTGCCCCATAGAAGTGCTTCAAGTCCAGACCCACGTTGCCGGCCAGCGACAGCCCGGCCTTGGTCGGACTGCCCGAGCCCGCCAGAAAGCGCAACTGGTTGAAGTCCGAGATCGATGAGGTAACACCGGTGGTCCCCCCAGTCGCGGTCGGTGTCGGGCTTTGCGTAAAGAAGCGCCCGGGAGCGTCCAGCCGCGCGTAGCTCACGGCTGTAAAGGCGTTGCCCTGATGTACGTCCAGGTAGACGTTGTTACCGGTGAACTTGCTCGCGCCGGTGTCGTAGTCGAAGTCCCACTCGAAGTCCGTGTGGGCCGAGCTGCGCACGCGCAGACGCGAGATCAGCGGCGAGATGGCCCGCGGCTCCGTCAGAAACGCCACCCCGGAGAGGTTGAGCGTGGTCGAAAAGATGTTTCGCCGCCCGTTGACCACCGCGCCCCCAAACGTCTGGTCGAAGAAATACTTCTGCGTCAGCCGCCAGGAGATGAACTCCTCGTTGGCGCAACCACCCGCGGTGGAGCTGACCGCCGCAACCGGCAGATCTTCATTTTCCTCTTCGTTCGCGCCAAAGCCCGGCTCGCGCTGCACTGCCTCGGTCTGGCATGGCTTCCCGTTCGTCGCGCTCGAGTTCGGTCCGCGCCGGTAGATCCGCTGTGTGACCCCGTATTCCACCTCATCCGTATTGGAGACCACGTCCGTCGCGTCGAAGCGCAGAATGTGCGAGAAGTTGTTCACCCCGTCCGTCAGCCGGTACGTGATCTCCGGCTCGATCGTATGCCGGAACTCCGTCCCCAGCAGCCGCTGCAGGTGATGCGGCTGAAACGTTCGCTCGAGCACCGGCGGCCGGATGCCGAAGCTGAACTCAAAATCGAGCCGGTTCAGGTCGGCCTCGCTCTCGCCTCCGGGCAACCCTGGCGCGGCCAGCTGGCGCGAGCGGCTGTAGATCGTCTCGCGCCCCGCGACCGCCGGAAGAAAGCGCCACTGCGCCAGCGCGATCGGGTAGCTGGCTTGCGGATGCAGGTCGAACCGCTCGACGGCCCCTCCGGTCACCAGCCCCGGCTGCGACCGCTTCAGCCCCGAGGCCGTCGCATCCAGCTCCAGCTCGAGCCCCGTGCTGCCCAGCCGATGGTCGGTGCTGAAAAACGAGAGCGTCGGCGCATGGAAGATCCGCACCTGCTGCCCTTGCACGATGTTTTTGATTCCCTGATAGCGATCGGCCAGCAAGCCCAGCTCCACCCCGTCGCTGGCATGCGACAGATACGCCGTCGACACGATGTCCGACGTCACCGCCAGGTTGAAGCTGTCCGAGAACGCCTCCCGGTATGTGTAGCTGGAGAGATAATCGATGTTCGTCGCGAGCCGCGTCTGGCCGGAGAGGTTGTAGCGTCCCGCCAACAGAAACTCCTCGCCTCCCTGGTTCTCCGCGGGTGCGCGGCGGTCCAGCACCTGCGCGTAGTGTGCCGTCGCAAAGTCCGTATCCGGCCCGCGAAAATGGAACGTCGCGTTCTCCGCGAACCCGATGCTCGAATAATATTCCGAGCCCACCGTCAGGTCGGCCGAGCGATTCAGCGCCAGGTACACCTGTTCGCCGATCACAATCCCCTTGGTGCTCGACTCCCCAAAGGTCGGAATCAGCAGCCCCGACTCCCGCTCCTCCGCATCCGCCGGGTGCGTTACATACGGCAGAAAGAGCACCGGCACATTCAGCAGGCGGAAGGTCGAGTTTCGCCCCCGTGCCTTGTCTTCGTCGATCGAGAAGTGCGCTCCTGAGAGCTGCCAATCCGGTTTCGGCAACTGGCAGGAGGTCAGCGTACCGTCGTAGATCTCATAGTCCCGCGGCCCCGTTTTCACTACCATGCGCCCTGTGAATAAAAACGGGTTGCCGTTGCTGTACACCGGATGCAGGGTCGATTTGGCCACCTTGATCCCCACCGAGCCGGTCACGTCGAAGAAGCGGCCGGTTTGGGTCTTCAGGTTGAATGTTGCGTGCGAAGCCTGCATCCGCTCATCGTTGTGACCGCTGTCGGTCAGCTGGACATGCCCTGTGGCCGTAACCTCCCCAGTATTCGAGTCATAGACGATGTGATCGGCCTGCGCGCGCCGTTCCCCCCACACAATCACCACGTTTCGGTCCAGCGTATATACCCCGTCCTGATAGGTCTGCGGGTCGTCGCTCTCGATGGTCACCGTCTCTTCATTCGCGTCCGACACAAACGGCACCGCTACGGGGTAAACTCCCTGCGCTGGATCCTCCGGAAGCGGAGCGCTGGACGAACTTCCCTGGGACGCGCCCGGAGGAGGAGGTGCCTGAGTGGTCATCTGCTGCGCCTGAAGATGCGGATGACTGCCCTCGAAGAGCATGATAGTTATAAGAAAGTCACGGCAGATCCCTCGAGCCAAAGCCAAGCGCCGCCGCAGCATGCGTTGTCCCGGCTCGCGGCCCGTGTGGGGTCTGGAAGACTCGGAGCTGCGGGCGTACGGCACAGTCCAAGGCTAAACGATTTCTCCCGCCGGAGTGGAATTTCAGATCGCACCATCGCACCACGGTACCGAGGCAGCTATGACAGGCGCAGCACAACTCGACTTCCTTCCCGGCGACGGGGCGAACCTCCTCCTCACCGTGGCGGAACCCGCCGCCGATCTCCGCCGCCAGGCCGCTGCCCGCCTTGCCGCGCACCGCCAGCGCCGCGGCAAGAGCGCTGCCGAGGGTGAGGGCAGCCGCGCATCAGGCTCTGCCAAGCGCAGCTCCATCGCCGCCGCAGTGGCCGAGCGCTATGCCCAGACCCCCAGCTACCGCGCCTTCCTCGCCGATCACGCCAAGCGCGCCATGGAAGAGGCCGCTGCCGCCGCCGAAGTCGCTTTGCGCAACGCCGAGGCCGTCGTCGCCGCCCAGCAGCAGCTGCTCGGCGAGCTCGAACTTTGGAACGCTCCCCAGGAGTTTACGGCCGAAACCGCGCAAGTCCAGATTGCCTGCAGCCAGACCGCACACGCCAACTCCCCCCAGACTGCCTCGCCCCTCGCCGGACCCGCCCCCTTGACCGTCCGTCTCTACGAAGAACTCGCCCCCGCGCCTGTTCCCCCCGCCAAATCCTCCGGTGCTTCTCTCGATCATGAAGAGTTCCGCGCCCTCGACGAAGAGATCGCCTTCCGCCAGTCGCCCGTCTTTGAGGACTACAAGGCCTATCTCCAACGCGAGGCCGAGCCCCCTATCCCGCTGCCCGCCAACCTGCTCGAGTTTCCCCGTCAGCTCGTCGCTCCGCGCAAGGCTCGTCCGCGTCTCGCCGAAGGCCCTCTCCGCGACGACTCAGCCGCCGCCAACCGTCAGCTCCGCATCTTCGAGGTCGAAGCCGCGCAGATTTCGACCACGCCCACTTTGCTTCCCGCTACACCGGACTGGACCTCCATCCACCTCGACGCCCACACCGTCACCGATCTCGATCCCACGCCCGAAGCGCCTCTGCTTCCATCCCTGCTGCCGCCGCGCACTGCGCCCTTCGCACTCCGCGCCATGGCCTTCTTGTTCGACGCCGGCCTCGTACTGGCCGCCGTTGTTCTCTCTGCGGCCATCTTTGCCAAGGTTGCCGGCCAGGTTCCGGGAGGCTGGCCCGGACTCGCCGCTCTCGCCGTCAGCACGCTCGTGCTGCACATCTTCTACGGCCTGTTCTTTTTCACCTGCAGCGATCAGACTCCTGGCATGCGTTACGCTCGCATCGGGTTCTGCACCTTTGCCGATGAAAATCCTACCCGCGCCGCCCTCCGTAAACGCGTCCTGACTCAGCTGCTCGCCATGGCTCCCCTCGGCATGGGCCTGCTATGGGCTTTGCTCGATGAAGATAGCCTCGGCTGGCACGACCGCCTCTCCCGCATGTACCAGCGCGCCTATTAGAGAATTTTCCCTGTTGCTGGGGTCCCGAATCAGGTGTGCGATGCGTTTTCCTCGAGAGAAGACGCCTATAAGGATCGTGGCGCCAGAGGGGCGGGGTTGAGATGGGCGATCTGAAGGTTTAGCTTACCCGCAAGATGCGGGCGACGACGTCGTAGTCGTGCGATTCGGTAATTTCGGCGCGGTAGAAGGTTCCGGGAACCAGGGCATCAAAGGGGCCGAAGTCGTTGATGAGGACCTTGCCGTCGATCTCGGGGGCGTGGAGCATGGTGCGGCCCTGCCAGAGGAGGTCGGTTTCTTCGCTGGGGCCTTCGACGAGGACGTCCAGGATGCGGCCGACCCAGGCGGCTTTGGCGGAGGTGGAGATGCGCTGCTGGAGCTTCATCAGCTTGCGGTGGCGAGCTCGGATGATGCGCCTGGGGAGCTTGTGCTCGGCGGGGAGGTCGAAGGCCTTGGCGCCCTCTTCGTCGGAGTAGGGGAAGACGCCGAGCCAGTCGATCCTGGCGGCCTGGACGAAGGCCAGAAGCTCGTGGAAGTCGGCTTCGGTCTCGCCCGGGAAGCCGATGATGAAGCTGGTGCGGAGGACGATGCCGGGAACGATCTGCCGGGCGCGGGCGAGCAGGTCGAGGAAAATCCGGGCGTTGCCGCCGCGCTTCATGGTCTTGAGCACCGAGGCGGAGGCGTGCTGGAGAGGCACGTCGAGGTACTTGGCGATAGTTGCGTGGCGGGCCATGGTCTCAAGCAGGCGCGTGGTGACCTTGTTGGGGTAGGTGTAGAGGAAGCGCAGCCACGTGAGGCCGGGCAGGACGGCGAGGGCGTCGAGCAGCTGGGCGAGGCCGTCGGCAAGGCCGAGATCTTCGCCGTAGCAGGTGGTGTCCTGGCCGATGAGGGTGATCTCGCGGACGCCTTGGGCAATGAGGCTTTGGGCTTCGGACAGGATGGAACCCATGCGGCGGGAGCGGAACTTGCCGCGCAGCTGGGGGATGATGCAGAAGCTGCAGGGATGGTCGCAGCCTTCGGCGATCTTGATATAAGCGCTGGCGCGCGGGGTGGCGAGGATGCGCGGTGTTTCGTCCGAGTAGAGATAGCTGGGCAGGGTGGCGGAGGCGCCGTCCCAAGATTCTCGGGAGAAGCGGCCGGCTTGCTCGCGGGCCAGGCCTTCGGGGCGGGAGGGAACGGTGGTGGTGCCGGTCTCGGCGAGCGATTCGACGATTTGGAGCTGGGGGGCGATGGCTTGATCAGAATCGGCGAGGGGGCGGGAGTGCTGGTTGACTGCGGAGGGGGCCCGGTGGATCCATTGCTGATCGGGAATGTTCTGCGCGGAGTCGCGGGCGACAGAGGTTTCGTTGACCAGCGAGCCTTCGAGGAGCGAGAGATCGCGCTCGGTGTGGGCGTCGATCGAGGGCTGGGCGAAGTCCTGGGGGAGGATTTGGAAGGGCGAGTCGGCGCGGGTCGCGGGGCTAAGCCCCGCTGCAATCAGGATCGCCTCAAGCTCCCCGGTGCCGACGACCGCGTCGACCTCGGGGATGTTCTTCCGGATCTCGTCGCGGTAGCGCTCGACCAGGCAGCCGGCGACGACGATGCGGGTGGCTTTGCCGCCGTGGGCCTGTTTGTGCTGCACCATCTCGAGGATGGTGTTGACGGACTCCTGCTTGGCGGAGTCGATGAAGCTGCAGGTGTTGATGACGATGATCTCGGCGTCTTCGGCGTGGGTCGTGAGCTCCGCGCCGTTGTGGTGCAGCAGGCCCATCATGACTTCGGAGTCGACAAGGTTTTTGGGGCAGCCGAGCGAGACGAAGCCGACTTTGGGGCGGATTGGTGTGGCTACGGCGGGATCTAATAGGGTTTCAGACATCATATTTCATTCTATAAGGGCGTAGAGGCAAGTGCGCCCTGACGCCGGGCGGGCGCCACTTCGTGGGGTACTGGACGCTTCGCGTGTTTACGGCTAGGGCCAGAGCATCTTGATGGCGATGACGATCAAGAGCGCGGCGAAGCTTCGTCGCAAGGTCAGGTCCGAGAGGTGCTGCGCCCAGCCTCCGCCAATCCAACCGCCGACGGCGAAGCCGACCGCCACCAGGATCGCGAGCCGCAGGTCAACGTTGCCGTCTTTCCAGTAACGCCAGAAGGCGAAGATGCCGATCGGCAGCAGCAATGCGCCGAGCGACGTGCCTTGGGCCTTGTGTTGCGTCATGCCGTAGAAGAGGACGAGGATGGGGACCAGCAGCGCGCCGCCGCCGATGCCGACCAGCCCAGAGATGATGCCGATGAAGACCCCGAGCAGCAGACCTGCGGCGATGGCCATGCCTACTTCTCCCCGGCTCGTTCCGCAGCCGCGGCGAGCAGCCGGGTGTAAAGCTCGATCGTTTGCGCGGCAATGGCCTCCCAGGCAAACATCTTCTCGACGCGCTTGCGGCCAGCCTGGCCGAGAGCTTTGGCGCGGGCGGGGTCGGCAAGCAGGGCCGTGATAGGTGTGGCGAGATCACGGGCAAACTGCCCGGGATTGTCTGGGAAGGTGGTTACCGGATCGGCGGTGAAGGAGACGAGATGGCCGGTTTGGGGTTCCTTTTGGCCCGCCGGAACGACGACTTCAAGGATGCCTCCCGTGGCGGAGGCGACTACGGGCGCGCCGCAGGCCATGGCTTCGAGGTTGATGATCCCGAAGGGCTCATAGACCGAGGGACAGCAGAAGACGGCGCAATGGGAGTAGAGCTGGATGGCCTCGGGCTTTGAGACCATCTGCTCAATCCAGACGACGTTGTGCCCGGTGCCGGTGGGGTCGTCGGTGTGGAAGGAGTGGCCGCCTTCGACCGTCGTAAGGTCGTCGAGGTCGGCGGGCTTGCTGCCCGGGGTGGATTTGCGCAGAGCCTCGACTTTGTCCCGCATCTCGGCGGCGATCTCGGGCGTATCCGGGGCGCCGGCGCAGAGGACGACCTGGGTGCCGGGGGGGAGATGACGGACGGCGTCGACGAGGTGAGTGACGCCCTTCTGGCGCGTGATGCGACCGACGAAGAGGACGTAGGGCCGGGAGGAATCGACGCCGTATTTCGTGAGGGCGTCGGTGGACTCGGTGTACTGGTATTCGTTGAGGTCGATGCCGTTATAGATGACGTGGATGCGGCTGGGATCGACGTCGGGGTAGGCGCGCTCGATGTCCGCCTTGGTGCCGTGCGAGACGGCGATGATGGCGTCAGCGTCGAGGATGGCGGTGCGCTCCATCCACGAACTCAGGGCGTAGCCGGAGCCGAGCTGCTCGGCCTTCCACGCGCGCAATGGCTCAAGCGAGTGGGTGGTGAGGACGAACGGAATGTTGTAGAGCTTTTTGGCGAGAAAGCCGGCCATCGACGCGTACCACGTGTGGGTATGGACGAGATCGATCGCGCCAAGCTCTTTCATGGTGGAGAGATTGAGGGCAAGGGCGTCAACGGCGGCCTTGAATTTGGCCTTGGTGTCGCCGGTGATCTCGTGCGGGGGCACGTCCCCCCGCACCTCGAGATTGGAGGTATCTTCCTGCTGCTCTCCCCAGCAGTGGACTTCAACTTCGATCGGGCCATTTGCCGCGGCGCTTCGGGCGAGTTCGCGGGCGAGGTATTCGACGTGGACCCCGGCTCCGCCGTAGACGTTCGGAGGGTACTCCCGTGTGATGAGGCCAACCCGCATGTCGCTTCCTCAAAGCTTTCCGGGGAAAGCATACAGGATCGTTAACTGTGTCCAGAACTAGATGATCTTGAGCAGCAGCAGGATCACAACGATGGTGAGGATGAGCGAAAGGCCGCCTCCGCCATAGTAGCCGAGGCCTGGGCCCATGCGATAGCCGCCGAAGCCGAAAACGAGAATAAGGACGATAAGCAGAATCAGCATTGGGAGAGCTCCGTTCAAAGCGAATTCCGCAGCGTGATACGTGGCCGCGGTGTATGTTCCTTAGGATGCAGAAGCGGAATGAGTGTGAGGAATTTTCTTCCTTATGGCTTGCCTATCCCTGCGGCCGTACCCGCTTGTGAGGTTTGGATGGCACGATTTGTAATCTTTCCCCTGTTCGCCACGGCGGTGTGTATCGTTTGGTCAGAAAAGCTTGATCCGGGCTGGCTTCCGAGTCAAGGCGGAAATGGGCAGCGGTGCTGCATCGATAGCTGCATGAGCGCATAGCCGTTCGTCGAAAGTAGAGCAGGAGCTCTATGGGCATAGCTGACGAAACGTTGTCCTGTTTGATTGTGTCCCTGTGCGAGCCAGTTCTGTAAAGACAGCCTGAGCATCTTACCGGAGCGCCGCGGTGAAGATAAAACTGCCTGGTGGCTCCTACCTCGTTCCGGTGGTTGCCGGAGTAGCGTGTCAGAGGCCGAGCATGCGAATGATGGCGAGGGCGTTGGTGGTGGTGTTTACTCCGGGTTTGAGCTTGTAGTCGAAGGCCAGAGGGTCGTCGGGGTCGGGGCTGGCCATATGAACGTTCAGGCCGCGGTTGGCGGGGGTGGCGAGATCGGTAAGGGCGAGGTCGTGGGTGGAGAGCGCGCCGATGGCTCCGTTGTGGAGCAGCTTCTGGAGGACGGCGGCGGCGGCGGTGCGGCGGTCCTCGGAGTTGGTGCCGGAGAAGATCTCGTCGACTAGGAAGAGCAGCGGGGCGGCGGCGCTGGCGTGGACGATGGCGGAGAGGCGTTCGACTTCGGCGAGGAACTTGGAGCGTCCTTCGGCGAGGGAGTCGGTGAGGGCGAGGGACGCGCCGAGGGTAAGCGGCGTGAGGCGGAGCGAGGCGGCGCGGACCGGGGCTCCGGCGAAGGCGAGGACGGCGTTGATGCCGATGGAGCGCAGAAGGGTGGATTTGCCGGCCATGTTGGAGCCGCTGATGAGATAAAAGGGAGACTGCGAGTCTGCGGTGCCGAGAGCAATCTCATTCGGGATGGCGGCGGGAAGCAGCGGGTGCGCGAGGGCGCGGGCCTGGTAGATCGGGGGATAGGTGAGTGGCAGGAGCTCGGGCCAGGTGTAGTGTGCTTCGTCGGCGGGGTGCTCAAAGGCGTAGGTGGCGATGGCATTAAGGGCTTCAAACTCGGCCCAGGCGGCGAGCCAGGAGCGCATGGCGTCAGCGTGATCGCGCTTCCAGGCAGCGATGGAGAGGGCGGCCTGGGTGCCGGCGGCGGTGAGGAGCGAGAGGACGAAGAAGTATTCTTTGGGGCGCTGCTCGACGATGGTGAGGTGGCCTTCCAGGTTCTTGAGCAGCTTGACTGCGCCGGTGGGCTGGAGGGCTGAGCGCTGGAGATGCTGGAGCTTGGGCGCGGCGAAGGTGTATGTCTGGAGCAGGGCGAGGCCCTCGGCGATCATACGGACATGCTGCTGAAGGCGGGCGCTCGAGACGAGCAGAGGCAGGACGCGCTTGCGCAGACGAAGGCAGAGCGCACCCTGCAGCAGAACAACCAAGGCAAGGTTGGGCAGGAGCGCGGACCAGGGCCGGAGGTGGACCAGGCCGGCGATGAGCAGCGCCACGTTGAGGATGGCGGTGAGGAGCAGAGCGTAGCGGTAAGCGGACGCGATGGTGGGGGGTGGGTCATCGAGCCACTGGTCAAAGAAGCCGGCGGAGATTTGGTGAAAGCTGGAGGTGCCGAGCAGGGCGATCTGCTCGCGGAGGCTGGTTTGCGGGAGCAGCTCCTGGACGGCGGCCTGGCGCGCGACGGCTTCTGCGTGGGTGGCGGGCTCGAGCAGGTAGCGGGCGAGGCCGCGCTCGCCGGGGCCGGTGCGGACGGTGGCGAGCAGGCCGAACAGCGAGTCGGGGCCGAGCAGGTCGAGGTCGCGGTCGTACAGGTGGCCGGGCTGGCGGAGGTTGGCGTCGGGTTCGAGGCCGGTGCGGCCGGACTGGGGCTCGGAGCCGTCGGCACGGCGCAGGCTGCGGTCGTAGAAGGCGAGCAGGCGGCTTTGGCGGGCGATCCGGGTGCCCTGGCGAAGGGTGTACCAGAGGCAGGCCGCGATGACGAGAAAGCACAGGAGCAGAAGCCAACCGATGCCGGCGCTGTGCAGGGAGCGGAAGGTGAGATATAGGGTGAGCAGGATGGCTGCGCCCATGAGCTTCGAGGCGGTGCTGCGGGCAGCGGTAAGGCGATCGTGCAGCTGCCGGTGCGTGGCGCGAAGGTCGCGGTAGTGTTCGAGGACGTCTTCCTGGGCGCGGGGCACGGCGGGAGCGCGGGGCGTGCTGGTCATGCGTTCAATGTTAGACTTTGGGAGTGCCGGGTCCTACGCGACGTAATCCCGCCAACCCCGCCAGGTCCGGAAGGAAGCAACGGTAACGGGCTCGTACGGGCGCAGTAGGTCGCCCGGCCATATCTCTTTGCTCTCCTCACTCTCCGGGGAGCTTCCGTGCACATTCTGGCAGAGGTCCGCCCTTCGGCTTCTCCCGGTGTTTTGTATGCTGGGGAGTGTTGCTTGTTGAGGTGAGGATTTTGAGTCTGACGTTGAAGCCCCGGACCCCGGTGCGCGCGAAAATTAGTGCCGTGGGAACCTACGTTCCGCCCCGCCTATTGACCAATCAGGATCTCGAAACAATGGTGGCTACCAGCGATCAGTGGATTGTGGAGCGCACCGGCATCCGCACGCGGCACCTGGTCGAGAAAGGCGTGGCGACGAGCGATTTAGCGCTTGAGGCGGCGAAGGTTTGCCTGGAGCGGCGCGGCATCGAGGCGTCCGAAGTTGAGGTGATTATCGTCGCGACGGTGACGCCGGACATGTTTTTTCCGGCAACGGCGTGTCTGGTGCAGGACCGGCTGGGGATAAAGGGAGCGTGGGGGTTCGATCTTTCGGCGGCATGTTCGGGGTTTCCGTATGCGCTGCAGGTCGGGGCGAAGCTGGTGGAGTCCGGCATGCACACAAAGGTGCTGGTGATTGGCGCGGATGTGATGAGTTCAATCATCGACTACACGGACCGGGCGACGTGCGTGATCTTCGGCGATGGCGCGGGAGCGGTGCTGCTGGAGCCGTGCGCGGAGGAAGAAGTGGGCCTGATCGACTACTGGCATGAAATTGATGGCTCGGGTGCGGCGGCACTGAACATGCCGGGGGGCGGCTCGCTGCACCCGCCGACGGCGGAGACGGTGGCGGCGAAGATGCACTTTGTGCATCAGGATGGCGGCGCGGTATACAAGTTTGCGGTGCGCAAGATGGTGGAGGCGGCAGAGGGAATCCTGTCGCGCAATGGGCTTACTGGGGCCGACCTTGCGTGTTTTATTCCACACCAGGCAAATAAGCGGATCATTCTGTCGACAGCCGAGCGTCTGGGGATGAAGGAGTCGAGCGTGGTGATCAACATCGACCGGTACGGCAATACGACGGCGGCGACGATTCCCCTGGCCATGCAGACGGCGCTTGATGAGGGCCGGCTGAAGCGCGGAGATACGGTGTTGCTGGCAAGCGTGGGTGCGGGGTTTACCGTAGGGGCGACGCTGCTGCGCTGGGAGTGTTAGGGCGGCCCCAGGAGTACAGCGCCGGTACTCTGGGGTCCTGTGCAGAAGAGGAAGTGCTCAGAAGTAGAATCGCTCGTCTTCCCAATGAAAGGGTGCAGACGCGCGCCGTCCGCGCAGCAGGTAGACGTTCTTATGCTCGAAGGGCATCGCCCACCGATTGTCGAGACGACCGACGACTTCAACGGACGCATACTTTTGCGCTACTTCTTCCGGGGTGTCCCCGATAACGGCAATGACCAGATTGGGGTCACATCCATGCGTTCCCCAGAGCCAGTAGTTGTTTTGTCCGCTCATTGCGGCCGGCAGCTGGTTCTGCTGACCTTCCGCCCCAAGGTGACCCAGAAAATCAATGGCGCCGGCCTCCCCGTAGTTGTTTGCGAAGATGCAGACACGCCGTTGATCTTCCGGCGGCAAGGAAGCAAATGTGTTCCCGACCATGCTGACTTCCTCCTGCCAGCCGAAGCGATCGGCGAAGAACTGCGGCAGAGGTCCGGTTGAGGCGGTCTCTGTCTTGTCGCCGTGCAGGTGGAGCGCCTTTGTGTAACGCACCCACGTTGCCGGCTTTAGGACCGGCGAGCTCATCGGCAGGATCAGCAGGCTTGTGATCAACAGCGCAGACTCAAACACGGGAAAGGCAAGAAGCCGGTCCTGCTGCACTCTGATCGTTCGCGCGTAGCGCTTCTCCCACGCGACCCCGCCTGCGGCAAAGTAAGCCGGGTAGATGGCCGCAAGGTAATAATCCTTGGCGTGTAGCGCCAGCATGATGGCAAAGAAAACAACATAGGTGAGACCCAGCCAGCGGCCGTTCTTGATGGACCGCTCGCGAAGCAGCGCCACAACTCCTGGAATCCAGAGCAAGGCGTTCAAAGGTTGCATGCTGCTGAACTGCGCCAGAAAGAACTGGAACGGGTTTAGAAGAATGTTTTTGTGTCCGCTCTGACCATTCCGCAGGAACTCGAGGGTTGGCCAGTGATTGTGGATCTGCCACAGCAGGTTGGGCAAGGCGATCAGGATCATGAGGCCGATTCCGGCCGCGGCCCACCGTGTGCGGAACACCTGCCGCTGCGTAAGGACCAGCCCGGCCAGGACCGCCGCGAGAAAGAAGGTCATCGATGGCTTATTGAGCAGGCCGAGTCCAGCCGAAATACCGAAAACAAGCCAGCCAAACCGTTGCACTCGTCGACCTAGCAGGAGCAGCAGAGCGAGCACACAGATCATCCAGAAGACTGGCTCGAAGGAGTTCATCGAGAGGTAGCCATCGGTGCCGATGTATTGAGGACAGACGATCAGGCCGAACATCGCAAGCGCCTGCGCTGGGCGCCTTCCTCCCAGCGCCCAGGTGATGATGCCGGCAAGCAACACGGTGACCGCACCGGCCAAAGCCGAAAACACGCGGAGAGCAAAGACGGAGTCGCCGAAGAGGATCTCGCCGAGCCGGGCCTGCAACGCGACGATGGGGCCGTGATCCACATAGCCCCATGCGAGATGCCGGCCGCAGGCGATGTAGTAGAACTCGTCCCGAAAGTATCCGTACCCCAGATGCTCCGTCCAGAGCGTAAGAGCGAACTGCAATCCAAGTTTCGCGGCCGCGAAGATCAACGCCAGTTTTAGTGCAGGTTTCCAAGCGGCAGCAGTGAAGTGGTCTGGGTCTGTGGGCGTCATCTGTACAGAAGGTACGGCTGAGACGGCACAGCCGTTCCACTTCAGGCGTTCCATTTCGCAAAAAACGTCGTCAGCTGACGGCGGTGCTCTCAAGCGGCTTGCCGCCCCGTCCTTTTACCGCGCCGACGCTATGGCTGGTCTTCCAAAGCTGCCAGAAGGCGTAGGCGAGCGAGAGGGCGATACCTGTCCAAAGAAAGATGAGCACGGGCGTCCCCCATTTTTCGAGGAACTTGTTCCACACTATGAGCACCGGTTTGCCGTACACCACGCCGAGCCAGGCAGCAAAGGCGTGACGCAACAACCGGCTTGCGGTAAAGGCGACCATGAACTTGCGGCGCGACATCTTGAGCGCGCCGGCGGCGAGGACGAAGGGGCTGAGCGGCATGGGCGGCGGCAGGATGGCGGGGACGGCGACGGCGAGGATGGCGTGCGACTCCATCCAGCGGGTGACGCGTTTGAAGACGCGGGGCGGGGTGCGTTTTTCGATGAAGGCCAGGCCTCCGGATTGACCGACTTGGTAGGAGAAGAAGCCTCCCAACGCGGAGCCGAGGGTGGCGATCGCAGTCAGCATCCAGGGATTGGTGTGCTGCGCGGCGTAGAGGACGAGCATGATGTCGGTCATGCCCGGGATGGGCAGCGGGACGAAGGAGGAGTCAACGATCGAGACCAGGAAGAGGCCGGCGAGACCGAAGGAGAGAATCAGCTGCATCATTCCATGGCCGGCGCCGCCGGCAGCGGGCGCGGCGAGAAGAGTCGCCAGCGACCAGAGGGGCGCATGGGCGAGAGTTCGCAGCGCAAAGACAAGGGACATATCCGTCTAAGACGTCATCTGCGAAGAGGAAGTCGCGCGTGGAGCCCTAATCGCCGAGAAAGGGCAGAGCCGGGAGATCATCGAGCGCGCCTATCTGTGCTGCGAGTCGACGAAAGGTCTGGATCGCCTGGATGCAGGCGGCGTCCAGAGAATAGTAGATATTCCCGGTGAGATAGTCGTGGATGGTGGCGGGCGCGAGCGCGATGCGCGATTTCCACTCGTGGACCAGATCGTCGATGTGGTTGAGGCCGTGCTCGCGCGAGGCATTGAGGTCGGCGATGAGCTGAAGCCGGCTGGCGGGTGTAGGTAAGGCTTCCGGGCGAACGGCCCAGACGGCGGCGACCCAGGGCAGGCCGGTGCGGAGGCGCCACTGCTCGGCAAGATCGTACCAGAGGCACGGGCCAAGGTGCGCGGCGAGATCGGCGCGGCGCTCTAGGGCGAGCAGGGCGGGATCGCCGATGAGCAGGGCGGCATCGTTTTCGCGGAGCATGGATTCAGGGTCGGCGGGGGCGGGGCGGAACTCAGGGTCGGTGCCGAGGAAGTGGCGGAAGAGGATCTGGGCGTAGGCAATGGAGCTGCGCGAGGCAGTGTCTGCGGCAATGGTGCGGACCTGTTCGAGGGCGAAGGGCGCTTTGACGATGAGCTGGATAGAGCGGACACGGGCGAGCGAGGCGATGGTGCAGCCGGGCACGATGCGAAGCTCCTCGGTGAGCGCGGCGACGGGAATGAGGCCGAGGTCGGCCTCGCCCGAGAGCAGCTCGCGCGCGCAGGCGGAGGGGGCGGTGAGGTGCAGGCGGTAGCGCTCGGCGAGGCCGGCCTGAAGCGGAGGGTGGTAAAAGTCCCACATCAGCGGAGCGGGGTTGAGGAAGTCGATGGCTGCGACGCGCAGGGGCACACTTCTAGTTTAGGGTGTGAAGCCTATTGCTCAGGCCTGGGCCGCCTGCTTTGAACTCGACGCTTTAGTGGTAGAGGGAGTTTGCGGCGGTCGTGGTAGTCTCGCGCATATTCTTGGGCGGAGTGAACGATGGCGGCGCAAGCGGCCTCCTTGTGGGAGGGTGAGGATCGGAAGCATCAAGGGATCAGCCCGGAGGGCCGGCTGGCGTGGCTGGCGCTGGCGTTGACGCCGGGGCTGGGGCCGACGCGGGTCGGGCGCGCGGTGGAGAGGGCCGGGGAGGCGGAGCGGATCTTCCAGATGTCGCTGACCGAACTCGAATCGCTGCGGATTCCGGCAAAAAGCGCGCAGTTCGTCGCGGATGGACGCGCTCGGGCGGAGGCGGAGAAGGAGGCCAAGCGGGTCGCGGAGGCCGGTGCGCGCTTTGTGACGCGGCAGTGCGCGGAGTACCCGGGGCGGCTGCTCGAGATTTACGATCCGCCCGCGGTTCTATGGGTGCGCGGCGATGTGGAGCTGATGCAGTGGCCGGGGATCGCGGTGGTGGGCACGCGTTCGCCCTCGCCGTATGGGGCGGGAATGGCTGAGCTGCTCTCGCGGGATTTGGCCAATCGCGGCCTGGCGATCTTCTCCGGCATGGCGCGCGGCGTGGATACGGCCGCGCACAAGGGCACGCTGGACGCGGGCGGACGCACGCTGGCGGTGTGGGGCACGGGCATCGATGTGGTCTATCCCAAGGAGAACAAACGGCTGGCGGAGTCGATCCTCGGTGCGGGAGGGACGATTGTGTCGGAGTTTCCGATGGGGACGTTTCCCGCTCCGCAAAACTTTCCGATTCGCAACCGGACGCTCTCCGGCATGAGCGTGGGCGTGCTGGTGATCGAGGCTGCCGAGTACAGTGGGACGAGGATTACGGCGCGCTGTGCGATGGAGCAGAACCGCGACGTATACGCGGTGCCGGGCAATGTGACGAACAAGAACTCGTGGGGTCCGAACACGCTGATCAAGCAGGGAGCGAAGTTGACGGCGACGTGGGAGGATGTGTGGGAGGACCTGCCCTCGGATATCCGGCTGCACGTAGAGCATGCGCAGGAGCTGCGCGCGGGCTCGGCTGAATCGAAAGCGCGGGGGACGGCATCTCTATTTACCGAGCCGGCGATGGGCGACAACGAGCGCCTGGTGTTTGCGCGTCTGCGCCATGACGAGCCGGTGCAGCTGGATGAGTTGATGGATGTGCTCGAAGACGAGCTTGCCTCGGCCGAGGTGTTTACGGCCCTCTTTGAGCTGGAATTGTCCGGCAAGGTGAGATCGCTGCCGGGTAAAAATTATGTCCGCGCGTTCTAACGTTTGCCGCGTTTCCGCCGATAAGGGTGTGGAGGGGAAACGGTTTGTGGCGGGCCGCGTCCCACAGGGAAAGAGCTCTTCACGGAGGAGAGAACTGCTCCTGAAATTGGCGCGAGTTTGAAAGTCGTGGTAGGTTCGCAATGAAACGGGAACCGCAGCGGAATCCTTCCGGGCGGTTCGGTGGGGAACGAAGGAAGAACAATGAGCAAATCACTCGTAATCGTCGAGTCGCCGGCAAAGGCCAAGACGATTAACAAATATCTCGGGTCGGATTACCAGGTAGAGGCCTCGATCGGCCACATCATGGATCTGCCGAAGAACGACATCGGCGTGGAGCTGAAGCGAAGGACGTTTGAGCCGACGCTGATCGTCTCGCCGGGGAAGGAAAAGATCGTCGAGCGGCTGCAGAAGCTCGCAGCCAAGGCCGACGCTGTGTATCTCGCGCCGGACCCGGACCGTGAAGGCGAGGCCATTGCGGCGCACCTTTCCATGCAGCTGAAGCCGATGCTCAAAAAGGGCGCGACGCTGCAGCGCGTTACCTTCAACGAGATCACGCAGAAGGCGGTGCGGGCGGCGTTCGGCAATGCACGCGATGTGAACGAGAACCTGGTGGATGCGCAACAGACGCGGCGTGTGCTCGATCGCCTGGTGGGGTATCAGATCTCGCCGCTGCTGTGGGATAAGGTGCGGCGCGGGCTTTCGGCAGGACGTGTGCAGACCGTAGCGCTGCGGCTGATTGTGGAGCGGGAGCGCGAGATCAATGCATTTGTGCCGGTGGAGTACTGGCTCATCGGCGCCGGGCTGGTGCCTCCGAACGGGCAGGAGTTCAGCGCCAAGTTTACCGGCATCGATGGCGAGACGGCGCGGGTGGCGAACGGAGTCGATGAGGAGGGCAAGGCGCAGTTTCTTTCCGGCGCGCTGCCCAATGAAGAAGAGACGATGAAGGTGGTCGAGCAGTTGGAGCGGGCCGCATGGTCGGTCGTGAGTGTGGAGCGCAAGCAGCGCAAACGCAACCCGACCGCGCCCTACATCACGAGCAAGCTGCAGCAGGACGCGGCTGGGCGGCTGGGCTTCAACGTGCGCCGCACGATGGGTGTGGCGCAGCGGCTATATGAGGGGGTCGACCTAGGCAAGGACGGCACCGTTGGCCTGATTACGTACATGCGAACGGATTCCACGCGGGTTTCGGACGATGCGGTCAAGGAAGCGCGCGCCTATGTGGGCGGCAAGCTCGGCGCCAAGTACCTGCCGAAGGAGCCGGTGGCCTACAAGGGCAAGAACGATGCGCAGGACGCGCACGAGGCCATTCGCCCAACGCACGTGGAGTACACGCCGGAGTCCATCCGGGCGTACTTGAGCGATGAGCAGTATCGGTTATACAAACTGATCTGGCAGAAGTTTGTTTCGTCGCAGATGGTTCCCGCGGTCTTCGACCAGACCACGATTGAGATTGCCGCGAAGGCGGACCGCACCTACGACTTCCGGATCAGCGGATCGATCCTGGTCTTCGACGGCTTCCTGAAGGTTTGGGAGAACGTGTCCGAGGATGTGATCCTGCCGGAGGTGAAGCAGGGCGATGTGCTGCGGAAGAGCACAATCACCCCGGAGCAGCGGTTTACCGAGCCGCCGCCACGCTTCAATGAGGCGTCGCTGGTAAAGACGTTGGAGGAGAAAGGCATTGGGCGTCCGTCGACGTATGCCTCGATCATCAACACAATCCAGGACCGCGACTATGTGAAGAAGCTGGGGGCGAAGTTCGTTCCGACCGAGATCGGCATGGTCGTTACGGAGCTTCTGGTGAAGAACTTTCCTTACATCTTCGAGACCGGCTACACGGCGACGCTGGAAGGCGAACTCGATGCGGTCGAGGCTGGGCATGAGCGTTGGACGGATCTTCTGGACGGGTTTTATGGGCATCTGGAGAAGGAGCTTGCCGTCGCGGGCCGGGAGATGGAGGACATCAAGCGGCGCGAAGAGCCGACCGAAGAGAAGTGTGACAAATGCGGGTCGCCGCTGATTTTGAAGTGGGGAAAGTTCGGCAGCTTCTACTCCTGCAGCGCGTTCACCAAGGCCAAGCCGGTGACGATTGCGGCAGGCCCATGGAAGAAGGAACCGAAGGCTGTGCTGAAGAAGGTGCTGGCGTCGTTTCACTTCCCGATGATCGTCAAGGGCGCGACCTTCGACGAAACGAATTATCAGCAGGAGGTGGCCGACGCGAAGGAGTTTGCGAAGGCTGTCGCGGAGGCCGCGAAGAAGGGCAAGAAGGTGACGGCTGAGCCGGTCTCCTGCGACTTCACCAAGGAGAACTTCTCGGCGAAGCCTGACCTGTCGGCGCCGGGCGCGGACGAGGCTCCGGAAGAGGAGTTCTGCGACAACTGCGGGCGGTTGATGGTGCTCAAGAATGGGCCTTGGGGGCCGTTCATGTCCTGCCCGGGCTACTCCGACGACCCGCCGTGCAAAACGATCCGCAAGCTGACCCAAAAGGTGCAGACGAAACCGCCTGTGCAGCTGCAAGAGCCTTGCCCAAAGTGTGGCAAGCCGCTGCTGCAGCGCGACGGCGCGTATGGCGAGTTTATCGCGTGCTCGGGCTATCCCAAGTGTAAGTACGTCAAGCAGGAGTTGCTCGACGTGAAGTGTCCCAAGGATGGCGGCGACCTGGCGGTGCGCAAGACCAAGCGCGGCGATACGTTCTACGGTTGCGTGAACTACCCGAAGTGCGACTTTGCTTCGAACCTGAAGCTGGTGAACGAGACCTGTCCGAAATGCGACTCAGCCTACCTGGTGGAGTACGCGAACAAAGAGGGAACGTACCTGGTGTGCCCGAACAATCATGAGTTTCTGCCCAAGCGACGGCCGAAAAAAGGCGCTCCGGCTGAGGTTCCCACCACGCCGGAGTGCACATACGAGCGGCGAGTCGGTCCACCGAAATCACTAGAGACTCCGCTTGCGGCAACTGCCCAGCTGGCTGTTGGGGCTGTGGCGTAATCTGGAACTCGAGAGGAACACAATGGCTTCATCGTCGGATGCGGAGATCATTCTGAAGCTGTATGAGTTGCGCACCGAGCAGACGATGCGCGAGGCGCGGAAGTTTGTCGCCGGGTTCAATCCTGCCGGCTTTGACGAGCTTGCCGCCCTGCAGCGCGACTCCGGTTCTGAACAGAACGCCTACTGGCGTCAGGTGCTCAGCTATTGGGAGATGGCTGCAGCCTTGATCCTGCACGATGCGCTGGATGCCGACCTGTTTCTGGATACCAATGGCGAGAACTTGTTTTACTACGCCAAGTTCACACCGTTTCTGGAAGAGTGGCATAAAACGTTTGGGCAGCCCTTCATGAAGAATACGGCGAAGCTGATTGAGAGCTACCCGCGCATGCAGGAGAGATACACCATGACCTTGGCGCGTATGGAAGCGCAGCGAAAGCAGGCCGAGCCGCGTTAAACGCGGTGAAGTCAAGCCTCAGCAGCGAAACCTGGTGCACCCAGCACCGTATTACTCTTCGTTGCCGCGCAGGTTGGCGATGACCCCAAAGTCCTCAAGTGTCGTGGTATCGCCAGTGACGGTGCCGGTCGCGGCGAGTTCCCGGAGCAGTCTGCGCATGATCTTGCCAGAGCGCGTTTTGGGCAGCATCTGCGTGAAGCGGAGGTCGTCGGGGCGGGCGAGTGAGCCGATCTCTTTGGCCACCCAGGCGCGCAGCTCCTGCTTAAGTTCTTCGCTTGGCTCCTGGCCCTGTTCGAGGGTGACAAAGGCGGCGATGGCCTGGCCTTTGAGATCGTCGGGACGGCCGACGACGGCGGCTTCGGCGACCTTGCTGTGCGCGACCAGGGCGGACTCGATCTCCATGGTGCCAAGTCGGTGTCCGCTGACATTGATGACGTCGTCCACGCGTCCCATCAGCCAGAAGTAGCCGTCGGCGTCCATGCGCGCGCCGTCTCCGGTGAAGTAGCTGCCCGGAATGTCAGAGAAGTAGGCGGACTGGAAGCGCGCGGGATCGCCGTAAATGGTGCGCGCCATGGACGGCCACGGTTTGCGGATGACCAGCAAGCCGCCTTGGCCGGAAGGGACGGGCTCGCCCTCTTTTGTAACCACTTCAGGCACAATTCCGAAGAAGGGCCGGGTGGCGGAGCCGGGCTTGGTGGGCACCGCGCCCGGCAAAGGCGCGATCAGGATGGCGCCGGTCTCGGTCTGCCAGAAGGTGTCGACGATGGGGCAGCGCTCGTGGCCAACTTCGCGATAAAACCACATCCAGGCCTCGGGGTTGATCGGTTCGCCGACGGTGCCGAGCAGGCGCAATGAGGCGAGCGAGTGGCGCTTGACGTGCGCATCGCCCCACTGAACGAAGGCGCGGATGGCCGTGGGTGCGGTGTAGAAGACGGAAACTTTGTGGGTGTCGACGATCTCCCAGAAGCGGTCGCACTCGGGCCAGTTGGGTGCGCCCTCGTACATCATCACGGTTGCGCCATTCTGCAGCGGGCCGTAGATGACATAGCTGTGGCCGGTGATCCAGCCGATGTCGGCCGTGCACCAGTAGACGTCCTCTTCGCGCAGATCGAAGACATACTTCGAGGTGAGATAGGCGCCGACGGAGTAGCCTCCGGTGGTGTGGACAAGGCCCTTGGGTTTACCGGTGGTGCCGGAGGTGTAGAGCAGGAAGAGCGAGTCTTCAGAGTCCATGGGCTCGGCCGGGCAGGATGGCTCTGCGGCGGCCATGGCGTCGTGCCACCAGAGGTCGCGGCCTTCGACCATGGGGATGGAGGTCTGGGTCTTGGGTGCGCCCTCGACAGTGCCGCGCTGATAGACGACTACGGAGCGTACGGACGGGCACTTCGGCAAGGCCTCGTCCACAATCGACTTGAGCTTGATCTCTGCGCCGCGGCGATAGCTGATGTCCTGGGTCACGACCACGACGCATTGCGAATCGTTGACGCGATCGACGATGGCCTGCGCGGCAAATCCGCCGAAGATGACCGAATGCACGGCGCCGATGCGGGCACAGGCGAGCAATGCGATGGCGAGCTCGGGCGACATGCCCATGTAGATGGCTACGCGATCGCCCTTGCCTACGCCGAGCGATTTGAGAACGTTGGCAAAGCACTGTACCTGTTCGAGCAGGGCGGCGTAGGTCAGGGCGCGAACTTCGCCGGGCTCACCCTCCCAGAGCAGGGCGACCTTGTCCCGGCGCGGACCGGCGGCATGACGGTCGACGCAGTTATGCGCGAGATTGAGCTTGCCTCCATTGAACCAGGTAGCCGCGCCCATCTCGCCTTCGACTACGGAGTGGAAGGGGGTAAACCAGTCGAGTTCGCCGGCTGCCTCGGCCCAAAAGCCGGCGGGGTCTTCAACGCTGCGTCGATACAAAGCCTCATAGGCTTGCATGGAGCCGATGTGGGCTTTCTGGGCAAACTCGGCGGGTGGGGGGAAGACGCGATCTTCGCGGAGCAGCGATTCCATGTTGGTGTGGAGAATGGGAACGGTGGAGCTGGACACGCGCGGCTCTCCTTAGAGTCACGTTACTGGGACAGATAAAGGTAGGCTACCGCCTCATCAAGGAGCAATGAGTGCCGGCAAGGAAGAAGTGACCAAAACAGCGGGCTTGTTGCAGGACGAATCCCCTTTTGGAAGAAGAGACATCTAACTGGCAGGACGTAAGATACAAAGGGTGGTTTGGGTAGTTAAGCTGCTTTGAGCTGCTGGTTTGCGGTTTTAGGGAGGGTCTGTTGGCTTCATTTCTTGATCGAGATCGTTCGATCGCACCGGAGGGGTATAGCCGTTGGCTGGCGCCACCAGCGGCACTTGCCATTCATCTCGCGATCGGTCAGGTGTACTCTTTTTCAGTGTTCAAATCACCGCTGATTCTCTACTTTACGCCTTATGTGAGCGCAGCGAATCTAAACAAGGATATCGGGTACATCTTTTCGGTGGCGATTGCGTTTTTAGGGATCTCGGCCGCGCTGTTCGGTGCCTGGCTCGAGAAGGCCGGTCCGAGGCGCGCAATGTTTTATGCTGCAATCTGCTTCGGCTCGGGATTTCTGGTTGCGGCGCTGGGGGTGGCTCTGCATCAGTTGCTTCTGGTGTACCTGGGCTATGGCGTACTGGGTGGGGTTGGGCTGGGGCTTGGGTACATCTCTCCGGTGTCGACGCTGATCAAGTGGTTTCCGGACCGGCCGGGGCTGGCGACGGGCCTGGCGATTATGGGTTTCGGCGGCGGCGCGATGATCGGCAGCCCGCTCGGCAACCAGCTGATGGCGTTTTACCAGAGCCACGGACAGCCTTCGATTGCGGCAACTTTTGTGACAATGGGCATACTTTATTTCTGCTTCATGTTGTTCGGCGTATTCATGATCCGCGTCCCGCGCGAGGGCTGGAAGCCGGAGGGTTGGAGCGGCATCCACAAGGCGAACGCGCTGATTACAACTCATAACGTAAGTGTGTCGGAGGCGATGCGCACGCCGCAATTCTATCTTCTTTGGGTGGTGTTGTTCTGCAACGTTACGGCGGGCATTGGGCTGCTCGAAGACGCGAGTCCGATGATTCAGGACTTCTTTCGCGGCCATATTCTTGCGGTTGCTGCAGGAGGTTTCGTAGGTCTGCTGAGCATCTTTAACATGGCCGGACGATTCTTCTGGGCATCCACGTCGGACTTCCTCGGACGCAAGAGAACGTACTTCATCTTCTTTCTTCTGGGCGCGGTCCTGTTCTTCTTCCTGCCGCTGACGCGTGGCGACCGACTCAACTCGGTGCCGCTCTTTGTGACGTTGGCGGTTGTGATTCTCTCCATGTATGGAGGTGGATTTGCGACGATTCCGGCCTATCTAAAGGACCTGTTCGGCGGCTACAACGTCTCCGCCATTCATGGACGGCTGCTTACGGCATGGTCGACAGCGGGCATTGTCGGACCTCTCATCGTCAACGGGATTCTGGATCACTCTGTCGCGAACCACCTGACCAAGCAGGATGCCTATCCGCAGATCCTGCACATTATGTGCGGTTTGCTGGTGGTGGGTTCTGTGGCAAACCTGCTGGTCAGGCCGGTGACGGCGCGGCATTGGATGAAAGAGCAGAACATCATGCCGGTTGCGGCAGGTCACTGAAAGAGGAGAGACGATGACCGGAAGCAGAGCCAGACAATCCTCACCCGCAGCGCTCGGCCTGGCGTGGGCAATCGTTGTGTTACCTACGCTGTGGGGATTGACGCACACGGTAGAGAGTGCGTTAAAGCTGTTTAGCAAACCGGCTCCGGCAGCCACGGTTCCGGGGTCACACGGAGGAGGCCGATAACCAGGGCCGGCTGCCAGAGCCTTTTCCTCTGTTGCTGGGATTCCCCGAATCAGATGTGCGGTGGCGTTTTCCTCGAGAGAAAACGCCCATAAGGATCGTGGCGCCAGCTACACCTCCAGGAAGATGGTCTAGACTTGGCCGGTGACGCTTCCGATGGGCGCGATGATCGGATTCTTCCTGGGATTCGCCTTTGGCGTGGGCTGCGCGTTGGCGGTGATGTTTTCGATCTACATGGGCGGATACCGGGCTGCGCTGCGGGATCAGCGGATGGAGAACCCGCCGGCAAGACTGAGCAAAGCCCTTGCCAGTCTGCGATCTAGGGGCAAGGAGTGATCGTTCTCCGGTTCCTTAGCTTTGAGCTCCAGCTTGTCCCTTGAGGGAGTACACCTCATCCGACAGTTTCTGGACTGCCGCTACAAGCTGCGCGATGAGCTTCTCCTCTTGCGTCGGTTTTCTGGCTTCAATGTAGAAGTTGCCGTTGGGTTCGAGGGTGCAGGAGCGAACCTCGTCGAAGGTGTCAAAGCTTTGTCGATGCAGAACGGAGAGCAGCTCCTGTTCGGTCAGCGCCTCTTTCCGCAGAGCGGCGTGATCGACGGCGCCGTCCATGATCAGGGTGCGACTACCCCCTTGCAGCGTGTTGTTCAGTCCCGGCGCGCGATACAGGACGCGCGTGAGCACCCAGTTGACGGTAAGCAGCGAGAACGCGCCGAGGATGCCTCCGGAGACGGAGTTGTCGTCACCGATCATGGCGTTCTGCACGGTGTTGGAGAGGCTGAGCAGGACAACCAGGTCAAACGGATTGAGCTGCGCAAGCTCGCGTTTGCCGAAGAGCCGCAGGAAGAGGACGAGCACCAGATAGACGATCATGGGCCGCAGGATCTTTTCGAAGACGGGCAGCTGAAGGTGGAACATGGATCCGGTCATGCCGCGCCCCCGTAGAGCTGCTGGTGCCATTGCCAGGCGCTGCGTACGATGTCGTCGAGCTCGGGATGCTTCGGACTCCAGCCGAGGTCGCGCTGGATGGCTTCCGAACTGGCGACCAGCACGGCGGGGTCGCCTGCGCGGCGCTCGCATATCTCCACCGTCACGGCTCTGCCGGTGACGCGCCGGACCGAGTCGATGACCTGCTTGACCGTGAAGCCCTGGCCGTTACCGATGTTATAGACGAGCTTGGCGTGGCGCTCGAGGGCGGCGAGCGCGAGTAGATGAGCCTCGGCCAGGTCCTCCACGTGAATGTAATCGCGGATGCAGGTGCCGTCGGGAGTTGGGTAATCCTGGCCGAAGATCTTGATGCTGGGACGGCGGCCGAGCGCGACATCGAGGATGAGGGGGATGAGGTGCGATTCGGGCTCGTGGTGCTCGCCATAGCCGGGGATGGCGCCGGCCACGTTGAAGTAGCGCAAGGCGGCGTAATGCAAGCCGCGGGTTTCGCTCATCCAGCGCATCATGTGTTCGCTGAGCAGCTTGCTGTCGCCGTAGGGGTTGGTGGGCGCAAGTTTGGCGGTTTCGAGGATGGGTGTGGATTCGGGTTCACCGTAGACGGCGGCGGTGGAGCTGAAAACCAGCCGATCGTGGCCGGTGGCGAACATGGCCTCGAGCAGGGTCAACGTGCCGACGGTGTTGTTGCGAAAATATATTTCGGGGGACTTGACGCTTTCGCCGGCTTCGATGAGAGCGGCGAAGTGCATGACGCCGTTGAACTTTCCTTCGCGGAGCGTGGCTTCGAGCAGCACCCGATCGTCGAGAGCGCCGTCTACCAGGCGTGCCGTTTCAGGGACGGCGGCCTTCCGGCTGTGGCGGAAGTCGTCGTAGATCGTTACTTCGTGGCCCGATCGCAGCAGGAGGCGGCTGACGGTACCGCCGACGTAACCGGCACCGCCCGTAACTAATATGCGCATTTTTCAATCTCCGGTTGGCAAGGAGTAAACTGATAGCCAGGCACTGCAACAAAAGTACCAGTGTCAGGGCCTGTATCTTCAGGCACACTTGCACCTGTCACTGAAGTGTTTATGAGGGAGTACCACAAGTATCATCTGAAGCTCTCCGCTGTGAGGAAAAAAACCAAAACTCACATAGTCAGATGATCTCCTTTGGTATGGTGCAAGGCAAGAGTTCGTCTGACGATCAGTAAGCCTTCTTGCGGGGATCGGCAGACGGGTTGAACCCTCATTGTAGAACTGGTCTATTTGCGCCGAGAGTTCGCTCCATGTCCAAGATGCCCGGCTGGGTCCTGGATGAAACTACTTCTCTTGCCTCCTCCTCTCGAGGCTCCCCAAAGGACCTTTTACGATGCCTACTCCTCTCCGCAGCGCAGACCCGCAGCCTCGGGATAGACAGTTTACCCACTTCGGCGTACTGAACACGGGCGGCCAGAGCAAGAGTTCGTTGTTCACCTCGATTACCGTCAACCTCATCCTGGCCATCATTATCGTAATCCTGGGTGCGGCGGCGAAGAAGACGATCGACCGGCGTAACCGGGAGATCGTGTTGACGGTGCCGCTGGCGGAGAAGCCGCCTGAGCCTATTCGGCCTAAGCTGATTCCGCCCAAGATCGTTCCTCCGAAGCCAACGATCAAACCGCCGGAGCCCAAGATCGTGCTGCCTGAGGTGAAGGTGGTGGAGCCGCCGAAGGTGCAGCCGGTAGCCCAGCCGAAGCCGGTTCCTGTGGTGACGCCCGCGCAGCCGAAGGTGGTGGTTGCGGCCGCGGCGCCGAAGCCGGTCCAGGTGAATTTGGGTAAATCCGCGTCGGTGGTCAACAATGACACGCATCCGACCGCAGTGGCTCTGGGGAGAACCGACAATCCCATTCACCCCAGCAATGCGCCGGCGACGGCGGCGGTCAACCTCGGCAACCGCGGGATGAGCGGCATGCCTCCAGGTACGGGCGGAGGCCCAAATGCGAGGGCTGTGAATCTTGGGTCCGGTCAACCCAATGGGCAGATGGGCGGAACGGGCGTCCGTGCTGTCGCCGGTGTGCCGCATGGCGTACCTCTTGGAACCGGGACGGCCCCGGGGGGAAATGGCGTGGGCACACAGGTGCGCCAGGTTGCTCTGGGCGGAGCGCCTCCACCGCCGACGGCCACTGCAGTCTCGGCTCGCGCTCCTGTGCGTACCGGGCCAAAGGTGCTCTTCAAACCCAGCCCGCAGTACACGGCGGAGGCCGCCGCGATGCATCTGGAGGGGACGGTGCAGGTCAAGATCCACGTTTCGTCCACGGGTGCAGTTTCGGTGCTGGGGGTGACGAGCGGGCTTGGACATGGGCTGGACGAGGCAGCGGTCCGCGCTGCTCAAGGCATTCGCTTCAAACCGGCCGCGGATGCGACCGGCGAGCCGATGGATTGGGAAGGCGTGGTCAGTATCAGCTTCCAAATGGCGAGCTAAGGGCTGGCGACTTAGGCGCACCGACCGATTTTCCTTCGAGGGTCTCTGATCGTCGAGCAATCTCAACCTTGCGAACCGCAGTTCTGAACGGCCCGCTGCTGAGCTGTCACTTACAGGAGTTGCAATCCATATGATCTCTCGGACTCAAACCATCACCGGACTCTCGCTGGCCCTGCTCGTCGCCTCCGCACTGCCCGGCCACGCTGCAGGCTCGGTCTTCGGCGGCAAGAAGAAGGAAGTGGTCGCCGCAAAGAAACTCACTCCTGCCCAAAGCGCGTTGATCGATAAAGCGATCGTACGCGAGAAGGCGGTCATCAAAGTCGTTCGGGATCGGGCTCCGTTGGTTGAGACGTATATCCAGAACATGAAGGTGGATCCCGTCATGCGTCAGGTTCCGGAGAGCGATGAGCACTTCCTGGGACGGGTCGATTTCGGGAAGGTGATTGGCGATAGGGCGTATGACGCGGGGCCGAAGGCAGGGCAGAAGACCGGCAAGCTGGCTGCTTTCAAGGGATCGCTCAGCTTCATCTCGGGTCTTGGCGGCTCGCTGCATCTGCAGTTCAGCGAAGCAGGCTTCGTCCAGATGCTATTGATGGACTCGAACGACTTCAACAAGGATCATTACAACTTTTTCTTCGTCCGCAACGATTTTCTTGGGACGATTCCGACCGCGGTCTTCGACGTGACCCCGGTGCAAGGGAAGAATGCCACGGGGCGGTTCTTCGGACGCATCTGGGTCGAGACGCAGAACGGCAATGTGGTTCGCTTCAATGGCGACTTTGCCGGCGCAGAGAAGGATTACCACGAGTACTTCCACTTCGACAGCTGGCGGACCAACGTGCAGCCGGATTTATGGCTGCCGACGAGCTTCTATGTCGAGGAGAGCGACCCCAAGAGCCAGACCAACACGTTGAAGTTCAAGGCAATCAATCACGTTTGGGGATATGTGCTGAAGGTGCCGACCAGCACGGCCGAGAATACGTCGATGGAGGTGGAAAACGCGACCGACGTTTCGAACGATGCGCAGGATGAGAGTCCGCTTGGAGCGCAGCGCGCCTTTGAGCGTCAGGCTGAGGACAACATCGTCACGCGGCTGTTCCAGGCTGGACTGCTGGACGCGCCAAGTGACTTCGACAAGACGCTTGAGGCGTTGGCGAACAACATCCTGGCGTATAACCAGATTGCGGTGTCGAGCCCGATTCGGGTGCGGACACTTTTGACCGAGCCGCTTGAATCGCTGGCCGTTGGCAACACGATCATTCTCTCTAAAAGCCTGATCGACACGACGGCCGTGGTGACCGCCGACGGAGCACAGCAGACCGGGAACCTGAACACGATCCTGGCGTTCCAGATCGCTCATATCCTGAGCGGCCACAAGCTGGATACCAAGTACGCCTTCAACGATCGTCTTCTGTTTCCGGACAACGCCGCGTTCAAGCGCATTCCGATGCATCATACGGACGCGGACAATACGGAAGCGGCCAAGAAGTGCATCGAGCTTCTGCAGGCGAAAGAACTGGTGGACAGCCAAAAGTACTTCGGGCTGTATCTGCAGCAGCTGCAGGCGCGCGTGAAAGGATTGCACGCGTTGAATGAGCCGATGATTGGGGATGCTTTGGTAAAGAACGATACCGATCAATCGTTCTGGCTGGGGGCGCTGATGCCGAAGGCCGAGAAGCTGAACCCGAAAGATCTGAAGCAGCAGGCGGCGGTTCCGCTTTCGAGCTTTCTCCGGTTCGATCCCTGGACGGACCAGGTGATCACGATGCACACCGCGTTTGAGCCGATCCTGAGCCCGAGCGACAAGATGCCCTTTGAAGTAGCGCCGGTGTATCTCAAGCTGGCCTACTACAAACCTCCCACGGATCCGAGTGCTGCGCCGGCGGCTGCTGCGCCGGGTGCGGCTCCGGGCGAGACCACGGCGGCCCCCCAGGCGAATGAGCCAAACGCAGCTCCAGCGCCCACGACGGCCGCACCTCCACCGTCCATAACCGCTCCACTGGCTCCGTCCGCAAAGGAGAAATAGGAGAAGAACAGAGATGGATAAGGCAGGCACGCTGTCCTTTGAAGCGGCCTTAGAAATCAAATTTTTATTAGCGATCTAGAGGAGAAAACACAATCGGGAGAGTTCGCTGTGGTGGCGGACCTTCCCCGGCTTTACCACAATCCGAGACTCCGCTGGCACGGACTCGCACTAGACGAGAGAGTAACGGAGAATCACATGAAGAACTGCCTTGGAACGATCTTTTGCTTAACCTTCTCACTTGCCTTCATCCCACAACTCAACGCACAGGCGGTGTACACCGCGGAACGGACCTCCCGGATCACAGTAGGCGCCGGCGGATCGTACCTCAATACGGATTACGCTCCGAAACCAACCTATGGACCGAGCTTTTTTGCGGATATCGATGTTTTCCGGCATCTTGGACTCGAGGCGGAGGGCCACTTCGGTGGCATCATCAGCCCGGACGACATCGGAGAAAACAGCTATCTGGCAGGGCCGCGCGCCTTTATCCGGCGGAGCCGGTTTACCGGCTATGCCAAGCTTATGCTCGGACGCGGCATCATTACCAACCAGCTGTTTAACCTATCGTCTTCGTACAACATCTATGCGGGCGGC
This sequence comes from uncultured Granulicella sp., assembly GCA_965198735.1. Classification (GTDB taxonomy): domain Bacteria; phylum Acidobacteriota; class Terriglobia; order Terriglobales; family Acidobacteriaceae; genus Edaphobacter. The sequence goes on along the minus strand of OZ240672.1, from coordinate 2,836,725 downwards.
GGCGGCCTGGAGTACCGAGCGGCACGCCGGATTACGGTGCGGGCCATTGATTTCGAGATGCAGAAGTGGCCGAACTTTCCTCCCAACGGCTTGTCTCCTCTCGTGGTGACTGTAGGCGCGTCATATATTATTCGTTGAGGGAATGAGTCTGCCAAAACAAGGGAGAAGCAGGTTGTTGATCTACCGGTGTGTAGCGTCCTGCCTGCTTCTGCTAGCTGCTCCTGTGTTGCTGGGCCAAGCGTCCCCCACAGCAACGCGCCGGGCTGATCTTCAGGTGGGTGCCGGGGTTGTGGTCGATTTTACGGACTACAACCCCGACCCGCTGACTGGATTCGCAGTTTACGCTACGCTGGATCTAACCAATCATCTCGGCGGCGAGATGGCTTTTCACCAGGCGAAATCCGGCGGCGGCGATCAGGTGTACGAGCGTACCTATGAGGTCGGTCCACGCTATCACCGGACCTATGGGAGAGTCTCACCCTATGCGAAGGGAATGTACGGACGGGGTGTGTTCAACTTTCCATTCGGCACGGCCAATCTAGCCTACAACCTTTTTGCGATTGGAGGAGGCGCGGACCTGCGGGTGAAGTCTTATCTCAATGTACGGGTCGACTACGAGTATCAATTCTGGAGAGGCTTTCCTCCGCAGGGGCTTACACCACAATTGGTCACGATTGGAGTGGCCTATCACTTCCCGGGCGGCCTCAGGCGCGGCCAGCACTACTAGGTTGCCAGGACTTAGAAGTGATAGGCGATGCCAACCGCCGGCATACTGATGACTTCGTAACGATTGGTGTTTAAAATATTCCCCGGTACTCCGAAGTTCGGTACTTTGACAAAGAGTCCGCGATACTCGACGCGGATATCGAAGCTGGGGCTGAGCTCGTAGGCCACTCCCCCGCCGAAAAGACCGCCAATGCTTGTATTTCGCTTGGTGGTGATTTGGTAGGTGCCGTCATAGATCGGCGTGAAGAAGACGCCGCCGACCCCGGCTTCCAGGAAGGGATTGTAGCGTTTGAAAGTCAGCCCATAAACGTAACCAACAGTTCCTTCCTGCTGCCGCGTATGGATCGGATTCTCGGTCAGATTGCCGCCGTAGCGAAAATAACTTGTGTGCTGAGCGAAGGAGTAATTGACTTCCAGGCCACTGTGAGGAGTGAGCAGATAGCGGTAGCTGGCCAGTGCTCCAAGCGTTTCACTCTGAACCATATAGACGGAGTTGGCTCCGTTGACTGCCGGGCCGATCAGGCCAAAAGCACTGACGCTGACGTCCTGCCGGCTTTCCTGCGCAAAACCGGCGGCGGCGGACAACATGAGCGCGCCCAACAAAATCGTCTTCTTCATTCTTTCTTCGACCCTCTCGCAATTCGCTCGGATGCCACGGTTAGACTTCGTCCTCCGGCATTTCGGTGCGGCTGAACCGTGGCAAATGTGTATAGGCAATTGTACCCGGTGGATCTTGCGGCGGGTCATGCAGGCGCAAAAAGGCCGGAGCCATGTGTCGCCGCTCCGGCCTGCGGATGGATCGTTTAGGCTGGTTTTAGTTCTGGGGAGGAGGCTGGGGTGGAGCGCCACCATTGCCGCCGTAGCCTCCTCCGCCGCGGCGTTCTTGCATCTGCTTCAGCATGGCGTCGTACTTGGGTTTCTGGTCGTCGGTAAGGACGCCGCGGATTTTACCCTGCTCATCCTGGCGCATCGACATCATCTTCGCCCGCTTGTCGTCCTGGGACATCGAGCTGTCTTCCCGCATGGCCATCATTTTCGTGCGGCCGTCCGCTTGGATGGTCTTGATCTGGGTGACCTGGTCCGGCGTGAGATTGAGCTGCTTGGTCATCATGTCGAGCTGACGCTGCTGTTGCTCCGGTCCGCCGCGCCCTGGTCCTCCTTGCCCTTGCGACGGGGGCGGAGGCGCATCCTGGGCAAGCATGGGCATCGCGAGCGCGGACGTACATACGGCGAGGAGAGCTACCCGGAGTGCGGGCAGAGGATGCATTGTGCGGATGATCATCGGAAGAACTCGCTTTCGTCTTGAATCTCCGGCATGGAGCTCCGGGGGGCGCTGCTACCACTTACAGACGGCGGCCCGCCTGGAAGGTTCCAGCGTTCCCATGTTTTTTCCATGGGCGTCAAGCCGGCCGGTAGGTGTACGGGTCTCCATGGGCTGCGGCATAGGCTTCGACAATTTTTAGAAAAGCCACAGCGGCATGCGACAGGTTGGCATGTTTGCGGTAGACCAGGCGCAGCTTGCGCTCAAAGCCAAGCTCCGGGACGTGGATGCGCACGAGCGATCTAGAGGCGAGCTCATTTTTGACGGTCAAGCCAGGGACGAGCGCAACGCCGTTGCCCATCTCGACGAAGCGCTTGATGGCTTCGAGCGAGGGAAGCTCGACGTTCATGGTGAGCGGGGTACGGTGCCGGCGAAAGGTCTCGATGACTTTTTTGCGTTGCGGCGAAGGAATGTTGTGGGCGACGAAGTTTTGTTTGCCGAGCTGCCGGATGGAGACCTCGCCTGCGCGGGTTAGCGGGTGTTTAGGGTTGACGACGAGGCTGAGCTCGTCGCGATAGACGACGATGGACTGAACCTGCGGGTCGTCGGGCTTGAAGGAGAGTACGCCAATCTCGACCGCGTGCATGAGAACTTCGTCCGAGATGCGGCTGGCGAGAGCGCGTTGGACGGCGACCTTGATGCGCGGGTTTTCGCGCCGGTACTCGTCGAGCAGAGGCAAAAGATAGAGGCAGGTGTACTCGTTGGCGGCCAGGTTGAGGCGGCCGCGATGGAGCTCGCGGAGCTCGGTGAGGGCGGTAGCGGCGTCGTTGCGCAGGTTGAGCAGTTTGAGAGCGTACTCGCGCAGAACCTCGCCGGCGGCGGTCAGGGTGCCGTCGCGGGAGGAGCGATCGAGGAGGATTTCGCCCAGCTCGGCCTCGAGCTTGGCGACAGCCTGGCTGACCGCGGGCTGGGTGCGATGCAGCCGGGCGGCTGCGCGCGAGAAGCTGCGCTCTTCGGCGACGGCGAGAAAGGTTTCGAGCTGGAAGAGGTCCATCGGTCAGCGCTCCCATCGCAGCAGCTGGAGGGTGCAGGGCGGGAAAGAATGTCTCCTGAAGCCGGATGCCATGAAGGTTGTAGAGATCACGCCGGGATCAATGCAGGCATTCAATGTTCTAATACTTCTGGAGCTTGACATAAGGATAGATTATGCTACGGCCAGCTTGAAACGGATCCCGCTATGAGCTTGCCGACGAACGTTCTCATCTTCGATACGACGCTGCGCGACGGCGAGCAAAGCCCGGGATGCACGATGCATGCGGCGGAGAAGCTGCGCATGGCGCATCAGCTAGCCGCGCTCGGCGTGGACGTATTGGAGGCGGGGTTTCCGATTGCGTCCGAGGGCGACTTCGAGTCCGTGCGGGCCATCGCTCGCGAGCTGCGCGGACCGCGCATTGCCGCCCTTGCCCGAGCCAAACGCGAGGACATCGAGGCGGCGGCGAGAGCCGTTGAACCAGCCACGAGCAAACGCATTCATACCTTTCTCTCCTCATCCGATATTCACCTAGAGCACCAGATGCATATCAGCCGCGCGGAGGCGCTCGATCAGGCTGGGGAAGCGGTCCGGTTGTCCCGGTCTTTCGTTGAAGATGTTGAGTTCTCGCCCATGGACGCCACCCGCAGCGATCCCGCCTTCCTGGTCGAGATGGTGACCATCGCAGTCCAGGCAGGGGCGACGACGATCAACATTCCGGACACGGTCGGCTACTCCACGCCCGAGGAATACAAGGCGATCTTCCGCAGGTTGAAGGCCGAGGTGCCGAACAGCGATGCCATCACGTTTTCGACGCACTGCCACGATGATCTGGGCATGGCGGTAGCGAACTCGCTGGCGGGCGTTGAGGGCGGAGCGCGGCAGGTCGAGTGCACGATCAATGGCATCGGCGAGCGCGCCGGCAATGCGGCTCTCGAAGAGATTGCCGCCGCGCTGATGGTCCGGCGTGACCGGTATCCTTACACGTCCGGCATCGTGCTCTCGCAGCTGTATCGGACCAGCCAGCTGCTCTCGGAGATTGTCGGCGTTCCCTGCGCTCCAAGCAAGGCCGTAGTCGGCGCGAATGCGTTCGCGCATGAGTCCGGCATTCACCAGCATGGCGTGCTCTCCAATCCGCTGACCTATGAGATTATGACGCCGGCCTCGGTCGGGGTTCCGGCGACGAACATCGTCCTCGGCAAGCATAGCGGGCGCCGCGCTCTCGAGTACAAGCTGAATGCCCTGGGACACCGGCTGAGCCGGGCCGAGCTGGACGTCGTCTATCTTCGCTTTACTGCGCTGGCGGACCGGAAAAAAGCTGTCTATGACCAGGATTTGATCAGCCTGTTGAAGCCGGACGAGTCGATTGTGACCGTCTGATGACAAGAGGTTGATTCGCGAGAGGAAACGATCCATGAAGCTGAAATTAGCGGTGCTGGCAGGCGACGGCATCGGCCCCGAGGTAACGGAGGAGGCGATCAAGATCCTGGGCGCAGTGGCCGAGTTGAGCGGGCACGACTTCGAGTTCGTCCCTGGGCTGATCGGTGGGGTGGCCATTGCGGCAACAGGATCTCCGCTGCCGGGCGCGACGCTCGAGTTGGCACTCGACGCGGATGCGGTGTTGCTGGGCGCGGTGGGAGACAGCCGGTATGGGGCGCTGCCGCCGGATAAGCGTCCAGAGGCGGGGTTGCTGCAGATTCGGCAGGCACTGGGCGGATTTGCCAATTTGCGGCCGTCGGTAGCATACGCTGCGCTGAGCGGCAACTCGCCGCTGCGGCCGGAGGTGACCGAGGGCGCAGATCTTCTGTTTGTTCGCGAGCTGCTGGGCGGCCTGTACTTCGGCGCGCCACGCTGGTGGGATCGCGCGGAGACCTCGAATGGCGGGGGCGAGGCGATCAACACGATGCGCTACACGAAGGCCGAGGTGGTGCGCGTGGCGCGGGTGGCCTTTGAGCTTGCCGGACTGAGGCGCAAGAAGGTGACGAGCGTGGATAAAGCGAATGTGCTCGAGGTTTCGCAGCTTTGGCGGGCCGCGGTGACGGAAGTCGCGCAGGAGTATCCGGACGTCACGCTCGAGCATCAACTGGTGGATTCGATGGCGATGCACCTGATGAACACGCCGCGCAACTTCGACGTGGTGCTGACGGAAAATCTGTTTGGCGATATTTTGTCGGACGAAGCGGCCGTGATTACGGGGTCGCTGGGGATGCTGCCTTCGGCAACGGTCGGCGGCGCGGTAAATCTGTATGAGCCGGTGCATGGTTCGGCGCCGGACATTGCGGGAACGGGCAAGGCGAATCCGCTGGGTGCGATTTTGACGGCGGCGATGATTTTGCGCCACTCGGCACATCTTGAACAAGAAGCTGCGGGGCTCGAGCAGGCGGTGCGACAGGTGCTTGCAGCGGGACATCGTACGGCGGATCTGGCTCGCTCGTCGGAGGCGGGTCAGACGCTCGTCTCTACTGCGGAGATGGGCAAGCTGGTTCATCATGCACTGACCGAAGCGATCGATCGCCGGCAGTCGCTGCATGCTGTTTGATTCGGATAACAACGTTATGAGCTTTTCGCCTAAGATCCGTTACTTGCTTCTAAACGCCGCCGTGCTGACGGCGTGCGCGATCGAGTATGCGCGCGGATACCCGTGGCTGGTGATTGTGCTCGGAGCGGTTACCTTTTTCTTTACCGGTAATCTAGTCCTTTATCTTTCGGGATCGAAAGAGCGCGCGGCGCGCAGGCAGCAGAAGCGGGATTACTGGGCGGGGCAATCATGAAAAAGCCAAGACTAAGGCGCGTTCTGTGGGCTGCGCTGCTGGCAGCAGTGCTCGCGCCGGCAGCGCGGGCGCAGCTGCTAGGAGAGCCGCCCATACCTCCCAAGCAGAAGAAAGAGAAGAAGCGCGCGGCGTACCTGGAGTGGATGTGGCAGTACTCGCCGCCGCCCGAGAATGGGCGTGAGCATGAGTTGATTCAGGACTCGGAGTTCTTGCCGTTTCTCGAGACGAACTTTACGGCGCCGCAGTCCTTCTGGGGGCCGAATCCGACTGACCCCAAGGCGCCAACGCACAAGACGCTGGCGCAGGCCATCTATGACTTTCTCGCGATTCCAGGGCAGGTTATCGCGGATGAGAATCGCTACCTTACGGTGACGGGATCGGTATTTCACTTCCGCACGTCGCGTGGGTTGATCTGGACGGACCTGAACGCAAAGGATCCGCTGATCGCCTTCGCCGCGATCGACTGGATCCGCGAGTCGCGGCCCACCGATGATCCGGCCGCCGAGTACACGCTATGGATCTTTGCCAATAAGCCGATGTTTGCGAAGCCGCTGCCGGGTTCGGGCGAGGATCCTACCCATCTGCCTCCGCCGCTGGTTCACTCGCTGACGCGCTGGATGGCGAAGCCGTTGCCGGGCACGGGGATTGTGCAAAAGATTACCGCAGCGATTTTGGTCGACCCCGATGGAACACCGCATCCTGTGCCGGTTCCGGGGGGCGGCAGCGCTGCTCCGGATGAGGCCAAGCCGTTGCCGAAGCGGCCTTCGTTATGACTTTGTTTTGAGGAAGCCTATGCAAGCCATGAACACGACACCCCGTACCCTGTTTGAGAAAGTCTGGCGACAGCACCTGGTGGCCGCGCCCGCCGACGAGCCGTCGATTCTCTACATCGACCTGCATCTTGTCCATGAGGTGACAAGTCCACAGGCGTTCGACGGCCTGCGCATGGCTGGGCGCAAGCTGCGCCGGCCGGACCGTACCGTGGCGACGGTGGACCACAACGTGCCGACGTCTTCTGTTCAAGACAGGTTACATATTGTGGATCAGATTGCTGCCAGGCAGGTGGATGCCTTGCGGCGCAACTGCGCGGAGTTCGGCGTCGAACTATATGACGTGCAGTCGCCGGAGCAGGGAATCGTGCACATCATCGGGCCGGAGCTGGGCCTGACCAAGCCGGGGATGACGATCGTCTGCGGCGACTCGCATACGTCTACGCATGGTGCGTTTGGGGCGCTGGCCTTCGGCATCGGCACGAGCGAAGTGGAGCACGTAATGGCTACCCAGACGCTGCCGCAGGATAAGCCGAAGACGTTTCGGATCAGTGTGGAAGGGCAGCTTCCTCTTGGCGTGACGGCGAAAGATATCGTGCTACATATGATCGGGGAGATCGGCACCGCGGGCGCTACGGGCTATGTTGTGGAGTATGCTGGCTCGGCAATCCGCGCGCTCTCCATGGAAGGCCGCATGACGATTTGCAATATGTCGATCGAGGCGGGCGCACGCGCAGGTATGATTGCGCCGGACCAGACGACCTTCGCGTATCTGAAGGGCCGGCGATTTTCACCGTCTGCGGAACAGTGGGACGAAGCCGTGGCGCACTGGTCGACGCTGGCCACCGATGAGGGCGCAAGCTTTGATCGCGAATTGATTTTGGACGCCGCGAGCTTGACTCCGACGGTGACCTGGGGCACGAGTCCAGGCATGGTCACGGGCATTGATCAAAGCGTGCCGGCGCTGGCCGCGGATGCAAGCGAAGCGGATCGCAACAACTTCCATCGTGCGCTTGAGTACATGGACCTGAAGGCTGGTACGCCGATGCAGGAGATCGCGGTTGACCGCGTGTTTATCGGCTCTTGCACGAATGCACGAATCGAAGACCTGCGCGCAGCCGCGAAGCTTGTCCAGGGCTATCATGTCTCTACTTCGGTGAAGGCGATGGTGGTTCCCGGCTCACAATTGGTCAAGGCGCAGGCGGAGCAGGAGGGGCTCGATCTGGTCTTCAAGTCCGCGGGCTTTGACTGGCGGGAGCCCGGCTGCAGCATGTGCCTGGGCATGAACCCGGATATCCTGGCGCCGGGAGAACGCTGCGCTTCGACGAGCAATCGTAACTTTGAAGGCCGCCAAGGGCGCGGAGGCCGGACGCATCTAGTCTCGCCGGTGATGGCGGCAGCGGCGGCGATCACCGGCCATCTCACGGATATTCGCCAGTGGAAGTTCAAGGAATCGAGTTCGGTCGTAGCGGAACCAACCTTCGATGTCGATCACATGCTGGCCTCCGGAGGTTCTCGCTGATGCAGCCTATTAATGTGCTTACTTCAACTGCAGTGCCGCTTGATATTTCGAACATTGATACGGACCAGATAATTCCGAAGCAATTCCTCAAGCGTATCGAGCGTACAGGCTATGGCGAATTTCTATTCTTTGATTGGCGGCAAATCCAGGAAGGTCCGCACACGGGAGAGCCCCAGCCTGAGTTTGTCCTGAATCAGCCGCAGTATGCGGGTGCAAAAATCCTGATTGCGGGCAAGAACTTCGGCTGCGGCAGCTCGCGTGAGCACGCGGCCTGGGCGCTGACAGACTTCGGTTTTCTTGCGGTGATTGCGCCGAGCTTTGCCGACATCTTCTTCTCGAATGCAGGAAAGAACGGCATGATTCTGGTCCGGCTGAGCGAGGGCGACGTGAATTTACTGACGCATCGCAGCTCAATCAATCCGCGGCACACGATCACCGTAAATCTTGAAGCGCAGACAGTGATCGACGACGAAGGGTTTTATGCGCACTTTGCTATCGATCCGTTCCGGAAATACTGTCTGCTGCATGGCCTCGACGATATCGGGCTTACGCTGCGGCATGCGGCGGAGCTGGATGCCTACGAAGCGGCACATGATTCAGAGTTCTGGCTTGCGCCACGAACGTAGAAGTTTTGTGGAGAAAACATTGAGCGATGAAGTAAATCCAAAGAAGTATTCGATTCCCCTGACGGAAGGGCCCTCGCGCGCCGCTGCGCGATCGTATCTGCGCGGCGTGGGCTTTTCGAAGGAAGACCTGCATAAGCCGATCATCGGCGTGGCCAACACCTGGACCGAGATCGGGCCGTGCAATTTTCATCTGCGCGACGTAGCAGCGGCAGTAAAGCAGGGTATTCGCGAGGCCGGTGGCACACCGATGGAATTCAATACCGTGACTATTTCAGATGGCATCACGATGGGCACCGAAGGCATGAAGGCCAGTCTGATCTCGCGCGAGGTGATCGCGGATTCGATCGAGCTTGTTGCGCGCGGCAACCTGTTCGACGGCATCGTCTGCATTGCCGGGTGCGATAAGAACATGCCCGGAACCATTATGGCGATGGCCCGGCTGGATATTCCGGGGATCATGCTGTATGGCGGAAGCATTGCGCCTGGGCGGCTGAAACAGGCGGATGGCTCAAGCAAAGACATAACGATTTTAAATGTATTTGAAGGTATGGGTTCGCATGCCGCGGGCAAGATCAGCGATCAGCAGCTGGAGGATTTGGAGGCTGCGGCTTGTCCCGGACCGGGCGCGTGCGGCGGGCAGTTCACGGCGAACACGATGGCCATGGCCGGTGAGTTCCTGGGCATTTCGCCCTTCAACCTGACGGGCGTGCCGGCGATGGATCCGGCCAAGGCGGACGCGAGCCGCGAGGCGGGGCGCATGATCCTCAATCTCTGCCGGAACGACGTGCGCCCGTCGAAGATTTTGACGCGGGCGGCGCTTGAGAATGCGATCGCCGCGGTATGCGCCTCGGGTGGCTCGACCAATGCGGTGCTGCATCTGATTGCCATTGCGCGGGAGCTGTCGATTCCGTTGGACATGCACGACTTCGATGCGATCTCGGAACGCACGCCCTTCATCTGCGATCTTTCACCCGGTGGTAAATACGTGGCGAAGGACTACCAGGATGCGGGTGGATCGCGTGTGCTCGCTGCACGGATGAAGGAGCGCGGCGCACTGCAGGACACTCCGACGGTGAGCGGGAGGACGATTTTCGAGGAGGCTGCGCTCGCGAAAGAGACGCCCGGGCAGCAGGTAATTCTCAACTGGAACAAGCCGCTGAAGCCGACCGGCGGACTGGTGATCATGAAGGGCAACCTGGCTCCGGAGGGTGCGGTCATCAAGGTAGCCGGGCATGAGCGGATTCATCACACTGGCCCGGCGCGAGTGTTTGACTCCGAAGATTTGTGCCACGCGGCAGTGGAAGCCGGGAAGATCAATCCAGGCGACATTTTGGTCATTCGTTACGAGGGTCCGCGCGGCGGTCCGGGAATGCGCGAGATGCTGGCGGTGACCGCGGCGATTAAAGGCATTCCAGAGTTGTCGGAGACGGTGGCGCTGCTGACGGATGGCCGCTTCTCCGGGGCGACGCGTGGGTTGATGGCCGGGCATGTGGCGCCGGAGGCGTTCCTGGGTGGGCCGATTGCGATTGCGCAGGAGGGAGATCGGATTACGTTCGATATTCCGAACCGCACGCTGACGTTGGAGGTCGCGGAGGCTGAGATTGCAGCGCGTCTGGCTGCGTGGCGTGCGCCGGAAGCCCGGTACAAGCGTGGCGTCTTTGCCAAATACGCAGCCAGTGTCAGCAGCGCCAGTGAAGGCGCGGTCACGGTCCAGTGAAGTTAGTTGTGAGCCTTGAGGAGAAGAAGATGACGGACAAGATGAACATGCAACCGCAACTCACGGGCGCCGAGATTCTGTGGGCCACGCTCGCCGGCGAGGGTACGACGACAGTCTTCGGCTATCCCGGTGGAGCGATTCTGCCTGTCTATGATGCGCTGCGTAAATTCCCGACGATCCATCATGTGCTGGTGCGGCATGAGCAGGGCGCGAGCCATATGGCGGATGGCTATGCGCGCGCCTCGGGCCGTGTGGGCGTGTGCATGGCGACCTCCGGGCCGGGCGCGACCAACCTGGTGACCGGCATTGCGACCGCCATGCTGGATTCGATTCCGATGATCGCGATTACGGGCCAGGTGAGCAGCAAGGCGCTGGGCTCGGATGCGTTTCAGGAGATTGACATCACGGGTATCACGCTGCCGATCACCAAGCATAACTTCCTGGTGACGCGCGCCGAAGACATCGCTGCGACGGTGCGGCTGGCGTTTCAGATTGCGACCAGCGGGCGGCCGGGGCCGGTGCTGATCGACATCACCAAGGATGCCCAACAGGCCTCGGCGGCGTTCGATTTCGATGCGGCTGTCCCGCCCCAGACGCGCCCGCATCCCATGCTGCCGGCGTCTCTTCGTGCCGATTCGCCTGCGATGCGCGAGGCGGTGGTGTTGATCGCAGCCTCGGCGAAGCCGGTGATCCTGGCAGGGCACGGCATCACGCAATCAGGTGCCGAAGCCGAGGTTCTGGCATTTGCGGAGCGGCTCGGGATTCCGATCGCCTCCACGCTGCTGGGTCTGGGCGCGATTCCGGCGGGGCATCCGTTGTCGCTCGGCATGATGGGCATGCATGGCGAGAGCTGGGTCAATCATGCGATCCAACAGGCCGATCTGCTGCTTGCCTTCGGGATGCGGTTTGACGATCGTGTCACCGGCAATTTGGCGCACTACGCTCCGGATGCCAAGAAAATCCATGTGGAGATCGATCCGAGCGAGATCTCGAAGAACGTACTGGCGGATGTGGCTCTGATTGGTGATCTGAAAGCAGTGCTGCAGACATTGCTGCCACTGGTAGGAGCAGAAGGTTCCGCGCGGCGTCCATGGCTCAATGAGATCAACGCAAGTAAGGGCACGGCGTCGGTGCGGGACATTCAGAACCTGCCGGATAACGGGCATCTCTACGCCGCACATGCAATCAACGACATCTGGCGCGAGGCGGTGGCGGCGGGCCGCGAAAAAGATACCATCATCGTTACAGATGTGGGCCAGCACCAGATGTGGGAGGCGCAATACTTCAAACATGAGGCTCCGCGCAGCCTGGTGACCTCGGGCGGCCTGGGCACGATGGGCTTTGCGCTGCCCGCGGCCATTGGGGCCAAGTTCGCCTGTCCGCAGAAGGATGTATGGGTGATCGCGGGGGATGGCGGCTTCCAGATGACGGCGGCCGAGCTCTCAACGATTGTCCAGGAGAACTTGGCAATCAACATCGCCATTATCAACAACGGGTTTCTCGGCATGGTCCGGCAGTGGCAGGAGGCGTTCTACGACAAGAACTATTCGGCCTCGCCGATCCTCAGTCCTGACTTCGTCATGCTGGCGGCGGCACATGGCATCGCGGGCGCACATGTAAGCCAGCGGCGATATGTCACTGAAACGGTGACAAAGGCGCGGACCAGCAGCGCGGCTTTCCTGATCGACTTCCAGGTGGAGAAGGAAGACGGAGTGTACCCGATGATCGCGCCCGGTGCGGCGCTGCATGAGATGGTGCTTCGGCCGCACCAGGATCCCTTGCTTGAGACGGCGGAGGACGTGTAATGGTTCGCAAAGGCAGGCTTGCAGCAGGTGATCTCGCAGCCGTCCTGGTCGGCTTTGTCCTGCTTCTCGTCTTGACTGGCTGTAAGGTTGCGCACACTCCGGCCACGGCGAACTCCAACGCTTGGTCCAGTGCAAAGAAGTATCCGGCGCGGCCGTCCGTTGCTCCTCCTGCGGTAAAGCTGTACCACCAGGACAACGACACGCTGACGCTGACGACCAAGCCGGATGCGACGGATGCGGAGATCTCGGCGATCCTGTGGGAGTTTCGCGATGCGGCACGGGATCGCAGCTTCGACGCGCTGCATCTGCCGCAGACGTTTATCGATGCGCGGAAGCCGGTCGTCTGGATTCATGTCTATCGCGGGGCCAGGTGCGCGAGCGAGAAGTACACCAAGGGACCCTTGCCATGCGACGCCAGCTATCATGGCGCCGGTGATTTCACCTTCGGCGACTACAAACATCCGCAGTGGGATGAAGGTACGCTTCGCCATGCCGACGATACCGAGACCAGGCTCTGGGATCCGGACGCACCCTACCCAGGAGCGAGGCGTTGACGCAATTTCTTTTCTACAAACGCTACTGAAAGAGGCTCGATGCTTCACACCTTTGTCGCTCTTGTGCAGGATAAGCCGGGCGTGCTGACCCGCGTCGCCTCGCTCTTCCGCCGGTTGAATATCAATATCGTTTCACTCACCGTAGGCGAGTCGGAGCGGCCGGATACCTCGCGCATGACGATCGTCTGCGAGGCTCCGGAGCATGCGGCGCACCGGATCAAGGCCTCGCTCTATAAGCTCGAGACGACGGTGAATGTGGACGAGGTCAACCGCGCCGAGGCGGTAGTGCGGGAGTTATGCCTGCTGAAGGTGGCGGCCGGGCCGACGACGCCGCACGGTGCGCAGTCGCGCTCGCAAATCTTCGAGCTGGCCAATGTGTTTCGAGCGCGCGTGGTCGATCTTGCGCCGGAGTCGATTATGCTCGAGCTGACTGGCTCGGCCTCGAAGATCGAAGGCCTGGTGCAGGTGATTACGGAGAGCGGCTACCGGATTCTTGAGACGTCGCGCACAGGGCGCATGGCCATGCGGCGCGGACATCATACCGGCCGGGTGACCAAGGCGTTGGGGTCGAGTGCGGGGGGCGGAGTGAGCGGGACCAGCGAGACGAGAGGAACTCACGGGACTAGCGGGACTGCGGGACACGCGCGCGAACCGGACTTTGAGGAGAAGCCTTCACTCGGGGAGATCCTGCCGAACGAGTTCGACGATGTACATGAGGAAGAGAGCGAGCTCTGAAGACGAACCTCTTGTGTCTGGTGCGGCATGCGGGTTGCCCCTACTACAATCGAGTTAGGAAACGAACGAAAGGAAGATCAGGAGCTCCATGGCGAAGACTTATCACGACGCAGACGCAGACCTTTCCCTCATTCAGGCCAAGAAGGTTGCCATCATCGGTTACGGCTCGCAGGGCCACGCGCACGCATTGAATCTGAAGGACTCGGGCGTGGACGTCCGGGTAGGGTTGCGGCCGGAGTCCAAGAATGCGGCGCGCGCGCGCAACGCCGGGCTGATGATAGGCACGGTGGCCGAGGTAAGCAAGTGGGCGGACGTGATTATGAATCTGACTCCGGACCAGACCGCGGCCAAGGTCTACGACTCGGAGATTGCGCCGAACATGAAGCCCGATGCGACGCTGATGTTTGCGCATGGCTTCAACATTCGTTTCCGGACGATTACGCCGCCGGCAGGCGTGGATGTCTCGATGGCGGCGCCGAAGGCTCCGGGGCATCGCGTGCGCGAGGTGTTTACCGAGGGCGGCGGCGTTCCGGCGCTGGTGGCGGTGGAGCAGGATGCGAGCGGGAAGGCTTTGGCGCTGGCGCTGTCCTATGCCAAGGGGATCGGCTGTACGCGCGCCGGGGTGCTTGAGACCACCTTCACGGAGGAGACGGAGACGGATCTGTTCGGCGAGCAGGCTGTGTTGTGCGGAGGCACCGCGGCTCTGGTCAAGGCCGGATTCCAAACATTGGTGGAGGCCGGATACCAGCCGGAGCTGGCCTACTTTGAGTGCCTGCATGAGCTGAAGCTGATCGTCGATCTGATGTATCGCGGCGGCCTCGCGTATATGAACCATTCGATCTCGGACACGGCCGAGTGGGGCGGCTATCTTGCGCAGTCGCGAGTTGTGACCGAAGAGACGAAGAAAAATATGAAGGCGCTGCTCGCGGAGATCCAGGACGGCAGTTTTGCGAAAAAATTCATCGAGGAGAACGAGACGGGTCGGCACGAGTTTGCGAAGTTTCGCCGCGCCGAGTCGGAAGACAAGATCGAAACCGTGGGCGCTACGCTGCGTGCCGGCATGCCTTTCCTGGATCCGGTGAAGGTGCAGGAGGGGGCGGTGGTGAAGGCCTGAGGCGAGTTCCCGGGCCGGAGTGCCGCCGTGAGATTGTCTTCCGGCCTGGGAACAAAGCCGCCGCGATTTGCGTACAAGCATCATAAAACTATGGCGACCTCGACTCCTCCCCCGATGGTGAACTCTGATGCCTATCTAGCTCCTTCGGCTCCGGCTGAACCGACTCCCGTCGCGGAGATTGTCGAGGCGCTGCGCATGATTGGGCCGTTGCACGGCTTGAGCGACGAGGAGTTTGCCTGGCTGGCGCGGCATGGCGCTGAGCGGATCGGCGACACAGGCGCTCTCATCTTTCGCGAAGGCGAGCCGGCCTGTAATCTGAATTTCATCCTGCGGGGCGAGATCCATGTACGCCGCCGGCACTCGGGGCCGATGGCTCTGTTCATTGGGCGCACGGGCCAGATGACCGGGATGCTGCCGTTCTCGCGGATGAAGAGCTACGGCGGCGACGGTTATACGACTGGGCCGGTTTGGGTGCTCGATATTCATGAATCGCTCTTTCCGGAGATGCTGCAGGCGATTCCTTCGATGGGCCAACGCTGCGTGAGCGCGCTGCTGGACCGGGTGCGTGAGATTACGAGGATGGAGCAACAGGCCGAAAAGCTGACGGCTTTGGGCAAACTCGCGGCGAACATGGCACACGAGCTAAATAATCCAGCATCGGCCGCGCAACGTTCCGCCGCCTCGCTCTTCACTGAGCTGCGCGACTACGGCGACAAAAAATATCAGCTCGGGGCTAGCTGCCACTCGACGGGCACGTCTGAGCAGCTATACGCCTGGAGTGTTCGCACGCGCGCCGAGATGGCGGAGTATCTTGCACAAAATCCTGAGCCGGCGGCGGGGCCGCTTGCGGTCGCTGACCGAGAGGCGAAAATTCTCGTCTGGCTGCAACAGCATGGGGTGCCGGACGCCTGGAGCATCGCGCCGACGATCGCCGAGACCCGGTTTCCGCTGGGCAATCTGGATACCTTCGCCGAGGAGTTTCCCAACAGTGTGATTGGGCCGGCAATGGCGACGTTCGCAAGCTCGCTTCGTGTGGAGCGCATGGCGGAGACGATCGTCAACTCGACGGTACGGATCTTCGATCTGATCTCGGCGATCAAGGACTACTCCTATATGGACCAGGCGCCGATCCAGGACGTGGATCTGGCGCAGTCGATCGAGAATACTTTGAGTATGTTCGGCTCGCGGCTCGCGAACATTAAGGTGCAGATGGACTTCGACTCGGAACTGCCGGAGATTAGCGCCTATGGAAGCGAGCTGAACCAGGTGTGGACGGTGCTGATCGAAAATGCGTTGGACGCCATGCCTGCGGGCGGCACGTTGCGTTTGCAGACGAAGCTGCAGGGGCAGATGGCGATGGTGGAGGTTTGGGATACGGGACTGGGGATTGCGGAGGAGTTGCAGACGCGGATTTTTGAGCCGTTTTTCACCACTAAAGCGCCCGGAAAAGGATTAGGGCTGGGGTTGGATACAGCTCACCGGATCGTCAGCAAACACTCCGGATTCTTACAGGTGGAGTGCAGCGAACGCGGAACCTGCTTCCAGGTACGTCTGCCACTCGATCAGGCACAGGCCTACTGAGAAACGGTTTAAGGCGCGGTCCTTACTTGATCACTTCAACGCCGCGCCAAAACGCGATGTGATGCTTGACATTGCGAGCCGCGGGCTTTGGATCGGGGTAGTACCAGGCGGCGTCCGGGTTCTCCTGGCCGTCGACAAAGATACTGTAATAGCGGGCCTGACCCTTCCAGGGACAGCTAGAAGTAGTCGAGCTTGGTTTGAAATAGGAACGATTCACGGATTCCTCTGGAAAGTAGAGATTCCCTTCCACGGTCTCGGTTGTCTCGCTTTCGGCCAAAAGGTGGCCGTTCCACATCGCCTTCGCCATTTGCTCAATCCTGCTTATCTTTAAAAACAAGTTACGGCAGACTAAATACGCCGCGAGGCTCTGGAGCCTCTGCTCAGCTTATCTTCGATTTCTAGCAGAAATGAGGCGAAAGGGCAAGCCTGTGGCTTAGGTTCAGCGAAGATAGCCGCTGGGATGGGTCGGCAGAGTGAAGTGAAAATTCGCACCCTCGCCGGGAGGACTGGTCACCCAAATTCGGCCGCCGTGCTGGGTGAGGATGCTGCGGCAGATCGCCAGGCCTAGGCCCGTACCTCCCATAGCGCGCGAATCGGAGGCGTCCACCTGCTGGAAACGTTCGAAGATGGAGTCCAGTTTATCGACCGGAATGCCGCGGCCTTGATCTCTCACGTCGATCTGCGCCTCATGCTCATCGATCCTGCACACAGTCAAGGTGATCTCGCCGCCCGGCGGTGAGTACTTGATGGCGTTTGAGATCAGGTTCGCGAGCGCCTGCAGGATGCGGTCCGGGTCGCCAAAGACTTCGGTCCCGTCGCTCTGCACGGTGAAACGCAGGTGAGTCTTCATGGCCGCCGCCTGCTGCAGGCCGATGGCACGCTCCATCAACGCCTTGGCGGAGAACAGGACGGTGTGCAACTCGGAGTTGCCGCTGCTGATGCGTTCGATATCGAGAATATCGTTGACGAGCCGGATCAGCCGGTCGGTATTGCCGATGGCGATCTCGAGCATGTGCTGCATTTTTTCCGGGCGGGTGGCCAGGGCGCCGCCGGTGACCAGGCCAAGGGCCGCTCGCAGCGAGGTGAGTGGAGTGCGCAGCTCATGCGAGACGGTGGAGATAAACTCATCCTTCATGCGATCGAGGGCACTGCGCTCCGTGGTATCGGTGAAGGCGACGACGACGCCGATGGCCTCGCCGCTCTGGTTGTTGGCGGCGGAGCCGATCTGGGGACGGGCGACGTACTCCACCGGAAAGCTGGTGCCGTCTTTGCGCCAGAAGACCTCGTTGGCGGTGCGAACGGTGCTCAGGTTCTGGATCGAAGCCAGAATCGAGCACTCATCGGCGGGATAGTGCGTTCCATCGGAGCGGGTGTGATGCACCAGCTCGTGAAAGTTCCTGCCTAACAACTCGTTTGGTTTATAGCCGAGCATCTGCGCGGCGGCTGGATTGATGACAGTCACATTGCCGGCGAGATCGAGGCCGTAGATGCCGTCGCCCACCGACTCCAGAATGGAGTTGGACTGGTGGATGAGCGCGCGCAGCTTTTCTTCGGCGCTCACCTGCTCAGAGATATCCACGCCGAAACCGAGAACGTAGGCGGCCTTGTCCGGTACCTCGATCAACTTATTGCGGAAGGCGATAACGCGGACATCGCCGTCGCGATGACTGAGATGAAGCCTGCCCTGAGCTTCGCCGGTCTGGGTCATCTTCCGCAGATAGTGCGGGAACCCAGCGCGATGGCTATCGGGAATGAAGTTGCTGAGGGGCTGGCCGATCATCTCGCCGACGGTGCGTCCCAGGCTTTCGGCGCCGTGGGTGTTGACGGAGAGCAGGACGCCTTTGAGATCGTGGGTGCAGACCATGCCGAGCGAGCCCTCGACCAGCTGCCGATAGCGGGCCTCGCTTTGTTGCAGCGTCGACTCGGCCTCGCGCTGCAGGGTCACATCGATGCCGGTGGCAATAACAAAGGTGGTCTGGCCCTGCGCGTCGACAAGCCCGGTGGCCGACCAGGCAATACGATGGAGCGTTCCGTTGCGATGCCGCCAATGGTTTTCAAAGGCCGCGGGAAAGCGGCCGCCGCGCAGCTTTTCAAAGGTGGAGATGCACTCCGGGATGTCCGTCGCGGGGATCAGTTTGTCCCATAGATAGCCTCCGACCAGCTTGTCGGAGCCGTACCCGGAGACCTGTTCGCAGGCGCGGTTGAGGCGAACAATCCGGCCTGCGGTGTCAAAGACGGCGACCAGCGCGCCGACCGTGTCGAGCACGGTGGCGACAAAGTTACGTTCGATAGTGAGCGCCGATTCGACGCGCTGCCGGGCGCGTCCGTCCCGGTCCATGACGCGCATGCGTGCGTTGAGCTCAAAGCGCGTGACCACCTGGCGGCTGAGCGTTTCGAGAGCGCGTTTCTGCCGGGCATTCAAGGTGTGCGGGACGGAATCCTGAACGAAGAGACAGCCGAGGGTCACGCCATGGGGTGTGATGAGAGGGGCGCCGGCGTAGAAACGGTAGGCGCGGCCGGAGATCAGGATGCCGTCGGGACGAAAATCTTTGTGATAGCGGGCATCGGTGATCTCATATACGCCGTCGCCCCGGATGCAGGTCTCGCAAGGCGTGCGGCCTCTGGGCATGTGGGCCGGACCGGGGCCGAAGCGGGCGAGGAAACGAACGGCGTCCGAGCCGATGAGAGAGAGACCGGCCATGGGCGTGACGCAGATTTCGGCGGCGAGCGCCGTGATCTCCTCCAACGCAGGATCGTCGGGAGCCTCCATCAACTCGAAACGCTCGAGCGCGTCCAGGCGCAGCATCTCCTCTTTGGGGAAGGTTCTCAGCATCAAGAGAATGGTACGCAAGGCCGAAGGGGCGCACTCTGCCACTTTGGGTGCACGTTTCTCACAAAAGACGTAGAAGACGCGTCCAGTTTTCCGAAGATTTCTGTGGTGAGGAGGAAATCTTGTTTGAATCTAGCAGTCGCCGGCTAGCCGGATCCGGACTGGGCATGGACCGGGAGCTACGGCTTGGGCAGCGCGCAGCAATTGCCGGAGGAGGGCGGCTCGTCGGCGCTGGCGTCCATGGCGACCTTCCAGCTTCCGTTGGGCAGCTTCTTCCAGATGGTGATGTAGCGGCCGGAGGTCACGATCGGCTTCCCGTTGCGGTCGGTGGCGTGACCCTCGTAGCGTCCCCAGGTAAAGCCCATGTCGTTCGAGGGACCCATCTGCGCGCCCTGCGCAACCCAGCTGAGCTGGTAGATCTTGGGGTCCCAATCGGCTGTCTGGGCAATGGCCCCGCGGCCGAGTACGGCGGGTTTTCCATTGCTGAGAGTGACGGCATCGTCCGCAAACCACGTTGCGAAGGCCTTGCCGCCGCCTTCGGTGGTCTCCTGCGAAAACCGGCCTTCGAGCTCAAGCAACGTGATGACGCCGGGGCTGAGCGTGGGCTGCACGATGGGACTGATGAGCACATAGCCGGGCTGGACTCCGGTTTGGGTGCCGGTCTTTGCTGCGGAGCCGGCCGGCGTGGACGCAGGCGGGGCCATGCCGGGAAGGACTCCCAACGCGGGCTGCTGGGCATGGCTCAGGGCTGCGCCCAGAGCGGCAGCGAGCGCCAGGAGAACAGGACGAATCATGGCTCGATGCTACGACACCGCACGGCGAAGCGTCATTTCTCCGTGACGGCGCTCTCCAGGCTGCTATGCTCCAGCCAATGCCCAAGCCGACGAACGAGCGCGTTCTCCTGGGTCTCGCTGCCTTGCTGCTGGCTTGCGGGGCCACGCTGCATTCTGGGCATGGCACGCCTCTGCTGGCGCTGCGCTGGCTTGCGGTGCTTTTTTTGTCGGCATATGCGCTTCGTCGCCGGACGCTGACCCCGTGGATCTTCGTCGCGATGCTGGCAGGCGCGGAGCTGGGCTTCGACGCACCATCCTTCGCGGTAAATCTGCGCGTCTTTTCTGACATCTTCCTGCGCCTAATCAAGACCATCGTCGCGCCGCTCATCCTGGCGACGCTCATTACGGGCATCGCCGGGCATGGCGACCTCAAATCGGTCGGGCGCATGGGCATCAAAAGCCTGGTGTACTTCGAGGTGCTGACGACGCTGGCCCTGGTCATTGGACTGGTGGCTATCAATCTATCGAAGGCGGGCGTAGGGCTGGCGATT
The DNA here is from genome assembly GCA_965198735.1 of uncultured Granulicella sp. Classification (GTDB taxonomy): domain Bacteria; phylum Acidobacteriota; class Terriglobia; order Terriglobales; family Acidobacteriaceae; genus Edaphobacter. The sequence goes on along the minus strand of OZ240672.1, from coordinate 2,816,359 downwards.
CCGGTGGCGGCAGGCTCGGAGTCTCTGGCGCGCGTGGCCCCGACGCACTGGGACGACTTCCTGCTGCATGTCTTTCCGGAGAACCTGGCGAAGTCGATCGCGGAGGGACAGATTCTGCAGGTGGCGGTCTTTGCGGTGTTCTTCGGAATTGCCCTGGCCACGCTCTCCGAGGCCAAGCGCGCGCCGGTGATGCGGTTATGCGAGAGCTTGAGCGAGGTGATGTTCAAGTTCACCAATGTCGTTATGTATTTTGCACCGATCGGTGTGGGTGCGGCGATGGCCTTTACCGTGGGGCACATGGGGCTGGGCGTGCTGGTGAACCTGGGCAAACTGCTGCTGACGCTCTACGGAGCGCTGGCGGCGTTTGCGCTGCTGGTGATGTTGCCGGTGGCGCTCGTGGCGCGGGTGCCGGTCCTGGGCTTTATCAAGGCAGTCGCTGAGCCGGCGACCATCGCCTTTGCGACCGCGACCAGCGAGGCCGCGCTGCCGCGGGCAATGGAGTCGATGGAGGCGTTCGGGGTGCCGCGGCGCATTGTGGCGTTCGTCATTCCGGCGGGCTACAGCTTCAATCTGGATGGCTCGACGCTCTATCTGGCGCTGGCGAGCATCTTCGTCGCGCAGGCGGCCGGCGTGCCCATGAGCTGGGGCGAGCAGCTCTTGATGATGGGCACGCTCATCCTGACGAGCAAGGGCGTAGCCGGTGTGCCTCGCGCGACACTGGTGGTGTTGCTCGCGACCGCGGCGACGTTTCATCTGCCCACCGAACCCATCTTCGTGATCCTGGGCATCGACGCGCTGATGGATATGGCGCGCACGATGGTGAACGTAACGGGCAACTGCCTGGCGAGTGCTGTGGTGGCTCGCTGGGAAGGGCAGTTTCGCGTGGAGCAGCCGAGCGCGATCGTGATGGAAGCGTTCCTGGACTAGGAGCGTTCTTCAAAGCTGCACTTTGATTGTTCGTCCGGCATCTACGGACAGGATCGGCGAACCCAGTTGCGAGTAGAGCGCGTCGTATACTTAGAGTTTGGGTTTACCCCTTTGGCATGAGTCATCTTCTTGAGACCATTAACTCGCCGGCGGATGTGAAACGGCTTACGGTTCCGCAACTGACCAAGCTGGCCGCGGAGATTCGCCAGCGCCTGATTCAGAGTGTGGCCAAGACGGGCGGCCACATCGGGCCGAACCTCGGCGTGGTAGAACTCACCGTTGCGATGCATTATGTCTTCGATACACCGGAAGACAGTTTTGTTTTTGATGTGAGCCATCAAGCGTATGTGCACAAGCTGCTGACCGGACGCGAGCGTCAGTTTCATACCATTCGTCAGCCGGAAGGCCTGAATGGCTTTATGCTGCGCACTGAAAGCGAGCATGACAGCTACGGCGCAGGGCATGCGGGCACCGCGTTGAGCGCGGCGCTGGGCATGGCCGTGGCCCGCGATATGTCCGGCGGCAAGGAACACATTGTCGCTCTGGCCGGCGATGCTGCTTTCACCAATGGAATCTCCTTTGAAGCCTTGAATAACGTGGCTGCACAGACCAAGCGGCTGATTATTGTGCTGAATGATAACGAGTGGTCGATCGATAAGAATGTCGGGGCCATCGCGGAGTACTTCCACAAGATCGCCACCAACGCGACATATGTCAGTCTGCACAATAAAGCCGCCGGGCTGGTGGAGAAGTTCGGCGGCAAAGCGGCCTTACACGTGGCGCGCAAGGCCGAAGAGGCAGCCAAGGGTCTGGTCGGCCGCGGCATGATCTTTGAAGAGTTTGGCCTCAGTTACTTCGGACCGATCGACGGACACAACCTCCCGCTGCTGATCGAGACGTTCAAGTTTCTCAAGACGCAGAATAAGCCGGTGGTGCTTCACGCCATCACGCAAAAGGGCCGCGGTTTTCAGCCCGCGCTTGAAGGACAGAAGAAGTTCCATGGGCTTGGGCCGTACCACCCGGAGACCGGCGAGACTAAGCCCAACGCGCAGAAGACCTATTCGGAGGTCTTCGCCGAGACCCTGGTCAAGCTGGCCGATACAAACGACAAAGTCGTTGCGATCACGGCTGCCATGCCCAATGGCACCGCGCTCGACCTGTTTCGTCCGCATCATCCCAACCGCTATTTCGATGTGGGCATCGCCGAGGAGCACGCGGTCATCTTCGCAGCCGGCATGGCGACCAAGGGCTACAAGCCGTTTTGCGCCATCTACTCGACCTTCCTGCAGCGCGCCTACGATCAGATTGTGCACGATGTCTGCCTGCAGAACCTGCCTGTAGTCTTCTGCATGGATCGCGGCGGCCTCTCGGGGGACGATGGCCCGACCCACCACGGCTTGTTCGACATCAGCTATCTGCGCAACGTTCCGAATCTGGTTCATATGGTGCCGCGCGATGAAGATCATTTGGCCGACATGATGTATACCGCGATGCTGCATCCCGGGCCCTGCGCCATTCGCTATCCGCGCGGGGTCGGGCCGGCAGCGCCGATGAAGCCGGAGCCGCGGGCGCTCGTGATCGGCCGCGCTGAAGTCTTGCGCGAAGGCTTCGATGTGGCCATCTTCGCCTTGGGCGCGATGATGGAAGAAGGCGAGCGGCTGGCCGACCGGCTGGAGGCACAGGGGCTGAGCGTGGCCTTGATCGATCCGCGGTTTGCCAAGCCGATCGATGCTGAATGCGTGGGCCGGTATGGGCGGCGGTGTGGCCTGCTGTTTACGCTTGAGGATCACGTGCTGGCAGGCGGCTTCGGCTCGGCGCTGCTGGAGTGCCTGAGCGATCTCGATTTGGCGACGCCGGTGGTGCGCATCGGCTGGCCGGATGCTTTCATCGAGCATGGGCGAGTGGAAGCGCTGCGCATCCGCTACGGCCTGACTGCCGAAGCGGCGCTGGCGAAGGCCGATGCTCATGTCCGCATGCTGCTGCAGGAACACGAGCATCGCAGCGTGGCGGCTCGCTAGTCTGGAGCTGCGTCAGGCTCTAAAGAGCCACGCCGATACGCGGCAGCATCCTGGGAATCAACTCCGCAGTCCGTTTCTGACGGTAGGCAAAGATGCTGCGCATCTGACGCGTCATAAAGATACGGTTGGCGATCTCACCCAGAAAGCCCATACGCATCTCGTACTGCACCTCATCGTGAACTACGGTTCCAGCCGTTGGAGTTCCGCTTACATTGGCGCGGATCTCCGAGTGCACGCGGTGGCAATGGTGCCAGAAGGCGAAGGGGCCGCGCAATTGAGCGTCGCAGAAGTGATCGTTCCAAATGAACTGATCGATCTCTGCGTCCCATGGCACACGAATCGGGGAAAATGGGAAAGGCCGAAAGCTGATCGTCATCCGCGTTCCCTTCCCGGCAGCGACCCCGAACAGGCGGACGGCGGGACTGGAGCCGATGGGCCGTGGAGGAGGCGCAACGAAGGTGGCCTCCTCGATCCGAGCCTTTTGCCACACAGGCATCAGCCGCGGCAGATTTTCAGGGCTGGAAAAGAATGCGAAGACCACGTCGACGGGATAGGGAAGCCATTGCTCTGCAGTAAATGTGTGGCGCATACAAAAGAATTCCTCAGATCGCCGTCCTCATGTAACGGTGTCCTGGCTGATGCGGGCAAGGAGAGTCTGTGGTCGTGACATGCTTCCCCTTGGAAGGAGCTTCCTGCCGCCTTCGGGAGAATAGATCTTGCAGAGGAACGTACACTGCCCTTGCCGCGAAATGAGCGATCGTCAGGGACGCGTCTACGTGTGATGCGGACGGAGCCTTGCAGAGACAAGGAAGGTGACCCAGGCGGGCCACCCCCTTGACAACGCTTCCGTTCTAGTTCGGCATCAGGACTGAATCGATGACATGAATGACGCCGTTCGACTGATACACGTCCGCCGTAGTGATATTCGCCGTGCCGCCCTTGGCATCGGTGATCAGGATCGCTCCCGGAGTGGGCATCGTGAAGGTAAGCTGCTCGCCCTGGACCGTCTTGAGCATCGCGGTTCCGTGACCCTTCTTGATGTCGGACATCAGCTTCTTGGAATCAATTTTGCCGGGCACGACGTGGTACGTGAGAATCTTCACCAGCGTATCTTTGTTCTCCGGCTTCACGAGTGTATCCACGGTGCCGGCCGGCAGCTTGTCAAATGCGTCGTTGGTCGGGGCGAAGACAGTGAAGGGACCTTTGGAGTTCAGGGTGTCGACCAGGCCGGCAGCCTTGACGGCCGCGACTAGGGTGGTATGAATCGGGGAGTTGACTGCGTTCTCGACGATGGTCTTGGTGGGATACATGGCTGCGCCACCCACAGTCGGGTCCGTCTGGGCGGATCCGGTCAGGCAGGTAAGGGCGAGAGCAGCGGCCGCCGTGGAGGCTAACAACACTTTGCGCAAGTTCATTCGTGGCATCCTTTGAGGTTCTGTTGTCGATTGCAACTTCACCCAGACTCGGGCACTTCCTGGATACGTCGTGCGTCCGACAGTGGATTGTCTGGATGCCCTCAGCCTATCGTGTCCGTCGCAAAAAACAATAACTCTTTGCCGGCGCATCCCTGGCTGCAGCTTGAATCAAAGCCGGCAGCGTACGCGTTTCTGCGATTGACATTGAAACCTCGCACGCGTCAACTGGAGTCTCAAGACCCATGAGCGATCACGCTATTCAGGATCATTCCGGAGCAGTCGAGACGTCCACCGTCCATGACCAGGGTCTGCTCATGATCGGCCTCTTCAAGCTCAGCAAGAGCCTGTTCTTCTTCTGTGTCGGCATCGGCGCTCTGCATCTGCTGCATCATGACCTTGGCGATGAGGCCATGCGGCTGGCACTCTCGCTGCGCTTCGATCCCGAGGGCCGCTTTGTCGGTCTGCTGATGGAAAAGGTCGATGCAATCGATGCGCATCACCTCCGCGAGATCGGGTTCGCGACCTTTGCCTACTCCGGGCTCGCTTTGATCGAAGGCATCGGCCTGATGCTCGAAAAAGTCTGGGCCGAGTACCTGACGCTCTCGCTCACCGTGCTATTCCTGCCTTGGGAGCTCTACGAGATCGTGGAGCGCTTCACGTTTCTGCACGTCGGCCTGCTGGCGATCAATCTTCTGGTTCTGGCCTACCTGCTCTGGTTGTTGGATCGAAAAAAGAAGGCCGTCCTGCTGGATTAGCCTGCGCGCAGAGCTGACTTCCGATCGCCTTCGCCTTTCTTTCGCTAGCAGAGCTTCGGCTCCCCAACAAGTGCCGATCCTGCCCCGGAATCACTCCCGCCAACACTGCCCCTAGCACTTAAAGCGATTTCCTCCCTATAGATTGCGATTTCCACACGTCTCCCACGAAAGATGCAGGGATTTCGCAAGTTTTGTCTTTACACCCGGCACATGCCACGAGACGATGTGGACGGAAGTGGTTGAAAGTGGACCAAAAGGGAGATGAACTCTCCTTTACACCTCACTTTAGACGCCGATGCACCTTCCATGCAGCACCTGTATTTGGTTGCACGGTAAAAAAATCTATGTTTCGCGGAAGTCACTCAACTCGGATGGATGATAAAGGCCGATTGAAGCTTTCGACGGAGTACAAAGCGGTCGTCGACCGGGAATTTGGCAACGAGTTCTACATCACCAGCACGGACGGCAAGCGGGCTCAGCTCTACCCGCTGAAGGAGTGGATCAAGAAGGAGGAGCAGTTGAACAAAATTCCTGCGTCGAACCCCATCCGGCAGCGATTTCTGGATGTCACCAGCCGGTTCGGACAGACGGTGGAGATGGACGCTCAGGGCCGGCTACTTCTGCCGCAGATTTTGCGGGAAGAGGCGAAGATGACCGGCGAGGTGACCATCGTGGCCAAGACGACGATTCTCGAAGTGGTCAACACGAGCGAGTTCCGTGAAGAAGCAAGGCCGATGACGAGAGAAGAGATGGCGGCGGCGGCGGAGTTAGGGCTTTAGTTTTACGAGTTTCAGACCCTCAGGGGTCGCGCGTGGAAGGCGGGGAGAGCGATGCAGGAACCGCGACATGTGAGCGTTCTTTTAGAGCAAGCAATCGATTTTCTCAAGGTGCGTCCAGGTGGCGTGTACGCCGACGCAACGCTGGGTCTCGGAGGGCACTCCGAGGCTATTGCGCGACGGCTGGGCGGGGCAGGCAAGCTGATCTGCTTTGACCGCGACTCGCAAGCGATGGCACAGGCGCAGGGCCGGCTGGAAGCTGTGAAGGCCGAGCTTGGAGCGGAGATGCCCGAGGTGGTTTACCAGGCAGATGCCTTCTCCTCAGCCGGCCGATGGATTGAGCCGGCATCGCTCGACGGGCTGCTCGCCGACTTCGGCGTCAGCAGCCTGCAGCTCGATGAGGCGCACCGGGGATTTAGTTTTCGGACCGATGGACCGCTGGACATGCGTATGGACGCGCGCAGCGGGATCACGGCCGAGCAAGTGGTAAATCAGGAAGACGAGAACCAACTCGCCGACCTGATTTACGAATTCGGAGAGGAAAGGAGGTCGCGGAGAATCGCCAGAGCCATTGTGCGGGCCCGGCCGATAGCCACAACAGCAGAGTTAGCTCGAGTGATATCGGCCGCGGCCCCATCAATGAAAGGCGACAAGATTCATCCCGCTACCCGGACCTTTCAGGCGATCCGGATTCGTGTGAATGATGAGTTGGGGGAGATAGGATCGCTGCTCGAAAGCGTGGGATCTCTGCTCAAGGTGGGAGGCAGGCTGGTGCTGATCAGCTTCCACTCGCTCGAAGACCGGCTGGTCAAGGACGCCTTCAAGGCGGCCAAAGAAGCCGGACAGTTTGAGGTGTTGACCAAAAAGCCGGTGATCGCGGAAGAGCAGGAGATGCTGCGAAACCCACGATCGCGCAGCGCGAAGTTGAGGGCGGCGGAAAAGCTCGCGCCCTCGGTGAAGGTCAAGGAATTGGGAAGACGGTTTGGGAGATGAAGCAATGGCAGCGATGACAATGAATGTGATGACCGGGACGCGCAGCCGGGCCGACGTGGTGGCGGACCGCAATCGCGAGCTCTTTGAGGCGCAGCGCCGCACCCGCCGCGGGCCCACACCGGAGGTCTTTTTCACCAAGCACATCGATAACAGCCGCATCGTCAAGGCGGATGATCCCGAGCGCAAGCGCGAGATGCGCATGTTCTCTGCGGCGATGAGCGTGCTGTTCCTGCTGGTGATGGTGTATGTGTGGCAGCACTTTTCGGCAATTGAGGTCGGCTACAAGATCGAGGCGCAGAAGCGCCAGGTGGAAGAGCTGCGCGAGCAGAACCGGCAGCTGCGGTTGAATGAAGCGCAGCTGACCGAGCCGGGCCGCATCGACCGCATGGCGCACCAGCTTGGCCTGGATACGCCGGAGCCAGGGCAGGTGATTCGCAACGACGCCGTCACTGGTGGGCCGGTGGTGGCCGAGGTCTCTGCGCCCAACGCTCCGATGAACCAATGATCGCGCAGTCAATCATGCGAATCGTTTCGCAAGCATGAAAAAGAGAGAACGATGAAGCCAGTTTCAGTGCCCCGACAGCAGCTGACCGCTCCCATCAAACGGAAGCGGTTTACCTTCGTTGCGCTCTTCTTTGCCTTCTGGACGCTGGCCATTGCGGGCAGGCTGGTGTGGCTGCAGGTGGTGCAGCACGGAGAGTGGGTTACGCGCGCCTCCAGGCAGCAGACCACGGCGTTCGAGGTTGCACCCCGGCGCGGCGTACTCTACGACCGCAACCTGAAGGAGCTTGCGGTCACCGTGCAGGTCGACTCCGTCTATGCCGTGCCCAGCGAGCTTGGGGAAAATCGTGCGAGCACCGCGGCTATCCTTGCGCGTGTCGTCCATAGCGACCCGACCGACAACTTCACCTCCGAGCATCAGATGCTGGCGCGGTTCAACGCCTCGCATGGTTTTGCGTGGGTGGCGCGGCGCGTGGATGCCGCGACCGCGGATCGCATCCGCGAGCTCAACCTGAAGGGTGTGTACTTTCAGAAGGAGTTCAAGCGCTTTTACCCGAACAATCAGCTGGCGGCGCATGTGCTCGGCTATGTCGGCACGGACGATTCTGGCCTTGGCGGGCTGGAGCTGCAGTTCGACGACGACATGCATGGCACGCCGGGGCATATGCTGACCGCGGTCGACGCCAAGCGCCATGCACTCGGCAGTCAGGTCGATCAGCCGCAGCCGGGTGAGAACCTGGTCCTGACGATAGACGCCAATATTCAGTACATGGCTGAGCAGGCGCTCGATGCGCAGATGGCAAAGGTGAAGGCGGCGCATGGCACGGTCGTGGTGCAGGACCCGCACACCGGGCAGATACTGGCGCTGGCGGTTTCGCCGAGATTCAATCCCAACGACCAGAAGCACATGGACGCGAGCGTGCTGCAGAACTTGGCGGTGAGCGATATCTATGAGCCTGGCTCGACCTTCAAGCTGGTGACGTATTCAGCAGCGCTCGATGGGGCGGGGGTAGAGCCGACCGACATCGTCGATTGCCAGGGCGGCGCATTCACGATGTACGGACGCACGCTCCACGATGACCGGAGTGACATGGGCATGGGTCGTGTGACGGTGCTGCGCGCGCTCGAAAAGTCTTCGGACGTGGGCGCGGCGAAGATGGCGCTGAAGCTGGGCAACGAGAAGTTCTATGAGTATCTGCGGGCCTTTGGTTTTGGCGAGCGCTCCGGCATTGAGCTGCCGAGCGAGACGCGCGGGCTGCTGCGGGCCCCGAAGAAATGGGGCGCGACGAGCATTCTGTCGCTTGCCATCGGTCAAGAGGTCGGCGTGACTCCGGTGCAATTGGCCACGATGGTGTCGACCATTGCGAACGGCGGCGTGTATATGCCACCGCATGTGCTGCTCGAATCGACCGATGAGATGAAGGGCGATCCCCGGCTGAAGCCGGCGGCGTTTCATCCTGCGAGCCAATTGCCGCAGCAACTGCCGGACGGCGCGCACCGGGTGATCAAGGAGCTGACCTCAGCCAAGATGCGCGAGATGATGCGCGGCATTGTGATTGAGGGTACGGGCAGGGCGGCGCAGCTGAACGGCTACAGCTCCGGCGGCAAAACGGGTACCGCGCAGAAGATCGATCCGGCGACCCACACGTACAGTCATACGAAGCTGGTGGCGAGCTTTGCCGGCATGGCGCCGGTCTCGAACCCGGCGATTACGGTGGCGGTCATCATCGACACGCCGCAAGGCAGCGAGGCGCAGAAATATGGTGCATATGTGAGTGCACCGGTGTTTGCGAGCGTGGCGCAGCAGGTGCTGGAATACCTGGGCGTACCGCACGATCAGCCGCTCAAGACGAAGAAGGAGATGCTGGTTGCGGCGCAGACGCACGATGCGTTCGACACTCCGGCGGAGGTAAGCGGCGCGGATCTGAATGCGATGTTTGCGCAGATCAACGACCTGCCCGCGGACGATCCGCTGCGTGCGGCGAACGATCCGGCGCTTGCCGCGGAGAAGCCATCCGTGGCGCCGCCTGTCGAGTCTGCAGTCAAGCAGACCCTCCCGGAAAAGCTGTCCGATCGCGTATTGGCGGCTTTCCATGCGCATGGCGACACGACCTCCTTCATGCCCGATACCAATGAACGCGTTGCGGTCGAGGCGCCGAAGGTCATGCCGGTGGAGCAGACGCGCGGCAACGGCGGCGTGGTGGTCGACACGGGACGACGGGTCGCCGTGCCTTCGTTTGAGGGCTCCGCGTTGCGGGACGTAGTGGAGCGCGCCGGCGCGACGGGGCTGCGGGTCGAGCCGATCGGCAGCGGACTGGCGCGGGAGCAGGCACCGGCCGCCGGGACGATGGTGCCCCCGGGAACTGAAGTCGTGGTGCGGTTTGGACGCTGAATGAGCTCATATCGTGATCATCGCGATTGACTTGATACGGACGAGACAAGAGCAACGGCTGTGAACTTGTAGCGTCGAAATCGATTTCATCGATTCTGCGAACCTCATTTTCTGAGGCATCGCAGACACTCTTTGAGCCAAGAAGCTGCTCTTCCAGAGTCGCGCAATCGCCGTCATCTCAAAGGCGCATGTTTCGGGAATCAACGCCGCCTTGCTGAGTTGGCTCCCTGGCATATTCCATTGGCTGTTCAGCAGGGAGTCCAGCTGCTGACCGATCCGCCGGAAGGGGAAGGAAGCGTGCTCGTTGCGCGGTTTGCCGCTGAACTCTACGTGTCTCCAGACGATTCGCTTGCTTTGACAAGCCCAAAAATTTGGGCGTGTGCCGGTAGGACAGCACACGCCATCCATCTCTGATGCAGCTGGTGTACGGCTCAGGCGCGGCCGGCCAGTTGACGGAGGACGTATTGGAGGATGCCTCCGTGCTGGTAATAGAGGATCTCCTGCGGGGTATCGATGCGGACGGTAACGGGGAACTCGGTGGTGGTGCCGGTCATGTTTTCGGCTTTGACGGTGAGATTCTTGCCGTTGGCAAACTTGGAATCGAGCATCTTGCTCAAGCCGCAGACGTCGAAGATCTCCTCGCCGGTAAGGCCGAGCGATTCGGCGGATTCGCCGTGCTCGAACTGTAACGGAAGAATACCCATGCCGACCAGGTTCGAGCGATGGATGCGCTCGTAGCTCTCCGCGATGACGAAACGGATGCCGAGCAGGCGTGGACCCTTGGCGGCCCAGTCGCGGGAGCTGCCTGAGCCATACTCCTTGCCGGCGAGGATGGCGAGCGGGGTGCCGCGCTCGGCGTAGACGACCGACGCGTCGTAGATCGACATCTGCTCGAGCTCAGGGAGCAGGCGAGTGACGCCGCCTTCCGTACCGGGAGCCATCTTGTTGCGCAGACGGACGTTGGCGAAGGTGCCGCGCACCATCACTTCGTGATTGCCGCGGCGGGAGCCGTAGCTGTTGAAGTCCTCGGGAGGGACGCCGTGCTCGATTAGGTATTTGCCGGCGGGTCCGTTGAGCTTGATGGAGCCGGCGGGGGAGATGTGGTCGGTGGTGACGGAGTCGCCCAAGACGGCGAGGCAGCGGGCGGCCTGGATGTCTTTGACCGGAGTCGGGGTGGCGGGCATGCCGTCGAAGTAGGGAGCTTTGCGGATGTAGGTGGAGTCAGCCTCCCAGCCGTAAGTTTTGCCGGAGGGGAAGGTGAGGTTCTGCCAGTTCTGGTCGCCGTCCGAGACCGTGGCGTACTGCTTGGTGAACATCTCCGCGCCGATAGAGTTGTGGACGGCGTCCGAGACCTCCTGCTGGGTGGGCCAAATGTCCTTGAGGAAGACGGGCTGGCGACCGTGGTCGTAGCCGATGGGCTGGGAATCGAAGTCGTGATGGATGGTGCCGACCAGCGCATAGGCGACCACCAATGGCGGGCTCATCAGGTAATTGGCGCGGACTTCGGGCGAGATGCGACCTTCAAAGTTGCGATTGCCGCTGAGGACGGAGACGGCGACGAGGTTGTGGTCTTCGATGGCCTTTGAAACATCGGTGGGCAGCGGGCCGGAGTTGCCGATGCAGGTCGTGCAGCCATAGCCGACGACCTGGAAGCGGAGCTGGTCGAGGTAGGGCATCAGGCCGGCGCGGACATAGTAGTCGGTGACGACGCGGGAGCCGGGGGCGAGGGAGGTCTTGACCCAGGGCGGGGTGCGCAGGCCCTTCTCGACGGCTTTCTTGGCGAGCAGGCCGGCGGCGATCATGACGTAGGGGTTGGAAGTGTTGGTGCAGGAGGTGATGGCGGCGATGACAATAGAGCCATGGTCGAGGTAAGGCTCGGGGTCGACGCCGTAGCGGGCGAGAACGCTCTTTTGCGGAGCCTGGACGGGAACGGTGTGCGGGCCTTCGGTCAGGGTGGCGACGGGGACGACGTTCGACTCGAGGGGCAGGTTGGCGGTGGTTCCAGGCGCGGGTGTGCCGAGCGAGCTGGTCACGTCGCCGTACATGCTGGCGTGTCCGCCTTCTCCTTCCCAGCGGACCATCTGACGCACGGCGCCCCGATTGCCGGCAGCGCCGAGGAGAGCGGGCAACTGCTGCTGGAAGCTGGCGGCGGCGCCCGAGAGCAGGACGCGGTCCTGGGGGCGCTTGGGGCCGGCGACGGAAGGCTCGACGGTTCCCAGGTCCAGCGCGAGCGTCGCGGAATAGACGGCTTCGGGGGAATCGGAGGTGTGGAAGAGCCCCTGGGCCTTCATGTAGGCCTCGACTACCTGGATCTGGTCCTCACGCCGGCCGGTGAGGCGGAGGTAGTTGAGGGTCTCGTGGTCGACGGGGAAGATGCCGCAGGTGGCTCCGTATTCGGGGGCCATGTTGGCTATGGTGGCGCGGTCGGCCAACGGCAGCTCGGAGATGCCGGGGCCGAAGAACTCGACGAACTTGCCGACGACGCCGAGTTTGCGGAGGCACTCGGTGACGGTGAGCACGAGGTCGGTGGCGGTGGTGCCTTCCTTGAGCTTGCCGGTGAGGCGGAAGCCAACGACCTGGGGAACGAGCATGGAGACGGGCTGGCCGAGCATGGCGGCCTCGGCTTCGATGCCACCCACCCCCCAACCTAGTACGCCGAGACCGTTGACCATGGTGGTGTGGGAGTCGGTGCCGACGAGGGTGTCGGGGTAGAGGCTGATGGTGCCTTCGGCGTCCGGGGCGGTGGAGAAGACGACGCGGGCGAGGTATTCGAGGTTGACCTGGTGGCAGATGCCCATGCCGGGGGGGACGGCGGAGAAGTTATGGAAGGCGGACTGGCCCCACTTGAGGAAGGCGTAGCGCTCGCGGTTGCGCTGGAACTCGAGGGCGGCGTTCATGTCGTAGGCCAGGGGTGTGCCGAACTCGTCGACCTGGACGGAGTGGTCGATGACGAGCTCGGCGGGCTGAAGGGGGTTGATGCGGTCGGGGTCGCCGCCGAGGGTGCGCATGGCGTCGCGCATGGCGGCGAGGTCGACGATGGCGGGGACGCCGGTGAAGTCCTGCATCAGGACGCGGGCGGGCATGTAGGCGATCTCGCGGGAGGGCTCGGCCTTCGCGTCCCACTGGGCGAGGAAGCGGATGTCATCGGCGGTGACGGTGCGGCCGTCTTCGCAGCGGAGCAGGTTCTCGAGCAGGATGCGGAGCGAGAAGGGGAGCTTGGTGAGGTCGTATTCCTTGAGCGCGGGAAGGGCGAAATAGGTGTAAGTTTTGTCGGCTACGGTGAGGGTGGATTTTGCGGCGAAGGAGTCGGGATGCATGGTTTTCCTGTGGCGCGGGTCGCGCGGGCTGCGGCGGGCGGGGGACCTGCCCCACCCCCGTCAAAAGTAGGCAAAGTCTTCAAGACATGCGAGTTAGGTCTGGACTTCAGGTTGGACTTCGAGTGTTGGACGATGCGGTCTGACGTGGAGAGTGGGCTCTCTGAAGACGGTGTTTGTCAAGTTTCGGCTGAATCGCCGTCAAGACCCCGGAGGGCTACAGGCGGCCGCGGTCTGGGCGGCCGTGACGGAAGCGCTTGATGTGACGATGGCCGGAGTGGGGTGGGATCACTCGACGAAACATGCGGATATTTTATGCCGCGAAGGTGCGGTTGGGAAGAGTGGATTCGCGGTTCCATGCGCCCGGCTTATGGCAAAGGGGGAAGAGAGACGGTCGAGCTTTGCTCGATACCCCACCCTTTGCGATGAAGCCGCAAAGGATGGGGCACCCGGCACCCGACACCCGGATTATGCTGGAGCGATGCTGCTGGAGATTGGCAAAGCGGTTTCCTTTCTGGTGAGCCTGCTCTCGATGTTTCCTCTGCTCGAGCGGGCGTTCTTTGCGCCGGGAACACGGTGGGAGGAGCGGCTGGTGCCGGCGCTCGAACAACTTGTGCTGAGCGGATGTGTCTGCTTCTTCAGCGGGCTGGTGTTTACCTGGCCTTCGGCGGCGAACCCGGAGGCGGAACAGTCCGTCTTTCGCACCTTGCCGGTAAAGCTGTATCTTTGGGCGCTGCCGGCGACGGCGCTTTTGTTTTTCCTGTCGTGGTATTTGGCGGTGTACTATGTGCCGCTGCTCTGGAAGAATCAGCCCTGGTAGCCCGCTTTCAGGCGGAACAGCATCGTAGGATTGAAGAGTTTGTGAGGTTTTGGATGAGAACGGAACGCTGGCAGTCGGGGCCTTGGAAGAGCGGAGCGGTGTTGGGTCTTGCCGTGATGGCGGGCGCGAGCGGGTGCAAGAGCAACCAGACGGCGAATGCGCCGGCTCCGATTGTGGATGCGAACGGCGGGCCGGATCCGGCGGCGGTGAACAATGCCCCGGTGAGCGGGGGTACGACCAATCTTGCGCCGAGCTATGCGCCAAATGCGCCGGCGAGTTCCCGCCAGCCGGCCCGGGTGCTGGGGCAGCAGGCGTACGCTCCTCCGCCGGCCTCCTCCGGAGAACAGTATCCGGAGCAGACAGGCCCGGACTATGCAGCACAGGGCCAACCGTATTCTGGAGCAGGTGAGGGCAGCGCGGGAGAGTACGACGCTGCCTACGATCAGCAGGTCAATGCGGGTCAAGACGCGCTGTATGCGAGTCAGCCGCCGCCGCCGCTGCCGGTGTACGAGCAGCCGGAGTTGACCGACCCAGGCGATCAGTGGACGCCGGGCTATTGGAGCTATGCCTCAGAAGGGTATTTCTGGGTGCCTGGAGCGTGGGTGGCTCCGCCGTTCATCGGAGCGTTGTGGACACCCGGCTACTGGGGATTTTATGGGGGACGGTATCGATTTAACCATGGCTTCTGGGGGCGACATATCGGCTTCTACGGCGGCGTGCCGTATGGGTTTGGATATACCGGCCATGGCTACGAGGGTGGCTACTGGAACGGCAACCGGTTCTACTACAACAACGCCGTGAACCGGGTGAATGTGACGGATGTGCACAACGTGTATGTGCGCAACGTGGCGGTGGTGAACAACAATCGCGTGAGCTACAACGGGCCGGGCGGCTGGAATGCGCGGCCGACGGCCTCAGACGAGGCGGTGCTGCACGAGCAGCGAGTGCCCGCGATGCAGGTGCAGCGCCAGCGCGCGCAGGAAGCCGCATCGAATCGGCAGCAATTTGCCCGGGAGAATCATGGACGTCCGCCGATGGTGGCGCTGGCGCAGCGCCAGCCCGCGGACCGGGTGGCGCCGGCGGCTTTGGCTCCCATCGGCCGGCCGGCGGGTGGAAATGCGCAGCATCCGGCGTCGGCGGGCGGCTTTGGTGCGGTGAACGGAGCGGCGCGGACGCCGCAGGAGCAAGGGCGCGGACAGGCAGGATTCGGGGCGCGGGAAGGCGAGCCGCAGCCGCGCAACAACGCAAGGCCGGCGGCGCCGCAAGAGCAGGGGCGGCCGGGAAATCAGCCGCAGCCGAACCGTCCGCAGCCGGAGGCGCAGCCACGCACACTGCCCAGCCAGAATTTGCAGCAGCGGACACCGGTGCCGAACCAGCAGCGGCAAGACCAACAGCGGCAAGACCAGCAGCGGCAAGACCAGCAGCGGCAAGACCAGCAGCGGCAAGATCAGCAGCGGCAGTTGCAAAACCAGCAACGGCAGCTTCAACCGCGGTCCAGCCCAAGTCAGGCTCAGCCGGTTCGTCCTCAACCGCAGCCGCGTCCGGAAGCCCAACCGCAGCCGCGTCCGGAAGCCCCACCGCAGCCGCGTCCGGAGGCCCAGCCGCAACCGCGTCCGGAGGCCCAACCTCGACCGCAGCCGCAGGCTCAGCCCCATCCACAGCCGGCGCCGCAGCCTCATGCGGCTCCTGCTCCCCATGAGCCATCGCATCCACACGCTTGAGGATCGTATAGCGTTTTCCTGATGGTTGAAGATGTTGCTTGGCTAAGTGAAACCAGATCCTCGTCCGCGGCGAAGAGATGACAACGTTTGGAAAGAATTGAGTCAGCAGAAACTTCTCTGGAAAGGAGAGACCTATGAAGATCCGCGATGCGAGATTGCTCGGGCTTGTGCTGGGAGCAGGGATGCTGGGTGCGGGAATCAGCTGTGGGTTTGCGCAGACGGGAACGGCGCCAACGGCAGCGACGACCCCGTCGGTTACGCCGGCTCCGGCAAAGAAGCCGGCGAAGAGGCGGCGGAGCGCCAACAGCAACGGCCAGTTGCAGCGAATTCCGATCGAGCAGACACCTCCGTCGCCTTCAAGACCGGATGAGACTGCGGCCCAGCGAGTGGCGGACCAAAAACTGCTGCAGCAACAGCAGGCACAGTCGGCGCAGTCGGCACAGATTACCGACCAGCAGGTGAAGACGGCGCAGCAGCGCATCGACAAGATACAGGATGAACAGCGTATCCAGGATGCGCCGGGCCCCTCGCAGACGGGACTTGTGCCCGCGGCTGGGCCTCCGCTGGCGCCTGCGCCGGGTGGAACCGGTGCGAGCGGAGGACCGGCGATGCAGGATGCGCCCGGTCCTGCCCAGACGGCCGCGCCGCCAACCGCGCCGGTCCAGCCTCCACCTCTTTGCGGCTGATGGGTGTCTTGCCGAATGAACGGCCAACACGGGGTTTTGGCTTTGTCAGAAGGAAGACGGGAGAAATACGGAAATCTCTCCGCCGCGGTCGAGATGACAGCGGTCCGCAGTTGCGTGACCGCGCCTGCTGCGTCGGTTCTAGCATCCTAACGCGGGAGGTGAGCGATGCAACCGCAGATCACTTTCACTGCAAGGACGTGGGCTATGACTGCACCTGGGAGCTTGAGGGGAAGTCCGAGGAAGAGATGCTGCCTGTGATTGAGAAGCACGCGGCTGAGGTCCACAACCTGACGCACTTCAAACCGGAAGCCGTGGAGAATGTAAGGAAAGCGATCCGGGAGAACGGGTAAGTCAGCCGTCGTGGTGGGAAAGCGGATGACACCTTAGTGCGGAAGGGCGGGCGAGACTTCGGGCTGTTTCGGTGGGGCTGGAAGATAGACCTTGAACGCCGTTCCGGTGCGTCCAGCGCGGGTGCTGCTGCGCATGGTCAGCTTGCCCTGATGGTCTTCGACAATCTGGCGGGCGAGGGCTAGACCGATGCCCGCGCCGGTCTTCTGCTTGGTGGAGAAGAAGGGCTGAAAGATGTGCGAATGATGCTCGGCGGCAATGCCGTGGCCGTTATCGACAACCAGAAGATGCAGGCCATTGTCCCGCTTGCGCAGCCGGATGGACAAGGTTCCCTCCGGATCGAGGCTCTCAAGCGCATTGACGATCAGGTTCGAGAGGACGTGCAGCATCTGGCCCCGGTAGACGCCGGTCAATAGACCTTTGGGCAGGTCCTTGACCAGGTGAATTTGCTTGGACTCGATCGTCTGCTTGTGCATCAGGAGCGCGGATTCGGCGAGATCGACCAGATCGATCGGAGCGGGCCCTTCCGAGATCTCCGCAAAGTGAAGCGTCTGGCTGGCGATCCGGCTCAGCGTGGCCAGATGCTCGTCGGCGAGCTGCATGTAGCGCTGGACCTGCTCTGGATGGTCTGATTTCTGCGCGGCAAGATAGACGAGATAGCGGAGGGCCTCGAGCGGGTTGCGGATCTCGTGCAGCATTTCAAGCGCGAGCAGACCGGCGTTGCGGCGCTCATCTGGCCGGGGGAAGGGATGTGCCCGATGCGAGGAAGTTGGCCTTCGATCCAGTTGCAGGCTCTTTTGATCCATGGCGCTCCTCGCTTCGTACGGAGGGATGCTCCGACCGGCCTGTGTGGTGAGATGCAGCTTCGCGTCTAGACGCCTAGATAAGGCTCTCTGGCTATGCGGAGAGGACCTTGCCGACCATGTCGATCAGCGCGCGTGGACCATCGAAGGCGCTGATGGCAGGCTCATCGAGGGCCTGTGCGGAAAGGGGACGATTGGCGGTGATGAGCAGGCGCTTGATCCCGGAGCGCTGCCCGCAGAGAGATGCGCGGGTGTCGTCGCATTCCTGCTGAGTAAGCGTATGGCAGAGGACGACGAGTGCGACGGCGCGCTCGCCGGCGACCTGCTGCAGCTCGGAGAGATGGGAGGCCTGGGCGACCTGATAGCCCGCACCCTGCAAGACCCAGGTGCGGGTGTCGAGCAGACTCTGATCGTGTCCGTACACAACGATAAAGGGCGGAGGAGGCATAGGGATCGTTTACGGCGGAGACGACTCCGCTCGTACGGGAATCAGACTTATTTTAGCGGAGGAGGTTGCAAGCCGCGCGTTAAAAAGTAGAAAGCCGGGAAGCTCCTCGTTCCGTTGTCGGTTAAGGCCGGGTTGCCGGGCCTGGTTCCTGCTGGGCGATGTCGAGGCTGTATCTGCGTCCGTTTTTTGCGGCGCTTCCGCTCAGGATGGTGCGGATAGCGCGCGCGGTGCGGCCGCTTTTGCCGATCAGCTTGCCGATGTCGCCGGCCGCGCAGCGAACCTGGAAGGCGATGCCGTCGGCTCCCGAGATGTGCAGCAGTTCAATGGACTCCGGCGTGTCGACGAGCGAACGCAGGACCGCAAGCAGCATTGCACGGACGTGGGTGTCCCTGGGATCGACTGTTGGGCCGGTGTCGACCGTGTTGGTGCTGAGCATCTCCGCCATACCTGCTGATTTTATGGGCTAGCGTTGCGTATTCGCAATCAAAGAATAGATATGCAAGAGAAGTCCGGATATTTTCATGTGTTTGTTTCCATTGCGGCGGAGAAGTTTTTTTCCTGCATTTTCGGATAGGCAAACTAAGCCGGAGTTCTGACGAAAGAGGCTGGACCGAACCCTAATCTCCTCACCAGCACGCGACGCGCTGCCAAAGGAGATTTCCCCGTGTTCAAGAAAGCCGCCCCTGGTTTCGCCCTCTGTTTTGCCCTTACCGCACTGGTTGCCCCTGTGAGCCGGATGCATGCGCAGACCCCCGATGTGCCGACCACGAGCGATGTGGTGACAGGGACCGATCCGGAGCCGACCGGCGAGCCCTCAAGCAGCGCCATGCCGGCATGGTTTGGCGTTCCGGCACCTGCCGCCGCGTCTTCGAGCTTCGTGCGGTAGACTAGCCTCGCGCCGCAAAGCCGGCCCGGAGGAGACGAGGTGCATCTGACAGCTGCCGATCGTCTCTTCTGGGCCGCTGGTCTTTTGGGGCATTGCGCCCTGTTGGCGGTTCTTTTCGCGCGCCGGCGAATACGGTGTTTCCCGGCGTTTACGACATTGATCTCCGCGGACATCGTCCGGACGATCGTTCTTTACTTCACGCTGCGGTTTGGATCGTCCGAGAGCTATTTCTATGCCTACTGGACGCTGGCCATGGTAGATGTCGCGCTGCAGCTGGCCGTGGTGTATGAGGTGGCGGCGCATGTCTTTCGTCCGCTGGGCGTGTGGGCTCCGGATGTGCGGCGCACGTTTGCGGGCTTGGCGGCGGCGAGCGTGGTGCTGGCGTCCTTGTTGACCCGGCTGGCGACTCCACCGACCCGTACGTGGCGGCTGGCGATCGTCATTCGCGGCAACTTCTTTTCGTCGGCGCTGATGAGCGAGCTCTTCGTGGCGATGATTGCGTTGTCGGTGGTGGTGGGTCTGCCGTGGCGTACGCCTGTGGCGCGGCTTGCGCAGGGGCTGGGCGTGTACTCGATCTTCGGAGTTCTTACCGAAGGCGCGCACAGCTATTTTGGCGCCTCGACCTATGCTTTTCTTTCGCATGTGCGCATCTCCATCTACCTGCTGTGCGTTACCTATTGGATTGTCGCGTTTGCCCTGCGGGAGCCGGCTCCGCAGAAGTTGCCCGAACAACTGCATCAAGAGCTTCGTGAGCTGCAGCGGCGAGCCGCGCTTGTGCTGCAGACCATGCGTGCGACAGGGAGTGCATGATGAATCAGATCGGCTTTGTGCTGGCCGTGGGCGTGTTCGTACTGCTGTTGGTGAGCGTGTCCGTGTACTTCGTGCTGCGCGCTCGCCGGATATCGCGGAGCGCCTGGCCGGCGCTGCTGGGACGGCTGAAGCAGATCGATCGCGAGAAGTTCGCGGCGGTGGCTCTGGACTTGCTTGAAGAAGGCGAGCCGCGGGCGGAGCTCGATCCGGGGCTGATCTTTGAGATGGTGGGCGGTCTTGAAGGACTGAGCGCGCTTGAGCAGAACTGCCAGGTGTTGGTCGACCTGGCGACCTATGTGCAGACCTGGTATCCCGAAGCGCTTGCGCTTGCCGAAGAGCTTCGGCTGAACGCACGGGAGATCGAGTGGCATGTAGGGCGGCTGCGCGGGGCCTCGCAGACCGGGCATCTTCGCGAGCAATTCCCGATTTATGCACAGCGGGCTGTGGCGACCTACTACTTAATGACGCGCAGTCTGCTGGTGCTTTATGAAGGCGTTCAGGTGCCTGGGTTCGCCGAGCTGCAGCGGGCGCTGTGAGGGCTGGGGATGGCGGTGTTCTGGTTGGGCGCGAAGTGTGCTTCTCCCCCAACTCAGGCGATGAGACCGTCTGAGCTGGGGACCCGGAGTGGGTCTTTTAGTCAGGAGACGCGCCGGACCGTTGCGGCGACCACGGTGCCGATGACCTCGATCTCCTTGCGGTAGCGCCAGCGGCGGTTGGAGGCGAAGGAGAGCGCATGGGGGATGACGGTCAGCCAGTCGGTCTCGCGGTCAAGCTCGCAGAAGCCGGAGACGTAGCCCTCGCGGGTGAGCAAAAAGTAAATGGGCCGGTCGAACTCGTGGTTCCACTCTTTGCGGCTGGCGATGGAGCGTTTTTGCGTATCGATGAGGACGATGGAGCCGGCGCGGATCATCGGTTCGAGCGTGCGGTCCTGGCGACCGATGATTCCGCGGCGAAAGTGTTCGGGCAGAGTTCCCTGTTCCAAGGGGAGCAGCGAGGTCGCCCGGGGAGGGATGTCGGTGACCAGGGTATCCGGTAGCCAGAACTTGGCGTGGTTTTCGAGCGGGCCTTCGGCGAGCAGCGTTGCGTTTGGAACCGAGATGTGTTCCAGCGGCGTGGACGGAGCGCCGGGCGCTGGGCAGAGCGCCAGCATCTGCTCCGGGGTAAGACTGTAGACGCTGGCGAGCACGATGAGCTTGGTGGCGGAGAGTCCGCGATTTTCACGTTCGACACGGTCGAGCCAGCTTGCCGAGATTCGATACGCCGGGTTACCCCACTGTTTGGCGAGCCGCAGGCTGCGCTGCTCCACTTCCCTCAGGGTGAGTTTCCAGGCGAGCCGCGTTGCGCGGAGTTTGCCACCGATACCTTCCATGAAGTTTGCCCTTCGTGCTCAGCGGAGGAGAGACGGGTGATCTGCGAGATAAGAGTGACAGAATTCCCCACTTCGACGGTGTTTGCAGTTATGCCATGCTACATCAGGCCCAAGATCCGTTGCGTTTGAGCAACGGCAGGATGGAGAGTTTTTTTGAGAGAACGCCGTTCGATCGGTTCGTCAAGGCTTTTAGACGGAAGGGGTGCGCCGGCATTGCCTGCACGCAACAAGGTTTGTTGCTGGGTGCGTGCTGCGGCGGAACTGGACGAGGATGAAGCTCTGCGGTGCTTTTCACCCGAACACACGCGCAGAGAGCAGACCCGAGGACGAATGGAACGGCAGGCGGCAGGCTTCGGCCTGTCGACCTGATCCGTTCCGCTGCTCTTTTTCGAGCTTTCGGGGTGGGATTGATGCTTTGGGCGTGGGCGTCAGAGCGGCTCTTCGGGGGAGTGCAGCTGGCAGAAACGAGAAGTGGATGCTTCACCTGCGGCGAAGGAGGACAATCTTGAGAGGGGAGAGCTTTCGCTGGTGCAAAACGGCTTTGGCCCATGCATCGGATCTGGCCCCTTGCATGCAGAGCTAAAAGTGGCGGAAGAGGAGGGATTCGAACCCCCGATACCCTTTCAGGTACGCCAGTTTTCAAGACTGGAGC
Organism: uncultured Granulicella sp.; assembly: GCA_965198735.1. Taxonomy (GTDB): domain Bacteria; phylum Acidobacteriota; class Terriglobia; order Terriglobales; family Acidobacteriaceae; genus Edaphobacter. The sequence continues at coordinate 2,794,725 of OZ240672.1, read as the reverse complement.
CATCAACCACTCGGCCACTCTTCCCTCCAGGCAGTGTAGAGCAAATCTTTGGTCATGGGCAGCGAGAAGATTCGGGCGCGGCAAAGATGCATCGCTGCGATACTGGAGTTCGTCTAAACGTGCACCAGCGATGCCGATAGCTCCTCCCAATCCGATGATCGAAGCCAAGTCCCATGCGGGCGGCGCCCTACCCGCGCAGGGCCGGGTCTTAGGCGTGCTGCCGGAGGTGCGCGCGCGCAGTTTTGACGCGACACTGGCGAGCGCGACCTCATCGATTGCGCTTCGCGAGACGATTCATCTGGCGATCGACAGCTTCCGGGCGTCGAAGGTGCGATTTCTGCTGACCATGCTGGGCATGGTGATCGGCTCGGCGTCGATCATTCTGGTGGTGGCGGTGGGGCTGACCGGACGCCAGTACGCGCTTGATCTGATCTCGGGCATTGGGCCCAACATGATCGAGATGCAGTATGTGGGCGGAACGGTGGCGGGCCCGGAGAACACGAGCACGCCGGACTCGATGACGCGAGAAGATATGGCGGCGGTGCTCGATCAGGTGCCGGGAATTGTGGCCGCGTCGCCGATGCTTGAGTTCCACGACCGGGTGTCGATCGGCAGCGGCGTATCGAAGGACGTGATGCTGCTGGGCGTTTCGCCGCAGTACAGGACTGTGCGCAATCTGAAGGTGGTCGCGGGCCGCTTTTTCGACGAGCAGGACGCGACGGCGCATACCAAGGTGGCGGTGATCGTGAACACGTTCGCCAATGAACTTTACTCCTCGCCGGACGAAGCGATCGGCAAGAGCATTTCGGTCTCCGGCAACCCGTTTGTGATTATCGGCGTGTTCAAGGAGAGCACGGAGACCTTCGGCCAGTCGGAGATCTCGAACCAGACGATGCTGATTCCGTACTCCGTGGCGCGATATTTCCAGGGTACGGATACGGTGAAGCAAATCTTCTTTACGGTGGCCAACGCGGCCGATGTGCCTCTCGCGCGCGATCGCATTGCGGCAGTGATTCGATCACGGCATCGGCCGACGAGCGTTTACAACGCATTTACGCTGACGCAGGTGCTGAATGTGATGGGGCAGATTGCCAACATGCTGACGGTGGTGCTGCTGGTTGCGGCCTTCTTTACGCTGCTGGTTTCGGGGGTGGGGATTATGAACTCGATGCTGGCCAATGTGGAGTTTCGGATTCGCGAGATCGGCATTCGCAAGGCGCTGGGAGCGACGAGCCGCGAGATCCGGCTGCAATTTTTGACCGAGGCGGTGTTTCTTTCACTCTCCGGAGGCGTCGTGGGGACGCTGATCGGGCTGGGAATCCCTCTGGTGGTGTCGTTCTTCAGCCCGTTTACGATTCCGCCGCCGCCCTGGTGGTCGGCGCTGATTGCGTTATCGACCTCGGTAATTGTGGGGATTGTGTTTGGGACGCGTCCAGCGAATCGCGCTGCTTCGCTCGATCCGGTGGAGACGTTGAAGTATGAGTAGCATGGGCGCGACCCTGAATAGGGCGTCGCTAGGATAGACGGATGGCTACGCGGGTTCGCTCGTTTTCGAAGATCAATCTGGGCCTGGCGATCGGGCCGCCACGTCCGGATGGATTTCACTCGCTGGTGACGCTCTATCAGACGTTGGCGCTGCACGATGTGGTGTCGGTCTCGGCGCAGCCGGCGGCGGAGACACGCATTCACCTCACCTCGAGCGACTTTCGCGTCCCGACCGATGCCCGCAATACGGCCTGGCGCATGGTGGAGCGGGCGTTGCGGCACTGCGGGGTGAAAGCGGAGGTGGAGGTGCACCTTGCGAAGAACCTGCCGATCCAGGGTGGGATGGGGGCGGGGTCGGCGAATGCAGCGGCGGCTTTGATCGGGCTCGAGCGCGAGTTGCAGCTCAAGGTGGCGGCGGAGGATCGGTTGGCGCTGGCGGCGGAGGTGGGTTCGGATGTGCCGCTGTTTCTGGTGGGGGGATCGGTGCTGGGGTGGGATCGCGGACAGCGGGTGACCGGGGTGCGGGAGGTGAGGTATGCGGGGAGCGGGCAGATTCCGTGCGTGATGGCGCTGCCGTCGATCGGGGTATCGACGCCGCAGGCATTCCGCGAGTGGGACCGTCTAGCCACGGCGCCGGCGGACGGCTTGCCAACTTCGCCGATCCGCGATACTCTAGAGAAGTTGAGCCGCATCTACGCGTCCATTCTCCTGCACTCCGGAGAGGACCGAGCATCCGGCGCCTCCGGTATCTTCCCCGATCCGAGTTCCGCCCCTGATTGCATGGAGGCGCGGAACAGCCCTGAGAACCTGCAGCGGCCTCCCGGTAAGCAACGTTACCCTACTTTGAAAGAGTGGAGCGGAGTCGAGGACGATCTCGTCGAGAACTCACTGCCGGCGCTGATTGGCGGCGCAGGATCTGAGTTGGAGAACGATTTTGAGAAGGTCGTTTTTCTTCAGTATCCTGCCTTGCTTGAGATCAAGCAGCAGCTTCTGGGTTCTTTGACCGAGCATCCCGCGTTGTACGCGGCGCTCTCCGGGTCAGGCTCCGCTTTGTTCGGTTTGTATGGCGATCAGGAGGGCGCGCTTGCCGCTCAACGGCGGCTCCAGCAAAAGGGCGTGCGGGCGATCGTAACCTCGACGCTTCCCCGCCGGATTTACTGGAGCAGTATGTTTGCCGAGTGATTTTTCCGGCTTTCCTCTACAATAAGGGGCAGGCATCTCCGAACGGATTGGGCGATCGATCAATGGTAGGTCAGGTGCCTTTGGAGCACTTTATCTAGGTTCGAATCCTAGTCGCCCAGCCAGACCTTGGATCGAAGGACCGAGGCAGGAAGCAACGGGTTCTTTCTGGAAGCGGCAGGCGAAAACCAGCTCAGCCGCGATGGATGGAAGCAAGCAGCAAGCTCACAGAAAAATGTGAGTGGAACCAGAGATCTTGAGGAGCAAACGCCCGTCGAACCCGGCGGCGCCGCAAGACGAAGCAGCAGGAACCACCGTAGGGTCAACCAACCTGAGGAGTTTCAAGCGTGACGCAAGAAGACACGACTGCGGTTCTACCCCCGGATCTGGCGCGCGACGATGAGATGAATCAACGCTCTTCGGCCGCGCCGGCGCTCGCGCAAACGCCTCCTGCGAAGGCTGCGCCGGAACGAAAACGTTCCGGCCGGCTGGGTGAGGCGAAACGTTTCAAGATCTTCTCGGGCGAGGCCAATATTCCGCTTGCCGAAGAGGTGTGTTCTTTTATCGGTGTGCCGCTCGGGCAAACCAAGATGCAGCGCTTTGCCGACGGAGAGATTTATTTTCAGCTGCTTGAGAATGTGCGCGGCGCGGATGTGTTTGTGATTCAGCCCACCTGCCGGCCGGTCGATCAGCATCTGGTGGAGCTTCTGGTGATGATCGATGCGCTGAAGAGAGCGTCCGCGGCGCGCATCACGGTCGTGATTCCGTACTACGGGTATGCGCGGCAGGATCGGAAAGACCGGCCGCGGGTGGCGATTTCGTCGAAGCTGGTGGCCGACCTGCTGACGACCGCGGGTGCGAATCGCGCGCTGCTGGTGGATTTGCATGCGGCGCAGATTCAGGGCTTTTTCAATATTCCGGTGGATCATCTGTTTGCCAGCCCGGTGCTGGTGGATTATTTCCGCAAGCTCAATCTACCGCACCTGACGGTGGTAAGTCCGGATGCGGGCGGAGTGGAGCGGGCGAGGTTTTTTGCCAAGAAGCTGGACGTTCCGCTGGCGATCGTCGATAAACGGCGCACCGACATCAACGTGACGGAAGTGATGAATGTGATCGGCGATGTGCGGGGCAGGACCTGCCTGATCCTCGACGATATTGTGGATACGGCCGGCACGCTGGTCAAGACGGTGGACGCGCTGCTTGCCCAGGGAGCGACCAGGGTGTATGCCTGCGCCTCGCATGCCGTGCTGTCGGGGCCGGCGATTGATAATATAAAGAAGTCGTCGCTGGTGGAGCTGGTGGTGGCGAACACGATTCCGCTGAGCGAAGCTGCGCGGCGGGTGGACAAGATCAAGCCGCTTTCGATTGCCGGCCTGCTGGGCCGCGCGATCGAGAGCATTCATATGGAGACCAGCGTGTCTACGCTGTTCAACTAACCCTCAACCCCGGCGGAACCAGCCGCAAACGGAGCGGATCGGCAGCCTGAACCACTGCCGCCGTGCCTGAAAGGAAACAACATGGCCACACCGAAGTTCGACGCCGTCGTCGCGACCCCGCGCACCGGCAAGTTCAACAAGAATCATGCTCGCCGTGTGCGGGTGGAAGGCAAGATTCCCGCGGTGGTGTACGGAGCGGGCCAGGAGACGGTCGCGGTTGCGGTCGATCCGAAGGTGGTCACCAAGATTCTGCACTCGGAGTCGGGACATAACACGATCTTCGACTTGAATGTGGAAGGCGCGGCGATGGTCAAGGCGATGATCGTCGACTGGCAGCATGAGCCGATCAAGGGCAAGCTGCTGCACATCGATTTCAAGCGCATTGCGATGGATAAGGCGATGCGGGTCTCGGTTCCGGTGCAGCTGACCGGCTCGCCGGTGGGGGTGCGGACGGGCGGCGGCGTGCTCGACCAGATCATGCGCGAGGTCGAGATCGAGTGCCTGCCGGGGGATATTCCGGACCACCTGGATGTGGACGTGACGGAGCTCGAGCTGTACGGCGCGATCCATGTCTCGGACCTGCCGCACTCGGGGTCGATCAAGTATCTGGGTGAGGACACGGCGCTGGTCGCGCACGTGACGCTGGTGAAGGAAGAGGTTGTGGCCGATGCCGTTGCCGCGCCGGCCGCGGCTGAGCCAGAGGTCGCCAAGAAGGGCAAGGGCGATGCTCCGGCGGCGGAGACTGCTGCCGCGGCTAAGCCGGATGCGAAGAAGAAGTAAGCGGCTGGCGTGCGATGAAGCTGATTGTCGGACTTGGAAATCCCGGGATCGAATATCAGTTCACGCCGCACAATGCAGGGTTTCTTGCGATCGACCGTCTCGCCGGGCAGTGCGGCGTGACGGTCGGCAACCGCCGGGGACGCGCCCTGACGGCTCGCACGACGCTGGCTGGGCAGGACGTAGTGCTGGCCAAACCGGAGACCTTCATGAATCTGAGCGGGCTTGCCGTGGCCGCGCTGATGAAGGACTTGGAGCTGGAGCGGCCCGGTTCCGACGTGGTTGTGCTCTATGACGAGCTGGCGATTCCGCTGGGACAGGTTCGCATCCGCGAGCGTGGTTCAGCGGGAGGGCACAACGGAGTAAAATCGATCTCCGGGACGCTCGGCACGGAGGAGTGGATGCGGGTCCGGATCGGCGTAGGCAAGGCCCCTGCGCGGAGCGGACGCGAGGTGAAGGCGGGCGGGACGGAGTATTTGCTCTCCCCGATGCGCAGGATGCAGCTCGAGGAGCTGGACGAAGGGCTCGACCTGGCGGTAAGCGCGGTCGAGATGATTTTCACCGAGGGCGTGGCGAAGGCCATGAACCACTTCAACCGCAAGGTCAACGGCACGGCCGACGACCCCGCAGCGTAACAGCGTTGGACTCGTCTCACGATAGGTCCGTCCTCCTCCTCCAAACCGTTGGCGCCTGCACAGGAGCCCGGTGCGAAGCAGAACTTCGCAGAAAGAAACAAACGATGAATCGCAGCTACGAAATCATGTTTATCGTCCGGCCGGACGCGGAAGAAGCCGACCTCGACAAGTTGATCGAAGGCTTCTCTAAGAACGTTACCGACGGCGGCGGCACGGTGCGCTCGACGGAAAAGATGGGCCGGCGGCGCCTGGCATATACCGTCCGCAAGTTCAACGACGGCTTCTACATCCTGCTGACGATCGAGGCCGCGGGCTCGTTGATCGCGGAGATTGAGCGGCGCTTGCGCGTGACCGAGCAGGTGATCAAGTTCATCACGGTGCGGATCGACGAGGAAGAAAAGCGCCTGGGCAAGATCAAGGCGCACCGCGAGGCGCACGTGAAGCGCAGCGCCCAGCCGGCGGCGCAGCCGGCGCGCGTTGCTTCGATGGACGCGGCTGCGGCTCCGGCCGAGCCTGCCGTGGAGACGCCGGCCGCGGCTGCGGCGCCCGATGAGCCGCCCGCGGCTGCCGCCGCCGAGGCCGAGACCCCGATCGAAGCCACCGCCTAACCTTCGTCCGCGGCCTCGCGGACCATGCCTTATCCGCAACGCAACCGAAATTTCAGAGGACATCATGGCTGACGAAACAACGAACGCTTCCGACTCATCTTCCGCTCCGGCGGCATCCGCTCCTTCGACTTACACCCCGCGCCCTCCACGTCCGGCGGGCGGTCCTGGAGGCCCGGGCGGTCCGCGCCCGGCGGGCGGTCCTGGAGGCGGCCCCGGCGGACGCAAGTTCTTCCGCCGCAAGAAGGTCTGCAAGTTCTGCACGGAGAAGATCGACGCGATCAGCTACCGCGATGTGCGCCTGCTGCAGGGCTTTGTCGCCGAGCGCGGCAAGATCGTTCCGCGCCGGCTGACGGGGGTCTGCACCCGCCACCAGCGGCGTCTTTCGCTGGCGATCAAGCAGTCGCGGAACATCGCCCTGCTGGCGTTTGCCAACCGCTTCTAACTTTCGCTCGCGGCTGGACTGAACCCGCGCAAAACACCTGGAGATGCATGATGGAAGTCATTCTGAAAGAAGATGTGCAGAAGCTCGGCAACCGCGGCGACGTGGTCAAGGTCGCCGATGGCTATGGACGCAACTATTTGCTGCCCGGCAAGCTGGCGATCGAAGCCACTACCGCCAATAAAGCCGTTATCGAGCAGATGAAGGCATCGGCGGTCCGCAAGTCAGCCAAGGAAAAGGCGCAATCGGAAGAGCTGGCCCGCACGCTCTCGCAGGTCGAACTGACCTTCGAGCGCAAGGTCGGCGAGAACGATCACCTCTTCGGCTCGGTCACCTCGGGCGACATCGCCCAGCAGCTCGAAGCCCAGGGCTATACGGTCGACCGTCGCAAGATCGCGCTTGAAGATCCGCTGAAGCAACTCGGCGAGTTCCACGTGCCGGTGAAGCTGCATCGGGACGTCACCGCGCATGTGAAGGTTACGATTCACTCCGACGCGCCGGAGGCCGTTGCCGTCTCCGCCTAACCGCCAACCCCGGGTGCCCCAGATCTCGCCTCCGAGACCTGGGGTTTTCCTTTGCAGTAACGTAGACTCATGCAGCTCGATGCTCCCAGCCTTCGCATTCTTGGCGCCCTGATGGAAAAGGAGATGACGACTCCGGACCTGTACCCGCTGACGGTCCATGCGCTGATCGCCGCGTCGAATCAGCGTTCCAGCCGCGATCCGGTGATGGACCTGACCGAGGACGAGGTGCGGACCGCGCTGCATGCGCTGCAGGATCTGGAGCTTGCGATGCCCGCGCGGGACTCCGGCCGCGCGGCGCGGTATGAGCATCGCATCCGTACGGTGCTCAACCTGCGGCGCGACGAGACCGCCGTGCTTTGCCTGCTGCTGCTGCGCGGCCCGCAGACTCCCGGCGAGCTGCGCAGCCGCTCCGACCGCATGCACAGCTTTGACGAGCTGGCTTCGGTGCAGGCGACGCTTGAGCGTCTTGCGACGCGCGAGACTCCGCTGACCGCTGCGCTGCCGCGGGCGCCCGGCTCCCGCGAGGTTCGCTGGATGCATTTGCTGGGAAAGGCCGGCGCGCCTTTGTCCCGGCCGGCCCCGATCGCCGCGGATGGACCGGGCCCGGCGGGGCTTGAGGAGCGTGTCCGCAGGCTCGAAGAGCGACTGGATCAGCTGGAAGCGAGAGTGCCGCAAGCTCCGCACGCAGAGAGTTCGTAGCGCAATCTGATTCCGGCAAATTTCGTTGGTCCGGATGTAACCCGTTTGGGTGCTTGTGTTCTTTACCAAAATGGTTTAGCGCGCGATGCATGCGGTCTGATATATCTCATGGCAAGGCCAAACCCATGAGACTTTCCGCTGCCGCCGCCGTTGCCTTTCTTGGTCTATTCTGTGCGCCGCCGCTGCTGCTCGCCGGCCAGAGCACACAGGTGTGCAGCGGTCTCGCCTGCCAGCAGGTGACCTGTTCCGCCGGGGCCACGACGTCGCTGACCGGCACGGTCTATGCCCCGAACGGCACCGATCCGCTGCCGAATGTGCAGGTGTATATCCCGAACGCGGCCGTGCCGGCCTTTACGCCGGGCGTGAGCTGTCCGGCGGTGGGCCAGGCGCCGCTGGGTTCGCCGCTGGTGGGCGCGACGACGGCGGTCGACGGTACGTTCACGATTCAGAATGTACCGGTCGGCACCAACATCCCGCTGGTGATCGTCTCCGGGAGATGGCGCCGGCAGATTGTGATTCCGAGCACGGCTTCCTGCGCGAACACGGCGGTGGACCCGACCATGTCGCGCTTCCCGCGCAACCAGAGCGAAGGCGACATCCCCAAATTTGCGGTGGCCACCGGATCGGTCGATGCGGTGGAGTGCGTGCTGCGCAAGGTGGGCGTGGCGGATACGGAGTTTACCGACCCGAGCGGCGCGGGCCGGATCAACCTGTACACCGGCAGCGGCGGCCCCGGTGCGTCGATCGATGCGGCGACGCCTTCGGAAACCGCGCTGATGGCCAGCAGCGCGACCTTGAACAGCTATGACGTGCTGATGCTTCCGTGCGAAGGCGGCCCGTATCCCCAGGATAAGACGGCGGCCCAGTACGCCAACCTGATCGGCTTCGCCAATGCGGGCGGACGCGTCTATGGCAGCCACTATGCGTACCAGTGGATGTACCAGAATCCGCCGTTTGACGGTGTGGCGAACTGGGCGGTGAACCAGGGCTCGTATCCGGATGGCCTGGCGACGGTAAACCCGGCGTTTTCCGCCAGCCAGACGCTCTCGACCTGGCTTGGAGATGTGGGCGCCTCGACGACACCGGGTCAGATTCCGCTCTCGCAGGTCAAGCACGACATGAATGGGGTGATTGCGCCTTCGGAGTCGTGGTTGAACCTGAACTCGAGCGGGACGGTGATGCAGATGGTATTCGATACGCCGGTAGGCTCGACCGGCAACCAGTGCGGGCGTGTGCTGTACAACGAGTACCACGTGGAAACGCCGACCGGGGCCCGGACCTTTCCCGCCGAGTGCGCGACCACGGCCAGCATGACGGCGCAGGAGAAGCTGCTCGAGTACAGCCTGTTCGAGCTGACCAATGACGGCAGCGGGGCGACGCTGACGCCGGTCTCCCAGGACTTCGGCACGGAGCCGGTAGGCTTCAACAGCCCGGCGCAAACCTTTACCTTTACGAACAATTCCTCCTTTGTGGCGACCGTGAACGTGATCAACGCCAGCGGTGACTTTAGCGTGACGGGGAACAACTGCAGCTCGGTTGCCGCCAACAGCAGCTGCCAGCTCTCGGTGGTGTTCAAGCCGACGGCTGTGGGCGCACGGACGGGAACGCTGACGGTCGGCTCCGGCGGAACGACGCTGACCTCCGCGCTGACAGGGACCGGGGTGGCGGACCTGGCGGTGAACGTGGCTTCGCTCACCTTCGGCAGCCTGGACGTGGGCGCTTCCGCCACGCAGACGGTGGCGGTAACCAACACGGCTTCCGGCACGGTTCCATTGCCGCCGCTGGCCGCGACGGGCGATTTCCGGGTGAGCGCAACGACCTGCGGCAGCACGCTGAACGCCGGTGCCACCTGTACCTTCTCGGTCACCTTTACCCCGACCACCACCGGCCCGCGCACCGGGACGTTGACGCCGACCTCGACCGCGGCGGCGTACAGCACGGCTTCGACGGCGCTGACCGGCAACGGGATCGACTTTACGCTCGCGGTGGCTCCGGCTTCCGGAAGCGTGATCGCCGGCTATACCGTTTCCGGCGTTGCGACAACGGCCACCCCACTCGCCGGCTTCGACAGCCCGGTCAGCCTGACCTGCTCAACGACGGTCCCAGGTTCCACCTGCGTGGTGGCCACGGGGAACTTCACGCTGAGCGCGGCGACCAACAGCGCCGTGACCATTACCACGACAGCCAAGTACACGGTGATCGGGTATGGCGGCCTGGGCGGGCCGGGATGGCTCTCGCTTGCCGGCTTCGGCACGGGTGTACTGCTGTGGTTCGGGCGGCGGCGCGTGCGGAGAGCGGCACACATCGGGTTGGCGCTGGTGGTCCTGGGCCTGGCGGCGGGTATGCTGAGCGGCTGCTCCGGCAAGCTGCCGGGCGAGAACCCGGTGTATACCGCGCCGGGCACGTATAGCTACACGCTGACGGCGACCGATGGGTTCCTGGTGCACTCCGCGACCTACGCGCTGACGGTGACGGTGAAGTAGAGGCATTGGGCTTCGCTCGATGCCCACCCGGTGGATGGAGTGACGTATGCTACGGGAACCGAGGTGCTTCGATGATGCTGCTGCGGAAGATGTCAGCGCTGGCTTTGCTGCCGGGGTTTGCGGGTTTAGCGCAACGGGGCGCTCCGCCCAGAGGGCATGCGATGGTGGTAAGCGTGCAGCACGATGCGTCCGATGCGGGCCTGGCGGTTTTGAAGCAGGGCGGAAACGCGGTCGATGCGGCGGTCGCGGTCGGGTTTGCGCTGGCGGTGACGTATCCGCGGGCGGGAAACCTGGGCGGCGGCGGGTTCATGCTGATCCGCATGGCGGCGCAGGGGGCTGGCCACAGCAAGAGCGCGGCGGCAACCGACTTTATCGATTTTCGCGAGCGCGCGCCCGGGGCGGCCACGGCGAACATGTATCTGGACGCCTCGGGCAAGGTGGTGCCGGGGCTTTCCACGCGTGGCTATCTGGCGATCGGCGTGCCGGGTACGGTGAAGGGGCTGGTGCATGCGCAGAAGCGCTTCGGCAAGCTGACCCTGGCGCAGGACATGGCGCCGGCGATTCTGCTGGCGGAGCAGGGCTTTGTTCTCTCCGAGTGGGAGGCCGGAACCCTGCACAGCCGCAACCTGACGGAGTTTCCGGAGTCGAAGCGGATCTTTCAACGCGGCGGGGACTTTTACAGGCAGGGCGAGACCTTCCGGCAGCCCGATCTCGCCCGCACGCTCGAGCGCATTGCCGCGGACCCGGAGGAGTTTTACCACGGCAAGCTGGCGCAGCAGCTGGCGGAGTCGGTGCACGCGCATGGTGGACTGCTGACCGCGGCCGACCTGGCGGGCTATGAGGCGGTGGATCGCGAGATCCTGACCGGGCACTACACCGCGCATGGACAGGCGTACGACGTGTTGACGTCGCCGCCGCCGTCTTCGGGCGGGATTGCGCTGATCGAGACGCTGAATATGCTCTCCGGTTTCGATCTGCCGGCGCTGGGCGGCGATCGCTCCCCGGCGCAGATCCACGTGATTACGGAGGCGTTCCGGCGGGCCTACATGGATCGCGCCGATTACCTGGGCGATCCGGATTATGCCAGGATTCCGATAGCCCAAATGGCCTCTCCCGCCTATGCGGCGGCGTGGCGCGCGTCGATCCTGCCGGACAAGCCTTCGCCCTCGGCGGAGCTGAAGCGGCCGGCGGGGTTTTTGCCGCCACCGCCCGCGCTGCCGGAGCACAAGGAGTCGATGGAGACGACGCAGTTTTCTGTTGTGGATGCGGAGGGCAATGCGGTCTCGACGACCTATACGCTGAACGGGCTGTTCGGTTGCGGAGCGACGGCCGAGGGGCTCGGCTTTGTGCTGAACAATGAGATGGACGATTTCTCGTCGGCTCCGGGCAAGCCGAACATGTTCGGGCTGATCCAGGGGCCGGCCAACGCGATTGCGCCGGGGCATCGCCCGCTGTCCTCGATGACGCCTACGCTGGTGACCACGCATGCGGCTCCGGGGCATCCGGCGCGGCTGGTGCTGGTGCTGGGATCGCCGGGCGGCTCGACGATCATCACGACGGTGGCCAACGATCTGCTGAGCTACCTGGTGAACGGCCTGTCGATCCAGGCGGACTCCGATGCGCCGCGGTTTCACCATCAGTATCAACCGGACGTGCTCGAGTTCGAGAAGGCGTTTCCGCATGGGACTGTCGAAACCATGCAGGCGATGGGGTACAAGGTCTCGCAAACCAACCCGGCCGATGCGAAGACACCGGGGGTGTGGGGCGGGAGCGAGTTGATTGCCATCGATCCCAAGACGGGTGAGTTGAGCGGGGCGAACGATCCGCGGTACCCGGCGGGCAAGGTGGCCAACTACTAGAGTTTGCACAGGGTGGCAAGCAAGGCGACTCGGCATACTATTCTGGAATCATAGGTGGTTATGCGACGCACTTAGGAGGCCGTGATGCCGATCAGTGAACCAACGACCGATCACTTTGAGATACGTCACTGGGCCGAGAAACACAATGCGGTGCCTGTCGAGATTCTGCCGGACCACGTCGATTCCGAGCCGGCCACGCTTCGGTTGATGCTGCCCTCGCAGGCTCGACGGCCTGGGATGACGCGGATTACCTGGGACGAGTTCTTTATCAAGTTCGATGAGCTCGGACTGACCTTCGTCTACGACAGCGACTCGACCGGCTATAACGAGATCTTGCAGGTGGAGAGCCGGTCGCCGTACCGGCATCCGGCGTATCGCGGCGGCCCTCGCACGGATTAGCTCCCCGGGACGGCACAGGCGGCTGGAGTGGTCTTCCGCGTAGACTGGATGTGCCTATGAACTCCGCCTTGTCCGCTCCTGTCGCCACGATCGCCACGCTTGCCGCTCATGAAGGCCAGACCGTCACATTGGAGGGCTGGCTCTACAATCTGCGGGCCTCGGGCAAGCTGCTGTTTCCTATTTTCCGCGATGGGACGGGCACGATCCAGGGCATTGTGCCCAAGGCCGCCGTCCCGGAAGCGCTCTTTGAAGAGCTTAAAAAACTTACGCTCGAGTCCTCTCTGCGGGTGACGGGACGGGTGCGGGCCGATGCGCGTGCGCCCTCCGGCTTCGAGCTCGACGTGGAGGGGCTCGAGGTGCTGCAGCGCGTGCCGGACGAGACGCCGTTCCCGATCACGCTGAAGGAGCACGGGGTCGACTTCCTGATGGAGCATCGCCATCTGTGGCTGCGGACGCCGCGGCAGTCGGCCATTCTGCGGGTGCGGGCAACAATTCTGCGGGCGGCAGCGGAGTATTTCGACGACCACGGGTTTATCCGCACCGACCCGCCGATCCTGACGCCGAATGCGTGCGAAGGCACCAGCGAGCTGTTCGAGATGGACTATTTCGACGAGGACAAGGCGTACCTGACGCAGTCCGGCCAGCTCTACGTGGAGGCGACGGCGCTCGCGCTGGGCAAGGTGTACAGCTTTGGGCCGACGTTTCGGGCGGAGAAGTCGAAGACGCGGCGGCACCTGACGGAGTTCTGGATGGTGGAGCCGGAGATGGCGTTTGCCGGGCTGCCGGAGCTGCTGGAGCTGTGCGAACACTACCTTAGCTTTATCGTGGCGGAGGTGCTGAAGAAGCATCGGGGCGACCTGAAGCTGATTGGCCGGGATGAGGCGTCGGTGGCGCTGCTCGAGAAGGTGCAGGCGCCGTTTCCGCGGGTGAGCTACGACGAGGCGCACGAGATGCTGGTCGAGGCGCACAGCAAGGGACTGGTCGAGACGCTGCACCAGGAGGGCGACGACTTCGGGTCACCCGATGAGACCTACCTCTCGAGCCAATTCGACCGGCCGGTGATGATCCATCGCTATCCCGCGGCGATCAAAGCGTTTTACATGCAGCCCGATCCCGAAAATCCGACGCGCGCGCTATGTGTGGACGTGCTGGCGCCTGAGGGCTACGGCGAGATCATCGGCGGGTCGCAGCGGGTGGACGACTATGACCTGCTGAAGCGGCGGATCGAGGAGCATCATCTGCCGCTGGCGGCGTTCCAGTGGTATCTCGACCTGCGGCGGTATGGGTCGGTGCCGCACTGCGGCTTCGGCATGGGGATTGAGCGGGTGGTGGCGTGGATCTGCAAGCTGGACCATGTGCGGGAGACGATTCCGTTTGCGCGCACGCTGAACCGGATCTATCCGTAGGCGCAGGAATGCTTGCTCATTCTGGTCCCGCTTACAAGGACGGACGGCAAGGTGAGTGCCGGCCGGGTTAGTCGGCCGAGAGCATCTTCGTGGCGGCCTTGAGGAGGTTGGCTTCACGGTCGAGGGCGGCGGCGGTGCGGGTGATCTGGCCGTCGACCATGGTCCACTCCTTCTGCTCGATGGCTTCGCGGACCGCGGGAAGAGTCTTGACGCCGTAGCCGGTGTAGAAGCCGGGGGCGTAGATCAGGTTGCGAAACCAGGGACGGTTGGGCAGGCCGGCGGAGTCGGTGAGGGTGCGTTCAGTCTCGACCAGGTCCGCGTTGACGGCGGTCTTGCCGTGGGTGGCATGCGCGTTGAACGCGCTGTCGTAATCGGCGGCGGCGCGGGTCAGGTCGTCGGACGCCTTATCCAGCGCAGTGAAGTTGAAGGAGGGAGGGAGCGGTTCGACGGCCGGGGCGACGCTTCTTTTGGTGGGATCGGCGGCGGCCTTGTAGGCTCCGTCGGCGATGTTGTCGTTGCGTTCCTTGATCTGGGCGCGGGTGGTCTCGGCGAGTTTCTTGACCTCGGTGACGTAGCGGTGGATGGTGTCGGCCTGGTCGCCGAACTGGTAGGGGATGATGTCGGCGTCGGCCATGCGCAGGACCATGGTGCCGGCGGTCTCGGCGAGTACGCGCTCGTAGGTGAAGTCGGTGTCCTGAAAGTGGGTGTAGTAGTAGAAGTCGTCGTAGATGGAGTGGTACTGGCCGCCGCCCTGGTCTTCGCCGTTGTAGCCGAGATTGACGCTGGCGATGCCGAGGTGGTCGATGAAGGAGGTGTAGTCGGAGCCGGAGCCGAGCGCGCCCATGCGGGTGTCGGGGCGGGTACGCAGCTCGGCTTTGGTTTCGGGCGTGCCGCGCAGGCTATCGGCGAGGCGGGCGCGCTGCCAGACGGACATGCCGGCCTTAGGGTCGTCGATGTCCTTGACGACGCCGTTGACGAAGTGTTCGAGCGAGTGCGAGCCTTCGGCGCGGAAGAAGCCGCGCCCGCTGGCGTCGGAGTTGAAATAGGCGACGGCATGCTGGGAGAGCTCGGCGGCGTGGGTTTCAACCCACTCGGTGGAGCCGAGCAGGCCGGGCTCTTCGCCATCCCAAAAGCAATAGATGACGGTGCGCTGCGGATGCCAGCCGTTGTGGAGCAGCGTGCCGAGGGCGCGGGCTTCTTCCAACTCGGCGCTGGTGCCGCTGAGCGGGTCGCTGGCGCCGTTGACCCAGGCGTCGTGATGGTTGCCGCGAATGACCCACTGGTCGGGCATGGTCGAGCCCGGGATGCGGGCGATGACATCGTAGAGCGGCTTGCGATCCCAATTGAAGCTCATGGCGAGATGGACGTTGGCTTTGCTGGGTCCGACCTTGTAGTTGATGGGCAGCGCGCCGCGCCAGCTCTCCGGCACATCCGGCCCGCTGAGCGCCTTGAGGAACGGGGTCGCGTCGGCGTAGGAGATGGGCAGGACCGGGATCTTCATGATGGTCTGGACTTGCGCGAGCGGAACGAGCTTCACGCCGGCGACGGCTCCGACGCCCGGGGTCTGCGGATCGCCGGGGTAGACGGGCATGTCCATAACGCTGCCGCGCTGGACGCCGTCGGGCGGACGCATGGGCCCGTTGGGGTATATATCGCCGCGGGCGTAGCCGTCGTCTTTGGGATCGGAGTAGATGATGCAGCCGACGGCTCCGTGCTGGGCGGCTACTTTGGGCTTGATGCCGCGCCAGGTCTGGCCGTAGCGGGCGATGACGATGGCGCCTTTGACGGAGACTCCCATGGCAGCTAACTGCTCATAGTCCGCGGGGGCTCCGTAATTGACGTAGACCAAAGGCGCGGTGACGTTGCCATCGCCGGAGTAGGCGTTGTAAGTGGGCAGCTGTTCCGATTTTTGATTGCTGGTCGGATCGATGGCGAGGGCCGGTTCCTGAAGCTTCGCCGTGAAAGGTGCGGGGCCGAGCAACTCCAATTGGCGCGACTTGGGAGTAGGAAAGAGAGCGCTGAATTGCTCTATCTGAGCGTCGAGGCCGAAGGACTTGAGTTGCGCGAGCAGCCACTCGGCATTGTCCTTATCGTAGGGCGAGCCGACGTGGTGCGGGCGCGCGGAGAGGCGGCGCATGTTCTCGCGGATGTGGGCGGGCTCCGGCAGCGCGCGAAACTTCTGCTCCCACTGAATTTCAGAGGCGGAGTGCTCGGGAGTGTAGCCGCGCAAAAGCGTGGGGGCGCCGGGGTCGACGGCATAGGCGGAGCTGGCGAGGAGCAGAGAGCAGGCGACGATCTTGCGCATGGTGGTCCTCTTGAAGGCTGGAGTGACTCGGTGATCCATGAAGCGAGTAAGGAATGAGCAAAGAGTTAGAACTTACTTAAAAATAGCAGGCCGGCGTGCACAACTTAGCCGCTTCTTCCCTAGAGCGTGTTTCATAAACACCGTCTTAGTGTGATCCAGAGACAGGCGAGGTAGAAGAAGGCTTGGTAGGTACACAGCAGGTGCTCATGGCGCACGAGGAGTCGTCGGAACTGTCCGAGCCAGGCGTTGGTGCGCTCGATGATCCAGCGGCGCTTGTATCGTCTGAGCTTCCTGCCGTCCTCATAGCGTCGGTGCTTGCTGCTTTTGCGATAAGGCACGATCAGGTCGATGCCCCGTTTGGCAAGCCTTTCGCGCAAGGGATCGGAATCATAGGCACGGTCTGCGATTACTCGCTTCGGCTTCTGTCGCGGGCGGCCTCTCGGGCGGGGGACTTTGACCTCGGCGAGCGTGGCTTCCGCAAGCGTAACTTCTCCCGGAGAGGCACTTTCAAGCCGAACTCCCAGCGGAAGACCGCCACCGTCGACCAGTACCATCCACTTTGTGCCCTTGCCGCGTTTGGTTTTACCGACCGCAGAGCCCCCTTTTTGGCCGGCGCGAAGCTGCCGTCCAGAAACGTCTCCTCCCACTTCAGCAGCCCTTTGCCATCGAGGGCGCCCAGCAGCGTTCGCCATGCATCCAGCCACACGTCCTGCTCTTCCCACAGCTTCAACCGTCGCCAACAGGTCGCCGGAGAAGGATACTGCTCCGGCAGGAACCTCCAGGCAGCCCCTGTTTGCAACACCCAGAGAATGCCTTCGAGACAAGCCCGGTTGCATGCCCACGGACGGCCTCGCCTGTCTTTGCGCCGCTTCGGCTCAGGCAGCAGAGGCCCGATCAACTCCCATTGCGCATCGGTCAACAACTCGAATCGCTTCTTGCTCATGCAAGAAGTTCAACAAAGCTCCATCCTCAAACAAAAGAATCAAGCTTGAGGCCGTACCCATTTATGAAACACGCTCTAGGCTGTGACAGCAGCGCAGGTAAGAAGAAAGTTTGCTGGAGCTACGCGCTTGTATTCTGCAAAGCGTGTGACTGGTTCCCGTGCTTCGGTTGTAATATCGAATCTACATCCTGTCAATTTTCTAACTTGCGCGATAGCGACTGCTTTCGGGCAGGACCGCTGGCGTTGCTGGTTCGAGGAGGCTTTTCTATGAGTAAGTATGCTGATCTTTGCCCGGTGGCAGCATGCGCGCTGGTTCTTTTCAGCTTTGTTGCAAATGCGCAAATGAGCTCGCATCCGCAGCTGGAAAAGATTGTCGACGAGCATGCCGCGAACTACAAGCAGGTCTCAAAGCAAATCTGGGATTTTGCCGAGCTGGGTTATCACGAGAATAAGAGCTCAACGTTGCTGCAGACCCAGTTGAAAGATGCCGGCTTCACAGTGCAGACCGGCGTGGCGGACGAGCCGACCGGCTTTGTTGCGAGTTATGGCCAAGGCAAGCCGGTGATTGCGATTCTGGGTGAGTTCGATGCGCTGCCGGGTCTGTCGCAGCAGCCTGTGGCGCAGCGCGACCCGGTGGTGAGCGGAGCGGCGGGGCATGGCTGCGGGCATAACCTGCTGGGCGCGGGCGCAGCTCTGGCGGCGGTCTCGGTAAAGGAGTACATGATCAGAAATCATGTCGCGGGGACGCTGCGCTACTACGGGACGCCGGCCGAGGAGGGCGGCTCGGGCAAGGTGTATATGGTGCGCGACGGGCTGTTCAAGGATGTGGATGTGGTGCTGCACTGGCATCCCTCCGACCGCAACAGCGTAAACAATGGCGGAGCGTTGGCGGTGACTTCGGCGAAGTTTACTTTCCATGGGATCGCTTCGCATGCGGCGATGGCTCCGGACCGTGGGCGCTCGGCGCTGGACGCGGTGATGCTGATGGGTAATGGTATCGAGTTTATGCGCGAGCATGTGCCGAGCAATACGCGGGTTCATTACGTGATCGATAAGGGAGGCGTGGCGCCGAACGTGGTGCCGGACCTGGCGGAGATGGACCTGATGGCGCGCAGCCCTTCTTCAGCGACGTTGAACGGCATCTGGGATTGGATCAACAAGATTGCGCAAGGGGCTGCGCTGATGACCGACACCAAGCTTGAGGTGCGCAACATTGGAAGTGACGCGAACATCATCGGGAACGACGCACTAGCGGCGGATGCGCAGAAAAATCTGGAAGAGGTAGGCGGTTACACCTTAAACGCCTCGCAGAAGGAGTTTGCGCTGGCCCTGCAGAAAACCTTGCCTGCGGACGGCGCATTGAGCCTGGACCTGACCCAGACGGTGCAGCCGCTGAGGCCCTACGATCCGAATGCGCCTTCGGCTTCGACCGATGTGGGCGATGTGAGCTGGACGGTGCCGACGATCGGCTTCGGCGCGGCGACGTTTGTGCCGGGCGTGGCCGCGCATACGTGGCAGGCCGCGGCCTCGGCGGGAATGAGCATCGGGCAGGACGGCATGGTGATCGCGGCCAAGGCCCTGGCGCTGACCGCGGCGGACCTGTTTGCGCAGCCGCAACTGGTGCAGGCGGCCAAGGCGGACTTTGCAAAGAAGCTTGCGGGCAAGTCGTACCAGTCGCCGATTCCGGCGGGGCAGAAGCCGATTCTTGGCTATCGGGGGGAGTAGGTTTTCGCGCTGCTCCTATTTGCGGATCACCGGTGGAATGACCATGTTGGGGCTGAGCGCGGGCCGCTTCAGATGCCACTGCGTGGCCTGCTCATAGGCATGGGCGAGGGCCAAAACGCGGCCTTCAGAGAAGCGCGGACCGGCGATCATCAAGCCGATCGGCAGGCCGCTGCTTGAGAAGCCGCAAGGCACAGAGATAGCCGGGATGCCAAAGACATCGAAGGGGCGGCAGTTGTTGTCGATCTCGGGTTCGCGCGGCTTGGGGTCTTCTTCGCGGCTGAGCGCTTCGTTGATGGTGGGGGCGAGCAGACGCATGGTCGGCATAACGACGAGATCGAAGTCGGTGAAGGCGTCATCGATGGTCCTGCGCATCCTGATGAGTTGCCAGTTGGAGAGGATGTAGTCGGTCACCTTCTCCGAGCAGGGCTCTTCGCTGACATCGTCCAGGGCTTTCACGCCGTTCTCAAGCGAGCGGCGGATGCTGAGCGAATAGCCTTGTTTGTCGCGGCGGTAGAGAAGCTGGTGGTAGGCCTGGGTCTCGCCGTTGAGCGCCAGCGAGGAGAAGCCGCCGGTGGACGGCAGGTGGCAATCCCGGGCGCCGGCGGTGAGCTTGCCGAGGACGGTGATGGCGGCTTCGGTGGCGGCGGCGATCTCGGGGTCGAGGCGGTCGAAGTAGGGTGCGCGCGGAATGCCGAGACGAAGCTTGGCGACCGGTTGCTTCATGGTCTGGGTGTAGTCTTCGGGCGCGTGCTCGACGCTGGCGACGTCGAGCTTGTCGTAGCCGGCGAGCGCGTTGAGCAGAAGCGCGGCATCCTCGACGGTGCGGGTCATAGGGCCGCAGTGATCGAGCGAATACGTGAGTGGAACGATGCCGCGAATGGAGACGAGACCGTAGGTGGGCTTGAGGCCGACCATGCTGCAGTAGGCCGCGGGCATGCGGACCGAGCCGCCGGTATCGGTGCCGACGGCTGCCGAACACATGTCGGAGATGACCGCGGCCGCGCAGCCGCCGGAGGAGCCCGCTGGCGTGTGGTCGGGCGCCCACGGGTTGCGCACCGGGCCGAAGTAGGTGGAGGCCGAGGTGTGTCCCATCGCGAACTCGTGCATGTTGGCCTTGCCGAGGATGACGGCGCCGGCGCGCTTGAGGCGAGTCGTGACGAAGGCGTCTTCATCGGGGATGCGGTCGTCGAAGACTTGGCTGCCCGCGGTGGTGCGTGTGCCCGCGGTGTCGATGTTGTCTTTGAGCACGATGGGCAGGCCATGCAGTGGGCCGCGGAATTTACCTGCTTTGGCCTCGGCATCGAGCGCCTGCGCCTGCAGCAGCGCCTCGTCCTGCATGACGGTAATGAAGGCGTTCAGCTTGGGGTTGTAGATCTTGATGCGGTCCAGGTAAGCCTGCGTGAGGGCCACCGACGTGACCTGATGGTCGCGCATCCGCTGCGACGCTTCGAGAAGTGTCATGCTGGTGAGCGGCGAACCGGCGTCCTGGCCGGCGGCCTGCAGGGGAAAGCCGGAGACTTCTGCGGCTGCAGACGCGCTGAGAGCCATGCTGATCTTCAGAAATTCTCGCCGGTCAAGCTGTGACATGATTGTCCTGCCTCCGTGATCTTTCCTATATGCCGGGTAGTAGGTAGTGTACTGACAGTTGCGCGTTAGCCTTTAGTTTAGGCAAAACGCCGGAGTACGTTATAGTTCGAGCACCATCTCTCAAGTGTGCGCCACGCAAGGAGTCGTCCGTGCTCTCTTTCTCGATCGTGCCCCGTCAGCAATCGTTCCTTCGGCAAAGGCTGCCGGTTCTGCTCAGTGTTCTTGCGCTGAACATGGCTTTGCTCTCCTGGTCTCAAGGCCAGGGTGCAGCGCCTCGAAGCGGTGCTTCTGCTACACCTGCGGCGGCCGCGGCACCCGCAGCCGGTGGCGGCGGAGAAGATGTCCTGCTCAAGCGCATGGACGATTTGATGTGGGACCAGAAGATGGGCGACATTGCCGAGATCGATAAGTGCGAATATACCGGACAGCCCGTGGCCCGTCCGCGCAACAAGAAGGCGCCGGGTGCGACGAACCCCATCCTGCTGCACCTGTATACCTTCATCCCCAAGAAGCTGGACCGGACGAAGAAGCAGCCGCTGATCGTATTTGTGCACCAAGGCGTCCACGCCAGCCTGGATACGACCATCGACGCGCATCTGATTCGCGAGCTGGTCGAACAGGGTTATAGCGTGGTGGCGACGGACTATCGCGGCAGCACCGGCTATGGCCGCGGTCTCTATGAGGAGATGGATTACGGCGGCCTGGAGGTGGACGATGTCTACCAGGGCATGAAGTTCATGCTGCAACGCTATAGCTGGCTCGATCCGAAGCGTGTCGGCATCGTGGGCTGGAGCCACGGCGGTCTGATCACGCTGATGAACATCTTTGCGCATCCACACGATTATGCAGTTGCTTACGCGGGCGTACCGGTGAGTGATCTTGTGGCCCGCATGGGATACGAGACTGAGGGCTATCGAGAGCTGTATACCGCGCCGTACTCCATTGGCGAAAGTGTGCACGACGACATAGAGGAGTACCGCAAACGCTCACCCGTCACGCACGCTAAGGAGCTGGACACGCCTCTGCTGATCCATACCAATACCAACGACGAGGATGTGAACTACCTGGAGGTGGAACACCTGATCCAGGCGCTTAAGGCCGAGGGCAAGAAGTTCGATTACAAGGTCTATGAGAACGCTCCGGGAGGACACTATTTCAACCGCATGGATACACCGCTTGCGCTCGAGTCGCGGCATGAAGTGTATCTCTTCCTTGGCAAATACCTGCATCCGGACTTTCCGGTCAGGTAAAGCTGAGGTGCACGGTCGCGAGGAGCCTCCGAGCTCGTGATGGGATTTGTCTATGTTCCCGATGAGAAGAGCTTATTGGTGTTCGCGGATTTGAGCGCTTGTACTTAGATACAAATATAGAAATACCTCCGGTCAGCCAGGCAAGCGGGTTCGCTCACAAAAACATGTTGCAGTCGATTCACATTGTGATAAGTTCAAGCCACACACTTTTCCAGAGTTTCTTTTCTTGACGATTTGTCAGGACGCCAACTTTCGATCCCTCCATTTGCGAGGCGTTCGTTCGATCTATACGCAATTGTTAGACGATTTGTTCGCATTTGCTTTCTTTTGCAGCTTTTCGTTCGTTCGATCTATTGCAAGACAGGTCGAGACCCCCGTTTAGGGGGCGTGGGAAACTTGTATGTCAAAGTAAGACGCTGGTTTGGATTGGTCGTAGTTCTACAGGAATAAAGATCTAGACGCCTTGAAAAAAAGGGGATTCGATGAAGCGATTTACCTTTCGGTGGCCAGTTTTAGTTGTGTGCGCAGCATTTCTTTCCTTCTCACCCGCCACGCTCAGTTCTGTTTTTGCCCAGAGCAGTTCCAGCGGAACTGTTACGGGAGCCGTGAAGGATCCTTCCGGTGCGTTGATCCCTGGAGCTTCGATCACGCTGACCAACATCTCCACGAAGGCAGTGCTGAAGACGACGACGAACAAAGAAGGCCAGTTTGTTCTTCCGGACGTTCCTCCGGCTACGTACTCGATTACGGCAAGTAAGTCCGGATTCTCAACCGACATGATTGCGGAGCAGCCTGTGCTGGTCGGAGCGCAGACGACCGCAAACTTCACCATGGCGATTGGGGCGGAGAGCACAACGGTTGAGGTGGTTGCGTCGAACGCCGATCTGCAGACGATGAATGCGTCGACCGGTACGACGGTCGATCCAACGCTGGTAGATTCTCTGCCAGCTATTGGTCGCGATGTGGCTACGTTCGTCACGTTGCAGCCTGGTGTTACTCCTGGCGGCAACGTCGCCGGTACGACGGTCGACCAGACCACATTTCAACTGGACGGCGGCAGTAACACCGCGGACATGGATGGAACTCAGGGCGTTTATACGCAGAACAATGTAGGGTCCACCGCCGGCGGTTTTCTTGCAGGTGGTGCC
This sequence comes from uncultured Granulicella sp., assembly GCA_965198735.1. Lineage (GTDB taxonomy): Bacteria > Acidobacteriota > Terriglobia > Terriglobales > Acidobacteriaceae > Edaphobacter. The sequence continues at coordinate 2,771,838 of OZ240672.1, read as the reverse complement.
GGTGGGGTCGTGCCCATGCCACAAGACAGCATCGAGGAGTTTAAGGTTTCCACCTCCGGACAGACAGCGGATTTCAACAATTCTTCCGGGTCGCAATCGCAGATCGTTACCAAGCGTGGTCGTGACGCGGTTCACGGAACAGTGTACGAATACTATCTGGATAACAACTTCAATGGAAATACTTGGCAGAACAACTTTCCTGGAAGCTATACCCCAAAACCCAGCTATCATTACAGCCGTTATGGCGCTGCCGCGGGAGGCCCGATTGCTCCTTATAAGTTTGGCGGCAAAACTTACCTATTCGCTAATTACGAAGGTTTCAGCTGGCCCAATGCGGTTACTTACGAGCGTTCTGTTCCTTCCTATCAATTTCTTCAGCAGGGTCAGCTTAGCTGGGTTAGCTCAGCAAACACGCCACCCACTACTTACACCGCCGCTCAACTACTCGCTGCCGACCCTCGTAGAATTGGATTCAATCAAACTCTGAAAAACTTTTATAACACTCAATTGCCGGTCGCTCCCGCAAGCAATGCGGGCTCGACGGGAGCTAATGGAGCGAATTACGCCGGTGTCTTTGATCAAAGTTGCGGAGTTTTGGCCGGGGCAGTATGTGACAGCGTAAACATCATCGGTTACAGGGCAAACGTCCGAACTCCGCAAAGCAGCCAATTTCTTGCTACTCGTCTGGACCACGACTTCGGTTCTAGGTGGCACCTCATGGCGAGTTATCGCTATTATCGTTTTAACAATCTCACCAACAATCAAGTTGATGTGGGAGGGGGATTGCCAGGCGATCAGGTAGGTGTACCTGTTGCGTTGACACCGCGGCCGCAGAATCCCTGGTTCTTTGTCGTTGGTGTCACTACAAATATTAGTTCATCGATGACTAATGATTTCCACTATAGCTACACGCGAAACGACTGGCAGTGGAAGGGGGCCGGTGCTCCGTCTCAGATTGCTGGTGCAAGTGGCGCGATCGAGCCGCTGGGTGAAAACGGTACGGTTACATCCGCAGGTACCGCAGGAACCAACGTGCTTTCGCCATATAATGTCGCCGCTCAGAATATCCGTACTCGTATCTGGGATGGAAAGGACAATTTCTTCCGGGACGATGTATCCAAGCTGAAAGGAAATCATTTCATTCAGGCCGGTGGACAGTACCAGCATAATTTTAACTATCACCAGCGCACCGATAATGGAGCAAGCATTAACTACACGCCGACGTACCAGCTTGGCGATACGGGCGGCGGCGGCAATATCGTTTATTCGCCTACGGGCCTTGGCCAGATTACAGCGTCAGGCGTTTCTGCCCTTACCATCCAGCGCCAATTGGATACCTATTACGGGCTAGTTACTGACACTCAGGTGGCAAATACATATGCCAATGTTGGCGGCACATTAAGCTTGAATGCGCCTCTCACTCCTGTTTCTGCCCATACGACCATTCCGTACTACAACTTGTACGTCACGGACACCTGGCATTTGAAGCCAAGTATTACGATCAACTATGGCATCAGCTACGCGATTGAGATGCCCCCCTCGGAGCGAGACGGCAATCAGGTAATGTTCACGGATGTAAGCGGGAATGCACTTCGCGTACAGGATTATCTAAATGCACGCAAGAACGCAGCCGCGATGGGCCAAGTTTACAATCCCGAGATCGGGTTCGCACTTATTAAGAATGTGGCCGGCGGACGCAAGTATCCTTACGATCCCTTTTACGGTGCGGTGAGTCCTCGAATTTCCGGTAGCTGGAATCCGAAGTTCAACAATACGGCACTTAACAAGATTTTCGGGGATGGTGCAACCGTGGTCCGTGGCGGATATGGGCGCATCTACGGTCGCATCAATGGCGACGCTCAGGTGCTCAATCCACTGCTTAGCCCGGGTCTAATTCTTGCAACGCAGTGCAAGTATGCCCAGTCTCCGGTTACTGGGTCTGGCAACTGTACTCAGACAAATTACAACGATACGACAGCTTACCGTTTTGGCACGGCACCTGGTTTGGACGGCGTTGCTCCTGTGCTTGCCACGGCGGCGTTGCCGCTAAAACTTGCGCAGCCTTACCATCCTGGCTTTGATGGACCTGGTGTTCAGTTGGCTTCCCCTGTGGATCCCAGCCTCAGGCCTAACGATGTCGACACTATTAATTTTTCGATCCAGCGACAGCTTAATCGCAAGATGCTCGTAGAGGTCGGCTATATTGGCCGTCTCATTCACCACGAGTACATCCAGTTGAACCCTAACCAGATTCCTTACAACCTGAGTCAAGGTGGGCAGACCTTTGTGGCGGCTTACGACGTCATTGAGACGGCTTTGGGCTGCACCAGTTCCGCGGCGCTGTGTAGGACAAGTGTGATCCCCACAATTGCTCCTCAGCCATTCTTCGAAACCGCTCTTGGAGGTGCAGGCTCACAGTACTGCACAACGGATGCAAACGGGAAACCAGCTGCATACGGTAGTTGTACGGCAGCTGTTGTCGCGAAGAAAGCGGCCAACTTCCGCGCTCAGCAAGTCTTCAGCCTTTGGCAGTCACTGGACAACAACGTCAATGGGCAGGGTGGGGCAGGTTTCATCTTCCCACGCAGTCTGATGGGCACCGCTACTTCCAATGCTACCTACGGCGGTGCCGGCCAGGTGGTTACCGGTTTGAGCATGGGCACTCCTGCCGGTTACGGCAACTATCATGGCGGTTATGTCTCTTTCAAGACAAATAGCTTCCATGGCATGACGCTGCAGGAGAATCTAACTTTTTCGAAGGCGCTAGGCTTGGGTTCTTACAACCAATCCACTAGTTCTATTGGGGCCGAGGATAACTACAATCTAAGCCAGCAATACGGGCGTCAAAGCTTCGACGAAAAGCTTATCTTCAATACCTTTATTGTGTATCAGACCCCATGGTATAAGGATCAGCGTGGCTTCCTTGGCAGGGCTGCCGGCGGCTGGACTTTATCTCCAGTTGTTACTGCGGGAACCGGGCAACCTTTGCAATGCGTCACGAACAACAACGGTCAGAACTTCGGGGGTGAAGATGGAGCAAACTTCACTGACACGGAAAATTGTATTTTTCTCTCACAACCTAGTGGGCGTACTCAGACACACCGCGGTGTCCTGGGAGGTCCGGACGCAAGTGCGCTCTCGATCGGAACGAATTACAAGCTGCCTGGGCCTGCCTCCGCCGTCAACATCTTCACAAGTCCTGCCGCTGCTTTTGATGGAACTCGTCCTCCGATCCTTGGCATCGACGCCCGGGATGGCGGCAGTGGTCCGATCAGCGCACTATCCTTCTTGAACTTGGACCTGAGTGTAAAGAAAGATGTGCTGCTGTTCGAACGATTCAATCTCGAAGCAACGGGCGTCTTCCTAAATGTTCTCAATCACAACGAGTTTTCAAACCCAAGTCTCAGCTATCAAAGTCTGACGAATTTCGGAACCAGCAAGACACAGGGCAACACTCCTCGTCAGATACAAATGGGTCTCCGCGCCAACTTCTAGGCGAGAGGAAACACTAACGTTAGCGGCTCCGGGAGAAATCTCCCGGAGCATGCCTTTTTGCAACTATTCTTTACGCGTACATGCCGCGCTGCTTGGTGGTGTAGGCGACGCGATCGATGGCCAGCATGTAGGCGGCGATGCGGTTGTTGACGTTGTGCGACTCGGCATAGGCGATCACGTCTTGGAAGGACGCAGACATAATAGCGTCGAGGCGCTGGTTCACCTCAGCCTCTGTCCAGAAGTAGCCCATGCGATCCTGGACCCACTCGAAGTAGCTGGCGGTGACGCCGCCCGCGTTGGCGAGAATGTCGGGAATCACGAAGATCTTCCTATCTTCAAGCATGTCATCGGCCACCGTGGTCGTCGGGCCGTTGGCGCCCTCGCAGAGGATGCGGCAGCGAAGGCCGGCGGCGTTCTCGCTGGTGATGACGTTTTCAGTTGCAGCAGGAATCAGTATCTCGCAGGAGCGCGTCAGCAGCTCGGCTTTATCGCAGGTTTCGGCTTCGGCAAAGCCGTGGATGGCGCCGGTGCGGGCGCGATGCTCGAGCAGGGCGGGGATGTCGATGCCGTGCTCATTGAAGAGCGCGCCATCGTACTCGGCGATGCCGAGAATGGTATAGCCCTTGCCGTAGAGCAGCTTTGCGGCGTTCGAGCCGACGTTGCCGAAGCCCTGGAGGATGACGCGGCAGTCGGCGATGTCCATGCCGAGATACTTGACGGCTTCATCGCAGCAGACGGAGATGCCGCGGCCCGTGGCTTCGCGGCGTCCGCGGGAGCCGCCGAGGTTGACCGGCTTGCCAGTAACGACGGCGGTGGAGGTTTGGCCGACGTGCATGGAGTAGGTGTCCATGATCCAGGCCATGGTCTGCTCGTTGGTGTTCATGTCGGGCGCGGGAACGTCTTTTTCCGGGCCGATGAAGGGGATCAGCTCGGCGGTGTAGCGGCGGGTCATGCGCTCGAGCTCGCCCTGGGACATGTGCCTGGGGTCGCAGATGACGCCGCCCTTGGCTCCCCCAAAGGGGATGTTGACGACGGCGCACTTCCAGGTCATCCAGCTGGCAAGCGCGCGGACCTCGTCGAGCGAGACGTCGGGCGCGTAGCGGATGCCGCCCTTGGCCGGGCCGCGGGCCTGCGAGTGCTGGACGCGGTAGCCGGTGAAGACTTCGATCGAGCCGTCATCCATGGCGACGGGGATGTGAACGATGATCTCGCGCGTGGGATAGCGAAGAATCTTCCAGATTCCCTGGTCGAGGTTCAGCTTCTGTGCGGCGTAATCGAATCGTGCGGCCTGCGCTTCCCAGGGATTTTTCTCCTGTTCAAGCGTCATGGTCGTGCGGCGTGTTGCCATTTTCTCAAGCCCCTCTGCTCGTATGAGCTCTGTTTTCGGTATTAACGATTCTGCAGGCATCGTGTTTCTCCCCTATGTACTGATGGTGAGACCCGGGAGACGATGCTTTCGTTTTCCGAGCGGAGGGCACGGACCGAACTCAGCCGAGGATATGCCGCGCGGAAAAGAGGACGCAATTGGACGTTTGGGGGAGCGGGCCGGGGTGGATGCAAGAGGCGTATACGATTGTGGTATCGACATGAAGCGGAATGAGACTACGCCGACTCCGGAAGCGTTCCAGAAGCTCGCCAAGAGCCATACCCTGATTCCCGTGTACCGCAGCGTGACCGCCGATCTTGAGACCCCGGTGTCTGCCTTTTTGCGCATCGCCCACGAGGAGCCGGAGGCGTTCCTGCTCGAAAGCGTGGAGGGCGGCGAGCATGTGGGGCGATTCACCTTCATCGGCATTGCGCCGTACAAGAAGATGGTGGCGTGCGGCCGGCAGATTACGGTCGAGGAGGGACGCCGGCGAAAGACGTTTGCCGGAGATATCTTCGAGGAACTGAAGCTTGCCTTGGCCGGGCATACGCCGGCGCGTCTGGCCGGCTTGCCGCCGTTTACGGCTGGAGCTGTGGGCTTCTTTGCCTATGACGTTGTGAGGCTGATTGAGAAGCTGCCGGAGCTGGCCGCCGATGAGCTTGCGGTACCGGATGCTTGCCTGATGTTCTTCGACCAGGTGCTGGTGTTCGACCATGTGAAGAAGGAGATTCTGCTGATCGCCACGGCGGATCTGACGCGCGGCGGAACGTATGGGAAGGCGCTGAAACGGCTGGGCCGCATGGAGAAGCGGCTGGCCTCGGCGCTGCCGGCGACCGCCCTGAAGCGGAAGGGAAAGGGCCGGCCGGGGAAGCTGAAGATGGCGCCGCGGACGACCAAGGCGGCGTTCCTGAGGTCGGTGGCGAAGGCGAAAGAGTACATCGCAAGCGGCGATGTTTTCCAGTGCGTGCTCTCGCAGCGTTTCGATTGCGAGCCGGGCGTGGAGGCCTTTGAGGTGTATCGCGCGCTGCGGATCGTCAATCCCTCGCCGTACATGTACTTTCTGCGTTTTGGCATCGAGCGGGCGGCGGCTAAGGCTTCCGTGGCGCACATCGTGGGCTCGTCGCCGGAGCTGTTGGTACGCGTACACGGCCGCACGGTGGAGTATCGGCCCATCGCGGGCACGCGCCGCCGCAGTGTGGATGAGGTGGAGGATCGAGCGCTCGAGGCCGACCTGCGAGCGGATGCGAAGGAAGTCGCCGAGCATGTCATGCTGGTCGACCTGGGGCGCAACGATGTGGGCCGGGTGAGCGAGTTCGGCAGCGTGCGCGTGAAGGACCTGATGTTTGTTGAGCGCTACAGCCATGTGATGCACCTGGTGAGCGCGATCGAGGGACGGCTGAAACCGGAGCTCGCGGCGATCGATGCCTTTAAGGCGTGCTTTCCCGCCGGCACCCTGAGCGGTGCGCCGAAGATCCGCGCCATGGAGATCATCGAGGAGCTTGAGCCGGCGAGGCGAGGGGTCTATGGCGGAAGCGTGTTCTATGCCGACTTCAGCGGGAATCTGGATAGCTGCATTGCGATCCGGACGCTCTTCATGGAGGGCAAACGCGGATCTGTGCAGGCAGGGGCTGGCATTGTTGCGGACAGTGTGCCGGAGAACGAATTTGAGGAGTGCGGGAACAAGGCGCGGGCCGTGGTGCGGGCGATCGAGCGTGCGCGGGAAGCATAGATCGTCGATGCCATGTGAGCGGCATTAGGGAGTATTTGGCTTGTAGAAGACAGCCTCTGGGTTTGTAAGGACCGGGTGGTAGTGTTGTGCGATTGCCATAAGGAAAGACCTGGAAAAACGGTCCGCCTGGGAGGTGTCGTCTGCCTCGTGTTGTTCTAACTCGATGACTCCGAAAGCGTCTTGATTAATTCTGCTCAGGAACAGCTGAGGATTTAGTTTACCGAAATGCATAAGACGGGTTGCATTGAACGGATCATAGACATAAGGCTGTCCGGCATAGAAACATAGGAGCAGATCCTCACACAGTTGTGGCGATGGTTGACGCTTGAGGAAGGAGACTTCCTGGTCAAATTGTCGCTGTCGTTCTACCGTTCGTCTAAGCATGGATACAGGGTTGAGAATACCGTTGCATCCGGCTGGGATGAACAGCCAGATAAAGGTGAACCAGGGAATATATAAGGCGACACTATGGCTCATCCACGGCCATTCTTTTTTCTCCAGATCACTTAGAAGTAATCCAAGGACAATGCACAGAGCCACCATCGCGCTGAAATAAGTGTTCGTGGAAACTCCACTGCCTCCGGCGAAGAACGTGCCGACCAGCAGCGAGAGAGCAAGCAGGAAAGCCGCAATCCTGCGGACCGGATCCTGGCGCATCGTCCAGGCAAAGGCAATTGCCGCAGCCAGCGGACCGATCAGCGGCAGCAAGACGCCTAGCGTGACCGAATGAAATCCATGGATGAAGTTATAGGCCCGAGGGGAAAGCATCTGTGCCAGAAAGTATGGCCCGCCGAAGTAGATATTCAGCGCAACGGACAAAGCTGTAAATGCAATTCCGCAGATAGCAAACCAGATTGCCCGGCGCCAGGAAAGAAACAGTAAGTCACAGAGGACAGCTAACGGAAAGTCAATCGGATTGTGCTTGATCGATCCTGCAAAAACAAACATTGCGCCAGTAAGGGAGATCGCCGCCAAGCTGCGACGATTTCGCAGATAGAGAGCAAAGCCACCCAGGAAAAATGCATGCGCGAGCAGTTGTGGATCGTCCATGCCCACATACAAATCGGCATTGGTGCAGAAGACTCCCAGGCAGAAACATGCAGAAAGGAGAGCGGCACGCTTTGATCCGGAGAGCTGCCGGACAATGATGCCGCAAAGCGCACAGCAAGCGAGCAGGGAGACGAGAGATACGAAGCGAGCGGTAAAGAGATACTCATGAGTGAAACGATGCAGAAACGCCATGAGAGCAAAAGACAAAATTGGATAATTGACTGTTTGCCAGCCGTAGGCCTCTGGATAGAGTTGCAAATGGTTGACAAGGCGCTGGGTGGAATAAACATTCCAGCCTTCGTTATATCCGACCTGAAGCCGAAAGGCGGAACGAGCGAAGGGGTAGATTGCCCAGATTGCAGCAAAAACTGCACAACTCATCATGGTCAGGCTTGATAGTACCTGGCGAGGCTGCGTCTTCATCTCAAGCGATAAATCTTCGAAACGTCTAAAGCTGCTACTGGTCGCTTTCCTGCTGGATGGCCCACCAGACGCCTCCCACAATTTGCGCTGCACCAATCAGACGAGTCAGCGCCGGCCGTTGATGGAGCTCATGCATCAGGTCCTGCCATGGCTGCGGACCGGTCTTCCAGGCGAGCGCGTCTTTCTGTGGGTGAACGAGCGCCATGACGCCGTCGCCGATCAGGATCATTGCGGCGAAGTGTTTCCATCGTGAAGGAGAAAGAAACATGTGAGACCTCTGGAAGGGTAGACGCCCCGCGTTGCGCCGCTGTTGGCTGGGAACCGAGAGGATAGAATCGAGGCATGGTTTTTGTGCTCGACAACTACGACTCATTCACCTACAACCTGGTGCAGTACATGGGCGAGCTGGGCGCGGAGATGGTGATCCGGCGCAACGATGAGCTCACCCCGGAAGAGGTCGAGGCGCTCCATCCGGAGCGTATTCTGATCTCGCCCGGCCCGTGTACGCCGCAGGAGGCGGGGATCAGCATCGGGCTGCTGAAGCACTTTGCAGCGCGGCAGCAGGCCGGCGGTCCGCGTACGCCCATTCTCGGAGTGTGTCTTGGGCATCAGGCGATCGGAGCGGCTTTTGGCGGGCAGGTGGTGCGCGCGGCGCAGCTGATGCATGGCAAGACCAGCGAGGTGGAGCACGACGGACGAACGATCTTCGAGGGCATTCCGTCGACGATGACCTGCACGCGCTATCACTCGCTGATCGTCCAACAGGAAGGTTTGCCGGAGAATCTTGAGGTCTCGGCCAGAACGGCGGACGGCGAAATCATTATGGGTCTGCGGCATCGCTCGCTGCCGATCGAAGGGGTGCAGTTCCACCCGGAGAGCGTGCTGACTACGCATGGGCGAAAAATGATCGAGAATTTCCTGAAGATGTAGGGGTGAACGATGAAGATGCGGCTGGCGATGGGGATGATTGGCTGGGCAGCGGCTATATGTACCGCGTGGTCTCAATCCACTCCGCAGCCGGTCGGCACGGTCTCTCTGGCGGATGCCAAGGTTCAGGGCTCGGGGGGCGCGGCGGTCGTACTCACCGGTGGCCGTGCCGAGCTGAGAGGCAGCAGCATCGTGACGGCCAACGCCGGCCGCAATGCGGAGGTGACTCTGGCGCGTGGCGGCACGGTGCGCGTATGCCAGACCAGCGTGCTGCATGCGGCGCGTTCGATAGGAAACGCGCTGTTTCTGGCGCTCGACCGGGGAGCGATGGAGATTCGTATGAAGGCGGAGGCGGACGACATCGTGCTGACGCCGGACCTGCGATTGACGCTGGCCTCGGCCGGTCCGCTTGACCTGCAGATGCGCGTCTCGCGCAATGGCGATACCTGCGTGGAGAACCTCGGCCACAAAGCTCCGCTGATCAACATCACGGACTCGTTTGGCGAAGCGAGCTACCAGATCAAACCCAACCAGCATGTGCTCTTCGAGCATGGAAGCCTGCGTGATGTTGTTGATCGCGAGACCACGCCGTGCGGCTGTCCGCCGGAGACGCCGCCGGGAGTATCCATTGCCGAAGCCGTGCTGAGCGCCAAAGGACCGATCACGTCGAAGCAGGCCGAGGCCGCACATCCCTTTCCAGCCGCGCAGAGTGAGGGCCTGGCAGAGCCGGAGCCGGTTGCGCCGGAGACGCCGAGCGGCGGAACGCATGTGCAGGTGGGCGCGACGCTGGCCTACGATCCGGCAGCCCCGAAGACGGCAGAGCCAGACAGCGCTGGCGCGTCCATGCCCGTGGCGGCCGCGGTTGCACCTGCGCCACCCGTGCCTGCGCCGGTGCACCACAACCCCTTTGCTGCGGTGGGCAACTTCTTCAAACGGCTCTTTGTCCGCTAGGCAGCGACGATCAGATGGATCGACTCCGCTGCGGTACAATCGATAGGCTGGGGCTCAACCGGCAGCGCCCGTGATCCAGCTCCTCATCCCACCCCTTCCAGAGAAGAGATACGAGGCATTTATGTCGATCCCTGCTACGCAGATGCGGCCAGGCATGATTATCAAGTTCAAGGATGACCTGCACCTGGTGTTTTCGGTCGAGCATCGCACGCCGGGCAATCTGCGCGCCTTTATTCAAGCCAAACTGCGCAACGTGCGCACCGGGTCGATGTTTGTGGAGCGCTTCCGTTCGCCCGATCCTATCGACCGCGTCATCGTGGATGAGATCAAGATGGAGTATCTCTACAATGACGGCGACGACTACTACTTCATGGACGAGAAGTACGAGCAGACGATGCTGAAACGCGACACGCTGGGCGATGCCGTCGAGTTCCTGACGCCAAACTTGTCGATCAGCGTGAGCTTCCATGACGGGAAGGCCGTGGGGATCGAACTGCCGACGGCAGTGGAGATGACCGTGATTGAGACCGAACCTGGGATCAAGTCGGCTACGGCGTCTTCGGTGACCAAGCCGGCGAAGACAGAGACGGGGCTTGTGGTTCAGGTGCCGCCATTCATCAATGAAGGCGAGAAGATCCGGGTGGATACCGCGGAAGGCGCGTACATGAGCCGCGCGTAATGTTGATTCAATAACAAAGCCTCGACGATGGTCGAGGCTTTGTTTAGAGCTGTAGGACAACTGCTCATTGCTCAACAGTGGATGAGGTAACAGCTTCAGAGAAATCTCATATCACCAAAGACAACGTGTAAGAAGGAGTTACAGGAGAGCTGCATAGCAAATGTATTCGCTTAGTAGCGTAACCATACGCCGAAGGTCGGCTCTTCTGTGTTGACCCACGTTCTCGATGAGAGATTGGGCTGCTGAAAATCTGGTGCACGGTAGATCAGGTCACGGCCTTGGACACGAAAGCCGAAGTGCGGATTGCTGGTGGGAATGTCAAAGCCAACTTCAACGAGACCGGTTCCTCTCCATTGATTCTGCCCTCCAGCGACGGGCTGGAAATCGATGTATCCGCCTCCGATCGAGACAAAGGGTTGCAGCTTGCGAAAGTGCGGATGAAAGAGGTAGGCCGCAGTCGCTTCATGCATATTTGTCTTAGGGTTGGCCATGTAGGTAGAAGCGTTGTAAATCTCGCTAAAACGGGTGTACCCGTAATTGACCTCGATGCCTGCCCAGGAGACTGGATGATCGCGGATGGTGAAGTAACCTCCAAAGGAATCCCGTGTACTTTGCGTGACGCCGGTGTAATTCGAAGTAAGGGGAGTGGTGAACTGCCCGAGGGCACCGCCGCCAATATCTCCGTTGTGAATCTTGTAAAACTGCGCCTGAGCCGCCGTGGCGGCGAGCATGAGCGCGCAGATGGAGGTAAGGACGCGTGGAAACGTCTGCATGATCTCGGTTCTCCATTCGTTGTTGGGGAGGACGAAAGGAGGTTCGCCGTTCCAATGGCCAGCCTGCTTCGCGTTCGGTCCTCGTGCGTTTTCAAAAGATCGGTGACCGCCATGGGGAGCTGGCCAGCCGAAACCAATTCGTTCTGACAACAGACGCAAGGATGGCCGGATAGGGTTGCATCCGAGGTGGGGCATGCCTAGTTGCATGGGAACTTTGCGCTTTGCGCGTCCGTGCTCCGTTTGCGCAGCCTGCCCGGCGATGCGAGACTGATGAGATGGATGATGAGGCACTCGAGGTGAAGCACTTCCTGGTGAAAGGGCGCGTACAGGGCGTCGGCTTCCGCTGGTTTGTGCATCGCGAAGCAGCCGAGCTTGGCCTGCGCGGATGGGTGAAAAATACCGATGAAGGACATGTGGAGATTGTGGCCGCAGGCGCTGCCGAACAGCTTGCTGAGCTGCAGGCGGCCCTACATAAAGGATCGCGCGGCAGTCGCGTAGATGCCGTGCTTGACCATGATCTGCAAGTGCAGGAAACCGAAAAGCTTGGGCAATTTGTGATCGAAGGAGCCTGGTAAATGGTCCGTGGTGATGCTGTAAATTGTGAGCCTCTCAAGCAGTTGATCCGGACCGTTCCGGATTTTCCCAAGCCCGGGATTTTGTTTTACGACATCACCACATTATTGAAAGATAAGGCCGGCTTTGCACAGTTGATCGACGCTTTTGCCGCGCACTACATCGGGCGGGAGATCGATCTGGTGCTCGGCATTGAAGCGCGGGGGTTCATCTTCGGACCTGCGCTTGCTTATCGGCTCAACGCCGGTTTTGTGCCGGTGCGCAAGCCGAAGAAATTGCCGGCACCGGTGGCGCGCGTGAGCTATGACCTCGAGTACGGGACCGATTCGCTGGAGATTCACCTGGATGCGATTGAGCCGGGACAGCGCGTAATCCTTGTGGATGACCTGCTGGCGACAGGAGGAACGATGCAGGCGACGGTCAAGCTGGTGCGGCAGTTGGGTGGTGAGATCGCCGGGATAGGTTTTGCAATCGAGCTCGACTTTCTAAAAGGTCGAGCGAAGTTTCAGGAATTCGATGTGCTCAGCCTGCTGCACTACGACGAGTAAGACGCGTCTGCCCTGAGTCGCCGGGGCGCCTTATCCATCTCAACATGAGATCAATCCTAGGAGAGTAGTTGCTATGATTCAGTCACAGGGGTACGCCGCGCAATCCAAGACTTCGCCGCTTGCTCCTTTTCACTTTGAACGCCGTGATCCCGGACCTGCAGATATCGTTCTTGCGATCGCCTACTGCGGCATCTGTCACTCGGACATTCACCAAGTGCGGAACGAGTGGGGCGGGTCCTTCTATCCGATGGTGCCGGGGCATGAGATTGTCGGGCGCGTCACGGCGGTTGGAGCGGATGTGACGAAGTTCGCCATTGATGACTTGGCGGGAGTGGGCGTGATGGTCGACTCCTGCCGTGTGTGCGCGAACTGCAAGGCGCAGGAAGAGGCGTATTGCGAAAAAGGATTCGTTGGAACATATAACGCGAAGCATTATGACGGGTCGATTGCGCACGGGGGTTACTCGAACAATATTGTGGTGGATGAGCGGTATGTGCATACGATTTCGAAGAAGCTGGAACCGAAGCTGGCTGCGGTCGCTCCGCTGCTCTGCGCCGGTATTACGACCTACAGTCCGCTGAAGCATTGGGGTGTGGGGCCGGGCAAGAAGGCCGGCATCGTGGGACTGGGCGGCCTGGGCCATATGGGATTGAAGTTTGCGCATTCCTTCGGCGCGCATGTTGTGCTGTTTACCACATCATCTGGCAAAGAAGCGGATGCGAAGCGATTAGGCGCCGATGAGGTCGTGCTCTCCAACGATGCCGCGGCGATGAAGAAGCAGGCAGACAGCTTTGATTTCATTCTGGACTGCGTCTCCGCGCCGCACGATCTGAATGCGTACCTAGGCTTACTGCGCCTGGATGGCACGCTCTGTCAGGTTGGACTTCCGGACAAGCCTTTGCCGGTGAACGCATTTGCGCTGGTCAGAAATCGCCGCAGCCTGTCCGGATCGATGATCGGCGGCATGGCCGAGACGCAAGCTATGCTGGACTATTGCGCGGAGCATGACATCGTCTCCGATATCGAGATGGTTGGCATCGATAAGCTCGATCAAGCCTACGATCGCGTCGTCAAGGGCGATGTCAAGTACCGCTTTGTCATCGATCTCGCGACGCTTTAGCTACGCGAACCTGGCGATCATAGGAGATTCAAGAGACAGTGTTTGCATGGGACCGCTGAGCCTGCCGCTCGCCTCGTCGCGTGCGAAGACCGTAACGGATGCTGAGTTTTGGTTTCCGCAGAGCAGCCATCGTCCGCTCGGATCCAAGGTGAATTGACGGGGAGCTTTTCCTCCGCAACTGATTCTTTGCGCGACCGCAGGCGCCCCGTTGATTGGGTTAATCGAGCAGACGATCAGACTGTCTTCTCCGCGATTGCTGGCATACAGGAAGTTTCCTGAGGGAGCTATCGCAATCTCGGCTGCTGTATTCGGCCCGTAGTAAGCCGCATCGAGCGTGGAGATGGAGTGCCCGGCATCGGTGAGACGGGCTTCGGCATCCATGGCATTGCTGCCCCGGGTAGCGTTCCACAGGTACTGGTCGATGCGGTTGGCAAGCTCGTTGATGCTGTACGCCCATCGTCCGTTCGGATGGAAGGCCAAGTGGCGTGGACCGGCACCGGGAGTGCGGTTTGGATTGAGGCTGGGCTTTCCGAGACGTGCCGTCTGGGTGTCCACCGGGAAGACGACGATGTTGTCATTGCCGAGATCGTTCACGATCAGGAAGCGGTCATGGGGGGAGAGCATGGCGCTATGGGGGTGTGGGGCGTCTTGACGCGCGGCGTTCGGGCCGTGATGACCGAATGCAGCCTGATGGAAGTCGAGGCGCTCGACGGGATCGGAGAGGGTGCCGTCCGGACGAACGAGATAGCTGGCGATGCAGCCGCCAGCGTAGTCGGCCACGAAGACGGAGCGACGGCTGGAGTCCACTGAAACGTAACAGGGTCCAGCGCCGGCGGAGGAGACTTGTCCGATGAGGGTGAGGGTTCCGGTGGCGGGGTCGATCTGGTAGGTGGAGACGGTGGAGGTCTTGGCGTTCGGACCTTCGTTGGTGGCGTAGAGCAGGCGGCGTTCGCGCACTTGGTTGACGGCGAGATAGGCTGGGCGAAGACTCTCGGCGGCGAGAATGGGGTCGGTCAGCTGGCCGGTAGAGGTGTCGAAGCGGGAGACGTAAATGCCTTTGGCGCCGGGCTTATCGGTGTCGGTGCCGAAGTAGACGAAGGGCTTTGGCGCGGGTTGGGTGACCTGCTTTGACTTGCGATGCAAGAGGCTGAACTGAGCTTCGAGGGCGGAAGTGAGGGGCACGGCGGGGAGGAGCGCGAGGACGTGGCGGCGGGTGATCAAGCGTGCGCCCGGCTAGAGCTTCACGCGCTGGTTGGCGCCGGGTTGGCGGTTGTTGGTATAGGCTGGGCTACCGGGGTCTCCGGGGAGCTCGCCGAGGTAGGTCTCGGGCTTGATGTCGTCGTTGATGATGGGGAGGGTGGGTAGGTTGGCGGTGTTGCCGGCCTCCTTGACTACGGCGTTGGCGTGGTCTAACACTTCCTGGATGGTCATGGTGTACATCTCGCGGCCGTTGTCGTAGCCGGAGTCGATGGCGGCCTTGAGGTAGCGGCCGGCGGCCTGGGCGGCGACGTAGTCGGTGATGACCTTGCCGGTCCGGCGCTTCATCTCGATCCAGGCGAGGTTGGGCATGGCGATCCAGACGGCGCGGCCGTTGACGGCGAAGCGGATGTCGGTGGCGTCGGCGTGGCGGGTGGCGATGGCGACGACGGTGCCCTTCCAGGTGCAGTGGAGCGGCTCGCCTGTCCAGCGGTCGGTTACCGTGAAGTCTTCATACATGAGAGTAAGAGTAGCTGACGGTTTTCTTGACGGCAACCGCAAGTCTGCCCCCACCCCCCTGAAAGTACCTAAAGTCTTCAGGAGAGGCAGGTTAGGTCCGGACTTCAGGTCTGGAGAAGTATGGATTTCTGTGCACCGGTTTTGGTGCAGCCACTTTTCTGGAGGGGTTCGTGGAACAAGCAACAGCGGTCGAGCTTCGCTCGATACCCCACCCTTTCGACGATGGGACTGTCGAAAGGATGGGGGCACCCGAGATCTAGAAGGTGATCTTGACGGCGGCCTGGAGGACGCGGGGTCCGCCGACGCCGTTGACGTTGCCGGTGCCGGAGCCGAGAGTGCTGGTGATTTTGCCGAGGTTGCTGCCGATGGACGAGTTAGGGAGGCCGAAAGCAGGGGTGTTGGTGAGGTTGAAGGCGTCAAAGCGAGCTTCAAGCTGCGACTCGCGGAAGAGGGGGAAGTCCTTGAAGAGGGACAGGTTGTCAGAGAAGTAGCCGGGGCCGCGGAACTGGTTTCGCTGGGTGTTGCCGACAGCGCAAGCAACTGGGTTGGTTGGCGAGTACGCGACGCAGGTTGGAGGGGTCGTGAACGAAGCCGGGTTGAACCATGGGGTGTTGCCCGCCCCGGTGACGCTGTGGTTGACCTGGTAAGTGCCGACCTGGTTGGCGGTCTGG
This sequence comes from uncultured Granulicella sp., assembly GCA_965198735.1. Classification (GTDB taxonomy): domain Bacteria; phylum Acidobacteriota; class Terriglobia; order Terriglobales; family Acidobacteriaceae; genus Edaphobacter. The sequence goes on along the minus strand of OZ240672.1, from coordinate 2,755,817 downwards.
GTGGTGCCGGAGGTGACACTGGAGGTGGTGATGGTGAAGGGTAGGCCGGAGAGCGCGGAGATGACGGCTGACGTCCTCCACCCGCCGAGCACGTAGGAGCCGATGCCGGAGTTCAGGAAGCGGTGATTGCGCCCGGCGGGCAGCTCGTAGGTGATGGTTTGCTCGTAGTTAAGGGTACGGTCAAAGTCGGCGAGGTTGTAGTTGCGGCGCAGCGGGCCGGCGTAGAAGAGGAGTCCTCCATCCTGAGGGCCGGTCTGGTAATTCTGCGCCTTACCCCAGGTGAAGGCGGAGGTGAAGGCCAGGCCTTTGGTGAAGCGGCGGGTGAGCTGGACCTGGAGCGACTCATAGTTGGTCGAGAATCCCAGGAAGTAATCTGTGACGGCGGCGGTCTTGCCGAAGGTCGGGGTGACGCCGTCAGCGGCGTGGTTGAAGGGATCGTAGGTGGCGTTCTGGCCGTAGGTTCTGGGCAGGTTGATGTTTTGGGCGACGTCGATACGGGTGCCGTGATTGGCGACGTAGGCGATTTGGAGGGACATATCGCCTGGCAGCGCCTGCTGCACGACGGCGTTCCAGGAGGAGACGTAAGCATTGCGGAAGTTGAGCGGGATGTAGAGGTTAGCCAGGCCGATGGTGCCGTTGGCGGCGGATTCGGTCAGCGTCCCGGCGGAGGAGAAGGCGGCGGTGGGGGTGGCGGGGATGCCGGTGACGAAGTTGACGGTGCCGCCGGCCGGATTGAGCGCTGAGCCGTAGGTAGGAGTGTTGGTGTAGAAGGTGCTGGTTTTGATGGGGTAGTTGTACGCGTAGGAGTTATCGACGAAAGGCACATAGCTGACGCCGAAGCCGGCGCGCACGACGGTCGTCTCGGAGGCGCGATAGGCGGCACCAAGGCGGGGAGCGAAGTTCTTGTAGTCGGTCTGCATGCCGAGATTGGAGGGGTTGCCGTCGACGCCGGCCTGAACGAGCTGGTTGTTGGAGGGATTGTAGTTGACGAAGCCGCCGGGTTTACGCGGGGTGGCCGGGGGGTAGAGCTCATAGCGCAGACCTACGTCGACGGTCAGCTTAGGAGTAGCCTGCCACTTGTCGGAAGCGAAGAAGAAGAGCCAGTTCTGGCGGTAGGCGGGGAAGGTGCTGTTCGTATCCTGACCGACCTGGTAGGGCGTGTCGAAGAGGACGCTGGCAATGTCGTTGGCCTGTCCAGTCGTGGCTCCGTTGAAGGCGGCTGCGCCGGGTTCCGAGGTCTGGTTTTCGCCGAAGTAGAAGGTTCCGGCGGCGGCGTTGTTGTTGCCCTGCAGAAGGTCATCGCGGACGCGGCGTACATCGGCGCCGGCCTTGATGGTGTGGTTGCCGAGGATTTTGGTCCAGTTATTGGCGAAGTCGATGTTCGATTCCGCACGTAGCCAGGGCAAAGACGGCGAGTAGCCGATGAGCGGGTTGCCGGTGCCGAGTTCTCCATTTCCGCCAAAGTTCGAGACCTGGAAGGCGACCTGTCCGCTGCTCGTCGCTACGTTGTCGGTTCCGTTGGGGCCGTTGCCGGGGATGCCCAGAGTATTTGCATCATTGGTTCCGTAATCGGTCTGGGTAGCGGAGTTGCGGAGGTGCGCGACGCCGACGCGGGCCTCTGTAAAGAGGGTGGGCGAGAAGACGTGATCGTAGTTGAAGCCGGTGCTGTAGGCGGTGGCGGTGCCGGTCGCCTCAAAGCCTCCGCCGGTTGGGCCGCCCAGGAATGCACCGAAGAGCGGGGCCTGGAAGGTGGTGGTTTTTTGGTGGCTGAAGCGTCCGCTGAGGTGGTCTTTCTGGGTGATGGTGTAGTCGGACTTGATGTCGTAGCTGATGGCGTCTTTGCTGAAGGGCGAGTTTTGCTGAAAGTTGTTGGTCGTCTTGCCAGAGAGGTAGGAAGCGTACGCGAGATTCGTGGTGGGATTGCGGGCCAGTGAGTCCAAGCCCTGCAAGACCTTGAGGGCGACCGGGCTGATGCCGGCGTTGGTCAAAGGAATAAGGTTACCGACGAAGGCGGTGCGGCCGGTACCGCAGACGGCTCCGGCTGCGCCGGTGTTGGTGCAGGTTGCGGTCTGGCCGGTGTTGGGGTCGTAGACCTGACCGCTGTAGCCGCTCAGGTTTAGGCTGCCGTTGGTGACGTTATAGAAGGGAATGGTGGTGGTGACGGTCGAGGACTCGTGGTCGGAGGTGCGGAGGAAGTCGCCGAAGAAGAAGAGCTTGTCCTTGAGGATGGGACCGCCAATGGAGCCGCCGGTGTAGTTATAGACGAGGCGTCCGTTGGGACCCTGGGCGAAGAAGTTGCGGGCGTTGACGCCGTTATTCTCCATGTTCTGGAAGGCGGAGCCATGGAAGCTGTTGGTTCCGGACTTGAGAGTGATGTTGACGACGGTGCCGACGGCGCGGCCGAACTCGGCCTCGAAGTTGTTGGTGGTGATGTCGACGTTCTGGATGGCGGCGGCGGGTGGGACGAGGATGATGTGGATGCCGGTGCGCTGGTCGTCGTCGATGCCTTCAATCTGGTAGAGGTTGACGTAGGAGGACTGGCCGTTGGCGTTGACCGAAAGGTCGTTGTTCGCGTTGTAGAACTGCGAGTTGTTGAAGACGACGGGTGCCATGCCGGGCACGGTATTGAGGAGCGACTGGAAGTTGTTTCCGCTGGAGAGGGGGAGATCGGCGATCTGGCGCTGGCCAATCTGGGTGGAGATGTCGGCGCGGTCGGTCTGGAGCTCGGGAGGCGCGCTCGAGACGGTGACGGTGTCGGAGACGTCGCCGGTGGCGAGCGCAGCGTCGACGCGCGCGGTGGTGTTGGTGTCGAGGGTGATGTTCTGGCGGATGACCTTCTTAAATCCCGTGGCAGTGACGGTGACGGTGTAGATGCCGGGGGGAAGGTCGGGTTCGGTGAAGTTGCCACTCTCGTTGGTGACCGCGTTGTGTACGGTGCTTTGGCCGGTGAGGGTGATGGTGACCTGAGCGTTGGGCACGACGGCGCCGTTGGGGTCAAGAATGGTGCCGACGATGGTGCCGCTGACGGCCTGGGCTTTGAGTGAAAGGTTTCCAAAGACTGCGAGAAGGCAAACGACGACCCACTTCGACCACGTACTGCGCATCCTGATACTCCTCACGAGGTTCACAACCGGACGATCTGGTTTTTTGAACTTCTGAAAAGTTACGCGTGCCAAGCAACCATCGTCAAGGAGTTCCTTGCGGCTTACGTGACCAAAGTGTTCCCGAAATGGGAGTTGCCGGGCGCGGGTTTTTGGCAGAATGAGAGGGACAGAAGCGAACGGAGATCCATGGCTGACGCCTGCACGATACGACTGATCACGGGTTCAGCGGAGCTGGCTGCACACGCGCCGGGGTGGGCCGCGTTGTGGGAGCAGGATTTGCGGGCGAAACCGTTTCAGCATCCGGCGTGGCTGGTGCCGTGGTGGAGGCAGTTCGGGCAGCAACGGCTGCTGGTGTGCACGCTGTGGAGGGGCGAGCAGCTGGTCGGGCTGCTGCCGGCCTATGTGTACCAGCCTGAGTCGGGCGGGGAGCGGCAGCTGCTGCTGGTGGGGGCGGGGACGTCGGATTATCTGGACGGGGTGTTTGCCCCGGCGTGCACGGTGGATCTGGTGGGGGCGGGGCTTGAGCGGCTGAAGGACGAAGGTGGGTGGGATGTGGCTTACTTTACGCAGCTGGCGGCGGGGTCGCTGCTGGGCCAGGCGCTCGAGCGGGTGAATTGGGCGGCGGTGAGCCGGTTTAGGGGGGAGAGCTGCTCGCGGCTACCGGCGGTGGCGGTGGCGGGGCTGCCGAAGAAGGTGCGGGCGGAGGTGTTGTACTTTCGCAATGCGGCGATTGGGCGGGGGAAGCTGCGGCTGCGGGTGGCGTCGGATGCGGATGCGCCGGGGATGTTTGAAGATTTGGTGCGGCTGCATACGGCGCGGTGGCAGGCGGCGGGCGAGGCGGGCGTGCTGGCGGATCCGCTTGTGCTGGCGTGGCACCGGGAGGCGATTTCGGGGCTGCAGGCGAGTGGGTTGCTGCGGCTGTACGCGCTCGAGCTGGCGGGGGAAGCGGTGGCGGTGCTGTATGCGCTGCGGGATAGGGCGGGGCGGACGGAGATGTTTTATTTGATTGGGTCCTCACCGGAGCATGCGGAGGTGCATCCGGGCACACTGCTGATGGCGATGGCGATGGAGCACGCGGCGGGGGAGGGTGTGGAGACGATCGACATGCTGCGGGGCGAGGAGGCTTATAAGAAGTTTTGGCGGGTGGAGGAGGTGCCGACGTTTGGCTTTGCCGTGCGCCGGGATCGGATGTGAAGGCTATTGGAGGACGGCGGCCTGCTTGCGAGGCTGCAGCTGGCGGAGGAGGCGTCCGATGCTGAGGCCTTGCGCGAGGATCGAGAAGATGACGACGACGAAGGTGACGACGAGCAGAAGGTTGCGCTCGGGAAGGGTGCCGGGGAGGGAGAGGGCGAGGGCTACGGCGAGGCCTCCGCGCAGGCCGCCCCAGGTGAGCACGAGGAGGGTGCCGGGGGCATGGCGGCGGAAGCAAGCCAGTATGCCGACGACGAGGCCGACGCTGGCGAAGCGCGCGGCAAGCACGAGCGGGATGGCGACGAGGCCGGCGAGCAGATAGCCGGGGGTGAAGGGCAGGATGAGGAGCTGGAGGCCGAGCAGGAGGAAGAGAACGACGTTCATGAAGTCGTCGATGAGCTCCCAGAAGCGCTCGAGGTGTTCGCGGCTTTCATCGGACATGGCGAGGGCGCGGGCGCGGCCGCTGACGAGCAGGCCGGCGGTGACGACTTCGAGGGGGGCGGAGAGGTGGAGGGTGTCGGCGAGGGCGTAGCCGCCCATGGCGAGGGCTAGGGTGAGCATGACCTCGACGCGGTAGCTGTTGACGGTGCGGACGAGGCGGTAGGTGAGATAGCCGAGGGCGGCGCCGAGGGCGATGCCACCGCCGGCTTCGAGCAGGAGGAGCCAGCCGAAGACGTGGGCGGAGGGAAGGGAGCCGCCGGCGGAGGCTCCGAGGAGGGCGAGGAAGAGGACGGCGCCGACGCCGTCGTTGAAGAGGGATTCGCCGGCGAGCTGGGCTTCGAGGGCGGCGGGGGCGTGGGCGCGGCGGAGCATGTCGAGAACCGCGATGGGGTCGGTGGGGGAGATGAGAGCGCCGAAGAGGAGCGCGCCGATGGCGGAGAGCTGGATACCGAGCAGGCCGAGAGCGAAGTGCAGGAGCAGCGCGACGAAGAGGGTGGAGAGCGCGGTGGAGGCGATGGAGAGGGCGAGGACGGGAACTTTTTCCTGGGCGAGCTGGGGAAGATCGAGCTGGAGGGCGCCGGCGAAGAGCAGGAAGGCGAGCATGCCATGAAGGACGATTTTGTTGAAGTCGAGCGAGGCGACGAGGCGCTCGGAGGCGAAGTGGAGGCCGGGGACGACGTGGCCGGCGGCGATGAGGAGCACGGCGGCGGCGAGCGAAAGGATGATGGTGCCGATGGTGCTGGGCAGGCGCAGGACGCGGTAGCTGACGAAGCTGAAGAGCGCTCCGGCCGTGACGATCAGGCTGAGGAGCGCGAAGGTCGAAAGCATGATGTCTTATGTGATGGCGGCGGGGAGGGGTTGAACTCTGGGCAGAGTACGATTCGTGAGACTTGCGTAGAGGGCAAGGTATTCGCGCAGCATGCGGGGTGCGGAGAAGCGCTCGCGGGCGGCGGCGCGGCAAGCTTCGGGGTCGAGCGTGGAGGCGCGTGCCATGGCGGCGGCCATGGCGGGGGCGGCCTTCTCCATGGTTTCTTGGACGAGGAAGCCGGTGCGGCCGTCTTCGAGGATTTCGGGGATGGCTCCGGAGGGGAAGGCGATGACGGGGGTGCCGGCGGCGAGGGCTTCGAGGGCGACGAGGGAGCTGGTCTCGGGCGCGAGGGTGGGAAGCAGCAGGCAGCGGGCGGCGGCGAGCAGACGCTGCTTGGCAGGGCCGCCGACCGGGCCGATCCAGCGGCAGTTTGGGCCGAGGCGCGGGCGGATCTGTTCGTCGAAGTAGCGGAGGTGGTTGGGATAGGGGAAGACCTGGCCGGCGAGCAGAACGGGAACATGGGCAAGGCGGGCGGCATCGAGAGCGACGTGGAGATTTTTTTCAGGGCAGATGCGGGAGAGCAGCAGGGCGAAGCTTCGCTTGCGAGTATGCGTGGCGTGCGGCAGGGGTACGCCGTTTGCAATGACGGGAAGGCGGTCGCAGAGAGCGTGCGGACAGGCCCGGCGCTGGGATTCAGAGACGCACTGCAAATGGATGTGGGAGGGCAGCGACCAGATCGACTCCGGATACCAGGAGGGTGGCAGGTGAAGCGTGACGAGGACGGGGATGTGGGCGGGCAGGCGGTAGCGGTGGAAGTCGATGCCGTGCATGTGGACGAGGTGGATGGGGAAGCGTTCAAGGGCGCGGTCGATGCTGGCTTGATGAGCGGCTTCGACTTGCATGCGGACGGCTTCGGTCAGGATGCCTTTGGGGGCTGAGGTGGCGAGGAGCGTGCCGGCGACCTGCGAACCGGCCTGGGCGACGACGATCGAGCGGAGGCCTTCCGCGACGAGGCCGGCTTCGATGGTGGCGAGGACCTGCTCCGCGCCGCCGACCGATGCGGGGCCGACCGGGGCGAAAGGGTAGGCGATGCTCAGAACCGTGAGCGGGTCACGGCCGCTTTGAACAGGACTATCCTGCATGACTGGGTTCGATGCCGCTTCCAATCTTTCCTCTCGCGGCATAAGCAGATTAAGACCGCTCACGGAGGCGTGCCTGCGATGGCGCGCAAGCGGCCGCCCGGAACTACGTAGCGATGAGGCAGAGAGAGCAGGCCTTCGACGGGCCGCTCCCGCTGTCTTCGCGTCGCCGAGCGCGCGGAGGCTCGGGACTGAGACTGCACGTCGACGTGGCAGGCATCCTGCATCGCGGCCACGGCCGGCGGAGCTTCGAGGTCTGCCGGCAGGTCAAGGATTGGCACCGTCCGCACCTTGGGGCCGGCCACGGATGTTTGCGCCGAGGCCGAGATTGCCAGTCCAAAGCCCATCCTGCGAGTTTGTCCAAAGGCAAAGGCGCGTCGGACCATGTCTCAAGGACCATGTCTCAAGAAAGACGGCCGGCATCGTCCTGCAACAAGCTTGTTAAAGAAATTCTGTAGCAAATTTCGCTGCCTAACGCAGCAAGAGCTCCGCTGCGATCCAACCAGCGGAGCTCTTGCTGCAGGAGCAAAAGCTAAACGGCTTCCTCTTCCTCGTCGTCGTCCTCGTCATCCTCAACGTCGTCGTCTTCGAGGTCGTCGTCCTCATCGTCGTCGTCGAGATCGTCATCATCTTCAAGATCGTCGTCCTCGACGTCGTCCTCTTCATCGTCTTCGTCTTCGAGGTCGTCGTCCTCATCCTCTTCCTCTTCGTCCAGGTCGTCCGCCGGCGCAACTTCAAGGTTTTCGCTGCTGGCGAACTCGGTGGGGTTGGAGGGGGCGCCGGGTGTGAAGTCTGCGGTGGCATCCGGACCAACCTTGCGGAAATCGTCTTCAAACTCGGCGTTGTTCGTCAAAGCCATGGATCGTCTCCTGTGTTTCGTTCTGTTTTGGATGCGCGGCAGGATGCAAGGTTAGCTGGTTGGTTAAACCTTCATGCGCGATAAACGCGGCGTCAAGCGAATCCTGGGAAAAAGAGGAGAGGATGGTGCGCCCGAGAAGATTCGAACTTCTGACCTACAGCTTCGGAGGCTGCCGCTCTATCCAGCTGAGCTACGGGCGCGCAGGTTTTATCGTAGCATCAGAGTGATTGGAAGTCAGCCTGCCGCCGGTTGACAAGGGTTGCGCCGCAAGTCCAGCATCGAAGGCAGTCCAACGCAGCTTGATTCTCATGTTTTACGCTTCAGGAAAGGACGCTCCATGTTCCTTCGCACCGTGTGTTCCGTTGCTTGTACGGCTATTCTGGCCTCCGTCTCGCTTGCCCCCGCCGCTCTGGCCCAGATGGACGGCATGGCGATGCCGCAAGGCGGCAAGTCGATGCCCAGCCCGCCCGCAACGGCGACTGTCTCGCTCAACGGGCAGAACCTGACCATCAAGTACAACGCGCCCAGCCTGCGTGGACGCCACGTGGGCGGGCCTGAGATCGTGCCCTATAACCAGATCTGGCGGACCGGCGCGAACCCGGCGACGACCCTGATTACGCCCATCCCGCTGCATATCGGGAACCTGCTGGTGCCTGCCGGAACCTATACTATGTTCACGCTGCCGTCGCCGACCAAGTGGATGCTGATCATCAATAAGCAAGTAGGGCAGTGGGGTCTCGAGTATCACCAGGAGCAGGACCTGGGGCGCGTCGAGATGAAGGCGCATACGCTGCCCAGTCCGCAGGAGGTGATGAGCATCTCCTTCGATGACATCAAGAAGGACTCCGCGGAGCTGCATATTCGCTGGGATACGTTGGATGAATCGGTGAAGGTGTCTACGCCGTAAGAGAAAAGACAAGCACAGAGAACATGGAGGTTCACAGAGAAAGACCACAGAGTTAGTTCTCTCCGTCCTGCTCTGTGATACCTCTGTAATCTCTGTGCTCGTCTTCTGCAGCTTCGTACCCATTTACTTGCCGCACGATGCCATCCCGCAGTCGAACTACATTGAAGTTGATCAAAAGCCCTACCCGCTTACCGGAGTGTCGAAGATAAGACAATAGCTGAGCACGATGGACCGGAGCGATCGCCTCAACTGTCTTCAGTTCGAGAACAACCGTTTCATTCACCAGCAGGTCGAGCCGATAGCCGACGTCGAGCAGCTTCTGTCGGTCGTAAATCACTGGTACCGGAATCTGCTGCTGCACCCGCAAGCCACGCTTCGTAAGTTCATACGCCAAGCACGCCTGGTACGTGCTTTCCAGCAATCCTGGGCCAAGTTGCGTATGTACCTCGAAGGCCGCCGCAAGAATAAGCTCAGTCAGTGCGCGATAGGGCGCAGGCTTGGCCACCTACCACTCCTTTGCAGGAGTCCCCGCCTCCAACCCCGCTTCCTTCGGACCCTGCCAGCGCAGCACCGGCTTGCGCGCCGCCGCCGTCTCATCGAGCCGCTGCAACCGGGTCGTATGCGGAGCCGTCTTCACCAGCTCCGGATTCTCGGCCGCCTCGCGCGCAATCTGCTTGAGCGCATCCACCAGCAGATCCAGCTCCTCGCGGCTCTCGCTTTCGGTTGGCTCAATCATCATCGCGCCGCTGACCACCAGAGGAAAGCTCACCGTATAGGCATGAAAGCCGTAATCGATCAGCCGCTTGCCCATGTCGCCCGTCTTGACGCCATGCTTTGCCTGCAGCTTGTCCGAGAACACCACCTCATGCAGGCTCGGCCGCTGGAACGGAAGCTCAAAGGTGTCCTGGAGCTTCGCCCGCAGATAGTTCGCATTCAGCACCGCATCCTCGGTTGTCTGCCGCAAGCCATCCGGGCCGTTCGCCAGGATGTACGCGAGCGCCCGCACAAACATCCCGAAGTTCCCATAAAACATCCGCACCCGCCCCACGGATTGAGGACGATCGAAGCTCAGCGCCAGCGATCCGTCAGCCTGCGTCACGACGACCGGCTTCGGCAGAAACGGCTTCAGGATCGCCTTGCACGCAACGGGACCAGACCCCGGACCACCACCTCCATGCGGCGTCGAAAACGTCTTGTGCAGATTTAGGTGCATTACGTCCACGCCGAAGTCTCCGGGCCGCGTCTTGCCTACCAGCGCATTCATGTTCGCGCCATCCATGTAGAGCAGCGCGCCCTTGGCATGCAGGATGTCGGCGATCTTGTGAATGTCCGACTCGAAGACGCCAATGGTTGAAGGATTGGTCAGCATCAACGCGGCGGTATCTTCATCGACCATGCGCTCGAGCTCGGCGAGATCCACCATGCCCTGCGCGTTCGATTTCAGATTCGCGACCTCATATCCAACGACCGCCGCTGTTGCAGGATTGGTCCCATGCGCCGAGTCCGGCACGATGATCTTCTTGCGCGCATTGCCCTTGGACTCGTGGTACGCCCGCACCATCAGGATGCCTGTGAACTCGCCATGCGCCCCGGCGGCCGGTTGCAGCGTAATCGTATCCATGCCGGTAATTTCAATCAGCGCGTCCTCGAGCGTCTTCATGATCTGCAGACAACCCTGCGCCAGCGACTGCGGCTGATACGGATGCGCCTCCGCAATGCCTTCCAGCCGCGACACTGCCTCGTTCACACGGCCGTTGTACTTCATCGTGCAGCTGCCCAAGGGGTACATGCCGAGGTCGATCGCATAGTTCCACGTCGAGAGCCGCGTGAAGTGGCGAATGATTTCGATTTCGCTGAGTTCCGGCATTACGCCGAGATTCGTTCGCAGCGCAGGCCCCAGCAGCTTCTTCGCATCGACCGCCGGGACATCGAGCTCCGCCAGCCGATACGCCTTTTTGCCCGGCGAGCTCTTCTCAAAGATCAACCCTTCGTTCTGGTTGACATGCGTCGAAACCTTCTTCGGCGTACCCACAAACTGGGTGGTTGCCTCAATTTCCGGAACTGCCGTCATCGTCGCCATCAAGTGCTCCTCAGCCTTTCTACTTCGTTACTTCACCAGCTCCGCCGCCGACTCATCCATCTCCGCTTCAACCCGTACCGCGCCTAGAATCAACCCACCGACCAGCGCCGCCCGTCCGAGCATCGCAGGCGTCGACCTTGCCCTGGTCACCCACAGCATGCCTGGAATCAGCAGTGCGGCAATCATCGCCACCATCCCTAACTTCTCAAACTCCGCATGGATGCCTTCTGCCATCGCTAAAACTCCTCCGCATCCTGTACCTGCCCAGTCGCCGAGTAACTTCCGCTGACCGGTGCATCGATATCTTCTTCCCGCAAACTCAACCCAAAGACTACCGCATTGGCCAACTCGATCGTGAGTGCGCTGCTCTCTTCAAGCGACGCCTCAGTCACCTCCTCGCCGATCTGCGCACAGAGCGCATTGCGATACTCCGGCTCACCGTAAGCCACGGAAAACTCCGTCAGCAGCAGATGCGGCCAGGCGTACAGCGTCACCTTGGCCTCTCCAAAACAAAGCTCCAGGTAGTCCTCTACAAAGCAGACCGACTTCAGTTCTTCGCCAATCAGGCCCGTAACATCCATTGGCCGCTGCGCTCCTCTGCGCCCCTCGCGGAATTCTCTTCGCGTCCTTTGCGCTCCGTTGTTTGTCTTCTCACTGAGCCACCAGCTCCGCCTGCCCGAGCTCCGCTAAAATCGCCGCCGCCGCGTCCATATCCTTCCGCTTCGTGACCTCGGTTGCACACCACAGGCTGGCTCCGGCCCCAAGCTCCGGGTACCACTCGTGCAACGCCAGCCCGCCAATAATCTTCTTTTCCAGCAGCAGCTCGTTCACAGCCGCTGCACCCTCCGGCACATCCAGCACAAACTCATGGAATCGCGGCGCGCCATTGAATAGCACCTTGCCTTGATCCGCCAGCACACCCCGCAGATAATCCGCCTTGGCCAGGTTGTGCTCCGCCAGCTCTCGCATGCCTTCCTTGCCATACACGGTCAGGAAGATGGTCGTCATCAGCGCCACCAGCGCTTGGTTCGTGCAGATATTCGAGGTCGCTTTCTCGCGCCGGATATGCTGCTCGCGCGTCGAGAGCGTCAGCACAAAGCCGCGCTTGCCATTCACATCCTTGGTCTCGCCGATCAGCCGTCCCGGCATCTGCCGCAGGAACTTCTCCTTGCAGGCAATCACGCCGCAGTACGGGCCGCCGTAGCTCAGCGCCACGCCGAAGCTCTGCGCCTCGAGCGAGACGATGTCCGCCTCGCTGGGCGGCCTCACAATGCCCAGCGAGATTGCCTCTGCGATGGACACGATCAGCAACGCGCCCTTGCTGTGCGCCAGCTCCGCCACCGCCGCCACATCCTCAATCGTGCCAAAGAAGTTCGGCGACTGGATCAGCACACACGCCGTGTCTGAATCAATGGCTGCGGAAAGCGCAGCCATATCCACGCGCCCATTCGACGCATAGCCCACCTCGCTCAACGGAATCTCCTGGTGCGTCGCATACGTCCCGATCACCTCGCGATACTCCGGATGCACCGTGCGCGCAATCACCGCGGCATTCCGCCCGGTCACGCGCACCGCCATCATGATCGCCTCGGCCGCGCCGGTCGAGCCCTCATACATACTGGCGTTGGCAATCTCCATCCCGGTGAGCTCGCAGATCATGGTCTGGAACTCGAACATGGCCTGCAGCGTGCCCTGCGAGATCTCCGGCTGATAGGGCGTGTAGCTGGTCAAAAACTCGCCGCGCTGCACAAGCGAGTCGATGATGACCGGCTTGTAATGCTTGTACACGCCCGCGCCGAGAAAGCTTGCGTAACCGTTGGCGTTCGCTTCCGCATAGCCGCGGAAGCGCTCGATGATTTCGGATTCGCCATGCTGCCGCGGAACGTCGAGATCGCGGGTTAGGCGGTACTCCGCGGGGATCGAAGTGAATAAGTCGTCGATCGTTGCGACGCCAATCTCAGCTAACATCTCCTGGCGATCGGAAGGGCTCTTCGGCAGATAGCGCATAGAAAACTCTCTCTTGTTCCTGGTTCCGACTTAGACCGTTTGTTCCAGACGGCTGACGCGCGCATCCAGTTTGTTATCTCTTTCGATCAGCATGACCACGTCGTTGTGAAAGGAGACGCGAAGGGCGTTGAGCTCGCCGCGTAATCCAGCCATCTCCGCCCGCAAGCTGCCAGTCTGTCCGGAGATCTCCGCCCGCAGCGCGACTTCTAACGCCGAGATACGCGCATCGAGTCGATTCGTCGATGCCTGATTCAACAAGATGCCAACCAGAACAGTAAGCGTCGGCAACGCAATCGCAAGAATGTTGGCGGGCTGCATGACCGTCCTCCTAGTGTCCTGTCTCTTCACTCACAAACTGCTCATACGCCGGCGCATCGAGCAGCGTCTCCAACGACGTCAGCTCACCCGCATCCGCAACCTCAAACTTATACAGCCACGTCTGGTTCGCATCCGCGTTGATCGTCTCCGGCGCGCCGTTCAGCGCTTCGTTCACCTCGGTCACCGTGCCGGAAAGCGGAGCATACAGGTCGCTCACCGCCTTCACGCTCTCGACCGAACCAAAATTCTTCCCGGCCTGCAGCTTATCTCCAACCTTGGGCAGTTCGACAAACACAATGTCGCCCAGCGAGCTCTGCGCATAGTCCGTAATGCCCGCTGAGCCCGTCGAGCCCTCAACGCACACCCACTCATGGGTCTTCGTGTACTTGTATCCAGCCGAATAGGCCATCGATCTCTCCTCTGAAAGTCTATGCTGCGAGCCCGGCAAAGAAAACCTAAGAAACTGCTCTCTTCTTCGGCTTCTTGTAAAACGGCGTCGTAACTACCTTCGCTTTCACCAGGCCACCACGAATCTCGACCGCGACCTCTGTATCCACCGCTGCGAACGCCACCGGCACATACGCGAGCGCGATGTTCTTCTTCAAAAACGGCGCCGGCGAACCACTCGTGACCACGCCGATCCGCTCGCCCTCAAGCGAACACACCGCGTAGCCATCGCGCCCAATCCCACGCTCCACCATCTCGAGCCCCACCAGCTTGCGCTTCGGTCCGCCCTCGGCCTCGATCGCCCGCAACGCCGTCGCGCCCACGAAGTCCGTCCCCTTGTCCAGCTTGCAGTAGCGCCCCAGCCCCGCCTCAAACACGTTGATCTCGTCCGAGATCTCGTGCCCATACAACGCCATCGCAGACTCGAGCCGCAGCGTATTGCGCGAGCCCAGCCCGCACGGCACGATGTCGAACTCCTCGCCCGCTGCCAGCACCTCGCCCCAGACCCGGCTGCTCGTCGGCTCATCGGATGGAATGTAAATCTCGAAGCCATCCTCGCCCGTGTACCCGGTGCGCGCGATCATCACGTTGTGGACAGCCGCCCCGTCTTTCAGATCCAGCCGCCCCCACTTGAACCAGTAGTTCCGGATCCCGCTCAGGTCGGTCGAGGTCAGCTTCTGCAGCGTCGCCTCCGCCTTCGGCCCCTGGATCGCCAGCTGCGTGTAATAGTCCGAAAAATCGTTGATGTGCACGCCCGGCATGGCCCCGATCTGCCGCCGCACCCATTGCACATCCTTCTCACGCGTGCCTGCATTGATCACGATCAGAAAGTCGTTCTCGCTCAGCTTGTGCAGCACCACATCGTCGACAAACGTTCCATCCTCATAGAGCATCGCCGAGTAATGCGCCTGCCCCACCTCGAGCTTCGACGCATCGTTCATCAGCAGCCGCTGCACCGCCGCCAAGGACCCCGGTCCACGCAGCTGAATGTCGCCCATATGACTTACGTCGAACAGCCCCACGCCCGTCCGCACGGCCATGTGCTCGCGGATCAGCCCGCCATACTCGACCGGCATATCCCAGCCGCCGAAGTCCACCATCTTCGCCTTATGCGTCCGATGTACCGCGTTGAGCGCCGTCTGCCGCAACGCCCGAAGTTCGTCTTTGATCTCTTCCACCAGGTCTGCCATCGCTGCTCGCTCCGCGTATCCGCCTCTCAAAAGGGTAGCACCGCCGCACTCAGCGCGCCCGCAGCACTCCGCGCAGCAGCACCGGAGAGAACGTCGCCACAAACGCAACCATCTCGACTGCCACGAGCGCCCCGGACGTACGCCGCCACGCCGACACTGTCCACGTCAGCAGAATCCAGAATGCCATGTTGGCCGAAGCCCCGACGTACACCCAGTCGGAAAACTTGTGCTGGTCGCGGAAGAAGTTCATCTCCCCCAGCCGCGGATACACCGTTCCCGGCCCCAGGCTCATCCGCAGCACCACGACCGGCAGCAGATTCACAGCCAGCACCAGCGCCACCCACACCCCCGGCAGCAGCGGATAGAGCCCCTCCACCCACCAGGTCAGCGCCACCGTCACCAGCACGTTGGCCGTGGCTCCCGCGTTCACGGCGGCAGGAAAGTGCAGCATGTCTCCCAGCCGGTTCATCTCGTTCAGCCGTTTTTCACTCGCGCGCATACTGTCTCCAGAATGTATGATCCGTCCCCGCCGAGTCTATCGTCCAACGCTTCAGACGTATGCGGGAGTCTTTCACGCAATGAAGAGCAACAGTGTTCTACCGACCGAGTCTGTCTGGGACTATCCCCGGCCGCCGCGCCTCGAACCGGCCAGCCGGCGCATCCGCATCGTGCACGCCGGTCATACCTTGGCCAACACTACGGCTGCCCTGCGCATTCTTGAGACCAGCCATCCGCCGGTCTACTACCTGCCTCCCGCCCAGGTCCGCATGGATCTGCTGCGGCGTTCTCTCTCCCGCAGCAGCTTCTGCGAGTTCAAGGGCGTCGCCACCTATTGGAACCTCGACATTGCCGCCACAGGAATCCAGACCGGTCATCCTCCCGTTCTCGCCGCGGATGTCGCCTGGAGCTATGAGCAGCCTGCCGGCGCCTACGCCGCGCTCGCCGGCTATCTTGCCTTCTACGCCAGCCGCGTCGACGAGTGTTGGGTCGACGACGAGCGCGTGCTTCCGCAAGCAGGCGACTTCTACGGCGGATGGATTACCTCCGGCCAGCGCGGACCCTTCAAGGGGGCTCCCGGAACCCGCACCTGGTAAGCTCGCCTGCGTCCCTTGGCGGCTCTGTCATTGCGCCGGTTGGATAGCCGCCAGATGCTGTTGTACCTGCTGGTACAGTGCGTCTGTTGCCGGACCTTCGACCTTCCAGCACACCTGGCCACCGCTATTGACCACCAACACATAGGCGTCATCGGCTTTGCGGTAGCCGGTGATCGACCGCCACTCCGCCTCATGGTCGTCGATCGATAGAAAGTGCGGCTTCGCGCGGTCCGGCACGTCCGCCGCGATCTTTCGCAGCACGTATCCGCGCAAGAACTTGGGAACGCCGCCCAGCATCGAGACTTCGTAGTAGCGCACGGCGACCGAGTCACGGTAGTCAGTCGACAGCCGCTTGCCCCAGGCGGTCACATCGCCGCGTGAACCCTGCGAGAACCCCACGACCAGCACCGCCGATCTGCCTTTCAGCGAATCCGGAAGATCCACCGCGTCGCCGTTGAGCGCCGCGGTATGAACCGTGGGAATCATGGCGAGACCCGGCTCGCCTGCCGTTGCCGTCGCCCGGTCCGCCGTCCAGGCCAACGCCAGGCAAAGTACCACGTGCTTCATCCTCTTGGTCAGCATCCGCTTATAGGATGCGAGGCGCACGCCGGCGCGTTTTGCGGCTCAATAGCGCATCCGTTCCAGGTCCGCGATCAGCCCCGGGCCGGAGGGAGTCCAACCCAGCCGCTGCCGGGTCAGTGCGCTCGAGGCCGGCATGTCGAATCCCACAAACGTACCCATCCATCCGAAGTGATCCGCCGCCTGTTCCGCAGTCAGGCTGACCACCGGCATCTTCAAGCCTCGGCCGAGAACCTCCGCGATCGTCCGGACCGGGATTCCCTCTTCCGCGACCGCGTTGTAGCGGCTGCCGGCCTGCCGCTTTTCGATCGCCAGCCGATAGAGATGGGCCACGTCGCTGACATGGGCTGCCGGCCAGCGGTTCTGCCCCTCGCCCAGGTACGCCGAGACTCCCTTGCTCCGTGCGATTTCGATCAGCGGACTGATAAGGCCCTGCTTCAACGGATCGTGGACCTGAGGAAGGCGCACGACAGACACGTTGACGCCGCGGTCCGCAACGGCGATCCCGGCTAACTCGGAGGCGATGCGGGGAGTCCGGTGCTCGGGATCGAAGGCATCTTCGGTTGCGGGCTGACCCGGCACCGTGTTCCCCATGCCGGTCCCGGAGGTGATGACCAGGGGACGATCCGAGCCCACCAGCGCATCGCCGAGAGCCTCGATCACGCGCCGGTCCTTCTCGCAGTTGGCGACGAAGTTTGAGAAATCGTGGTCGAAGGCGCAGTGAATGACGCCGTCTGCCTGGGCCGCGCCGTTGCGCAGGCTCTCCGGATCTTCGAGGGTGCCGCGATACACTTCGGCGCCGGCTTTCTGGAGCGACTGCGCGCCGGCCTCGGAGCGGGTAAGCCCGAGCACCTGATGGCCTGCCTGGAGAAGCTCCGGAACGATGGCGGAACCGATGAAGCCGGTGGCGCCGGTGAGAAAGATACGCATGGTTGAGTTCTCCTTGAGTGTGTTGGCGGAAGCACCAGGCCGAGGCCGCATGCGTGTTCCGTCTTAACCTAGATGGAGCCCAAGCGAGATACGATCTATGCTGGAAGTCCGTAATCCTGGTTTCAGCTTGCTTCCCTGATGCTGGTGCAGGCACTCCGCTTGCATGCTGCGGAGGGCACGCGCGGCGGCGTCGGCTGGCTGTTCGCCTTGGCGGACCGGCAGATTAGCGCGGCAATCCGCTGTATGCACGACGACCCGGCGCATCGTTGGACACTGCAGGAGTTGGCGGAGCGCGCCGGCATGTCGCGGTCGATCTTCGCGTTGCGCTTCAGGGCGACCGTAGGCGTAACGCCGATGGAACACCTGACGCGCTGGCGGATGCTGCTGGCCGGCGACCGCGCGGCGATACCAGTAGTTCGCATTGCCGAGATCGCCTTCGCGGCGGTGAAGATAGGCATGCACGGCCATCGCCTGCGGCGTGTCCAGGCCGTCGACCTGGGCGTGCGCCTTGGCCCAGTCCTCTTTGCCAGTCCTCTTTGGCGTCCCATCCAAGGGCGCGCAACGAGGCAGAGAGCTCCGCTGCGGGGGCTTGCCGGGCGAGAGAAGCTCGGAACTGCTGCACGGTCATCGGTCCTGCTCACTGACAGATCTGCGGGATGAGATAAGGCCGGTGTTGCGGGAAGCGCTGGTCAGTCTTCGACCGAGTGCGGGCGCGGAAGCAGAAGAACCGCGAGCAGAGGGTACAGCCAGAAGAGGCGGTCCGGAAGATTGACCTTGGACCAGACGCGCGGACGCCAGAGAAAACGGCGGATTATCTCGAGCGTGGAGCGGAGACCGGGGACGAGGTGGAGCTCAAGCAGAAGCCACTGGGCGGGGCTGGGGAAGCTGCGCTGCGGGAGAAAGTTCTGGCGGAGCAGCATGGCGGCGGTGCGGCGGCGGACACGGCTGACGGAGCGCGCGGAGGCGGACAGAAGCAGCGGGTGGTCTATGCCGGCGCCCATCCAATCGTTGGCGAGGTAAATGGCGCCCGAGACCTGAGCCAGTAGGCCGAGGCGCTGGGCGCGGGTGAACGCGTCGTCGAGATCGGCGGAGGCAAGCGTGCGGAGCGAGGCGGCAAAGTCGGCCAGCGTCTTCAGGTAGGTCCAGGCGTCCAGGGCCCCGTGCGCGGCGAGATAGAGGAGCTGATCGGGCGGGGAGAGCGTGCGCATGGGCAGGCCGAAGATGGGGACGGTCGTCCAGCGGGTGTCCGTGTTCGAGGTGTCCTGGGCCAGCATACGGTTGGCGGGATGGAAGCGATTGTTGAACAGGCGCCAGTGCAGGTCGAGCTCGAAGCCGGAATCCGGATTGGCGAAGGTGAAATCCTTCCAGAAGGAGAGATAGGAGGCGAGGCGGCGGGGTGTAAGGGCGCTGACGGGATTGGTGCGATGATACCCAAGGCCGGCGAGAAGCTCGATCTGCTCGGGTAGGCGGTGGGGTAAGGTGAGCAGGTCGAGGTCGCCGACGTGACGCGCATTGGGTGTGCCGAAGAGGAGCTGCGAGAGTGGAACGCCTTTGAGCACGGCAAGCTCGCCAAGGCCGGCGGAGCGAAAGGCGGAGAGAATGCGGCGGACTTCCTGCGTGGCGCGCAGAGCTTCAAAGGCGTTGGCCGTGGCGCGGGCCTGGAGTTCGGCGTGTATGGGAAGGTGGAGAGGGGCGAGAGTTTCAAAGACGAGGGAGCTTAGGCGATGGTGGTCCGCGAGCGTGAGAAACTCGGCCCAGTCGAGTGGTCCGGCGGTGAGCGTTTGGATTGCCTGAGTCTCTTCGAAGGTGAGATGCGTGCGCGCAGCGAGAAGCAGAAGCCGGACGGGAGCGGGAAAGTCGCGAAACGCCAGCATGAACTCCTCGGGGGAAGGCTAGAATCACGGTGGACGCGGCGGATGTGGCTTCGTACCGTGAACGTGGCTCCGCGTCCGTGAGAGGCAGGCCTGTCGAGAGCGATGATAGCGCAGGGAACGAGCGGGTGAGCAGTCCGGGGCGGCGGGTCCGAAGCCTGACGCGGCGCGCGCGCGAGGTGGGGCTGAGGCAGCTGCTGCTGATCGGCGAGGCGCTGTGCTGGCTGACGGCGGCGCGGGTGGCGCTGCGGACCGTGCCCGTGGCGAGGATTTTGCGCTGGCAGCAACGGCCGGTCAAGGGAAGGCAAGCCGGAGTTGGAGCCGGTGAGTGGAGGCAGCGGGTGCGGCATGCGGTGCTGGTTGCCGTGCGCTATGCGCCGGTGGAGTTCGTTTGTTTTCCGCAATGTCTGGCGGCGAGCGCGCTCTTGCGAAGGCAAGGAGTGCGGACGCGGCTGCACTATGGGGTGACGCGGCAAGAGGGCCGGCTGGTGACGCATACGTGGCTTGAGAGCGGCGGCGAGCTGGTGATTGGCGGCGAGGCGGCCGGCGCATACTCGACGCTGGGAGTCTACGAGGGCGGATAAAGCTCTCTCTATTTCTCACAGCGAGCTAAAGATTTCTGCCGGCAGGCCGATAAACAAGGAGAAAGGGGGTTTGAGCGCGATGGTCAGCTTCTTACAAGTACTGTGGAGCACCTCGCGCTGGAAGCTGATTGGCGCGGTTGGGTTGGCGGCGCTGCTCTCGTTGACCGAGGGCGTGAGCGTGGCCATGGTCTTTCCGCTGATCGCGCTGATGGGGAGGGGTGCGGCGGCGAGTCCGGGGCCGCGGACGGAGATGCTCTTTCATGTGCTGGCGAGGAGTCACCTGCCGCAAACGTGGTGGCTGGCGGCTCTGCTCACAGCGGTGCTGGCCTGCGTGGGATTGCTCTCGGTACTGAACGGAGTGCTGACGACACTGACCTGGAGCATCGTGTGGCCGGTGCGGCAGCGGATGGCGGACGAGCTGTATGAGGCCATTCTGCATGCGGACTGGACGTACCTGACGCGGCGGCGATCCTCCGACCTGACGCATGTGCTGACGGTGGAGCTCGACCGGGTGAGCCAGGTGCTGCAAAGCGTCATCGCGGTGCTGTCAAACGGGATGGTGGCGCTGCTGCTTCTCGGGCTAGCGTGCCATGTGGCGCCGCGGCTGACGGTGGTGCTGCTGGGCGGGGTGGCGTTGCTGGTGCCTTGGCAGCGGCGGACAGGGCGGGCGATCTACCGGTCGGGGATGGAGATCTCGACGCGGATGCGGGAGGTATTTGACTCATCGATCGAACGGCTGCAGAACCTAAAGGTGGTGAAGGCCTTTGGCGCGCAGGATGCGGAGCTGCGGCTGTTTTCAGAGCGGCACGAGCGAGCGATGGAGGAGCTGATCGGAAACCAGTGGCGTGGCGCGGCCTCGGCGCGGAGCTTCCAGATGATGATGCTGGCGCTGCTGTGCGGAGTGATCCTGCTGGGATTGCAGACACTGCATCTGGCTGCGGGCACAATGCTGATCTTTCTGTTTGCGTTTATGCGGGCGACTCCCCGAGTGGCAGCGGTGCAGGCGAAGCTGACGGAGCTGCTGACGGATCTGCCGGCCTATGCGGAGATCCGGCGGTTTCTGGCGGAGTGCCAAGAGCACTCGGAGGTGGAGCAAGGAGGTGCGGAGACGCCGGCGCTCGAGCGGGAGGTGGCGCTGCGCGGAGTCCGGTTTGCGTATGGGCCGGCAGGGAAGATGGTGCTGGATGGAGTGGACCTGGAGTTGCCGGCGGGACGCACGACGGCGATCGCGGGCTCGTCCGGCGCCGGAAAGAGCACGATTGCGGACCTGGTGATGGGATTGCTGCTGCCGCAGGAGGGGGCGGTGCTGGTCGATGGTGTGGAGATCACGCGAGAGAACGCACGGGCCTGGCGGCGGCGGATCGGGTATGTCAGCCAGGATACGCTGCTGTTTCATGACACCGTGAAGCGAAACCTGCTTTGGGCGAAGCCGGAGGCCACGCAAGCAGAGCTGGCCGAGGCAATCGCAGCGGCGCGGGCGGAGTTTGTGTACGGACTGGCGCAGGGGCTAGAGACGGTGGTGGGGGATCGCGGGATGATGCTCTCGCACGGGCAGCGGCAGAGGATTGCCTTGGCGCGGGCGCTGCTGCTCAAGCCGGCGCTGCTCATTCTGGATGAGGCGACCAACTCGCTGGACCTCGAGAACGAGGAAGGGATTCTGCGGACGGTGGCGGGGTTAAAGGGAAGAGTGACTACGCTGTTGATTTCGCACCGGCCCTCGGCGATGCGGTTTGCCGATGAGGTGTATACGCTCGAGGCAGGAACGGTGCGGGAGACTGCCAGGACTCCGGCTATGCCGAAGTAACGGGTGCGTCCGAGCGCGGTAACGTGGGTCAAGAAGTGGCGAGCGGTGTTGGATGGGTACGGAGGAAGTAGCCGGCGGCGATCCCGCGGGTGAGTGCGAAATGGCGGGAGGCAATGATGTCGGGCGCGTCGAAGCCGGTGGTCGGCCAATCGGTAAGCAGATGGCGGAGCCGGGGTAAATCCAGAGCCGACTGGGCCAGCGGAGAGGCTTCGATGCGCTCAAGCTCGGCAAAGAGAGCAGGACGGGCAGAGGTGAGCGTGTGCGGCCAGTCGGCGGATTGCATGCCGCGCTTGTAGCGCAGGAGCGTGGCGCGGGGGAGGCGGTCGCGCATGGCTCGGCGGATGAGGGAACGGAAGTGGTGTCCGGCCACGTGCTGCTCGGGAGGGATGGCGTAGGAGAACTCCCAGAGGCGCTTGTCGTTGGTCGGGTCGCGCAGATCGATGCCGAAGCGGTCGCGGACGGCCGCGTTCACCAGGCCGTCGTCGCCGATGTCGAAGAAGCGCCGGCGATACTTGGGCAGGTCGAGGTGATCGCTTCGGAGGCGTGCGGCGAGTCGCGGAAGAAGATCGTATGTGCGGAGAAGATGGGAGTGAATGGGACTGAAGGTGAGGTCGATAGACGCTGAGGAGGCGCGCTGCCAGCCGGTGGCATGGCGAAAGGAGGCGCAGAAGGACATAGCTCCGTTGTTGCGGAGGTTGTTGGCCGTGCGAAGCGCGCGCAGCCAATGGCCGCGGCGGACCAGATGCCGCAACAGGCTGCCGTGCTCGAAGCTGAGGGTGGCATTGCCGGCGGTGCCTTGAAGCAGGACGCCGACACCGCGCTGGCGGGCGGCCTCGAGCGTGGCTGTGTACCAGAGAAGGTTGGTTACGTTGCGGGGCGGCTCGTCGAGGGCGTCGGACCAGGCCTGCAGATCGGCGAGGAGGTCTTCGCCACGGGTGTGAATGGAGACATGGTCCAGGTTGGGGTAAAGCCGGGCTACGTCATGGGCGCCGGGCCACTCGTTCAGGATGCGGCCGGGATGGCCGGTGGGTTGAAAATCCGGGTGCGGGACGGAGGTAAACGCGGTGAGGCGCTGGCCGCGGGCGGCGAGCAGGAGCGCGGCGGAAGCAGTGACGGCGCCGCTGTCGAGCCCGGCGCTGAGCTGGCTGGCGATGGGTTGATTGCTGCGGAGTCGAGCTTCGACGGCCTGGTCGAAGATCTCGGTGAGAGCTTCGGCGTAGTCCTCGTCGCGGCGCAAGCGCACCGGTGGAGTGTCGCTGGGGTGCCAGTAGGAGCGCGTGGTGAGCGCGCCGGGCGTAACGCGAAGGCAGTGGCCAGGAGGCAGCAGACGGATTCCCTGGAAGAGGCTGCGGGAAGGATCGGTGTCGGCCAGGACGAGCGTGGAGGCGAGGATCTCTTCATCGATGCAATGGGGAACGCCGGGCAGCTGAAGCAGACCTTTGGGTTGGGAGGCAAGGGCGAAGAAGCCCGGGCGATGGTGGTAGCAGAGGGGACGCTCGCCGGCGTGGTCACGGGCGGAAAAGAGTGCGCGGCCGGCGGGCGTCCAGACAACGAAGGCGAAGCCTCCGAGAAGGTGGTCGAGGCACTGCTCTCCCCAGCGGAGCCAGGCAGCGAGCAGAATATCGGCGTCGGCGAGCCGCTCAGGAGCGGAGAGGGTCAGCTTGCGGGTGAGATCGGCGCGATTGTCCAGCCGTACGTCGGCGACCAGACAGCAGGATCGGTCCATCGCCCAAAGAGGCTGACGGTCGAAGCGGTCTTCGGGCAGGAGCGGAAGGAGGCTGCCGCCAAGGCATACTTGACCTTCCGGGGAATCGGAAGAGGGCCAACTTTGCCAGGAAAAAGGTTGGGCGAAAGAACCGGCAAGTTTTTCTATCGTAGCCGCGCACTGAAATTTGGGTGCGAAGAAAGAACCAGCGATGCTCCAAAGGGCAAAGACGGAAGACATGAGACGAGGCGTACGATTGAAGTGGCCCGCTGCAAGAAAGAGGGAAGGGAGCGGACTAGAGCCAAAAGAGGCTTAGGAGCTGTGCTGCCGGCGTGTGGCGTCGACCGTAGCAACCGGGCCGCCGTTTTTGGCAAGACGCAGTTCCGTGACTTCGATCGTGGGCTTGGTCCAGAGTTTCAGAGTGGTCATCACCGTTAGATCTCCTAAGATGTGCGTGTTAGCGCATCGTTGTCCTATTTAGGAACTGCTGCGCATGGTTGAGGCGTGTTCCTGCGTCTTGCAAGATGATACGCCGGTCGATCCGGGACCGCAATACGGAAGCAGAAACCTTCGAGGGATTGACCTAAAATGCGACAGATGCTTGACTCGCAGACGTTGCTCTATCACTCCTTCTTTGGTCCTTTTGCGATCAGTTCCGAATTTGAGATCGTCGAGCTTCGCGGCCTGCGGGGAACGGGGCGGATCGCGGTGCGAATCGAGCTTGGGCCGGTCGTGGACGAGGTTCCGGGAACGAAAGCGTACGACGCCGTATGCCGCGTCGGCCCGCAGGATTACCTGCTGAGCATTCCCGAAGTGGCGAGGTTTCATGCTTTTGGCGGATCCACGGTACGGGTGGACCTTGCTCCCGGCGCGGCGTGGGCGGAGGTTTCGGCCTTCCTGCTGGGATCGGTTTTGGGAGCGCTTTGCCATCAGAACGGCCTGCTTCCGCTGCATGCAAGCTCGGTGGTGGCGGCAGATGGAGTGGTCGCGTTTCTTGGAGAGTCGGGTGCCGGCAAATCGACCCTGGCGGCGTGCTTGCAGGCGCGTGGATACCGCGTCTTTTCCGACGACATCTGTCTGCTCGAGGAGCGTGCGGGGGAGATACGGACCGTGCCCTTGGCTGGCTGGTTGAAGCTTTGGCGGCAAAGTTTAGACCATCTGGCGATCGATCCGGAGCAGGGAGCGCGAGTCTTCGCCAAGGAAGATAAATTCCGTATGTCCCTCAATAGGCTGGAGATGCACTCACTGCCGCTGCGTACGCTCGTATTTCTGGCGCGGACGGACGAGGGCGGGCCGCGGCTGGTGCCGACGAGCGCCGGAGAGACGCTGGCGCGCATGATGGAGCTGACGTATCTGGCGTACATCCCCACGCTGAACGGCGAGGAGCGCCGGCTATTTGCGCAGTGCGGGCAGGCGCTCCGGCAGGCGCGGGCGTATCGGCTCGAGATGCCTTGGGAGCTGTCGCGGATAGACGAGGTCCTGGAAACCGTGACGAAGTTACTGTAGCTCGATCAATCCGCGGTCGAGCATCTCTTCGAGGAGCTCGCGGACGTCCTGCTCGAGG
Source organism: uncultured Granulicella sp. (assembly GCA_965198735.1). Taxonomy (GTDB): domain Bacteria; phylum Acidobacteriota; class Terriglobia; order Terriglobales; family Acidobacteriaceae; genus Edaphobacter. Next base: position 2,731,195 of record OZ240672.1, on the reverse strand, counting down.
ATATGGGCGGGAGCGTCATAGGCGCGGCCGAGGGCGGTGACGATCGACTGGAGGCGAACCGGCTGGGCGAGCAGCCGCCAGACGGCGGAACCGGTTTCACCGAGGCCGAAGCACTGGCCGGACTCAATGGTCATGAGCACGACCTCGGTGCCGACGGTGGTTTCCGCGGGGCGAGGACTGCGAACAACGGTGACCGTGTCGGTGATGCGGGGGACGCGCATGGGTTGACTGACATCAGTTTAGCGGAGGCCCTCCGCGAGCAAGACGCAGACGTTCGGGGTAACCATCGAGAAGCGGTGTACGCGGAACCCATCTCAGTCGGTGAGACTGCCTGAGACAGGGCACGGATGGATTGCGATGGTCGAAGGCGAGCGCTTCAGAGCGGCCATTTCCAGGTGTTGATCTCGGGGCGATCAATGCCGTGTTCGTCGGCGTAGTGGAGGGAGTCGATGATCTGGTCCTTGAGCCACTCCTTGGTGTGCGCGGCAGCCGCCTGCAGGGACGCGACGCGGTCGATCACATCGATGGCCAGGTGGAAGCGATCGACCTCATTGATGATGGCGAGCTGCAGCGGCGTGTTGATGTTGCCCTTCTCGTTGTAGCCGTGGACGTGGATGTTGTCGTGGTTGTGACGGCGGTAGGTGAGCTTGTGGATGAGCGACGGGTAGGCGTGGAAGTTGAAGATGACGGGCTTGTCGAGGGTGAAGAGCGAATCGAACTCGCGCGAGGAGAGGCCGTGCGGGTGGTCGTGCTCGTTCATCAGGCGGAAGAGGTCGACGACGTTGACGAAGCGAATCTTGAGGCCGGGGCAGCGCTCGCGCAGGATGGCGACGGCGGCGAGTGACTCGGCGGTGGGGATGTCTCCGGCGCAGGCCATGACGACGTCGGGTTCGGCGCCCTGGTCGTTTGAGGCGAAGTCCCAGATGCCGATGCCTTTGGTGCAATGATTGGCGGCCTCCTCGATCGAGAGGTACTGGAGGTGCTGGGCTTTATCGGCGACGATGATATTGATGTAGTCGGTCGAGCGCAGGCAGTGGTCGGCGACCGAGAGCAGGCAGTTGGCGTCGGGCGGGAGATAGATGCGGGTGACCTCGGGACTTTTGTTGGTGACGAGGTCGAGGAAGCCGGGATCCTGGTGGGTGAAGCCGTTGTGATCCTGCCGCCAGACGAGGGAGCTGATGAGCAGGTTGATCGAGGAGATGGGCGCGCGCCAGCGGAGTTCGAGCTTGGATTTCTCGAGCCACTTGGCGTGCTGGTTGAACATGGAATCGATGATGTGGATGAAGGCTTCGTAAGAGTTGAGCAGGCCGTGGCGGCCGGTGAGGACGTAGCCCTCAAACCAGCCTTCGAGAGTGGTTTCGGAGAGCATCTCCATGACGCGGCCAAGCGGGGCGATCTCGGTGCCGTCGGCGTCCACGGGGAGGATGGGCTCTTCCCAGGTTTTCTTGCTGGCCTTGTAGATCTCCTGGAGCTTGTTCGAGGCGGTCTCGTCGGGGCCGAAGATGCGGAAGCTGGTCATATTGCGGCGAATGACTTCGGCGAGGAATTTGCCGAGATTTTCAGTGGAGGAGACGCTGATCCGGCCGGGGCGCTGCACGTCGACGGCGTAGGCGCGGAAGTCAGGAAGGTTGAGCGGCTTGCGGAGAAGCCCTCCGTTGGCGTGGGGGTTGGCGGTGATGCGGCGCAGCCCTTCTGGCGGCAGCGCTTTGAGCTCGGGGACTAGCGTGCCGTTCTCGTCGAAGAGCTCTTCGGGCTTGTAGCTGCGCATCCAGGCTTCGAGCTTGGCGAGATTTTCCGGGTTCGTCTTGGGGTCGAGGATCGGGATCTGGTGGGCGCGCCAGAAGCCTTCGACCTTGTGGCCGTCGACTTCTTTCGGGCCGGTCCAGCCTTTGGGCGAGCGCAGGACGATCATGGGCCAGCGGGGGCGTTCCATGGTGGCGGCAGGGCCGGCGGCGCGGTGTTTCTGCTGGATGTCGCGAATCTCGGTAATGCAGTGCTCGGCGACGGCGGCCATGCGCTGATGCATGAGCTCGGGCTCGTCGCCTTCGACGAAGTGCGGCTCCCAGCCCAGGCCGCGGAAGAGCATCTCGAGCTCCTCATGCGGGATGCGAGCGAGGATGGTGGGGTTGGCGATCTTGTAGCCGTTGAGGTGCAGGATGGGCAGGACGGCGCCGTCGCGGATGGGGTTCAGGAACTTGTTCGAGTGCCAGGAGGTGGCGAGCGGGCCGGTCTCGGACTCGCCATCGCCGACAACCACGGTGACGATCAGGCCGGGATTGTCGAAGGCCGCGCCGAAGCCGTGGACGAGGGAGTAGCCGAGCTCGCCGCCCTCGTGGATGGAGCCCGGAGTTTCCGGGGTGCAGTGGCTGCCGATGCCGCCGGGGAAGGAAAACTGCTTGAAGAAGCGCTGCAGGCCGGCGAGGTCTTGCGATTTGTCTGGGTAGACCTCGGAGTAGACGCCCTCGAGATAGCAGTTGGAGAGGGTAGCGGGCGCGCCGTGGCCGGGGCCGGCGATGTAGATCATGTCCAGGTCGTACTTGTTGATGAGCCGGTTGAGGTGAACCCAGGTGAAGGTCTGGCCGGGGTCGGTGCCCCAATGGCCGAGCAGGCGGTTCTTGATGTGCTCCGGCTTAAGCGGCTCGCGCAGCAGGGGATTGGCGACCAGGTAGAGCATGCCGGCGCAGAGATAGTTGCAGGCGCGCCAATAGGCATTGGTCAGGCGGAGCTCGTCGGGACTGAGCGGAGCCGGGTCTAGGTTCTCGTGCGACGAGGGCAGGGTCATCGGGGAATCTCCGGGGCAAAGCTGGTTGGATGATCGTGCGGGACGAAGCGTCCAGCGAGTGGGACGAAATCAGGCTGCCGCCATGCGGGCGACGTGACGGGCGATCATCAGGTCTTCTTCTGCGGGCACGATGTAGACGGGGATGGTCGAATCTTGGGCGCTGATTGTGCGCAGGCCTTCGGCTTGGGCAGAGTTGGCGGCGTCGTCGATGCGGGGCTGGTTGGCGAAGAACTGGTTGGCTGTGGCGAGGCGGGTGGGTGCGTCGTGCTCGCCGATACCGCCGGTGAAGACGAGAGCGTCCAGGCCGTGGACGGCAGCGAATCCGCCGATGGCCATGCGGACGCGGCGGCAAAAGATGTCGAGGGCGAGGATTGCGCCGGGGTCGCCCTGGCCGGCGGACTCGCGGAGTTTGCGGAGATCGCTTGAATGCGCGAGGGCTTTGAGGCCGGAGTCGAAGTTGAGCAGGCGCTCGACGGAATCGACGGAGGCTTTGGGCTGGCGGAGCAGATAGAACAGCAGGCCGGGGTCGAGATCGCCGGGACGTGTGCCCATGAGGACGCCGCCGGTGGGCGTGAGGCCCATGGTGGTGTCGGCGGAGCGGCCCTCGACCACGGCGGTGATGCTGGAGCCGCTGCCGAGGTGGGCGATGATGAGGCGGTTGGGGAAGGGCAAATTCGGCTGAGCGCGGAGCTGGTAGACGACCGACTCGCAGCTGAGGCCATGGAAGCCGTAGCGGTGGACGCCGGCCTCGCGGAGCGGCTGGGGGATGGGATAGGTCGAGGCTTCGGGCGGCATGGTCTGGTGGAATATGGTGTCGAAGCAGGCGAAGTGGCCGATGTGCGGGAAGCGGGCCATGGCTTCGCGGATCAGGGCGAGGGCTTCGGGGTCGTGCAGCGGGGCGAAGGAGACGGCGTGTTCGAGATCGGCGAGGACCTCGGGGGTGATCCTGGTATGGTCCTTGCGTTTGGGGCCGGGATGGACGACGCGATAGCCGATGGCGTCCGTCGAGGGCATGCCGGGGGCAGTGGCGGCATCGAGCACAGCGTGGATGGCCTGCTCCGGGCTTTCGGCCTGGACAGGATGCGCGGGCTGTATCTGCGCGGAATGGAAGGACTTGAGCTCAAGCCGCGGTTCAGGTGTGCCGATGCCGCTCAGTTGCCCGTCGGCGAGCAAGGCAGGGACGTTGTCTTCCGGGCCGGCGCGGTAGAGCGAAAACTTGATGGACGAGGAGCCGCTATTGAGGACGAGGATTGTCATCGCTCGGCCTCGGAGCGCTTCTGACCCGCGGAGAGTTCACTCGTAAGCGTCATCGACTCTTGGATGCGGTCTGTCGGAGAGAATTGTTAAAAGTCAAGACAGAAGACTCGCGTAAGATCGAAACCACATGGCCCTTCAGGACAGGATTTTTGGCAAGCCGCTCGCGACCAGCGATGAACGGGCAGAGCACATTGGCGTCTCGGCAGGAATCCCGATCTTCGGGCTCGATGCCTTGACCAGCGCGGCGTATGGGCCGGAACAGGCGCTCTATATCCTCATTCCGCTGGGAATGGTTGGCGGCGATAGATATTTACTCCCGATCGTGACCTCGATCCTGTGCCTTCTTGTGATCGTCTTTTTCAGCTATCGGCAGACGATCGCTGCTTACCCCAATGGCGGCGGAAGCTACACGGTGGCCACCGAGAACCTGGGGGAAGGCGCTGGTCTGCTGGCCGCTGCCGCGCTGATGATCGACTATATCCTGACGGCAGCGGTCGGTATCTCTGCCGGTGTGACCGCCGTGACGTCGGTGGAATCGAAGCTGATTCCTTACACGCTTCCCCTGTGCCTGTTGATTCTGGGATTTCTGGCGGTAATCAATCTCCGCGGTGTGAAGGATACGGGAACAGCCTTCATTCTGCCGACCTTCCTCTTCATCGGGACATTGCTGGCCCTGGTAATCGTCGGCGTCGTGAAGACGATTGCGGCGGGCGGTCATCCGGTGGCCCTAGCCCCGATGCCCCCGCTCTCGCCCGTCGTGACCAATCTGTCACGGCTGGCTTTTTTATGGCTGATCACCAAAGCCTTCTCGAGCGGCTGCGCGGCGATGACTGGGGTGGAAGCAGTTTCAAACGGGGTCATGGCGTTCGGGGAGCCGCGAGCCAAAAAGGCGCAATTCACCTTGACGGTGATTATCGGAATCCTGATCGTCCTGCTTTACGGCACGTCCTGGCTCGCGAAACATTACGGCATCATGGCGATGGAACCCGAGGACCCACAGTATCAGAGTCTCCTTAGCCTGCTGGTGAAAGCTGTCTTCGGTCGAGGCTGGTTCTATCTGGTCACGATGGGCAGCGTGTTCCTGGCTTTGGCGCTGAGTGCGAACACGGCCTTTGCCGATTTCCCACGGTTGACGCGGGCCATCGCCATGCGCGACCACCTGCCGCACGTGTTCATCCTGCGCGGTCGGCGGCTGTTGTTTTCGCACGGCGTGTATGCGCTGACGGGTTTTACGGCGGTTATCCTGATCATCTTCAAGGGTGTCACGGATAAGTTGATTCCCCTCTATGCCATCGGCGCGTTTCTGGCGTTTACGTTGTCACAGGCCGGCATGGTGGTGCATTGGCGCAAGCAGGAAGGGGAGCACAAGGATCGCGGCTGGCACATGTTCGTTAACGGCATCGGCGCGGTGGCCACAGGCATCACGACCATCATCGTGCTGGCTTCGAAGTTTCTCGCCGGCGCGTGGGTGACGGCGCTGCTGGTGCCGACGCTGATCCTGCTGATGCACTCGGTCAAGAAGCATTATTCGCGGGTCGCGGGCGAGATGAAGGACATGACTCCGATCAACCTGGACAACCTGGAGGAACCGGTGGTGGTCATCCCGATGGCGGGTTGGAACCGGATTTCGGAGAAGGCGCTGCGCTTCGGGCTGCTCATGTCGAAGGAGATCAAGGTTGTCCATGTGCAATCGGAGGAAGACGATCATGGGATTGAGGATGACTGGAGCGGAAAGGTGCTTGAGCCTCTACGCGGCATGAAGATGCATGAGCCGGAGCTGGTGACGATCTCGTCGAAGTTTCGCTTCATCATCTCGCCGTTGATGGATTACATCCTGCATCTGGAGGCGGAGAATCCCGGCCGCAAAGTGGCCGTGTTGCTGCCGGAGCTGGTGGTGCGGCACTGGTGGGAGAACCTGCTGCATAACCAGCGGGTGCAATTGTTGAAGCTGCTGTTGCTGGTGCGGGGCAACCAGCGCATCGTGGTGGTCAACATTCCCTGGTACCTGTAGGAACCGTCTACCACTTTCCTTGCATAGACCGGCCCCAGACTGGGCAGCTAACGTGGACTCCGACGGAGGTTTGCGTCAAGGGGGGAAGCGTTGGCACACAGTCAAAAGAGCCGTAAACCACAAGGGCCGGAGATACCCCAAGCGAAAGGATGGACGAATCAGTTTGGCACCCTGATGGTTGCGGGCCTGGGATGTTTGTTCGTTGCGTACATCTTCAATCTTGATGGTGCGAGGATGGCTCTCGACGGATATCTGGGCGGTCTGGATCACTCAGCCAAGTCGCATGGACCGGAGGTGAGCCGATACGGTGTGCTTGCGTTCCCGTACGTAGCCGGGGCGCTGGCGCTCGCATTTGTGCGCATTCTTGGGGGTGCGCTGGTGAACACGCTTGCGGGGCTGTTTCGCGGCAGCAAGAAGAAAGCCAAGCCCAAGCCGGAGCAAACCGCGGTCCCAGTCCAGGCTGTGGCTGCCGTCGCGATGCCTTTGCCTGTCGCGGTGATTGCGGCAAAACCTGCGGCTGTGGTGAAGCCGCTGGCTGTGTGCCTTAAGCCGCCGAAGCCGCTGCGGCCGGAGCGCGGCGTGGTAAAGGTGGCGCCGGCGAGGTAGTGGGAGTGCTTGACTCAAGGCTGAAGGCCTGAGCGAGGAGCGTGTAACTGCGCAGGCGCACCTGGTGGTCGTGGGTGATGGTGTTCACGACCAGCTCGCCTATGCCGAGCGAACCGGCCATGGCGATCAGCGAGTCGCGTACCGCGTCGGGAGTCCCCACGAAGTAGCGAGGGAACTCTCCGGACTCAGGCGGCAAGACGCCGAAGCGAGCCAGTTCGGCGGCGGCTTCCTCGGGTGCGGCAATCGGACGACGGTCATTCTGGCGGATCCGCCACTGGAGCAGCCGGACGCTTTGGGCGAGACGTTGCGCTTCGGCATCGGTGTCGGCGCAGATGACGCCGACGGCGGCCATAGCTTCCGGCTGCTGCGGGGCGTCCGGGCCAAGTTCTTCGTTGGGGCGGAAGCTGCGCTGGTAGTGGCGGATGGCGGCGCGGGTGGAGTCGCCTGAGAAGAAGTGCGCGAAGGCGTAGGGCAGGCCGAACTGGGCCGCGGCCTCGGCGCTCCAGAGGCTCGAGCCGAGCAGCCAGACGCGGGGCGCCCGCGGCGTGGCGGGGGCGACCCGGATACGCGAGAAGGGATGGTTGGCGGGGAAATCGTGGTGGAGGAAAGCCAGCAGTTCCGAGAGCTGATCGGGAAAGTCATCCACCTGCAACGCGCTTTCGGGCGCGGTGCGATAGCGGCGGAGGGCGGTAGCTTCAAGGGGTCCGCCGCCGGGTGCGCGGCCGATGCCGAGGTCGATGCGGCTCGGGTAAAGCGCTTCGAGGGTCTGGAAGGTCTCGGCGACCTTGAGCGCGGTATAGTGCGGGAGCATGATGCCGCCGGAGCCGAGCCGGATGGTGGAGGTGGCGGCGCCGATGCGGGCGAGCATGATCTCGGGCGCGGTACAGGCGAGGGTGTCCATGGCGTGGTGCTCGGACATCCAGAAGCGGTGGAAGCCGAGGGACTCGACGTGCTGGGCGAGCGAGACGGAGTTCGCCAGGGCCTGCCCGGGCGTGGAGCCGGTGGAAACCGGGGATTGGTCGAGTACCGAAAGACGGGGCACAGAAAGACGGGATACGGAAAGGCGGGTCGGCTGGCTCACACGCTTTGGATGTGCGGCGAGGCTATGCCGATGCGAAGGTGTGCTGGGCGGCCCAGCTTTTGGAGATGGAGCGAAGCTGCGCGACGGAGCTGACGATGAGCTGCGCGGCTTGGTCGACCTCGTCCCCGGTAGTCATGCGGGAGAGCGAGATGCGGATGCTGGCGCGGGCGCGCTCGGGGCTTAGGCCCATGGCGGAGAGGACGTGCGAGGGCTCGGCGGCGCCGGACTGGCAGGCGCTGCCGCCCGAGACCGAGAGGCCATTGAGATCGAGGGCGATGACGAGCGATTCGGCCTCGATGTGATCGAAGAAGAGATTGGAGGTGTTGACGGTCCGTCCGGCAGATGCGCCGTTGACCCCGGAGGCAGGGACCTGGGCGAGAATGGTTTGTTCCAGGCGGTCGCGGAGCGCGGCGAGCCTTTGGGGGGTGGAACCCCACGTCTCAGAATCGAGGTCGGGGGTACCCGGAGTCGTGGGAGCCAGCCACTGTGAGGCGAGCGCGGAGGCTTTGCCGAGAGCGACGATGCCGGCCACGTTTTCGGTGCCGGCGCGGCGCTGGCGCTCATGCGTGCCGCCGTGGAATAAAGGCGAGAGCCGCACGGACTGGCGGACGAAGAGAACACCGGTACCTTGCGGCGCATACATCTTGTGGCCGGAGAGCGAGAGCAGGTCGACATCCTTGAGCGCGCCGCCGGGCTTGCCTTCCGCGCAGCTTAGGCTGAGATCGATGGGCAGCTTGCCTGCGCCCTGGACGGCGTCGGTATGGAAGAGCGCACCGTGGGTTTTGGCGATCTGGGCGAGCTCGGGGATGGGCTGGATGGTGCCGGTTTCATTGTTGGCGAACATGATCGAAACCAGGCGGGTATTGGGCCGGAGGGCGGCGGAGAGCGACGCGGAGGTGACGGCGCCGCTGGAATCGCAGGGCAGGTACGTGACTTCAACGCCGCGCTTTTCGACAGCCTGGGCGGCGTGCAGGACTGCGTGGTGCTCGATGGCGGAGGTGATGAGGTGCTGGCCGGGCTCGAGGACGCCGAAGAGCGCGAGGTTGTCGCTTTCCGTGCCGCCGGAGGTGAAGACGATCTCCTGCGGCTTGGCGCCGAGCAGGCGGGCGACGGCGGAGCGTGCCTGCTCGACCGCGGAGCGCGCGCGCTGGCCTTGCTGATGGATGGAGCTGGCGTTGCCGAACTGCTCCAGCAGGTAAGGGCGCATGGCCTCAAAGACCTCCGGCAGCAGAGGTGTGGTGGCGTTGGCGTCCATGTAGATCCGGCGCTGAGGCTGCAGAGATGCGCGCATACAGGTAAGTTTACGCCTCTTGGGCGGCGCCTTTGCCGGTGAGCGGATACTAACGCGCTTCGATCGGCGTGTACGGCTCGGGATAGGCCGGGCCGGTGTATTCGGCGCGCGGGCGGATCAGCCGGTTGTCGTCGTGCTGCTCAAGTACATGGGCGGCCCAGCCGGAGATGCGGGAGATGGCGAAGATGGGCGTGAAGAGATCGATGTCGATGCCGAGCGTGGTGTAGGTGCTGGCGGAGTAGAAGTCGACGTTGGCGTTGAGCTTCTTTTCGTTTTTGACGAAGCCTTCGATCTGCCGGGAGAGATCGAACCACTTGGTATTGCCTGCAGCTTTGCCCAGCTCTTCGGACATGCGGCGCAGGTGCGTCGCGCGGGGATCTTCCGTGTGGTAGACGCGATGGCCGAAGCCGGAGATTTTCTGCTTGCGGGCGAACATGTCGCGCACGTACTCGACGGGATCGGCGCCGGCCTTGTCGATGGCATAGAGCAGCTTCATCGTGGCTTCATTGGCTCCGCCGTGGAGCGGTCCCTTGAGCGCGCCGATAGCGCCGGTGATGGCAGAGTGCATGTCCGAGAGCGTGGCGGCGATGACGCGCGCGGCGAAGGTGCTGGCGTTGAGCTCGTGATCGGCATGCAGGATGAGCGCGATGTCGAAGGCGCGGGTGGCGGTTGCGGAGGGCTTCTCGCCGTTCAGCATCCAGAGGAAGTTACCGGCGTGCGAAAGGCTGCGGTCGGCTTCGACGACGGGCTTGCCTTTGCGGATGCGGTCGAAGAGGGCGACCAGCATGGCGATCTGCGAGGTGAGGCGGAAGCTCTTGCGCAGGTTGCCGGCGTGGGTGGAGTCTTTCTCGTCGGCGTCATAGAGGGAGAGTAGCGAGACGGCGGTGCGCAGGACCTCCATGGGCGAGGCGGAGGTGGGCACGGCGCGCAGCAGGTCTAGGATCTTGGGAGAGAGTTCCCGGGCCGCGGCGAGCTCGGCGGTGAAGGCGGTCAGTTCCGCATGTGTGGGAAGCTTGCCGTTCCACAACAGGTACGTGGTCTCTTCAAAGGTGGAGTGTTCGGCCAGCTCGTGGATGTCGATGCCGCGATAGGAGAGCACGCCCGCGTCGCCGTCAATCCAGCAGATGGAGGAGGTGGTGGCGACGATGCCTTCGAGGCCTTTGGTTGCGATAGCGGTGGACATGTGGACGATCTCCCTGCGCGGCTGGATTGGCCTGCGCGGCACCTAAATTTATAGCGGAATGCGGAAATGATTGTCACGGGTTTGTGCGGTTACCGGAAGATTGTGCGAAATTGTGCGCCGGACGGCAGTTTGCCGGCTGCTCTGATTGCCCTCCGGCATGCGCGCGCAAAGCGATCGGTTGCGGCGCCTGCGAGCAAAGGCGAGTGTATGTTCGCGTGTGTGGGTCTATATAGTCAGTATTTACTGAAATTCGTCTTGCCGGCGAGTGAGTGAAGGAGAAACGATGAGCGAAGAAGGAGCCGTAACTCAGAGTCGTCTATCGACGCCGTTGCTTGCCGGCGCGGGACTTACCTTGCTGCTCGCGGTGAGTGCGTTGATCTGGTGTTTTGGGTTGAACAATCATCTCTCGGTGGCAGAAAAGCAGCTGGCGGCGGCGCAGGCACAGAATGCCGAGCTGGCCCGCAAGCAGGATGCGCTAAGCGCGCGGCTGAGCGCGACCGCCGAAACGCTGGGCAGAAGTGTGGGACTGACGCAGAAACAGATCGATGCGAAGACGCAGAATATCCTTGCCGCCCAGGCCGCGCAGCTGCAGGTGGTCAAGTCACAGACGGTGCAGACGCAGAAGCTGGCCGAAGAGCAGGCGGCCTCCGCAAAGCAGCTTGGCGCGGTGGCGTCCGATGTATCGAGCGTGAAGACCGACGTGAGCGGCGCCAAGACAAGCATCGCCGATACGCAGAGCGACCTGGCCTCGACCAAGGCGCAGCTGCAGCGGACGATGGGCGACCAGGGCGTGATGAGCGGATTGATCGCGCGCACGCACGACGAGCTCGAGACGCTGAAGCACAAGGGCGATCGCAACTACTACGAGTTCACGCTGCAGAAGGGCGCCAAGCCGACGCTGCTCTCGACGGTGAAGCTGCAGGCGAAGAAGGTGGACGACAAACACTCCAAGTACACCCTGATGGTGAGCGCGGATGACCGCAATATTGAGAAGAAGGACAAGAGCCTGGATGAGCCGGTGCAGTTCTATACGGGTAAGGATCCGGTGCTGTACGAGATTGTGGTGAACGTGATTTCAAAGAACCAGATTTCGGGGTATCTTTCAACGCCGAAGGGCGCGGTGCAGCCGATGAGCGCGCCGCCTTCCAATTAGCGCGAGAGTGCGCAAGAGGCAACAAAGGGGTGCTCAGTGAGCACCCCTTTGCGTTTGCCTTGTTTGCCTCTATCCACAGCTTCCTCGCGGTTGCCGCGTTGCCTATTCTCCCTGCGGCTGCGAGAGCAATCCCTGCAGCTAACGAAGGTATAGTTTCGCGTAAAAAGCGTGTCAAGAAAAAAACAAAGAGCTGCCTCTTTTCTTGCCTGCACCAAGCTTGTTTCGTTCTCAAGAAAGAGGGTGTGTGCGCTCGAGATAAGGACGTGCGAGTCCGAGGAAACCGACGAGGAAGTCCTGCAGGGTGTGGGCGACGATGACGGCGCGAAGATCGCCATGGGAGCGATGCGCGACGAATCCGTAGACGATGGCGAGCGCGGCCAAGGGCAGGATAGCGCCAAGGCCTTCATAGAGATGCACGGAGCCGAAGAGCGCGGCGGCAAGCACGATCGAGAGACCGGGCCGGCGCGTCCAGGCGATGAGCTGTTGCAGCAGATAACCGCGAAAGATGAGTTCCTCGCAGATGCCGGCACTGAGCGAGACGCCGAACCAGAGCAGGAACTCGACGCGCGTGCGGGGCAGCATGGCGAGAATGAAGGCTTGGTTGCGCTGCTGGGCCAAGGGCGTCTTGAGCAGCGCGAGGGAGACGATGGCGATGGCCACCAGGCCGCAGAGGTAGACCGCGGCTCCAAGGCTGAAGCTTTGCGCGAGCGTGAAGGCGCGATTGCGGAGGGCGGAAGCGAGAAAGGCGCGACGCCGATGAATGCCGGCGAGAACGAGTGCGAGCAGCACCCATTCCAGCAGCATGGTCGAGGCGTAGTGCCAGGCGAGCGCGGCGGGGCGCGGGTGAGTCGCCGAGGCGCGAGCTCGGCCGAGGAGCGTGGTCAGCGTCAGCAGCACCAGGAGCGCGACGGTATGCAGCCAGGGGGCGATGGGCGCGGGGCGCGCGTCAGGCCGGGGTGGAGGCAGTGGTGCGGTGGGATCGGTGAGCGGCGTCGCTCCGCGGGGCATGGACGTATGGTAACGGCTTGCCGCACCTGCGGTGAAAGAGGAGCGATGCAGGAGAGTGAGACAGCGGTTCAGTGAAGCTGTAGCGTAACGAACCAGATCTGGTGCACAATTCAGCGTCTGTTCTCCAAGCGGTCATGGTCTGTTAAGAAAAAGCGGTGAGACTGAAGGCGTTTGCACAGCACGAGGCTTTCAGGAGAACGATCATGCCGACGCAATCGCAGGTGTCTCATATCTGGCAGGAGCCGGAAGCGGCTCAGGCGTATCGAACGGGCGTGTCGCTTCACAGTCACACGAGCCATTCGCTCGAAAGCCTGACCTTTGTTCATGCCATGTGCGATGGCGTGCCGCTGTTCGGCAAGGTGATGGCCTATTACGGGAAGAAAGCTAAGCAGAGGTATGGAGTGACGCTGGACTTTGAAGCCGCGCACTGGCGTCCGCCGCTCGTGCCTCTCATGGCCTACGAGCTTGAACGCGGGCAGATTCTGAAGCTGGGACTCGAAGCGTTAGTTTCGATCACCGACCATGACAACATCCAGGCGCCTCTGCTGCTGCGAACGGTGCCCGTGGCGCGCGGTATTCCAGTGTCGGTCGAGTGGACGGCTCCCTTCGGCCGGACGGCGTTCCACCTTGGCATTCACAACCTTCCCAGTGCTGTGGGCGTCGAGTGGATGGAGCGGCTGGCAGGATTTACGGCGTCGCCCGAGGAAGATCACCTGCATGCGCTGCTGCGGGAGCTCGATGCGATTCCGCAGACGTTGATCGTTTTCAATCATCCGCTCTGGGACTTGTACAAAATTGGCGACTCCGCGCACGCGGAAGAGCTGGAGCGCTTTCTCAGCCGAAACAACAGCTTCCTGCATGCGTTCGAGTTGAACGGCCTGCGGCATACGCGGGAGAACGGCGCAGTCGTGGCGCTGGCGCGGCGCTGGTCGCAGACGCTGATCTCCGGCGGAGACCGGCATGGGCTCGAAGCGAACGCCAACGTGAACCTGACCAATGCGACCAGCTTCACCGAGTTCGTGCATGAGATTCGCGTGGACCGCCGGAGCCATGTGCTCTTTCTCGAGCAGTATGGGAATCCATGGGAGCAGCGCATTCTGGATTCGACCCTGGATGCGATCTGCAATCATCCGGAGTTCAGCCCCGGCTGGCAGCGCTGGGACGAGCGCAGCTTTCACGCCGATGCGGAGGGCGTGATGCGGCCGATGGCGCAGCTCTGGCCGGAAGGCCGCACACCCTGGGCCTTGCTGGGCTTGCTCTATGCGGTGCGCTTGTTTCGGTACAGACGGCTGGCCAAGGTAGTAAGCCTCGTCTTTTCCCGCGGCACCCTGGCGGAGCGCGATGGACTGCCTGTGCGCGAGGTGGCGTGACCTGTGCTAGGGCGGAGCTTTACGGCTGCGTCGATTCCCGGATATCAAGGTGCTCTCGGATATCAAGGTGCTCCCGGGTGAAGGGACGCTCGCGAAAGGTGGTCCATAGGTAATTGAGCGAGTAACGCCACGCCATGGTAAAGATGCCCTCCTGGTTGAGGCGGCGGCCGGAGGAGAGCATCTTCAGGCGAAAGGTGAAGCGTACTTCGCCAACCTCGTTGAGACGGCGGGCAAGGTCCGTGTCTTCGCCATAGAATGAGATAGCTAGATTGAAGCCGCCGATTGTCTCAAGGGCATGGCGGCGGACAACAAAGTTTCCTCCCTGGACCATCGATCCGACGCGCAACACAAAGCGGTTGAGCGCATAGGTCAGGAAGGCTGTCGCGTAGAAGACGCGGACCAGCCGGCACTGTCTTGGGGTCAGATCGTAGTAGACGAGTGGCCCGCTGAGCGCGAGCATGGCGGGTCTGGCACGGAAGGCCAGGAGGACCTGCTGCAGCCAGCCCGCGGGCAGGCGCGAGTCGGCGTCGATGTTGGCGATGAGCTCTCCGGTGCAGGCGTTGAAGCCTGCCTGGCGCGCGAAGGTGAGGCCTTTGCGCGGTTCGTCCACCAGCGTGATGCCGCTGTAAGCAAGAGCGATCTCGCGGGTACGATCGGTGCTGGCATTGTTGACGACGATAATCTCGGTCGAGATGGAGGCGCCGCGTGTCTCGGCCAGGATGGAGTCCAGGCAGGCGGTCAGGTAGGCTTCTTCGTTGTAGGCGGGAACCACAAAGCTGAGGCGCATAGGGTAACTGTGTCACGCGAAGATTGCGGCCAGCTTACAGTTTGAAGAGTTTTCGAAGAAGGATCGAGGAAGATGAAGAAGCTTGGGAATGATGTCGCCGGATGCGCGTGAACATCTATTCAGGCGGCCATTGTTGCGAAGCATGGCGGATGTGCAGAATATGCACTTGCCTTTCAGAGACTTCGTAAACAGCAATGTAAGGCCAGGGATGGAAGACCAACTCCCGCGTACCCGTAACTTCGCCGGGACGATAACGCTCTTCCATCGAATCCAACTTCGCGACCTTGTCAGCGATTCTTGCTTTGACGCGAGCAGCGGCCGCCGGATCGTCTCTCCGGATATATCGCAGTATTTCAGCTAACTGCTGGAGGGCTGGTCTGGTCCAACGAACTTTCATCCGTGTTCGATGATTTGATCCATGAGTCGCATGGCTTCTTCATGATCGATTAACTCGCCTTGCGCGGCTGCCAGCCGGCCTTGTTCGACGGCACGCTCCAGATCTTCGCGGTAAGCCAGAAAACGTTCGACACCCTCGTTGGCAAGGTCCTCGGAGCCGCGGTTAACCTGTGCGGCGAGGTGCTCAAGACGCTCTTCGAGAGCCGGAGTCAGATGGAGATCCATAAGGCAAGTGTAAACCGGCTCCACAGAAGGCTCAACACTCAATGATGTTCAGAGCCAGGCCCGCAAGCGAGGTTTCCTTATAGCGCGACTGCATGTCCATGCCGGTGCGGTACATGGTTTCGATGACCTGGTCAAGCGAGAGCTTGTGGCCCTCGGTCTCATGCATGGCCATGCGGCAGGCGTTGACGGCTTTGATGGCGCCCATCGCGTTGCGCTCGATGCAGGGGATCTGGACAAGGCCGCCGATGGGGTCGCAGGTCATGCCGAGGTTATGCTCCATGGCAATCTCGGCGGCGTGCTCCACCTGGGCGTCAGTGCCGCCGAGCGCGGCAACCAGGCCTCCGGCGGCCATCGAGCAGGCCACGCCGACCTCGCCCTGGCAGCCGACCTCGGCGCCGGAGATGGAGGCGTTCTCCTTGTAGAGAATGCCGATGGCAGCGGCGGTGAGGAAGAAGCGGATGAGGCCGTCTTCCTTGGTTTGCGGCGGCTGGCCGGGGTCGATGAACTGGAGATAGTACTGGGCGATGGCGGGGATAACGCCGGCGGCGCCGTTGGTGGGCGCGGTGACGACGCGTCCTCCGGCGGCATTCTCTTCGTTGACGGCGATGGCGAAGAGCGAGACCCAGTCGAGCGGGGCGAGCGGATCGCGGGCTTTGCCGGAGCCTTCGAGCTCCTGGATGCGCTGATACAGGCGGGGCGCGCGGCGGCGCACGTTGAGGCCGCCAGGCAAGATGCCCTCGGTGACCAGGCCGCGCTGCATAGAGCTGCGCATGGCTTGCCAGAGGGCGAGGATGCCGCTGCGGACTGCTGCCTCCGGGGAGACATGGTCCGTTGCGGGAGCGGGTCGCTGGACCTTCGGCAGCAGGGGGTTGTTGCGCTCCGCGAAGAGGGTGGCGGTCTCATTGGCCATCACCATCTGCGCGATCGACCGGCCGCTTCGACGGCCGGCGTCAAGCAGCTCGGCTGCGCTTGAGAAGGGAAAGGGAAACGGTCGCGGAGTGACTTGCTTTTGTTCGGGATCGGGTGCGAGCTCGGCCGCGGTGAGGATGAAGCCGCCGCCGACGGAGTAGAAGATCTGTTCCAGCAGCAAGACGCCTGCGGCATCAAAGGCGCGAAAGCGCATGCCGTTGGGATGGGAGATGGCGGCGCCGGTGCCTGGAGGGTACATCTCGGCGTGGCGAAAGAGGAGGTCCGTGTCCTCGTGGAACTCGATTTTGAAGAGGCCGCCGAGAAGCAGTTTCCCCGAGGCGCGGATGCGTTCGAGCAGGCCCTGCACGGCGCCGGGATCGACCGTGTCCGGCGCCTCTCCGCTGAGCCCGAGCAGAACGGCGCGGTCAGTCCCGTGACCGATTCCGGTAAGGGCGAGCGAGCCGTAAAGCTCAGCGGACACGCGGGCGACGGAGGCAGGTTGAGAAGATGCACGAAGACTTTGCACGAAGCGCAACGCGGCACGCATCGGGCCCACGGTGTGGGAGCTTGAGGGGCCGATGCCGATTTTGAAGAGTTCGAAGAGGCTGGTGTTCATAGAGGAGCGCGTTCGAGGGCGCAGTCTGATTGTAGGTGGCGACCCCTGAAAGTTGCATAGGGTAGCGTGCGGCGGCGATGCTACACTCCGGGCATTCTGCCGTATTGAGTGATTAGGCGAGTATGCTTTTCAAGGCTTTCAGCGCAGCTGTCTACGGGATCGACGCGCACATTATCGATGTCGAAATCGACTTTTCAGGCGTTATTTTGGAGCGGCCGGAGTTCAACACCGTCGGGCTTCCGGACGCGGCGGTGCGCGAGAGCCGGGACCGGGTGCGCTCGGCGATTCGCAACTGCGGCTTCGACATTCCGCCGACGCGCATCACGATCAACCTGGCTCCGGCGGACCTCAAGAAGGAGGGCTCGGGCTTCGATCTGCCGATTGCGATCGGGATCCTGGGGGCCTATGGCGCGCTGCATATCAAGGAGCTTTCGGACTTTCTGCTGATCGGCGAGTTGGGGCTCGATGGCGCGCTGCGCTCGGTGCATGGCATGCTGCCGATCGCGATCGCGGCGAGAGCGCGCGGCATCCGGAACCTGGTGATTCCGGCCGAAAACGCGCGCGAGGCCGCGGTGGTCGAAGGCGTGAAGGTGTATCCGGTGCGGACGCTGCTTGATGTGCGCGACCTGCTGAATGCGTTCGCGCAGGGCAGCCTTATGGTGCAGCCGCTCGAGTCGCATACCGAAGAACTTCTTCAGGAGCTGCAGCATTTTCCGCATGATTTCAAAGACGTGCGCGGGCAGCAGGTGGCCAAGCGGGCGCTTGAGGTAGCGGCGGCGGGCGGACACAACATCCTGATGATCGGGCCGCCAGGGTCGGGCAAGACGATGCTGGCGAAACGGCTGCCGTCCATTCTGGCGCCGCTGCGCTTTGAGGAGGCGCTCGAGACGACCAAGATCCACTCCGTAGCCGGGGTGCTCAATGCGGATGAGGGGCTGGTGATGCATCGGCCGTTTCGCGCGCCGCACCATACGATCTCGGACGCGGGGCTGATCGGCGGGGGCGCGGTGCCGCGGCCGGGCGAGGTGTCGCTCGCACATAACGGCATGCTGTTTCTGGATGAGCTGCCGGAGTTTCCGCGCAACGTGCTGGAGGTGCTGCGGCAGCCGCTCGAGGATGGGCATGTGACGATCGCGCGGGCGGCGATGAGTCTTAGCTTTCCGGCGCGGTTTATGCTGGCGGCGGCGATGAATCCGTGTCCGTGCGGGTACTTCAACGATAAGAGCCGTGAGTGCATGTGCACGCCGCCGATGATTCAGCGCTATGTGTCCAAGGTCTCCGGGCCGCTGTTGGACCGGATCGACATCCATATCGAGGTGCCTGCGGTGCAGTACAAGGAGCTTCGCGGCGGCGCCTCGGCGGAGGGTTCGGCCGAGATTCGGGCGCGGGTTCTGGCGGCGCGGGAGCGGCAGCACGCGCGCTTTGTGCAGGCAGGCGGGGAGACGCGCACGCGTCCTTCCGGGCGAAGCGCATCGCAAACGGTGTATGCCAACGCCCAGATGTCGACCCAGCAGATCCGTCTCTTTTGCGAGCTGGCCAGCGACGCCGAGCGTCTTCTGGAGCGGGCGATGCAACAGCAAGGCCTGAGCGCGCGTGCCCATGATCGTATTTTGAAGGTGGCGCGGACGATTGCGGATCTCGAGGGCGCGCCGGAGATCATGGTGAAGCACATCGCGGAGGCGATCCAGTACCGGACGCTTGATCGCAGCTACTGGTCGTAGGATTTCAGGTGCGGGACTGGGGCTACACTTTCTCGTAGCAGAGCCAGCAATCACTTCCAAAATAAGGATTGACGGGAAGCAGCACAACGTTTACTTTGCATAAGGATTGTCTATGTTCCTGGGCGTCACCGGGCAGATCAGCGTTCATTCTGTCTGTCGTTCCAGGGCGGCGAACATCGAAACTCGAACGAACTATGCACATTGAAACTATGCACATTGGAACGAATTAACAGGTTGGATGGCATCCCGAGCACCAGTTTCGCGTCTAAACACACAAGTTCCGCGTCTAAATACTGACAAGAGCAATCGATGGACCACGGACGCAGCGGTCCTGTTCTATGGATCGTATGCATCTTGACTGTTAACTGTACGGCTTGCATCGTTAGGAGCCACGGTGGGCCTCCCCAGGTTTCAGCTCATCCAAAGCGGCCATTACAAAGGAAGAAGAGGAGAAATCAGATATGCGCTCAGATTTAATCTTTGGAGCACTTACGCATGTGACGAATCGGTACCAGCTGTGCCAATTGGCTGCAAAAGCGACTCGCAAGCTGCACAAACCAAACACACGGCTCCAGGACACGACCAATGAGGTTCTTGACCGGTTCAAGGATACGGTTCCGATGGACGACGGAGCGGAGCCAAAGGTGGAGAAGATTCACATGACGGATCACCGGGAACGCCGCGCGGCCTAGCCGCGTGGCGGGTTCCACGTTTTACAGCGGTTTTAAAGCTGTTCTACAACTTTAGATGAGTGGATCGTATCTCGTTTCGCGGTATTCTTTCTGCAGTAACCCCCGCATATCTTCCAGGTTCAGAGTTCTTCCGAACTGACAGCGTGCTTGCCCTGGCTCGATGCCAGCCCTGCTGCCTTCCTATCGTTTCCGCATCCTGTATCTCCCTCCTTTCTCTCCCTCGCTCCAACCCACTCCTCAAAGAAAAGAACATACCTCCATGACTATTTCAGAGTTGAAAGAACACAATATAGCCGAATTGGGCAAACTTGCCCGCGGTCTTGACATCGGCGGCACAAGCGGACTGCGGAAGCAGGACCTCATCTTCAAGATTCTGCAGGCGCAAAGCGAAAAAGAAGGGCATATCTTCGCGGAAGGCGTGCTCGAAATACTTCCGGACGGCTACGGCTTTCTGCGCTCACCCGATTACAACTATCTGCCGGGTCCGGACGATATCTACGTTTCGCCGTCGCAGATCCGCAAGTTCGATCTGAAGACCGGCGACACGATCTCGGGCAATGTCCGCTCGCCGCATGAGGGCGAGAAGTATTTCGCGCTGGTGAAGATCGAAGCGATCAACTTCGAGTCTCCTGAGGAGACGCGGAACAAGATTCTGTTCGATAACCTGACGCCGCTCTACGCGCAGGAGCGGGTGAAGATGGAGACGGTGCGCGAGCACATCTCCGGCCGGGTGATGGACCTGCTGACGCCGGTGGGCAAGGGCCAGCGCGGGCTGATCGTGGCGCCGCCGCGCACCGGCAAGACCATGCTGCTGCAGTCGATCGCGAACTCGATCACCTCAAACCATCCGGAGGTCGTGTTGATCGTGCTGCTGATCGATGAGCGTCCGGAAGAAGTGACGGACATGCAGCGCTCGGTGCGCGGCGAAGTCATCAGCAGCACCTTCGACGAGCCCGCGGCGCGGCATGTGCAGGTGGCCGAGATGGTGATCGAAAAGGCCAAGCGGCTGGTCGAGCACAAGCGCGATGTCGTCATCCTGCTGGACTCGATCACCCGTTTGGCGCGGGCGTATAACACGATCGTTCCGCCGTCGGGCAAGGTGCTCTCGGGCGGCGTGGATTCGAATGCGCTGCAGCGTCCGAAGCGGTTCTTTGGCGCGGCGCGCAATATTGAAGAGGGCGGCTCGCTGACGATTATTGCCACGGCGCTCGTGGATACTGGCTCGCGCATGGATGAAGTGATCTTTGAGGAGTTCAAGGGTACGGGCAACATGGAGGTGATTCTGGACCGCAAGCTGGTCGACAAGCGGGTGTTTCCGGCGATCGACATCCAGCGCTCCGGCACGCGTAAGGAAGAGCTGTTGATTCCGAAGGACGATTTGCAGCGTATCTGGATTCTGCGCAAGGTGTTGAATCCGCTTTCGCCGACCGAAGCGATGGAGCTGCTGACGAGCAGGCTCGAAAAGACGCGGAACAATTCCGAGTTTTTGCACAGTATGAGCAATAGCTAAAGCGGACTTTGAGGGACTCCGCCAGAATGTCTCGGCGGAGCCCTTTTTGGCAAAGGATCGCGTCGTCGCCCACTCCCCCCCCACCAAAGTATTCAAAGTATTCAAAAGAAAAGATTAAGGTCTGGACTTCGGGTATGCGAAGTCCAGACCAAGTCCGTTTGAGGCAAAGTCCAAGGTGTTGGACTTTGCCTCGAACGGCAAGAACTGGTATTGCTCTTTTAGAAGTTGATCTCTTTCTAGTATAAGCGATCGAGATAGGCAAGTATGCCAGCAGGAAGTAGCTTCTTTACAACAACTTAGGCAGTCTAGGCACTTGACAGGGTTCAATAGCCGTTGGCGAGCAGGTAATCTTCGGTGACGGTCCATGTTTGCGCATGCAGATCGAGATGACGTGCGTCGGCCTGCTTTTCGGCATATTTCGCGAGCGCATCGACCTCAATGTTGAGGGAGCTGCCGGGCTGCAGGGTATGGAGCGAGGTGACGGCATAGGTGTGGGGGATGACCGCGACCGAGACGACGTCGCCAAGGATGGCGGCGACCGTGAGCGAGATGCCTTCGACGGTGATCGAGCCCTGGGGGGCGATGTAGCGGCTTAGACCGGAAGGGACGGCGAAGCGGAGACGCCAGTCGCTTTCGGCTTCGTTCGAGGGGTCGATGGCTTCGAGCGAAAGGAGGGTGCCGACGCCGTCTACGTGGCCCTGGACCACGTGCCCGCCAAGGGGGGAGCCGGCTGGGGTGGGGAGTTCCAGATTGACGACGTCGCCGGGCTTGAGCTTGGTGAGTTTGGTCCGCTCCACGGTCTCCTGTGCGAGGTCGGCCGAGAACTGGGTGTGGGTAATATCGAGCGCGGTGAGGCAAACGCCGGAGACGGCGATGGAGTCGCCGGTGTGGAGGCGTGGAGCGAGGTCCGGGGTGGAGACGGTGAAGCGCGTGGGGCCGACGGCGTTGCGGGTAGGGATGACGGAGACGAGGACGCCTGTGGCTGCGATAAGGCCGGTGAACATGTTTCCAGCTTAGTTCAGGGGAGGCAGGCTCTGCCATGGGTCGCGGAGAAGGCCGGTCACTTCCGCATCCCCGGCGATGTTTCGCTTGCGGACGC
This sequence comes from uncultured Granulicella sp., assembly GCA_965198735.1. Lineage (GTDB taxonomy): Bacteria > Acidobacteriota > Terriglobia > Terriglobales > Acidobacteriaceae > Edaphobacter. The sequence continues at coordinate 2,709,498 of OZ240672.1, read as the reverse complement.
GTAGAAGGTTCTGTTCGAGGGCGAAGGAGGTCGGGCCGTTGTGAGCGAAGGGGAGTGCGTTGGGGCCTAGCTCGGTTTCGGCATAGAAGAGGACGATGCGGTCGACGAGCTGCTCGCGGAGGAAGGCGCCGTTCAAGGTGGGGCCGGTCTCGAGCAGGAGGCTGAGGAGTTTGGCTTCGTGGAGGTGGCTGAGGATATTTCGCAGGCTGAGGGGGGCGGAGAGTGGCGTGATGCGGAGGCCGCGGGCTTCGAGGGCGCGCAGTCTGGCGGCTGGCGCGTCCGGTCCGCAGAAGAGCCAGACATCCTCGGCGGCGGTCTGGACCAGTTGCGATTCGAGTGGTGTGCGCAGGTGGGTGTCGAGAACGATGCGCTGGAGGGGGCGGCGGCGGGGCAGGCCGGAGCGGCCGGTAAGCAGCGGATTGTCGGCAAGGACGGTGCCGATGCCGACGAGGAGGGCGTCGGAGGCGTGGCGGAGGAGCTGGACTTCGGCACGGGCTTGGGGGCCGGTAAGCCAGAAGGGCTGGATGGCGGTGCGTTGGGCGGTCGGAGGGGCGAGCTTGCCGTCGGCGGAGAGGGCGGCTTTGAGCGTGACGAAGGGCCTGTGCCGGGTGATGGAGCAGGCGAAGGCGTTGTTCAAGGCGCGGGCTCGGGCCTGAAGGGTGCCGACCGAGACCTGGATGCCGGCAGTGCGCAGCTTTTCAAGGCCGCGGCCGCTGACCTCGGGGTTGGGATCGAGCGTGGCGACGACGCAGCGGGCGATGCCGGCAGCGATGAGGGCGTCGGCGCAGGGGCCGGTGCGGCCGTGGTGGCTGCAGGGCTCGAGGGTGACGTAGGCGGTAGCGCCGTGGACGTCGTGACCGGCGGCCGCGGCTTGTTTCAGGGCGGCGATTTCGGCGTGGTCGAAGCGGTCGTAATGGTGCGCGCCTTCGCCGAGGACCTGGCCCTCGCGGACCAGGACGCAGCCGACCTGCGGGTTGGGGCTGGCGAGGCCGAGGGATGCCTCGGCGAGGGTGAGCGCGCGGGCCATCCAGTGTTCCTCGTCTGCCAACAGGGCTCCTTTGTGCGGTCGCGTCGATCTCTATACTGGGGTCCATGCGACTTCTTTTGTGGCTTACCCTTGCGAGCGTGCCGGCGCTCGCACAGGATACCCTTTCGACTCAGATTCGTGCGATTGCGGCGGAGGCGAAGGGCAAAGTTGCGGTGGCGTGCGCGTTGCCGGGGTCTGGGTTGAACTGCGACCTGGACGCGCACGCTCATCCGCCGATGCAGTCGGTATTCAAGCTGCCGCTGGCGATGGCGGCGCTGCACGCGGTGGAGCAAGGGAAGCTGACGCTTGACCAACCGGTGCGGTTCCTGCCGGAGGACCGCATTCTTCCGCACGTGTACAGCCCGCTGCAGGATAAGTATCCGCAGGGTGGGGTGGATGTGCCGCTGCGGGAGCTGCTGCGTTTATCGGTGACGTTGAGCGATAACGTGGCGGCGGACATTGTGCTACGGGTGCTGGGTGGGCCGAAGGTGGTGGATGCGTACGTGGCGTCGCTGGAAGTGACGGGCTTTCACCTGGAGGATGGCGAGGATGTGCTGCATCGCGAGGTCGCGGCGCAATACCGCAACTGGTTTGCGCCGGCGGGGGCGGTGGCGCTGCTGCGGCGGATCGCGGATCGGCCGCCGTTTTCGCCGGAGCATACGGAGATGCTGCTGGGGTGGATGAGCGTGGGGACGAATACGAAGCGGCTGGGCGCGAATCTTCCGGCGGGGACGCAGGTGGCGCATAAGTCGGGAACGTCGGATGTGGATGATGGGCTGGCGCACGCGACCAACGACATTGGGCTGATTACGCTGCCGGATGGACGGAGGCTGGCGGTGGCGGTGTTTGTGACGGATTCGACTGCGGATCAGGCGGTGCGGGAGGGCGTGATCGCCCGGATTGGGAAGGCGGCGTATGCGGCGGCGGTTGAGGCGAAGTACTAGGGAGATGCGGGATCAGGTCTGGCGGAGTATTCCAGGCGGTAAAAGGGGTGATCGAGGTTGAGTGGACCCCAGGGCTGGATGTGGGTGTATGTGAAGCCTAATCGCGCGATTAGGGCTTTCGAATGGAGATTGCCCGGATTGTGGCCGGCGGTGAGGGCTTCGAGCTGGAGGTGTTCGAAGGCGTAAGCAATGACGGCGTGGGCGGCTTCTTCGCCGAGGCGTTCGCTCCAGAAGGGGCGGGCGATGTGAATGCCTAGTTCGCGGACGCGGGGTTCGTCATGGAAGGGGCGGAGCCCGGCGCAACCCGCAAATTGGTCGGTGGGGCGGTGAAAGACGGGCCAGTACTGAATGCCGAAGCGCTGCTGGCGGTCCATTTCCACCTGCAGCTTGGCGCGTGTGGCTTCGAGGGTGAGCGGGCCGCCGAGATATAGGGCGACTTCAGGATCTCCCCAGAGAGAGAAGGCGAGTGGGAGGTCGGCTTCGGTCCAGTGACGGAAGTCGAGGCGGGCGGAGGTGAGAAACGGAGGGATGCCGTTCCTGGGCTGGATGATTGGAGAGGAATCAGGCATGCGGGTTAGTCGATGAGGGAGTCGATGAAGGATTTGCTGTCGAAGGGAATGAGGTCTTCGAGTTTTTCGCCGGTGCCGGCGTAGAGGACGGGCAGGCCGAGCTCGGTGGCGATGGCGAGGACGATGCCGCCCTTGGCGGTGCCGTCGAGCTTGGTGAGGACGATGCCGGTGACGCGGGCGGCCTCAGTGAAGAGGCGAGCCTGGGTAAGACCGTTCTGGCCGGTGGTGGCGTCCATGACGAGCAGCGTCTGGTGGGGAGCGCCGGGCACCAGCTTCTCGGCGGTGCGGCGCATTTTGTCGAGTTCCTTCATCAGGTCGGTTTTGGTGTGTAGGCGGCCGGCGGTGTCGACGATGAGGACTTGAGAGCCGCGGGCCTTGGCGGCGGAGCAGGCGTCGTAGAGGGCGGCGGAGGGGTCGCCGCCTTGCTTGGTCTTGATGAGGGGCACGCCGGAGCGGGTGGCCCAGACCTCGAGCTGCTCGATGGCGGCGGCGCGAAAAGTGTCCGCGGCGCAGAGGAGCACGGTGCGGTTCTGGGCAGTGAAGAGGGCGGCGAGCTTTCCGGTGGAGGTGGTCTTGCCGGTGCCGTTGACGCCGACCATCAGGATCACTTCGGGTGGAGCGGTGGGGTGGGAGACGGGCCGGGCTACGCCGTCGAGGACGTTCTGGAGCTCGGCTTTGAGAAGGGTCTTGAGCTGCTCGCCGCCTTCGATACCGACGCGGAGGGCGCGCTGGCGGAGATTTTCGAGGACGATGGCAGTGGTAGAGGCGCCTACGTCGGCGGCGAGGAGGAGGGGTTCGAGGGATTGGAGAGTGGACTCGTCGACCTCGCGGGTGAGGGCGATGATGCCGCCGATAGATTCGGAGAGGTTCTCGCGGGTGCGGCTGACGGCCTGACGCATGCGGTCGAAGAAGCCGCGGCGGGGCTGGTCTGGAGGTGGGGTTAGCGGTCCGGCGGGCGAGACGGATGCAGCTTCTTCAGCCTTTTGTTCTTCGAGGTCGGGAGGAGCTTCGTCGGGCTGGGGGTTCTTGCGTCCGAAAAACGAGAAAGCCATGGCTTGGGCCAGTCTACCAACCGGTTACACGGTGTGCAGGGTAGAGGCGGGCAGCAGCGGCTGGATGGAGGAGTTGGGCGTCGCGGAGTGGGCGTGCGGGATGACCTTCGAGGCATCGTGCTTGAGGAAGATCAGCGTGATGACGATGATGATGAGAATGACAACAGCAGAACCGATGACGATGCCCAGGAAGTTCGGGCCTTTGGGATACTTGCGGTAGTCCGCGGTGGGATCCTGTTCGCTCATAGTGAGGTTGGATGCAGAAGTATCCTGCAGGGCGAAAAATGTGGATTGGGAATGGCGCAGCGAGGTAAGGGATGGCGGCTTCGACCATGGTGGCGTTGAGTGAATATCTAAGAAGTCTTCGGGAAAACAGCAGAACTTTCGCTTACTCGTCGCGGCCGGGGCGGGACATAAGTTCGCGGATGGCCTCGCGGGGCGTCTTGTTGCCCTGGAGGATGTCATGTACCTGCTGGGCGATGGGCATTTCGACGCCGTAGCGCGCGGCGAGTCCAAGGGCGGCGGAGGTGGAAGAGACGCCTTCGGCGATCTTGCCGTTCATGCCGGTGAGAATGTCGGAGAGCCGGCGGCCCTTGCCGAGCTCGATGCCGACCGAGCGGTTGCGGCTGAGGGCGCCGGTGCAGGTAAGGACCAGGTCGCCGACGCCGGTGAGGCCGGCAAGGGTCTGGCGGCGGCCGCCGCAGGCGACGGCGAGGCGGGTGATCTCGGCGATGCCGCGGGTGACGAGCGCTGCGGAGGCGTTGGTGCCGAGGGCGAGGCCCTGGCTGACGCCGCAGGCGAGGGCGATGACGTTCTTGAGCGCACCGCCCAGCTCGACTCCGGGGACATCGTCGTTGGTATAGAGGCGCAGGGTAGGCGAGGCGAAGTCGCGCTGGATAGACTGGGCGATCTCGGAGCGTGAAGAGGCGATGACGACCGCCGTGGGCAGGCCGGCGGCGACCTCGTGCGCGAAAGAGGGTCCGCTGAGGACGCCGCAGGGATTGCCGGTGATGGAGGCGAAGACCTGCGTCATGCGCAGGAAGCTGGTGGGCTCGAGACCTTTGCTGGCGGAGAGCAGGATTTGATTGCGGGTGAGCAGAGGTGCGATTTCGGCGATGGTTTCGCGCAGATACTGGGAGGGCGTGACGCAGAGGAGGAGGTCGGCCTCAAAGATGGCGGCGGGCAGGTCAGAGGTGACGGCGACACCGGCGGGGAGGGTAAAGCCAGGCAGGTAGGGCAGGTTTTCACCGGTCTCGGCGAGCTGCTCAGCGAGTGCGGCGGAGTGGGCCCAGAGGGTGAGCTGGTGGCCGCCGCGGCGGGCCAGGGAGATGGCGAGCGCGGTGCCCCAGGCTCCGGCGCCGAGGACGGCGATGCGGCTCATGCGGCCACCTTGCGTGCGCGGTCGCGGCCGAAGCGGCTTTCGGTGCCTTGGCGGAGGCGTTCTATGTTTTTCCGGTGGCGGACGCAGATGAGCAGCGGGATGAAGAGAAAGCCGGCGATCGTGATGGGGCTCGGATGACGCAGGAACAGCAGAGCGAACAGCGGCAGAGAGACGGAGGCGGCGATGGAGGCGAGCGAGACGTATCGGCTGGTGGTGACGACGATGAGGAAGACGCCGAGGGCGCAGAGGGCGATCCAGGGAACCAGGCCGAGAAAGACGCCGAGACCGCCGGCGACGCCCTTGCCGCCGCGGAAGCCGAGCCAGACGGGAAAGACGTAGCCGATCATAGCCGCGATGGCGGCGATGACGGCGAAGTCGAAGTTCCCGTGTGCGAAGTAACGGGCTAACAGAACGGCGAGGAGGGTCTTGCTGAGATCGAGCAGCAACGTGAGCATGGCAAGCCCCTTGGCTCCGGAGCGGGCGACATTGGTGGCGCCGATGTTGCCGCTGCCGGTGGCGCGGATGTCCTCTCTGCGAACGAAGCGGACGAGCAGATAGCCGAACGGGATGGAGCCGAGCAGATAGGCGAGCGGAATGGAGACGAGCCAGGGATTCATGGGATGCCTGTCTGAGTCTACCAATCCGGAGGTGTGGAGGACCTGGTCTATCAGGCGAAGGGAACGAAACATTCCTCCATCGCTGAAGCCGGCTGTCTCCTTAGTGGGATGCCTGTCTCCGCTTGCGTTCAGTAGACTTTAAAACGTTCTCTCAACGGGGCTTCATAGTGCGCGTTTGGTCCAGCAGGGGCGAAAAAACCGAGATTGCCAAAAGCAACACGGCCCTGCGCGAACAGGGCCGTCATTCCCGTTGAAAGGAGGAAGAAGCATGATGCGAGTCAGTATCAACTTCAATCTTGCGATCCATCTGCCCTTGCGGTGGATTGCAGCCCTGGTTTACCTGCTACGGTAGACCAGGATTTACAACTTTCCGGTGTGTGAAGTTCACCGGAAGCTAACAACACCATACGCTTGTTTTCTGCCCGTTTCCATGGTTCTTTAGTAACCAGAGATCCACTCGCGGATTGACGGCCATGTATTTCAGCGAAGTTGGGTTGGTGCATGAGCCTTCACTCCGCTCACTCACCGAGTCTCGATGAATGTGCATGGTTAGAGCATTTGGCGGCGGAGGAGTTCGAGGGCGTGCTGGGTGGCCCACCAGCGGATGCGCTCGCGGTCGCCGGTGAGGTGGAGCTCTTTGACCTGGGTGCCGTCGGTATCGGCGATGCCGATATAGATGAGGCCGATGGGTTTGCCCTCGTCCGGGCCGGTGCCGGGGCCGGGCCCCGCGATGCCGGTGATGCCGACGCCGATCGAGGATTCGGTGCGGGCGCGGATGCCCTCGGCAAGGGCGCGGGCGACCGCTTCTGAGACGGGACCCTCGGTTTGGACCAAGTCCGGGGGAACGTCGGCGAAGGTCGTCTTGAGGGTGTCCGCGTAGACGATGACTCCGCCCAGGAAGTAGCGCGAGCTGCCGGGGACGGCGGTGAGCCGCTGGGCGAGCATGCCGCCGGTGCAGCTTTCGGCGGCGGTAAGGGTGAGGTGGCGCATGCCGAGCATGAGCAGGACGACCTCGTCGAGGGACTCGGAGTGGGAGGAGAAGATGTCGTCGGCCATCTCGTGCTCGATGGCTTCGACGAGGGCGTCGACGCGGGCCTGGGCCTCGGCGAGGGTCGGTTTCGCACATTCAAAGTGGAGCTGGATTTCGCCGTTGTGGGCGAGGATGGTGGTGTCGACGTCGGTGTACTGCTTATAGATGGGCGCGGTGCGGTCGTCGACAGTGGACTCCGGGAGAAGGGCCATGCGGAGCTCGCGGCGAGCGAGAAAGCGCGATGGCAGGGTAGCAGCGAGGCGCGGCCTGACCTGGTCGGCGAACATGGCCTTGAGCTCTTTGGGCGGGCCGGGCAGCAGAACGATGGTGCGCGGCTGGGCGTCGACGAGGGTGTGGAGAAACTGCCCCGGAGCGCTGCCGTTTTTATTTTCAAGCAGGACCGCGCCTTCGAGGATGTCGGCCTGCTTGGCATTGTTGGGCGGCATGGGGATGCGGCGCTCGGCGAAGCGGCGCTGGAGCCCGACGAAGGTAGGATTGTCGCGGCGCATGCCGATGCCGAGAGCGGCGGCGGCGGCCTCGCGGGTGAGGTCGTCCTCGGTGGGGCCGAGGCCGCCGGAAAAGAAGACGAGGTCGGCGCGGGAGAGCGCCATGCGGGCGGCGCCGGTGAGGTGCTCGAGCGAGTCGCCGACGATGGTCTTGAAGGCGACCTGGACGCCGAGTTCGTTGAGCTGCGCGGTGAGATAAAGGGAGTTGGTGTCCTGCCGGAAGGGCGTGAGCATCTCCGAGCCGACGGCGATGATTTCAGCGAGCATGCTGGCTAGGATGCGCAGATGGGGGTCAGGCGGCGAAGTCGAGGGCGACCTCGTAGACGGCGTCGCGGGTGGCGAGCGCGGCCTTGCCGTTGGGCAGCAGGCAGAGCCCGACGAGGTTGGAGCCGGAGACGACGAGCGAGGCCTCGCCGGCGGGAGTGATGCGCACGATGCCGCGGTCGCCGGCGAGCGAGGCGGCAACGTAGAGATTGTCGGCGCGGTCAAAGGTGAGGCCCTGGGCGCGGCCGAGACCGCGGAAGAAGACCGAGGCGTTGCCGTCGCGGTCGATGGCGTGGATTACCTGGTTCGAGGCGGTGGTGGGGCCGGTGACGTAAAGGGTGCCGACGCTCGAGAAGGCGAGATGATAGGCGGAGATGGAGGGCTCGAGGGTGGCGAAGACGAAGGTATTGCTGGATACCGCGCCTCCACGGGAGGCGGAGACCTTGAAGATGGTTCCGGAGCGGTCGCCGACGTAGAGGTCTCCGGCGGAATCGAAAGCGATGCCGGTAGCGATGCCGAGGCCCTCGGCGTAGACCTGCGCGACGCCGGCGTGGCCGACGCGGTAGATGATGCCTTCGGCGCGGGAGCTGACGTAGAGGAGGCCGTCCGGGCCGAAGGCGAGGCCGGTGGGGTTGAGGATCTCGCGCACGAAGGGGCGCAGTTCGTGCGTGACGCCCTCGGGGGCGGGCGCGATGCGGAAGATGGAGACCGGGGTCTGCTGGCCGCGAGAGCCGGAGAGCGTGGCATAGACGTTGCCGTGAGCGTCGACGGCGGGGTTGGCGACCGGGTGGAGGTTTTCAGCCATGGGCACGGCCACCTGGAGGGGCAGGGGATTCGAGAGAACCTCATTGAGGGTCACGGTGAGATCGCCGGGGAGTACGCCCTCGGGAATGCGGATGAGGGCCCGGGAGGGGCGGGCAAGGGTGACGAGGGCGGAGACGCCGGAGACTTCGGCGGAGAGAGTGGAAGCAGGGGTGGAGTTGAGGCCGGAGCCGAGGAGCTCGACTTCGCCGCCGGGGAGGGCGGCTGCGGGGCGGAGGGAGGTGAGGGTCGGCATGCTGCTTAGAGGGTAAATGAAGGCAACAGCAAGTGCGCCCTAACGCCGGGCGGGCGGTGCTTCGCACGGTCCTGGACGCTTCGCGTGTTAGAAGCGCAACAGGATGAGGTGGCCCAAGGCCAGGGCGAAGAAACCGGCGGCAAGGTCGTCGAGCATGATGCCGGTGCCGGCGGGCAGGCGCTCGAGCTGGCGGATGGGTGGGGGCTTGGCGATGTCGAAGAGTCGGAAGAGGACGAGGGCGAGGAGGGCGTGGGGCCAGTCAGCGGGGATGCCGATGAGGGCGATGAGCTGGCCGGCGACCTCGTCGATGACGACGTGACCGGGATCTTCACGGAGGCTCTCGCGGGCGACGAGAGAGGCGGCGGGGATGCCGATGAGGGTAGCGAAGAGGGTGGCGACAAGCGTCCAGGCGCCGAGGTGCTGCGGATGGAAGGCGTGGGCGGCGGCATACCAGAGCAGGACGACGGCAACAGAGCCATAGGTGCCCGGGCCGGGACGCAGAAGGCCCGCGCCGAAGAAGGTGGCAACGGTCCAGGCCCAGAGCGTTTTGTGCGGGAGAGTGCTTAAGGCGACGCGGGGCTGCTTAGCCATCGCTGTCATTGGTGCTGCGGCTTTGGCGATCGCGCAGGCCTTCGAGTTCGTCTAGCAGGTCGGGATCGTGGATGGGCGAGCTGATAACGTACCCGCCGGAGGCCCACTTGCCAAGGTCGAGGATGCGGCAGCGGTCCGAGCAGAAGGGAAAGTCGGGGTCGGCGGCGAGGACGACCTTGCGGCAGGTGGGGCAAAAGAGCGCTTTGGGGGTGGTCTCTGGCATGGCAGTGTCTATGGTACTCGCGGCCGGGAAAAAAGCGGGGCGGCCCGACTGGCTGGCCGCCCTGAGGTGAGGTGGTTCGTTCGGATTACTTTTTGCTTCTGGCTTCGTGATGCTCGGTGGGGTCCGCTGCGCTCTTGTGCGGGTGCTTACCGGTGCCTTGCTCGTCGCTCGATTTGCTCGCGGAGCTGGACTTGCTCTCGTCCTTGCTGGCGGGGGCTTCGTGATGTTCCTTAGGGTCTGCTGCGCTCTTGTGCGGGTGCTTACCGGTGCCTTCTGCCATGGTGGTCTCCTGAGGTCGTTCTTCGCGTGCCGTTGGACTAGGAAGGCGCGATCAAGAGTGGTGTTGCCTGGAATGCGAAGAGGGTTCGGGACGGCATGCACCTTGCTTGACGCGGCAGCACTCGTTTGCAAACGCACTTCATGGCTTCACAAAGCGGAAGAGCCGTGGCGCTTGGGATTGGCGGCTTCGCGCTGCTTGACGGTGATGTTGCGGAGAGTAAGGAAGGTGCCGGCGAGGGCGGTGGGGCCGGGGCACTGCTTGGAGGTGAGAATGCCAGCGTCGAGCATGGCGTACCTAGTGCGAGGTCCAGGTCTTGTCGGCGGAGTTGCAGAGCGGTTCGAGCGTGCAGTCGGCGCAGCGTGGGGTGCGGGCGATGCAGATTTGCCGGCCGTGATGGATCAGCTCATGCGAGAAGGCGATCCACCGGTCCTGCGGGATCAGCTTCATAAGATCCTGCTCGACTTTCTCGGGCTGGACGTTGACCGTGAGCTCGATACGGCGGGAGAGACGCAGGACATGCGTGTCGACGACCACGCCGACGGCGATCTCATACCAGCTGCCGAGGACGACATTGGCGGTCTTGCGGGCTACGCCGGGAAGTTGAAGGAGCTCTTCCATCGTTTGCGGCACCTGGTTGCCGAACTGCTCGACGACGGACTTCGCGGCGCCCTGGATGGACTTCGCCTTGTTGCGGAAGAAGCCGGTGGTGCGGATCAGCGCTTCAAGCTCGGGCAGGGAAGCCGCGGCCATGTCTTTGGGAGTGGGATAGGTGCGGAAGAGGGTGGGCGTGACCAGATTCACGCGGGCGTCGGTGCACTGGGCCGAGAGGATGGTCGCGACCGTGAGCTCCCAGGCGCTGGTGTGGTGCAAGGCGCAGACGACGCCGGGGTAGGTTTTTGCGAGCGCGTCGAGGATGGCGGCGATGCGGTCCGGGGCGAGCGGCTTTTTGGTCTTACCGGGGCGCTTCTTGGGGGAGGCCGGTTCGGCTGCGGCGATCGCGCGGGCCTTGGCGCCGGTGGGAGCTGGCGCAGTCTTGCGAACGACTGCGCCTACCTTGGGTGTCTTCGCTTTCACGGTCAGCCGAGACGGTCGAGCATCTCCATTGGCTGCAGGCGGACGCAGCTGAAGATGGGGGTGTCTTCGAGCGTGTAGAGGCTGATCTCGGTCTCGCGCAGCTGCTGAACGAGGTCGAGAAAGTCCTCCGGGAAGTTGGTCTCGAAGGCCACAACGAACTCCTGGTCGTCGATGCCGAAGGAGTAGGTGGTGTTGAGCTTGACGCGCGGATACATCAACCCAATGCGGATGTGCTCGTCCATGAGGCGCTTGCGCTCTGCGGCCGAGAGCAGGTACCAAGGCCGTGTCTTCCAGAACGGGTAGATGAAGATGTACTTCTGGCCGCCGGGCCGGATCGCGCCGCGGCCTTCGCCTTCGCTCTCATCGGGGCGGTCGATCTGGTACTGCGAGCGCTTGGTCATGGCGAGGAAGTTGTGGGGCGAAGTCAGGTAGCCGCCGAGCGGGGTCTGCATCAGCTCGGCACGCATGCGGTTCAACTCCTCGATGGCGTAGCCGATCGACCAGACGCACATGTCTGTATCTCCTCTGGTCCCTATCGTGGAATAGGTGAGCGAGAGGAACTCACCGGGCTTGTTCCAGCGGGTGAGGACGTCGGCGAACGCGGCCTTGTGCGCGGCTTTTTCTTGGGCTGGCAGCCGGCGCCACTCGGGCAGGACCTTGAAGAAGCTGAAGCAGACGATCTGGCGCTGCACGGGCTTGGGCTTCGGATCGGCCGGCGCATAGGAGCTGGCAGGACGGGCCGGGGTGCCGGCGGGCGGCTCGGCGACAGCTGCGCCTGGGGTGCCGGATGCGGAGAGGATGTCTGCCATGGGTGCGGTGCTCCTTCAAAGGATTATGGTAACAAAGAGACCGTCGCGGGCTCGACGATATACTGCAAGCCAATGTCAGAAAAGCTTATTGGACTGCTGGTAGGCTTCATCGCGTCAACGGGATATGCCGGCGTGGCGCTGCTGATGGCGATCCAGTCGGCCTGTGTGCCGCTGCCGTCCGAGGTAATCATGCCGTTCGCGGGGGCGGTTCTGGCGCATGGCCAGGCACAGCTGGTGCTGCTGGCGACGATTGCTTCGTTGGCCTCGAATGTCGGGTCGATTCCGGCGTATTGGGTCGGAGCGCGCGGCGGCCGGCCGATGGTCGAGCGCTATGGCAGCTACCTGCTGCTGAGCCGGCACGATCTCGACCGGGTGGACCAGTTCTTCACGCGCTTCGGTTCGTTTGCCGTGCTGATTGGCCGCATGCTGCCTATCATCCGCACCTTTATCGCGTTTCCGGCGGGCGTCGCCAAGATGAACCTGGTCCGGTTTCATGTGTATACGTTCCTCGGCTCCTGGCCGTGGTGTTATGTGCTGGCGTATCTCGGCATGCGGCTGGGCGACAGCTTTCGTACCGATCCGCGCTTCAAGGAAGTGTTCGGGCGCTTTCACGTGGGCGTGGAAGCGCTGATCGTGGCAGGCTTTGTCTGGTTTGTGTGGACGCACTGGAAAAACCGGATACGGCAACGCGGATAAGACGGATAAGAACGGATCAACGCGGATAGGACTTACGACAAAAGGATTTCTCTTTGCCTGGTCTTATCCGTTTTTACTTTTCTTTATCCGTCTTATCCGCGTTAAGTCTCTTGTCTTGGCTGGAAGCGGTTGTAGAGGATGAGCGCCGCGCATGGCGCGATCATGGCGATCCAATCGGCGAAGATGCGGACTTCGACGATGATGCCGACGATCATCAGGCCGAGGAACGAAAGTGGGATCACGCTTGCCGTGGCGTAGGCAAGAGGTTTCGAGCCGATCCAGCGGCGCTGAAGCCAGACGAACGGCAGCGAGAAAGCGCAGACGCTGGCGAGCAGTGGCCATTGGTAGGGCTTGAGCAGCTCGCGGAGGTTGTAACCGAGATTCATGCTGAACAGGCCGCCGGTCAGCCCGGATTCCTTTGGGTTGAGGGCGTACTTGTGCGCGAGATGGGCTTTGATCAGGAGCCAGAAGACGGCCTGGACGGAGACGCCGGGGACGATCTGCAGTAGACGGCTGCGGAGGGAGGCGCCGGCTTCGCTGAGGCGCGTCCCTTCCCAGACGGCGAAGAAGACGGTAAGAAAGCAGGCGGTCTCGCGATTGAAAACGGCGAAGATGAAAAAAAAGTAGTAAAGAAACCAGCGCCTGCTGCCGATAAGGTATATGCCGAGACAGAAAAAGGCGAGCGAGGGGACGTCGTACGGGACGGGATAGCTGGGGCCCCAAGTGGAGGCGAGCAGCAGGTGCGCCATCAGGATGACGAGGAACGAGGCCCAGAAGGAGAAGACGCGGTCGGCGGTGAGGCGGAGGAGGGTAAGGCGGTTGGCGAGGAAGGCGACCAGGATGGAGATAAACGAGATGAGCATGAAGATAAGGCGGTAGGCGTCGTGGTGCAAGGCCTGCATGCGGCCGGCATGCGCGATGATGGGTACGCGGATGAGCGCGCGGAAGACGTACATCATCAGCTCGCGGTATTGATAGGGCGTGGGCGAGGCGCCGCGGGTGTACTCGTTCAGCCGCAGGAACATGGGGTCGGAGCCGTCGGCAAAGGCGAAGTAGGCGCAGACGAGCAGCAGGAAGGCAGCTTTGCCGAAGCGGCGGAGGGCGGAGGGACGGTGCGGAAACCAGGGCTCGCCAGGGCGAGCGACAGGCGAGGAGGGCTGGAGGGCAGAGCTCAAAGTGCTTCGATCATAGCTTGGCAAGAGCCTCCGCAGCGGGCCGAAGAGCGTGCGGCGGCGCACGGCTTTATTTGCCAAAGCCTACCCGGTGTTAGAGACTAAAGTGTCCGTGCACCGTTCGCGTGCATCTCGGAAAATCGTACTTTTTGGAAGAAGGTTACTGCCGTATGTCTACGTCTGAAGCCGCGCACAGCGACGCGGCCAGCATTAAGCCACACACAGGAAAACTGGGCATCATGATTCCCGGCATGGGCGCCGTGGCCACGACACTGATTGCCGGCGTGGAAGCGATTCGCCAGGGGATGGCCAAGCCGATCGGGTCGCTCACGCAGATGGGCACCATCCGGCTGGGCAAGCGGACCGACGCAAACACGCCGCTGATCAAGGATTTTGTCGACCTCGCGCCGCTCGATGACCTGGTCTTCACCGGCTGGGACATCTTTGGCGGCAACCTGTATGACGCGGCCAAGACGGCGCAGGTGCTGGACCGCGACCAGTTGGAGTCGATCCGTCCGTTCCTCGAGTCGATCGAGCCGATGCCGGCGGTCTTCGACCAGCACTATGTCAAGCGGCTGACCGCGCAGAAGAAGAAGACGGGCAAAAATAAGTGCGACCTGGCGAACCAGATCCGCAACGACATTGCCCAGTTCAAGACGAAGACGGATCGCCAGGTGATGATCTGGTGCGGCTCGACCGAGATTTTTCTGGAGCGGACGGCGGTTCATCAGACGTTGGCAGCCTTTGAGAAAGGGCTGGTGGACGACGATCCGGGCATCACGCCTTCCATGCTTTACGCCTGGGCGGCGCTAAAGGAAGGTATCCCGTTTGCGAATGGCGCGCCCAACCTGACGGTAGACATTCCGGCGCTGAACGAGCTCTCGAAGCAGATGAATGCGCCGATCTGCGGCAAGGATTTCAAGACCGGCCAGACGTTCATCAAGACGGTGCTGGCGCCGGCGTTCAAGACGCGCATGCTCGGCGTAGCGGGATGGTACTCGACCAACATTCTGGGCAATCGGGACGGCGAGGTGCTCGACGATCCGGAGTCGTTCAAGACCAAGGAAGTATCGAAACTGGGCGTGCTGGAATACATCTTCCAGCCGGAGCTGCATCCGGATCTGTACAAGGATCTGTATCACAAAGTCAGAATCAACTATTACCCGCCGCGCGGTGACAACAAAGAGGGTTGGGACAACATCGACATCTTCGGCTGGCTAGGGTATCCGATGCAGCTGAAGGTGGACTTTTTGTGCCGCGACTCGATCCTGGCGGCTCCGCTGGCACTCGATCTGGTGCTGTTCATGGATCTGGCGGCGCGTACCTCTTCGCTGAAGGGGCTTGGGATTCAGGAGTGGCTCAGCTTCTACTTCAAGGACCCGGACACGGCGCCCGGAGTGTACCCGGAGCATGACCTGTTCATTCAGTCGATGAAGCTGAAAAACACGCTGCGGCATATCATGGGGCAGGATCTGATCACGCACCTCGGGCTGGATTATTACGGGGACTAAAACGAGCACAGGGAACACAGAGGGAACACAGAGAAGGACGGAGGTCCTCTTCGTTCTCTTGCTTGTGTTAGCCATCCGTGCCGACGGCCTCGATCCGCTTCCATAGCTCCTGGATGTTGGTGCCTTTCTCGGCGCTTACCGGCAGAACCTCGGTGATCTCGTGCGCCTCTCGCAGGGCGGCGAGGGATTTCTGGAGTTGGCTCTGGCCGACTCGGTCGGATTTGGTGCCGACGACCAGATACGGCCTCTGAATCTGCTTGAAGAAGCGAATCAGGGTGGTGTCGCTGGCTTGTGGGGGGATGTTAGTGTCGACCAGGCAGAGAGCGAGGGCCAGGGTCTCGCGTTCGACCAGGTATGGCTCGATGAATTTGGGCCACTCGGCGGAGATGGACTTCGAGATCTTGGCGTAGCCGTAGCCGGGCAGGTCGGCGAAGATGAGCGTTGGGCGTGGCTTGCGGCGGTCGCCTGCGCCCTCGTGCAAGGCGAAGAAGTTAATGGCGCGGGTGCGGCCCGGGGTGGATGAAGTGTGGGCCTGCTTTGAGCCGAGCAGCGCGTTGAGCAGAGAGCTCTTGCCCACATTGGACCGTCCCAGAAAAGCGATTTCAGGCGCATCCGCGGTCTTTGCCGCGGTAGGGAAGTGAGCCGGGTCGGTGGCCGACAAGAGGAAGACAGGGGTGAGGCGCATCCCTAAAGTGTACGGTGGGAACCGCGCAGGCACGCGCGGCTCCCGCACCGGCATGCGCGGCTCCCGCACCGGCATGCGCGGCTCCCGCACCGGCATGCGCGGCTCCCGCACCGGGGAAATTAGCGCCGCAGCGACTGGGTGAGGCGGAAGGTAATCACGGATTCCGACGGAATGGTTACGTCGCGGTTACCGGTGTAGGCTCCTGCCGCGGTGCCTCCGCCGGCGCCGGCGAGGCTGCCGATCAGCGCACCCTTGCCGCCACCGGCGAGACCGCCAATCAGGGCTCCGAGGCCCGCGCCTCCGCCGATGAAGCCGGCCGTGCGTTTTCCGCGGCCTTTGGCTTCTTTTTCATAGACGCTGGTCTCGACGTGGTCGCGGCCGATCTCGGTGACGGAGATGCCGAGATCGCCTGCGCCCTTGAAGCGTCCTTTGCCTTTAGAAGAGACGACCTCGCCGGAGACCGGAGTTCCGGCACGGAAGACCTCTGTGCCGTGAACCGAGATAGGCGACCCAAGCACGCCGGTCCAGCGGTCGCCCACTTCGTTGCGGCTGGCGGCAAGGCCGGTTGTGATCCGGACGGCAACCGCGGTGTGCACCGGAACGACCAACGGAGCGGGCGCCGGCGCGGGCGCCTGGGCAGCGGGTGGGGGTGCGGCTGCCGATGGTGCGCTAGGCGCTTGCGCCGGGGCCGCGGCGGAGCCGTCGATACTTTGGGCGACCGAGCTTCCGGCAGGATAGGTGACCGAGCCGTCGGGATTGGTGATCGAGCCATCGGAGTTGCGCACACCGGCAGCTTGCGCGGGCGCACCCGTGGCGCTGGTGGAGGCTGGTGCGGCTGCAGGGTGCTGTTTGCATCCGGATGCGAGCAGCACTCCCGTGAGCAGGAAAAAGGACACCGGCAGAATGCGAGACGTGGTCATAGGGCTCCTCGATAGGTTGAGCGACTCCGTGGGGCGGCGCTTTTCGGTCTAGCTTACAGGGTTCTTCTTCACGATATCTTCACTCTTTGAAGCCCGGCGGGTATAGTGACATTTGTGCTCGGTCAGGTACTAAAGTTTCTTTCTGTCTTCGTGAACGATGCGGATCGTAACAATCCTGTCGCGCGTCGTCCCGCTTGTCTCATCGCCACTTGCTTAATGGAGTCCGTTTCAACATTGCAGCCAAAGTTCCTGGAGATGAACCCATGATTGCCAGACAGTTGAAATCCGTTCGAGTGAGCGGCCGTCCCTTGGTTGTCCTTCTCGCGTCCAGCGCGATCTTCACCGCGGGTTGCGCCACGATGGCCACGACTGCGTCTGATCCGGCCACCTTTGCGGCGGCAGCGACCGTCGGCGGACATGTGCACGGCGGCCTGCAGCCGGTGAGCAATGCCACGGTGCAGATTTACACGGTCGGGCAGACAGGGGTGGGCTCCTCGGGCACGCTGCTCGCGACGTCCACGACCGATGCGTTCGGAGGGTTTCAGTTTACCAAGCAGACCAGTGGAAGTTATTCAAGCACAGGCACCAGCTATACGTGCCCGTCCGGGGCCGACCCGCTGCTCTATCTGATCTCTCGCGGCGGCAATACCACCGGCACCGGCGGCAACACCGTTAACAACGCGGCAGCGGTCTTTCTTGCTCCGCTGGGATTCTGCAGCCAGGTTACGAGTGGACAATTTGTGAATATCTCCGAGGTAACCACGGCGGCTACGGTGGCGGCCGTGGGACAGTTCATCAATCCTTCGACGGAGCAGATCGGCAACGATGGCATCGGCATCGCCTACCAGGCGATCGCGGCGGCGTTCAACACTATTACGACGCTGGCCAACAATGCCACCGGGATGGCGAACGGAGCGACGACCGTGACGGGATCGGCGTCCGGGGTCTCCGCGGTGACTGTGACCGCGACGCCCGAGACGGCCAAGCTGAACACCGTCGCGAACATTCTTTCGTCGTGCATCAACCAGGCGTCCGGAACCGGTGGATCCTGTGCCACCCTGTTCAGCAATGCGGCGGCCCCGAACGCGGCCTACAGCAGCCAGCCGAGCGCCACGTTTCCGACGGCCTCCGATACATTGCAGGCGGCGCTCTATATGTTTCTGAATCCAAGCGATGGAGGTCCGGCCAGTCTCGCCGCGCTTTACAATCTGAGTCCGGCGACCGGCGCTCCGTACCAGCCGACCATCACCAGCGCGCCCAGCGACTGGACGCTTGCCATCTCGTATTCGTCCACCAGCACCTGCGGATCGGGCAGCAGCTTTTTTGCCAATCCGTATGATCTTGGCATCGATGGTAACGGGAATCTCTGGGTGGCGAACGCAGGCTCAAACGGGGCTTTGGCCGCGATAGCCCCGAATGGCGTACCTCAGTATTGCGTGACTCTAACAGGGAACGCAGCCGGAGGCGCCCAGGTCGATATTGCGGGAAATGTTTGGTCTACCGACGCGAGTGGCGGAGTTGTATACCGCTATACTCCGAGCACCAATACAGTGAGAAGCTATCCCAACGTTCTCTTTCCGGACGCAATAACGACAGATGGTTCGGGGAACGTGTACATCACAACTCAGAATGGAACCAATACTGGCAGCGTGTATTACATTCAGCAGGGTGCGACGGCCTCAGGGGTAAATACGCCAATCCAAATTTCAAACATCGTCGGTCCTAATCCGGCACGGATTTTCCCAGACAAGTTCGGGGCCGTGTGGGTAGCCACAGGTACGGGAAGTGTGGTGCAGGTGAGTTCCGGCAGCAGCGCGGGCCCTGGCCAGAGTTTTTTAAATAACTTTGTTTCAACTCCTTTCACGGTTCCGTCTCCATCGGCGAACGTCAACGTAAGCGCAAGTGGATCCATTTATGTGACGTCGCAAGACGTGAACTCCACCTTGACGGTGCTGCAACCTACGGGAGGTAGTTATGCGATTCAGTCAGGTTTTCCAACCGCGGCCAACACTGGAGGTTTAAACGTTCCAGTTGGCCTGTATCTGGATGGAGCATCTAACGCATGGGCTGTAAACGGGGCAGCCAATACGACCTCAGGCCTTTACTCTGTAGCCGCCGTTTCGTCCTCTGGAAGCTCGATTTCACCCAGCGGAGCGACGAATGGAGGGTACCAAAAGAGTACAACTTACCTGAATGATGGCGGTAACCTGATTATCGATTCAGCGGGCAGTGTTTGGCTAACCAATCTCAATAATGCAAACAGCCTGACGCAGCTGGTTGGCGCGGCCGTCCCGGTATACCAGCCATACTCGACCGGCATTGCAAACGGACGATTCCAGACTATCCCTTAGACCTCCGAGAGGGGAAGAACGAGAACAGTCCTGAGTTTGCTCAGGACTGTTCTCTTTTGGGACATGGTCTGTTCGGGGGATGGGGGGCGGAGAAGGTTTTCGGTAGACTCCAGGCACGATCGCCGCTACCCGTAGGCGGCCTGGACCTGAGGAGCATGCCGAGCACGACAAACCCGTCCCGTTGGGCCGCCCTGCTGGGCTTGTGGCGCTCCGTTTTGTTTGCCTGGGCAGGTGCGGGATGGGCCGCCGCCCAAGCACCCGCCACGCAGGCCACGACCGTCCCCGTACTGCTGCCGAGCGGGGTGGCCTACGACAGCAGCGGCACTCTGTACCTGGCCGATACGGGCAAGCACGTGCTCTTGAAGGTGACCCCGGCCGGCGTGCTGACTACGCTCGCCGGTACGGGAACGCAGGGCTTTGCCGGCGACGGTGGACCGGCAACGGCGGCCCTGCTCGATTCGCCGACGGGGATTGCACTCGATGCAAGCGGGAACGTTTACGTTGCGGACTCGCACAATCACCGCATCCGGCGGGTGGATGCGGTTTCAGGCGCCATGACAACGTTTGCCGGGACGGGCGCGGCGGGATCGAGTCCCGATGGCACAGCGGCCGCCGGAGCGGCCATCGATCTTCCGGCGGCGCTGGCGTTTGATTCCGCGGGCAATCTGTTCTTTGCCGACAGCCGCGCTCACCTAGTCCGGCGGATCGATCACGCCTCCGGCCTGCTGACGACTGTGGCCGGCAATGGAACCCAGGGGTATGCCGGGGATGGCGGCCCGGCTATGGCAGCCAGCCTGGATGCGCCGGAGGGCCTGGCGGTCGACTCCGCGGGCGATCTTTACCTAAGCGACACGCATAACCAGCGGGTGCGCCGGGTGGATGGCAGGACGGGTGTCATCACGACGGTGGCGGGGACCGGGCAGGCGGGATTTTCAGGCGACGCGGGCGCAGGCACATCGGCGGCGGTGCGGCTGCCGCGCGGGCTGGCGCTCGATGCGTCGGGCAATTTGCTGCTGGTGGATTCGCAGAATCATCGCATTCGGCGGCTGGATGCGGCGAGCGGGCAGATGAGCACGGTGGCCGGCGACGGAACGCAGGGGTTTGCCGGCGACGGTGGGCCGGCGGTGGCGGGTTCATTGAATGCGCCCCGCGCCGTTGCGGTCAATCCAGCCGGGCAGCCGACGCTGAGCGACAGCGGCAACGCGCGGGTTCGGCAGGTGGATGCGTCGGCGGTGATCCATACACTGGCCGGGATCGGCTCCTCGGCTGCTGGAGTGCTAACGCTAACGGCGCCTTCCGTCACCGGGTACGGCACCGGCGCGGTCACGGCAACACTGGCGGCGAGTCCGGCGACAGGCACAGTCACCTTCTTCGATGGAGGCGGCCAGACTTTGGGCGCGGCATCGCTGAGCGCAAACGCGGCGGTTTTCCCGCTCGGAGGGTTAGGGGCCGGATCGCACCAGTTGAGCGCCACCTACGCAGGCGATGCGAGTCATCCGGCGGCGCAGAGCGGCGTGACTTCCCTGACGATTGCGTCCGCAGCGTTGACGGCGACGCCGAACGCGGTGAGTCTCGTCTACGGCCAGGCAATTCCGGGGCTGACGGGCATTCTGAACGGGGAACTCCCCCGGGATGCGGCGGCAGGATCGGTCTCGTTGGCGCTGGTATCGGCCGCGCACGCTCTCTCTCCGCCCGGATCGTACCCCATCGCGGCGTCGATCAACGGCTCGGCTGCGGCAAACTACACGCTGACGGCGGCAGCGGCTGCGGTGACGATTGCCAAAGCGCCCTCGGTCGTGACGATGACGAGCGGCCTCGCGGTTCAGGTGGCCTCTTCCACCTCGGGCACGGCGACCGGAACCGTTGCACTGGTGGAGGCAGGGCAGGTGATGCAGACCATGCCGCTGTCTCCGACTGGAAGCGCGGCGTTTGCGATGCCGAGTGCGACCGTGACTGCGTCGAGTGTGCCCGGGGGAACGCCGACGCTGACGGCAGTCTACAGCGGCGATGGCAACCTGCTGGGGTCCAGCTCCGCACCCCTGGCACTCACGGCAAGCCCGGCCGCCACTCCGGATTTCGCGCTGGCAGCGGCCGGGTCGAC
The DNA here is from genome assembly GCA_965198735.1 of uncultured Granulicella sp. GTDB lineage: Bacteria > Acidobacteriota > Terriglobia > Terriglobales > Acidobacteriaceae > Edaphobacter. Next base: position 2,688,638 of record OZ240672.1, on the reverse strand, counting down.
GGCAGTCACGGCGACGGCAGGAACGGCCGCGGTGTTCTCGTTTACGGCGGCACCGGTCAATGGAGGCTTGTCGAGTCCGATCCAGCTGACCGTGGCCGGGCTGCCGACGGGAGCCACAGCGTCGTTCAGTCCGGCATACCTTCCACCCGGCAGCGGAGCGCAGACGTTCACGCTGACGATCCAGACGCCGAAGACAGCGGGGCTGCGCTGGAGGGATGGCTTGATCTATGCGTGCCTGCTGCCGGCCGTGCTGGTGGCGCGCCGCCGCCGCGTATGGCTAGCGATTTTAGTTACGGCGCTTGCGGGCGCGGGCCTGGGATGCGGAGACCGGGTGAATACCGCCTCGGCACGCGCCACAGCAGCCCAAAGCTACACCCTGACGGTAAGCGGCACGGGAACGTCGGCGGCCGGAGCGACGGTGCTTCACACTGTCGCGGTTACGCTGACGGTCCAGTGACCGGCGCGTACTCGCGCGAGGCTTGTTCCCGCGATACCAGAAAAACTACGGCCAGCCCAAGCAGCAGGACGCCGCCCTCGATCCGCTCAGAGCGCGCGTGAAGCTTGTCGAAGTGCATGTGGGCGGGGTTGGATGCGTCCACAAACGTAATGTCTCCGCCCGCGAGCCGGCGGTCGCTCTCCATGGCGGGCAGGATGTTCCACTGGATGTACGCGGTCGCAAGCAGCATGACCGCGGCGAGCAGGAACTCGATCTCATAGCGGCCGCGGATGCGCATGGGCGCGCGGCCGAAGAGGATCGCCGTGGCAAGCAGGAACACGGCCCCGCAGCCGACGGCGACCAGGTCGAAGACGCGCAGGGCGGCACCGACCACCAGGCCGGCCTCCCGGATACTGGGCAGCGTGTGAAAGGCCGTCGGCGCAAGAATGAAGGCGAAGAAGATGAGACCGCCGACCCAAATGGTCAAGGTAAGCAGCTGCAGCAGGCGGGCGGCGGAGGCCATGCTCAGGCGGCTCCGGTGCGGTCGAGGGTGCGCTTCAGGACGGTGTCGTAGGCGGCCTTGAGGCTGCTGTACTGGCCGTCGCTCAGCTTGCCGGTCATGCGATCGGTCTCAAGCGAGAACATCTCGTCGCGCAGGATCTGCAAGGCGCCGTGGGGGCCGGCGGAGGTGAGTGTGGGTCCGGCTGCGAGTACGGCGCGCGCCGGCGTTGGCGTGCGCAGCATGAAGCCGGCGCCGGCGGCGAAGGCCAGGGCCACGCCGGCGATGATCCACCAGCGGTATTTGGTCCAGGGGTCGCGCTGCGAGTCCTTGTCAAGCGGGGTGCCGAGCCCAATGCCGGGGCGGGTATCGGTGTTGGGATCGGCCTGAACGGAGCTTGCATTGGTGGGGGCAGAAGCGCCGGCTCCGGGAGCGCCGTTATCGCGTGGCAGCTGCCCGGAGCCGCCCACGGTGAACTCCAGCGGCTGCGAGGGCTGCACATTCCGGGCCACATAGGTCTGCGCGCCGGGCTCCTCATCCACCGAGGTGTAGGGCGTCGAAACGCCGGGCTTGAAGCTCATGCTCTTCGGCAGGATCAACACGAGATTGTCGATCGGCGTCGCAGGACGCGGATGGAAGGTGAAGGAGTCCTTGTAATTGATGTGGTAGGTGACCTGGAACTCGGTCTGCCCCGGCCGGATCGGGAAGAGGATGGTGTAGTGGTCGGGGTCGCCCATGGGCACCGGCGCGGCCTGGACGGCCATGCCGCCGGGAGCTTTCGAGGCGGCGCCAAGGATCGTTGCGCCGGAGGGCAGATAGAACTCGAATGGATGCTCGCTCATCAGCGTCCGGGGCGGGGCGGAGTCGTTTTTGAGAAAGAAATGCTCGACCACTTTCAGACCGTCGCCGCCGGATTCGCTCTGCAGGCTGAGAACATCCGCCTCCGTGGTGACGCCCGGCACCTCGGCTGCCGCGGAATACACATCGATGTCGACCGACTGGGTGCCGGGCTGGATGGGCTTGAAATAGTTCGCTTTCTCGTGGGTGACGCGCAGCAGATGCAGGCCGTCTGCCGGAACGGCGATGGTGAAGCGGCCGCGATTGTCGGTCTTGGTGCGGGCAAGCTCCTGCATCCCTTGCGCGAGCTGCAGCAGCACCACGTCGTCGTTGCCGGAGGGCTTGTTGGTCGTGCGATTGGTGACGATGCCGGTGACGGACTGCGCGAGGAGAGAGCTGCCCAGCACCATGGAGAGAACAAAGAGAAGGCAGCCGGAGAGGGCGCGTCGAGAGATCACTGCTTAAGTCTAAACGACCTTGCCGGGCGAGAAGTCTTCCTAGGTCGTTGTGATAGGTGCGAATGGCTGGACGTCTCGCTGCGCAGGGACATCAATCCCTGGACCTTCAGCGGATGAAACCGCACACACGACCGGCTCGCCCTGGCTCTCGTCTCAACCATATGCAGCAATCGCCGTTCCTGCTTCTTGTGTCGATCCTGACCTTCTCCGCTTTCGCGCAAACGCCCGTTCACCAGCCGCTCCTCGTCGGGTATTTCGGCCAATGGAGTTTGTATAGCGATCCTCCATACACCTTGAAAGATCTCGCCCTGAACAACAAGGTTGCGATGCTCGATCAGCTCAACTACGCCCAGGCCTTTGTCACCGGAGGCCACTGTTCCATTGCCGACCCGAATGCCGATCTCAACTACATCTTCACCGCGGCCAATTCGGTGAACGGCCAGCCGGACGATCCCGCTATCCCCTTCCACGGTCATCTTCATCAGCTTGCGGAACTAAAGAGCGCCTATCCACGGCTCAAGGTGCTCATCTCTCTCGAAGGCCGCGCCGCCGACTTCGCCTTCGATGCCCGGCCGGAAAACCGCCAGGCGTTCCTCGCTTCCTGTGTCGACCTTTTCCTCAAAGGAAATCTCGCACCCAATATTCGCGCGCCCGGCCTCTTCGATGGCATCGACGTGGACTGGGAGTATCCCCAGGGCGCTGATGCAGCCAACTTTCTCGACCTTCTCACCGAATTGCGCCGTCAGATGGACCTCGTCCGTCCCGGTCTTAAGCTCTCCATCGCGGTCGGTCCCAGCCCCCGCATGTACGACGGCGTCGACTTCACCATGGCTGCCGCCACGGTCGACGAGATCGGCTTGATGACCTACGATTTTGCCGGTCCCTGGATGCAGAGGACCGGCTTCATCGCCCCGCTGTACAGAGTCTCTCTCCCGGAGCAGGAAAACGGAGCCGGTCCCGCGCGCACGCCCGCTCCCACCGGGTCCAATCCCACTGCAAGTACAACCCCTTCCGCCGAGGCCGCCGCTCCTGCCGGCAGTCTTCCCGCGAGCGCCCCGGCACCCAGTCCACCTCCCAGCGGAGGCATTGCCGGCTCGGTCCAGGCCTTTCTCGCTGCCGGGGTTCCGGCCGCTAAGCTCCTGATCGGCGTGCCCTTCTACGGTTATGGCTGGACACAGGTTCCCGAGGTAGCCAACGGTGTCTTCCAGGAAGGCACACCTATTCGCGGCGATCGCCCTTACCGCTACATCCAGTCCCTCATCGCCGGTTCCAGAGTCTACCGCGACCCGCGCTCTGAAACTCCCTGGCTCTTTGACGGGGATGCCTTCTGGACTTTCGATGATCCGGTCAGCATCCAGGCCAAGGCCGCCTACGCGCTTGAGCATGAGCTCGGCGGTCTGATGATCTGGGAGCTCTCCGAAGACACGCCGCAGGGCGCGTTGCTGACTGCCGCACACCAGGGCCTGACTCCGCGGGTACGCACCGCGACCCGGGCATCCGCCGTGACTCCGTGAAGGCCTGTTCTCAAATCGAGTGGCAAGTTAGAGAGTTTCATCGAGAGTGACGGACTGGAGCTTGTTCTGGAAGTCCTGGTCCGCGGCGGTGCGCTGAATGCGGAGTTGGGTGAGCTGCTGGTTGAGGGCGTTCAGGCGGTCTTCCTGGGCGTTGAGCTCGCCGGTGTAGCGGCTGAGGAGAGCTTTCTCTTCGGGGGTGCCCTTGAGGGCTTTCATGTTTTCGCGGAGGCGGGTCTGGTCGGCGGTGATGGAGGCGATCTCGGCTTCGCGGGCGCGGATCTGGTCGTCGAGGGCGAGGACGACGTGGTGGGCGTCGAAGACTGGCTGGAGGGCAACCAGGGTGGCGGGATTGGCCTTGGCGTTGCGGAGAAGGAGGAGGAGCTGGTCTTCGGTGCGGTCGATGAGGCGGATGTACTCGAAGTTGGTATGGCGCTCGGCGACGTGGAGGTGGCCGGTCTGGGCGGGAGGGACAACGAGGCGGAAGCGGTAGGCGGTGGGGGTGGTCTCGGCGGGCTTGGTTTCGGACGTGAGCTCCCAGCCTTGGCGGAGGGGGTGCTCGAGGATGACGGTGCGGGGGGCGGGGGCGGCGTTGCGGACGTCGTAGGTGAGCTCGGCCAGGTCGGTGGAGGTTTCGGTGAGGACGCCTTTGCTGATCTGGAGGCGGTCGACGCGGCGGTTGTTGCTGAAGGCGGACTCGGTGACGCGAACGGCCTGGTCGGCGGCGTAGGAGAGCAGGCGCTTTTCGCCGGGGTGGATGGGGTCGAGCAGGCCCTCGCCGCCGAAGTTGCCGTTTTCGACGATGGCGAAGGAGCCGCGGTCGAGGGTGAGGGTGGAGCTGTTGGTGAGCCAAAGGGCGCGCAGGGCTACGGGTTGCTGCTGGGACCAGAGGGTTACGCGCTCGATGGGGAGCTTGGTTTGGAGGATGGGGACGAGGGCGGACTCGTTCTTGCGGATGGTGATGGGGTCGGTGAGGGTGTATTCAAAGAAGTCGTCGAAGGCGGAGGTAGAGGTTTGGGGGGTGAGGGAGGCCTGCGCGGCCTGGGCGTAGTCGATGGGGGCGGCTTTGATGATGGGAGTTGGGGCACTGCCCATGCCTGCGGGGATACTGCCCAGTACGCTGCCTGCGGAAGCTCCTGCCATTCCTAATACGTTCATTGCTCTACCGGTTATGGGAGATAGGCCGCGGTTTGCCATAACTCCGTAAGATTGAGCGTCGTCTTCCTTCATCAAATGAATCTGCTTAGGAATCTTCGTGGGTGTTTGAAGCGCGTCTGTCGCGTCGCCGGACTCGTGGGTCTGGGGGGTGAGCTGGGCCTCGGCGGGAAGGGGAATTTCGGGGCGGCGGGCGTAGTAGGGGGTGGAGAGGGGCTGGAGGAAGGATTGCGGGGCTCCGGCGATGAGGTCGAGGTGGACGTTGATCCAGTCCGAGCCGGTGGTGTTGTCGACGACGGACCAGCCCTGGAGGGTGGCGGTCTGGTCGGACTTGGCGTCGGGACTGGAACTGGAAAACAGGATGCGGTAAGTGGATTTCCAGACGGGGACCTCGGAGATGTAGGAAACGCGGAGGTCGCGGGCACCGGTTCCGCGGTCGAGCAGGGTGAGGTGGCGGAGGCCCTGGTTGCGGGTACTGGCGAGGAGCTCGAGGTAGCGGGTGACGTCGGTGTGGAGGGCGGTGTCGAGAAGGAGGACGGAGGTGGCAGAGGTGAGCTCGAAGGTGCGGACGGCGCCGGAGTCGGAGACTACGGTGAGGAAACGGCGGTTACCCATTTCGTCGGTGGAGGAGTCGGGGTTCTTGCGGGTTTGTGCGCGGAGGTCGATGGCGAGGAGACGGCCAGTCATCGAGAGGCCAGGCCCGGTGACCTGGACGCGGGCTCCGCGGATGGCGTTGTAGAAGTTGACGTCGGAGGGATCGGTGGAGAGGGCGAGAGGAAGGGTTTTGAGCTGCTGGTCGAGCGGCGTGGTGGAGTTGTAGCCGGCTCCGGAGATGCGGCCGCCGGAGAGGTCGAGGGCGGTGAGAGATTGGAGGACGTCATTGAGCTGGGCGGAGGTGAAGTCGATGGTGACGGACTGGTCGCCGAGGACGCGGCCGGCGTGCTCGAAGAAGCCGACACCGTTCTTGTAGAGGGCGACGCGGGTGATGGGGAGCTGGGTAGTGGTAGGTGCGGGTTTGGGCTGGCGGGATTGGGCTTGCGCGGAGGTGACTAGGACTAGCGTCGCGAGGGGGACTAGGGGGCGCACGGGGTCTTCTCCTGAAGGGCTGGGTGGTTAGACCGTGGCGGGAGGAGATTTGTTCCCGGGAAGGGAAAAAGACGAGCACAGAGAACACGGAGGGGGCACAGAGGGGCACAGAGGGTTGGTAGAGTGAGAGGCGAGAGTGAGGGGCGATGCCGGAAGGGGATACGATTTATCGGTCGGCTCGGGCCATGCAGCGGGCGATTGGCGGCAAGGTGTGTACAGGGTTTGAGACGGGGCTGGCTCCGCTGGCGCGGGTGAACGATGAGGCTCCGTTGGCGGGGCGCGTGGTGGAGAAGGTGGAGGCTCGCGGAAAGTGGCTGCTGGTGCACTTTTCCGGCGACCTGATCCTGATGACGCATATGCTGATGAGCGGGTCGTGGCATTTGTATCGGACGGGGGAAAAATGGTGGATGGGCCGCGACCGGATGCGGGCGGTGATCCGAACGGAAGATTGGCAGGCGGTGGCGTTCAACGTGCCGGTGGCGGAGTTTCACACGGCCCGGTCGCTCGAGCGCTACACGCAGATTCCCAAGCTGGGCGTGGACCTGCTGGGCGATGCGTATACGGTGGATGCTGGTGTGGCTCGGCTACGGGCGTACGGGGCGGAGCATCCGGAGGCCGAGGTGGCCGTAGTGCTGCTGAATCAGCGGGTGCTGGCGGGGCTGGGCAATGTATACAAAAGCGAAGTGGCGTTTGCGGCGGGGGTGAATCCGTTTCGGGCGATGGCGACGGTGACGGAGCGGGAGCTCGAGACGATGGCGGAGGTGGCCGGCAAGTGGATGAAGGTGAATGTGCTGGATGGGGCGGGGGATGGAATCGTGACGTATTCGGGCAACCGGCGGACGACGGGGGCGAGCGACCGCAGCGAGCGGCTGTGGGTGTATGGGCGGCAAGGGCAGGAGTGCCGGCGGTGCGGGGCGCAGGTGGAGATGCGGAAGCAAGGGGAGCAGGCGCGGTCGACCTACTGGTGCCCGGGATGCCAGCCCTGGGTGGCGGCGGCTGGGCAGGCGGCGGAGGCCCCGGTGGGGCGGAAGGTGAAGCTGCTGGGCGGACGGCGGCGGGTAGGGTGTTAGTTAGGGTACGTAGGCGACGCCGAAGGTGATGACGAAGGGGCTGAGGGTGTGAGGGCTGTAGTTGGGCCACTTCTGGGCTTCGATGTCGATGGCCCGGACATTAACGTGGCGGCTGGCGCGGTACTCCATGCCGGCGCCGAAGCTGAGGGCGGTGAAGGTGTCCGTGTGCGGCTGCTGGAAGTAGCCGAGCTGGTAGACGAAGCGGCCGATGCCGCCCATGCCCTTAATGTAGGCGTTGAACCGGTCCTGATGGAGGACGGTGTAGCGCGGGCCGAGAAGAAAGGTATTTTCGCCGATGTCGGTGGGGGTACGCAGGCTGACATAGTGGATGTCGCCTTCAAGCGAGAAGCGGCGCGGCAAGCCGAGGTCGCCGAACAAAGAGAGGCCCTGGATGTATCTTTCTCCATAGTCGGGGGCGGCGAGGGTAAAGCCGAGACCGACCTGGACGGAGTTTCGGTTTGCGGCATATACGGCCTGCCCCTGGAGGCCAGCCGAGGAGAGCAGACATAGGCCTACAGGCAAAAGGTGCAAAGACTTCATCGTTGGAACGCCTCCACGGAAACCGCTCATGGAAAGCAGCGAGACTCTCCGAACTCTCTCCTTAACTAAGATGCGAGCGGATAGTTGCTCGTGCGAGAGGAGAGGCATCGATTCCGGTGTTCTGACCCAAAATGAGACAAAAATCGGGTGTTGTCTCGCCCTCCAGCAAGGACGAGTCAGGAGGAGTTACTGTTACCGCCAACAGGATCAAACAAAAGTAACCGTCCTTCGAACTTTCGGTAAGGACGGCTTTGTCTTGATGGCAAGGTGAGTGTGTGGCTAGACCGAGAGGGTGAGGACGTGGTTCAGCCGCTGCACGAAGCTGGCCGGGTTCTGGAGGGGGATGCCTTCCATCAGCAGCGCCTGGTCGAAGAGCAGCCAGGCGGCGTCCTCGGTGAGGCTGTTGTCGGAGCGGGCGAGCAGCTTTTGGATGATCTCGTGGTCGGGGTTGATCTCGAAGGTGGGCTTGGGGGCGGGAATGTCCTTCTGGCCCATGGCGCGGAGCATCTGCTGCATCTGGAGCGAGGGCTCTTCCTCCTCGAAGACGATGCAGGAGGGGCTCTCGGCGAGACGGACGGAGGCTCGGACGTCCTTGACGCGGTCGCCCAGGGTGGCTTTGAGTTTGTCGAGCAGAGGCTTGAGGGCCTCGGCCTTTTCGGGCTCGGAGGCATCGTCGCCGGCGAGGTCTTCGCTGGTGGAGGCTTTGCCGACGGACTTCAGGTTGGTTTCGCCGTACTGGTCGATGCCGGAGAAGACGATCTCGTCGATCTCGTCATCGAGGAGGAGGACTTCGAAGCCCTTCTTCTTGTAGATCTCGAGCAGAGGCGAGGTGCGGAGGAGGGACTCGGAGCCTCCGGTGATGGAGTAGAGGCTCTTCTGGCCTTCCTTCATGCGGCCCTTGGCGTCGGCGAGGCTGGTGAGGCCTTCGACGGCGGTGGACTTGAAGCGGACCAAGTCGAGCAGGGTCTCGCGGTTCGCGTAGTCGCCGTAGAGACCTTCCTTGAGGGGCCGGTTGTACTGGGTGATGAAGGTGAGGTAGAGCTCGGGCTGCTTCTCTGCGATGCTTTTCAGTTCGGAGAGGATCTTCTTGACGCTGGCGGTGCGGATGCTGGTGAGGACGCGATTCTGCTGCAGGATCTCGCGGCTGACGTTGAGCGGAAGGTCTTCGCTGTCGATGATACCGCGGACGAAGCGCAGGTAGGCGGGCAGGAGCTCCTTGGCATCGTCCAGGATGAAGACGCGCTTGACGTAGAGCTTGACGCCTACCTTGTACTCGGCCTGGTAGAGGTCGAGCGGGGCCTTGGCCGGGATGTAGAAGAGGGTGGTGTATTCGAGGCTGCCTTCGGCCTTGGTGTGGAACCAGAAGAGCGGGTCTTCGCTGTCGCCGGAGAGGGATTTGTAGAGCTCTTTGTAGTCGTCGTCGGTGAGCTCGGACTTGGGTCGACGCCAGAGCGCGCTGGCGGCGTTGACCTGCTCGGTGACGCGGACCTTGTCGGATTTCTTCTCTTCGGCGTTCCACTCGCTTTTGTCGTAGGTGAGGAAGATGGGGAAGGCGATGTGGTTGGAGTACTTCTTGACGATCTCCTGCAGGCGCCAGCTGTTGGCGTACTGGGCGCCTTCGTCGTTGAAGTGGATGAGGACGGTGGTTCCGGCGACTTCGCGTTCGGCGGGCTCGATGTCGAAGCCGGTTTTGCCGTCGCTGGTCCAGCGCCAGGCCTGTTCGGTGCCGGCGCGGCGGGAGACGACTTCGACCTTGTCGGCGACCATGAAGACGCTGTAGAAACCGACGCCGAACTGGCCGATGAGGTTGGAGTCTTTGCGGGCGTCGCCGGAGAGCTGGGAGAGGAAGTTTTTGGTTCCGGAGCGGGCGATGGTGCCGAGGTTCGAGACGAGGTCTTCCTCGCTCATGCCGATGCCGGTGTCGGCGAGGGTGAGGGTTTTTTGCTCTTCGTTGAGTTCGAGCTCGATGCGTGGGTCAAAGGGGAGGGCTTTGTAGAGGTCGTCGGTGAGGGTGAGGTGGCGGAGCTTATCGAGCGCGTCGGAGGAGTTCGAGATGAGTTCGCGGAGGAAGATCTCGGGGTTCGAGTAGAGGGAGTGGATGATCAGCTGGAGGAGCTGATTGACTTCGGTTTGGAATTCTTGCTTGGCCATGGTCAGGTATGAGTATAAGAGAGCGGGGGTTTTGCTTGCCAGTGGGGGTGGGGGGCGTGGGTAGCGAGAACAACTAGGATCGTCTCCGAAAACGCCGCTTCCGAGCGAGGTCTGACCCTTGATACCTCAACTACTGCGAAGGTGCATAGTACCCGTCCGGCGCATGAACCGCCATCTTGTTTGCACCTCGGACGTTTATCCGAATGTGCCGGATACTACCGTTTTTCTCATGCTGTGGACTGACATAGGTCATTGAGTAGCGGCTCCTCAGCACCTCCAGGATTTGGTCCACGGACTGAGCTAGATCGGAGGGCGAGTGGGGGACCAGCGCGAGGCCGCCAAGCGCCTGGACATACGACGGAAGGGGGCGTGCCTTTGGATGGAAAAGACTCCTCGCGGGAAGATTAATCATATAAATGACGGGACCGCCGCTTTTTTCCAGTTGGCTGACGAAGACTGGCTCACTCTCACGCGAGTAATTGTCATCGCCATCTGAAAACAAGATGATGGATTGGTTCAAATTGTGAGCGTGCTCGACCATCTCACTACTGAGGGACGAAAGCGAGTTATACAGCGCAGTCCCGCCACCGGCTTTCATACCGGCCACGAGAGACGGGAGTTGATCGCGATTCATAGTCAACCGCTGCAACAAGGCCAATTTCACATCGAACATGGCAAGGCAAACTTCATCTTGCGGAGGAAGTTGCTCTAGTAGTCGCAATACAGAAGACTTGACCAAGGAAAGAGAGCCCTTCGAGGAGGAAGAGGTATCGACAAGAACGCATATACTCTGCGGCCCTGTATCCGGCTGAATAGTCTGAACCGCAGACTGATGTCCTTCTTCTTGCACGTCCAACATTGTGCTCTTGAGATCAGAAGACATGTGCCCGCTCGCATCAATCGCAGTTACGCCGATTCGAACCTGGGGCCAATTCGAGAGGTCCACCTGCGCCAGTGCCATAGGGCACACCATGACGCACCAGGCGGTGAGCGCAAAAAGGCGAAAACTGCTTCCGTGAGTGCTTTGTAAGGGCATTTCTGGAGGATACTCTCCGCAAAGCGCTTGTCCCGTAAAGTCTGGTTTCCGGCAACCTGGATCCTACGGCCATCGGTGTCGGCCCAGGTTGCTGCATCGGCGTCTGCCGCGAACTGGGTCTAGTCTCTGAAGGAAAGCTTTTTGCTCTCAGATCGAGTGCAGAGATACGTGGATTTTTGCATTACGAAGGTTCTGTGTTGGTTCCACACTGATGAGAGCGGCGTCGATGTTATCAAAGCAGTGGGGAAAAGCGCGCTTACCATGGGGTCATGACTACGGAACCAGAGATTCGCGCTGCGGCTGGGGCGGTGTATCCGCCGGGGCCACGGATGCTTCCGCGGCTGCTGACGGGGCAAATGTTTCGGCAGAATCCGGTGGAGTTTTTGACTGAGAATGCGCGGCGGTATGGGGACCTGGTGCACTTTCGGGCGTTTGAAGGGCATGTGTACCAGTTCAACCATCCGGCGCTGATCCAGGAGCTGATGGTCGATAACGAGCGGCGCAATCGGCGGGCGCTAGTGATGCAGCGGGCGCGGTCGGTGCTGGGGGACGGCTTGCTGACGAGCGAAGAGCCTCTGCATATGCGGCAGCGACGGCTGGCGGCTCCGGCGTTTCATCGCCAGCGGATTGCTGCGTACGGCGAGGTGATTGCGCAGTACGCGGCGGAGATTACGGGGCGCTGGCAGGCGGGGACGCTCGACGTGCATCCGCAGATGCTGCTGGTGGCGCTGCGGATTGTGGGCAAGTGCCTGTTCGACATCGACAGCGAGGCGGAGGCGCGGGCGATTGCGGCGGCGGTGAGCGCGTTTATGATTACGCCGCCCCCGGGGTATGTTCCGCAGGCGCTGATTGAGCAGCTGCAGAAGCTTCAGTTTGGGCCGATGTTGAAGGTGCAGCAGGGGATTGCGGCGCTGGACGCGATTCTGTACGGGATGATTGCGGAGCGGCGGCGGAGTCCGGGGGATCGCGGGGACCTGCTCTCGATGCTGTTGGAGAGCGAGGACACGGAGGGGACGGGTGGGATGTCCGACAAGCAGGTGCGGGATGAGTGCCTGACGGTGATGCTGGCGGGGCACGAGACGACGGCCAATGCGCTGAGCTTTACGTTGTGGATGCTGGCGAGGCATCCGGAGATCCAGGAGCGTCTGCGGGAGGAGGCGGTGGGGGTGCTGGGGGCGCGGCGGCCGACGGCGGAGGATTATCCGAAGCTGCGCTACGCGTACATGGTCTTTGCGGAGGCGATGCGGCTGTATCCGACGGTGTGGGTGCTGGGGCGGAGCGCGGGGCCGGAGCCGTACCAGGTGCGCGGGTTCACGATTCCGGCGGGGGCGATGCTGCTGGCTCCGCAGGTGGTGGTGCATCGGGATGCGCGGTTCTGGAGGGATCCGGAGAGGTTTGAGCCGACGCGGTTTGAGGAGGAAGGGAAGGGCGGGCGGCCGAAGTTTGCGTACTTTCCGTTTGGGGGTGGGTCGCGACAGTGTATTGGCGAGGCGCTGGCGTGGATGGAGGGGGTGTTTGTGCTGGCGACGATTGCGCGGGAGTGGCGGCTTGGGCCGGTGCCGGGGGCCCCAGAGGAGCTGCCGATGACGACGTCGGTGAACCTGCGTCCGAAGCGTGGGGTGCCGCTGGTGCTGGAGCGGCGGTGACGCGCTGAGGGAGAGCAGGGAACCTCTAAGGTTGCTGCTGCGTACTCTCCCCTTCGGAGGCCTTGATAAGATTTGCTTGCGACCACTCAGAGCGCCAGCGCCGCAGGCACACGCATGAAGTTACAGGAAATCGACAGCGCCCTGGCCGAATGGAATAACCGGCTGGCGGCGATCGCCAACAACCTGCTGGAGCTCCAGGCGGATTCGACCTACCAGCTGCTGACCGGCTCGGGTGGGACTGCAAAGCTGCAACTCACGGGTACTACGGCTTCGCGAGTGGAACCTTCCCTGGGCGCGATGCTGACCATCTTTCAGCACTTCGGCCTGCTGCATGAGGTCATCGCTCGAGCGGGCCAAGTGCGGGCGAGTCTGCCTGCCCTGTTCGGAGGTGAGGCGAAGGCGCTCAAGATCCGCAGGCTGCTGGGTGAGCGCACGATCCGGCTTCCATCGCTCGACCTGCCGCTGGACCAGAAGACGCTCTTAAGCGGGGTGCAGCGCGCAGAGTGCTTCTCGCCAGAGGAGTTGCTGCAGATCATGTCCAGAACCTTCGTCGCGGCGCGGGATGCGGTGCTGACGGTGGATGCGGCGTGGAAACAGATGGCGTTAGCGGTCGAGGACGCGGATAGGAAGCTGGCCCGATTTGGCGTGCAGTCTGGCACGCAATCGTGGGCACTTGGGCCCCGTGCGGCGGCTGAGTGGAAGAGTGCCTCCGCACTGCTTGAGGAACTTCGCGCGAAAGTCGGGTCCGATCCTTTCGGGGCGACTCAGGATTTCGAAGCGCAGCTCTTGCCCGTGCTGGGCCGTCTGGCCGACCTGGCTGCCCAGGCGGACGCTCTGCATCAGCAAATGAGAGAGGCACAGGTGCAACTGGAGCTCCTGGGAACCACCTTTCGGGAGGCGCAAGAGGCCATGGCCGAAGCTCGGACCAAGATCGTGGGTGGGGACCGTGTGCCGCTCCTTGCGCCCGTTGAAAAGCAAGCGGAGCTCCGTGTGTGGCTGGAGCGGTTGGAGAAGAGACTCGGGGAGGGACTTCTGGATGCCGTCAAGGTAGGTCTGCGCAACTGGTGGGCTTCGCTTGACTCCTGCCTGGCCCAGAACCGGGAAAGTCACGCGGCCAGCCGAGGCATGTGTGACTTGCGCGCTGAGCTGCGCGGCCGATTGGAGGCACTTCGGGCCAAAGCGCGCATCTTCGGTCTTGCAGAGGACGGGCAGGTGACCGCCTTGGCCGCGCAGGCGGAGGCGCTGCTTTACGCCCGTCCAACCGACCTGGAGGTGGCAACGGCGGCGGTCCGCGCCTACGAGCAACGGGTCAGTGGGAGCAGGCGCGTGGGGCTAAGCGAGAAGGAGAGGCCGCGATGAACGAAGCTGCCTGCCGTCAGCGAGGATGTGCCGGGGTCATCGAGGATGGATACTGCAACGTCTGCGGACTTGCTGAGGCAAAGCGCGCCGCAATCCCTGTGGCCGCGAGCGCTCTGACCGGGTCCGCTCCCACAGGCCCTGCTCTCGGCGCCCCGACCTCGTCCCGCGTGACGACAGGAACGGGCACTTCGCCAGTGAGCCGCTCGGCTACTGGTTCGCGGCGTATAAGTCACTCCACCTCGCGCGCCAGCCGGAAGCAACTGGGCGCGGGTCTGATCACGCTACCGGACCTTCCGTCTGCCGATCCGGAACGCGCCGTCTTGCTTGAACCCGTGGTGCCGGAGCGCAAGCGCTTTTGCCCTCGCTGCGAGGCACCACTCCGGCGGGAGGCAGGATTTTGCGGCAAGTGCGGGATGAAGTATAGCTTCGTTCCCGGCCTGAAGCCTGGCTATGTCGTGGCCGGTCAGTACCTGGTCAAAGGACCCATCGCCTTCGGCGGCCTCGGCTGGATCTATCTCGGGTTCGACACCATGTTGTCCAGATATGTCGTCTTGAAGGGCTTGCTGAACACGCAGGATGAGTCTGCCGCGTCGGTGGCGGTCGCCGAGCGCCAGTTCCTGGCCGCCGTCAAGCATCCGAATATCGTTGGGATCTATAACTTCGTGCAGTCCGGCACCGAAGGCTTCATCGTGATGGAGTACGTGAGCGGCAAGACCCTCAAGCAGATTCGCCAGGAGCGAGGACCGCTACCTGTAGCTGAGGCCATTGCATACATTCACCGCATTCTTCCGGCATTTTCGTATCTGCATCGGCTGGGACTGGTGTTCTGCGACTTCAAGCCGGACAACGTGATGCTTGAGAAAGACGACGTCAAGCTGATCGACATGGGCGGCGTGCGCCGGATGGACGACGCCAAGGGCGACATCTACGGCACGGTGGGCTATAGCGCGCCCGAAGCTGGGGAAGGTCCGACCAGGGCCTCCGACCTGTACACGATCGGCCGTTCGCTGGCCGTCCTGCTGACCGAAATTCGCGGCTTCGGGAAGGAGCACCGGTATACCCTCCCTAGCCCACAGGAGGAGCCTCGATTTGCCGGGCAGGAGTCGCTGTATCGTTTCCTGCTGAAGGCGACTGCCGAAAAGGCGGACGACCGCTTTACCACCGCGGATGAGATGACTGAGCAGTTGCTCGGCGTGCTCCGCGAGGTGGTGGCGGTCGAGACCGGAACGCCCCGCTCAGGCACGAGCCTCGACTTCGGCGCCGACCTGCTGACGCTCGACGCGGGGAGCGAGATCGAACCCGTGCGGCCCGACCATCGCCAGCTTCCCGTGCCTACGCTGGACCTCGAAGATCCGGGTGCCCAGGCCGTCAGCAGCGCGATCAGCGTGGCGGATGGAGACAAGCGGGTCGAGGCGCTGCGGCTCGCCTGCAAGCAGTTTGGGAAGTCGCGCGAGGCCCGCCTGCGGCTGGCGTCTACGTTGTGCGATACGGGGGTGTTCCCCGAGGCGGAAGAGCTGCTGCGTAAGCTGGCCGAAGAAGATCCGTGGGATTGGCGAGTGCTCTGGTTCCAGGCGCGGATAAAGCTTGCCCAGGCGAGTGCAGGCGAGGCGCGCCGGCTCTTCGACCAGGTGTACTTCGACCTGCCGGGCGAAGTTGCGCCGAAGCTGGCGCTGGGTCTGGCGGCGGAGCTCAACGGTGAGCTCGCCGTCGCGACGAAGATGTACGAGCTGGTCTCGAGCACCGATCCGGGCTTCGTCTCCGCGGTCTTTGGGCTGGCTCGCTGCCATGACGCGGGCGGCGACCGCAAGGCGGCCGTCGCGGCGTTGGGCCGGATCCCCCAATCTTCGTCGCTTTATCTGCGCTCCCGGGTGGAGGCCGCCCGCGTGCTGGTTCGGAGTGATCCGGCCCGGAGTGAGCGCGAAAGGCCGGCGGCGGAGGATCTGGCGGCGGCTTCTACGCTGGTCGAAAGCCTTTCGCTGCAGGGGCGGAGCAGGTTTCTGGTGAGTGGGGAGATCTTCGGCGCGGCGGTCGAGCAGGTGCGTACGCGCGGCGTGGCGGCGAGTGCGGACACGAAGATTCTGGGGCAGCCGATGGAAGAGGAGTCGCTGCGGCTGGGCCTGGAGAGCTCGCTGCGCTCGATGGCCCGGTTTGCGAGCGGCGAGGAGCGGATGCGGCTGGTGGATGAGGCGAACCAGATGCGTCCACGGACGCTTATCTGATCGGTCGAGGTGGTTCGAATGCAATGTTCCGCTTGTGCGGCTGCTGTGCCGGAAGATGATCTTTTTTGCGAGAACTGTGGCGCGGCTTTGCATGCCGCGGCCGCGGAAGGCACGGCCTGCCTGTGCGACGAGGTGGATGAAGATGGGTTCTGCCTGCGCTGCGGCCGGAGGGTAAGACGGCCGGCGAGCGACCATGTGGAGGAGGCGCTTTCGGCGGAGTGTGCGGGGGTGAGCGACCGCGGACAGAGGCACGAGCGCAACGAGGATCGCTTCGGCATATGCGCGGGCGAGGGTGGGTATGGGCTGGTGGTGTGCGATGGCGTGTCGACTTCGCAGAGCTCGGAGACGGCATCGGCGGCGGTGGTGGAAGGGGTAGTGGCGGTGCTGGCGGAGGCGTTGCAGGGTGCGTCGATTGCCGAGCCGGAGACGGTGCTGCGGCGGGCGATTGCCGCGGGGGAGGCGAGTCTGGTGGCTCGTACGGCGCGGGTGGGAGGCGGGAATCCTCCATCGACGACGGTGGTGGCGGCGCTGGTGCGGGACGGCGAGGCGACGGTGGGCTGGGTGGGGGACAGCCGCGCGTACTGGGTGGATGCGGCGGGCGCACGGGCGCTGACGCGGGATCACTCTTGGCTGAACGAGGTGGTTGCGAGCGGGCAGGTCACGGTGGAGCAGGCTCGGCGGTCACCGCAGGCGCACGCGATCACGCGCTGGGTGGGGGCGGATGCGGGAGAGGCGTCTACGCCGGAGGTGGTGCGCGTGGCCGTGGCTGGACCTGGAATTTTGGTGCTGTGCAGCGATGGCTTGTGGAACTATGCGTCGACGGAGGAGGCGATGGGTGAGCTGCTGCGGGAGCTTGGGCAGGGAGAGGCGTTGGCGGTGGCGAATGGGTTGGTGCGGTTTGCGAATGAGCGAGGCGGTCAGGACAACGTTACGGTGGTTGTGCTGCGGTTAGGGTGAGTTTCAAGAAGCTTGGAAAGAGGAGACGGCATGGCAGGGGATTTTCGGGCGGAGACGTTTCAGAACGAGTACCTTCCCGCGGGTACGGGCGAGGTGCATGCGATCATGACCGTGACCGCAGGCGAGGAGACAGCGACCGTCGCGGCACCGCGTTTGTTTGGGATTTTGTGCGATGTGTCGGGGTCGATGGAGGGCGGTAAGATCGTTGCGGCGAAGGCGGCGCTGGGCAAGCTGGTGGAGCTGCTGCCGGCGGATTCAAGCTTCTTTATCGTTACCGGTGCGGATCAGGCGAACCTGATCTGTCCGGTGGCGCGGGCGGACCCGGCGGCGAAGCAGCGGGCGTATGCGGCCATCCATGCGATCCGGGCGAGCGGCGGAACGCGAATTTCGTGGTGGCTGCGGGCGGCTCTCGACCAGTTTCGGGGATCGGGCGGCGGGATTCGGCAGGCGCTGCTGCTGACGGACGGGCAGAACGACCTGACGGATGGGACGGCGCTTGAGGCCGCACTGACGCAGTGCGAGGGCGTCTTCCAATGCGACTGCCGGGGGGTCGGGACGGACTGGCAGGTGGAGCAGCTGCGGCGGGTTGCGGGTCGGCTGCTGGGCACGACCGACATCATTCCTTCGCCGGCATTGATCGACACGGACTTCCGGGCGATTCTCGCGAAGGCGCTGAGCAAGACGGTGAGCGACGTTTCGCTGCGGCTGTGGACGCCGCAGGGGGCGCGGGTGAAGTTCTGCAAGGAGGTGAGTCCGGCGATCGTCGACCTGACGGGACGGGCGCGGGAGATCAAGCCGCAGATGCGTGAGTACCCGACCGGCGCGTGGGCCAAGGGCGAGTCGCGCGACTTCCACTTCTGCATTGAGGTGGCGCCGGGCGCTGTGGGCGACGAGGTGCTCGCAGGGCGGGCGAGCCTGGTGTACAGCGAGGCGGGTGTCGAGAACAAAGTTGCCGAGGCGCGCGTACTGGCTATATGGACCGACGACGAGGGCAAGTCGACCAAGATCAACAACGTGGTGGCGCACTACACGGGGCAGGCGGAGCTGGCGGCGTCGATCCAGGAGGGCCTGGATGCGCGGGCGCAGGGCGATGCGGAAAGGGCGACGGTGCTGCTGGGTAAGGCGGTCAAGCTGGCGCACGACTCCGGCAATGAGGCCACGGCGAAGCTGCTGCGGCGGGTGGTGGATGTGGACGACGCGGAGAAGGGAACCGTGCGGCTGAAGGGCGGCGTGGCGAAGGAAGATGCGATGGCGCTCGAGACACGATCGACCAAGACGGCACGCATTGTGAAGAGCGCGGGATGAGAGGAACCATGGAGGCTTGTATCTGTCCGAAGGGGCATACGTCGACCGAAGCGGATTACTGTTCCGAGTGCGGCGCGAAGCTGGAGGGCGCGGTGCTGCCCATCGAGTCGAGCGCGCCGCCGGTGGCGCTTGGTTCCGCGGAGACTTGTCCGGAGTGCGGAGTCGCGCGCGAGCCGCGGGATGTGGTGTTTTGCGAGATCTGCGGCTTCAACTTCGTGACGGGCGCGCGGGGGGAGTTGCCGGTGCCTGCCGTGCCTCCGGCTGCAGAGGCGGAGGACGCGCCGCCCGCGGCTGCCACGGCGTGGGAGGTGGTGGTGTCGGTCGATCCGGTATTGCGGGAGCCGGGCAGCCCGGAGGTTCCGGTGGGGATCGGCCCGTTTACCTTTGCTCTGGAGGCGGCAGCCAACTTGGTCGGGCGCAAGAGTGAGGCGCGGGCGATCTTTCCGGAGATCGCGGTGTTCTGGGACGATGCGGTGTCGCATCGGCATCTGTTGCTGCAGCGCGACTCCGCCGGTGGTCTGGTATTGCGGGACATCGGCTCGGCCAACGGGACGCGGCTGAACGGCGTCGAGGTGCCGCCGATGACGGATCAGCGGCTGGCGGATGGAGACCGGATTGCGCTGGGACACTGGACCTGCATGACTGTACGAGCGATTCCTTGAGGAGAGCCCGATGGCGACGATGATTCCGGTTCCTGCCGCGCCTGTCCGGTCATGGAATACGCTCGAGATGCTGAAGGCCGGCCGGGCGGCGTTGCTGGTGTGCGTGGCGCTGCTGCTGATCGCGATTCTGGTGGGCGTGGGCGTGCATCGCGCGGCGATGAAGACGGTGGGCAGGGATGCGGCGCCCAGCATGATCGCGGCGCAACGCATCAAAGCCGCGCTGGCGGATATGGACGCGGATGCGGTGGATGAGCTTCTGTTGCCGCCGGGGGCTGAGGCCGGGATTGTTCGGGCCTATGAAGCGAAGCGCGTGGAGGCCGCGCGAGCGTTGATTGCGGCGGCCGAGAACATCACCTATGGGGAGTCGGAGCGGGCGCCGATTGAGACGCTCGAGATCGGCATGGGGACCTACGAGCGCTTGATCCAGAAATCGCGGGACGACCACCAAGCCCGGCGGCCGGAGGCGGCGGAAGAGTATCGCGCGGCGGCGAGGCTGCTCGACGAGACGCTGCTTCCGGCGGCCGATGCGTTGGACCAGGCTAATCATGACGTGCTGGAGCGCACCTACAGCCGGCAGGCGACGACGTCGTTTGCGGCGAGAGCGTTTGTGCTGCTCACGGCGCTGCTGGCGCTGGCGGCGATGGTGATTGTGCAGATCTTCCTGAGCCGGCGTACGCGGCGCACCTTCAACCCGCTGCTGCTGCTGGCGACGCTGCTTCTGCTTGGGCTGAGCCTATGGGCGCTGGCGGCGATGGGCGGAGAGCAAAGCGAGCTGAAAATCGCGAAGGAGGACGCGTTTACGTCGATCCATGCGCTGTGGCGCGCGCGGGCGCTGGCCTATGAGGCCAAGAGCGACGAGAGCCGCTCACTCTACGAGCCGGCCCGCGCGGCCTTCGACCAAGGCCTGTTCACGAAGAACGCCGGGGCGCTGGCGGGGCTGCCTCCGTCCGAGACGGCGCCGCAGGTGGTGGCGCAGCTGGGAAGCGGCGGCCGTGTGCGCGGGCTCTCCGGCTACCTGGCCGACGAGTTGAACAACATCACCTTTACGGGGGAGCGGGACGCGGCGTTGGCGACGTTCGACGATTTCGAGAAATATGTGAGCACGGATGCGGAGGTCGATCGGCTGGAGCGGAACGGACAGTTCAAGCAGGCGCTCGACCTCTGTCTCGGTGTGGAGCCAGGGCAATCCGGAGCAGCCTTCGAGCTGTTTGATCGCTCGCTTGAAAAGACTCTTTCGATCAACCAGACTGCCTTCGACCAGTCCGTCCAGAGTGGCTTGGGCGGGTTGCAGTCCGGCGAGATGAAGGCGTCGGTAACGCTGATCGTGATCGCCGTGCTGATCTTTCTTGGGTTCACGCCGCGGATCCGTGAATACGAATAGCTTGAGGGGCAAGCTGTATGCTGGACTGCACGGCCTTGTTGAGCAGTTTTGTCGGGGATAAGGAGGACGTATGTTTCGTCGTATCGGGAACCTGTTCAGAGGCTTTTTCGGTTTGTTCGTCTCCGGTGTCGAGCGCAGGAATCCGGAGGCGTTGCTCGAAGTGGAACAGGAGAACCTGCGCAAGCATATGGGCAAGTTCAATGTGGGTCTGGCCTCGCACGCGGGCATGGTGGAGCGGCTGATCGGGCAGATTCGCAAGCTTGAGGCCGACGAAGCCGACTTGCGGGCCAAGACGGCCGCGAACCTGAAGCTGGGCAATCGCGCCGCCGCCGGGCAGTATGCGCTGCGTCTGCAGACGGTCGAGCGGGAGCTCGGGGAGAACCGCAAGCAGATGGAGCAGGCGGAGTCGACGTACAAGGAGCTGGTGCGGGCGCGCGATGTGGCCTTTTCGATCTCGCGGGCCAAGATCGAGTCGCTCAAGTCCGGCATCAGCGACCTGAAGATGAAGCGCGCCATGGCCGAGATGACCGAGATGGCGTCCGGCATGGTGACCGAGCTAGGCGGCTCCGGCGATACGCTGAACCGGCTGGAGGCGATGGTCGAGGAGCAGCGCTACAAGGCGGCGGGACGGGTGCGCGTGGCGGTCGACAGCCTCGACACGCACGATGTGCATGTGCGCGAGGCGGAGCAGAATGCCCTGGCTGAGCAGGCGCTCGAGTCGTTCGAGGCAAAACAGGCGCCGCAGCAGATTGGCGCTGGAAGCGTCTCGATTCCGTCGACGCAGACCGGCATGGTTCTCGACCGTGAGAAGCGCCGCTAGCAGCAGGCCAGTTGCTCCGATCGCCGGAGCCGGTGTGGAGACTGCTTGAGCGAAGACAGCTGGAGATTGCGGAAGTAGACCTCGGCGCCTTTGGGCTGGAAGAGGACCTTGCCCTCGGTTGGGAGGAACTGTTGCCAAGGTTGACCGCACGTGCCCATTCCGGGCGAGAGACCGGGAGGTGGCGCGGGAGCTGCCGCAGGCAGGATAGCCCGCCGGTGCCGAAGCAGCGGTGAGCTTTATGGACGGCTGCCGAAACTCCTGCGCAGGCTGCGGGTTCCAGCGATGAGACGTGGAGGTCTGCTGCTTGGGCGGCTCCACCTCACCTGCGGTACTCCTCGGACGGCGCGGCTCGTTACCCTACGAGTCGCGCCGCTTTTTCGATTCGTTGCTCAGCCCCAGCCAGCTGCGGATCATCCAGACGAAGTAGCCGCCTTGGATGAGGAAGATGGCTGTATAGGCGAAGACCAGGTGGCGGCCTTCGATCGTGTTCCATCCGTCAAAATGCATTGCGGGCCTCCGGGCTTGCGTGGCGAGGGAAGCTTTCCCGAGGCGTCAACGCGGATTGCAGGGCGAGCCGGGCCGCGGCCTGCTCCACGTGCTGGCGGCGGCGCTCGATAGCGAAGCGGAAAGCGCAGGCGAAGATACCCCACATCAGCCAGCCGAGAAAGCTCCAGTAGAGTGCTGGCTTCATCGAGGGATCAAGCGAGCCTTCGCCGCGCAGGACCGGGGCGGGATGCTGGGTGCGCCACCACTGGATAGAGTAGAAGACGATTGGAACGTCGATGGCCGCGAAGACCGAGATAACCGCGCCGACAGTGGAGGTCTGGCCGGTCGAGGAGAGACGCCGCGTCATCAGGTAGGCGACATAGAGCAGCCAGAGCAGCAGAAGCGAGGTGAGGCGTGCGTCCCAGGCCCACCAGATGCCCCAGGAGGCCTTGCCCCAAAGCATGCCGGTGGCGAGGCAGATGGTGAGGAAGACGAGCGTCAGCTCGGCGGAGGCTACGGCCAGGGCGTCGGCGGTAAGCGCGGCAGCGGGATTGCGGCGGCGCAAGGCAAGAAAGGCGACCGAGGCGACGAAGTTGACGTAGGGAAAGACCAAGCCCATGGAGGACGAGGGGACGTGCCAGTAGAAGATACGCTGCACGTTGCCCATGGTGGCTTCCGTGGGGGCGACGAAGAGGGCGAGATGGAAGCTGTAGGCAAGAACGAGAATGGAGGCCGCGAGCCAGAGGAAGCCCAGGATCAGGGCGGCTTGCGGCTTAGGATGAGTAGGCTGCGCCATGATTTATCTTACCGCGGATGATTCTGCCATTGCGCGCGTGTGAGTTCCCAAAGCTCGGCCGGCAGATGGCCTGAGACGAAAGATTTCTCGAAGGTTTCGATGAGACGCATTCCGGTCTTTTCCGAGATGCGCCGCGAGGCCAGATTGGCCGCAGCCTTGCAGGTGCGAAGAACGTCGAAGCCAAGCTCGTCGAACCAGAAATCGTTCAGCGCAAAGACTGCCTCTGTGACCAGGCCGCGTCCGTGCCACGGCAGGCCGAGCCAGAAGCCACGGTTGTCCTGCTCGCCCCGCCGCAGGTTGACGGCGCCGATGTGGTGCTCGGGTGAGTGCTTCAGGCGCAGGGTCCACGCCCACTCCTCTTGCCGGTCCATGGCCGGCAGAGTGACGTTGCGGTAGAAGGTCTCAGCGCCGTCGTCCGGGTAGGGCCAGGGAAGGACGGCGGCGAGGTAGCGGACGATCTCCCAGTGCGGAAAGAGAGCCTGGGTGCGAGGAGCGTCCTCCAAGGTGAGCGGACGCAGGATCAGGCGCGGAGTCTCGAGCGTGGGTGTCTTCATTCGGCGTGGATGGTGAGCTCGAAGAGCAGCAGGCAGGCGGTGGTGAAGATGAGGTCGTAGCCGGTGAGCAGCTTGATCCAGATGGCGGGCTCGTACTCGCCGGTGAGGATGTTGGTCGAGGCCTGCACCATGGCGAGCAAGGCAGGCAGCGAGATGGGAAAGAGCACCAGCGGCAGCATGACCTCGCGGTTGCGGGTGCGCAGGCCGAGCGCGGCGAAGAAGGTGCCATTGGCGACCAGCGCCCAGGTGCCGAGCGGCAGGACCAGCAGCAGAAGCCAGCCCTGGCCGAGCGCGCGCAGGTTGTAGAAGACGGTAAAGAGCGGAGCGAGGACAAGCTCGACCGCGGTGACGAAGATCATGTTGGCGAGCGCCTTACCCAGGAAGAGCGCGGCCGGCGAGGAGGGCGCCATGCGCTGGACGTCGAGGACCTGGTTGCGCTGCTCGCGGTTCCAGGACTGGTTCAGCGTGGTGGTCGCGGCGAACAGAATGACGATCCAGAGAATGCCGCCGGCGATCTGCCGGGACACGGCCGCCGTGGGATCGAAGGCCAGCGAGAAGACGACGACTACCAGCAGCGAGAAGAAGAGCATGCCCGTGATCGCGTCGCGCGACCGCCACTCCAGGCGGAGGTCCTTGCGGAGGTGGGTCAGGACGTGCCGGGCGAAGTTCACGCCGAGCTCCGGGTCAAACCGGCGATACGTGCGGCGGTGGCTCGCAAATAGTCTGCCGGGGCCAGCAGGAGCTGCAGGCCGCGCTGTCCGGCCGAGACGCTGATGATGTCGTGCAGCTCGATAGTCTCATCGGCAAAGGCCGGGAACGGCTTACGGGCGGCAAGCACCGTGACGCCGCCGCGAAGGTATCCGGTCAGCGGCTCGACCTGTTTTAAGGCGGCGAGATCGAGCTTTTTTGCTCCGGCCACGTGGGCCAGATTCTTGAGGTCAAGCTCGCGATCACCGGGGATGACGGCAAAGCAGTGCTCGCCGGTGCTGGAGGTGGTGAGCAGCGTCTTGAAGACCTGCTCCGGCGGCAGGCGGATCTTGGCGGCGACGCTGATAGCGCTCAGGTCGTCCGGATCGACTGTGTAGGCGCGCAATTCATACGCTACGCCGAGCGTGTCCAGCAGGCGGGCAGCGTTGGTTTTGGCCGGTGCAGTCTGCTTCATGCTGCGGCTCCGCGGTGGACGGAGGAGACGATTTCGCCGCGGTCGAGCGTTAGGGTTAGATCGGCAAGCGGCTCCGCCAAGGGCGCCTGGTGGGTCGTCAGGACGATGGTTCGGCGATAGGCGCTGACGGCGACGGGCCAGGTAAGAAAGTCGGCCAGCAGCTCGACGATGTGGTGGGCGCTGCCGACGTCGAGGTTTGAGAACGGCTCGTCGAGCAGAAGCAGCTCGGGGTCGGTCTGCAGCACACGCGCGAGCGAGACCCGCTGGCGCATGCCTTGCGAATACTGTCCGACTGGCCGTGTGAGCTTCGGGTCGAGGCCGACCGCGCGCAGCGCCATCTCCGGCGAGCCTACGCAATTGCAAGCGCCGTGCAGGGAGGCGAAGTACTTGAGGTTCTCCATCGCGGAAAGCTCGTCGTAGAGCATGGAGGCATGAGACATGTACGCGATCCGGCCACGCCGCTGGGCCGGTGCGGCTCCGAGCACCTGCAGCGTTCCCTGGGTGGGCTCGGCCAGGCCCGCGAACAGGCGCAGCAGGGTCGATTTGCCGGCGCCGTTCTCACCCAGAACGACCGTCGCCGTGCCTGCCGCAAGCGCAAGGGTGGTGGGGCGCAGCGCGGCAAAGCTGCCATAGAGCTTGGCGGTACCGGTCATCTGCACAGCGGGTGAGGAGGTTTCGGCGGGCATAGGTCGCGCTGCGCTGCTTTGCCTAGCGTAAAGCCGGAGTGACAAGCGCGGCCGTTTTGCCCATCGTCTTCGCCGTGACAGGCTGACCCGGCCGGGAGCCTGGAGCGGGAGCATACTTCGAGGCGCACTTGGCCTGCAGCTGCGTTGCGTGGAAGACGCCATCCCGGCCGTAGGTGCCGATCGCGAGCGCCTGGGCGTCATCCTTGAAGGTATCGGGCGGCGGCTCGGTGCCGCTGTAGACCACGTTCAGGCGTTTGCCTAGTTCCAGCAGCGCGAAATTGGCGCTCGAGCCGGCGCGATGGATGCTGCCCGGCGCGACGTTGCCGGCCACGCGGAGATGGCGAGTGTAGGCTTTGTTGCCCATGCCCTGCAGCTCGGAGATGGTGACGTAATAGCTCTTGTTCGCCGCGTCCGACGCGCCGGAGATGGCAAGCCAGCCTACAGTGGCGAGAACGATAAGGCTCGCCGCGAGGATTTTGACCTGATTTTTATCCATCCTGATCATTCTGTCCTTAGTTTAGCAGGGGAGAGCGTGGCCGTCGGTCCGCGGCGGGCTCCCTGTGAGGGTGCGGCGTATACTTAGTGGAATAAAGGACGACAGCTTTTCATCAGGGAGTGCCGCGTGAGCGTGAATGGAAATGGCAACGGGAACGCTGGGCCGAACGGCCATGGGGCAGCGACCCCCTACACGGTCCCGACTGGCCGGGCTGAGTGGATTGTGAAGCGCAAGGCGGAGGCAGCGCGTACCGGCGATACGAACATGTCGCAGATGCACTTCGCGCGCAAAGGCATGATCACCGAAGAGATGGCGTATGTGGCGCAGCGCGAGAAGATCGCCGCGGAGCTGGTGCGCAGCGAGGTCGCGCGCGGGACCATGATCATCCCGGCCAACGTCAACCATCCGGAGCTTGAGCCGATGGCGATCGGCGTCGAGTCGCTGTGCAAAATCAACGCGAACATCGGGAACTCGGCGCTGAGCTCGAATGTTGAGGAAGAGCTGCGCAAGCTGCATACGGCGGTGCACTACGGCGCGGATACAGTGATGGATCTTTCGACGGGCGGCGACATTCCGATGATCCGCGAGGCCATCCTGCGGCACTCGCCGGTGCCCATCGGAACTGTTCCGCTGTATGAGGCGCTGAACCGCGTGAAGCGGCTTGAGGACTTGAACATCGACCTGTATCTCGAGGTGATTGAGGAGCAGGCGCAGCAGGGCGTGGATTACTTTACGATTCATGCGGGCGTGCTGGTGCAGTACATTCCTCTGGTGGCTCGGCGGATTACCGGCATCGTCAGCCGGGGCGGCGCGATCCTGGCGCAGTGGATGACGCATCACCACAAACAAAATTTCCTCTACGAGAACTTCGATCGCATCACCGCCATCATGGCCAAGTACGACGTCAGCTACTCATTGGGCGACGGTCTGCGGCCGGGTTCCCTAGCCGACGCGAGCGATGAGGCGCAGTTTGCCGAGTTGAAGACGCTTGGAGAACTGACCCGCGAGGCCTGGAAGAGCGATGTGCAGGTCATGATCGAGGGTCCGGGACATATTCCGATGGACCAGATCAAGCTGCAGGTCGACAAAGAGGTGGAGCTCTGCGATGGCGCGCCGTTCTACGTGCTGGGGCCGCTGGTCACCGACATCGCTCCCGGCTACGACCACATTACGAGTGCGATCGGCGCGGCGATGATCGGCTGGCATGGCGCGGCGATGCTCTGCTATGTGACGCCAAAAGAGCATCTCGGCCTGCCCAACGAGAAGGATGTGAAGGACGGCATCATCGCTTATAAGATTGCGGCACATGCGGCGGATGTGGCGCGGCATCGGCCCGGCGCGCGCGACCGCGACGATGCGATCTCGCACGCGCGCTACACCTTTGACTGGGACAAGCAGTTTGCGCTCTCGCTTGATCCCGAGACCGCCCGGAGCATGCATGACGAGACGCTTCCGGACGATTACTACAAGGAAGCGGCGTTCTGCTCGATGTGCGGACCGAAGTTCTGTTCGATGAACTGGTCGAGCAAGGTGGACAAGTTCAATGAGACGGAGTTCGGCTTGAAGAAGCCGGACCTAACACAGATCGTCACTGAGCAGATGGCCTTGCATAGCTGATCTGGATGTCGAACCGGAACGCAGATAGACGCAAGTTTGGGCAGCTGGTCTGTTAGAGTCTCAGAGTCGTAGAGTCACCTAACCGTTCTGGCTGTTCCTGACGTTGCGAACTAAAGGTCGTGATGACCGCGATCGGTGCGCATTACGATGAAGGCCGGCGCGGTAATCATGACGAGGAACGATAGGGAAAAGATCACATCCTTAATCACTGGAAATCTCCTGAAAGAGAGCGGCGGCCCGTTCTCCTTAAAATCTATTCTGCTCTGCATGCCTTCGTGGAAACTATCCCACGAAGGAGAATGGAGCGAGTCGCAGGTTGTAGGCCGAGGCTTACGCGCCCCGGTCTGAATGGGAAAAGATGCAGCTGCGGTCACACAGGTTGAGCGCAGAACTTGCAGCGTGTGGCCGCGAACGGAATTTCAGAAAGGCATTGCATGCAGGTCTTGACGGGCGCCGGCGCGGCCGGGCCCATGCCCATGCGGACGAGTAGCCGGGCAATGGGCATGACGACCAGGAAGTATACGACCGAGGCGACGATCAGGAAGTTGATGATGGCATTCAAAAACTTGCCGATATGGATCTCGCCGGGCGGGATGTAGTTGGCGGGAAGCGGGCTGGGCGGCGTGACCGCGTGCAGCACCGGCAGATGTATGACGAGGCTGGAGAAGTCCGGTGTGCCGACCAGGGCGGAGATGAGCGGGGTGACGACATCCGCGGTGAGCGATGAGGTGATAGCCCCGAACGCCGCGCCGATGATGACGGCAACCGCAAGATCGACGACATTGCCGCGAAGGATGAAGTCTCGAAAACCTTTAAACATGCGTACGTTCCTGAAGAGAGAGCTCCAGTGGAGCTGTCCAGCCTAGCTTTTCGGTCTGATCGATGATTATAGTTCAGGGCGAAGACGTTTGGGAATACCCTCTCAACTCGCTGCGGAGAGAAAGCGCCAATAGGGATAAACCAAAAGAAAGGTAATGATGGAAACCGCCATGAGATCCATGTACACGCAAAGCATGACACCGGCATGGTAGAAGCTCCATCGGCGCTGCAGGCAGCGCACGGTCTCCGCGGTTCCGGCGATGGCAGAACCGGCCGGTAAGAACAGCAGAAGCGTGGCGCGATTGTGGGGAAAATCGGACAGCAGAACCGCAACGAGGATGCTGGCGAAGACGATGGCATTTCCACGAATCAGCGAGCGGCGGCGAAGATCAAACAATGTGGAGAAATCCGTCTGCATCCTGCGCGCGTCCTGTCTGCCGCGATCTGCTCTAAGCATAAGCGACCTGAGCGGAACCTGGATGCCCCGGGCCGACTCGCTGTTGACGAAATGGAAGCGGACGATCTTCTCAAGCCGTGAGTTGAGGTTCCAACATCGGGCTCGGACGGCGCCCTTCCCCGGCCAGCGCGGCGATCGATGCGGCGAAGGGCGCACGAAGGATGCCGCGCTCTGTGATGATGGCCGTGATGTATTTGGCAGGAGTGACGTCGAACGCGGGGTTCTCAATGCCGACGCCGTCCGGGGTCATCTGCTTGCCGTTCGAGTGGGTCACCTCGCGGCGGTCGCGCTGCTCAATGGGGATGGCTTCGCCAGTTCCGGTCGCGAGGTCGAGGGTTGCCCAGGGCGCGGCCACGTAGAAGGGAATGCTGTGCTCTTTGGCGAGAATGGAGACCGCATAGGTGCCGATCTTGTTGGCGGTGTCGCCGTTGGCGGCGATGCGGTCCGCGCCGACAATAACGGCCTGGATGCGGCCTTTGCTCATCAGGTGCGCGGACATGTTGTCACACAGAACCGTGGTCGGGATGTTGTCCTTCATCAGCTCCCACGCGGTGAGGCGGGCGCCCTGCAGGTACGGCCGGGTTTCATCGGCGAGCACATCGAGCTGCTGTCCGCGCTCGACCGCGGCGCGGATCACGCCCAACGCTGAACCGTAGCCGCACGCCGCCAGCGCGCCTGCATTGCAATGGGTAAGAATGGTTCCTTTTTGTGGCATCAACTCTGCCCCGAACTGGCCGAGTTGCCGGCATGCGGCGATGTCTTCGTCATACATCTGCCGCGCGCGCGTGACGACCGCGGTCTTGATCTCGGTCAAAGGCCTGTTCGCAGCGGCAAGTGAGCGATAGAGATCACGAATTTGTCCGATGCCCCAGAACAGGTTGACGGCTGTAGGACGGGTCTCTGCGAGGGTCGTGCAGATGAGCTCTACTTCGCGGTCGAGCTCAGCGACCGAGGAAGCCGTGCTGCGATCGATGCCGAGCGCAACGCCCATAGCGCCCGAGACGCCGATGGCCATGGCTCCGCGGACGATCATGTCGCGGATGACCGCGGCGACCTGCTGGTAGTCGGTGGCAAGGACGTAGGTTTCTTCCAGAGGGAGCTTGGTTTGATCGAGGAACGAGACTCCTTCCGGGAGCCATTCGAGGGTGGGGATCATCTTTCCAGTTTACGCGAGCGGACGGCGAGCTGCCTGTAGGCAGCACAGTCCAAAGATGGGTTGGTGCCGGGAGGGTCGTTCTTCACCCCCTCACTGATACAGAGTAACTTGTTGATTCTGCGTTGTGCCAGACGATGTAGAAGTGGCAGAAACGCATACTTCAGGTACAAAATGGGCACACGGCGTCCGAAACAGATTAGGAAAGCCAAAAGTATGGGGTGTTCTGTTTCACGCATGTTTCACGTGAACACCTTCATAGGCGCTTCAGAATGGACTAGAATATCCTTCTCCATTGGAACTATGGTAGTAGCCCCTGCTCCTAAATCCCGCCCTGCACCCGCCCTCTGCGCTAAGAACCCGGCGTCCGTAACGTGGCACGTTACTTGATGAAAATATGATTGAATGCTTCGGCCATAAGGTCTTCCAAGAAGGATCGTCGGGTCGCTTGGCCTGTACCAGGCGAATGCTTTTCTTGAACTCGCTCGGAAGCCAAGCGGCTATGTTCTTCTTTCCTTCTCTGGAAGCTGCTCTGCTCGGCGGCTTCTATCCTTCGCGCACAGACGGGAGCGCGGACGGCCTTGTCTCCTCGGTCGCAGTTTTTCCAGTGCTGGTATTAAGCGCGTTTTGCAGATTGGCCAGTTTGCTCAAGACCGCCTCCTAACTTGTTCGATTGTGCACAGGTGAACTTGTATATTTGTCTGATTCTGAGGCAGGTCTGCCATCGGGCTCGGCCTCTAGGACAGAAAGCCCGTTTATTCGCGCTGGTCGCGTAGGCGTCCAGCTGGCTGAGGTGGTGCGGGCATACAGTGAAGGGGTACACGTCCCCAATCATGGTCTTTGTCTTGTCCGCCTGGGTTGTCGCGGATGAATGAAACTTATTCAGGATCAGTAAGGCCGGTGGCGTGTTCTCTGCGGCTTGCAAAAGCGTGTGAACGCCCGGCAACGTCTCAAGGTGAAACATATTTGCCTCGGCGGGAACATAGACAAGATCAGCAACGCTTGCGGCGGCAATGGCTCCGCTGTCCTGTTTGCCCGGATTATCGATCACGACGAAATCTGCGCCGTGATCCGCTGCCGCTTGCAACGTCTGCCGCAATCGGCTCGGCGGCGCTGAGACGACGGCGGGGTTTTCTCTGTTGCGGCGGTCTTTCCAGTTCGCGGCATTAGCCTGGGGGTCCATGTCGATCACGACAGCGGCAAAGCCGTGTTCGGCGGCGGCAACCGCAAAATTGACAGTGAGCGTGGTTTTGCCTGAGCCGCCCTTCTGACTGATCACGGCGAGAACAAACATACTTTCTGACATGTGCACACCTGTACAAGTGGGGTATCACTTGTGACAGATTCGTGCTGCGTCTTCAAGCCCCTTCGCTTTCAGGAAGCGGATCGCTACAATCGTGAAAGGGGAGGACATTCACCATGATCGTTGATTTGCCGGAAAAGCTCGAAGCCGCTCTCAAGATTCAGGCGAACGCGCAGGGCGTCTCACCTGCGGGTTACGTATGCGGTGTCCTTCAGCGCGATTTGGCTCCGACACTCGAAGTACAGTTGCGTGGCGTACCTTTTAAGACCGGGCGCGGTTCTCTTGCAAAATACGGACAAGCTCCGTCTTCGGAAGAAATTGACGCGAACCGGGCCGATATGTTTCGGAACTTTGGCGACGAGATTTGATGATCGCTGGAGTCGCCGATACCCACACAGCTCTTTGGCACCTCTTTGGCGACCCGCGCATATCGGCGACTGCGAGTGCTTTCATCGATGAAGCGGCCTACATGCGCCGCAAGATAGCGGTTTCCTCAATTAGCTTGGCTGAATTGGTTTACCTGGTGGAGAAGGGGCGTCTTCCAGCTTCCGCATACGACGATGTCGCGCAAGCACTTGCCGACCCGGAACATGTATTTACTGAGGCTGTTTTTACTGCCGCCGTTGTTCAATCCATGCGGCAAGTCTCGCGGGACGAAGTAGCAGATATGCCGGATCGCATGGTTGCAGCGACAGCGGTCTTTTTCAATGTGCCGGTTCTCAGCCGAGATAGGCGTATCCGGTCGGGCAACCTCAAAACTGTCTGGTAGTGATCTCGGGCACAACTCTCCCGTGCTCTGCTTTCGGCAAAGCAGTCAAACTCCCTTTTTTCCTACTGCCCTAGCTTCGCGGCAGTGAGGAGGGGGCGGGAGGGAAAGAAAATGAGCGTGCCTCCGCCGAAACCTTGGACAGGTTTCTATATGAGGTGGGGACTCCTCGCCGCGATTGGCGGTTGGAAGAAGCAATCGAAGCGATGATGCGATGCATCGAAGAAAACGGATTTCCCCGGTTACGCCGGACTGTACGGCCCGCCACTGGCGGGCTTTGCTGTTTCTGGGCTTCGCTTCTGCTGGGACAGCATCACTTCAACGCGGCTACGCGCCACGCAAGCGCGGAGTGTGAATCTTAATCCGATTGGTGTCGAGGCGAATTTAGCGACAGCTTATAGTGACCCCATAGCCCTACAGTCGCAGTGCACCGTTAGAGTAGGGACGTGAGGGAGAGCTTTAGGCCACCGTTGTTCGTCCGTACGATCTGGAGCATTTCATTGTGCGGTAGACCCGGATCACCCGTTTCTTTCGTAAGCCAAACGGCGTCTTCGGTGCGAGAAACGATCCAGCTGCCAACTACGCCAAACGGATCTTCGATCTGTATACGGTCAGTCACATCTTCAAGGGTGGCCGGAAGACGCAATGAACGATCAATAGCTGAGTAGCGGAAAAATCCTAAGTTCTCTTTAACAACGAGCAGGCTGCCGTCAGGCTCGTGCGCAATCTGTCCGTCCATGCGGCGGTAAATGGAAAGCGTCATCATCTGCACATCCAGGCCTCTGAAGCACGAAGTCCATTCCGCGCTTTAGCGATTTACAACAACGAGGACGGATCTCGGAACGAATTGCAGAAATGACATCGCCCGCGAATAATCCAGCCCCGGAATTGCGTCGCAAAGCAGGGTCGCGCACGAAGACAGGGGCTCTCCATAACGAAAACACCTCACCTGGGGTATCACATGGCCCACCAACGAATGGGACAGCAGCTCCACTTCAACAATGAACCAATGCAAAAGGCTCTTGTGAATGAGCGCTAGATCAGAACGCCGTACCTGGGTCTCGAATGAGAAATCAGCCCTAAAGGGTATGCAGTAGTAATCGGGATACGCGCAAACAAGAGCTTGGACAGCATGGGTCTCGAACTCAGCTTCGGAAATGCGGAGGGGTCAATCAGGTTGAAGACCGCATCCCGCGCGCAATTCCCCCCCCCCCACAAGATTTTCACGCTTTGCTCTATTTGATCGCAGCAACACCTTCAAGCAAATGCTCTTCTTCTTGAAGCCTCGCAATTTCGGGAGCGGTCGCAACAAGCGTGTAAATGTTCGCCGTTTCCTTATTCACGGCCGGACGCACAATACGACCTAATCGCTGGATGCGCTGCCTGCGGGTCGCGGTACTTGCGGCGATGATGCCAAGCTGCGTTTCTGGAACATTCAACCTTTCATCAAGCGCACGGCATGTAACGAGCACTTCCGCCCGCCCCGAACGTTAATTTTTTAGGGCTTCGGCTCTCGTCTTAAGCGGCATTTTGGAGTGGTAGATCGTGGCTGGCACACCGGCATTTTGCAGAACATTGGAAATGATCTCGCACGCCTGAATATCTTCGTGGAAAATTAAGGTTCGTTTCGAGCGATTCATCGCTACAAGCCTGAGTGCTATTTTGACCCTATTCAGACTGAGGTTTAGGATTCGCGCTCGTTTGAGCAGCAACGCAATAGTGCGCTGCGCCTCCGGTCCTTCCTGCTGCATTGAACGGGCGGTGGCTTTACTGAGCTTGTCGTACTCAAGTTGACGATCTTCTTCTAATTCGAAAACGGCATTGTTCAGCGTGAATGGGACAATGACGCCTTCGCCTAGAGCGGCTGCGTA
Source organism: uncultured Granulicella sp. (assembly GCA_965198735.1). Taxonomy (GTDB): domain Bacteria; phylum Acidobacteriota; class Terriglobia; order Terriglobales; family Acidobacteriaceae; genus Edaphobacter. The sequence continues at coordinate 2,655,344 of OZ240672.1, read as the reverse complement.
ATCGTATGTGAAGATGACGGAACCCAAGGCCGGAATCAAAACATCTTCGAGCCCGTCGTCATAGGGACGCTCTGGGGTAGCCGATAACCCCAACGAAGCTGTCGCTTCTATGCTGAGAACTTTGCGGAAGCTCTCGCTTGCCGCTTTGTGGCACTCATCGACGATCAGGAGCAATTTGCCCCAGCGACCAGCCGCCGGCAATTCGGAAGCGGTGTTGATAACAGCCAGATTGCTTCCTGTTTTTATACGTCCTGAGCTTCGCACGACATTGATCTCTTCTAGCTGAATGCCGAAGTAGAACGCTGCCTCTTCCCACCACTGCTCTAGCAAAGCAGCGGTCGGAACCACGATCAGCGTCGTATCAGGTCGCAGCTGAGCCACGCAGGAGATGGCGAAAATTGTCTTACCGCCACCCGTCACAACGCTAATGATGCCGCGATGGTCATTGGCGATCCATCGCTTCATTACCTCGACCTGCCATGCTCTAGGCGGATAATGGGACATATAGCTTATTCGGGCGTGTTTTCGTAAAGTGCCTGTTTATTGCGGTAATGCACGTCGAATTAGCTTTGTCATTTTGATGGATGGGAACTTTGAGAAGCGCGTCTTTCAAACGCCGCACCGTGTCGGGCACGATCTTGGCGGACAGCTGGTGAGCTCGGTACTCTGCGACGGCGTCGTAGATGTACTGATGAATGCATTCTTCAGCAGCGCAGGTCTCCAACGATTCGTAGTAGGGATGTAGCGCGTTGACAATGACGTGCACCTCACCAGGCGTCGCAGCAGGACTCATCGTGAGATAGGGGTCATGTTCGCTGCGGTCTTGTAGTGAAACGATAATGCGAAGTTGATCCATGATGGGAAGCGTCGCAACGTGGTCGGCTTCGGTAAGCGATGCAACACGCTGCTGGTTTATTGCAACGATGGATTCGATGGGCGGGAGAGAGGCCATCTGCACCACATCTTTCATCTCGCCGCTTGTGAATTCGCTTGTGAGGCTTTGGACAATATCTCTGATCTTCTCTTTACTGAGCGAGTGGGGACGTGACGCTCTGCGCGTGTTCGCATAAGCTCGATAGTCGGCGGTTTCCTTCTCTAAAAACTTGATCAGCTCGTCTTCTTCATCGTTCTCGAAGAGCACGGCATCCTTGGTATGAGATACCGCAAATAACGGGTCGAGCAAGAGAACACCGGTTAATTGCTGAGCGATAAGTTTGTTGGCGCCTTCGTCATCAACGCCGCCGTAAATCTCAGTGGGTTCCATGCTGCTGGAAATCCCCTAATCTGTCGTCCGTTTTGGAAAAGCGAAAAGCCGCCGAACTTGCGACCGCCCTTCTTCAGGACGCCTACTCACCTTCCACGTTCTTGTCGCCAATGAGAGTAGGAGCAAGCCGTTTGTAAAGTGCTTTCCTGTTTGATCAATGTCCCAATCCGAATCCGACGGTGCGTTGATTTGTGCACCCTTGTAGGTGAGAGCGAGCGGTAGCTGATCTGTGGCTGAAGGCTTGAGGTCAAACATGTACATAGACCCAAGATACTCGCGGATCGTTTCTCCTGCCCCGTGGCGCTGCGACGATTGCCGCTATTTCTTCTGAAATGGCTTGTTGTCGGAACGCGCAATGAAGGGCATAGCGGAGCGAAGCCTTTCGGCTGTGTTCCGGTCATCCATGGTGCCCCATGCTCATGCGCATCGGTTCCGCCATACTCTGGCTACGGAACTCCTGGGAAGCGGTGCGAGCTTTGAAGTAATGGCCGATATTCTCGGCAACTCGCCACAGATTGTTCGCAAGCATTATGCGAAATGGTCACCGGCGCGGCAATCACGCATCGACGATCTCATGCAGCGTGTTCATTCCGGTACGGACTACACGATTGCTGAAACATCAACAGTGATACAGTAAGCGACCGCTATGAAGATGCAGCAGACCTATGCACCTTACAAACAATGGCGTTGCACACAATGCACGAAGCGCCGCATCTGTGCGGACTGCGCTCGAATCGAAGCCGAACACCCGATGTTGCTGAACGAGTGTCGTTGGTGCGGTCGTCGTACACTCGAGGGTCAAAGCTGCGGCTGCTGGTTCTGCGGCTGCGAACAGATGAACTATTCAGGCGAGGCCTGCGTAGCCTGCGGACACACGCAAACGACACGCTAGCCTACCCCTTGTGCCGCCTGTCCTTTTGGGCACGTTTCGGGCACAAAGAAAAATGCGGCCCGTAAGCCGCACATTTCAAAACTAGATAATTGGTGCCGGGAGGGGGGGTCGAACCCCCACGACCTTGCGGTCGGCGGATTTTGAGTCCGCTGCGTCTGCCAGTTCCGCCATCCCGGCGCATACCCAGTCTACCGATTCGCTGACAAAAATCCTATAGAGCCGTTGAAGTAGGCTCCTTGGAAGCGAACGCGCGACAGATCGTTTCGCGAACGCCTTCGGGCGCCAGCGGCTGCATTGCGTCCTCGACGGCCTGCACGAAGGCTGATATGCGGGGTAGCCGTTCGCCGAAGGTCGGCTTGGTAGCGAGCGTTGGCCAAGAGTCCATCGACGCACTTTTGGCTGAGCGGGTCAGTTCAGCAGCGCGTGCATCGGCCGGGGCTGAGGGTTTTGTCTTTCTGCCGTTTCCGGAATGGCGAGCGTAGGCCCGATCTGTCCTTGACTCGCGGCTCGCTGCACGGTACTTGGGCTCATACCTTGCGCGCCTGGCGGCAGCTGCTTGCGGATGCAACGGAAGCTGTGATCCACGTGCCGGCGGAAGGATCAGGCTGTCTGGGCGCGGCGATAGAAGCCATGCTCGCGTAGTCGGTAGCGCACGGCCGCATGCGCAGCTTTAGGGGATCGCCGGGTAGTCGCGGCACGCCGGAATCCCGAGCGCCGGAAGGCTCGTTGCCGCCAACACTGCACGGACAATGGCGCGCGCCATCACCGTCGCGGCAATCGCGCCGATGGCGGTCTCATCCGCCCTCGTCGCCGCCAAACCGCTCGACAGCGCGAAGATCGTGTCTCCATCCGCCATCGTGTGCACCGGGTTGATCGCGCGCGCGTAGCCGTCATGGGACATCTGCGCGATCTTCGTCATCTGCGTTTTCGTAAACGCCGCGTTGGTCGCTACGATGCCGATCGCCGTATTCGCGCCCGCCGGCAGCGCCACGCGATAGCCGCCCATGATCGCAGCCATGGAATCCCGGTAGCCTCGGCCGTCTTCGGTGCGCGCGCCGGCCACCACCTTGCCCGAGTGCGGATCGACCACATCGCCCACTGCGTTGACCGCCACTAGCGCAGCCACCACAAGGTCCGTTCCGGGAATCTTCACGCTCGATGTGCCCAGGCCGCCCTTCATCAGGAACTTCGGTCCGAACATCTTGCCCACCGTCGCGCCCGCGCCCGCACCCACGTTGCCCTCAGCAAGCGGCGCGTTCGAGGCGGCCACGCATGCCCGATAGCCCGCCTCCGCATCTGGCCGCGGCTTGAAGCCGCCCACGCCCAGATCCATCAGGATCGCCGCCGGCACAATCGGCACCACGCCCAGCGCGCCGATCTTGTAGCCTTCCTTGCGCTCTTCGAGGAAGCGCATCACGCCGCTTGCTGCGTCCAGCCCGTACGCGCTGCCGCCCGACAGCAGGATGGCGTTCACCTCCTGCACCGCGTTCAGCGGGTTCAGCAGATCTGTCTCTCGCGTGCCGGGGGCCGAGCCGCGCACGTCCACGCCCGCCACCGCGCCCTTGCCGCACAGCACGACCGTGCAGCCGGTGGGCCGCTCTTTCAGCGTGCAATTGCCCGCTGTCAGACCGGGCACATCGGTGATGGAGCCACCCGGCGGCATCGGGATCGTGCTCTCGGCCAGAGCGTCGCGCGCGCTCAGCGCAGCAGGCAGAGTCGCGGCCACGGGCAAGCTCAACAGGTGTCGGGTAAAGTCGCGGCGTTTCATCGGTAGAGCCTCTCATGGATTCTTCCAAAGGTTGTCATCCTTCGCCGTAGGCGGAAGATCCGCTTTCGCTTACAAGCGACAGCTACACTGTCAGGAAAATAGCCTAAAGCAACGGAGCCTCTGCGGAGCGCCGCAGCTTCGAGTCCCGCGCAGTCACCCACGCATGCGCAGCTCCGGTCAGCGCCAAGGCAGTGAGAATGCCCAACAACTGCGGCGACAAGATGCCGAGGCCTTTGCCATGGTTCAAGGTCATCATCAGCAGCGTCACCAGCAGCGCTCCCGCGATACTTGCCAGTGCTATGCGCGCGGTGATGCGTCTGGCATACAGCCCTGCCAGCACAGGTACAAATAACGCCACGGCCAGCAGGCTATAGAAGATCGCCACTGCCGCAATCACCGAAGGCAGCGTTAGCGCCAGCAGCACGCCACACATCGCCGCGCAGATCGTGGCGATGCGATTGACCATCAGCAGTCCCTTGGGCGAAACGTGCGGGTTCACGAACGGCTTGTAGAAGTCGACCGCCAGCGAGCTCGCAAGCATGAACAGGATCGCATCCGTCGCACTCAGCTCCGCGGAGAAGATCGACGCCAGCGTCCATACTCCGAGCCACTTGGGCAGGAGCGTGCGCATCGCCATCGGCAGCGCCAGCTCCGGATTGGCGAGGTGCGGCGAGATCGCGAAGGCGCACAGCCCCAGCACCGGCGGCACAAACGCAAATGCCGCCTGAAAGAGGGAATTGACGCCCACCCCCACGCGCACGGCGCTCGTATTCCGTGCGCCGTATACCTTCTGCAGCAGGCCCGGCGAGATCATAAAGGATGGCACCAGAATGGCTACCCAGGCCACAATCTGCCGCGCTCCCACGCCCGTCATGCTGAAGCGATTCAAGCGAAGAGAAGCGGGAGCTGAGGCCGCGCCACCCGCCAGCACCAGCGTATGCAGTCCGCTCCAACCGCCCACTGCATGCAGCGCGAACGGGATCGCCAGCAGCAGTCCGGACATCGTCATGGCCAGCTCGAACATGTTGACGAAGGAAGACGCCAGCATGCCGCCGGCCGTGCAGTACACCATTGCCACCAGCCCGCCGATCGCGCAGCCCTCCCACTTGGGGATCCCGGTAATCGTGTTCAGGATCCAGGAGAGGGCGATCAGCTGCCCGGCCAAAATGGCTAGCGCGCCGCACCAAAACAACACGGAGATCGTCAGCTTCACGCTGCTGCCGTAGCGAAATTGCAGGAACTCCGGCAGCGTTGTAAAGCCCTCGCGCTTGGCGAGCGTCCACAGCCGCGGCCCCAGCAGCTGCGAGAGCAGAAAGCATCCAATGGCCGCCGACCCCACCCACCACCACGCGGAGAGCCCAAAGCGGTACCCCAGCCCGGCCGCGCCCACGGTCGATCCCGCGCCGATATTGGCCGCCAGAAACGTCGCGAAGATCCGGCCCGCGCTCAACGATCGGCCCGCCACCAGGAAGTCCGTCGAGTTCCGCACGCGCCTGCTGATAAACAGTCCCAGCCCCATCAGAAAGAGCGAGTAGACCAGCAGCGCGATGAGGTAAACGTTCATGCCGTCTCCAGGAGCCTAAACCAAACTCAGCAGCTGCATTGCCGTCAGCGCCATCACCCTCACGAGGCGACCATGCCCTCGATCTCGCAACGCTCATCCGGCAGGTGTGCCTGCGCCAGCAGGCCCGGCCGATACGTCACGCACGGCGCCGTGTTCATCTATCAATAGGAGCTTAGCTCGGCGATAGAATTCGACAAGTCGCATTCTCGGAGCAGAGTCCCTCTGCAAGTGAATACCCATTTGAGAAGAAGAGGCGAGGCGACCTATATCTACACAGCCGCGGGCTGGGAGAGTTCTTGGTCCTGGTATTGAAGCTGGTACAGCTTGAAGTACAGACCATGCTGGGCGAGGAGCTGCTGGTGGGTGCCCTTCTCGCGCAGCTGGCCCTTGTGCATGACCAGGATCGTGTCCGCCGATTGAATCGTCGACAGGCGGTGCGCAATCAGCACCGAGGTGCGGCCCGTGATCATGCGCGAGAGCGCGAGGCGGACGCGGAGTTCGGTCTCGGTATCGACCGAGCTGGTGGCCTCATCCAGAATAAGGATGCCGGGGTCATGCGCCAGCGCGCGGGCGAAGCTGATGAGCTGCTTCTGGCCGGTCGATAAGCCCGCTCCTCGTTCCCGCACAGGCTCATCGAAGCCGAGCGGGAGCGAGCGGATGAAGTCGCCTACGTTGACTTCATCGGCGGCCTGCTCGACCCTCTTCTCGCTTATGGAGGACGTGCCCAGGCGGATGTTGTCGGTAATTGTGCCGGAGAAGAGGAATGGATCCTGCAGGACGACGCCGAAGCGCTGGCGGAGGGCGGTAAGGTCCTGCTCGCGAATGTCGATGCCGTCAACCAGGATCGTTCCGCGCTGGATGTCGTAGAAGCGCATCATCAGGCCGGTGATGGTGGTCTTGCCGGCTCCGGTGTGGCCGACGATGGCGGCAGTCTCGTTGGGCTCGAGGGTGAAGGAGACGTCGCGGAGGATCCACTCGACCGACGGGTCAGAGGTGGAAAAACCCTGGTCCACCTTCTGATAGGTGAACCAAACATTGCGGAACTCGATGCAGCCGTAGGCGGAGCTGCCTGGATCGGGCCGTACGGGCCGTACGGGCGAGACGATCTGAGGGGCCTGGTCAAGCAGCTTGAAGACGCGCTCGGAGGCGGCCATGGCGGCCTGAAGGATGTTGAACTTGTCCGAAAGCTCCAGGATGGGCCGGAAGAAGCGCTGCGCGTATTGGATAAACGCGATCAGAACGCCGAGCGTTACGGTCGAGAAGATGCCGTCGAGCCACAGGTGACCTCGATGCGGTCCGCCGAGGGTGTGAAGCACGGCCGCGCCGCCGCGCCACAGCACGAGCGCGATAGCGAGCGAGGAGAGGAACTCGACCACCGGGTAGTAGAGGGCGTAGGCGAAGATGGCATCGGTCCAGGCGCGCTTGTTTTCCTGGTTGACGGCGGCGAAATCGTCGTAGGCGCGCTGCTCGCGGTTGAAGAGCTGGACGACGCTCATGCCGGAGACGTACTCCTGCGTAAACGCGTTGATCTTGGCGGTAGCGGCGCGCTGCGCGCGGTAGCTAACGCGGACGAACTTGCGGAAGATGTTCGTCGCGAGAATGATAAGCGGGATGACGGCCAGGGTGAGCAGCGCCAAGGGCCACGACATCCAGAGCATGATGGCGACGATGTAGACCAGGGTGACGACATTCTCAAGAATGGCGAGCACGCCCGAGGTGAACATCTCATTGATCGCATCGACGTCCGAGGTGACGCGGGTGACGAGCCGGCCGACCGGATTGCGGTCGAAGAAGGCGACGTCCTGGTCCTGGATGTGGCGGAAGATCTGGCGGCGCAGGTCGAACATGATCTTCTGCCCGGTCCACTGCATCAGGTACGTCTGGACGAACTCAAGACCGAAAGAGAGCAGAAGCGCGAGGAGATAAAGCCCGGCCAGCTGTGTGACGCCGGTCATCGGCGCGGGGGAGAGATGGCGGCCGAGCCAGGAGGGACGCCGGTCGGGCGAGAGATACGTGTCCACGGCAACCTTGATCAGCAGCGGTCCGGCGACATCGGTCGAGGACTTGAGGAAAATGGAGAGCGCGGAGATGGCGGTCTGGACTTTATACGGGCCGAGATAGCGCAGCAGACGGCGCATGAGGACGCCATCGTAGACCTTGCCGACGACATCGTCGTCCGGGCCGGCGGACTTTGCGGTCTGCCCCTTGGCGGCGGACGTCTCCGTGGGCTTCCGGTCTGGTTGTCTGGAGTCGGTGCGATCGCTCATGCAGTATCTCTCATAGTAGATGCGACGACCTTTGGGCACGCTTCTATTGTGTGCCGCATGAAGCATGAAAGAATCGAAAGCAATGGGAGCGAGCGGCGAAGAGACGTTGGGGATTTACGTGTCGATCCCGTTCTGCAAGGCGAAGTGCAGCTTCTGCAACTTCGCCTCCGGGGTGTTCGGCGCGGAGGCGCTGCCCGGCTATCTCGACCGGGTATCTGCGGAGATGCGGCAGGCGCGCGGGTTTGCGGAAGCGCTGGAAGTGGAGTTGCCGGAGCGGGTGGACTCGATCTACCTGGGCGGCGGGACGCCTTCGCTGCTCGATCCGGGCTCGGTGGAGCGGTTGTTTGCGGAGCTGCACGGGCAGTTTGCGGTCGAGCCCGGAGCGGAGATCACGGTGGAGTGCGCGCCCGGGCAGCTGAGCGATGGCACGCTCGACGCGCTGCTGCGCGCGGGGGTAAACCGGCTGAGCTTCGGGGTGCAAAGCTTTGTGGATGCGGAGTGCGCGGCGACCGGCCGGCTGCATACCGGCCAGGCCTGCCGGGAGGAGCTGGCGCGCCTGTCTCGCGCAGGACTGTCACGGCTGGGGCTCGACCTGGTCGCCGGGCTGCCGCACCAGACCGAGGCAAGCTGGCGATACTCGGTCGAGCAAGCGATCGAATCCGGAGTGGAGCATGTGAGTGTCTACCTGCTGGAGGTGGATGAGGACTCGCGGCTGGGGCGGGAGGCGCTGGCCGGCGGCGCACGGTACGGCGCAGGGGCGCTGCCGGAGGAGGATCGGGCGGCAGACTGGTACGCGGCGGCCTGCGAGTGGCTAGAAGCGGTGGGGGTGAAGCAGTACGAGATCTCAAACTTCGCGCGAGAGGACGGCCAGTCGCGGCACAACCGAAAATACTGGCAGCGACGTCCGTATGTGGGGTTTGGGCTGGATGCGCACTCCATGCTGCGGGTGGGGGATGGGGCGGTGCGTTGGGCGAACGTGGAGGACATGGGTGGGTATCTGGGGCCGGGTCTCGGCGAGCGTGGGTTTCGGCGAACGGTGGATTGGGTGGGAAAGGTCGCCGCCTTCGAGGAGGCGGTCTTTCTGGGGCTGCGGCTGGTAGCGGGCGTGGAGATTGCGGAGTTGCGGCGGGAGTTTGGGGGGAACTTGGTGGAAGCAATGCTGAAGGCGGCGGAGGAGATGGTGATGGTGGGGTGGGTTCGAGTGGAGGATGGGCGGGTACGGCTGACAGGGCGGGGCCAGCTGGTTTCAAATGAGGTGTTTGGACGGTTGCTGGTGCAAGAGGAGGAAGACCGGGGGCGCGGAGCTTGCGCCGACCGACGCAAACAAACATTCCTGGAGGTTGCATGATTGATTTGCGGAGTGACACGGTGACGCGGCCCACGGCGGCGATGCGGCAGGCCATGGCTGCGGCCGAGGTGGGCGACGATGTATACGGGGAAGATCCAACGATCAACCGGCTGGAAGCGCGGGCAGCGGAGGTGTTTGGGCGCGAGGCGGCGATCTTCGTGCCGACCGGGTCGATGGGCAACCTGATCGCGGCGCGCGTCCACACGCAGCACGGCCAGGAGGTTATCTGCGAGTCGCGGGCGCACATCCTGGACTGGGAGATGGGTATGGTGGCGGCGTTTTGCGGGTGCGTGCCGCGGACGGTCGTAGCGGAACGCGGCATCCTGACCTGGAAGCTGATTCAGCCGGCGATCGCCCCGAAGATCTACTATCGGGCGCAGACCGGACTGGTGTGGCTTGAGAACTCGCACAATATCGCGGGCGGAACGGTGACGCCGCTCCCTGTCTTTGAGGAGATTTGGGCCGGTGCGCAAGCGGCGGGTCTGCCGACGCACCTCGACGGCGCGCGGGTGTTCCATGCGGCCACGGCGCTGGGCCTCGATGTGGCGACGCTGACGCGCGGCTTCGACACGGTCATGTTTTGTTTGTCGAAGGGCCTGGGCGCGCCGGTGGGGTCGATGCTGGTGGGCACAGCCGACACGATCGCCCAGGCGCGGGTGTATCGGAAGGCGCTCGGCGGCGGCATGCGGCAGGCGGGCGTGCTGGCGGCGGCGGGGCTGATCGCGCTCGAAGAGATGCCGCAGCGGCTGGGGGACGATCACGTGCATGCGCGGATGCTGGCCGAGGCGGTGGCGGCGGTGCCGGAGGTGGAGATCGATCTGCCGGCAGTCGAGACGAACATTGTCATCTTCCGGCTGAAGAGCGGAGATGCAGCCGGTTTTTGCGTGCGTCTGAAGGAGGCGGGTGTGCTGGCAAGCGCGATCGGGCCGGATGCGGTGCGGTTTGTGACCCATTTCGATGTGAGCCGGGAAGACTGCCGGCGGGCGGCGGAGGCGGCGGTCGGGGTGCTGGAAGCACGGATCGGTATGGTCGTTGGCTAGCTGTGGATACTCGCAAGGATATTCCCATCCAGACCTGCGCGTGAGCACAGGTGGGTTGCGGTTGATCCCGTCTCGCCGAAATTAGTGGGCCGCTCCTTCGGGCGCTCCTTCGCCCGGACGGTTCTTGCTGAGCAGAAAGGCAAAACCAACCATGGCGACGGCCATCCACGCGAGCAGGCGGTAGATGTCCTGATAGCCCTCCGCCTCGGCCTGTTGTTGCAGCTGGTTGTAGATGGTGGCGCGAGCCATGGTTATCGCGTCGGCATGGTTGCCGGCCGAGCCTGAGAACATGCCGGTGAACGCGTTGATGGCGGTGTTATAGGCCTGGCTGCCGGGCTGCATGGCCTCCTGCAGGCGGGCCTGGTGAAAGAGCGAACGATTGGTCACGGCGGCGCCTGTGATCGAGATAAAGATACTGCCGCCCACGTTGCGGACGAAGTTGATGATGCCCGAGACCTGGTTCGAGGCCTCCCGCGGCAGACCGACATAGGCGGCGTTGGTGATGGAGATGAAGCAGAAGGGAATCGGCAGCATCAGGATCACGCGCAGGAACGAGTTATAGCCGAAGCTTAAGCCCAAATTGAGCGTGATCGAATTCCAGTAAAAGGCTGCCGCAAAGGCGGCAAAGCCGATAGCGGCCAAATTGCGCGCGGCAAACTTTCCCGTGGCAATTCCGGCCAGAGGCATGACCAAGACGAGAGCCACACCGCCCGCCGTCAGCGCCTCGCCGGCGATGGTGGCCGTGTAGCCGAGCAGGGTCTGCATGAACTGCGGCTGCAGCACGGTGGAGGCATTGAGAACGCCGCCGACCAGAGCCATGAGCAGGCAGCAGATGGCAAAGTTCTTGTATTTGAAGAGCTTGACATTCATAATCGGAGCCTTCGCGCGCCACTCCCACCAAATGAGGCCAACGATGCCGACGACGAACAGGAAACCGAAGAAGCGGATGAAGCTGGAGGCGAACCAGGCGTTCTCTTCGCCCTTATCCAGCATGATCTGCAGGCCGCCCATGGCAATGGTCAACAGGCCTAGGCCGATATAGTCCAGCTTGCGCAGGTTGGCGCGGTCGGCCTTGATCCAGGGTGGATCGTCGACGAAGCGGGTGACCAGGACAGAGGCGATCACGCCTACGGGAATGTTGATGTAGAAGATCCACCGCCAGGAGTAATTGTCGGTGATCCAGCCGCCCAGGGTAGGCCCGATCGAAGGAGCCAAAACCGCCACCAGACCGTAGAGCGCAAAAGCCTGACCGCGCCGTTTCTCGTCGAAGGAGTCCGCCATGATGGCCTGCGCCATGGGCTGCAGACCGCCGCCGCCTACGCCCTGGATGACCCGGGCGACCAGCAGGATGGGCAGCGACGGGGCGAGACCGCAGAGAAAGCTGGCGACGGTAAACAGCGCGATGCAGAACAGGAAGAAGTTCTTGCGGCCGATGACGGAAGAGGCCCACGCACCCGCCGGCAGTACGATGGCGTTCGAGACCAGATAGGAGGTCAGGACCCAGGTGCCCTGATCCTCGGAAGCGCCCAGGTTTCCGGCGATATGCGGCAAAGCCACGTTGGCGATGGAGGTGTCGAGCACTTCCATAAACGCGGCCAGGGCCACGGTTGCAGCGATGATCCAGGGATTGACCCTGGGCTTCCACTGGCGCTGATCCATTGCTTCAGCCAAGCGAGAAACTCCTGCTGGAATGTGCTTGCTCTTTTCAAAGATGCCACGAAAAGGGGCCCGATTCAAAAACGTCCGGCAGTTGGGGCGCAGAGAAACGGGCGCCGGCAGGCATCTGGCCTCAGCCTCGCGTACCAAGGTGGATACGCTGGTGGAAAACCCATGCCGTGCAGGGCCGGGTGCGATGACAGAATGAAGAGAGATCGCGAACGGCATCGGCGATCGATCCTTCCGCTTCGGAGAACCCCTGCCATGGCTGACCTGCCTGAGAACGACTTCCGCATTCACTACGACGATGCCTCCCCACGCGGCGCGCGCATCAAGGTCATCGGCGTGGGGGGTGGCGGCAACAATGCCGTCAATCGCATGATCGCAGCCCATGTGGAGGGCGTGGAATTTATCGCGGCCAATACCGACGTGCAGGCGCTGCAAAGCTCGAACGCGGCGGTCAAGCTGCAGCTTGGGGTCAAGCTGACCAGCGGGCTGGGCGCGGGCGCCAACCCGGACGTGGGCCGGCGCGCGGCGCTTGAAGATTCGGACAAGATCATCGAGTCGCTTGAGGGCGCGGATATGGTCTTCGTCACGGCCGGCCTAGGCGGCGGCACCGGCACCGGCGCGGCCCCGGTGATCGCTTCGCTGGCGAGCGAAATGGGCGCGCTGACCGTGGCGGTCGTCACCCGGCCGTTCGCCTTTGAGGGCAAGCGGCGCATGATGCAGGCCGAGCGCGGACTGCAGGAGCTGCTCGACTCGGTCGATACGGTCATCGTCATTCCGAACGAGAAGCTGCTTGCCGTGGCCAAGGACGCCGGCTTCTTCGAGAGCTTCCGCATCGCCGACGACGTGCTGCGCCAGGGTGTGCAGGGCATTACGGACATCATCACCGTTTCGGGCGTGATCAACCGCGACTTCGCCGATGTGAAGACCACCATGGCCGGCATGGGCTACGCAGTGATGGGCACCGCGCTGCGCTCCGGGCCGACGCGCGCGGTCGATGCGGCGGTGGCCGCGATGGCGTCTCCGCTGCTCGAAGCGGGAGCGATCGACGGAGCCAAGGGCATTCTGATCAACATCACCGGCTCGTCCTCGCTGAAGCTGAGCGAGGTGAACGAGGCCTCGACCATCATCCAGAACGCCGCGCATGAGGACGCCAACATCATCTTCGGCGCGGTGCAGGATGAGGCGATGGCCGACGAGGTCAAGATTACGGTGATTGCGACCGGCTTCCGGCAGGGCGACTCCGGGCCGCGGCGGGAGCGCATGCTGGCCGAGCCGATGCTGCCGGCCATCCACTACACGGCTCCGGCCGCGCCACGGACGCAGCCGCCGGTGATGGCCGTGCCGGAAGCCCGCACGGTGCCCGCCGCTCCTGCATCGATTGAGGTAGCTCCCATCGCTGCGCAACCCGCGATCGCGGTCCAGCCGATCACCGCAACGCCGATCGAGGCGGCTCGGCAGCCGGAGAGCGTCGGCGAAGACGAAGTGGAGCAGGAACTGGTCGGGTCCGGACACTTCGGGGAAGAACCGACCCCGGAGGCGTTTGCGCCGAGCCATGCCTCTGCGGCCGCGCCGGAGCTGGTGCCGGTGCCGCGTTCCGTCTTTGATGATGATTTCTTCCGTTCGCCGCGGCGCATGTCGCTTGAGCCGGAATCCTTGGAGCAGGAACCGTTTGCGAACGAGAACCGCATGCCGTCGGCGCGCGGCTTCGACTCGCCCGACGCCCCCCGGCCGCTGCGGCTGCAATATCACGGCATGGGCCGCGAAGAGATGCAGCGCACCTTTGTCGCTGAACCGGAGCCGGTGGCGGAAGCCGCAGTCCGCGGCTCGTCCGCCCCGGCTGAGGAGCCTGCTCAGGCGGACGAGCTCGACATTCCGGCGTTTCTGCGGCGTGGCCATTGACGCCGGAGGACCACCGGCCGGAAACCGAATCCCGTTCCGCGCCGTCCAATCGAGAAGGCCCCGGGAACATTGCGGCCGTACTCTTCTGCCGGACAGGTGCTGCCGGGAGATTGAGGCGAAGGTCTCTGACTTTTGGGGGATGGCCAACCATGGACGTTCGGATGAAACTTACCTTGGGAGTAGCACCATGATGCGATGGGCCGCGGCGAGACACCTCCAAATCGTCTCTTCCTTCTTAACTGTTCTTTGCCTCGCCTGCGCTACGGTGAGCACCGCAGTGGCGCACCCGGTTCCGCACGGGCGCAACGTAGTGCACAAGGGGCATGCTGAGCCGGCCTCGGCGCGCGTTTCCCGTCAGCATACCGGCCGGCCCTCGCGGCACATGGCCAAGGTTGGACCGGTGGTGCGCCAAGCGGCGCAGGCTCGGGTTATCCGCGGCCGGAATGGGCGTCTGATTCGCGTTGTCGCGCACCCGCGCTTTTCCGAGCGCTTCTACGCGAGCTCGTTTGCCGACAATCTCACCCTGGGCGACCAGATCGGCGGCGAAGATCCGGTGGTGCGTGCCGCCGCGATCGATGCGCTCGGCAATATGAACGGGACCGCGGTTGCGATCGACCCCGCCACGGGCCGCATCCTGGCCATGGTGAACCAGAAGCTCGCGCTCTCGGGCGGTGCCGAGCCTTGCTCGACGATCAAGCTGACCGTCGCGCTGGCCGCCCTCCAGGAGGGCATCATTACGCGCGAGACTCCCGTGGCCCTCGGCGGCGGCTACCATCTGACGCTGACCGACGCCCTGGCTCACTCCAACAATCTCTACTTTGAGACGTTGGGCCGCGCACTGGGCTTCGAGCGCGTCAAGCATTATGCCAATCAGCTTGGCCTGGGCGAGCTTGCTGGATTCGATATACCCGGCGAGCAGCTCGGGACCTACCCAGACCAGGCTCTGCCTGCCGCACTCGGCGGCGTGGGCCGCATGTGCTCCTTCGGCGAAAGCGTCAGCATGACGCCGCTGCAGCTTGGCGCTATTGTGGCCGCCATTGCCAATGGCGGAACCCTCTACTATCTGCAGCATCCGCTCAGCCCGGCGGATATCAGCAGCTTCCAGCCGAAGATCAAGCGTACACTCGACATCGGCCGAATCCTGCCGGAGATGCAGCCCGGTATGCTGGCGGTGACGCAGTACGGCACCGCGCGCAGTCTGCGCAGCAACTTTACCGAGTTCCCGGTGATGGGCAAAACCGGCACCTGCTCGAACAACGGCACCCGCTTCGGCTGGTTCGGCTCCTATGCCGAAACGCCCAATGGCCGCATCGTTACCGTGATCTTTCTCGAGGGGGGCCGTCCCACCTTCGGACCGAAGGCTGCCGAGCTGACCGGAGAGTTCTACCGTTCGCTCTACGATCGCAACTACTTTAGCCCGCGCACCAGTCCGGCGGTCGCAAATATGTCAATTCCCGCCGCCAGATAGCCGCGACGCCTACTCCTGAGCCGTCGGCTGCTCGAGGAGGCCGTCGAGCTTCGAGGTCTGCTCCGGAGTCAGCTCCTTGCGAATCTGCAAGGACATATGGACCTCGGCTTTTTCAAGCTCGGCCCGCGCTTCGGTTACGCGGTCGATCTGCTGGAAGATCTGTCCCTCGTCGAGATCCTTGGCGCGGATCGTTTTGGCCAGGGTCGACTCCTCCTGCTGCAGGCTCTTATACAGCTTGAGCAGGCTTTCCCGATTCGCGCCGAAGACATCGTCCATGCGATGCTGCTGCTTGGAGTCCAGGCGAAGGTCCTTGGCGATCGAGGAATCGTCCCACCAGCGGCCCGGAGGCGCGAGCCGCACGCTTGAGGCTCGAGTCTCCGGCGTGCCTCGGCCGAGTGTCGGGACGCGGGAGGAAGGCATGGAGGAGCGGCCGAAACCGCCGCCTCCTCCGAAGCCGCCGCCCATTCCGCCGCCGCCTCCATGGCCCTGGGCGGCCGCGGAGTGCACACCCCAGCCGATAGCCAGCAGGAACGCCGCTATCCGCCATCGGGTCTCTGCCGAATGTGCCGGCATCAGTCGCGATCCTGCGCCGAAGCGGGTTGTGTCCCCGTGCGTTCTGCAGCATGGATCAGAGCAGGCGGCGTGGATTCGGGCTCGGTCAGCTCTGCGTCAATCGCCTCAAGCATGGCGTTGTCCCGGGCAATCTGCTGGGCACGTACGTCCGGAGCAAAGGTGCGCGCAGCCGGAGGCGCAATCTCTGCTTCGAGCGCCACAGCTCCGAAATGGGCTGGCCAGAGATGCGTACCGGCGGTCAGGCTTGCAGCTATGCCGAGAACCAGGGTCGCCGCCATCGAGCGCACCGCGGATACAGAGACGCGCCGCGCCGGTTTGTGTCCGGAGAGGTCGCGGGTGAAGGTGTTGGAGCGGGCCTCGGACCAGGCGAGCGAAGCGCGGGTATACAGCTCGATCGATTTGGAGAGAGTGGCCAGGCGATCGCCGCAGGACGAACATGCGGCACAGTGTGCCCGCAGCTCCGGGCCGGCCACTTCCATCAGCAACTCGTCCAGTTCGTCGGGGGTAAGATGGCGATCTGTCATGACCGTCCCCCCAGCTGGCTGCGGATCGCCTTCAAGGCCCGATGCAGGTGCGTCTTGACGGTGTTGACGGGCATCTGCATGGCTGCCGAAATCTCGCTCAGCTCCATCTCGTCGGAAAATTTCATGAGAAAGATCGTCCGCTGATTGAACGACAGCGTCTCGATGATCTGAGAGAGTTCGGCGACCTTCTGCTGTGCGATCAAGCGCGCTTCGAGCCCCGACTCGTCACTGGCGATGAAGGAAGCCACGTCCGTAACATCGATTGCGGTGGCGCGGGCCTGCTTCCAGAAGCGAAACTTCTGCGTACGCTGATGGTCGCGGACCAGGTTGACGGCGATGCTGGTCAGCCACGTGTTCACGCTCGAGTCGCCGCGAAAGCTGGCGCGCGCGTTGTACGCTTTCAGCAGGCAATCCTGCACGATGGTCTCCGCGAGATCCGGGTCGCCGGTCGAGAAGGTGACAAAGCGCAGCAGGCGAGGCCGATGATTCTTGACCAGCGCATCGATATCTTCTAACTCCGTACCCCTGCGGGGCTCGGCCTCGACTGGCCAAGCGCGGGAGAGATCGGGTGCCGGAAAGACTGGAGGGAAGACACGGCTGGAGGCTGAGCTGGATGCGGCCACGGATGACTCCTGCATGAGTGTACTGGCAGAACATAGACCTGTGCAGAAGTCTATCGTCTCCCGCGACGCGCGGCAGATCGGAAGAGAAAGCACTCACACCCTATGTTCTCCTGTTTTGACGGGGAGCCGGGCAGGAAGGATTACGTGACAAGAAACGGGTTACGGTGTCAGATCGACCGCGGCCGACTCGCTCAGCTGGTGGATTGCCAGCCAGGTGGTCTGGTAGGCGTTGAGCGCGTCGCTGGTCGAGGAGCGCGCGTCGCGCAGCGCGTCCAGGTAGTCGATCAGCGCGATCCCTCCATGCTCAAAGGCGAACTGGGCGATCTGGAGCACATCGCGAGACTCATCCAGATAATGTTCGGTGAACCGGTCTGAAAGCTTCTTCGACTGAACGTATCCCACCCAGGCTTGCGCCACGTCGGAGATAACCTGGTTGCGGGCAGCAAGCTCGGTAAAACGGCTGGCATCGGCCTGGAAGCGTGCCGTCTCCTTGTTGCCCTGGTTCTTATCGAAGATTCGTAGCGGTACAGTTACGAAGAAACCAAAGGAGTTTTCGTGTCCTGTGCGGTCGAACTCGAGCTCGAGCGTCGGATCGGCGGTTCCGTTGGCAACCGCTAAATGCGCGTTGGCGTCGGCAACCAGCACGCCTTGCCGCGCAGCCGCATAGTCCGGCCGGACCGCGAGCGCCTGCTGGGTGAGCTGCTCCTCGGTCTGCGGCACCAGCGGAGGCACAATGTCGCCCTTGATGTCGAAGTTCTCGTTCGGTGTGACAACACCCATCAACGTCTGCAATTGGGCGCTCGACTGCTGCAGCGTGATCAGGTTATTGGCCTGGTCGCTCTCAAAGTTGCCCAGTTGCAGGTCCAGCCGCTCAAAGTCCAGCTTGCCTAGATCGCCTGCCTTGTAGCGATCGTTGGCAATATCCACCTCATGCTGAAAGTCCTTGAGGCTTGCGGTTGCCAGCTCCAGGGCTTCTTTCGCGATCAGCATGTGGATAAAGGCCTGCTTCACGTTGAAGACCGTCTGGCGGATGGTGTCTTCGAGCTGCGACTGGGTCTGCGCCGTCGTCGATCGCGCAATGTCCAGACGCCAGCGACGCTTCTCCCCGCGCTCAAACAAGCGCGAGAACTGCGCGGCATAGGCGTACGGATTGTTCACGTATGCGGGCTCGGTCACTTCCGCGCCCGTCAGGTTGAAATAGGGATTGGCCCGGACTGCTGCTTGAAGCTCTTGCGCGCGCGTGGCTCGGAGGTTCTGCTGCGCAGCGAGCAGCGCCGGGTTCTTGGCCTCGGTCAGGTCGAGCACCTGGCGTAAGGTCAGCGCGTCCGGCCGGGAGGCCGGCGGTTTGCGCGGATCAGGACCCGCGCTGGTGCTGCCCGCATAGACCGCAGCGGCCGAGACGCCACTTTGTTGGGCTCCCAAGGCGCCCGCTGCCCCGGCTCCGGCTTGTCCCGGGCCTGCGCCCGCACCCGTCCCCGGCGCCGGCGCTGTACCGCCTGCGCCATGGCCGGCCGCACTGCCGGCTCCGGCCCCGCCGGCCTGCGCGGGCAAGGTCTGCGGCCGTGCTACGCAGGCCAGCAAGGTGAGCGCAACCGCAATCCTGGTAGAAAGCTTTCCGCGCCGATGCATCCTCGTCACTCTCAACTCTCAAACTCCTTCTCCGGCTTGGGAAGGACGTCGGTGCTGCGTGCGACCCAGACGTAGAGCGTCGGAAGCAGGAAGACGCCCATGACCAACGCGCCCACCAGGCCGCCGACGATCACAATGGCAAACGGACGCTGCGAGTCCGATCCGATCCCGTGCGAGAGCGCGGCCGGCAGCAGCCCGAGCGTGGCCACCAGCATCGTCATCATGATGGGCCGCAGGCGCAGCACCGCGCCCTCGACCGCGGCATCCTTCACCGAGTGCCCGTTCACCCGCATCTGGTTGATGTATTCGAGCATGATGATGCCGGTCTGCACCGAGACGCCGAACAGCGCCAGGAAGCCGACGCCCGAAGATACGCTGAAGTGGGTGCCCGAAAAGAACAGCGCGAGCAGACCGCCCACCGGCGCGACGGCGACGTTCCCGAGCACGAGCAGAGCCCACTTGAAGGAGCCGAACATGGCGTACAGGATCATGAAGATCAGCAGAAGGGTGATGGGCACGACAATGGCAAGGCGGCGTGAGCTGCGCTTCTGGCTTTCGTACTCTCCCGCCCAGTCGAGCGTGTAGCCGGGGGGGAGCTTGACGTCGCGGCCGACCTTGCTGATCGCCTCTTCGACGGTAGAGCCGAGATCTCGATCGCGGACGCTGTACTTGATGGCGATATAGCGGCTTCCGCCTTCGCGCTGGATCTCTTCCGCGCCGTCGGCAATGCCGGATTTGGTGAGCTGCGCGAGCGAGACGCGCTCTCCGGAGGAAGCCAGCAGGCGGATGTTGCGGATCTCGTCCGGCGTCTGACGATACATGGGGCTGTAGCGCGCCGTGACGTCGTAGCGCGCTTCGCCGTCCAGGACCTGGGTGACAGGAGCGCCGGCGATCGTGCCGCCGACCGCGCCCTCAATGGCGGACTGAATGTCGGCGACGTTCACGCCATAGCGCGCGGCGGCATCGCGGTCGACGACGAAGTTCAGATTTGGCTGGCCGATGATATGCAGCAGACCGAGGTCGGCGACGCCCTTGATCTTACTCATCACCTGGATGATCTCGGTCCCTTTGGCCTCCAGCGTCTTCAGGTCGGAGCCGTAGAGCTTGATTGCCAGCTCGCCCTTGACACCCGAAACGGCTTCTTCGACGTTGTCCGAGATGGGCTGCGAGAAGTTCCAGACCACTCCCGGAGTCTTGTCCAACTCGCGGTTCATGGCGGCGATCAACTCGTCCTTGTTTTCGTGAAAGACCGGACGCCAGTCCCTTTTTTCTTTTAGATCGACGAAGTATTCGGTGTTGAAAAAGCCGGTGGTGTCGGTGCCGTCGTCGGGCCGGCCGATCTGGCTGATCACCTGGGTCACCTCAGGGAAGGAGGCCAGCACGAGACGCGTGTGGGTGGCGATCTGCCCGCTCTCCGTCGGTCCGGTGGAGGGGGCAAGCGAGCCGCGCACCCAGATCGCGCCCTCATCGAGGTGCGGCAGAAACTCCGAGCCGATGGCTCCGCTGAAGGCGAGAAACGCGGCAAGCCCCAGCAGAGACGCGGCGATGCCAAGCGGAACGACGCGGTGATCGATCGCCCAGGTGGCCGCATGGCGATAGCGTTCCGTGATCCAGTGCAGCACCGGGTTCTCCCACTCGGTGGTGCCCTTGGGGAAGAGAAAGCTGGCCAGCATCGGCGCCAGCACCATCGAGAAGGTCAGCGCACCCAGCAGCGCGAACGCGACCGTCCAGGCCATTGGCTTGAACAGCCGGCCTTCGACCGACTGCAGCGTGAAGATAGGCAGATAGGTGGTGATGATGATGGCGATTGCGTAGAAGACCGGCCGCTGGACCTCATACGCGGCCTGCCGAATCTGTTCCATCACCGTCATGTCCTGGCGCCGGCCATGGCTCAGGTGGCGAACGATGTTTTCGACCATCACCACGGCGCCATCGACCACCATGCCGAAGTCCAGCGCGCCGAGCGAGAGCAGGTTGGCTGGAATATTGCGCAGGTCCAGACAGATCGAGGCGAACAGCAGCGAAAACGGGATCGTGAACGCCACAATTAGCGCGCCGCGCAAATTGCCGAGGAACAGGAACAGAATGACCACGACCAGGATGATGCCCTCGGTCAGGTTGTGCAGGACCGTGTGCGTGGTCAGCGCGAGCAGATCGCTGCGGTCGAGGAACGGCACGATCGAAACGCCTGGCGGCAGGAAGTGTTTATTCAGCTCATCTACCTTGACGTGGATGGCGGCGAGCGTCTTGTCGGAGTTGTCGCCCTTCTGCAGCAGGGCTACGCCTTCGACCACGTCGCTGTCGTCATCGAGCGTCCGGCCATCCTTGCGATGGATCTCCTTGCCCTCTTCTTCGCGCTTCTCCTTATCGAGAGGATTGCGCCAGACGCAGGTGCCCAGGTTGGGCACGCAGGTTTTGCCGATTTGCCCCAGCCGGATCTTCGGCCCCTGCGCCACGGTGGCCACGTCCGAAACGCGCAGCGCCGTGCCATTGCTCGCCTTGAGCACCGTGTTCTCAATGTCGTGCACATTTTTAAACAGGCCGACTTCCTGCACGTTGATCTGCTGGGTGCCCTGTTCGATGAAGCTGCCGCCGGCGTCGACGTTGTTGGCTGCCAGCTGCTGCTGCACCTGCTGCAGCGTCAGTCCGTAAGCGATCAGCTTGTCGGGGTCGATGGTGACCTGGTACTCGCGGGTGAGTCCGCCGAAGCTCGAAACGTCGACCACGCCGGGTACGCTGCGGAAGGCTTTCTCGAGCTGCCAGTCCTCGATGCTCTTGAGCGCCATGTTGTCGATGGCCGGGTTGGTGCTCCTGAGCGTGTACCAGAAGATCTGCCCGACCGGGCTCCAGTCGGTGCCGATCTGCGGCTGCAGCCCGGCGGGCAGCGTCACCTGCGTCAGCCGCTCGACCACCTTCGCGCGATTCACATCGTCGACCGAGTCGTCGTCGAAGATCATCGTAACGCTCGAGAGGCCGGCGAGCGTAGTCGAGCGCAGATGCGTCATGTGCGGGATGCCGGCGACCGCCAGCTCGAGCGGCACCGTAACCTGCTGCTCAACCTCTTCGGCGCTGCGCCCGGGCCACTGCGTAATCACCGTGACGTAGTTGTTGGCGACGTCCGGATACGCTTCGACTGGAAGATTGTGGAACGAGATGCCGCCCCAGATGAAGAGCAGAACCGCCACAATCAGGACAATGAACCGGTTGTCCAGAGCAAAATCGACTATCTTTCGGATCATTGGTCGGCCGTGTTCTGCAGGTCCAGCGCATTGGCCACCACCTGCTGCCCGGCGGCCAGGCCCAGCACTTCCGTCATATTGCCGTCGAGCTGAGCGCCACCCTTGATGTTCACGCGGCGGAAGGCGCCTTGCGCGCCGCCCGGCACATAGACGTACTCGCGATCGTGGAGGTGCAGGATCGCCGTCGAGGGCACGGCCACGACCTGAGACGCGCGTTGGGAGGAGAGCGTCGCGGTCACGAACATGCCGATGCGCAGCTCGGTGCCTGGATTGTTGACCTGGATACGGACCTTGCCGGTGCGCAGGTTCGGATCGAGGATCGCGCCGATGTCCGAGATCGTGCCGCTGAAGACCTTGCCCGGGTAGGCGTTGATGCGGATATCCGCGTGCTGCCCCAGGTGCACCTTGGCAAGCTCGTTCTCGTACACGTCGCAAATGACCCAAACGTGCGAGAGATCCGCAATCAACAGCGATCCCTGGTTGCCGGCGTAGGTGATGCCAACGGCTGCCGCGGCGGTCGCGTTTTGCGCCACCACGATCCCGTTGACCGGCGAGTAGAGGTGCAGGGTATCGCTGGGATGATTTTTATCCACGCCCAGAATTTTGAGCTCCTGCTCGGCCGCGGTCAGCCCCGCGATCGCGTCTTCCTCGCCGTTCTGCGCCTGCTCCAGCTGCGTCTGAGCGATCGCGCCCTTGCTGTAGAGCAGCTTATCGCGCTCGAGCGTGACCTTGGCCAAATGCTCGTCGCTGACGGCCTTCAGATAGGTGCCGAAGGCGGTCGCCACGTCCGGGCTTTGGACGTCCATCAGCAGCTCGCCCTTATGGACCGTCTGCCCCAGCGCAACATGCAGGGCGACGACCCGGCCATTGGCAAGCGGCACGATCGGGATCTCGCGCGAGACGTCCGGGTTCACCGAGCCGGTCACGTTGATGGTGTCCACCACATTGCGGCTAATCGTCGAGGTGAGCCGAAAGCGGCTCGGATTCTCTACCGTCACCGTCGAGCTGCCGCCGATCTCGACTACGGGCGGCATCGACGGCGGCGCTTCGGCCCCGGAGTTCGGCTGGCTCTTCTGGCAGCCTGCAAACGACAGGACAAGCACCCCGCAGAGCATTCCGGTCCAACCGTTTCGGCTCCACATGGTCAAGGCGCGCTGCTTCATGAGACTGAGTTGTGGTCCTCGGGGGTCTTCCACTGTCCCTTCAGGCTATCGCATGCGCTATAAAAATTTCGTAAAGCCGGGCGCGTCCTTCGATAGCGCGCCACCTATCTTTCGATCTCCTTGCTTCTGCTGCGGGCAACGAAGAAGATACTGGATCGAATGCCTTCCCCAGCCAATATCGTGCGCAGCCGCAGCGTCCGCCTGGTCGCGGGGCTTGGCGCTATTGCGCTCATTGCGCTTGCGGACCGCGCCCTGACCAACGATGTGCCGCTCGCCCTGCTCTATCTGCTGCCGGTCGTCGTCATGAGCACGGCGCTCCGGCGCTGGCAGATCCTGCTCCTCGGCATCCTGTGCACCTGTATCGCGGAGCTCGCCGACGCCTTCCCGTGGACGTTCGATCGCGGCATTCCGCGCGATGCGCTTTACTTCTTCGCCTACACCGCCGCCGGGCTGTATGTCGCCGAGCTCGTCTCCCGCCGCCGCGCCGAGACCGCGCACGTAGCCGCGCTCGAAGCCGAGATGGCCGGCCGCCGTGAGGTGGAGGAGCAGCTGCAGCTCGTGATCGCCAACTCTTCGATCGCCATCCTGACCGCAGACGAGTCGGGCCGCATCCGCACCGCCAACAAGGCTGCCGAAACGCTCTTCGCGGGAGAAACCGGCGCCGCCGAGCCTCTGCAGGACGCCTCCCTGAGCAAATTTCTGCCATCGCTCGCCGCCGTACGCATGCGGAAGGAGGGCTGGCAGCGGCTGCGCACCATGATGCAGTGCCAGGGGCTGCGCGCCGGACGCGAGCCCTTCCTGGCCGATGTCTGGTTCTCCACCTACATGACCTCCGGCGGCGGCCGGCTAACCGCCATGATCGTCGACTCGACGGTCGAGACCCGCGACCGCGAAGAGGCCAACCTCGAACAGGTTCTGGTCGGCTCGCGGCTTGCCATCGGGGCGGTGTCGCACGAGATTCGCAATATCTGCGCGGCCATCTCGGTCGTGCAGCAAAACCTTGCCGCCGTGTCCGGTCCGGCACCGCACTCGGAGGACCTGGACGCCCTGCGCCAGCTGGTCGCCGCGCTCGAGCGCATCGCTTCGGTGGAGCTCTCGATGGTGAAACGCCAGGCCAGCCGTGTCAGCCTTGAACGCTTTCTGCGCGAGCTTGCGATCATCATTCAACCGTCGCTCCGCGAGGCCGGCATCGCGCTCGAGTGGAGCGCCGGACCCGAGCTGCCGGACGTGCTCGCAGACCACCAGAGTCTGCTCCAGGTCTTCCTCAACCTGGTCCGCAATGCCGAAACCGCGCTGGCTCACACTGCGGACGCGCGGCTGTGCCTGCGCGTGCTTCGCAAGGGAGCGCGGGTGCAGATCGTGCTCTCGGACAATGGCCCCGGCGTCAGCCATCCGGAGAAGCTGTTCCGTCCGTTCCGGATGGGCGCAGGGGCCGGCAGTGGCGGATCTGGTCAGGGCGGCTCGAATTACGGCGGCTCGAATCACGGCGGCTCCGGTCTGGGCCTGTATCTATCGCGAGCCATGATGCTGAGCTTCCACGGTGATCTGCGCTTCCAGCTGGAAGGCCGGGGCGCGGCCTTTCTGGTCGAGATGGTTACCGCCGAGGGCGTGGAGGAACACAGCGCTTGAGCCAGCTCTCCGAGCCTCCGATCCGTATCCTGCTGGTCGACGATCACACTTTGTTCCGCGAGGGCCTGCGCCGCATGCTCGACGCCGAACCGGGCATGCGGGTCTGCGGCGATTTTGCCTCCGCCGCTGCCGCCGAGAACGCGCTCGCCGGCGGACTGCCGTTCGATGTGGCGCTGGTCGATTACGAGCTAGCCGGCGCGGGCGAGATCTTCGCGGACGGTCTGGATCTGATCGCCGCCATCCGCACGGCGCGGCCCGGCGCCCACTCGCTGGTCGTTACCGCGGGCCTGGAATTGTCCGACCTGCTGCGGGCCGTGCAGGAGCTTGGCGCGGGCATCTTTCTCAAAACCGAGCCGCTGGCCGAGCTGATGCTGGCCATCCGCCGAACCGCGCGGGGTGAGCGCTGGATCTCCTCGGGCGCGGCGATGGAGCTGCTCTCGGGCCGGCCGGCGCAGGCGGCCCCGGCACCCGCAGGCCACGTCGCGCTTACCGAACGCGAGTCCGCTGTGCTCCGCGGCGTGCTTGAAGGGCTGAGCAATAAAGAGATCGGCGCGCAGCTTGGGCTGAGCGAGAGCGCGGTCAAAGCCGTGCTGCAGAAGCTGTTTGAAAAGACCGGCGTTCGCAGCCGCTCGCAGCTGGTGCGCTTCGCGATTGAAAGCCAGCTCGGCGGCGGATAAGATCGCTTACGCGTAACACGATCGTCCGGGCAACTCCGGCGCACCTGCCTCCGTTCTGCGCTACACTGCGACGGGAAGAGCGACCGGGACGAGGGGTTCGCGTCCCTGCGAAGCGAAGAAAGCGAGGACACGAAGCTTGGCTAACGTTGCCACACACCGCTTCACCCTCGTGCTCGACTCCGTGCTGCCAAGCGTGGAACGCGTGGAGGAGACTGCGGAGAAGCTGGCACGGCAGGCCGGCTTTGAGGAAGAGACCGCCTCCCACATCGCCATGGTCTGCCGCGAGGCGGCCGTGAACGCCGTGCTGCACGGCAATCGCTACGACCCTCGCAAGCATGTCACCGCCAGCTTCGAGCTGACCGACGAAGCCCTGACGGTGCGCGTCGCCGACGAAGGCGAAGGGCTCGACCCGGACCGGACGCCCGACCCGCTGGCGCCTGAAAACCTGCTGCGCACCGCCGGCCGAGGCATCTTCCTCATGCGCGCCCTGATGGATGAGGTACACTTTCGCCAGTTGAGCCCAGGCACAGAGATCACGCTCGTTAAGTTCAGACAACATAAGGAGAGCAAAGCATGAGTATGAAGTTCAAGACCCGCGAGGTGGATGGCGTCACCATTCTCGACCTAAGCGGCCGCATCACCTTGGGCGAGGGAAGCGGCACGTTGCGCGACGCCGTGCGTGACCTGGTCTCCAAGGGATCGAAGAAGATTCTGCTGAACCTTGCCGAAGTCGACTACATCGACAGCTCCGGCCTGGGCGAGCTTGTGGCCGCTTATACGGCTGTCAAAAACTCAGGCGGCGACCTGAAGCTGGTCAACCTAACCAAGAAGGTGAGCGACCTGCTCGTGATTACCAAGCTGGCCACGATCTTCGACGTCAAGGACGACGAAGCCTCCGCGGTTTCCTCGTTCGCGTAAGTACGGAAATGCCTGGCCGCCGCAGCGATGCGGCGGCATTTGCTTTTGAGTACAGTGCAATTTGGTCGGGGCGAGAGGATTCGAACCTCCGACCCCCTGGTCCCGAACCAGGTGCGCTACCAGACTGCGCTACGCCCCGAACACATGAGAAATCGTTGTAAAATCGCTCGCCTTGGCACAGCCTGCGCTCAGGAGGCGCCGGCAAGCTCGCGTTGACTCTTCTCACTTTACCAGAATTTGCGCCACATCAGAATTTGTAGCGCCGGGAGCCGCGCGCCGCCCAGCCCGCATGCTGCATCTAGTTAAGCGAGGATGTCCTCCATGCGTGAGCGCCGCGGAATCGTCGACGGATGGAAGGCCGGGCGCGGAGGCGTCCTGGTCACGCTGGTGCACGCGGAAGGCTCGTCCTACCGCCGGCCCGGAGCGCGGCTGCTCACCGACGTCTCCGGAAAGAGGCATACCGGCACGATCAGTGGCGGCTGCCTGGAAGCCGAGGTCGTTCGCCGCGCGGCATGGCTGACCCGGGAGCACGCTGCGATTGAGCGTTACTCGATGAGCTTCGACGATACCGCCGAGATCCCCTATGGGCTAGGCTGCGGAGGCATGGTCGACCTGCTCTTTGAGCCGCTCCACACTCCCGAAGCGAATGCCGTGCTCTCGGCCATGGCTGCTTCGCTTGAAGGCCGCGAGTCGACCGTCATCAGCTTTCTTCCCGATACGGAGCGCGGTCTGCGGCGGCTCATCCTGGACTGCGCTGGCGAGATCGTCTTCGCCAGCGAGGGTCTGCGGCCGGAGAAGATCGCCTGTGCGCGCCGGCTCGAGCCTGGCCAGACCTATGAGGGCCGCTTCGTCGAGCGGTTGACAGCGCCGCAACGGCTCATCCTGCTCGGGGCAGGGGACGATGCCAAGCCACTGGCCGAACTGGGCGCGCTGCTCGGCTGGTCGGTCCTGGTCGCCGACGGCCGCGCGCAACTTGCTCAGCCGGAACGCTTTCCCCAGGCCGAGCAAGTGCTGGTGCTGCCGGCGCGGCGGTCCGCCGAGCTTGGCCTCGGTTCGGAGGATGCAGTTGTGCTCATGACCCACAGCTACGAGCAGGACCGCGACTGGCTGACCGCAATCCTGGCTGATCCGCCGCGCTATGTGGGATTGCTGGGCGCGCGCCATCGCAGCAGTCTGCTGGTGAGCGAGGCGGCGGCTGCGCTCGGAAAGACGGTAGAAGCGTGCTGTGAACCTCTTTTTGCCCCGGTTGGCCTGCCTCTGGGCGGCGATGGACCCGAGGCGATCGCGCTCGCGATCGTGGCCGAGATCCAAGCCATTGCGAACGGGGGTTCGGGCAGCTCGCGGCGGCTCCGCGCGCCGGAGATTGCCGAACAGATCGAGCAGGGCGGAGCTTCGGTGTACCTGCACGCCCAGTGCGCGCTCGACGCATGAGGCAGATTGCGGCTGTTATCTTGGCTGCCGGCGCCTCTCGCCGGCTGGGGGAGCCGAAACAGCTTGTGCAGTTTATGCAGGAAACGTTGCTGGAGCGCGCGGTGCGCGTGGCTGTCGAGGCGGGCTGCCGGCCCGTCGTCGTGGTATTGGGTGCCTCGTCCGAGGCGATCCTTGCGCACTCCGCGCTCGCTCCTGCGAAGATCGTCCTGAATCCTGAGTGGGAAGAGGGTATGGCCTCTTCGATTCGCGCAGGGATACGCGGGCTGCCGCCTGCAATCGAGGCCGCGCTTCTCCTAACCTGCGATCAGCCCGCGGTGACCGCCGGGCATCTTCGCCGTCTTGCCGCGGAGGCTCCCGGGGAGCCGGTGGCTTCCGCGTATGCCGGCAGACAGGGAGTCCCTGCATACTTTCCAGCCGCTGCGTTTGCCGAGCTGCTCCAGTTATCCGGCGACCAGGGCGCACGCCGCCTGCTGGCCGCCGCCCGGGCCCGAACGCTGCCCGGGGGCGAAATCGATGTGGACACGCCCGAAAGCCTGAGGCAGGCTCGTGCGATGACCGTTGAAAGAACCGAACAGGCAGAAACAAAATAGCAGGAAAACAGTACAACCAAGGACAGCGAGGGGTCGATTCAACCCTCTTCGCCTTCTTCGTCAGTGCCGGCTCCCATAGTAACGATGCAAGGCAGAACAACCATGAGCAAAAAAGCGCCGGCAACCAGAAAGTCGTGCATATGCTCTCTTTTCTGTCGGATCGCCTCTTGGGCTCCCCTGACAAGAACGAGCATCGCGCATCCTGGGGGGAAGAGGGAATTCCCCGCTCCTACTCCTTTGCAAACCTTTGTTCGCAGCTCGTTCCACGAAGGTGGGAGCCGAACTTCATGAAAGCTGCGCCGGCACGGCTGTCCTCTGTGCTCAGAAGTGGCGAAGCGTGCTTTCGCTGGGCTCGTTGGCGGACTGATTCACCGCGAAGGGCCGCCGCTCCGGCCGCTCCGCGGTACGCTCGAGCGACCGCGTCACAAGCTCGCGCGAGCCCAGCCCAATGGCCAGCGCCAGCGTCAGCACGATGCCGCCGAACAGGATACCGAAGGCCAGCTCAATGATCGTGCCGCCAATCTGCAGGTGATCGAGGACCATCGCGGCGGTCAGCACCAGCACCAGCCACTTGACGCCCATCGAGAGAAAGCGAGCGTACTGCAGTTGAATATTGACCGCGCCGATCAGCACCGTACGCGCCAGAAAACGCGCGATGATGTTGCCGGCAAACAGCAGGAGCACCGCTCCGACCGCCCGGGTCAGATAGGGCAGCAGCGACATGGTCAGCTCGGAGTTGTTGGCGTAGGACGCATCGAAGGCCGAGATGCCGATGATCAGACCCAGCACCACGCAGCCCCAGAAGGTAAAGCGGCCGGCCAGCGCGGTCGGGCTATGGTCGGGCGACCAGTCCGCGATGGCGCTGGTCTGCTTGCGCGCCATGCGGTCGTCGAACTTAGCCGCCGTCAGCCCGCGCCGCAGCAGATAACTCAGCAGGACACCGATGGCCGTCATCACGCCCAGCGCCAGAATGAACGCGAGCAGGCCCGGCAGAATGCTGATCAACAGCGAGGCCACGCGCAGCACCGACTGATGCAGCGCATCGGACATCTGGTGCCACATGGAAAGGTTCTCCGGATAGGCCGGCGGGGCCGGGTACGGATCAGGCTGAAGAGCGATTTGCATGGCGAACTCCTTGTGCGTGCAGGCGGAAAGCCTGGCTGGGACGCGTTGGCACGTCAGGGATTGAAGCGGTCCGGCCAGCGCCAGCGCGAGACAAGATACGGTTTATCGGCTTCAAACGCGGCGGCCAGCATTTCTATATGCTGCTCGGGATCTGTTCCGCCGCCGGTCTGCAGAATGTGCGAGGCGACCCAGGCAAGATAGAGCGGCGTAAGCGCGCCCAGAAGATGGCCGCGGTTGATGGTGCGCAACCGATACGCCAGCAAAAAGTCATACACAATCCGCGCCCACAGGGAATCGGGCATGCGGAAGGCCTCGGCAGGCATGACCGAAAGCCGCTTCAATCCCAGCAGCGAGTGCGGCGGAAGCACCAGCGACCAGATCTCCGATAGATTCCCGTACGCCAGCCGGAAGGCCTCAAGCATCGGCTGCACGTCGTCCCGTGAGCTTATGCCGGGAAGGAGCGCGGGCTCGAGACGCGCCGGCTGGGCCACGCGCGAACGCTGCCAAAAGGCAGCTTTGGCGTCCAAATCGGAGAAGAACGAGCCTGTCACCTGCGCCAGAATCGCATTCAGGTCGTGCGTCGTCGGTTGCGGCAGCAGCCTGGTCCCGGCCTCTACCTGCGTAATCGTGAACCCCGCAACCGCCGCCTCGGACACCGGCCACAGCAGCGCTTCATACTGATTGGCCGCCGTTAACCGCTGCGCCGCCGTGGCCAGCCGCGCGACCAGCCGCGCCGACAGGCCCAGATCAAGCGCCAGGGGAAATCTTGCCGCCGCGCCGAACAGCGCCCGGGAGAGCGGATACAAGATGGCCGAGTTTACCAGTCCGGAGCGCGCCGGCAGTTCATAGTGGGAGACGGCGAGGTCGTTCGCGCCGCTTTGCACCGCGTCCGCCAAGCCGCGCAGAGCCTGCGGCATCAACGTTTGCGCCTCCGGCCCCAGCAGCAAGACAGCGCCCGCACGATGCTGCTGCGCAAGCTCGTGCGCGTTCAGGAAATCGGCCGCCGTCAAGCTCCATGAGCCCGGGGAGGGAACTGCTGGCGTGTACCCGACGACGCGCAGTGGCGGGCTCTCCAACAGCGCCGAGTCTGCATCCGGCGTAGCCACGGTCACGCTCATGCCTGCAAAGGCCTGCGCCAGGTGCGCAAGCAGCTCTCGCACGGCGTCCTGCGTGAGAGACGGAAGGCTAACGAGCAGCGGAGGCCCGGCTTGGTGCGTCTGGCGGTGCGGATCGAGGGTGGTGGAGGTGGTCGCCATGCGTTGTCTCGATTCTAGCCGGATCAGGCGGAAAGGGAGAGGGCAGCGGCGGGAAGGGATAGAATGCCGGCCAGCGGAATCCGAACCCAGGCTGGACGATTGTTCAATTCGTACAGCAGTTCATAGAGCGCCTTCTCAAGCAGATACGCGTTCAGCAACGATTCGGCCTGCGCGGGTTCCGGCAGCAGATCGCCGCGCACCGCGATCGTTTGCCGGTAAGTCCGCAGAAACTCGGCCGAGACCGCGTTCTGCCACAGCCGCGCCCAAGGCTCGAGCGCCCGCTGCCGGTCCGGGTGGCGCTGGAGATAGGCGTCCAGCCCTGAGTACGCCGCATAGGAGAAGCTGCGCAGCATGCCTGCGACATCCTTGAGCGGGCACTGCTTGCGGCGGCGTTCCTCGAGCGTCCGCGCCGGCTCGCCCTCGAAGTCGAGCAGCACAAAATCGTTCTTGGCCCGCAGCACTTGCCCCAGATGGTAGTCCCCATGAATGCGGATGCGCTTGCCCGAGGCCCGTGTGCCCGTAATTACGTGGGCGCGCG
This sequence comes from uncultured Granulicella sp., assembly GCA_965198735.1. Lineage (GTDB taxonomy): Bacteria > Acidobacteriota > Terriglobia > Terriglobales > Acidobacteriaceae > Edaphobacter. The sequence goes on along the minus strand of OZ240672.1, from coordinate 2,624,254 downwards.
CGAAGAGCTCAATGCGCCGGCTCAGGATAGTGGCTGCGTCGTCGGCAGTCAGGTCCTTGAGGGTTGCCATGCGCAGCTTGAGCGCGTCCAGGGTGTGATTGATCTGAGCGTCGATGCGCAGAGCGTCGATTCCCAGATCGTCGGCGGTCAATGGCTCAGCCTGGAACGCCGGGTCGTTGGTCGCCGTCGCGAGCGCCAAGTGCATCTCCGCCGTGCGCCGGCCCAGCAGCGCGGCGCCGTCCAGGTAGAAGCCCGCGTGTTCGCGAGCCGCGGCCGGAATCTGCGCCTCGCCCAGCAAGCTTGGCACCGGACCCTCCTCCGGAGGCGGCGGACAGGTCGCCACCGACTCATAGAAGCGTCCGAGCTCATCGAGCGTCCACTGCCAGCCGTCACCCTCGTTGACGACCAGCCCCTGCAGCATTCCGAGCGTTGTCGAGCCTTCCGGAGCCACCAAGGTCAGCTCACCCAGAAACGGCGCGATCCGCGGAAACTGGGCTACCTCGGTCAGGAAGCGCCCGATCTCGACGTCCGGGTTCTCCCCAAGCTGCAGCTTGCGGAACAGTTTTAGAATCAGCTTTGCACCATACAGAAGGCTGGTGTTCGATTGCTCCGCCGAGCCGGTGCGAGCGGGCAGCGGTTCCTCGCCGCGCGTTGCCGCGAAGGCCGAAGAACGTCTCCCGACCAGCGCTGAACGCACTGCGCGCGGTATCAGCGCGTCCACCTTCTGAAACGCTGCCGGCCGATCCGGCGCGCCCGGCATCTCGTCCACAATCCCCGGCGCTACTTCATCGATCTCGATCGAGTGCTGACTCAAGATCGCGTCGGTGATCGCCTCCGCCTCCTGCGATTGCGGCGCAATCTCATGCGCCGGGCGGGCATGATGCGCCGCCACGATGGTTGCGGCCACCTCCTCGGCTGCGTCGTGCAGCGTGCGCGCCGGCAGTGTTGTTTCCGTGGCGATCACCTGCAGCAAACCTTGCCGGAAGTCTTCGCGCATCGTGGCGTCGTGCAGCAGCGCCGGCCCGGCCGGCGTGGTGAGCGCGCTGATCACGCTCGACGGAGCACTGGCCCGCAGCCGCTCGGTTGCCTCGGCTCCCGACGTAAACGCCAGCGGCAGGGCATACCGGTCGCCCGAGCCATCCGAGTAGGTCAGGTCCAGCAGGCAAAGCGCATCGCCCAGTGTGCTCGCCGCCGGAACCGCCAACCCCGCAAGCAGGTTGCCCGCGGTCGCAAGCCCGGCCGCCGACGGCATCTCCATCCATTGCGCAATCGCCACCGAAGCGATGGTGCGCGTCTTCGCGCCGAACCAGCGCTGGCGCGGCAGCCACGCCGGCAGCGCCGCCTCGAGCAGATCCTGCCCCGAGCCCGACAGCAGCCCGGCCCATCCTTTGGTCAGCAGGTCGAGCGCCACCTGCTCGTTTTCACCCTCGCCCTCGCTCTCCAATGCCGGCGCAATCTCCGGCATGGGCGGCGCCGGCTGCAGCTCGAACCACAGGAAGGAGTATGGAGCCACCGTCAGCGGATACGCGCCCGCCGTAATTTGCGGAAAGGAAACATAGCCCAGCATCTCCACCGGCATCAGCCCCGCATAGGCCTTCAGATCAAGCGACACCGGCTGCGCAAACCGCGACAGGTTGGCCACGCACAGGACCGTCTCCATGGTGCCGTCCTCGCGCTCCAGATTGCGCAGATACGCGAGCACCTTGCGGTTCTCCGGATGTAAAAATTCGAGCGTCCCGCGGCCAAAGACCTGGAAGAGCTTGCGCAGGGCAATCATGTTGCGCGTCCAGTGCAGCAGGCTCGATTGATCGCTCAACTGCGCTTCAACGTTGACCACCTGATAGCCGTAGATCGGGTCCATCACAACCGGAAAGTAAAGCCGGGCCGGATCGCATTTACTGAACCCGGCATTCCTGTCCGAGTTCCACTGCATGGGCGTGCGCACGCCGTTGCGGTCGCCCAGATAGATGTTGTCGCCCATCCCGATCTCGTCCCCGTAATACATGATCGGCGTGCCGGGAAAGCTCAAGAGGAGAGAGTTCAATAGCTCGATGCGGCGGCGGTTATTGTCGACCAGCGGCGCCAGCCGCCGCCGAATCCCCACGTTGATCCGCATGCGCGGGTCGGCGGAGTAGGCGAGATACATATAGTCGCGCTCATCGTCGGTCACCATCTCGAGCGTCAGCTCGTCGTGGTTGCGCAGGAACAGCCCCCACTGGCACGCGTCTGGAATCTCCGGCGTCTGCGCCATGATGTCCGTGATGGGCAGCCGGTCTTCCTGCCGCAGCGCCATGTAAATGCGCGGCATCAGCGGAAAGTGGAACGCCATGTGGCACTCGTCGCCCTCGCCGAAGTATGGACGGACGTCCGCCGGCCACATATTCGCCTCGGCCAGCACCAGCCGGTTGCTGTACTCGGCATCGATGACCGCGCGGATCGCCTTGATCTTGACGTGCGTCTCCGGCACGTTCTCGCAGCTCGTCCCGTCGCGCTCGATCAGGTACGGGATCGCATCCAGCCTGAGCGCATCCACGCCCAGGTCGAGCCAGAAGCGCATCGCCTTCAGCACCTCTTCCATGACCCGCGGATTGTCAAAGTTCAGGTCCGGCTGGTGCGAGAAGAAGCGATGCCAGTAGAACGCCTTCGCCTGATCGTCCCATGTCCAATTCGACTTCTCCGTATCGGTAAAGATGATCCGCACGCCCGCGTACTTGTTGTCCGTATCGCTCCACACATACATGTCGCGCTCCGGCGAGCCCGGTGGGGCTAGCCTTGCCGCCTTGAACCACGGATGCTGGTCGCTGGTGTGATTGATGACCAGCTCGATCATCACCTGCATGTTGCGCTTGTGGGCCGCGTCGAGGAACAGCTTGAAGTCGTTCATCGTGCCGTACGATGGATTGACGTCGGTATAGTTCGCGATGTCGTAGCCGTCGTCCCGCAGGGGCGAGGGCATAAACGGCAGAATCCACAGACACGTCACACCCAGGTCTTGCAGGTAATCCAGCCGCGACATCAGGCCTTGAAAATCGCCAATGCCGTCGTTGTTCGAGTCCGCGAACGCACGCACGTGCAGCTCGTAGATGATGGCGTCCTTGTACCAGAGCGGATCGGCCGCGCTTCCCAGCTTCTTCACGTACACTCCCCCAAGTTTCTGATGTGATGCGCGATCCGTCCCGGCGGTAGGATGTTTGTACTTTCCCGGAACCTGCCCGGCGCCTCAGTTGCCCTCTGCCGCAAACGCCGTTCTATGCGTGCGCAGCTCCGAGTCGTACTCAAAGTGCCGCTTCCAGCCCAGGAACCGCACCTCAAACCAGTCATAGCTCAGCTTCGCCACGACCAACGTCGTCAGAAACGCAAGCGGCAGCGTGATCATCCCGCCCACCGCCGCAGAGTGGAACCGCGCCGTTGTCCTCACCAGCAGCGCAATCCATACCCGCCCCCACACGATGTGCCACACATAAAAGCCGTAGCTGTATTTGCCGAGAACCCGCGCCGGCCGCGTATGAAATAGCCGGAACGCCGCCGAGCCGGTCCGCAGCGTCATCCCGATCAGGCCCATCGATGCGATCCCGATTACCGTTAACCCCCATGTCAGCAGCGCGGACTCGGGCAGACGCCACATAGACACCGCCGCTGCCAGCCCTGCCAGAAACATCCACTTCATCGCCCGCTGCACCCGGTCCGCCGCCGGCCCGCGCAAGAGCAGCGCCAGCAGCGCGCCGTACAGCAAGTCGTCCAGCCGGAAGGGCAGCGCCCGCAGCAGCCACGTATCCGCCAGCTCCGGCGTCCACGCGTGCACGGCCCACACCCGCAGCAGCAGCGTCAGCCCGCACAGCAGCGCGCTGATCCAGATCAGCTTCACCCGGTCGCGCACCCACCAGACCACCAGCGGCCACACCAGGTAAAACTGTTCCTCGACGCACAGACTCCAAAGGTGCGCGAGCGACGCCTGCGCCATCGGGTGCCGCGAGCTCGGAATGACATAGAGCAGCGGATCCGCATTGGCAAAGAAGTTCCCCAGGTAAACCAAAAACGACAGCTGCCGCCAATGCCACTGGTATCCCACCACCGGCGTCAGTACCGCCAGAATGGCAAATAGCAGATACACAATCGGAAAGATCCGCACACTGCGGCGCGCGAAAAACCGCTGGAAATAATGGCTATCCTGCCGCGTATCGAACAGAATGCCCGTAATCAGAAAGCCCGACAGCACAAAGAAGATATCCACCCCGGCGCCCCCGCGCAGCCGCGCCTGGTTCAAAGCCCGCAGCACCAGGCCTCCGTGCGTACCGCCGCCGCCATAGTGGTCGGCAAAGACCATCGTCACGGCCAGGGCGCGGATGCCGTCCAGTGCCGGAAACCGGGTCTTGAAGTCGATCGGCTGAAAGCTCGTACGCTGCAGCCCTGCTTGCCGCTCCGCCACGCTCACGAGCTGATCCGCGTCCGCAGTACAAAGTGCCACACTGCCCAAGCCGCTGCGAATACCGCTCCAAACAGCGCCGCAACTCCCATCCAGCGCCCATCCCGCGGTTTTCGCCGCGTCCCCCGGTTCTGGCGCACATTCTCGGCAAAGGCCACCCAAGCCTGCTCCGGCGGCGCCGCCGCCCCGCCGCCCTCGGCCTGCATCTGCTCCGCATAGCTGACTTCAAATCTGGCCATCCACGTCGGCTCTTCGAGGCCCAGCGCTTGCACATACGCCCGGACGATTCCCTTGCGCAGCACACCTCCGGGCAGCGCCTGAAACTCGCCCCGCTCCAACTCCTCCAGATGCCGCACGTTCACCTTCGTCTCGCCCGAGAGCCGCTCCAGAGACACGCCAAGCCGCACCCGCTCTTCCCGCAGTTGCCCGCCGAATGCCGCACCCGCTCCCGTCATGGTCCGCACACACCTTCCCCGGTGGTCAGATCGACACTCGAGTGGCTCAAGACCAGGCAATCCTGCCCGAACCTATAACCAAAGTAACGCAAACCCGCTCTCATCGCTTCCCGTTCAGGAGTCTCAGCTGGATTCCCGCTGCTAGACTAAGCGAGTTACCCCGATGCGTGTTCCGGTTCCAGATCGATTCGCTGCCAAGCCCGCCCTGCTCTTCATCGCGGCCCTCTTCACCGCGCAGCTGTTGGTCGGCACCGAGCTTCTCTTTTGCCTGCTTACCGCGGCCTACGTCGGCCTCTTCGTGCTCGGCTTTAATGCCGCCGGCGGCCTGCTCTATCCCTCCGGCGCCTTCATCTTCTTCAACGGCGTCCTCACCGCCATCTTCGGCCTCACTCTCAAGTGCTTTCTCGGCGAGCCCGGCGAGAAATACCTCCTCAGCCCCATCACCAGCATGCTCGCCTACTGCGGCGGCATGGCCGGCATGGCGCTCGCCGCCTTTCTCAGCGCGCGTCTGCGGCCCAAGAAAGGCCTGCTCGCCGATATCGGCGCCGGCGAAATGATGAAGCGCTCCGCCATCGGCTGCCTTTTCTTCGGCGTCTTTCTTGGTATTACCACCAACAGCGCCGGCGAAGGCACCATCGGCAGCGCCTTCCGCCAGATCAACCACTTCATCCAGATGGCCATCCTGCTCGCCACCGCCTACGAGATCTATCGCTCCAATGGCGAGCGCAGCACCAACTGGATCGTCTGGGCCGGCGGCGCCTGGTATCTCGGCACCGGCCTCATCACCTTCGGCAAGGAGGGTATGTTCCTCGGCACGCTCACCTGGGCCGTCGCCGCCGTCGCCCTCGGCTACGACTTCAAGCCCAAGCAGCTGCTCGGCATGGGCATCGCCGCCTTCTTCCTCATCTACTATCTCGTCCCCTACTCCCAGTACGTCCGCATCTACAAAACCGGGGTCCGCTCCCAGGACCTCCAGATCGCCCTTCACTACCTCGGCGACCTCGGCGAGACCCGCCGCCTTTTCCTCGAGCAGGACGCCGTCCACGACATCACCGGCGAACCCCACCTCTTCGGCAAGGCCGAGGGCTTCTTCGACCGCATGAACATGCTCGCCTACGACGACGCCCTCATCAACTACACCGACGACGGACATATCTACGGCATCCTGCCCACCCTCGAGTCCTACGCCAACATCGTTCCCCACTTCCTCTGGCCCAACAAGCCCAGCTTCGCCTTCGGCAACGACTTCGGCCGCGAGCTCGGCGTCATCACCGAAGAAGACACCTCCACCGGCATCTCCTTCTCGCCCACCGGCGACGCCTACCACGAAGCCACCTGGTTCGGCGTCCTTGGCCTCTGGCCTGCGATCGCCTTTCTCTTCTTCTTCTTCACCGACTCGCTGACCGGCAGCGCGCGAAAGGCGCCCTGGGCCTTGCTGCCCATCTCGCTCGTCTCCCACACCGCGCCGGAAGGCCTGATGCAGGGGACCATCTTTCTTACCACCTACGGGATCGTCAGCCTCGTCGTTATCGTTCTGTTCTCTCGGTATGTTCTGCCCGCGTTGACCGCCATTTTCACCGGAACCGGCCGCGGCCGTCTCGGCACCTTCACTCCCACGCCGCCCGCCTCCGCCCGCCCCTGAGCATAAGCGAGATGAAACCCCCACGCAGACGGTCGATCCTCCGCGCAGGGAAGACACTTCCGTATCTCGTGCGCAACGGAACGACAGCAGGAGAGAATACCCGAAGACCACGACAATCTCCGCACATCCCGCGTCTATATGCAGGACCCTTGGCGATCGAGGACCCTTGGCGATCGAGGATCGTTGGCGCACCCGGCCGGCACGGACATCTACGAAGATCTTTCCACCGAGGAGCCATCGCCCGCATCGAACCGCTCTGCCACTCACTCACCCATGTCTCCGTTGCCCAAACCTCTCGTCCGCACCCTCAACCTCGCCCTCCTCGGCGCGGCGGCCGTCTTCCTGGCTCTGCACGCCGTACACCTAGCCGCTGATTTTCCCAACCAGTCTCCCTGGATGGACTGGTCCAAGTACACCGACGAAGGCTGGTACGGCGACGCCGCCATCCGCCACTTTCAGCTCGGCCACTGGTACGTCCCCGGCGACTTCAACCCCGCCGCAGCCCTGCCCGTGCTGCCTTCGCTCGAAGGCCTGCTCTTCGCCTTCACCGGCGTCTCCCTCATCGCCGCCCGGGCTCTTACCGTGGCGATCTTCGCCGGCATCCTCCTTGGCTCCTGGCTCCTGCTCGCCCGCGCCGCCCCGCCTGGCCGGACAGCCGGGCCCATCCATCCGCTCGCCGCCTCCACCGCCGTGCTTCTGCTCGCCGTCAGCCCGTTCTGCTTCGTCTTCACCCGCCTGGCTATTATTGAGCCTCTGCTCATCCTGCTTACCCTCTTCGCCCTGCTGGCCGCCTCCAGGCTCCGGCCGCCTCAGCCCGCGGCCCTCCTGGCCGCCAATCTCCTTCCCACGCTTGCCCTCGGTCTTCTCCTGCCCGCCATGGTCCTCACCAAGACCACCGCGCTCTTCCTTTTTCCCGCTATCGCCTGGATGCTCTTCGCCTCGACCGGCTATCGGTTGCGCGCCTTCTTGCGTGTCGGCCTGCCCATCGCCGCGCTCTCCGCCACCCTTTGGCTGGCCTACTTCCTGTTGCTGATTCGGCCTCACTATCTGCTCGACTACCGCTATCTGTTCAGCGCCAACGCCTACACCGGCATGACGCATGAGAACTGGCGCGAGGTCCTGGTCAACACCCTTACCGCCGGCGACTGGATCGGCCATCTCCTCTATCCGCTCGCCCTCGCCGCCGCCGCCTGGGCGCTCGTGAACGCACGCCGCCTCCGCGCCCACCCGCTCATCCCCGCGCTGCTGCTTTGGATCGCCGGCTACACCGCCTTCCTCGCCTACCACAACAACCTGCAGCCCCGGTACTACCTCGTCCTCGCCGTCCCCCTCACACTGCTGCTGCCGGCCGTCTTCGACGCGCTCGTCCTGCCGCAACTCACACGCGCGAACCCTCGCCTGCGTCCCGCCGCCCTCGCCCTCGCCGCCGTCGCCGCCTCCGCCATCGCCCTGCCGGACGCGCGCCTCACCCTCCACTTCGTCCGCCACCCCGAATACACGCTTTTGAACGCCGCCCGCCAGGTCCGCGACTACATTGAGACCGCCCAGCGCCGCGACCCCAGCCGCAACCCGCTCATCCTCTCCATCTCCGGCTCCGAGCTTGCCCTGATGAACGGCCTACCCAGTATTTGCGACGACTTCGGCACGCTCGAGCTGGGCGATCGCGTCAAGCTCTACCATCCCGGCTGGTATCTCGCCTGGAACCAGATCGACGACGACAAGATGGACGCCATGAGCCCCCTCTACCACCCCGTCCGCGTCGCCACCTTTCCCGCCATGGACGACCCCGACCGCAACGTCCTGGTCCTTTATCGTCTCGACCCGGCCACTCAGCCCCCCACCGGCCGCCACCGGCGTAAGCCAGTTCCCCGCGCTCTCCAAACCAAGCTGGGCGAACAACCCAGTGCTAGCCAGTTGGAGCACTAGAGCAATCGACTGATGCTATGCAGTAGCTAAAAAGAACAGATACGGGATTCTAGCTTCGTCAAAACGACGATCGGGAGAAGCTGGGCCACAGCAGTATATTATTTGCTCTATTCTGGCCAGGGTAGACCATTTACCGAATCGGTCCAGGCACGCTTCTCATCTCAAGCCGCGCCTTCCGCGCCCTGTTCGGACTCAGCAAGGGAGCCAAGGATCTGAGTTTAACCCAGCGCCAGGTCGGAATCCCGATCCACCGGCTCAGTCGCAACAACCTCAGCGCGGTATGCCCGGCAAGCGTGCGGAGCGGACCAAAACGCTCGCGCGGTGCGATCAGCACTGCATTCCAGCTACCCTCCGCATCCTCCCCCAGCACGGCTTGGCAGCGGCAAAACACGGTGCCCCGACGGGAGAAGTTCGGCATCTGATTCTGCCTTCGCCAGACGCGTCCACAAGTACAAAGGATGGTGTCTTGCATCGGCCTCTATCCTCATCGGACAAGCAATTGTCTTGCTGGAGGAAAGATGTGCCGAGAGTCAGTCTAGCTGAGGGCGGTAGAGGCGAACTTGCGCACCAGGGCTAGAAGCAGGCGACGGTCGCTGTCTGAGAGATTGGCGGAGTAGCGCTGAACTTGGGTGAGGAAGCGAATCTGCTCTTCGCTCAGGTTGAGGCTGGAGACCTCGCGGCCGACCGGGTCTTCGGCGAAAAACTGCGAGAGCTGCAGGTCGAGCGCTCCGGCTATCTTTTGCAGCGTCTCGAGCGAGGGCACGGTGTGGCCGTTTTCGACTCGCGAGAGATAGCAGCGCAGCAGGCCGGTGCGCTTTTCGATGTCTCCCTGAGACATGCCCTTGTGCAGACGATAGTCCCGGATGGTACTGCCGATGTTGCTGGAGATCGACTTCTTGGGGAGGCTCGCCGGGAGCGGAAGAACGATATGCATGTCAGCCATGGCCGTAAAGTACCCTTCGCATACGCGGCAGGCAAGAGTTAAGTTGCTGGAAGGATGAAATTTCGTACCAGCCAAGGTTCAAGATGGGGTTGTTCGGCTCATAGAGAGGCAGGTCAGCCCATGTATAGGCCGCCGTTGACGTCCAGCGTATGTCCGGTGATGTAGCTGGCGTCCTCGGAGGCAAGAAAGGCGACGGCGGCGGCGACATCGGCCGCGGTACCGGCGCGGGGGAGTGGAATGTGCGTCGTCATGGCGGTCTTCTGCTCGTCGGTGAGGATGGCGGTCATGGCGGTTTCGATATAGCCGGGGGCGACGGCGTTGACGGTGATGGTGCGGCTGGCGAGCTCGCGGGCGAGCGATTTGGTCAGGCCGAGGAGGCCGGCTTTGGACGCCGCATAATTGGCCTGGCCGGCCTGGCCGGCCTCCCCGACGATGGAGGTAATGTTGATGATGCGGCCCCAGCGGCTCTTGACCATGGATCCCATGCAGGCCTGCGTCATAAGGAAGACGCCAGTGAGATTGGTCGAGAGGACGTCGTCCCAGTCGTGCCGCTTCATGCGCAGGGCGAGATTGTCGCGGGTAATGCCGGCGTTGTTGACCAGGATATCGACTTTGCCGAAGTGGGCGAGAACGTCCTTCGCGCAGGCTTTGATGGACGTTTCGCTGGCGAGATCGAGCGGGAACGGTTTGCCGACAGCGCCGGTCACGGCCATCTCGCCGGAGACTTCTTCGAGCCGAGCCAGACTGCGGGCGGCGAGGGCGACCTGTGCGCCTTCCGCGGCAAGGCGTAACGCGATCGCACGGCCGATGCCTTGCGAGGCTCCGGTGACCAGGGCGATGCGGCCTGAGAGAGAGGGCAAGGCGGGACTCCTTCTTTCGGTGAGCAATCGCTCTAGGATACGCTGGGAAGCGATGAGCGGCGATGACGGGAAGCAGAACGAGATGGATGTCTATGCAATTCATGGCGCGGACCCGGAGGTGCTGGCGTATGCGATGGCAAAGTATTCGCGGTCGGCGCTGACCTTGCGCGAGTCGCTGAAAGAGATCAGCGCGCAAAAGGCGGAGCAGTTTCTAAACACGTTCTACTTCCAGTATGGGCACCGGTCGATCGCCGATCTGGCGCACCTTCCAATGGCGGTCGAGCAGCTGAGCCTGCTGGCCGCGATGGTGCTGGTGGACGAGCAGCGCTGGGACGGGCAGGAGCGCTCGACACGCTACCAGGACTTCCGCCGGTCGGGGTGGTATACGCCCGATCTGGGTGCGCAGACGGCGCTGTTCCGGGAAACGGTAGAACTGCTGTTCCGCGGCTACGACCAGGTCAGCCAAGGCATGCTGCGGGCGCTCACCGCGGCGGTCGCAAAACCGGAGACGATGAAGCCGGAGGCATACGAGCGGACGCTCAAGGCGCGGGCGTTCGATGTGGCGCGCTACCTGCTGCCGCTCGCGACGAACACTTCCCTGGGGCAGATCGTGAATGCGCGGACGCTCGAGACGCAGGTGGCGCGGCTGCTGACGAGTGAGTTCGCGGAGGTGCGGCGGCTGGGTGAGAGGCTGCGCGCGGCCGCGGCGGAGCCGGCCTGGAATGTGCAGCATGACGCGGCGCGGGCGGTGCTGGACGAGATGGCGGCCGAGAGCGGGACACGTCCGGCGGTGCTTGAAGACATGCTGCTGCGGCCGGTAAAGGCGGCGCCGACGCTGGTGAAGCATGCGGTGGCCAACGAGTACGAGCGCGAGATGCGAACGCAGCTGACGCAGGCTGCCGGGGAACTGATGCACGGGCAGGCGATGGCGGCGGCGCCGGTAGTGGACCTGATCGATGGGGACGAGCCGCTCGAGGTGGAGCTGGCGACCTCGCTCGTGTATCCGCACTGCCACTTCTCGTACCGGCAGCTACGGGAGGCGGTGGCGGGACTGGAGGGGCCGCGGCGTGCGGAGCTGATCGAGCTCGCCACGCAGGCGCGCGGGCGGCACGATGAGCTCGTGCGCGGCTTCCATGCGGGAGCGGCCCTGAAGTTCGACATCCTGATGGACATTGGCGGGTTTCGGGATATGCATCGGCACCGGCGATGTACGCAGCTGCTGCAGGGGTTTACCGATGCGCACGGGTACGAGACGCCGGAGGCTCCAGGGCAGCCGACGCTCGAGGAGGCTGGCGTGGCGGAGGCGTATCGGGAGGCCATGGAGCGGGCGTTTGCGGCGTACCGGATGCTGCGGGATGGGCTGGCGGAGGAGGCTGCACTGTCGGCGCAGTATTGTCTGCCGCTCGCAACCCGCTGCCGGGCCATGTTCAAGATGGATGTGGCGGAGGCGGTGTACATTGCGGAGCTGCGTTCGGGCGTGGCTGGGCACTACAGCTATCGGCGGGTGGCGTGGGCAATGTATGAGGCGGTGCGCAAGCAGCATCCGGGGCTGGCCGGGCTGTTCCGGATTGCGGATGTGCGAGAGCCTGTGGATTTGCTCAGGCGTTAGTTCCACGAAAGTGGCATGGATGTTCGCCTTTTCTTTGCTATTCTTCAGGTCGCTGCGGTACTATCGTTGGGTACGGATAGAGCAGGGTTGGGGAGAGCAAGTGGCGGACGATCGTAGCAAGGCAATCGATGCAGCACTTTCGCAGTTGGAGAAGCAGTTCGGCAAGGGCTCGATCATGCGGCTCGGGTCGAAGGAAGCGATCGTCCCGATCTCCGTCATTTCTACGGGATCGATCTCCTTCGACGCGGCGCTGGGCGTGGGCGGCGTGCCGCGCGGGCGGGTGATCGAGATCTTCGGGCCGGAGTCTTCCGGTAAGACAACGATTACGTTGCAGATTATCGCGGAGGCGCAGAAGAACGGCGGTTTGGCGGCGTTTGTGGATGCGGAGCATGCGCTCGACCCGAACTATGCGCGCAAGCTGGGAGTGGATGTCGACAACCTGCTGGTCTCGCAGCCGGACTACGGCGAGCAGGCGCTCGAGATTGTGGAGGCGCTGGTGCGGTCGGGCGCGATCGACGTGCTGGTGGTTGACTCGGTGGCGGCGCTGGTGCCGAAGGCGGAGCTGGACGGCGAAATGGGTGACTCGCATATGGGACTGCAAGCCCGGTTGATGTCGCAGGCTCTGCGTAAGCTGACCGGAACGGTCTCGAAGTCGCGGACATCGCTGATTTTTATCAACCAGATTCGCGACAAGATCGGTGTGATGTTCGGCAATCCGGAGACGACGACCGGCGGCCGCGCGCTCAAATTCTACGCCTCCGTGCGCATCGACATTCGCCGTATTGGCGCGGTGAAGGAGGGCGATGTCGTGGTGGGTTCCCGGACCAAGGTCAAGATCGTCAAGAACAAGGTGGCTGCGCCGTTCCGGGATGCCGAGTTCGACATTTTGTATGGCGAGGGCATCTCGCGGGAGGGCGACACGCTCGACCTGGCGGTGCTGCACAACATCGTGGACAAGAGCGGGGCTTGGTACAGCTTCCAGGGCGAGCGCATCGGGCAAGGGCGCGAGAATGTGCGGACATTTCTGAAAGATAACCGCGAGGTGTTCGGACGGATCGATGCGGAGCTGCGCAAGAAGATGGGGATCGTGGCGGCGAACGTGCCGGTGCCCCCGGTTCCCGAGTACGGACCGGAGACGGTCGCCGCTTTGGTGAAGGGGAAGCGGGGTTAGGCGAAACGAACGCCAGGGATCGCCGCGGCGCGGTATGCTTTGGGGGGCATGCATACCGTAAAAGCGATTTATCCGGGAACGTTCGATCCGCTGACCAATGGTCATCTGGATCTGATTGCGCGCGGCGCGAAGATTGTGGATCAGCTGGTGGTGGCGATCCTGCGAAACTCGGAGAAGGGTGCGCCGCTGTTCTCGGTACCGGAGCGGCTGGAGATGATTACCGAGGCGGTCGAGATATTTCCGAATGTTTCGGTAACGACGTTCGATGGCTTGCTGGTGGACTTTGCCCGGCAGCAGGAGGCAAAGGCGGTGCTGCGCGGGATCCGGGCGATCTCAGATTATGAGTACGAGTTCCAGATGGCGATGATGAATCGCAAGCTCGACCCGGATTTGGAGACACTGTTCATGATGCCGGCGGAGAAATATACCTATGTCAGCTCGCGGCTGATCAAGGGGGTGTTTCGGCTGGGGGGCGACGTGACCTCGCTCGTGCCGGAACTGGTGGTGGAGCGGTTGAAGTTGAAAACGCTGGCATGATGGCGGCTTTGACCATCCAGGAGCAGTTCGGGCAAATCGATATTTATGTGTTCGATCAGATCCTGCGCGGAAATATTGGGCCGGGGATGCGGGTGCTCGATGCCGGATGCGGATTTGGACGGAATCTCGTTTACCTGCTGAGAGAAGGGTACGAGGTGTTTGCGCTTGACGCCGATCCGGAAGGGGTAGCGCATGTTCGGGCGTTGGCGGCGGAGCTTCAGCCGGGTCTGGCTCCGGAGAACTTCGTCACGGGTGCGATCGAGACGATGCCGTTTGCGGACGGATTTGCCGACGTGGTGATCTGCAACTCGGTGCTGCATTTCGCGCGCGATGAGCAGCATTTTCTAGCGATGATTGCGGAGCTTTGGCGGGTGCTGCGGCCGGGCGGGCTGCTGTTCTGCCGGCTGGGGTCGCGCATCGGAATGCGCTTTGAGCGGGTGCGGGGGCAGGTGTTTCGGATTGGGGACGGGTCGGAGTGGTTCCTGGTGGACGAGGCGGCGCTGCTCGACAGGACGCGGCAGATGGATGGAGTGATGGTCGATCCGTTGAAGACGACCGTGGTGCAGGACTACCGGTGCATGACGACGTGGGTGATGCGGAAGCGAAACGAGGCTTGAGAGATGGTTGGGTGATAGCATAGCGTCAAAGCTGACCCCTGTGCGCCGACTCCTCTCCATCACGCTGCTGCTGGCGTTCTTTCTGCCGGTGTTCGCGCCTCTCGCGGCGCTGGGCGAAAGTTCGGAGGCGGGCATGGCGATGTGCTGCCGTAAGGGCGGGCAGCACCATTGCATGCTGGCGATGACGACCGATGGCGCGGCGCGGTGGACGGCTCCGAACCGGTGTCCGCTATGCCCGCGGAGCGTGGCTCCAGGACATCGCGAGCGCGTGGGTGGGGTGGCTGCAGCGCTGATCTTCGGTGAGGTCGTGGCGCATCCCGGTGTGCGGCGGCAGGCCGAGGCGCGGGCGCGGATTGCGCTTGACCGGGCGCGGCATAAGCGTGGGCCGCCGATGGCTGTTCTCTCCTAACTTTTCTTGACAAACGAAAAGAGTTGTACGCAACCCCGGCCTCGTCGATGCGAGGCGTGGGTGTGTCGTCCATGGAGGACGCCGTGTATCAGAAGATGGCTTTGGTGTTGCTGGCAGGAGTGTATCTGTCGCGGGGTTCGGGCGCGCAGGAGACGGTGGATCATGCTTCGCTGACGGGGCGCGTGACGGATGCCTCGGGCGCGCTGGTACGAGGCGCGGAGGTGACGGCGCGGGCGGTGGCGACAAACGCCGAGGTGACGATGCGCTCCGATGGCGCGGGGCGGTTTCGCTTCGCGTACCTGCAGGTGGGCGAGTACGAACTGACGGTCCAGGCGAAGGGGTTCGCTGAGACGCGGCGGTCGCTGGCGCTGACCATCGGCGCGGCGTTCGATGTGCCGGTGACGCTGGTGGCGGGCGCTGCGGAGGCGGTGACGGTCGAGGCCGAGGCGCCGGTGCTTGAGGCCGACCGGAGCCAAATTGCCGAGACCATTTCGCAGAACGAGATCGCCAATCTGCCCTTCAACGGGCGGAATTTTCTGGATCTGGCGCTGCTGGTGCCGGGCGTGTCGCCGACCAATACGGCGGCCAATCAGTTGTTTGCGGAGACCTCGGCGGTGGGCGGGCAGGGGATCTCGGTGAGCAGCCAGAGAAACTTTTCGAACAGCTTTATTGTGGATGGGCTTTCAGCGAATGACGATGCGGCGGGGCTGGTGCAGACCTCGTTTGGGCTGGACGTGATTCGCGAGATGCAGGTGGTGACAAGCGGCGGGCAGGCGGAGTTTGGACGGGCGCTGGGCGGGTATATCAACTTTGTATCGAAGAGCGGCGGGAACCAGCTGCATGGTACGGTGTATGGCTTCCTGCGGGACAAGCATTTGAATGCGGAGAATGCGCTGTCGCAGACGCTGCTGCCGTATACGCAGGTGCAGACGGGCGCGTCCTTGAGCGGGCCGGTGCGGCGGGACCGGACGTTTTATTTTGGAAACTTCGAGCAGCGGCAGTTGAACCAGACGGGGATCATCACGATTACCCCGGCGAGTGCGGCGGCGGTCGACGCGGTGCTGAAGGCGGCGGGGTATCCGGGGCAGATGTTAAGCGTGAGCTCGACGACGCCGACGACGATCTATGCGAATCCGGTGCGGCAGAGCAACTTGTTTCTGAAGCTGGATCAGCGGGTGAGCGATCGCGATGCTCTGAGTGTGCGCTATAGCCTGTACCACGTGAGCAGCGTGAACTCGCGCGGGGTGGGCGGGCTGAGCTATACGAGCGCGGCGGCGGGGCTGACCGACCTGGACCAGACGGTGGCGGTGAGCAATATCCTGACGCTGACGCCGCGCACGGTGAACGAGACGCGCGGGCAGTTTACGAACAGCAACCTGCAGGCTCCGGTAAACGATGCGGTCGGGCCGGCGGTGTCGATTTCGGGCGTGGCGTCGTTTGGAACGTTATCGGGTTCGCCGACGGCGCGGTACGACCGGCTGTATGAGGTGGTGGACAATGTGTCGCACCAGGCGGGGCCGCATGCGCTGCGGGTGGGCGCGGATTTTCTGTTCAACGACCTGACGATTACGTTTCCGATGTCGAACCGCGGGAGCTATGCGTTTTCGTCGCTGGCGAACTTTCAAAAGGGCGTGTACAGCACGTTTACGCAGTCGTTTGGGAACTTTGTAGTGCCGCAGACGAACCCGAATATCGGGTTCTATGGGCAGGATGAGTGGAAGGTGAGCCCGAAGCTGACGGTGAACGCCGGGGTACGGTACGATCTGCAGTTTTTGAAGGCGATCGCTACGGATACGAATAACGTTTCGCCGCGGTTTGGGTTTGCGCTGGCGCCGTTCCGCAGTGGAGGGACGGTGGTGCGGGGCAGCTTTGGGTTGTTCTACGACCGGGTGCCGCTGCGTGCGTTGTCGAATGCGCTCGAGTCGGATGGAAACACGACGGCGATCAACGCGAATACGTTTACGACGGTGGCGTTGTCGTACGGGCAGGCGGGTGCGCCGGTGTTTCCGAAGATCGATGCGGGGTATACGGCGACGACGATTCCGGCGAATCTGCGGCTGAGTTTGAGCACGATGGACCCGCATATCCAGAACGCGTATTCGCTCGAGACGAGCGTGGAGGTGGATCAGCAGCTGACGCCGCGAAGCGATGTGGCGATCAGCTACCAGCATTTGCGCGGGGAACATCTGCTGATCTCGGTGAATTTGAATACGCCGACGTGCTATGCATCGGTCGACCCGATTAACCTGTGCCGGCCGAACCCGGCGTATGCCAACAATAAGCAGTACCGGTCGGCGGCGGACTCGTATTATGACGGGCTGTCGGTTTCGTATGTGCAGCGGCCGGTGCGCTGGGGGAGCTGGCGGGTGTCGTATACGTGGTCGAAGGCGATCGACGATGTGAGCGAGTTTTTCTTTTCGTCGCCGGTGAACAACTTTAATTTACGCGAGGATCGAAGCTTGTCCGACGACGATCAGCGGCAGCGGGTGGTGTTTGATGCGACGGCGCACACGGCTGCGGGGCCGGCTTCGGGGTGGGGGGAGCGGCTGACGCACGGGTTTCTGCTGAGCGGGATTCTGCAGTACTACTCGCCGGAGCCGTTCAACGTTACGACGGGGCAGAACAGCATTCAGACGACGGCGCTGCGGCCTTGCGCGCCGGGCTATGTGCTGAGCGCGACTGCTGCGAATACATGCGCCAATGCCCTGCCGGGAACGCTGATCGGCAGGAATGCAGGCGTGGGATTTGATAGCTTCACGCTGAACGCGCGGCTGAGCCGGACCTTTGCGCTGGGCGAGCGGGTACGGCTGGAGGGGATTGCGGAGGCGTTCAATGCGCTGAACCGGAGGAACAACCAGATTCCAAATGGGACGTTTGGGACGGGGGCGTATCCCAATGCGCCGAGCGCGACGTTTGGGCAGGCGACGGCGGTCGGCGATCCGCGCAGTGTGCAGCTCGCGGCGCGAGTGAGCTTTTAGAGCATCTTCGGATCTTGACGAGGAGAGTGGGATGACTGACGCAACGATGGATCGGCCAGCGCTAACGGCCCAGAGGACGAGGGGACTGGATTACCGCGTGGTCTGGCGGTGGCATTTCTACGCTGGATTATTTTGTATTCCGTTTGTGCTTTGGCTCTCGGTGACGGGGACGATCTTCCTGTTTCATCCGCAGATTCAGGCATGGCTGGACCGGCCGTACGATCACCTTGCGCGGACGGGCGAGGGAGCGGCGGTGCATGAGCAGGTGAAGGCGGCGCTGGCTGCGCTTCCGGGGGCGGGGCTGGAGGCGTATCAGCTCCCGGCGGAGGCACACTCGCCGGCCGAGGTGCTGGTGCTTCGTGCGCGGCGGGAGTATCGCGTGTATGTCGATCCGGGGACGGCCGAGGTGCTGAAGATCGACGACGAGGACCGGCGCGTGGACAAATTCATGGCTCGGCTGCATGGCGAGCTGCTGCTGGGAGACTGGGGGTCGTGGGCGGTCGAGCTGGCAGCTTCCTGGGCCGTGGTGATGGTGGTCACGGGGTTGTTTTTGTGGTGGCCGCGAACGGCGAAGGGGCTGGGTGGCGTGCTGTATCCGCGGCTGCGGCAGGGGAAGCGGACGTTCTGGCGGGATTTGCACGCGGTGACCGGGATTTACGTCTCGGCGTTTGCGCTGTTTCTGCTGTTTACAGGATTGCCGTGGGCGAAGAGCTGGAGCGGCTATCTGAAGGCGGCGCGGCGGATGACGGGAAGCGTGGCCGTGAAGCAGGATTGGACGACCAGCAGTGCGGCCGAGAAGGCGGCGCGGGCGGAGGCGAGCGACGCAATGGCGGGGATGAATATGGCGTCGCGGGATGCAGACCGGGCCGGCGATGGAGCCGCGGCGATGTCGTATGGAGCAATCGATCGGATGGTGGCTGTGGTAGCTCCTCTGGCGTTGACGGCTCCGGTGCTGGTCTCTCCGCCGAAGCGACCGGGCGGAGACTGGACGGCGAAGTCGGACACGCGGGACCGGCCGCGGCGCGTGGATCTGGTGCTCGATGGGCGTACCGGCGCGGTGTTGAGCAGGAAAGACTTCAGCCAGAAGCGATGGCTGGATCGAGTGATCGGCACGGGAATCGCGGCGCATGAGGGCCAGCTGTTTGGGTTGGCAAATCAACTGCTGGGACTGATGACCACGTGCGGGCTGGTGATGTTGAGCGTCAGCGGCCTGGTGCTGTGGTGGCGGCGGCGGCCTGAGGGCGTGCTGGGCGCGCCGGTACTGGTGCGCCGAGTGCCGTACTCGGGCGGGTGGATTGCGTTTCTGGTACTGTTCGGGCTTTACCTGCCGTTCCTGGGTGCGTCGATGATTTTGGTGAGTGTGGCGGAGCGGTTGGTGCTGCGCCGGATTCCGGCAAGCCGGCGATGGCTGGGATTGGCGGCCCAGAGTGCCTGAGTGGAAAAGCCTGGACTTTCTTTGGCGAAACAATTCTGAAAGACTAAGGCTATGAGCACAGCGACGGCGACAAAGATTTTGACGGACAGGATTAACCGGATTGAGGTCTCGGCGACGATGGCGATTACGGCCGAGGCGTTGCGTCTGAAGGCTACGGGAATCCAGCTTTCGGACTTCGGCGCGGGAGAGCCGCACTTTGAGACGCCGCAGCATATTAAGGATGCGGCGATCGAGGCGATCCAGAAGGGGTTTACGCGCTATACGGCCGTGGCAGGCGTGCCGGAGGTGCGGAAGGCGATCGTTGCGCGGCATAAGGCAGACTTCGGCACGGACTATGCCGTCGATGAGTGCGTGTTTACGACCGGGGGCAAGCTGGCGCTGTTCAACGCGATGCAGGTGCTGGTGGATCACGGGGATGAGGTTATTTTGCCGGTGCCGTACTGGGTCTCGTTCAAGGACATCATCCAGTATGCGGGCGGCGTGGTGAAGTATGTCGAGACGGAGGAAAGCGAGAACTTTCGGCTGACGGCGGCAATGATTGAAGCCGCGATGACGGACAGGACGAAGGTAATCGTGCTGAATACGCCGAGCAATCCTTCGGGGGCGGTGGTATCGGCGGAGGACCTGGAGGCGATTGTGCGGCTGGCGCATCGGCGCGGCGTGTATGTGCTGCTCGATGAGTGCTATGTCTACCTAAACTTTGAAGGCAAGCCGGTCAGCGGGGCTTCGTTTACCGAGTGCAAGGAGCATGTGGTGGTGCTCGGGTCGCTCTCGAAGACGTACGCGATGACGGGCTGGCGGGCGGGGTTTGCGCTGGGGCCGAAGCCGATCATTGCGGCGATGAGCAAGCTGCAGTCGCAGTCGACGTCGAACGCGGCGAGCATGGTGCAGCGGGCGGCGATTGCGGCCGTGACCGGCCCGCAGGAGTGCGTGGCGGAGATGCGGGCGGAGTACATCCAGCTGCGCGACCGGGTGCTTGCGGGCTTCAAAACCATCCCGGGGCTGACGTGCACGATGCCGCAGGGCGCGTTTTATGTGTATCCGAATGTGAGCGCGTTCTTCGGCAGGAGCGGAGTTCGGAGCGCGGCCGATGTGGCGGCGCGGCTGCTGAGCGAGGCGCATGTGGTGGCGGTGCCGGGCGAGGCGTTTGGGACGGCGGAGCATATCCGGCTGTCGTACGCGGTGTCTGCGGGAGTGATCGACGAGGGCGTGGCGCGGATGCGCGCGTGGTTTGCGGGGCTTTAGTCTTATCGGCCGTGGCGGACGTTCCTTTATGGGACTTTTGGTGTAGGCGTCCGAACGATTATTTAATCGGGGATCCAGTGCCTTCCGCTACCATGAAGCTCTATGGGGATGGATGGAATTCGGTTTGCACCGGTCATTCTGGCTGGTGGCAGTGGAACGAGATTCTGGCCGCGGAGCCGGAGAGCGCGGGCGAAGCAGGTGCTGGCGCTCGACGGCGACGAGACGATGATTCAGCAGACGCTAAGCCGGCTGCTGCCGGTCTCGAAGGCTGAAGACGTCTGGGTGGTGACGAACCGGTGGCTTGAGAAGACGGTCTGCGAGCAGATGCCGAAGCTCCAACCGGACCATATTTTGAGCGAGCCTAAGCCGCGGAATACGGCTCCGGCGTGCGCGCTGATGGCGTTTCTGCTCGAGAAGACGGATCCCGAGATCGTGATGGGAGTCTTTCCCTCCGATCACGTCGTATCGAACAAGGCGCGGTTTGCGAAGGTGATCGAGGCGGGTGTGCGTCTGGCCGCGGCGGGCGAGCACATCGTAGTGCTGGGCGTTCCGCCGACGCGCATCGAAACGGGCTACGGCTATGTGGAGCAGGGGCAGGAGCTGACGCCGGAGGCCGAAGGCGCGGTCCCGGTGCGGCGGGTGCGGCGGTTCCGTGAGAAGCCGGACTATACGACCGCGGAGAAATTTATCGCTGCGGGAAACTTTGCCTGGAACGGCGGGATTTTTCTCTGGCGCGCGCAGACGCTGGCCAACGCCGTGCGAGAGCATGCACCGGAGATGGCGCCCATTCTTGAGACGATTGTGGCCGCTGCGGGCACACCGGAGTTTGAGCGGGTGTTTGCCGAGGAGTATCCGAAGTGCGAGAACATCTCGGTGGATTACGCGATTCTAGAACCGCGCTCGTTGAAGGGCGAGGCGCGCAACGGTATCTTCTGTCTGCCGGCGGACTTTGGCTGGAACGACCTGGGGTCGTGGGCGTCGCTGCATGAGCATCTGGGCTCAAACCACGATGAGAATGTGTTGGATGGTCCGACCAACGGCCTTGCGGCGATTCAGTCCAAGGGCAACTATGTGTATGCGCCGGGCAAGATGGTGGCGCTGCTGGGCGTGGATGGGCTGGTGGTGGTCGAGACCCCGGATGCGCTGCTGATTACGACGCGCGACCGGTCGCAGGATGTGAGCAAAATCGTCAAGCTGGTGCATGAGGGTATGGGCCGGGAAGAGCTGATCTAAGTGAGGAGTCAGGGTCAGGGGTGAGGAGTCAGAAAATAGAGATGAGTGCGATCAAGTTTGGGACCGATGGCTGGCGCGGCATCATTGCGGATGACTTCACGCATGAGAACGTGCGGGTGGCGGCGCGAGCGATTGCGCATTATGTGCTGGCGGAGGAAGATGCAGCGCGCGGTGTGTGTATCGGCTGGGATACACGGTTCAAGTCGCAGGCCTTTGCGCGGGTGGTGGCGGAGGTGCTGGCCGGGGCCGGGATTCCGGTGCAGCTTGCGGACCGGGTGACGCCGACTCCGGCGCTGAGCTTCGCGGTGCGAGGGCGAGGCAGGGCAGGCGGCGTGATGATTACGTCGAGCCACAATCCGGCCGAGTGGAACGGGGTGAAATACAAGGCGAGCTATGGCGGATCGGGCAAGCCCTCGATCATCGCGGCCATCGAGACGTATCTGGACAAGCCGCTGGCCAGCGCTGCTCCGGCCAAGATCGAAGAGGTGGACTTCAATCCGGCATACATTGCGGCGATCGAAAGCTTTGTCGATCTGCCCGCAATCAAAGCCTCGGGATACCGGTTCCTGATCGACTGCATGTACGGAGCGGGCCGGGGCGTCATCGCTGGTATCTTTGCGCGAGCCGGGGTACCGTATGTTGAGATGCGCGCGGAGATCAATCCGGCGTTCCCGGGGATCAATCCGGAGCCGATTCTGCCGCACATCCGCGAGACCCAGAAGCGGGTCCTCGAGGAGCACTGCGTCGCCGGGCTGGTGACCGATGGAGATGCGGACCGGATCGGCGCGGTGGACGAGCATGGCAACGTGGTGGATGCGCACAAAATCTTCGCGATTCTGCTGAAGTGGCTGCTGGAGCGCAAGGGGTGGCCGGGCGACGTGACGCGGGCATTCAACACGACACTGATGCTGGACCGGATCGCGGCCAAGCACGGGCGCAAGCTGCATGAGCATGGGATCGGCTTCAAGTATGTGTGTGACTTGATGCTGGCCGAAGACATCCTGATCGGCGGCGAAGAGTCGGGCGGCGTGGGCATCAGCCGGCATCTGCCGGAGCGCGACGGCATGCTGAACAGCCTGCTGCTGGCGCAGGTCATGGCCGATGAGAAGAAGACGCTCGGCGAACTGGTGGCGTCGCTGCAGGAGGAGTTTGGCGAGCACCAGTATGGGCGCATCGATATGCATATCGATGAAGGCTTGAAGCAAAATGCGATTACGCGCGCTCGTGCCGTGCAGGCAGGCGAGGTCTTCGCGGGCATGAAGGTGTTGCGGGTCGAAACGCTGGACGGCATTAAGTTTTTTCTTGAGAACAAGGCGTGTGCCGCGAAGCCGAACGCCGCCGAGACGTGGCTGCTGCTGCGGGCGAGCGGCACGGAACCGCTGCTGCGGGTGTATTGCGAGAGCTGCTCAACCGAGGCGGTGGATACGGTGCTGAAGTCAGCCGAAGCATTTGTGCTCAAAGGATAAAGCGCTGAAGAAAGGAGGAGTCGCGGGCCAGCCGGCTGCATCGGACAAAAGAGCGTTGAGGGGGCAAATTGATCGTTGAGACGCAAGGCCTGCTGTTCGATATGGATGGGGTGCTGGTGAGCTCGATCGGCAGCGCGAATCGCTGCTGGAGCCAATGGGCGCGACACTATGGCATCCCAGGATGGGAGACCTACAGGATTCCGCATGGCGTGCGGGCGAAAGAGATCATTCTGTCCCTGCGGCCGGACTTTACGGCGGAAGAGGCCGCTGAAGGTCTGCGCAGGATTGAGGACATGGAGATTGCGGATACGGACGGCCTGAAGGTGCTGGGAGGTGTGACAGAGTTGCTGGGAGCCATGCCTCCGGAGCGCTGGACCATCGTCACGTCGGCGACGCGCAGGTTGCTGCTCGGGCGGTTGAAGGCCGCCGGTCTGCCGTATCCTGACGAGCTGATTACCGCGGACGATGTGGTGCATGGCAAGCCGCATCCGGAGCCGTATCAGAAGGGGGCGGCCATGCTGGGATTTTCGTCCGGCGACTGTGTGGTGGTGGAGGATGCGCCGAGCGGCGTGGGGGCTGGGGTCGCCGCAGGAAGCCGGGTGCTCGGCGTACTTGGAACCCATGAGGCCAAGGAGCTGTATGCCGCGGGTGCGGAGTGGGTGGTAGAGTCCTTGACCGGAGTGGAGATGGAGTCGAAGGACAATGGATTGCGGCTGCAGTTTGAGGCGCTGGCGCGGTAGTTTTGCTTTACTTAGGGCAAGTCGCGGCTGCATAACACTGCTTCCACATGCCGGAGATCGTCTTCGGTGTCCACACCGATGGTGTCGTGTTCGGTCAACGCTACGTGAAGCGCCAGGCCGTGTTCGAGGATACGGAGCTGTTCGAGGCGCTCCGTGTGTTCGAGGGGAGTTGGCTCCCAGGCGTGAAAGCGGTTTAGAGCGGCGGCTCGATAGGCATAGAAGCCGAGATGTTTGTAGACAGGGGAGCCGGTCTTTTCGCGGTCGAAAGGGATGGCTGAGCGGGAGAAGTAGAGGGCCCGGCCGTCGAGCGCGGTGACGACTTTGACGGTGTTGGGGTTGCCGATCTGGCCGGCAGGGCAAAGGACCTTCAACGTAGTGACATCCACGTGCGGTAAGCGGAAGGGGGCGAGCAGGGCGGTCAGGTGTTCGGGCCGAAGCAGCGGTTCGTCGCCCTGGAGATTGACATAGATTTCGGCCGGGTGGCGTTGGGCTACGGCCTGCACACGATCGGAGCCGCTCGAGAGGCCGGGGGAGGTAAGCTCGACGGGCCAACCGTGCTTCCGGCAGAGATCGGCGATCTCGCTTGCATCGGTGGCCACGAGGAGGTGATCGAGCTGCGGGCAGGCGCGCGCGGCCTCATACACCCACTCGAGCATGGGGCGTCCGGCGATCTCCCGGAGCACCTTGCGAGCGAGGCGCGTGGAGGCGAGACGAGCGGGGATGACGCCCAGGGTGCGTATCAATGGCATGATCCTGATTGTTCCATGCTGGAGCTTGGAAGTGCGAGGTGCAGCGGTTTGACCTGTGTTCCCGTGCCTCGTATCATCAAACGAGTGCCAGGCGCCTAAGCTCTTTGTGGGCGTCGAGTCTGGTGTCGCCTCACCACGGCGGTGTAGCTCAGATGGTTAGAGCGACGGACTCATAACCCGTAGGTCGACAGTTCGATTCTGTCCACCGCCACCAGTCAAACGGCTCATCCTCACAAAAAGTGAGAAGTAGGTCCTTCACCCATGGTGAAGGAGGACGGTTGATGGCGCTACGTCCCAATTCGCGTTCAAATGGAAAACAGGAAGTTAAGCGGCGCCTCCTGCAACCAGACTGCCCTGGCAGAGCAACAGGCGGTATCCTACGCAAGTGTCTCATCGAGGCTGAAAGAAGAAAGATCGCGCGGTAATGGCGCATGGGGTTAAAGAGAATGTCGACTGGACCGGTTGTTGTCGTGACAGGCTCCTCTGCAGGTCTCGGCAGAGCCATCGCGCATGGATTTGCGAAGCGAGGCGCTCGTATTGGCCTGATCGCGCGCAATCCTGAGGCGCTCAACGCCGCCAAGCAGGAGTGCGAAGCGCTTGGTGGACAGGCGCTTGTGTTGCCTACGGACGTCGCCGACGCCGATGCGGTGGATAGGGCGGCATCCCGTGTCGAGGAGGAGTTCGGGCCTATCGATATCTGGGTCAACGACGCGATGGTGAGTGTCTTCTCCCCTGTCAAAGAGATGGAGCCGGCGGATTACAAACGTGTGACCGATGTGCTGTATTTGGGTTTCGTCCACGGTACACTCTCTGCCCTGAAGCGAATGCTTCCGCGCGACCGGGGCACCATCGTGCAGATCGGTTCCGCACTGTCGTATCGCTCCATTCCCTTGCAGTCGGCCTACTGCGCATGTAAGCACGCCATCAATGGGTTCACGGATTCGCTGCGGTGCGAGCTTCATCATGACCATAGCAACGTGCAGGTAACGGCGGTCCAGATGCCGGCGATGAACACCACGCAGTTCGACTGGGTAAAGAACCGCATGCCGAACGACACACAGCCGGTGCCACCGATCTACGAGCCGGAATTGGCAGCTGAAGTTGTCGTAGCAGCAGGGTTGGCCAGACGCCCTCGCAGGGAGTATTGGGTCGGCACGCCGACAGTCATGGCGATCCTGGGGCAGAAGATCATTCCTGGCCTGCTCGACAGGTATCTCGGCAAGACGGGCTACAAGTCGCAGCAGATTCGAAATGAGCCGAAGAACCCGGACGCTCCAAACAATCTGTACAACTACGTTCCGGGCAAGCACAGCGCGCGAGGCAAGTTTGCCGACCGTTCCACGATGACAAGCGCGGAGGTCTTCATCGTGCTCAACCGCGATGTACTCGCACTTGGCGCGGCGGCACTTCTGGCTATGATCGGTACGACCATTGCGCTAAAACGGAAGAACTCATGACCGGCTTGCGCCACACAGAGACGATTCCGGCTGAGGACAACCGAACCCTTCTGCTGGTTGCATCGTGCACAGCGCTTGCGACGCTGATTCCGGTTGCCCTCTACCAGCTTGGCGCGATCTCCGAACTGCCCGATCCTCCGCTGAGCGTCTTCGACTCCGAGCGGATCACCCTGTCCAAAACCGCTCACCCACTCGGCATACCGGACTCGCTGCTGGGGCTGGCAAGTTTCGGCACAACGCTGACATTAGCCGTTCTTGCGGGACGAAACAAGAATGCCAAGAAGTTGCTGGGAGTGAAGCTCGGGCTGGATGCGTCGGCAGCGGCATTCAACGCCGGGCGGCAGATCTTCAAGTTCGGAAAGCTCTGTTCCTGGTGTACCGGCACCGCTCTTGCAGCAGGCGTAATGACCTATGCAGGACGCGGGTCGGTCCGTGAGGTCTTGGCTGAGGGGGCCGACATCGCTTCCGCGTTCTTTGCTGCGGGCAAGAAAAGCATTTGAGCAGAACCACCCGAGGAGTACATCACGGGTAAGGATGTTAGAAGCACGATACCACTTGACCCCAACCGCTTCGCCAGGCGCAAGGCAAAGCAGGCGACACACCCACGCGGTCCTCTGGAGCCAAGGCGCTGGTCGGCACGGCTGCTTCGCCGCGGAGCCGTACCTGGTTCACTCTGGGCGGCGGAACCTTAAACGAGCGTTACTTTCCAGATAAGCAGCCAACGGCTCTGTCGTTGACGGCAAGAACTTCGGCGAAAAGTAAGGGGAGGGGGCCTCTTGGAGCCGAACGCTGGAGGCAGAGCCTCAGTGGCTGGCACCCAGGTTTGCCGGCGGCAGCAAAGGTGAGACGTTCAGCAGGTTGTTCAGCGTACCGCGCTCCTGCTCATTGAATTGACTCCGAAACTGCGGTGAGTTCAGGTAAGCCTGGCGCTCCGCCGGAGGCATCGCCTTGAGCGAATAGAACGCTCGCCCAACCGCATAGGACCTGTCCTCGCGTAAACTGCCCAGCTGTGCCATCGCCGAGCGAACCTGCTGCCTCTGCTGCGGAGCCAAACGCTCCATCCACTCGGTCCGCGCCATCGTCCGCTGCCGCTCCTCCGGGGACATGGAGTTCAACCGCGACAACTGGTTGTGCATCCGTTGCTGCTCCTCCGGCTTCAGCTGCCGAAAACCCGGCTCCTCTTCAAGCGCGCTTTGCTGCTGCTGCGGAGTCAGATTCCGGTGCGCGTCCATCCACTCGCCTAGATGCTGCTGCGCACCCGGCCGGTGCGGCGTCCCCATCGCGCCCGGCCGGTTCATTCCATTCGGCGCTGGACGCGCTCCAGCGCCGCCACGTCCGGCATTCGATCCTGGCCGTGCATTCAGGTTCCGGTTGTTTCCCTGAGCGCGCATCGGTGCAGCCATCCACATCCGCGATCCCGGTTGTCCATGCGGGCCGGCAGCCTGAGCCTCGCGAAGACCAGCGCCTGAAAGAAACACCGCCGCATATACCAACGAAAGTAGTATGGCGGGGCGGAAGATTCGGCTGGAACGGCTGCGCGTCATACTTTCTATCTCGAATGCTGCGAAGAACCTGTTCTGCCCCCGGTATCGTTCGGGCCGATCGTTAGGTGGTCGGCCTATCGGCAGAACCGGCATCCTGAGAGGCCGGCGCGCCGCCGTCGTCATTCGCCTGCTGCAGCCTGTCCAGCTGCTGCAAAGCCTGGTCGTTGCGATCCAGAATCTCGAGATCCTGTACCGTCGCCGATGCCTGCGGAACCGGAGCCGACTGAAAGGAGTTCGCCCCAACGATGCCGCCGCCCACCACCAGCGCCAACGCCAGCGCGCCGGCCAGCATCGGACGGAACCTGCGCCCGGTATTCAGCTGCAAAGACGTCGTCAGACGCTCCAGCCAGCCCATCCGCGGCGCGGCCTGCTCCTCTCTCAGCCGCACCGCCAGTTTCTGGTCGAAATACGCCGTCGGCTCCGGAGCGCTCCAAGTATCCAGCGTCCGAAACGTCTCCTGAAACGACACATACTCCTCCGTGCAGGGAGGACACACCTTCATATGCGCCACCGCCGCCACGCTCGGGACCGCTCCAGCGGTCAGCACCATCTCCGGCAGTTCGTTTTGAAATCCCTTGCAGTCCATCATGTCTCCTTTGAAAACCATGCTCTAAGCCGCAAAACCCTTCAACTTATCCCGCAGCGTCTGATACGCCCGAAACAGCAGCGATTTGGTTGCCGACTCGCTCAGCTTCAATACCTCGCCGATCTGGTGGTAGTCCATGCCCTCATACTTGTGCATCAGCACGGCCATCTTCTGCCGCTCCGGAAGCGCCATCACGTGGTCCCGGATCGATGCCATCGTTTCGTCCCGCAGCAGTCTAGCCTCGGTATCCGGCGTGCTATCCGCCACATCCGGCGTCGTTCCGGTCTCGGCATCCGCCTCATCCAGATACACCGTTGGGGCCGAGCGTTCCCGACGCGTGTCCCGGGCCTGGTTTACGCCCAGGTTGGTCGCAATCCGGTACAGCCACGTGCTGAACCGAGCCTCCGCCCGGTAGGTCTCCCGCGACCGGTACACCCGCAGAAATACCTCCTGCGCCAGTTCTTCGGCGACCGCCTGATTGCGCGTCATCCGGTACATGAACCCGATGATCGGCTTGCGATACTTCTGCATGAGAAAGTCGAACGCGGCCATGTTTCCGGCCTTCAGCTCAAGCATAATCGCAGCGTCGTCCAGATCCGAGAAGTCGCCATTCAGGTGCAATTCGCTGTCCGTCGCTCCAGCCTCGCGGGCCCGCTCGAGGCCGCCTCCACTCAGCTTCACCGGGTTCATCGCCAAGGTCGCCATACCTTGTCTAACCCCGGTCGCTTCCAAGGGTTGCGTTTCGGAATGTCTTTGCCGAACAGGCCCTGGATTGATCGGCTGCTTCCACGCGGGCTCCGCGGTTCGGCTTGCCTCCCGCGCCGGAGACGCCTCAGCTTCAGACGCGCGCGTGGGGGTCGTCGAGGCCTGCATCGTCCGTCTATTGTACGTCCCGGTCCACCCTTCGCAGGCGACTCCGGTCTACAACCAAAGCCTCCGGCGATCCCCATTGGGTGCGCCTCACCGCACCCAACGGGCCACGTCAGACGTACTGACAATCCGCTTAACCAGGGCTAACATACAGCCATGCCCGCAGAGATCACCATCTCGAAAGAGGACTACCTCAAAGCCATTCTCGAGGCTGACCGGGAAGGGCACACCGTCATCCCCGCGCTCTTGGCAAACTGGCTCGATGTCTCGCCTCCCGCCGTCACCAAAGCCGTCAAGCGGCTCAAACAGGACGGCTACATCGCCGATCAGTCCGCGGCCGGCCTTCGTCTGACGTCCAAGGGCAAACAAACCGCCTATCGCACCGCGCTGCGCCACTACTTAGTCGAGCGCATGTTGTCCGAAATCTTCGGCATGGAGTGGCATCAGATCCACGCCGAGGCGGAGCGGCTCGAGCACGCAGTGTCTCCAGCATTTGAGGCAAAGCTGCTGGAAAAGTTCGGCGACCGCAGCGATTGCCCGCATGGCAACGGCGTTTTGCCTGAAACCTCGGCCGAGCGGCGCAGACGCGGAACCGTCGCCCTCTCCGAAGCCGCCGAGCGCGCCACCTACGCCGTCGCAAGCCTCTACGAGCGCGATCCCAAGCTGCTCGAGTTCCTTCATAAACTCGGCATCGGCCCCGGTACCGAGATCCAGATCCTGGAGCGCAACTACGACGACACCTGGACCCTCGAGACCCCCACCGGCTCTGCCACGATCGGCAGAAGCGCAGCCGAACGCGTTTGGCTACGGCCTTTGTCCATGCGAGAACCAGAGCTCAGAAAATGAGTTAACCAAGGTTCATCTTCTGTGCCATACTAAAGTCAATCTCCATGCCTTTCATCCTGGAAAAACCCGCGGTCGGAACCGCAATCTCCCATCCCGACGGATACTCCTCGGTCCGCATCTCGGACTCCCCTCACATGTGGCGTCGCGCCCTGGGTTTTCTCGGGCCGGGCTTTCTCATTTCCGTCGGCTACATGGATCCCGGCAACTGGGCCACCGATCTCGCCGGCGGCTCCCGCTACGGCTATCCCTTGCTCTTCGTCATCATGGCGTCGAATCTGCTCGCGATCCTGCTGCAAAGTCTCGCCATTAAGCTCGGCGTAGCCGGCGAGCGCGACCTCGCCCAGGCTTGCCGCGAAGAGTACAGCCGTCCCGTCAGCTTCGCCCTTTGGCTCTTCGCGGAGGTCGCCATCATCGCCTGCGACCTAGCCGAGGTCATCGGCTCGGCCATCGCGCTGCAGCTGCTCTTCCATCTCCCGCTCACGCTCGGCGTGCTTCTGACCAGCCTCGATGTTTTGCTGGTCCTGCTGCTCCAGCGCAAGGGTTTCCGCTACCTTGAGGCGCTGGTCATCGTCCTCATCGGCACCATTGCCGTGCTCTTCGGAGTGGAAGTCTTCTTCTCCCATCCGGAATGGCTGCCCATCGCTAAGAACCTCGTCGTACCTTCGCCCGCCATCGTCCGCGATCCCGCCATGCTCTTCATCGCGATCAGCATCCTGGGCGCAACCGTCATGCCGCACAATCTCTACCTGCATTCGTCGATCGTGCAGATGCGCGACTATCCGCGCACCCTCGGGGGCAAGCGCGAGGCCATCCGCTTCGCCAATCTCGATTCCGCCTTCGCCCTCACCCTGGCTTTGTTCGTCAATGCCGCTATCCTCATCGTCGCCGCTGCCGTTTTCCACAGCGGCGGACACCCCGAGATTGCGGAAATCCAGGACGCCTTCCGCCTGCTCACGCCCATGCTCGGCTTTGCCGGCGCCAGCACCATCTTTGCCGTTGCGCTGCTCGCCTCGGGCCAGAACTCCACCCTCACTGGAACGCTCGCCGGCCAGATCGTCATGGAAGGATTTCTCCACATCCGCCTCCCCGGATGGCTGCGCAGGCTGATCACGCGGTCGCTCGCCATTCTCCCCGCCGTTTTTGTCGCTTCACTCTATGGCACGGGCGGGACGGCCAGACTCCTGATCCTCAGCCAGGTCGTGCTCAGCATGCAGCTCAGCTTTGCCGTCTTCCCGCTCGTCCGGTTCACCAGCGATCCGCGCCGCATGGGACCGTTCGCCAATGGCCCGCGACTCAAGTACCTGAGCTACGCTGTCGCTGTTCTCATTGCCGGGCTGAACCTCTGGCTCCTGGTGCAAACCCTGCGCGGAAACTCCTGACGGCGCACCGTTTCCGCGGCGACCGGATACCATGTCTAAAGCGGCAAATCTGCCGTTCCGGAGACACAGAACGCATGCAACGCACGAGCTTGCTGGGTGCAATCCTTCTTTGCCTGATCACGGCCGCCCACGCGGCCGTATCGCCATCTACCGACCGCTGGACCGCCGAACGCGCCAACGCCTGGTATGCCCGCCAGCCCTGGCTGGTCGGCGCCAACTACATCCCGTCGGACGCCATCAACGAGCTTGAGATGTTCCAGGCCGCCACCTTCAACCCCGCCCTGAACGACAAAGAGCTCGGCCTGGCCGAGTCCATCGGCATGAACACCGCCCGCGTCTTTCTCCAGGACCAGCTCTGGGCCCAGGATCCCGCCGGCTTCAAGACGCGCCTCGATACCTTTCTCGCCATCGCCTCCCGGCATCACATCCGCCCCATCCTGGTGCTGTTCGACTCCTGCTGGGAGACCGACCCGCACCTCGGGCCGCAGCACCCGCCCATTCCCGGCATCCATAACTCCGGCTGGGTGCAAAGCCCCGGCAAGCAGCGCCTGCTCGATCCACAGGCCGAGCCGGAGCTCGCCGCCTACGTCCGCGGCGTTGTCGGCGCCTTCGCCAACGACCCCCGCGTGCTTGCCTGGGACATCTGGAACGAACCCGACAACCGCGGCGGCGACAAGGTTCAAGACGAAGCCGCCAAGGTTCGCCGAGTCGACGAGCTCCTGCCGCTCGCCTTCGCCTGGGCCCGCAGCGCACATCCCACCCAGCCGCTCACCAGCGGTGTCTGGACAGGCAACTGGTCGGACCCCAACCGGGAGAGTGACACCACCAAGATTCAGTTGGCCGAATCGGACATCATCTCCTTCCACAACTACGACTGGCCCGAGGTCTTCGAGAGCCGCATCCGCGAGCTCCAGCCGCTTGGCCGGCCCATCTTCTGCACCGAGTACATGGCGCGAGGCAACGGCAGCACCTTCGATGGATCCTTGCCCGTGGCGAACAAATACCACGTGGCCGCCATCAACTGGGGCCTTGTCGCGGGCAAAACCCAGACCTATCTCCCCTGGGACTCCTGGCAGCGGCCCTATGTGCTGATCCAGCCGGCGATCTGGTTCCACGAGGTCTTCCGCCACGACGACACCCCGTATCGTCAGCATGAGGTCGACCTGATCCGCCAACTCACCGGGCGGGGCACGCAGGCCATCTCCTCGCGATGAGCGCATCCTTACCTCAGCGTAAGGCTGTCTCGCAGTTGGAGGCCGTCGGCCTGGCGCTCGCCGGCTACACCTTCTGGGTGTTGGCCGATACCAGCTTCAAGCTCGCCGGCGCCTCCAACCTCCCCGCCTACGAGGTCGCCGCCTGCGTCGGCCTGGCGACCCTCTTCCTGCTGCTCCTGCGAGCCGCGCTGACTCGCAACCTGCGCGTCCTCCGCCCCACCCGTCTCGTCCCGCAGCTGCTGCGTGCCTGCCTCGATCTCGCCAACACCCTCTGCGTGGTCGTCGCCCTGCGTCATCTTCCGCTGGCGCTCTTTTATATCCTCGTCTTCTTCGCGCCGCTCGTGACCACGCTCCTCGAAGCCGTCTTCCTGCGGGAGGCGCTGAACTGGCGCAAGGCCATCGCCATCCTCGCGGGCTTTCTGGGCGTGGTCGTCGCGGTCAACCCGCTCAGCCTGGATCACCCGGGAGACTGGACCGGCTATCTTGCCTGTCTGGTCTGCGTCGCCGCTTTCTCGATCAACATGGTCTGGTCGCGGGTCATGACCCAGACCGAATCGCCCGAGAGCCTCACCTTCTTCTCCGGCCTGCTCACCGCAGCCGTAGGCGCTCTCGCCATGCTCGGACACGCAGCCCCCATCCATATTCGCCTGGCCGCTATCCTGGCGGGAACGGGCCTTTTCTGCGTGGTCGGCAGTCTCTGCTTCTTTGCCGCCTTGAAGTACGCCTCGGCCGCCACTGTCTCGCAGTACCACTATAGCCAGCTTCTGACTGGAGCCCTGATCGGCTATCTTTTCTGGCATGAAAGGCTGAGCCCGTCCATGCTTTTAGGCGCCGTGCTCATCATCGGCTCCGGCGCCTACACCGCTACCCGGGTGTACCAGACACGCGGCAACGAAGCAGCTATGAAGCCCGTGTGACTTAGATGAAGGACGGCAGCCAAAGCTGCCGCCACAGAGCAGACAGGCCTAGAGGCCGACGCTCACATTGCCATGATTGTCGCAGTGGCCGTTATGCGGATGATGCAGGTGGCCTGCAACCAAATAGTCCATGTGATCGCCATGCGGAACTGCCTCATGTCCACAGGCCGCGCCATGCACGTGCTGCGCATCGTGCCCATTGCAGGCATGGCCATTGGTGCAGATATCGGGGTTCTTCGAGCTTACCTCCAACATGTGCTCGTCCACGTGTCCCTCATGCGGGTGGTGCATGTGACCCTCATGCAGGAAGTCCACGTGATCGTCGTGCTGGATGGTGGTGTGGCCGCAGGCGGCGCCATGCTGGTGCGTA
This sequence comes from uncultured Granulicella sp., assembly GCA_965198735.1. Classification (GTDB taxonomy): domain Bacteria; phylum Acidobacteriota; class Terriglobia; order Terriglobales; family Acidobacteriaceae; genus Edaphobacter. The sequence continues at coordinate 2,590,633 of OZ240672.1, read as the reverse complement.
TGGTTCTCGTGAATGATGTGAGCAGTTGCCATGATGGTGTTCCTTTCAGAGTTGCACGGAGGCCGAAGAGATCTCCGGGTTGGGGGTTGCGTGGGATGCCGGCTCAGCGGCATGAGCGAGGCCATTGGCGACCAGATCGAACATGTGCTGATCGGCAAGCGAGTACAGCACGTGCTTTCCTTCCCGTTTGCGGCGAACGATGTTGTCCGAACGCAGCACCCTGAGCCGTTGAGAGATGGTGGCAACGGTCTCCTGCTCGATCGTCGCAAGCTCTCCGACGCAGAACGCGCCCTGCGCCAGCCGGGCGATCAGCCGAAGCCGCGCCGGATCGCCCAAGGCGCGGAAGATTCGGGCACACCGCTCGACGGATGGTTCGTCGAGCGGCAGCTTGGCCGCGCCGGAGTGGTCGTGAGGGCTGCAGGCGGGTTGGAGGATTTCCTTCACAAACCCAGCTTACATACACTTGCATATATGTGCAAGTGTTCTAGTGAAAGAAAACTAAAACAATCTTCCTGAAAATATCTTTCTAACTTTCGGCATCTTTCGCCGGAGACGGACGACCTGCTTCTCGTATTTCCGGCAGGTGGACGTATGGAGAGAGTCGCTGGTACACCGCAAAGACCAGAGTCTTCGCCTGCGGCGAAGGAGGACGACTCATTCCAGCAAAGCTATTGCTTCTTGCTAGTGATGCGCGCAGCACTGCTCGCCCTGCAAAGCCAGAACCCCTGCGCGGATCAGGATCGGCACAAGCACTAAGGCGGCCACCCCATCCGCCCAGTCGATCCCGAACAGCGCATGGCAAAGCAGCCCCAGCAGCACAATCGCCGCCTGGTACATGCAGAAGTCCGTCTGCTTGGCATCGGTCATCATGGCGCCGCTCGAGAGTGCCCGCCCCACGCGCCGCTTCTCCCGAGCCAGCAGCGGCATGCACACCAGCGCCGCGGACGTTACGGCCACACCCAGTCTGCCCACCGTCGCGTGATCCCGCTGATAGAGGTGCAGGCAGGCATCGACGAGCACATAGGTTCCCAACCCCAGCAGGCAAAATCCGGTAATCTTCAGGCTTACGCGCTCTGCGTGGTGCCGCCGTTCCTGGTTCGTCTCGTGCGACATGCGCCACCACACCGCCAATGCGGAGAGCACCTCGATGACACTGTCGAATCCAAATCCCGTAAGCGAAATGCTTCCCGTGCGCGCCGCGCTCCACAGAGCCAGCGTCGCCTCGGTGATCCCCCAGCAAATCGTAAGGACTCCCAGAATCTTGCCGTATCGCGCAGCCGAAGCACGCCGGGTAAGATCGAACGCTACAGCATCCATGTGGATCCTTCTGTCGATCAAGTTCTATACGTTAGATGAATCGGAAGGCGAACTGTCAACGATACTGGGCTAACAATAGGTTGGCCACATAGATGACAACCGCGCCAAAGAGCACCGACGGCACCAGCCGGATGCGGGAGGTATCGCAGCGGCGGATCTCCGGAAGAAAATCCGCCGTCGCCATATGCAGAAAAAAGCCGGCCGCCAACACCAGCAAAAATACAGAGTTCAACGTAGAGAAGTGCCACCACACCGTCAGCAGCACGCCGCAGCATGGAGCAATGGCGTCAGCGACCAGGAACAAGTAGTCCCAAAGCTTGGGGTGTTCGCCGCCGGTGGTGAGGATGACGGTGTTCATCCCGTCGCCAAGATCGTGGGCGGCAATGCCGAAAGCCACCGCGTAGCCGGCCGTGTGCGAAGCCGAATAGGCCGCTCCGATGGCCAATCCATCCCGAAAGCTGTGAAAGATGAGCATTCCGGCGCCCGTTCGCCCGATCACTCTCCGCTCCAAGCCCCGCTTCGCCCAGTGCTGCGCCAGAACGTCCAGCCCGTTCTCGAAGATGTAGAAGATAAAGTACGAGATCAGCATCAGCCCCAGAACATTGGCGCTGTTGAGCCCGGTCCGGTAGCCGAGCACGATCGCCTCCGGCAGCAGGTCGAGAAACGCCGCGCCCAGCAGAAGTCCGGCGCCCGCGGCAATCAAAACCGAGATGTACCGCCGCAGCCGCACAGCCAGGAAGCCGCCCAGCAGGGTCGAGGCGATCGGCAGAAGAAACAGGAGGACGGGCACCTCTCCATACTATTACGATTACAGTCTCATCAAGAGGTTCAGGTCATCGATCCCTTCCGGCTGTTTGCTCCGGTCGTCGAATCGCCTTGTCCGGAGAGGGTTCTGTTTTCGCCGATTCCGCCGTACCATCAGGAGGGTATTCTGTATCCCGCGGAGGAGTCTTTGCCCGTCCAGCTTCGAAATACCCGGCAGCGAGACGCCATCCGCGCCGCCTTCACCAGTGCGGATCGCCCTCTGTCTCCGGAAGAGACCCTGTCCTACGCGCAGAAGAAAGTCCAGGGCATCAGCATCGCGACGGTATATCGCAACATTTCGACTCTCGTTGAAGAAAAGTGGCTCACGGCCATCTCGGTTCCGGGCGAGCCCGCTCGCTACGAGGTCGCCGGAAAAGAGCATCACCATCACTTTCGCTGCACCTCCTGCCATAAGATCTTCGAGATGCCGGGCTGCGACATCCAGGCCCAGCCCAACCTTCCCAAAGGCTTCAAAGTGACCGGACACGACTTCTTCCTCTTCGGCTTCTGTTCCTCCTGCCGCTAAGGTTTTGGTGGATTTAGGTCTCTTTGGTTTCGGCCGGTATGTCTCCGGATTTCTGCGCTCCAAACTTCAAAATACGGGCGCTGTTCGCCACCACCGCCAGCACCGCCGCACTCTGCATCAGGGCACCGGTCACGGGCGTTAAGACTCCCGTCGCTGCTAGCACGATCAGCACCACGGAAAGCCCGAATGCCAGCCACACGCTTTGCCCGATAACCGACCGGGTCAGGTCGGCCAGGCCGATCAGGCTGGGCAGCCGGCCAAGGTCGGTGCCCAGCAGCGCCACGTCCGCTCCGCCCAGAGCCACCTCATTCAGCTCGGCACCCACCGCGACGCCGACGTCCGCGCCCTTCAGCGCCGGCGCGTCGTTCACGCCATCGCCAACCATCATGACGACCCGCCCGGCGGCCTGCTCGGCCCGCACCACTTCGAGCTTCTGCGCCGGCAGCACCTCGGCGATGACATGGTCGATCCCAAGCGCCTGCCCAACCTCGTTGGCCGCCGCGGTTTTGTCTCCGGTCAGCAGGATCAGCCGGCTGATCCCAAGATTCCGCATCGCGGCCAGCGCCTCGCGCGCCTCGCGCCGCGGCTGATCGCGCAGCACGATGCATCCCAGGCACCGCCCGCCAAAGCCGACCCAGACCTGGGACACGTCTTCCGCCTCCGCCGGCCCCGTATCCAGGCCGAGTTCGGTCAGCAGCATGCGCCGGCCGAGCATCGCCGCCTGCCCATCGACCGTGGCCACCACGCCCAGCCCCGGCCGCTCCTGCAGGTCCTGGGGCGGCTTGCTCACGATGCCCCGCGCCAGCGCCTCCGCCACCACGGCGCGCGAGACCGGATGCAGCGACCCGAATCCGCACGCCGCCGCCACCGCCAGCAACGCATCCTCGGAAGCCGCATCGACCAGCCGGATGTGCGTCACGACCGGCGCGCCCACCGTCACGGTTCCCGTCTTGTCCAAGATCAGCGTGTCCACCTCGGACGCGCGCTCGAGGAAGTCGGCGCTCTTGATCAGAATCCGCAGCCGCGTCGCAATGGTCATCGCCGCCACCACCGCGGCCGGCCCGGCGACAACCAGCGCCGTCGGCGTCGCCACCACCAGCACCGCGATCGCGCGGGACAGGTTGTTGGTAAAGAATAAGGTCGTCGCCGCAATCGTCAGCACCAGAGGAAGCCACACGCCCGCGCGCCGCTCGAATAGCCGCAAGATCGGCACCGTCGTATGCTCCACCTCGGCCAGCAGCTGCACCACCCGGCCCAGCACCGTGTCGGCTCCCGCGCCGCGCACCAGCACCTTCAGCAGCCCGTCGATGGCCAGCGTCCCCGCGAACACCGGACTGCCCGGCCCCACATCTTCATGCATCGATTCGCCCGTGATCGCCGACTGATCGACCGCCGCGCGCCCCTCGAGCACCGTGCCGTCGACCGCGATCCGCTCGCCCGGCCTGACCAGAATCTCGTCGCCCGGCCGCAGGTCGTTCGGGTCGACCCGCTCCTCCACTCCATTGCGCCAGCGCACCGCGTCGCGAGCCCCCAGTGCGCGAATGCCGTCGATCGCCGCCCGCGCCCCGAGCGAGCTTCGCTCCTCAAACAGCCGGCCGAGCTCGAGCAGCAGCGGAATGAAGGTCGCCGTGGCAAACTGACCCTGCGAGGCCGCGGCCAGAACCGCGATCGCCACCAGCTGGTCGGTCGCCCGGCGTGTATCGCCCGTTACGATCCCGCGCACGCCCGAGATCAGCGTCGGAACGCCCACCACCGCGGCAGCCAGCCCCTTGCACAGCTCGCCGATCTGCCACTGGTCCGGCTCCAGCCGGATCAGCAGCGTGCCCAAGCCGAGCAGGCCAAGCCCGATCAGCCCGGCGCCCAGGCGCAGGCTGATGCGCTGCCGCTCCCGCAGCGTCAGGCTTCCCGGAACGTTTAGGTCCTCGGATTCGGCAGCAAACGGCGGCGCGGCGGCGGCGTTCATGGCTCATCCGCCTCTCCAGACTCGCCATAGACGGCGGTCACACTCGAGTTCGGCCCCACCGTAATGCGGAAGCCGTGATAGCTCGTCCCCTCGGGCGGTGGCACCCAGCGCACGCCGCCGGCCACGCTGATGGCCTTCTCAACCGCGTCCCGATAAAGCCGCTCCCGCACCACGCCCCGGTCGGCCCGATACTCCTTCTCAAGCGCCCGAAAGGCGTCCGCCGCGCCCACCGCCGCCGCCTGGTCGGAGTCCGCATCCGCATGCGCTTTCTGCACCACCGAGTCGGCCTGCGCGCGGGCCGTGGGGATGGCCTCCTCCGCCGTCGCCTGCGCCTCGCTCTTCTGGGTCTGCGCGCCGATAAACGCGCTCTGCACCGAATCGAAGCTGCTCGCCAGCGCCTGCGGCGGAGCCAGCCGCGTCAGCTCGAGCGACGAAAGCTGCAGACCCGAGTGCGCCGCATCCAGGCCCGCCTGCGCCCGCCGCGTGGCCGTGGCTACCAGCCGCTCGCGGCCATCCGACAGCACCTGGTCGACGCCCATCTCGCCCAGCGAACGCACCATGGCCGCCGTCACCTCCGCGCGCAGAATGTTCTCCGAGTTCGGCCCGTAGAACGCCCATTCCGCCGGATCGCTCACCCGGTACCGCGCCATCATCGTCGCCTGCACCACGTTCTGGTCGCCCGTCAGCGCATATCCCTGGGTCAGCGGATTCAACGTCGGCCGCCCGGAGTCGTCCATCGGCTCGGGGCCGGGCGCGAGCGTCGTCACCGGAACCTCCCAGACATGCTTTACCGGCACGCGCACCACCTGGTCGATAGGGCGGGGAAGCGCAAACAGCAAGCCCGGCCCATGCTCTTCGAGCGAACGCGTCGCGCCCACCAGGCGTCCCCAACGCAGCACCACCGCGACCTCATCGGACTTGATCACAGTGACGCCGGACAGCGCGTAGAAGACCGCCATCGCGCCGATCCACCAGTGCATGCGCTGCCAGGCCCAGTCGACCGCCTGGCCCAGCGGCTCGGCCAGCCGCAGAATCTCGGAGGGTGGCCCCGTCCGTCTCATCGGGCCACCGTCACTTGTGCTCCTTGCTGCTTTGCAGCATCGAAAAGGGCTCCGAATCCGTGCGCAAAATCAGCGTCGTGTTGCCGGTTACCAGCTTGTCGAGCGAGTCGAGCGAACGCGTAAAGCGGTAGAGCTCCGGATCGACCCGGTGCGCGTCCGCATAGGTCTTCGCCACCTGCGCGGCCGATTCGCCGCGAATGCGCGCCTCTTCCTCGGTGCCTTCGGAGGTGATCTTGGCCGCATCCAGCTGCGCCTGCGAGCGGATCTTGCTCGCCTCCTGCTGGCCCTCCGCCTCGTACTTCGCCGCAAATTGACGGCGCTCGGCCCGCATCTGGTCGAAGACCGCGGCCACGTTCTCCTCCGGCAGGGCGATCCGCTCCAGGCGAATCTGCTCGATCGCCACTCCGTAGTTGTGCAGCGCCACAGGCGCCGAGGAAGCCAGCAACTGCGACTCGATCTGGTCGACCTGCAGGTCGCTCGGCGTGGTCGAGACCAGCGCCGAAAGATCATGCCCGCCGAGGGTGCCGATGGCCGCATTGGTCAGCAGGCCGTCGAGCTTGCCCTCGGCGCTGCCCTCGCTGCCCAGCGCCTGGCTGAACGTCAGGGCGTCGCCCACCCGCCACACTACGAACGTCCGCGCGATGATATTTTTCTTGTCCCGCGTCAGCATCTCGGCCTGCCCCGTCTCATACACCCGCCGCCGCATGTCGAGCGCAACCGTTCCGTCGATCGGCCAGGGCAGCTTCCAATGCAGGCCCGGGCTGGTCGCCGCGCGCAACGGACGGCCAAAGCGGGTGATCAGCACCGCCTCACCTTCCTTCACGATGACCGCCGTGGCGCTGAACAGGATGGCCAGCAGCGCCAACGTTCCGACCGCGGCCCGGAGCCAGCGCTGAGCTTTCAAGCCAGCCAGCGCGTTTCGCGAGCCTAACGAGTCATCCATATCTCACCTCCAGCCCGCAAAAAGCGCGAGTCGACTACCGTGTACGGACGCGAGGGCAGCGTCTTCTCCAACGTCTCCAGACGCCGCCGAAAAAAGAACTCGCTCGGCGCCGCGCGGTACTGCGACTCGAGCGTACGAAAGCTCCACGCCTGGCCGGAGGCGAGCGCCATGGTCTCAAGCCCCTCCGCGCGCGCCGCGTTCTCGCCCGCGATCACCGCGGCCTCGGCCGCCGGAACCGTCGCATTGCGGTACGCCTGCGCATCCACCGCCGCCGTCACCCTGCCCAGCTCCGCCGAGACGACTTCCTCATACGCCGACGCCACCGGCACCGGAGGATGCATGCCCCCAACGGTAAAGCTGAGGATCGCCACGCCGAGGCCCAATGTGTCCGCCTCTTGCTGCACCATCTGCCGCATCTGCCCGGTCAGCGTGGCGATGTTTTGCGACAGCGCGTCCGACAGCGTCAGGTCGACGGTCGAGCGCATCACGGCGCGATACGCGATCGCCTTCAGAGCCACGGCCGGATTCTGCGTGTTGTACACCCAGGCCGGCGCGTTTACGATCCGGTACTGTACCGCCGCGTCGATCGTGATCAGGTCGCGGCCGTTGCCCAGCAGCAGCGTGTACTCATTCGGCGCATGTTCGACCGCCCACAGCACGTCCTCGGGACCTTCTTTCTCATCGCCCTCATGGCCCACCTGCACCGTTTGAATGCGCTCGACCGGGACGCGGATCACCCGGTCCACCGGCCAGGGCAGATGCACATGTAGGCCGGGATTCAGGGGTGCGAGCCCGTGTGGCCGCCCAAAGCGCTCGACCAAGCCCTGCTCCTGCACCCCTACCACTGTCAGCGCGGTCGAAAGCCAGCCGAGCAAGCACAAGCAAAGAATGAGCGGCTCGAGTGCGCGCCTAACCAGCAGCAACGCCCAGGTGGAGCGCAGATCGATCCCCAATTGCTGCTCGGCGGCATCGAGCGCGCTCGCAAAGAGGTTCGCCCTGCGCCCGAAGATCGCAAGCACCGCAAAGTCCAGCGGCACGCTCGACCCCTCCACGCGCCGCCGCTTCCTGGCCCGGAACAGGCTGAGGCAGATCGCCGCATCGAACCCGAGAACCAGCAGATAGACCACATGAACCGCGCTGAACAGGCCCTCCCAGGCCAGCCCCGGGGTGGCCGCCACCAGCAGCAGTATCCAGGCCAGCACACGTGCTCCCCGCGCAAGCCCAACACTTTCCGGAAAAGGGGACTGTGCAGTATCGGGCTGGCTCAGCCGAGCCAGGTAGCGCGCCGCCAGCGTCGCTACGGCCGCCGCCAGCAGGAACAGTCCCGCGGTCACACTGGCGACGCGCACCGACGGCCGTTCCGTTTGCAGCGTTTGGGTAAGCAGCAGCAAAATGGCCGAGCCGCCGGCAAGAATGCAGATGGTGTAGAGATCCAACTCGGTCTTCTGCAGCTGTCGCGCCGCCCGCAGCCCGGCCTGCCCAAGCGCGGAAAACCGGCTCGCCTGGAGCACAGGTTCCAGAGGAGCGACTGCCGGCGGCTCAGCGGACTCTGCGGCCTCCGGCTCTACGCCGGCAACGATTGCCACCATCGGCGGCCGCAGCCGCGCCTCCTGCGCCCGCAAGACCACGATCAGGATTCCCGCCGCCAGCCCCAGGGCCACCGCCGCGGCCAGCGCCACCAGATCGCCCAGCCACAGCCCGCCCATCAGCGCCGCCAGCGCACCCGTGGCGCTCGCTGCGAGGAGCGCCACGGTCACCCCCTGGTAAGGGTCTCGTTGCCGCTCGACGCTCCGTTCTCTCTCCATACGTCTGCTTCACCCGGCAAGCTACCGCTCACGAGACAAGGCTGTTCGACAGCTTGACCGGCGCTTTCAGCCCCTTACGTGTATGCAGACGACTATACATCAGCATTGCAACTGCATTCCTGTTCGCAGGATAAGCACCAGCCCTGCGCCCGCCCGTTTGGTCCCGCCCTCCTGCTGTGCTACACCGTTAACCATGCGAACAGTCCTCCTGGCTTCAGCCGCCCTCTCGACGGCAGCGTCCCTGCTCCTCTCCGGCGCCTTCGCGCAGCAGACCCGTACCCTGCTCGCGACCCCCACCACGGTCGCCTGGGGCTTCTACTGGTCCGAAGCCAAGCCGGTTCTCACCGTCCACTCCGGCGACACCGTCGTCATGCAGACGCTCTCCACCTGCGGCCCCGCCGATCGCCTCGAAGCCCGGGGCATCCCCCACGCCGAGATTCCCAACTACGTCCGCGACATCTACGACAAGGTCCCGCTCTCCGACCGCGGCCCCGGAGGCCACATCCTCACCGGCCCCGTCGCCATTGAGGAAGCTGAGCCCGGCGACGTGCTCGAAGTACGCATCAAGAAAATCCACATCGACGTTCCCTGGGCCTGCAACGGCGCGGGCAAGAACGGCTTTCTCGCCAAGGACTTTCCCAAGGGCTACCAAAAGATCATTCCGCTCGACCTCAACCGCATGACCGGAGCCTTCGCCCCCGGCATTACCATTCCGCTGCACCCCTTCTTCGGCAGCATGGGCATCGCGCCTCCGGGCGCGGCCGGCAAGCTGAACTCCGCGCCTCCCGGCATTCACGCCGGCAACATGGACAACAAGGAGATGGTCGAGGGCACGACGCTCTTCATCCCCGTGCACGCCAAAGGAGCGCTCTTCGAAGCTGGCGACGGCCACGCCGGCCAAGGCAACGGGGAAGTCGACATTACCGCGATGGAAACGCAGCTCACCGGTACCTTCCAGTTCCTCGTCCACAAGCAGGCTCCCGGAGCAAGCCCTCTGCTCTGGCCACGCGGCGAAACCCCCACCTACTACATCTCCATGGGCTTCGACGAGGACCTCACGCGCGCCACCGAAATTTCCGTGCGCAACATGATCACCTTTCTCTCCGAGCAGATGACCGACCATCCGCGCATGTCGCGCGAAGAAGCCTATGCCCTGATCTCGGTGGCCTGCGATGTCGACATCACCGAGCTCGTCGACGGCAACAAGGGCGTCCACACCATGTGCGCCAAATCGCTCTTCCATCCCAAATAGCTGATCGTTCCCAAAAGAATGGGCGCTTGTACCGGGTTTACCTGCGCCGCCGGCGTCTCCCAACCCGCCGCACCGCACTGCGCCGCACCCCAAAGGACCATGTCCGCACCGGCCCCACATCCACATGCACGAAGTGACTCGAAGGATAGTAGCCCACGCCCCCCATGCCGAGGGAAAGCGCCGCGTCCCGCAGCCGTTCCGTACTCACCCCCGGCACCGCGATGTCGATCGCCTTTGAAGCCATATGAAACGAGTTTTCCGACACACCCGTCACCGGAGCCCGCGTCCGCAGCGCCTCATTCGTCGCCGGCGTCCGGTATCCGCAGATCACATCGATCAACCCGTCCGGCCGATGCAGCGTAATCATCAACGCATGCAGCAGGTCGAACTCGCGCGGATCGTACGCAGCATCGGCCCCCGTGCGATAGTCCCGCAGAAAGTGGTTCAGCAGATCGAGCGAGCTGGGCAGATACTTGTCGCCCACCTTGTACGCCACGTCGATCGACTCCCCCGTATGTACCTGGTACATATGGAGCCGGCTCTCCGGAGCGCGCGGCGGCTCCTCGGCAGACATCCTCATCAGCACGGGGGTGCAAGGCGTTTGCACCAGCAGGCAAGCCGCTGCCGTCCACAAGATCACACGCATTTTCATCATTGCACGCAGAACCCTCAGCTTAGATGCCCAACCGGTCAGACGAGGACGGCGCCCCTTGCGCCTCACCGTCGCCCACTCCATGGCACACCTGCCTGGCGCAGATACACTCCCGGCAGAACGTATGATTGAAGCGATGAGCCGTAATCATGAAGGAGCTTCCCGTAAACGTAATGGCTACCTCCATCCAGTGATGCGGAAGCAGGTCTCCCCACCAGGCGCCGCCGAAGATGAACACAAGCCCGGTACCCATCAGCAGCAGCACGCGCACCCTGCGGTGCAAGCGAAATCCCCGCAGCAGGGCAATGGCGCCGATCGCCGCGATGCCAATCGCCAGCCACCGATGCGTACTCTCCTCCGAAGGCAGAAAATGCGCCAGCACCACCGAAAACGAGAGCAGGAACGGCGTTACGATACAGTGAATAACGCACAACGTCGACGCACCCACGCCCACCCAGTCCGCCCAGGGGGAGGTAGCATCGTTGGAGATGGGGCTGCTCATTTCCATTGCTGTATTCTATCACTGCTGCGAACGCGACCGCATTAGTAGGAAATCCGCGCCAGCCGCAAAGCATCTTCGCCGCCCCACACTCGTCCAACCGACACCCATGCACGCCGCGCGTCCAAGACGCCGAGGGACTCATACGATGATCGCTTCACGTCTTGCCCGTCTTTCCTTCCTGTTCCTGGCCGCTTGCTTGGGCGCGCCGCTCTGTGCTCAGCCAGCCGGCGCCGCCCTGAAGGTCACCCGGGCCTCCCTGCCCAACGGCATGCAGGTGGTCATCATCCGTAACTCGCTCGCTCCCGTGGTCACCGTCGAAGCCAACTTCAAAGTCGGCGGAGACGAGACCCCCGCCGGCTTCCCCGGTATGGCGCACGCGCAGGAGCACATGGCCTTCCGCGGCTGCGCGGGCATGTCCGCCGACCAAACCGCGGCCATCTACGCCGAGCTCGGCGGCCAGAATAACGCTGACACCCAGCAGAACATTACCCAGTACTACGCCACCGTGCCCGCCGCCGATCTCGACGTCGCCCTCCAGGCCCAGGCCGCCTGCCTCCGCGGCGTAGACAACACCGACGCCGAGTGGAATCAGGAGCGCGGCGCCATCGAGCAGGAGGTCTCCCGCGACCTCTCCAATCCCACCTACAAATTCATTAGCCGCCTCAACCAGGATCTCTTCGCCAACACGCCCTACGCGCACGATCCGCTCGGCACCAAGGCCTCCTTCGACGCCACCACCGGCGCCATGCTCAAGGATTTCTACAGCAAGTGGTACACCCCCTCGAACGCCATTCTGGTCGTCGTCGGCGACGTCGATCCCGAGAAGACTCTCACCAAAATCAAGCAGCTCTACGGCGACATCCCCAGCCATCCGCTGCCCGCTCACCCCGCCGTGAACCTGCAGCCGGTCAAGCCCGAAACCTTCACCCTCGACAGCAACCTTCCCTACGTCCTCGGCTTCGTCGCCTATCGTCTTCCCGGCACCGACTCTCCCGACTACGCGGCCGTGCAGATTCTCACGGACGTGCTCGGCAGCCAGCGCGGCGATCTCTACGGCATGGTGCCCGCCGGCAAGGCGCTGGCCGCGCAGTTCGCCATGGCTGAGAACTATCCGCGGGCCAGCGCGGGCTTTGGCGTTATCGTCGTTCCCGCCGGCGCCGACCCCCAGCCCGCCATGACCGAGATGCGCCAGATCCTCGCCGGCTATGCCCAAAAGGGCGTGCCCGAGGATCTCGTTGCCGCCGCCAAGCGCAGCGAGATCGCCCAGGCCGAGTTCCAGCGCAACTCCATCCCGGGCCTCGCCAACCTCTGGTCGAACGCCCTCGCCGCCGAAGGCCGCACCTCCCCGGACCAAGATCTGGACGCCATCCGCACGGTCACGCTCGCCGACGTGAACCGCGTCGCCAAACAGTATCTGCTCAACGCCAACACCATTACCGCCGTCCTCAAGCCCGCGCCCAACGGCCAGCCCACGGCATCCAAGGGCTTCGGCGGCGGCGAGGAGGTCACCTCAGCCCCGACCAAACCCGTGCAGCTGCCCGTCTGGGCCGACGCCTCGCTCAATCAGCTCAAGCTCCCAGAGAACACCGTCTCCACCTCCGACACGATGCTGCCCAACGGCATCCGGCTCATTGTGCGTACGGATACGACCAGCCCCACCGTCACCGTGCTCGGCTCGGTCAAGCGCAACCCCGATCTCGAAACGCCTCTCGGGCAGGAGGGTGTCTCGAACGTCCTCGACGACCTCTACTCCTATGGCACCACCTCGCTCGACCGCCTCGCCTTCCAGAAAGCGCTTGACGATATCGCCGCCAACGAAAGCGCCGGCGCGCGCTTCTCGCTCAGCGTGCTCAAGGAGAACTTCTCGCGCGGTGTGGAGCTTCTGGCGGACAATGAGCTGCACCCGGCTCTCCCGGCGGACGCGTTCAAGACCGTCCAGCAGCAGACCGCGGAGTTTGTCGCCGGAAATCTGCAGAGTCCCGGCTATCGCACCTCGCGTGTGCTCGACATAGCCCTGGTTCCGGCGAAGGATCCTTCGCTGCGGGAAGCCACGCCCGCGTCCATCAAGAAACTCACGCTCGACGACGTCAAGCAGTTTTACGCGCAAACCATGCGCCCGGACATGACCACCCTTGTCGTCGTCGGCGATGTGACCCCGCAGGACGCACAGGCGGTAGTCGAAAAATGGTTCGGCGCCTGGAAGGCCTCGGGCCCAAAACCCGAGACCACGCTTCCCGCCGTCCCCGTCAACAAGGCATCCGCGCAAAACGTCGCTGACGCACAACAGGTGCAGGACTCGGTCACGCTCTCCGAGCAACTCAGCCTCAATCGATTCGATCCCGACTACTACCCGCTCCAGCTAGGCACGCACGTGCTCGGCGGCGGCTTTTACGCCACCCGCCTCTATCATGACCTCCGCCAGATCGCCGGCTATGTCTATACCGTCGATGTCTCGCTGCGCGCTTCGAAGACCCGCGCCACCTACACGGTCACTTACGGCTGCGATCCGGGCAACGTCTCGAAGGCGCGCGGCCTGATCGAGCGCGACCTGAACCAAATGCGCAAGGACGAGGTTTCGGATGCCGAGCTGCACCAGGCCAAGGCGCTCCTGCTTCGCCAGATCCCGCTCAGCGAATCGAGCGAAGACTCCGTCGCCGGCGGCCTGCTCGCCCGGGCCGAGATCGGCCTCCCGCTCAATGAGCCCTTCCGTGCCGCAAAACGCTACTTCGACCTGAGCGCCGCCGAGGTCAAGGCAGCCTTCGATCGCAAGATCACCACGGACAACCTCGTGCAGGTCGTCCGCGGACCCGCGCCCCAGTAGTCCAGCCCAAAAGCCCCGGGGACACGCGGCAGACGCTGGCAGGTTGTTGGAGAAAGGAGAGTCGTCCTTCGGACGACACCAGAATTCGCATATCGAGGAAAGAGAGTCGTCCTTCTAGCGAAGCCAGAATCCCCGTATTGGCTTTTATCGTTGCTCGTTTCTCCGGCGATCATTCCAAAACGAGGTCATCTCAATCTGAAGAGGAGAGAACTCCAGGCTTTCCGGCTAGGGTAGATCGCGCCGTTGCGGATTGCTTGTCAACCCCCTTGTATCTGCTACCAAGGCGCAACCAATTCATTCAAAAAGACTTATACTCAGAAAAAAGTTGGCATATTCCGCCCTGCCAAGCGCGTAGAATAAAGATAAGCCTAAAAGCTAACCGAAATCCTGAGTGCGCAGAGCAAAGTTCTGCCCGCTCGCGCAGTCGTTGACCGGCAGTCTGGACCTGTGCGTACCCAAGTCCAGACTTATCTGGATTGTTTTGAAGACTTTAGCTAAAAAGAGGGGGAGGGGGGCCGACCTCGTCACTCAGCGTCAAGAGCGACGCTGAAGAGGAGAGGGGGAAGCACTGTTTGCCTCATCGGCAGAATTGGAGGCGCGGGTCGGGATCGAACCGACGCATAAAGGTTTTGCAGACCTCTCCCTTACCACTTGGGTACCGCGCCTCGAAGCAAAGCGAATCTGAGTGAAGTGTACTGCAAAGCCAGTCCGGCAGCAGGATCATGGAGCGGGAGACCGGGGTCGAACCGGCGACATCTTCCTTGGCAAGGAAGCACTCTACCACTGAGCTACTCCCGCTCGTGCCTAGGCCATTCTAGCGGTCGAAGCAGCCCCGGGTCAATGCGCGCAACCCCCACGCTAGTTCTCCGCAGGCACTGAGCTCGTGAACGGGATCCTCCGGCTCGCCATACTCAAAGAGCGCTTTCGCACCAGGCGCGGCGTGATCATCAGCACCAGCTCCGAGCGATCCGTCTCGCGGTTCGCGCTGGCCAGCGCATCCTGAAAGCCTGGCAGATCGCCCAGCCCCGGAAGCCCGCTGATGCTCGCCAGCTGCGTGCTCGTCAGGTCCGTCATCATCACCGCCGTCATCCCGTCCTGCACCGTGATCCCGGAAACGAAATTGCTGTTCGTCAGCACCGGAATATTGTTCAGGCTGGCTCCGGTCAGCGCCTCGATCTTGAGGTCGATCTTCATATTCACCAAACCCGACTTGAGCACCGTAGGCGTCGTCTTCAGCGTGATGCCAAGATCCTCGTACTGGATGATCGGGATGGTCGCCGTGCTGCTGTTGCCCAGGTATTGCGAGAGCAGCGAACTGGCACTGACTCCATTGACCGTCACTCCATTGAGCGCCGAACTCGTCGTCGAAGAGAGGCCGCTCGAATACGTGGACACAGTGATGGGATACTTTTCCCCAACGCGCAGAGTCGTCTCCTTGCCATCGCCCGCGCGTACCGTAAGGTCATCGAGGGCCTGCGACTCCGACGACGTCAGGCCAAGATTCAACGTCGCGCCCGAGCCCAGCGAGAAGCCCGTCAGCGTCAATCCCTTGCCCGCCACCGCGAACAGGTTGCTCACCTTGGCGTCGGTCGCCAGCCCGCTGAAGATCAAATAAAGCGCCTCCGTCAGCGTATCCTGCGACGTATTTCCCGTCGGCACGATCGCCCCCGAAGAGATGGCCGTGTTGACCAGACTCTGGTTTGCCGAGACGATACTCTGCGCCTCGCCCGCCACGGAAAACGCATTCGCCGAGGTAGGAGTCGACAAGCCTGTGGTCCGCGTCACGCTGTGGTCGATCGTGATCAGCTTTACCTCGAGCGTCACCTCGTTGCCGCCGTCGATCATGTCCGCCAGCGTGTAGTTCAGCGCCTTCAGCGTCGCCTCCGGAGCCCGTACCGCCAGCGTCCCGCTCCCCTGCGAGACGGCCACCTGCTTCACGTCGAATACATTTTTGATGATGTTCACGTACTCGTTCATCTGGTCGGTCGTGCTCGCCGGAATGTAAATGGTCTCCTCCACTTGGCGCTCCAGCTTCTGCCGATTCTCCTCTGTGTCCTTGGCAAGGAAAAGCGTTTTGACATCGAGCGGCACCGCGAACAGATGCGCCATGCGCAGCAGGATCGGCATCGCCTCCGCGTAGCTGCTTGCATCCATATCGAAGCGCAGTGGAGCTCCGGAGATAGCCTCTTCGAAGATCGTCTTGATGCCAAACGCCTGAGCCGCCTGCGCCACCACCGCCTGCGTCTCGCCGCGCAGGTGAAGGCTTCTCGGGCCTGGCGCCGGATCGAGCGCAACCGGCGGTGCGTATGCCACCTCCGATGGCTTGATCTGTTTTCTGCCCGCAATCGTCTGGACCGTCAGCCGAGGTTCGCTGGCCTGGCCGGCCTGACGCTGCAGCAGAAGAATATTGTTTGGATCCACCCTGCCCGCCTCGGCCAGCATCGCCTCCGCATCCGCGACCCGTCCCAGCAGCCGAGCCTTGGCGGCCTGCTGCACAAGCTCTCCGACCCTGTGCTCGCGCGTAAGCCCCAGCGCCAGCGCATACTCCGGATGGGCCGGATCGAGCATCGCCGCACGCGCAAACTCCTCCTGCGCCTCCGCCAGGTGCTGATGGTCAAGCAGCCGCGCCCCCGCCAGGTACGCTTCGGCGGCCCGCTTCGGATCGGCTTTGGCCGGCGCGGAGAGCGGATTCTGCGCTGAAAGCATACCGGCAGACAGCAGCCACGACATCATCGAGAAACGAAGAAAGGGAAATCGGCTCATGCTGCTTTCGGTTGGACGAACGGCAGAGGCAACAATCAGCGGACCTTTGCCAGATGCGTCCCCGTCCCAAAGCTCTGCGGGCGTTCGCTCGGCCGTTCACTCATGGGCGGCCGGCGCATGCCGCTGCGGATCTGCGCCGTGTCCATATCGAGCTCCGCCAGAGTCCGGCTCAGCGTATTGCGATGCATGCCCAGCTCTTCGGCGGCTTTGCACTGGTTGCCCTTATGTTGCGCGAGAACCTCAAGAATGTAGCGCCGTTTGAACTGCCGCACGGCGTCGCTGTAGGAGACTCCGGCGCTGTGCATCTGGATAACAAGGCTGTCGAGTTCGCGCTTCAAGTGTCCTCACAGGGCGGCCTGACAAGGAGCCGCTCTCAAAATCAAAACTCTGATGAATCTACGTCAAAACGTGTCCCGACGAGGCCTGGCAAATACCAGCGGTTGCCGCAACAGAGAAGCCGCGCCTGAGTCCACCTGCCGTTTCACCTGCCGTGGCATGAGGAAGGATACCGCATGCGCCCCGGTTAGGAAATAGGGCGCAAGCTGAGAATTTTTCAGCCACGGAGAATGCGGCGCAAACGCCGCAATCGCCAGCACAAGAGCCACTCCAAGCAGCGCGCCGCGTGCCGCGCCGAACAGTCCGCCCAGCAGCCGATCGAACACGCCCAGCCCGGCCGCCTTCACGGTACGGCGCAGCAGCTGAGCCGCCAGCGAGCACAGCATCGTCACCAGCAGCAGAATTCCCAGAAACGCCACCATATGCGCGGCTACAGCGCTGCCAATCCAGCCATGCAGCCAGGCTGCGCCCTGCACGGAGTACCAGCCCGCCAGCACCGTACCCGCGGCCACGCCTGCAAACGAAAACACTACCCGGATCAGACCGCGCCGGAAGGCCAGCGCCGCCGAAACCAGCACCAGCCCGGCCAGCGCCCAATCGAATGTCGAAAGGGAGGCGAAGATCCTCTGCGTGTCGGCTCCGAAAGGCATGCTTCCGTCAGCCTACAAGCTGTCTCGCCCGGTGAGAAGCTGAAATGCCTGCAGGTACTTCGCGCGGGTACGGGCCACCACCTCCTCCGGCAGCGCCGGCGCCGGTGCCTGTTTGTTCCAGCCGATCGATTCCAGGTAATCCCGCACATATTGCTTGTCGAAGCTCGGCGTCGGGCCGCCCGGCCGATACTCGTCCGCCGGCCAGTAGCGGCTCGAGTCCGGCGTCAGCACCTCATCGGCCAGCGTGATCCTGCCGTCCACCAGCCCAAATTCAAACTTCGTATCCGCCAGGATCACACCCTTCGTCCGCGCGTACTCCGCCGCTTTGCTATAGATTGCCATCGTCAGCTCGCGCAGCGCATGCGCATACTCCTCGCCTACGGTCTCAACCACCGTCGCAAACGAAATATTCTCATCGTGCCCACCCGTGTTGATCTTTGCCGCCGGCGTAAAGATCGGCTCCGGCAGCCGGTCGGACTCGCGCAACCCCGCCGGTAGCGGAATCCCGCATACGCTGCCCGTAGCCTGGTAATCCTTCCATCCCGATCCTGAAAGATAGCCTCGCGCCACGCACTCTACCGGAAACATCTCCGCCCGCCGCACCAGCATGGATCGCCCGTCCAACTGCTCGCGGAACGCCTCAAATCCGGCAGGGAACTCATCCACCTTCGCCGTCACCACGTGGTTCGGCACCAGCTCCCGCAGAAAGTCGAACCAGAACAGCGAAATCTGCGTCAGGATTTGGCCCTTCTCCGGAATCCCCGAACCCAGCACACGATCGAACGCCGAGATGCGGTCGGTGGCGATGAACAACAGCTTCGCGTCGGAGACCGCATAAATATCCCGCACCTTGCCCCGCGCCAGCAAGGGCAGGGAACCGAGTGACATCGTGAGAAGCGCTTCAGCCATGAAGAAACGCTAACACCTTAGCCGAGATGCGGCATGGTGTGCGCCCGCAGCCAGGCGCGAAACTGCGGATGCGCCGCCACCGCCACGCCCAGGCTCTCTGCGCACAGGCAGGCCTCGTCTTTGCCGCCCAGCTGATAGCTCTCAGGCATTGCCGCCGGCAGCTTCTTCGCTCCGTTAAGAAAGTCCTCGACAAAGCGGTTCATCTTACGAGCCTCACGCAGGGCAACCTTCGCCCGAGCCGGACCGCCGGACAGAAAGTCCTCCAGCACGGCCGACCAGCTCCAGAGCGCGCCCGCATCGTGTTCATACCGCGTGCGAAGCCCGCGTGCGCGTTCGAGATCGCCCAGCGCAAGATACGCCACCATCAGCGTCTCCCGCACACCCTGGTTGTCATTCGGGTTCAGCTCGAGCATCTCCGCAAAGTGAGTCGCGGCCTCCGCGGTCCGGCCCGACTCGAGTAGAAGCATTCCCAGTTCGGCCCGCGCGCGCATGTACGGCCGCGTCTGGATCAGACCCCAGAACGAGCCGCGATTGCGCTTGAAAAACGCCGCTCCCAAGACACGCTCTCCGGCGGCGACCGCCCGCTCCAGACCCGCGATCTCCTCGACCCCGTCCGACTCCAATCCGGTCAGGCCCGCAATCGCATCCACGCAATCTGGGTCAAGCGTCAGCGCCTCTCGATACAGGGCGATCGCCTTTTCAAACGTAAGCGCTTCCATGGCTGCAAACGCCAGCTCCTGCGCCTGATCCCGTTCCGCCGAACCCTCGCCCAAATCTTCCTCGTCCAGCGCGTCCAATGACCGCAGCAGGGCTTCGGCGTCTCCCGGAGCTGTTATGCCCTGTTGCTCAAAAACCTCCAGAAGGCTCGCCAGCAACTCTTCCTTCCCCGGTAGGACCGGTTGCATGGCGACGGGTGGTTTTCCCTTCGTCTTCTTTCCGGTTCGCTTGGTCGGCAAGTGATCTCCCTTGTCATTAGAAGTTATCCATCGGTCTACAGCATTGTGCCTGGAGGCGTAGCTGACGCCACGACCTTTATGGGCGTTTTCTCTCAAGGAAAACGCCACCGCACGCCTGATTCGGGAACCCCATCCACAGGGAAAATGCTCTAAGCAGCCCGGCTCCCTCGTTCCCGCTCCCCGCTCCGGTTCCCCTGCCCAAGGTTCACACTCACAATCTTGCTCACCCCCGGCTCCTGCATCGTCACGCCGTAGATTACATCCGCCTGCTGCATCGTCCGGCGGCTGTGCGTGATCGCAATAAATTGCGTGTGCTCGCTCATCTCCGAGATCAACTTCGCATACCGGCCCACGTTGGTCTCATCGAGCGGCGCATCCACCTCATCCAGAATGCAGAACGGCGCTGGCTGAAACTGAAAGATGCCTACCAGCAGACTCAGCGCGGTCAATGCCTTCTCCCCGCCTGAAAGCAGCAGAATATTCTGCAGCTTCTTGCCCGGAGGCGACGCCACAATCTCGATCCCCGCCTCCGCCCGGTTCTCATCCTCGGTCAGCCGCATCAGCGCCTGTCCGCCGCCGAAGAGCTTTGTAAAGGTCACACCGAAATTCTCGTTGATCCGCGCATATGCCTCGTCGAATTTCTCCCGCGACACATCGTCGATTTCCTTGATCGACGCCTGTGTGTTCTCGATCGAATCGAGCAGATCTTTGCGCTGCGTCTCGAGAAATCCATGCCGCTCGGCCGTCTCGCCATACTCCTCAAGCGCCATCATGTTCACCGGACCCATCGCCTCAAGCCGCTGCTTCATTCCGCGAGCCTCAGCTTCTTGCGTCTGCAGCACCTCGCCCTCCAGGTGCTCGATCGCTCGGTCCTCCCGCAGCTCCGACGCTGGAACGGCAAGATCGTTCAGGCACGTCTGCTCCAGGTGCTCGATATCGGACGTCAGCTTTGCTACCCGTGCCGACAACCCAGCCCGCCGCTCCCGCAAACCCTCCGTCTCCGCACGTACAGCCCGCAACTTCGCATCGAGCGCCGACGTCACCGCCCTGAGGGCCTGCGCCTCTTCGCCCAGCCGCGCACCCTCCGCCACCGCCTCCGCACGCTTTGCTGCCAGCTCCGTATGCTGCGCCGCCAGCGTCGAGGTCTCCTCTTCGCGCCGCAGCCGCTCCGCCGCTGCCGCCGCCAGCTGCTGCTCCAGCTGCCCGATCCTCTGCTGCTGGCTCTGGAACAGCCGCATCGTCTGCTCGTAGCCCGCCTGCGCATTGCGCCGCCGCTCCTCAAGCCCCGCCAGCGCCGCCGCCGCCGCAGAAGCCGCCTGCTGCAGCTCCTCCCGCCTGTGCCGCAACTGCTCCACCTGCGCCGTCAGCGCCGTCAATCCCGCCTCGAGCGCCGTCCGCTCCTCCTCCACCACCCCCGCCTGCGCCTGCCGCGCCGCAATCAAGTCCGCCTTTTGATTCCGCGCATCCCGGTTCCGGTCCGTGGCCAACATCCAGTCCTGCAGCCGCCGCTCAATCCGCGAGCTCTCCGACTCCATCTGCCGCAATGCCGCGCCCGAGTTCGCCGCCTCGCGCTCCGCATCCCGCCGCTCATGGTTCTTGCTCTCGATCCACGCATTCTGCTGCGCAAGCTCCCGCCCCACCTGCGCCGTACGCAGATCCGTCGCCGCTAGCTGCTCTTCCACCGCCTTCAGCTTCGTCTCTACCTCGCGCAGCTCGCGCTTGAGCGCCAGCGGCCCACCCGAGCTCGGCCGCCCGCCTGTCACCGACACATGATGAAACGTCTCGCCGGTCGGCGCCAGAAAGTAACCCTCCGGATACTTGAGCGCAAGGCCCCGCGCTGTCTCCGCATCCGGCGCCACAAAGCCCTCGCGCAGCTTCGGCAACAGCACCTCAAGCGAACGCCCAAACCCGTTCATCACCCGAACGCACTCCGTCAGCGGACGCACTCCCTCCGCCTCCGTCGGCTGGGTTCGCCGCGCCGCACCCTCTTGCCCGCCACCCTCGATCAAAAACGTTGCCCGCCCCGCCACCTCCGACCGCAGCAGCTTGATCCCATCTTCCGCGGCCTGCCAGTCCCGCACCACGACGTAGTTCAGCTCTTCGCGCAGAAACTCATCCACCACCTGCTCATACGCGCCGTCCACCTCAAGAAAGTCCGCCAGCGTCCCCAGCGTGCCGCTCTGCTGGCCGGTCTCCCGCGTCCGCTTCGTGCTCGCCCGCAAGATGTTCTTCACCGTGTCGGTCGAGTAACTATGATCCCGGATCAGCCCTTCGAGCGACCCGCGCCGCCCGTTCAGACTCGCTGCCTCGCCCCGCAGCTGGTCCCCCCGCCGCTTGCTCTCGGATTCCTCTTTGCGATGCGCCTCGATCGCCAGCCGCAGCTCCGCGACCTCCAACTCCAGCCGCTTCAGCCGCTCCGTCACGCCCTCAAACGAAAGCTTTACCTGTCCCCGCTGCATCCCCAGCGCCGCCAGCTCCTCTTGCGCCGTGGCCGACTCCGCAACTAACCGCTCCGACTCCCGCTCCAGCCCCGCCAGCGACGCCTCCGCCTGTGTCAGCTCATTGCGAATCTGTCCCGCGCGCTGGATCAGCTGCATCGAGCTCCGCCGCGCCTGTTCGGCCTGCTGCTCACTCGCCTGCACCGCCCGCAGAGCCTCCTGCGCCGCCTGCTGCTGCCGCCCGGCCTCCGCCCGCGAGTCACCCGCCTCCGCATTCGCCGAATCCAAAAAGCTCCGCTGCTGCTGCTGCTCCCCAGCGAGCGTCGCCAGCTGCGCTCGCGCCGCCTCGAGCTCCTGCCCGCCTGCGGCAAGCCTCGCCGTCAGCTCCGTCACCCGATCCGCATTGCCGGCCGTCCGCGCCGCGATCCGCTCCAGCTCGACCGCCGACTGGCTCGCCACCGCCGCACGCTCGCGCACCTGCCCGTCCAGCGTGTACCCGTGCCGCACGCCCTCCGCATGCTCCGTGTCCATCGCCTCGATCTGCGCCGCCTGCGCGTCGATCTCGACCGTCAAGGAAGCGATCTGGTGCGAGGCCGCCGTCTGTTCCCGATCGAGCTGCGCCAGCCGGCTCGCCAGCACCACCCGCAGCTTCGCCCGCAGCTCCTCCCGAATCTGCCCGTAGCGCTCGGCCTTGGCCGCCTGCCGCTTCAGCGTGGCCATCTGCTTAGTCACTTCCTCGAAAATGTCGTTCACCCGCGACAGGTTCTGCTTCGCGGCCTCGAGCCGCAGCTCCGCCAGCCGTTTCTTCGTCTTGTACCGCGTAATGCCCGCAGCCTCTTCGATAATCGCCCGTCGATCCTGCGGCTTCGCGCTCAGCAGCTGCCCAATCCGCTCCTGCCCGATGATCGCGTAGCTCTCCCCGCCCAGCCCCGTCCCCATGAAGATGTCCTGGATATCGCGCAGCCGGCAGATCTTCCCGTTCAGCAGGTACTCCGAGTCGCCCGACCGGAACAGCCGCCGCGTCACCGTAATCTCCCCGGCCCGGATCGGCGTCCGTCCAAACTTCCGCCGGCGAATCTTCAGCACCACCGCGTCGCCCTCACCCACAGCCGCCGCCTGAGCCTCGCCTTCCTTGTCCACCGCTTCGGCCACCGCACCCGGCTGAGCCTCCGCTACCGCCTCTTCCGTCTCCGCTGCCCGCTGCTCGCGCAGATGCTGCTCGTTCCAGTCCAGCCCTTGCCGGCTGTCGATCGTCACCTCCGCCTCCGCCCCACCTGCATCCGCTGTCCCGTCATAGACTTCCGGGTCCACCAACGTCAGCGACACTTCCGCCATCCCGGTCGGCTTGCGCTCTCGCGTGCCCGCGAAGATGACGTCCTCCATCTTCACCCCGCGCAGGCTCTTGGCGCTTTGCTCGCCCAGCACCCACGTAATCGCATCCGAGATGTTCGATTTTCCGCAGCCGTTCGGCCCCACAATCGCCGCGATCCCATGGCCCGCCAGCTGCACCTCGGTCCGGTCGCAAAACGATTTGAAGCCGAGAATCTGAACTTTCTTGAGTGTCAGCACACGTTCCTCGCAGGGATCAGGGGTATGGGCTCACTCTAGCGTCCGCGGAAGGCGGAAGCAATGCTCGAGCCGCCTTCCGTGTGGATAAGGCGCTCCCATCCCGTGTTCCCGGATAACGGCCAATCTTCGCCCGCTTGCACGTGAGCAACGTCGTTTCTATAATTTGCTTTATTGCGAGACAAAAGCCCTCGACGAGCGTTAAATGAGGCCTCCGCGCCTGAGATCCTCAAGTTTCCCTTCGCTTTCCGCCCGGGCTCCGGTAGGCTCGGTGGAGCAACGAAATCAACAGCGTGCAAGTCTGATGCAAAAAAAGATTTCTCCTGAGGTGTTTCTATAATGAAGAAGGCAGCAATTGCATCTCTCCTGGCCGCATCGGCGTTCACGGCTGTTCCAGGCATGCTCTCCCTAAGCGGCGTCGCGCTCGCCCAGGCTCCGGCGGCGGCGGCCGGCGGCCAGATACAGATGGACCCCGCCGAGTTCGCCGATTACGACAACGCCGTCAATAAGCAGACCACACCCCAGACCCAGGCCCCCGCCCTTGAAGCCTACCTGGTCAAATACCCCAAGAGCGCCGTCAAGGCCGACGTCCTTGCGCGCATCATGATCGACTACAGCTCCTTCGATCACGCCAAGGCCATCGACGCCGCCGACAAGGTCCTCCAGCTGACCCCTGACAATCTCCAGGCCTATGTCATCGAGGTCGCCTACCGCAATGAGGCCGCCCAGGCCCAGACCGACGCCGCCGCCAAGCAGTCCGGTCTCGACGCCGCCGCCAGCTATGCGCAAAAAGGCCTCGCCGCCGCTAAACCGGCGAGCATGTCCGACGCCGACTACCAGAAGCTCAAGGACTACTCCACCCCCATCTTCTACGGCTCTGAAGCTTCGGACGATCTGGGTAAAAAGGATTACCCCGCAGCTATCACCGCCTACAAGGCCGAGCTTGCCGCCGAGACGCCCGCGGCCACCACTCAGCCACAAGCGCTGCAGGATACCTACTATCTCGGACAAGCCTACTACCAGTCCACCCCGCCCGACTACATCGACTGCACCTTCTATACCACCCGCGCCGCCAGTCTCGCGCCCGACCAGTTCAAGCCCCAACTCCAGCCGCTGGCCAACTATTGCTACAAGAAATATCACGGCAATATGGACGGCTACGATGCAGTCGTCACCGCGGCCAAAGCCAATTTGAATCCGCCCGCGGACTTCAAGATCGTCCCTGCTCCCACCGATGAGGATATCGTGAAGCAGACCATCGCCTCCACGCCCGATCTCGCCACCCTCGCCCTCTCCGACAAGGAGTTCATCCTTCAGCACGGCAGCCCCACCGACGCCGACAAGGTCTTCGACACCGTCAAGGGCAAGAGCTTCGAAATCCCCGACGCCACCGTTATCGCCGCCACCGCCGACCAGCTCCAGGTCGCGGTCTCGGACGACGCCGTCCAGTCCAAAACCGCTGACTTCACCTACGCCATGAAGACCCCGCTCAAGACCATTCCCACGGTTGGCGGCAAAGTCACCCTCACCGGCACCTATGCCTCCTACACCCAGAAGCCGCTGATGATCATGATGAGCGACGGCGAAGTCGCCGGCAAGAAGACCGCGCCCGTCAAGAAGGCTCCCGTCCGCCGCCGCTAACCGCAACCCTCTCGCACTAAACGGCCATCTCCCCGGAGATGGCCGTTCGTTTGCGAAAGAGCCAACCTCCCGCCGGAGTGCCATGAACATCCGTCCGCCTACCGTCACAGCGCTGCTTGCGCTTCTGCTTCCGCTCGGCTGCCGCACCGCCCCCTCCGCCTCCGGAACCTCCGCCTCCACGCCTCAGGGCGGCTTCAGCCTGCCCCGCAACTCTGCCGCTCCGCCATCTGGCTTCCCCCGTGGCACCCGCCGCCGCCGCTCCGCCAAAGCCGTCACCGCCTCCCCCGGCGACTTCGACTTCTACCTTCTCACCCTCTCCTGGTCGCCCGAGTACTGCGCCACCCACTCCAGCCCCGAGTGCGCCGCCCACTCTGGCTTTGTCGTCCACGGCCTCTGGCCGCAGAATAACGATGGCACCTACCCCGAAGATTGCAGCAACGCCCCCGGCCCCGCCAACCCCCAGGGCGACACCGACCTCCAGCCCACCGTCTCCCTCGTCGAGCACGAGTGGAAGACCCACGGCACCTGCTCCGGGCTCGCCGCCGATGCCTACTTCAACACCATCCGCCAAGCCTTCCACGAGATCGCCATCCCGGCCAGCCTCACCCACGTCCAGAAGCAACAGACCGTCGCGCCGCAGCTCCTCCTCCAGCAGTTCGCCGCCGCCAACCCCAGCATCCCAGCCAACGCCTTCGTCCTCAGCTGCGGCAACAACTACCTGACCGCCGTAGAAGTCTGCCTGACCAAGTCCCTCGCCGGCGAAACCTGCCCCAACGTCAAAGCCTGCGGCGCCACTGTGGTTAAGGTCACCCCACAGTAGATAGGTTGAAGAGGAACGGGCGGATAGTATGATCAATAAACTGGGCCGTAAGGGCCAGGCTCTAGCGTAGAGCAGCTACGCACCTCAAGATTGCACCCAGGACGGGCACCCAGGACGGCAAGCCATGCATGACATCTTCACCATCGGTATCCCGGTACTCGCCATCCTCGCAGGCATCCTGCTGAACCGTTCCGACGTCAAGGAGCTGCGCAACGAGATGCGGAGTGAGTTGGCCAGTCTGCGCAGCAGTTTTCAGTCTGAGATCAAAGAACTGCGTTCTGAAATGAACCGCCGGTTCGACGCAGTGGACGCCGAGTTGCGCTACTTCCACGGCAAAATCGGAGCCCACGAAGCGCGCCTGGATCTTCTCGAGAAGAAGCAGTCCTAAAGAAGTAAGCCGCTCCACCAACATATCCGAATCCACCTACTCCCCCAGCAAAAACCGCCTCACCCCAAACGCCCGCCCCGTCCCCCCGTCGCACTCGATCAGCGTAGCCGCCAGCTTCGGATTCCCTTTCGCCGCCTCGAACTTGCCCGGCATTCCCGACAGAAACTTTTGCAGCACCAGTTCCTTCTCCACCCCGATCACCGAGTCGTACGGCCCGCTCATCCCCACGTCCGTCTGGTACGCCGTCCCCTCCAGCAGAATCCGTTCATCCGCCGTCGGCACGTGCGTATGCGTCCCCAGCACCGCCGTCACCCGCCCATCCAGGTACCACCCCAGCGCCGCCTTCTCGCTCGAGGCCTCCGCATGCACATCCACCACAATCACCTTGGCCCCGGACTGCCGCGCCACCGCCGCCAGTAGCTCATCCGCTTTTCGAAACGGATCGTCGCACGACGACATAAACACCCGCCCCTGCAGGTTGATCACCGCATATCGTTGCCCATCGGCCAGCGTCCCCTCATACAGCCCAAACCCCGGTGTCGTCACCGCATAGTTCGCCGGCCGCAGGATCCTCCGTCCGCGCTCATGCGAGTCCGACGGCACCGCCATGTACGCAAAGATCTCGCGCTTGTCCCAGATATGGTTGCCGGTCGTAATCACCTGCGCGCCCAGGTCGAACAGCTCTTCGGCCAGCGGAGGCGTAATCCCAAACCCGCCCGCCGCGTTCTCGCCGTTGATCACCAGCAGATCGACCGCATGCGTCTCTAGCAGCTGCGGCAGATGTTCCCGCACAATATGCCGTCCCGCCGACCCAAATACGTCACCCACAAAGAGGATCTTCACTGGTGCGAGGTTAGCAGATTGGCTTCGGCTTCTACCCGTTGGTCTCAGGCACGGAAGGGAATCGTTGGATTATCCAGGACTCCCGCTCCTGAACCCCAAAATCCTCACCTATGGTACTTTCTCGAACATGGCGCAAAACAGTCGATTCGGCCTGAGCGTGCGCATCCTCGTCCTGCTCGCGCTCACCCCGGAGACCATGCAGACCTCCGCCTCCCTCGCCGAAGCTTTGCACACCAGCCCCGTCCTGGTCCGCCGCCTCTTCTCCGCGCTGAACCGGGCCGGCTTCCTCGTCCAGCGCAAAGGACCTCAGGGCGGCGCCAGGCTCAAGACCTCCGCCAAGACGATCGGCCTTGGCGAGGTCTACGCCGCGGTCGCCGGAGACTGGCCCGGTACCAAGGACAAAGCCATAGATGCCGCCCTCCAGCGTCTCCGCGCCGACGCCATCGCCGCCATGAACGAGACCACCCTGGCCTCTCTCGCTAAAAAAATCCGTAAGGGATCCGCCAAGGCGAGCCTCCCCAGCGTGTAAAGCTGACTTACAGGGCAGCCACCTGCCTGTCAGGCCTAAATCCTGCCGTAAGTTTGGGTGCGGTACCGTGGAGGATGTGCCTGCTTTCTGTGATGTCGCGCTGCCGGTTCCGCTCGATCGGACATTTACCTACACGGTCCATGGGCCGGTGCCGGCGGTGGGGGCTCGGGTGATTGTGCCGTTCAGCGGGCAGCGGCTGATGGGCGTGGTGATGCGGGTGCACGACGACGCGCTGCCCGAGGGGGTGGAGGCCAAGCCGGTGCAGGCGGTGATGGATGCGGGGCCGCTGCTGGGGCAGCAGCAGATGGAGCTGGCGCGATGGATTGCGGGATACTACTGCGCGCCGGTGGGCGAGGTGCTGCGGGGGATGCTGCCGCTCTCGGCGGAGATGCGGCGGCAATTTGTGTACCGGATCGGCGAGAGTGGGCGGCGGGTGCTGTATGACGGAGCGGCGATGGGTGCGTCGCGGCGGTCGCGGCTGACCCCGGAGGAGCAGAACCGGGAATATGCGGTGCTGAACTACCTGGAAAACGGCGAGGCGGCCAAGGCGGGGGCGCTGCGGTCGGCGACGGGTGCGGGACGCGGGCTGCTCGAAGGCATGGTGAAGAAGAAGTGGCTGGTGCGGGAGGCGCTGGCGGAAGAACGGGACGCCCGGCGGGTGGTGAAGGTGGCTGTGGCCGTTGAGCCGGTGGAGGCTGCGGGTGGGCGGCGGCTTCCGGCGCTGAATGAAAATCAGGTGGCGGTGCTCGCCGAATTGGCGGCCGTGGGTGGGCGGCTGTTGATGGGAGACCTGAAGGAACGGCTACGGCGGCGCGGCGTGCCGGAGTCAAGTGTGACGACGCTGGTGAAGCGCGGGTTGATGGCGGTGGAGGAAGAGGCCGAGGAGTTCGCGATGGGTGGAGTGGGTGCGCGGGGGAAGAAGCATGCCCATGAGCACGCGCTGAACGAAGAGCAGATGGAGGTGGTGGGAACGCTAACGGCGGCGGTGGCGAAGGGTGGGTTTCGGCCGCACCTGCTCTATGGGGTGACGGGGTCAGGGAAGACGGCGGTGTATTTCGCGGCGATGCAGAGGGTGCTCGATGCGGGGATGAGCTCTCTGCTGCTGGTGCCGGAGATTGGGTTGACGCCGGCGATGGCGGGGCAGATGGTGGCGGCATTTGGCAGTGAGGTGGCGCTCTTGCACTCGGGCTTGATGCCGGATGAGCGGGCGGAGCAGTGGCACCGGATCCGGCGAGGCGAAGCAAGGGTGGTGGTAGGCACACGCTCGGCGGTGTTTGCGCCGATCGAGCGGCTGGGTCTGGTGATTGTCGATGAGGAGCATGACGGCTCATACAAGCAGGAGGAGACGCCGCGCTATCATGGTCGGGATGTAGCGGTGATGCGGGCGAAGCTGCATGGGTGCGTGGTGGTGCTGGGGTCGGCGACGCCCTCGCTCGAGAGCTGGGCGAATGCGGAGCGGGGCCGGTATGCGCTGGTCGAGATGCGCGGGCGGGTGATGGGGCGGGCGTTGCCGGCGGTGGAGCTGATCGACATGCGGGCGGAGTTTGCCGCGGTGGGCAAGGAGGAGATTTTTTCGCGGCGGCTGGTGGAGGAGACACGGGCGGCGCTCGAGCGCGGAGAGCAGGTCATCCTGCTGCTGAACCGGCGCGGCTACTCCTTTACGGTCATCTGCCGAAGCTGCGGAGAGAAAGTGGAATGCGAGAACTGCGCGATCGCCATGACCTACCACAAGCCGGTGGACGGGACGGGTGACGGGCGAGCGGAACCGGGGCAGCGGCTGGAGTGCCACTCCTGCGGGTTTCGGCGGGTGGTGCCGAAAGCTTGCCCCAAGTGCGGCAGCGAGCACCTCTACTTTCTAGGAGCGGGATCGCAGCAGGGAGAGGAGAAGCTGCGGGAGCTGTTTCCGGAGGCGCGAATCGGCCGCATGGACCGCGATACGACGCGCGGGCGGCACGACATGCAGCGGCTGCTGGCACGGCTGCATGCGGGGGAGATCAACCTGCTGGTGGGGACGCAGATGATCGCCAAAGGACATGACATTCATGGAGTGACGCTGGTTGGGGTGGTGGGCGCGGATTATGCGTTGGGGATGCCGGATTTCCGGGCGGCGGAGCGGGTGTTTCAGCTGCTGACGCAGGTCTCCGGGCGCGCCGGGCGAGGGGAGCTGCCGGGTAAGGTGCTGGTGCAGAGCTACCACATGGACCACTATGCGGTGAAGTGCGCGGCTCGGCATGACTACCCGGGGTTCGTGGCGAAGGAGATGCAGTTTCGGCGGAGTCTGCACTACCCGCCATTCGCGGTGATTGCGAACGTGATCCTGCAGAGCGAGCGGATGGAGGAGGCGGCGGGCTGGGCGGCCGAGGTGGGCCGGTGGTTCGAGCGGGCGCGGCCAGTTGGGGTGCGGGTGCTGGGGCCGGCGGCCGCGCCGATCGTGAAGATCAAGCGGATCTATCGGTTTCACCTGATCTTAAGAGCGGAGCGGCGGGCAGCGCTGGGAGAGGCTTTGCGGGCGATGATCGGGTTTGCGGCGGAGGCCGGGATTCCGCGGCGGCAGATGATTGTGGACGTGGATGCGGTCCATCTGATGTAGTTGGCGTCAATGCGAACGGCCGGGAAGCTCGCGCAGGATGTCCAGCACGCTGTAGCCGGCGAAGGGCTGAAGCGTGCCGCAGAGCAGAAAGATGGCAAGCGAAGCCGGGATGAGGAGCTTGGCCACCGGACTGAGCGGGCTGCGGTCCGAGACGCGGGGGTGGCGCATCGTGGGCGTCATCAGGACGGCTCCCCAGAGCAGCCAACCCGCCCACTGACAGACGCCGAGCGCGAACAGAGCGGCGATCATCAGGCGCGACGACCAGCGATGAAATGCAGGGGAGATGGCATACGCGATATGACCTCCGTCCAGCTGTCCGGCCGGAATGAGGTTGAGTGCGGTGATGAGCAGGCCGATCCAGCTGGCGATGAGGATGGGATGAGGTGTGGCGAGGTAATTGAGTCCGGGCTTGCCCGAAAAATGCAGGACGCGGAGCAGAGACAGCAGCAGCGGAACGCCGACGCGGGGAAGCTGCGCCTGGTCGGTATACGTGGAGAGCGAGAGGCCCAGGGTAAGAGTCCAGATAGTTACCAGAAAGCCGGCGACAGGTCCGGATGCCCCGATGACGACCAGAGCGGTGCGGCTGACGATGCGGGAACGCAGGCGAATGACCGCGCCGAAAGTGCCGCTGAGAGACGGCGCGGGCAGCATGTACGGCAGGGTGGCGCTCACGCCGAAGTAGCGGCAGGCGAAGTAGTGGCCGAACTCGTGGGTAAGCAGGATGCCGATGAGGCTGAGCGAGAAGGGCAGGCCGCTGGCCAGGTTGCGCAGATTGGCAAATGCCCAGCGATAGGGCAGGATGTCGGCGTCCGAGGACAGAGGCGCGACGCCCTGGTGGAAGTCGTACATGTAGCGCATGCCGACCGCGGTCGTCGTAAGCAGGGTGATGAGCAGCAGGGCTAAGGGAACGGCAAGCTGCGCAAAGTGCACTCGCCGTATCGCAGAGACTCGGGGAAGGACTGGATGGATCAGTGTGGGCGAGGTCATGGGGAGTCTGGTTCAGGAGAGAAGCAGCGGGTCGATCGGACGGACCTGACGGGCGAAGAGCTCAATCCAGGAGTTTCAGTCCTAACAGTCAATCCAGGACTTGCAGCTCCTTTCCGGGTTTGAAGCGAACCGCCTTTCCCGGAGTAATGGTGACCTCGGCGCCGGTGCGCGGGTTGCGGCCGACTCCGGTTTTGCGAGGCTTGACGGTAAAAACGCCGAAACCGCGCAGCTCGATGCGGTCTCCTTCGACCAGACTCTGCTTCATCGACTCGAAGATGGCGTCTACGGCGGCCTCCGCTTTGGTGCGGACGAGCCCCGTGCGCTCGACGACCCGCTGGATCAGATCCTGTTTAATCAACTGTGCCTCATGTGGTTTGCCAACATGGATGAGAGTCCGCGCACTCTGAAACTGTTGCGAGCCGGGCAAAGGAGCAAAGCGATCCAGCTTTCCTCAGACCGGAACGTATGAGCGATGGTAGAAAGGGGTGGAGGGAATGTCAATGGAACGAATTGGTTAGAGGATACACGGCCCGCAAGCTGTGGCGGGGAAGCGGGGACGAGCCGTTGAGGTGACGAAGGTCATCGACGGAAAGTGAGGAAAGCAGACAATGTCGATCAAAAGTGATGGCTGGATTCGCGAGCAGGCGCTCGGTCACGGGATGATCTCGCCCTTCAGCGAGAAGCAGGTGAAGGACGGCGTCATCTCCTACGGACTGTCTTCCTACGGGTACGACCTGCGCGTTTCAGATGAATTCAAGATTTTTACCAACGTGAACAGCGCCATCATCGATCCCAAGGCGTTCGACGAGCGTTCGTTCGTGAGCGTGCAAGCCGCGAGCGTCATCATTCCGCCGAACTCGTTTGCGCTGGCGAAGTCCATGGAGTATTTCAAGATTCCGCGCGACGTGCTGACGATCTGCGTAGGAAAATCGACCTACGCGCGATGCGGAATTATCGTCAACGTAACCCCGTTTGAGCCGGAGTGGGAGGGCTTTGTGACGCTTGAGATTTCCAATACGACGCCGCTTCCGGCTAAGGTCTATGCCTACGAGGGACTCTGCCAGATCCTCTTCTTTCAGTCCGACCAGGTATGCGAGGTGAGCTACGCGGACCGGAAGGGCAAGTATCAGCATCAGCAGGGAATCGTTTTGCCCAAGTTGTAAGGAGCCGGGAACGGTGTAGCCGCGGAGTGGATCGATGGCGAGCGGGAATCTGCCGAAGATCGGGCTGGTGGCGACCGATGCCATGCGGATCGTGGGGATCCGGTCGATCCTTCACGATCAGGAGCAGTTTGACCTGATCCCGGTGGCAGGGCCGCACGATCGCTTGTGCGCGCCGCTCGGCTTTGTGCTGCTTGATTCTTCGGCGGCGGGCGAACTCTTTCCTCTCTTGCGGGAGTTTCACGAGCAGCGGCCCAGGATTCGGATCCTGGTGCTCGGCGAGGAGACCGGCTTCGAGTACGTGGAACGGGTGATCGGGGCGGGCGCGAAGGGATACTTGACCCGCGCGGCGAGCGAGCAGGAGCTGCGGACCGCGATCGATGTGGTGATGAACGGAAGCCTGTGGGCGCCACGTCGGGTGCTGTCGCGTCTGCTCGAAACCAAGCTGGAGCGCGCGGGCGCGGAGGCCGCTGTGAGCTTTACCAAGCGCGAGCTTGAGGTCTTGAGCCTGCTGGTGCTCGGGCAGCCGAACCGGGAGATTGCATCGCGTCTCGGTGTCGACGAAGGTACGGTCAAAGCGCACATGGGACGCCTGATGCGCAAGGCGGGCGTGGACAACCGTACGGCGTTGAGTATGCGGGCGCTGGAGCGGCGGTGGGCGGAGAAGACGTTCTAGGCGCAGAAAAGTGGTTACTAAAGTAGATAAACCTCGGTACTGTTGCGGTTACCTTTGGTATCTGGCATTCTCCTTTTAAGCAACAGACCTGGGAGAGTGGGGTTGCGGCGGCGCAGATAGCTTTCTGAGCCGTTTGCAACCCCCTATTTTTCTAGCGTGTGTGGCTGATCTGGGAGCTCCAGCACGAGCCAACCTACCTTCCTTGAAGTCCATCCAATAACACGATTGTCCGTGCAGGATTGGTCCTTGGCGTGATAGCACTGGAGGAGTTCGATGAAGCGATTTGCAGCAGGCATGGTGACGGCCACAGTACTGGCGGCTGGATGTATCCAGTCTTCCTTGGCACAGGATGCGGGGAAGGATGCGGAGCGGCTCAGCGCTGCTTCAAATGTGATTGAAGAGGTCATGGGCACTCCGGACAAAGCGATTCCGGAGAGTGTTCTCGCGAGTGCGTCCTGCGTTGTTGTCGTTCCGAGTTATAAGAAGGGCGCCTTTCTGGTGGGTGCGCAATATGGCCAAGGCGTCGCGACGTGCCGGACCCCGCAAGGCTGGAGCGCTCCCGTGTTCGTGAAGCTGGAAGGTGGAAGCTTCGGATTCCAGGTAGGCGGTCAGTCGACCGATCTCATCCTGATCGCCATGAATCACGATGGCCTGCAGCACATGCTTTCGAGCAAGTTCAAGATTGGCGGCGATGCCGCGGCCTCTGCTGGACCAGTGGGACGCAACGCGCAGGCGGGTACCGATTGGAAGCTGAACGCCGAGTTTCTAACCTATTCCCGGTCGAAGGGCCTGTTTGCGGGGATCGACCTGGACGGCACGGTGCTGTCCCAGAACAAGGACGACATGCGCGCCGAATATGGGACCAACATGCCGTTCAAGACCGTGCTGGGAGGAGGCGTTCCGACTCCTGAAAATGCTCAGCCGTTTGTGCGCAGCGTAGCGAAATACTTTGTGACCTCGAGAGCCGCTCACTAAAAGCACCGAACAAGGCCGCTGCCGGGACGGAATTTGAGCCGGCAGCGGCCTACGCGTCAATCACAGAAATATCCAATCCGGGTCAAGGTTTGGTCGCTCAATTGGACGCCCCGGAGACGTGCGCTCGGTGAGGTGTACAGCTCGCTGTGGAACCGCTTCAGCACTGTTGAAGGCAGGTCCGTCTCGTTGAGCATGCGCATCAAGGCTGCGCTGTCGGTGGCATAGATATGGGTGCCCGGAAGCCCGCAGGAGGGTTGGATGGTGAGTGAAAGCGGAATGGTGACGGCACCGGGAAGGGCAGGGCCGGAGGGCTTGGAGAGGAGATTCATACGCATGCCGAGATACTGTCACTCCCCCTTGCGCCGCAGAATGCCTCTTCGGTGGACAGAAGCGCGACGAAAGTAGAGGTTCGGTCCTGCGAAAGTGGGATACGGAGAGCCGTTTGTTGCAGTCCTGCCCGCGTTTGTTCGGCTCGTATAATCAGAAGTGAGCAGAGGTTGTGCATTTAACATGTGTCTCCCCTGCTGTCCTCGCATCCCGGAGCCATGATTACAGCGCAACGACATCCTCTGCAGGAGATTCTCAACCACCGCATCGTTATCATCGACGGCGCCATGGGCACGACCATCCGCACCTATGGCATGACCGAGGCCGACGTGCGCGGAGAGCGCTTTCAAACCGCGGCCAAGGACCTGCTAAACAACGGCGACCTCTTCTCTCTGACCCAGCCGGGAATGATTTGCGACATTCATAGGCGTTTTCTTGAAGCCGGCGCGGACATTCTTGAGACCAACACCTTCGGCGCGACCAGCATTACGCAAAGCGAGTTCTTCGTCGACGATCCGCGCGAACGTGGCGGACGCAAGGATCCGGCCTTCTACCAGAAGATTCTCGAAGACCCGCAGCTCAGCACGCTGGCCTGGGACATCAACGAGACCTCCGCGCGCCAGTGCCGCGAGTGGGCCGACCGTATCGGCAACGCGACCGACCGTCAGCGCTTCGTCGCCGGAGCGATCGGGCCGCTGACCGTCTCGCTGTCGAACTCGCCCGACCCCGACGATTCAGGCTTCCGCGTGGTGACTTTCGACCAGGTCAAGACGGCTTACATGGAGCAGGTGCGCGCGCTCATTGCCGGCGGCGTCGAT
The DNA here is from genome assembly GCA_965198735.1 of uncultured Granulicella sp. Lineage (GTDB taxonomy): Bacteria > Acidobacteriota > Terriglobia > Terriglobales > Acidobacteriaceae > Edaphobacter. Next base: position 2,555,615 of record OZ240672.1, on the reverse strand, counting down.
CTGTTGCTGGTCGAGACGATCTTCGATTCGCTCAATGCGAAGGCCGCCCTGGTGGCGATCCGCGAAGTCTTCGACCAGGATGGGCTCACCCGCCGGGGCAGGGAGCTGCCGGTGATGATTTCGGCGGCCGTGGGACGCGGTGGTGAGACCCTGATTTCCGCCCAGACTACCGAGGCGTTTTGGAATGCAGTAAAGCACGTGCACCCGTTGTCGGTCGGGCTCAACTGTTCGCTTGGCCCTGACCTGATGTATCCATTTTTAGCCGAGCTCTCGGCCAAGGCCGACGTGGCTATTTCCTGCTACCCGAATGCCGGGCTGCCCAACCCGTTGTCTGAAACAGGCTTCGATCTCGGACCGCCGGACATGGCTCGCTTTCTCGGCGACTTCGCTCGCGGCGGCCTGATCAACATCGCCGGAGGCTGTTGCGGGAATACGCCGGAGCACATCGCGGCGATCGCTAAGGCGCTAGAGCATCAGGCTCCCCGGCCGCTGCAGGCAGTTGAGGTCTTCGCGTGAGCACACCCGTCGAGAGCAAACCGCTTCGCCTCTCCGGGTCGCAGCCCTTTACGCAGCAGCCCGGCAGCTTTATCCTGCTGGGCGAGCGGACCAACGTGGCCGGCTCACCCAAATTCGCGAAGCTGATCAAGGAAGGCAAGTACGAAGAGGCGGTCTCGGTCGCACGTCAACAGGTGGAGAACGGCGCGAACGTCCTCGACATCTGCATGGACGAGGGCATGATTGATGGCGTCGCCGCGATGAGTCGCTACCTGCAGCTGCTGGCGAGCGAGCCCGAGGTGGCCAAGGTTCCCTTCATGGTCGATTCCTCCAAGTGGGAGGTGATTGAGGCCGGCCTGAAGTGCCTGCAGGGCAAAGGTATCGTCAACTCCATCTCGCTCAAGGAAGGTGAGGAAAAGTTCCGCCAAAATGCGCGCACGGTGCTGAAGTACGGCGCCGCGGTGGTCGTGATGGCCTTCGATGAGCAGGGTCAGGCCGCCACGTATGCGGAAAAAATCCGCATCTGCGAGCGCGCCTACCGCCTCCTGGTCGACGAACTGCGCTTCCCGCCCGAAGACATCATCTTCGATCCAAACATCCTCACCGTCGCCACCGGCATGGAGGAGCACAACAACTACGCGGTCGACTTCATCGAGGCTACGCGCTGGATCAAGCAGAACCTGCCGCACGCCAAGGTTTCGGGCGGCGTCTCGAACATCTCCTTCAGCTTTCGCGGCAATCACAAGGTGCGCGAGGCGATGCATTCGGCTTTCCTCTACCACGCCATCGCGGCCGGCATGGACATGGGCATCGTCAACGCGGGCATGCTTGAGGTGTATGAGGAGATTGAGCCGGAGTTGAAGGTGCTGGTCGAGGATGTGCTGCTCAACCGCCGTCCGGATGCAACGGAACGCCTGGTCGAGCATGGGGAGAAGCTCAAGAACGTCGGCACGGTCGTCAGCGAGAAGAAGGCCGAAGAGTGGCGGCTTGGCACGGTCGAGGAGCGGCTTTCCCACGCCTTGGTCCGGGGGATCGACACGTACATCGAGGTCGATGCCGAAGAGGCGCGCGTGCAGCTTGGACGTCCGCTGCTGGTGATCGAAGGCCCGCTGATGGCCGGCATGAGCGTGGTCGGCGATCTGTTCGGCGCGGGCAAGATGTTTCTCCCGCAGGTAGTCAAATCCGCCCGCGTGATGAAGAAGGCGGTCGCCCACCTAACGCCGTACATGGAGGCGGAAAGAGCCGCGCTGCTCGCCTCCGGCCAGGAGGTCAAGGCGCAGGGTAAGATCCTGCTTGCCACCGTCAAGGGCGACGTGCACGATATCGGCAAGAACATCGTCGGCGTTGTGTTGGCCTGCAATAATTTCGAGGTCCTCGACATGGGCGTGATGGTCTCGTCGGAGAAGATCCTGGAACGCGCGCGGGCCGAAAAGGTGGACATCATCGGGCTCAGCGGGCTCATCACGCCGTCGCTCGACGAGATGGTGCACGTGGCCCGCGAGATGGAGCGCGGCGGCTTCAAGCAGCCTTTGCTCATCGGCGGCGCCACCACCAGCCGCGCCCACACCGCCGTCAAAATAGCCCCGCACTACAGCCAGCCGGTCGTGCACGTGCTCGACGCGAGCCGCGCCGTGCCGGTGACCACGAGCCTGCTCAGCGAGGACGGCAACGCAGCCTTCGTGGCGCAGCATCGCGCCGATTACGACGCGCTGCGCAAGGCGTATGCCATGCCGCGGCAGACAGCGGTCCCGCTTGCCACGGCCCGCGCCCGGCGTACGCCCATCGAGTGGCGCGCCGAGGACCTGCCGCACCCCAGGTTTCACGGCGTGTGCGTGCTGGATGACTTTCCGCTCGCCACACTCCGCGAGTACATCGATTGGTCGCCCTTCTTTCATACCTGGGGCATGAAAGGCATTTACCCGCGCATCCTGAAGGACGAACGGCAGGGAGCGGAGGCGCAAAAGATCTTCGCCGATGGCCATAAGCTGCTGGACCAGATCATCGCCGAGAATCTGCTGACCGCGCGCGGCGTATACGGAATGTTTGCGGCCAACGCCATCGGCGATGACGTCGAGGTGTATACCGATTGCGCCCGCAAAACCATGCTCCAGCGATTCCATTTTTTGCGCCAGCAGGTAGGCCGCGAAGGCACCGAACCCTGCCGCTCTCTGGCCGACTTCATCGCCCCCAAGGAGACCGGCCTGCCCGATCACTTGGGCGCGTTCGCCGTCACCACCGGCATCGGGCTGAAGGAACTGGGCGACCGCTTCCGCGCCGAGCACGACGACTACAACGCGATCATGGCGGAAGCACTGGCAGACCGCCTCGCCGAAGCCTTCGCCGAGTGCCTGCACAAGCGCGTCCGCGACGCGTGGGGCTATGGCTGCGAGGAGACGTTCACACCCGCCGAGCTCATCCAGGAGAAGTACCGCGGCATCCGTCCCGCACCCGGCTATCCAGCCTGCCCTGATCACACCGAGAAGGGCTCGATCTGGAGCCTGCTCGACGTTGAAGCGAACACAGGCATTCGCCTCACGGAGTCCTTCGCCATGTGGCCGGGCTCAAGCGTGAGCGGGCTTTACTTCGCGCACCCACAGTCGCGCTACTTCTCGCTCGGCAAGATCGACCGCGACCAGGTGGCGGACTACCACCTGCGCAAAGGCATGAGCGTCGGCGAGGTCGAGCGCTGGCTGGGGCAGAACCTGCTCTACGATCCTGCGCCGTAGCATCTGAGAGGCTGTATGGCATTCAGTTGGGCGCATCTCGGCACTTCCATGACGGCGTCCTTCCTTGCATCGCTGGTGGAAGGTGTGGAGGCCTTGACGGTGATTCTTGCGGTCGGTAGCGTGCGTGGATGGCGTTCCGCGCTGCTGGGCGCAGCGTCAGCCGTCGTTGTGCTGCTTGGGTTAGTCCTTCTGCTTGGGCGGGCGCTGACCCGTATTCCGCTGGGAACGATTCAACTTGTGGTCGGCGTTCTGCTGGTGTTGTTTGGGCTGCGCTGGCTGCGCAAAGCCATCCTGCGCTCGGCCGGCCTGATTCCCTTGCATGACGAAGAGGCCGCGTTCCGGAAGAATGCTTCCGCCATGCGGGCCGCCGGGTTGGGCGCCGGATGGGACAAGGTCGCCTTCGGCACGGCCTTCAACATCACGATGCTAGAGGGAACTGAAGTCGTGTTCATCGTGATCGCGATCGGCGCGGGCGGCACCGGCATGCTGCTTCCCGCGGGCTTGGGCGCAGCGGCCGCGTTGCTGATGGTCGTGATTCTCGGCTTCGCGCTGCATCGGCCATTGACGCGCGTTCCGGAGAACACGCTCAAGTTTGTGGTCGGCACCCTGCTCTCCGCCTTCGGCACCTTCTGGGTGGGAGAGGGTCTTGGCTTTGTCTGGCCTGGCGCCGATTGGTCCATCGTTGGGCTGGTCTTGGCGTATTCTATGTTAGCGGCGCTGCTGGGCCCGTTTGCCGTCAACAGGGTGCGCTCTCGATCGCGGTTTAGGAGAACGCCTGTGCGCTCAATCGCCACCATCGTTCATGAGATTTTTGGTCTGTTTGTCGATGACGGCAGCTTCGCCTTTGCTGTGCTTGCCTGGATTGGCGTGCTCTGGCTGCCCTCTCTTCCGCAGTTTCTTCTGGGGTATCTCGGCATGCCTCGCCGGGACCACCCCTATCCGCCTGGGCTTCAGTTTGAGCATCTCTCAAGGTATTCGCTTGCCGGAGGCGTGCTGCTGTTTGTTGGGCTCGCGGTGATTCTGACGGGGAGCGTGCTTCGTTTCTCGCGTAAGGCAAGACGCAAAATCGTGCCGCTCTAAACCGGATCCGCTAAGACTCGTGGCACAGCCGCGCGCTGCCGTGCCGTGAAGAACCCGAACAGCAGGATATACACGTAACATAGCGCGGGAATGACCAGCGCGTGCTGCACGCCGATACTGTCCGCGATCCTGCCTTGCAGCAGCGGCAGGATCGCTCCGCCGACAATGGCCGCCACCATCAGGCTCGAGCCCTTGCTGGTCAACTCCCTCAGGTTCGCGATGCCCAGCGTGAAGATGCTGGGAAACATGATCGAGTTGAAGAACCCGACCGCGATGATGCTGATCATGGCCACATGGCCGAAGGAGAGAATCGACAGCACGACGAGGCTGCACGCGATGCCGGCCGCTATCGCCAGCGCAACTGCCGTGCTGACATATTTCAGCACGTAGGAGCCGACAAAGCGCCCCATCATGGCGCCGCCCCAGTAGAACGAAACGTAAAAGGCTGCTACTTTTTCCGTCAGATGGCCGATGGTCGGCAGCTCGAAGTAGTTGATCAGGAATGAACCGATAGAGACTTCTCCGCCGACATAGACGAAGATGCCCAGCGCTCCAAACAGCAGCTGCGGATGGTTCCAGATGCTGTCGGTCGCGCCTGAGCGCTCGTTCTCCGATGGCCGCATGGCCTGGGTGAAGTCGAGCGTCGGCAGCTTTAGCAGACTCAGCGCCGCCGCCAGCGCCACCAGCGCCAGGCCGAGACCCAGATAGGGCATACGCACGGACGACGCCTGTTGCATGCGGTACTGCTGCAGCAGCGCCGCCGAAAGCGAGTGCACCTTGTCAAGCGGCAACGCGGCGCCGGTGAGGATCAGCGCGCTGCCGAAAAACGGAGCCAGCGTGGTTCCCAACGAGTTGAATGCCTGCGCGAGGTTCAGGCGGCTGGATGCGGTCTGTTCCGGGCCGAGATTGGCCACGTACGGATTGGCCGAGACCTGCAGACACGTGATGCCGGCCGCCAGCGCCACCAGCGCGGTCAGAAAGAGCGGGAAGGAGGGAAGCCGCGAGGCCGGCAGAAACAGAAACGCGCCGGCCGCCATCACCAGCAGGCCGATGGTCATGGCCTGCTTGTACCCGCGCCACTCCACCAGCTTGCCGGCCGGCAGCGCGAAGACAAAGTAGGACGAGAAGAAGGCGAACTGCACCATCATGACCTGGAAGTAGCTCAGCTCGAAGATCGACTTGAGGTGCGGAATCAGGATGTCATTCAGGCACGTCAAAAAGCCCCACATGAAGAAGAGCGTGGTGGCGATGGACATGGCACGGACATCTGTGGTCGCAGGGGAGCTGCTGGTGAATCCGGTCGTGCCGGTGCTGGTTGCAAAAGCCATAAGGGGTCGTCCTGAGATCTGAGTGAGGACGGCGACCAGCAGCAGTCAAGAGTGTCCCGGCATCGAGTGTAGAGCATTCGCTTGATCTTCGGGTAGCGTACCGGGTGTCGATGGAGCGCTGACCTCGTATGCGGAGTGGGAGCGCGCCAAAATGGGCGGCGCATCCTCCGGCAGGGGAAAGTTGATGCGTTCGAGCTCCACGGTGTAGGGCCGCTTCTGTACCTGGGTGTAGATGGCGCCGACGTACTCGCCCAGAATGCCGAGAAAAACCAGCTGCAGGGAGGCGATGAAGAAGACGCCGATGAGCATGGGCGCGAGGCCGAAGGTGAACGTGCTCCAAAAGAAGAGCTTCAGGATCAGGTAAATGAACGCGACCGCAAATGACAGGCCGGCCCCGACGAAGCCGGCCAGGACGGCCAGGCGCAGAGGCACGCGCGAGTGATTGATGATGCCCAGTATGCCCATGTCATAGAGCGTGTACCAGTTGTTCTTGGTGATGCCGAACTTGCGGCTAGGCTGGTCGTAATACACCTTTTTGAAGGGCAGCCCGATCTCGGCGATCATGCCGCGAAAGTAGGGATATGGGTCTCCGTAGGATTTGGCGATCTGCATCACGCGCTTGTCGTAGAGGCCGAAGCCGGTGAAGTTTTGGAACGTCTCGATCGAGGAGAGACTTTCCGCCACGCGATAATACTGCTTACGCAGCCAGAACATCAGCGTCGCTTCCTCGCTGGTGCGCTTGATGCACAGCACGCATAGGGCGCCAGCCTCCCACTCGGCGATCAGGCCGGGAATCATCTCAGGCGGGTCTTGCAGGTCCGCGACGAGTGAGACGATAGCGTCGCCTTGCGCCTGGAACAGGGCATGGATGGGTGAGCGGATGTGGCCGAAGTTGCGCGCATTGACGATGATGCGAACGTGTGGATCGGTGGCGGCCAGACGTTTGAGAATGGAGACCGTGCGGTCGGCGGAGTGGTTGTCGATGAAGATGTGTTCGTATTGGTATTGCGGCAGGCCCGCCATCACCTCGCGCACCCGGCCGATGAGGAGCTCGACGTTGGCTTCCTCGTTGTAGCAGGCGGTGACGATGCTGATGATTTTCATCTCGGGGGAGGATGCCGCCTCCACGCGGCCTGTTGCTATCCTAACCTGTGCCAGGCCGCGGTTCGGCGAAAAGCCTCATCGAGCGGCACGGTCTGGCGCAGGCCCAGCTCCTCTTGCGCGCGAGTTGTGGCAGGAATATACCGGGCGGGCGGCACGCCCGGCGGCGGGAACTTGGCGACGTGAATGGCGATGGAAGGATTCACCGAGGCCGCGGCTGCTTCGGCGAGCGCCCGGATGCTGACCGCGTCCTCGGAGCCGACATTGTAGGCGCGCAGCGAAGGCGCGCGGAACAGCATCGTCCAGAGCCACGTAGTGAGGTCGGAAGCGTACAGATATGAGCGCAGCGCCGTGCCGTCCGAAGCGATGGCAATGGGCCGGCTTGCGAGTGCGTCGCCAAGGAAGTTTCCTGCGGCGAAATGCGCGTCCAGCGGAAGATGCGGGCCGAGAAAAGCGTAGCAGCGGGCGATCTTGACTTCCATGCCGGCGTCAGCGGCAAGCGCGCAGAGGAGTTCGGAGGCACGCTTGCCCTCGCCGTAGACGCTCTGCGGAAGCAGCGGATCGGGAGCGCCCGCGAAGTCCTCCGGCACATGGGTCAGGGTCGCCGGTTGCGGGCCATAGACGGCGCCGGAGCTGGTGAGCAGCAGCTTGCGTGTGCGCGCCTGGGCGGCAAAATCGAGCGTCCGCTCCGTGCCTGCGAGGATGGTCGAAAGCATCTGGTGTGGACGCTCTGCCAGCTGCTTTGCGCTGGCCTCCGTGGCCGCATGGAGGACATAGGGGAACTCGCCTTCGGGAAAGCGGAAGTCGCGGACATCGCCTGCGTGCAGAGTCAGAGCGGACTGCCCGCGGAGATGCGGGACCTTCGTGAGAAAGCGTTCCGGATCGCGGCTGAGCACAGTGATGTGTGCGTCGAGCGTCAGCGTGCGTTCGATGTGCAGGAAGCTCTCGACCAGCCAGCAGCCGAAGAAGCCCGTACCGCCGGTGAGAAATAGCCGCTGGCCTCGCATCTCCTCCCAAAGCGAACGCGTGGTTTCGAGGATCTCGTCCAGGTCGCGCGTGGGAAGAGGGGGCGGCATCGGCTAGGCGGGCAGATAGCGGAAAACTGTTTGCGCGATGGCTTCGTCGAGGTCGGGAGTCATGCGATGCAGCGGGTTTGATTCCATCGATCCGGACTCGGTGACGCGCGAGCTGATCTTCGGAAAGTAGGTCTGGGTGGGATCGATGTGGACGAGGAAGGCATGCGCGCCGGGAGCGCCGAACGCCGCTTGGAAGGCGGCATCGCTCTCGAATCCGGGGCCGATCCGCATGACGGAGATCGAGTAGGCCGGAAAGAGCAGCTCCCACTTCGGAATGCCGAGACCGGTCTCCGTGTCGCAGCCGACGTAACGTCCGCCGAAGTAATTTTTCTGCGTCATGCGGATCGACGCGTAGCCGTTGTCGTCGAAGAGGAAGATCTTCAGGTTGAGCTTGTTGGCCGCGACCGTGCCGAGCTCCTGCAGGTTTTGCGTGAAGCCGCCGTCGCCCTCGACGAGTATCGTCCGGCGGCCCTGGCCCGCAAACGCTGCGCCGATCGCGCCCGACAAACCATAGCCCATGGAGGCCAGGCCTTTATTCGTTACGATGCGCTGGCCCTGAGTCTGCGCAAACGTCTGCATCATTACGGTGAAGGCGCTTCCGCTCGAGCAGGGGATGACGAGATCGTCTTTGGTGCAGAGCGTGGAGAGCTTATCGACGAACTCGTAGGGATTGAGATACCCGCTGCCGGTCTGGTTCACCGGCTCGACCAGAGGCAACAGGCCGCGTACAGTGCGGCAGAAGTCAACCCACTCCGCATGCTCGCCCAGGTCCATCTGGAGCAGCAATCCAAGCATTCGGTTCGCATCGCCACACAGCGGAACGGCGACGCGCGGGTGTCCCTTTGCCAGCTCGGCCGCATCGCAGTCCACCTGCACAATCTCTCCGGCGGCAATGAACTGCTGCCAGTTGAAGCCGGTCTGTTGAAGGGAGAGCCGGGTGCCGAGCGCCACCAGCAAGTCTGCCTGCTGCAGCAGAATATTTGCGTAGCGCATGCCCCACGTGTTGGGCCGGCCGAAGTACATCGGGTGATCCGCGCCTAGGCGATCCATCGCGTTCCAGGTCAGCATCAGCGGGATGCCCGCCGCGGCGAACTCGTCCTGCAGGTCCTGTGCTGTCTCGCGATCGACGCCCGCGCCCAGCAGGAAGACTGGTCTTTTTGCCGAGCGTACTCTTTGCGCCACGCTTTCGACAGCTGTGTCCGGCAACTCCTTGAAGTGCGTGTGAGCTTCGGGAGTACCGGTATTCAGTGCTGATTCGTTCACCTGCGCGCCTTGCACGTCGAGGGGAATCTCAAGGAAGACCGGGCCTTTGCGACCCTGCTCGCCGGACCTCGTCAGCGCGGCAAAAGCCGGTTGATCGACGACCTCCGTCATCAGCACGGAACGCACGCTGACCGCGCGAGCGATGGCCACGCCGTCGATCTCCTGGATGCCGCGCTGCCTGACCTGCCCGCGCGCGAGATCCGAGACCTTGACCTGGCCGCCGATGACCAGCAGCTCGCGCGACTCGAGGTAGGCTCCTCCCATGGCTGTAACGATGTTCGTCAATCCAGGTCCGGCGGTGACGAGCGCGAAGGCCTTCGGACCGAGATGCACCTCGTTCATATACTCGGCCGCAATGCCGGCGGCAACCTCATGGATGACGGGGATGCAGGTGAGCCGGCGGCTGCACGACTCGAGCAGATGCATGATGTTTCCGCCGGCGACAAAAAAGCAATGCGTGTAGCCGAGCGAAACCAGCCATTCGGCTAACAGATCAGAATACTTCGTCATCGCGTATAGCTCTCTCTCACAGTTTCAATCGCTTGGCGCACCGCTCGGCTGGTGGATTCACTCTTCTCGATCTGCTCGAGCACCACAGACCCCGATTCATTCACTAGAATCAGCGTGAACTGATGGCCGGTGTGCTTCTTATCGGAGGCAAAGCGTTCCATCACGTTGTCGATTGAGAGCGCCGCCAGGTGCTCGCGAATGCCGGCAAGGCTGGCCACCATCGCATGCAGGTGCCGCTCGAAGACCGCGATTCGCTCCACCTGGTCAAAGCAGATTCCGCGCTCCCGTTGAAAGGCGAGCGAACAAAGAATGCCTACTCCGACGGCGATGCCGTGAGGAATCGCGTAGTGAGACGCGCCTTCGATAGCATGGCCGAAGGTGTGGCCGAAGTTCAGCAGCAGGCGCTCCTTCTTGTCAAACTCATCAATCTCAATGAAGTATCGCTTGGCCTGCAGGCTGTTGACGATCACCGCTTCAAGCGCGGCCGTACTCATCGTCGTCGAAGGACCGGCAGCCATGTGCATTGCAAAGGCATCCTCGCCGCGGCAGAAGCAGATCTTGGCCGCCTCAATCAGACCGCTGGCAAACTGATCCCGCGGCAGCGTCTCGGCGAGCGCAGGATCGATCGAAATATGTTCCGGCGGATGGAAGGTGCCGACCAGGTTTTTGTACGGTCCGACGTTGATGCTTGACTTGCCGCCGATGCACGAATCGACCATCGCGAGCACCGTCGTTGGGACATACGTCCAGCGCAAACCGCGCATGTACACCGATGCCGCGAAGGCCGCGATGTCCTGAACGACGCCGCCTCCAATCGCCGTCAGCGCGGTCCGGCGGTGGACGCCCGCGGCCCGCATCTGCTCAATCAACTGCGGCATCCGGTCGAGCGATTTCTCCCGCTCTTCGGCGGCGAGGAAGAGCGCAGTCTGCGAGGCTCCGCCGAGCGTGCCGCGAAAAAATGCGTCCACCAGCAGGTAGGCGTCCGCATGTTCTTGTAACGTCTGCGTCAGCGATCCCGCGGCCACATGGACCTCATAGGAGCCGGTCGAGGATCGAATATTAAACGATGCGGACATGACTGAATCCTAAATCTGCGGCAATGAATTGTCCGGTAATGCCGGTGTTCTGTGCCGAACAGAGATACAGCACCAGCGAAGCGACATCCGTAAGCTCGGCAAGGCGGCCAAAGCCGGTGGCGCTGGTAAGCCGGTCGATCTGCTCAGCATTCAGATTTTTGCGGGTCATCGGCGTCTCCAGTGCGCCGGGAAGCACGGCGTTGATGAGGATTCCGTCTGCCGCAAGGTCGGCCGAGGCCGAGAGCACCAGGCCCTGCAGCGCGGCCTTTGAGATGCAGTAGGAGAGCTTGGATTGCCGCGCAAGATTCTGCCAGATAGAGCTGATGACGCACAGCCTTGCACCCGCAGCCAGCAGCTTGTCATCGAGCAAAGCCCTAAGCGTCACCAAAATGTACGCCACATTTGCCTGATAGAGGGCCATGTGCTGCTCGAGGTCCACGTTGTACACGGAGTCATTGCGGTTGGCTCCTTGCGCCCAGCAAACGCCGGTGTAAGGCTTCTCTCCTCGCAGCTGCCGGCTGTCAAACTGCTCGTCCAAGGGGTCGAGAGCCAGCCGATCGCAGCCCTCAGCCATAGATGCATGCGCGCTTCGGGCGGCTCCGGTAACGCGCCAGCCCCGGGTGAGCGCGGCCTGAGAAATCGCCTGCCCGATCGCTCCACTGGCGCCGAAGACGAGTAGATGCTCCTCCGCCGCCATCTGCGGTGCGTTGCTGTTCATCAGCGATTGAGCACGGCCCAGCGCTTTTCCAGCATGTCGATGCGCTTCGTGTCTTCCTGCTGAATCGCGCCATAATAATCCCGCTTGTTCAGCAGCCATAGCAGCTCAAAGTGCACCGCGTTGAGCAAACCCTGATCGATGTGGCTCTCTTTCGCGGCCTGTCCGTCGAAGATCACCTTGCGGGTCTCGAAGCGTGTCAGGTGCACGTCGACCATCTGCCGCAGGACGGGGATGGAGTCCGACGAGACACCGCCGCCGACCACCAGATCGAGGCCTTTTTCCTTGCATGCGGCGGAGGTCTTCAGCACATACTCGGTGACCTCCTTGCCGTTGATGGCATCGCGCCCCAGACCGGCGGAGAGCGAAAAGTCGACTCGCCCAAACACGATTCCTGCGAGCTCTTTGGCTTTCTTGGTTTCCACAGACATCGCCTCCAACTGCTGGAAGGCCGTAATGGTCTCGAGGTTGAAGAGGAAGTCCGTCTCTTCCTGCTCTTCGGCGGTATAGATTTTGCTGACCGCTTCGGCAAACTTGGTAAGCGCGTAGGTGCTCTCGATCATCGGAGCGATGATGTAGTCGACGCCGATCTGCTTGCTCTCGATCAGATCGCGCATAGCCTCGCATCCGCCGATCTTCAAGCCAAGCTTCAGGCCGGCTTTACGGCAGATCTCGACCAGGCGCAGCAGCTCATCGACGCGTGTGCCCTCAGCTTCAAACTCGGCCTTCACGGCGACGTAGCCGAAGTTGTCCCGGCCCGTCTTCAAGAGCTCGAGCATCTTCCGTTCGCGGTTATTCATGGATTCTCCAGCGTTTCTGATTTCAAAGCCGGCGTCTTCCTCGCTCAGGCTCCACCAAGTGTAGACGAATTGCCGCGCCTCCGGTCAAATGCGTCGCCGATGCGAAGACTTGCCGCCAAGCGATACATCTTTCATCCCCGCTGTCCTGTATGTTGTCCTGTATAACGTGGGTTGGCCCCCCGATGCACAAGGCACATGCCGGGCGGATATTGATCCGGCCCTGCTCGAATCCGCATCACATAAGCGGCACAGTCAATATTTTCAGGAGAGATACATGCAACTCGCGATGATAGGTCTCGGCAGAATGGGATCGAACATGGTCAAGCGGCTGGCCCGGTGCGGCCATGAGTGCGTGGTGTTTGACACGTCCGCCAAGGTGGTTCAGGATGTCGCAAGTCACGAGCACATTACGGGATCGACGTCGCTCGAAGACATGATCGCCAAGATGGCCAGGCCGCGCGCCATCTGGATGATGATTCCGGCCGGCTACGTCGATAAGACGATTGCGGAGATCGTTCCGCATCTGGAGGAAGGCGATATCCTGATCGATGGCGGAAACTCGTACTACGTGGACGACATCAATCGCGCCAAAGAGCTCACGCCGAAGAATATTAAGTATGTCGATGTAGGCACGAGCGGCGGCGTCTGGGGGCTGGAGCGCGGTTACTGCATGATGATCGGCGGCCCGAGCGAGACCGTCCAGCACCTCGATCCAATCTTTCAGGCGATCGCGCCCGGCAAAGGCGACATCCCCGTAACGCCCGGCCGCGAGACGATGGGTGGAACCGCCGAGCAGGGTTATCTGCACTGCGGACCGAACGGCGCCGGACACTTCGTCAAAATGGTGCACAACGGAATCGAATACGGCTTGATGGCCGCGTATGCTGAAGGCCTGAATGTACTGAAAGGCGCCGGCATCGGCAAGCATGTGGGCGAAATCGACGCCGAGACCACGCCGCTGCGCGACCCCGAATACTACCAGTACGATCTCAATCTGACCGACGTGACGGAGGTTTGGCGGCGCGGCAGCGTCATCGCCTCCTGGCTGCTCGATCTGACGGCGCAGGCGCTGGCCGGGGATCCGCAACTGGAGAAATTCGGTGGGCGCGTCTCGGACTCCGGTGAAGGCCGCTGGACGATCAAGGCCGGCATCGATGAAGGCGTGCCGACGCCCGTGCTGACCACGGCGCTCTATGAGCGCTTCAGCTCGCGCGGAGAAGGCGATTACGCGAATAAGGTGCTCTCGGCCATGCGGTATGGGTTCGGCGGCCATCTCGAGAAGCCCGCGGCCAAGTAGAGTTTCGCCGCATGCAGGAAAGGATCGCTCGTGACTCAAGTGCACTCGGACGCCCTTGTGTTCTTTGGCGCTACCGGAGATCTGGCCCATAAGAAGATCTTTCCGGCGCTTCAAGCGATGGTCAAGCGTGGAACTCTTAAAGTTCCCGTAATCGGCGTTGCCAAGGCCGGCTGGACCCTCGACCAGCTCAAGGAACGGGCCCAGGACGGGCTGCGGCGATACGGCGGCGTCGATGCCGCTGCATGGGAGAAGCTAAGCTCCTTGCTGCGGTACGTCGATGGCGACTACTCCGATGCGGCGACCTTCGCGGCGGTCAAGAAGGAGCTTGGCGAGGCCAAGCATCCAGCGCACTACCTGGCGATCCCTCCTTCACTCTTTGATGAGGTCGTCGATCAGCTGGTCAAGTCCGGTGCAGCGGACGGAGCGCGCATCATCGTCGAGAAGCCCTTCGGCCACGATCTCGCCTCCGCGCAGAAGCTGAATAAAATTCTGCTGGCGGCCTTTCCGGAGAGCTCTATCTTTCGCATCGATCATTACCTGGCCAAGGGACCGGTGCAGAATATGGTCTCGTTCCGCTTCTCCAACGCCTTCCTGGAGCCGGTGTGGAACCGCGACTATGTTGACAGCGTGCAGATCACGATGGCCGAGGACTTCGGCGTCCAGGGCCGGGGCGCGTTTTATGACGCCACCGGTGCGGTGCGGGATGTGGTGCAGAATCACCTCTTCCAGATTATGTGCAACTTATGCATGGAGTCGCCTGCGCGCAAGGACAGCGAATCGGTGCGCGACGAGAAAGTAAAGGTCCTCAAAGCCATTTCTCCGGTCGCTCCCGAGCATCTGGTGCGCGGTCAATTCTGTGGCTACCTGGAGGAAAAGGGAGTCTCGCCGGACTCGCAGGTGGAGACCTACGCGGCGCTGTGTCTCGAGATCCAGTCCTGGCGCTGGCAGGGCGTTCCGTTCTTTCTGCGAGCCGGCAAAAACCTGCCGGTGACCTGCACCGAAGTGATCGTGCGCTTCCGCAAGCCGCCGATTACCAAGGCTTCCGAGAGCGGCATCGAGCACAACCACCTTCGTTTCCGCATCAGTCCGGAGATGACCATCGCCATAGGAGTATCGGTCGCGCCTCCCGACCTGACCGGACATCGCGAAGTTGCCGAGTTGATCGCCAGTCATCACGCATCCCCCGATGAGATGGAAGCCTATGAGCGCGTGCTGACCGACGCCATGGCCGGCGATCCCACCATCTTCGCCCGGCAGGACTACGTGGAAGAGGCGTGGCGCATTGTCGACGATGCCCTGCAGTCGCCGCCGCCGGTGACCGTGTACGAGGTGCACACGTGGGGGCCGCCGGCGACCAGTCATACAATTCCTCCCGGCGGATGGATCGATCCGCAGGTGATCATCGCGACCGCGCAGGAACAGTAGCATCGCGGATATGCTGAAGCTATCCCGGCGATTGGTCGGGCAGGATCCACGATGACGACCACGAGTCCCTTTCCTATTTTGACCGGCCCGGCGGAGCGCGCAGAGCGACATCCGCACGAGAGCTTCAACGCTGCGGAGATGCTCGAGCAGCGTCTCCGTGCCACGCTTCGCGGCGAGGTGCGCTTCGACCCGGCCTCCCGCGCGCTCTACGCCACCGACGCCTCGAACTACCGCCAGGTTCCTATCGGTCTGGTGCTGCCGCGCGACACCGCCGACGTCATCGCCACCATGGCCGCCTGCCGGGAGTTCGGCGCGCCTGTGCTTTCACGCGGCGGCGGCACCAGTGTCGCCGGCCAGTGCTGCAATGTGGCCGTGGTGCTCGATTTCTCGAAGTACATGCGGAGCATCGTCGCGCTCGACCCCGAGGCACGCCGGGCGCGGGTCGAGCCCGGCATCGTCCTCGATGCCTTGCGCGATGCGGCGGAAGAGCACGAGCTCACCTTCGCGCCGGACCCCGCAACGCACAGCCGCTGCACGCTGGGCGGCATGATCGGCAACAACTCCTGCGGCGTGCACGCGCTGATGGGCGGCAAGACCGTCGATAACATCGAATCGCTCGATATCCTGCTCTACGACGGAACCCGCATGACCGTCGGCAGGACCAGCGAGGCGGAGCTTGCCGCCATCATCGCCGAAGGCGGCCGCCGCGGCGAGATTTACGCCGGCCTCAAGCGCCTCCGCGACACATATGCCGTGCTGGTGCGCGAGCGGTTCCCGGACATTCCGCGGCGCGTCTCCGGCTACAACCTGGACGAGTTGCTGCCGGAGAACGGCTTCCATGTAGCGCGTGCGCTGGTCGGCTCGGAGGGCACCTGCGTCACGATCCTCGAAGCTGCCTGCGAGCTGAAGCCAAGCCCGCAACACCGCCGGCTCGTCGCGCTCGGCTTTCCGGACGCCTATGTCGCGGCCGACCACGTTCCGGTGGTGCTGGAGCACAAGCCCATCGGTCTCGAGGGTTTCGACGGCCACCTGGTCGACTGCATGCTGATCAAGAATCTCAACGTGGATGACGTGAAGCTGCTGCCCGCCGGACGAGGCTTTCTGCTGTGCGAGTTCGGCGCGGACTCGCCTGAAGAGGCAGACAGGATGGCCGAGAGCCTGATCCAGGCTTCGCACGGCTTTGATCAGCCGCCGGCCATCGCCGTCTACTCACCGGAGGAGGCGGAACGCGTCTGGCGTGTGCGCGAATCGGGTTTAGGCGCCTCGGTCTTCACTCCAGGGATCGAGAGCGGCTGGGAGGGCTGGGAAGACTCGGCCGTGCCGCCTGCCAGCCTGGGCGCGTACCTGCGCGAGCTCTTCGCGCTCATCCATCGCTATGGCTATCAATCGCCCATGTACGGACACTTCGGCCAGGGCTGCGTGCACCTGCGCATCAGCTTCGACATGAAGTCGGAAAAGGGCGTCCAAGCCTACCGCCAATTTATCGAAGAGGCTGCGGACATCGTGCTCAAGTACGGCGGCTCGTTCTCGGGTGAGCACGGTGACGGGCAGGCCCGCGCCGCGCTGCTGCCAAAGATGTTCGGCCCGGAGCTGATGCAGGCCTTCGCCGAGTTCAAGGCCCTGTGGGATCCGCTCAACCGCATGAACCCCGGCAAGCTGATCGATCCCGTCGCCGTCTACGATCCGATCGAGAACCTGCGCATGGGCGCCGGCTACCAGCGCGCCAAGGTCGATACATGGTTCCAGTTCCCAGGCGACGGAGGCTCGTTCGCCCACGCAACCGAGCGCTGCGTCGGCGTCGGCGCCTGCCGCAAGGTGGACACCGGCACCATGTGCCCCAGCTACATGGCCACCCGCGAAGAGAAACACTCCACCCGCGGCCGCGCGCACCTGCTGTGGGAGATCCTGCAGGGCAACGTCATCGGCAATGGCTGGCGGAATCCCGAGGTGAAGGAGGCGCTCGACCTCTGCCTCTCCTGCAAGGCATGCAAGACCGAGTGTCCCGTCAACGTCGACATGGCCACCTGGAAGGCCGAGTTCCTCGCCCACTTTTACGCGGGCAAGCGGCGCCCGCTGCAGCACCATGCCTTCGGGTTTATGGATCGCTGGGCGTCGCTCGCCTCCCACGCGCCTTGGCTGGCGAATCTGCCGCTGCGGGTTCCGGCTGTATCCTCACTCGCCAAGTCGATTCTGCACATCGCTCCGCAGCGGAGTCTTCCAGCTTTCGCGAGCCGCAACTTCCGTGACACCTTCCACCGTAGCGGGAATAGGATAGCCGCAACCGGCAAGACCGTCCTGCTCTGGCCCGACACCTGGAACAACTACTTTCAACCCCGCGCGCTCCACGATGCCGCCAGGCTGCTTACGGCCAGCGGGATCCGCGTCGAAGTGCCGAAGCAGCACATCTGCTGCGGACGCCCGCTCTATGACTTTGGCTTCCTCGACGAGGCGCGCCTGTATCTCCGGCGCATACTGGACCGGTTCGCGACGCAGATCGACGCCGGCACACCCTTCGTCATGCTCGAGCCTAGTTGCGCCAGCGTCCTGCGGGATGAGCTGATCAACTTTTTTCCCCGCGATGAGCGCGCTCTCCGCCTCAGCCGCCAGACAGTCATGCTCAGCGAGACCCTTGCCCAAACCAGCTTTCAGCCTCCGCCGATGCCTGGCCGGCGCATCGTCGTCCAGGGCCACTGCCACCAGAAGGCGCTCATGACGATGAAAGATGAAATGCTTCTGCTGCGTGCCACCGGGGCGGAGGTGACTCTGCTCGACTCCGGCTGCTGCGGCATGGCCGGCCCGTTTGGCTTTGAAGCCGACAAATACGAGGTTTCGCAAACTCTGGCCGAGCGCGTCCTGCTTCCCGCGGTGCGCGCCGCCGCGCCCGAGGACGTGTTGGTCGCCAACGGCTTTAGCTGCCGCGAGCAGATCAGCCAGAACAGCCCGCGACGAGCGGTTCATCTGGCCGAGGTGCTGGCAGGGCACTGCTGACAATCGCGCAAGCCTATCGTGCAAGGCTCTCAAGCGGCAATCTGAACCGGCTCCGGTGCCTGAACGGCGCATGCATGCATGGTGATCCTGCTACCCCGGCCCTGTGCTTTGACCGGCACGCTTCTGCGTGAGTTCGCCTGAGATTTCGGCATTTCTCGTGGTGCGCACCCAATCCGCATCCGCCCGAGCCGCCCGTCGTGTTTTGGCAATGAGAAGGAGTTTCCACAAGAGATACCCAGGCGCCGCGGCCAATGCCTTCAGACTCTTTTCAGGCCGCGGACCCAGCGCTGCCGCCACGCCCAGGTAAATTGCCACGAGAAAGACGCCCAGGACCCCATATGCAATCAGCCAGAAGGTGCGGGAAGCAATTCCAAGCAGCAGAGCCAGGCCCAGCAGAGCTACCTCGCTCCCCAGAGGCAGCGCGAGCAGGTCCAGCAGCGGTTCCACCATACGCCAACGCCCTCGAAGCGCTTGGGCGGCCAGCGGCCACGTCCAAAGCCGGCGCATGCGAATCCGGCCGCCCTCCCAGCGTGCACGCTGCGAACCGGCAGCCGCGGAACTCTCGGGCATCTCGCCGTAAACGGCCACCGTGTTCAGGAAATGCACATGGATTCCGGCCCGGATCAGGTGCAGATGATATTCCAAATCTTCTACCAGCGAGTTGGCGACGTAGGGTACTCGCGCCAGCGCCTCGGCCCGCAGGCCGAACCCGTTCCCGAAGATTCCGCAGGAGAGCCCAAGCCGCGAGCGCCCCAGCGGACGCAGAACATTCATGCCCAAGAACGCCAGAGCCGCCAGCTGCGTGCGTGGGCTCGCGCCGGCATTGGCCACCTCGTAGCGGCACTGCAGCGCCTCTACGCCCGACGCGAAGGCTGCCGCAACGTGTGCGATCGTTCCCGGTCCTACAACCGAATCGGCATCCACCACCAGCACCGCCTCCGCCCCGCGGTGGAGAGCCTCGTTAAATCCGAACTCGAGCGCTGTTCCTTTTCCCCCTACATTGTCCTGCAGTGTAAAAACGTGAGCGCCCGCGGCCCGCGCCTGCTCAGCCGTCCGGTCCGTGCAGTTGTGCGCGATCACGTAGATGGCTACATCCGGTTCAGCTGAAGCCACGATGCTCTGCACGCATCGGCCGATGAGCATGGCCTCGTTATGCGCCGGAACGATCACGGCCAGCCTGACCCGCCTTATAACCGCCCGGGCGACGGGACGGATCGGCAGCGAAGCCGCTGCGGACAGCACCAGTAACTCTATCGACAACGGCAGCGATGCCAGCAGAAGCAAAAGACCAAGTGCATGCAAAATAAGATGGAAAGACATACGGAGCCGCTCGTGGTGTACTCTACGATGTTGGCGGACATCTCAGCGCCGGTCCATCCCCCAATGGTCACCGCCGCTGCGCACCTTCGTTCGGACATACATGCGCCTGTTCTGCCGGGGAGATCACTTTTCTCCTATGCACCCGGTTACACCCGTGCGTCGACGAGACGATCGCATTCCTATTCATGGACGAAGCTGCCACTGAAGCGCCGTCAACGAAAACGGAGGGAGCACGTACGGCTTTAATGGATCGAAGCTTCTTAGCCGTTCTTCCTGAATCGACACTTTGCTTTCCTTCTCGTTTGAATCGGTGATGTGCTTCGAGCTAAGTCGGCTCTCCTCTATCTCACCCCGTGGTTCCAGTGGACCCTCGAACTGGACCGGCAGGCTCTCGCTCCGGCTCAGATTCAGCAAGATCAGACTGAGGTGGCCACCGTCCCGGAAGGCAAAGCTCTGGATCAGGTGTGCGCGCGAAAGCTCCACCCTATCGTTGCTGGACGAAGGCTGATTCCAAGTCGGGTCCCCAGTGACATGGGTCGCGAGCATCACCGGAAGCAGCGCTTCATTGACTAACTGCTCCGCCAGCAACGTAGGCCGTTTTCGGTTGGACTCTCCTCCCATATCCACCACGGAGCCCCATAACGGCATGGTCTTCTTTGCTCCCGGCGCGCGAAACGGATTCTGGAACTCCGGGAGAGCGAAGAGGCACTGCGTCGTGACTCCCAGGTCCCGCAACATCAGCAGCATATGATCCGCTACCGCCAGCCCGGCGCCCAGACTCGGGACCGTGCGGTCGAGGTCTTCTTGCGTGATCGAAGCCGATCCGTTCGTCGTGCCAAGATTGACTTCGTACACAGCCAGATGAGGCGAATGAGAACGATTCGCCACCGCTTTGGCCTGCTCGTAGACCGTGCCTCCCGGGCGCGAATCGATCTGCTCCGGCTGCGCGAACATCGGGCCGAAGATCGCCTCAGTAGAAGAAGCATCGAAAAAGTCGCTGAGAAGATAGGGCGCAATTGCAACCGAATCGCTGTTTGTGCCGGCCGAGAGCTCCTGCAGAGTCCACCAGGGAACCGCGGCCCAGGTCCCAAGCACCAGGTCGAACCGCGTCCGATCGAACCCCACGGCGTTTCGCGCGCCCGCAAAGACCTCCTGGGCACGCGCTCCAAAGGCGACCGCATCATCCATCGTTGCGCCCGGAAACGATCCTCCGTTCCATTGCTCATTTCCGAGTTCCAGATGGATGAGCGGAAAGACTTTCGTCCAAGGCGTTCGTTGTCCAAGCGCAGCTCGCCTCGCGCCATACGGCGTCTTGGGATTGCCCGTCAGATACTCGACCAGATGAGCAGCCTCATTCGCCGAGGTGGCCGCCGGCATCGTGTACCAGGGCTCCGCCCCGATAGCTTGGGCAAGCTCCAGGAACTCGTGCAAGCCGACCGGGATGTCTTCCTCGACTGTCTGCTGCGTACTCGATCCAGCCCGCATGCGCGCAAACGGAACGGCCAGCATGTTGTCGAGCGAGCTGCCGAAATCTGTGCCATTATCCATATATCGGAGCACACCGGGCCGCAGCTCGCGCAGGGTGTGGACCACCTCGTCCCGAAAGGCAGTCGGATTGTCAGGTTCCGCCGCGGCCATCAAAGCAACATCATCGAGCAGCGCCGACGAGCTCAAACAGGTGAAAGTCACGTCAGCCGGACCGATCGCCGCGCCACTCTCCTCCGCACGAAAGGAGAAGCTATACTCCTGCCACGTGGGATTGAGTTTGATCGACTTACTTAGGAAGCTATGATTTCCACTCGAGGTCGCAAGCCGCTCAACCTTTAAGTTGAGGATGTGTTCGCCTGCGAGGCCCTTGGCGCGGAAGCTCAACGTGTACAGACCACGAAGCTGCACGAAGGATCGGCCGGCGGTCGTGTCGAAAAACGATGCGACGGATGCGCTTTGGCCCGCTCCAGACGCTTCTATTCGCAGCGCCTGCTTGCCTGGGCTGTGCGGCGAAAGATCATGCTGTTCGGTTGCGAAAGAAGCCCCCCCCGCGGCTGTGGTCCACCAGCCGGCCTGGGCGTTTCCTGGCTTCTCTATCTGAACGAGCACAAAATCGCCCGCGTTCGGCGCGGAAGTCGGATTGTTGAGCGTGATCTCGACTCCCGCGTCCTTGCTTGCCGCCGTATTTCGTAAGACCTCCCCCGCCGACCCCTTGGCCCGTCCGGAAAGAAATTCATAGTGGGCTCCATTGAGAAAACCTGGCGGCCACGTACTGTATCGGTCTTTGTCCGTACAGGTGATTGCAGAAGCTGTTTTGCATTCAAGAATCGATTGCCAAGTCTCGCCTTCAAAGCCGGGATTGCGGAAGATCAGATTACGGAGCATCTGGCCGGAATCGTAAAACGTTTGCCCGCTCAGATTGATGCCGAACCGCTTCACTCCCGTATGCAGCGCCTCCGGCCCGAGCGTAATGCGGGTCACGGCAGCCGTCTCCGCTCGATCTTCTGTTTGGCTTGCGGCGACTTTCGCCGTCCTGCAGCCTGCACAGGCAAACATGGCCAGCACAAAGAAAAAGCAACGGAAGAGCAATACCGGCCGCGCGATCTGGCAGCTCATCTAGGTCAGCACCTGCTGAAAGCTGAACTCAGCTGTCTCGACGGGTCGAGCGCGCAGTGCCTCGGACCAGCCCACCACGAGGAAGAAGAGAAGATAGGACTGATTTCCGAGAAATACTGTGACGATGGTAAACATCAATCCCAAAAAAATCCCCAGCAGCGAGAAAACGAAATAGCGCTCCATCTTGTCTATAGAGCGAAGGATTGCGGAAACAAAGTTGGTGATGGAGCCCAGGCAGATAAGACAAAAGGCGCCGAATCCGGCAAGACCCTGTGTTACGGCAACGAATAAATATTCGTTGTCGATTGAAACCTGGCCTTTTTCCGCGGGAAAATCGGTCCCCCAGCCCCAGAGGCCGCCCGCCTTCACAATCGGTGTGTAGTTCTCGACGAGATGAGCGCGGTAAGTGGCATTTTCCTGCTCGTTGGTCGTTGTAGGTGCATCCGTGTACGCCTTCATGCCCGTATATAGGATGGCGCCGAAGATACTCCCGAACGTCGCCACCAGAATCGTCGAACGCAGCACGCGCCGGCTGCGCCCAATAAACGCAATCGGTATCGCAAACAGAGTGCCTAGCCACGGTCCGCGAGCCTGCGTGAGCACCAGGGTCGCCCCAAGAACAAACGTAATTGTCTGCCCCTTGGTAAAGGGAAGCCATGATGCATGTTTAAACTTCGGCTCCCAAAGATTGTAGTAGTTCAACCAAAGCGCCAGGACCAAGCCCGCCAGAAGCATCATCCCAGCCAGTTCCGATTGTCCGAAAGGCCCTGCCACTCGGCCGAAGCCCCAACGAATCTGGGTTTTCCAGCCAAACTGCTCGTCCGGAAGCACATGGTCCATGATCATTTGGTATGGATTGCGTCCCATCCGGTATTCGTACTCAGAAAAGAGGGACGCAAGAAAAAGGCAGAAGACGAGCCGTTTGACCGTAGCAATGCGTTCTCCAGGCTGCTCAATCAAGAGCTTACCCGCCAGATAGGGAATCAGTGCCGTAAAGATTCCAGCAAACAGCTGGAAGGTCGATGCTGTACTCCTATGTTTGAGCGCATCGGCATAGGAAGTCGTAAATACAAAAAGCGCCATCCATAGATCCATCGGCGAAATCTGCCAATCCTTTAGGTGCTTCCAAAAAATACCCGCTGAGAGTGGGATCAGGACGGCCTCATTCACGTCAATGGGAGGCAGAGCCGGAACTTTCCAGAAATAATACGTTGGCAGCATTAATAGGATGGGCAAAAAAACATTCTGAAAGACCCTGGACACGGAAGAACGGAAAAGCGCAAACACGCAGAGAACAGCCGGGATAAGAACGATGATCTGCATGGGTACGGGTCACCCCGAACTGACTCAGCTAACCATAGTTAGCATAAAGGCGCGGACGTGGCATACCTATGACGCGAATGGCTGGTTGGATGCTGCTAAGGAGCTATTGCCGCTTCTCTTGGAAAGCGAGAAAGTGGATTCGTGAACGAGCCCGAAATGAATGATTCTTGGGGAAAGACCAGTGTCGTTCCGGAGTTGCGCGAAAGTGATGTGCAAGTCTGGCGGCTCGACCTGGACGGTCCGGAAGGCCGCAGTTTGCTTACGCAGGCTTTTGAAGCTCTGACTGTCGAGGAGCGTCAGCGCGCGGCCAAGATGCGTACCGGCACCGCTCCGGAAGAGTTCATCGCCGGGCGCGGCTCCCTTCGGCATCTCCTCAGCGCTTCTTTAAACTGTGATCCGCAAGGAATTGGAATCGTCATCGGAACTCATCGCAAGCCGATTGTGCGGCCTATTCGCGGGATGTGTATGCCGCACTTCAACATCTCCCACTCGCGCGGAATGATTCTGATCGCACTCTCACGTTCGGGTTCGGTCGGAGTCGACGTGGAATACATGGATTCGGCGATCGAGATGATCGACGTCGCCCGTGCTGCCTTCCACCCGGACGACGTGCACCGCATCGAAAGTGCCCATACAGCGAAGGAAAGACTGCTTGCGTTTTACGGTAGTTGGACGCGCAGGGAGGCGGTAGCCAAAGCTGACGGTCGCGGACTTACTTTGCCCGCCTCCGGTTTTTCCACGGGAGCCCCGAGCGACATGGAACAGATGGTCGAGGTCGGCGACAGCTGCGTCGGCCCCTCTGGTCCATGCTCGGCACGCTATTTTGTCCGCAGTCTTCGCATCAGCCCATGCCACCTGGGCAGCGTCGCCGTGGCACGTTCCTGCAGAAAGCCTGTGCTTCTGGATTTCTCCTCCGCTCTCATCACGCGCCCAAGGCATTCTGCTTCTGTAAACGTGCTTTCAGGCGCCACAACACAAAGTAATAGGCATGCGATTACTTTTTCTTCAATTAAAACTAATCTTTCGGGGGATTGAGCCGATAAGGTCAGCAGCCTAAGCTTGTCATGCGATCTATTCAGACTTGCCGGCCTGCAGTACATGTCCCACTTGAGGTTTTAGCGTGAAACGTTCTTGCACTGTTGAAGAGCAAATACCCCCGACCGTAGCCCTGTTCGGCTTGCCGATCGCCAATGTGACCATGGCGCAAGCAATTGCGCATATCGAGCAGAACATTCTCTCGGGTCAGACTCATCAGATCGCAACGGCAAACTTAGATTTCGCTCGAAACTCTCTGAACGATCAGTTTCTCCAGCGCATTCTTTGTGAGTGCAGCCTGGTTCTTCCAGACGGGGCACCCCTGGTCTGGGCTTCGTATCTGCTTGGTTCACCGCTTCAGCAGCGAGTGACGGGCGTGGATATCATTCCGGAGTTGGCCAAGCTTTCAGCTGAAAAGGGCTATGGCATCTTTCTGCTTGGCTCGAGTGAGCAGAGTTCTCGGAAAGCGGCTCAGATTCTTGAGCAGCGCTATCCCGGCGTACGCATCGTTGGGCGATTCTCACCGGAGCAGCTTCCGCTCCATCGGATGGATAGCGAAGACATTCTTCGCCGTGTTGAGGAAGTGGCTCCGGATGTGCTTCTGGTTGCTTTCGGGAATCCTAAACAGGAGATTTGGATCCACCATCATCGCACCAGATTGAAGGTCCCGGTTGCCATTGGCATTGGTGGGGCGCTGGACATGATCGCTGGGAGTCTGAAGCGTGCACCAGCGTGGGTACAACATGTTCAGATGGAATGGTTCTTCCGGATGGCACAGGAGCCTCTGCGTCTCCTGCCGCGCTATGCCAGAGATGCGGCGGCACTCGTACAACATCTTCCTCTAGGTTGGATGGTAAGTCGATTACAACCTGGCGAGCGTCGCAGCGGCGCTATCCAGGTAGACATCCAGGGAACCTTCCGAATTGTCGCAACACCCGCTAAGCTATGCGGAGATTGCTGCGCCTGGATAACCCGGGAGGCTCGCGCAGCGGCTTTGGCGGGACAGACGCTGATCATCGATATGTCGGCAACCAGCCGCGTCGAGGCAGAT
This sequence comes from uncultured Granulicella sp., assembly GCA_965198735.1. GTDB lineage: Bacteria > Acidobacteriota > Terriglobia > Terriglobales > Acidobacteriaceae > Edaphobacter. The sequence continues at coordinate 2,530,402 of OZ240672.1, read as the reverse complement.
GGACTTGGATGCCTGTTGGAGGCTCGGCGCATCCTGCTTGCGGAAGGCTTGTGGATCTGGTTGGCAGGCATGTCCAACCCGGTGCGGCGCGTCCTTCAATTTGCATCGTTGGCAGACCTGTTCCGGTTGGCTGTAACCGCTGCGGAAGCGATTGAATTCACTGCCGTGACACGGTCCCGTGTGGCTCTCACGGTTGAGGTGCCATTAGTGCAAACTATCCCCGAAGCTCGTATGAACGCTGCGATGACCGTACCTACGATTGCTAGGGCAAGCTGATGCGACTCTCTCTTTTCAATCAAGGTACTTTGCCGCGCGGCCCATTTCTTCGGAAGCGGCATCTTGGCTGGAGAGCAGCACTGATGTGGTTACTGCTGCTCGGGGCTGCTCGCGCACAACAGCATGCATCCGCTTCTAATCCGGATGTAAAGCCGGGCCTTTTAGCTCCCTTGCAATCCTATGAGGAGCCGGCCAATCAGGAATATGCATTGGGGCGGGGAGATGAAATCTCGATTGATTTCGCCGGGCATCCGGAGCTGAACTGTAAGCGCATCGTCGGTCCTGATGGCCGCATCAGCATCGCCCCCGCTGGCTCGATCTTGGTGGCTGAACAGACCCGCGAGGGCGCTGCCACCGCAATCTCGTCAGCCATGAGCACCTACTACTCTCATCCTTTTGTGACCGTAGGGGTCGATCGATACACCTCGAACCGAGTTCTGGTGCTTGGTGCTGTAGAACATCCGGGCATCGTTGTCTTTGATAAGCCGCCGACACTGCTTGAGATCATTACACAATCCGGAGGCCTTCTCGCAAGCCGTAGTTCGGTGGCAAGCACCTTGCCGGCAAACGTGCCGCAGAACTTGAATGCCGCGTTTCCAGAACGTTGTGCTATTTATCGCGGATCTGATCAGGTTCTTTGGGTGGATCTACAGGGAATGCTCGATCACGGAAGTTCTTTAGCTGCCTTGCGCCTCAAGCGCGACGACATTGTGTATGTTCCTGCACCCAAAGAGCGATACGTCTCCGTCCTCGGCCAAGTTCAGCATCCCGGCGCTCTGCGGCTCGACGACGACACGACCTTGGCCAAGCTTTTGGCGGAAGCTGGCGGATTGACCGTGCAGGCGGGTAAGTCACCGAATCTTCAGATTATTCAGCCCTCTACAGGCAAGACTCGCGTGGTGTCCTTTCGATCTCTCCTGCAGCCCGGCTCGCTTGATCTTACCCTCAAAACCGGCGATGTCCTCTATGTGCCGGAGAGCGGTTTCAATCAGGCAAGCTATGTCTTTCAACAAATCTCGCCCTTACTGAGCGTGTTTACCGCAGCTGTCTTATTTCAACATTAGGTCTTGCGCAACCAATGAGTTTGTTGACGCCCAACTCGAGCCCGGAAAATAGAACGCCTGCGCTTGCCTCAAGTTCAGAGAGCGTTCGCCAAAAAAGCACAGCTCCTGCATTCCAACTCGATTTAGTACGTAGCTTAAAAATGCATCCGGTGCTCACATCCAGCGTGACGCTCTTATCCTTTGTGCTTCTGCTTCTCTACGCGCTATTCATGAAGCCGGTGTACGAAACTGAAGCGATCATTTATGAGCAGCCGGAGCCGGCGCGGTTAGTTGGCGAAACTCTGAACGCATCCTTTGATTCTGGGAAATATGATTCCTTTCTGCAGGAGCAGATTCAACGAATGTTACAGCCGGATACGATTTCGGCGGCACTCACAAAATTGCCTCGAAGCACCTGGGTTGAGTATGGATCGTCGCAGCACGCAGCAACTGAGGGAGTCCTCGCGAAATTGAAGGTTGGCCGAGTCACCACGAGTTATCAGGTCGCTCTGACACTCAAAGGTTCAAATCCAAAGAACATGACAGAGGTGCTCAACGCAATCGCCTCCACCTATCTTGATCTAGTCCACAAGCAAGTTCTGACAGAGAGCGATCAGCGTGCCGCACTGCTCGCGGAAGAGCGGCAGCGAGTCGCGAAGGCATTGCAAAGAGATCAAGAAGAGCAGAGCATCCTGGGAGCTAACCTGGGGGTCGCAAACCCAAATGGAGAAAGCGACCCTTACGAGAGCGAACTCGCCGCACTTCGTGAACAGTTGGTGCAAGCTAGAACTGCACACGACGCGGCGGCCGCCCGGCTGGCCTCTTTGAACGCGCAACAAGAGGGACAAGGCTCGGCTCTCGCAGCGGCCGCGAGTGAAGCCATGCTGAACGATGCGGGCTTATCGGCTTTGAAATCAAGCGTTAGCGAGCGCCGTGCGGCGTTGCGCGGCCAAATGTTAGGCATGACTTCGGATAACCCTCTCCGCCAGCGAGATCAAGAGGAGCTAACCGATCTAGATCGTTCTTTGGAAGAGATGACGGCTAAGCTGCGGACAAGCACTGAGCGCGATCTTCAGGAGAAGCTTCGGGCCGAACTGCAACAAACCGGTGATATAGAAGCTCGGGTCAACGTGCAACTTGCACAACGAACTGCCGCCGCAACAAACTCTACCCCAAAGTTGCAGAGAGCAGCAGAACTGAGCGAAGATTCAAAGCGGCTCCTGCTCCGCCAAGCGGAACTGGACGATGCGACCCAGAATCTCCAGTTTGAGGTAAACAGCCCAGGTGCGGCTCGCCTTGCCTTAGCCGCGCAAATTCCTACCTCTCCGGAAGGAAACCGTAAGCAACTTCTTCTCCTGCTTTCATTTCCGCTTTCGCTATTGTTGGGTGCAGCTGCAGCAGCCATCGCACGCAAATGCGATCCAAAAATCTACATTGGAGTGGACGTCGAGAATGCCTTAGGTTTTCTTCCGCTCGCCGTTTTGCCTGCCCACGACGAAGTCTCGGAGGCGGTAATCGCGGAGAATATACTTCGGATGGCAGGTGGTCTTGAAAGCGCTTACCGAGCCAAAGGTGTGCGTACCTTTCTCTTAACTACGGCTAGCTCTCAAACCGACATCGGGCTGCTGAGCCGAATGCTATTGGAGAAATTCCGCGAGACGGGCATCGATGCTTGCAGAACCACAACTGCGGATTTGTTTCTTCCGGCTTACGTGGAAAAAGAAATTCATTCTGAGCTTCCTAATTCGTTCGGAATCAAAGAATTTTCACCTAAATCAGAGGTAAGCCAAGGATTTGTCAAAGCGAACCTTACCTTAATGCAAATGCATCACAGTCTCGTCTTGATCGAAGCGTCAACCCTGGTCGACTCAGCAGAAACCGAGTACATTGCGAGATGCACAGATGCGACAGTTCTTATTGCTGAATGTGCTATAACGACACGAGCAGAACTGATACTTGCAGCTGAATTGCTGCAACGGCTTAATGTGCCAACGATCGGCGTTGTCATCCAGGAATTAAAAGCGCTCTACGCCTCCGATCAAAGGCCCGAGCCGTTGATCAAGCTTCGTTCGACTGAATTCTTTGAAAATACTTCTCTCCAGGAAAAATCGCCTGTGCTCAAAGAAGCAAATGTGTCGGCGAGCTCTCTTTCAGAAAACGAAATCACGGTTTCTGCACAGCAGGAGAAATGCGAAGTAGGTCGAGAATCAGGCGCACAGAATATCATCTCTACGGCTTTCGGTGCCGTTACGCGCATTGATGCAAACTCTGAGTTCATGGATTCTGGAGAGCAGGGTAGCGTTCTGCCGATTGATTTCTCTTCAGCCAGTCCTCCTCCTAAAATCTCTGACATACTGACATCCACTCACAAAGAAGTCTCTCAATGCCTTCTAGAGAACAACAACGGCGGACCGAATGCACCCAACCTCACATCGCCATCATCTTCGTTTGACAACTCTATGACCGAAGAACTTCTGCATGGGCTCCATAACACAGGGCCAACACAGCTGCTATCTAATCCGAGGGTCATCCAGCAACCTGTCTCTTTGATCGAATCGGAGTGTCCTTTGTCTTCTCCGTTAGTCGATCAATCCGACGGGATTCTAGATCTTACTCGGCAGAGCAGTCCGATGGTCTTTGCGAATGCACAAGACGTAACGAATCAACTTACGCCAGTGGTTCACAATGACTGTATTGCTGAACGGCAGCAGCATCTCCGGCACAGCTCACCACCTGAGAGCACGGAAGCTCTCATCGACATCAAAATACAACTCAAGTCAGACTTGAACTGTTCCGGCCTATTCAGCAAGGCATCTGAAGATTTGTCTCACAGTCAGTCAGAAATTGAGAGATCGGAAGAACCAGCATACTCCGAGCTAGTTTCAACGCGATTAGAAGAGTTTCGTGAGCGACGATCAAATGAACTTTTCTCCTTGTCAGCAAAGACGCGCTTGGAACTCATTTCACCCCTTCACCCTACAAGCTTGGCATCGCCGGATCATGCATTTCGTGTTCCAGTTTCCTGCAACTCCCGTTTTGATAATTCGCAGCTGCAAAGACCGCAGGAACCTGCTGGGGCTGCACAGAATGACAGCCTGAGTGAGCAAAGAGGTATGCTGACCCGGCAATGGGGGCTTCTGAGCCGATTTCAGCAGAGAAATCATTCTCTCCCGGTTGTCAAAGACGCCCAGCCGCACGGAAGAAGTGAAGACAGAACAGCGGTTTAAAAAGACCTGAATCAATCGTGAACGTTTCGCAACTTCTATGCTCGAGCACATACGACAAGATTGGACAGCACATGATCGAGCCTGGAACAAGCATGGTTTCTGGGCGCTGATAATATACCGCTTTGGACGGTGGAGATACTCGATCCCATTCCGGCCTGCGCGGATACCCTTCTCGCTTCTTTACAAACTTCTGAAGTTCTTTTCTGAGATGCTTCTCGGCATCGAATTGCCCTGTGAAGCGGTCATCGGCGATCGTCTCATTATCGAGCACACCGGAACGATCGTGATTAGCGGAGATGCAATCTTCGGTAATGACTGCATCCTGCGTCAGGGAGTGACCGTCGGACTTCGCCATCGTGGTGTACGGGGTTCGCCCCAACTTGGAGACCGTGTCGATATCGGTGCCGGAGCCAAATTGCTAGGCCCAATCCGGATTGGGAATGATGTCGCGATTGGGGCAAATGCTGTTGTCTTGTGTGATGTTCCGGATAATTGCATAGCGATAGGTATTCCCGCGCGTGTCCAATTACGAACCGTCAACACCGTGCGCGCGCAAGAAATAGCTACCGAGCAGCCCTTATGAATAGCTCCCTCAAATTGATCTCCGTTATCGTGATTGGAAGAAATGAAGGTAGTCGACTAGAGCGCTGTCTGACGTCCGTCGTCGGGATGAATCGTGAAGAGTTTGAAATAGAGGTGATTTACGTTGATTCCGGCTCGACGGACAACAGTCTTGAGGTAGCACGCAGATTGGGAGCAAGGACGGTTGCACTTACAGTCGCTCACCCCACGGCGGCGCTCGGTCGGAATGCGGGTTGGCGTCTCGCTCAAGGCAGCTTCGTCCTCTTCCTAGACGGAGACACGGTGCTTCATCCGCAATTCGTTGTTCAATCTTTACCAGATTTGAAAGGAAGCATCGCTGTCGTGTGGGGTCATCGCCGCGAGCTTTATCCCGGGGCATCCGTATACCAGCGGGTACTTGACCTTGATTGGATGTATGCACCCGGTAAATCCGCATTCTGCGGAGGAGATGCTTTGTTTCGCCGCGACGTGCTTGAGCGTACGAACGGCTTTGACGTCAATCTGATTGCCGGTGAAGAGCCGGAACTCTGCCAACGCATCCTGGAGCTTGATTATCTTATCGAGCACGTCGATCGATCGATGACTGGCCATGATCTCGGGATTACCCGCTTCGGCCAATACTGGCGTCGGGCGACACGGGCCGGCCACGCTTACGCCGAAGTCTCACATAGGTTTGCAGGAAGCTCAAACCCATTCTGGAAAAGGGAGAGCCGCAGCAACCGACTTCGAGCTTTGATCCTCGTTGTCACGGCTATCTTCGCGGGTATTGCGAGTCTTCTACTCGCAAGTCTCTGGCCCGTTGCCATGTGGAGCATAAGCCTGTGTATCTTCGTTGCTCGGACAGCCTGGAAAGCTCGCTGGAAAACAGGCAAGTGGGACCAGTTGGTCCTGTATGGGTTCCACTCTCATCTGCAACACATCCCAATCTATTTGGGGCAGCTGCAATATCAGTTCAATCGGCAGCGGGGAAGACGAACCGGATTATTCGAGTACAAAGAGTCTTAGCACAGGTCAACAGTCACGGACAGCATGGCTATCTTGGCAATCCGCGGGATAAGTTGTCAGCCGCGAGTGCAGCGGCTTTGCCGGGACTCCGCCCACGATAGCTCGTGCCGGAACGTCTCGGGTGACAACTGCATTCGCACCGATCGTGGCATAGTCTCCGATGGAGACTCCTCCCAAGATAGTTACTCCTCGACCGACCCACACCTCGTGGCCCAGAAAGATCGGCGCTGCCCTGTGCCCTGCATCGCGGATCGGAATGCCGGGCTGACGTTGATGATTTGCGTCCCGAACACTGGAATACTCCCCGATCATGGATCCGCAACCGATGTGAATGCCGGCCATAGCAACCAGGTGAACGCCGCGCGAAAGAACAACCCCATCGCCGACCTCGATACTCGCTCCGGCTTGCGTCTCCAGGTGAAGGTCCGGGTAAAGCAGGACGTTGTCACCGAAGCGGATTCTTTGTGTGCCGTAGACCAGACTGCGTCCCAACACGACGACCGAGGCAGGCAGCGCATCCTGCAGTTGCGCGGCCAGTTCCGCGTGGGACCAGATCCGGCTTGCGGCTTCGCGTAGATGCGCGGTTCTCCGGAGTCCGGAGCGTAGCGGAGCCACAAGCAGTGATTTCAGCTTCACCATGGCCGTTGCGGCGAGTGCCGCCCTCCCGTTGTTTCCCGCCAGGCTTGATTCAGATATCGCAGAAGCAATCGATAGCGCTGGCCGCGCAGGCGACGCCTCGGATCACGGCTCAGGCGGTTCCGTGCGACCGTCGCCTGATAGAGAAGTTGCTCGCCAAGCCGGGCCAGATGCACTCGCATACCATGATGTTTGCGGTAATAAAGGAACGTGCTGCGCATGCGCCAAAGCACGACCTGAGAGGCTTGAGGCGAAAACTCAAGATCTGTCCGCCCCCGCGAAGACTCGCCTCCCATATGCACGATGACAACATCCGGCCAATACCACACAGCAAAGCCGGCGCGCTTGAAGCGCAGACAAAGATCGACCTCTTCGTAATAGAGAAAGAAGGCAGGATCAAAGGACCCTACTTTACGCAACGCTTCCGGACGAAGGATGCAAAAGGCTCCTGGCACCCAGTCCACGCGTGCCGGTATCTCCGGGTCTGCCCATGTACGGTCGAAACGGCCGAAAAATCTGGATTTTGGATAACGGCCGGCCAATCCCGTAAGAACCAGCATATCGCTGAGGACGCTATGAAAGCAGCGGGAGGAGGGTTGAGCAGATCCGTCGCGGCCAATCAGACGGGAGCCCCCCAGGCCACACTCGGGCGTCTCGTCCATATGCCGGATAGCTCGGCCCAAAGCTCCTGAGGTGAAGAAAGCATCCGAGTTCAGTAAAACGAAGTAGCGTCCCCGAGCGATCTCTAAAGCAACGTTGTTTGCCGCGCCGAAGCCCAGGTTCACCTCGCTGCGCAAGAGAAGAACCTGCGGAAACTCCGCAGAAATCATCTCCGCCGATCCATCCGTGGAGGCATTGTCAACCACAAGGATCTCGGCCGCGATGCTTTTTGATTCCTCGATCACGCTGTAAAGACACTGCCGCAGCACCTCTCGCGTGTTGTACGAGACGATAATGATCGATATGTCGTAAACCGGAATCTCTCTTTGTTCTGCAATGGGCGCGTTCATGTTTGTGCCTCGGCCGGTTCATGTTGCCCTTGCGTCTTCAGAAGTCGCTCGAAAGCTTCGCCGAGCCGCTCATGATTGCACGGCAGATTGTAGTGATCGACGACCTTCCTGCGAGCCGCCTCGCCCATGGCCAATCGGCGAGGCCTGTCCGTAGCAAGAACCAGGAGAGCTTCCGCAAAAGCCTGAGCGTTACCCGGCGGAACCAACAGGCCGTCCACACCATCGCGTATCAGTTCAGGAATGCCGGCGACAAACGTGCTCACACACGGGATGCCCAGAGCCATGGCTTCCATCAGCGCCACTGGAATACCCTCGGCAAAGCTGGCCAGGACAAACAGATCCGCTTCGCGCAGGTGAGCCAGAGCTTCATTATGGGGAAGCGCCCGCGTAAAGGTAACGCAGTCGCAGAGTTGATGCGCTTGAACGAATGCCTGCAGATACGGCATCTCCGGCCCGCCACCGATGAGAACTAGCTGCATCGTTATCGCGTGGGCTCGCAGAAGCAGCAAGGCCTCAAGCAGCGTTTGATGACCTTTGGCCGGAACGAGCCGTCCGATGCACACGGCATGCAATATACCGCTTCTACTCGCATAGGACGGACCGCTAGCCGGGGAGAAGATGGCTGGATCCACACCTAGACGAAGAACGTGCAGCTTGTGCCAATGTTTTGGCGCTACCAGTTGGCAGAGCTGGCTCTTGCAGAAATCGCTGATACAAAAGACAAAGCTGGCTTGCTCCACCTTCTCACGCAGATGATTGTAGGAGAGGTCGAGAAGTTCCTCGGGGCCGTGAATGGTGAGCGAGAACGGGATTCTCCAAGCCGCGGACGCGAGCAGGCCAACGCTGGCAACGGGTCCGCCAAAGTGTATGTGGAGATGCTTTAAGCCTCGTTTGGCCATCCAGCGGCCGAGCAGCAATGCCTCTGCGAGATAGAAAAACCAGTACACCCGCCTACGTATGGTCAAATCACGAATAGCGAATACCGTTCTGATTCCGCGGAACACGGCCGCAGGCTGGCGCACTAAAATGCCGGCCACTGTCCCCATCGCGCTCAGACGACTTTTACCCTGAACATAGTACGTTCTGGCTGCCTCGTCCGCCTCACGCGGCGGAAGCTCGCTCAGGCTTCGATCAGGCGCATTGATGGAAGCCGTTTCAATATGCACTCCACGTGCGCGCAGGCCGAGCACCTCGTCCAGAAGAAAGGTATGCGAGATCGCCGGGTAGCGACTGAGCAGGTACGCGATCCGGAGCCCGGCCGGCACAGAACGAGTGCGACCGTCCGCCGCTTCCACGTCGCTCTCCAGCCGCATATCTCCATACTGCAAAGTCTTCAAGGCATCCATTGAGCAACTCACTTATTTGACCGCGATTGAAGCTGACGCACACTCCCTCAAATGAAGTACGTCCCCGGCTTCTTTATGCGACTCGATCGACATTCGATAAAGCTCCAGGATGCAGTCGATACGCTCCTTCCAGCAGAAGTTCTTCATCAGGCGCTCGCGGCCTGCGTCTCCGAGCCTCGCGCATAATTCAGGTGAGGACTGCAGCAGCGACATCGCTCGTGCAAAGCCTTCAATTAGGGCGGCTCGGCTGTAAGGTGGAATCAACACGCCGCAGCTTTCGTCCAGGTACTCGGCTGGGCCACCCCAGGCGGTTGCAATGGCCGGCCTGCCCATCGCCATCGCTTCGAGCACGACCGCACCGCCGCATTCGTACAGGCTCGGCAGCACCAGCGCGCAACAGCCGGTGAGCCGTTCCGCGCATTCACTCTGGCTGAGCCAGCCGAGAAAGCGCACTCGATCCTGAACCCCGAGTCTTACCGCCAACTCTCGCCAGGAATTCAGCATCGGGCCGGCGCCAATCACTTCCAAGCAGGCTTCCGGAACGTCCGAAAGCGCCTCAATCACTATGTCGAGGGCCTTCCAGTCGACGAGCCTTCCCATGAACAAAAAGCGTGCCTCTTGCTTTGCCGGCGAGCGCGCCGGCGCCAGCCATTCGGCCATATCGACAGCGTTCTCCGGTAGCTCGAAGACGCGTCCTCGTAGCCCTGCCGGCAGGACGGCTCGGGTCCGAGCATTCGCAACCAGCATCAAGCTGGCCTTTCGTTTGCCCGGAAAAACCGTGTTCGCCAGGTCGGAAAGCGAGCGGCCCAAGGCAATGACTAGCCGGCTCGCCCAGGACTCCTTGTTCCGGAACGCCGGCGGATACTCCATCCCGCCATTCAGCGGCCCCATCACCACCGGCGCGCCCAGGTTGTAAAGCAGGGAAGGAAACCGAGGCGACACCGGAATAGGCTGATGAACCACGCAGTCCGCGGTAACGAGGCCGCGCAAAAGTGCACGCTGCTTCCACTGCGTGATCATCTGCGTGGCAAGACTCAGCGTCGCTTCGTCCACTCGTCGCGGAAGTAAACGACCCAGCCGGAACAGCAGCTTTTGCAGAGGTGTGTCTTCGACGAAGTGAAGGCGGCTCAACTCATGAGAAAACAGCGCCGACAATTCCGGGCGAGTTCGGGCATGAACGACCAGGTGAGCGTCAATCCTGCGCTGGCGCAGCAGGCGAAAGTAGTGATACGGCAGAATCGCCTCTCCGCCGAAACGCACAGACGCGTTCTCCGCGGCAATCAGGACGCGCATCGGAGAGCTCATGCGTGCTTGGCTCCAAACACCCGGTAATAACCCGTGCCGCGCAATAGGTTCTTTGCTCTCTGCTCCACTTCGTAGCGTGCTCTCGTCAGTTCGACAAAGGGCAGCACCCGGCCTGGAGCTGTGATCTCTTTCGATCCGCTGACCCGCTGCTTGGCGATCAGGTCGGGTATCAGCCACTTTGCCTCGCCGCCGCCGTGGAAGCATTTCATCCGGTGCCAGGCTTCGCCTGAAACAATCTCCACACCAGTGGCTCCCAGCACGCGTTTAAGCCGTCTGGCCTGGGTGCGATGCCAGCACACCCAAAGGTCCGGATCGAGATAGCTTCCGCCCTCGCGCATGGCAAGCGCTGCCCAGACGATCGCCTCCACGTGCATCAGGTGCGGCAGTTGATCTCCGCCCAGTCGCCCGATCAGCCAGTTCATCCAATCCAAATCGCGGCCGCCGCGCCAGTGCGCCACTCCAATGTCCACATGATGAGCAAGCCGAATGCCCGCATCCATTGCCCGGCGAACCACCTCCGGCGGAAACAGACAGGTGGGGCGCTGCCACATCAGCTTCAGTCCCGAAGCAGGCGTTTCCTCAAAGCGGAATCGATTCGGAAAACAGACATCCGGATCGAGCAAAAGAATCTCTTCGTCTTTTGCGGCCATTAGAAGAGGATCGGTGATCTTCCGCCAGCATGGATGGCCGTGACGCAATTGCTGAAGATAAGGATGTCCGGCAAATAGGCTTGCCTCCGCATCCGCCAGATCCTTTTCAGCCGTCACACTCCACGCATGACGCGACTCAGGGCGCAGGCTGCGGACCGCATCGGCCAAGGTCTCTCGGTCGCTCACGGAGTCCGTAATCAAGTGCAAGTCGATTGCATCCAGTGAGTTCTGGAAAAGGTCAGCCATGGCTCCCAGCGCGTAGCGCAAGGATCGAGGGGACAGGATCATGTACACCTGGCGCTTCTTTTGGCTTGGCACAGGCATCGCGTTCATAGGCGCACCGCCATGCTCCGCCGAAGCAAGTCGCGTATCTGTTCCGCAAGTTGATCGATGTTGGGTTCAAGGAAGAGCCGTTCGTGATCGCCTGGAAGATCGTGGATCTCGATGCCCTGCTCAAAGAGCTGGCTCCACCCTAAATCGTAGACGCCGCCGGTATGCTCCTGGTCCGACGCGCGAAAAAGCACCAGGCGGCCGTCATAGGGCTTGGGCCGGTAATTCTCGATAGCAACGAAGTTGATGTCGTACGCGCTCCTCATCCAGGCGGGAACGTGCCGGAGATTCAGCTTTGCGGCTGCCTTGCAACCCCAGCGAATCGTCCGGGTGTGCAGCTTTCCTAGAAGATAGTGCAACCGATCTCTAGCCGTAAGCCGGCCCGTATTGCCGCGTAACCGGTCCAGCCGCTGGTTCAGGCGGGCAGGTGCAGGAGCGCTGCGCGCCATCGCTTCATCGTAAGCCCGGGTGCGCGCATCAAGCATCGCCAGTAGCGCCACTTCCTCACCCTGGGACTGCAGTTGACGAGCCATCTCCAGTGCAAGCGTGCCTCCAAACGAGTAACCCAGCAGGTGGTAGGGCCCGCGCGGCTGCACTCTGCGTAGGTCGCGGACGTAGTAGGCCGCAAGATCCTCGAGCCGCAGCAGCGCCGGCTCCCGCCCGACGAGCGACTGTGCCTGAATGCCATATACGGGCTGATCTTCCCCCAGACGCGCCGCAAGACCGTGAAAGCTGATGACGTTGCCGCCGACGCCGTGCGTAATAAACAGGGGTGATCGCCTGCCAAGCGGCTGCAATGGGACCAGCGAGCTGTCCGTATTGGGCGCAAACCGCGCTTGGATCACCTGCGCCAAACCCTCGATCGTTCCTGCAGATACCAGACTCGCCAGACCAAGATCCATCGCGAAGACCCGATTGATTTTGGTGATCAAGCGAAGCGCCGCAAGCGATCCAGCGTCAAGGGAAAAAAAGTGGGCGCGGATGCTGATCTCCGGAATGCCCAGGGTAGTTTGCCAAAGGTTGGCAAGCTGCCGTTCGATCACATCGCGCGGTGGAACGTATTCGTCCTCGGCGTGTGCCCCGGATTGCTCTTTCAGCTCCCCTTCCTTGGGCTCATGGACATCCTCTATCGTCTCCGCCGCTGCGAGTTCCTGGATGCGATCCTCGGGCCGCAAGAGAGCCGAAGACAACAGTTCATTGAACCTCCCCAGACAACTCTGAATGGTCGAGAGCTTGTAATGACGCGGGTCATATTCCAGCTGCAGCCTAGGACCTTCCTCCGCGCGGTCCACGATGGCAAACATCATCTCGAAAACCGCACCCGGACTTTCTGAGCGCAAAGGAACGATCTCCAACTCGCCGATCCGGTGCGTCACCATGAATGACTTCTGATAGAGAAAGAACACCGGTATCTCGAAGGCCCTGCCCGTATGTGCGAAGTGCGCATCGTGCACAAGCATCTCGAACGGCAGCGTTTGATGCTCGTATGCTCCCAGGGTCCACTTCTCGACCTTACCCAGAAGCGTGCGGAACGTCTCTTCCTCCGATAGGCGGAGGCGCATCACCTGAATATTCATGAATAGGCCGATCAGTTCCTCGGTCTCTTCGGTGCGATTGGCGCAGGGAGATCCAATCGTCAGGTCCCGCTGTCCCGTGAGTCGGTGCATGAGCGCGGCAAAGACGCCAAACAGAAGAATGTTCAGCGTCACCTGCTCGCGTTTGCAAAACTCCTGCGCTCGCCTTTGCAGATCGGGTGGTATGAGCAGCGTCTCGATCGCTCCCGTGGACTCCTGCTCCTGCGCTCGAAGATCGGTTCTCGCATCGAGATCACGGGTGAGCGAAAGTCTGGAAAAGTTCGTGCCCAGCGACTCGCGCCAGAAGGCAAGCGAAGCTGCCGGCCCTTCCCCGTTCAGCCAATTCTCCTGCCAGACGGCGTAATCCGGAAATTGGACAGGCAACTCTGGCAGAGCCGCCGGCCGTCCGGTGCATAAAGACTCATAGAAGACCCGCATATCGCGCAGCAGAATCCCGTTTGAAATTCCGTCGCACACGATGTGGTGCAGAGTCACGAGCAGAAGATGATGGGTGGCCTCGAACCGCAGCAGCTTGAGCGCAAGCAGCGGGCCGTGCTGCAAGTCGAAGCGAAAAGCCGCGTGTTCGCGCGTCATCCGGTCCGCTTCCGCGCGCTGCAACTCCACCTCAAACGGCTCCAGGTCGACCAGCGGAAGATTCACCGCAGTTGCAGGGTGAAGCATCTGCACCAGATGTCCATCTCTCCACTCGAATGTCGTTCGCAGCGTCTCATGCCGGTCGGCGCACAGGAGGAACGCCTGCTGCAAGGCATGCACATCCAATGGGCCGGTGCACCTCCACATCAGCGGCATATTCAGCGCCGGGTTGCCGGGATCCAGTTGATCGAGCGACCAGAACCGCACTTGACCATGGGTCGCGGGGAACGCATACAGTGCTTCTGCATGGAAGTTTTCGTCCGGCGATTCCTCCGTTCGCAAACTGTCGATCCTTTGCGGAAGCAAAATCTCAGCCAGAGAAGGGGTCATCGAACTCCTCCTGAGTGCGAGACCCGGTACTGTTCTCGAGCAACGGCAGCGATCCGCGGCAGGAGGTTCGCACCCCGGCCGGTCTGGCCCTGTTCCAGCGCTTCGCAAACGCCGGCGATCGTTCTCTGTTCAAAGAGCATCGTGGCGCTTACGGGGAGTCCTTCCCGTTGTGCACGCGCCGCAATCCGGAAGATCAGCAAAGAGTCGGCCCCGAGTTCAAAAAGACTGTCCGTGATGCCGACCGAACGTACCTCCAGCACCTCCGACCAGATCTTCACCAGCAGCTTCTGCGACGGCGTGACCGGAGCAGCAGAGGCGACGGAAGCTCCGCGGCTGCGCATAAGAGACGGCTCCGGCAGCGCCTTTCGATCGATTTTTCCATTCGCGGTACGCGGCAGTTGCGGCAGCACGACGAACTCCGCCGGAATCATGTACTCCGGCAGCGTCTCGCGCAGCTTCTGCGCAAGACGCTCGGTAAGTCTCTCCTCCTGTCCGCTCCTCTCGCCTGTCACGTAAGCAATGAGCTGAGTGGCAGCGGTGGCACCCACGTGAGCCGTCACCACGGCTTCCCGAACCCGCGGATCAGCCTGGAGCGCGGCTTCAATCTCCTGCAGCTCAATCCGGTAGCCGCGAACCTTAACCTGAAAATCCGTTCGCCCCAAAAGTTCGATCGTGCCATCCTCTCTTCGCCTCGCTCGGTCTCCGGAGGCATACATCCGGCCGGGACCGAAAGGATTTGGAACGAACTTCTCCTCGGTCAGCTCCGGCCGGTTCCAATAGCCCCGCGCCAGTCCTGCGCCCCCGATGAAGAGTTCGCCAACGGTTCCTATGGGCGCAAGCTGTCCGCGCTCGGAGAGAACGTAAAATTGCGTATTCGCCAAAGGAGACCCAAGCCGCAGCGGCCCGGCTCCGGCTCCCACGCGTGTGGCCGAGGACCAGATCGTAGTTTCGGTTGGACCGTACATATTCCACACCTCGCCCGCTCGCGCCAGCATCTGATCGGCCAGTTCGCGCGGCAGAGCCTCCCCTCCGCAAAGCGCCTTGAGCGCAGGCTTTCCGGTGAGCGGCTTCGTCCACCCGGCATCGATCAGCAGCCGCCATGCGCCGGGCGTGGCCTGCAGCACAGTCGCTCCCGTGCGCTCCACCAAATTCAGCAGCTTGCGGCCATCTGCAATCTCAGCGCCGGTCGCAACGACCAGCCGGGCTCCCGTAACCAGCGGAAGCAGCAGTTCCAACTCCGCAATATCGAAGGCCACCGTAGTGATCGCGACCAGTGTATCGTCGGCCGTGAGCCCGGGTTGCTGTTGCATCGAGCGTAATAAATTGTCGAGTGCGCCGTGTTCGACGGCGACCCCTTTCGGCCGTCCCGTGGAACCCGATGTGTAGATGACGTAGGCCAGCGACTCCGCCTTGAGTGCAGCAGGCTCGAAGCTTTTTGCTGCTGGAAGGCTCTTCCCCAAGTCGAATATGCGAGCCGAAGTCGTCAGCGGAACCTCGCCCAGCGTCAGCAGCACCTGTACGCCGGCATCGCTCAAAACCATCTCCAGCCGCTGCCGCGGGTGACGCGGATCGAGCGGTAGATAGGCTCCTCCAGCCAGCATCACGGCCAGCATCGCGGCTACCATCTCGGGCGAGCGCTCCAGGCATAGGCCGACCAAACCCTCCCGCGGCAAACCCAACCTGCCCAGTTCCTGAGCCAGCGCCAGCGAGTACTCCGCCAGCCGCCCATACGTCCAGACCACACCGCCGCACTCAAGCGCGATTCGATCCGGCTCGCGTACGGCGCGTGCCAGCACGGCCTCAGCCACGGACCGGAACCCGCCCCAGTTCACCGCAGTCTGGTTCCATCCGGTAATCAGCTTCTGATGCTCCCCCGATCCCAGCATCGGCAGTTCATCGATGCGCGTCTCCGGAGCCGCGATCGTCGCGGACAATACCTCAGCCCAAGACTCAAGCCAGCGCGCGATCGTTGTGTGCTCGAACAGGCCGGTGTTGTAATCGCACGTAAACTGCAGGTCCGTTCCTGTATCCACCACATTGAGAAACATATCGGTGTTCACAAAGCATTTCGGGTTCGGCTGAATGTCGACCGCCAGACCCTCGAAACGGACGTTGTCGCCGAGCCGCTCCAGATTGAACTGCACCTCGATCAGCGGCAGCCGTCCAGGCTCACGCTTTAGCTGCAGCTTGCGCAGAATGCTGCCGAACGTGAACTCCTGGTGGTCGTACGCATCGAGCAGCGCCGTCCTGGTCGCCTGCATATGCTCGCGAGCGGTCGTGCCCTCATGCACCTCGCTCAGCATCGGCAGAAAGTGCACCGCATGCCCGACCAGGCTGGCATCCTCCACCAACGCTTGCCCAGCCGTAGAAATCCCCACAACCACTTCTTCTTGCCCGGTCAGCTGGTGCAGCAGCGCTTCGAATCCGGAGAGCAGCACAACAAAGAGCGAGCAGCCGCTGCGGGCGCTTGCCTGGGTCAGCTTTCGATAGAGGTCCGGGCCAACCTGGCCGCGCAGCGTTCGGCCGCGATGCGTCCTTTGCAGCGGCCTGGAATGATCGGTAGGCAGATCCAGCCGCGGAGATCTATCTTGAAAGCGATCGACCCAGTAGCGTTCGTTGACGGCAAATTCGCCTGCCTCGTCCCGTTGCCGCTCGCGCAGGGCATAGCTGCGGAAGGGCAGCGCCGCCGCGAATTTCGAGTCTCCGCTGTACGCCTTGCCGAGCTCCTCCAGCAATACATTGGCCGACCACCCGTCAAGCACAAGATGATGCGCGGTGAGTAACAGGGCGCAGTGATCGTCCGCGAGCCGATAGCAGACCGCACGAAGCAGAGGACCGCGCACAAGGTCGAATGGCGTGCGAGCCTCCTCGGCAATCGCTGCCGCAAGCAGAGAATGCCGGGCGGATTCCGCCAGGTCTCGCAGATCGATGAAGGAGGTGTTCAGCGCAGTTTCCGGCGAAACTTCAAACCACTCGCCGTCTTCGCTGATCGTGCCGCGAAGCGCGTCATGCCGGCCCAGAACAGTGTTCAGCGCACGCTCCAGCGCCTGCTCCCGCACGTCGCCGCGCAGATGCAGGGTAAGCGACTCGTTGAAGCCGCAGTTTGCCTCTTGTCCCATCACGGCTGCCAGGAAGATCTCCCGCTGCGGCTCTGTCAGGGGAACGCGATCGGGTAGCGGAGCAGCGCAGCTCCAAGGCAGCTCCAAGGCCTCTTCCGCCCCAGGCATCACTTCCCCTTCCTGCATTTCGACAATCGTCTGCCGAAACGCAGCTTCAATCGCCACGAGATCGGCTTCCGAGTGCGCCGTCGTCAGAAAGCACGGATAGCCTTCTTGAATGTGAATCCCTTTGGCGCGCATTGCGTAATAGAACAGGCTGGCCAGCCGAGCCTCATTGGCAAAGGTGAAATAAAACCACGAAGCGAAGTGATGCACGCGGCTCGGCACACCGCGCTCCACAAAAAACCTGTCCAGCGACTCCGCAAGCTGCGCCGTCCTCGCGTTCAGCTCCCGCTGCAACGCAGGCCCGGCCTGCCACAGGTGGCCCAGCACGGATTTGGCCGCGGCCAGCGCCAGAGGATGCCGTACAAAGGTCCCGGCGAAGAAGGTCACCCCGACCTCCGGCCCGGAGTCGTCACCGAACTGCCAGCCGCCCCCGTCGAGCGTGTCCAGAAACTCCCGCTTCCCCGACAGCACCCCGATCGGATGACCGCCCCCAATCACCTTGCCGTACGTGCACAGGTCCGCGCGGATGCCGAGATATTCCTGCACGCCCCCCGGCGCCAGACGGAAGCCCGTAACCACCTCATCGAGGATCATCGCCGAACCGGTCTCCGCGGTGATCGCGCGCACGGCTCGAATAAACTCCATCGGCTGCAGCTCCGGATGCCGTGTCTGGACCGGCTCAATCAAAACCGCCGCAATCTCGTCCGCATTCCTTCGCAGATATTCGAGCGAAGCCTCAGCCCCATACTCCAGCACCTCCACATTGCCCACGTTGGCTTGCGGGATGCCCGGCGCAATGGGCACGCTGCCGCGCGCGGTACGCCGCACCAGCACTTCATCGAACGTGCCGTGATAGTCGCCTGCGAAGTACACCACTTTGTCCCGCCCGGTGACCATGCGCGCCACCCGGATCGCCGCCATCACCGCCTCTGAACCCGTATTACAGAACGTCACCCGATCGTTGCCGGTCAATTCGCAGAGCAAGGCCGCCACCTCGCCGGCCAGCCGCGTCTGCGGCCCGATCGCGACGCCACGCTCCATCTGATCGAGCACCGCATCCACCACAAACTTCGGCGAGTGCCCAAACAAAATGCATCCATACCCGTTGACCACATCGATGTATTCGTTTCCGTCCACGTCCCATAGCCGGGAGCCATGCGCGCGCTCCACAACCAGCGGATACACCATCTCCTTCCACTGCGGGCGAAAACCGGCCACCGCCCGTGGATCGGCCAGGTGCGCGCGTCCGGCCTGTGTCAGACGTTTGGAGCCGGCAGTCTTCGTCTCGTATCTCGCAACCAGCTTCGCCAGGTATTCCTGCTGCTTTGGACCAAGCTCCTGCGTTGTCTTCGGCTGCATCGGCCGGAACGACCCGTGACGAACCTCCGCAAGCTCCGTCTGCTCTGGAAGAGAAACTCGCGTCGCGGGCACAGTCTCCGGGGAGCTTCCGGCCGCGCCGCGGAGCATCTCCGCCTGTTCGGCAAATAGCTTCTGCATCGCTGCGATCTGGGCTGAGAATAACTCTTCCATCGGCTGCCTTCGATCCGATCGTTTGGGCGGCGCCGCATCGGGCGCAGCCGCGATCTCCTTGGCAGCAGGCGTCTCCGCAAACGCCTCAGGCGGCAGCTTCTGGTCGAGGTACTTCGCTAGACTCTCGATGGTCGAGAGCTGCTCCATCAGCTGCCGGAACGTCACCTTGACCTGGAACTTTTTCTCGATTGCCCGGGTGGCTTGCGTCAGGAACAGGGAATCGAAGCCGAGCTCCAGGAACGACAGCGTATATTCCTCCGGCGCTGCAGTAATCCCGCTCAGCTCCGCGAAGATGCGCGCAATCTCAGCGGAAAGCCATTCTGGACGTGAAGTCGAGCGCGGTTCCGCTTTCAGCAAAGGTGTTGCAGCTTTGGCCATCGTAGGGCTCTCTTGTGCTTCTGGATTTAGCGACGCCGTCGTAGGCTCCGCCGGGTTGGCTGGCCGCGCGGGAGGCTCGATCCAGTGCAGCTTGCGCTCGAACGGGTACGTCGGCAGCGAAACACGGCGTCCCGGCTCCTGTGCATGGACAGCCTGCCAGTCCACGCCAACACCGCTGCTCCACAGGGCAGCCAGCGCGTCCTGCACCGTGCCGGACTGCCGCTTGCCATAGGCAGGAGTAAACGAGGCAACCGCCATCCTCTCCCCAGCCGCGCTCTGTGCCGCGAAGGAGACCAGCGTTCGTCCCGGCCCCACCTCCAGCAGCGCATCCAGTCCGCCATTTGTCAGGGTCCGCACCGCGTCGGCAAAACGGACTGGCTCCCGGCAACCTAGCGCCCAGTAGCGCGGGCTGGTAGCTTCCGCATCGGTGATCCAGGCTCCGGTCATGCTCGAGATAAACGGTATCTTCGGCGCATGCAGAGGGATCCGGGCCACCTCCGCCTCGAACTCCGCCAGCATCGGATCCATCATCGCCGAGTGAAAGGCGTGCGAGGTCTTGAGCCGCCGCGAGCTGATTCCGTCCGCTTCCAGCCTGCGCTCCAGCGCTTCGATTGCAGCCATAGGCCCGGCCAGTACGCTCGAGCGCGGCGCATTCAGCGCGGCCAGCGAGATATCCCCGGACAGGTACTTTCCCGCTGACTCCTGCGTTAGCGGAACCGCCAGCATCGCGCCGTGCGGCAGCGCTCCCATCCTTTGTCCGCGCAAAGCCACCAGCCGTAGCGCGTCCTTGAGGCTCATGACGCCCGCCAAGGTCGCGGCCGCATACTCCCCCACGCTATGGCCGGCCATCGCCTGCGGCTTGACTCCCCACGCCTGCCACAACGTGGCCAGGGCAAACTCCGTCACAAACAACGCGGGTTGCGCCACGGAGGTCTGCTGCAGCAGCGCGCCCGCCGCTTGTTCCTGTCGCTCCGCATCCGGTATCTCTTCGTGCTCGTGCTCGTGCTCCGCGAACATCGCCTGCCGCAGATCCATGCCCAGCAGCGGCCGCAGCATCGCCGCGCAGCTATCCACCGTCTCGCGATAGATCCGTTCCGTCTCATAGAGACCCTTGCCCATGCCGGCGAACTGGCTTCCCTGTCCGGGGAACAGGAACGCCACCTGCCATTGCGCGGCCTTTACGACAGCAGCGCTCTTCAGGCGAGAAGCCAGGGCCGGCCCGCTCTCTTCAGCAGCCACGGCAATCCGGTAGGAGTGCGCCTTTCGTCCACACGACAACGTGAAAGCCGCGTCGGCAAGCGGCACTTCGGGCCGCACTGTTAGGTACGCTCCAAGCCGGGCGGCAGCCTCTCTCACCGCAGCCTCGCTTCGCCCGGACACACACAAGACCTGACTGGTGCGCTGGGATGCCGTCCCGGAAGAATATGGCGGCTCCTCGAGCACCACATGCGCGTTCACACCGCCGACCCCGAACGCGCTTACGCCCGCCCGCCGCGGCCCTTCGCTGTTCCATGCGCAAGGTTCGGCCGAAAAACGAAACGGCGAGTCGCTTAAATCGATCTTGGGATTCGGTTCTTCAAAGTGCATCAGCCCCGGCAGCCAGCGATGGCGCATCGAGAGCACCGTCTTGATCACGCCCGTCACCCCGGCCGCCGCATCCAGGTGTCCCACGTTGCCCTTCGCCGTACCCACCGCACAGAAGCCGGTCCGGTCCGTGTTCCCGCGGAACGCTTTGGTCAGCGCGGCGATCTCGATCGGATCGCCGAGCGGCGTTCCCGTGCCATGCGCCTCCACATAGGTAACCGTCTCCGGCGAAACTCCCGCCATCGCCTGTGCCGCCGCAATCACCCGTGCCTGCCCATCCACGCCCGGGGCCATGTACCCCGCCTTCGCCGAGCCGTCGTTGTTCACCGCAAAGCCGCGAATGACCGCCTCAATGTGATCGCCATCCCGAAGCGCGTCCTCCATGCGCTTCAGCACGATCACCCCGACGCCATGTCCGAACACCGTACCCGTTGCCTGCGCATCGAAAGGCCGGCACCGGCCGTCGCATGACGCCAGACCACCCTCCTGGTATACATGGCCCCGCTCCTGCGGAAACGTCACCGAAACTCCGCCTGCCAGCGCCATGTCGCACTGATAGTTCAACAGCGCCTGGCTCGCTTGGCAGATCGCCACCAGCGACGTGGCGCAGGCCGCCTGCACACTTATTACCGGGCCACGCAGGTTCAGCTTGTACGCCGCGCGCGTTGTCAGGAAATCTTTGTCGTTGCCCAGCGCAACCGAAAACCCGCCCACCTGGTACTGGGCCGCCAACTCCTCTAAAAAATTCCGGTCCTTCGCCAAATTCGCGAGCAGGTACGTATTCAGGCTGCATCCGGCAAACAGCCCAATCTCGCCTGGATATTCGGTCGATACGTAGCCCGCATCTTCGAGCGCATTCGAGCACGCCTCCAGAAACAACCGGTGTTGCGGGTCTATGCGATCCGCATCCCGCGGAGCAATACCGAAAAACTCAGCATCAAACAGCGCCGCATCTTCGAGAACGCCACGCGCGCCCACAAACCCTGCATCTTCGGCCTTCCCACCAAATCGTGTGATGGTGTCTCGCTTCTCCACCAACACCCGCCAGAACGCATCGAGATCCGGGGCGCCCGGGAATCGCCCGGACATGCCGACGATCGCAATCCCTTCCATCAGCGATGGATCGATCGCCTCTCCCGCGCCTGGCGTCTCTCGTATCACTGGGCAAGTCCTTTGTTTTCCCGCATCCGGCGAAACGCCTCCCGCTGCCGCCGCGCTGTGGTCACAAGCCGGTTTGAAGACAGGGCGGCATCGTCCACCGATCCAAGCTTGCGGGCAAGCGAGCGGATCGTGGTGTACGCAAACATCCACGTCACCGGAATCGGCCGGTCGAGCTGTTCCTGCAATCCCGTCCGCACAGCTATCAGCAGCAGGGAAGTACCTCCGACATCGAAGAAGTTGTCATCCATTCCCACCTCATCGGCTCCCAAAACCATCTGCCAGAGGCGCGCAATGCTGTACTCCAAACCAGAGGCCTGAGTCAGGCTCTTTCGTTCCGAAGAAGGAGTGCCCGGTTGCGGCGCCGGCAGCGCCTGGCGATCTACTTTCCCATTCGCGGTAAGCGGCAATCCCGGCAAACCGATGTAAAACGCCGGCATCATCTGCGCCGGCAGCCGCTGAGAAAGAAACTCGCTCAATTCGCGGGTGGTCGGCTCCGGCCCCAGCTTCGCCACGTAATATGCCGCCAGACGCGCGCCTCCGCTCGACTCCGCATGCGCGATCACGCAGGCCTGTACCAGCGACGGATGCGCGACAATCGCAGCCTCCACCTCGCCCAGCTCGATCCGGAAGCCGTTGATCTTCACCTGGCTGTCCTTCCGGCCCAGGTACACCAGTTCGCCATCGGCACGCCGCCGGGCCAGGTCCCCGGAGCGATACAGCCGTCCCTCCAGGCCCAGGAATCCAGCTGCGACAAATCGTTCCGCCCCCAGCGTCGGCCGGTTCAGATACCCAAGCGCCACCCCACCGCCGCCGATCCAAAGCTCGCCCTCCTCCCCCACGCGCACCGGGCGCAGATGCTCATCGAGCAGATGCAATTGCATATCGGGGATCGGCTGGCCAAGCAGGCTCTCCCGCTCATGTTCCGCGTCCGCCGCCAGAATCCGCCGGTAAGTGACATGCACCGTCGTCTCGGTAATCCCGTACATATTCACCAGCTCCGGCTTTGTGTCGCCATGACGCGCGATCCATCCGCGCAGCGACGCCGGAACCAGCGCCTCTCCACCGAAAATAACCACACGCAGGCACAACGGCGCCGCCGGCACCCGTGCATCCACCTGGCTCAACGTCACAAACGCCGAGGGCGTCTGGTTCAACACAGTCACCCGCTCGGCTACCAGCAGCGCGTGAAACTCCTCCGGGCTGCGGCTGACCGCGAATGGCACAATCACCAGCCGCCCGCCATGCAGCAGGCAGCCCCAGATCTCCCAAACCGAAAAATCGAAGGCCACGGAGTGAAACATCGTCCAGACGTCCTTGCCGCCGAACCGAAACCAGGGCCGGGTCGCCGTCATCAGCCGCACCAGATTGCCGTGCGAGACCACAACCCCCTTGGGCCGGCCGGTCGAGCCCGAGGTGTAGATCACGTACGCCGGATCCTCAGCCCTCGCCTCGGCCACAACCGGGGTCGCTCCACCCCACTCGAGCGCATCGACGCATAGCAGAACCGCCGGCGCTCCCTCAAAGCTGTCTGCCAGACCTGTCGTCGTCACCACGGCGATCGGGGCTGCATCCGCGACCGTCTCCGCCAGCCGTGCCGCCGGATAGCACGCATCGAGCGGAAGATACGCCGCTCCACACTTGACCGCCGCCAGCATCGCCGCGATCATCTCGAACGATCGCTCCAGACAGATCGCCACGATCGTCCCGCGGCCCGCGCCGTAGTGCAGCAGGTGCGCGGCCATGGCATCCGCCCTGCAATCCAGCTCGGCATAGGTCATGCACCGGTCGCCCAGGGTCAAAGCAACGTCATCCGGGTACCGCGCGCAGACCTCTGCGAAAAGAGTGGCAATGGTTCTTTCTTGTGGACTTTGCTGCCGCCCGAGCTGCTCGAATTGAAGGAAAGGCTCTGTGCGTACGGCCTCTTGATGGTGGTTCATTGCTACACTTTCTCTCTCCGGGCTGCGTATGGGAATACCGCTTGCGGGTCAGCGGACTCCCACTACCTGAGTGCGTGCCTCACCGCAAATTCCAAACCGAGCAAAGTAACAAAAATCAGCGTCATCCAGAAATCCTGGCGCAAAGGCTTGACTCCCTCGCGGGTCGCCCCAAACTGAAATACCGCGTACAACGGCAAATCGCCCCCGGCAACCGCCCATACCGCCCCCCGTAACCCCCAGACGTGCAGCGCCAGCGGGATCGCCGTCAGCATCGTCGCGCAATAAATGCCATTGCCCACCGCGTTGTACTTCGACTTCCCCAAGGAAAACAGGACCGGGCTGCTGGTCTGGTAGAGCAGCGTGTGCCAAAGCCCAATCGCCAGGATCGGCACCATCCAGGCTGCCTCCGCATACGATGGCTTGTATAGCTTCAAAATCAGCAGATCGCCCCAGTTCACCATCGCGCTCAGCAGCACCGCTCCGGCCAGCAGCGCGTACCGGCGATAGCGCAAAAACTGGCCGCGAAACTCCGCCATCGGCAGGTGAATGATCTTCGAGACAAACGGGTAGCCCACCTTGTTCGCAAAGGAGTTGATCACCGACCGCGGCACGTCTGAAATCTGAAACGCAATCCCGTACACTCCCAGCATCGCTAAAGTCACGTACTTGCCCAAAATCAGCTTGTCCGCCTGCGAAGCAAAAAAGTAAAAGGCCGTCCCGAGAAAGATCCATCTGCCGAAATGGAGAATCTCGCGAATAGACTCCTTGTCCCAGGCAGGCCGATTGCGCATGCCCGGCGCCACCGCCGGATGATGGCTCAACCCCAGCCGGTAGAGCGTCGAGACCAGATTGCCGCCCACCAGCGCCCACACCGTCGGCGAAAACCACGCCCAGGTCACCGTCACCGCCAGCGAAACCAGCTGCGAGCTGAAGTCCAGCAAAAACAGCCGCCGCACCCCCATGTGCCGGGAGAGCGTCAGCAGGTTCGTACTGTTGAATCCGGAGATCAGCAGCGTCATCGCCAGCACCGGTAGCACCCGCCGCATAGACGCATCGTGATACACCGCAGCCGCCGGCCAGGTCAGCAGCAGCGCCACCAGCCACAAGCCAGTTCCGCGCACCGCCTGCAGCGTCCAGGCCGCATTCAGGAACTCCGGCTCGTCCCCGCGCGCGCTCTGGATCACGCTCGGCCCAAGCCCAATATCGGACAACAGCGCGATTCCCACCATCAGCGTCGTCACCAGCGTGATCTGGCCAAAGGCTGCCGGCGCCAGGAGCCGTGTCAAGATCAGGCTGTTGACCACCCGCAAGGCCTGGGTTGCGCCATAAGACACCACGGTCCACACCGTCGCCCGCAGCGCCGTGGACTGCAGCTTCCCCATCTCCAGTTGTGCCGGCGCCGCAACCGCCTGTCCCGCCGCATCCCCAAGAACCGGGCCGTCGATTAGCGCCACAGACTCCAAGCCTCCCCCTCCTTTACGTGCCGGCCGGACGCACCTCTACTCTCCTCCCTAGTCTCCACTGCGTCTCTTCCTTTAACCATCCCAAGTTAGTTGTAGCGAGCGCGGTCGTACCGTATCTCGCCCGCACGGTCTGCATCACCTGCATCTACTATCCAAGGACGCCAAACCCTGCGGCCTTAATATGATCCAACGCCCCGCCATCGCTTCACCTCGAAGTTCTGCCGTCAGATCACCAGCAAAAAGGAGCACCCCTGCGCCGCACCTTTTCCGTCGCCGCCTTCTTCCTTCCCACCGCGGCTCACGCCCAAACCGCCATACCTCCGCAATCCACCGCCCCGATTTCCGACCAGATCACCGTCACCGCCACCCGCTCCTCGTCCCCTCTCGGCGAGACCGCCAAGACTGTCTTCCGCCTCTCCCCCCAGCTCCTTCATGACTACCCCGCCGTCACCCTCGACGAGTCCCTCCGCCAGCACGCCGGCTTCGAGCTCTACCGCCGCGCGCCCTCCCGCATCGCCAATCCCACCAGCGAGGGCATCTCCCTCCGCGGCCTCGGCTCCACCGCCGCCAGCCGCACCCTCGTCCTCGAAGACGGCGCTCCGCTCAACGACCCCTTCGGCGGCTACATCCACTGGTCCGAGCAGCCCCAAAGCACCATCCAGGCCGTTACCCTCGTCACCGGAGGCGGCTCCGACCTCTACGGCTCCAGCGCCCTCGGCGGCGTCATCGACGTCCTCCCCGTCGCGCCCAGAGACTCCAGCCCCGCCTCCACCCCTGCTTCCACTTTCGACCTCTCCGGCATGGGAGGCTCCGAGGCGACCTCCGACATCTCCTCCCTCGCCACCCGCGTCTTCACCCCGCTCGCCGTCCTCGCCGCAGGCGAATCCATCCATACCGCCGGCTATCTCGTCACCGCCCCTTCGCTCGCCGGCGCAGTCGACGTCCCCGCCAACCTTCGCAGCCAAAGCTACCGCACCGAGCTCGGCCGCCGCACCTTCCCCAACCAGCGATTCTTCCTGACCGGCAATCTCCTCGACGAAACCCGCAACAATGGCACCCCCCTCCAGACCAACGCCACCCGCCTCTGGCGCTATCTCGGTGGCTTTGACACCCCCGCGCAATCACCGGTCATCGCCCGCGCCCGCCTCTTCGGTTCCGACGAGGGCTACCGCCAGAGCTTCTCCTCCATCGCCCCCAGCCGCAGCACGGAAACCCTCACCCGCCTTCAGCGAGTCCACACCCAGGAGCTCGGCGCAACCGGAGACGCCACCCTCCAGCTCGGCCCCATCGCCCTCGTCACCGGTGCGGACCTGCGCGACCTCCGCGCCAGCGACAACGAAACCCCAATCGCCAACGGTCTACCTAACGGGCTCCAGGACGTCTCCGCCCGCCAGCGTTTCTTCGGCGGCTTCGGCGAGCTGCTCGGCTCGCACGGCGGCTGGTCCGGTGCAGCGTCCCTCCGCGCCGATCGCGCCTCCAACCTCAGCATCGTCCAGACCACCCTCGCCTCCGCCACACTCACCCGCGCCACTCCACCGGACCGCACCGAAATTGTCCTCAGCCCCCGCCTGGGTCTCGTCCGCGCTCTCAGCCCTCACGTTACCGTCCACGCCAGCGGCTTCCGCGCCTTCCGCACCCCCAACTTCAACGAGCTCTACCGTACCGGCCAGGTCGGCCAGGAAATCACCCTGCCCAACGCCTCCCTCGTCTCTGAGCGCGGCACCGGCTGGGAGCTTGGCGCCTCCCTCGAGCCCATCCCGCGCCTGCCCTTCGCCTTGCAAGCCACCTACTTCTGGACCATCGTCAACCGGCCCGTCTCCGCCGTCGAGATCGCCCAGACGGCCACCACCCTCACCGAGCAGCGCGAAAACCTGGGCCAGATCCGCAGCCGGGGCGTCGAGCTCGCCCTCGCCTGGCGTCCCGGAAAGGCTGTGTCCGCCAACGTTGGCTATCAGTACGCCGACGCCACCGTCACCAAATTCTCCGTCCAGCCCTCGCTCGTCGGCCTTTGGATCCCGCAGGTTCCGCGCCAGTCCTTCACCGCCCAACTGCGATCGGACAGCCCCCGTTGGGGCCAGGCCACGCTCGCCGCGCGCGCCAGCGGACAAGCCTTCGATGACACCGCCAACCAGTTCCCCCTCGCCGGCTTCTTTCAGCTTGACGCCTCCTACCGCCGCTCCCTGAGCCGCCGCATCACCTTCGAGGTTCTCGCCCAGAACCTCACCGACCGTCGCCAGCAGGTCTCCCGCACTCCCATCCTGACCCTCGGCGCCCCCATCTTCGCCGAGGCCGGCCTCCAGCTTCACCTAGGCAAACAGACTCCCTGACATTCAGCATCCACGTACGTGTCAAGACCCGCGACGTCCTGCATTCCTCATAAGTCCCTCAATCGGAAAGACTTAGTCTCTGAAAAGAGTTGGCGCAATCACCCCGGCCAGTTCTTTATAATAAAGAGAGAAGCCAGAATCGTAGTTGTCTTTCGCACTTACTCTTCACCGCGCACCACTTTTCTGAATCCGGACTTGTGACAAGGAAGTCCGGACTTAACCTGCCTACCATCAAGACTTTAGGTCAAAACAGGGGGGGAGGGGAGTACCTGACAAAACTACCGAGTACCCTTCGCGGAACTCTCCTCATCGAGCGCTAGGTTGAGCGCAAGAACATTCACCCGCGGCTCACCCAGCACGCCGAACTCCCGCGGCGTAACGTGCGCCGCTACTAGCGACCGCACCTGGTCCGGATTCAGCCCGCGCTCCCTGGCCACGTGCTCCACCTGGAAGTACGCCGCCGCCGGCGTAATGTCCGGGTCGAGTCCCGAGCCCGACGCGGTCACCAGGTCCACCGGCACATCGCCCCGCTTGCCCTCCGCCGCCACGCTTTGAGCCACCCGGTCCAGCAGCACCTGGCTGGTCGGCCCCAGGTTGGAGCCGCCGGACGCCTGCGCATCGTACCCCGTGCCCGCCATCGAGGGCCGGCTATGAAAGTAGCTCGCCCCGGTAAACGGCTGGCCGATCAGTTTCGAGCCCTGAAGCTGACCCGCCTTGTCATAAATCAACTGCCCGTCCGCCTTGTTGCGGAAAAACACATGAGCCACCCCGGTGATCAAAAGCGGATAGACGATGCCGAGTAGCAAGCCAGTGACGAGCGTGTAGAGCAGGGCAGTAACAATATGCTTTTTCATTCGAAGCTCCTCGTTAGGCAAGATGAACCGCGGTAATCGCCAGGTCGATCAGCTTGATCCCGATGAAGGGCACAATGATCCCTCCAAGCCCATACACCAGCAGGTTCTTCTGCAGCAGCGCCGCCGCGGACATCGGCTTATACGAGACACCGCGCAGCGCCAGTGGAATCAGCGCAACGATGATCAGCGCATTGAAGATGACCGCGGACAAAATTGCCGACTCCGGCGAGTGCAGCCGCATCACGTTCAACGTATTCAACACCGGAAACACGCCCGCGAACATCGCCGGAATAATGGCAAAGTACTTCGCCACATCGTTTGAAATGGAGAACGTCGTCAGCGCGCCGCGGGTCATCAGCAGCTGCTTGCCGATGGCAACAATCTCGATCAGCTTGGTCGGATTCGAGTCCAGGTCGACCATATTGCCGGCCTCCTTCGCTGCCTGGGTACCCGAGTTCATCGCCACGCCTACATCGGCCTGTGCCAGCGCCGGCGCGTCGTTGGTTCCGTCGCCGGTCATCGCCACCAGCTTGCCTTCGGCCTGCTCGCGCCGGATCAGGTCCATCTTGTCTTTCGGCTTGGCCTCGGCTAGGAAATCGTCCACGCCCGCTTCTCGCGCAATCGCTGCCGCGGTCAGCGGATTGTCGCCCGTAATCATCACGGTGCGGATGCCCATCGACCGCAGCTGCTCGAACCGCTCCTTCATACCACCCTTGACCACGTCCTTCAGGTGGATGACGCCCAGCGCATGGCCGTTCTCGGCGACAACCAGCGGCGTTCCTCCGCTGCGCGAGATCGTCTCCACCGACTCCCGAACCTCGGCCGGCAGATCCGAGCCCTGCTCCTGCAGATAGCGCGCAATCGCATCCACCGCGCCTTTGCGGATGCTGCGCCCATCCATATCCAGGCCAGACATACGGGTCGTTGCACTGAACGGTACGAACTGCGCATTCAATTGAGCCAGCTCCCGCCCGCGCAGCTGGTAACGCTCCTTGGCCAGCACGACGATCGACCTGCCCTCCGGCGTCTCGTCCGGCAGCGAAGACAGCTGCGCGGCATCAGCCAACTGATCGTTCGACACACCCGGCGCCGGCACAAATTCGCTCGCTTGCCGGTTGCCGATCGTGATCGTGCCCGTCTTATCAAGCAGCAGCGTGTTCACGTCGCCCGCCGCTTCGACCGCGCGGCCTGAGGTGGCCAGCACATTGTGCTGCACCAGGCGGTCCATGCCGGCGATGCCGATAGCGGAAAGCAGCCCGCCGATAGTTGTTGGAATGAGGCACACCAGAAGCGAGATCAGCACAAAGACCGTCTGCGGAGCGCCCGAGTAGATAGCGAACGGCTGCAGGGTCACCACCGCGAGGAGAAAGATAATCGTCAACCCTGCCAGCAGGATGTTGAGCGCAATCTCGTTCGGCGTCTTCTGCCGCTCCGCGCCCTCGACCAGCGAGATCATGCGATCGAGAAAGGTCTCGCCCGGGTTCGACGTGATGCGAATGGTGATCTCATCCGAGAGCACCCGCGTGCCGCCGGTCACCGCCGAGCGATCCCCGCCCGCTTCGCGAATCACCGGTGCCGACTCGCCCGTGATGGCCGACTCGTCCACGCTGGCCACGCCACCGGTAATTTCG
Source organism: uncultured Granulicella sp. (assembly GCA_965198735.1). Lineage (GTDB taxonomy): Bacteria > Acidobacteriota > Terriglobia > Terriglobales > Acidobacteriaceae > Edaphobacter. The sequence goes on along the minus strand of OZ240672.1, from coordinate 2,500,345 downwards.
CCGTCACCCGGAATCATCTGGCCCGCGGCGACCTTCACCACGTCGTCCGCACGCAGCTGCGAGCTGGGCCGCTCTTCGACACCGTTCTTCGTCACAACGTATGCCGTCGTCTCCGACTTGGCTTTGCGCAGCGCGTCCGCTTGCGCTTTGCCGCGCCCTTCCGCCATCGCCTCGGCGAAGTTCGCAAACAAAACGGTAAACCAAAGCCACAACGTGATCTGCAGGTCGAAGCGGAAGTGTCCTTGATGACGGAGCTGATCTGCTACAAGCAGCACCGTCGTCAGCACGCAGCCGACCTCCACAACAAACATGACCGGATTCTTCATCATGGTGGTCGGATTCAGCTTGACCAGCGCATCCACGCCCGCGCGCTTCATGATCTTCGGGTCAAACAGCGACTTGCTCTTATTGTTCGCGTATGCCATCTGCGCTCTCCTTACTTGAAGCTTTGGCCTGCCGCCATCAGCAGGTGTTCGAGCACAGGGCCCAGGGCCAGCACGGGAAAGAACGTCAGCGCGCCGACGATCACGATGACTCCGGTGAGCAGCGTCGTGAACAGCGGTGTCGTCACCGGGAAGGTTCCCGATGTCGCCGGCACCGTCTTCTTGCTCGCCAGATTGCCTGCCAACGCCAGCATCGGGATCAGCATCAGGAAGCGGCCGATGAACATCGCCAAACCTAGAGTGGTGTTATACCAGTGCGTATTTGCATTGAGCCCGGCAAACGCGGAGCCATTGTTTCCTGTAGCCGAGGCATACGCATAAAGGATCTCCGACAAGCCATGCGGCCCGTGATTGTTCAGGCTCGAAAGCCCGAAGCTCGGCGAAAGCACGGAGACAGCCGCGAAGCCCAGGATGATCAACGGAAAGATGAGCAGATAAAGCATCGCCATTTGAATGTCGTACGCTTCGATCTTCTTGCCCAGATATTCAGGCGTGCGGCCGACCATCAAGCCGGCAATAAACACCGAAAGCACCACAAAGATGAGCATGCCGTACATGCCCGCGCCGACGCCGCCGAAGATGATCTCACCGAGCAGGATATTCACCAGCGGGACCAGGCCGCCGAGCGGCGTGAACGAGTCGTGCATGCCGTTCACAGCGCCGCAGCTCGCATCGGTCGTCGTGGTCGCAAACAGCGCCGTATCGGCAATGCCGAAACGCACCTCCTTGCCTTCCATGTTGCCGCCGGCCTGCGTTGCGGACACGTGCTGATTGACGCCGCTCATCAGCGGATTTCCGCGCGCCTCCGCCGAGTAGCACGTGACGACACCCACGGCGAAGAGCACCGACATAGCCGCAAATACGGCCCAGCCATGCTTCGGGCTGCCCGTCATCTGGCCCAGCGTGACCGTAAGGCCGGCCGGGATCAGGAAGATCGAAAGCATCTCAAGAAAATTCGTAAATGGCGTGGGGTTTTCAAACGGATGCGCGCTGTTGGCATTCGTGAAGCCGCCGCCATTGGTACCCAGCATCTTGATCGCTTCCTGCGAAGCAATCGGTCCTTGCGCGATCGTCTGCGTGGTTACATTGCTGGTAGTCATTTTTCCATCCGCTCCAGTCGTAGAGACCTTCTGCGCTTCGACCAGCTTCACCGTGTTGTAGGGATGCAGGTTCTGGATGACGCCCTGGGACACCAGCACAATCGCGAAGATCGAGGCGATCGGCAGCAGCACCCAAAGGATCCCGCGTGTCATGTCGACCCAAAAGTTTCCGAGCGTATTCATCTCGCGGCGGGCGATGCCGCGAATGAAGGCAATGGCTAGGGCGAGACCAACCGCGGCCGACCAGAAGTTATGCGTCGCCAACCCGAGCATCTGGGTCAGATAGCTCATGGTCGATTCCGGCACGTAGGCCTGCCAGTTCGTATTGGTCGTAAACGAAACGGCCGTGTTCCAGGCTAGATCCGGAGCGACGCCTGCCAGCTTCTGCGGGTTCCACGGAAGCAAGGCTTGCATGCGCTCTACGGCGTACGTCAGCAGAGCCGTCGCCGCACTGAACACCAGCATGGAGATGAGGTACTCGCTCCAGCGCATCTCTTCATCAGGCTGTACGCCGGTAACCCGGTAAAGCGCCCGTTCGAGGGGAACGAACAGCCAGTCCAGGAAGGTGCCGCGACGCTCGAATACCTTGGTCAGATAGGTGCCCATCGGACGCGCGAGTGCCAGAATTAGAAAGAAGAACAATAAAATCTGAAACCAGCCATTGCTCGTCATTAGAATTTCTCCGGACGCAACAAGGCTAAGACGAGATAAACCATGAGAGCGAGAGAAAGTAGCAGGAGGATCACGTTCTCAACCATTTTTCGGCTTTCCTTTCAGGTGGTCGCAGCCTAGAACATAGACACGAGCGACTCCAAAGCAAAGCAGAGTAAGCACAACGAAGAGTATGTCTGCCATAGTATTCCCGTTCAGGATCGCTGCAAGAAGCTGTGTGGCCACCGCCAGGATGGCCACACAACTGTTTAGAAGTGAAAGATGAGGTCGGCGGCGAACGTCAAAGCTTGCGTTTTGCCCAACCCAAGGGGATTTGGCGCGGCTCCCTGGGAAACAGCTTCAAGATTTGAGATCGCCGCGCCTGGTTCGATGTCGAGCGCCGTCACCCCATATTTGGCATAGGCATGCGTATAGCTCACCTCCGGCCGGAAGGTCACGGTAGATCCAGCCCAGAAGTCGAACCCGACCATATGTTCTTCATACTTGGCTGGCGTACCGGTGCGTTGGCCCTTGATGTCGTTGACCCACTCATTGCGAATGTTGAGAGAGGCAGAGTTATGCCAAAAATTATGCTCAACATAATTGGTGATTGCAAGTTCCGGAGCATAACACCGCGCCTGCTGACGAGAAGCCGGCAAGCGTGGATCCTGGCAGACTGCTCCTGAATTTAGGTTGATCGGTGGAGCCGCATTGGCATTGTTCTGAATCCGGCTGTAGGTCGTCTCCGGCCACGGAGTCTGCGCGGTCGGAGCATACTGGCCTGAAAATGTATTTTGGTTTACTGCGTCAAACCAGTACATGTTTGGCGTTTGTTTCTCGTACTGATACCACATTTCAGTGTCCGTATGCCAGGTCGCATTGAATTTGTGGTACCACGTCTCATAGTAAGCGGCGAGATTGTTATAGGCATATTTGCTGTCATTGACACTGTTTGCACACGTGTAGAGGTCATTGCTTCCATTCGACCATTGATATTGCAGACAGAAGGTGCCAGTTAATTTCGCATCCGTCGTCCAGGGGGCAGTGTCACAACCGGCAGAGATGCCCGCCTGGCCCGTCCAATGATCATTAAACTTCACGCTTGCGACGGCGCCGGTCTGCGTGTAGCAATCGAAGGTATAGAGAATAGAGTGAGAGTAGCTGTAGTTGTTCGGCGCAAGCTGCGCTTCAATATCCGGAAGAGATATATAGCGTCCTACTCGCAGCGTCATGCCTTGCGCGATCTTGGGGAAGTAAAAATCAAGATAAAACATCACCGGATCAAAACCGTACTGATTATTTTTCAGCAGCAATTGCTGGCTTAGAATGCCATGAGCGGTAGTGAAGCGGTAGTCTACGCCGTAGAGCAAAGTAAGCTGATATCCCCAATCGAAGTGGTCTTTCTGGGCTGTGTCGATGTACTTATCAAAGTAGAGCGCCGCTTGATCCAGCTGGATCGTGTTCGCGTACTCATCGTAGGCCGAGGGAAAGTTCGATGGGATGCCTTTGCTGGCATTTGTTTTGTTGTTTGTGGAGCCGTTCGCTCCCACTTCGACCCAACCAAAAATTTTGTTTCGTCCTTTGTTCTCATCCAGAGCTTGCATGAGTGGATAGGACTGTCCATCGATCGATCCAATGACGTTGGTTCCGCCAATCGGCCAATCAGACGCTGGGAATGGAGGTGAGGGCAGAGGAGCAGGCGTACCTCGGCGAGTTTCTGTCGTGACTTGGCTCGGGGCTGTCCCCGACCAGTCCGCAACATAAGCGCGTCCGAGCCGATGAAAGAAGCTGTTGTCGAGCGGCGGCTTGGCCGGCTCTGCAGTTTTAGCGGCTGCGCGGTCCTGCACCAGGACCTCCGCTTCCGCGTCGCTGCCGGAAATCACCTCAACTGTGACCGGATCGCCGGCCGCATGAGCCGGCGCAATCTCATAGCTGCCCGGCAGGAGTCCCGCAATCTGGAACTCTGCATGAGCGTTTGCGGTGACCAGCAAAGGATTGGTGCCGTCGGAGTGCCGGAGGATGAGCTGTTGTCCGATACCGGAGAGTCCATCTGCCCGATGCACCGTTCCATGAATATTGCCCAGCATTACCGCGGAGCTGTCATCGGCAATCTTTGTATTTGTTTGCGCACCCAGCGAGCTTGTTGCACACACGAGCCCGAGAACCACCAATCTACCAAACATAAGAACAAACCTCACTTCATAGTTGTAGCGAGGCAGCCATAGGAAGTCCGTAGGAAAGCTGTTAAGAAGATGTAAGTGCATCGTTAACGGCGCGAAAGCGATAGCCCACCCAGGGTTCGCTTTCGATGTAACTGTTGCCCTCCGCTCTATCGATCTTTTTTCTCAGCTGCGCAATCAGGACGCGCAGATACTCCGGCTGGTTGCTGCCGGTGGGACCCCAGATTGAGGTAAGCAAGGTGCGATGGGTGAGCACACGGCCGGTGTTGCGCGCGAGCAGCAGCAGAAGATCGAACTCCTTGGGCGTGAGGTGGACCTCCGCGCCGCGGATCAGCACGCGGTGCGCTTCGCTGTCGATCGCGAAATCGCCTTCGACGACTCTGCTCGGAACAGGCGTCTCTTGCGGATCCCGCTTCCGCCGCAGCTGCACGCGTACCCGGGCCAGCAACTCGGGTGTGCTGAAGGGCTTGGTTATGTAGTCGTCCGCGCCAAAATCGAGCGCCTGCACCTTGGAGGCGTCCTGCTCCCGTACCGAGAGCACGAGAATCGGAGTTGCGCCGAGCTTCCGAATCGCCTTCGTCAGCTCCACTCCATCCATGTTGGGCATGGCAAGATCCGTGATGACCAGGTCCGGCGCAAACTGTGGATAGGCTCGCAGAGCCTCTTCGCCATCGTGGGCGATGGCTACCTCATAACCCTGGCTTTCAAGCGAGCTGCGCAGGACACGCGTGATCTGCCGTTCATCATCGACCAGCAGAATCCGTTGCTGGTCGCGCGTGACCGGGCGCGGCGTTTGCATCAGGGCGTCTCCTTCGTCACGATATGCAGATCCACATGAGGCGCCGCGGAGACAAAGCGGGCGATCTCCCAGAAGTAGAGGTACTTCTTCAAGCCCAGCAGAGCCGAGCTGCCGAAGATCGCCTGTGTAATGCGTTGCTCTTTGGCAAACTGCGCTGTCGCGGTCGCCACGTTGGTGCCTTTGAGCCGCACAATATGCGCGCCCAGGTTCTCGGCAAAGAGCAGGTTGTCCTCGAGGCCGCGCCGCTCGTCTTCCTGAAGAATCGTATCGCTGTCCAGGTGCAGCACGAAGAGTTCCGCGTCCATGCCCTGGGCAAGGCGTGCTCCGCGGGCAATCAGGTCGCGGCCGGAGGGATTGGTGCTGATGCATACGGCGATCTTTTCGGCCACCGTCCAATGCGCGCCCAGTTGCTTCAGCTTGACGTACTGATCGAGCGTCCGGTCGACTGCCCGCGTGACGCGCTGCAGAGCCATCTCGCGCAAAGCGATCAGATTGCCGCGCCGGAAGAAGTTGGCGAGCGCGCGTTCGACGCGTTCCGCAGGGTAGATGTCTCCGCGTCGCATGCGTTCAGCCAGGGCTTCCGGCGTCAGATCGCTCATCACGATCTCGTCGGCGCGGTCGAGCACCCAGTCCGGAACCGTCTCCCGTACCGTGATGCCGGTCAGCGATTGTACCCGCGGCGTTAGGCTTTCGATGTGCTGCACGTTCAAGGTGGAGACAACATCGATCTTTGCGTCCAGCAGATCGAAGACGTCCTCATACCGCTTGGCATGCCGGCTGCCCTCAATGTTGGTGTGGGCCAGCTCGTCCACGATGGCGACCTGCGGCCGCCGCGCCAGAATAGCGTCCAGATCCATCTCGGTAAAGAGCGTGCCTTTGTAATCGATCTCCCGTACGGCAATCCGTTCGAGCTTGCCTGCTACTTCAGCTGTTCCCAAGCGGCCGTGCGTCTCAACGATGCCGATCACCACGTCCTCGCCGCGGTTCTTGCGCCGGATCCCTTCGCTCAGCATGCTAAAGGTTTTGCCCACACCAGGAGCGTAGCCGAGGAAAATCTTAAAGCGCCCGCGTGACAGGTCGGCCGCCTCGGCCTTCTCCAGCCAGTCTTCCGGTCGCTTCTTTGGAGCCGTGCTTTCCTTCATCGTCGTAGAATCTCGCTTGTGCACTCGAAACGTATGATCGCGTTCGCGCGTGGGCTGGGCGCTGCTGCCGCTCTAGCCGGGATTGTAACCTTCTATCGCACGATCTTCCATGCGAACCCGACGACCGTCGCCCTGACGCTGCTGCTTTACGTGCTGTTCCTTGCGGCGCGCTGGGGTCTTCGCTATGCCGTGACTGCCTCCTTTGCCGCGGGCGGATGCTACAACTACTACTTTCTTCCCCCGGTCGGACACTTCACCATCGCGGACCCGCAAAACGTCGTCGCCCTCTTTACTTTTCTTGCTTCGTCCATCTTTGCCAGCCGCATGTCGAACCGCATCCGGCAGGAGTCGCAGGATTCGCGCGCGCGTCAGGCCGAGCTCGAGATTCTCTACCGGTTGAGCCGGGCGCTGCTGCAGACCGATGAGCTGGTCCAGCTGACCAACTCCATTCCGTCCTCCGTTGCTCTGGCCAGCGGAGCGAAGGCGGTGCTGTTTTATCTGTTGGATGGAGATCGCATTTATCGCTCGGGCGCCGACTGGACCGCGCAGCTCTCGAACGAGGAGCTCAAAGAGCTCTCGCACTCGGCGGGAATCATCTCGTCGAACTCCGCTCAGGAGGCGGTCATCCCGTTGCGGGTCGGAGTGAAGCCGCGCGGCTTGTTGATGCTGCGGGGGGTTCATCTTTCGCACCAAAGCCTGGACGCGCTGGGCGGCCTGGTCTCGATCTCCCTTGACCGTTCAAGCGCCATCGACGAGGTGACCCGCGCGGAGGCGGCGAAGGAGTCCGAGCGGCTGCGCGGGCTGATGCTCGATTCGATCACCCATGAGCTGCGGACGCCGCTGACCTCGATCAAAGCGTCTGTCAGCACGCTGCTGACGTCGAAGCTGCGGCCGGAGATCACGCAGGATCTGCTCACGGTCATCGACGAGGAGAGCGACCGGCTGAACCGGCTTGTCGCGCAGGCGGTCGAGATGGCACAGCTCGACACGCAGGAGGTGCGGATGACCTTCTCGCCGCAGCGATTGTCCTCGATTGTGGAGGCGTCGCTTGAGGCCAATAAGACGGCCTTGACGGCGCATCCGGTGCAGGTCAACCTGCCGGAGAACTTCCCGCAGATCGAAGCGGACCCGCTGTGGCTGGAAAAGATGCTGGGCCACGTGCTCGAGAACGCCGCCAAATACTCCGCGCCGGGAGCGCCGATCTTCATCTCTGCCGAGCTGCGCGGCGCGGAGGTTTCCTGTTCGGTTGCGGACCGCGGCGCAGGCATCGATCCGATGGAGCAGTCGCTGATCTTCGACAAGTTCTATCGCGCTCGCAACCGCCGGCAGAGCACCTCCGGCACGGGCATGGGTCTGGCGATCTGCCGCGCCATCGCCGAGGCTCACGGCGGCACGATTCATGTCACCAGTCAGCCGGGCAAAGGCTCCGTCTTCACGTTTACGCTGCCGCGCTTTCATGGCGCCCATGCGTGACCGGTGACGCATTTTCCGCGCGACGGCCATGGAACTTCCGCCCGGCTGCCCGCGTAGACTTAGGTACAGCCGGCGCGAACGATGTCAGCTGTCTGGAGGATTTTTGTCATGTTATGCCTGCATTGCGGCCATCCATCGGCATTGGACTCAAACTTCTGTTCCTTCTGCGGCGTCGCTGCCCAGCAGCCGGGGAGCCTGATGCGGAGACGCCTGGTCCGGCCTCGCCATCCGCGCATGATTGCCGGTGTCTGCTCCGGGATCGCTCTCTTCTACGGCTGGGATGTCAATCTGGTGAGAATCTTGTTTGCGGTCTTCACCTTCCTGACCACGGGAGTCGGTATTCTGGTCTACGTGGCGGCGTGGCTGCTGCTTCCGGAGGCGCAGTACGCGCTTCCTGCCGGCGGCCGGACGGGCTCTCCCGCGTGACTATAAGCCGCACTGCCAGCTTTGCCTGAGGAGCTTTCCCATCGCAGCGACCGCCATTGAACCACGCCCTTTTACCTACCGAAAACGCCTGCTGTGCTGCGACGACCTCTCGTTGTCCAGCCTGGCCGAGGCACATGGGACGCCCCTGTACGTGTACTCCCAGCAGCACATCCTCAGCCGGCTCGCGTTGTTTCAAGAGGCGCTTGCTGCGGCGCCGCACACCATCTGCTACGCGATAAAGGCGAACTCCTCGCTGGCCCTGATCAAGCTGCTGGCCGCCCACGGTGCGGGCTTTGACATCGTCTCCGGCGGAGAGCTTGCGCGGGTGGTGCGCTCCGCCAAACGAGCGGTAGCAAAGACCGTCTTTGCGGGTGTGGGCAAGCAGATCCCGGAGATCGACGCCGCCCTCCGCGCCGGCATTTTGCTGTTCAATGTGGAGTCGGAAGCGGAGCTTGGATTGATCGCGGATCGTGCCGAGTTGCTGAAGCTTCCAGCCCGATTTTCACTGCGCGTCAACCCGGACGTCTTCGCCGAGACGCACCCCTACATCTCGACGGGGCTGAGCGCGCATAAGTTCGGGGTAAACATTCACTCCGCGCGCGCGATCTACCGGAGGGCGGCACGCTCGAAGTGGCTGATCCCGGCCGGGGTGAGCGTGCATATCGGATCGCAGATCCGGGCGGTCGATCCTTTCGGAGCGGCGCTCGACCGGGTGGCCACCCTGGTGCGCGAGCTGCAGGCGGATGGGCTTAGCCTCGCATACATCGATGCCGGAGGCGGCCTCGGGATCGAGTACACGGACGGTCCGTTCGACCCCGCGGCTGCCGTGGCTGCCTATGCGAAGCAGGTCCTCTCGGCAACCGCCGGCCTTGGTCTTCATCTGCTGATTGAGCCGGGACGTTTCCTTGTGGCGCAGGCGGGGGCGCTGGTCACCACGGTGCTGAACGTCAAGAAGAATGGCGAGAAGACGTTTGTGATCACCGATGCGGGCATGAACGACCTGATTCGTCCGGCGCTCTACCAGGCGCACCACCAGATCCTGCCGGTTCGCCAAGCCGGAGCAGCGCAGAAGCGGGTGGTGGATATTGTAGGGCCGGTCTGCGAGTCCGGAGACTTCTTTGCGCGCGACCGCGATCTGCCGCCGGTCAAACCGGGGGACCTGCTTGCGATCCTGGATGCGGGGGCTTATGGGATGAGTCTCAGCTCGAACTACAACACGCGTCCGCGGCCGGCGGAGGTGCTGGTGGATGGCGTCTCGGCGCGGCTGATCCGGCGACGCGAGACGGAGCGGGACCTGTTTGCCCCGGAGCTTGTCTGACCGGCACACCCAGCCGTGGACGCACGCACCGGACGGCTTGCACCTGCTAAAATCCGTAAGTCGCGCGAGCCTTGCCCCGCGCCATTTTTCCTCTGAGGTAGAACATGTCCGGCCACAGTAAATGGGCGACCATCAAACACAAGAAGGGCGCCGCCGATGCCAAGCGCGGCAAGGTCTTCACCCGTCTGATTAAGGAGATCACCATCGCCGCCAAGTCCGGCGGAGGCGACCCGGACGGCAATCCGCGGCTGCGCACCGCTATCCTTGCTGCGAAGGCGGAGAACATGCCGGCGGACAATATCAAGCGCGCCGTCCAGCGCGGCACCGGCGAGCTGGAAGGCCTCTCCTATGACGAGATCACCTATGAGGGCTACGGTCCCGGCGGCGTGGCGATCATTGTCGACGTGCTGACGGACAATAAGAACCGGGCAGTCTCGGAGATCCGTCACGCCTTCTCAAAGAACGGCGGCAACCTGGGCGCGGAAGGCGCGGTCTCCTGGATGTTCTCGAAGAAGGGCGTCTTCTCGATCGAGAAGGACGCTGCCGACGAAGATAAGCTGATGGAGATTGTGCTCGAGTCCGGAGCCGAAGATCTGAACGATGAAGGCGACTATTGGGAGATTTTGTGTGATCCCAAGGATTTTGAGCCGGTCAGCGATGCCCTCAAGGCCGCCAAGATCAAGACCGAGACGGCCGAGGTCACGAAGATCGCCAGCACCTACACCCGGCTCGAAGGCTCACAGGCCAACGCTATGATGCGCCTGCTCGAAACGATCGAAGACCTCGACGACACGCAGAACGTGTACTCGAACTTCGACTTTGATGAAGCACAGATGGCCGGCTGACGCAGTGAAAATTCCTTTAGCTGCTTTATGTTTTGTCTTCGCTTTAGTCAGCGCGCCGGCGCAGCAGGTTGCGCTGGTCAATCAGCCGGCGAATCCGCTGGAGTCAGCGTCGTCTCGTCAGCCGTCGGACATCGGAGTCATCTTCCAGGGCGGGGTCGGGATCACCGACGACCGCAATGGATTCCGCTTCCTTCAGGCCGGCGTGCATGCCGGCCGCGTGCTGACCAACAACTTCGGCAGCGGCCTCCTGCGCGGGAACTTCGAGTATGCCGTCGAGCTGTTCCCTTACTGGGAGTCGTTCACGCCGGTATTTCCGCGGGTAAGCTGCCGGCAGGTGGCGGGAACGGCGGTGCTCTCCTGCTCGCAGCCCTATACCGTAGGCGGCACCTTCCACGGCGTAACGGTGACACCGATTATCCTGCGCTGGAACTTTGCCCGCCATGGACGTCTCGTGCCCTGGGCTCAGGCCGCGGGCGGGCTATTGTGGACCAACCACAAATACCCGTCCTACGGCAACACCGACATAACCAATTACACCGAGAACGGGCCCAACGGCGAGACCAGCGTGTGGAACTTCACTCCGCAGGGCGGCATCGGCTTCCACTACTTCGTTCAACCGAATCGTTCCATCGACTTCAGCGCCAACGGCGAGCACATCTCATCGGCCTCGCTCGGTGACCGCAACCCGGGCGTCAACGCCAGTGTGCAGTTCTCCCTCGGCTATAGCTGGTGGAAGTAGACGCACGGCATGTCCTCCGAACCCATTCTCGAGTGTGTTCCGAACTTCTCGGAGGGCACTGATCCAAAGATTGTGCGCCAGATTGTTGCCTCCATGCGGGTCGAGGGTGTGCGCCTCTTGGACTACTCGCTCGACGGCGCTCACAATCGCTCCGTCGTCACCATCGCCGGCAATCCCGCGGCGGTGGTCGAGGCTGCCACCTTGGCTGCGGGCAAGGCGGCTCAGCTGATCGATCTAACCGCGCAGGCGGGGGTGCATCCGCGCATCGGGGCGGCGGACGTGATCCCGTTTGTGCCTGTCTCGGGAATCTCACTGGCGGACGCGGCGACGTTGGCGCGTCAGGCTGGGCTGCAGATCTGGCGGCGGTTCGGAGTGCCGGTGTACTTCTACGGCGCGGCGGCGGGCCGCCCGGACCGGGTGCTGCTGGAGGACGTGCGGCGCGGCCAGTTCGAAGGTTTGCGCGAGGCGGTGCTCAAGGATTCGTCGCGGCGGCCGGATATAGGTGGGCCGGAGCTGCATCTCTCGGCGGGAGCGAGCGCGGTGGGCGCGCGGGAGTTCCTGATCGCGTACAACATCTACCTGCCGCCGTCGGCCGATATCTCGCATGCGCGGGCGATTGCGCGCGACCTGCGTGCCGCTTCAGGCGGAATGCATGGGGTAAAAGCGCTCGGAGTGCTGGCCAACGGGCGGCCGCAGGTGTCGATGAACGTGACCAACTTCCTGCGGACGCCGATGCCGGAGGTGCATGCGGCCGTGCGGCGGCTGGCGCAAGAACACGGCACAGCGACCGCGGATGGGGAGCTGATCGGGCTGATTCCCGAGGCGGCCTACGAGGCGCAAGCGGCCTGGCTCAAGGAGATTCCGGGATTTGATCCTGCCGAGAAGATCCTAGAGCGGCGGCTGCAGCAGCCTATGGAGTGGCCCTCAATTTATGCCTGAGCCCTTCCTCGAGCTGGAGCGCGTCTCCGTCGTGCGCGGCGGGCGGACGGTGCTCGAAGACGTCAACCTGACGATCTCGGCGGGGGAGAAGGTGGCTCTTCTTGGGCCAAACGGCTGCGGCAAATCGACACTGCTGAAGACGATGACCTGCGAGCTGTATCCGCTGGCGAAGCCGGAGACCAAGGTGCGCCTGTTTGGGCGCGAGCGCTGGGATTTGACCGAGCTGAAGAAGCGGCTGGGTGTGGTGCAGAACGAGATTCCAGGCAAGCCGATGCTGAAGATCAGTGGGCGCGAGGCGATCCTGACCGGCTTTTTTTCGAGTTCGACGCTGTGGCCGAACCTGGAGATCAGCTCCGGGATGCGGGATCGCGCGGAGGCGATGCTGAAGACCATCGGCGGCGAGATGATGGCGGAAAAACTGTTTGGCGAGATGTCGGCCGGGCAGCAGAGGCGGATTTTGATTGGACGCGCGCTGGTGGCGTCTTCGGGATGTCTGCTGCTCGATGAGCCTTCGAATGCGCTCGATCTGTATGCGCAGCAAACCTTGCGCGATTTGATGATGCAACTGGCGGAAGCCGGGACAACAATACTGCTGATCACGCATCACGTGGCGGATATTATCCCGGCGATGGACCGCGTGCTGCTGATGCGGCAGGGAAGGCTTGTCGCCGACGGGAGCCGTGCGGAGTTGCTGACGGCGGAGAGGCTCGGAGCATTATTTGAGACGCCGGTACATTTGGCCGAACGGGACGGCTTCTACCACGCGTGGTGAGGCTTACCGCTGGGCAGGTGGTGGAATGACAGAGGTCTGGAGCTTGACGAGTTCGGGCTCGGGGAACTTGGTCGGGCCAAGGACGGCGATGCGGGGCAGCGGACCGCGAACCATGGCGACCTCATCGCAGGCGTAGAGGCGTGGGCAGGTCTGGCAGTCCTTGTAGATCTTGTCGGGCAGCGCGGTGCGGTCGGAGATGCGGAAACCGAAGTGGAAGAAGAAGTCGGGGATGCGGGTGAAGAGGCAGACGCTGGCGACGCCCTGGTACTCGGCTTCTTCAAGCAGGCCGCGAAGCAGTTTGCCGCCGGCGCCTTGGCCCTTGGCTTCGGGCTTGACGACGATCGAGCGGACCTCGGCCAGGTGCGGGCCATAGAGGTGGAGGGCGCCGCAGCCGAGGAAGATGCCAGCTTCCGACTCGGCGATCTGGAAGTCGCGGACGTTCTCGCAGATTTCGGCATAGTTGCGGCGGAGCAGCGTGCCGTCGCCGGAGAGAGAGTTGACCAGCTCGAAGAGGTGGACAGCGTCCTGGAGCTTGGCCTGGCGCACGTGCGCGCCGCCGACGCGCGGCCTGGACGAGGAGGTCGAGGTGGAGTCGCTGATCTCCGGAACTACACTGAGTGCACTGGCCAAGGCGTCTCCCTTCAACTATTAAACGCCACTCTGGCGCGCGCCGCCACTAAAGCTTCTGCCACTCTCGTGCGCGCCGTGCCTCCGATGACATCATGGCAGTCGAGGGTCGCTTCAAGGGTGATGGCGGCGTAGAAGTCTTGCGCGAACTCGGGGCTGAGCTGTTGCAGCTCGGGGAGCGTAAGGGCGTCGAGTTCGCGGCCGGTTTCAAGGCCGAGGCGGACGGCATGGCCGATGATCTCGTGGGCCTTGCGGAAGGGGACGCCCTTGTTGGAAAGATAGGTTGCCGCGGCCATGGCATTGAGATAGCCGGTCTTGGCGGCGGCCTTCTGGACGGCGGTGCGGAAGCGGAGAGCGCGGGTGAAGTCGGGCAGGAGCGCGAGCATGCCGGTGACGGTGTCGGCGGCGTCAAAGACGGGCTCCTGGCCTTCCTGGAGGTCCTTGTTATAGGCGAGGGGCAGGCCCTTGATGAGGGTGGCGAGGGTGACGGAGGTGCCGAGCAGGCGGGCGGATTTACCGCGGAGGAGCTCGGTGAGGTCCGGGTTTTTCTTCTGCGGCATCGCGCTCGAGCCGGTCGAGAAGGCTTCGGGGAGGTCGAGGAAACCGAACTCGGCGGTGGCGTGGAGGGTGAGCTCTTCGGCAAAGCGCGAGATGTGCAGGCCGAGGGTGCTGCAGGCCTGGGTGAAGTCGAGCATGAAGTCGCGGTCGGAGGTGGCGTCGATCGAGTTGGGGGTCGGGGCGATGAAGCCGAGGGCCTGGGCGGCGATCTGCCGGTCAAGCGCGAGGGTGGCCCCGGCGACGGCTCCGGAGCCGAGCGGGCAGAAGTTCATGCGGGCACGGGCGTCGAGGAAGCGGGAGAGGTCGCGGTCGAGCATGCTTATGTAGGCCAACAACCAATGGGCGATCAAGACGGGCTCGGCGCGCTGCAGGTGGGTGTAGCTGGGCATGACGGACTCGCCGGATTGCTCGGCGAGGGCTATCAAGGAAAGGGACCAGCTCTTGAGGCCTTCGAGGATCTGGTCGATGGCGTCGCGCACGAAGAGCCGCATGTCGGTAGCGATCTGCTCGTTGCGGCTGCGGCCGGTGTGGAGTTTGAGGGCGAGGGGGCCAAGGAGCTTGGTGAGCTGGAGCTCGACGAAGTGGTGGATGTCCTCGGCGTGTGGGTTGAGGGCGACCATGGCGTTAGAGGCGCTGATGCTGAAGGCGGTGCCGGGCATGTGCTGCCGGTAGGCGGCGGCGAGGAGGTCGGCGTTGGTGAGCTGGGCGCCTTCGCGGAGAGAGAGGGGGACGACGCCGTCGAGGCCCTCGAGCATCTGGGCTAGCTCGGCTGGAGTGAGAATGTTGGCGGCGGCGATGGCGTGGGCGTGGGCCTTCGAGGCGGCGATCTCGTGGGTGAGAAGGCGGACGTCGAAGGGGAAGGAGCGCTGCCAGGCTTCGAAGGCGGGGTGGAGGGGCTCGCGGAAGCGGCCGGACCACATTTTGGTGGGTTGGAGTTCTGAGGACATATTCGCTCTCGTTCGACTACAAAGATTTTTGTGGACGAGTCTTCTTGAAGCAACGGCGAGATAAAAGAAAGAGTGCAGCGGCTCCTAGAAGTCCAGCAAAGGCCAGTTTGGTTTTGACTATGAGTTCCGAGCTGTCCGGGGCAAGGGAAGTAATTGGTACAAGAAACCACATAACAAAGCTGAAGAGGACCGAGACGATAGCTACGAAGCCAAAGAGCCAGCCGGCAGCACGCCAAAGTATTTTGCGAATTGACCTATTTGTAAGTGTGGACAGGATCATAAGGTTTGCCTGAGACGGTTGTGGTCCCTCAAACGATACGCAGATTTCCTTCGGGAATAACACCAAGAAGGACAAGAGTAGACGCCGATTTCTTTTGACCTAGATTGATTCGTTCATGGAACAGAAAACGATGACGATCGGCTCCTCTTTCTCATAGATTGCGCTTGAGAAATGCGGCCCGGACTGAGGGCGACAGGCGAAAGCTGGTTTGCTCCAACTTACTCAACGCCAAACGAAGATCGAGCTTGCCAAGCTTCGCTCCGCGCTCCAGGATACCCAGCGTCCCTCGAACCTCCAGGTTGAGTGCTTCGGCTACCTGCCGGCCCTCGGCCTCATCCATCAGCACCGTGCTGATCCCAAGGTCGAGCGCCAGTTGGATCGCCTCACGTTCCCCAGAATCCAAACTCATCAGTAAAGGACTTGTAACTGCGGCGACTGTCCGTACCTCAAGCCATGCCGGCAGGTGAGCCATCCATTGCCGCACTACAGAAGGAGTCCTGGAGTGTTGCAACTCCTGAAAAGCCGCCAGCGGTAGCAAGACCCGTCCGAAGAGAACGGGCAGTAAATCAACCTCATCGATCAGGATCAGGTAATTCAGCGGAGTGGTATCTGCCACGACAATCATGTGCGCCGTTGAAATCCTGCCGCATCTTTATCTAAATCCTCCTCGCTATACGCGTAATCCCAAACCTGATGTGTCTTGAAGAAGCCCTCCAACTCGTACCGCGTCTCGAAGCCAAGCAGAAGGCGGGTTTGGTAGGCGGAGAGCGCCCCGGATCGATACCCCTCAATGGCGAAGGCTTCGAGCGCTTCGCGCGCCGGGTCTGGACGCTGAGCGAGGTCATCGGGAAGTTGGACGGTGATCTGCATAGATGTGAGGGTAACAAACGAGTTGAGCCGTATGATGTTATTCCTTGGTGGTGCTGGTGAGTTTGGGCATTTCGGTGCCCTGGCTTAGGGTGAGGAGGCCCGTTTGGGCGTAGGTAATGAGTTTGGCGCGGGTGTCGGTGATGTCGAGGTTGCGCATGGTGAGCTGGCCGATGCGGTCGCGCGGGGAAAACGTGGACTCGCCCTTTTCCATGGTCAGGCGCTCGGGGGCAAAGGTCAGGTTGGGCGAGTCGGTATTGAGGATGGTGTAGTCGTTGCCGCGGCGGAGCTCGAGGGTGACCGAGCCGGTGACGGGCTTGGCGACCCAGCGCTGGGCGGCTTCGCGGAGCATGATGGCTTGCGGATCAAACCAGCGGCCCTGGTAGAGGAGGCGGCCGAGCTTGCGGCCGGAGTCGCGGTACTGCTCGAGGGTGTCCTCGTTGTGGATGCCGGTAAGGAGGCGCTCGTAGGCGAGGAAGAGGAGGGCGAGGCCGGGGGCCTCGTAGATGCCGCGGGACTTGGCTTCGATGATGCGGTTTTCGATCTGGTCGCTCATGCCGAGGCCGTGGCGGCCGCCGATTGTGTTGGCTGCGAGCAGGAGGGCGACGGGGTCGGGGAAGTCCTGGCCGTTGAGGGCGACGGGGAAGCCTTCTTCGAAGCGGATGGTGACTTCTTCAGGTTGGACGTCGACGTCGGCGCGCCAGAAGGCGGAGCCCATGATGGGGGCGACGATCTTCATACTGGTAGTGAGAAGCTCCAAGTCCTTGGCTTCGTGGGTGGCGCCGAGGAGGTTGGAGTCGGTGGAGTAGGCCTTTTCGGTGGACATCTTGTAGTCGAAGCCGGAGCGGATGAGGAACTCGGACATCTCCTTGCGGCCGCCTAGCTCGTCGATGAACTGGGTGTCGAGCCAGGGCTTGTAGACCTTGAGGGACGGGTTGACGAGGAGCCCGTAGCGGTAGAAGCGCTCGATGTCATTGCCTTTGTAGGTGGAGCCGTCGCCCCAGATGTTGACGTCGTCTTCCTTCATGGCGGTGACGAGCATGGTGCCGGTGACGGCGCGGCCAATGGGGGTGGTGTTGAAGTAGGTGACGCCGGCGGTCGAAATATGGAAGGCTCCGGACTGGAGCGCGGCGAGGCCTTCGCGGACGAGCGGCAGGCGGCAGTCGATGAGGCGGGCGCGTTCGGCGCCGTACTCGAGCGCCTTGCGGGGGATGGCGTCGTAGTCGGATTCGTCGGGCTGGCCGAGGTTGGCGGTGTAGGCGTAGGGGATCGCGCCTTTTTGCTTCATCCAGTGGAGGGCGGCAGAGGTGTCGAGGCCGCCGGAGAAGGCGATGCCTACGCGTTGGTTGAGGGGGAGCGATTCAAGGATGACGGACATAAAATAACCTCAACTCCTGCAGCTTCTTACGGCTCTACTTAGAAACCCACGCTTAGTACCTGCTCTCACCCAGTAAGCACGTCGATGTACTTTCTTATGACCCAACCTGATCTACAGTCAAACGTTTGCGTTGATGGCAAGCCGCTTCGTGTACCGGCAAGACATGAGCTTCCCGGTCCGCTGTAATAGATCTGATACCACTGCCTGGTTTCGTCGCAGGTAAAGACAGTTCTGCCGTTCCTCAGTGAGTCAATGATTCGGCTGTTTGGGCTGTGGCTGGAACGGACCGCTGTTCCTTGAGCACTGTTTACCTGCGTCACTTTCGCAAAGTTGCATAGGTATGATCTTTTTGAGTTCCCGTAATGCGTGGATGGTAGATAGCCAGAGAAGACGAACAGCATCGAAAGGCTCAGCATAATTTCATCGCTCCTTACCTGGTGGCCTTTTGGTACTGACGGACAAACGCAAGATTCCCTTCGGGAATGACAATCAAAGATAGAACAAGAAAGTTAAACGCGGCGGCGAGGGGAGATGTTGGGGAGGCGCTTGGCTCCGCCGAGGAGAGTGAGAAGGATGGCCTTCTGGGCATGAAGGCGGTTTTCGGCTTGCTCGAAGACTACGGATTGGGGGCCGTCGAGGACGGCATCGGTGACCTCGGCGTTGCGGTGCGCGGGCAGGCAGTGCATGAAGACGGCATGCGGCTCGGCGTGGGCCATGAGGGCTTCGTTCACCTGGTAGGGCTTGAAGATGGGGGCGCGGCGGGTAGCCTCGTGCTCGAAGCCCATGGAGGTGCAGACGTCGGTGTAGACGGCGTCTGCTCCGGTGACGGCCTTGATGGGGTCGGTGTGGAAGGCGATGCTGCCGCCGGTCTGCTCGGCAATCTCGATGGCCTTGTGGGTGATCTCGAGCTTGGGCGCAAAGGCCTTGGGCGTCGCGATCGAGCAGTGGGCGCCGAGCTGGGCGGCGGCGAGCATGAGCGAGTGGCAGACGTTGTTGCCGTCGCCGACGTAGGTGAAGTGGAGGCCCTGGGCGGTGCCGAAGCGCTCCTCGAGGGTAAGGAAGTCGGCGAGGGCTTGGCAGGGGTGCTCGAGGTCGGAGAGGGCGTTGATGACGGGGACGCGCGAGCAGGCGGCCATCTCGGTGATGGTGTCGTGGGCGTAGGTGCGGAGGACCATTACGGACATCCAGCGCTCGACGTTGTGGGCCATGTCGGCGAGGGACTCGCGCTCGCCGAGCGGGGACTGGGTCTGGTCGACGAAGATGGCGTTGCCGCCTAGGGTGTTGATGGCGGCCTCGAAGGTGAGGCGGGTGCGGAGGGAGGCCTTCTCGAAGAAGAGGACCATCTGGCGGGCGTCGAGGGCGTGGCGGAAGGCGGCGGGACTGGCCTTGACGGTGTGGCCGAGCTCCATGATGGCGGCCATCTCCTGGACGGTGAGATCGGCGATGGAGCAGAGATCGCGGCCCTGGAGCTCGCGGGTGGCGGCGTCGAAGGCGGCGTCGGACAGGGGACCGAGGATGGCTTGCGGGGGGACGGTGACGGGATGGCTACTCATGGAATTCGGCTCCGGAGGCGGGCTGGCCGGTGGTCTGGCCGGCGGGAACGGTGTTCAGGGTAAGGAGGTCGTCGAGTGCGGCGACGGCGGTGTCGACGTGGGCGCGCTCAAGGATGAAGGGCGGCAGGAAGCGCAGGACGGTGTCGCTGGTGCGGTTGAGGATGATCCGGCGATCGAGCATGGCGGCGAGGAGGGTCCTGGCGAGGTCGGCGGAGTCGAGGTCGACGCCGATCATGAGGCCGAGGCCGCGGACCTCGCGGATGCAGGTGTGCTTGTGGGCGAGCTGGGTGAGCTGGGCTTTGAAGTAGGTGCCTACTTCGGTGACGTGTTCGAGGAGGTGGGTGCGCTTGATCTCGTCGATGACGGCGATGGCGACGGCGCAGGCGAGCGGACCACCGCCGAAGGTGGTGCCGTGCATGCCGGGGGTGATGGCTGCCGCGGCGCGCTCAGTAGAGAGCATGGCGCCGATGGGGAGGCCTCCGGCGAGCGGCTTGGCGAGGGTGACGACGTCGGGCATTGCGTCGAAGTGCTGGAAGCCGAACCACTTTCCGGTGCGTCCGAAGCCGCACTGGATCTCGTCGGCGATGAGGAGGGCTCCGGTGGAGTCGCAGAGCTGGCGGGCGGCGGCGAAGAACTCGGGCGAGACGGGGTGGATGCCGCCCTCGCCCTGGAGGGGCTCGATGAGGATAGCGCAGACGTCGTTTCCGGAGCCGGCGGCGAACTTGGCGCGGAGGTCTTCGACGTCGTTGAAGCGAACGAAGTCGACGTCGGGCATGACGGGCGCGAAGGGGGCGCGGTAGGCGAGCTTTTGGGTGGTGGCGACCGAGCCCATGGTGCGGCCGTGGAAGCTGTGTTCGAGGGCGAGGAAGCGGGTGCCGAGGTTGCCGCCCTGGGTGTGGGTGGCTGCGGCAAAGGCGCGGGCGAGCTTGAGCGCGGCCTCCCAGGCCTCGGTGCCGCTGTTGCAGAGGAAGACGCGGTCGAGGCCGCTGATCTCGGTGAGACGGAGGGCGAGCTCGGCGGTGCGCTCGTGGAAGAAGAGGTTCGAGGTGTGGATCAACTGCTTCGACTGTGCGGCGATGGCCTGCTCGATGGCGGGGTGTCCGTAGCCGAGGGCGGAGACGCCGATGCCGCTGAGCAGGTCGAGGAAGTCGCGGCCTTGTTCGTCGGTGAGATAGACGCCGTGGCCTGAGACAAACAGGTGGGGCGAGCGCTCGTAGGTCTTCAGGAGCAGCTGTTGTTCGGCGGCCTGAATGGATTCCAGTTTCGTCATGCGACCATTACCTCCGTACCAAAGTTGACGCGAGATGTGCAGAGATCGGGGAGCGAGGCGGCGGCGTCGGCGGGCAGGATGCGGACGCGTTTGACGCCGTGGAGCAGGGCATCGCGGCAGGCCTTGAGCTTGGGGAGCATGCCTCCGGTGATGACGGCGGTTTTTTCGAGTTCGGCGACCTGGGCGAGCGAGAGCCAGCGCATGACTGCGCCGTCAGGGCCTTTGACGCCGGGGACGTCGGTGAGGAAGACGAGGGCGTCGGCGTGGGTGCAGATGGCGCAGGCGGAGGCCATCTCGTCGGCGTTGATGTTGTAGTACTCGCCGTCGAAGCCGAGGGCGATGGAGGAGATGACGGGGACGGCGCCCATCTTCCAGATGGCGTCGAGCCAACGTGGGTCGGTGGCGGCGATCTCGCCGACGAAGCCGAGGTCGGGGTTGGTTTTTTTCTTCCGGGCGCGGAAGACGTGGCCGTCGCCTCCGGAGAGGCCCATAGCGGACTGGCCGACCTGGCCGAGGGAGGCGACGAGCCCTTTGTTGACGCGGCCGGCGAGGACCATGAGGGCGGCGTCGCGGGTTTCGGCGTCGGTGACGCGGAGCCCGGAGATGAACTCGCTCTTCTTGCCCATCTGGGCGAGGGTGCGGGTGAGCTGGACGCCGCCGCCGTGAACGACGGCGACCTGGTTGCCATCGGAGACGAGGTCGAAGATGGCCTTGGCGCAGACCTGGAGCAGCTTGGGCTCTTCGAGGGCGGCACCGCCGAGTTTGACGACGAATTTCACTTAGAGGCCCTCCTCTTCCTGGAAGCCGTACATGAGATTCATATTTTGGACTGCCTGGCCGGAGGCGCCTTTGAGCAGGTTATCGAGACAGCTGACGAGAACGAGGCGTTGTCCATCGGGAGCGAGCTGGAAGCCGAGATCGCAGAAGCTGGTGTGGACGACGTGCTGGATCTGGGGCAGGTCTCCGGCGGCGCGGACGCGCACCATGGGGCTGCTGCGATAGAAGGTGCGCAGGGTGTGTTCGATGGTTTCGGGCTGCTGCGGGGCGGCGAGGCGGACATAGAGGGTGGAGAGGATGCCGCGTGGGATGGGCAGCAGGTGTGGGGTGAACTGAATCTGCGCTGAGGTAAGCGAGAGTTGCTCGAGCAGCTCTCCCGTGTGGCGATGGCCGAAGACGGAGTAGGCGGAGAGATTGTCGGCGATGGCCATGAAGTGGGTCTTGTCGGTGGCTTTTTTCCCGGCTCCGCTGATGCCACTTTTGGCGTCGCAGACGATGCCGTGGTCGAGATCGACCAGGCCGGCGCGGAGGAGAGGTGCAAGCGCGAGGAGGATGGAGGTGGAGTAGCAGCCGGGGTTGGCGATAAGGCGGGCGGAGGCGATCTGGTTGCGGTGGAGCTCGGGCGCGCCGAAGACGGCCTCGGCCTGGAGCGCGGCGGCGAGCGCGGGGTCGGCGTCGGTCAGCTTGTAGACGGCGCGGTGGGCGGAGTCGTGGAGGCGCCAGGCGCCGCTGAGATCGATGACCTTGATGCCGCGTTCGAGCCACGCCGGGGCCCACTCGCGCGAGGTCTCGTGCGGCAGGGCGAGGAAGACGAGGTCGATGTTGGCATCTTTGATGAGATCCCAGCTGAAAGCTTGAACCGGGGGAAGGGTTTGGCCGCGCCCGCGGGCGAGCTGCGGGTGAAGCTGTTCGAGCGGGATGCTGCCCGCGGAGGACTCGTCGGCGGCGCGGCCCAGGAACAGCGGAGGGGCGTCCTGGAGGCGTGGATGGGCGAGCAGCAGGCGGGCGAGCTCGCCACCGGCATAGCCGCCGACTCCGGCCACCGCGGTGCGAACGGTACGCGCGTCAGCCAAGATAGCCCTCGATTCTAATCTTGAGCCGGCCGGCCTGCTTCTCGTCGGGACAAATGATGAGGACCGTGTCATCCCCCGCGATCGTGCCGACGACCTCCGGCCAGTCTTCGTAATCAATGCCGGCGGCGACCGGCTGCGCGCTGCCCGTCGCCGTAATCAGGACCAGCTGATTCATGGCCTGACGCACTTCAAGGCCAAAGCTCGAAAGCACCTCCCGGATGCCCGGCAGGCCGCTCTCTTCGTCCTCGGCAACGGCGACGGCATAGCCCTGCGGACCCTTGTAAAGATGAAGTTCATGCACGTCGCGCGACAGCGTCGCCTGCGTCACATGGAAGCCGCGCTCGGCAAGCTTCAAACGCAGGTCATCCTGGTTCGCCACCGGTGTGCGGTCGAGGATGTCGCGGATTGTGGCGTGACGTTGCTGTTTCATGGAGGAAGATTAGGACGCGTGGAGATGCATAAAAATACATCTCATTGTATAAATATGCATATCGGGTTTGTCAAGCTTGGTCTTTTGTTTTGCACCTTACGAACAGGATCAGCGCGGCGCATGAACGGGGCGCTCAGATTTTGTACAGCCCTTCGCGCACTCGAAATTGAGCGAAGTTATAGTGAATCATGGAACTCACTCCCTTCTCTTCCCGCCATCACGTTCTGTCAGCTTCGCAGCCTGAAAGCGCGAGTCCGTCGCTGCTCGATGCACGCTTCGACATCGACTCCTGCGGAGTCGGATTTGTGGCGACGGTCGAGGGCGGCGCGACGCACAGGATCGTCGAGCTGGCGCTGACGGCGCTGGCGCGGCTGGCGCATCGCGGAGCGACGGCGGCGGACGGCAAGAGCTCGGATGGGGTGGGGGTGATGACGGCAGTTCCACGTGAGCTGCTGCTGGGCTCGGCGGGAATCGCGCTCGATCCGGCCCGTCCTCTCGGTGTGGGCATGCTCTTTGTTCCGAAGGGCGAGACGCAGGCGCAGGCAGTACTCGAAGCGTGCCTGGCGGCGCAGCAGATGGAGGTGCTCGGCTGGCGTGAGGTGCCGACAGCTCCAGAGGCGCTGGGGGAGATCGCATTGCGTGCGATGCCCCAGATCCGGCAGGTCCTGGTGGCGGATCGGCTGATCGACGCAAAGGACAAGGGCAAGGGCCTGGAGCGGCGGCTCTATCTTGCGCGCAAGGACTTTGAGCGCAGGCACGAGGCAGGCGAGGTGCAAGGGTATCTCTGCTCACTTTCCACGCGTACGCTGGTGTACAAGGCCATGTGCTCGGGCACGCTGCTGAGCACGTTTTACCCGGACCTGGCGAACCAGACATACGCTTCCAACTTTGCCATCTTCCATCAACGCTACGCGACGAACACGGCTCCCTCGTGGAACCGGGCGCAGCCGGCGCGGACCTTGGCGCATAACGGCGAGATCAACACGGTGTGGGGCAACCGTGCGCGGATGGCGGCTCGGGATGCGACGCTGCCGGCGGAGTGCAAGCCGGTGATGACGGTGGGGGGCACGGATTCGACGTCGCTCGATGAGGCGGTCGAGCTGATCTCGAAGAACGGGCGGTCGCTGTCTGAGGCGGTGCGGATGCTGCTGCCCCCGGCCGAAAGGGCGAACCGGGAGTCGACGTTTCTGCGCTATCACGCGGATTGCGTGGAGCCGTGGGATGGGCCGGCGGCGATTGCGTTTTCCGATGGCTGCGTGGTGGGCGCGGCGCTCGACCGGAACGGACTGCGGCCGAGCCGGTTTGCGATTACCGAGGGCGGGCTGGTCGTGGCGGGGTCCGAAGCCGGGCTGGTCGATCTCGACCCGGCGGAGATTACGCAGAGCGGGCGGCTGGGGCCGGGACAGATGCTGGTGGTCGACCTGGTGGACCAGCGGATCTACCAGGATGACGAACTGCTGCGCGTGTTCGACACGGGAGCGACCTACGCGACGCTGATGGAGACGATTTCTTTTGCGCCGGAGTTAAAGAATCAGGCGGTTGCTGCCGATGAGCTAAAGGAGGCGCAACGCGGGTTCGGGTATACGCGGGAAGACGTGAATATGGTCTTGAAACCGATGGCGGCTGAGGGCAAGGACGGGGTCTGGTCGATGGGGGACGACACGCCGCTGGCGTTTTTGGCGCGCGCGCCGCGGCCGGTGTATGCGTTTTTCAGGCAGCGCTTTGCCCAGG
Organism: uncultured Granulicella sp.; assembly: GCA_965198735.1. GTDB lineage: Bacteria > Acidobacteriota > Terriglobia > Terriglobales > Acidobacteriaceae > Edaphobacter. Next base: position 2,476,027 of record OZ240672.1, on the reverse strand, counting down.
TCACCAATCCGGCGATCGATCCTCTGCGCGAGTCGTGTGTGGTCTCGCTGCATACGCGGCTCGGCCCTTGGCCGCATCTTCTGAATAAAACTGCGCCGCTGTCGGGAGTGGCGCTGGACTCGCCGTATCTTTCGCTGGCGCAGGTGGCGGCTTTGCGGCGAGGCGAGCATCCGCACGCGCAGGATCTGCCGGTGGCGGAGCTGGCGTGCGTGTTTAACACGGAGCAGACGCTGGTGGCGGGGCTCGACGCGATCTGTGCGCAGGCTGCTGAGCTGGTGCGCGGCGGGACGCGAATTCTGCTGATGACGGACCGGGAGGTGGCGGAGGGAGCTCTGCCGATCCCCATGGCAATGGCGGTGGGCGCGGTGAACCAGGCGCTGGTGGAATGTGGTTTGCGCGCGATGGTGGGCCTGGCGGTTGAGGCGGGAGATTGCCGCGACATCCATCATGCGGCGGTGCTGATCGGGTATGGAGCGGGCGCGGTGTGTCCGTGGCTCGCGCTCGAAACGGGGCGGTCGTTGGGTGGGCTGGAACCGGCTGTGGCCGAGAAGAAGATGCTGAAGTCCTTCGATGCCGGATTGGCGAAGGTGATGTCGAAGATGGGGATCTCGGTCGTGGACAGCTACCGCGGCGCGCACCTGTTTGACATCCTCGGCCTGCACACGACGGTGGTCGAGCGCTGCTTCCGGGGCACGCCGGCGCCATTGTCCGGGATCGGTTTTGCGGAGCTCGAGCAGCACGTGCGCCTGTGCTGGGAGAGCCGCGCGGGTGAGACGGTGGAACTGCCCGATTACGGCTGGGTGCGATTTCGCAAGGCCGACGTGAGCGAGCCGCACATCTGGCAGCCGGGCAACGTGAAGGCGCTGCAAACGACAGTGGGGAGCACACGCGCGGGCGCGGCTCCTCCGGACGCGGCGGCCGCCTTTGCCATCTTCACGCAGGACCTGGTGGCGCGGGAGCCCTCCTATCTGCGGGATCTGCTGGCGATTCGCCCTGCCGGGCCGGAGCTCTCGCTTGCCGATGTGGAACCGGGCGCAAGGCTGATGAAGCGGTTTTGTGCGAGTGCGATGTCGCTGGGGTCGCTGAGCCCGGAGGCGCATACCTGCGTGACGATTGCGATGAATACGCTGGGTGCGCGGTCGAATACGGGTGAGGGTGGGGAGGATCGCGAGGTGTACAAGATGCCCGCCCCGGTCGGGCGTCTCACGCACGCGTCTGAGACAAGACAGGAGATGCCTGGCGGCGTGGCGGTGGCGGAGCTGGTGGAGGTTGCGCCCGAGCGCCCGATGCTGCGGAATAACCGCATCAAGCAGGTGGCGTCCGGACGCTTCGGCGTCACCGCCGAGTACCTGGCGCACGCCGAGGAGATCGAGATCAAGGTGGCGCAGGGAGCCAAGCCGGGCGAGGGCGGACAGCTGCCGGGGCACAAGGTTTCTGGGTTGATTGCGCGGCTGCGTCATGCGCAGCCGGGGGTGTCCTTGATCTCGCCACCGCCGCACCACGACATCTACTCGATCGAGGACCTGGCGCAGCTGATCTATGACCTGAAGCGGGTGAATCCGCGGGCCGCCGTCGGGGTCAAGCTGGTCTCGAGCTGCGGCGTCGGGACCGTGGCCGCGGGCGTGGCGAAGGCCTATGCGGACTTCATCGTCATCGCCGGCAATACCGGCGGCACGGGCGCTGCGGCGCTTTCGAGCATCAAGTACGCGGGCAATCCGTGGGAGCTGGGACTAGCCGAGGCGCAGCAGGTGCTGATCGCGAACGGCATGCGCGGGCGGGTGCGGCTGCGGACCGATGGCGGTCTCGCGACGGCGCAGGATGTGCTGATCGCGGCGCTGCTTGGCGCGGATGAGTATGCCTTTGGGACGTCGGTGCTGGTTGCCATCGGCTGCGACATGGCGCGGCAGTGCCACCTGAACACCTGTCCGACCGGCATCGCGACACAGCGGCCGGAGCTGCGGGCCAAGTTTCGCGGTAAGCCGGAGCACATCGTGCGGCTCTTCGAGGAGCTGTCGGCGGATCTGCGGCGGCTGCTGGCGCAATATGGGCTGGCGTCGCTGGAGGAGGCGATTGGGCGGACGGATCTGCTGGCGCAGGTGCGATTTGACGGCAACCTGGACCTGACGCCGATGCTGGCGGCTCCGGCGACCGGGGTGCGGCAATGGCAGGGCATCCGGAATACGCAGCCGCAGGAGCATCCGGCGCTCGACGAGGCATGGACGGCGGAGGCGTTGCGGGCCGTCGAAGCGGGCGAGCCGTTCGCGGTGCGCACGAAGATCACCAACGCCGACCGCGCGGTGGGTGCGCGGCTAGCCGGCGAGTTGTCCCTGCTGCGGGCGCAGGCGCCCACCCCGGCGGCGATCACGCTGACCTTCGACGGAACCGCGGGGCAGTCGTTTGGAGCGTTTGCCGCTGAAGGGATGACGCTGACCCTGAACGGGCAGGCAAACGATTTTGTGGGCAAGGGGCTTTGCGGGGGTGAACTGGTCATTCGGGCGCAGGGCCGCGCGGCGACCGACAGCGGACATCATGTGCTGCTGGGCAATGTGGCGCTCTATGGGGCGACGGCGGGGTCGCTGTTCGCGGCGGGCTGTGCGGGCGAGCGGTTTGCGGTGCGCAACTCCGGCGCGCTGGCGGTGGTCGAGGGCGTCGGCGACCATGGCTGCGAGTACATGACGGGCGGGACGGTCGTGGTGCTCGGCAGGACGGGCATCAACTTCGCGGCGGGCATGACGGGCGGCGTGGCCTGGGTGTACGACGGCAGCGGTTTCGTGGAGCAAGGGCGATTTCATCCGGATTTTGTGGAGCAGGAGGCATTCGCGTTGCTCGACGGGGAAGCGCAGGACTCGTTGCATAGATTTCTGGAACGGCATGTGGAGGCGTCGCACAGTGTGCTGGCGGGGCGAATGCTTGCGGAGTGGAAGACATCTGGGCCGCGCTTCGTGCGGTTGACGCCGAAGCCGCAGGTCTAGAGGATGGCGGCGAACGGGTAGGTTCGCCTGCGGAGCGGAAAGGCGGCTAGGATACAGAGGCAAACGCTGCGCGGGCGTGGATGTCGTCCTGTGTGCAGCGTTCAAGGAAGATCAGGAGGACATGCGCGATGTCGGATTTTGAACTTAGAACCGTAAACGATGTACTGGTGCGGGCTACCGGCTGGGGTAAGGTTCCAGTGATGCTGACTCAGGCGAGCGATGGAGGTTGGACGCCGATCAGCTCCGACCAATTGTACGGACGTGTGTGTGCGCTGGCGGGAGTTTTTCTGGGCTGGGGGCTCGGCAAGGGCGACCGGATCGCGCTGCTGAGCGAGAACCGCTGGGAGTGGGCGGTGACGGACTTTGCGGCGCTGGCGATCGGGGCGGTGGATGTGCCGCTCTACTCGACGCTGACTCCGGCGCAGCTTGGGTATATGCTGCGCGATTCGGGAGCGCGGGTGGCGGTGGTGTCGAGCAAAGAGCAGTACGAAAAGCTGCGGCAGGCGGGAGAGTGTCCGGCGCTCGAGCATGTGGTGGTGATGGATGCGGGCGAGTTTGCCGGGGCGGAGAGCTTCGGCGCGCTGATCGGCCGCGCGGAGGGCAATGCGGGGCGGGACACGGAGTTCGACGCGAGGGTGGCCGCGGTGAAGCCGGACGATCTGGCGACGATCATTTACACCTCCGGCACGACCGGCGAACCGAAGGGGGTGCGGCTGACGCACGGCAACCTGGCCAGCAATGTGAATGTGTCGACGCGGCCGTTTGGGTTTACGCAAAAGGATAGCTGCATTTCGTTTCTGCCCCTATCGCATGTAACGGCGCGGCATCTGGACTATGCGTTGATGTGCCATGGGACGCGGCTGGCCTATTGCGCCAAATTCGACCTGCTGCCGGCGGCGATGAAGGCGGTAAAGCCGACCATCTTCGTGGGCGTGCCGCGGGTGTACGAGAAGATCCGGCAGGCGGTGGAGGGCAGGTCGGCGGCGTCGCCGGTGAAAAGCAGGATTCTGAAATGGGCGCTGGCGACGGGAAAGCAGCATCGACAGGAGATACTGGAAGGGCGGGAGCCGGGTGGGATGGGCTGGTCGCTGGCCAACAAGCTGGTGTACAGCAAGATTCGTGAGGCGTTTGGCGGATGTGTGCGAGTTTGGGTGTCAGGCGGGGCGCCGCTGGGCATGGAGACGGCGGGGTGGTTTGCGGATGCGGGCATCCGGATCTTCGAGGGGTATGGGCTGACGGAGACCTCGCCGGTGATTGCGCTGAACTATCCGCAGGCGCACCGCATTGGAACGGTGGGCAAGCGGCTGTCGAACGTGGAGGTTCGCTTCGCGGTGGATGGCGAGCTGGAAGTGAAGGGTCCATCGATTTTTTCCGGTTACTGGAATAAGGAGGCGGAGACGAAGGAGGCCTTTACGGCCGACGGCTGGTTCAAGACGGGGGACATCGGGGATGTGGACGCGGAGGGCTACTTCTCGATCACGGACCGGAAGAAGGAGCTGCTGAAGACGAGTGGCGGCAAGATGATCGCGCCGCAGCCAATCGAGAATAAGCTGAAGGGCAACGTGCTGGTGGCGCATGCGGCGGTCGTGGGGGATAAGCACAAGTATCTTTCGGTGCTGATCTCTCCGAATCTGCCGGCCCTTGAGGGTTGGGCGAAGAGTCATGGGGTGGCGGCGGCGAGCGCGGAGACGCTGGTCGAGGATGCGCGGGTGAAGGCGGAGTACAAGCGGATCGTCGATGAGGTGAACCGGGATCTTGCGAACTACGAGACGATGAAGCGGGTGTGCGTGGTCGCGGAGGAGTGGACGGTCGAGAGTGGGGAGCTGACGCCGAGTATGAAGATGAAACGCCGGGTGGTGGAGCAGAGGTATGCGGGTTCGATCGCCACGCTTTACGTGGATGAGGCGCATGCGAATGCTACATAAGAAGGGGTTTACTCCATGTGTCATGGCTATCGAGGGAACAGGAGCCGGGCGTTCGATAAAATGATGGAAAGAGCAAATCTGGAGCACATCTGGAGCACATCTTGGATCAGGCGCAGTTCGGTTTAGGACGCGGAACTTTCGATGGGCGCGGGCGATGGATTGCCTCTGGCGGGTTTCAAGGGCTGCTCCTCGCAGTGATCCTGACCCTGTTCACTGCTGTTTCTCCAATGAAGGCGCAGGAAATGAGCAAGGTGGAGCCGGGACACTTTGACTACTACCTGCTGAATCTGTCCTGGTCTCCGGAGTTCTGCTCGCTCCATGATACGAATGCGCAATGTTCCACCCGGCCCGGCTTCATCGTGCATGGCCTGTGGCCGGAGAACAACGATGGCACCTGGCCCGCGTTCTGCGCCGACCGGCAGGGACCGGTGCGGCCGGAGGAGAATCTGGACATCACGCCGGATGCTTCCTTGCTAGCCCACGAGTGGGCCAAGCATGGCACCTGCACCACGCTTTCCGCGGAGGAGTTTTTCGCGATGGAGCACCGGGCCTTTCACTCGGTGGTCATTCCCAAGCTCTTCGCCGATCTGGATCACGAGGTACTGCTTCAACCGGAGGCGATCGCTGAACTCTTTGCCAAGGCGAATCCCGCCTTTCCTGCCGGCAGCTTCGTCGTCAGCTGTGGGAACAATCGCCTGACCGCGATTGAGGCCTGTCTCAGCAAAGACGGTCTGAAGCCGATGGCCTGCCGCGAAGTCCGTGGCTGCCATGCGCAGGTGGTGCGGATCGCTCCTGAAAAGCCCACGGTGCGTCCCGCGCAAACGCCATGAGCGGAGAGCGAAGTCAGCGGTGAAACGGCTGCGCGGTGAAGAGGAACGGTCTATTGCTGGCGATAGAGGCCTTCCTGAAAGAAGCGCAGCATCTTGCGTGCGTGGGTGGAGGACTGATCCATGGCGCGAAGCATGTCGCGGTAGTCGAGATAGCCCTGGGGCCGGGTGAATCCGGGTACGGACGGGTCGAGGAAACCCATGGACCAGGCTTCGAACTCGCGCTTCCGGATCGGTGTCCGGGAGAGATAGCGAAGATTCTTATGGCGAGGATCTTTCGTTACGGAGGCTAAAATGCGGTCCACGATGTCTTCCGGGCCTTCGAGCACCTGGAGGATGGAGCCCTCGTGATAGAGCAGGACGCCGGAGACGCGATACAAGCTGTTGCGTGCGCGTGATTTGGCGAGCAGGGCACGAAGCGCCTCCGGAGTGAAGGGCGTGGCGGCGGCACTGGCGTAGATGACCTGGATCAGCGGACTCAAGCTTCTCCTCCTGATGTGTTTATCGGCAGAGGGCGCAGAAACTTTAGCCGGATGCATCTTATTTTCAATGGCGTATTTGGAACGGGCAGCAAAGCTAGGGCGTAAATTTCAGAATCCGGTGCCGACTGAGCTGGGCGGTTTGCGTCTTGCTCTCAAGGTGCTTCCGATGTACTTCAGCAATCGCAACGAGAGGGAGCCGCGGATAGCGCCGGGACCGTTTCGGACGGATACGACGGTGTATGCCATGGAGCCGAGGAGCGGCTTGCGGGTGACCTGGTTTGGGCACTCATCCAGCTTGCTGGAGATAGACGGGGTGCGGCTGCTGATCGATCCGGTGTGGGATAAGCGGGCGGCTCCGGTGACATGGTTTGGGCCAAAGCGGTTTTTTGCGCCGACGATTGCGCTGGAGTCGCTGCCGAAGCTAGACGCCGTGCTGATCTCGCATGATCACTACGATCATCTGGGCAAGGGGACGGTGGAGGCGCTGGCTGCGCGGCGTCCCGGGTTGCGCTGGGTGACATCGCTGGGGGTCGGGCCGGAGCTGGAGGCATTCGGGGTGGCGCGCGAGCGGATCACGGAGCTGGATTGGACGGAGAATGTCACGATCGAGGGCCAAGGCGGGAAGATGTTGAAGCTGACTTCGGTGCCGAGCCGGCATTTCTCAGGGCGAAGTGTGTGGAACCGGAACGAGACGCTGTGGGCGGCGTTTGTGCTAGCGGGGGAGCGGCACCGGGTGTACTACGGGGCGGATTCAGGACTATGGGACGGATTCAAGGCGATCGGACAGGAGTATGGACCATTCGACCTGACCATGCTCGAGATCGGCGCATTCAACGAGCTCTGGCGGGACATTCACCTAGGTCCGGATGGGGCGAGGGAAGCGCTTGCGCAGATTGGCAGCGGGCTGATGATGCCGATTCATTGGGGATTGTTCGATCTGGCGCTGCATGGGTGGCGGGAGCCGATCGAGCGTGTGGTGGAGCTGGCGGAACAGCAGAGGCAGCCTTTGTTTTCGCCGGAGCCGGGGTTGCCGACGGAGGTGGTGGGTGCGGAGCAGGTGCGGTCGGATTGGTGGCGTCCGCGGCAAAGTTCCTGAGGGTTGAGGCGGGCACAGAGATACGGAGGGGCATTGCGAATAGAGCGAGGTGGCAAGATGAGGGAGCGCGAAAAAGCAGTTGCCCGGCGGTGGAAAAGCGGGTACAAAGAGGGGGCTGGACAACTCCGGCGGAGGTTGACGATGTCAGGTGCGGTCCAGACGATCTTGCGCGAGGTAATGGATATTCGGCAGGCGTCGGAGTATCTGGGAATCAGCGGCGACACGCTCTATCGCTATGCCAGTGAGGGATTTATTCCGGCGTTCAAGCTGGGGAACCGGTGGCGGTTCAAGCGCAGTCTGGTGGATGCATGGATGCTCGAGAAGAGCGGCATACGGGCAGAGAGCAAGGTAGCGGTGATGCCGAAGCAGAAGAAGCCGGCGGGGCGGGCGCGATAGAGCCGACAGCCGAGCGCTTGGAGGGCCGAGTACGACCGCAGATTGCCTGTGGGAAGGACAACCAAAGCTAACACCGTTAGCCGGCGGCCAAAGGCCGGAGGGTGCCGACCGTGATCTCCGGCGGGCAGTTGAAGCGGAAGGGGACGCCGACGGTGCCGATGCCGCGATTGACGTAGAGCTGCGCGGCGCCGACGCGATAGAGGCCGTGAGGGAAGAGCTTGCCGAGCGGCGGCAGGGCAAGCGGGCGCAGGCCGGGAAGGCGGATTTGGCCGCCGTGGGTGTGGCCGGAGAGGATGAGGTCGACGCTTTGGCCGCGCGGATGAGAGGCCACGGCGACGGCGTAGTCGGGCTCGTGCGCCATGAGCAGGACGGGTGCGTCCGGGTGCGGGGGAATAGCGAGGTTGAGGTCCGGGTGGCCGAAGGAGATGTCGTCGACGCCGGCCAGGAAAAGATGCGCGGCGCCGTGATCGATGCGGACGTACTGGTTGACGAGCAGCGGGAGGCCGTTGGTCTCCATGTGATCGCGGACGATGCGGGAGCCGATGATGGCGTCATGATTGCCGAGGACGCCGAAGCGGAGCGGGCAGGTGAGGGTGCTGAGCAGTTCGGCGCAGCGGGCGGCGGCGGCGAAGGAGACTTCAATGGACATGGGGCCGCGGCTGGCGAAGTCGCCGGTGACGAGCAGGAGGTCGGGTTTGAGCGCATTGACCTCGTGGATGACCCGGCGGAGAAAGAAGTCCTCGGTGTACTCCTCGAGGTGAATGTCCGAGATCTGGACGAAGCGGAAGCCGTCGAAGGCGGGGGGAAGATTGCGCAGCAGGAAGGTGCGTTCCATAATCTGGAGCTCGTGCCGGGCCCACTGGTTGGAGTAGAGGGCGACGGCGGCAACAGAGGCGAGCGAACCGGTGACGAAGATGCGGCGGGAGAGCAGGGCCGGAGTTCGCGTCTGGTCGAGTTGGGCCACGCTGGGCATAGATCATGATACCGGGTTGGAGCGGCGCCTGCACGGTCGGCTAAGATGATCGGATGCCCTATGGAGCGAGAAAGCGAAGAGTGGCCGCGGCGGTGAAGCGCGCGGGAGCGGAGGCGCTGCTGGTGACGGAGCTCGCCGATGTGCGCTATCTGACCGGGTTTACCGGGTCGAACGCGGCTCTGCTGCTGCGCGGCGCACGGGCGGTGATGTTTACCGATGGGCGGTACTCGACGCAGGCGGCGGCCGAGGTGGAGGGCGCGAAGGTGGTGATTGCGGAGAAGTCTGCGGTTACGGCGGCGTGCGCGCTGGCAGTCGAGCAAGGGGTAGCGCGGTGCGGTTTTGACGCCTCGCATACGACAGTGGCAGGGCTGGCGGCCATGCGGGAGGCGCTGCCGGCGAAGCTGCGGAAGAGCTGGTTTGTGGCGACCACGGGGCTGGTGGCGGGGCTGCGCGAGGTGAAGGACGAGGTGGAGCAGGACCGGATGCGGGAGGCGGCGGCGCTGGGGTGCCGGCTGTTCGACCAGGTGCTGGAGCATGTGGTGCCGGGGGCGACGGAGATGGAGGTGGCGTTGGCGCTCGAGTATATGGCGCGGCTCGAAGGCGCGGAGCGGATGTCGTTTGAGACCATCGTGGCGGGTGGGGAACGGTCGGCGCTGCCGCATGGGCGGGCGACGGCGGCGAAGCTACCCAGGCGGGGGTTTGTGACCATGGACTTTGGGGTGGTGCTGGGGGGCTACTGCTCGGATATGACGCGGACGGTGCATATGGGGGCGGCTCGGCGAGGCGGAGCGGGCCAGCCGGGAGAGCGCGAGGTGTATGAGGCGGTGCTCGATGCGCAGGAGGCCGGGGTGCGCGCGGTACGGGCGGGAGTGACGGCGGGCGCGGTCGATGAGGCGGCGCGGAGCGTGCTGCGAACAGCCGGGCTCGACGAGTTCTTTCCGCACTCCACCGGGCACGGGGTCGGAGTGGAGATTCATGAGGGTCCGCGGCTGGGCAAGGAGCAGGCGCAGGTCCTGAAAGCGGGGATGATCGTTACAATTGAACCCGGCGTGTATGTGCCGGGACGATTTGGCGTTCGGATTGAAGACACGGTTCTGGTGACGGCGGTGGGGTGCGAGGTATTGACGCCGACGACCAAAGCTTGGCTGGAGCTGTAGATGCGCGTGCTTGCGGGCACAGGAAGAGACATGGATGGACGGCATTGATTTGCAGGAGTTGCGGGAGCTGCTTGAGTTCCTGAAGGCGAACGAGATCGCCGAGTTCAAGCTGGAGAAGGGCGACCTGAAGGTTGGGGTGAAGTTTGCGGGTCCGGCGACTGCCGCGGGAACCCCGGCGGCGGGATTCGACATGGGGCGGATGGCGCAGATGCTGGCCGGACCGCAGCCCGGGGCTGCTTCCGGAGCACAGCCTGGGGCGGCTCCAGCGGCGGTGGCGCCAGTGCATCCGGTGGGCGAGGCGCTGCCGGGCGCTGCTGCGGCTCCGCTGGCCGAGGAGGCGCTGCATACGGTCAAGTCGCCGATCGTGGGCACGTTCTACGACGCACCCTCCCCGGGTTCGCCCGCGTTTGTGAAGGTGGGCGATATGGTCGAGGCCGGGCAGGTTCTGTGCATCGTCGAGGCGATGAAGCTGATGAATGAGATTGAGTCCGATGCGGCGGGCGAGGTGGTGGAGCGGATCGCGGCCGTGGGGCAGCCTGTGGAGTACGGTCAGGCGCTGTTTAGGATCCGGGCCCGGTGAGTGGCTGCCGTACATCGTGGGAAGGGTTGAGGAATGTTTCGTAAGGTGTTGATTGCAAACCGGGGAGAGATCGCGCTGCGGGTGATCTCCGCCTGTAAGGAGATGGGGATTCGCACCGTTGCGGTGTATAGCGAGGCGGACCGCAACTCGCTGCATGTGCGGTTTGCCGATGAGGCGATCTGCATCGGACCGCCGCGGTCGGCGGACAGCTATCTGAATGTGCCGGCGGTGATCTCGGCGGCGGAGATTGCGGATGTGGATGCGATCCATCCGGGCTATGGGCTGCTGAGCGAGAACGCCAACTTTGCCGAGGTGTGCCGGGCGTCGAATATCAAGTTTATCGGGCCGCCGCCCGAGGTGACGCGGATCATGGGCGAGAAATCGACCGCGCGGCAGACGATGAAGCGGGCCAAGGTCCCGATCCTGCCGGGGTCCGATGGGGTGATCGAGAGCGAAGGGGCGGCGCTCGAGTGGGCGAGGAGTGTTGGGTACCCGGTGATCCTCAAGGCGGTCGCGGGCGGCGGCGGGCGCGGGATGCGGATTGTGCGCTCGGCCGACGAGCTGCCGGGATTGTTCCAGCAGGCCTCGACCGAAGCGGCGAATGCGTTCGGCAATGGCGCGATGTATATGGAGAAGTTTATCGAGCGGCCGCGGCACATCGAGTTTCAGGTGCTTGCGGACGAGCATGGCAACGTGATGAGCCTGGGCGAGCGCGAGTGCTCGATCCAGCGGCGGCACCAGAAGCTGATTGAGGAGGCGCCGAGCCTGCAGGTGACGCCCAAGATCCGCGAGGAGCTGGGCAAGGTGATCCAGCGCTCACTCAAGGAGATCGGCTACTGGAATGCGGGCACGATCGAGTTCCTGATGGACGAGGACGGCAAAATCTACTTCATCGAGATGAACACGCGCATCCAGGTGGAGCACTGCGTGACCGAGATGGTCACCGGGGTGGACCTGGTGAAGGCGCAGTTGCGGATCGCGATGGGCGAGAAGCTGGGCGACATCGTGCCGCGGGCGCCGGAGATTCGAGGCCATGCGATCGAGTGCCGGATCAATGCCGAGCATCCGGAGAAGTTTACGCCGTCCGCGGGGCGGATTACGGCGTTCAACCTGCCCGGCGGCAACGGGGTGCGGGTGGATACGGCGCAGTACGCGGAGGGCGTGGTGCCTCCGTATTACGACTCGCTGATCGCCAAGCTGGTGTGTCATGGCAAGGATCGCGAGGAGGCCATGAACAAGATGCAGCGGGCGCTGAGCCAGTTTGTGGTGCAGGGGATTCACACGACGATTCCGCTGCACCAGAAGATCTTTGCCGACGAGGAGTTTCGCGCGGGCAGGTTCGATACCAAGTTTATGGAGCGGTTCTTCGAGCGGCAGGAGTAAGTCCACCCCCTCCCGTACTTAGAATACTCAAAGTCTTCAGAACAGGTGACTTAGGTCCGGACTTCGGTGCGCCCCAGTCTGCCTTTGGCGAGACACCAGGCAAGCTGGACGTGTCCGGCCCTTGCTTTCGATCCTAGCTCTATTCTAACAACCCGCGCAGGGGGATTATGCCAAGTTTTTTCTGGAAACAAGCTCTTTCGATTGTTCGACTTACGTCTCTTTGAGAGATGTTTGGGGCTTGACAGCTTTGCGGACGGGGAGGATGAGCGTTGAAGCTGCCGAAACTGTATGCGATTGCGGATGCGGGAACGCTGCGGGCGCGGGGAGTTGAGCTGCGAGGCTTCGCGGAGGAGCTGCGGGCAGCGGGGGTGGGGTTGGTGCAGTGGCGATGTAAGGACGGGTCGCCGCAGGAGGTGCTGGCTGGGGCGGCGGTGCTCAAGGAGGTGTTTGCGGGCTCGGGGTGCCGGTTGATGATGAACGACCGGGTGGATTTGGCGGTGCTGGCGGGGTTCGATGGGGTGCATGTGGGGCAGGGGGATCTGGGGGTGGAGGAGGCCCGGCGGGTGCTGGAACAAAGAAGGGAGCGCGAAGGGCGGGAAGGTGGCGCGAAGGACGGGAAGGAAGGCGAGCACAGGGGACACGGAGGCGGCACAGAGGGTGCACAGAGGGGGTGGGTGGGGGTTTCAACGCATACGGAGGCGCAGGTGCGGGAGGCGGAGGGGACAGAGGTGGACTATGTGGCGGTGGGTCCGGTGTTTGCCACGGGAACCAAGGCGGATGCGGAGCCAATGGTGGGGTTGGCGGGGGTACGGCGGGCGCGGGAGCTGACGGGCAAGCCGCTGGTGGCGATTGGGGGGATTACGCTGGGCAATGCGGGGAGTGTGTTGGCGGCGGGGGCGGACGCGGTGGCGGTGATCAGCGGGTTGCTGGTGCAGGGACGGACGGTGGAGGCGGTGGCGCGGGAGTTTTTGGGGTTGGGTGGTTCTGTGGACCCCAGCTCAGACGATCAGACCGTCTGAGATGGGGCACCCGGAGATGCTCGCACCCGCGAGTGGGATGGATCGGCTGGTCCGGGTGACGTAGTCTGGGCTGTGCATGGGTGTTTTGGGCGGGAGCTCGGTGGCGGTGATCGTTCCCTGCTTCAACGGCGAGCGGTTTATTCGGCGGGCGCTCGATAGCGTGCGGGCGCAGACGCTGAAGCCGGCTGAGATCTTTGTGGTGGACGATGGGTCTACGGACGGGACGCTCGAGATTCTGGCGCGCGAGTATCCGGAGGTACGGGTGATCTCGCAGGCCAGGGGTGGGCCGGCGAAGGCTCGCAATCGGGCGATGCGGGAGGCTAGGTCGGAGCTGGTTGCGTTTCTCGATGCGGATGACTGGTGGCAGCCGGAGAAGCTGGCTCGGCAAGAGGCGGCGATGGACGCGCATCCGGAGGCGGTGGCGAACTATACCGGGCTGCACGTGGTGCGGGAGGCGGATGGGGTGATGTGGGATGAGGCGCCGCTGGCTCCGGAGAAGCTGTGGCCGGGGCTGCGGTGGCGGAACCCGGCGCTGCCGCCGGCGTGCGTAATGGTGCGGCGGGCGGCGGCGATGGACGCGGGTGGGTTCGATGAGCGGCAGGTGGGGAGCGAGGATTGGGCGCTTTGGTTTCGGCTGCGGCAGGTGGGGCCGTTCTGCATGTGTGCGGAGCCGCTGACGTGCTATCGGTCTAGCCCCGGGGGCCTGAGCGGGGATGCCGACCATATGTACAACGACTTTTTGCGGCTGCTCGAAGGGACGCTGCTGAGCGGACTATCGGGGCTGCGGCGGCGGATTTGGCGGCGGCGGATTGTGAGTTACCAGGCGTTTCGGGCGAGCATGACGGCTCGGGGGGCGGGGGATCGGGCTGCGGAGCGGAGGTATATGGGGTTGTCTTGGAAGACGTGGCCTTTGCCGTTCTGGATTGGGGATCGGGGGCGGGCGGCGTGGGTGACGTACCGGCGGCGGTGAAGGTGCGTGGCTAGGCAACGGCAAAGGCGCAAGACAGGGGTCCTTGGCTGCGCTCAGGATGACGTGAGATGTGGGTGGGGTGGTGGTCAGGGAGACTTTCGGGGGAATTTGCGGTAGAACTTACGGAACGTGCATAGCGCAAGGACAAAGACAGAAGCAGATCCTCCCGCTTTGCGGAAGGAGGACAAGCACTCCCTGGGCGAGACAGGTTTCGTCCAAGGGATGGGGCTGTTTTCGGCGACGGCGATCGTCATGGGCTCGATGATCGGGTCGGGGATTTTTATTGTTTCAGCGGATATGAGCCGGACGTTGCAGTCTCCCGCGCTGCTCATCGCGGCTTGGGGCGTCACGGCGGCGATGACCGTCATCGGGGCGCTGAGCTATGGCGAGCTGGCGGCGATGATGCCCAAGGCGGGCGGGCAGTATGTCTACCTGCGCGAGGCGCTGGGGCCGATCTGGGGGTTTCTGTATGGGTGGACGCTGTTCCTGGTCATCCAGACGGGGACGATCGCGGCGGTGGGAGTGGCGTTTGGGAAGTTTTTGGGTGTGTTCTTTCCGCAGGTGAGCGCGGGGAACTGGCTTTGGCATGTGGGCGCGGGGAACATTGGGCTGAATACGGCGAACCTGGCGGCGATCGTGGTGATTACGCTCTTGACGGTGCTGAATACGCTGGGGGTGCGGCTGGGCGCGGCGGTGCAGAACGTGTTTACGAGCGCGAAGGTGCTGGCGCTGCTGGCGGTGGTGCTGGTGGGGGTGGTGGCGAAGAATGCGGCGGCGGTGGCGGCGAACTTTGGGGCTGGGTGGCATGCGTTCTGGGCCGGCGCGGGGTTCAGGACGGCGCATGCGGTGCAGGTGGGGGCTGGCGGGCCGACGGTGCTAGTGGGTGCGCTGACGGTGGTGGCGGTGGTTCAGGTGGGGTCGTTGTTCAGCTCCGATGCGTGGAACAACGTGACGTTTACAGCGGGGGAGATTCGAAATCCGCGGCGGAACCTGCCGTTGAGCCTGGCGATTGGGACGGGCGTCGTGCTGCTCTTGTATGTGGCCTGCAACTTCGTTTACCTGAGCGTGCTGCCGTTGGCGGGGGATGCGGCGGCGGGGACGGTGGTGGGCCGGGGCATCTCCTACGCGGCGCAGGACCGGGTGGCGACGGCGGTGATGGAGGTCGCGTTTGGGAGTGTGGGCGCGAAGCTGATGGCGGGGGCGATTCTGGTGTCGACGTTCGGCTGCGTCAACGGCATGCTGCTGGCCGGGGCGCGGGTGTACTACGCGATGAGCCAGGATGGGCTGTTCTTCCGGGCAGTGGGGCAGCTGAGCGCCAAATCCGGGACGCCGGTGAACTCGCTGTGGGTGCAGTGGGCCTGGACGTGCCTGCTGTGCCTGAGCGGCAGCTATGGGCAGCTGCTGGATTACGTGATCTTTGCGGTGCTGATCTTCTACATTCTGACCATTGTGGGCCTGTTTGTGCTGCGGCGGACGCGGCCGGAGGCGGTGCGGCCGTATCGGGCTTTCGGATATCCGGTGCTGCCGGCGCTCTATGTGGCGCTGGCGACGTGGATTTCTGTTGTACTCTTGCGTTACAAACCTCAATACACGTGGCCGGGATTGATTCTTGTGCTGCTGGGCGTTCCGGTCTACCTGGTGTGGAAGCGGCAGGGAGCGGGGGCAAGGGGTCAGGGAACAGAAGCTTAGGGGGCGGATGGCGAATCTTTTTGCGAAGAAGTCGATGGACACGCTGATGGCGGAAGCCGAGGATCACGGCTCGCAGACGCTCGAGCGCTCGCTGGGGCCGTTTTCGCTGACCGCGCTGGGCATTGGCGCGGTGATCGGCGCGGGCATTTTTGTGTTGAGCGGAATCGGCGCGCGGACGGCCGGGCCGGCGCTGATGCTGGCGTTTGTGCTGAGCGGGCTGGGCTGCGCGTTCGCGGGACTGTGCTACGCGGAGTTTGCGGCGATGATTCCGCTGGCCGGGTCGGCATATACGTATGCGTATGCGACGCTGGGCGAGCTGTTTGCGTGGATTATCGGCTGGGATTTGACGCTCGAGTATGCGATGGGCGCGAGCACGGTGAGCTCAGGCTGGTCGAATACGTTCGTGGAGTTCCTGGCGATCTTTCACCTGAAGTTTCCGTTGTGGCTGGCCTACGATCACTGGACGGGGTTGAAGAAGGCGTTCGAGACGGTGGCGCGGGGGATGCTGCATACGACGCATCCGGAGCTGGTGTCGGGCACGAAGCCGTTCAGCGATGCGCTGGCGGCGCTGCTGGACCATCCCTCGGCGGCGCTGACGGCACAGGCGCACGCGCTGCTGCATGCTCCGACGATCGGCGGGGTGGAGCTGGGATTCAATCTGCCGGCGTTCCTGATTGCGCTGCTGATTACCACGGTGCTGGTGATCGGGATCAAGGAGTCGGCAAACTTCAACGCGGGCATCGTGGTCCTGAAGGTGGCGGTGGTGCTGTTTGTGCTGGGGCTGGGGTCGCATTACGTGAACAAGGCGAACTGGGGCTCGGACTGGCATACGTTTGCGCCGTTTGGCGTGGGGGGGATCGGCCTCGCGGCGGGGCTGGTGTTCTTCTCCTATATCGGGTTCGACGCGGTGTCGACGACGGCGCAGGAGGCGAAGAACCCGCAGCGGGACATGCCGATCGGGATCATCTTGTCGCTGGCGATCTGCACGCTGCTGTACATCGGGGTAGCGGCGGTGTTGACGGGGATGGTGTACTGGCCGGAGATCAATATCGAGGCGCCGATCGTGCGGGCGTTCCTGGACCGGAACTTGAACTCGGCGGCGAATGTGATCACGATCGGCTCGCTGGCCGGGCTGACGAGCGTGATGCTGGTGATGCTGCTGGGGCAGAGCCGGGTGCTGTACTCGATGGCGAAGGATGGGCTGCTGCCGCGGGGGTTCTTCGCGGACATTCATCCGCGGTTTCGGACGCCTTGGAAGGGAACGATTCTGGCGGGGATGCTGGCGGCGATCGTAGGGTCGGTGACGCCGATCGACGATATCTCGAAGATGGTGAACATCGGAACGTTGTTCGCGTTTGTGATCGTGTGTATCTCGATCATGGTGCTGCGGTATAAGGATCCGCACCGGGCAAGGCCGTTCCGGACGCCGCTCGTGCCGCTGGTGCCGATTCTGGGAATTCTGTTCAACGGCTACATGATGGTGGAGCTGGGGGCGGCGAACTGGATCCGGCTGGTCGTGTGGTTGATTATCGGGCTGTTTGTGTACTTCTTTTACAGCCGGAAGCATAGCCGGGTGCAGGCGGCGCTGGAGAGCAAGGCAACGGTTAGCGGCTAGCGGCGAGGGGTAAATGCGTGTGTTTCAAGGAGGCGCTTGGCCCGGGAGGTAAGGGGCTGGGCGCTTTCTGTTTGGTGGGTGCGGCGGGGTCGAGCTGGACGGGTAAGGTGACCTGGTGAGGAGTAGCGGGGTCATCGCGGAGCTTGAGGTAGAAGCTGGCGAAGGCTCCGGTCAAGGTGGGCCGGGGCATGGCTAGGGAGGGCTCGACGAAGCCCTCGGGAACCACGCTGGGAGAGGTAAAGTTGGGGTCCGCAGAGACGGAGTCGATGAGGTAGAGGGCGGAGCCTTCGAGCTGGCAGGGCACCGTGGGGGCGGCGGGGCAGTGAAGGCCGGTGAGGGTGGGCAGGCGGACGATGGTGGTGAGCGGAAGCCACTCGCCGGGGGTGCCGGCGGGGTCGACGGCGCGGAGATGGAAGGGGCCGAAGGTGGATGGGCCGAAGGTCTTGAGGGGGTCGAAGGTGGCGAGGACGGTGTGGGCGTCCTGGAGGACGAGGGTGCCGGCAGCGACGGTGAGGGCGGTTTGCAGCGAGTCATCGAGGCTGGCGATTTCGATTTTTTCGGTGCGAGGGAAGGAGACGCGGGATTTGAGGAAGAAGAGCAGCTGGTCGCCGAGAGGGAGATCGGCGCTAGTGGCGATCTGGATGGGGGAGGGAAGGATGGAAGAGTTTGTGGGGGCGATGCGGCTGGAGAGATAGGTGACAGACGGGCGGGGCGGAAGGACGACGGAGGCCATGTCCAGGGTGCGGCCGTCTTCGAGATGGGCCTGGGCGGTGAGTTTTTCGTCGGGCTTAAGGTTGGGGGCTTTGGCGGTGGGGGGGAGCATGAAGGTGCGGGAGGTGCTGGAGTTGGTACACCCCATCTCCGCCGAGGAGACCGGCTGAGATGGGGCACCCTTGGGTTGTGTGGCGGAAGACTGTGTGGCTGGAGGGACAGGGCAAGTGGGGGTGTAGGTGAGGTCCTTGAGGGTGAGGGTTTTGACCTGGTCGAGGCTGGTGCCGGTGAGAGTGGCGGAGGTATCGCCGGCGTGAAGCTGGAGGGCCTGGATGCGGGCAGGTTCGGCGAAGGTGCGAGAGCCGAGCTGATCGGGCTTTAGGCTGCCGAACTGCTGAATGGCGAGGTGGATGGAGCCGGGAGTGGCGGCCTGCTGGAGGTTGAGGGTGAGGTCGACCGGATCGACCGGGGCGGGCTCTCCGGGCTTGAGCGCGGGTAAGGTGGAGCTTGGGGGAAGCGGGTCGGCAGGCTTCTTCGGGTCCGGATCGGTCTTTGCGCCGGCCGCCGGGTTGGGGGTCGGCTTGGCCGGCGAGAGTGATGCGGGGGGCGTGCTGCCCTCAAGCTTCCACTCTACTTTGGCTTCGCTGGGCTCGAGCGTGATGGATTGGACGCAGGCGGTGCCGGTGGAGAGGAGCTCGAGGTGATTGGGCTGGCCGGCGATGAGGGTAACGGGAGCGTCGCCGGGGGTGGCGTGGGAGTTGACGATGCGCCAGTCCTGGCCGGGCTGCTGCTGGACGGTGACGGTGGGTCCGGTGAAGGAATCGAAGCCCCACATGCCCTCGATGGTGGCGGAGATGGGTTGGCCGGGAAGGACTGGGCCGGAAAGCTTTGGTTTTGGTGTGGGCGGAGCTTGTGGATTGGCCGCTTCGCCCGGCAGCGTTACGGGAGGGGGCGCCGGCAGGTTCAGCGGAAGCTCGTGGCGCTCCGGAGTTTTGGGGCCGAGGGTCAAGCCGCCGAGAAAGGCATCGGGGGTCAGGGGGAGATCGCCGGCGGTCTTCTTCGGATCGGTTGCGGGAGTGTTGAGGTGCAGGCGGAGGTCGTGAACGAAGGTCGTGGAGAAGACGAGAGGCGCGCCTTCGACGGGGATGGCCATGGCGGGATCGAGGAGGCAGGAGATGTGGCGGGGGTCGACCGGGCGCAGAGGCGGCAGGGCGGCGGGCGCGACGGCAGGCAGGCTGATGACGATGACGGACTTGGGATTGTTGAACGAAGGTGGGGTGTTGAGGCGGAGGTTGAGGGCGTCGTTCTGCGGCTCGGCGATGGCGGGAATGTACTGATATCTGGCGGTGTGGAGGCCGTTGACGATGCGGACGAAGTCGACGATGGCGCCGACATAGGCGGAGTAGTTGCCACCGCCGGCAAGCTGGGTATAGGAAGCCTGGTTGATGAAGTCGGAACCGGGGCCGCTTGAGAGCGCGGAGACCATGGTTTCGGCGTGGCCGTCGTCGAGCAGGGTCTGGGTGCCGGACTGGGTGAGGCAGGTGTACTGCTGGTCGACGGGGCGCTTGAAGCAGTCGGGGTTGGGTTTCAGGCTGAGGGTGCGGGCGAGCAGGTTCGAGTGCTCGAGCAGAGCGGCATTGTCCCCGGCGGGGACTTTTTTCATCTCTTCGAGGTATTTGTCGGTGCGGGCCTGCTCGAAGCCGGCCTCGGTGAGGTCCTGGGAGGCGCGGACGAAGATGCCGGGACGGCCTTTGACGGCGGAGCGGAGGGTGGAGAAGTCGCCGCCGGTCTCGGGTGCGAGAAAGAGCACGGCCTGCTGGGCCTCGGGCGGAACGGTGACGCTGACGCCTTCCTCGGCGACGCGCTTCTGCCACGTTTCGATGCGGGTAAACCAAGTGTCCGGGGGCGGGTTGGTGGTGCCGCGCAGGAAGGCGACGATGAGCAGGTAGTGGACCGACTGCGAGGGCGGCAGGTCGGGGTGGAGCCAAAGCAGGTCGCCCGGCTGGAGATTGGGCACCGCGGAGATCGGGAGCGAGACGCCGCGGCGGGTGACGTGGACGTCGACCTTGGGGCCGGTGAGGTCAAAGCGCGCCTGGGCTTGCGCCGCGGAGGGGATGAGGGTCAGGAGCAGGAAGAGAGGCAAGCGCCGCAAAAGGACCATAGTGCAAGTTTAGACGGTCTGAGGAGATGGCGGGATGAAGACAATGAGGAGGCGATAGGCAGGGAGTCTTGCGGGCCGGGAAAGATTGCTGGCCGTTTGCGAACAGGCTGGCCGTTTGCAAGCAGACAGCCTGGGAGGTTCGGTTTTCGATCATGTTCTACAAACGCGCTACTGAATCGTAAGGGCGATCGTGGCTGGGGCCGGGACAGGGGTAGCGGGGTTGCTGGTGGAGGCGGAGACGGTGATGGTGTAGCTGCCGGGAGTGGTGCCGGGGATCGGGGTGGGAATGGGGGTGGGTCCTGCGTTGCTGCCGGATCCGCCGCCGCAGCCGGTGAGGGCGGCGAAGACGGCGGTGAGCACGAGCAAGGAGAGCAGGGAGGTGCGGGAGTTCAAGGAGAGGCGGCGGCGGAAGGGGAGCAGGCCCAGCAGGAGCGCGGCGAACGCGGCGGAAGGAACTGCCCTGTTGAAGCCGCTGCGGGCAACTGGAGCAACGCGGCTTACAGGACTGCCGTGAACGGCATGCGCGGCGATGGAGGTGAGGGTAAGGGTGGTGAAGGGGGGGACGCCACCAGAAACGGTAAGAGTTAGCGATGGATTTGAGAGGACGCAGGTTGGGGGAGAGCTGCTCACTGCAGAGCCGTTGTAGGAAACCGCGCAGCTGAGCGTAACGATGCCGGCGAAGCCGTTGCTGGCGCTAGCGCTGATCTGGGCAGTGTTGCCGGAGGTGGTACCGGCGGTGAGGGTGAGGCTGGGTGCGCTCGCGCCAAGCTGGTAAGCGGCAGGCGTGGAGAGGACGGTGATGGAGATGGCGGTCCCAGTGGAGGGAGCCCAGTTTGCGTCGCCCGAGTAGGAGGCGGTGATGCTTTGCGGACCTGCCGCTGCGAAGACAATGGGTGTGGGAGGGGTAGTTCCGGGGAGCGAGATCGGTGTTCCGATGGGTGCGCCGTTGCTAAAGAGTTGGATGGTGCCAGTGGCACTCGGAATAGCAGATACGGGATTGGCTACAGGCACTACCGCAAGGCTGAAGTTTTCCGATCCACCTATGCCGATCGTTGTTGCGCTCGCGGCGATCTGAAGCGTGGACGGGAGCTTCGTGACGCTGTAGCTGACCGAGGGGGAGGTGGATGCGGAGAAGACCGTGTCTCCAAGATAGTAGGCGGTCAGGGTATAGCTGCCAAGTGTGACAAAGGTATTTGGAACGGTGGCGGAGCCGTTGATGAGGGGGACGGTGGCGAGATAGCCGAGGGTGCTTGAGTAGAAGCGGACGAGACCTGTGGGGACCGCTGAGCCGGAGGTGGGAGTGACCGTGACGGAGAGGTTGGCGGAGGTGCCGACCGGGATCGAGGCGCTGGAGAGGGTGAGCCGGGACTGCGAGCTGAGGCCTGTCACGGTGAGCGAGATGCCAGGGGCGGTAGCCGAGGCGAAGGTGGAGTCGCCGGAGTAGGTGGCGGTGATGAGGTAGGTTCCGGCGGCGGGGAAGGGCTGGGCCGAGGCAAGGGCCCTGCTGGAGGTGAGGGCGACGGGTGCGCCGAGCGCGACTCCGTTGCCGAAGAACTGGACCGTACCGGTGGGGGTTCCGGCGGTGGTGGAGGTGAAGGCGGCGATGAAGGTGTCGGTCTGGGTGTCGGCGATGGTGGAGGCGACCTCGGTGACGGCGAGGGAGCCGTGGGCGAGGGGGGTGGCGGTGATGGAGGCCGCGGCGTTGAGGAAGTTGGTGATATCGAGCGAGCCGAGGCCGGTGGCCTGGTCGTAGCCGGTGGTGAGGTCGAAGCCGGCGAGACCGCCGGTAGGGAAATAGACGCCGGGAGTGCTGTTGTTGCACAGGCTGGGGACGAGTGGGGAGCAGGCGCTGCCAATGCCGCTGCTGGCGGGGGTGGCGTCGTGGAAGGCAGAGGGAGTGCTGGCGGCGACGCGGTAGAGCAGCGGGTTGAGATTGCCTTGGGCATGTTGGGATTTCTGGTTGAGCAGGGCGGTGACGGCGGCCATGGCGGGTGCGGCGGTGGAGGTTCCGTAGAAGTATTCGTAGCGGCCGGCGGCGCAGTCTCCGTTGCCGGCGGCGTAGCAGGCGTAGTAACCGTCGTGGGCGGAGGCGGGGAAGCTGACGTCGGGGACGTCGCGGGCGCCGTCGGCGGGGACGCCGGTGCCGGTCTGCCAGGCGGGTTTGGGGATGTAGAGGCTGGCGCCTCCGCCTCCTGAGGCGGCGACGTAGATGGTATTGGAGACGGTGCTGGAGGTGGGCTCGTTCCAGGCGCCTTCGGGAATGTAGCTGAGGGCGGAGGCGAGGCCGGCGCCGTTGGTGGCGGACCAGTATTGGGAAGCATTCGCGCCTTCGGCGAACTCGGTGCCGCCGACGCAGGTGGCGTAGGAGCTGGCGCAGATGTAGTTGATGCTGCGGAACTGGTAGGCGGGCGGGGAGGCGAACTGGGTATCGCAGGTGGCGGCGCCGGAGTCGGAGGCGGAGACGAAGACGGAGATGCCTTCGCTGGCGGCTTGCGCGAAGAGGGTGTCCCAGAGGCTGACGCCGGAGGGTCCGGAGAGGACCTCGCAGGAGCCGAAGCTGACGTTCATGACCGGGTCGAGCAACGTCTGGACGTTGTATTGGGCGGCAATCAAGATGCCGTTGAGGCCTCCGGCGGTGCCGCTGACGACCAGGTCGACCGAGGCCGCGGGCGCGGTTCCTAGAACGCGGTCAACGTCGAGCGTCGCCTCGCTCTGGTCGCCATCGCCGGTGACGCCGGGATCAACGCCGGTAGGAGGGACGATGGTGTTGGGGAGGTTGGCGGCAAGATTGGTGTTGGTCTGGTACTCGGAGATGTCGGTCGAGACGACGCGGGAGCGGCCGATGATGGCGATCTTCTGGCCGGCGCCGGTGATGCCGGAGAGGTAGGTGGGCTGGAGGTCGAAGATCAGGGCGAAGTCGGCGGGCGTGACGTAGTGGGCGCCGGAGCTGGCGCTGGTGTACTCGGGATGCGGGCCGCTGGAGGGTGCGGCAACGGAGCCACTTCCGTTGGCGGGCTGGATGGGCGTGTCGGCGAGGCCGGCGATGGAGCCGATCAGAGGCAGGAGAGCGGTGGGGAGTTGCGGGTCGGCGGTGGCGGCGAGGTGCGGTGCGCCGTTGACGGTGAAGAAGTGGAAGCCGGTGGCGAAGGCGCTGGCGACGACAGAGGCGGGAGCGGTGGCGTGGACGAAGACGCGGCTGGGGGCGGTGTCGGTGAGGGTGAGGCCGCGGGAGGCGAGCCAGGCGGTGAGGGTGTCGAGGTCGGCCTGGGTGGGACCGTAGAGCTCGCCGACCTGTTGCGGGGTGAGCCAGTGATGGTAGCTGGGCGAGGCGGGGTCCTGCTGGTCGGCCAGCATCTGGGTGAAGGCGGCCTGGCGGTCGGCGGCGCGGGTGAGGACGAAGGTGAGGCGGAGCGGAAGGGTGTCGGGAACCTTGCCCTGGTCTCTGTCCGGAGTGGCCCAGGAGGGGACGTGGCCGGCGAGCCTGGCGGTTGCGGTGAAGTCCGGGTGGGCGGCGAGGCGGTTGGCTTGCGGAGTGGGCGCGGATTGCGCTTGGGAGATCGCGGCGAGAGAGACAAGGCACAAGGCAAGCAAAATGCGAAGAGGCTCAGAACGCATGGAAGTCCACCTGAAAGAAACAGTGGACTCACTGTACAACAAACGCGGGCTGGAGCTGGCGAAGATCGACGGGGATGGCTTGTTGCCGACGCGCGGGCTTTGCTGAAAGCGGCGCGCACCGGTACTTGGCTTGCGGTAGTTAGATGGAAGCGTTGGCGGCGCGTTTTTCGAGGCGGTCGAGCTCTGCGAAGATCTCTGGGACAGAGATGGCGATGAGGGTGTTGGGGACGGTGAGGCGGTCCTCGACGGGGTGGAGCTTGCCATCAGGGCCGGCGGCGTAGGCGAGGCGGCGCCAGAGGTCGATGGCCCAAGTGGCGGGGACGCCCATGGTGGCGTAGTCGTCGGCGCGCTCCTGGATTTTGGGGAGGGTGTCTCGGCTGGAGAGGATTTCGACGCAGAGGAGGGGTGCGGTGCGGACGATGCGGTCGTCTAGGTTGGGGAGCGCGGCGAGCAGGACGTCAGGGATGCGGTAGCGGGTGGGGGCGACCTGGACGCGGAGTTCGGGAAGGGCTTCAATCTGCCACTCGTCCTCGTGTGTCCGGAAGAAGGAGAGAAAGAAGCCTTGCAGGCGTGCGTGCGGGGTTTCGCCCATGTTTCGTTTGAGGACCTCTCCGTCGATGTAGTCGCGGTCCGGCCGGTAGTTGGTGCGAAGGTACTCTTCTACGGAGATGAGGACGGGGGTCGACGCGGCCATGGATGCCCTCCTGAGGTGAGGATACTCCGGGGTGAGGTGGGGAGGAAGAGCATAGATCCATTCATCGCGGTAGGGCTGCGATGAATGGGGCACGTGATTTTAAGCAGTATCGTTCAGTACTGATCAATATTGCAGATCATTGTTGTGTGGTGCTTGTGGCGAACTGTAACGGACGTTCAGAAAGGACAAGCTGTTACGGGTGTCTGCAGTGCTCGAATAGGTCTAATATTGCAGCTATGCCTTTGCCCCTAACTGCCGATGAAGTTCAGAACCTGTTTGGTTCGCTCAATGCAGTTCTTAACAATTGCCCAGCATCCCAAATGCCTGTAATTGCTGGCGATGCGGGATGGGACGTTGGAATGATTCCAGACGGGATGGATGAGTCTGGTTCAGGCGTACGGCGAAACCCAATTAGGAGCGCGATTGTGGGGCAGTGGAATTCTTGGGACCCAGACCTTAAGGCTCTAAGGGTGAGGACTCTTGCTAAAGCTCTCTGTGAATTCCTCGTCGGAAGGGGAGAGGCTGACAGGGTGAACACAACTATCCTCAAACATGGTTACCGGTTCCAGAATGGTGACTTCGTTCCAGCAGATGCACATGGCAACATCCCTAGCTGACATCTGCTCGCTTGCTGTTTGTCACGCCTCGTTAGTCACAGCCAAACGGTAAAATCACGCATGGAAAACAAACGTTTTGCGGTCTTCCCCAGCGGTCAATACTTGCAGATTCGATGCATGGAGCATCCGGAGGCATTTGCCCGAATGCAGTTCGTTGAAAACGACGGAGCGGTTTCGGTGGTGGAGATTACCTGTCCAGAATGCGGGAGCACAGGACCTCTGAAGTGCGATCAATTCACAATCTCGAACGAGTGGACAAAGGCGCTTGTAGCTATGGGCGAAACACGGAATCTTCCCAAGAACTGATATCGTCTTCCCGTGCTTATACCCCTGATGCTAGCTTTTGCGGGTCAGCCGGCGGCAAACAATCGCGCTATGGGCTCGTACATCTTTCATGCCTGCCAAGCGAGCATCAGGTTTGTTGATAACCCAAGTGCCACGTCAGATAGTGATGTCCGATTGTCGGCTACCTGCACTGATTGGCTCATGGGATTTACTGAGGCGGGGGCGCTCGCAAAATTCTTTTGCCCTGGCACTGTTACACCGTCCACCCTGACAAGAATCAGGGTTGCGTATATGGAGAAGAACCAAACATTGCTCGATCATCCGAGAGGTACGGGAGCAATCCTGGCATTGGCTGATTCGTATCCCTGCCCGGTCCAAAAATAGCCTAAGACAATCCCCTTATGGTGACTTTGGGGCTAGTGCTACTGGGTTTTGGCGAGGTGACGTGACGACGGTTGGTCGCTGGCGATGACGCCGTCGCGGATGGTGATGACGCGGTGGGCGTACTCGGCGATGTCGGGCTCGTGGGTGACGACGACGATGGTGTTGCCCTTGGCCTGGAGCTCGTCGAAGAGGGCCATGATCTCGTCGCCGGTCTTCGAGTCGAGGTTGCCGGTGGGCTCGTCGGCGAGGATGATACTGGGCCTGTTTACCAAGGCGCGGGCGATCGCCACGCGCTGGCGCTGGCCGCCCGAGAGCTCGTTGGGCTTGTGCATCATGCGGCTGCCGAGATGGACGCTTTCGAGGACCTCGGTGGCGCGCTTGATGCGCTCGGCCGACGGGGTGCCGTTGTAGATGAGCGGCAGCTCGACGTTGTGGAGCGAGGTGGCGCGGGCGAGCAGGTTGAAGGTCTGGAAGACGAAGCCGATCTCCTTGTTGCGGATGCGGGCGAGCTCGTCGTCGTTGAGCGCGGAGACGTCGTGGCCATTGAGCCAGTAGCGGCCTTCGCTTGGGGTGTCGAGGCAGCCGATGAGGTTCATGAGCGTGGACTTGCCGGAGCCGGACGGGCCCATGATGGCGACGTACTCGTTGTGGCGGATGCGCAGGTTGACGCCGCGCAGGGCGTGCACCTTCTGGTCGCCCATCTCGTAGGTCTTCCAGAGATTGCTGGCGACGATGACGTCTCCGGCGAGCGGGCCTGCGGCGTTGATGAGCGTGGGGTCGAGCGCGGTCGAGGCCATGGGCGGGTCCCCTTAGGATTTGGCGTCGGGTGCGATGTCGACGGCGTTATCGGGTTTGACGACGGTTCCGCTCTTGAGGGAGCGGAGGATTTTGTAGCGGCCGGTGACGATGGTCTCCCCCGGTTGGACGCCGCCGGTGACTTCGATGTCGGTGGCTCCGGTGACGCCGGTCGAGACGGGCTGAAAGAGGGCGCGGTTCTTGCCGCGATCGGCTTCAAGGAGGTAGACGCCCTGGACGAGTGCGGCTTTGACTTTGCTCGCGACGACGGGCGCGGAGGGATTCTGGGCGGGGGCTTTGCCGTTGTTCCGGGCGAGCTGGGCCTCAAGCGCCGGGTCGCGCTCGACGAGGGCCTGGATGGGGATGGTGACGATGTTGGTGCGATGGGCGGTGGTGATCTTGGCGGTGGCGGAGAGCCCCGGGCGGAGCTCGTCGTTGATGGCGCCGTTGGCGGCGTCTATGGTGACGACGACCTTGAAGTCCTTGGCCTCTTCGGTGCCGGTGGTGGACTGGCTGGTGGCGACGCCGGTGGTGCGGAGCAGGGCCTGATCGCCGACCTCGGTGACGTGGCCCTTGAAGATCTTGCCGGGCAGGGCGTCGACGGTGACGTCGGCCGCCTGGCCCATCTGGACGTTGACGATGTCGGTCTCGTCGACCTTGACCTCGGCGGTGATGACGGACATATCGGCGAGCGTCATGAGGGTGGAGCCCTCGGCGTTCTGGATGCCGACGACGACGGTTTCGCCTTCGCGGACGGGGACGTTGGTGACGAGGCCGTCGAAGGGGGCGCGGCTGACGGTCTTGTCGAGGGCGTCGAAGTTGGAGCGCTGGCTGGCGACGGCCTGCGTGACCTTGGCGCGCTGCGAAGCGGTCTGGGCCTGGGCTTGTAAATAGGCGGCGTTGCGCTCCGCGAGCGTGGCGGCGGAGCTGTCGTACGCGGCTTTCTTCGCGTCGTAATCCTGCTTGGCGATGAGCTGGTCTTTATAGAGCGCCTGGGCGCGGATATAGTCGAGTTTCTTCTGTTCGAGGTCGGCCTGGGCGGCGGCGATATTGGCCTTGGCGGTGGCTTCGGCGGCCAGGAAGGAGTTGACGTCGGTCTTCGAGGAGGCGATGGTGGCGGTCTGCGCGGCGACGGTGGCGCTGGGCTGCACGTTTTCGAGTGTGGCGAGGACGGCTCCCTTCTGGACGTGATCGCCTTCCTTGACGTTGAGGTTGGTGATGCGTCCGAAGGCCGTGGCGCCGATGTTGACGTAGGTTTTGGGCTTGATCTGGCCGGTGCCGCTGACGACCGAGGTGAGGTCCTGCCGGGTGATGATGGCGGTCGTCACTTTGGGGATGCCGGCCTGGTTGCGGTAGTAGGCAAAGGCGGCGATTCCGCCAACGGCCAGAAGCACGAGGGCGGCAATTACGATGTTTCTGGTCTTCATGTTTCGGTTTTTCTCACGTTCCGGCAGGCTCCGCGGCGGTGGCTCCCTTTCAAGATACCTCCGATAAGGAGTACGCAGGAAGCAAAGGGACGGTTGCTGAAAAGGGAACCGAGGAATGTGCGTGAAGACGGATGCTTTCTGCCGCGGCGCACGTCCAAGCGGCAGCGGGATGCCGCAATCGGTTTGAATGTTGTATGAATTCGGCATACAATCATGCCATCAGCAGGAGCAGGGATTTCATCGATGACGATCCAGCGGTTTCGTTTTCTCCAAGGTGTCTTTCGTTTGGATCGCTGGCGGGCGGGGCTGGTGGGCCTGTGTCTTGCGGCCGTGGGCTTGGGCGGGATCGCGGCACGAGCGCAGACGCAGGATCCGGATGTGAAGAAGGGGCCGGTCACGGACGACAAGCCGGACCCGACCAAGCGGGGACGGACGGATGCCGAAAAGATTGCCACGAACAAGGCGCTGAAGCAGGAGTTGAAGGGCTCGTACAAGACCTGGGTGGAACAGGATGTGCGCTGGATTATTACGGACCAGGAGATGTCGGCGTTCAAGCACCTGAGCAACGACGAGGAGCGCGACCAGTTCATCGAGAACTTCTGGTTGCGGCGGAATCCGAATCCGGAGAGTCCGGAAAACGAGTACCGGGAAGAGCACTATTCGCGCATTGCGTATGCCAATGAGCACTTTGCGGCGGGCAAGGCGGGCTGGCGGACGGATCGCGGCCACATGTACATCGCCTACGGCAAGCCGGACTCGATCGATTCGCACCCGAGCGGCGGCAACTACGACCGGCCGATCGAAGAGGGCGGCGGCAACACGTCTACGTTTCCTTTCGAGATTTGGCATTACCGGTATCTTGAAGGCATCGGCGATAACATCGACATCGAATTTGTGGACACCTGCATGTGCGGGGATTACCACATGACGATCGACCGCTCGGAGAAGGACGCGCTCAAGAATGTACCGGGCGCGGGCCAGACGCTCTATGAGCAGCAGGGCCAGTCGACCAAGGCGGACCGGTTCTCGGGCGGCGGGCTCGAGCAGCTGGGCAGAGGGCCGGGCTCGGAGCAGAACCAATCCAAGCAGTTCGACCGGCTGGACCGGTTCGCGAAGCTGCAGGCGCCGCCGGTGATCAAGTTCAAGGATCTGGAGAGCTTCATGGTGAGCTCGAAGATCCTGACTGGGCCTCCGTTTCTGTTCGATGTGCGCACCGATTACGTGAAGATCACCAACGATACGGTGCTGGTGCCGTTGACCTTGCAGATTCACAATAAAGACATTACGTTCAACACCAAAGACGGTGTCTCGATGGGCACGGTGAATGTTCTGGGCCGGGTGTCTTCCTTGACCGGGCGTCCGCTGCAGACGTTCGAGGAGACGGTGGCGGTGCAGGCGCCGAGCGAGCTGCTGGCGCAGGAGCAGCAGAAGCAGTCGGTCTACTGGAAGGCCTTTCCGCTGCGTCCGGGGCTCTACAAGATCGATATCGTGATCAAGGACGTGAACAATCCGGATCACGTGGGACGCTGGGAGCGGAGTGTGAACGTGCCGAAGTATGACGATGACCAGCTGGCGCACTCGTCCTTAATTCTGGCGGACCAGATGTTCCGGGTGCCTTCAAAGGACATTGGGGCGGGCAATTTTGTCATTGGCAACACGCACGTGCGTCCGCGGGTGCCGACCGGTGTGCGGGTGCCGATTTCTTTCAAACAGAACCAGAGTCTGAACTTCTGGATGCAGGTGTATAACCTGGGGATCGGCGACAACAAGCAGAACGCCGCGACGATCGAGTACCAGATTATGGATCTGGCCACGAACAAGGCGGTCTTGGACACGTCCGAGCAGACCAACAAGCTGAGCCCGAATGCGGACCAGGTAACGCTTGAGAAGAGCCTGCCGCTGGCCAGCCTGCAGCCGGGTAAATACCAGGTGAGCATTACGGTGAAGGACGGGGTGAAGAAGCAGCAGTTTGCCGAGACCGCTCCGTTTACGGTGGAGTAGATCACGGTGGCGTCGGGTTTTGGATCGAGAGTGCGGAGAGGACAGCGGCTCTCGCCGATGGCGGGCAGTAGGAAGACGCGGAGTGCAGGCGATCTTCCGTTGCAGACAAGCAAGGGATTTGGGGAAGCCATCGACGCACAGAGGACCGCTGTGCCACGATCCAGGCAAGTTGCGAGCAAGGCAGGTTGGAGCACGCTGGTTTTGGCGGCCATGGTCCTGTGGGTGCCTGCCGCTGCTGCAGCGGCAACGGGCGCCGCGGTCTCAGGCGTGGTCCGGGACATGAGTGGCGCGGTGCAGATGGGCGCGCTGGTACAAGTGCTGGCGGGCGATACCTCTACGGTGGGAACGGCGTTTACGGATGCGCAGGGCCGCTATGCGATCGGCAACCTGAGCGCGGGCAAGTACCTGGTGCGCGCGAGCCAAAGCCTGTATGTGCCGGTGACGCGCGGAAATGTGCAGCTGCGTACAGGAGCGAAGGCGGTGGTGAACCTCACCATGGCGGCCCTGTTCGATACGGCGGCATGGCTGCCGGCAATGCGGCGCGGACCGGAGGAGCCGGCGGACGACTGGCGCTGGACGCTGCGGTCGAGCGCGAACCGGCCGATTCTGCGGGTGGTCGGAGATGGCTCGGTCATCGAGGTGAGCGCGGAGGCTCCTGGCAGCCGTTCAGCTGCCGCGACGCAGGCCAGAGAGTGGGTCGTCCACAGGACGGGAGCCTTTGGGGAGGGCGGTACGCATAGCATGCTGGCGATTCATCACAGGTTTACCGGTGAGCGCGGAGACGGCATGATCTGGGCGGATTCGGCGGCCTCGGCCTACGGGCTGTCGCAGCGGATTGAAACAGGTTTTGAGACGGGCGCGGGGGTGGACGGCGCAGCGCGGACGATGATCCGGTATGAGTCGCATCCGGAACTGCTGGCCGCAGGCGATGCCGGTGGAGTGCAGGTGTTCGCGATGACCAGCGCACGGCGGATGAACCTTGGGGATGCACTGGCGGTAGAGGCTGGCGGCAGCCTGGAGGCCGCGCATGCCGGTGCGAGCGGCGTGATGGCGTACCCGTTTGTGCGGGTGACGGCGCATCCGATGGGCGTGTGGACGCTCCGGTACCGGATGGCGAGCGAACGGCAGGTGCAGAGCTTCGACGCGGTGGCTGCGGGGCAGAGCGATGTGCCGGTGGCGCTGGTGAGGAATGGGAAGCTGGCGCTCGAGTCTGGGCGGCATCAAGAGATCGCCCTGGGTCGGAGGATGGGGCGAGCAACGGTGGAGCTTGCGTACTATCACGATGCGCTTGCGAATGTGGCGGTGTCCGGTGTGTCTGGTACGCAGAATGCCGAAGCTGCGGCGATCTCCAATGGATGGATGGTGGATCGGACGACGGGCGCTTTGAGGATGCTGGCAGGTGGATACAGCTCGAATGGCACGCGCGTGACTCTGAGTACGCCGGTGAAGAGCGGGATGTGGCTGGCGGCGGAGTACAGCACGGGTACCGCGGTGAGTGCAGACGGCCAGCAAACCGCACAGCAGAGCGCGGTGGAGGCGCTGCGACCGCGAAGCGCCCAGGCGGCGGGGATCGCGGTCAAGGGCAAAGTGCTTGAGACCGGTACGCGGATGCACGCGGCGTATCGCTGGCAGACGGCGGGCACGGTCTCCGCGGTGAATCCGTATGGAGAGCTCAGCGGCGAAGCGTTCCTGAGCTGCGGGGTGCGGCAATCCCTGCTGCGAAACCGCAGCGTGGGCGGGCTGGACGCGACGATCGATGTGACGAATCTGCTGGCGCAGGGGTACCGGCCATATCTTTCGGCGGATGGGCAGACGGTCTACTTTGCGCAGGCGCCGCGGGCGATTCAGGCCGGACTTTCTTTTACGTTCTGAGCCTGCTGAGCCGGGAGCCCTATGGAGCATGCGCTTACGGGCGATGAGACCGTCTGGACGGTCCCCTGTACGGTTCTGGCCGGGTTTTACGGCAACAGTCCATCGGACGCGCCTCCGCGCGGCTCTCCAGCGGAGAGGGTCGCGGATGTATCGAGCAGGGTGAGCAGGATGCGGCGCAGGGCCGTTTCGCGTCCGGTGGGGTCGTACCACTCGGCCTGCGTGTGGATGCCGCCTCCGGTGCCGCCGGCGGCGAGGGCGAGGGCCGGGATGCCGAGCGACAGCGGCAGGTTGGCATCGGTCGAGCCGATGCGCGGCTCGGTCCGGATATGGAGGTGGCGGTCGACCGCGAGCAGGGTGAGCAGCAGCGGGGAGGTCTCGGGGAGCGCGCCGGGCGGGCGGTCGCCGACGATCTCGATCGAGAGGTCCACCGCGGGGGCGTTCTTCAGGAGGCAGGCCTGCGCGATCGTCTGCGCGAAGACCCGGCGGATCTCCCCGGCATGGAAGGCGAGCTCTTGCGGGGAGGTGGAGCGGAGATCAAGCTGCACGGTTGCCGAAGCGGGAATGGAGTTGATCGAGGTTCCGCCGGAGATGCATCCGGGATTGAGCGTGGTGCGTGCGTCCTCGCCGGTGTGGGCGTGGAGCCCGGGCAGGTCGGCCAGCGCGGCGATGGCGCGGCTGACGAGGACGATGGGATTGGGCGCGCCGGCGTCGGACCAGGAGTGCCCTCCGGGGCCGCGCACGGTGACGCGAAAGCGCTGGCTGCCCAGGGCGCGGGTGACGGCGGCGGCGGTTCCGGAGCCTTCGAGTGCGAGCAAGGCGCCGATGCGGCCGCGATAGGCGCTGCGCTCGAAGAGGTAGCGCATGCCGCGAAGATTTCCCTCGCCCTCTTCCCCGACGTTGGCCACGAAGAGGAGCGTCAGGGGCGGCTGGATTTCGGCGTAACGGAGCGCGGCGAGAAGGCCCAGAAGCGCGGCCAGGCCGGCTCCGTTATCGCAGCTGCCTGGGCCGAGGATGCGGGTGCCTTCTTCCCTGGGAACGGTGTTCGTTCCCGCGGGGAAGACGGTGTCGAGGTGAGCGGAGAGAACGGCGAGCGGATGACCGTTCGCTTCGCTTCCGGGCAGCTCGCCGAGGGCGTTGCCTTCTTCGTCGATATGGACGTTGCTGAGGCCCAGTTCGGCGAAGCGGGCGGCGAACCAGGCGGCGCGCGCGGCTTCACCGAAGGGCGGGGCGGCAATGGCGAGCAGCTCCAGTTGCCACAGGCGCATCTGGGGCTGATGCAGATGCAGCCAGTGGAAGGCGCGATGGATAGGAAGATGGGCGGCGAGACGGGTGATGCGGTGCTGGGTGAGCGCCGTCTGGGCGGTGATTTGGGCGGTGATTTGGCCGGTCATGCGGGGGATCATGCCGGGTACTCGACCGAGAGGAGAAAGAGGCCGCGCGCCGGGGCGGTCTGGCCGGCGGCGCGGCGGTCGCGGGCGGCCAGGATGGCGGGGAGGGCAGCGGGGGCGAGGCGGCCGCAGGCTGCGTCGATGAAGGTGCCGACCAGGTTGCGGACCATATGGTGCAGGAAGCCGGAGCCGGTGATCCGGTAGAGGAGCAGGCCGGACTCGGCATGCCAGCAGGATTGGTGGATGTGGCGGAGAGCGGTGCGGGTGGGGGGGTGGCGCGAGCCCTCGCGTTCTCCCAGCTCGGGGTCGGCTGCGGCGAAGCTGGTGAAGTCGTGCTCGCCCAGGATGGCGTTTGCGGCGGCCTGCGCGCGGTCGAGGTCGAGGACCCAGGGGCAATCCCAGACGAAGGGCGCCAGGGTAGGTGGGCAGATGCGATCGGGCAGGGAACGGTCGAGCGGCGCGCGGGGAAAGATGCGGTATTCGTAGGTTTTGCGGAGGGCGCTGTGGCGGGCGTGGAAGGTCTCGGGGGCGTACTCGGCGGTCAGGATGCGGATCGCCGGCGGCAGCTTGCGGTTGAGGGCGCGCAGCAGGTTCTGGGGCGGGATCGGAGCCCGGAGGGCGAAGCTGGCCACCTGACCCAAGGCGTGGACTCCAGTGTCGGTGCGGCCCGAGCCTTGCGGCAGAACGGTCTCGCCGGTGATCTCCCGCAGCGCAGCGGCGAGGGCGCCCTGCACCGTAGGCAGCGCGGGCTGGACCTGCCATCCGTGAAAGGCGGACCCGTCATAGGCCAAGGTAAGTTTCCAAACGCGCATGCGTCTCAGCAAAGTATCACGGCGTGGGCTGGCCATGAAGCGGGGCGGCAGGTTGGTATAGTTGTGCCAGGGAAACAGGGGAGAGGAATTGTCTCCGGAAGCGTCCGGGAACGCGCGTGGCCCGGGGTGCGTTCCGGCCAAGGGGAGTGGCTTGCGATGCATGCGCAAGAGAGTTGGGGCGATATTTTAGAGTCTTGGCTTTCGCAGTCAGCGTCTACTCTTTGACTCCACCGATGGATCATCAGAACGGCCGCCAGCAGAGCAACATCCGGCGTGCGGCCGGGAACAGGCCGGAGAGGAAATACGTGAGATCGAACGATTTGAAGGCTGGAGTATCTGTTGCGCTTCTTGTACTCAGCAGCGTAGGGCAGTCCGGCTGGGCGCAGCAGCAGTCTAGCCCGGCCACTCCGGCGCCAGGGCAAACCCAGACGCCGCAACCGGCGGCGACGCAGCAGCAATCCACCCCGGCCCCGGCGGGCAAGCCGAGCGCGACCCAGCCGGCGGTGCCGCAGGCGGTGCAGAACGACACTACGGGCAACCCGGCGCTGCCGCAGGCCCCGCAGCCCAAGCTGACCGAGCCGCTTTACCTGCGCGATACGGCGAAGGACTATACGCGGCTCAAGAGACACACCTTTCGCGATCCATTTGCACCGTATACGCCCACGACGGTCGACCTGCCGAGACTTGGCAACACCCCCAGGCTGGACGACCTGCTGCGCGACGGCAAGCTGTACCTGAGCCTGTCCGACGCGGTGACGCTGGCGCTTGAGAACAACTACGACATCGCTATCGCGCGCATCAACCTGGACATCGCGGACACGGATGTCTTGAGAACCGAGGCAGGCTCGACCTTTCGCGGCGTCTCCACCGGCCTGGTGACGAACACGCTGGGCGGAACGACGTCGACGATCACGGGCGGAGGCGGCCCGGGCGGAACGACCAGCGCGGCAGGCGGCGCAGGCACAGGCGCTTCGGGCCTGGTGCTGAGCACCAACGGCGGCGGCCCCTTGCCGTACAGCTTCGATCCGCTCGTCACGGGAACCGGCGAGTATGAGCGGGCGACGACGCAAAGCGCAAGCACGATTCAGCCCACGGCGACGGTAGGAACGCTGACCGCGAACCTAAACTATCAGCAGGGGTTCAGTACAGGTACGCTGCTGAACGTGGGCTTCAACAACAACCGGATTACCTCGACAAGCGACTTCTCCGCGTTTACGCCGTCGCTGAATACGATGCTGCGCGCCACGCTGACGCAACATCTGCTGCAGGGGTTTGGCCCGCGGATCAACCGGCGGTTCATCGTAGAAGCGAAGATTAACCGGCGCATCACGGACTCCTCCTTTCGCCAGCAGGTGATCTACACCATCAGCCAGGTGGAGAGCATCTACTGGTCGCTGGTGAGCGCCTACGAAGATGAGCAGGCCAAGGAGCGCGCGCTTGAGCAGTCCACGCAGCTGACGAAGGACAACCGCAAGCAGCTTGAGATCGGCACGCTGGCTCCGCTCGATGTGGTGAACTCCGACAGCGCGGTGGCGACCGATAAACAGGCGCTGATTACCTCGAAGTCCAACCTCGAGTATCAGCAGCTGCTGATGAAGCAGGCGATTGCGCGCAATCTGAACGATCCGCAGCTGGCCAATGCGCCCGTGGTTCCGACCGACCGGGTGGGCCTTGACCGACTGCCCGAAGAGGACATGCAGGTTGAGGACCTGGTGAAGGTGGCCTTCATCAACAATCCTCAGATTGAGCAGGCTGTGCTCTCCATGCAAAACAACGAGATCACGATCCGCGGCGAGAAGAACGGTCTGCTGCCGATCGTCGATGCCTTCGGCTTCTATGGAACCAGCGCTCTGGCCGGCGTGACGAACCCGAATGCGCTGAACCTGGGTGCAAGCGGTACGACTTCCACTTCGCCCAGTACCGTCCCCGCGAGCTACTACGGTGCGCTGCAAAACCTGTTCGCGGCCAACAATCCCGACTACGGCTTTGGCGTAAACCTCACGATTCCGCTGCGCAACCGGGTGGCGCAGGCGGACCAGGCGCGCTCGCAGATGGAGTACCGGCAGACGCAGATGCGGCTGCAGCAGCTCTATACGCAGATCCGGATTCAGGTGATCAATGCGCAGTATGCGTTGACCAACGATCGCGCCAATGTGCTGGCGGCGCAGACGGCGCGCGACTTCAATGCGCAGTCGCTCGATGCGGAGCAGAAGAAATACAAGCTGGGCGCTTCGACGACGGCCAACGTGCTTGTGCAGGAGCGTACGCTGGCGACGGGCGAAAACAACCTGATCTCCGCGACCGCGGCTTTTGCGAAGGATAAATCGTCTCTGCTGCAGATTCTCTCGACAACGCTCGACCGGTACGGCATTGCGCTGGTCGATGCGGCGACCGGCACCGTGAATCAGCGCCCGATCATTCCCGACCTGACCGCGCCCAAGGCTCCGGAGGCTCCGAAGCCGCTGAGCCCGAACCCACAGCCGCCACCGCAGTAAGCCGTAGACTTGTCCTATGGATACTGCAACTCGCAACAGCCTGGCTTCTTCCCGTTCCGCGTATCTTCGCTCCGCTATGCATCAGCCGGTCGAGTGGACCGAGTGGGGTCCGGCTGCGTTCGATCGCGCTGAGGCAGAAGACAAGC
Organism: uncultured Granulicella sp.; assembly: GCA_965198735.1. Classification (GTDB taxonomy): domain Bacteria; phylum Acidobacteriota; class Terriglobia; order Terriglobales; family Acidobacteriaceae; genus Edaphobacter. Next base: position 2,439,540 of record OZ240672.1, on the reverse strand, counting down.
CGATTCTGCTCGACATCGGCGCGGTCTGGTGCCACTGGTGCCACGTGATGGACCGCGAAAGCTACGAGAACGCGGAGACGGCGCGCATCATCAACGAGCACTTCGTCGCCATCAAGGTCGACCGCGATGAGCGCCCGGACGTGGATGCGCGGTATCAGGCGGCGGTCTCTGCGATCAGCGGTCAGGGTGGATGGCCGCTGACGGCATTTTTGACCCCGAGTGGGCGGCCTTTTTTTGGCGGCACGTATTTCCCGCCGGTCGACGGGCATGGACGGCCGAGTCTGCGGCGCGTTCTGCTGACGATGGCGGAGGCGTTTGAAAAGCGGCGCGGCGAGGTGAATGAGTCGGCGGAGAGTGTGCTTGCGGCTATCGAGCACAACGAATCCTTCGACGGAAGTGCAAAGAATCCTGGCACGGTGCTGGTGGATAAACTTCTGGCGGCTATCCTGAAGCAGTTCGACGGACAGAATGGCGGCTTCGGAGCGCAGCCCAAGTTTCCGCATGCCGGTGCGGTCGATCTGCTGATCGACTCGGCGTCGCGGGTCGGGGCTGAGGAAGGTTCCGCGGCCGCAGCTCGTCTGGCCGCGATGGTGACGCTCGAAAAGATGTCCAAGGGCGGGATCTACGATCATCTGGCCGGCGGATTTCACCGCTATTCGGTCGACGAGCGATGGGTGGTGCCGCACTTTGAGAAGATGTCCTACGACAACTCCGAGCTGCTGCGCAACTACGTCCATGCGTACCAGACCTTCGGTGAGCCGGAGTGCGCCCGGGTGGCGCGGGAGACGATGACATGGGTGAACGAGTGGCTCTCGGACCGCGAGCGCGGAGGATTCTATGCGTCGCAGGACGCGGATTTCTCGCTCGACGATGACGGCGACTATTTCACCTGGACCAGGGCTGAAGCCGCCGCCGTGCTGACGCCGGAAGAGATGGCCGTTGCCGGGCGGTTCTTCGACATCGGCGAGATCGGCGACATGCACCACAATCCGTTGAAGAACACGCTGCACATCGAGCTGACTTTGGCGGAGGTGGCGCGGGCGGCCGGAGTCTCCGCGAATAAGGCGGTGGACCTCATGCGCAGCGCGAAGCCGAAGCTGTACGCGGCGCGCAAGCAGCGGGCGACGCCGTACGTCGATAAGACGATCTACGTTGCCTGGAATGCGATGATGATCTCGGCCTACCTGGACGCAGGACGGGTGCTGGTTGATCCTGCGGCGATCGCGTTTGCGCTGCGATCCCTTGAGCGCGTTCTGGGGGAGGCCTGGGATGGCTCCGCTCTGCGCCACGTTGTGGCGTATGGGGAAGGTAAGGACGGCGGGGAGCCGGTTGCCGGTGTGTTAGAGGATTATGTGTTTACAGGTCATGCCGCGCTCGATGCCTGGGAGACTACGGGCGAGTTTCGATTCTTCACGGCCGCGCTGGCTTTGACCGATGCCGCAGTTAGTTCCTTCTACGATTCGGAAAAGGGTGGGTTTTTTGATACGCCGCCCGGCTCGGGCGACAAGCTGGGTGCGCTTGCGACCCGGCGTAAACCTTTGCAGGATGCGCCGACGCCGGCGGGGAACTCGGTGGCAGCTGCCCTGCTGCTGCGGGTGGCGGAGCTGACGGGGCGCGACGATCTGCGCGCCAAGGCGAAGGCTACGCTCGAGTGCTTTGCCGGCGTGGTGGAGCATTTCGGCATGCATTGTGCGAGCTACGCGCTGGCCTTGCGGCGGATGCTGCTGCCGCCGGTGCAGGTGGTCATCGTTGGCTCGGATGCGGAGGCGGACACACTTGAGAAGATGGCGCTGGCACGGTACGCCATCCACAAAAGCGTGGTGCGGTTGAGGTCCCTTGCCGAAGAGCTGCCGCCTTCGCTTGCCGACACCCTGCCGCAGCTTCCCGGGCAGGGCGAAAGCGTTGCGATCGTATGCAGCGGCTTTACCTGCCAGCCGCCGGCTCGCAGCCCGGAAGCACTGATCGCGGTTCTGGACTCTGTGATCTAGCGGCCACCCGGCATATGTGGACGGCACGCATGAGCTCCGTTGCCAAGGACGCTTGCGTAGATGAGAATGGGACGCAAACGGTCGATTCCACGAGGGCCGAGGGGTGCGCGCCATGCGGATTTCAGGACGATGCACGAGGGTTTGGGTGACCGGGTTGGTCCTGCTGGGGTGGGCAGGCGTGTCCGGCCGAACGCAATGGAGCTCGAAGCCCCCGCAGATCTCGCAGCCGCCCGGGCTCTCGAATCCGGCAGCCAGGGATCCCATGGAGGGAGCCGCGGGCGAGATCCAGCACAAGCAGGAGAAGCTCCGTCAGGATGAGCGCCAGAAGCGCCTGGTCTCAGACAGCGACAAGCTGCTTACCTTGGCGACGCAGCTCCACGAAGACGTTGCCAAGACGAACAAGAATATTCTCTCGATCGATGTGATCCGGCGTGCCGACGAGATCGAGAGACTGGCGCATAACGTAAAAGAGCGGATGAAGGATTAAACCAGGGCGGATCGCTCGCAAGCATGGATGAACTGAATGGGCGAGTGTCGAAGTCGTCCGGAGAGGGTGCGTCAGCGCTGGCCCGGGTTCTCGATGTGGCGCTGCGACGGCGAGGCCGCAGAGCGGCGACTCCGGCGGCGAGTGGAGCCGAGGCGCTGATTCCGATAGCCGCCAGGTAAGCCGAGTGGCAGAGATGGGAGCAGCCGAGAGAGTGTGCCGGGTCGGCAGCAATGCCGTCCAGGAAAAGTGAACAAGAATGCAAGAGAGCCGGTGGGTGAGCTTCATTGTTCTCTTCTCGTTTTGATATCCATCGTTCCTGTTTCCTTTATCGGCGTAGAAAAAGCGAACATTAGGATTAAGGAGAAATAAATTTTAGACGCGAGGAGTGAGTACGAAAGTGCGGCAAGAGCGCGGTTCGGGGTCTGACAAAGAAGGGTCGCAGGTGGTAGAAATCAGTGGAGGAGAAACGATGGCGCGGCGCCCGGGAACGGAAGTTGCAATCAAGGAAGGGACCTCCGGCCTGCGGACCAAGGCTGCCGGGGCGCCCCGTTCGCTTTCCGATGAGCAGGTCGTCGAATTTTACCGGCTGATGTATCTTTCGCGGCGCACCGACGACCGCGAGATTGTGCTGAAGCGGCAGCAGAAGATCTTCTTCCAAATCTCCTGCGCGGGCCATGAGGCGCTGCTGGTGGCGGCGGGGATGGCTTTGAAGCCGGGCTACGACTGGTTTTTCCCGTACTACCGCGACCGGGCAATCTGCCTAGCGCTCGGCAATACGGTCGAGGAGCAGCTGCTGCAGTCGGTGGGGGCGGCGTCCGACAAGGCGAGCGGCGGGCGGCAGATGCCGTCGCACTGGTCGAGCAGCCGGCTGCATATCGTGACGCCATCGAGCTCGACGGCGACGCAGTGCCTGCACGCGATCGGATGCGCGGAGGCGGGCCGGTACTTCTCGCGATATCCGGAGGCGGCCAGGCAGGTTGCGGGGGATTACCGCGAGTTCAAGAATGTGACGTTCCACGGCGATGAGGTGGTGTATGTCTCGATCGGGGAGGGCGCGACCAGCCAGGGGGAGTTCTGGGAGTCGCTGAATACGGCTTCGAATCAAAAGCTTCCGGTGCTGTATGTCATTGAAGATAACGGCTATGCGATCTCGACGCCGGTCGAGGCAAATACGCCGGGCGGGAATATCTCGCGGCTGATCGCCAACTTTCCGAACTTTCACTTTGCCGAGGTGGATGGGACCGATCCGCTGGCGAGCTATGACGCGATGGTGGAGGCGGTGGCATACTGCCGGGCGGGACGGGGCCCGGCGGTGGTGCATGGGCATGTGGTGCGGCCGTATTCGCACTCGCTGAGCGAGGATGAGCGGGAGTACCGGTCGCGCGGGGAGCTTGAAGCGGATGCGTTGCGGGATCCGATCTCGAAGATGCAGGTGTGGCTGCTGCGCGAGGGGATTTTGGATGCGGAGGGGATCGATGCGCTCGAGCGCCGGGCGGATGAGGAGGTGCAGCGCGCGGCCGACCGGGCGGTGCGTGCGGCGGTTCCCGAGGCAGCGACGATTTTGCGGCACCAGTACTCGGAGGACCTGCGGCCGGACGACGCGCGGTTTGCGACTGAGGTGCAGGCGACCGGCGAGACCAACGAGCGCACCATGGCCGACCTGATCAACACCTGCCTGCGGGACGAGATGCGGCGCGATCCGCGGATCGTGGTGTTTGGCGAGGATGTGGCCGATGCGACGCGGTTCGAGGCGGTGCAGGAGGGCAAGGTCAAGGGCAAGGGCGGGGTGTTCAAGCTGACCTCCGGACTGCAGACGGAGTTCGGCAGCGAGCGGGTGTGGAACTCGCCCTTGGCTGAGGCCAACATTACGGGGCGAGCGATCGGCATGGCGGTGCGCGGGTTGAAGCCGGTGGTCGAGATTCAATTCTTCGATTACATCTGGCCGGCGATGCACCAGATGCGCAATGAGCTGAGCCTGATCCGGTGGCGGTCGAATGGGGACTTCAGTTGCCCGCTGGTGATGCGGGTGCCGATCGGCGGATATCTGACGGGGGGCTCGATCTATCACTCGCAATCGGGCGAGAGCATCTTTACGCATACGCCGGGGGTGCGGGTGGTGATGCCGTCGAATGCGCTCGATGCGCTGGGGCTGCTGCGGACGGCGATCCGATGCGACGATCCGGTGCTGTTTCTGGAGCATAAGCGGCTTTACCGCGAGACGTTTGGGCGCGCGTTGTATCCGGGGCCGGAGTACACGATTCCGTTCGGCAAGGCGCGGCTGGTAAAGGCGGGCAAGGACGTGACCGTGGTGACCTATGGAGCGGTGGTGCCGCGGGCGCTGCAGGCGGCGGTAAAGCTTGAGCGCGAGCGGGGGGTAAGCGTGGAGCTGCTCGACCTGCGGACGCTTGCGCCGTATGACTGGGAGGCGATTGCGGAGTCGGTGCGCAAGACGAGCCGGGTGCTGGTGGCGCATGAGGATATGAAGAGCTGGGGCTACGGGGCGGAGCTTGCGGCGCGAATTGGAGAGGAGCTCTTCCACGATCTAGATGCGCCGGTGCGGCGGGTGGCGGCGATGGACACCTTTGTGGCCTATCAGCCGCTGCTTGAGAGTGTGATTTTGCCGCAGCCGGAGGACTTGTACCGGGCGATGGCGGAGCTGGCAGCCTTCTGAGGTGTGCGCCCTGAGGTCATCTCGCGCCTCATCGGGAGTTTGGCGCAACTTCGGCGGGAGACTCGGGTATAGACGGGTAGGGGATGGGCTCGGAGTGAGCTGTCGCCCTAGATGGTTGCCGAGGTCTTATGTCGCTCTTCGCTCTCGCCGCTCTCGCCGCAGCTCGACCTTCGCTCAGGTTAGAGCGACCCATGCTTGGCTTCGGGCGAGCGGTGGTGGCCGCCGCAATGTGCGTGCTATTGATCGATCAGCCTTTGTTTGCCGAGGGAGCGATACAGGCATCGGCCGTTTCGGCGGGTTCGGGGGCTCAGATGCGGGGCGAGGCACGGGTCAGCCATGCGCTGAACCGGCTAACGTTCGGGCCGCGTCCGGGCGATGTGGCGGCGGTCGAGAAGATGGGGCTGGACCGATGGTTTGAGCGCCAGCTGAATCCGTCTGCGATCGACGACTCGCGGCTGGAGGCGAGGCTGGCGGAGTACCCGGCCATGCGGCTGGGCACGGGTGAGTTGGAGCGGAAGTACCCGGGGCCGAATGAGCTGCGGAGGATGGAGACGGGGAAGGCTTCACTGCCCTCCGATGCCACGCAGCGCGCGATGGTCGAGGACCAGCTGGCGTTCTACGGGATCCAGCAGCAAAAGAAGGAAGCGGCTGCGCAGCCGGGCGCGGAGGGGAAGGCCGAGAGTGCCGGAGAGGCCGACGGGTCCATGCAGGCGGAGGACAAGGCGGTGGCCGCAGGCGAGAAGGCGCTCGATGCCGCGGACGGCATGGAGCATGCTAGCCCGGCGCCGCGCGAGGAGGTCACCCGTCTGCTGGGCTTGACGCCGGATCAGCGCGTGCAGGCGATTCTCGCGATGCCGCCGGGCCAAATAGTGCAGCTGCAACGTTCGCTGAGCGGGCCGCAGGGTGAGCAGTTGGCGGCGGGCATGACTCCGGAGCAGAAGGAGATGCTGACCGCGCTGCCGGGCGGCGTGCGCATGGTGGCGCTTGAGAGCATGGAATCCCGCGTGCTGCGCGATGTCTACAGCGAACGCCAGCTCGAAGCGGTGATGACGGATTTCTGGCTCAACCACTTCAACGTGTATGTGCGCAAGAACCGGAACGAGCCCTACCTGCTTCCGGCCTATGAGCGTGAGACGATCCGGGCGCATGCGCTGGGCAACTTCGAGGATCTGCTGGTCGCGACGGCTCAAAGCCCGGCCATGCTGGTGTACCTGGATAACTACCGCAGCGTCGGGCCGCACTCGGAGCAGGCGGGCAGGATCGCGCGGCGGCTAGCGTTCAACCCGTCGGCAAAGGGATTGAAGCAGGCCAGCGCCGGGCTGAATGAGAACTATGGACGCGAGCTGATGGAGCTGCACACGCTGGGGGTGAACGGCGGGTATACGCAGGCCGATGTGACCGAAGTGGCGAAGGTATTTACGGGCTGGGGCCTTGAAGATCCGAAGCAGGGGGCGAGCTTCGAGTTCGATGAGCGCCGCCATGAGCCGGGCTCGAAGACGGTGCTGGGCAAGACCATCCACGAAGGCGGCGAGCGCGAGGGCCTGGAAGTCCTCCACATACTTGCCACCAGCCCGGCGACGGCGCACTTTGTCTGCGGCAAGCTGGCGATTCGCTTCGTAAGCGACGATCCTCCGGCGACGCTGGTCAACCGAATGGCGGACAGCTTTCTTCAGTCGCATGGAGAGATCAAAACGGTGCTGCGGACGATGGTCCACTCGCCCGAGTTCTGGTCGCCTCAGGTCGAGCGGGCCAAGGTGAAGACGCCCGAGGAGTTCCTGATCTCCGCGGTGCGCGCGAGCGGGGCCGAGGTGAAGAGTCCGCAGGCGCTGGTCGCGGCGCTGAACAAGCTGGGCATGCCGCTCTACGGGATGCAGACGCCGAACGGCTATAGCTGGAAGCAGGATGACTGGGTGAGCACCGGGGCGCTGGTCAGCCGGATGAACTTTGCGCTGGTGCTGAGCGGAAACCGGCTTCCGGGCGTGCGCACGGAGTGGACTGAGCTGCTGGGCGAGCCGCGGCCGCAGGTGATGCCGGCGGCGTATGTGGCTAAGGATGAGACGGGAGCATCCGGGATGGCTGCATCTGCGAAGGAGCGGCATCTGGAGCAGATTCTGCTGGGCGAGCCGGTGAGCGATCGTACGCGGGCGACGGTGCTCGGGCAGGCGCAGGATCAGACGATTGCGGAGCAGGCAGCGACGGAGTTCGATCTGCGGTCGGCGGGAGGAAAGGGCAACTTTGGACTGCCGAAGGGCGGGCGAGGGCTGCAGGCGGATGGGAGCGCGCAGGCGCCGGATGACGCGGAGGCGGCGGTGATGGCGGGTTTGCTGCTGGGTTCGCCGGAGTTTCAGCGGCGCTGAGGCGTTGAGACAACTTCCCCAAGAATTGGGGTTTATTCAGCCATGCGCAGCGCAAGCCGGCCGGCGAAGGAGAACTAAAATGACAACCATGCGGAAGGCGATGATCGATCCAACCGATTGGGGCTGCGACATGCAGGGACGCGACCTGGCCCGGCGCGACCTGGCCCGGCGTGGCCTGAAGGGCGGCCCCTCGCGGCGCGGATTTCTGAAGAACGGCGCGCTGGCTCTGGTCGGCACTTCGGCGATTCCCAGCTTTCTGCTTCGCTCCGTCATGGCCGAGGCGGCGACGGCCGCGGCGAGCAACAAAAAGCTGGTCGTGCTGTTTCAGCGCGGGGCGGCGGATGGATTGAATATCGTTGTTCCTTATGCGGAGAAAAACTACTACACGATGCGGCCGAACATCGCGATCCAGCAGAAGGATGTGCTGGACCTGGACGGGCACTTCGGTCTGCATCCGGCGCTGGCTCCCTTCAAGCCGCTCTATGCGGCAGGGCAACTGGCGGTCGTGCACGCGACCGGATCGACGGATGCGACGCGCTCGCACTTCGACGCGCAGGACTATATGGAGAGCGGGACTCCGGGGGTGAAGTCGACCGAGGATGGCTGGCTGAATCGCGCGCTGCGGACAGGTCCGGCTCCGGCGGGACCGAACGGGAAAGTTTCGGCCTTCCGCGCCGTGGCGCTGGGAACGCAGGTGCCGCGAACGCTGCAGGGCAAGCTGCCGGCGATCGCGGTATCGAACCTAGCGGACTTTTCCGTGGGCGGCAAAGGCGCGCAGACTTCGTCGATCTCAAACGCGTTCCAAGCCATGTATGACCAGAGCTCGGATGCGGTGCTGCACGGTACTGGCCAGGAGACGTTTGAGGCGGTGAAGATGCTGAAGTCCGCGGATCCGGCGAGGTACAAGCCGGCGGCGGGAGTGACTTATCCAAACACGCCGTTCGGCAACAGCCTGAAGCAGATTGCGCAGTTGATGAAGGCCAATTTGGGTGTGGAGGCGGCGTTCTCCGACATCGGCGGATGGGATACCCACCAGAATCAGGGCGCGGCGACGGGGCAGCTGGCAAACCGCTTGACTGAGTTTGCGAATGGAATCGCTGCATTCTGGAAAGACATGGGAGACGATGCGGAGAATATTACGCTGGTGACCATGTCGGAGTTTGGACGAACCGCTCGGCAAAACGGTACTGGAGGTACGGATCATGGGCATGCGAACTGCATGTTCATCCTGGGCGGCCAGGTAAAAGGCGGCACGGTGTACGGCAAATGGCCCGGCGTAGGCGATGGACAGCTGAACGAGAATCGGGATCTGGCGGTAACGACTGACTTTCGACGGGTGCTTGGGGAAGCTGCTTATAAGACTTTGGGCGCGCGCAACCTGGAGGTTGTTTTTCCAGGCGCGGAGTTAGTTCCCGGAAGTTTCTTGAACTTCACCTAATTCCAGAATGTTTGGTTACAAAATCAACAAAAAGGGGTTATCAGGCTAGTTCCTGGTACTCCTTTTTGCTGTGGATTTCAGCAAACATTAGTGGTAGCGCGATCCCCAAAAGTAGGACAACTAATTCCTTCGACCTGCGTCATACTCTGTGTAGTTAGAAAGCAGCCGGGCTTTCAATTCCCTCGGTTCCGGCTTCCCCTATCCGCAATACCAATCCCTACCTCTACGTAAGGCGCCCTGAACACCGGGCGCCTTCACTTCCTTGCCGCACCGGGCAGAGCTTCGCCGAGGAAACGGCGGATCGCCTCGACATAGCGTTCCTGGTCTGCTGCGGCAGGTGTCCGCCCAGCGGAGACGCCCGAAGGCAAGGTGACGATGTACTTGGGGTCGGGAAGACTGCGAAAGAGGATGCCCGCTCGGGAGTCGAGATCCGGGTGCGTATCGCCTGGTCCACCGGCGAGCAGCAGTTTGGGACGGCGAAAGGCTTGCAACGGGGTCTCGAGGTCGAATCGATCGCGAATTAGCAGCCGGACCGGCATGAGGCGCGACCGATTGTCCTCGATCACGCGCGCGGCGGCATCGGGGTCGGGATTATCGAGGATGAGGGCCGGCAGGCCGGGATGCGTGACCGCGAGCGAGGCGGCCAGGACGGCGCCTAGACCGACTCCATAGGGAACGATGGCTGCTGGAGCAAGATGCCGGGTATCGGTCAGGTAATCGAGCGCGGCGTTGGCGTCTTCGGTCATGCGGCTCTGATTGGGATGGGTGGGGTCGCTCAAGCCGAAGCCCCGGTAATCGAGGGCGAGCAGGTTGACCCCGGCACGATGCAGCAAGGCGAGCTGGTCGACGGTATCGGCGAGCGAGCCTTTGCCGTCATGCAGAAACAGGACGACCGGGGCATTTGGGTCTGCAGCCGGAATCCACCAGGCGGAGAGACGTGGCCGGCCGGTAGCTCCGGCATCGAAGCGCACGGCGTCAAAGGGGATGGAGAGAGCCGCGGGGGTGCGATCGACCTTGGACGACGGATGCAGCAACAGCTGCCAGGCGCCCTGGTAGATCAGCAAACAAAGCGAAAGATAAGCCAACAGGGCCGCGGCGGCGACGACCAGTGCCAGAACCCTCAACAGCCAGCCTGGGTCGACGACTTCGGGAGCGTCGCCGGAGAGCGGCGAAGGGCGGCGCCTGTTTCGCTGCGATGTCGACTTTGCCATGGAGGATCTCTCTGCGAGGGTAGCACCGAGACGGAAGGGTAGGGAGCCCGGACAATTTACGATGAGACTGAGAGGCTGCTGCATGGCGCAATGGGTCCGTTTGTGCGGGGTGTCTGAGGCGCCTGCGGAAGGGCAGGTGATCGAAGCGGAGGCGCGGGGGATCTCGGTTTGCTTGGCGCGTGTGAACGGTCAACTTGCTGGGCTCGATAACTGGTGCCCGCATCGGCAGGGACCGCTGGGACAGGGTTGGGTGGAGGGCAATACGGTGGTGTGTCCGTGGCATGCGTGGAGCTTCGACGTGTGCTCGGGACAGTCCGTGTTCCCCGGGAAGGAACAGGTCGGCGTGTTTCCGGTCAAAGTGGAAGGGCAAGAGGTTCTGGTGGAGATGGACGAGATGACGGGTATCGGGGATGGTTCGGCGTCCGGGCAGATATGACATCCATATCCTCCGCGGGCGGGTTACTATCGGTGCAGCGGAGACCGGCGGGAGATCGACTGGTGGCTCGCGGAGGAGAGTTCGCATAAACTTTAGAAAGCTGATGTTAGGGATGTTCGCCGTTGCCTTGCTTGGGGCCATGGCCATGCCGGCCAATGCCGCAACGCATCATCACCACCATAGACACCACAACCACGCTTAAGAAACACTTTGCTGTGCCTAGGATCGGGGAAACGAGGAGAGTATGAAGTTGAGGAACGCCTTACTTGCTGTGTTCGGATTTGTCCTGTTGGCGGGCATGGCTACGCCAGCCGATGCGCAATATCGTCACCATCACCATCACCACCGTCATCATCACCACTACCACCACTAAACCGAGGCTTGGCGCATATCTGCCGCCTCGCACAGGCCCGCCATCCGGCGGGCTTGTCGCGTTCTGCGGGCTGGGCCGTCTGCCGGGAAACGCCCCCGAAGCCTGATAGAATAGAGCGATTCCGCATATCCATGGCTGAGTCGGGAAGCAGGGCAAATGAGCCAGGCAGTCGAGGCGATCCTCGCTTTGGAGGACGGACGCATCTTCCGCGGACGGGGGTTCGGGGCGCTTGTGGAGCGGTCCGGCGAGGTGGTCTTCAACACCTCGTTGTCGGGGTATCAGGAGATCTTCACCGATCCTTCCTATGCCGGGCAGATTGTGGTGTTGACCAATCCGCATATCGGCAACTATGGAACTTCGCCGAGCGATGCGGAGTCGGCGCGGCCGATGATCGAGGGCCTGGTAACGCGGGAGTTTTCAACAACGAGCTCCAACTGGCGCTCGACCGAGGTGGCCGACGAGTACCTGGAGCGCAACGGAATCCCGGTGATCGCGGAGGTGGACACGCGCGCCGTGGTGCGGCATCTGCGGGCGCACGGCGTCATGCGCGGGGTGATCGCTTCGGGCCATGTGCTGGATGAGGCTGAGCTGGTCGCGAAGGCGCGCGCGATCCGGAAGATGGATGGGACGGATCTCGCTTCCGTTGTGTCTACAAAGAAGATCTATGAGTGGACCTCGACTGAGCCGAAGAATCAGACTGGGGACAAGCTGCTTCCGGCGGCCGAGGGCACGGGCGCTGAGAAGCACGTGGTGGCGTATGACTTCGGGATCAAGGAAAACATCCTGCGCATGCTGACGCGGGAGGGCTGCCGGGTGACGGTGGTGCCGGCGAAGACCTCCGCGGAGGAGGTGCTGGCGATGTCGCCGGACGGGGTCTTCTTTTCCAATGGGCCGGGCGATCCGGAGCCGCTCGCCTATGCGATTGAGAACGTGCATAAGTTGCAGGGTAAGACGCCGCTGTTCGGCATCTGCCTGGGCCACCAGATCTTCGGGCTGGCGCTGGGCGGCAAGACGTACAAGTTGAAGTTCGGGCATCATGGCGGCAATCACCCGATCCTGAACCATGACACGGGCAAGGTGGAGATCACGGCGCAGAACCATAATTACAACGTCGATCCGGCGAGTCTGCCTGCGGATGTGGAGCGGACGCATACGAACTTGAACGACCAGACGATGGCCGGTCTGCGGCATAAAACAGATCCAATGTTCAGCGTGCAGTACCATCCAGAGGCGAGCCCGGGACCGCATGACTCGCACTATCTGTTCCGGGATTTTCGCAAGATGATGGACGAGTGGAAGAAGTAGGGTGCGCGCGCAGCCATGGAGGGCCAGCGATGCGCGCCGTAGAGAATATCTCATCCCGGCAGGACGGTTCAGGAGTGGAGGGTTGCATGAAAATATCGCGGTGTACCTGTCGTCAGACGGTTCCTGCAGGTGATTTCGACCAAGGTACAGTAGCGCCACAGCAATTGAGAGGGTGAGCAGTAGATGCCACGCAGGAATGACATTGCAAAGATTCTCGTGATCGGCTCCGGGCCGATTGTGATTGGGCAGTCGGCGGAGTTTGACTACTCGGGCACGCAGGCCTGCAAGGCGCTGAAGGCCGAGGGGTACGAGGTGGTGCTGGTGAACTCAAACCCGGCCTCCATCATGACTGACCCGGAGGTGGCGGACCGCACCTATATCGAGCCGCTGACGGCAGCCTACGTCGAAGAGATCTTGCGCGTGGAGTCGGCTCTGCTGACGCCGGGAGACGGCGTCTTTGCGGTGCTGCCGACGGTGGGTGGGCAGACGGCGTTGAACCTGGCGGTCGACCTGGCGGACTCAGGCGTGCTGGAACGATTTGGCGTGGAGCTGATCGGGGCCAAGCTCGAGGCGATCAAGAAGGCCGAAGACCGGCTGCTGTTCAAGGATGCGATGACCAAGATCGGGCTCGACATGCCGCGGTCGCAGCTGGTCAACAATGTTTCGGATGGGCTGGCGTTTGCGGCCAAGATCGGCTTTCCAATCGTGATTCGGCCGTCGTTCACGCTGGGCGGCTCGGGCGGCGGCATTGCCTACAACCGCGAGGAGATGACGGAAATCCTGTCGCGCGGGATCGACCTTTCGCCGGTGTCGGAGTGCCTGATTGAGGAGAGTGTGCTGGGCTGGAAGGAGTACGAGCTTGAGGTGGTGCGCGACCTGAACGATAACGTCATCATCGTCTGCTCGATCGAGAACTTCGACCCGATGGGCGTGCATACGGGCGACTCGATTACGGTAGCTCCGGCGCAGACGCTGACCGACCGCGAGTACCAGGCGATGCGGGATGCGGCCATTGCGGTGATTCGGGAGATTGGGGTCGAGACGGGCGGCTCGAATGTGCAGTTCGCGGTCAATCCGCAGAACGGGCGCATGACGGTCATCGAGATGAACCCGCGGGTGTCGCGCTCGTCGGCCTTGGCGAGCAAGGCGACAGGGTTTCCGATCGCCAAGATCGCGGCGCGGCTGGCTGTCGGCTATACGCTCGACGAGCTGCAGAACGACATCACCAAGGCCACGCCGGCGTGCTTCGAGCCGACGATCGACTATGTGGTGGTGAAGATTCCGAAGTGGCAGTTTGAGAAATTTCCCGGGGCGGATGAAAATCTCGGCCCGCAGATGAAGTCGGTGGGCGAGGTGATGGCGATTGGCCGAACCTTCAAGGAAGCGATGATGAAGGCGGTGCGGTCGCTCGAGACGGGTAAGAAGGCCACCGCGGACGAGATCGAGCCGCGCCGTCTGACGCAGCGGCTGGTGACGCCGCATCCGGAGCGGCTGACGTATGTGCGCTACGCCTTTGAGCGTGGCATGACGGTGCGTGAGGTGGCGCACAGGACGGGCATGGACCCGTGGTTTCTGAACCAGATGAAGCAGATTACCGAGGAGATAAAGTTTCTTGCGGATCGGCCGATAGAGAAGGTAACGGCAGGAGAACTGAGGACGGCGAAGCGGATGGGGATTTCGGATGAGCGGCTGGCGGCGGGCTGGGCCTCGTCTCTCGAAGGCATGACGGGCGCGGAGGGGACGGCGGCCGTGCGCGCGTTGCGCAAACAGCTGGGCGTGATGCCGGTGTACAAGATGGTGGACACCTGCGCGGGTGAGTTTGAGAGCTTCACCCCTTATCTGTATAGCTGCTACGACGAGGAGGACGAGGCGCCACCGACGCCGCGCCGCAAGATCGTCATTCTGGGTTCAGGGCCGAACCGCATCGGGCAGGGCATTGAGTTCGATTATTGCTGCTGCCACGCCGCGTTCGCGCTCCGGGAAGATGGATACGAGACCATCATGGTGAACTGCAATCCGGAGACCGTGTCTACGGACTACGATACGAGCGACCGGCTGTACTTTGAGCCGCTCACGCTTGAGGATGTATTGGGCGTGTATGAGCACGAGGTCTCGGCTGGCGGGGACCTGGGCATGATCGTGCAGTTTGGCGGGCAGACGCCGCTCAATCTTTCGCTGCCGCTGAAGCAGGCCGGCGTGCCGATCATCGGGACTTCGCCCGAGTCGATCGATCTCGCCGAGGACCGGAAGCGCTTCGGCAAGCTGATTACCGAGCTCGGCATCCCCCAGCCGGCAGGCGTGCTGGCGACGAGCGTAGAGCAGGCGGTGGCGGGAGCGAATCAGGTGGGCTACCCGGTGCTGGTGCGTCCGAGCTACGTCCTGGGCGGGCGCGCCATGGTGATTGCCTATGACGACGAGGCGGTGCTGCGGTATATGAGCACGGCGATCGAGTACTCGCAGGAGCGGCCGGTGCTGATCGACCACTTCCTCGAGGACGCGACGGAGTGCGATGTGGATGCGTTGTGCGACGGCGAAGACGTGGTGATTGCGGGCATTATGCAGCACATCGAGGAGGCCGGGATCCACTCGGGAGATTCGTCCTGCGTGCTGCCGTCGGTCGATCTCACGGACGAGGTGAAAGCGATGATCCGGACCTACACGCGGGCGCTGGCCAAGGCGCTGGACGTGATTGGCCTCGTCAACATCCAGTTTGCGATTCAGCGCGGCAAGGTGTTTGTGATCGAGGTCAATCCTCGAGCTTCGCGTACCGTGCCGTACGTCTCGAAGGCGACAGGCGTGCCGCTGGCGAAGATAGCCTCGCGGCTGATGGTGGGTCGCACGCTCAAGGAGTTGCTGCCTGAGTACGTGGCGAGTGGGCGGGACCTCGATACAGGCTCGCACTTTTTTGTGAAGTCGCCTGTGTTTCCGTGGGGCAAGTTCCCCGGGGTGGACACGGTGCTGGGGCCGGAGATGAAATCGACCGGCGAGGTGATGGGTGTTGCCGACACTTTTGGCGAGGCATTTGCGAAGGCGCAGATCGCCGCGGGGCAGGTTCTGCCGATGCAGGGCACTGTCTTTCTTTCGGTGAACGACCATGACAAGGAGGGTGTCGTCGAGCTGGCCAGGCGCTTCGTCGAGATGGGCTTTCACTTGGTAGCGACGCATGGGACGGCGATGGTGCTCGAAGGGGCCGGGCTGCAGCCGGAGCGGGTCTATAAGGTGAAGGAGGGGCGTCCGAACGTGGTGGACCTGATCAAGGGCGATCGGATTCAGCTGATCATCAACACGCCGCGCGGGCAGGACACCTTCTTCGACGAAAAGGCAATCCGCCGGGCCGCGGTGCTGGCGCGGATACCTACGATCACGACGCTGGCCGCGGCGCGGATGGCGGCAGAGGGCATCTCTTCGCTGCGGGAGGGAGTGCTGAGCGTGGTTGCGCTGCAGACGCTGCACATGGAAAGGGCGGCCGTGGCGATCTAGTTGCGGTGGGCGGCTACGGCCTAGTCTTTGAGGCCGTAGTTGGCGCCGATGGCGTAGCCGATCATCGACAGCGGTATCCAGGTGCCAACTAGGAGGCCGTCTCCGCCCATGAGTCCGGAGCCGTGGCTGATATCGAAGAAGGTGCGGGTGAGTTTTTCGATGGCGCCGCACTTCTCGCACAGGCCGCTGCCGGTAGGCAGGTCGAGAACCCAGACGCAGACGATCGAAAAGGTGAGAATGCCGGAGATCCAAACGTAACCGGCGGTCTGCTCGTGACGCACTTTCGCGAGAATGAAGCCGCCGATGAGCGGGATGAAGAAGGCCAGACCGGTCGCAAGGAGTTTGGGGTCGATCGCATCGGGATCAGTATGCGCGAGATAGAACACCAGCAAGATGGCGAACAGGATGAGGACGGCGGCTAGGGTGTGTCCGATAAAGGAGACGGCCTCGCGCATCAGGTCCGCGGCGCTCTTGCCTTGAGGAGCATCGAATTCGTCCACCATGTGTCCTTTATACGGCAGGGCTGAGATTTCAGTATTCCCCAAAGGTGGGAGTCGAGGAATCGCGCCGAGCGCTTCTAGAATAGAGACATGCTGCTTGAGGGAATCTTTCTGCCGTTGACGACGCCATTTCACTCCGATGGGCGCTTGAACCTGCCGAAGCTGCAGTCGAATGTGGACCGCTACTCGCGTACACCGGCGGCCGGGATGCTGGTGGGGAGCGCTGCCGGGGAAGCGGACAGCTTGAACGATGAGGAAAAGCGGCAGGTTTTATTGAACGGAATCGAGGCTGCTGCCGATAGTAAGGTCATGATTGCTTCGGTAGGATGTCCGGGCGTGGCCTGTACGCTGCACCTGGCGGAGACAGCGGCGCAGGCTGGGTATGACGCGGTGGTGGTTGGCTATCCGGCGTTTGCTGCGCATCCTGCTTTGCGAGCAGAGCTGCTCACCTATGTTAGGGTGATTGCCGACAGGTCGGCGCTGCCGGTGATCCTGGCCGGCGAGCGAGGGAGCGGCGTCGATCTTGAGCTGCTTGGCGAGCTTGCCCAGCACCCCAATCTGCTGGGCTGGATTGACGCGGAGGCAAGCCCTTCCCGGGTACAGGCCATGAGGGCGCTGACGGCAGAGGTGTCCCGGGAGGTAACGGTGACTCCGATTTTTGCGGCGGTGACCGGAAGAATGCAGCGAAATAGTGCGCTGGAGGGCAGTTTCGTTGCGCTAGAAAGTCTGGGAACAGGCGCGGGCCTGACGGCAGCTCCGGCGGCTCCGGCTCTCAAGATGCGAAAGAAGCGGGTCGGCTTTCAGGTGCTTGCGGGCGCTACGGCGGGAATGCTCGAGGCTTGGCAGGCGGGGGCGGCAGGCGGAGTTTCGCGGTTAGGGGCCTGTGCGCCGCAGGGGTGCTGCGAGGTCTGGCAGGCGTTCAAGGACGGCGACCAGGCGTTAGCGGCGGAGAAGCAGGAGCGGGTGCGAGCGATCGGCGAGCGCGTAGAAGGTTGGGCTGGAATAGCGGCGCTGAAACATGGATGCGATTTCAACGGGTACTTTGGCGGAAGGCCGCGGCTGCCGTTCTTGCCACTGACTGCAGTGCAGCGGCGGGAGATGGAGGTGAGCCTTGAAAGCTTACGAAACTAGAGTGAACTATGGCGTGGTGCGGGGGCGGATCGGGACGCCGAGAGCGTTCAGCTTGCTGCGGGCGGACATGGCCTCGGGAGAGTTGGGGAAGCGCTGAATGAGGGCGCGGAGCTCGCGGATGCCGGCTTCGTTCTGCTTGAGTTGCAGGAGGGCCTCGCCTTTGTGCAGGTGGGCGGCAGGGATTTTATTGTTGTCCGGATATTGCTCGAGTACCTTGTCGTAGTCCTTGGCGGCGGCGCTGTATTTGGCAGCGCGATACTCGATCTCGCCGAGGTAGTAGAAGGAGTTACCGGCGAGCGCGTTGTCAGGATAGACGCGGATGACGTCCGAGAACTCGGAGGAGGCAACAGGGTATTTGGCGGCCATGAAGTCGCTGTAGGCGGATTTGTAGAGTTCGTCGGCTGGTGCGGCCGTGGTTGGGGTAGCAGGGATGCCAGCCGAGGGTTTCCGCGAGCTGCCGGGCTCCGGGAGCAAAGGAGCAGAGCCGAGGGCAGCGGATGAGGGTGCGACTGATGCGGGAGATTGCAGGGCAGAAACAGGAGCGCCCGTTGGCTGGCCTCCCGTTAGAGGAAGATTTTGGAGGCTGGCATTCATGTTCTGCTCAAGACCCTGGACGTCGTTGAGGGTCTTCTCGAGCCGATTCATGCGGGCTTTGATCTCATCGAGCGAATCGTTCAAGGCCTGCACCTGGCCGGAGACCTGGTCGACCTTGGCTCCCGAGGCGGCCTGCTGGGCGGCGAGCTGTTTGCCCAGGGTGTCGACGGTGAGGGACATGCGGTTGACGGAGTCGGCGCTCTGCTGGACGAGGTCCTTGAGAACGCCCATGCGTTCGTCGTTGGACTGCTGAAGGCGCGCGACGGCGTCCTGCAGCTGCTGGATCTGGGTCTGCAGCTGGACCATGTCCTTGTTCACCCCGGCGACAGCCGGGCTTGCGGAGGATGCGGCGAGAACGAGGGCGAGAGCAAAGCGGTAAGGGCGAGTCTTGATCATGGGAGCCTCAGGTCCTGGATGTATCCGCGGGATAGACCGAGAACAAGCAACAGCAAATACAGGGTCCTTCGCTTTGCTCAGGATGATGTGCGTGTGGTTCTGGCGTTATTTATCAATGGTGAACTGGGCGCGCCGGTTCTCCTGGTAGCAGGTCTCGTTGGCCTCGGTGCAGAACTGCTTCTCCTTGCCGTAGCTGATGACGCGGATGCGGGCGGGGGCGACGCCAGCGTTGGTGAGGCCGGTTTTGGCGGCGTTGGCGCGGCTTTCGCCGAGCGCCAGGTTGTACTCGGCCGAGCCACGCTCATCGGCGTAGCCGCCGATGAGGACGCGTATGTTTGGGTGTTGTACAAGGAAAGCGGCGGCTTGAACGACCGATTGCTGGCCGTCGGGGCGGAGTTCATCGCTGTCGTAGTCGAAGAAGACGTCCTGCACGGCGGCTTTGAAGGCCTGATCGCCGACAAGGTTCTGGTCGGCGGAGGACATGACGGTGCCGGTGGTGACGGGGGCGTGTTCGGCGACGCGGACGGTGACGCGCACATTGGCTTCTACGGTGCCTCCATCGCCTTTAGCGACGAGGTGAAAGTTGGTGGAGTTCGACGGGGAAACGGTCTGGGTTCCATTCGCATTTACTTGACCGATGCCGTCGATGGTGACGACATTGGCGTTGGTGGTGCGCCAGTTAAGGACGACGGCCTGGCCGAGGTCGATGGCGACGGGATCAGCGGTGAGCGAAGCGGTCGGCGCGGGCAGCGTGGTGTCAGTGGGTCCAAGACTGGCCGGGTTAATGCCGCTGGCCTTCTTATGACAGCCAATCGTGAGACTGAGCGAGAGACCGGCGAAGGCGAGCAGGAGAGCACGGCGCACGGCAGAGTTTGGGGAGAACATCAAGGGCTTCAGCTCCTGGTTTAAATTCCGGTTCAGATTCATGGGCGCTCGGCGGCTTCTTATAACAGTCACAGGGAACATTTTAGGACAAGTGGGAACGGGTTGTCCGAAGACGATCGAGCTACACTCTATATCCCACCCTTTCGCAGAAGCGCGGAAGGGTGGGACACCTGGAGTCAGGCCGGATTGAGATTATTTCCAGCTCCAGTTTGGCATGTCTGAGCCGTTGCCGGTGAGCGGCTTGCGTTCCGTGCCATCGGCGAGCATGGTGAAGATTTTCATGTCGCCGAAGCGGCCGTCAGGGGAGTTGGCGAAAACGATGTGGCGGCCATCGGGGGACCAGGAGGGGAAGTCGCAAAGGCCGGTATCGTGGGTGAGCTGGATCCAGCGCTTGCTTGCGATCTCCATCACGTAGATGTCCTGACCGCCGGGAGCTCCGGGGCCGTACTTGCGGTTCCAGGCGAAGGCGAGGAACTGTCCATTGGGCGACCAGGAGGGCGAGGTGGCGTAGCCGCCATCGGTGAGGCGCTGCACGTTCGAGCCGTCGGCCTCCATGATGTAGAGCTGCGGCAGGCCGGTGCGGCCGCTGATCCAGGCGATCTGGGAGCCGGTGCGCGGGTTGAAGACGGGCGACATATCCGGGCCCTTGAAGCTGGTGAGGCGGTGGGCGGCCGAGCCGCTGAGGTCGGCGAGGAAGATGTCGGAGTCGCCGTTGGGCGCGGCGGAGTAGGCGATCTGGCGGCCGTTGGGGGTCCAGGCGGCGGATTCATTGGTGCCGACGCCCTCGGGAAAGTTGACCATGCGGCCGAGCAGGAGAGAGAACATGCGGATCTTGAAGCCGTCGCGGCCGAGCGAGGTGAAGGCGACGCGGGAGTTATCGGGCGAGACGCGCGGGGAGAGCGAGATGGTGCCGAGATGGGTGATCTGGTGCTGGTTGGCGCCATCGTAGTCCATCGCCCAGATCTCTTTGGTGCCGCCGCCGCCGTGGACGTAGTAGATTTTCGTTTCGGCGATGCCGGGCGTGCCGCCGAGGCGAAAGATGATCTCGTCGGCAAAGCGATGGGCGACCTGGCGGGCGGATTCGGCGGAGGCCTCTTCGTTATATTGCTTGGCGAGCACCTGCGGGAACTGAGTGTTCTTTGCATCGTCCAGATAGCCGTCCACCGTGAGCCGTGAACCCGAGACGCCGAAGGAGCCGAAGGCGACCATGGAGGCGAGCGCGGGGGCGGCGGACCACTGCGCGAGGTTGATCTCGGCGGGCGAGCCGGGGGTGACTTGCGGGGCGAGCGATTTCGAGACGAGATCGAAGATGCCGGCGTTGGTGAGGTCGTTGTAGAGGGTGGTGTCGAAGGTGTCGCGGAGGCTGGCCAGCTGGGGGTCTGCCGGGCCGGGTTTGAAGCCGGCGACGGCGATGCGGGTGCCGTTGGTGGCGCGGCCGGAGAGTTCAAGCGGGATGGTGTCCTGCGCGGTAAGGTGCGTGACGGCGAGCAGAAACGGCAGGCCGGAGAGAAACGTCCGGAGAAGGCGGGTGTGTGGCATGGAAGGCATACTCCCTTTTATGGTAGACGGAAGGGAGCGGGCTGGGGACTGCTGCTATCCGTTTTCAGACGTATTTGGCAAGGTTCGCGAACGATCTGTCTGGAAACGAACGATCTGTTCTTGAAATGAACAATCTGTTCTTGAACTGAACGATCTGTCTTGGCCAGAGATTCCTTAATGCTCGTTGATTAAGCGGATGAGCTCCAGGAAGAGGTCGGCGGAGGTCTGGAGGGATTGCGGGCTGATCTTGTCGATCGTGTCCTCGGCGGTGTGATGGTAGCCGTCGGGGAGCGCGTTGGTGTGGGGGCCGAAGTCGTAATCGATGACGTCGAGGACGGGGACGCCGCGGGTGTGGAAGGGCAGGGTGTCGTCCTCGATGGGGGTGGTGTCTTTGGAGAGTGCGTTGACGTGACCGGTGTTCTTCGCAGCGGTCTGGAGCAGGGCCAGGAGGTTCTTGTCGGAGTTGCCGTCGAGGTCGATGTCGAGGTGCTTGTCGCCGATCATGTCGGCGTTGAGCAGGGCCTTGATGCGGGGCAGGGTGCCGTCCTGGGACCATTTGGCGGCGAGGTGGCGGGAGCCGTAGGTGGAGTCCTGCGCGGACCAGGATTTTACAGCCTCTTCGCCGTCGAAGAAGACGAGCCAGATGGAGTAGCCGGTGGGCGGATGGGTGCGGAGGTACTCGCCGATCTCGATGAGCAGAGCGGTGGTGCAGGCGCCGTCGTTGGCGCCGACGAAAGCAATGTCCTTGAGGGGGTAGTTGGTCTCGTAGTGACCGGCGAGAACGAGGATGCCGTCCTTCTTGGTTGGATTGGCGCTCGGAAATTTGACGATCAGGTTGTGCATCGACTGCAGGCCCGCGGGAGTGGAGGCGGTGAAGCTGTCGACCTCGAAGCGATGGTCTTTTTCTTCCGGGGCGAAGTGGGACTGAATGAAGTTTTCCGCGGCTAGGTGGCCGGGAGAGCCGTTGAAGCGCTTGGGCGCTAGAGCGAGGAACTGCTTGGTGAGGGCATAGGTGGCAGCGCCGGAGATTTTGCCGTTGGCTTTGGGGGTCTGGGCAAGGGTAAACGGGAGAAGGGCAAAAGCGACAACCAGCAACGGCAAAGTAGGGAGCGCAAAGGATGTCACGGTTGCGTGAAGGACGCGAGGAAAACTCATGAGGCTTTGAGCTCCGGTGTGCGGCGGCTGGGATGGACGTACCAGGCGACCGCGACGCCCAGGAAGTAGAGCACAAGCATGGGCATGGCGAAGAGACACATGCTGATGGGGTCCGGCAACGGGCAGATGACCGAGGAGATGAGGAAGATGATCAGCACGGCGTAGCGGAAGTGCTTGAGCAGGAAGCGGGCGTCCACAAGGCCGAACAGGGCGAGAAAGAAGATCAGGATGGGCAGCTCAAAGCAGATGCCGAGGCCGAGAATGACGGCAAGAAAGAACTGGGTGTAGTCCTCGATGGTAAGGATGGGGTGAAAGCGCTTGCCGAAGTCGAGGACGAGAACCTTGATGGCGCCGGGCAGCACCCAGTGGTAGCCGAACCAGGCGCCGGCGAGGAAGAGGCCGACGGTCGCGAACATGAAGGGAAAGACGTATTTTTTCTCGTGCGCGTACATGCCTGGCGAGATGAAGAGCCAGAGCTGGTAGAGGATGAACGGCGCGGCAAGAATGGCTCCGCCCAGGAAAGCCGTTTTGAGGTAGAGATTAAGGCCGTCGGTGGGATGGGTGAAGTTGAGCGGGATGTGCAGGTCGTCGAGCGGCTTTTGGATGATGCCGTAGAGGCGCTCGTGGAAGGCGTAGGCGACGGCGAAGCCAACGACGAGGAAGGCCGTAGCGCGGATGAGGCGGCGGCGGAGCTCGTCGAGATGCTCCATGAGGGTCATGCCGGGGAGCTCGACCCGGTCGGTCACGGCGGCTCGGACGCTGTCGATGACGTCAGGCATGGGTGGAGGTCTCGGGTTCGGCGGTGGAGGCTGGGACCGCGGTGGAGATGTGAGGAATGGAGTCGAAGGCGCCGGCGAGGGAGCTGGCGCTGCTGGCGCCATTGGTGCGGGCGATAGGAAGGCCGGTCGCGGGGGGCATCATGCTGAGCTCGCCGGAGGTGGCGATGGGAAGCGGGGCTGTGGCCGGTTCGAAAGCTGATGCAGGCGCCGGGTCGAACTCGGCCGGCCGGGCGTCGATGTGGTGTTCGGGAGTGGGTTCGGCGGACGGTTCGGGTTCGACGGCAAGCTGGGCGGAGGGCATGTGCGGGTGTTCGGGCTCGGGGAGGTCGAGCAGCGGGGCGACGGGCGCGGCGGCCTCCATGGCGGCAATCTTCTTCTGCTGGTCGGCTTGCTCGGAGAGGCGGAGCTCGTCTTCCATCTGCATGCGGAACTCGTTCGAGGCGCGGCGGAACTCGCCCATGAGCTTGCCGACGTAGCGCGCGAGCTCGGGCAGCTTCTTCGGTCCGAAGAGCAGCAGGGCGATGAAGAAGATGAACGCGGTGTCCTGAAAACTCATGTCGTCGGGTCCATGATACGGCTTAAGCGGGCCGGTTGTTTTGAAGCGGGCGATTTCCGCGGCAGTCTATGAGGGGACGCGGGCGTGCGGGCTGCGGATTGTTGACGGTGCTTCGCCGGTGCGGGGCGTCTGC
Organism: uncultured Granulicella sp.; assembly: GCA_965198735.1. Lineage (GTDB taxonomy): Bacteria > Acidobacteriota > Terriglobia > Terriglobales > Acidobacteriaceae > Edaphobacter. The sequence goes on along the minus strand of OZ240672.1, from coordinate 2,416,126 downwards.
GGTAGAGTGGGATTCAGTTGGGGGCCATGTGCGCAAGACATTCACGCTCGAGGAGGCGAGGACGCTGTTGCCGGTGCTGGGCGCGCTGCTGCGCCGGGCGCGGGAGGCGGCGCTGCGGGCCGGGGGGCTCGAAAGCGAGATGCAGGAGCTGAGCCAGCGGATCTTTCTGGCCGGGGGCCTGCACGTGGACGTGGCGGAGGCGGCGCGGCGGCGCGCGGAGCGGGACAAGGCGGTGGGCGAGGCGCGGTCGACGATCGAGGAGATTGAGCAGATCGGGGCGCGGGTGGGCGAGATGGAGGAGGGTCGGCTGGACTTTCCCTGCGTCTACGAAGGCCGCGAGATTCTGCTGTGCTGGATGCTGGGCGAGGAGGAAGAGATCCGCGAGTGGCGCGAGGACCAGGAGGGCGCGGAGGTGCAGGCGATCGTGGAGGGAATGTTCCGGCGGGACCGGGAGAAGCCGAACTAGGGTGAGCGCTACGAGCACTCTCCGTGTGAGTGCGGCTGTGGCCGGTAAGCGAAAAGCGGATTTTCCGCCGATGGCGAAGGATGACAACGTTTGGCGGAAGAGCCAGTGTCCGGGGTCGCCTCTTCCACGTTGCTGCCTGCGCACTCATAGGATGGGGTGAGCCGTATCGCGGTGCGCTGCGTCGAACGGGAGAGGAGCACGGCCGATGAAGAAGCGCGCGGGGGCGGTGGGTGGATGGGCCTTGCTGGCCGCGCTGAGCTTGCTTACGGGCTGTGCCGGGTTTTTCGACACGCCGGCTGCGACGGCGACCTCCGGGACGAGTTCCGGTTCGACCGCGGGCGACTACGTCTACGTGGTGAACCAGACGACGGATACGTTGACGGGGTTTGCGGTGGGCGCTGGGACGCTGACGGCGATTTCGACCTATACGTTGAGCGCGGGGCTGGCGCCGGACGCGGTGGCGGTGTCGATTCCGAATACGTTTGTGTATGTGGCGGGGCTGGGGTCGATTCAATGCCTGGCGATCGGCGCGGGCGGGGCGCTGACGGCGTGCACGGGAGGCAGTATTACGACGGTGGCGGACTTTGTGTCGATTGATGTGTCTCCGGATGGCAAGTGGCTGGTGGCGATCGACAACAACCTGCTGACTCCGACGCTGTATGTGTTTTCGATCAACACGGCGACCGGAGCGCTGAGCGAGACGACGGCCCAGACGTACGGCGTGGCGGCGAACTCGGGAACGGTGACGCCTCGGCAGATTCGGATCTCACCGAACGGAGATTTTCTCGTGGTGGCGCTGGGGGCCGGAGGCGACGCGGTCTTTACCTTCAATACGACGACCGGCGTGCCCACCGAGGCGGCGATGCTGCCGCTGGCGACGGCGAGCGACAATGCGGTGGCGTTCGATGCGACGAGCAGCTATGTGTTTGTGGCGCGCGGGCCGGCTACGTCGAGCAGCTCGGGGCTGGGGGTGGTGTCGTTCAGCCTGGCGAGCACGGGCGCGCTGACGCAGGTGGGTTCGGTGGCGGCGAGCGGCAACTCGCCCTATGGGCTGCTGCTGGATGCGACGGGGACGTTTCTCTATGCGGCGAACCGGGGCGATGGAACGATCTCGGGGTACTCGCTGGCGAGCGGCGTGCTGACAGGGCTGGCCGGTTCTCCGTATGCGAGTGGGTTGGCGACGACGGCGCTGGCGCGGGACAACAGCGGCAAGTACGTGGTTGCGGTGTCGCCGGGTGGCACGGCGGATGTGACGCTTTACAGTCTCGGGTCGGCGCTGGCGAGCGGGGTGACGACGCTGACGGGCAATCTGAATGTGGCGGCTACGGCGGCGAGCGGGACCGATCCTTCGGGGTCGGTGGCGGTGGCGGCGACGCACTGAGGACGGGTGCGGTCGAGCAAAGGCAACCGCAGATTCCCGTTCGGGAAGGACAACGAAGGGGCCACCACCTGCGCCTGGCCACCTGGGGTGGATGCTAACCTGCCTAGGGACAGGAATCTTGAAGAAACTAAGCTTTAGAAGTGATTGGGTGCGGCTGGGATTGCCGCTGGTACTGCTCGGGCTGAGTGCATGCAGCCGCCATGGGAAGCCATCGGACCAGTATGTGTATGTGACGGCGAAGCAGGCGTTTCTGCGCGATCGCGTGGCCGCGGTGTCGAACCGGACCGGGCAGGTGAATAACGGGGAGCGGCTAAAGGTGTTGGAGCATGGGCGCCACTCGATCAAGGTGCAGGGCCCGCGAGGCGAGGTGGGCTGGATCGAGGAGAAGATGGTCGCGACCGATGAGGTGGTGGATGCGTTCGACCAGCTGAAAGAGCAGCATCAAGGAGACGCGGAGATCGCGTCGGGCGTGGTGCGCGACCTGGTGTACATGCACATCAAGCCGGGACGCGACGCGGAGCACTTTTTTCTGCTGAACGAAGGCGACAAGCTGAAGCTGTTGAAGCGGGCATCGGTCGAGAGGGCAACGACGGGCGCGGCGGCGGCGCGGGCGCAGAAAGCCATTCCGCAGGCGGCCGGCACCAATGCGAAGAAGGACGTGGCTGAACCTGCAAAGGCGGCGGTCGCAAAGGCGGATGCGGCAGCGGCGCCTCCGCCGGTCATGGAGGATTGGTGGCTGGTGCGCGACGGCGCGGGGCATACGGGCTGGGTGTATGCGCGGATGATCGATGTGGATGCGCCGGATACGTTGACGCGCTACTCGGAGAATCAGCGGTTTGTGGGCGCGTACGTGCTGACGACGGTGCACGATGACGGCGCGCCGGGGGACCAGAAGGATATCCCGATCTATGTGACGGTGCTGAGCCCGTACAAGGCGGGGCTGCCGTATGACTTCGACCAGATCCGGGTCTTTACGTGGAGCCTGTCCCATCATCGCTACGAGAATGGGTTCCGGCTGAAGAATATCGAGGGTTTTCTGCCGGTGGCGCTGGGGAAGGTGAAGGATCCGAGCGAGCGGCCGCCGCTGGGGCAGGAGGCGCTGCCGGCGTTTACGTTCCGGATGTTGACGGCCGATGCGGGGCCGATCGCGCTCGACCCGGCGACGGGGGAGGTGCGTCCGGGCAAGACGATCGCGCAGACGTTCCGGCTGGAAGGGAGCCAGGTGCACCGGGTGGGGCCGGTGGTGGAGGCGGATGCGGTGGCGCATCCGGAGCCGGAGGAGAAGAAAGAGAAGAAGGGGAAACGGCGGTAACGGTGGGCGGCGGTCCTGGGGAAGACGGTCGAGCTCCGCTCGATACCCCACCCTTCGGATGAGACTCGAAGGATGGGGCACCCGGCACCTGATTCCTACTCCACCTTTGGGTTAGAAGCTGTAGCGGGCACCGGCTTCGATGCGGCGGCCGTTATCGGCGGAGAAGGGGACGCCGAACAAAGGTGAGCCGAGGACGCCGCCGACTCCGGTGACGTTGAGATGGTTGAGGACGTTCGAGGAGCGGAGATTGAGGGTGATCGTCTGCTGGTGATCGGCCTTGTGGTCGCGGGTGAGCGGGAAGGCGCGCTGCAGGTTGGCATCGATGTGGAAGGTCCAGGGCAGGACGCCCTTGTTGCGGGGAAAAATGCTGGTGCCAGGTGTCCCGATAGGTGCGGCGACGAGCAGGCCGTAGGGAGTTTGGATGGCGTTGGGGGTTCCTGGGGCGGCGTACTGGGGGCGGTCGTTGAAGTTGCCATCGCCGTTGTTGTCCGCGCCGGTGGTGAGGTTGTAGTGGGCGTCGCCACCGGCGTTGATGTCGGTGGAGAGCTGGACCTTTTTAGGCAAGGTGAGGGTGCCGTTGCCGAAGACGTTCCAGACGGGCTGGTTGGAGCGGTGGGCGAACTCGCCTACGTTGGTGTAGGCGCTTTGGGGCGAGGCGAGAGCGTTGTCGTCGGTGTCGTCGACGATCTGGACGCGGACAGCGCCGAAGAAGAACTGGACGTGCTTGAGGGTGTGCTGCTCGACGCCGACGAAGGTGGCGTCGACGTTTCCCTGGCCGCTGTTCTGGGTTTGGAGGAGGTCGAGGTTGGGGGTGAGGGGGCGCGGGCCGGTGGGGACGCCGTTGGTGGGCGAGTTGATGTTGAGGGTGCGGGCGTCATTCCAGAGGCGGCCGAGGAAGAAGTCGGCGGAGAGGTTCCAGCCATGGGGGAAGGCGTGGGTACCGCCGAGGTTTTCGGCCGACCACAAAGTTTCGGCGATATGCGGGGAGAAGGCGCGCTGGCTGTAGATGGGTGTGGCGTTGAGCGAGGGATTGCCGTAGACGGGGTTATAGACGGTGCTGGTGAGGCGCGAGCGGCCGTCTTCGCGCAGGACCTCGGCGTTGTTGCCGGAGGGGAACTGGCCGGTGAACAGGCCGATGTGAGCGTGAAGGGTCCAGGCACCCTTCTTGTCCGGCGACCAAAGAATGCCGAAGCGCGGGGTGGCTCCGTCGAGGGTGGTGGGATTGACCTCAAAAAAGTAGCGCAGGCCGTAGGCGATGTGGACGCGGTGGCCGACGTTCCAGTCGTCCTCGAAGAAGAAGGCGTGTTTTTGGGTGGTGAAGTCGACGGTGGGGGTGCCAGTGACGCTCGAGAAGACGGTGGGTGTGCCTCCAGGGAGGCCGGCAAGGGCGCGGCGGTATTGTTCGAGCGCGCTGATGGTGAAGGTTTGGCCGGTGGGCTGGTTGGCAGCGTTGAGGACGGGGGCTGTGCCTCCACCGAAGACGTAGGAGCCATTAAAGTCGGTGGGGATTTGGCGGTGGTCGATGTAGGCCAGGAGGAAGGCGCCGAACTTGAGGGTGTGGGCCTTGGTGGTGAGGATGGCGTCGTCGTCGAACTCGACGTTGAGCTCGTGGGTCTGGGCGTTGCCGCCGAGGGCGCCTCCTCCGGTGAAGGCTCCGGCGACTTGCAGTTGAGGCGCAGAGGAGAGGGGGGCGTCGGTTTCGCCGTCGAAGCGAAGGCTGAGCCGGGCCTCATGCATCAGGTGGGCGGAGGCGGTGGTGATGTCGCTGACGCGGAAGATATGCTCGTACCGGCCGGCGTTGTAGCCGGTCTCGGCGAGTGAGGTGCCGCCGACGCCGAGATTCAGCAGGTTGTTGACGTTGGCGCTGTAGCTGGCGATGAACGTGTTCTTTGCGCCCAGCTGCCAGTCCACGCGGGCGGTGCCGATCCAGAGGCGCTGCGGGGTGGCGACGTTGGCGGAGGTCTGGACCTGGTTGCCGGAGGGATCAAGGACCACCGCGTCGACGACGGCGAAGTTGTCGATGCTGCGGTGTTCGAGGGCGAGGGCGAAGTCGCTGCCGGCGCCCTGGCGCACGTTGGGGCGGACGGGGCCGCTGAGCTCGAAGCCGTAGCGTTGTTTGCCGATGGCGGCCTTCGAGGTGGAGAAGGGATCTTTCGCGTTCTCAAAGGGGCTGCCGTTGGTGGTGAACAGGGCTCCGTGGAAGACCTTCTGGCCGGGCTTGGTGTAGACCTCGACGCGTCCGCCGTCGAAGGGCGGCTCGCGGTACTCGGCGGAGAACTGGTCGGGGTTGACCTTGATATAGGCGATGGAGGACTTGGGCGGAAGATTGCTCGAGCCCTGAAAGCCGTCGACGGAGATGGTGGTGTTGGCGGGGTTGCCGCCGGTGAGGGCGGCGAGTTGCTGGAGCTCGCGGAGGAGGTCGTCAGGATCGTCGGCGAGCTGCTGGAGTTGCTTGCCGGAGAGGGTTTGGGATGGCCCGGCGGAGGTGGTGGAGGTGGGCACGTCGGTATCGGCGCTGACCTCGACCTCGGTCTGGACGGCCGCGGGCTCGAGGGTGAGGTCGAGTGGGGTAGTGCGGGATTTGGGGAGCGTCAGGACGTGTGTGGCGAAGCCGGGGGCGGCGATCGAAAGCTGGTGTGGGCCGTCGGGGACGCAGGGCAGGCGGAAACGGCCGTCGGGGCCGCTGGTGGCGGTCTGGGTGGCATCGAGGGTGAGGGTCGCGCCGGGGATGAGGGCCTGGGTGGTGTCGTGTACGAGGCCGGTGAGGGTGGTGCCGCGGCAGGGCGGGGTTTGAGCGCGAGCAAAAGGAGCGGAGCAAAGGGCGGCGATGGCGAGGAGCTTATTCACTGAACTTGTCGGGCCTCCGGGCCTCGAGGTATGTCACTGAGGCCATACGCGAGGTCTGGGCGTGAGGTTCCGTGGTTAGGAAGATGCCTCGGCGTAGAAAGCGCCGATGGCGGCGACGACGGTGTCCTGTTCGTCTTCGCGGAGCTCGGGGTAGAGGGGCAGGGCGAGGACCTCGGCGGCGGCGCGCTCGGATTCGGGGAAGTCGCCCGGACGGTAGCCAAGATGGGCGAGGGCGGCCTGCAGATGCAGCGGCAGCGGATAATAAATCTCCGAGCCGATGCCGAGGGCGGTAAGGTGCGCGCGGAGCTCGTCGCGGCGCGGGGCGCGGATGACGTATTGGTGGAAGACGTGCAGGGCGCGCGGATGGGTGTAGGGCAGGACGACGCCGTCGGCAATGGTGCGGGGGTGTTCGGGGCTGGTGAGGACGCCGATGCCGGCGGCGAGGAAGAGCTGGTGGTAGCGGGCGGCGAGGGCGCGGCGGCGGGCGTTTGCCTGGGGCAGGTACTTGAGCTTGATCTCGAGAACGGCGGCCTGGAGGGTGTCGAGGCGGGAGTTCCAGCCGGCCTCGTCGTGGAAGTAGCGTCGAGTCATGCCGTGGGCGCGGAGGGATTGGGCGCGAGCCGCAACATCGGGGCTGGAGGTGGTGACGAGGCCGGCATCGCCCATGGCGGCGAGATTTTTGGTGGGATAGAAGCTGAACGCGGCGGCGTGGCCGAGCGATCCGGCGGGGCGGAGAATGCCTTCGGTGGAGGTCCAGGCCGCGCCGAAGGCCTGGGCGGCGTCCTCGATGAGGACGAGGCCGGGGTGCTCGTGGGCGAGGCTTTCGAAGCCGTCCCAGTCCGCGCACTGGCCGTAGAGATGAACGGGCAGGATGGCCTGGAAGGGTGGGGCGGACGGGGTGCGGGCGAGCTCGCGCACGGCGTGCGGCGAGAGATTGAAGGTGAAGGGGTCGATGTCGGCGAAGATGGGACGGGCGCCGGCGCGGAGGATGGAGCTGGCCGAGGCGAAAAAGCTGAAGGGCGAGGTGACGGCGCCGCAGCCGGGCTGGGCCTGGCCGGAGGGGGCGCCGATGCCGGCGGCGGCGAGCGCGAGCCAGAGGGCGTCGGTGCCGCTGGCGCAGCCGATGGCGTGCGAGGCATGGCAGGCTTGGGCGGCGGCGGCTTCAAAGGAGGCGACCTGGGGCCCAAGAACAAAGCGCTGCGAGGCGCAGACGGCCTCAATGGCGGCCATGAGTTCATCCCGCAGCAGGGCGAACTGCCGTGCGAAGTCCAGCATGGGCACCGGTTGCAGGGAGGCTTGGGGAAGGACCGCGGACACGTGTGTATGGTACATCGGCCTCAGCAGGGGAACGGGACGTGGACAGCGGATGGGCGCTCACTTGAATTTGCCTCGCCAAGCCCGTATCGTGGAGACGTTTGGGTTGATACTACGTTTGCGCCATTGACGGTTAGCATTACGGGAGTCTACGGGCTTCACACTCGCACGACCAACTGCAAACCGGGGATGTTGCCCGTTTAAGAAATCAGGAGATCGGCACTATGGATTCCAAGCCGGCACAGAATATTCAGGACACCTTCCTGAACACGGTTCGCAAGGACAAAAGCCCGATTACGATTTACCTGGTCAGCGGCGTGAAGCTGACGGGCAAGATCCGGTCCTTCGACAAGTATTCCGTTCTGCTCGAGAACAACAGCCAGGAACAATTGATCTTCAAGCATGCGATCTCGACGGTGGTAAGCGGGCGTCCGGGAAGCATGGCGCATGGAGAGGTGCGGAGCGACGCGCGCGGCCACGCGGCGGCCAATTCGCATGCTTCCGCAGAGAGCTCCGCGGGTGAGTAGGGCTGTAGTGCGGGTGCGCGGCTGAGCCGGACGCGGCCGGCCGGGGCTGAGGAAAGAGCGGACTCTCGGGCCGGGCAAACGCATCCGGCTTTGCCTCGGGCGGAGCGCGCCCTGCTGATTGCGGTGGAGTTCAGTGGGGAGCGGCAGCGGCTCAGCACGGCGGCCCGGCTGGCCAAGAGCGCTGCGGCGATGCGTGCGGAAAGCTCGGCTGATTTGGAATCCGGCGTGGGCGCGGGAAGCGGGGGCGAGTTTGAGGCCTCGCTTGCGGAGTTTGAAGAGCTGGCCCGCAGTGCCGGCGCGGAGGTCATCGCCACGGTGGTGCAGCGGCGTCCGCGTCCGGATGCGGCCACGCTCGTCGGCACGGGCAAGATCGAGGAGATCGAGGCGCTGGCGTTGTCCTCGGGCGCGGACCTGGTGCTGTTCGACCATGACCTGACGCCCTCGCAGCTGCGCAACCTGGAGGACCGGCTGCCATGCCGGGTGATCGACCGGACGCAATTGATCCTGGATATTTTTGCGCGGCATGCGCGAACGCGCGAGGGCCAGCTGCAGGTCGAGTTGGCGCAGCTCGAGTATCAGCTGCCGCGGCTGGCGGGCAAGGGCAAGGCGATGAGCCAGCTGGGCGGCGGCATCGGCACGCGCGGGCCGGGCGAGACCAAGCTCGAGACCGACCGGCGCAAGATCAACCGGCGGATCGACCATGTGAAGGAGCAATTAGAGTCGGTGCGCACCATCCGCCGCCAGCAAAGGCAGCGGCGGGAGGCGGTTCCGGTCCCGGTGGTGGCGTTGGTGGGTTATACCAATGCCGGTAAGAGCACGCTGTTCAACGCGCTGACGGCGTCGGGGGTGCTTGAGAGCGCGCGCATGTTTGCGACGCTCGACCCGAAGCTGGCGCAGATGCAGCTTCCCTCGCGGCGAAAGATTCTGCTCTCGGACACGGTAGGCTTCATCCGCGACCTGCCGCATACGCTGGTGACAAGCTTTCGCGCGACGCTTGAAGAGGTGGAGCGGGCGGAGGTGCTGCTGCATGTGCGGGATGCTTCGAGTGCGCAGATGGACGAGCAGAAGGAGCAGGTGGAGCAGGTGCTCAGCGAGCTGGACGTGGCCGACAAGCCGGTGATCGAGGTACTGAACAAGGTCGATCTGCTGGCGGAGGAGCAGCGCCGCTCGGGTATGCGAGCGGACCGGGTGGCGGTTTCGGGTCTGAGTGGATTCGGGCTGGACGCGCTGCTGGCGGCGATCGATGAGGCGCTGACGCGCGATCCACTGGCCGAGGCGGTGTTTCGGATTCCGCAGAGCGAGGGCGGGGTGGTGGCGGCGCTCGAGGCTGGCGGGGTGGTGAGCGAGCGCCGGTTTGAGGGCAATCTGGCCTACTTCCGGGTGGTCGGACCGGCTTCGTTGCTGGGCCGTTACAGGCGATTTCGGCAGCGGGACGATGCGGAGACGCCGATTCGATAATCGCCTGCCAAGTACGTTTACCGCACATTTCGGTTGACACTCTCTCCCGTGCTTCGCTATAAACAGACAGACTTTCCGATCTCTGGGATTGAAATCCAACTGCCGGGAGATGTGCTCCTGGCCCGATTTACGAGGTTTACGGCGGCTTCCTCCTCGCTGCCTCTTTCGCATGGGCGACATTCTGAATCAGGTAGGTGGACTCATTCTCGGCTCCGTGCCGACGATGGTGTTCTTCATCGTGCTGGTGGTGGCATACGGCTTTCTGGTGCGCCGTCCGCTGGATAAAATTCTGACCGAGCGGCGCGCGCGGACGACGGGCGCGGTCGAGCAGGCGCAGGGTGCGCTCTCGGCGGCCGAGGCCGAGACGGCGGTGTTTGAAGACAAGCTGCGGACCGCTCGGCGTGAGATCAGCGAGCTGCGCGAGCGCAAGCTGAAGCAGTGGGCCACGGAGCGGGATCAGGCGCTCGATGAGGCGCGATCGGCGACGGCAAAGAAGGTCTTTGCGGCTCGGCAGAGACTGGACGAGAATGCGCAGTCGGCGCGGCAGCAGATCGAGGACAGGAGCGGCGAGTTGAGCGCGCAGATTGTTCGGGCAGTGCTTCCGGCCCATGCCTTGGGCGTCGAGGCTGCGCAATGATGGGCAAGCGTACGATCTCCCGGTGTTTCGCCATGATCTGGCTTGCGATCTCGCTGCTTGCTCCGATGGGTGCGGCCTATGCCCAGCAGCGACCTGCGGCCAGTGCGGGTGGCGAGCAGGCAACGCCTGCCGGGACCTCTTCGCAGGCCAACCAGGAGGAGCGGGACGAGAACGAAGCTTATCGGCACTCGGCCATGGTCGGGAAGATGGGCCGCATCTTCGGCATGAGTCCCAATGCCGCCTCGACCGTATTCGAGGTAGGTAATTTTGCGTTGCTGGCCATCGGCGTGGGTTTCCTGATGGCTAAGATTTTGCCGAAGACCTTTCGCGACCGGAGCTCGGCGATTCAGAAGCATCTTCTGGAAGCGCGCGTGGCGACCGAGCAGGCGAATGTCCGGCTGAATAGCGTGGAAGAGCGGCTCTTGAAGCTGGACGAACAGATTGCCGGGATGAAGGCGCAGGCGGAGAAAGATGCCGCGACCGAGGAAGCGCGGGTCCGGGCTTCGATTGAGGACGAGAAGCGCAAGATTCTTGCCGCAGCAGATGGAGAGATTGCGGCGGCTTCGCAACATGCGCAGCGGCAACTGCAGCAGTATGCGGCGGAGCTGGCCATCGACCAGGCGGCCAAGAAGCTGGTGATTACGGCGGAGACCGATCGGCTGCTGATCCAGGGTTTTGCGCGGCGGCTTGGGATGGATGCGCAGGGCGGGCAGAACTGATGGCCGGCCAATCGGTATTCGCGCCCAAGTATGCTCATGCGTTTGCCTCGGTAGTGGCTTCCTCCGGGCTCGACGCGCACGCGGCGCAGGCACAGATGAAGGATTTCGCGGAGATCTTTGCCGGCAGCCGCGAGCTGCGGGAGACCCTTGAGGATCCTTCCGTGCCGTCCGAGCAGAAGCTGAGCGTGCTCGATGTACTTGCAGAGCGGCTGGGGATGATGCGCGAGGTAAGAAATTTCCTTGCGGTGATCATGGATCACCAGCGTCTGGGTGAGTTGGCCGAGATCCTGACCGCGTATGATCGGGTGGCGGACACGAACAAGGGTATCGTCGAAGCGGAAGTGACGAGCGCACGCGAGTTGAACGGCGAAGATCGTGCGGAGCTGGAGACGCAGGTGGCGAAGCTGGCAGGCAGTGCGGTTCGGATTACGTACGGGCTCGATGGTGCGTTGCTGGGCGGGGCAGTCGTCAAGATCGGTTCGACGGTCTACGATGGTTCGGTGCGGGCGCAGCTGGAGCAGATGAAGCGAAGCTTGATGAGCGCCTCCTAAGCTGGTGCGGGTGTAGCGTTTTGAAACAGTGTGACGGAATATACAGGATTGGACGATAAGGCATATATGGCAACGATGAGAGCCGACGAGATTACCGCGCTGCTGAGTCAGAAGATTGCGAATTACGAGCAGCGCGTCCAGGTAGACGAGGTGGGAACGATCATGTCGCTGGGCGACGGGATCGCGCGTGTGCATGGATTGGACAAAGTCATGGCGGGCGAGCTGATCGAGTTTCCGCACGACGTGGCCGGCCTGGCGATGAACCTGGATGAAGACCAGGTGGGCGCGGTGCTGCTGGGCGACTTCGCGGAGCTGCGCGAGGGTGAGCAGGTGCGGCGCACGGGCAAGATCATGTCGGTGCCGGTGGGCGATGCGCTGATTGGACGCGTGGTGAACTCGCTGGGCGAGCCGATCGACGACAAAGGGCCGATCGTGACGGACAAGTCACTGCCGATTGAACGGCTGGCGCCGGGGGTGATCGATCGCCAGAGCGTGCGCGAGCCGATGGCGACGGGCATCAAGGCGATCGACACGATGATTCCGATCGGGCGTGGGCAGCGTGAGTTGTTGATCGGCGACCGGCAGACGGGCAAGACGGCGATTGCGCTCGACACGATCATCAACTCGGCCAAGAACGACCTGATCTGCATCTACTGCGCGGTGGGGCAGAAGCGCTCGTCGGTGGCGCAGGTGGTGCAAACGCTTGAGCAGTATGACGCGATGGCCTACACGATTGTAGTGGCCGCGACCGCGTCCGAGCCGGCGCCGATGCAGTATCTGGCTCCGTTTGCCGCGACCGCGATGGGCGAGTTCTTCCGCGACAGCGGCCGGCACGCTCTAATCATCTACGACGATCTGTCGAAGCATGCGGCGAGCTATCGCGAGATCTCCTTGCTGCTGCGCCGTCCTCCGGGACGCGAGGCCTATCCGGGCGATGTGTTTTATCTGCACTCGCGGCTGCTCGAGCGTTCGGCGAAGATGTCCGACAAACTGGGTGGCGGTTCGCTGACGGCGCTGCCGATCATCGAGACGCAGGCCGGCGACGTTTCGGCGTACATTCCGACCAACGTGATTTCGATCACCGACGGCCAGATTTTTGTGGAGACCGACCTGTTCAACTCGGGCGTGCGTCCCGCGGTCAACGTGGGTCTGTCGGTCTCGCGTGTGGGCTTTGCCGCGGCGATCAAGGCGACCAAGCAGGTGGGGTCGACGTTGAAGCTGGATCTGGCGCAGTATCGTGAGTTGGCCGCGTTCTCGCAGTTCGGCTCGGACCTCGACAAGGTGACGCAGAATCAGTTGAACAAGGGTTCGCGGCTGGTGGAGCTGCTGAAGCAGCCGCAGTTCCAGCCGCTCTCTCCGGAGAAGCAGGTGGCGATCCTGTATGCCGGCGTGAACAGCTTGCTCGATGATGTCGAGGTGAAGGATTTGCGGGCGTTCGAGGATGGCTACTACCCGTATCTTGAGTCGGCGCATCCGGATATCCTCAAGGACATTGCGACCAAGAAGGCGCTTGATGACGATCTGCGTAAGCGGTTGACGGACGCGATTAACGAGTACAAGGGCAACTTCCTGGCGGGGTTAAAGGACAAGGACAGCGCGAACGCGAAGGAGCTGGTCGGGTCTGAGGCTACCAACGCGGCGGCGATGGTGGGTAACAAGTAGACCATGGCGAATGTTCTCGATCTACGGCGCCGCATTCGCAGTGTGAAGAACACGCGGCAGATTACCAAGGCCATGAAGATGGTTTCGGCGGCGAAGCTGCGCCGTGCGCAGGAGCGGGCGATGCAGGCGCGTCCGTATGCGCAGATGCTGGTGAATGTGCTCGAGTCGCTGGTGCGGCGGACCGACCTGTATAACGAGCAGACGGGGGAGATCCTGAACCCGTTGCTCGTCCAGCGCGAAGAGAAGAATGTGCTGGTGATTGTGATTGCCGGGGACAAAGGTTTTGCGGGCGGGTTTAACTCGAACGTAGGCAAGGCGGCGCAGAAGTTTATCGACCAGCGTATCGCCAAGGGGAAGAATTTGGACCTGGAGCCGATCGGCAAGAAGGCGATCGGGTTTTACAAGCGGCGGTTTGCGCCGGCGCAGTACGAGAAGACGGAAGAGCACTACGATAACGATCTCTCGGTTCACTACGATTCGATTCGTCATCGCGCGCAGCAGATCGAAGTCGCGGCGGAGCATCCGGACCTGCTGCTGCGCTCCAATTACGAGGATGTGGCGGAGATGGCGCGCTCGATCGTCGCGCGCTATCAGCATACGGAGATCGATTCGGTCTACCTCGTCTACAACGAGTTCAAGTCGGTGCTGCAGCAACGCATTGTGGTTGAGAAGCTCTTACCGATCGTCGAACTGGGCTCGCATACGATCGAGACCGCGCAGGAGATGACGGAAGAAGAGCGTGAGGCGGCGGTTCGCGCGGCGGAGTCCGAGGGCATCAGCGTGCACGCGCCGGACAAGAGCGCCTTTGAGGAAGAGGCAAAGAAGTTCGGCACCGCAGACGTGGATTACCTCTACGACCAGTCACCCGAGGAGCTCTTCCGCCACCTGCTGCCGCGGTACGTGACGACGCAGATCTTTCATGCGCTGCTCGAGTCAACGGCGGCGGAGCATGCGGCGCGCATGACGGCGACGGACGCGGCCACCAAAAATGCAGGAGATCTGATCGATTCGTTGTCATTGACCATGAATCGTGTTCGGCAGGCGGCAATCACCAAGGAGATCATCGAGATTGTGAGCGGAGCGGCGGCGTTGTAACGCTCCCTCGATACGAAAGAGACTATGGCAGAGAATATAGGCAAGGTAATTTCGATCAGCGGACCGGCCGTTGACGTGCAATTCGAAGAGAAGGCGATGCCGCCGATCTATCAGGCGCTACGGATAACGAGCGAAGGCTTTGATGTGCCGACGCCGCTCGATGTAGTCGTCGAAGTGCAGCAGCACCTGGGCGAGGGCCGCGTGCGCTGCATTGCGATGGTGGCGACCGAGGGCATGGTGCGCGGCATGAACGCGCATGACACGGGGAATGGGATCCTGGTGCCGGTGGGCCGCGAGACGCTGGGGCGTGTGCTCAACGTACTAGGACAGCCGGTCGATGAACTTGGGCCGGTGGACGCGAAGGTGCATATGCCGATTCACCGGCAGGCTCCGGCATTTGACGAGCAGTCCACGTCGGAAGAGATGTTCGAGACGGGTATCAAGGTCATCGACCTGATCCAGCCGTTCTTGAAGGGGGGCAAGATCGGTCTGTTCGGTGGCGCGGGCGTGGGCAAGACCGTCGTCATTCAGGAGTTGATCAACAACGTGGCCTCGCAGCACGGCGGCTTCTCGGTGTTTGCCGGGGTGGGGGAGCGGACGCGTGAGGGCAACGACCTGTGGCATGAGTTCCAGGAGTCCGGCGTCATCGACATCCACGACTTCAACAAGAGCAAGGCCGCGCTGATCTATGGGCAGATGACCGAGCCTCCGGGGGCGCGTCTGCGCGTGGCGCTCACCGGGCTGACCGTGGCCGAGTACTTCCGCGACGAAGAGGGTGCGGATACGCTGCTGTTCATCGACAACATCTTCCGGTTTACGCAGGCGGGCTCCGAAGTATCGACGCTGCTGGGGCGCATGCCTTCTGCTGTGGGCTACCAGCCGAACCTGGCGACCGAGATGGGCGAGCTGCAGGAGCGGATTACCTCGACGAAGAAGGGCTCGATTACGTCAGTGCAGGCGGTGTACGTTCCGGCGGACGACTTGACCGATCCCGCGCCGGCGACGACGTTTGCTCACCTGGATGCGACGACGGTGCTGTCGCGTCCCTTGTCGGAGCTGGGAATCTATCCGGCGGTCGATCCTTTGGCGTCGACCTCGCGCATTCTTTCCCCGCGGGTGGTTGGGCAGGAGCACTACGATGTGGCGCAGGGCGTGAAGCGGATTCTGCAGCGATACAAGGACCTGCAGGACATCATCGCCATTCTGGGCATCGACGAGCTTTCGGAAGAAGACAAGATCACGGTGGCACGGGCGCGCAAAGTCCAGCGTTTCCTATCGCAACCCTTCCATGTGGCCGAGATCTTCACCGGTATTCCAGGCGCGTATGTGAAGGTGGAAGATACAGTGCGCAGCTTTAAGGAGATCATCGACGGCAAGCATGACGATATTCCGGAGCAGGCCTTCTATCTCAAGGGCGGCATTGAAGACGTCAAGGCGGCCGCCGAGAAGATGAAGCAGACGGCATAATGGCAGACCAAACACAAGGCGGGAAATTGGCGGTGCGGCTGGTGACGCCGGATCGCATGCTGGTGGACGCGACGGCGGATGCGGTCGAGCTGCCGTCAGCCTCTGGATATCTAGAAGCGCTGTACGGGCATGCGCCGCTGCTTGCCGAGCTGGGCGCGGGCGAGGTGCGGATGCATGGCGGCAGCGCGGGCGAGCAGAAGTTTTTTGTGGCCTGGGGCTTTGTCGAGATCCTGCCCGAGCGGGTGACGATTCTGGCCGAGACGGCTTTGCCTCCGAACGAGATCGACCGCGGAAAGGCCGAACAGGAGCTGCAGGACGCGCAGAAGCGCTGGGCCGAAGCCGGCGACGATACGGGCAAATACGAGGATGCGAACGAGCTTGCGCGCAAGGCGGAGGCGGAGCTTGCGTCGGCCGAGGACAAGGCCTGAGTCTGGCCTTCCGCACGGCATCCTAGAACGTATGGCTTCTGCATGTGTGATCGGCTCGGGTCCCAATGGTCTGTCGGCGGCGATCGTGCTGGCGCAGGCTGGTCTTGCGACTACTCTTCTTGAGCGGAACGGGCGCATCGGTGGAGGCTGCTCGACGGCTGAGGTGACGCTGCCCGGGTTTCGGCATGACCTTGGCTCATCGGTGTATCCGATGGGCTATGCAAGTCCGTTCTTCCGTTCCCTCGACCTGGAGGTGGAGTGGGTGGAGCCGCCGGCCTGCTGTGCGCATCCGCTCGACGACGGGACGGCGGTGATGCTCGAGCACTCGGTCGAGGCCACGGCGCAGGGTTTGGACGCGGAGGATGGTGCAGCGTATAGAGCGCTCATGAACTCTACGGTGGCGGACATGCCGAAGCTGATCGGCGAGCTGCTGGGGCCGGTGGTGCATCTGCCGCAGGCTCCGGTCGCAATGGCGCGGTTTGGGCTTGCGGCGCTGCTGCCGGCGGCGCTGCTGGCGAAGTGGCGGTTCAAGGGCGTGCGGGCGCGGGCGCTGTTTGCCGGGATGGCGGCGCACTCGGTGTTGCCGTTGGAAACGCCGGCCTCGGCGGCGGTGGGCCTGGTGTTGCTGGCCGTGGGGCATGCGAGCGGCTGGCCGATTCTGCGCGGCGGGGCGCAGACGCTGGCGGATGCGCTGGCCGGCAAGCTGGAAGCGCTGGGCGGCGCGATCCGGACCGGGCACGAGGTGACTGAGTTGGGGCCGGAGAGCGTGACGCTGGCCGATGTGACGCCGCGGCAGCTGCTGCGGATGGCGGGAGAAAGATTGCCGGAGAGCTATCGCAAGCAGCTGGAGGCGTTCCGGTACGGGGCGGGATCCTTCAAGGTCGACTATGCCCTGAGTGAGCCGATTCCGTGGACGGCGCGGGAGTGTGGGCGCGCGGGAACGGTACACCTGGGGGGGACGCTAGAGGAGGTCGCCACGTCGGAGCGGACGCTAAAGGCGAACCGGCCGTTCGTGCTGCTGGTGCAGCCGTCGCTGTTTGATCCGACCCGGGCGCCTGCGGGCAAGCATACGGCGTGGGCCTACTGCCATGTTCCGAATGGAAGCGCAGAGGACTACCTGGAGGCGCTGGAGGCGCAGATTGAGCGGTTTGCTCCGGGATTTCGGGAGTGCGTCCTGGCGCGGGCGATTTCGCCGCCGGCGCTGCTTGAGGCTTGGAACCCGAATCTAGTGGGCGGCGACGTATCGGCGGGAGCAATGAGTCCGAAGCAGCTGGTATTTCGGCCGACGCCTACGCTTTATCGGACGCCGGTCAAGGGTTTGTATTTTTGCGGGGCTTCGACGCCACCGGGGGGCGGGGTGCACGGGATGGCGGGCTTCCATGCGGCTACGGTGGCGCTCGGGGATCTGCGGCTGTCGGAGCAGGGACTGCTGCGATGAGTCTGCGCCTTCGGCTGCCGGCGACTTCGGCGAACCTGGGGCCGGGTTTCGATGCGGTGGGGCTGGCGATGACGCTCTCCCTGACGGTGGAGGCGGAGTCGGCCGAGACGTTTGGGATCGAGGCGCGGGGGCTCGATGCGGATCTGGTTGGTCGCGTGGACGGCAATCTCATGCTCGAGACGTATTCCGCGCTCGTTGCGGCTGGGCCCGCGCTCAAGCTGCGGATGGAGAACGAGATTCCGCTGGGGATGGGCTGCGGGTCGAGCGCGGCGGCGCTGCTGGCCGGGGTCATGCTGGCAAACCATTTCGGGAAGTTGGGGATGACCCGTGAGGCTGTGCTTGCGGAGGCGTGCCGGCGTGAGGGGCATCCGGACAATGTAGCGGCGTGCTTTCTGGGAGGGATGACGGCGTCGGCGATGGTGGATGGCCGGGTGGAGGCGGCGAGCGTGGGGCGTGGGCTGCCGTGGAGGCTGCTGCTGGCGATCCCTGGTGCGAGCCTGGCGACCTCGGAGGCGCGGGCGCTGCTGCCGGCGAGCTACACGCGGGCGGATACGGTGGCGAACGTGCAGGCGACGGCGCTGCTGGTGGCGGCGTTCGCGCTGGGGCGGCCGGAGCTGTTGCGCGCGGCGACTCGGGACCGGATGCATCAGCCGTATCGAAGCGCGGCGTGTCCGCTGCTGCCGTTGCTGGCGCCGCTGGCCGGCGCGGATGGGGTGTTTTCGGTGACGTTGAGCGGCGCGGGGCCTGCGGCGCTGTTGATTGTGGATCCGGCGGCGGAGACGGAGTCTCTGATGAGGAAGGTACGCGAGGCTGCAGGCGATGCGGATCTGCGTGTGCTCAAGGCCGGCATCGCGGATGGAGCGCAGTCCTGGTAACCATTACCATTGAATGCTAAAGGTATCTTTACACTCCCGCATGCACCCAGTATGTTTTGGCTGTGGGCAGTTCTGGGGAGGGCTGCATCACCGCCCGTTGACCTTGCTTCTGCGAGGTCCGGGCGTTCTAACTAGCCGGATGAATCTCGTTGAAATAATTTGCATCTATTCTTAGGGAGCCGGCCAAGTCCGGTGGGAGGATGATCGAGATGGCTGGTCAGTTTGTCAGTGAAGTGAGCGATGCGAATTTCGAGCAAGACGTTTTGAAGAGCGAGCAGCCGGTCCTGGTGGATTTCTGGGCTGCGTGGTGCGGTCCCTGCCGTGCGCTTGCGCCGGTGGTCGATGAAGTCGCGACGCAGTACAACGGCAAGCTGAAGGTGATGAAGATGGATGTGGACAAGAACAGCTCCACGCCTTCGCGCTATGGAATTCGCGGAATACCTGCGCTGCTGATCTTCAAGGATGGCAAGGTCGCCGAGCAGATTGTGGGTTTTGTTCCCAAGGAACAGATCGATCAGTCGATCAACAAGGTTTTAAGTGCTCCCGTCGCAGTGTAAATTCTTCCGCCGAAGGTAAAGGACAGCACTTTTAGAAGACAATCGTTGGCGAAAATTATTTAGCATTTACGCCCGGCGTAAGGGGTACGCCCCCGCGACGGGCGTAAGTGCTTTTGAATGCAAAAGATAACTAAACGGAGCGACGCAAAGCCTTCGTTCTACAAGAGTTACAGGCAAAGTCGTCAAAACGAAAGACTTACAAAGTTTGAGGACGCCTAAGCTCTTTTGTAAAAAGCCACTCTCTCTATTGTAGGGGTTTACGCAGGCAAATGTGCCATTTTCCGACTCTTACAAGTCGTTGCCAGGGAATAACTTAGCAGGAGATGGAAAGAAATAGACTTGACAACATTTCAGGCTCAGGGCTGAGTTTCAGGCTCAGGGCTGAGAGAGCGGCGGTTTGAAAGTCTGACCGAGTGTTACGGTGCCGTGCCGGTACGAGCAAAAACGCAGATTCCCTGCGGGAATGACAGAACGTCAACGCTTCATAGGTCAACGGAAGATCTTGGGCTTGTGAATCGCCGGATGTACCAGTTCCGGGAATGGGTCTAGCATCGATCTATGTTGGAGTGGACACTGATCCGCGGGATCATGGTGGCCTTTTTCATTCTGGCCAACAGCTTTTTTGTGGCTGCGGAGTTCGCGTTGGTGAGCATCCGCGAGACGCGCGTGCTGCAATTGATTGCGCATGGACGACCCGGGGCGCGGACCGTGCTGCAGCTCAAGCGGTCGCTCGATGATTTTCTGCCGGCGGTGCAGTTTGGGGTGACGCTGGCGGCGCTGGCGCTCGGCTGGCTGGGTGAGCCGGCGCTGGCGGAGGTGATCAACAAGGCGGCCAGCCGTCTTCATGTTCCGGCGCAGCTGGCGGTTTACAGCGATGCGCTGGCGGTGGCGCTGGCCTTTGCGCTGATTACCTACTTTGAGGTGTTGTTGGGAGAGCTGGTGCCGAAGTCGCTGGCGCTGCAGCGGACGGAGCGAATTGCGCTGGCGGTGGCCGGGCCGATGGATGTGTTTATGCGCATGACGCGGCCCGCGGTGCGCTTGATGAACGGCTCGGCGACGCTGGTGCTCAAGATCTTTCGCGCTCCACTGCAGGGCGAAGGCGCGGTCCACAACCCGGAGGAGCTGAAGCTGATTGCTACGACGGCGCGCAAGATGGGGCTGCTGGCCGGGTACCAGGAGGAGCTGATTCACGGAGCGATCGAGCTGAGCCACGTGGTGGTGCGCGAGATTATGACGCCGCGAGGCAAGATCTTCGCTTTGCCGGCGACCCTGACCGTGGAGCGGGCGAGCGCGCGGATTGTGGATGAGCAGCATACCCGGGTGCCGATCTATGAGCAGGAGACGGGGGATCCGCAGCAGGGCTCGGAGCACATTCTGGGCATGGTGCACTCGAAAGACATCTCGCGGCTGATGCACTTTCGCGCGACGACGCTGGGGCTGGGGGCGACGGGCGAGAGCGGGCTGACGCTGCGCGACGTGATGCGCGAGGTGATGTTCGTGCCGGAGACCAAGCTGGCCGGGGAGCTGCTGAAGGAGTTCCAGCAGCGCCGGCAGCAGATGGCGATTGTGGTGGATGAGTTTGGGTCGACGGTGGGCCTGGTGACGGCGGAAGACGCGCTGGAGCAGGTGGTCGGGGAGCTTGAAGATGAGTTCGATGTGGGTACGCAAGCCGCGCTGCCGTCCGCGTCGGGAACGGTGACGATCGACGGGAGCACGACGCTGCGGGATCTGAGCACGCAGCTGGGCTGGCCGTTCCCGAAGAAGCCGGGAGTCGAGACGCTGGCGGGCTTTCTGCTGGGAGAGCTTGGGCACCTGCCGGAGGTGGGGGAGACGGTGACGCATAAGGGCCGCTCGTTCGCGGTGGTCGAGCGGAACGGATTGCGGATCAGCCGGGTGCGGGTGGAGACGCTGGCACCTGAGGCGGAGGCGGCGGCAGCTGGGGAGAGTACGGAGGCGAATGGGCTGGAGGTTTCGGCGTGAGGGCTGCGTCGGCGGTGCGGGCCGCTCGTTGGGCCGCTGTCCGGACCGCTGTTTGGGGTGGGATGCGGACGGGCGGGCGGCGTTTGCTGCTGACCGTGCCGGTGCTGTGGCTGGTGCTCTCGGTGGTGTTCCTGCTGATTCACCTGGTGCCGGGCGATCCGATCGTGCAGATGCTGGGCGAGGGTGCGACGGCGTCCGATGTGACGGCGCTGCGCCACGCGTATGGCCTGGACGCGCCGCTGACGACGCAGTATGGGCGGTATCTGACGGGAGTGCTGCATGCGGATCTGGGGCAGTCGCTGCGGCTGCGGGACTCGGTGACGCACCTGGTGCTCGAGCGCTATCCGTACACGCTGGCGTTGGCGCTGGCGGCGTTGGCGCTGGGGCTGGCGGCGGCGGTGCCGGCGGGGGTGTGGGCGGCGACGCACCGGAACGGCTGGCAGGACCGGCTGGCCGGGGTGGTTTCGCTGGTGGGGCTTTCGTTTCCAAACTTTGCGCTGGGGCCGATCTTGATTCTGCTGTTTTCGATCCGTCTGGGATGGCTGCCGGTCTCAGGCGCGGGCAGCGGGTGGGGCTTCTGCGCGCATCTGGTCTTGCCGGCGGTGACGCTGGGGAGCGGTCTGGCGGCGATTTTAACGCGGATGGTGCGGACGGCGATGCTCGAGGAGCTTGGCCAGGAGTACATCCGCACGGCGCGGGCGAAGGGGTTGAGCGAGGCGGCGGTGCTCTACCGGCACGCCCTGCGCAATGCGCTGCTGCCGGTGCTGACGGTAGTGGGTCTGCAGTTCGGCAGCCTGCTGGCGGGAGCGATTGTGACGGAGACGATCTTCAGTCTGCCGGGGATTGGGCGGCTAACGTTGTCGGCGATCTCCAACCGGGACTACGCGCTGGTGCAGGGATGTATTTTAGCGATCGGGCTGACGTATGTGGCGGTGAACCTTATCACCGATTTGGTGTATTCCGTGGCCAATCCGCGGATGAGAAGCTAAGCCAGTGGAAATCAACCAAGCGAAGATGCGCAGGAGACAACAGCTTCGAGCCATGGTCGCAGCAGGGTGGATGATTGCGCTCTGGCTGGGCAGCGCCGCCTGGGCGCAGCAGGGCGAGCCTCCGCGGGCGGTGCCTCTGCCGCGTCCGGTGCCTCCTTTGCCGGGCGCACGCGGGCCGATGCCGGACCCGGTGAGCCCGCCGGCACAGACGGTGATCGAGGAGCGGGTGCATCTGCGCTTCCACCTGCCGCCGGGATGGAACCTGGCGAGGAAGGACGGCGAGGTGAGCACGTTCCATCTAGACGCCCGGACGGCTCCTCATCATGCGGAGATGCTGGCGGTGGCCACGCTGGCCTTCAATCCGTATCCAGCCTCGACGTTCAGCGGGGCGTTGTTTTATGTCAGCCAGACGCCGCATAGCTCGTCCGCGTCCTGCGCGGCGCAGACGACCTTTCATCCGGAGAAGCCGCTGCAGCCGATCAAGATCGGCGAGGTTCCATTCTCGCGGGGCAAGGATGAACATGGGCATATTTGTACGGAGGCTCGCGACGTGACGTATACGGCGTTGCGCTCGGGCAGCTGCCTGCGGTTCGACCTGGCCGTAAATACGTTTTGTGGAGGGGAGGACAGCGGCGCTCAGGATATGACGGAGGCGCAGCTGGGGGCGGTCTTCAAGCGCATGCAAGGCATTCTGGAGAGTGTGGAATGGACGCAGTAGCCTGGGACGGAAGGCGAAGAGAGGCCGGTTACTGAGGCAGCAGATCGACGATCTCGGGTTCAAGGACGCCGGGACTGGTGCGGAGGAGGGCAAGCGTGACGGGGAGGCGGAAGCGGCGAGGGCCGGCGCTGCCGGGGTTGAGCAGAAGGACGCCGTTGCGGCTCTCGATCGAGGCTTTGTGAGAGTGGCCGCTGACGACAACGGAGATCTGGGCGGCGACCGGGTCGAGGTCGAGATCCTGGAGGGAGTGGACGAGATAGAAGAGGCGGCCGTCAAGCTCGATGGCCTCGGTCGCGGGAAGAGAGGCGCACGGTCCGTGAGTGTCGATATTGCCGCGGATGACGGTGAGGGGAGCGAGGGTGCGCAGGGTTTCGAGGATGGCTGGGCCGCCTACGTCTCCGGCGTGCAGGATGTGGTCGGCTTGGGCGAAGGCAGCGAGAGCTTCGGGGCGCAGCAGGCCATGGGTGTCGGAGAGAATGCCGACCAGCATTTATAGGACCCCATGAGTCAACCTGGTGCGCGGGTCCAGCTGGTCGCGGAGGGCGTCCCCGATGAAGTTGAAGGAGAGCACGGCGAGCATGACGGCCATGGCAGGAAAGAAGACGAGGTGGGGAGCGTCGAAGAGGTGCGAGCGGCCGTCATTGAGCATGGACCCCCAGCTTGGGGCGGGAGCGGGCACACCGAGGCCGAGAAAGCTCAGGGTCGCTTCGGCCAGTACGGCGCCGGCCATGCCGACCGCGGCCTGCACGGTGAGCGGCTGCAGGATGTTGGGCAGAATGTGGCGCGTGATGAGGCGCAGATCGGAGGCGCCGAGAGCGCGCGCGGCTTCGACGAATTCGCGCTCCCGCACGGCAAGGACCTGGGCGCGAACCAGGCGCGCGTATCCGACCCAGCCGGAGAGTGAGAGGGCGAAGATGAGATTGAGCAAACCGGGGCCGAGAAAGGCAACGAAGGCGATGGCCAAGAGGATGCCGGGCAGGGCGAGGAAGGCGTTGATGAGATAGACGTTGATGACGGTATCGGCGAGCCCGCCGTAGAAGCCGGCGAGGCATCCTGCGAGGAGGCCGGCGGAGAGAGAGATGGCCACGACGGAGACGGCGACGAGCAGCGAGATACGCGCACCAAAGAGGATGCGGGAGAGGATGTCGCGGCCGAGTTCGTCGGTGCCGAAGAGATGAGCGGAGCCGGGAAGGAGCATGCGGGCGTTGAGCTCCAGGCGGGCAGGGTCAAAGGGCGCGAGCTCAGGCGCGAGAAGTGCGGCGAGGACGAAAAGTGCGAGCAGCACAAAGCCGATCGCGGCGAGCGGCTGCCGGGCGCCCAGGCGGACAATCAATCCGAGTCGCAAGGATTTTCGTAAGAGCAAAGGAGAAAATGCGGAGGTTCCGCTCCCGGGCTGCGGATGGTCGTTCGTCGGCATGAGAGTGGGAAAAAGCTTGAATTTCTACATCGTACAGCGTTGCGTGGTCTTTGGTAGCTGCTTTTGACTCACTCCGGGACACGCATTCTGTTTTCCTTGACATTGGCAAGCGGGGTAGGGAAACTGTCCTAGTACCCTTCCCCGTTTGTTTCACTTATCTTGCGCAGCATAGGAGCCGTAGTTCATGAGTCTCAAAGGAGAGAAAGCTGTTGTTTGTGGTGCCGGAGGGTTTATCGGCGGTCATCTAGTCAAGCACCTGATCGAGAGCGGTGTCGAGGTGGTGCGGGCAGTCGATATCAAGCCTCTGGACGAGTGGTATCAGAGGACGGACGGGGTGGAGAGCCTTGCCCTCGACCTAAAGGAGAAAGCCAATTGCCTGAAAGCCGTAGATGGGGTCACTACAGTTTTTCAGCTGGCTGCCGATATGGGAGGCATGGGCTTTATTGAGAACAACAAGGCGCTCTGCATGCTGTCTGTGCTGACCAACACGCATATGTTGATGGCTGCGCGGGACAAGGGAGTCGAGCGTTTCTTCTTCTCGTCCTCGGCTTGTGTCTACAACGCCGAAAAGCAGACGAATCCGGATGTGGTGGCGCTCAAGGAAGCGGACGCTTACCCGGCGATGCCGGAAGACGGATACGGATGGGAAAAGCTGTTTTCCGAGCGCATGTGCCGTCACTTCCGTGAAGATTACGGCATCCAAACCCGGGTAGCCCGGTACCATAACGTGTATGGCCCTCTGGGAACTTGGACCGGCGGCCGCGAAAAAGCTCCGGCTGCTGTGTGCCGAAAGGTCATCCAGGCTAAGATGGACGGCACGAATGAGATCGAAATCTGGGGAGACGGAAAGCAGACACGCTCCTTCATGTACATCGACGATTGCACCAAGGGTTCGCAGATGATCCTCGAAAGCGAGATAGTGAAGCCGATTAATCTCGGGTCCGATGAGTTGGTGACGATCAACCAACTGGTGGATATCGCCGAGGAGATTGGGGGCGTTCGCCTGAAGCGCAATTACAACCTGAGCGCGCCCAAAGGCGTCAACGGTCGAAACAGCGACAATACGATGATTCTCGAAGATCTGGGCTGGGAGCCGTCGGTTCGCTTGAAAGACGGGCTCGCCCGGACGTACGCGTGGATTTATGACGAAATGAAGGCGGGAAGCACAAGACATTGATGGCGACTCTGACGTATGGACCCAGCATCGCTTCCATGAGTTCCAGGCGGATTCTTGGGATTGATTTCTTCTTTGGAACTGCGGAAGAAGCGATTGATAGAATCCGCTCCGGGGGCTTACTGGTCGTACCCGCGGCTCCGGCACTCAAGGACCTGGGTACCAACGCAGGCTATCGCGATGCTTTGGTCCATGCGGATCTCGCCATTACCGATTCCGGGCTGATGGTCCTGCTTTGGAACCTCCTGGCAAACGATCGAATCACGCGGCTTTCGGGTCTGGAGTACTTGCGGACTCTGCTCTTCCATGAAGACGTGCGCTCTCCGGGCAATACTGTTTGGGTCATGGCAAACGAGAAGAGTGTGAGTCTGAACACCGCATGGCTGCGAGAGCAGGGCATTTGTGTGCCCGACGAGTGTGTCTATCGTGCGCCGTTTTATCACTCTCACATAGAAGATCCGGCTCTGGCGGAGCTGCTCAATCGGCTTCGCCCGAAGCATGTGATCATTACTCTTGGCGGAGGCGTCCAGGAGCGCCTTGGTCTCTGGCTCAAGCGGCAGTTGGAGTACGCGCCTGCGATCCACTGTGTGGGGGCGGCGATCGCGTTTCTCAGTGGAGACCAGGTGATCATCCCTGAGTGGGCGGACCACTTCTATTTTGGCTGGCTCTATCGATGCGTCTCCGATCCCAAACGTTATGCGCCGCGCTACTGGGCAGCGCGCAAGCTGGTTCGATTGTTGGTGCAATACCGGAGCGAGCTGCCTCCCTTGGAGGCTTGATGGATGCTTTGCCGCAATCTTGACCGTGGTCTTGGGTTTACCCGATGGAAACATGTTCAGCGGAGCAGTTACGCGAGTTTTTTTAGCACTCACCGTGCTGTTTGGGCTCTGGGCGCAAGCAAGTGCGCAGACTATCTCCGAGCAGTATCTGTTTGCGGCAGCGAACAAGGACAGGAGTGTTCGCGGTCTTGCGCCGTTGCAGTATGACGAACACCTCCTTCTCGCGGCTCGGCGTCATGCGTCCGAGATGGCGCGACGGGGTGAGATTTCGCATCAGTTTGCTGGAGAAGCAGGACTGGCAGAGCGTGCGGGCGAAGCTGGCGCCCGCTTTTCACTCGTCACGGAGAATGTGGCTGAGGCTTCAAACTCCGCGCTGATACACGATCTCTGGATGAACTCAGCAGGCCATCGGGCAAATCTGCTGGATCCACATGTGAATGCGGTGGGGATTGCTGTGGTCGAAAGTCATGGGCAGCTGTATGCGGTTGAGGATTTCGCTCGGACTGTAGCTCAGGTTTCTCTCGACCAGCAGGAATCAACGGTCGCTGACATGCTGGCCAAGTCGGGCTTGCATGTCTCTACAGGAAGCGAAGACGCCCGTCAGACCTGCACGTTGGCCAATGGTTTTGCGGGTACGCGTCGTCCTTGGTTCGTAATGAGATACACGTCGTCTGATCTTCAGCTTCTGCCGGAGGAGCTGATTGCGCGGCTGCAAACGGGCAAATACCGTCAAGCGGAGGTGGGCGCCTGCGTTGCGGAAAAGCAGATACCCTTCAGCTCGTACACTCTGGCGGTACTGCTGTTTCCATAATTTGGGTGTGCGAATGTTGTGAGCGATTGCGAACCTGACAGACTTTTGACCCCCGTTATCGGTTTTGGTATATTCAAGCAGTAGCAAGCCGGGTGGAGTTGCGGCTACAATCACATTCCTGAGTAGCTCAATGGCAGAGCATTCGGCTGTTAACCGAAGGGTTGTAGGTTCGAGTCCTACCTCAGGAGCCATCAACACCACAAAACCAGTAAATCGAAACGGCCAACCGAAAGGTGGCTTCTTCGTTTTAGTTCACCGGCTGTCTTGGTGGCTTAGCTGGATGCGGACCTTCTCCACTCAACGCAAGCGCCGCTTCGACGCCGACATGATCCATTGAAGAACGCGGTTGCGTCCTCGACTACCTCGGCACACACCAGCACTTATCGTAGTTTCCCTGTTGCTGGGTTCCCGCACCAGGTGTGCGGTGGCGTTTCCTTGAAAGAAAACGTCCATCAGGATCGTGGCACAGCTACACTATAGTGAAAATGCGCTAGTCCCGAGAGGTTGCACAAGCGTCAGTGATTCGGCCGAGATGGCCTAGGCCTTGCTCGCGGTTCTCAACCGATCACACGAGCATCTCCGAGGACTTGTAGGGTCGAGGCTACTGTCGACCGACTGCATCACCGTCGAGCTCCAGGAGCGCCTGCTCGTCCAGGACAATCCGCGCGCAGGCAAGGTTCTCCTCGAGATGAGCGTCGTTGGCTGTGCCTGGAATAAGGAGGATGTTCGGCTTGTGTTGCAAAAGCCATGCGAGACCAACCTGCGATGGAGTCACGCCCAGCCGCTCAGCGATACCGATGACGGCAGGCTGCTCTGTCACCTTCGGCCACCCGGGGAAAGCGCCGCCCAGCGGAAAGAACGGTACCCAGGCGATCCGGTTCGCCACACACATCGTGAGCAGATCTTCGCACTCCCGGCTGACCAGGCTGTAAGCGTTCTGCACGCAGGCGATGCCAGCAGACAACACGCGCTGAAGGCCGTCAGCAGCGACGGCACTGAGACCGATGGACTGAATCTTGCCTGCGGTACGCAGAGCGATCAGTTCAGCCATCTGATCCTCAATGTCAACGATTTGGTCGCCTTCGGCTCGCAGACCTGGACCCACGTCCGCGCGGCGAAGATTGACCAGAGGCAGGCTTTCCATACCCAGACTTGCGAGGTTGTCTTCGACGCTCGCCCGAAGCTCTTCAGGACGTTGCGCCAATCGCAAAGGCACCTTTGCACCGGGCGCGGGAGCCGCTCCAACCTTGGTGGCTACGACGATGCCGCCCTCTTTCGGTACTGCATCCCGAATGAGGTTGTTAACGAAGCCGTCGCCGTAGAACTCAGCCGTATCGATATGATCGACGCCAAGCTCGATAGCGTGCTTTAGCAGACGTTGAGCCTTGGCGGGATCGGCCGTCAAGCTTCGCAGCTGCATGGCTCCGTAGCCGATGCGGGCTACGTCAGTCGATCCGAGAGGGTAAGTACCGCCCGGGGCGGCAACGGCTCGTGTGCGTTCAGGCATGAAATCTCCTATGATGGACGTGAAACGGACGAGACTCCGCTTCGATTGCTAAAGATAACCGGAGGCGCCTCCATTTGTCAAAAGCAGTTTCGTTGCGCGCTGATGCTGCTCGCAACCGCGAAAAGCTGATTGAGACCGCGCGTGTGCACTTCACGCGGGGGGATGGTTCCGTCACGATGGAAGAACTTGCAAGGCAGGCGGAGGTAGGGATCGGCACCCTCTACCGGCACTTTCCGGCGAGGGAGGCGTTGGTTGAGGCTGTGTACCGCACAGAGCTCGATGCTCTGCTTGGCGAGGTGGAACGGCTGCTGAAGAGGCGTTCCGCCTTGGACGCCCTGCGTTTGTGGATGGACCGCTATGCGAAGTTTGTGGCGACAAAGCATGCGATGTACGACACGCTCCGCCACGCCCTGACACACTCCAGCACCCGTTCCGAGACACGCGCGAGCATCGGTGAAGCGCTGGAACGCTTCCTGGTCGCAGGCGCGGCGGATGGGACGATCCGAACCGATATCCAGCCTGAGGATCTCACCGTACACCTTGCGACCGTCGTTCTTGGAGTGAGGCTCTCGACGGACCCAAAGCAACCAGGCAGATTGCTCGATCTGCTTATCGACGGACTGCGTCCGCGCTGAACGTGACTTCGATCCCGGATGCGAAACGGCAAACTGGCTGGCCTTCGCGCACCGCTTGCGTATCCGCAAAGGGCTGCTTGCTGAGTCGTTCCTTTGGGAATAGATTAGGCGCGTGGAGACTGTTGATCGAAGCAGCTTCGTGCGGCTTCCACGTCCGCGCGGCGAGAAAATGCCCACGTCGCCAAGGCAGTCACGGGGACGAGTACATCCGTGCCGAGGTCGGTGAGTTCGTAATCGACCCGGGGTGGAATACTTGGCGTCACCTTGCGTGTGAGGTAGCCGTCCCGCTCCAGGCCTCGCAGCGTCGTGGTGAGGACCTTTTGTGAGATCGAGCCGAGGCTGCGTTTCAATTCGCTGAACCGCATGCTCCCACGCGAGAGCATGGCAATGACGAGAATCGACCATTTGTCGCCCACGCGTGCGAGCACGTCCCCGACAGAATGGCAGATATCTGCAGGAAGGTCGCCGAAGCCGATTGATCTGCAGGGAGTGGTTCGATGGACGTGACCTGGTTTCATCAAAATGCCTTTTTGTGACCCGACGCAGTCACCCCTAGTATGTCGGTATGCCGAAGATACCGCAAGAACGTATGGCTTGTCTCAACCCTAAGCGGCGGGAAACTGTTCAGGTTACGGGCGGCTCGGGCGATCTCGCCGGATGGATCATTGTGCAACGGCTAGAGCAGGGCTACCCGCCATCGTTCAGACTTCCTGCTCCGCCTAGCGGTGCTGTTTCAGCATGAGGCCCGCTCTATGACTCCGATGGTTCCCCCTGACGTGCGGGTCTTTTCCATATTTCTCAAGAAGCTGAGTTTTTCCTCGACTGGAACAAGTTGAATCTGTGTTTTTCGTAGAATCGGATCGCCCAGGGGGCGTCAGCCCAAGCACGGACAAGAACCCGCGTGTTGGTCAGTTCCTAAAGATGTGAAGCAGTTCACCGCCCAGGCCGTGCCGACGTTGCTTGTACGAACAGACGCGTGCCTGATCAGAGTGTCCTCAAGCACGTGCTGGGTTGCCCATTATGGCCTGGAGCAAACCATCCTCGTCTACTGCCCAAAAGAGGACATCCTCTTGCATCTCGTGGCGGAGCTTTTCACAAGTCATGTGCGGCTCACTCCAGCGGTCTACCGGGGATAACTCCCCGGTAGGTAGACGCTCCCTCATGGATGACGGTCCAACTCTCGTCTTCAGTCACCTGAAGACGATTGCAACTGGAATCGCTTAAAGCAAGATGGTCTGAGCCGTTTGGGGAGCGAGCCGCCAACGTGAATTGCCTGCGGGATGACAACCAAGGTGGAACACTATGCGCGGCTGAGCGTGGAACTGGCGGGCGGGGTTGCGCCCAGGCGCGGGACTAACAGCTGGAAGAGGGCGAGTGCGACGACGTACGCTCCGGCGGCCATCGAGAAGACGAGCAGCTGGTGGAGCGAGAGGTTGCGCTTGACGACCCAGGTGAAGATGGCTCCGCCGATGGCTCCGGCGGCGCCGCCGATACCGACGACGGTCGAGACGGCGGTCGAGGGAAACATGTCGGCGGGGGTGGAGAAGAGGTTGGCGCTCCAGCCCTGGTGGGCGGCGGCGGCGAGGGCGATGAGCAGGGTGGCCGGCCAGGCGTTCGAGGGAAAAAGCTGGCTCATGTGCGGGACGAAGACGACGGGCAGGACGGCGAGGGCGGTGATGAGCATGGCGAACTTGCGGCCGCTGTTGACGGAGTGGCCGCGGCTCATGCGCCAGCCGGAGAGCGTGCCACCGGCGATCGACCCAACGGACGAGACGAGATAGACAGTGACGATGTACCAGTAGGCGGCGCTGAGGGTGAGGCCGTAGTTGCGGTTGAGGAATTGGGGGAGGTAGAAGAGATAGAACCACCAGACGCCATCGGTAAGGCCCTTGGCGAGGGCGAAGGCGTAAAGGCCGCGGCGGCGGAGAAGCGTGGAGAGCGGCAGGGAGCCGGCGGCGCTGGTTTGGGAAGCGAAGTCGGCGGCGAGGTTGGCTTGCGTCTGCGAGGCTCCGCGGCGGAGGCGGTTGTAGGGGAACAGCAGCCAGAGGACGAGCCAGATCATGCCCATGGAGCCGGTGGTGACGAAGGCCGAACGCCAGCCGTAGCGGGCGGTGACGAAGGCGACGAGCGCGGGGGCGATGAGGGCGGAGGCGTTTGAGCCGGAGTTGAAGAGGCCGACGGCCTTGGCGCGTTCTTCGGTGGGGAACCACTCGCTGGTGGCCTTGATGGCGGCGGGGAAGTTGCCGGATTCACCGAGGCCGAGGAAGACGCGGGCGATGCAGAAGCCGGCGACGGAGGTGACGAGGGAGTGGGACATCGAGGCGAGGCCCCAGATGAGGATGGCGATGGCATAGCCGGTGCGGGTGCCGAGGCGATCGATGATGCGGCCGGCGAGCAGGAAGCCGGCTCCGTAGGCGATCTGGAAGAAGATGACGACGTTGCCGAAGTTGTTGTCGAAGACGGGCTGGTGGAACTTGTCGGCGAGGGCGTTCCAGCCCATGAAGGGGACGTCGTGGAGCAGCGGTTCGACGTAGCCGAAGACATTGCGGTCCATGTAGTTGATGGTGGTGGCGAGGAAGAGGAGTCCGCAGACGACCCAGCGGATGTTGTTGCTTTGGGGGGCTTCGGAGGAGGGGAAGCCGGTGGCGGGCAGGGGGCGGGGCAGGCTTGCGGCGGGGGTCGACATGGCGTGCGGGCTCCTGCGTGCGGGGAAAAATGTGGGGCAAAGATTCAACCTGTTCCGGAGAAGCGGGATGCGCGGGCTGATGGGTTGAGGATAGGTCTTTGAGGGCCGGGGATGTCAAGCGGAGGCTTCGGCGGGCCGGGGGGCGAAGAGCGAGACAAGAGTGGTGAGGGCGAGGACGGTGAAGATGACGGCGAGCGAGGCGAGCGGTCCGACGGCGTAGACCTTGGCGGCAAGCATTTTAAGGGCGGCGAAGGCGAGAATGACGGCCAGGCCGAGGTGCAGGTAACGGAGCTTGCGGAGCATTTGAGCGAGGAGGAAGAAGAGTGAGCGGAGACCCATGACGGCGAGGATGTTCGAGGTGTAGGCGAGAAAGGGCTCGCGGGTGATGGAGAGGACGGCGGGGATGGAGTCGAGGGCGAAGATGATGTCGGCGGTCTCGATGGCGATGAGCGAGAGGGAGAGCATGGTGAGCATGCGGGTGCCGTTTTCAGTCGTGAAGAAGACATCAGCGCGAAGGCTGACGGGGTGGATGCGGGCGATCCAGCGGGTCCAGCGGGGGGGCTTGTCGGTGTGTCCGGCGGGGTCGCCATGCTCGCCAGGAACGAGCAGGCGGGCGGCGGCGGCGAGCAGGATGAGGGCGAAGAAATAGCTGACCCAGCTGAAGCGCTCGAGCAGGCTAAGGCCGGCGGCGATGAAGAAGCCACGCAGGAGGATGGCTCCGGCGACGCCGAAGAAGAGGACACGAGGCTGGAAGGTGGCGGTAATCTTGAAGACACGGAAGAGCAGGAGGAAGACGAAGAGATTGTCGATCGAGAGCGACTCTTCGATGGCGTAGCCGGCGAGGAACTGGGTGGAGGCTTCGGTGCCTTGGCCGCGGTGGATCAAGAGGGCAAAGAGCAGCGCGGCGGCGACCCACATCACGGTGGCGGCGATGGCGTTGCGGTGCTGGCGGCGGGCGCGGGCTTCGCCGGTGAGTTTGGCGAGGCCGAGGCGCGAGTAGAGCAGCTCGGCGGCGAGCAGGACGAGCAGCACGAGGTGGAAGAGGATCCAGTGGCTGATCGGCTGGGGGGTCATCTTAACTGATGGTAACTGGCGATGCGGGTGCAGAAAGAAATTGGCCGGTGACAGCGGTGTGCGGCGCGGGTAGGATCAGCGCTGTTCCGAAAACAAAAAATGAAAGCGGGAGAGCACGATGAAGAAACTGGTCTGGATGGGTCTGGTTGCGATGTGTGGTGCAGCAGGGGCGCAAGCTCCGACGGGTGCTCCTGCGGGAGCGAATGGGATCTGCAAGGACGGCACGTACTCGATGGCGGCGAGCAAAAGCGGGGCGTGCAACGGGCATAAGGGCGTGCAGACGTGGTATGCGGCGGCCCCAATGAAGGCGGCCGGGACTGCGGGGGCGGCTCCGGTTGCGGCCGCGGCACCGGCTCCTGCTCCAGCTCCGGCGGGGAAGACTTCGGCAGCCATGCCTGCTCCGGCTCCGGCGGCCTCAGGAAAGCCGAGTGCAGCCAAGGGCGGACCGGCGGCGGCCGCGGCGGCGAAGACGGCGGCTCCGGGCGGCGGGCCGGGACTGGTGTGGGTGAACACGGACAGCAAGGTGTACCACTGCTACGGAACCACCTACTACGGCAAGACCAAGGCCGGCCAGTACATGAGCGAGGCGGACGCGAAGGCGAAGGGCGCGCATGGAGACCGGGGGCAGAGTTGCTCGAAGTAGATGGGTGCGAGGAGACGGATGAAAACCGGCTCCTCGCACTTCAGGGACGGTCTCATCCATTCCTCGCTTGGCGTCGGGAGCACGAGAACGCGCAGATTCCCCCCATGCGAACGACAATCAAGAAGCGCAGTCGACGAACGATCTGCCCTTGCTTAGAGATGCTTTAGGGAGCGCGGAAGTCGAAGGAGAAGGCGATGGTGATGTGGTCGCCGGCGGGCAGGGGGCCGAAGCTGTCGATGCGCTGAATGGCGCGAAGGGCGGAGCTGTCGAGCGAGCCGGAGCCGCTGCGCAGGGTGAGGTGCGGGTCGACGGGGGTGCCGTCGCGGTCGATCTCGAAGGTGACGGTGGTGCGCTTGCCGGTCGAGGAGGCGTCGACCTCCTGGCGGTTCCAGGCTTCGTTGACCTTCTGGCTGATCAGGCGGATGTAGTAGGCGTAGCGGTCGCCGAAAGCGCGTTCCTCGACCGTGATGCTGGCCGTGCCGTTCTTGAGCTGGGTGATGGATTGGGGGATCTGGATGCCGGCGGTCTCGCCGGTGGTGGCCTTCGGCGTGGGCGGCGGTGGGGGTGCGGCGCGCTTGGGGGCTGCGGGCTGGGGGCGGTCGGCGGGCTTTGTGAGAGTCTTCGGCTGGACCTTGTTGGGGATCAGGATCTCGTTAGGTTTCGACGGAGGCGCGGCTTTGGGTGCGGCGGGGGTGGCTTTGGCTTTGGTTTCTGGCGTGGGTGGCGGTGGAGAGGGGGCGATGCTGGGCTTGTCGGACGCGAGGACGCTGTCTTCTTTGAAGCGCTGGCGTGGGGGTAGGGGCAGGGCGTTGACCATGCTGGCCTGGATGGAGCCGGGGTTGGGGTTGGTATCGCCCCAGTGGGTGCCGCGGTGGTTGAGGAAGGCGGCCAGGCCGAGGGCGGCGAAGGCGAGCAGGTGCAGGGCGAGGGCGGCGTAGAAGCCGTGGGTGAGGGAGGTTTCGGGGCGGGTGGTTTTGCGGGTTGGGAGGGTTTCGGTGGGCATGGGTGGCCGTTGAGTATCGATGATCCCGGAAAGGCAAATACGGGGATTCTGGACTTTGTCCAGAATGACGGCCTGGTGAGAGATTATTTTTCGTAGGGCTGGGTGACGATGGAGATGTTGGTGATGCCGGCGCGCTTGATCGAGTCCATGACAGAGGCGAAGGCGCCGAAGGGGACGCGTTCGTCGGCGCGGACGTAGATAGTTTTTTGGGCTTCGGGGCCCTGGTGGGAGAGGAGCAGGGCGGGCAGGTCGTGGATGTTGATGGCCTTGTCGGCGCCGTTGGCCTGGAGGTAGACGTTCTGGTCCTTGTCGATGGTGACGACCATGCGCTCCTGGGTGAGGGCGGCGGTGGAGCGGGTGTGGGGGATGGCGACGTCGATGCCGGACTGGAGGACAGGCGCGGTGAGCATGAAGATGAGGAGCAGGACAAGGACGACGTCGACCAGGGGCGTGATATTGATGTCGGCCATGGCGGTCTGGGTGTAGCGCTTGCCGCTGGAGGTTTGCGCGGAGAAGGCCATGGCTAAAAAACCCTTCGGGTGCCGGAGAGTTCGGACGGCGGGGTGGTGGGGGCCGGCGGGACGTAGGCGGCGGCGTTTTCGATGGCGTTGAGCAGTTCGCGGCCAAAGTCGTCCATGCGGGCGGCGAAGTCGCGCAGCTGGCTGGTGAGCTGGTTGTAGCCGATGACGGCCGGGATGGCGACGAGGATGCCGGCGGCGGTGGTGATGAGGGCTTCGGAGATACCTGGGGCCACGGCACGCAGCGTAGCTGCCCCGGCAGTCCCGAGTCCGTGGAAGGCGTCGATGATGCCCCAGACGGTGCCGAAGAGGCCGATGAAGGGAGCGGTGTTGGCGATGGTGGCGAGCCAGGTGATGCTCGCTTCCATCACGGTGAGGGCTTCGCTCGAAGCGGTGGCGGCGGCGCGCTCGAGCCCGACGGGATTGCGCGGGAGGCCGCGGCCGTTGGTTTGGCGGTAGTACTCGTCGTTGATCTCGGTGAAGACGGCGACCAGCGGCGAGGGGCGGAACTGGTCCGCGGCGGAGGCGATCTCGCTTAGGCGGCCGGATTTGCGGAAGGCGCGCAGGAAGCGCGCGGACTGGTTGCGCGCGGAGGCGAAGGCGCGGAATTTGGTGATCATGACGGTCCAGGAGAAGAGACTCATGGCGGCGAGCAGCAGCAGGACGGCGAAGGCGACGGGGCCGGAGTTGTGGAGGATTTCGGTGATGGCCGAGCCGTGGGCCCCGGCGGGCAGGGCGGCGGGAGGTGCGTCCGGATCGGCCTGGAGCAGGAGGAAGAGTGCAGCGAGGGTCATGGGTGCTTGCGCGGGCTCCGTTCCCTGCGATTATACGAGGCTCCGGAGCCCTGGATGGCGGGGCGCGTCAGCTGTTGGCCACGGTGACTTGCTGGCCGAGGTAGGTGTTGGAGGTGAGCTGGTCGACCAGGAACTGCGCTAGGTCGGCGCGGGTGATCTTGTGGGCCAGTTTGCCGGGTGGCACGACGTACATGTCGCCGGTTGGGCCGGAGTCCGAGAGCACGGGCGGGCGGACGATGACGAAGTCGAGGCCGCTGTGCTCGACGGTAGCCTCCATCTCGGCTTTGTCGGGGAGGGCGCCGCGCAGGTAGACGGGCATAAGCAGATGCTCGTACATGCCGGGAGCCTGGTCTTTGCTCTCGCCGACGCCGAGCACAGAGATGACGATGAGGCGCTTGACCTGATTGCGCTTCATGACGTCGACAATCACCTTGGCGGAGCTGGCTTCGAGGTCGGTTTTGAGGAAGGGTGTGTGGCCGCCGATGGTATCGATGACGGCGTGCTGGCCGGTCATGACCTGGTCGAGCCGGGATGGGTTGCGGGCGTCGCCGTGGATGAGGTTGACGGCATCGGGGAAGCGCTCGTTGTCTTTCTGCTCCCCGTCTTTGTGCTCCCCGTCGGCGTGGACGAGTGCGGTGACCTGATGGCCGGCGGCGAGGGCGCGTTCGACGACGAGTTTGCCGGTTTTTCCGCCTGCTCCGATGACGAGAACATTCATGGGTGACACCTCAAGCTGGTGGGATGCACAGCGTGCTGAACGGGGCTATGCGGCGTTGGTTCGGAGCCGCCGGGATCGTGCTACGCTGGGGCGAGATGGGGGCCTGAGCGAAGGCGAGGCGAAGCGCGGATGCTGCTGGAGTTGCGGGCGGAGAACTATGCGGTCATCGATCGGGCGGCGGCGCGGTTTGGGCTGGGGCTGAACCTGCTGACGGGAGAGACGGGCGCGGGCAAGTCGATCCTGATCGACGCGCTGGCGCTGCTGCTGGGAGGCAAGGCTTCGGCTGACTTTATCCGGCATGGGGCGGAAAAGGCGGTGGTGAGCTGCGTGTTTGAGGCGACGCCGGGCGCGCTCGCGGTGCTTGAGGAGAACGGCATCGACCCGGACCCGGATGCGGAGGGGATCCTGCTTAGGCGGGAGATCGTGGCGAACGGCAAGGGGCGCGTGTTTATCAACAACCAGCCGGCGACGGTAGGCGTGCTCCGGCAGGTGGCTCCGGAGCTGGCGCTGGTGCATGCGCAGGGCGAGACGCTGGGGTCGTTCGATGAGGCGCAGCAGCGGCTGTTGCTGGACCGGTTTGGGGCGGTGGATCTGGAGGCGGTGCGGGCAGCCTATGCGGCTTGGCGGGGGACGGAGACGAAGCTCGCGGAACTCATGACGGATGAGCAGGATCGTCTGCGCAGGGCGGACCTATGGCGGTTTCAGAGCAAGGAGATCGCTCAGGCGGAAATTGCGGGCGCGGACGAGGATGCGCGGCTCGAGGCGGAGCGGCGGGTGTTGGCGAACGCGGAGAAGCTGCAGGCGGCGGCCATGAGCGCGCATGAGCTGCTGTATGAGGCGGAGCAGAGTGCGGAGACGACGCTCGGCCAGGCGCTCAAGCTGGTCGAGGAGCTGGCGCGGTATGACGATCGATTTGTCGAGGCGATGGAGCAGCTGCGCGCGGCGAAGGCGACGGTCGAGGATGTGAACCAGACGGTGCGGGACTTTGCGGAGGATGTGGAGGCGGGGCCGGAGCGGCTGGCGGAGATTGAGGATCGGCTGGCGGCGCTCGACCGGCTAAAGCGGAAGTACGGTGGAACGCTCGGCGAGGTGCTGGCGTTTGGAGAGGAATCGGCGCGGCAGCTGGCGGAGGTGGAAAACCGGGATGAGCTGCTGACGGAGCTGCGGGGCGTGGAGGCTCGGCAGGCTGCGGCGTACGGTACGGCGGCGGAGCGGGTGACGGGTCAGCGCCAGGTTGCGGCGGAGCGGCTGGCGAAGGCGGCGGAGCGGCAGATCAACGAGCTGGCGATGAAGGTGCGGTTCGCGGTGAGGGTGGAAGCGGGGCAGGACCGGGCGCGGTGGACGGCCGAGGGCTGGGATCAGGTGGAGGCGGTGATTGCGACCAATGCGGGCGAGCCGCTGAAGCCATTGACGGAGATTGCTTCGGGCGGCGAGATGTCGCGCGTCATGCTGGCGCTGAAGGTGACGGTCGAGGAAGCGGCGGCCGCGCCGGCTCATGGGGAACGCGGAGGCAAGCGAAAGCTGGCGTTGCCGCGGACGCTGGTGTTCGACGAGATCGATATCGGCATTGGCGGGCGGGCGGCGGAGGCGGTAGGGCAAAAATTGAAGGCGCTCTCCCGGACGCAGCAGGTGCTGTGCATCACGCATCTGCCGCAGATTGCGGCGTTCGCGGATCATCATTTTGTGATTGAGAAGACGGAGGGCCGGGGGCGGACGCAGACGAATATCCGGGGCATGGAAGACGCGGAGCGGGTGCGGGAGATTGCACGCATGCTGAGTGGGGCGACGTTGACGGAGACGAGTCTGCGCCACGCGGAAAATCTGCTCTCGGCCAGCCGGTGAGCATCCTCCGTTTCCGGGACGGCATCGCATTGAGGGTACGGCGAGAAAGAGGGAAAGATGGCAAACGAAGCGAAGAAATGCGCTCATAGCTCGTGCCGGTGTGCGGCGCGCGATGGATCGAACTACTGCTCAGCGATGTGCGAAGACTCGAAGGACCTGACAACGCTTCAGTGCGATTGCGGTCATCCGCGCTGCGCCCGGCAGGAGTTGTAAAGCTTATGCGATCAGGCGGTGGCCGGGGCCGCCGCCTGCACCTGCCGGAGTGCAAATCAGGTTTCTCTTCCCTGCGAAAGCGGTATACTGAACCACGTGACTGCATCCACGGCTGAACCTATCCTCGAACAGACTTTGCACGATCCCAAGCCAGTCAAACGCGTCCTGCTGCTGAAGCCGCGAGGTTTTTGCGCGGGTGTGGTGCGGGCGATCGATATTGTGCAGATCGCGCTTGAGACATTTGGCGCTCCCATCTATGTGCGCAAGGAGATTGTGCACAATAGTTATGTCGTGACGGATCTGGCCAAGAAGGGCGCGATCTTCGTCAATGAGCTCGATGAGGTGCCGGAGGGCGCGCGGGTCATCTACTCGGCTCATGGAGTTTCCCCCGCGGTCCGGCAGCGGGCCAAGGAGCGTGGCCTGAAGGTGGTGGACGCGACCTGTCCGCTGGTGACCAAGGTGCACGTGGAGGCGATCAAGTTCGCCAAGCAGGGCTACTCGCTGGTACTGGTCGGGCACCGCGATCATGAAGAGGTGGAAGGCACGCAGGGCGAGGCTCCGGAGGTGACGCAGGTTGTGTCGACGCCGGAGGAGGTCGAGGCTCTGGTGGTGCCGAACCCGGACAAGCTTGCGTACCTGACGCAGACGACGTTGTCGCTCGATGAGGCGCGATCGATGATCGACGCGCTCAAGACCAAGTTTCCGAACATCGTCGGGCCTCACGCTCAAGATATCTGCTATGCCACTGAAAATCGGCAGACGGCGGTAAAGAACGTGGCGCATGGGGCGGATTTGGTGCTGGTGGTGGGCTCGCGGAACAGCTCGAACTCCAATCGCCTGGTGGAAGTCTCGAAGAATCTGGATACGAATTCCTACCTGATCGACACCGCGGATGCCATTCAGCCGGAGTGGCTGGAGGGTGTTCATACCGTGGCGGTGACGGCCGGCGCCTCGGCTCCGGAGGTTCTGGTCAAGGATGTGGTGGAATACCTGCAGTCCAGGGGATATGGAGACGTGGACGAGGTTGAGGTCATGCCTGAGAATGTGCGCTTCGGCCTGCCGCCGGAGATCGTGCAGGCGATCGCTTCGGCTCCCAAGAGCCCTGTTCAATCAAATGCGTAACCGGACGCCATTGCGTCTGGTGAAGAGAGTTTGCCGCTGATGAGTCCAGGTGTTTCCAATCCGCAGAGCGGTGGTTCTCGTGTGCAGCCCAGGTTTGGGCGGCTCGATCTGGGGCTCGATCGGGTGTCGGACGGGATTCAGCGCGCCACCGAGTGGCTGCTGGGGGAGCAGCATCCGGACGGTTACTGGTGTGGCGAGCTTGAGGCCGACTCGATGCTCGAGAGCGACTATATCTTCATGCACACGCTGCTCGGGACCGGCGACCGCGGCAAGATGGAGCGCGCGGTCAACGAGATTTTGCGCCAGCAGAATGAAGACGGAGGCTGGAGCAACTATCCGGGCGGGCCCTCGAACGTCAGTTACGGGGTCAAAGCGTATTTAGCCCTAAAGTTAATGGGCTTTTCTGCCGATAATCCCGTTATGGTGAAGGCGCGAGAGTCGGTGCTGCGGTTGGGCGGGGTGGTGGAGTGCAACACGTTCACCAAAATCTACCTGTGCGCGCTGGGTCAATACGACTATGACGCGGTGCCGGCGGTGCCGCCGGAGATTGTTCTGTTTCCGAACTGGTTCTACTTCAATCTCTACGAGATCAGCTCCTGGTCGCGTGGCATTCTGGTGCCGCTGTCGATTATCTATGCCAAGAAGCCGTTCAAGAAGATTCCCGTGGAGCAGGGGATCGACGAGCTCTTCGTGGGCGGCCGGGCCAGTGCCAACCTGCATTTACGCTGGGACCGGAAGCGCCTCGTCTCTTGGCGAAACTTTTTTCTCTTTACGGATCGAGTGGCGCACTGGGCCGAGCGCGTGCACATTCGTCCGCTGCGCAAGCGCGCGCTCAAGAAGGCAGAGCGCTGGATGCTGGAGCGGTTTGAGCGCACGGACGGCCTGGGCGCGATCTATCCGGCGATGCTGAACGCGATTGTGGCGTTGCGCTATCTGGGCTACTCGGCGGACGATCCGCAGGTCATCCGGGCGATGGACGAGTTCGAGAAGCTGGGAATCGATTGTCCGAACGGGACGCCTGAGGATCCGACGCCGACGTTTCGCATGCAGCCGTGTTTTTCGCCGGTGTGGGATACGGCGCAGGTGCTATCGACCCTGGGCGATGCGGGGGTGGCGAAGGACGATCCGCGCATGATCCGTGCGGCGGAGTGGCTGCTTTCTAAGGAAGTTCGGCACAAGGGCGATTGGGCGGAGAAGGTGCGCAACGTCGAGCCGGGCGGCTGGTATTTCGAGTTCAACAACGAGTTCTATCCGGATGTCGATGATACGGGTGAGGTTTTGCTGGCGCTGCGTGCGGCGCAGAGTCCCCGTGAACGCTATCAGCATGAGGTAGAGCAGCGGGCGATCCACTGGGTTTTTGCGATGCAGTGCAAGAACGGCGGCTGGGCGGCGTTTGATAAGGACAATACCAAGACGATCTTCCAGTACATCCCGTTTGCCGACCACAATGCGATGCTCGATCCACCGACGGTCGACATTACCGGCCGCATTCTGGAGATGCTGGCAGCTTACGGGTACACGCGGCGTGACCCGCGGGTGGAGCGGGCGGTCCAGTTTGTGCTCAAGGAACAGGAGCCGGACGGAAGCTGGTTCGGGCGCTGGGGCGTCAACTATCTTTACGGGACATTCCTGGTGCTGCGCGGCCTTGAGGCGATGGGCTACTGGAACCATGAGCCGGCGATTCAGCAGGCGGCGGAGTGGATTCGCATGGTGCAGAACGGCGACGGCGGCTGGGGCGAGACGTGCGGCAGCTACGACGA
Source organism: uncultured Granulicella sp. (assembly GCA_965198735.1). GTDB lineage: Bacteria > Acidobacteriota > Terriglobia > Terriglobales > Acidobacteriaceae > Edaphobacter. The sequence goes on along the minus strand of OZ240672.1, from coordinate 2,375,009 downwards.
CCCAGGGACGCGCGGCATCGGGCCGAGCACTCCTTCGCAGACCGCCTGGGCGGTGCTTGGCCTACTTGCCGCCGGCGACACGCGGAGCGATTCGGTAGCCAAGGGAGTGCGCTGGCTGATCGACCGGCAGCGTCCGGAGGGCACGTGGGAGGAAGCCGCCGAGCGCGGCAATGGCGAGTCGGTCTACACGGGCACCGGGTTTCCAAGGGTGTTTTATCTGGCTTATCACTTATATCGTCACTATTTTCCTCTGCTTGCGTTGACCACGTACCGGCGCGCGATGGAGCAGGAAGAGGCAGCGGCGTAGAGCCGCGCTGCCCTGAAGCTGAGAGGGCGCGGCAAGCATCTGTTGTAGGAGCTTTAAGGAGAGATTACGATGGCAGTTCCCGTCTCACAGGCCTGGACGGTGGCAACGTACGTGTTGAAGCAAAAGCTTGCCGGGCGCAAACGCTATCCGCTGGTGCTGATGCTCGAGCCGCTGTTCCGCTGCAACCTGGCCTGCGCGGGCTGCGGCAAAATTCAGTACCCGGCGCATATCCTCAAGGCCGAGTTGACGCCGGAGGAGTGCTTCCGCGCGGTGGACGAGTGCGGCACGCCGATGGTGTCGATTCCGGGCGGCGAGCCGCTGCTGCATCCGCAGATGCCGGAGATTGTGGCCGGGCTGGTGGCGCGCAAGAAATATGTCTATATGTGCACCAATGCGCTTCTACTCAAAGAGAAGCTGCACCTGTTCAAGCCCAGCAAGTATCTTTCCTTTTCCGTGCACGTGGATGGACAGCGTGAGCACCACGACTTCTCGGTGTGCCGCGAGGGCGGGTATGACATCGCCATGGGCGGAGTGCGGGCGGCAGTCGCGGCGGGCTTCCGCGTGACGACCAATACGACGTTGTTCGACGGCGCGGATCCGAACAGCGTGCGCGCGCACTTCGACGAGCTGATGGCGGCGGGAGTCGAGAGCATGATGGTCTCGCCCGGCTACACGTATGACAAGGCGCCGGACCAGGATCACTTTCTGGGCAAGGCCAAGTCGCGGCGGCTGTTCCGCGCCATTCTGTCCAATCGCAAGAAGAGCTGGGAGTTCAACACGCATCCCTTGTTTGCCGAGTTCCTGATGGGTCACCAGAAGTTTGAGTGCACGCCCTGGGGGATGCCGACGTTCTCGATCTTTGGGTGGCAAAAGCCTTGCTATCTGCTGCAGGACGGCTACGCGGACACCTTTGCCGAGCTGATGGAGGCGACGGCGTGGGAGAACTACGGGGCGAAGAGCGGCAATCCGCGGTGCGCCAACTGCATGGTGCACTCGGGACACGAGGCTTCGGCGGTCGATTACAACTTCAGTTCCTTCGCGGGTTTTGTAAAAACGGCCAAGCGGTACATGTTTCCTTCGCTCTATCCGGACGAGGGGGCGCAAAAGCTGTTGAATGAGTGGAAGCCGGCGGATCATGCGCCTCTGCTGTCGGTCGCCGAGATCAAACCGGCGCCTCAGCGGGCGGACTCCGCACTGCAGAAGATGGCGGGGGACTAGGCCATGGCAATCTCACCGGAGCAGGCGCATCTTGAAACGGCAAAGATTCAGCAGTTGACGCAGCAAAATGCGGATGAACTCGACCATATCGCGGGCCGCGAGCGGGAGCAGCTGGAGGGTTGGATTCCGGAGCTGGCGACCGAAATCGAGGTGCGCGAAGCGCTCGAAAAGGCCTTCGATTATCGCGGCGACATTACCGTGACGCTGCGAGAGGGCGGCAGGATTGAAGGGTATCTCTTCGATCGCCGGCAGGGGTTGACGTTGGCGGATTCCTTTGTGCGCATCATTCCGGTGAACAACCGGGCCAAGGTGAATATCGCGTACTCGGATGTGGCGGCCCTGGCGTTTACGGGAAGGGATACGGCGGCGGGTAAGAGCTTCGACGCATGGGTGAAGAAGTACAAAGAGAAGAAGGCCGCGGGCGAAAAGAACATTCAGATTGAGCCGGAGCGGCTGGAGTAGCAGGGCTGACGCGATGAAGGTCTTCCTGACTGGCGCGACCGGCTTTATCGGCGGCCATGTCGCTCGTGCGTATGCCGCGGCAGGGGCGGAGCTGCGCCTGTTGACGCGAGCGGCCAGCAATCTTTCCGGGCTGGAAGGGCTTGCGGCGGAGACGGTGGTGGGCGATCTGCGCCAGCCGGATGGGTTGCGGACCGCGCTGAGCGGCTGCGAGGCGCTGGTGCATGTCGCGGCCGACTACCGGCTGTGGGTGCCCGATCCGGACCAGATGTATGCCGCCAATGTGGAGGGAACGCGGGCTTTGCTGGGGCTGGCGCGGGAGCTGGGCGTCAGCAAGGTCGTGTATACGTCGTCGGTGGCGACGATGGGGTTTCAGGCCGATGGGACGATTGTGGATGAGGCGACACCGGTCTCGATCGAGGCGATGATCGGACACTACAAGCGGTCGAAGTTTCTGGCCGAGCAGGAGGCGATTGCGGCGGCGCGCGCGGGGCAGCAGGTGATGATCCTGAATCCGACGACGCCGATCGGGCCGGGGGATGCGAAGCCTACGCCGACCGGGCGGATCGTGGTGGATTTTCTGAATCGTAACTTTCCAGCCTATGTGGATACGGGCTTGAACCTGGTGGATGTGCATGAAGTCGCGCGGATGCATGCGGTCGCGCTCGACCGCGGCAGGCCGGGCGAGCGGTACATTCTGGGCGGGGAGAATCTTACGTTGAAGCAGATTCTCGACCGGCTTTCGGCGATCACGGGGCTGCCTTCGCCGACGATGAAGGTGCCGCATGCGGTGGCGATGGCGTTCGCGTTCTTCGACGAGACCGTGACCGGCAAGCTGCGCGGGAAGGAGCCGCGGGCGACGGTGGAGGCGGTGCGGATGGGCAGCAAAAAGATGTTTGCGAGCTCGGCCAAGGCGGAGCGAGAGCTCGGATTTTGTGTGCTGCCGGTGTATCCCGCGCTGCGGAGCGCGGTGGATTGGTTTCTGGCGCATGGGTATGCGCCGCGGCTTGAGGGCAAGGCTTGAGGATCGGGATCATCGCGGCGCTGCCGGGCGAGTTGGCGCCGCTGGTGCGGCGATGGCAGCGCATGCCGGCGGCGCGTGGGTCGGGCATCTCGATCTGGCAGCGGGGCAGGCGCGTGGAGCGGGGCGAGGACGAGGTGATTGCGGTATGCGCGGGGATGGGGGCTGCGGCGGCGCGGCGGGCGTTTGCGGCGGCGGAGTTTCTGGGGTCGCTCGATATGGTGCTGTCGGTAGGCTGGGCGGGCGCGCTGGTCAGGGAGTGTGGGCCGGGGCAGTGCTTTGCGGCTTCAGAGGTGATCGACGCGCAGACGGGCGAGCGGTTCGCGCTGACGGGGGAAAGTCGCAGGCTGCGGGTGGTGACCGCGGCGCGGGTTGCGGATGAATCCGAAAAGCGGCGGCTGGCGGCCACCTACGGGGCGGCGCTGGTGGAGATGGAGGCGGCGGCGGTGGCGCGGCTGGCGCAGATGCGCGGGATTCCGATGGTGTGCTTCAAGGCAGTTTCCGATGGAATGGATGCGGAGTTGCCGGACCTGAATCCGTTTATCGATATTTCGGGAAAGCTGCGGATGGGTCCATTTTTGGCGCATGTGGCGCTGCGCCCGGGGTACTGGGGCGCGCTGGGGCAGCTGGGCAGGAACAGCGCGGCGGCGGCAAAGGCGCTGGCCAGAACGGTGGAAGCGTTCCTGGTGGAGAAGGAGATGGGCCGGGTGAATCGTGAAGGGTGAGCCGAAGGTGCCGGCGAGTATGCGGGCGGCGGTGTATCGCGGCATCGACGACGTGCGGTGCGAGGTCATCCCGGTGCCGGAGATTGGCGCTGGCGAGGTGCTGGTGCGGATCGACACCTGCGGGGTGTGCGGGACGGACCTGAAGAAGATCCATACGGGATCGCATGCGGCGCCGAGGGTGTTTGGGCATGAGATGGCGGGGACCGTTGCGGCGGTGGGTCAGGAGGTTGTGGGCTTCGCGGTAGGGGATCGGGTGGTGGCGTTTCATCACATCCCGTGTGGAAGATGCTTTTATTGCCGCAAAGGGACGTTTGCGCAGTGCGAGACGTACAAAAAGGTGGGTACGACGGCGGGATTTACTCCGGCCGGCGGCGGATTTGCGGAGTACATCCGGGTGATGGATTGGATCGTGGGCTTCGCTGGAAAACCGGGGGGCCTGGTGAAGGTGCCAGACGATATTCCGTTCGAGCAGGCGGCGTTCATCGAGCCGGTAAATACGTGTTTTAAGGCGGTCAAGCTGCTGAAGCTTGAGCCGGATGACACGGTGCTGGTGGTCGGGCAGGGAAGCATCGGGGTAATTCTGGCGGCGCTGGCGCGGCGGACCGGGGCGACGGTGTTGACGAGCGATCTGTATCCGGAGCGGCATGCGATCGCGGCAGGCTACGGGCTCGACCATCCTCTAGATGCGCGTGGGGACGTGGTGGGCGCGGCGCGCGCGGCGACCGAGGGACGCGGGGCGGATGTCGCGCTGGTGGCGGTGGGGGCGGATGCGCTGATTGCGCAGGCGATGGAGGCGATCCGGCCTGGCGGGCGGGTGATGCTGTTTGCCAGCACCCAGCATGGGACGGCGGCGTTCGATCCAGCCGCGGTGTGCATGGAGGAGAAGACGTTGATGGGGTCGTACTCGGCGAGCGTGGCGATCCAGCAGGAAGGGATCGACCTGGTGGTGGATGGTTACCGGGATGGGACGCTCGACCTGACGAAGCTGATCTCGCACCGGTTTGGGTTGGAGGCGTGCGAGCCGGCGATCGCGCTGGCTTCCAATCCCAAGCCGGATTCGATGAAGATTGTGCTGAAGCCGTGGCTAGGGAGGCTCTGATTTGAGTACCTCGCGATCCACCGTGCTGCGGAGCTGGTTCAACCTGTCGGACCCGGCGGTCGAGGAGGCGTTAGATGAGTCCAACAGCATGCGCCCTTTCGCCGGCATCGACCATGGGCCATGAGCCCGTTCCGGACGAGACGACGGTGGGTAAGTTCCGCCATCTGCTGGAACGGCACGGGCTGGGCGCGAAGATTTTCGCTCGCGGGTGGAGCATGTGTTTGGGGTGCTGAAGCTACGCTTCGGCTTTTGCAAGGTGCGCGACCGGGGCTTGGCGAAGAACCTGCACCGGCTTCAGTTAAACTAGGCGCTGGTCAAACTCGTCACCGCGCAAAAACAACTGGTCCTTGCCGGGCAGGAGTGCGCCCGAAGAGGCTCAAACAGCGCTTGTTCAGAGCTCAAAGACGCGAAACAGCCGCAAACTCTGCCCAAACACCCGATCTTTCGATCAACAAAGCAGAACGGTAGGCTGATCAGAGATTCCGCTAGACCTGTTCCCTGTAGGTGTAGCTGGCGCCACGATCCTTATGGGCGTTTTCTCTCGAAGAAAGCGCCACCGCACACCCGATTCCGGGAACCCCAGCAACAGGGAAAATACTCTGATTCCCGCATTGCATCCGTCCCGGCCAGGAGCTAAGCTGTGCGCAGACATTGTTCCGCTCGAGGCTTTCCATGAGAGTTGCATTCGCATGCTGTGTCCTTGCCCTGGCATCTGGTCTGTTCGGCCAGGAAGGAACCCGGAGCGCGCAGTTCCGTCCGCTGAAGCCGATCATTCTTGGCTGCCCAGTCACCTTCGGCGCACAAACAGACGGACGTGCGGTCGCGCGCACGATCGAGGACATGCACCGGAATCCAGATGCGCCCCTGCTCCGGCTGACCTTTGGTCCGGAACGAACGATCCTGAGCGCGAATGTCGTGATCCACGGCTCCCAGGGCTCGGGTCTGCTCTTGCCCGTTGCGGGTCAATCCGGCCAAACGAGGGTGGACAGCACGCAGAGCTTCGAGCTGAAACGCTCCTCCGGGCAGCAAACCGTGGCGGACACAGAGGTTCGCGTGACCCAGTTGCGCCTGGTTCGTTGGGCCGAGCTCGCCGAGGTCAGATTTGCGGACGGTTCCATCTGGCGCCCTGCGCCGGATGCTCCGTGCCGCGCCGTTTTGAGTCCCTTTCATCTCGCCAGCGCGACGGCTCAGTAGGCAGCCGTCTTCTTATCGGCGGCAGGCGCGGGTGGGCCTGACAGACGCAGACTGCGGTAGTTCAGGATCGTGTTAAACATCATCCGGAACTCGCCGATATTCTGCCAGCGCCAGACCGGGTTCGTCGTAAAGAGCACCACCTCACCCTGACCTGCCGGGGCCACGACGACCGCGGCCCGCCCCTTGATCTCGTCCGCGCCGTTCATCAGGCCGCTTAGCACGGCCTTGTCGCCGCCCGGGTAGCGCATCAGCACGTCCTGCTTGTCCATCTCCGCGTCCATTCGCAGCAATGGTCCGTTCGCATAACGCACCGGGACCGTCTTGCTCGAGTACCCGTAGAAGATCGGGTTCGACGGCGCCGTGATCTCCGCCTCGACAATCGGTCCGGGCGCATAAAACTTCGCCGTCGTGGTGCCCGCGTCGATTTTGGGAGTGATGCCGAACTCGGGCGTCAGGGAGCTCGACGTCCCCAGGGTCACCAGCACGCCGCCGCCCTCGGTGAACTTCTGCAACTCCGCGACGCCCGCCGCGCCCATGCCGCCGGTGATGTCTTCGGAGGAGCCGTAGTCCCCTAAAAACTTGAACTGGCTCGTCTTGGTATACGCCAGCGGAATCTTGCCCTTGGGGATGTCCGACACCAGGGCCTTGGCCGTGCGCATCTGGTTCGGAACCAGGATCAGGTCGTAGTCCGCCCGCAGATTGCCCTTGAGCACGCGCTCCTTGAAGATCAGGTCGTACGGCACCTTGTACTGATCGAACGCGTACCGCACCCAGCCCACATCCTGCGTACCCGCCCAGGTGCTGAACATTGCCATGCGCGGCAGCGCAGCCTCATGCATGGCTACCTTGGGCGCCGCTGCCAGCGCGACCACATCGAGGCCCAGTCCGCTCGCCACCGTCTTCAGCTGAGCGCCCGCGCTTGCCGGAACCACGAACGTCCCTGCCGGCAGCGTCGTTCCATTTGCCGTAAACGACGACTCCGCGATCTGGATCGGCACATCCTTCAACCCGTACCGGAGCGTCACCATGTTCGGCGACCCGTGATCCGGAACCGCATACATGGGCGCTCCGGCCCGCTCCGTGATCTTGCCCACCGCCACGTACTCGGTCACCGGCTCGACCGCGGCCGACAGCACGGCCATGTCCGTCGTCGGCTGGATGATCGTGTGCGTCATCAGGCTCATCGTCCAGGCGCTGTCATCGTAGGTCATCAGCTCCGGGTCCGGATCGACCTGTTTACCCAGGAGCGTCTTCGCTAGACGCCCATACGGCTGGTTACACTTCACTACCAGCGACCCCGGAGGATAGGTTCCGTCCTTCAGCTTCAGCTCCGCCGTCGTCCGCCCTACCTCAATGCCCTGCATGCGCAGGATGTGGACCGCGAACTGGACGCGGGTCATGTCCTGCTGATCCGACGGCAGCACAAATCCATAGGGAGTCTCCGTCATGCCCGCGTGGATGGAGTTCCGGCTCTTGGTGTAGAAGTTTTCGACGAGCACCTGGGGGAAAGCGGAGGCAAACTGCAATGAGGTCAGGACGCCGGTCTCGGCGTAGTTGGTGTTGTTGCGCATGGACCAGACGACGTCCTTGTAGGGCGGGTTGGGCCGGAACCACTGACGCTTGGAGACATCGCCGAGACCGCCTCCGCCTGAGCCTGTGATGGCAGGGTTCGGCGGGGAAGCGACCGTGCGCTTCATGGTCGAGGCGCCGGCGTTGCCGAAGATCTCGTAAAAGCGCATCAGGCCGTTGTGGTTGGTGGCCATGATGGCGACGTACCCGGGCGACCAGGCGTCGACGTAGCCGTGATCCCAGACGCCGGGCATCCCGTATTTGGTCAGCTGGGCCATGTCCCAGTTGGCAAACAGGGGCAGCTCGGCGTAAACGATCGGGTCGACCAACGGGTTTTGCGGGGCCTGTCCGCTGTACGCATAGAGGAAGGGAACCGATTCATGCAGGTCATGCATGATGGGCGGATGCCAGTCGAGGTACCACTTGAGGAAGTTCTGATTGGCGAGCCCGGCGTAGTTGATGTCGCGGTTGTCGTCGTGCTTGGTGTACTTGCCCCAGTAGGGGACGCCCGACATCTGGTCGTAGTCGGTGACGTTAATGTTGTAGCGGTTGTACCAGTCGATCGAGCGGTCGCGCCCGTCCGGGTCGGCAACGGGCATGATGGCGACGATAACGTTGTCGCGAATCTTCTGGATGAGCGGCGACTCCTCTGTCGCCAGCCGGTAGGCGAGCTCCATCAGCATCTCGGGCGGCCCAAGCTCCGCGCTGTGCAGCCCTCCGGAAAGCGTATAGATCGGCTTGGTGACCGCGATGATCTGCTTGGCCTGCTCGTCCGTCAAGCCGCGTGGATCGGCCAGTCTGGCCAGATTCGCCCTGGTCTGGTCCAGATTCCGGATCGATTCTTCTGACCCGACGAAGACAATCTCCGACTCGCGCCCCTCTTCGGTCTTGCCGATCGACATGATTTTCACTCGCGACGACTTGGCCGCCAGCGCCGCGTAGTAGCGCTGCAGGTCGGCGTAGTAGGTCAGCTTCTTGGGCGCGCCGATATAGTAGCCGAGCACATCCTTGGGCGACGGAACGGACGTCGACTTGGGCAGATGGTCGACCAGCGGACTCATGAACTCAGGCCGGGTCGTCCACTCCTTGACCTTGGCCGCATACTCCGGGTCCATCGGCTGCCCAGTTGCCGGCGGAACCGTCTGTCCCACGCCCACCAAGACGAAGCTGGCAAATAGGAGACAAAGCTGCGAGAGATACTGCTTGAGCATGGAGAAAGCTCCTCAGAGCGCTTATGAAAGGCACACGACCGAGCCAAGTACTCAGAACGGTCCCGTGCCATCGAGGCCCGCAAATGTAGGTTTCCCGTAACTATATCGTGGAATCTGACCTGCCAGCAGACTGATGAGGCAACGCTTGCCGCGCATAGCTGAATCTTGCGGGATGCCGGGTCTGCGCCGCCGATGTCTGAATCTTCAGACCCTTGCGGTCATCCACTCCTCAAGGGAAGGAAAGATCGCTACGTTCGTCCTGAGCGGCATGTCTGCGGTCTGGCCCTTTCCATAGGAGTACTGTTTGCCCTTCCTCCTCCGTGTTCGTACCGCCGTGTTCTGTTTGCTGATGTTTGCCGCCTGTTCCGCCGCGCGGGCCGATGTGGTTCTACTGATTGAAGATCCGGTCAACTTTCTCGGTCATCTGACCTCGACCGGACACGCCGCCGTGATGTTCGATCGGCTCTGCTCCGACGACCATACGCATATGCGGCTGTGCAGAGAGGGGGAGACAGGCGCCGTCGTCAGCAAGTACCAGGGCACCGAGCACAAATGGCTCGCCATGTCTCCCGGTTCCTATCTCTTCGCTTTGGACACGTTCGCCGAGGTTCCCGCCTCAGCGACAGTCGAGGACATCTCCTTTCTCCGCGCCGCGTATGAGCAGAAGCATTCCGCAAGCTTCGCTCAAATGCCCGCACCGGACATCTGGGTTCAGCTGATCGGCTCCTCATACCGCCGCCGCATTACTGCCATTCGCGTCAACACCACCGACGCGCAGGATCTTCGCGCGATGCAATGGCTGAACGATCATCGTGCGGACGATCACTTCAACTTTTTTCTGGCAAACTGCTCTGATTTTGTTCGGCAGCTGCTCAACGTCGTCTATCCCGGCGCAGTGACGCGCGACTTCGTTTTCGACGCCGGCATGACGACCCCCAAACAGCTTGCCAGCAGTCTTCATCATTACGCCCGCAAACATCCTGAGTTGGACTATGAGGTAAACGTTCTTCCCCAGGTTGCTGGGACGACCCCTCGCAGTGGACACACCTATGGCGTCACCCAGTCCTTCACTCGCACCAAACTTTACCTCTATCCACTCGCGATCCTGCAGCCTGTTGGGATCGGCAGCGTCATTGCCATCGGCTTTTTGGATCGTCGCTACAGCGCCCATACCGAAATGCCGGTAGCGCCCATCACGTTTTTCCAGCCGGCGCCGGACGGCATCATTCCCGCTGGAGATTAATCTCCAGCGATTACCTGACCTGGCGCCTCCAACTAGGCGTCCACCGCATGACTTCCACCCGCGGGCGGCGCATCCCGCTCGACCGGCGCCATGGGCGTTCCATTCAGTTGCGCCCGCAGCTCGTCGTCGCTGGTGCGGGCAAAGTAGGCGCGCAAATCCTCCTCCGGCTGCCGCGCCAGCAGGTATCCGCGCAGCAGCCGCTCGATGGCCTCCGGACACTCCTCCGCCGCCGCGCGATAGCCCAGCGTCCGCCCCGCCCCCGCATACTTGCCGACCGACCCGCCGACGCAGAAGTAGTACGCATCGACCAGCTTGCCATCCTTCTTCAGCTTCTTGCCCTCAAGCCCGATGTCCGCGATCCAGTGCTGGCCGCAGGAGTTGGTGCAGCCCGTCACATGCAGCTTGATCTGCTGGTCGAAGCCCGGCAGCCGGCCCTGCATCTCGTCCACCAGCCAGCGCGCGAAGCCCTTGGTTTCCGTAATCGCCAGCTTGCAGAACTCCGTACCTGTGCACGCGATCGCGCCACGCCAGAACGGCGACACATCCACGTTGATGTCGAGCGCCTTCAGCTCCGCAATCAGCTCGCGCACCTCCGCATTGCGAATGTTCACCAGCACAATATTCTGCATGATCGTCGCGCGCAGGTGGCCGTCGCCATGCTTTTCCGCGAGATCGGCCAGCGCATGCAGCTGGTCCCCGGTCAGCCGCCCGCGCAGCACCGACGCCCCTACCGCCGAAAGCCCCTCTTGCTTCTGCGGCGTCACGCCGACGTGGTCGCGGTAGATGTCGCCGGGAATTGCGTCCGCGTCCACCGGCGAGGGGTCGAGCTTATAGCCCAGCTTGGCCTCGATCGCCTCGAGCATCGTCTCGGCCGTCCAGCCATGGCGCATGAACAGGTACTTGATGCGCGCGCGCGTCCGGTTCTCGCGCAGCTCCGACTGCTCCTTGAAGATGCGCGCAACGGCCGTGACTACGTCCAGCGCCTTCTCCTGCGGAATGAACGCCGGAATGCGCACCGCCATATGCGGCTCGGTCGAAAGCCCGCCGCCGACCCGCAGCGTGTAGCCAACCTCCAGCAGCCCATCCACCTCGCGCTCAATGGCTGTCAGCGCCACATCGTTGATCTCCGGATAACTGCACCACAGCGGGCAGCCCGTCACCGAAATCTTGAACTTGCGCGGCAGATTGTAGAACTCCGGATTGGCGGTGAGAAAGTGAGCGATCTCGACCGCCAACGGACTCGAATCCACCAGCTCGTGATGATCCAGTCCGGCGAGCGGACAGCCGGTTACGTTGCGCACCACATCTCCGCAGGCGCCCTTAGGCGACAGCCCGATCTCCGTCAGGCGATCCGTAATCTCGACCAGGTCCGCAATCGTCAGCCAGTGCAGCTGAATGTTCTGGCGCGTGGTGATGTCGGCCAGGTTGCGCGCGTGCTTCTGCACGATGCCGGCGATGGTGCGCAGCTGGTGCGAGGTCAGCAGCCCGTTGGGCAGGCCGATCCGCATCATGAAAAACTCCGTCGCCTTACCCTCGCCGCCCACGCCGCCGGTCGCGCCCACGCCATCGCCCTGGGTGTAGATGCCCCACCACTTGAAGTAGAGCGCGGACCACTCCGGAGCGACCGACTGCCGGCCTTGCTTGGCGTACTCGCGCACCTCGTCCCACGCATCCCAGGGATTTTTTTCAAGCTTCAGGCGCTCGGAGCGCTGAGCCTTGGTCTCTTTTCCTTCTTTGGCGGCAGGGGTGTCGGGCAGGGCGGCGAGAGTCTCGTCTGGCATCGTATTCCTTTGGGCTTTGGATGATGGGAGGCAAAAGAAAGGCCCACGCAGATCGTGGGCGGCTGGGCTTTGCTCGCGGTCAACGTTGGTGACGTGAAAGCGGCAAAGCGGAGCGCGCAGTCATGCAACAACAGCTCCGGCTTCCCGCATTGGCGCGCAGTCGCATTCTCTTCAGCGTAGACGGGCTGCGAACGCCGGTCAAGCGTCACACCGGCAGGGTCCGCTCCTCGTGTGGCGGCAGCATGGAGAACTTATGCCGCACATCGCTGCCGCGCACCCAAAAGATGACATCCTCGGCAATGTTGGTCGCATGGTCGGCGGCGCGCTCCAGGTTGCGGCTGATGATGATGGCGTTCAGGCATTGCTCGGCGACCTGCGGGTGCTGCATCATCACCTCCACCAGCTCCGCCTGGATGCTGCGGTTCATCTCGTCGATCTCATCGTCCATGTCGAGCACCGAATCCGCCAGCTTGCCGTCGCCTTCAAGCAGCGCCTGGATGGCGCGGCGGATCATCACACCCACCTTGTAGCCCATCGTCTCAAGATCGATCGGCAGCGAGATACTCGGCTGGCTGCCGAGCGCGATGACCCGCGAAGCGATGTTGGTCGATTGATCTCCAATCCGCTCCAGGTCGCCGTTGATCTTGATTACGGAGAGAATGAATCGCAGATCGATCGCCATCGGCTGCTCTTTGGCGAGCAGATCGTAGGCCATCTCATCGACCGACGTTTCGGCAGCGTTGATGGCGGCTTCGATCTCCTGCACCAGGGCGGAGAGCCCGGTGTCGCGGTTTAGATAGGCCTCAACCGAGAACTCGAGCGCCTGCTGCGAGAGTGCGGCCATGGCCAGCAGCTTATCTTTCAGGGCGACCAACTGCTGCTGGAAGTTGATGCGCGGCATTGAGCAGGCTCCTGGCTGATGGTGGGGTTTTGATTCTCGCTCGATTGTAGACAATAGGCGACGATACTGTACCAAAGATGCGTGAAATTGCAGCCTGAACCAGGCTGGTCATTCACCTGTTTCTCCGGTCGCGGTCACCGGGGCAGGGAAGTAGACCGGCCAGCCGGAGGCGGCGCTCTTCGCCAGCAAGGCCGGGGTAGGATTGACCGGGAAGGCCCGGCGCGCCATGCCCAGCATGGCGGCATCGTGCACGGAGTTGCCGAAGACCGCATCTGGCCGGGGCAGCCCGGCTCGCCTGAGCGCAGCCACCTTGCCCTCATCCGTGGGGACATCGATCAGGCGGTCGGTAAGCCATCCATCGACGACATGCACCCGCGCGGAGAGAACCCGGTTCGGGGCAATCCCGAAGCGCTGCACGCCCTCTTCGATCACCCAGTCGTTGGTCGAGCTCACCGCCCAGAGGTCGGTCCCCGCAACCCGCAGCGCCTCGATCAGCTGCCGCAGCTCCGGAAAAATGTTCGCTTCCATGTGTGTGCGGAAAAACGTTGCCGCAGCGGCGCGCAAATCCTGCTCCCGCAGACCGGCGTAGACCTGTACCATCTCGCCGCAGATCGCCAGTTCGGAGACCTGGCCGGCAAGGTAGGCGTCGTACCGGCCGTTCAGCCATGCGATCCGCTCCGGCGAAAGCAGCCCGGTCTCGATCGTCCAACGCATGAACGCTGAGCCCGCATCGCCCCGCCAGAGCGTTCCGTCGCAATCGAAGATCGCGACGCGCGGCGAAAGCGCGTGAACGGCGGCATGGAAGTCATCGGTAGAGAGCAGGGCGGGCGCAGTCTCGGTCACCGTCTTATCTTACTGCGGCCTACCGGTGGGCGGCTCAGTGCATCCTATGCCTCGTGGAGGAACTATGAGCGAGGAAGTAGCACTCAGTGGGGACGAAGGCCGCAAGAAGATCGGCGAACTGATCAAGGACATTCGCATCTGCATGATGACGACGGCCGGTGGCGACGGCTCCTTCGACAGCCGGCCGATGGCGACTCAGCAGACGGAGTTCGACGGCACGGTCTGGTTTCTGACCCGCGGCGAATCCGGCAAGGTGCACGAAGTGGAGGACGACGCGCACGTCAGCCTACTCTATTCGGATACCGGCAACTCGAAGTACGTCGTGGCCAAAGGACGGGCCACGGTAAGCAAAGACAAATCCAAAATCAAGGATTTATGGAACCCCATGTTCAAAGCCTGGTTCCCCGGCGGAGAAGACGACCCGGCCATCTCCGTCATGCGCGTCGATGTCACGGAGGCTCAGTTCTGGCAGGCTTCCTCCTCGAAGATCGTCATGGGCGTTCGGTACCTAGCTGCCGCGGTCACCGGCGACCACACCAAGATCGGCGAGCACGGAACCGTGAAACTGTAGATTCTGCAGCAAGCTGTATAAAGCCCGCCTAATTCTCGGTGGGCTTTTCTTCCATGTGGTCGATCACCAAAACGGGCATCGGCCGCTTCTCTTTCTTGAGCTTCAAGCCAAGCTGGCGGTTCAGCGCCTCGAACACTGAGAGCGCTCCGTTCGGATCGGATGCCGCACCATCCGGTCCGGCCGCCGCGCTGTTCGCCATCCGGCCTGCGGAGCTGAAGCTCAGCGTAAAGTCATAACCACCGTTCAGGTTCGTGTCGTTCAGCACCTTGTTGTAGATGAAGCCCGACGCAAGCAGCCGAAGCTCATCGCTCATCTCGTCCATGTTTATGTTGGTGCAGGTCACCAGCCGGTTCAGGATCGGGCTCGTCACCCGCGGATCTTTGCCATCGGCCCCAGGCCCTTCTTTGCACCCCGTTCTGCTGTTGGGGTCGGCTTTCTGGAGCTTCGGGTTCACCGCCAGCAGCGTGTACGCCGCCACCGGACGATCCTCCATGTGGCTTTTGATCTGAAACCGCTCGACCAGCAGCGCCCGCATCATCTCCTGCAGCTCGCTCGGGTCGATCATGCCATTCGGCGAGTCGAACCCCTGCACCGGCGCACCCGCCTTGGCCAGAATGTCAAAGCGATCCGTGTCGAGCCACTTGGGCCCGGCCAGCGACTCGGGGTCGTTCTGGTTCAAATCCCACGCGTAATTCATCATGAAGCGCAGGGTCGCGCCCGTCAGCGTGGCCTGGCCGCCGCTGATCCTGCCGTCGAACTCCGCCCCGGGCTTGCTCGGCTTCACTGTCGCAACCTCGAACCGCGCCGGCGCAGGCGGCGGCAATACCTTCTCCGTGCCCGGACGGTTCGGCGTAGGAACGCGATTGACCCGCTCCACCAGGGCCACGGGCCGAGGCGCGGTCTCAAGCGCAAGCTTCAATCCAAGCTGCTTGTCGACAGCGTCGAAGATCGAAATACCCTCGCTGCCCGCCTGCTCCAGCTGCCCCCGCCCCGTCCACTTCACATCGAAGTCCCACGTTCCCGGCAGGGCGGTCGCGTTGACGACGGGCTTGTTCAGGTACCCTCCCGCCCTGCCGTGAAGCTGCTGGGCAAAGGTATCCATCGTCATGTTGCGGCAGGCGACTGCAATCTGCGTCACCACGCCGGCCGCCGCGGGTGGCGTCTTGTCCTCGCAGTCGGCCGCGCCCTCACCCGCCGCTTCCCGGAGCTTCGGTTTCGTCTTGCCCACGCGCAGAACGAAGGCCGGCATCGGCTTCACGGCGTCCTGTACCGCCAGCCCAAACCGCTCGACCAGCAGCGCACGCAGCATCAGCCGCAGCGCGGCCTTCGAGGTGCCCGGCGGGGTCTTCGCCACCAGGTCGAAGTGGTCGCGTTCGATCCACGGCGGGCCGCCCTGGATGTTCTCCGCATCGAGCCCATATGCCGTGGCAATCAGGTCCACGATCGTCGCATCGTGCAGCAAATAGTGATCGTCGTGCAGCAGGCCTCCGGAGAAATAGTGATACGTCCGGGGCGGGCTGATGTGCAGGTCCGCCGCTTCGAACACGGGAGACTGGCTGCTCGCACCATGAGTCAGCAGCAGGGCAACGGACAATAATGCGAACGGCCGGAGGATCATGGTCAACTCCTGGGAAACCGAAAGCACGCGCCTAGCCTGGATGTGCAAGGGACGGGCCAGCTACCGGAAGATTACGCCAAATTTGGCTAAATCGGCGCCGCACCGGTTGCGATACCCACACCGGGAGGCGGAGTAAAGATGAAATCGGAGTCGCGGGTTGGAACATTCTCCTGCTGGTCGGTGAAGGTGAAGGCGGTCGTCGCCCCATCCACCTCTTCGAGCGTCATCTGCACGATCTTCCCTGCTGGCGTGACGTCAAGCGTGATTTGCCGGACACGGTTCCCCATGCCCCTCGGCACGCCGGAGATGCGATCCCCCTGCGGCGCGGGAACGACGCTGATCCCTTCGAGCTCCTTGGCAAGCTCCGTATGGCCCAACAGAAATCGTAGTGGTGTGCGCAGGTCGTCCATCTGCTTGGCCGGAATCCTCTGCGCTTGCGCATCGCCCGGAGTGTAGAACCAGGCAAAGTGCCCGTCCAGCACAAAGACCTTCCCTGCCGGCGAGTCATACGCCCAAAGCATGCGGCCGGGCTTCTTCAGGGTCAGCGTCCCGGACTCGGCGCGGGTCAGGCCCATGCCCGTATAGCGCTCCGTGTAGCGCGCGCGCAGGCTGCGCAGGTGGTTGTAGTGGGCGTCTACGGTTTTGAGAATAGCTGCCGAGCCGGGAGCTTGCGCGCAGGCCGGTGACAAGAGCAGCCCGGCGAACACACTCAGCCACGCGGCCTTCATCGTTATTGCAGCGGCTGGGTGCAGTTGGTGCCGCCGGCCGGATCGAACTTGATCAGATTGTTCTCATCCATGCAGTAGCCGCGGTCGCCGGTTCGTCCCACGGAAATCGGGACCGCCGTCACCTCGTACCCCGTGTACATGTCTTGATTGTTGACCGTCACCTTGGTGCAATTGGTCACGTTGAATGTGTATCCCGCTTTGTTTCCGCCGGCAAGATCGGGAGAGAGCACCTCGGCAGACTGGGCCGAGGGCGCGGTCCCCGGAGCGCCACCCATGGTGGTGAGTGAACACGAAAAACCGTTGGCCGGATACGCCTGGTTGTACTGCAGCTCCGCATTGCCGATGGTGCGCACCGACTGCACCGCTGAGGTCTCATTGGCCTGCTTGCGCAGCTTCAACATCTGCGGAATGGCGAGCGTCATCAGGATCAGGATGACGGACATGACGATCAGCAACTCGATCAGAGTGAAGCCTTCGTCCTCGGCGCGGCTTGTAACTCGAAATATCTGACTCTTCATACTTTCTCTGACGACCTATCTCGGAAAAGGTTCACGAAAACTTTACCAGGTGGAGCCGCTCCGCGAAAAGAGCACAAAAGAGGTACGCGCTTCAGCAGGCCAGCTGGCTCCGGCTTACCTTCATCGGCCCCAGGTTGCCAAGCAGCGTCAGCGCAATCAGCTCTGGTTGAAAAAGCTGGTTCGCCAGGCGCTGGACGTCCTGCGGCGTCACGCGGTCGATCTCCCGAACCACTTCGTCGACCGGGAAGAACCGCCCGAAATACATCTGCTGACGCGCCAGATTGTTCATCCGGCTCGACGAGCTCTCAAGCCCCAGCACGATATTCGACTTCATCTGGTCCTTGGCGCGTTTCAGTTCGGCCGCCGTCACCTCCTGCTCCTTCATGCGGCGAAACTCGGCCAGCGTCAGCTCAAGCACTCGCTCCGTACGGTCGAGCGACATGCCTGCATAGATCGAAAGCGCGCCGGCGTCGCGGAACGGGCTCAGCTCCGAATAGATTGAGTAAACCAGCCCCTCATTCTCGCGAATGCTCTCAAACAGCCGCGAACTCATGCCGCCGCCCAGCATCGAGTTCAGCAGATAGAGCGAGAAGCGGTCCGGATCGTTGACCGGCGGCGCGGGCACGCCCAGGCACATCTGCACCTGCTCGAGCGAGCGCTTCTTCTTCAGCGTAATGTGGGGCGTGGTCGTCGGATGCGTCTCGGTCTCGGTAATCTTCACCCCGGCCGGCGCGAGCGAGCCGAACCGCGCCTCCACCTCGGCTACGAAGCGGTCGTGATCCAGATGGCCGGCGGCCGAGAAAACCATGTTCTCCGGCGTAAAGCGTCGGCGATGATGTCCGAAGACGATCTCCTGGTTGAACGAAGAGACCGTCTGCACGGTCCCCAGGATCGGCCGGCCCAGCGGGTGATTCTTCCAGAAGTTCTGCGTGAATGTCTCATGCACCAGGTAGTCCGGATTGTCCTCATCCATCTTGATCTCTTCGAGGATCACGCCCTGCTCGCGTTCCAGATCGCTGGCTGAAAATTTGGGATGCAGCACCAGATCCGACAGCACATCGAGCGCCGGCGGCATGTTCTCGTCCAGCACCTTGATGTTGAAGCAGACTGCTTCTTTGCCGGTGAACGCGTCGAGATTGCCGCCGATCGAGTCCACCTCGCGGGCAATGTCTTGCGCCGAACGCGTCGTCGTACCCTTGAAGACCATGTGCTCGACGAAATGCGCGAGCCCGTTCTCCGCGGCCGGCTCGTCGCGCGAACCGGAGTCGATCCAGGCGCCCATCGAAACGGATCGCATGTGCGGCATGGACTCGGTGAGGACAAGCATGCCGTTCGGGAGGACGGTCCGGCGAATGTTGCGCGCGGGGTGCGTCTCGGAGGAAGTGGAGACCTGCGGTTCGGTAGAAACGAGCGTGGCGGACATGCGACTCCTTGCTTCCTTATTCTTTCATAAGGGGCTGCCCTGGGATGCAACGGCGTAAACTTGAGACATGGACGTATCCACTCAAGCGAAGGCTTTGTTCGGGGCCTCCCGAGCGGAGTTGCGTGCGCTGGTGGAGCAGCTCGGCCAGCCCTCGTACCGCGTCGCGCAGCTTGCCGACGCCCTCTACAAACACGGGACCGCATCGCTAGACGAGATGACCGCTCTGCCCATCTCTATGCGCGAAGCCTTGAAGAGCGCGGGTTACGAGATCGGCCTGCCGGAGCTCGCGCAGACGGCGCGGTCGATCGACGGCACCGAGCGCTATCTGGTCCGGCTGGCCGATGGAGAGACCGTTGAAACAGTCTGGATGCCGGACGGCGACCTGCCCGAAGACGACGCGTTGGAGCTGGCCCGCGACTACAAGCGCGCCACCATCTGCGTCTCGAGCCAGGTCGGCTGCGCGGTCAACTGCCAGTTTTGCCTCACGGCCAAACTCGGCATACGGCGCAACCTGACCGCAGGCGAGATCGCCGGGCAGGTAGCCGCGGTGCTTCACCGGCACGGAGCAACCGTCGGCAGCGGCAAAGGCCGCGGCCAGCCGGACCGCATCAATCTAGTCTTCATGGGTATGGGCGAACCGTTCCTCAACTACGACGCCTTCATGGACGCGGTGCGCCTGCTGGTCGGCGAGATCGGCATCCCCGCCTCGCGCATGACCGTCTCGACCAGCGGCATCGAGCCCGCGATCCGGCGCTTTGCGGGCGAGGAGATCCGGCCTCGCCTGGCGCTTAGCCTGAACGCCTCGAACGACGCCATCCGGGCCGAGATCATGCCCATCACGCGCAAGTGGAACATCGCCGCGCTGCTTGAAGCCGTGCGCTCCATTCCCTTCGGCAAGCGCGAGTACGTCACCTTCGAGTACGTGCTGCTGGGCGGCATCAACGATCGGCCGGAGCACGCGCGCGAGGTGCTGGCGCTGCTCAAGGGCATGCGGGCGAAGGTCAACCTCATCGTCTGGAACCCAGGGCCGGGGGTGGCGTATCGTCAGCCGACCCAGGAGAGTGCGGATCGGTTTCACAAGCTGCTGGTGGACGGCGGCATCCCGACGTTTACACGCAGGCCGCGCGGACGGGATATCTATGCGGCGTGCGGGCAGTTGAAGCGGACGGTGGAGGCGGTACAGGAGCTGGTGGGGATCGACGGGGTGGCGTAGAGATTTGTGGTGGGGAAAGGGAAGACGGTCGAGCTTTGCTCGATACCCCACCCTTTGGATGAGACCCAAAGGATGGGGCACCCGGTTAGTGGCTGGGGTATAAGGCCTGGACGGTGAGGATTTCGTAGGGTTTGATCGGGATCGAGACGAGGTCGCCTGTGACCGGGAGGTGCGCGCCTTCAACCTTCTCCATGAGGTTGCTCTCGACGGCGTATTGCGCGCCGGGCGGCACGTGCAGCTTGACCTCGGACGTAGTTCCGGCCCACTCGAACATGCGGAAGACCAGCGCGTCGGCGTCCTCAGCCTTCTTGACCGCGGTGAGGGTGACGTTGGGATTCTCGACGGAGACGAAGGAGTGCGAGGCGGGCAGGCTGCCGGTGTGCGGGGAGACCTGCATGGCGGCGATCGGCGTGTTGAGCTCGTAGCCGCGGTGCATGGTCTGAGCCTGCTTCCAGGTGCCGGCGTGGGGGTAGATGGCGTAGGTGAAGTGCTGAGGGCCCCGGTCGGCGTCGGGGTCGGGCCAGACGGGGGAGCGGAGCAGGGTCAGGCGCAGGGTGTTGCCGACGGCGTCGTAGCCGTACTTTGAGTCGTTGAGGATGGAGACGCCGGCGGTGGCGTCGCCGAGGTCGGCCCAGCGCAGGGCGGGCACCTCGAATTTGGCTTTTTCCCAGGAGTTGTTGCGCGTGGTGGTCCGCTCGATGGAGCCGAAGGGGATCTCGTAGGTAGCTTTGGGGCCGGAGTGGGCGAGGGGGAAGGCGGCTTTGAGGAGGACGTGCGTCTCATGCCAGTCGACGTCGTTGTCGACGCGGACCATGTCGGCCCCGGAGTCGAGCGAGATGTCCTGGGTGAAGTGGGAGGACTGCCAGGTGCGCATGATGCGAATGCTTTTGCGCAGCGGTCCATCGGTAAGAACCGCGATGGAAGCTACGGAGGAGATGGGCGTCATGGTCCCGTCGAGGGTGCCTGGATCGATGTTCCAGGCGTCGTACTCCTTAGGCGTGTCCTTGAAGGTCTGTAGCTGGTTGGCGCAGCTGCCGGAGGCGACGTACTCGGTGGATTTGCCGTGCTCCTCGGCCGCAGTGAGGCTGGTGATGCAGCCGTTTTGCTTATCGACGGTGACCCGCAGCCGCGAGTTGCTGAGCAGGAAGGACGTGGGTGTCTGCTCGAGGTGGAGGTCGCCGGCGGCTGGGCTGTTCTGGGTTCCGGGCAGGGCGTGCAGCACGGTGTAGCCGAGAGCGGGCACGTCGTCTACGCGCGCCAGCAGCTTGAACTTGTGCGTGTCAGTCTCGTCGGCAAGGACCTGCGTGAGTAGCGGCTTATTCTTCGCGTCGACGACTTGTACGCCGCTGGCCTTGTCCGGCAGCTGCACCTCAAGCTCGACCGTCTCCGAGCGGGGCCAGGCCATCGGGTTCATGACCACGACGGGAGCGTCTCCCTTTCCGCGGGTGTCGATGTGGGCGTTCAGGGCGTCGAGGGCCGTGGACGAGATGCCCTGGTCCGCGTTGAAGACCTCGGTGAAGTCCTTCTGGGCGTCGCGGTAGATGACCGCGATGCCGGAGCCGGCGGCGAGATCGTGAAACTGGTTGAAGGTGATCTTCTTCCAGTTGTCGGTTAGCACGTCGGCTGGATACTTGCACCCATCGAGCCAGGCGAGCGAGGCGAGGGCCTCGGCGGTGAGCGTGGCGGTCTCGCTCTTGCGCATGTTGTCTTTGTGCTTAGCTTGGGTGGTGAAGACGCCGCGGTGGTACTCGAAGTAGAGCTCATCCTTCCAGGTGGGGAGGCCGAGCGTGCCGGGGCCGGCGGGCTGCGGCGCGGTGTAGCCCTTGGCGATGGAGTCGTAGTTCCAGGTGGGGGAGTCGGGGCTGAGGTGCTGCTCGACGTCGGTGAAGTAGTGCTGGGCGGTGTGGTAGGCCATGGTCGGCACGGCTTCCCCGGGCTTCTTGGATTCGGCGATCCAGTGGTCTCCCTGGTCGAGCATGGCGCGGGTGGGGCCGCCGCCGTGGTCGCCGATGCCGTAGAGGTCCATCATCTCGGTGGTGCCGGGGTTGCGCTCGGCGGATTCGGCGAAGTCGGCGGAGATGCGGCTGGGGTTCAGGTTGTCATGGACGTAGTCGGTCGGGAAGTAGGTGAGGACCTTCGAGCCGTCGGGGGACTCCCACCAGAAGAGCCGGAAGGGCAGCTGGTTGGTGTCGTTCCAGTGCATCTTCTGGGTGACGAAATAATCGAGGCCGGAGCGCTTGTAGATCTGGGGGAGCTGCCAGTTGTAGCCGAAGGAGTCGGGATTCCAGCCGATGCGGGCGGTGACGCCGTACTCCTTTTGGAAGTAGCGCTGGCCGACGAGGAGCTGGCGGACGAGCGATTCGCCGCCGGGGAGGTTGAGGTCGGGCTCGATCCACATGCCGCCGACGATCTCCCAGCGGCCTTGCTTGATGCGCTGCTTGATCTGGTCGTTGAGCTGCGGGTATTTGTCGGCCATCCACTCGCTGTACTGGGCGGCGGACTGGGTGAAGGTGTAGTCGGGGTACTCGTCCATGAGCTGGAGCGCGGTGGTGAAGGTGCGGCGGACGGCGTCGATGGATTCAGAGCGCGGCCAGAGCCAGGCGGCGTCGATGTGGGAGTTGCCGGCGAGGTCGAATTTGGCCTGGGCCAGCACCGGATGCAGCGGCGCGAGAATGCCCTGAGCCTTGCGCAGGGAGGCGTCGAAGGCGGCCTGGTTTCCGGCGGCGAGGGCCTGGGTGTCGATGGCGGCGACGGCGGCCTCGACGGTGGAGAGCAGGTCTTTGCGGGAGGGCGTGAGCGCGGGCAGGAGGTTGGCGGAGGTGAGGCACTCGATGCGCAGATCGTCGGGATTGGGCCGGTGGGTGGCTTCCGTATCGGGCTCGACGCGCAGGTTGACGCCGTTGAAGCTCTTGTCGTCTATGGTGTGGAGGAGCTTGACGGCGATGAGGATTTTGTCGCCGGGCCTGGCCGGCTCAAACAGAACGATCGGCTCAAGATCGTCGCCAAGAGCCACGCGGCGGCCGTTGAAGTAGATGATCTGCGGCATGGGGCCGTTGGCGTCGGCGCGGAACTGGAACCAGATGCGGGCTCCGGAGAGGTCGTAGCCGTTCAGCGTCTTGGGCACCTCGATGGTGCGGCGGTACCAGGCGGCTTCCTTGCCGGCCTTGGTCTTCGGGCTGACGAGCTGCCACGAGGAGTCGTCGAGCGAAACGGACTCCCCGTGCGGAACGTCGCCGGCGTGGAAGCGCCACTCGCCGGGAGGCAGAGCGTTCAGCGTCTCGAGGATGTGCAGCTTGGCTTGCGCGGAGGAAGACAGGTTCTTCTGCTCGCGGACCGGGGTAAAGGACTGGGCGAGCAGGTGGGCCGAAACGAGAATAACCGCGGGGAGAATGCGTAGCAATCGCATGCGGGTAAGCGTACCAGTTTCGTTCGGATCAGCGCACGGCAAACGTTTTAAGCGCCTGCGCGGCCCAGGGCGAGCTCGAGCACGGCTTCGGTGACGCGGTCGTAGTCATGCCGGAGCACATTGCCCTCATGGACGAAGTTGCCGGTGACGGGCTGGATGCCGAGCACGCGGATGGCGTCGAGGTCGGCCTCGATCGGCGCCTGGCCTTCGAGCGCATAGCGGTCCAGCAGGGCGGCGCTGATGGGCGCGGTGTTGATGAGGGCGTAATCGAACAGCGGCCCCTTCACCTTGTTCGCGTGCTCGATGATTTTCGTGATGTGCTGCGACGCGCTCAGGCCGATCGACTCATTGGCCTGGGTCATCAGGTTGCAGATGAAGACGCGGGTGCCCCGGTTGGCCGCCAGCGCTTCGGGGATGGACCGCACCAGCAGGTTGGTGATCAGCGACGTGTAGAGGGAGCCGGGGCCGAGGGTGATGAGATCGGCATTGGCGATCGCTTCGAGGGTGTCGGGCAGGGGATCGACGTTGGGCGGCACCAGCATGAGCTCGACGATGCGATGCGGGCTGGCGGTGATATTGGTTTCGCCGTGGACGATTGCTCCGTTGTGCATCCTGGCGGCGAGCGTGACGTTTTTGTTGGTGGCGGGGAAGATGTGGCCGCGCGTGGCAAGGATCTGCGAGGACATCTGCACGGCCTGCGCGAAGTCGCCGGTGATATTGGTAAGCGCGGCGACGAAGAGATTGCCGAAGCTGTGGCCCTGGAGCTCGCCCTGGTCGAAGCGGTGCTGGAAGAGGCGGGCGAGGAGGTGCTCGTCTTCCGACAGCGCGACCATGCAGTTGCGCACGTCGCCGGGGGGGAGCATGTTGAAGTCCTCGCGCAGCCGGCCGGAGGAGCCGCCGTCGTCGGTGACGGTGACGACGGCGGCGAGATCGCGGATGGTGCAGGCGGGCTCTTTGGGCTCGGAAACGGTGAGGGGCAGGAAGCCGGACGGGGTCGCGACGAAGCGCTTGAGTCCGCGCAGCAGAGTCGATAGCCCGGTGCCTCCGCCGATGGCGACGACCTTGAGTGTCCGCTGGGCGGCTCCGGCAGCCGGCGCGAGGCTTGCCCGCGCCTCCGGTGCCGGATCGGAGGCGAGACCGGGGACCAGGCCGGGCTCGAAAATCGGCGCACTCATCATTGAAGAGCCTTCACGATCCTGCGGCTGTAGACCGTAGACCAGCCTAGACCTCGGGGTAGAGCAGGTCGGTGAAGCGCGGGTCGTCGGCCATGTCCTGAAAGTCGGAGTCGGCGCGGGCCTGGATGCGGTTGCGTGGGTTGTGCCGGATGGCCTGGGTCAGGTGTTCGAGGCATTGGTTGCAGTCGCCGGTCAGGCTGGCCAGCACGGCAAGGCCGTAGAAGGCGTAGTCGGCGGTGGGATGCTCTTCGAGGATGAGCTTGAAGTGCTCGCGCGCGTCCTCATAGTGGCCCATGTTGAGCAGGGAGATCGCGTAATCGTACTGCTCCTCATGGCTGGTGAAGCTGGTCTTGCCCTTCGAGACCTGCAGCAGGCAGGCGTTGATGTACATGCGGATGCGGTCGGCCAAATCTCCGGGCGAGCTCAACAGCATCTTGTCAAAGGCGGCGTGCGCCTTGTCGTACTTGCCCTGCTGCATGAGTTGCAGAGCGGCCTCATAGCTGGCGAGCGCCTGGGCGCGGATCGGATCGAGCTGCGCGGGAACGACGCCGGCCAGCGTCCGCGGGGAACGCTTTGCGGGAACTGCGGTGACTGCTTTCGGTTGAGCCATATCAGACCTGCTTCGTGCTGGATGCGAGTGTGGATGAAGGACGAACGGGTGGCTTGCTGCGAGAGCCTTCTGGGGTTATACGCACTGCGCGAAATGCGGTCAATCCCCCAGGCGCGGAAGCGGGGACTGCAGATCTACCGGGACACAGCTTTGGTGTGTGTGTAGAGTACAGGATTCAGCTCGGGATCGTTGTACATCTTCATCTGCCGGTAGAGCTTGAAGCGGCGCTCGCCGGCCAGCACCTGCGCCCAGAGCGCCTGCAGGCACGCGGCCAAATCCTGACGCTGCTCGAGCAGCACGGACAGCCGGTCGCAGTTGCGGGCACGGTGCTGCGCGCTGGCCGAGGTGCGATGGGCTTCTTCGGCCGTGTGATAGATCTTGAGCGCGAGAATGGACAGCCGGTCGACGATCAGGCCGGGCGTTTCGGAGTGCAGCGGAGCCTCTTCCGCCTGGATGGCTTCGCAAAGGAGCGCGCAGTCGATCTGCTCGACCAGATCGTTGCGCTGCTGGTTCAGCCGGTCGATGGCGTGCTTGACCCCGGCGATGGCGGCGTCGGTGGCCTCCGGGTTGCGGGCCGCATCTTCCTGGTGCCACAGGTCGAAGTTGGCGCGATGCTGCTGCATGGCAAGGGATTCGAGGAGACTGGCTGCGGGCGGCAGGGAAGAGAACGCTTCCTCCGCGTGCCAGGACCGGGTAGCTTCATCGTGAATGCGAGTAAGGGAAGAGACGTTGAGCATGAACGAGTTTCAATAGGCCCGGCCGCGATGAGGGTGCAATCGCACGCCCGTAGAATAGCCTAATGCAAAGCGAGGTGAAGCGTGTGCTCGTCTACCGGCTGGGAAGCCTGGGCGACACGGTGGTCGCCCTGCCCGCGCTGCATCTGGTGGAGCGCGCCTTCCCGCAGGCCGAGCGCAGAATGCTCACGAACTTTCCCGTGAACGTGAAGGCGCCGGCGGCGGCGGCCATTCTCGCGGACAACGGGTTGATTCACGGCTACTTCCGCTATACCGTCGCGACGCGCAGTCCGGCGGTCCTGCTACGTTTGTGGTGGAATCTGTGGCGCTGGCGGCCGCAGGCGTTGGTCTATCTTGGACCGGTGCGCGGGGTGAAGGCGGCCAAGCGGGATGCCCGGTTCTTTCGGCTGTGCGGCATCGAGCGCCAGATCGGGGTGCCGTGGACGGAGGCGATGCAGGCGAATCGGGTGCAGGCGGACGGAACGCTCGAGCCGGAAGCCGAACGCCTGGCGAGGAACCTGGCGGAGCTCGGAGACGCCCAAGTGAATTTGCCCGGGGCCTGGGACTTGCGGCTCACCCTCGCCGAGCAGGCCCGGGCGAGCGAGGTCCTCGAGCCCGCGGGCGCACGGCTTGTTCTCGCCGTCAGCGTCGGCACCAAGGTGCAATCCAAGGATTGGGGTGGAGAGAACTGGCGGGCGCTGCTGGCGCGGCTCGGCGCGCTCTACCCCGAGTACGCACTGGCGCTGATGGGCGCACCCGAAGAGAGCGAGGCGAGTGAGGCCGCGGCCGAGGGCTGGCGCGGAGCTGCCAAGGCCAGCCCCGTCGTCAATCTCTGCGGCGTGCTGACCCCGCGGGAGAGCGCGGCGTGCCTGGCCCGGGCGCGCGTCTTCCTCGGCCACGACTCCGGTCCCATGCACCTGGCCGCGGCGGTCGGCACTCCCTGCGTCGCCATCTTCGCCGCGCGCAACCTCCCCCGGGTTTGGTTTCCGCACGGCGCGAGCCATCGCGTCCTCTACCACGCCGTCGACTGCATGGGCTGCGGGCTTGAGACCTGCACCGTCGAACGCAAGAAATGCCTCACCGGCATCACGGTCGAGGAGGTCGCAACCGAGGTGCGGGCCGTGCTCGGCTAAGCTCTTCTGCCGGCTTCGCTCCGGTATAGTCAGAGGGAACAAAGCGATGATTGCTCAACTCCATTCCGTGCTGCATCTGCTTGAAAGCGGCTTCCCTCAGCTGCGCATCCTGGTCGTCGGCGACCTCATGCTCGACCGCTACATTCTCGGCGAGGTGGAACGCATCTCGCCCGAGGCCCCGGTGCCTGTTCTCCGCCATGCGCAGCGGTATGAGCGGCCCGGTGGCGCGGCCAATGTCGCCATGAATCTGGCCGGCCTCGGCTGTCAGACGTTTCTTGCCGGCTTCTGGGGCGCGGATGGCGAGCGCAACGAGCTCGCCAGTCTGCTCGGTCAAGCCAGGGTCGACACCACCGGCGTCGTTACCGGTTCGCTGCCCACCATCTCGAAGACCCGCATCGTCGCCCGCACCCAGCAGCTGCTGCGCCTCGATGTCGAGAGCCAGGACTCCATCCCCGCCGAGGAGCTCGCCCGCCTCGAAGCCCGCGCCACCGAGCTCGTCACCAAGGTGCACGCCGTCATCCTCTCCGACTACGCCAAGGGCGCCTTGACCCCGGAGATGTGTACTGCCATCCTGCGCGCGGCCCGCGCCGCCGGCGTTCCCGTCCTGGTCGACCCGAAGACCCGCGACTTCAGCAAATATTCCGGCGCGACCACCGTCTGCCCCAACCTGCAGGAGCTCGCGCAGGCCACCGGCGTCCCCGCGCAGGACACCGACCGCCTGCTCGCCGCCGCTCGCGCCCAAATGATCGAGCACGACTTCCGCTTTCTCACCGTCACCATGAGCGAGAAAGGCATCCGCATTCTCAGCCGCGACACCGCCACCGATGGCCAGCCCGAGGCCGACTTTTACTCGCCGGCGCGGGCTCGCGAGGTCTTCGACGTCTCGGGCGCGGGCGATACCGTTATCGCCACCCTCGCCGCCGCGCTCGCCGGCGGCCTGCACATCCACACCGCGGTCGAGCTCGCCAACCTTGCCGCCGGCATCGTCGTCGGCAAGGTGGGCACCGTGCCCATCGCGCAGCATGAGCTGGTCTCGGCGCTCACCCCCAGCGCCGGCCTTGCCGCCGCCGAGAAGATTCTCGACCTCCCCGGAGTCGAGCGGCGCGTAGCCGAGTGGCGCGCCTCGGGCGAAACCGTCGTCTTCACCAACGGCTGCTTCGATCTGCTGCACGTCGGCCACATTACGCTTCTTGAACAGTGCCGGCGCTTCGGCTCGAAGCTCGTGCTGGGCCTGAACTCGGACGCCTCGGTCCGTCGCCTCAAAGGCTCCACCCGGCCCATCGTCGGCGAGCGCGAACGCGCCCGGGTCATGGCCGCCCTCGCCTCGGTCGACGTGGTCGTGCTTTTTGACGAGGACACGCCGCTCGAACTCATCCGCGCACTCCGGCCCAACGTTCTCGTCAAGGGCGGAGACTACCGCGTCGAGACCGTCGTCGGCCACCAGGAGGTCCTCGCCGGCGGAGGCCGCGTCGAGATCGTGCCCACCGTCGAAGGCTTCTCGACCACCAGCCTCCTCCAGCGCATGCTCGCGCCCGAGCCTGCGGAGATCGCCCGTTGATTATCGTCACCGGCGGCGCAGGATTTATCGGCAGCAACCTGGTCCATGAGCTGAATCGCATCGGCGAGCGCGACCTCCTGGTCGTCGACAATCTCGCGTCCGCGCCGAATCTCTCCGGCCCGAAGTTTCTCAACCTCTGGGGCGCCGACTACGCCGACTACATGGACAAACAGGAGTTCCGCCGAGCCCTCGCCGCCGGCGACTTCCAGCACGTCAAAATTCACGCCATTCTGCACCAGGGCGCCTGCTCGAACACGCTCGAAGACGACGGGCGTTACATGATGGACAACAACTTCACCTACTCGAAGGAGCTGCTCGCCTTCGCCACGGCGCGCCGCATTCCCTTCGTCTACGCCTCGACCGCCGCGGTCTACGGACTCAGCCAGTCCTTCGCGCCCGTGCCCGCCAATGAGCGCCCCCTCAACGTTTATGGCTATTCGAAGCTGGTCTTTGACAATTTCGTGCGCCGCCGCTTTGCGGACGCCCGCGAGCCTCTCCGCAGCAGCGTCGTCGGCCTGCGCTACTTCAACGTCTACGGTTCGCGCGAGCAGCACAAAGGCCGCATGGCCAGCGTCCTCCACCACTTCACCAGGCAGCTGAAGGAGACCGGCACCATCCGCATGTTCGTCGGGTCTGGAGGCTTTGCCGATGGCGAGCAGCGCCGCGACTTCGTCTTCGTCCGCGACCTCTGCCGCATCAATCTCTTCTTCGCCGGTCTGCTGCCCGAGCGCCCCGCCGCGCCCGTGCACGCCATCGTCAACGCCGGCACCGGCCACGCCAGCACCTTCAAGCAGGTTGCCGAAGCCCTGATGCAGGTCCACGGGCCGGGCCGGATCGAGTTCATCCCCTTCCCCGGCGACCTGAGGAATCGCTACCAGCACTTCACCGAGGCCGACGTAACCGGACTGCGCGAAGCCGGTTGGACGGCGCCCTTCACAGGCATCGACGAGGGCGTCCGCCAGACCTTCTCTGAGCCGCAAGCTGACGGCTAAGAGACCCGGAAACCTGGAGACCGGAGAGGGTGCATGCCTGAAGAAGCCGCCTTGGAAAACGCCCAAATGCGTTTCCATTCTTGCGCGCAGCTCCTAGGATTAATGCATGTACTAACATGTCTACATACCCCGAGGTGGCTTGCCATGGCGATCACTACCTTATCCAACCGGGAGTTCAATCAGGACACCAGCCGGGCCAAGAAGGCCTCTTCCAAGGGACCGGTGTTCATCACCGACCGGGGCTATTCTTTTGATGGAGATTGAACTTGGCATCCTTCGGATCGAGCGGCGCGATGCCGCCCAGGGCGCTCGGCTCCGTATCTGGATGACCCATCCCGTCCTGTCTGAGTTCCTGGATCGGACCCTGTCTGTCGATGCTGCCGTGGCACTTCGCTGTGCGTCCCTGCATGTGCAGGGAGCACGAGCGGAGCGGGATGCTCTGATCGCGGCGACGGCTCTGGTCCTTAGCATGACCGTCGTGACCCGGAACGTTGCTGACTTCGAGGCCACCGGCATACCGCTCTTGAATCCCTGGTATGCTCGCTGAGCGCCTGGTATTCCGCCCTTGCATGGGCGGTTCGCCAGCAGCGTCATTTCCTTGGCCCGCCAGCCGAAGCTGGACCTGAGTGACGACGCCGACCCTGAGGTCGCTATGCGTCTACACAAAGCGCAGCACGCGGGCATTCCGCTGCGGTCGTCTTTGCAAACGCGGAACCGAGTAGGACAGAAGCGTCCTACGATTCACGACGTATATATTCCCTGAAGAAAGGAAATGGTGAGCCCGCTGGGGCTCGAACCCAGGACCAACGCCTTAAAAGGGCGATGCTCTACCGACTGAGCTACAGGCTCAAAACCATGACGTCCAAATACGAAAATATCACACCTGCCCCGGGCGCCTTTTCAGCCTGCGCAACCCGCGCCTTACGCTTTGAAGTCACCATGAAGCCCCGGCTAGAGTGTCCTTCCAGAACAAGAGTCCCTCTCAAGACTTCTTTGTCCGTTTGGCCGGATAACTAGAATACTCCAGATTTTCCTTCGCTGGAGTCACCCGAATGGCGCATTGACGGGTGTTACCGCGCCACGTAGCCTCTAGGCATTGCATGACAAAGTGTGCATCGCGAGGTCTGCCCCTGAGCTTCTTCCGCAGCATCTCGGCCTTGACAATAAAGGACTTAGAGGGAAGTGAAAACCCTATGGACCCACGTGTGACCGAGATCCCGGAAGAAGCCCTGGCGGAGACGCCGGAAGATGTCGCTATCCTCTACTCCTGGGCGAACCTCCATGGCGCCAAGTACCGCGACTTCTCCGCCTCCCGCCGGGAGTATCGCGCCCAGGTGCGGCATCGCGCTGCCGAAGAGCTCAGAACGACGGAGTTGAAGGCCAAGGAAGAAGCCGAATCTGCCGCCGCGGAGGCCGAACGCGTGGCGCGCGAGGCGGAGCGCGCCGTCAAGACCTCGGACGCGTTCGACAATGCGCGCGGGCGGGAGCGCGCCCTGCGCGAGGCCGAGGACGCCGCCCGCCGCGCCGCCGCCGAGCGCGTTGAAGCGGCTCGCCGCGCCGAGGCCGCTGCCATGGCCGAAGCCTCCGCCCGGCGCGAAGAGCGCGAGATCGCTGAAGCCCATGCCTCCGCGCAGCGCCAGGCACGAAGCTATTCGAACTCCGAGGTTCGCCGCCGCGACCTGGCCGGCCCGCAGCCAACGAAGCCCGCCGCGGTGGTCGCCGACCCCTACGAGGCGCCGGTGCACCCGGGCTTTGATGCCGACCGCAATCACCCCGTCCATCGCATCGAGCTCGATGCCCGCGCCCGCCTGCGCGAGGAATCTTCGATCCGCGTGCCGCAGGAGCGGCGCGGCATCCGGACCGACGCCGACGCGCGCCGCCGTCCCCAGGGGTTTCGTCCCGACGAAGCCTCCGGAGTCTTTCCTGCCTTCAGCGCGAATGCCGCTCCGGAAAGACCGCCGGTCGCGCTGCGCACCCGCGCCACCGACACCCCGGCCGAGATTCGCCGCACTGCCGCGGCCTATGCCGGCTCCGAGCGTCCGGCGCCTCCGCAGGCAGACCCGGTCTCCCGCTCGCAGCCGTACCGCCGCAAGCCGCACGTCGTAGCGGAGACGGCCGAGCCGCAACGTCCTCAGAGCGCCGAGCCGGAAGATGCGCCGGCCTGGCTTTACTCAAGCGGCACCCGCGAGACAGCCGCTCAATCGATGGCCGTCACCAATACCCTGCAGCACTCGCAGGAGCGCGTCGCCTCGCGCTGGTTCGCGCTCAAAGGCGTCTTCGATCCCGTCACGGAAGGTAGCTGGAAGGCTCCCGCGGAAGCTTCGCCGGCGCGCAAAAAAGACGTGCGCCCCCCCGCGCTGGCCGTTTTTTCCCTCGCCGGCGGAGTCGGCAAGACCAGCCTCGTCGCCACGCTCGGCCGCGCCCTGTCCGCGCTCGGCGAGAAGGTTCTGTTAGCCGATACCACCTCGCACGGCCTGATGCCCTTCTACTTCGGCGCGAGCGAGCTGCGAGCCGGCGTCGTCCGCACCTTCTCCCCGCCTACCGGCAGCGCCGACGCCTCCATCCACCTCGTCTCGTATGAGGTCGACCGCCGCGGTGACGACGAGGCGCGCAGCGAAGCCCTGCTCGAGGAGCTGATGCGCAGCGCCGGCGAAACCAACCGCATCCTGCTCGATCTGAACGCAAGCTCCGGCTGGATGACACGCCGCCTGACCGGCCTCTGCCTGACGGTGCTCGTGCCGCTTGCACCGGACATGAATTCGGTCATCAGCCTGCACACCCTCGAGCGCTATTTTGAAGGTCTGCAAGACTCCGAAGCAAAGCCCGTGCTGCCCTTTTACCTGCTCAACGGGTTTGACGCCTCGCTGCCCTTGCACCTGGATGTGCGCGAGGTCCTGCGCGGCAAGCTGGGCGAGCGGCTGCTGCCCTCAGCCGTGCGCCGGTCTCCAGCCGTCAGCGAAGCGCTCGCCGAAGGCATGACCGTCATCGACTACGCTCCCGAAGCCTCTATTACCGAGGATTACCAGAAGCTTGCCGGATGGCTGCGCGGCGTCTCCGCTCCCGCAACCCGGGCTGAGCGCACCACGCGATGGAGGGAACGATGACACGATCGCCGCTGTGGAGAGAGTTCGAATCCGGAAACAGCGTTCCCCTCAAGGCTCTTCGGTATGTCCTTCTGGCCGGCGGCGTCTTCTTTCTCGTCTTCACCGGAATCTTGGAGCTGACCTGGCCGCAGCAGGCCGTGCTCGGCCTAATCACGGTCCTCGTCGCCATGTGGATGGACCGCAGTTCGAGCTCCTATCTGCTCACCTTGACGCTGATGCTGGTCTCCTGCTATTCCACGTTCCGCTACGGCTACTGGCGCCTCGCCACCACCATCAAGTTTTTTGTCGACCCCGGCACTCTCTGGACGCCGATCGACGCATTCTTCATCTGGCTGCTGGTGCTCGCCGAGTCTTACGCGTTCATCATCCTGTTTCTCGGCTACATGCAAACCCTGTGGCCGTTGCGCCGCACGCCGGTTCCGCTTCCTGAAGATCCCGACAACTGGCCCGCCGTCGACCTGCTCATCCCCACCTACAACGAGCCCCTGAACGTCGTGCGCTACACCGCCCTCGCGGCCATGAATATCGACTGGCCGGCCGACAAGCTGAACGTCTACATCCTCGACGACGGCAAGCGCGAAGAGTTCCGCAAGTTCGCCGAAGACGCCGGCATCGGCTACATGACGCGCGACGACAACGCGCACGCCAAGGCCGGCAATATCAATCGCGCGCTCGAGCGCCTGGACGCTCCCTTCGTCGCCATCTTCGACTCCGACCACGTGCCCACCCGCAGCTTCATGCAGGTCACCCTGGGCTGGTTTCTGCGCGACCGCAAGCTCGCCATGCTGCAGACGCCGCATCACTTCTACTCGCCCGATCCGTTCGAGCGCAACCTCGGCCAGTTCCGCACCATCCCCAATGAAGGCGAGCTCTTCTACGGTATCGTGCAGGACGGTAACGACTTTTGGAACGCGACGTTCTTCTGCGGCTCCTGCGCGGTGATCCGCAGGACGGCCCTCGACGAAATCGGCGGCATCGCCGTCGAGACCGTCACCGAAGACGCGCACACCTCGCTGCGCATGCAGATGAATGGGTGGAACACGGCCTACATCAACATTCCGCAGGCCGCGGGCCTAGCCACCGAGCGCCTCAGCGGTCACGTCAAGCAGCGCATCCGCTGGGCCCGCGGCATGATCCAGATCCTGCGCGTCGATAACCCGCTCTTTGCCAAGGGGCTCTCGCCCGCGCAGCGGCTCTGCTACTTCAATGCCATGACGCACTTTCTCTACGCGCTGCCGCGGCTCATCTTTCTCACCGCGCCGTTGATCTACCTTGTGCTCGGCAAGACGAACGTGCCGGGCTACTGGGCGGCTATCCTCGCCTACGCCTTCCCGCACCTCGTTCTTTCGTCGCTCACCAACTCCCGCATCCAGGGCCAGCATCGGCACTCGTTCTGGAACGAGATCTATGAGACGGTGCTCTCGCCCTACATCTTCCTGCCCACCATGCTTGCCCTCATCAACCCCAAGCTGGGCAGCTTCAACGTCACCGCCAAGGGTGGTGTGGTCAATCGAAGCTTCTTCGATACCCGCATCGCGCAGCCCTTTCTGCTGATGCTGCTGCTCAACTTCAGCGGCCTCCTCATGGCGATCCCGCGTTACTTTTACATTCCGGTCTGGCCCTTGAGTATCGCCTACGACGGAACCCATCCCGGAACGATCGTGATGAATCTTCTCTGGACGGTCTTCAACATCGTCGTGCTCGGCGTGGCCACCGCCGTCGCGCTCGAAAGCCAACAGCGCCGGCAGACCGTGCGCGTGCAGATGAACGTTCCGGCCGATGTTGTGCTCGCCGATGGAAACGTCGTCCAGGGCGCCACCGCCGACCTGTCCACGGGCGGCGTGCAGATCAACATGGACCGGACCTTCACCGCATCGCCCGGGGACTCCATTCAGTTGGTCTTCCCGGTGCTCGATGGCGATGCGAGCCTGCCCGCCACCGTCGTCAGCGCGGAGGGACGCAACCTGCGCGCGCAGTTCGACCCGCTCAATCTGCAGGAAGAAGAGGCGCTCACCATGGTCCTCTACTCGCGCGCGGACACCTGGCTCGGCTGGGGAGAGGAGCGCGAGTCCGACCGGCCTCTAAAGAGCCTGGCCCGCATCCTGCGTATCTCTTTGCACGGTTTGAACATTACGGCACGAGGACTGATGACGACCAAGAAGAAGAAATCTCCCAAGGGCAGGCTCGCTGCCAGCGCAGCGCCTCTCTTGCTGCTCATCCTGCTCGCGGGAACCCTGACGCGTGCAGCCTCCGGTGCCCAGGCCATCGCCACGCCTCCGCCCGCTGCTCCGGCTGGAGTCGCAGCCCCGTCTGTCGCCCCGCTCAGCTCGGGCGTCGACGGCGGCGTCAGCGCGCATCCGGTCGCGCCCGGCAACTTCGACAACATCTTTTCCCTCGCCGATGTCGGCGTTCCCGACACCATCGTTTTGCGCGGAGTCGACGCTTACCACACCGTGCCGTTCTCCGTGCCGCAGACCGAGGTCATCAAGACCGCCACCATGCATCTGCGCTATCACTTCTCGCCGGGACTGCTGCCGGACATCAGCCACCTCAAGGTGAGTCTCAACGGAACCCTGTTCGCTACGCTTCCCGTCACCACGCGCCCCATGTCCTCGAGCGATCGAGGCCCGGAAGGCGATGCGTCTGAGTCGCAGGTGCTCAACGTCACGCGCAACGAAAACAACGCGCTGCTCGAAGCTACGCTCACCTTGCCCGCCGACATGCTCGTGCACCAAAACGAGCTCACCTTTGAATTCATCGGCCACTACACCTTCCAGTGCGAAGACCCCTCGCACTCTACGCTGTGGAGCCATGTGGACACCAGCTCCACCATCGAGCTTGCCGGCAGCCTGCTGCCGTTGCGCAACGATCTCAGCCTGCTGCCCTTGCCCTTCTACGATTCGTCGGTCAACCTGCATCCCAGCATCTCCATCGTCTTCCTCAGCCCGCCATCGCCCAAGTCTCTGCGCGCCGCCGGCATCGTCGCCTCCTACTTCGGCATCCTCACCGACTATCGCCCGGTCCACTTCCAGGTCTCCTTCGGCACCATCCCGGCCGGCAACGCCATCGTTCTTGGCGAGAGCGCAGCCGATCTGCCTGCGGCGCTCAACGTCACCTCCAGTTCCGGGCCGACCATCGCCATGCGCACCAACCCGGTCGACCCCTATTCGAAGCTGTTGGTGCTCACCGGGGACAGCCCCGACGATCTCGTCACCGCCTCTGAAGTCCTGGTGCTGCAGCGGGATCTTCTCCAGGGCGATCAGGAGCGCGGCATCCTCAAGGCCGGTTCGCTCAGAGACCGCGCGCCTGACGACGCGCCGCGCTGGCTCAGCACGGAGAGAACCACGACCATCGGCGATATCGCCAACTCCGGCGACATCGAAGGCGACGGCAGCGTTCCCGTCGGCGCCTACATGCGCGTCCCGCCGGACCTCTGTCTGCAGCAGTGCGGCTCGCGCCCGAACCTGAGCTACCACATGGCCTATCGCTACAACGGCATTCCCCTGGCCAACGAGAGCACGCTCCAGGTCTACATGAACTCGGGGTACATCAGCTCGACGCCGATGCCGCACACCGAAAAGGCCTCCGCGGTGCTCGATACAGTGGTGCCTGTGCCCGTCGTGGACATGCGGCCGTTCTCGAACTCGCTGATGATGAAATTCGTCTTTCAGATCGCCAAGAAGGGACGCTGCCAGGACACCGCGCCGCTCAACCTGCGCGGAGCCATCCTCAAAAACTCCTACCTGGACATCGAAGGCATCCCGCACCTCGCCGTCATGCCGAACCTCGAGATCTTCGCCAACGCCGGCTATCCCTTCACCCGCAAAGCCGACCTCTCCGACACCTCCATCGTGCTGCCCGACGTGCCCACCGTCGATGAGATCGAGATGTATCTCACCTTCATGGGACACTTCGGCGCGCAGACCGGCTACCCGGTCCTGAACGTCGGCATCACCAATGCCGCCGGCATGCAGAAGGGAAGCGGCAAGGATTACCTCGTCCTCGGCACCGTCGACGATCAACCCGCGATCGAGACCCTGAACTCGTCTCTGCCGGTCAGGGTCGACGGCGCCGGCCTGCACATTCAGGATACCCAGGGCTTCTTCGCTCCGCTGCAGCATGCCTGGTGGAAGGTCCGCAGCTCGGACCACATCCAGTCCGGCCAGCTTGAAACTGCCGGCGGCCTGCCCGATGCGCTCATTGAAGGCGTCGAGTGGCCGAGCGGCTCCAGCAAGTCCGTCGTCCTCGTCGCCCTGCGCGATCACAGCGTCGTGCCTAAGTTCGTCGATACCTTTCTCAAGTACTCGCAATACTCCGACATCTCGCAGTCGGTCAGCGTTCTGCATGACAAGCGCTTCGTCTCCTACCGCATCGGCGACGACGTATACAAAGTGGGCTCGCTCTCCTTGTGGGTCAAGCTCAACCTGCTCTTCTCGGAGTTCCCGTGGCTGGTCGTCGTCACGACGGTCGTCATCTGCATCCTCATCGCCGCGCTGGTGCGTGCCTCGCTCCGACGCAAAGCCCGCGTCCGCCTGCAAGGCAACGACTAAGGCATGCCTGATTCGTTCGTCAACACTCGCAGCGCCACGCGGCGTCTTCTCGCCTGCTGCCTTCTCCTCTGCGCCGTCGGAGTGGGTATGACTCAGTCCGAGCCCTGGCCTCTTTGGCAGGCGTACACCGTGCGGTACGTCGATGCGCAAGGCCGCGTCATCGACCATGCCGACCACGAGCGCACCACCAGCGAGGGCCAGGCATATGCGCTGTTTTTTGCCCTGGTCGCCAACGACCGAAGCCGCTTCGACCGGCTGCTAAGTTGGACCCAAGCCAATCTCGCCGGCGGCGACCTGACTGCGCGGCTTCCGGCCTGGCGCTGGGGACAGACCTCCTCCGGCCAATGGAAGATCCTCGACGACAACTCCGCCGCCGATGCCGATCTTTGGATAGCCTATACCCTCCTCCAGGCCGGCCGCCTTTGGCGCGACTCCCGCTACGATAAGCTCGGCCGTCTGCTGGCCGAGCGGATCGCCCGCGAAGAGGTCGTGCTCATCCCGCACTTCGGCACGGCTCTGCTCCCCGGCCCGCATGGCTTTGAGCTCGGCACAAACGCCTACATCCTCAACCCCAGCTATCTTCCGCCGTTCCTCCTCAGCAGCCTGGCCAGGATGCTGCCGCACGGCCCATGGGCAGCCATCCTCAAGACTCTTCCGCTGCTGCTGGCGGTGCCATCCACGCATGGCTTTGCCATGGACTGGGTCTCCGTCGGCCCGGGCGGAGCTCAGCCCGCGGCCGCACCGGCTCAGCCCACCGAAGGCGCGCAGCAAGCTCAGCCGGCCGGCAGCTATGACGCCATCCGCGTCTATCTCTGGCTCGGGCTCGCCGACCCGGCCACGCCGGGCTTGCCTTCTCTGCTCGCCGCAGTCAACGGCATGGCCGGCGTTCTCGAAACAGCCATGACGCCACCGCGCATCGTGAGCGCCCAGGGAGCGGTCGTCTCGCCCGGCGCGCCGATTGGCTTCTCCGCTGCCGTGGTGCCTTACCTCAGCGCGCTCGGCCTGAAAGAGCAGGCGCGCATGCAACAGGATCGGCTGGTTGCGGCGCATGACCCGGCCACTGGTCTGTCGAGTAACCCGAGTCAGTACTACGACGAAAATCTTGCCCTCTTTTCCACTGCCTGGGGCGAAAAACGATATCGCTTCGACTCCTTCGGAGAGCTTCACGTTAATTGGAAATAGCCGCGCCGTTGTTGACGATTTCGAGTAATCGGACATGCCTAAAGCATGCTTTAGAAAAAGCGCCACAAGCCCGTGGAAAGACGTTACCCTCAGAGGGACAACTGCATTACCAGTTAGATTCCCTCTTGGTCTTGCAGCTCGTCGCATCCACTTATGAAGACACGAACGGCATCTCGACTTCTAACGTCAGCGATCCTGCTGACTGCAGGGACGCTCGTACCGTTGGCTCCCTCGGTCTCTGCGCAGGCCGCCCCTGCGGCTACCCAGCCGCTGCTCGAAAAGGCCCATGCGCTCGAGGTCCGCGGACGCATGGACATGGCCGCGCAGACCTGGCAGCAGGTGCTGCTCGCCGACCCCAACAATACCGAAGCCCTCGGCGGCCTGGCGCGCGCGGCCAAGCTGAGCGGCAACTCTGCCCTGGCCGGCACGTACCTCGATCGCCTCCGCGCCATCAATCCCAACGACCCCAACATCGCGCGTACGGAAAACCTCGCCACCGAGCTCGACCGCAACCAGCAGCTGCAAAAAGCAGGCAAGCTCGCCCAGCAGGGACAATACGCGCAGGCCATGGTCATCTACCGCCAGATCTACGGCGACAACCCGCCCCCCGGCGACTACGCCCTGGCCTACTACGAGACCGAAGCCGCCACTGAAGAGGGCCGCGCTCATGCCATCGCCGGCCTTCGATCCATCGTGGCGAAGAATCCCGGCGATTCGAAGTCGCAGATCGCCCTGGGCCGCATTCTCACCTACAACCCGAAGACCCGCGCCGAAGGCCGCAAGCTGCTCGAGGCGCATCCCGGCGACCCGCAGGCCACCGAAGCGCTGCGCCAGTCCCTGCTCTGGGACGCGCAAAACCCGGCCAGTTCCAGCGCCATCCGCGAGTACCTCGCGCACCACAACGACGCGCAGCTTGCCGGCGCCCTGAAGAGCATGCCGCCCACACCCAGACCGGCCACGCCCATGACCGCCGAACAGCGCGCCGCCGCCGCCCTGAACGCCTCGCGTTCCGCCGCCGATGCAGCCGCCTATCGTGCGCTCAATGCCAAGCATCTTGCCGAAGCCGAGGTCAAATTCAAGGCCATCCTCGTCAACACGCCGGACGACCCCAACGCGCTCGTCGGCATGGGCTATGTGCGCATGCAGCAGGCGAACTTCGGCGGCGCGCTCAGCTTCCTCACCCAGGGCCAGCAGGATGGGTCCAAGGACCCCGGCCTGGAGGCCGCCCTCGCCACCTCGCGCTTCTGGTTCACCATGGGCCAGGGCGCCGACGCGTTGAACGCGAACGATCTGCCCGACGCCGAACGGCAGTACCGCCTCGCGCTCGGCATGCGCCCCAACAGCGTCGAGGCGCTCGAAGGTCTAGGCGGCACGTTGCTCAAGGCGCAGCAGCCGGAAGCCGCCATCCCCTACTTCGCGCAGTTCGCCAAGCTCAAGCCGAACGCCGCCCACGCCTGGCGTGGCTTGTTCCTCGCGCAGACCGGGGCAGGGAATGCAGCCGCCGCGCTCGCCACGGAAAAATCCATGCCGTCGAGCGTTCGCGCGGAGCTGGCCAAGGACCCGCTCTACCTACGCTCGCTCTCTTCCGCCTACGCCTCCGCCGGCCGCGACGCCGATGCGCAGCGCGTGCTGCGGGCCGCCCTCGATCTGCCGTTTCCCGCCGACGCACGCGGCGTGCAGGCCGAGACTGAGCTGCAATATGCCGGCCTTCTGCAAGCCGCCAATCATCTCGATCAGGCCGCCGGCCTCTATCGCCAGGTCTTGCTCAAGGACCCCACCAACACCGATGCTTGGCAGGGGCTTATCCGCGCCGAGCATCAGCTGAATCAAGACCCGCAGGCGCTCCAGACGCTTGAAAGCATGCCCCCCGCCAGCTACGCCCGGGCTATGCGCGACCCGGGCTTTGAAGCCACTGTCGCCTCCGTCTACGAGGCCCAGAAGCGGCTCGATGTCGCCCAGGACATCCTCGAAAAATCCATTGCGCTGCAGGTCTCCGCCGGCCAGAAGCCCTCCGCTCCCGTTCAGCTGCAGCTTGCCGGAATCTATCTTGAACGCGACAATCCCAAGCAGGCCTACCCCCTTTATCGACAGGTGCTGAGCACCTATCCCGACCGTCCCGAGGCCTGGAAGGGCCTGCTCGCCGCCCTGCACAGCACCGGCCGCGATCAGGATGCGCTCGCGCAAGTACAGCAAATTCCTCCCGCCACACGCGCCCAGCTTGAAAACGATGTCGACTTTCTTCAGACCATGGGTTCGGTCTACAGCCAGCTCGGCCAGCCGCAGCAGTCGCAGGTCTTTCTCCGCCGCGTGCAGCAGCACTACGCGCAGCAGCATACCGAGGCGCCCGCCTCGGTCGACGTCCAGAACGCCTGGCTGCTGTTCAACGGCATGAATGACCAGGGCCTCTACCGTCAACTGCTCGCGCTCGGCAGCCGCGCCGATCTTACCGATGCGCAACGCCGCACCGTCCAGACCATCTGGGCCAACTGGGCCGTTCGCCGCGCCAATCAGCTCGCCGCCGCCGGCAATCAGAACAAGGCGCTGGCTATCCTCAACGCTACCGCGCGCGCCTTCCCCGACAATCCCGGCGTCATCAAAGCCCTTGCCGGCGGCTATGCCCGCGCCGGCATGTCCAAGGAGGCGGTGCTGATCTGGAAGGCGCAGGACCTGGCCTCCGCCCCGGTCTCCGACTACCGCGCCGCCGTCGGCTCCGCGCTCGCGGCCAACGACGCCAAGGATGCCGAGACCTGGCTTCGCTTCGGGCTCGAGCAGTACCCGAAAGACCCCGACCTGCTCATCCTCGGAGCCAAGTTCGAGCAGGCGCGCGGTGATACCAATCGTGCCGCGCAGTACTACCGCGCTTCGCTCGAAGCCATGCCGCCCACCGATCCTGGAGCCGAGCTGGCCACCGAACTCAGCCGTCCCGTACCCATGGCCGGCTCGCAGCTGCCGTCCACCGCCCGGCCCGGCCAGGATCTCGCCGCGCTGCTCGCGCCGGCGGCCAGCGACAACGCCGCCACGCCGCCCACCGAAGCGCCGCTTCCCACCCAACCCTACCTGCCCAGCTACGGCTCGGCCGGATCGGCTCCCGTGCAGATCGATCCCGGCCGGCTGCCCGCACCGGCCGTGCCCTCCTACATGACGTCTCCGGACGCTATGCCGCAAAATCCTTCTTTACCCGCCGGGTCTCGGACGCGCCTGCGCGACTACGTGCCCCAAGCCTCCGTCGATGAACTCCTCCCCGCCGATGCCACAGCCCTGCCCGCCGGCGCCCTCGCCGAGGGCCTGTCCAGCGATCTGGTCCTCACCCCGGCCATGTATCAGCAGCAGCAGGTCACGCGCATCACCCAGCAGGTCGAAGCCCAGCAGGAGCAAACATTTCAGCACCAGCAAACCCCCGGCGCCGTCGCCTCGTCTCCCATCCGTCCTGGACCGCTGACCGCGCAGCCCGTCTCAGCCGCCCCCGTCCATTCAGCCACCGGTGAGATCTACGGCCCTTATGTTCCCTATACGCCCATCCCCTCCAAGCCAGCCCCGGTACAGCTTGGCGCTACGCAACCGACGCGCACGCTTCCCCAGCCTCCGCTCACGGACGTGCTGCCTACCGCGCGCTATGTCCCAAATGCCCGGACTCGATCGGCCACCGCATCGCAGCCGGACCTCGCCGCAGCCAATGCCGCCGCGATCCGCCGCCGGCAGTCTAACCAGCCGAAAGCCGCGCTGACCGGGGAGAGCCAGCCGCCCGAAGAGCAGTACACCACCGCTCCTACCGAGACCGTCCAGTACCTGCCCTACAATCCCAACGCGCAGGTCGCGCAGACCTCCGCCGGCTCAGGCCAGGCGCAGGTTTCGCAGTCCAGCGGCGACGCCTACGGGCAGCAGTATCCGCAGCCGCGCACCGGGGCAACCGTCACCCGCGGCCGAGCCAGAGCCGCGCGGCCGGCCCGCACCCCTGCCGTCACGGCCCAAAGCCCAGCCCCAGCCCCCACGCCCGGCTTGAGCTATCCCGGCATCGGCCAGCCGCTGACGTACCAGCCCTATCCGCAGACCGGTCCTGCCATCCCGCTCGGGCCCGCGCCCACCGATGCCGATCTGGTCGCACAGCATGTGCCGGCCCTGCGCGGCAACTTTTCCACCAGCGTTCTCGCTCCTCAAGTGGCCCTCACCGAGCGTCAGCAGACCGAGCGCGATCTTGAAAGCCTGGAATCCTCGTACAGCGGCTGGCTGGGCGGTACGGCCTCGGCCCGCTATCGCAGCGGCACTCTCGGCCTCGATCGCCTCACCGACCTTGAAACCACGGTCGAAGCCTCGGTCACCGCGGCCAACCACATCCGGTTCAGCATCGTTCCACGCGCCGTCTTCCTCAACTCCGGCGTACTCAACGTGGCGGCGTACTCGGGCGCAACGACGAACGTCCCCGTCCTGGGTTCCTTTCCGCTCAACGCCGCCACGGCTCCGGCCCAGCAGGTCACCAATGGCGTCGGCGGGGAGTTCCAGGTGGCCGGCCGGAACTTCGCCGCGGCTATCGGCTATACCCCCTATGAATTTTTGGTACAGAACTACACCGGCCGCGTCCTCTATAAGCCGACCGCGCACATCACCCTCTACGGCAACCGCGACGCCGTCAACGAGACGCAGCTCTCCTATGCCGGTCTCCGCGACCCTAACTCGCCCGGCGGCGTAACCTCCGGCAACATATGGGGCGGCGTCATCTCTACCGGGGGTGGCGTCCGCTTCGATCTCGGCGATGAGCGTGCCGGTTTCTACGTTACGGCCGACGGCGCGGACCTGACCGGCTACCATGTGCTTGAGAACAATAAGTTCGAGGGCTCGCTCGGAGCCTACTTTCTGGCGCACAGCTTCCCAGGCATCGGCCGCATTAACGTCGGAGCCTCGCTTTTCGGCATGCACTACGCCTACAACGAGCGTGGGCTTTCCTACGGGCTGGGCGGATACTTCAGCCCGGACGCCTACTTCCTCGCCACTGTGCCGGTCACCTTTACCGGACGATACCGCAACAATCTGCACTACACGATCGCCGGCAGCGTCGGCGTACAGACCTTTCAGGAGGCCAGTCAAGCCTTCTTCCCGCTCGATCGCGGATTGCAGACCACCTATAACACCGCGTTCGGCTGCACGGTGGCGCAGATCGCGGCACAGACCTGCGGCTACTCGCCTATCAACAGCAATACCGGCGCCAACTACGGCTTCAACAGCGAGGCCGCCTACCGCATCACCGAGCACTGGTACGCCGGCGGATTCCTTTCGGCTAACAACACCAACAACTACAACACCGTTACCGGCGGCTTCTTCGTGCGCTATCTCTTCCGGCCGCAGTTCGGCACTGACGACTACCCGACCGGTCTGTTCCCGGTCGAGGGCTTCCGTCCGCTGCGGGTTCCATAACCCGTTCCTCATCGCAGACCGAGCATAGCGGCCCGTAGCGAGCGGCGCACTCCCACTTTGGTGCTACCTCCCCGGACGTTTGGGGCCGCTCTGCCCCGGCAGCCGGCAAACCTTGACTGTATCGTTCACATACGGACAATCCCAGCCCGAACGACTGCCCGTCTCTAGGATTACCCACGCAATCCCCAGCGGACGCAAAGCCGCCTCCCGCGCCGTGTCGCTTCGCTGTTCAAGGCCCGTCTGCGCCGCCTGGCCCCGCACCCAAGCCGCGGTCAGCTGCGGCGCAATCGCCGCCTCCCCTCCATCTTTTGAGTAGTCGGCCAGCACATCCCGCTCCGCCACCGCCCGGAAACCCTGCGCATCCTCTCCCTTGCCGCGCGTAATGTAGCGCGCGTCGAGCGCGAACAATGCCTCCTTCGGCGTGTGGTCCCGCGCCCAAACAAAGCCCTGTTCCCAACGGTTCACCGGCGCCTGCCAAGGCATCTCCAGGTGCGCCGACGCCGGGTAAGTCCGGCGCTCCGCCACGAACAGCGCACCCCCCGCCAACGCCACCATCCCGCACCACCGCAGCGGCCGCGTCCCCAG
Organism: uncultured Granulicella sp.; assembly: GCA_965198735.1. Lineage (GTDB taxonomy): Bacteria > Acidobacteriota > Terriglobia > Terriglobales > Acidobacteriaceae > Edaphobacter. Next base: position 2,330,932 of record OZ240672.1, on the reverse strand, counting down.
CCACTGCTCCCCCAGCCAAGCCCCCAGCAGCAGCGTCATCACCACGTACACCAGCTGCAGGCAGCGCAGCGGCTGCAGCCGAGCCACCGCATGCACCTCCAGACCGGCCCGCGCAAACCCCACCGCCACCAGCAGCGAGAGCCCGCCAAGCACCAGCGCAGTCCTCGCCAGCAACGTCCGCCCTCGCTCCCGTCCCCGCCAATCCAGTCCTGCAATCACTAGCAGCGGCACAATGGCCCCCACCCGCTCATACCAAGCCCATTGGCTCAGGAACCAGTACGTCCGCGTCATCGCCACCCGCACATACGCGGCAGACTCCGGCGGAGTCCGCGCCTGCAGCACCGCCGCGGCGATCATCCCCGCGCCCGCCACCGCAACCGCTCCACCCACCCGCACCCAACGCCTTCGCGAGCCAAGCATCGCCAGCAGCGCCACCGCCACACACCCATACCCCGCCATCAGCGGATGTACCAGCGCCGCCAGGCCCAGCCAGCCGCAGCACCGCAGCCACGCCCAGCGGTCTCCGCGCACCTCCATCGCCTCACCCAGCGCCAGCAGTGTAAGCGGCGTCGAGAAACTCCGCGCCGTCACGTACGGATCCATCAGCAGCAGCGACGTCCCCGCCACCGGCAGCGCAAACCAGCATGCCACCAGCGTCACCGCCCCCAGTCTCCCCGGCTCGCTCCCGGTGAAGCGCCCTGCCAGCCGCCACGCCGCGAACAGCGTCAGCCATGCAGTCGTGCCGTAGATCGCCAGCAGCATCCACGGCACGCTCACGCCCGTCGCCCGCACCAGCCCCGCCATCAGCGGCGCAAACAGCGAGAACCGCATCGGCGCCGTCACAAACTCCGCATGCGCCCCATACAGGCCCGGATCCAGCACCTTCTTGATCCCGGCCACGTACAGGCCGCCATCCTCGGCATACGGATGGTACCCATGCACCAGCAAGACCAGGCCGGTCAGCAGCAGAAGCACGACCTGAGGGCTTCTCGCCGCCTTCGTCAAACCCGATCCCAAGCCCATACGCCTCCGCAAAGTCTATCGCGCGGCCTGCCCCCGCAAGCCCTCGGTTAGACTGGGGAGGCACTTTCATCCTCCCACTTCGCGGTGTCCCTCACCCATGTATCGCTCCCTTCAGCAGATGCTGCTGGCCCGGCTCCAGGACCTCCTGCTCGCCCGTTACGACCTCACTCTCGCCCAGCTTGCCGTCGAGCAGCCGCCCTCGATCGAGCTCGGCGAGCTCGCCCTGCCCATCGCCTTCGAGCTCGCCAAGCGCCTCCGCAAAGCCCCTCGCATGATCGCGCAGGAACTCCAGAAAGCGCTCACCGAAGACCTCCCCAACCTCCCCGGCATCGCCTCCTTCGAGGTCGCCGGCGCCGGCTATCTGAACGTCCGGCTCGACCGCGCCCAGATCGTCGAGCGCATGGCCCGCGACGAGCACGCCGAGATCGGCGGGCCCGGCTTCCGCCTCATCGAGCACACCAGCATCAACCCCAACAAGGCCGCGCACATCGGCCACCTCCGCAACGCCATCCTCGGCGACACCTTCGCCCGCCTCCTGCGCCGCGACAGCTACAAATCCGGCTGGGAGATCGGCGTCCAGAACTACATCGACAACACCGGCGTCCAGGTCGCGGACGTCGTCGTCGGCTTCACCCATCTGCTCGGCCTCTCGCTCTCCGGCGTCAACCAGCTGCTCATCGAAATCATGGAGACCAACCAGCTCATCGACTTTTACTGCTGGGACCTCTACGCCCGCGTCAGCCAGTGGTACGTCGAGCCCGGCCTATCCGCCGCAGACCTCGCCCACCGCAAACAGATCCGCCTCGACACCCTCCACGCCTTGGAGCTCGGCGGTAACGACACCGCCGCCATCGCCGACATGGTCTCGACCGCCGTCCTCCGCCGCCACCTTGAAACCATGCAGCGCCTCGGCATCGAGTACGACTTCCTGCCGCGTGAATCCGAAATCCTCACGCTGCATTTCTGGGACGCCGCCCGCGCCCTCATGATCGAGCGCGGCGTGCTCTACCAGGAGACCGAAGGCAAGAACAAGGGCTGCTGGGTCATGCGCCGTGCGGGCACGGAAGGCGAAACGGACGCCGGCCCAGAAGCAGGCCCCGACGAGGAGGCCAAGGTCATCGTCCGCTCGAACGGCACCGTTACCTACGTCGGCAAGGACATCGCCTACCACCTCTGGAAGTTCGGCTTGCTCCCCGGCAAAGACTTCTTCTACGAGAAATTTCACCAATATCTCGACCGCACCTGCTGGGCCTCCACCGGCAGCGCCGCCGCAAACGACCCCTCGCACCCCGTCTTTGCCAAAGCCGACGCCATCTACAACGTCATCGACTCCTCGCAATCGGACCCGCAGAACAACGTCATCGCCGCCCTGCGCGGCATGGGCTACCCCTCCGCCGCCGACCATTACACCCACTTCTCCTACGAGAAGGTAGCGCTCACCCCGCGCTGCGCCGTCGAGCTCGGCTACACCCTCTCCGACGAGGATAAGGCTCGCCCCTTCATTGAGGTCTCCGGCCGCAAAGGCCTCGGCGTCAAGGCCGACGACCTGCTCGACAAACTCATCGCCGCCGCCAAGGCCGAAGTCGACACCCGCCACCCCGAGCTCGACGAACCGGAACGCCTCCACATCGCCGGCCAGATCGCCGTCGGCGCCCTCCGCTTCTTCATGCTGCGCTTCAACCGCAACACCATCCTCGCCTTCGACTTCAAGGACGCGCTCAGCTTCGAGGGAGAGACCGGCCCTTACGTCCAGTACGCCATCGTCCGCGCCTCGAACATCTTCCGCAAGGCCGACACCTCCGCGGCCGAAGCTCTCGCCCACCTCCCCGATCACGCCGCCCTCGCCGCCACGCTCAACACCGAGGAAGGGAACAGCCTGTGGGAGACCTGGCTCGCCGCCTCCCGCCTCACCGCGCTGCTCGAGCAGACCATCAGCTCCGCCGAGCCCGCGCTCCTCACCCGGTACGCCTTCCAGCTCGCGCAACAGTTCAACACCTTCTACCACCGCCACCACATCCTCACCGAGCAGGACCCCACCCGCCGCGCCCTCCTGCTTGCCACCGCGGCGGTCGCCCGGCGCGAAATGGTCCGCGCCCTCGGCTACCTCGGCATCGAAGCCCCGTCGGTCATGTAGGGACACTTTGCCGCAACATATGTGGCATACTGTCTTCATGGCAATTCGGGCAAAGTCGAACACGGTATCTCTCTCTTCCGCCAAACACACGAACATGCCGGGCAAACGGAAAGCCGTCCGGAGTGACTATGGCAAGCTGGTGCTGGATACCGTTGAATCCGGTCTTCCTCTCGATGCGCTCACTCGGTTCGCCGAATCGTCGGGTTTAGCATTGGCGGAGATCTACGACGTAGTGATTGCCGCGCGCACCTTGAAGCACCGCCGTGCGCGCAAAGAGTCTTTGTCGCGAGATGAATCCGACAAACTCGCCCGGCTCATGCGAGTGCACGATCAAGCGGTTCGCGCTTTTGGAGAAAAGGAGCGGGCGCTCTGGTGGCTGAGAGAACCGGAAGCCCAGTTCGAGGAAAGAACTCCCTTGCACATGGCGCAAACCGAGTTTGGCGGCCGCCTGGTTGAGGAAGCGCTGGTACAGATCGACGAAGGCATGTTCGTCTAGCGCCGCATGCGTACAGGCCTAGCCTTATGAACCTTTGGCGCATCAGCAATCACATCTCCCTGAGCGGTGAGGGCGGCATGCGGGCTTCAGCACGCTGGCACAGTCGCGGACGACCCGTCGTCTACCTGGCCGAGTCTCCCGCGGGCGCGATGCTCGAGGTGCTCGTTCACCTCAAGGGCAGGCGCGACAAACTGCCTCTGACCTACACCCTGCTCGCCCTTCTCGCGCCGGACACCATCTCGATCGAGCAAACGATGATGCCACCCGACGCCGCCTGGAAGAAAGACCTTGAGTGGAGCAGGGAACAAGGAGACGAATGGCTGCGAAGTGGGCGCACCGCCCTCCTCGAAGTTCCGTCAGTCATCCTGCCGCGAAGCAGGAACTTCCTGCTGAACCCACTCCACACAGACGCGCACCTGATCCACGTAGAGGAAGCCATCACCGATCTCTACGATGAACGCCTCTTCCTCCAGGCGTAGCGACGTCCTTAGCCCATTACACCTCGTGCCCCCGCACCCACTCCACAATCGACCGCACCGCAATCCCCGTAGGCCCCTTCGGCAGCCACGGCTTGCTCTCTTCATTCCACGCGCAGCCCGCGATATCCAGGTGAATCCACGGTGTCTCCCCCGCAAACTCCTTCAGGAACATCGCCGCAGTCACCGCCCCTCCCGCGCGTCCGCCCGTGTTCATGATGTCGCCGATCTGGCTCTTGATCTGCTCGCGATAGTCATCCGTACACGGCAGCCGCCAAAACTTCTCGCCTGACGCCACCGTCCCCGCCATGAACTTCTCCCACGTCGGCTCATCGTTTGAAAACAGCCCCACATTCAGGTGCCCAAGCGCCACCACGCACGCCCCCGTCAGCGTCGCCGCGTCGATCAGATGCGTACACCCCAGCGTCTTCGCGTAGTGCAAACCATCCGCCAGCACCAGCCGGCCCTCGGCGTCCGTGTTGATAATCTCGATCGTCTTGCCGCTCATCGCCGTCACCACATCGCCCGGCTTATACGCCTTACCGTCCGGCATGTTCTCCGCCGAGCAGATCACCCCAATCACCTTCACCCCCGGCTTCAGCGCGGCCACTGCCTTCATCGCCCCAATCATCGCCGCCGCGCCCGCCATGTCGTACTTCATCTTCTCCATGCCGTCCGCCGACTTGATCGAGATGCCGCCCGTATCGAACGTAATCCCTTTCCCCACCAGCCCCATCACCGGCGCACCCTCCGCCGCCCCGCCTTCCGGCGTATACGTCATCACAATCAGCGCCGGAGGCTCAGCCGAACCCTGCGCCACCGCGGCGAACGCCCCCATCTTCAACTCCGCCAGCTTTTCGGTCGAGTACACCTCGCACGGCAGCCCCGCCTCGTCGCACATCGCCTTCGCGCGCGCCGCCAGCACCGTCGGCGTCAGCACATTGCCCGGCTCGTTCACCAGCGAGCGCGCAAAGTTCTGCGCCGCCGCCAGCGCCAGCCCCACCTCAAACCCCGCCTCAATCTCCGCCCGCGTCGAAGGCTCTTCCTCCTTCGCCACCACCGTCAGCTTGCGTACGGAGAGGTCCTTGCGGTCGCTCCGATACGTATCCCAGTCCGGCTCCGCGATCTCCGCGCCCTCGGTCAAAGCCCGCGCCGTCAGCGTGCACGGAAGCTCCTCCAGGTGTTCATCCGAGAGCGCATGGTCCTCCGGAAACGCAATCGCCATCTCCCGAATCCCGCGTGGTTTGGCCGCCCGCACCGCCGCGCCCGCGCCCTTGCGCACATGGTCCGCGGAAAGCGTCTTGGCCTTGCCCAGCCCCACCAGCAGCAGCCGCTCCGCCTTTACTCCGGCCGGAGCATGCAGCAGCATCGTCTCGCCCAGCCCGGCCTTGAACTCGCCCGACCGCACAAACCGCCCGCTGCTGCTCGTAATCGCGTCCGACGTCGTCAGCAGAACGGGAATCGGATCGGCATCCTTACCCGTGGCCAGGTCGACCGCAAACACGCACAGCATGGGCGTCGCCAAGGCGGCAGCGTCCTGAAAGATGACCCGAGTGTCCATGCAGCTATCCTAACCCGCTGGAGTTCGTGGGGCATTGCTGGGTGGTGCACATGTGATCAAGTGATTTCATCACCCATGTATGTTGTCCTTGTACCGATGGTTCGACACCGTGTACTCTCTTCGGAGCGGGAAGCTCAATAGACGACACGCAGCAACATCGGCTGGTACCCACGCCCGGAGAACGGGCGATTGGCAACCACCTCCGCCGAAGTATTGGATCAACGCTCAACCAACACTTTCTTTAAGAGTAACTGATGCTCGCGCGGCCAGTGTGCTCTGAGGAGGGATCATGAAATCTGTTCGATATGCCTTGGTAATTAGCTGTCTTGCCGTGCTGCTGATGCCCACCCTAGCGCAGCAGGTATCGGCCGGCGGAGCCCCGGCGCAAGTCACCTTCTATTCCAGCGGAAGTTTTGCCAAAGGCATACTGCCGGGGTACAAGTATGGAAAGTTCACCGGAAGAATAATGGATGAGTATGATCAGCTCGCGATGCTGACTCCTGGGCACTATGTCACTTTCAACCTTGATCCAGGGGATCACACGTTATCGAACAACTCGTGGATGATTGCGCGTCCTGAAGGCGGCGGTCATATGAAAGTCAACCTCGTTGGCGGTAAGCATTACTACATCGCTACTTTCCTAAGATCGGTTCCGATCGGTTGGGACTTTCGTATGGAGGTACGCACTTGCGAGCAGGCACAAAAGGATAACGAACACGCAACGCCATTAGACCCAGAACACTTAAAAGAATATGGTAAGCCGCGAGTCGTCCCCGAAACCACATTCCCACCTTGCTCATAAATCAGGTGTGGCACTTTCTAGTCACGAGTCGTCTGCTTGATCGTCATGCCCAGAGGTATGAGTAAGCATCAAGCAACAAAGCATTTTTAGGAAACGTCACTTGTAGTTCTTTCGGGCCTGTCCAAAGAAGCTTAATCTGCGAAGGGTCTACCTTCTGCAAGGTGATGATCTTCTCGTACTCCATCGACTCATCGCCCTCCGTCCCTAAACGAACTTGGACCCATGTGCCATATGGACAGGTCTGTAGTTGTTTGTCGGCAGTCATCTTGCCACCGGAGGACGCTACTTCGCCTCCCTGGGTATAGACACATGAATTTTTCATGCCTCCGGTTCCTCGGAAGGCGTGATAGAGGTAGACGCAAAGAAGGATTGCGAGTCCCCCCAGGACTTCGAAGAGAACTCAAACGATTTTTAGCGCAGTTCTCAAGGCCGGATCATGTTAGCCCCCGCACCGTGCAGAGCAGAGATGTTCCATCAAGATCCATTTGTAGAGACGCCGATGCAGTCCCACCTGTTCCAGAGCCACTCGATTCCCGGAACGTCGGTGTTGTCAGCAAAGGCACCCTGGGAACTGATATCGCTCGCTTGCAAGACATCAGAGGAGCAAGCCGCTCCTACAACAACCCCGCACCCCTACCGCCGCTGACTCCGCGCAATCGCCGCCTTGGCCTCGTTATCCCCTTCGCGCTTCTTCTCCGTAGCACGTTTGTCGTATTCCATCTTTCCCTTCGCGAGCGCAATCTCACACTTGACGCGTCCGTTGCGAAAGTAGAGCCGCACCGGGATCAGCGTGTAGCCTTTTTGCTTCGTGGCCGCCACCAGCCTGCCGATCTCCTGCTTATGCAGCAGCAGCTTGCGCGTCCGCAGCGCCTCATGGTTCATCGCGTTGCCGTGCGAGAACGGACCGATGTGCGCGTTCAGCAGAAAGCACTCGCCATCCTTCAGCAGGCCATACGCGTCCTTCAGATTCGCCTTGCCCTCGCGGATCGACTTGACCTCGGTGCCGCGCAGCGCCACGCCGGCCTCGAACTTGTCGGTCAGAAAATAGTTGAAGCTCGCCGACCGATTGAACGCGGCATCGCGTTTGCCCGCCGCTACCGGGTCCCGGTCCTTCTCCTTCACCACCGGCTTGACCGGCGCGGAAGGGGTCGTCATCTGCATGCCACGGCTCATGGAACCTTTGATCTTACTATGTGCTGCCCGGTCGCCTCACCCCGGCGATAGACCCACGTCTAACCCTCAACGCAAGGGCAGTCGGCCCGGACCGAACCAAGCTGCGAGGCCGAACCCATACGCCCGCGGACTCGCCCCAGTGCGCGCTGCATCTTCGAGAGGCTGAACGTGACCCCAATGCTATACTCGCCAGAGGCCAAAGCCTTGCAGCGCGAATCGCTCGCACGAAGCGCGGAACGTGGCAGCTTCCCGCTCCCTCTTTCCCAACCTTCTCAAGACTTCTTCGCAGGCCGCACCGGCCGGATTCGACGTGTACAGAAAGCGAACGCACTCCGCATGAGCCTCGGCCCTTCCCCCCAATCCTGCTCACCCCGCGCGCCCCTCGTCTTTCTTCTTCAGCCACGCCTCTCCTTCGGCCTTCTGCTCCTCTTTCTCGCCGCTTTTGGCACCCCGTCCGCGCGCGCCCAGTCCGCCGCCGCCTGGAACAAGCGCGGCCAGGCCGCCGAAGTCCGTGAAGACTACGACGCCGCCTACGAAGACTACCGCCAGGCCCACGAGAAGAAGCCCTCCGATCTCAGCTACACCACGCACCTCGACCGGATGCGCTTCCTCGCCGCCACCCAGCACATCGACCGCGGCCGCGTCCTGCGCCAAAGCGGCGACTACAGCGGCGCCATCACCCAGTTCATGCGCGCCGCCGAGATCGACAAATCCAACCAGGCCGCCCAGCAGGAGATCGAGCGCACCCAGCGCGAGCAGCCCCCGCCCGGACTCACCGGGCCCGCCGCCGCAGCCGCCGAGGAGCAGATGTCGCAGCAGCGCGCCACCCTCGACGCCATCGGCTCCATCGCCCCGCCCATCGAGCTTAAGCCGATCTCGAACGATCCCCTCACGTACCATGCTGTTGAAGACGTCAAGAACATCTACCAGGCCATCGGCAAGCTCGCCGGCCTCAACGTCCTCTTCGATCCCGACTACACCTCCAAACGCATCCCCATCGACCTGACCAATGTCTCGCTCGCCGACGCCCTGCGCATCGTCGGCACCGTCTCCGGCACCTTCTATAAGCCCGTCACGCCGAACACCATCTTCGTCGCCCAGAACACCCGCACCAAGCGCACCGACCTCGACGAGCTCGCCGTCCAGACCTTCTATCTCTCGAACTCGTCCCAGCCCAACGACGGCAACGAGATCCTCACCGGCCTGCGCCTTCTGCTCGACCCCTCCGTCAAGCTTTACCTCGTCCCCAGCCAGAACGCCATCGTGATGCGCGCTACCACCGACCAGCTCCTGCTCGCGCAGAAACTCATCAACGACTTCGACCGCGCCCGCCCCGAGGTCGTCGTCGACGTCGCCATCCTCGAGGTCAATCGCGACAAAATCCGCAATCTTGGCATCACGCTGCCCACCTCCGTCGGCCTCACCCCGCAAATCCCCACCAGCTCGACCACCACCACCGGCACCACCACCTCCGCCACCACGGCCACCAGCCTCACCCTCAACAACCTGGCCCACCTCAACTCCACCGACTTCGCCGTCAACATCACCGGCGCCACCGTCAACGCGCTGCTTTCCGACACCGACACCAAGGTCCTCCAGAACCCACGCATCCGCGCTACCGACGGCCAGCGCGCCACCCTCAAGATCGGCCAGAAAATCCCCATCGCCACCGGCAGCTACAACTCCGGCGTCTCGACCGGCGTCGCCAGCATCGGCGTCCAGACCCAGTTCACCTATCTCGACGTCGGCGTCAACATCGACATCACGCCCACCGTCCACTACGACCGCGAAGTCACCCTCAAGACCGTCGTCGAAGTCTCGCAGCAGAACGGCAACGTCACCATCTCGAACGTCACCGAGCCCATCATCGCGCAGCGCGTGCTCAACCAGACCGTGCAGCTCCGCGATGGCGAGCCCTCCATCCTCGCCGGCATTCTCACCAAGCAGAACAATCGCAGCGTCAACGGCACGCCCGGCCTCGGCGAGATCCCGCTCCTCAAATACTTCTTCAGCTCCCAGAACCGCGAGGTCCAGGATGACGAGATCGTCTTCCTCCTCATCCCGCACATCGTCCGCGAGTCCGTCATCACCCGCCTGAACACCGCGGCCATTGACACCGGCACCAGCGGCGCCGTCGAGCTGCGGCGCGACGACACCCGCACTCCCCTCGTCCATCCAAACGACGGCTCGCTCGTCACCCGTCCCGCGCCCAGCCCGGTTACCGCGGCCAACGCCGCCAGCGCCGCCATCCAGCAGATGCGCCAGGCCGGCGAGCCGCCCATCCCGACTCCATCCTCCGCTCTCGCCACCGCCGCGGCCCTGCCCGCAACCACTGCCCCGCCCGCAACCACCGCCCCCGCGCCCTCCGCCAACGCGGTCCGCCTCCAGCTCGTCGCCAACACTCCCAGCCCCCGCGTCGGCAGCACCTTCCAGGTCGCCGTCAACCTTGAAAACGGGCACAACATCTACTCCGTCCCCATGCAGCTCCAGTACGACCCCCGCATCCTGCAGCTAGTCAACGTCGATATCGGCGACTTCCTCCAGAAGGGCGGTCAGATCCCCGCCATCGTCCACCGCGACGAAGGCAACGGCATGGTCACGCTCTCCACCTCGCGCCCGCCCAACGCTCCCGGGGTCGATGGCCGCGGCAACCTCTGCGTGCTCACCTTCAAGGCCGCCGCAGCCGGAGACTCGAGCATCACCCTCGTCAAGGTAGGCGCCAAGGACGCCCAGCAAAACACCCTGCCCGCGATAGGCTCCCAGGCCATCGTGCACGTCCAATAATCATGAGGTCGCTTCCACAACGCGAGCAACGGTCCCGAGTCCGAATCCGGTCCGATGCCGGCCTGACTCTCATCGAGCTCATCATTACCGTCGCCATCCTCTCCCTGCTCGCCTCGGCCGCCCTGCCCGTCGCGCGTTTCCAGGTCAAACGCGAGAAAGAGCGCCAGCTCCGCCGCGACCTCTGGGAGATGCGCGACGCCATCGACCACTATAAGGACGCCGCGGAAAAAGGCGGCATCCAGACCAAGACCGACTCCTTCAACTACCCTCCCGACCTCCAGACCCTGGTCGACGGCGTCGACGTCCAGACCAAAAAAGTTCGTTTCCTGCGCAAAATCCCCACCGACCCCATGACCAACTCCACCGAGTGGAATCTCCGCGCCATGCAGGACGACCCCGACTCCGACTCCTGGGGCGGCGAGAACGTCTTCGACGTCCACTCCAAGAGCACCGGAACCGCCCTCGACGGCACAAAGTACAGCACATGGTAGCTTTCCGTCTCCCACAAACCCGGAAACCCGCCGACGCCGGCTTCACCCTGCTCGAGCTGATGATCGTCATGGTCATCATCGGCATTCTCGCCACGGTCGCCATCCCCGCCTACGTCGCCAACGTGAAGCACGCCCGCGAGGCCGTTCTCCGTGAAGACCTCCACACCCTCCGCTCCGCCGTCGACCAATACACCTACGACAAGGCCAAAGCCCCCACCTCGCTCGACGACCTGGTCACCTCCGGCTACATGAAAGTCATGCCGGTCGATCCCATGACTCACCGCAGCGACACCTGGGTCGCCGACCAGGGCAGCGTGCTCACCACCATCGACGAGACCGACCCCGGCATCGACAACGTCCACTCCGGCTCCCAGCAAGTGTCGTCCGAAGGCACAACCTATAACACTTGGTGATCCCGCGCATTTCCGTTCGGCCTACGGCGGCGAAATGCGTCCTTCCGCATCGAAGTGCGTCTAAGATGAGGTAGGGCTGCGTCCAAGGCAGGGAAGCGGCTCGCGTCAGGAGCTCCCATGCGCCACATCACCCGTCTCGGCCTCGCCGCACTCTTCGTTGCTCCCCTCGCGTACGCCCAAACCAGCGGCCAAACCAGCAGCCAGACGCCGACTCCAGCCTCCACCCAAAGCTCCACGACCAGCCAGGCCACTCCGGGCTCCCAGCAGACCACTCTGCCCCAGGCCGCCCCCGTGCCGCAGTCCACGCCGACCACTACCTCCGGCACCGCGTCCACCTCCACCAGCTCCGATCCAAACGCCTCCGACACCAAGTCCGCGAGCGGCCGCCGCACCCTACCCAAGCCCACCGACGACGGCTCCTCGTCCGACGTAGCCTCGATCACCGGCACCCCGCTCACCCCCAAAACCGACTCCCTCCCCAGCCCCGGCGAGGCGCTCAACCCGCACATCAAGGCCGGCAGCGAGGACGACGTCAACGCCATCGGCACCCGCAACATCGGCGGCCGCGGCATGGGCAACTGGTACTCCACCGACTGGGAGATCCGCGTCGGCAAGCAATATTCGATGGAGATCGAGAAGTCCGCCCACCTCGTCACCGACCCCGTTATCGTCGAGTACGTCAACCGGGTCGGCCAGAATTTAGTCAAGAACTCCGACGCCAAGGTCCCCTTCACCATCAAGGTCATCGACTCCGACGAGATCAACGCCATGGCTCTGCCCGGCGGCTTCTTCTATGTCAACTCCGGCCTCATCATGAACTGCGACGAAGAGGCCGAGCTCGCCGGCGTCATGGCGCATGAGATCTCGCACGTCATCGCCCATCACGCGGCGCGCCAGCAGACCAAGATGAACTACGCCCAGATCGCGTCCATTCCTCTCATCATCATGACCCAGGGCTCCTACACCGGCTACGGCATCTATGAGGCCTCGCAACTCGCCATTCCCATGTCCTTCCTGAAGTTCTCGCGCATGGACGAGGCTGAGGCCGACTACCTCGGCGTCCAATACATGTACAAGGCCGGCTACGATCCGCAGAGTTTTGTCACGCTCTTTGAAAAGCTCGACGCGCTCGAGAAGCACAAGCCCGGCACCCTCGCCAAGGCCTTCTCCGACCATCCCGCTACCGGCAGCCGCATCGATGCCGCCGAGGATGAGATCGCCACCATCCTGCCGCCGCGGCCGGAGTACATCGTCACCACCAGCGAGTTCGACGACGTCAAGGCCCGCCTCGCGCGCATCGAGAACAAGCGCAAGATCAACGACAAGAGCAACGGCAACAAACCCACGCTCCGCCGCGCCGACGCCAGCAACACCGGCACAAATCCCACCTCCACCGGCAGCGACCAGCCCACCCTCGGCCGCCGCAACTAGACGGCTTGTCCATTCGCTGAGGGACGTGTATCTCACCCATCCGTCATTTTGGTGAAGCCAGAATCCCCGTATTTGCTCTCTCCATCCCGGCTCCCGCGATAGACTAGACTCAATGATCTTGAAAGCCCTCCGTCTGCTCTCTTTCTGTGCGCTCGCCGCCTCTGCTCACGCCCATGTTGCTTACGGTCAGTTCAGCGTCTACGGCACGGTCACTGTAGACCGCATCAGCGGCATCAACGCATCGCCCATCCTGGCCACGCTCTCTCCCACCACCTACCAGAACAGCGTCAATCCGATCGGCTTCACCGGCGGCGGCTCCTATGACTTCAAAACCGTAGGCCCGGCCCTGCTCTCCGCCGACCTGCGCGGCCTCTACGAGACCAGCAAGCGCGGCGCGCAGAGCAACTCCGATGGCGCCGGAACCGTCCACTACGCCGGCCTCGGTGGCGTACGCGCCACCTTTCATACGCCCTATCCGCTCTTCCGGCCGTATGTTCTGGGTTCGGCCGGCTACGCGCGCAGCAACTACGGCGTGCTTACCAACGCGCTCTTCAACGGGGTCGTTTATCCCTCGAACCCCGTACGCCCCGGCATTCCCACCCAGAACGGCCTCGAATACCATGTCTTCGCCGGACTCGACCTGCACTTCCTGCCCGGCTTCGACTTCCGTCTCTTCGAAGTAGGCTACGGAGGTATTGAGGCCTTCGGAAACTACGGCCATAACTACCCGCTCTACTCTCTCTCGAGCGGCGTAGTCTTCCATATCCCGCCCCGCAACTAGTCCAGTATCTCTCCGGGTGCCCCATCTTAGGCGCGGTCGTGTCGCGGCTGAGGTGGGGTCCTCAACTTTCGGAGTACCAAGAAAGTAAAATAAACCTCATGCGCACCCAGCACACCGGCTACACCGACACCCACGCCGCCTCCGGCCTCGACCACGATTTTCCTTCGATCGACGTCTGGGAGAACCAGTTTCCCGGCTACGAAATCCTCATCGACGACCCCGAGTTCACCTCCATCTGCCCCAAAACCGGCCTCCCCGACTTCGGTCTCCTGACCATCCGTTACATGCCCCGCAAAGAGTGCCTCGAGCTCAAGTCCCTCAAGGAGTACCTCTTCCATTACCGCAATCTCGGCATCTTCCAGGAAAACATCGTCAACCAGGTCCTGAACGACATCGTCAAGGCCACCGACCCGCAATGGGCCATCGTCAAAGGCGATTTTCGCCCCCGTGGCGGCATTTCGACGACAGTTACCGCCACCTATCCCCGTCCCGAAAACGCTCTACCTCCAGCATAGCTCCCGGTAAACTCCGCGCATGCCCACCATGTCTCCAGAGACGATCCAGAGATGGACCGATCTACACGCGGAACTCTCGTCGCAGCCGAAATATTCCGATAAGCTTGCAGGCTTGTTCGTTGGCCACGTTCCTGATAGCTATGCGCGGGAGAAACACGCATTCTCTACATCGGTAAAGCCACCGGTGGGCCGTTTGATATTGAGAACGCCAGCGCCGAATACTTCAACTGTAATGGAGCTGCTTTTTGGTCGCTTGCCCATCGTTTGAGCGCGGCCGTCAATCCGTCCTGCACCGAGCTGGAAAATATAGCATGGAGCAATCTCTGTAAGATCGGCACAGCCTCCGGTAATCCGGACAACAACTTGGCGGAAGCGCAACGTCAGCTTGCGGTCGAGTCTCTCCAGGAAGAGATCATAAGAGTGCAGCCGACGCTTATCGTTTGCGTCGCAGAAGGGTATCCGGACCACTTCTTTTACGAAGCTCTTCAGGTCGTGCAGGGGAAAGAGGACGGCTTCCTCACTGCTGACGTAGACGGCGTGCCTTACTACTATCGGGGCAGACGAGACAGTTGGCCGCCGATTCTATGGATGAAGCACCCACAGTTCAGAAATCGTCTTACATCAGTGGCGTGGTTGCAGTTGCATCTGACCTGATAACAGCGCACTAAGCTAACTCACGACCGACGACGGCACTCTTACTGGCGAAGGAGTAACACCACTGCTCGCCGAACTACCCTCAGGCCGATAGACCTCCAATAATCGATGCGCAATCGCCAAAGCAGCGGCATCGCCCAAAGAGGCAGGATGCGCAAGCTCACTTGCAGGAATGCCGCTTTGAGCAGATAGCTTGTCCACTCCTCCTCGAGCCTCGGCTACCTCCTCCAAAGCAAGCGCCAGATACTTAGGCTCGTATTCCTCAAGCTCGGCTTCGAGATAGTGATGAACATCCACCGGCTCAGTCAGATAATCGGCTACTTTAAACTCCGTCGTCTTCAGTGCCATCTTGACTCTCCAAGCTCCAGGCATGTGCAAGCTTCTTCGCAGCCTTGATATCGTCACTCTGAGAACTTTTATCGCCGCCGCATAGCAGCACGATCAACTCGTCCCCTCTTCTAATAAAGTACACCCGATATCCCGGTCTCTTAGATGGGAAAGCCAGCGGGTAAACACGGGTGTCTGCTTGATCTTAGCCACGCTCATTCACCTTACTTCATCCAGCTGGTCAGCTACTTCTTACAATCCCATCTCCGTAAGCCCCGCCCACCCCTTCGGCCTAGCCCCCAGCTCCCACCGAAACTTCCGCTCCGCCTCCTCCATCCGCACATCGTTGATGCTTGCCTCCCGCCGCCGCATCCACCCGTGCTCATCGAACTCCCAAAGTTCATTCCCAAAGCTACGCCACCATTGCCCACTCGCATCGTGGCACTCGTACACAAACCGCACCGCCATCCGGTTCTCCCGGAACCCCCAAAGCTCCTTGCATAGCCGATACTCGAGCTCCCGCGCCCACTTGCGCTCGAGCAACTCCACAATCGCCTCGCGCCCCACCACCCACTCCTCCCGGTTCCGCCACCGCGAATCCACCGTGTACGCCAGAGCCACCTTCTCCGCATCCCGCGTGTTCCACGCATCTTCAGCCTTGCGCACCTTCTCCTTCGCCGTCTCCATCGAGAACGGCGGCAACGGCGGCCTCTGCTCGCTCATGAATCCTCCATCCACACCATACGCCTGCTATCCTCACCCCCATGCCCGCCCCCCAGAGCGTGACCAAGCCCGCAACTAAAACCCTCGCCGGCGCCACCCTGGCCCTCACCCTCCTCACCGCCCTCAACTTCGTCAACTACATCGATCGCTACGTCCTGGCCGGCGTCCAGGAGCAGATCAAGGGCGAGTTCCACGTCTCCGACGCCCAGCTCGGCTCGCTCACCTTTTACTTCCTCCTCGTCTACGTCCTCATCTCCCCCCTCACCGGCTGGCTCGGCGACCGCTTCCCGCGCAAGCCCATGATCGTCCTCGCCGCGCTCTTCTGGTGCTCGGTCAACCTTCTCACCGCCTTCGTCCACACCTTCGCCTCGCTCAACCTCCGCCACGCCGCCCTCGGTCTCGGCGAGGCCAGCTTCGGCATCTTCGCCCCCGCCCTGCTCGCCGACTTCTACCCCCCCGACCAGCGCAACCGCGTCCTCACGATCTTCAACATCGCCGTCCCCGTCGGCGCCGCGCTCGGCTTCCTCACCGGGGGCTACATCGGCCAGCACTTCGGATGGCGCATGTCCTTCACCGTCTCCGCCCTCCCCGGCATCCTCCTCGCGCTGCTCATCGCCGCCTTCATGCGCGAGCCCGCCCGCGGAGCCAGCAGCCCCGCCTCCAAAGCCGCCCCCAACCGCCACGCCCTCCGCTCCCTCCTCCAGAACCCCGCCTACCTCTGCGCCATCGGCGGATACGCCGCCGTCACCTTCTCGATCGGCGGCCTCTCCATCTGGATGCCCACCTTTCTCCAGCGCCTCGACCACCGCTCCCAGTCCTCCGCCTCCTTCATCATGGGAGCCGTCACGGTCGCCGGAGGCCTCCTCGGCACCGTCGCCGGCGGCACCCTCGCCCAGCGCTGGTCCCGCACCAACCCCGCCGCCCTCTACCTCGTCCCCGCCTGGAGCGCCCTCGCCGCCTTCTTCCCCGCGCTCGTCTGCTTCTTCGGCCCGCACCTCTTCCACACCGCCGCCCTCACCGTCCCCTCGCTCGCCCTCGCCATCTTCTTGATTTTTCTCGGCTCCGGCCCCGTCAACGCCGCCACCGTCAACGCCGTCCAGCCCGGCATCCGCGCCACCGCCCTCGCCGGCCAGCTCCTCGCCATCCACGCCCTCGGCGACGCCTGCTCCCCCACCCTCATCGGCTTCATCAGCGACCGCTCCAATCTCGCCGACGGCCTCGGCTCCACCCTCCTTGCCCTTCTCCTCGGCGCCGCCATCTTCTTCCTCGGTGCCCGCCACGCCACCTCCTTCACCCCCGAAGCCGACCCAGCTCCCCAACCCGCCTGACCTTTCTCCCATCAACAAGCCACTCCCACCCGCAGCAGGGAAGTGAGACCCTTGGAAAGGTGCACCTCCCCCTAAAACCCGCCTTCGAAACCCTCGCCTGGCTCGTCGCCCTCACCTGGGCCTCCCGCTCCCTCGCCGCCCTCCGCGGCCTCCCCTCCATCCCCAACCTCCTCCTCCCCGAGCACGACCTCACCCCACCCAGCTCCCCGGCGCTCACCGTCATCGTCCCCGCCTGCAACGAGCAGGCCGACCTCCCCGCCTGCCTCCACTCTCTCCTCGCCCAGGACTACCCCCACCTCCACATCCTCGCCATCAACGACCGCAGCACCGACCAAACCGGCCCCGTCCTAAACTCCATAGCCCAAAGCCAACCCCAGCCCGCCCGCCTCGAAGCCCTCCACATCACCACACTCCCTCCCGGCTGGCTCGGCAAAACCCACGCCATGGCCCTCGCCGCCGACCACGCCCTCCGCTCCCCCCACCCGCCCGACTTCCTCCTCTTCACCGACGCCGACGTCCTCTTCCGCCCCGACGCCCTCCGCCGCGCCCTCGCCCACGCCGTCCTCACCCACGCCGACCACCTCGTCCTCCCCCCCACCACCCTCATCCGCCGCTGGGACGAGGCCGCCCTCCTCGCCTTCTTCCAGATCTTCGCCCTCTGGGCCGCCCGCCCCTGGCAGGTCGCTAACCCCCGCGCCCGCGACGCCATCGGCATCGGCGCCTTCAACCTCATCCGCACCTCCGCCTACCAGCGCATCGGCGGCTTCCACGCCCTCCGCATGGAGATCATCGAAGACCTCGGCCTCGCCCGCCGCGTCAAGGCCGCCCACCTCCGCCAGCGCATCGCCTTCGGCCGCGGCCTGGTCTCCCTCCACTGGGCCTCCGGCACCCGCGGCCTCGTCAACGTCATGACCAAGAACATCTTCTCCGGCTTCCGCTTCCACCCCTCGCTGCTGCTGGTCGCCTGCGCCTGGCTCGCCCTCTTCAACGTCCTGCCCTTCGTCCTTCTCCTGTTCTGGCCCCTCACCATCCCCGCCGCCGTCACCCTTGGCGCGATGGCCCTCGGCTACACCCTCATGAGCCGCCCCTCCGGCCTCTCCCCCTGGAACGTCCTGCTCGCCCCCTTCGCCGCCTCCGCCTACATCTACGCCCTGCTGCGCTCGATGATCGTCACCCTCCACCAGGGAGGCGTCACCTGGCGAGGCACCTTCTACCCCCTCGCCGAGCTAAGAAAGAACGCCGCCCCCTTCTTCCTTAAGCCGCTTTGATATTTCTCGCAAGCTCAGTTGGCGTTCGGGGTAGCTGGATGTACAAGATAGTCGATCAGTGCAAAGGTGACAGGCGTCAGGCGATGAGGGAAGACGAGGGGGAAGAACAGTGCAAATTGATACCGCTCTCGAAGCAGTTTAGGCAAGGTTCCAGTATCGCGATTGTTTGAAAGCTTTACCAGCGACATCCAGCTCTGTGGCTGGCCCGCTATAGAGCTATTCAAAACCGCCGAATCAGACCTCCAAAAGAACCATTCCCATGCATTCTGCGGAACTGAAGAATCGAGTGAAAGTCTTGTGATACCTTCCCACAAGCCACTTAGTGAACGCCGACACCAACGTCTCGCAAGAAAATCGATCCCCACTTCGCAAGTATGTGAAAAACCCTGATAGCTTTCCACTTCCTGTTCTCCGATGTTGTGGCGATATCGTAGCGAATCCTCTACAGTAACGAAACTGTCTGGGAGACCTCTGTAGCCCTCTGAATTGCAGAGAACCAGCAAGTGCATGTAATCAGATACGAGTCGTTCAGCCAAAGGCTGCATGCATTGTTGTTCAAGCTCGAGTGCGGTAACGCAGATAAAAGGGGCTGCGGACTCACCCCATACGAAGCATTCCGGAATGCGTTCACGGATTATTTTCTCAACCTGTTCATCGGGCGGCAGTTTAGCCTCTCTTCTCGAAAGAGCCCACGCTGATAAAAGTCCTGCCAGAATCAGCTGACGTGAGCCGTAGAAATACCCATCCGCCATGGACGCTCCTTCAATGAAATGTTGCCGCACCTTACACTCGTCTGTTAGGGAATCCAATGCTCGATTAGCACCCAACATTGCTAAGTCAAAAGAAGATTCCCAAAGCTTTGTTTCGAGAGAGAACTTAGTAGCCGCAGCGAGAACATGAGACGCGAGTATTGTCCAGCCCTCAAAAAGTGCGAAATGATTATTCTTTTCTTCAGCAGCCCCCAGTATATAGCTGGTAATAAGAACAGCGCTAGCCAGCGAACGGGATACGTCCTTATTTGAGGAACCGTCTGCAAAGGAGATCACACTTTGTAAGAGCAGAGAAAGCGAAGCTTTGTCAATTGGGGCAGCTCCGTCACCCAGTAGCAGAGTCAGGAACAGCTGAAATTCTCTCGCTTCATGGGGTAAGTACGCTCCGTGGACAGCTACAAAGCGGTGTACTAGCTGAGATCTCTCAAGAACTTCGAGTGAGTGCGGGAACCTTCGATCTTTCCATCCAAGATTGGCAGTAGTGATGTAAGCAAGTACCACATCTTCAATTCGGCCGTTCGTGACAAAAAAAGGAACGTGGTCCATAAGTCCCGGAGATTGTGGAATGTTGACGGGAAGCTCTACTAGGTTGTTGATTTGCTTGTCAATGGCGCGCCAGTCAGCCAAGCGAATGTCTCCGCTTTTCAGTTGATAGGCTCTTAGGCTCTTATTCGCCAATCGGGTGATGATGTCTTTGCCCTGTTCGAAGGGTCCATGACTTGCTATATAGAGAAGTTCTTCGCCTTCAGCAGCGAGCAATTGACAAAATGCGATTTGATAGCCGCGCTCCGTAGCCTTAGTCAACCAATTTTCGACTATTCTCCCGATCAACCCACTGCTGAAAGTGTTTTGCGTTAATTGAGTTGAGTCTTTGCTTGAGTCTTGGGTCATTGTCCACCTCCTCTGAAGCTTTTTTTAGAGACGGCATTAAGTTTGGATGTACTACGAAAGAGTTGGTAGGTTGTCCTGCTTTATCGAAAGCTCCTTCTGCCATGTCAATCATATCCAGCAGCATCCTGCCATCTATTGGTTTACCTTCAGCATTAAGCCTATTACCCGTCTGTTCTGTTGCTTCTTCCATCCTTGCAAAAAGTGACTTCATCTTCATCGCACCTGATTGATCCGCAAGAAGCCTGAGTTTCATAAGCAGCATATTTCCGATTAGCGTGGGTACCTCATCGTATCGTAGCTCTACGGATACCTCATGTATCTCCGTGCTTTGCTGCTTTCTGCCAAAGCCAACCTGCTCGAAATCCATAACGCTACCCTCGTGCCGGGTGAAGGTCTTTATTTGAGCTAAGATGGGGTGCTGTTCTTTTTCAAGGGCCGATATTGACCGGGAGATCTGACGCAATACATCTGCTTTGGATTTCGGGAAGTCAGGAAGCATGCTTAGTTCTAGCATTCGGCAACGAGGAAAGCAGTAACGAATACCGGACTTGGCTGTAAACTCGCCTACTTGAAAACTCTTCACCCCACCCGCCGCCCCCGATAAAACCCATACCCCACCCCATTCGCCGCCAGCGTCGTCCCCAGAATCTTCGCCGCATACCCCTTCGCATTCACCACATCTACAAACGGATACGCCGTCAGCAAAAACGTAAACGACGTCGCCAAAAAACCCACACCCGAGCTCCACGCCACCCATCGTGGCAGCCTCCGCCGCAGCGCCTTTGCCCCCACCACCGGGATCGCAAACATCGCCAGGTACGCCAGCGAGTACAGCTCCGACGACGCATTGTTCAACACCTGAAACGCCTCCGCCGCCTTCACCCCCACGCTCGCAAACACCAGCAGCGCCCCAATCACCGCCGCAGAAAACCAGATCGAGTTCACCGGCGTCCGGTAGCGCGGGTCGAGCCGCGTAAACCACTCCGGCACCAGGTGATCCCACCCCGCCGTCATCGGCAGCCGCGTCACCCCCGCAAAGATAAAGCTCGCCGCGCCCAGGATGCGGATCTGCATCAGCAGGATCGCCACCCCCGCCAGTGCGCCCACCGCGCCGTTATCCCCCAGCGCCATCCGCAGCGTCTGCGGAATCGGCGCCGTATAGTCGATCGCCACCCCCGGATGCAGCTCATGAAAGCTCACCACCGCGCCCGTGCCAAAGATGAACATCGCGCAGATGATCGGCGACGCAATCAGCACCGATTGCCCGATCGCCCGGCCCGGCGCCTTCGTCTCCCCCGCCAGGATCGCAATGTACTCAAGACCGCACAGCGCCCCGAACATCTGCCCCATCAGCGCCAGCGACACCAGATCCACATGCGGCAGGTGCATCGCCAGCGGCACGTAATGGATCGGCTCGCCATGCAGCTTTGCCCAAAACGGCGTCAGAATCAGCAGCCCGAACACCGCCAGCATCGCCACGCCGCTCAGGTTGAAGATCCACTTGCCCAGCGCGAGGCCGCGAAACGCCGCCCAGGCCAACGCCAGCACCAGCACCGCCACAAACCCCAGCACGGCGACATGATTCTCCGGCAGCCACGCCGCCGAGGGCCCGATCATGTACGCAAACTCCTTCGGAACCTGAAACAGCAGCGCCGCGATCACCGCCAGCCCGTACGCCCACACATTCCACGCGGTCATAAACCCGCCGAGATCCCCAAACGCCGTGCGCGCCCACACATACAGCCCGCCCTCGAGCGGCATCTCCCGATTGAGGAAGTACACCGAGACCGCCATCGGCACATAAAACAGCCCCATCGCGGCCAGCCAGACCACCGCCTGCGCCCGCCCCAGCCCCGCCGCGATCCCCACCCACGAACTGCCCACCACCGTCAGGATCTGCGTCAGCACCAGGTCCCGCAGCGCCAGTTGCCGCGGCAGCCGATGGCTCACCTCCACCTGTTCCACGGTCCCTGCGTCTGTCTGCATAGCTGCATCCTCGCACACAGACCCGGGGCAGGGAACCTGTCAACCCCCCACGCCTTCCAATTCGCTCACAAACCTATGCCCCACATAGACTTACGCCTGCAAAAAACCTGGCATAGTTCCCCCCACCACCTTGGTAGAATAGAAACAGAAGAAAAGAAACCAAACGGATCAGCCGGCCACCCACCCGCCGTCATTCTGGCGAAGCCAGAATCCCCGGATTGGCTTTTCGGTTCGGATCGAAGTCCAGACCAGAAGTCCAGACTTAAAGTATCTAGATCGAAGACTTTAGGTACTTGAGGGGGGAGGGGGGCGTACCTAGACCTCGACCGCCACCCGCCCGTATCGCTTCTCCACATACTCGTCCAGGATGACCTGAAACTCCTCGACGATATGATCGCCCTTGAGCGTCACGAACAGCTTGCCATCGACGTACACCGGAGCCTTGGGCTCCTCGAACGTCCCCGGCAGCGAGATGCCGATGTTGGCATGCTTGGACTCCCCCGGCCCATTCACGATGCACCCCATCACCGCCAGTTTCAGCTCCTCCACCCCCGGGTACACCTTCTTCCACTCCGGCATAGACTCCACCAAATAATTCTGAATCCGCTCCGCCAACTCCTGAAAATAAGTAGACGTAGTCCTTCCACACCCCGGGCAGCTCGTCACCTGCGGCATAAAGCTCCGAATCCCGAGCGACTGCAGGATCTGCTGCCCGCAGCGCACCTCCTCACTCCGATCCCCACCCGGAGTAGGCGTCAGCGAGACCCGGATCGTATCGCCAATCCCGGCCAGCAGCAACGGCGCCAGCCCCGCCGTCGAGGCGACGACGCCCTTCATCCCCATCCCAGCCTCGGTCAACCCCAGGTGCAGCGCATAATCACACCGCCGCGCCAGCTCCGAGTAGACATCGATCAGGTCCCGTACCCCCGACACCTTCGCACTCAAAATAATCTGATCCCGCCGCAGACCGTAGCGCTCGGCGGCCTCGGCGTTGTCGAGCGCGGACACGACCATCGCCTCCATCATCACGTCGCGGGCCTCGCGCGGCTGCGCAAGCTGAGCGTTGTCCGACATCATGCGGGTCAAGAGCGCCTGGTCGAGCGACCCCCAGTTCACGCCGATCCGCACCGGCTTCTGGTGCTCGACTGCGACCTCGATCATGGTGCGGAAGTTGTCATCATCCTTGCGCCCGATCGACACGTTGCCCGGGTTGATGCGGTACTTCGCCAGAGCCCGCGCACACTCGGGATACTTCCGCAGCAGCAGGTGCCCGTTGTAGTGGAAGTCCCCAATGATCGGCGTCTTCCAGCCCTTGTCCGCGATCCCCGCCACGATCGCCGGCACGGCCCGTGCCGCCTCATCGTTATTGACCGTGATGCGCACCATCTCGGACCCGGCCCGAGCGAGCGCCGCAATCTGCTGGACGGTCGACTCCACATCCGCCGTATCCGTGTTGGTCATCGACTGCACCACCACCGGCGCGGCCGACCCCACCACCACCCCACCGATGTTGACGTTTGCGGCTGTTCTGCGTGTAATCTGCGGCATAGCGTTCCCCTAAGTTTACCACCCGCCCTGCGATACACTAGCCCCAGTGGCCCGGTAGCTCAGTTGCATAGAGCAGCGCACTCCTAACGCGAAGGTCGCAGGTTGGACTCCTGCCCGGGCCACCAAGAAAATCTATACTTACAAGAATTAAGCAAAGCGACTCCTAGGCGCCGGCTTGCGCTTTCAGAAACTAGGATATTTTGGGATACTTTGCACTCTCTTCCGGTGCAAGCGGGTGCAATCCTTTGCAGTGGTCCCGAAACCGGGTTGCAACCTTGGTGTCTCAACGCATGCCGCGTAGTCACACAAAGCCGCAGCTCGGGATTACCAAAAGTGAATACGTGGAATCTTGTCAGCCCACGAGTCGCCTATGATCGATCCGGGCGTACCGTTAGAGTTCTGACAGTGGAATCAGAACCCCGCGAGCCGCGGGCAAGTTGCTTCTGAAAAGCTGTCGTACCGGGACCAACACAAAATCTTCAGAACCAAGATCTGTTTCAATCGGGCAAGAGTGAACCTCTTGGCTGGGGTCTAGTTACTCATTCGTACAGCATGGGGAAGCGTGCTCCGACCATCTCTTCGGCTATCGTCCAGAGTGCCTTGGCGGTTTCAGCATTAAAGCATAGGAGCGTACGCCGGTCTGCGATTTTGCATCGTCCACGATGTCAGCAACAGGACAATCTTCGCAGTAGCGCGCTGCAATCTCGGATGCCGGTGCGACAATTCCTGCCCATACGGTTATTGCTGGCCCCTTGGGGAATGGTTTTCCATTGAAAGGACGCAAGCGCCGCTTCTTTTCCGCCTCCAAGAGAATCAATGATTTCTGTACGGTTTCAGTCTGAATCGATCCAGGATACTCCTGCCAGCACCTCATCTGCCGTGGAGTTCGCTCCGAACACTGCCGCCATTTCTGCCTCGATACCGCTGGTGCCGCTTAGGTCCCCGCAAACTCAATATGGGAGCACCTGTACTCTTTTCGCAAAAAGGCACCTTGGCTGCGTTTAGGTTTCCGGAGACAACGATTGAGCAAAGTTCCACACACGCGCCCTTCGATGACGGTCGCCCCGGTGCATCGTTTTCCAACAACACGAATTCGGGTTCGGAACAAAGCGACGACTTCCTGTTGATCGCTCGATCAGCAATCGTTAGCAAGCTGAGCGGCACGTAGGCGCTCCATGTCTTGCATGGGAGGAAAGCCGAAAAAACGCCGATATTCGCGGCTGAATTGAGAGGGGCTCTCGTAACCGACCTGTCTGCTCACTGTAGCTGCATCGAGCGCCTCTGAGAACAATATGCGACGAGCCTCTTGGAGGCGAAGCTGCTTCTGGTACTGCAGCGGGCTCAGCGAGGTGACGGCACGAAACCAGCTATGCATGCCGGAAGGACTCATTCGCATCTCGCGAGCAAGTTCTTCCATACGAATAGGTCTGGCAACGTTGCGCCTTAGCCATGCGAGTCCGGCAGCGACGCGCTGGATGTTACCGCCGTCTGCAGTCATTCGTCGCAATAAGCCGCCCTGCTCGCTCAGCAAAAGCTTGTAGAAGATCTCTCGCCGAACGAGTGGCGCAAGCACAGCGATCTGATTCGGCTTCTTCAGAAGCGTGGTGAGCCGAATAACCGCGTCAAGCAAGTCATCATCCATTGAGCCGACCATCAGTGCGGGCCGCAGTGGCGGAGCGTTCTCATGCGGGAGCGCAGTTTCCCGCATCAGCGCACCGATCTCCTCAAAGTCAAGCACCAGGCTCATCCCAAGAAATGGCTTAGCAGGGCTCGCTTCCTCGATCTGGCCTACCAGGGGGAGATCAAGCGAGACCAGAAGATACTTGTTTGGATCGTAGAGGAAGCGTTGTTCCTTCAGCAGAGTGGACTTGACTCCTTGCGCGACGACACAAAAAACAGCTGTGTGAAGAGAATTTCGGGGCGCCTCTGTCGTGGAGCATCGGGTAAGATACAAGCCTTCGATGGCGGTTCCATGAGAGCCATCCGTTGGACACAACTCATGAATGAGTTCCGCTAATCGAGTCTCTGTAGGCATTCCCCTCCTCTTCCATTCGACGCAAAGTAGCTGTACACGATCTAAAATTTAGAGAAATAGGCAAGACTTCTATCGGATCGATCAATTCGATTGAAGTCTCGAGTTCATCCAATCTCCAGATTGCACCTGACAGGAGACTTCGATGGGAAAGCTGGACGGCAAAATCGCTTTGATTACAGGCGCAAGTGAAGGTATGGGCTTCGATACGGCAAAGGAGTTCCTACGCGAGGGCGCCTTCGTGTTTATCACAGGTCGCAGAAAGCCTCAGCTTGATAAAGCGGTAGAAGAGTTGGGCGAAGGTGCGGCGGCAATCCAGGCGGATGCCGGGAAACTAGACGATCTGGACCGGATGTATGCGGAGATCAAGCAGAAGAAAGGCAAGCTCGACGTTGTCTTTGCAAATGCAGGGATATATGAACAGATGCCCTACGACAAGGTCACCGAAGACTTTTATGATAAGTGCGTCGATATCAATACGAAGGGAGTCTTCTTCACCATCCAGAAGGCAATCCCATTGATGGACAAGAATGGCTCGATTATTTTGAATGGATCCTTCATCGGCAGTTCGGGATTTCCTGGCATGTCCGTGTACGGAGCGACCAAAGCCGCCATACGTAGCTTCGCTCGCACCTTCACCGCCGAATTGAAGGGTGTAGGTCCTCGTGTCAATGTCATCAGCCCTGGGCCGATCGATACGGCAGGCAATGCGTCCACAATGGGCAGCAATCAACAGGTCCGCGACTATATCACTAACATGGTGCCGATCACACGCATAGGCAAAGGCAGTGAAATCGGGAAAGCAGCTGTTTTTCTCGCGTCTGCTGACTCCAGCTATATAGCCGGCGTGGAGCTGTTCGTCGATGGCGGTGTCAACGCTGTATAGCCAGTCGTACCGCCTTCAATTTTAGGCGGGCAGATAGTCTGGCCTGTTGTTCTATTGAGGCTTCCATGCAACCACTCCATCGTCGTACCCTCGGCCGGTTCCGGCATTCCGGTTAGCATTATTGCGCTCGGCACCATGATCTCCGGCAATTTCTTCGTGAGCTCCGTGCCTCTTCCCAGCACCGACACATCGACGACTCCTTTCATGCCTTGGCTCTTCATTGCCGCTCGCGCTGGTCGAATGATCGTCGATCAAATCAGCGGCGCTACGAAGAGGCAACGCTCGCCCTGTTCCGGACGGCGCGAATGTCTGTCTCCGCAGACCTCAAATTTAGGACGCACATGATCTTTCTGACGCCGGCCGGCACGACTCGCGGCCACCTGGAAAGCAGACCTTCGCCAAAGCGTCTGTCAACTAAGAGAGCATCTTGCCAAGTGAATCCTTGGCGTATGGCGAGACACTCTAGATCCGACTTGCCTCCGTTCCGTCTTCTGATCGCTTAGGGCAGAGCCGTTCCTCATGTGCTTCTTTGTCAAACGCCGAGGTGGCCTACGTGGAGAAGGAATCGCCCGTTTCGAGTCCGCCCCCGGGGGTCCGATGCTCCGAAGACTCCGGAATGCTGGAAAGTGGCGTAGCCGCGCAAAAAAGGCCGGGTCGCGACCGCGGCGGCGGTGTCACCACGCTGTCCGGATACGCCGCTTGTGGCGAGCCGGCAGGAGATTCCAGACTGCCTTGCCCGCTTTCGATCCATGTGTCCCCTGAACACGGTTCTGCACGATGAGCGAGTAAAGCGCAGCCGCTCGCGAGCGAAACGCAAATAGACGTCACGGTTCCTCGGAACCTGGTGTCCGGGTCCGGGCGTTCGCAGCGTCGCCGAAGACCTGTTCCGCCAATGAGGTGATCTGGCCGAAATTTCCGGCGTTGCTTTGTGTCACGTTTAGGTTGGCGAAGTTGGGGTGATTGAGGTCATGGAAGAACTCTGCCAGAGAATGCTGGTTTCTGTCGTACGCACAAGCGGCTGAGAAGAGAAAATTTTTAGCCGCTCCTCATGCGATGGCTTATAAGATCGAGCTGTGGATAAGGAGTACTCGATGGTGCAGCGCCAGCTTGGAAGTCAGACAGTTTCCGCGATCGGCCTCGGGTGCATGGGCATGTCTGGCATGTATGGGACGACGGACGACGCGGAGTCGGTGCGAGCCATTCATGCGGCCATTGCGGGCGGAGTGACGCTGATTGACACCGGCGACTTCTACGGGATGGGGCACAATGAGCTGCTGATCGGGCGGGCGTTGCGGGAGCTGGGGTCCTCGGCGCGGGAGGGCGTGGTGCTGAGCGTGAAGTTTGGCGCGATGCGGACGCCGTCGGGGGCGTGGTCGGGTTTTGAAGGACGGCCCGCGGCGGTGAAGAATTTCCTGGCGTACTCGCTGGTGCGCCTGGGCGTGCGGCAGATCGACATCTACCGGCCGGCGCGGCTGGATGACAAGATTCCGATTGAGGAGATGATGGGCGGCGTGGCCGAGATGGTCAAGCAGGGGTTTGTGCGGCAAGCTGGGCTCTCCGAGGTGGGCGTGGAGACGGCGCGACGGGCGCAGACGGTGATGCCGATTACGGATGTGCAGCTGGAGTATGGGTTGCCGACGCGCGGCATGGAAGAGAAGGTGATCCCGGGCCTGGAGGCGCTGGGGATCGGCGTGACGGCGTATGGGGTGCTCGGCCGCGGACTGCTGACGGGAGCGCTGCCGACGGAGAAGTCGGACTTTCGCAAATTTCTGCCGCGCTTTACGGGTGCGAACCTGAGCAAGAACCAGACCCTGGCGGCTGCCTTGCGGGAGCTGGCGGTTGAGCGCGGCGTGTCGCCGGTGCAGATGGCGATTGCCTGGGTACTCAGCCGCGGCGAGCAGATTGTGCCGATCCTGGGGGCGCGCACCGTCAAGCAGGTGGAGGAGATTCTGGGCGCGGTCGAACTGCGGCTGAGCGAAGAGGAGCTGCAGGCGCTCGAACAGGCCGTGCCGGCGAGCGAGGTTGCCGGTACACGCTATGACAAACAGGCGATGACGCACCTGGACAGCGAGCGATAGAGCGAGTCGTTCTCGGGAGGAAGAACGATCCGCCGCGAACTGGAATCCGGGCGGATCGGACGGGAGGACAGAGGCTATTGAATACTCTGCCAGGCGTTCCAGACGTAGATGCCGACTGCGCAGAGGGTAACCAGGCTGGCGGCTCCGCCAATGATGCGGACAACCGGCTGAATGGTATTAATACGGCGGACGATGGAGCGGTGACTCTCCTGCTGGCGCGCTTCGCCCTCGTTGAGGTAAAGCTTTTCATCCTCATACCGGGATAGCTGGCTGCGATAGATGAGCAGGGCGATGAAGCATGCGGAGAGAACCGCCCAGAGAGTAAGTAGAACAGGATTCAGTGTCATGGCAAATCTCCATACCCGGTTGGGGTTAGCTTGACAGCTCGATCCGAGCTTTGGGTTGTAGAGGCTTCTACAACTTCGGATCGTCTTGCAGGAGAAGCATACCCCTACTGTGTCATTTTGCAACGGATTTTTTTCTTAATTTCCCATTTTGGGAAAGCTATTCCAAATGCCGTGCAGCAGGAGCCGACTACGAGGATTGTCCCCAGAAGAGGAGCAGCAAAGCTGCGATAAAGAGCGCTGTCTGCTTGCGGGTCTTCTCGGTAGGCTGCGTGATGCCGAAGGTGCGGATGAAGACATCGGCCAGGAAGTGAGCAGCGACATGCTCCCTTATGCGAGAACGTTGCCTCTGCAACCGGGAGCGAATCGCACATGCATCGCTCTGTCGCCAGATACATCTTATGAAGAGACAGTTGCTGCTGCTATCGTCGACAGCTACACTGGAAGGGTCACGCGCTTTAAGGAGAGTCACTCATGTCTACAGCTTCTATTGTTCCTGAGGTCGTTGAGGCTGCGCCATCGGCGCCGGCCACTCCGGTCAAGTTGACGGACGCAGCGATCGGCAAGGTGCGCGAAATTATGGCGACGCAGGATCCGCTTCCTGCTGGGCTGCGCATTGGCGTGGTGGGCGGTGGCTGTTCCGGGTTTCAGTATTCGATGTCGTTTGAGAACCAGAGCGGGATGATGGACAAGGTGTTGCGGTTCGACGATTTGAAGGTGTTCGTCGACGCGACCTCCGCCATGTACCTGAACGGCTGCACGGTGGACTATGTGGAGACGCTTGAGGCGGCAGGGTTTAAATTCGAAAATCCGACGGTGAAGAGTACGTGCGGATGCGGCTCGAGCTTCAGCGTTTAGACAGTTAGAAGAGGTGCAAAGCTTCGAAAGGGCGCTCGTAGTGCAGAGCGCCCTTTCCTGTTGCCGATAACGTCGAAGAGGTGCCATTGTCTAAGAAGATAAGCATCGCTTCTACTTGGACGAATGGAGATACGGGTTGACGGAATACACCGTACGGCTGGCCGATGAGCGGGGCAGGGTGCAGGAGCAGACGCATGCCGCGGCTACGGCCGAGGAGCTGCGAGCGCGGTTTACGCAGTCCGGCTACTTTGTCTATTCGGTCAAAGCCAAGGGATTGCTGGGGGGCGATGGCCGCAAGAAAAAGGTGAAGCTCGATACGTTTCTGATCTTCAACCAGCAGTTTCTCACGTTGATCCGTGCGGGCTTGCCGATCCTGGGTTCGCTGGAGCTGCTGGGGCGTAGGCAGAAGATTGCCAATTTTCGGGGACAGTTGGAGGATGTGGCCACGCGGGTGAAGACAGGCGAGTCGCTTTCGGCGGCATTTGAGGCGCAGGGCGGGTTCCCGATCGTGTACACGACAACGCTGCTGGCAGGAGAGCGGTCGGGCAATTTAGAAGAGGTCCTGCAGCGATTTTTGGATTTTCAGCGGGTTTCACTGACCTTTCGTAAGAAGCTGCAGGCAAGTTTGATCTATCCCTCGCTGCTGATCGTCATGGTCATCGGCCTGTTCATTTTTCTGATCACGTTTGTGGTGCCGCAGTTTGCGAAACTTTATGACCAGCTGGGGACGGCGCTGCCGGCGTTGACGGTTTTTCTGCTGGCTTCGGGGCACTACGCGCAAAGCTACGGGATTTATGCGGGCGTGGTAGTGGCGATGCTGCTGTTTCTGTTCTACCGCTGGACCAAAACCGAGTCGGGCGCGACGGCGGTGGACCGGGTGCGGATCGCCCTGCCGGTGTTTGGAAATGTTTGGTTGAAATATCAGGTAGGGCTGTTTGCGCGGACGCTGTCTACGCTGCTGACGGGCGGGCTGCCGCTGGTTCCGTCGCTTGAGACGGCGGCGAAGGCGATCGATTCGCGGCAGATCAGCCGGGCGGTGTTCCGGTCGGTCGAGACGGTGCGTGAGGGGCGCGGGTTGTCGGCGTCACTGGCCTCAACCAAGGTCTTTCCGGAGCTGGCGGTCGAAATGATCGAGGTGGGCGAGTCAACCGGCGCGCTGCCGCAGATGCTGAACTCGGTGGCAGAGTTCTTCGAGGAAGACGTGCAGACAAATCTGACTGCCGCGATGAGCCTGATTGAGCCGCTGATTCTGGTGGTGATGGGGTTGGTGGTGGTGATTATTCTGATTGCGCTATATCTGCCAATCTTCAGCTTGAGTGCAAATGGGGGACAGTAGGCCTTGGAAGTGACCATGCTAAGATGACCACATTGCGGGAGGTTCTATGAGGATCATAGCAGCGGCGAAGTTCAAAGCGCAGTGCCTAACAGTCATGGACGAGGTGCAGGCAAAGCGGGAGCCGGTGTTGGTCACGAAGAACGGCAAGCCCGTGGCCAAGCTGATGCCTCTCGATCTTCCGGACGATGTTGATCCGCTGGATGCCTTTCGGTTTCCGGGCATGGAGATCGTCGGAGACATCACGGCCCCGTTTTATACGGATGAGGAGCTGGACGAATTTGAGCGAGCGCTGCTGGCCAGCGTCGAATGATCCTGCTCGACACGCAGGTACTTCTTTGGCTGCTGACGGACAAGGGCCGGCTGTCGAAGCGCGCGGCAGATACGATCCGTGAGGTGAGCCGGGAGAGTAAGGGCGTTGCGATTGCCGGACAGACGTTGTGGGAGGTGGCGATGGTTGCGACGCGCGGACGGCTGAAGCTGAGAGGGCCGCTTACGGATCATCTGCGGCGCATCGAGGAGAGCTTCCGGGTTGTTCCACTGACTGGTGCAATCGCGGCACGGTCGATGCTGTTCACTCTGAACTACCCGCGGGATCCGGCTGATCGGATCATCGGGGCGACGGCTGTGGTGCATGGACTTCTGTTAATAACGGCCGATAAGGAGATCCATGCCTCGAAAGAGGTAGAGTGCATCTGGTAGCCGCGCTCTAACGTGTTACGGAAAGCGGAGTCTTAACTCTCATGGCCACCCCGATCGCACTTCCTTACCCTGTCAATGAACTGGCGCTCGATGAGACGGACCGGGCGAAGGCTCTGGCGCGGCGCTATCACTCCGAGTTCGTAGACCTCAAAAACTTCAAGATCCAGCACGAATTATTCAAGAGCGTGCCGGTGGACATGATGTTCCGCTACAACTTTGTGCCGCTCGAGCAAGCGGGCGGGCGGCTGGCGATTGCGGTGTCGGACCCCTCGAAGCTGATGGTGCTCGATGAGATTTCGGGGCTGCTGGGCACGCGGCTAGTGACGCGGGTGGCGACGCTCTCGCAGATTACCGATCTGCTGAAGAAGACGGAGCAGTCGCAGCGTGTGCTCGATGAGGCGTCCGAGGGCCTGGCCTTCGACGTGCTTTCGTCTGAAGAAAACTCCGACGAAAACATCTCCATGGAGCGGCTGGCAGCGGGCGAGGACATCTCGCCGATCATCCGCCTGGTGGACACGACGATTTTTACCGCGCTCGAGCGCCGTGCGTCCGATATCCATCTTGAGACGCAGGACGACTCGCTGATCGTGAAGTATCGTATTGACGGCGTGCTGCAAAAGGCGATGGCGCCGATCGCGCGCGAGCATCACCAGACGATTCTGTCGCGCATTAAGGTTATGTCGGAGCTGGACATTGCGGAGCGCCGCGTGCCGCAAGACGGACGCTTCCGGGTGCGGTACAAGGGGCGGCTGATCGACTTCCGCGTGTCGATCATGCCTACCGTGCATGGCGAGAATGCCGTGCTGCGTGTTTTGGACAAGGAGTCGATGAGCGAGAAGTTCACGAAACTCTCGCTCGATGTAGTCGGGTTTGCGGCGAAAGACCTGGAACGGTTCCGCCGCTATATTAAGGAGCCGTACGGAATGGTGCTGGTGACTGGGCCGACCGGCTCCGGCAAGACGACGACGCTCTATGCGGCGCTGAACGAGATCAAGAGCGAGGAGGACAAGATCATCACGATCGAGGACCCGGTCGAGTACCAGATTCGGGGCATCACGCAGATTCCGGTAAACGAGAAGAAGGGGCTGACGTTTGCGCGCGGGCTGCGGTCGATTCTGCGGCACGACCCGGACAAGATCCTGGTCGGTGAGATCCGCGACGCGGAGACGGCGCAGATCGCGATCAACTCCGCGCTGACCGGGCACCTGGTGTTTACGACCGTCCACGCCAACAACGTGGTCGACGTGCTCGGGCGCTTCCTGAACATGGGCGTCGAACCCTACAACTTTGTTTCCGCGTTGAACTGTATTCTGGCGCAGCGCCTGGTGCGGACGGTGTGCGAGTTCTGCGTGCGCGACGTGCTCTACTCGGACGCCGAGCTGCTGGCGAGCGGCCTCGAGCCGGAGCAGTGGCGCGGCTTCCGTTTTCGTGAGGGCGCGGGTTGCATGGAGTGCGCGGATACGGGCTTCCGCGGGCGCTCCGCCATTCACGAGTTGCTCGAGCTGGACGACGAGATCCGCGAAATGCTGCTGGCGAAGAAGCCGGGCTCTGAGATTCGCAAGAAGGCTCGGGACAAGGGGATGGCGTTTTTGCGGGATTCGGCGCTCGACCGGGTGCGGGACGGTGTGACGACGCTGAAAGAGATCAACAAGGTGACGTTCATCGAGGCGGGCCGGTAGTGTACCGCTCTCGGGCCAGGGAGAAGGTAGTCTGGAGAAGGTAGTCTAAGGAACGCATGGCTCTTCTGCCTACATCGCTTGGCAGCCGTCCGCGGCTTGCGATCGAGATCCGCCCCGAGGGCGTCGTGGCGGCGCGCGCTGACGACGGGGAGGCGGTGCTTGCGGCGATCGCCTACTCGGTATTTCCGGAGGGAGTTGTGGTTCCCGGTTTGAAGGCCGGCAACGTGCCTGGGCGGCCAGTCACGGTGGCTGCGGTGCGAAAGGCGCTCGAGGCAGTCGCCCTGAAAGAGCGGGACACGACCTTGGTGATTCCCGACGCGGCGGCCCGGGTGCTGTTGCTGGACTTCGACACGCTTCCGCCGAAGCCGGTGGACGCGCTGCCGGTGGTGCGGTTCCGGCTGAAGAAGTTGTTGCCGTTCGATGCCGAGGACGCAGTGGTCAGCTATCAGAGTATGTCTTCGACCAAGGATCTGGTGCGGGTGCTGGCGGTTGCGGTGCCGCGGGAGGTGCTGGCGGAGTATGAGTCGGTGGTTCGCGAGGCGGGCTTTGAGCCGGGGGCGGTGTTGCCCTCGACCCTGGCCGCGTGCGCGGGAATGATCTCGATGGAGACCGCCACGCTGCTGGTGAACGCGGGGGAGACCTCGGTGACTACGGCGATTGTGCAGGCGGGGCTTTTGCTGCTGCATCGGACAGTCGATCTGGCCGCGGAGGGTTTGCACGAGATGCCGATGGTGCCGGTCGAGACGTTCGTTCCGGAGGTTCCGTCGCAGCTGCTGGCCTTGCCGCTGGTGGATGTGGAGAGCTCGACGGGCGAGTGGGCGCGGCAGCAGCCGGTGCAGGGGTACGGCCTACTTGAGGACGAGGACTTGTCTCCGCAGGCGGCTGCGACAACGCAGCAGCTGGCGGATCAGATTGCCGCGGAGGTGGAAGCGGAGGCGCTGGCCGAGGCGATCGTGACTTCGTCGTCGGTCGCGGATGCGCCGGGGCTCGAGCCGCAGCGGATGTCGGCGGCGGCGCGCGAGGTGACGCAGGCGATCAGCGTGGCGACGGCGTACTTTGAAGACACGCTGCGTCTGCCACCGGGCGAGGTCCTGACAGCTGGGACGCTGGGAGCCGAGGCGCTCGGTGCCTTGCTGATGAGCGCCGGATTCAGCCGGGACGAGATTCGGATTCGCGAGATGATCGAGCCGGCGATGCTCGGAGCGGGCGCGGCTTCCACCCGTGTGCCGCACGGGTGGATGGCGAGCGTGCGGGGAGCGTTGCGGAGCTAAGCCGATGCGAATTTCGATCAATCTCGCGACACGCCCGTTTACCGAGCTTCGGCCGCTTCATGCGAAGCTGCGCCTGGCGATCGCCGGACTTTCGCTGCTGGCGCTGCTTTTGGGGTACTACGTACATGGGCTGAGCGCGCGCGCCGCTGCGGCGGCTCAGCAGATGAACGCATTGAAGGCGCGGACGGAAGCTTACCAGCAGCAGCGCGCCGCCAATGAGGCGCGCATGCACCAGCCGCAGAATATGGGTGTGCTGGAGCGGTCCCAGTTTCTGAATGCACTGTTTGCCCATAAAGCGTTCAGCTGGACAGCGGTCATGATGGATCTCGAACAGATGGTTCCGGCCGGCATCCAGGTGACGAGCATCGACCCGGTCATCTCCAAAGAAGGCGCTGTGTCGATCCGGTTGCGCGTGACCGGGGACCGGGACCGGGCAATCCAGCTGGTGCGGAATCTGGAGCGGTCGCAGCGGTTTGTGGGGCCTCGGCTGGCGGGCGAGTCGGCGTTGACGGCGGAGAAGGCGAAGGCGCTGGGACAGGGTGCTCCACAGACAGCGGGCGGCCTGCGGACGGTGAGCGCGGGGGCGAACGATGCGTCCGGCAACGGAGTGGAGTTCGAGATCTTCAGCGGCTACAACCCGCTTGCGCCTGCGGCGGCGCGGATTCCGGCAGATGTGTCCCACGAACGCAAAGCGGGTGTGCCATGACGCCGCTCTCCACATCGACGGCGAACCTTCGGCAACGAAGCCGAGATTGGCTGACGCCGCTCTATTTCCATTACGCGGGGCTTGCGCTGCTGCTGCTGATCAATCTTTATCTTGCGATTCAGGTGGGAGTTCTTTGGCAGCAAGCGAAGGGTCAGGACGCGGAGGCGGTGGCCGGCCAGCAGGTCGCGCTGAAGACGGCCGAGATCCAGGCCAAGCCGCTTGAAGGGCTGGACGTAAAGCTGACCCGGGCGAATCAGGAGGCGGACCGTTTCTATGCGGACCGGCTGCCGGTGAGCTACTCCGAGGTGCTGAGCGAGCTGGGCGCGCTGACCAAGCGGCAAGGCGTGCGGCTGACCCATGTGAACTATGCGCAGGCGGCGGTGGCGGCGCAGGGTGTGAGCCAGTTGACCGAGGTGCGGATGGACGCTTCGCTGACCGGCGACTACCGCTCGCTGGTGCTGTTTTTGAATGGCCTCGAGCGCGACCCGGTCTTCTTCGTCATCAACGGCGTGACGCTGACCGGGCAGCAGAGCGGCACGGTGAACCTGCGAATCCGGCTGACGACGTACCTGCGCGGGCTGGCGCCGGGTGAGGTGCAGGCGGCGGCGGTCGAGAACTCTCCGGCATCGGCGCTCGATAAGGATCTGGACGCGCAGGCGGCGAAGGCGACAGCCCAGCAGGGAGGCCCGCAATGAAGATCGGCACCGAGGACAAGAAGAAGCTGCGGCTGGGGATCGTGGCGGGGTGCTTTGGGTTGATCGCGCTGGGCGTGATCTATAACGAGTTGTTCGGCGGACCGTCCGCTCCGCCGCCCGCGCCTGCCCCGGTGGTGGCTGCCGCGCCGGCAGCCAGCGGCAAAAGCAATGGCTCGGCGGCACAGAAGCTGGGAACGACGGCGGCGCAGCTGGACCCGACGCTGCACATGGAGGCGATGCTGGCGACCGAGTCGCTGGTATACCGGGGCAGCGGACGGAATATCTTCGCGGCTGGGGCGGAGCCGCTGGCGGTGAAGGCGATCGCGGTGGTGCAACCAAAGTTCCCCGCTCGGCCAACGTCGACGCCGGTGAGCTTGCCCGTGAATACCGGGCCGCCTCCGCCTCCGCCGATCCAGCTGAAGTTCTTCGGGACGGCGACCGCGGCGAACGGCTCGCGGCGGGCGTTCCTGCTGAACGGCGACGATGTGTTTCTGGCCTCGCCGGGCGATGTAGTGGAGCGCAAGTATAGGGTCGTGTCGATTGCGCTGAACTCGATCCTGGTTGAGGACATTCCGAACAACAACAAGCAGACGCTGCCGCTGCTGGGGAACTGAGCGATGGTGGAAGAGCACATACGGGGATTCCGGCTTTGCCAGAATGACGGTGCTTTCGTTCCGCGGCGGGACATTCGATCTACCGGGACGGCTGTGCAGCGCGGCGGCGATGAGGGTTTTCTGCTCGTCGGGGCGATCGTGCTGGTGTTCCTGGTGCTGCTGGCGTTGACGGTCGCGGCACCCCGCGTGGCGCGCGAGATGCAGCGCGAGAAGGAGATCGAGTCGCAGCACCGGGCAAACCAGTATGTGCGGGCGATCCGCATGTACTACAAGAAGTTCAATCACTACCCGAGCTCGGTCGAGCAGCTTGAAGATACCAATCATCAGCGATTTTTGCGCGAGAAATATCTCGACCCGCTGACCGGCAAGGATGACTGGCGGCTGATCCATGTGGGGGAGAACAAGACCAAGGTCAAGGGCTTCTTCGGGCAGGATCTACCCGGGTTGCAGGCCGGGCTCGGCTCAGCTGCGAGCCTGGTGAGCCCGACCGGCGGCGCCGCGTCTGCCACCACCGGTGGCGTCGGCGCCGCGGGTGGTACAGGTGCGAGCTCGACCGCGTTCGGCGGAACGAGCCTTGGCAACGGAAGCGCGGGAGCGTTCGGCGCGAGCTCGACGGGAAGCTTCGGTTCGAATGCGGCTGGGAGCTTCGGTTCCACGGCGGCCGGCAGCGCAACCGGCAGTTCGGGCTTGCCGGGTGCGACGACGGCGAGTGGGACGACCGGAACCGGGACTGCCGGTTCGGGCGTTTCGAGCCAGAATGCCACGGACGCGACCGGCACGGGTGGAGCCATCATGGGCATTGGAAGCTCCAAGTCGGGCAACGCGATGCTGGCGATCAACGACCAGACGACGTATCAGACCTGGGAGTTTCTCTACGATCCTCGCATCGAGCAGATGTACGCGAAGGCGAACCTGCTGGGCGGCGGGGTCTCGTCGAGTTCAGCGAGCAGTCTGGGCAGCGCTTCGAGCCTGGCGTCTCCGGGAACGACGACCAACGCGACCCCGGGCTCGGCTACGACGCCGGGAGCGAGTTCCACCACGACTGCGACTCCAAGCACGCCGGCTACGCCGCCGTAGTCCGGCGTGGGTACACCCCCCCCCGGGGGGTACTCCGTAAGCTGCTTAGAATGAAAGACTTGACGAAAGAGGGTACGCCAAAGTCTTCATTCTTTTGGACTTACGGGTAAAGTCTTCTGAATAAAGGACTTAGAGCTGAAGCGGAAGGAGGTGAAGTCACTTCTTTCATTCCTTCCAGAGTATCAGGGTGGATAGGGGTTCTATGCCAACTTTTTTGCTACGGTAAGCCGTTCAAAATGTGTTACTTAGGCATTTTTCGGAATGGCTGGGGGCTTGACAGCTTGCAAACTGTGGAGGGTGCGGGTGGGCGTAGAGGCAAAGGGGAATGCGGGGTCTCTCCACGGCACGGAGGATGAGACTATCCGCTTCGGTCGAGAGGACGTCGGTAGGAATGGAGAAGTGCGCTTAGAAGGCACAAGATTACTCACTAAAGTTGACATACCTTCACTCACATTGTATAACTAGAACTGTTGGAAGCGCAGTGCGGGCCGGTGAGCCCGGGAAAAGCACCTCTGAGGAGTCAATCAATGGCAAAGATTATCGGAATCGACCTGGGCACGACGAACAGTTGCGTTGCCGTAATGGAAGGCGGCGAACCCAAGGTCATCGCGAACGAAGAGGGTGGGCGAACGACACCGTCGATTGTGGCGTTTACCAAATCTGGCGAGCGGCTGGTGGGCCAGGTGGCCAAGCGGCAGGCGATCACGAACCCGGAGAACACGATATTTTCTGTCAAGCGCTTCATGGGCCGCCGCATGAACGAAGTTGGCGACGAGATGAAGATGGTGCCTTACAAGGTGGTGCAGAAGGGCGACAACGTCGCGATCTCCGCGCAGGGCAAGGAGTACACCGCGCCTGAGATCTCGGCGATGATTCTGCAGAAGCTGAAGAAGGCCGCGGAGGACTACCTTGGCACCTCAGTCACCGAGGCGGTCATCACGGTGCCGGCGTACTTCAACGATGCGCAGCGTCAGGCGACCAAAGATGCGGGCCGGATTGCCGGACTTGACGTGAAGCGCATTGTGAACGAGCCGACGGCGGCCGCGCTGGCCTATGGCCTGGATAAGAAGAAGGACGAGACGATTGCGGTCTATGACTTCGGCGGCGGTACGTTCGACGTGTCGATTCTCGAGGTCGGCGAAGGCGTGATCGAGGTGAAGTCGACCAATGGCGATACGCACCTGGGCGGCGACAATCTGGACCAGCGGATTGTGGACTGGTTGATCTCGGAGTTCAAGTCCGACACCGGGCTTGACCTGCATGCGAAGGGCAACGAGATGGCCCTGCAGCGGCTGAAGGATGCGGCGGAGAAGGCCAAGATCGAGCTTTCGACGGCGCAGGAGTCGGAGATCAATCTTCCCTTCATCACCGCGGACGCAAGCGGGCCGAAGCACCTGGTGCGCAACCTGACCCGCGCGAAGCTCGAGTCGCTGGTCGACGATCTGCTGCAGAAGTCGATCGGCCCGTGCAAGCAGGCGATGAAGGATGCCGGGATCGATCCGTCGAAGATCGATGAGGTGGTGCTGGTCGGTGGACAGACCCGCATGCCGAAGATTCAACAGATGGTCAAAGAGCTGTTTGGCAAGGAGCCGAACAAGGGCGTGAACCCGGATGAGGTCGTCGCGATTGGCGCGGCGGTGCAGGCGGGCGTGCTGGCCGGCGAGGTAAAGGACCTGCTGCTGCTCGACGTGACTCCGCTGACGTTGTCGATTGAGACGATGGGCGGGGTGGCGACCTCGATGATCCAGCGCAACACGACCATTCCGACCAAGAAGACGGAGACGTTTTCGACGGCGGCGGACAATCAGACTGAGGTTGAGGTGCATGTGCTGCAAGGTGAGCGTCCGATGGCCGCGCAGAACCGTACGCTGGGCAAGTTCAAGCTGGGCGGGATTCCGACGGCTCCGCGCGGCGTGCCGCAGATCGAGGTGACGTTCGATATCGATGCGAACGGCATTTTGAACGTGACGGCGAAGGACCGCGCGACCAACAAGGACCAGAAGATCACGATTACGAGCTCTTCAGGTTTGAGCAAGGAAGAGATCGAGCGGATGGCCAAGGATGCCGAGGCGCATGCTTCTGAAGACAAGGAGCAGCGCGACGCGGTGGAGGCTCGCAACGGTCTCGACTCGATGGTCTACAACGTTGAGAAGATGCTGAAGGACGCGGGCGACAAGGTGACGGACTCCGACAAGCACGAGGTCGAGTCGGCGCTCTCTGAAGCCAAGAGCACGCTGGGCGGGACGCCGAGCGCGGCGGAGCTGAATTCCGCCAAGGACAAGCTGACGGCGTCGAGCCACAAGCTGGCCGAGGCGATGTACAAGGCGGCCTCGGCGCAGGCTCCTACGGACGGCGCCACGGCTTCGGCTGGAAGCGCGGACGAGGGTGCGAGGCAGGAGGAAGGCGTGATCGATGCCGAGTACGTGGATGTGGATAAGAAGTAAGCCGATCCAGTCAGGCTCGTTGATCGTACGGTGTAGCAGAGGGAGGGGCGTTCCGTTTCAGGAACACCCCTTTTACTTTCGCCCGAGAAGCAGCTTCACAGCAACGCCGGCCAGCGTCTTATAGCGAGGAAGGGTGTTCACGATGACCAGGAGGAAGAGCGGAAAGAAAGACGACACGGTAGCGGAAGGCGTTTGGCTCACTGCGGAATCGATGACTCAGCTGCTGTTCAACCATCTTCAAGGAGGCAAGGCGATGACTGAAACCTTATGGAAGTGCGACCAGCTTCGTGCGGGGCAGCTGTATAACCGGATGATGTTCGACACGCAGGGCGAGGCTCAGAAGTTCGCGCACAAGATGCAGCAGATGGAGCCGGACCAGACGTTTTCAATCGAGGCTGTGGAAGCGTCGCAGGTCTGGAACTAGGCTGGATGGTGGATTGGGTTGCGGTGCAGGGGATGGCCACGTCGATTTTGGTCTTGACCAGCGTCGGGGCCATCTCGTATGCCGGGCTGCAGTTGAAGCATGAGAGGCAATATCGCTCGGTGACGAATTTGGAGAAGCAGCTTGCTTTTTTTCTCTCCGAGAATTTCGTTGCGGCGCGCCGGCGTCTGGCGACGGCACGGCTGGACCTGAAGGAAGCGGAAGCGAAGCTGGTGCTTTGGGAGCTCGAGGATCCGCCGGTAAGTGTATTCGAGGTGCTTGATTTCTATGAACATCTGGCGCTGCTGGTGAAGAAGGGCCACCTGGACCTTTACGATGTGTGGCACACGTTTTACGAGTGGGCGCAGCCGGTGTATATGGATCTGCAGCAGCTGATTGAATCGCCCGATTCGGTGTACGCGGACCACTATGACGACCTGCAACACATGATGCGGAACATGGATGAGATTCAGCTGAAGCGGATGCACGCCAAGCATGCGAATCA
Organism: uncultured Granulicella sp.; assembly: GCA_965198735.1. Classification (GTDB taxonomy): domain Bacteria; phylum Acidobacteriota; class Terriglobia; order Terriglobales; family Acidobacteriaceae; genus Edaphobacter. Next base: position 2,289,712 of record OZ240672.1, on the reverse strand, counting down.
CTGGGCGTTGTGGACGCCGGACCGGATTATTGAGCACTACAAGTATGAGCTGGAGTCAGGCGGGCGCCCGCGCCGCAGCCGCCGGGCCGCGGCGCGGGAGATGGCGCGCGAGGTTGCCAAAGAGATGCAGCTGGCGGAGCAGCCTGAGCAGCCGGATTGGCCGCAAGGCGCGGCGCCGCCGGACGCAGCCGAGCTGCATGGCGCCGGATCCCGAATGAGGACCCATGCCTGAAGGTAACGAGACGCATCGCTGGGCGGAGCTGCATGCGGGCATGTTCGCGGGCCGGAAGGTGCATGTCGACTCGCCGCAGGGACGGTTTGAGGATGCCGGACTGTTGGACGGCCGGACGCTGCGGGGCGTGATGGCTGTAGGGAAACATCTCGGCTACGATTTTGGCGCGATCGCGCGCGTGCGGCGGATTGTGCATGTGCATATGGGTCTTTACGGCGACTTCACCGAGGGCGAGCAGCCGATGCCGGAGCCGCGGGGGGCGCTGCGGATGCGGATCTGGGACAAGCGCCAGTGGCTGGAGCTGCGCGGACCGACCGACTGCTCGCTTTGGACCGAAGCGGAGTGGGAGTCGCTTTTGGCGCGGCTGGGGCCGGACCCGCTGAATGGGGATAAGCCGGCCAAGATGGTGGAGCGGATCGGCCAGAGGAAGACGGCGATCGGGCTGTTGCTGATGGATCAAAAGATTGTCTCCGGGCTGGGCAATATCTTTCGGGCGGAGCTGTTGTTCCGGGCGCGGGTAAGTCCATTTCGCGCGGGCTCCGAAGTTCCGGAGGCGGTGCTGCGGACGATTTGGAAGGATGCGTCGCTGTTGATGCCGCAGGCCATGGTCGACCGGCGGATTGTGACGACGAAGCCGGCGGATCGGCCGCATGCAGGCGGCAAAGCCTTGAGGGAGGAGGCGCACTATGTGTATCGGCGCGCGGGGCGGCCGTGCTTTGTGTGCGGGACGGAGGTAAGGACGGAGCTCATGGCCGGGCGCAATCTGTTCTGGTGTCCGACTTGCCAGGCCGCATAGAATTGTAGGCGTAGGAAGAGGGCGACGATGGCAACGCAGACGAAGGACTATTACGCGACGCTTGGCATCAAGAAGGACGCTTCGCAGGATGAGATTCGCAAAGCGTTTCGCAAGCTTGCGCGCAAGTACCACCCGGATGTCAATCCTGGAGACAAGAAGTCGGAGGAGAAGTTCAAGGAGATCTCCGAAGCGAACGATGTGCTGTCGGATGACAAGAAGCGGAAGGTGTACGACCAGTTCGGGTTTTACTCGGACTCGATCGATCCGGCGGCGGCGGAGGCGGCGGCGCGTGGGGGCTATGGCGGCGGACCTGGCCGCGGGCCTGGTTCCGGTTACGGATCCGGGCCGGGGTCTTCGCGGGGCGGCCGCGGGTCCGGGCAGGAGGTGCCGTTTGAGTTTGGCGGATTCGATTTTTCGAATTTCGCGGCCGGGGCTGGGGGCGCGCGTGGGGCAGCCGAGGCGCGGGAGCCGGCGGGCGGGGGCTTTGGCGGCTCGTTCAAGGACATCTTCTCGGGGATGTTTTCCGGCGGGCAAAAGGGGCAGGCGCGCGGACCGCAGGCGGGGTCGGACATCGAGTACCAGGTGTCGATCGACTTCTGGACGGCGATTCGCGGAGGCGTGACGAAGCTCGAGATCCAGCGCCAGGAGACTTGCCCGACGTGCCATGGCAAGAGCGTGACGGGCGGCTCGGCGGAGTGCCCGGAGTGCCATGGGTCCGGCCAGGTGACGCAGATGGGCGGGCGGATGAAGTTCAATATCCAATGTCCGCGCTGCGGCGGGTCGGGCCATACGGAGAGTACGTGTGCGACCTGCGAGGGGGAGGGCGTGGTGATGCGGCGGGAGCCGCTGGAGTTTCGCATCAAGCCGGGGACCCGGGACGGCCAGCGCATCCGGCTGGCCGGGCGAGGCAATGCGGGGGTGAATGGCGGGGCGAAGGGCGATCTGTTTCTGATTATCAAGACGGGGCCGCATCCCTTTTTCAGCCGGACGGGAGACGACATCGTGATCGCCGTGCCGGTGACGGTGACGGAGGCGGCGCTGGGCGCGAAGATCGAGGTGCCCACCGTCGATGGGCGAACGCAGCTGAAGATTCCTCCCGGGACGCAGACCGGGCAGAAGCTGCGGCTGCGGGAGAAGGGGGTTCCTTCCGCGACGCGGGAAGGCGCGCGCGGGGATCAGATCGTGGAGGTGAAGATCGTGGTGCCGAAGGTGCAGGATGAGCGCTCGAAGGAGATTTTGCGGGAGCTTTCCAAGCTCAACCCGGAGGATCCGCGGGCGGAGATGCTGGCGGAAGGCTAGGGTGGCCGCGACGGCCCGTAAAACGCAGGTTTCCTTCGGGAATGACAACAAAAAGCCAGTCAACGACGACATACTCTTGAACAGCGATTGCCTAGACTAAAGTAGAGTTCATGCGACTTTTGGCGGTGGTGTGGGTGGTTCTGCTGGCGATCGGAAGCGCGGGAGCGCAGGTGGATGTGCTCGATTCGCCTACGACCGCCAATCTGCGGGGTGTTTCGTCGGCGGGCGCGGGCGTGGCATGGATCAGCGGGGCGGGAGGAGCGATCTTTCGGACCGAAGACGGAGGATACCTGTGGCAGACGTGTGCGTCGCCTCCGGGTGGGGAGCATCTGGATTTTCGTGGAGTTCAGGGATTCGACGCAGAGACGGCGCTGGTGATGGCGAGCGGCAAGGGTGCGCTGTCGGCTGTGTACAAGACGACAGATGGATGCGCGCACTGGCGGCTGGTGCTGAAGAATCCGGATGCGGAGGGCTTCTGGGATGCGCTGGCCTTCGATGGCTCGCATCGGAAGGGGTACATTTGGGGCGATCCGGTGGGCGGGAGCTTTGTGCTGTATGAAACGGCCGATGGCGGAGAGAGCTGGGTGCGATCCAAGCGGCCGCAACTGAAGATAGCGGCGGCAGGGATTGGGGGTTTCGCGGCGAGCAACTCTGCGTTTGTGCCGGAGGAGCTGCAGTTTGGGACGAGCGGTCCGGGCGGGCCCTGGGTGTATGGGCTTCAGGAGAACGCCGCGCCGAGCAAGCTGCCGATGCAGGGTGCGGGGGCGAACGCAGGGGTGTTTTCGCTCGGCGCGCATGGGGCGGTGCGGGTGGCCGTGGGTGGGGATTTCGAGAGACCGGACGAGGGGACCGGGACGGCTGCGTTCAGTACGGATGGCGGAAAGCACTGGGCGGCGTCGGTGGTGGCTCCGCATGGGTATCGGTCCGCGGTGGCGTACGACGCGGGGCACAAGGCTTGGCTGGCGGTGGGACCGAATGGTATGGATGTGTCAGTGGATGATGGGCGGACGTGGCGAGCGGTGGCGGGGGCTGAGGGGTGGAATGCGGTTTCGCTGCCGTTTTTGGTGGGAGCGAAAGGGCGGATTGGGGTGGTGCGGGAGGAGATATTCGCCCGGGAATAACAAGAAAAAAGAATGGAGCGCAAAGGTCGCTCAGGAAGAGCCGCAAGGGACGCCAAAATGTGCGGGAGTGGGTCGATTTTTTAGCGGGCGCTAGGTGAGGGTGGGTTATAGATTGAAGAGCTCGCGAAGGCGTTTGGTTTGGTTGCGGCTGACGGGGATTTCGGTGCGCTTGGGGTCGTCCATGCGGAGCTGGTAGCTGGATTTGAACCAGGGAACGACCTCATGGATGTGCTGCAGGTTGACGACAAAGGAGCGGTGGGCGCGCCAGAAGGTCTCGGGATCGAGCAGGTCCATCAGCTCCTCTAGGGTGCGGCAGTTGGATTGGCCTTCGACCGTGGGCGTGGTGACGAGGATGGCGCCCTCGTCGATGGAGGCGAAGCAGATCTCCTTCTGGTCGACGAGGAGAAGACGATTGTGGGCGCGAACGACGAGCTTGCCGCTGCCGATCTTGGCGGCAGCAGGGGTCACGGAAGCGGGAAGCCGGGTCTCTTCGACGAGGCGGAGAAGCGCGTCGAGTTTGGCGGCGGTGTCGGGCGGGGAGGCGGCGGGCAGGCGGGCGCGGGCTTTTTCGAGGGTGCGGGCGACGCGGGTACGGTCGAAGGGCTTGAGGAGATAGTCGACGGCGTTGACCTCGAAGGCGCGGACGGCGTACTGGTCGTAGGCGGTGGCGAAGACGACCTGGGGGAGCGGGGTGCGGTTGTGGATGAGCTTTTTGAGGACGCCGAAGCCGTCGAGGCCGGGCATCTGGACATCGAGGAAGACGACGTCGGGGGTGTGGGTTTCAATGAGCTCGACGGCTTCGATACCGTTGGCGCCGATGCCGACGACCTGGACGTCTCCGGCGGTCTCGAGGAGGTACTGGAGCTCCTGGCGGGCTAGGGATTCGTCGTCGACGATGAGGATGCGGAGAGGCACTCAGTGATTGTAGCGGGGAGGTGGAAAGGCAAAGGCAAAGAAGGGAGCGCGAAGGACGCTAAGAGAGACCCGCTAAGGACGCTAAGGAAATACGAGCACAGAGGACACGGAGAAAAAGGCCACAGAGGGGCACAGAGGAAGCCGCTAGTCGCGGTAGGCGCGGAGGCGGGCGGGGGATTCGTCCTGTTGGAGGTCGTGGCCGCAACGCTTGCAGAAGACGTCCGTGATTTCGACGCTGCGGAAGCATTGGCCGCAGACGGGAGCCATCTGGAACTGGCACTGCGGGCAGAAGTGATAGCTGGAGGCGATCTCAGTGGAGCAGTGCGGGCAGCGGGAGAGCATGGGCTGGCGCAGGAGGAAGTAGACGACCGCGCCGATGCCGCCGGGCATCATGATGACAATGAGCATCCAGAGGGGTGCGGACATATTGCGCCGCTTGACGTCACGGCTGACGTAGCCGACGAGCAGGACGTAGCTGGCGACAAGCGTGCCCCAGGAGTAGCCCATGAGCAGGCGCATGGGAAGCATCTCGTGCTTATGGTGAGGGAGCACGCCGTGGAAGAGATACTGCATGGCGGCGAAGGCGGCGACAGCGAGGACGATGGACCAGGCGGGAATCATGCCGAGATCGTCCGAGCGGACGCGCTGCGAAAGGGTAGCTGTCTCCTCCGAGCGGCTGTAGCCGGCTGAGGCGTTCTCAGAGTGCCAGGGAAGCTTCATCGCGCGTTGTTCTCATGATCGGGTTTGAATCCGTTCGAGCTGCGCCGGATCCAGAGAACGGCGAGCAGGACGGCAGAGATGGGCAGACACCAGATCATGAGGACGAGCATCTGCTGGTTGGCGTCAGGCAGGCCGGTGGGGGAGAGGTCGTACTGATCGAGAATGCTCCAGATGGCGCAGACGAGAACGACCAGCAGGCCGCCGCTGATGGTGAGCGGAATCCAGAGGCTGCGAAACGTTTTTTTGCGGGCCTCGATGGTTTTGGCGCGCTCGCGGACGACCCGGTGGGTGCGGTTGACGATGGCGGCCGAGGCTGCGGCGTTGAAGGGAGGGCCGAGCTTGTCTGGCTCGCCCGAAGGCGTGGGGCGGACAGGAAAGCTCATCGGGCCTCCTGGATGTGGGTCTGGCGGAGGCGCTCGACCTCCGGCCGGAGGGCGGCGAGGCCGCGATAGAGGCGGGATTTGACGGTGGAGAGGGGGGCGCGGGTGACGGAGGCGATCTCCTCGAGCGACATCTCCTCATGGAAGCGGAGGGTGAGAACCTCGCGGTAGTTGGGCTCGAGCTGGAGAAGAACTTGGGCGATCTCGGCACGGTCTTCGCGGCTGGCGAACTGCTCGAGTGGGGAGGGTCCGTCGATGGCGACCTCGAAGGGGCGCTCGTCGTCGCCGGCCTCGCTCATCTCGTCGAGCGACGCCATCTGGCGCTTGCGGGAGAGGTCGATGACGAGGTTGCGGGCGATGGTGAAGAGCCAGGTGTCGAAGCGGGCCTTGCCGTTGTACTGGGCGCCGCGGAGCAGGACGCGCATCCAGGTCTCCTGGAAGAGATCTTCGGCGACTTCGCGCTTGCCGGTGAGGAAGAGAAGGTAGCGCAGAAGGCGATGCTGGTAAAGCTCGATGAGGTGGTCGAGGAGGGCAGGATCGTTGCGCTTGAGTCCGCGGGCGATGGCGAGGTTTTCTGCCTGAAGCAGCTCTAGGCGCGCGGCTTCTTCGTTCCGCGAACGCACGGTCAGGGCTGCCAGGCTACGCGCCATCGTCATACTCCTTGAAGACGGGATTGTTTTGCGGAAAGTTGCACGAGCCGGAGACAGATCTTCCTCCTCAGTTTAGCCGTAAACTTGAAGAATGGACGTGATTTATGGCCTCCACCCGGTGGAGGAGGCTCTGCGCGCGGGCGGACGGCGGCTGGAGTATGTGCTGATGGCGCGCGAACGCACGGCCCGGCATGAGGCGTTGGTGGAGCTTTGTCGCGCGGCGGGCGTGCGGGTTTCGCAGCAGACAAAAGATCAGCTGACGAAGCTGGCGAAAAGCGACGCGCACCAGGGCGTGGTGGCGGCGGTGCGGGAGCGGAAGTTTCTGGCCTTGGAGGACCTGCTGGCAGGGCAGGGGCGGGTGGGGAGGCGTTTTTTTCTGGCGCTCGATGGGGTGGAGGATCCGCATAACCTGGGGGCGCTCTTGCGCTCGGCGGATGGGGCGGGGGTGGATGGGGTGGTGCTGCCGGAGCGGCGAACGGCGCCGGTCTCGGCGGTGGTGGCGAAGACGAGCGCGGGGGCGAGCGAGCATGTGCCGATGGCGCGGGTGACGAACCTGGTGCGGGCGCTCGAGCAGATGAAGAAGGCGCAGGTGTGGGTGATCGGGCTCGACGAGCGCGGAACGCCGGACTATACGGACTTTGATTTTGGGCGCGATTGCTGCCTGGTGCTGGGGGCGGAGGGCTCGGGGCTGCATGAGCTGGTGAAGAAGACGTGCGATTACCTGCTGCGGATTCCGATGGCGGGGAGTGTGTCGTCGCTGAATGTGTCGGTGGCCGGCGCGGTGGTGATGTATGAGGCGCTGCGGCAGAGAACGCGTCCGGCAGCAGAGGTGCGGATGGAGGTAGCGGTGAAGCCGCGCAAGGGGTTGGGAAGTTGATGGGGTTGAGGGCGAGGAACTGGGTTTGGACGGGGTTGATGCTGGCCGCGCCTCTGGGGTGGGGGCAGCAGGTGGTTGCGGGAGCTCCGACGCAGGTGGCTGTCGCTCCGGATGCGCTGCCGAAGATTCCGGTGACGAACGAGGAGCGGACGGCGGTGGTGATTACGGCGACGCGGCTGGATGTGCATTTGACGCCGGTGGAGGGCAGGGAAGAGGCGCGGGCGACGCTGACGCTGCGGAACGCGAGCGGGGGTGCGTTGCAGCGGATTCCGCTGCAGATTTCAGGCTCGCTGCGGTGGGAGAGCGTGGCGGCGAGCACGCCGGGAGGGCTGCGGCCGGTGGCGTTTACCCAGGCACCAATTTCGACGGACACGGACCATACGGGGTATGCGCAGGAGGCGGTGCTGACGCTCGAGGAGCCGCTGGCGGCGGGCGCGTCGGTGACGGTGGCGGCGTTGTATGCGGGGGAGATCCGGCAGTCGGCGCAGCGGCTGGAGGTGCTGGGCGTGCCGGCGGAGCGCGCGGCGGCTGAGGATTGGGATGCGATTGTACCGACGACGGATGAGGGGGCGACGGCGCTGCGGGGCTTCGGCGACGTGCTTTGGTATCCGGTGGCGGCGGCCACGGCGGCGCTGGGGGAGGGCAACGAGCCGGTGCAGGCGGTGGCTCGGCAGCGGCTGTTGGGGTTGGCGGCGACGATGGAGCTGCGGCTGACGGTGGAGTATACGGGCGATCCGCCGAATGCGGCGATCTTCGACGGCGAGCTGCGGCCGCTCGATTCCGTGGCGGACACCGATACGCAGCTGATCGACGCGACCAAGGGGGTGGCGACGGCGGAGTTTCCGGCGCGGCCGATCGGATACCGGGTGCCGAGTTTGTTCTTGACGGCACAGACGGCGGTGACGACCGGGGATGAGCTGCTGTCGGTGGTGACGGCGCGGACGGAGGCGGTGCAGAGCTATGGCTCGGCGGCGGCGCAGGTGCGGCCGCTGCTGGAGCAGTGGCTGGGGCCGACGCCGCGGATGCCGATGCTGCTGCTCGACCATACGGGCGAGCGGTTTGAGGATGCCGGATTTTTGGCGATGAGGCTGGAGGCGGGGCAGTCGAACGCGCAGATTGTGCCGGAGCTGATGACGCCGCTGGTGCATGCGTGGTTCGGGCCGGGGCGCGGAGAGGTCGCGCGGGCGGGGTTATGGGTGGATCAGGGCTTGCCGGAGTTCATGGGGCTGCTGTGGACCGAGCGGACGATGGGCCGGCAGGCGGCGCTGGCCGAATTGGGGCAGGCCTCGGCGCTGCTGGCACTGGCGGAGCCGGACTTTACGGCGCGTCCGGAGGCCGCGGGCGAGCCGCTGCCGGAGGCGCGGGCGGCGGTGTACCTGCGGCTGAAGTCGGCGTCGGTGCTTTGGCAGCTGCGGGAGTTGCTGGGGGATCCGGCGATGCGGGCGTGTCTGGCGGCGTGGCGGCACAGCGTGAGCCTGCACCCGAAGCTGGAGGGCGAGACGGGGGCGTTTCAGCGTGCGGTTGAGGCTGCGTCGAAGCAGGATCTGGAGTGGTTTTTTGAGGACTGGGTGAACCGGGATCGCGGGTTGCCGGATCTGACGATCGTCGCGGCGATTCCACGGGCGGTGCCGTCGCAGGCAGGCAAAAGTGCGGGATACCTGGTGGCAGTGGAGGTTCGGAACGATGGGGACGCGGTAGCGGAGGTGCCGGTGACGGTGCGCGGGCTGACGACGAGCCAGACGGAGCGGCTCAGGATCGCGGGGCATGCGAGCAATTCGGTGCGGATAGTCTTTGGGGACCAGCCGGAGTCGGTGCAGGTGAACGATGGGAGCGTGCCGGAGGTAAGGACTACGGTGCACATCGTGGAGTTGAACAGGTAGTGGATTGTTCGTCGGCGGAGAGACAAAGAAGGGAGCGCAAAGGGCGCGAAGAGAGACCCGCGAAGGGCGCTAAGGAACTACAAGCACAGAGGATGCGGAGGTACGGCCACAGAGGGGCACAGAGGGAACCCGTTTAGCGGGAGTGTTTGCGATGAGGGGGAGTTCGGGTTGGGGGAGCCTGAGTCCAGGTTTGAAGGCCGGGTTGGGTGGGCCAGGGGCGGGTGGCGTTCAGGTCGATGCGGAGGGGGAGTTCCGGGGCGGGAGCTGCGTCCGGGGCCGGATTGGGCTGGGTGGGAAGGGCTTCGCGGAGGCCGTCGCCGAACTGAGGCAGGGCGGCGGCAAAGGCGAGCAGACGGCTGCGGAGGACGGAGCCGGTAAGGTGCAGGTGAAGTCCGGCGCGGTCGGCATGGAGTTCCAGGGTGGCGGGCAGGAGGCCGCCGAGATCGAGCAGGATGGGGTTGAGGGTCAGTTCGCCGGAGGAGAGTTGGCCGTCGAGGCTCGCGCCGGCGAGAAAGGGCTTGGCATCGGGAAGGGCGAGCCGCGCGGATGCGATGTGGAAGGCGGCTTCCGGAGAGGCACAGCAGGAGAACCGGCCGGAGAGCTGGCCGCCGGCGGCAAGCGGCGCGGGGATGCGCTGGCTGACCAGGCGGAGCGCTGCGAGCAGGCGATCAGCCGGGAGGTTGACGACGGTTCCGTCGAGGGTGGCCGTGGAAAGCTGGGCGAGCGAAGGAATGGCGCCGGTGAGGGTCAGCGCGGCCGGTCCGGCGACGGGCGGTCCGGCAATCGGCGGCCAGGCGCAGCGCAGGCCGGCAAGCGATTGGAAGAGCGCGGAGGCGTGGGCCTGACAGGCGAGATCGGCGTCGAGGGTCTGGGCGGGAACGAAGTCGGCGCGATGCACACCGGTGAGCTGCAGGCGGGTTTCGAGGCTGTTGGCGCCGAGAGTGCCGAGGACGTCGGCATGGAGGTTCATCTCGCCGCGGAAGCCGGCGTCGGCGCCGGTGAGCAACGCGCTGACGGCGCCGAGGGGGGCGGCGGTCCAGTCGGCGGAGAGGGCGACGGGAACGTTGGGCATGGCTTTGGCTTTGCCGAGCGTGCCCTGGAGGCGCAGGCGGCCGGTATCGGCGGGGGCGCTGTCGGTGCGGGTGGGATGGCCTTCGAGGCGCAGCTTCCACTGCTGTGGCTGGGGGAGCCAGAGGGCGAACTCAGCGTCGGTGAGGGAGAGGGGGAGTTTTTCAAGGCCGTGCTTGACGTTGACGCGGGCGTTGGTGGCTTCAATGTAGGGGAAACGGGGTGCGGGTCCGATGCGCTGCTGGGCGGTCGGCGCGGCGTCCAGGCGCGAGGCCTGGAGGAGGATACTCTCGATGTTCCAGCGGCCGTCCGAGCGCTGGACCAGGTTGAGGCTGGCTTCATCGAGCGAGATGCGGGAGAACTCGACGCGGCGGCGCCAGAGGGAGGACCAGCGAAGCGTCGCGCGGACGGAGTTGGCGCGGAGGACGGGCTCGGCGCCGAAGGCGGGGTCTTCGCTGACGACGAAGTTGGTGAGGGTGAGGGCGGGCAGAGGCAAAAGCGAGAGGGTGAGCGAGTCCATGTGGACGGGACGTCCGAGGCTGGCGGCGATGCTGCTGGCGGTCTGGCGGCGGAAGCGATTGACGTTGAGCAGAGGCGGCAGAACGAGGGCGAGCAGGACGGCAAGCAGCACGCAAAGGACGTAGGCGACGCGGCGGCGGTCAGGCAGGCGGAGGGGTTTGGGTTCGAGGTCCTGGGGATCGAAGTCGGGCTCGGGGGAGGCGAAGGCGGGGGGAAGTGCGGCAGCCTCTTTTAGGCCTGTCTGCCCGGTGTTTCGGTCTCCCGCGCTGTGCGTCATGTGTGGAACGGCCTCCGCAGCCCATCCAGTTGTACCACCCCAACTCACGCGGTGAGAGTGCGTGAGTTGGAGCGCCGGTCAGATATAAAAAAACAACAGCAAAGACGGAATACAGGGGTCCTTCACTTCGTTCAGGATGACGTGGGTTTGGGTTGGGAAGGGAATGCTTATTTGATCAGGTGCAAGGTGCGCTTCCAGCGGGTCTTGTCGAAGACATGCAGGGCGGTGGTGAAGAAGGAGCCGATGCGCGCGCCCAGGCTGGCCTGCTGCTGGTCCATCTGGTCGGCGGTGGTGCGGAAGGACCAGTAGTTGAACAAGGGGCGGCCAAGGATGTTTTCGCGGGGGACGAAGCCCCAATAGCGGCCGTCGAGGGAGTGGGTGCGATTGTCGCCCATGGCGAAGACCTTGCCTGGCGGGACGACGAGGTCGCCGTTGACGACGTGATTGGGCAGGTCCTCGGACCAGACTTCGAGGTTGGGCGGGGCTCCGTCGGCGGGAAAATCGTCGCGGGCGGGCTCGTAGGCGTCTTGCGGGTCGTCGTCGTTCTGGACGGGACGAGCGTAGGGCTCGTTCTGGGCGACGCCGTTGAGGTAGACGATGCCGTGCGAGAGATGGAGGCGATCGCCGGGGATGGCGATGGCGCGCTTGACGAGGACGAGGTCGGGGGTTTCGGGGTTGGGCTTATAGAAGACGATGACGTCGCCGCGGCGGATCTCGCGATAGTGCATGAAGAAGGCCCAGTTGGTGGGCGGGGCGAACGTCATGCGGTCGACGAAGACGTGGTCGCCAATGAGGAGCGTGTTTTCCATGGAGCCGGAGGGGATGACGTAGTTCTGGAAGACGAAGGTCATCAGGAAGAGGCCGATGGCGAGCACGGTGCAGATGGAGGCGAGGGACTCGAGGGGAGTTTCGACCTCGGGCTCCCGGGGGGGCTCGGCGGGCGGGTTGCTGACGGTGTGCTGCTCGTCGAGAATCTCTGACTTCATAGGCTGCGTTCTCCGCGGACTGGTACGCCTTCCAGTGTAAGTCCAAGGTGGGTTTGGCGGTGGGTATTCCCGGACGAGCCGCTGACAGACAAGAAACAAAGAAGAGAGCGCAAAGACGCGACGGAGCTGCCGCAAAGGACGCTAAAGGGGTGCAGCGGAAGCGCTAATGGACGACGCGGAAGGTGCGGTCCCAGCGGGCGATGTTGGTGTGGGCGGGCGAGATTGCGGGGGGCAGCGGGGGAATGGTGTCTTCGGACTCACCGGTGCCGGGCTGACGGAAGGAAAAGTAAATCAGGAAGGGCTTGCCGACGATGGCGGCGCAGGGGACGAAGCCCCAGTAGCGGCTGTCCTCGCTGTTGTTGCGGTTGTCGCCCATGACGAAGTAGCTGTTGGGTGGGACGGTGATTTCGCCCTCATGGACGAGAGTGCGAAGGCGGATCCACCAGTTGGGATTGACGGTGGCGTCCATGGTGTGGAGCGAGGGGAAGTCGTCGCGGTAGGCGTCCGGGGGCACGGAGCGGTGGATGGCGTAGGGCTCGGGCAGAGGCTGGCCGTTGAGGAAGACGACGCCGTCGCGGAGATGGAGACGGTCGCCGGGAAGGCCGATGACGCGCTTGACGAGGTGAATAGCAGGGTCGTCGATGGGGTCGTGGAAGACGACGATGTCGCCGCGCGCGATGGCGGCGGGCGGCAGGAGGCGGGTGCGGCCGGGGCCGGCGAGCTGCTTGTCCATGAGCAGGAAGTCGCCGACCAGCAGGGTCGGCTCCATGCTGGAGGAGGGAATGCGGATGGGCTGGACGGTGAACGTCATCAGGAAGAGCGCGAGGATGAGGACGTAGAGAAGCGATTGAAGAGAGGGCAGGAGACCGGCGGGGTCGGGCTGTGGGCGTGCCAGGGTGGGGTGGGTGTGGGAGGGTGCGAAGAAAGTGTCCGCAGGGGGCGGCTGGGCGGCTTCAAGCAGGACGGCGGGATCAGCCATGGGCTGCCTCCTCTTGTTGGAGGAGCTTGAGGGCGAGGCGTGCGGCCTCCTGCTGGGCTTGCTTTTTGGTCGATCCGGTGGCGACGGCGAGGTTCTGCGGGGGTTGCTGGGGGTCGTCGCCGAGGGCTTCGAGGCGGACCTCGACGGTGAAGACGCGTTGGTGGTCGGGGCCGGACTCGCTGAGGAGCCGGTACTGGGGGCGTCCGAGGCGCTGGGCCTGGAAGCGCTCCTGGAGCGCGGATTTGTAGTCGCCGACGGCGTGATTGAGACGGTCGCCGGCAGAGTGCTCGACGCTGGGCAGCGCTCCGGCGAGGACTTGGGTTTCGACGAAGCGGCGCGCGGCCTCAATGCCGCCGTCGAGGTAGAGCGCGGCGATGAGGGCTTCGACGGCGTTTGAAAAGAGGGCGACGTTGGTGCGGCCGGCGTTCTGCTCCGCGGTGTGACCGAGGCGGAGCCAGCGGCCAAGGTCGAGCCGGGCGCCGACCAGGCCGAGATGCCGGCGGCTGACGACGGCGGCGCGAAGGCGGGTCAGCTCGCCCTCGCGGCAGGCCGGGTAGCGGCGGCAGAGAGCCTCGGCGGCGAGCAGGCCGAGCACGGCGTCGCCCATGAACTCAAGCTGTTCGTTGTCGTGGGCGGGGTTGGCTGGGTCGAGATGGCGGGCTTCGGGGGCGGAGTCGTAGATGAACGAGCGGTGGGTAAGGGCGAGCTGTAGGAGCTCCGGACGCTGAAAGGTGTGGCCGAGAAGGCGCTCGAGCTCGTCGAGGGGAGCTGCCGGTACGGGTGGGGCATCCGGGTTGGGACGGGGACGGCGCGCCATGAGTCTACTTTACCGCTCGAAGAGTGCGAAGCGGGGGTCGAGAGGGTGGTTCAAAGGACAAGGGAGAGAGCGCAAAGGTCGCGAAGAGAGACCCGCGATGGACGCGATGAGGCTGCAATCAGGCTAGAGAAGGGGCGGATCGGGCTTGTAGCTTTCCTTCTCTTTTTTGCCGGTGGGGTCGAGCGGCTCCTCCTGCTCTTGTTGGCGGGCGATTCTCGGCACGGCGTAGGGAGTTTTCAGGCCGGTTTCGGCGGCTGCCTTGGCATCGGGCGTCAGACCGGGGACGGAGAGCGCGGCGTGGTACTCGGTGAGGGCGTGCTGCCGTTCGGTGGGCTGCTTGGCGTCGTAAAGCCGGCCGAGGTAGATGTGGGCCCAGGCCAGAGTGTGCGGGTTGTGGGCGGTATGGGCGACCTCCTCAAACTCTTCGAGCGCGTCCTTGGGGTCGCTTTGGAGCAGATTGACGCGGGCTTTGATGAACAGGGCATCGCCATGGTCCTGGTGCGGGTCGGCGAGGGAGCGGTCGGCGAGCGATTCGGCGCCGTCCAGGTCGCCTTCGAGGAGTTTCTTTTCGGCAAGCATCAGTCCGGTGGGCGCGGGCCGGACGCGGATGACGAAGTCGGTGGAGCTTTGGGGCAGGAACTGGATCTGTTCGGCCTGGTGACGGACGCGGTCGACGTCCATGCCGTAGACCATCTCGCCCATGCTCTCGCTGAGGCCCTCGGGGTTGTGTTCGAGCGCGGCAAACTGGCCGTAAAAGTAGTCGGTGAGCACCCAGCCCTGGCGCATGTCGAGCTCGACCTGCTTGCGGCGGAGGACCTCGGCCTGGCGGTCGTAGGAGGTCAGCTCTTCGTCATAGCGGGCGAGGTCGACACGGGCACGGGAGCCGGTGGGTTTTACGGGCGCGGGCCCGGCGTCAAGTGTGCGCGCTTCGATGGCCTTGATCATGCATTCGGTGACGAGCGCGAGGACGTCGGACTTGAAGAGGAACTCGATGGGAGCTTCCTGCACGGGTTTGAGGAGAGGGTTAAGCCGGGTTATGGATTGGGCGCGCGCGTAGACGAGCGGGTCGAGAACGTACTGCAGGTAGAGGTGGCGGATCTGGTCCAGCTTGATGGCGCCGGAGAGATCGGGCGAAGTGACGATGTCATAATCGCTGGCGTAGATACGCGCATTGGGCGTGTTGGGAGAGAGCATCGGCTCGATCAGAATGAGCAGGCGGCGGCCGTCGTAGCTGCTGACCGGGATTTTGAGATAGATGTTGGTGGCGAGAATCATGCGCGTCATCGGGTCGTGGACGCGGTCGACGATCTCGGTGTACTCCGGGCGATGCTTGAGCCAGAGGGAGTGCAGGTCGAGCTTGTCGGCGAAGTCACGCAGCAGCGGCAGGACGTTGATGACGCCGAGCGCGTCGGGGGGCATTTCGGTCTGTTCGGCGATGGGCTTGAGCTCGGGCGGAGGAGAGAGATAGAGAGCGAGCGAGATGTACTGGGCAAGCGCGCGGCCGGGGTTGCTGAGCTCGTGTTCGCGGACGTAGCCACAGAGGGCATCGCGGCTCTGGCGGGCGAGCGCGGACTCGGCCAAGGCGGCATCCATGTCGGCGCGGACCTGGGCGCGGACGGGAAGCGAGTTGGCGAGGCCGGCGTCGTAGCCGCAGGCGTTGAGCGCGGCGGCGAGATCAAAGAGGGACTCGCTGGTCTCGAGAGTGATGGCCGCGCCTCCGGCCTCCGGCTGACCGGCGCGCGGACGTACGGGGCCGGTGCGGTTGGAAGTGGGAGTGGAGCTCGAAGAGGAAGATTGACCGGTAGCCGGCGGGAGTTGAGCCGAGGCTGCGCCAACGAGCGCGGCGAAGAGAAGAAAACAAACTGGAAAACGCATGAAGGGGTCCCGTGCGGAGGCCATCAGGCGTTCGACGGTCCTCGCCAAGCATAAGAGAGCGGAGGTGCGCGGGGCAAGCGGGCTCAGCTGCGAGCCGTAACGGAGACTCCTGAGAAGGTGAGCAGGACCTGGCCCCGCACGGGCTGACCGAAGACGCGGGCGGGCTCATAGACCTGCAGCAGAAGCTGGTCGCGCAGCTGGGCGGTGGTGGAGGCGTCCACGGGGCCGGAGAGGAGAGTGTAGTTGAAGACGCGTCCGGCGTCGTTGATGTCGGCTTCAACCACGATGGTACTGTCGGAGCTGGTTGAGAGCGGCTGGAGCCGGGCCGCGGAGTAGAGATAATGGGGAGCGGTCAGCGCGCCGAGGGGTTCATCGTTGGCGAGTACCGCCTGCGGTGCGGCGACCACGCCAATAAGAAGAACGAGGCTGCCGATGAGAACGAGAGCGCTGGCGAACCCGGCGGAGACCTGCAGGAGCATGGGGCGTAGGTGGTTTTCCCAGCGCACGGTGAAGCTGTCCGCCCACTTGCCGGTGCGGCGCGCGCTCTCGTGAGAGATGGCGAGACGGAGTTTGAGGCCGAGGTCTTCAGGAGCCTTGAGTGGACCAACGGTCTCAAGCACACGCTGCAGGCCGCGCCAGGTGTCGAACTCGTGCCGGCAGCCGGCGCAATGATTGAGGTGCGCGGCGATCTCCTGCATTTGGCGTCCGGTGATGGCGCCATCGAGATAACTGGAAAAGGAACGGCGGATTGGATGACAGAGGGGAGTGCACGTGGTTTCAAGAAGGGTCAACGTGCACCTCCAGCGAGGACGCTTCCAAGTCCGTCGGCGACCAGGATCTGCTTGAGGGCGGCGCGTCCGCGGGTGAGCCGGCTTTTGACGGTTCCGGCTGGGACGTCGAGGATCTCCGCAATTTCTTCGTAGCAGAAGCCTTCCATCTCACGCAGGACGACGACGGTGCGGAAGACGGCGGGTAGCGCGCGCAAAGCGTCCTCAACACGGGCCTTCAGTTCCCCGCGAGCGGCGTGATCGTACGGCGAGCCGGCCACGTCGGCGAGCAGCGCGCTCAGGCAGGGGCTGTCGTCGTCGGTCTCAGGGCTGCTGCCGGCGGGTGTGTCGATGGTGAGTTCCTGGCGTTTGTGCCGGCTCCACCAGCGCCTCTGGTTAGAGGCCTCGTGCAAAGCGATGCGGTAGAGCCAGGTGCGCAGGCTGGCCTCACCATGAAAGCTGCCGATGCTGCGGAAAACCTTGATGAAGACTTCCTGGGTGATGTCGGCGGCGTCGGTCGGATCCTGCAGGCTGCGGGCGATAAGTGAGTAAAGCGGCTGAGAGTACTGGGCGATGAGCACGCCGAACGCCTCTTCAGAGCCGGCCTTGAGCGCAGCCACAAGGGCCGCGTCCTCGGTGCGGACTCCTACCGCGCTTGCCAAATTGCCCATGAGAGTGCCCGCCTGCATTTCGGATGTCCTTTAGCGTACGACTTCAGTGGGATATGCTGCAAGCCATCTGTGTGCGAGTGGAAAAGCCTGGACCGTATTGGAACTGCGCCGCCGGCGGCCGAGTGCTCGCTCACTCTGGGTACTTAGACACCGGTGACCCCTGGAAATGTTCCCAGAGAGAACCGGTTCGCGCCATTCCACGTTTGACTCACGAGGCGAGGTGCCGCAGAATGAAAGAAGTGGGCCTGTGGCGCAGCTGGGAGCGCGCTTCCATGGCATGGAAGAGGTCATCGGTTCGATCCCGATCAGGTCCACCAATTATTTCAACAACTTAGCGGGACCCCCTTCGAGAGCTTGGCAGCAAATTGGCAGCAAATCTCAATTTGCCATCTGCCGACGCTCTGCCAGTTTTCTCCCAACTCCCTTCTGAAGCGCCATGCTTCGTTTTATTTTCCAGGATTTCTTCGTCCCGTCAGCTCACCATCGCTGCCCTTGTGGCAGCAGCCGGCGCCCTATTACCGGCCTTAGCCGCAAGTTTCTTCATCGTGCCCTTCAACTAGTGATGAATGGAGTCGACGGTAGCGCGCACACCCTCCGGCAGTTCCTGCATGTAGACGTCGGTTGTTGTCGCCACGCGTGAGTGCCGCATCATCCCTTGCACGTCCTTCACTGTCCCTTTCCTCTGAGCCAGCGTCGCGATCGTACGCCGAATGACCTGGAACGTAAGCTTCGGCAGGCCGAGCTCCGTCGCCAGTTTGTGTAGAACCCGCTTGCGATAATTGCTGGGATCCATGAAAGAGCCGTCCCGGTTCGGAAACATAAAGGCTTCCGGTTCGGACGGCGGCAGGCCATGCTTTTTCTTCTTCCCGTCGTACTGCTGCTCACTGACTCGTCGCCAGGCGATGAGGTCCTCGGACAGTTCTTTCGCAATCGGCACTTCGGTCAGACTTCCTTTCGTCTTTCCGTAGGGCCTGATCTTCCCCTTGTAGATTGTCTCCACAATGGTGAGCGAGACCGCAGCGACCAGATGGCACTTCCACCGAAATGCGAACAGTTCGCTCGGACGGAGCGCGTTCGTCATATCCAGCTTCAGCAAAATCTGGTCGCGAAGATCGAGCCTCGCCAAGGCTGCAGCAAGCTGCTCCCAGGTAAGCACCGTCTTATCGGTCTCCCGCAGGTTGGCGGGAGTCTTCAGCGTGCGAGCAGGGTCCTTCGGCAGGAACTCCTGATCGACCGCCTCGGCAAAGATGGCCTTCGTGTACGCTCGGATCTGCAACACTCTGTCCTTCGAACGAGTCTTCGCCAGCTTATTGAGATGGGTTTGGAGAGTGAACTTATCGATGTTCTCGAGGCGTGCATCCCCGAACACGTCGACAAGATCTGCCTGAATGAGGAACTTCTTCACCTTGGCAGTCTCCTCTCTCCAGTCCGCCTCTTTGAGCGGCAGGTAACGGTGCGTGACAAACCACCCGAAGGTGACAGCTCCATTGATCATGGATTTGTCGCCATTGAGCGGCTGCTTCCCCAGCCTGCCAATCTCGCCCTCCAGCTTTTCCCTGGCCTGCGACTTTGACATTCCGCTTTTCAGTCCGAGAATGACCTGAGCGACGGCTGGTTTGGGTTGATCTGTTGCAGAGTCAAGCTCCGCTCGGCGGAAGTAGCCATACCACTTCTTGCCGCGAAGCCGGACCCATCCTTTCTGGTAGGAAGTTCCCATCTATTCCTCAAATTCTGTGTGGGGGAATAAGCGGGCCGTCATCAGTTTACCGCCGCTTGCGGCGCAAAACCGAGGCGCGCTCACGCTCGTTTACGAACTCGTCGATCTGACTAGCGCGGTAGCGGAGCGCACCATCGCTCATGCGGATCACCGGCAGGTAGGGCAATCGCCGGGACGAGTGGTCCCACACCCAGTCTCTGGTCACGTTCAGTCTCATCGCCACCTCGTCGGCGGTGAGCAAGGGGTCGGACACTTGCATCTGCTCCGGCATCTGCATTAACGCCATATCTACTCTCCTGTGCTCCTGAATGCGCCGGCTTATGCGGCTATGACGGCATGTTGGGTCTGTTTGCGAACTCGGTCAAATTAGCGATAGGGAGGTCCTTCCGATCATTGCCGGTGAATTTGACCGAGTTTCAAGTCCGCCGCATGCTGACTTCGCGTTCAAGGGAGGATGCATGGGTTGGAAACGGAAATACCTTTCCATCGCGGTCGCAATGACCGCGTTGGATCTCTTGGTGGCTTTTCGATATGGGGTCGCCCTCTGGCGAGCGTACGCGGACTTTCTAATGGTCCGGCTACTGCTTCTCTTGTTCGTCGCTATCTGGATGACTAGTCTGGCTGATTTGTGGAGCCGGGCGGTTGGGCGCTCGGAACAAACCCCGATCGACCCCCGTATGAGGTTCTCCGACATTCCTGCAAGCACGGCCGCTGATGCGGAGGCTCGCGATATTTGACTCTCTGGCAGATCTTTCCGCAAAGCTGGCGGCGACGGGCTACTTCATCGATCCGGTGATGACGCAGGTTGTGTTTCTCGCGGCCAAGCTCAACAAGCCCCTGCTCCTTGAGGGACCCGCCGGATCCGGCAAGACACAGTTGGCCATCTCAGTGGCCGCGGCAGCCGGCACCCACGTAGAGCGGCTACAGTGTTATCGCGGCGTCAGCGAAGACAAGGCGATCGGACGCTTTGACGAGGGTCTGCAGCGGCTCTACATGGAGTTTTCGAAAGGCCAACATGAGAGCTGGCAGCTCCTGCAGGCCAACTTGAAGGGACGGGATTTCTTCCGGCCCGGCCCGTTGATGCGCGCTCTAGAATGCGAGCGGCCTTGCGTTCTCCTCATCGACGAATTGGACAAGGTGGATGACGGTTTCGAGGCCATGCTTCTCGAGATTCTCTCTGCCTGGCAGCTCTCCATTCCTGAGTTTGGTACCGTTGCCGCCAAGAGCGTGCCATTCGTTGTGCTCACCAGCAACGAAGAACGCCGCCTGGGAGACCCGATTCGCAGGCGCAGCCTTTACGTCCGGGTGGAGCACCCCACACCGCAGCGCGAAGCGGAGATCATCGCGAGCCGCACTCCGGACGCGGATGTCGCCTTTCACCACGAGATGGCTGGCATTGCTCTTTCGTTCCGCAATTACTCTTTGGAGAAGCCGCCTTCCGTGTCGGAGATGATCGACTTCGCTAATGCTCTCAGATTCTTGGGACCGATCATGTGACCGAAGAGCATCGGGATATCCTTCTTCCGTTCCTCGCCAAGACCGAGAAGGACCGCCGCCATCTCCTTCTTCGCGAAGGGTTCAAGAGCCTGCTCGATGACGGAGCGCGCCTCGCTGCGCGAATGGCAACCCAGAAGGAGGAGCGGCAATGAGGTTGATCTTTGTCGTGCTCCTAATGACATCGTTCGCGGCCCATGCCGAAGCGCTCTCACCGGAGCAGTGCATCGAGCATTACGCGGCCGTTTACCGGGTTCCACCGGAACTGATCGCAGCCTTCATCGACGTGGAGTCGGGCTGGAATCCGCACGCACTCTCCGACAAGGGCGCGATGGGGTTGATGCAGCTCATGCCAGCAACCGCTCGGCGCTTCGGAGCGACGCAGCCGTTCGATGTGGAGCAGAATGTCGCGGCCGGAACTCGCTATGTGACCACCTTGATGTGGGAGTTCCATGGTGATCTGCGGCTTGTTGCCGCAGCCTATTACGCGGGTGATCGTTGGGTCGGCCGACGGCTGTTGGCCTATCGCAATCCGCAGGTTGTTGCCTACGTTGAGGCAATTCGACGGAGGTACATGCTGCACAAATATCCGGCCTTCAGGCCGACAAGGAGATAAGGATTATGATGCTTCGCTGGCTAATCCCCCTAGCAGTTTTGTTCTCGTCACTGTCACACGTCATGCAAGGTCAGGTAAGCGCGCGCGTCGCGACTGTGGTCATCAGTCCCAACGAGGTTACTATTCTTCACCTGCGGCCCGAGTTCGAATCGAGCATCCGCATGCCGGAAGAAGTCACTTCTGTGATCCTTGGCAGTCCGGGGACCTTCAAGGCCGAACACAACGAGGGCGAACCGGAATATGTCTACGTCAAGCCGGTGACTAAGGAACCCGCTCAATCGAACCTGCTCGTAGCCACCAAGTCAGGGGCGCACGTTACGTTGGAGTTGATCAGCGATGGCAATGCTGCGAGCACAGGCCAACCCGTGGATTTTCTGCTCGAGTACCGGACTTCCCGCAGTTTCCTGATCGGGACAAACACTGCTTCGGTTGAGAAGACGCCGGAAAAGACTCCGCCTTCTTCCACACCTGAGGGTCCCCGCACATCGGGACCCGCTAATCCGTCGGTGGTTGAGTTGGAGCTTGCTCAGCAGGAGCGCGTGAACACCCCGAGTTGGATCAAATGGAATGGCAAGCAGATCGAAACTTCCATCGGGGATATTCGCCAGTGGAGTAATCAGACGATCATCTCCTACTCAATTTACAACGACTCCAGTCAACCAGTCGAAATCGTTCCTCCACAGATCCAGATAGCCGGACGGCTGGTTAAGAAGAAAAAGAAGGAAGGCAAAGGCATCATCTCGGACCAGTTGGAGATCCGTGAGTACCGGTTGAGTACGACTCGCATCGAGGCCGGTGGCCGCGCGGACGGTGTCGTAGTCTTCGACCGGCCGAACTTCAAGCAATCGAACGAAAAACTCCTCCTTCAACTCGCGCAGGCGGATCAGGTCGACCATCCTATCCTGATCCGCTTGCCGTTTACCCCACCGATTTCTGCTGACATGAAATAAGAGGAGACAACATGAGCAACTACGACAATAAAAATGGAGCCGGAAGTATGACAGCCGATCCCGAGGAGCCGGTCAGATCCTTACCTGGAATGGACTCCATTACCGCAGATGAGAACACACGAGCGGTGGACGCCTCTGCGAAGCCACACCCATCCTCTTTCGCGACCAGGGCGGGTGTCGTTCAAGCCGAGGGCATCAGCAAGAGCAAGCTTCTTCTGCTTGGTGGCGGCTTGGCAATCGCTGTCCTCTTCTTCGTCTTCACCGCCATCGTCGGTAAATCGCCCAATAAGCATGGTGCTGTGAGAACACAGCAACAGCAGACGAAACAAGCAGAATCGAAGCCGCCCAAGGGCAGTTTGACCCCGCTTATTGAGACCGTGCGATCTCCGGCTCAGGACAATGGTGGCAGCCAACTTGGTCCCGCTGACATTCGACGCACCCGTACCGCCGCGGGCACGTCGCCCATACCGGCCGGCGTCGCTGCTACCAAGCAAACGACACCTGCAGCAAGGCCGGTCAACGGAGTGAGCCTTGCATCTGTTCCATCCTTTGCGGATACGCAGCAGAGATGGGAAGAACCGAGGCCTTATGGAGAGGCTGCACCTGCTTCGTCTCCGAGGCCAGGTACTGTCTTGCAAAACCAGCAGCAGAACAATGCTTTGAAGGAGGCATCGCTGGTGTTTGTCCGGAACTTAACGCAAAACCAGGCTACGCCGGTAGGTCACACTACTTCAGAAGCTGACGCCGCACCGCTTCTAGATGTCAGACCAGGAACCCGTATTCAAGCGAAGCTCGAAACGCAAGTATCGAGCGCCGTACAAGCACCCGTGGTGGCAGTAGTGGAGTACACCTACGCCATCGGAGACAAGGTTGTGCTCCCAGCTGGTGCGCGGGTCTACGGACAATTGCAGCAGGCCGACCAAAGCGGACTGATCAGCATCAAGTTCGAGGAGGTCGAACTGCTGGACGGCGCCAGAGAGAGCATCGCTGCGATCGGTACCGGGCTTGATCTTGGGCCGATACGTGGAAGTGTTTCCGGGACGAATGCCGGTCGCAACTTCCTGGTGCGAGCCGCGTCCGGCGTCGGTTCACTTCTGGCGCAGGTCGCAGGGACGAACAGCAGTGCAGCATTTTCTGAACAGGACATTCTCCGGCAGCGGGTCGCTGAGAACATTGGCACTGCGGGTGATACGGAGGTCATGAACCTGAACTCAAACAGCAGAGTGGTCGTCTCCGTGCCGGCGGACACCAAGATTTTCATCGTCTTCACAAAACACGAAGATCAGAGCACTTCTGGGCTGCACAGAGTCTCGACGGCGAGCCAATAGCAGTCAACTCAGCATACAGATGAGCCCCGGCCTCCGGCCGGGATTTCTTTTGTGCGCAATTGCTCTGAGTCCCCGCGCTCCTGCCGAACGTCACCACGCCCGATCCTTTAGGTCGCCTTTGTGCGGCGCCGATCAAGAACGATGGATGCTGCGAAATGGCTGCTTTCGATCTTGGGTCAAATGCGGCCCGAGCGACCCGATCCACAGACGAGGTATACGAGCACCATCTTGCCGCTGAGCAAATGAGCAATCGGCGGTCCGGGTGTCCCACTGTGACCAATGACATTCTTTGATCAAACTTTCCCGTACTCTAGACGGAAAGAACGCGACCAATTGTGCAACGACGGTTTTGAGCCAAGATCCGTTCCGATCGCCCATATCGCCGTTGAGCAAAATAAGCGTGATGACTCATGAGCACGCTTGCGCCATGAATCGTCCCAATAACTCTCTGTGCGACTGAGCAAACTGGTCTTCAGTTAAGCACATTATCCGAAGCGAATTAGGAGATGAGTTGAAGCTTGCCGCAACGACGGCACATAAAAGAATGAGCCCAACCCCAATGAAGTCGTGGATAGACATCTCGGTTGTAGCGAAAAGTTCGGGCGAGGTTGCGGATCAAGCCCATGGAACAAGCGAAGGCTAGTAGCAATAAGAAGGCGATCGCGTTCCGACTGCTGGCGGCGTCTTTGACGGGCCTGGTCACGCTGATTATGCCTGCTCCAGCCCAGAACACAAAAAAGACAATCGCGAACCCCCAAGCCAAAACAGGTCGAAGATACCCTCTACGCGGCGGGGGTGCTACCTGTTGTGCCGAGACCGATTGGCTCACTCCGCGACCAAGAATCCCGGAGAAGGCACGGGTTCCCTGTTCGTACACGATCGGGACGGCTACGATGTCTGGGTTTCCGCACTGATCGCATCGGTAAATCTGTTGAGTCACTAAAGTAGCCATCTCGGATCTCTCGGTCTGATGCCCTTTGGCAGGTACCTCAAATCCCGCCTAGCAGATGATTTTAGTACCTCCTTCTTGCCCCCGCTAGTCCACCTTTTGCTCTTCGGCTTTTGACCGAGTTCCCGTCTTGCCACATTCTCAGTTTCGACACGGAGGCCACGAGCAACCGAGTCCAGGAGAGAATTCCATGACAACCGCACCCGCCTTCTGGCGGCGCTCCGAAGTGACCGCCGCTCCGACTATCATCGTTCACCGGCCGGAGACCAACAACACGCTCCGCGCTGCCATCCTGCTGCTTCTGAGTCTTCTCTTTATTGGGAGTTTTGTCGCTCCGATAGCGGCGAGTGCTCAGAACCTTGGGACTGCTCCTCAGTTCGGCCAAGCCGTACAGGGTCAGCAGGCCACGACGGTTGAAGGCACTGTTCTCAACATCGTGAATTGGGGCTGCAACGTCATCGCTCCCGTCATCGCGGTCGCCTGCCTTGGCATCGCCGGATGGCATTTCAAGAGCGGACGCGGCTATATGGGTTGGGGCGTCTCTGGGGTCGCCCTTATGGTGATCTCCGGTCTCGGGCGTATGGCCGAAGGTTTTATCACTCAAGCGCAAGGTATCCAGTAAACGAGGTTGCCTAGCCATGCCTGTGCCGCAATTTCTTCTCGACCTTCTTCAACTCTTGCTCGACCTCGCGGTGCCGGCTGCGTTTTGCACGCTCGCCGCTGCGGGAGTCAATCTCCGGCATGAAGGGGGCACTAACTTCCACGTCAACGGACGTGTCGGTAAGTGGGTGTTGTGGACTGTCGTGCTTCTGACGCTTCCGCAACTTCTTTCCTGGGTTGCGGCACAAGGCATCTCCGTGCCCTCGGGCAGTGGATCGGTCGGTACAAGCTGGCTCGCCAGTATGGAAACTGTTTTCAAAAGCTTCGTGAACCAGATCGTCGTGGCCAAACTCGTCCCGATCCTTGCCGCCTACTTCGTCCTGAAGGCGACTCTTGATGGAGCGGCGGGCGAAAACCCTTTGGCCTCGATCATCGCAGCCTTGTTCCTGATGTCCTTGTCCGCAACCGTGCAAACCATGCAGGCATGGAATTCGGGCGGACAGTATGCAACGACAGACATGCTCACTTCGCTTTGGAACTACATTGTGGGCCAGATCATGCCGGCGGCTGCAGGCTTGGCCTGTGTTGGAGCTGTCATCAACTTCCTCAGGCACAGGCCTTGGACACGTTTGGTCTTCGCCGCAATTTCGTTTCTGAGTGTGAGCGGACTGCTTTCGCTCTTCAAAGCCATGGCTGCCTGAGAGGAAAACGATGAGTTTGAACGGAGCAATCACAAACCTTGCTTCCTGGGCCGGCAACACCATGATGCCGACCATGGCCGGAATGTTCTTTGCGAGCGCGGTGTACCGCTACAGCAAGAGCTCTCCATACGAGCACCTCTTATACGGTGGCTTTGCTTCGCTCATGTGTTCCGGCATGCTGCGGGCGCTCGAAGGATTTGTCCAGCACGGAGGCGCGACGAGCCCCGATGGTTTCTGGATGGCGACCATGAGCATGGTGAATTGGACGGCCAATGTCATCCTGCGAATCTTCGCGCTGACCCAACTTGCGGCCATGGGCCTCCATATGGGCGGTGTGATGACGGAGATATATCCCGGTTCCAGTTGGATTCGCAAGTTCATCGCCGCGATCGGCGCATTGATGGTTTCGGGCATGGTTCGTTTGGCCGAATCCATGGTGACGCATGCGCACGGCATATAGGAGTGCTTTTATGAGTCTAGATCTAACACCTGTTCACAGGAATCTTCACACGAAGGTGACGTTTCTCGGTCTGGAGTTCGAAGACCTGATCCTCGTTCTGGCGCTCGCGGCCCTCATGAACCTTCTCGCCCACTTTGTGGGCGACAACTCGCACGTGCTCGGAATGCCACTCAACGTCTTCATGGAGTTTGTCGTGCCGGCGCTCGCTGTACCGTTCCTGATTCTGTTCAAGTACGGCAGACCAAGAGGCTATTTGACCGATCTCCTGCGCTCGCTATTTGCCCCGCGCGCATGGTGCGGACTTGAGCGAGATTCGGAACTGACCCATAGTTACCGGGCTGAGGAGCGCGAGTGACCCATGCAGGTCTCGATCAAGACGGACAGGGACGGTGCGATGCATCTTCGACTCGATGAAGAGGCTGCCAACGCAATGCTTGCGAGCGTTAGGTTCGCTGCACGCTTCCACGCGGGGATAGCGAAGCTCGTGCAATGTGCAGAAGAGAGTTTGGCAGCGAATGTCTGCCTGAAGACAAACGACGGGAGAACAGAACTATGCCACTGACCTACGCGGAACACGAAAAGAAGCTGAAAGCACCCGCGGTATGCGAACTTCTGCCGCTCCGTGACCTTCCCGACGGGGATGACGTGATGATCCGCACAAACGGTTCCTTTGTCGCTGGCTATGAATTAAGGGGTGTCCTGGCCTACTTCGCTACCGACGGCGATCGGAATCAGACCAAGTCCATGCTCGAGGCACTTTTCCGGAGCGTCCCCGACGTAAGTATGCGCGTCCAGTTCCGTTACGAGATCTCTGAGCATCTGGGCGACTTGCTCGACAGCTACATCCATCAACAGCGGACCGGGCAATCGGAGGTGATGGCACTCGATACGCACCGGCTCAGGATGTGGCAGCAGAAGGAGCAGGCGGGGTACTACTTCGAAAACCGGCTCCACGTCTACCTGATCTGGGATCCTCGCGTCCATGCCAAGCTCTACCACTCGGCCCAACAGAACCGGAAACTCGGCGGCTTTACGATGAGCCAAAAGAAGGCCATACAAAGGACTCGCAAGGAGCATGACGCGCACCTTGCGGAGTTCGAGTCAATTCTCCGGGGTATCGAGGGGTCGATCGAGGCGGCTAACCTCGGTTCCCGGAGGCTTTCAACACAGGACCTCTTTGAAGAACTGAAGCACGCGCAACATCCGATCCGGCGGGACCACCGCCCATACACTCCGGGCGAGGACATGATCGAGTATCGAAGCGCCCGCGAGCAGGCGACGCAATCGAGCATTCTGAACGAGTCCGAAACCTACCTCAACATCGATGGCTACCTCTACTCGGTTGTCAGTCTAAAAGAGCTGCCGGATGCCACGTTTCCCGGCATGCTGCAGAAGTTTTCGACCTTGGGCTTTCCGGTGACAATCAGCGGGCAAGTCGTCATTCCTGATCAGGTCAAGGTTCTCAAGAGTTACAAGAAGCGCCTGCAGAAGATGACCGCCGCCCAAAAGGATGCAAACGGAAACTTCAAGTCCAATCCCGAGGCGGAAGTCGCGCAGGCTCAGCTTATCCAGGTGCAGCGAGACATCATCTCCTCCTCTCTCAAGACGGCGAAGCTGAGCTTATCGGTCGTGGTGCGCACCTCTCAACCGGCCGTTACCTTCGGCGATCTCGAGCGAGCCGAGCGCGATCTCGCCAATCGTACCCAAGAAGTCCTGAACGCCTTCACACACATGAACGGGGCAAAGGCAGTGATGGAAACGATCGCCAAGCGCCGGATCTTTCTTGGAACGCTGCCCGGCATGGCGGACCCGGACAAGCGGGATCAAGACATGCTTACTTCGAATGTGGCCGACTTGGTGCCCGTCGAGATGCCCTGGACCGGCACACGACGCAGCCCTCTGATCTTGTTCGAAACTCCATTTCGACAACTCATCCCTTTCTCGATGTTCGATCCGGACCTCTCTGACGCGAATGGGCTTCTTATGGCGAAGAGCGGAGGCGGCAAGACCCTGGCCGCGCAGCAGATGCTCTTGATGGCGGCTCGGGCGAATCCTCTTATTTCGATCTTGGAACGCGGAGACTCCTACCAGCCGCTGGTCGAGTTGATGGGCGGCGAGATGATCGAAATGTCCTTGGATAGCGACCAGACGATCAATCCCTGGGACCTGCCAAAGGGGGAGGACAGGCCTTCAAACGATCAGATCTCCTTTCTAAAGAACCTGACCCGCCACATGTTGGGAGAGAACACTCCTCCGGACCTGGACATCGACCTCCTCGACAGCGTTCTGCTCGAAGCCATTGCCTCCACGTACAAACGGTGCAGCGCAAAGTCTTCGAATCCCATACCTCTGTTTGGAGATCTGGCCGCTGAACTAGCGCACTGGCAAGACCGGGACCGCAACCAGAAGATCAATGCCATGGCCCAAATGGCCTCGACGAAACTCCGCGCCTGGGTGGATGAAGGTCCGTACGCGAGGCTATTCGACCGACCCACCACGGTTCGGCTAAACAATCCTTGGCTCTACTTCAATGTAGAGAAGTTGAAGGACGATCCGCGTCTAGAGCGCGCCATGAGCTTGCTGATCGCTCATACCGCGACCTATCGCGCGTCGGGAGCTACAGGGCAGCCGAGCATCGTCCTGCTCGATGAGTGCTGGGCTCTGCTCGAATCGCCAATCCTTGCAAGCGTGGTGGTGCAGCTGTTTCGTACTGCCCGCAAGCGGAACGCAAGTGTTTGGGGCATTAGCCAGACACCGGAAGACTTCGTCGGTACGCCAGACCGCCCGAACGAGCACGGCGCCGGCATCGTCAAGAACGCGACGACGAAGATCATCGGCAAGCAACCGGGTGATATGACCGCGCTCAGGGATCATGTTCACTTAAATGAAACAGCGCTGAACCAGGTGAAGACCTTCGCCCACCCGAAAAAGGGGCACAGCGCTGAATTCCTCATCGCGATTGGCGAAAAGGCAGAGTCTACGCACGCCATCCGGATCGTTCCGAGCGCGGTGGACTACTGGATCACAACAACCTACGCACGTGAACGGCACTTCCGTAGGTGGTGGCTGGGTCGACGCAAGGGTACGTCACTGATCGAAGCGTACGAGCAGCTTGCGCAGAAGTATCCCCGCGGTCTTGCTGAGATAGGTCCGCTCCCCGTTGAGTTGTCCGGAGAGATGCAGGAGGCGATTGCCCAATGAAAACCGACCAAAACACGAATTCCCGAGTACCTTCCAGCGATACCCCGCTCGCTGAGCAGTTGACCTCCAAGGAACCGACTTCAGCCTGGTTGCGCTGGAAGAAGAAAGCCGCAACCGGTCTCCTCGTCGCCTGCATGGGTGCAGGCGTGCCGACGTTAGCCCATGGTCAATTTTTGAGCGTCTTCGACTCGATCTTTAGTTCGATTCAGAGCGACATGGGTACATCGTTGAAGGCCATCAACCAAATATCCCAACAGGTGCAGCAGCTCTACCAGACGACTGTCTGGCCGTTAGCAGCGATCAATCAGGCTCGAGGTTTTGTGTCCAGTTCGATCAACAACTTCAGAACGGCTATGAAACAGGCTTTCAACACTCCTTTCACCAGCGCGATATCGCCCGGTCCCCAGCAGTTCGAAGCCATTCTTCACAGTCGGCTGTATGCGCAGATCCCCGCCCTTCAGACGAGCTTCACAGCAAATTACGGAGCGGTTCCGCAGGCAAATAAAGCGTCTCCCCAGGATCGCGTTCTCATGGACATGGACGACGCGTTGGGTCAGGAGAACCTCAAGACGACGCTCGCCTCCGATCAGGCGTCCGACCTAATCCTCGAGACGGCCGAACAGATGGAGAACCAGGTAGCAGTGAGTACACCTGGTTCGAATCCATACCTCACCGCCCAAGCGCAAGTCGCGAACCTTCGCTGCCAAGCCTATATGCAGAAGATGCTCGCTGCGGAGTTGCGACAGGAAGCCGGTCGGGTCGCACACCAAAATGTGCTTGTGAAACGTAGGAGCACGGCCGCCGGTAACGTAAGCGGTCTCATCAACGGCGCACTCACCGGCCACTAGGAGGAAATTATGTCTAACGAGAAGAAGTCCAAAAGATTACTCCAGCGGCTGACTTGGTTCAGCAACAGGAGCCCCGAAGTATCACTCGCCACCCTGCCGGAAGGTAACCCAGCGAAAGGTTCAAGGAAACGGTGGTATCGCCCCACCACACTCAGGGTCCTGATAGCCGCGGTCATCCTCATCATTGTTCTGCCCACCCACGCTCGGGGACAATTTGGCATCGACACTGCGGCCATCCTGGCGGCGCTATCCAAGATGCAATCGCTCATGAGCACCTACATGGCAAAGCCCTTGCAGACGATCAACCAATACGAACAGAGTACGGCAAAGTATGAGCAGGAGGTCATGTACCCCCTAGCGGCCATCAACCAGGCCAAGAGTTCCGTGTCTCAGTTCGAGGGGCAGTTCAACCAAATCAAAAACATGTTCCATGTGAACGTGTCGAGCGCCACCTTACCTCAATCACAAAACCTTGAGTCGCTACTCCTCTCACGCAATGTGAGCAACGTCCCCACGGTGTCTTCCAGTTTCAGTCGGTGTACGGAGTCGTGATGGCGCAGAACGCAGCGTCGCCGTCCGTTCGCACTATGACGGATATGACGGACGCGCAAGCGCAGGACGCAATGAAGCGAGCAATCGAGATCGATGCGCCTGCGGATGCAGAACTCAATGAAGCCGACCAGATGGGCCAGCAGATTTCGGCAGCGGCTCCGGGCAGTGCACAAATCCTTGAGGCAGAGGCAGATGTCTGGGTTGTCCGGGCCAATGCCTATACGCAGGCCGCTCTTGCGGAGTTGATGCGCACACGCGGGATCGATCTAGCTAACCAGAGCAAAGCCGCGAAGCTGGCCACCTCGAACGGTACGAACAATAACGGCTTGATCAGCGGCGCGCTGACGAGCAGGTGAACAGATGATCACTACTCACGCCAGCGTCGCTTCCCTTGCGTTCTTCCAGGGCACACAACTGGACCTCTTCGAGCGCTTTCTAACGCAAGCTGTCTCCGGTATCACATCCACCGGATGTGATCTCGGGATGCAGAAGGCCGCTTACGTTGTGTTGCTCGTCGGCTTTCTTTGGCAGGTCTATCAGTCGGCGTTGCATGGTGGCGACGTCCGAGGACTTGGAGTGAGCTTGATCAAGTACGTTGTCACCGCGATAGTCGTTATGAATTACAGCACGATCTTCACGACGGTAAACCAGGGCTTTGTCAATGCTGGAGATTGGATGAGTAACACCTCGGGCGCAGCAAATCTCTTCGACAACTGGAAGACGGATCTGCAGAATGAGTTCAATCAGGTCGGCTACCAAAAACTCTGGGGCATCATCAGAGGTGACATCGCGGGTCTGATCGACGGCGCTCTAATCGTCGTCGCTTATCTGCTTTACCCAATCGTAATTACAATTTTCGGCTTCTTCTACATCTTCTACGGATCTGTTCTTTATATCTTCGGTCCGATCGTGATCTCGTTGATGCCGCTTGGCGCAACGAACCGCGTTGCGAAGGCCTACGTCGAAAACGTTTTTATCTGGAACGCATGGCCTATTCTCTATGGCGGCTTCGGCGCACTGCTGAGCGCTGTGCAGATGGGTCAGATCGGGCAGATGCTCAACCAGAACAACTTCCTTGGTGGACTTGGGAACATAGAGGGTTCCGTTCTGATCGGCATTGCCAGCATCATCTACTCTCTCGCCATTGCGGTCATCCCTTCATTGCGAAAAGGATTGTTAGTGGTGACGTCGGGTCGACGGCGACAGCGTTGATCGGCGCCGCCGCTTCAGCAGTGACGCTGGGTGCGGCAGCAGCAGAGGGGGCTGCAGTGGGCGCTGCTGCGGGCGGCTCTGGAGCAGCCAGTGGTTCTTCAGCAGGAAGTCCAGTCACCGCAGCATCTGCAGCGAAGCCTACTTCGGCAACTACTGGCTCCAATCAGCCGGCAGCAGCCCAGTCCGTTCCCAAGCCTACTGCTGCGGGGAATCAACCGGCTACCGCTTCTTCCGCTACTCAGAGCGCACAGCCTATTGATCCATCTGTCAACGGACCTACGCTGGAGGGTCATGCGGAGCAGATGCGTCACTCCTTTGCCGAGGCGATGGGCGACAGCGAAGCGGATGACGAGGAAGCTTCGCAATCTCCGGAGACGCAGAAATCGAGTTCCGCCTCGCAGAGCGATGGTCAATCAACAACTCCGGCGACCAGGAATTTTCCAGTCAGTTCGCGTAGCAATGTTAGGCCGTCTGTCCCGGCAAAGAGAGGGCCGAGCGTCCACCGCTACAACATCGGGACATGGAGCGCCTTCCATGCCGCCCGTGTCGCTACGCGAGGAGTAGCCACAGTGGCCAGCAGAACCAAAGGATCAGACAAGGATTAGGAGGGATCTATGAACAACAACGCGACAGCACCCGCAGAAACTAGCTCATTTCGGCCTAAATACTATGAGGTGGATGGTGCCCTGAAGGCAAACGCTAACAGAGCCTGGGTTCTCGCATTTTTGACCGTTCCGGTTGCGCTGCTTGCCATCGGTTTTGCCGTCTTTGTACGGTTGCAGCCACCCACGGTCATAAGGATCGGACCGGACGGACAGGCGGCAGTCCTGGGTCAAGCGGTAAAGGGTGCGGCGACCGGCTCTGAGAGCGGCACCGATGCCTTTCTGGATGAAGCATTCCTGAAACGCTTCCTGGCAACCTACCTCAACTATTCCCCGGCGAATGTGGACGATCACTGGGCGAGCAGCCTGAACATGATGACGCGCAACTTGCGCGCTCACACGATCAGGGCAATGTCGGACGACAACACGCGCGGCAAGATCGACGACGGGCAGGTGGAATCGGTATTTCATCTGCGTCAGATCCAACTCGTTACAGGAGAACCTCTCACGTATTTGGTCTACGGCGTGAAAGATGTTCACCACCTCTCGAATGGCGCTGAATTCACCGATCATTTCGTAAATGAGTACCGCGTTCGACTGATTGCGGACCGCCGTTCGGACGTGAACCCTGACGGACTCTGGATCGCTGAGTACAGCGAGCGTCCGATCGATGGCGAACGGCGCGACCGCATTCTTGCGGCCCCCGATGCTTCGCCAGACAGCAATGACACAACGAACAGGGGAGACCAGTAATGGAAACAGCACAGGCAAAAGGTCCAGAGTCGCCGGCACCCGCCGCACCAGCCGACGCAAAGCGCGGCAGAAGGGGACGTCAGCAAACCGAGGAGACCATACGGTACTTCCTTGCCAAGGAGGGCTCCGCACCGGAGAAGCCGGAGCTCGGTCCGGAGCTGCCGAGTGAAGGCGAAGCGTTGATTAAAGCATTTCAGTCGAAGAGCGGCATCATCTACGCGCTCCTCGCCTACAAAGCGGAGGCGGAGATGCAAGGCGCGTCTCCGACGTTAGTGAAGCGGCCCCTTGCGCAAGTAGGGCCCAAAGGTCAGTACGGATTCAAAGAGAGACATACCTGAAAGACGGCTCATGTTTCTCCTTTGACGCCTTATCGGATTAGCGATGAGGAATTCCGCTGACCCGGTTTGCACTCTCAAGCCTGGTTCGGTCCACACCCACCCCTAACCCGGGCGGCCAGGCGACAGACAAGAACCGGCGATCAGCCACCTCTTGTCACTTCGTCGGATGCGCCAGACAAGTGAGGAGAATATGACAGCGACCAGGACACAGAACACGGCGATGGACCAGCAGCTCATTCTTGAGCTGAAGATCGACGCGTCTGGTGAAGTGACCCGCAAGCAAAGCAAACTGGGCCGGAAAGACACACTCGAGGGCAAGCTCCTTGCGCAGGTTTATCCCGGCATCCAGGTAGCGCGTGTAAGTGTGCCGTTTGAGTTGACGCCGTACGAGCAGTCTGTGGTCGAAAGCCGCATGGCTAAGCTCATCTACGGCGGGGTCGAATACAAGCTGGTGGGTGCGAGTGGTTCGGCGAAGGATGGCAAGTTCTACTTCGTTGATCATGCGCATTCGAAGCAAATTGCTGAGCGCTTTCAGCATTGGCCCGAGGCAGCGATCGTGTACTTCTCGATCCTTGTCTCCGACTGCAAGCTAATGGTTGAGGAGCCCGAGATGCTCATCGCTGTTGTTCAGGACAATGTTCTGGGCACCAACGATTGCCGTGGCTGGGTACGTGAATCCCTCTACCGCAGGCTGAAGATCGGCACAAATCGATTCTGCCAATTTTGGTTGGCCTTCGATACGCGTGAACCGAAGCAGGCGAAAGGTGCTCTAAAGGCGATGAGCGACCGCGTGGCTGACAAGCTAGGGGTCGATGTCATCTTGCCGGAGAGCTCCTGCAAACCATCTCTGAAGGGAGGCGTTCGCTTCCTTCCACAGCTTGGTACCTCTGGCCGGATGTACACGGGTCCAGCGATTCTCGGGATCAAGGAAATTTCCCGCGTTTCGGAATTTGGATCGAGCTACACGTTGGTGGAGCATGCTTCAGAAGAAAGCCTTCAACTTGAAATCATGCCTCGAGCGATCGAGCAGATTCGCAAGGTACGGAAGGCTTGGGACGGTGGAGACTATGATACCTTGTTTGAACTCATGGGCAAGTCGGAGGCTCCCACCTTTGATGACGACGCAAGCTTCGACCCCGAGGCACTGGAATCAGGAATGAATCCTGCTGCTGAGGGTTGGGAGCCAGCGGAAGCGGTTTTGCTGGCCGACACGAGTGGATCAAGCATCAGATTCCCCTACGTTTCGAACCAGATCAATCGTAAGTTGGCGCGTTGGGCTTTCCGTATGTGCACAGGAGGTGGCTTCAAGTTGCCATCCTTTGCTCTTGCGGATGACGGCATTCTCATCGAGCATCGAGGAAAAATACTCGCTGCCTCGGACTGGATTCCCCAAGGCACCTTCATCACATCATTGACGGCGGAAAAGGGCCTCTGCATTCGGTATCCGATCCGAATGCTTGAGGACCTCTTACCGATCCGTCACCTCACCCAGGATGAACTCGTCCCGATGCTGAAGCAGGCGTTGGGCGTTTGCGACCTGGACGACACATTGGTCACCTACATTCTTGAGCGTCAGCTTCGCATGGAGGGCACCTACATCCTTCATTCGAAGACCGCGAGCAGGAACGGCGGCGATTTTGACTTCGACACCATCTGCGTGATGCCGTCCGATCAATTCCCTCGTTTCGTCGAAGGAAGGATTGCTCACACAAACGAGTTTCAGCAGGAGAAGACTAAGCACGCAAAGGCGAAGTCTCCCTGGTGGAACGTGTATCTGGTTGCGATGAAGGCTCGCGGAAATCGGATCGGTTCGATCACCGATCTAAAAACCTCTTGTCTCGCAGCCGGCAAACCTCATCTTGCGTACAGGCTCGTCGAGCAGTTGCAGAATGCGCTCGACTCGTTGAAGCACAAGGTTGAGATCGATGAATCCGTCGTCAGTGAAATTCGAAAGGAGGTAGCTCCGGCGCCCTGGCTCCGTTACAAACGAGAGCGCAGAGTTTCAGACCTACCAGCCCATTTGGAAGTTGCTGACACCGACAAAGTTGGAAGGCTTTACAACGTTCTTCGCAAGGAACTCGGCTTTCTCCCAAACGAGAAAGGTACCAACAGCGACGAAAGAATGGCGATCGAGGATTTCCGCGGACTCTTCAATGGTAAAGCTGTGACCAAGGAGATGTTTGAGGAGTGCCAACTCGTCAATTCTGTCTACGCTGATGTCGCGAGCCGGATTGTCCAGCGCGAGGAAGAGGTAAAGCTGCAACTCAAGAACGCTCAGGCGCATTGGGAAGCTGTGCGCAAGGGCGAAGACAAA
Organism: uncultured Granulicella sp.; assembly: GCA_965198735.1. Classification (GTDB taxonomy): domain Bacteria; phylum Acidobacteriota; class Terriglobia; order Terriglobales; family Acidobacteriaceae; genus Edaphobacter. The sequence goes on along the minus strand of OZ240672.1, from coordinate 2,254,248 downwards.
GAGCAAAAGAGGTCCGCCGTGTTAGCTCGCAACAAGGCACAGGCGGCACTCTGGGAGCATGAACAGGAGGCCAAGGATCAGTTCAGTTCGGTCCACCTGTTTGTGCACTATTGGGCACAAGGCAAGCAGGAGAATCGCAAGGCGTGGGCACAGGCGATGAATACGATCGTCACAGGTGGCTCGGGTTCCGGTGCTGTTCTCTTTCAATCGTTTCCTCAGGAAGTGGTCGACGCATTCGCGGAGGTCACGGGCGGTCAGAGGGTTCGAGTACGCCTACCCAAGACCATCAACGGCTTTGTCCGGTTTGACGAGGATCAGCGTGCATGGCTGGTCGAGCAAATCGTCAACACGGAAGGTCCCGATGGAATGAAGAAGGTGTTTCTCTTCCAATACAAGGGCAAGCGAAACCTCATCTTCGAAAATACGAGCGCTCCGGCGGCAATGGAGAACTCCTAACCGGCAGAGAGAAGCTGAGGCTTTCCGCTCAGCTTCTCTTTTGTTTTTTGTACCAGCGTGCGCCCAAGGAGGCCGCGATGAAGATCCTCAGTTCCTTTCTCTTGTCACTCGTCGTCACTGCAGCCGGCGCGCAGACCACCAGCCAGAGCCAGGTTCGCCACGTCGAAACATCCTTGAACCATTTGACGGTTCTTGAATTCGGCGAGCCGGTCACCACGCTCGCCTTGGCCGATACGGACAGCTTCCAGGTTGAGCGGCACGAAGATAAGATCTTCGTGAAGCCTCTGCGGGAAGGGGTCTCGACCAATCTGTTTGTCTGGACCGCCTCTCGCGAACTCAGCTACGAACTCGATCCGGCTGGCCAACTCACTTCGATGGATGTCCTGATCAAGACGGAACCGGTGCCGCACCCGCGCTCGTCTCGCAATGAGGAGTCTGCGCCAACGGACGCTGAACTACAGAAAGTCGCTTCTCTCGTGTTAGCTCAGGCGATGATGGGCGCCGAGAGCATCGCAAACGACAATCATAAGCAAGCCTCTGATCGTGTCCTGATCGTACTCAATCAGGTTTACCACTCCAAAGATCAGCTGTACATCCGGTACACCGTAACCAACGGGACGAAGACTCCTTTCCGGTTGACAACGCCCGACGTTGAGATGCCTAAGGCTACTCAACAGCCAATCTCGCTGCTTGGCCTGCGGAATCACCAACTCGCACCGGAAACCCTGGCCTCGTTCAAGACGAAGCCTGGTCTCAGCGTTCCCACGGTCCAGGCGGAGTCAGCAAACCGAGATATTGCTCCCGGGCAGGCGACCACGGGCGTGGTCAGCGTTCGGAGCGGTGCCGGCAATCCTCCTCAGATCTATCAGTTGAACTTCGGCGACGACCAGAAGATTCCGCTCACGATAGCAGCCGTGCTCTAGCCATGGACTCCCAAGGACACGTCTCGCCGGAAGAAATCCGTACCGCGCTCCAGTCCCTTTACCGCGGTGACCCTGAAACAAACCTCAGGAAGGCTCTCTTGCGTCATCTCGCAGACGATCTAAGGCCGGTGGATGAGAAGGGCCGCTGGAAGCCGAGTCCGTTGCTTCTGCTCCTTGGCTTGCTTACTTGCGCTCTCATTGGAGTCTTCTTCTACTTCACGTTGGGAGCACACGCATGAGCCCTTCTTATGAAGCGCTAGCGCGACGCGGTCCATCAGGGCCTGAAGACCTGGCTGGTCTGGTGGTCTTGCTCGGTTGTGCCGTGCTGGCGTTCTGCTGGTATGTCGCCGTCTCGCGACTCCATCTCCGCAACGCACAATGCATGGAGCTGTTCATGGATTTCGCAATCCTGTTCTTCGGTTCGGGATTCATCATTGCCCAAGTTGCTGGCCGTCGAGCGAAGCGCGAGGAGAACTGGCCGCATCCCCCGCTGTCCGTCTCGGGCGCGCTAGACCGGTCCAATGTGCGCAACGCGAACGCCTCTGACGCTACCTTGCTGGGTTACAACGTCCACAAGGAACCCTGGTTTTGGCCCGACTCCGTGAGGTTGAAGCACGGAGTTATCGTGGGGGGAACCGGTGCAGGCAAGTCAACCTTCCTTGAGAACATCATCGCGCAGGACCTTGCCCGCAACCTCGGGGGCCGCAAGACGCCCATGATCATCTTCGACGGTAAAGGCGAACGCGAGTTTCTGGATCGGTTGTTACCGCACATCGAAGCAGCGGGCCGTCTGCAGGATCTCCGCGTTCTCGATCCAACCCATCCGTCGGAGTCGTCCCGCTACAACCCTTTCTACGCACTCGATGACGCTTACCAGGAGCACGTCAATTTTATCTTCCGTTCTTTTGGTTTGCGTGAAGACTTCTTCAAGGGCCACCAAGAAGCATATCTATCGGACCTTGTCCGCATCCTGCAGTACACGGGCAAGCTCTTCAACGTCTACGACGTGCTTGTGATGGCCCTTGATGAGAACGTCTTGCAGGAGCAGATCGGCATCGCCAAGGGCAGACTTAGCACACTCCCCGGCATCTCGGCGCAGCAGCGTTTGAACTTCGAGATGTCCGTCCGCATGCTACAAAGATCGCTGGCCGATCGCGAGCGCGTCGAGAAAATCCAGGGTCTGCTCAATGAATTGCTCAGCTTCCTTGAGGATGAGCTTTCGATAGTCACTGGTTCCTATCAGGATCTGCTTACGTTGGATGACGTGTTCGAGAAGGATCTGATCCTTTTTGTGTCACTCAACACAAATCGCAACCAGCGCGCCGTGGAAGCCCTGGGGAAGATACTTCTCCAGAATATCCAGCTTATGGTTGGTAAGCGATATGCCCGCGCCTCGTCAGATCGGCAGGCGGACGAGCCCATGCTCTCCGTCATTCTCGACGAGTTTGCCCCGTTCGCTTACCCAGGTTTCACTCAAGTTCTGCAGACTGCGCGTGGCGCCAAGGTCTCCTTTCTGTTCTCTTTCCAGAGTCTCCCGCAGTTGCAGCGAGTGAGCCAGGCGTTCTCAGATGAAGTTTCCTCCGCACCGGGAACCAAGATGATCATGAACATGTCCGAGGAGAATACGGCGCAGTGGTTCCTCAAAGCTTCGGCCAAGATCGCGACGAAACGACGCAGCCTATCCGTGAGACGTACCGGCATCTTTTCAACCAAGTACACCGAAATCGGAACCGGGAGCGAAAGCGAGATCAAGGAGACTCGAGCACGGGAGGATCACATTAAGAATCTTCCCGTTGGACAAATGGAAATCCTGATGGTGGATAACCGGGAAGGCACCCGCTACTCTCACTTGCACGTTCGCCGAGCCCCGAACTTCCGCCTTGAGGGCATATCACCACGGCTCTACCCCAAGATGCAGAGCTACCTCGACCCGTCAGTTGGCGTGAACCTGCGCTTCAAGGAGACCGAGAACCGCAAGCAAAGACGCAGAAGAACCTCGGGAGTTGCGCTTGAGACTGCACCCGGAGAGCGCTCATGAGGGAATCTCGTGCAGTCACCGGCTTCCTTTTCGCTGTCCTGATGTGCGCGTCGGCGCGCGACTGCAAGGCGCAAGTTCAACCGTCATCCGCGCCACCGCATTCTGCCGGCAAGCCGACAGGATTCTTCGATTACGCGCTTGGCAAGATCAACCCGGACGGAAAGGATTATGGATCGACGATGCAGGCGGCGCGCGACGGTGTCGTCGACCATTCTGTCGATGATCTTTATTTCTGGTCCAATGCCGTCACGCTGCTTCTCCTCTGCGGAACGGCAGCTTTGATTCTGCTTCAGTGGCGTTCGTCAGAGAAATGGGAGGTCATTGCTGCCTCTTTGATCGCCGAACTCTGGAACGGTCGGGTCAGCGATCGCATCGAGTTGGAGCGGCGGACCGGTGACTTCAATCGACTCGTTGCAAAACACAACACCGAAGTCGAGAGAGCACTTTCGAGCAAAGGATCTCCCACCGAAAAGGAGAAAGAAGCTGCGGAGAGCCTCGACCGGAACATTCGTCGAGTGACCGCCAAGGTGGCCAAACCGAACGGAACTGAGCGCGATGTCGAACCGACACCCGCTGATGCCGCGACAACTGCACCGGTCGATAGCACCTCCGCCAGCCTGAAACAAAGCAATCTGCTGCTGCAGCGGCAAGTCGAGGCCATGCAGAACAGCGAACAAAATCTTAAGCAACGCCTCAACCAAACGACGCTGCTCCTCGACCAGGAGCGTCGTCGTAATTCGTCCCTAAAGGGAGCCTAGAGCATGTTTCATAAATGGGTACGGCCTCAAGCTTGATTCTTTTGTTTGAGGATGGAGCTTTGTTGAACTTCTTGCATGAGCAAGAAGCGATTCGAGTTGTTGACCGATGCGCAATGGGAGTTGATCGGGCCTCTGCTGCCTGAGCCGAAGCGGCGCAAAGACAGGCGAGGCCGTCCGTGGGCATGCAACCGGGCTTGTCTCGAAGGCATTCTCTGGGTGTTGCAAACAGGGGCTGCCTGGAGGTTCCTGCCGGAGCAGTATCCTTCTCCGGCGACCTGTTGGCGACGGTTGAAGCTGTGGGAAGAGCAGGACGTGTGGCTGGATGCATGGCGAACGCTGCTGGGCGCCCTCGATGGCAAAGGGCTGCTGAAGTGGGAGGAGACGTTTCTGGACGGCAGCTTCGCGCCGGCCAAAAAGGGGGCTCTGCGGTCGGTAAAACCAAACGCGGCAAGGGCACAAAGTGGATGGTACTGGTCGACGGTGGCGGTCTTCCGCTGGGAGTTCGGCTTGAAAGTGCCTCTCCGGGAGAAGTTACGCTTGCGGAAGCCACGCTCGCCGAGGTCAAAGTCCCCCGCCCGAGAGGCCGCCCGCGACAGAAGCCGAAGCGAGTAATCGCAGACCGTGCCTATGATTCCGATCCCTTGCGCGAAAGGCTTGCCAAACGGGGCATCGACCTGATCGTGCCTTATCGCAAAAGCAGCAAGCACCGACGCTATGAGGACGGCAGGAAGCTCAGACGATACAAGCGCCGCTGGATCATCGAGCGCACCAACGCCTGGCTCGGACAGTTCCGACGACTCCTCGTGCGCCATGAGCACCTGCTGTGTACCTACCAAGCCTTCTTCTACCTCGCCTGTCTCTGGATCACACTAAGACGGTGTTTATGAAACACGCTCTAGGAGGATTCATGACCAAGCTGTCGCCATCCGACTTCACGGATCATGCAGACTGGATCGCCTACGTTCGTCAGTGTGTACCAGACGATGAGCAGGCCCACACACTAGCAAACGGACGCTCCGAGCTCTTTATTCGCTTGTATCGCACACGTAAGTTGAGTTTCCCTTCAGAATTCGAGCGGGAGCTTCAGCAAATCGGAACGCTCACCGAGCCGGCAAAAACCACGGCGCTGGAGCAGTTGAACCAACAGATCTTTGCCGATCTGACAGGCCGGTTGTTTGCTCAAGTTCCCGTCGAGACGTCCGGGAGCGATGCAGTTCGAGCACGAACATCGCGTGAGGCGATTGAAGAATTGGTGCAACATCTGCTTGAGAAGAACACCTACTTTGCGCGTTGGAAGAAGCAGCAGGCTTCTGGTGAGGAACAACCAGCGACGACCTATGATGCGCGGTTGGGAGAATCAAAAGGTGCAGAATTCGCATCTGCGATGCGTGATTTAGATAAGCTCCTCAATTTCTTCTGGGATCGTAATCAGGCGCTTCCACCATTTACTTTCGAGCGCGTCTGGTTCCTTCACTACCTGCACGAGCCGGAACGCATGCTCCAGACTCGTGCCGTCTTGCACATGCTGACGACGGGGATCGCTATATGTACGTCCGCATAATCAACCTAGGCACGAACTGGTGGACCATGCACGGCGGAGATGTTAATGATCCGTTCTGCTTCCGTAGGAGGGCGGCGTACTTCAATGCGGCGGCTCTCCTCTGCGGCCGACGCCTCCATCACAGTGCAATCTTTCCGGGCAGATACGTTTCAACGCAACAAGCGGCTTCGATCCTGAGTTCTCTCAGCGAGCGCTCGGCAAGACCTTTCTCTGCAAAGGACCCTCGCAGGTAGGTGGCAAGTGCCACCTCTTGTTTGTTGGATCGGCGATAGGTGTACGCCCAGACGCTTGTCTCGTCACCTTGAGATCTTCCGATCATGGTGCAATCGCGTTCGATCAGGTGGGATGGAAGTCGGGAAACGTGCAGCCCATCTCGATCAGTCAACGCGCCTCCAGGTATGAGGCAATGTTGCTCCTAACGAGTGGAGATTGGGTTCGAAGTGATCTAGGGCAGTGGCAACTGAACCCTTCCAGCGATCGCCTCGTGCTGTCGGAAACGAATGAGGAGGTTTCTTTATGAGGTACTACAAGGGATACATTGCCATCTCCGACGCCTCCGATGTGCCGGTGCTCCTGCAAATCCGCAATGCGCGAGCGGTCTGTTTCGACCAACTGCGGGAGTTGGTTTCACTCGAGTTAGCAGGAACGCTGTCTCGCACTCTTCGTTGGAGATTAGCGCGAATGGAAAAAGCCGGACTCGTTTCGAGGTTCGATCGATACAAACATTTTGGTAGACCGGTCTTCGGAATTACACAGCAAGGTCTTGAATGTCTGGAGACGCGCAGCCACTATCTCCTCTCGTTGCCAAGTAGCACCGAGCAGATGCTCCACTCTTCGCAGATTCCGCACGCACTTGAACTGGTGAACATCAGGCTTGCATTAGCTAAGGGTGGGGTGTTGCGCTCGTGGAAGTGCGAGATGGAAATCACCTCGAGAAACTTAATTCTCGGTCACGGATCAGCGAAAGATTTCGACGCAATCGCAGAAGTGGAGGTCGCCGGTGCAAGCAAGAGATTCGCAATCGAGTACGAGCGAACACCGAAGTCAGCTGCTCGGTATCGGGCCATTCGTGAGGTGATCGACAAAGATGAGAGTACCGACACAGTGCTCTATCTCACTCCGAACGATGATCTGCTGTACCTGCTCGCAACTGAAATGCGTTCTTGCCACAAGCTGATCGGCTTCGCTTTGAGCGAATCTTTCCGGCGTTCTCTGCTTGAAACCAGCACGCTGACGAACACGGAAAACTCAGAAGTGATGGCGTTGCGAGACCTCCTCTCGGCGAAATCCCTGTAGCCTCCTGCCTGTTCCAACCTCGATCTTTGGCTTCTGATTGCCGTGCCATTGCGGTTCTGTTGAGGTTCTATTGCGGACCGTTTGAGGTGTTTTGCCTCTTCTTTGCCCTAAAGCGGTCACATCCAAAGGCAACAAATTCTAGGACTTGCATCTTGACTATCCCCTTGTAGATGTTGCAATGGGGTGAACAAAAAGGGTTCAAGGAGGAAGTTAGGTGAGCGTAATTGCGTCTGAACAGGAAAATCAGTTTGAAAAAGAGGAGGTAAGGTCGGGTACCAGCAATTGACCTAATAGAGAACCTTGTGCAGGAACATTGTCGTGATATTTCGTTCGTCGTTAGCCACTCAGACGCCAAAGACTGGACAAGAATGCTGGGATTAATCCGCAAGACATTTCCGGACACGCCACCTTCGCCGTAATGGCAGACACAGGATTTAAGCGCATGTGGCTCATTTCAGCGGCTGACTTTGCGCGCGCACGAAGCGCGGAGTTCGGCGTAGACCTCCCCATTGTGCGCAATCTCAAACGCACATATCTGGAGATGGTGGAGCGACGCGGCCTGTTTCCTTCAGCCCAGTATCGCCAGTACACCTCCGATCTGAAGCGTGGTGCGATCGAGAAGTCCACCGAAGTCTGCCTCAGAAGATCATTCTCAACTGCATGGGCATCCGGGCCGAGGAGTTCAACCCACGCGCTCTGCTAACTCCGCTGATCCTCAACCGGTCTCTCTCAACTCAACAACGAACTGTTTACAACTGGCTCTCAATCTTCGACCTGACGCTTTCGGACGTTCTGGCTCAGCACTGGGTGTATGCCATCCGCCTCCACCCGGTGAACATCCCGAGTACCAAAGGATGGAACGACCTCTGAATACTTGCGCCGTCTGTCGTGCCGTGTCTTTGCAACGGACACCGATCTTACGGTCATTTCATTGCGTGACCCTGCTGCGTTCAAGTGCGTCTCCGAATTCGAACGGAAACTCAACTTCATACGCGTCCGGGCGCCAGCCTGGTACAGATCGTCGATGGTCACTGACGCAAACACGCCGCGGAAGCAAGGCAGCAGAGTTTCTGCTCTCACTAGAGCGGATCTGGCTCTGCTGGTATCTGTTAGCCGCAGCGACAACCACCGCCTGTCTCATCAAGCCTGTCTTCACTGTAGCCGGTAGCTTTCGATTGCCTTGTCTCAACTGAAGGCCCAAGAACTCGCCCAAGCGAGGCCGCAAGCTGTCGCTCTGACTCCCCCACACAACTCAACCCTCAGGCCGCCCCGGCTTGCACCCGCGTCTGCGTCCGCGATCGCACCGGCTAAGCCTTCCGGCAGGCCAAAGCCGATCAAGGCCCTGGCATACTCCGCTTGCGGCAGATTCTTGTAGGCAACAGGCTTGCCGGTCTGCCGTGCAACTTCGGCGGCGAGTTCACCTAGGGTGTATGGTTCATCGCCACCCAGTTCGTACACCCTGTTCTCATGGCCTTTGCCTGTCAGCACTGCCGCTGCCGCCGCTGCGTAATCCTTGCGTGTCGCTGTGGCAAATCGGCCCTCTTGAGCAGCACCTAAAATGGCCCCGTGTTCGACTGCAGCCGCAAGCGATCCGGTGTGGTTTTCCGTGTACCAGCCGTTGCGCAGCAGGGTAAAAGGCATACCGGAGGCGCGAAGGTATGCCTCAGTGGCTTTGTGCTCTTGTGAAAGCAGAAGGCTGGAGCTGTCGGCATTCAGGATGCTGGTATATACCAGCAGCTTGACCCCGGCCGCTCGTGCTGCGTCGACAACAGCCTGGTGCTGGGCGACACGTTGACCGACCTCGCTCGACGAGATCAGCAGCACCTTCTCTGCGCCCGCAAATGCCGCGCTCAGGCTCTTTGGCTCTCCGTAATTCGCCTGCCGGACCTCTATGCCTCTCGCTGCAAGGTCCTGAGCCCTCCGCGGGTCCCGCACCGCAGCGACGATCTGCGATGCGGGTACTATCTTCAATAATTCTTCCACGACAAGCTTTCCCAGCTGTCCCGTTGCTCCTGTGACTACGATCATGTCCATGCTCCTTGGTTGAGAACTGTCTCAACTATTCCAAGCATAACGAAGTCGCTTACTATATGTAAGTACGTACATTCGTGTAAGCTACTGTCATGAGCAGTGACCTGAATCGGACACGACGGACCGGACGCAAGCAAAAGGGTGATCTTTATGCTGCAGACTGCCCGTCACGTGAGGTTCTCGACCACATTGCGACGCGATGGAGTTCCTTGATCTGGTGATGCTGCTCGAAAAGACCCATCGCTTCAGCGAACTGGCGCGGCGCATCGGGGGTGTCAGTGAACGCATGCTTGCGCACTCGCTTCATGCACTTGAGGCAGATGGCTTTGCGTTGCGCGTGGTGTTCCCGACGAAGCCGCCAAAGGTGGAGTACAGCCTCACCCCGCTCGGACTCGAACTGGCTGCCCATCTTCAGCCGTTGACTCGATGGGTGGAAACCAACGTCTCGCGAGTCCTAGAGCACCGCCGCGCAACTGCGCAGTGATGGTGCCTGGATAGCTTGCTCAGGACGCATCTTTGGCAGCAACGGTCTCCTGGTCCATTCGCTTCCACCGAGGCTCTCTAGGTTGACCCACCACGCATGATAATGGTCTCGATTATGCGTTTAGGAGCATCCATAACGGAACTGATGGTCCGACCTGTAGTCTTAGAGGGTGCCCCGGCCATCGCTCACGTTCACGTAACGAGCTGGCGCGCTGCCTATCCTGGAATCGTGTCCCAACTTTCCCGATTTCCTCGAAAAGCTTCAATTCACTGACCGATGGCAGACTTGGCTCGCCATCAACCCTGAAGTAGCGGTCCACGTCGCCGAGGAGAGCGTCTTGTTCTGCGGCTTTGCCTCTGGACGTCTAATGCGAACACCGGTGCCCTCTTACGACGGCGAACTCTACGCACACTGTGTTGCCAGCGTCACAGTGACGAGGAATTGGCCGTGAGCTGTTCCACCGACTTGCGGAAATTTTTACAAGTCGAGGATTCAAGAATATGCTGCTCTGAGTTCTGAGGCAGAACATATCAACAGCGTTCGCGCTGCGGAGCTGCGGCTGCGACTTGGCAAAGGCGAAAAGCAATCGTCTCTACCACGAGAGTTCGGCGTGGACCGCACGACTGTCTGTCGTTACGCCAAGAGCACAAGCGGAAGTCGGGCATGATTCATCATGGTCTGGCTGCACTGAAGCATTGGGAAAGGGGAAATTACGCGGTGGGCTACCGCGCCCGGTTCTCGGAGGTCCCGGACTCGGCGACCGCCTATCGTTGCTGGCGGTGTGGATGGGAAGACTCTGATACCCAGGCTATCGAATCAAATCCGACATAAACGGGTCTTAGCTGAGGGCATGGAAGACCATTTTGAAGACACCTTGGGGCAATCTCTTCAAGTGAGGGGAAGAGGCGAGAGCCAATTAGAAAAGTCCCTGCTACTCACAGTCACCGAGAGCTGGCGTTAGCCTTCATCCATGTTTCCACATGATGGCGCAACTCAGCCAAGGGAACGTTGCCCTCTTCAAGAACAACATAGTTGAACGTCTGCAGGTGGAACTTCGAGCCAAGCTGCTGTTCAGCCTCCTGACGGAGCGCTTTAATCTCTAGAGCACCCGAGTAATAGGCGGTTAGCTGACCTGGCATGACGGCGATACGATCAATCAAGTCGTTGGCGGTCTGAGCGGTGTACTGCCCGGTCGTCACGAGGTAATCGATGGCCTGCTGATGAGTCCAGTGCAGTGCGTTCAGGCCAGGATCAACCACCATGCCGTGCGCCGGCCAAACACGACGTTCAATAAGCGCATCGGGTGTAGTGAGGATGCCAATCTCTTCCGCCATGCCTTCGGCGTAGCGTGCCCAGCCTTCGGCATATGATGCGTTGCCCAAGATTTTAGAAAGCGGCAATTCTGGCTGAACTTCTCGCGCAAGTGCGATCTGCAGATGGTGTCCAGGTAAGGTTTCGTGGGCTACAACAACATCACCGTGCCCGCGAGTCTCGGTCTTCCAGTCGTTTAAGTTGATTCGGTACACCGCGGGAAGAGTCGCATTCGGGTTTGCTTCCATGCGGGAGCCGGCGCCTGCTGCCTCTTCGAAGGGTCGAAGAGGCTCGATGACAACAGGCTGTGTGGGGATGTGGTCTATAACGCGGGAAGCGGTCAACGCACGGGCGCGGGTGAGGGTGGCGCGAGAGGAGGCAAGAAGATCTTCTCGACTGGTGTAATGGCTGGCTGGGTCGGCGCTGGCGGCGGCCAGAGTAGCTGCGAGTGTGGTGGTGTGGTATTGATCGCGACCAATGCGAAGGATGTCGTGTGTGTAGGCCGCGACGGTCTGGTTGCCAAGGTCGTAGACCTGCTGCGGAGTACGAGTAAGCATCGTGTTTTGACGGAGGAACGCCTGGTAGCAGGCCTGACCGTTCGGCAATTCGGAGATCGCGGTGCTGGTTCGGGCATGTGGCAGATACGTTCCGGCGAGGAACTCGCGGTAATGCTGAAGAGCTGGATCGATCTGGTTGGCGATGAGGGCGTAGAAATTCTTTTGAAAAACGCGATCTGAAGATCGTTTAGCGGGGAAGGCAAACGGAGAAGATTCAGGTGCGCCGTCAGCCAGTTGATTGAGCTGCGCAATGACTCGGCGGACGACGGATTGCGGTGCTGAATATCCGGACGCAAGGCCAAGCTGTTCGTCAGCCATCTCTGTTGCAAGAAAGCGGGGCAGATCCGACCAGAGCGCAAGTGCCTGGTCCCGATCCTTTGCAGTGGCGATGGGCTGCTGCTCCGCCAACTGAGCGAAAGTCGATTGCCAGCCGGAGAAATGATTGACGTTCCACAACTCTGTGCGGCACACACGAAGCTGAAGGTCGGACTGCAGCTACTCACGCAGGCTTGCATAGGGTGCCATCAGGGTAGCTGGAAGCTGATTCGGATCAATGGCGAGCAGAGCCGTGAGCGAAGTCTGCTCCTGCATTGCCCAAGCGTCTGAGGACTTTGGCGAGTTATCGGCAAAATGGACATGAGCGGGGATCGGCAATCCATTGAGGTACCCGAGGGTGGGGTTGAACTCCACTTGTTGACGGACCCAGGTGTCTGCAATCTGCTGGAATCGGTGTGCAGGGTTCGTCTGGGCGGCTGCGTAGACGGCGAAAAGCAGAGCGGGAATCAATCGTGGAATCCAAGCACAGAGCATGAACTAAGAATAGAGGCTACAGACCAAGAGATGCGGTCCGAAGGTATCCGGCATCGAGGGAGACCTCGTGATTAAGGCCGCACGATAACACTTTGCATTTTACCGCTATAGGTGAACGTTGCGGCCCGCCCGAGAGGTGTGCGTTCGACCGCAATCTTTTCACTCGCAACGGTTGCTGTCGTTCCGACGGAGTTCAGACCTACTATCTCCACTCGAATGCTGGTCCACCATGGAATGTAATGTCCTTCTGAGGCGGCAAGGCTTACGGTTACCGCGCCATCCGACGCCTGAGAGCAAGAAAAGTGCTGGCGCAGATAGGCACCTTCGCGAAAGTCAAAGGTGGTGCCGTCATCCTGATAAATTGTGCCTTGGCAGTCATCTCCTGGAAACACGCGCAGTGTAAGAGGCCCGGATGGCTTTTCCCCTGTTGCCTGCACTAGTGGAGCGAGCGGCAAAATTGTTCCAGCGGGTACATAGACAGGCAGGTCCGCCGGCCCTGGGTCGACCAGGATTGGCGTAAGACCGATGGTGTTGGTATCTCGTATCTCGAGATCACGGCTTGTAACGGGTGCTCGGCGGTCGAGCTTTTCGCCGGTCCAATAGTTGAACCAGATGCCGGGTGGTAGCTTGACCTCGTAGGGGGCAACCTCTTCCGGCGAAGGGCTGGCAGCTACGAGGATGGACGGGCCGAAGAGAAACTCGCCGGGGGCGTCAAGGTCAAGCGGGTGGTTGTCGGGTGTGGCGTGAGGGAAGTCGAGGAAGAGCGGACGCATAATGGGCATACCGTCACGGGAGGTCTCCTCCGCCGTAGTGTAAAGGTAGGGCATTAGACGGTAACGCTCTTCGATGTAGCGGCGACGGATCGCTTCCTGCTCAGGACCATCGACCCAGGGCTCGTGATCGCGGGTACCTTTTGCGGCGTGATCACGGTCGATCGGCTGAAAGGCAGCGAGCATGAGCCAACGCGTGAGCAGTGCAGGAGAGGGTGAACCGGCAAACCCTCCGACGTCAGCACCGCTGAGCGAAAAGCCGCTGAGGCCGAGATTGAGCAACTGCGGTGTGGTCTGGCGCAGGTGATTCCAGGTGGAGGAGTTGTCGCCGGTCCAGGTGGCGGCGTAACGCTGGCCGCCAGCATAGCTGGCGCGGGTCATAACGAAGGGGCGGACGTTTGGACGCAACGCGAGCTGGCCGTCGAAGGTGGCACGCGTGTTTTCCATGCCGTAGATGTTGTGAATTTCGGGATGTAAAGCGGTGCGGGTTCGAAAGCCGGGCTCTTCGATACGGTGTTCCACATCGTCTGGCATGGTCTTGGTGGGATAGGTAAACACCGCTGGCTCATTCATGTCATTCCAGAAGCCGGCAACTCCGTCTGCATCAAATTGCTTGTAGAGAGTGCCCCACCAGTCGCGGGTAACCTTGCGGGTAAAGTCAGGAAAAACAGAAGGGCCGGGCCAGACAGGGCCCACGTATTCTTTGCCATTTTCTTTAACGAAGTGGTCACCGGCCTTACCGGAGTCGTAGGGAGCATAGCCCTCGTTAGGCGCGTCCGCGACGTGAAGATCAGTGATGACCACTGTGTGGAAATGCTCTGCGGCGAGCTTGTGAATGAGCTTGGGAAAGTCGGGAAAGGTCTCTGGATCAACCGTGAAGGGGCGGTTCTTGTACTGAAAATCAATGTCGAGCCAGATCACATCGGAGGGGATACGGTCCGTGCGCAAACGGCTAGCAACTTCTTCAACCCTGGCTTCCGGGGTGTAGCTGTAGCGCGATTGCTGATAGCCAAGAGCCCACATCGGAGGGAGCGGCGTAGGTCCGGTCAGCCAGGCGTATGTCTCAATAACTTGCCTGGGCTCCGGCCCGTACAGTAAGTAGTAATCCAGGGGGCCAGCGGGGGCTGAGAAGGTGTAGCGGTCGGTACGCTCGTGTCCAAAGTCGAAGTAGGTTCGAAACGTATTGTCGAACAGGACGCCAAGGGCTCTACCGGCATGGATGTCCATGAAAAAGGGAATGGACTTGTAGATGGGATCCGTGGATTCCTGCCAACCAAAATTGTCCGTGTTCCACATGACAAAAGATTCCCCAGCGCGGTCCAGCGGACCGGGCTTGTCGCCGAGACCGAAGAAGTGATCTTCAGGGGATTTCAGTTTGCTCACCTTGAAGCTGCTGCCATCCAAAGACACGGGGACGGCATCCCGCTGCAACATATTCCCTGCAAGATCGGTGACGGTGACCTGTAGGTCCGGGCTGACTTTGACGCGCAGGACAGACGTGCTGAAGCCATCGGGTTCTGCAACAACAGGAGCATGGGCTGTGCGGGAGCCCGGCAAGACTGCCCAAGAGGCGTCCTCGGCTGGGTGTCCCACAGGGTAAAAGCGAATGCGGATCACATCCGGGCGCAGCGCATCAACCCGAAGGGTAGCTGCCGTGGTGGAGAGCTCAAGCCCGTTGACGGTGTGCTCCAGAGCAGACTGGCAGGACGCAATGTGGGAAGAAAGACAGCAGCAGAGCGCAAACGAAAACGTAACGCGAGAGGTCATGCAGTAGCTCCTGGAAGATTGTGAAGCAGCGAACACGTAGAGCTGCCTGAGCCAGACAATCAATGAGAGCGGGCGGCGACACCCTTGACCGTGCGTGCTGTGTCGCCTGCCGGTTTATAAGAAAGCTATTCCTGATCGTCGACAAAGACGGCAGTTGTCAGAGCTGGGATTGTGGCTGTTCCGGTTTTCTGGTCGAAACTGGACTGCCGTACGGTTGTGTCGGCAGAGGTCAGTTGTACCGGATGAAGGTGCAGCTTCATCCCTTCCAGGGTTGCGTTGCTGTAAGTAATGGAAGTGTTTGCTGCATTGAAGAAGACAACGAGGTGATGCGCACCGCCATAGTTGTGACCGTGATCGTCAAGCCGCATCACGATCAATCCGGCGGTCTGGTTCTGGCCCGTGTTGAGGAAGCTGAGGTTTTGTTGAATTTCCGCAAGTGTCGCCATGCGGAAGAGCCGGGTGCTATAGCGGATTTTCAGGAAGTCCTGAAACGATTGACTTGTAGAAACGATGTTCGCGCGCGAGGGTGTAAGAGCAGCATTCGCCAATAAGGGCTGTTCAATCGGCCACTGAACTTGATTCACGCCGGCAATCGGCAGGCCAATGCCCCAGTTATTCCCCTGGAGGCTCCAGTCGATCTTATTGAACCAATCGCCGGAGTTGTAGCTGCCGTTATCCATGTCCTTCGAGCGCAGGAGATCGTCTCCTGCGTGGAAAAATGGAATGCCCTGGGCCAACATGAGCATGCTCATGGCGAAGACCTGCCGACGTGCCCGGATGGTGATTATATCTGCCGCCGCGGACTTGATTTGGATCGCGTCGAAGAGGGTTTGATTGTCATGCACCGAACAGTAGTTGACATCTTCCAGCGGAGTGCCGGCGTAGCCTGCCGGTTGTCCGCCATAGTTGAGCTGTGAGGCGGGCAGAGTGGTGCCGAGCGCGTTCTGGAAGGTGAAGTTCTTGAGTGCGCCGGCAAGCGAGACACGGACCAGGTCGGCTTCATTGAGAACAGCCGTGTGCTGGTCGGAGGCTCCTGTCATGCTGCTGGTAAAAGCACTTGGGTCGGTGCCGAGGCCGGTGGCGAAGCCCTGCGTTTGGAGTGTGTTGTTGTCGGAGGCGAAGATGTAACCCCCGCGGATGGAATCGCGAATACGGTCGTTAAAGCTGCCGATGCCGGTTCCATAGAGGTTGATCTGGCTGGCGTTCGGCCCAATAGCATTATTCGCCGCTTCAGCTATCTGGAAGCCTTCGCCGTACATGTAAATCTTGCTTCCATCGACGCTGTTCTTTTCCATGGTCAATGCACTCAATGCATTGCGTATGTCCACCATGTTGTAGACGAAGTGCAAGCCCATTGCGTCGAAGCGAAAGCCGTCGATCTTATACTCCTTCGCGTTCAGCACTACGGTATCGATCATCAGCTTTTCCATCATCGCGTGTTCGCTCGCCGTGTCCGCGCAGCAGGAGCCGGTTTCAAGCACACCACTCGCGTCAAGCCGATGGTAGTAATTGGGCACCAACTCGTCGAAGTTGGCAGCTGCCACCTGGCCACTTGTATAGGTGTGATTAAAGACGACATCCTGAATGACTCGGAGACCAGAGGCATGCAACCCCTCCACCATGGCACGATACTCACGGATACGATCATCGGGATTGAAGGCGTATTGACCTGCGGGGGCCATGTAGTGAACCGGATCGTAGCCCCAGTTGTAAGCGTCAGTATTCTGGACGGCCTGTACGGCGGCCTGCTGCTGGATGCCGTCGGGCGGCGTCGGGGAGAGCTGACCGGGGCTGGCCCATTTGGTCTTGTCTTCGTTGACACTGCCGAAGTGGAAAGTAGGCAGCAGGTGGACGGAAGTCAAGCCGGATTGTGCGAGCTCACGCAGGTGACGCATGCCGTTGCTGGCCGGGTCGTCGAATGCGAGATAGGTGCCTTGGATGGATGCGGGTACGGAGGCGTCACCGATCGAGAAGTCCCGTACGTGCAGTTCATAGATGCTGGTGTCGTTGAGGCTATTAAGTTGCGGCGATGACAAGAGATCCCAAAGCGGTGGCTTCGTGGCCTCGGCATCGAGGTCTGTGATGCGTGACATCATACCATTCAGCCCTAGGTCGATCGAGTAAGGGTCCGTCGTGGTGTTGGTGTCGATGGCCTGGTCTGCGGACACGAATACCCGAGCCGTGTATTGGTAGTATCTGCCTGCCCAGCTTGCGTCTCCGTGAGCTACCCAAACACCGTTATGCTCGTGCATGGCGATGATCTGTTCGGGCGCGGCATCGGTCTGTCTGGCGAAAAGTAGCAAGGATACGCTCTGCGCGGTAGGGGCCCAGACCTTCAGTTTGATCGCACTGCCATCATCGTCCTCGAAGTCAAACCAAGAAGAGTCGCCAGGGTGCTTGAAGATGACCCCAAGCCGCCCCGAGTAGGCGAGAAGCGCATCCAGAGCGCCAAAGGTCTGCACGCCTGTGGTGTATTTGAGCGTGCCATCGCCGGCGCGGCTCGAAACTTCGAGTTGGCTCTTGAGGGCTTCCAGCAGAACCTGAGGTTTGACCGTAGCTGGAATTTTGTAGAGGGCATAGCTGGCAAGCTGCGGAAATCGGCTAAGCTCGTCTGGTGTGAGGGTTCCCGTGAACGGCGTCAGCGGAATGGACGTGCCTCCTGTTAACTCGGTCGCAGTCACCTGCAGGCTGGCGGATGGACTGGCAGTCAACGAGTAGGTGTAGGCAGAATTCGCATAGATAGACTGGATGGCGATCGTTGAGGCGTCGATCCAGTAAGCCTGGAGTTGATTGAAGGGGCCGCTAAGAAGTTGGGCGGCGGTGGGCGGCTGCGGAAAAACTGTTGTGTTGCCGGATACGACCCAGCCTTCAAGCTGCTGCGGAATCTCAAGCGACTGGTCCGGACCAGGATCTTTGGTGTTTGTCTGGCAATTATGGATGATAAAGCCCAGATGGCCTGGAACGACGTTTACATCGAAGTACGGCCCGAGACTGTCATAGCCGGAAAATTGGTCATTGTTTGCACAGAAGTCAGCGTTTGGATCGGTCGTGGCACCATAAACATAGAGGACCCAGTTGTCATAGTTGCCGTCCGGCCTGTAGTAGTGAATGCGAGCTTTGCCCGGTTGCAAGGTGGGATCAGCGCCGGTGGGAGGCCGGTAGGTCAGCAGGGTAGTGCTGCCAGAAAGCTCCCAAAACTCATTGCCCTGCGTCGCCGGGTCCACGTATTGGTTGGGACCCGGGTCCTTGGTATTGCCATTGTGAAGAATGACGCCGACGTTCTGCGCGTTGGCGATCACCCCGACATCGAAGTAGGCGCCGAAGCTGTCTAGACCAGTGACGGCGACTGGTCCGCCCGCAAAATTGTTAGGCTCCGTGGTGTCAAAGAATGCGTAGACAGTCCAGCCTGAGTAGGCTGCGTCAGGGCGGTAGTAGTGAATGCGTATGTTGCCGGAAGGGATTGGTGGGTCCGACTGCGCTCGCGCAGGTTGCACGATGTAAAGACCGGCAAGGAGTAACACGAGGATACTGAAGCGCGTTGATCTAGAAAGAAGTGTCATTGAAGTTGTCCTGGGTGCAAGTGGATCTACGACATGTCAAACGAACTGTTGAAGTGATTACTGCGCGGGGAGAGTTCGAGCGTTACGGAAAATGCGTATCCCAAAAGGCGGCAGGGAAAGTGTCGGCAGGGCGACTGGAGGTGGTGGAATCGAACCTTGCGCCGTAGGCATACCTGCCTCCCCCGGTTGTGCAAGATCTCCCAACGGCACTTCCTTCCAGGAGCTGGAATCTGCCTCAATGCTGCCTACGAAAGGAACGTTAGCGAGGTTTACGGCGACAAGAACCGTCTCTTCCGGGGAGCGTCGTAGGTAAGTGACAACGTGGGCTTCATCTGAGTTGCGAATCCAAACAAGCTCGCCATGCCGCAAAGCGGGAGAGGTCTCACGCAAGGGGATCATCGCTTTGTAGAACATCGGGAATGCGCGCTCCACCTGTGCCGATTGCCAGAAAATTGGCACCTTTTCAAAGAGCGCTGGCCCAGCAGAAGGTGTCACGTCGCCAACCTCCATGCCGTTATAAAGCATTGGAGCTCCCGGCAAAGTGAACATCAATGCGGAGGCCGCAAGCGCTGCGTGTGCGCCGTAGCGAACAATGGCTCGTCTCGTGTCATGATCATCGCTCATCAGCATGTGCCAAGTACCGGCGGGAAAGCGGGCCGCTTGGGCTATAAATTCATCGCGAACGGCAGATGCCGGCTTTCCGTGCATGATGACCTGGTTCATCGTCTCCATCAGGGGCCATGCATAATCGATGTTGAAGTCCTGACCCAGCAGGTCGGGCTCAGATGCCTCCGCCAACATCAGCACGTCCGGGCGGATTGCTTTCAGAGCGGAAGTAGTCTCATCCCAGAACATCTTCGGCACGTCGCCTGCGTCGTCGCAGCGGAAACCATCGAGGTCAAAGGTCTTCAGCCAATACGCAAACATGTCAACCATGTACTTACGCAGAGTTGGATCGGCATAGTTCAGTGCCGCGACGTCCGTCCAATCATGGGGATAGAGAATTTTTCCGTTAGCATCGTGCTTGTAATAGGCAGGGTGCGACATCATGACGCTGTCCCAGGCCGTGTGGTCTGGTACCTCATCAAGAATTACGCGCATATTCCGCTGGTGCGCGGCCTTTACGAAACGCACCAAATCATCCTTCGTCCCTAGGTCAGAGTCGATGGCATAGTAGTCTCTTACGGCATACATGCTGCCATAGGAGCCCAACTTCCTGACCTTCCCGATGGGATGGATTGGCATCAGCCAGAGCACATTCACCCCAAGGGTCTGAAGGTCGTCGAGTTTGGCCGTAATGCCATTTAGCGTGCCAGAGGGTGAGAACGCGCGTGGGAAAATCTCATAGAAAATGGCCTGATCCATCCACGAAGGAGCAGAAGAGGTTACTGCTGGAGTACCGCGCTCGATCACACCTAGAGCTTTGACGGGAACGCAGCAACCCAAGAAGAGCGAAACCAGCATAGATCCGAAGAAAACACGCTGACGTTTACACTCTCGCGCTCTATGCGCTTGCTTATGAACTGTTCCGAGCGACGGCATGGTGCTCCTCCCAAAGAAGACTGGAGACGGGGCTTGATGGAACCAGCGGGTCCGCACCTATGAAGTCACGGTGCGGACCCGTACGGTTAGAACACCAAACGAGCAGCTATCTGTATTTTTCTTGATGAACTACGAAGTCCGGTTATGGCGCTAAACACGGTACCGGCGTCTACATTACTTGGGTTTGCGAAGCTCGGTGTGTTTGTAACGTTGAAGGCGTCTCCGTGCAGCTCCAGTTGCTTGCCTTCCGCGATATGAAGATTCTTCTGAATCCCGAGATCCATGTCGCGGAAACCAGGTCCATACACCGCATTCCGGCCCAGGGTACCTACGCGGGTATACACGAGATTTTGTGGGTTGTCGGTTGCCTTTTGGTAGGGAAGATCTGCCGAGTCGAATGAGGAAGGATCGAACCAGTGAGATAGCGTCTTCGGATACTTGATTGGGCCAACCTGGTCAGGCCGGTTTGTCACCTGTTGCTGACCGCTACCGCCTGCTTGGATGTCGACCGGCTGTCCAGTTGAAAGCTGAACGATATTGTTCACCTGCCAGCCACCAATCAACAGATCAAGTGCATGATTTGCATTTCCACCGAAACGCTGACCTTTGCCAAAGGGCAGACTATAGACAAAGGACGAGCTGAAGATGTGCCGTTCATCCTGGCTGGAATTGCCATAATTCGCGGCTTGGTTGTAGAAGAGCAGGACGGCGACGGGAGTCCCCCCATAAGGGCTATTCGTATTGTCAAGCGCATGCGACCAAGCGTACGAGGCTGTCGCAAGGAAGTTCGTAGCGCGATGCTCATAGTGCAGTTGCAGCCCGTTGTAGTTGGAACTGCCGTTGTAGAGGTTATACGTAATGCCACCATCTTGGTTTGCGTACGGCCGAGTCGTTGCGCCGATGTGGTAAGCAGTCAAGTTATAGAAGGTGGAAAGCCGGTCTCCATGGGTTCCGACGTAAGCGGCGCTAAACACATCTCTTGGACTGAGCTGCTGTTGTAGTTGCAGATTGTACTGCTGCAGGCGGCTGTGCTGGTTGTTGACGTTGATCGCCGTGCCTCCAAGTCCCGCAGGAGGATTTGCGGGGTTGAAGGTGGCGGTTGTAGCCGGCAACGGCAGCGGGGAAGTGACGGCCGAAGGACTCGTATAGCCAGCACAGGAGTTTGGCGCCTGCTTTTGTGCAGTCTGACCGCTCAGAGTAATGCAGTACCCATCCTGGGCCAAGAAATAATTGTTCCCGCTGAAAGGGCCGTTCTGTCCCAACTGGTTGTTGATGCCGCCGTAATCTGGAAAGTAAAAGATACCGTAGCCGCCGTGGAGAGCCAGCTTCCCGTCTCCACTGAGATCGTAGGCAAAGCCGACACGCGGCGCGAAGTTCGCGTAATCCTGTTTGACAATGGTTTTCGAGACGCCATTCACACCGGCCTCGAGCACCTGTCCGTTCGTCACATCGAACGAACTCTGTTGGTTATGAGCCTCGTACGGCCAGGTAATGAGGTCATAACGAATGCCCAAGTTAAGGGTGAGCCGCTTGTTGACGCGCCAGTCATCCTGGGCGAACAGGCCATCTTCCTGGTTGATGTTTGAGAAGAAGCCGGTCTGTGCCCCGATCTGATACTGGCTAGCGCCGCCTACGAGGTATTCACTTTCGTCGTACCCGGTGAAGAGCTGCGGACTGTAAAAGATACCACCCTTTCCCTCGATGGGCCGGTAGTAATTGGTCACCCGACGCAGGAGCGTTCCACCGACGCTCAGTTGATGGTTGTGAACGGTGAGGCCTAATGTGTCGGTAACCTCATAGATGTTTTGCGGCACTTCAAATGGACCGTAATCGCCCGTGTACTGAAGCTCGGTGCCATACCCACCAGTGAGAGGGCCTCCCGTGTTCACAGCAGCACCCAGGGTCGTATTCTGTATCCCAAGGATTGCACCCGTTGAAGTGCCGTAATTAGGAGGCAGGTAGCCATAGTTATCGCGGTTGTACGCGATACGTGCCTCATTGACTGCCTTGGGAGAGAAGGTGTGCGTGTATCCGAGGTCGTACCCGCGGCCATGGAGATAGTTTTGCTGACCTGAAGCATTCAAGAGGGGAGCTGTACCATTTTGGGCGAGTTGGGAATTCTGGTTCGAGCTGGTGTTGTCATAGGAAAACCGGAAAAAGAACAGATCGCTGCCTGATGCGTTCCAGTCCAGACGCGTGTCAAAAGTGTTGTATTTACCAATCTGAGTTTGCTGGTAGAAGTAGTTTCCGATCAGCCTGTCCGTGCGTGTGGGCAGCGGAAAGGCATTGAGGTAATTTACGGAAACGGGATTCAGACGATTCGGAGGGATGATGTTGCCAACAAACGGCGCGCAGGTAAGGGGGTCAAAGATCTGACCCTTGCTGCCCGTGGCAGGGTACACGCTGTTCAAAGCACCGGAGTTTGGATAGCAGTTTGGGAAATAGGTCGTATAGAACGGAGCCGCTCCGTTCGTGATGCCGTTACTCGCGAGGACAGGGTCGAGCAATTCCGTGAAGTTTCCTTGGCGCATCAGCGCGGTTGGCACGGTGTCATAGCCGCTTCCCGCAGGCTGTTGATAGCGCGTGCCTTCGTAGTCGCCGAAGATGAAAAGCTTGTTCTTAATGATCGGCAATCCAGCTGAGCCACCGAACTGATTCCGATTGTATGGAGGTTTGGGACCAGCGGGCGAGCCATTGTATGGAAACGAGTAATTCGGGTTCGCGGCCCACTTGTTGCTGCGGTAGAAATCAAACGCGGAACCATGGATCTGGTTAGTGCCAGACTTAATGGAAGCCACGACCAAGGCCCCACCTGCCCGGCCGTATTGTGCTGGAGCAACGCTCGTGTCGACCTTGAACTCCTGGGTTGCATCTACGGGCGGGAAGAAGAGGATCACATTCTGGAGGCTATCGTTGTTATCCACGCCGTCCAGGATGAAGTTGTTCGCTTGAGGACGCGTTGCATTGACGGAGAGAGCGCTTCCTCCAGTGTCCCCGTGGCGGCCCGCCGTATCTTGTCCCTGTTCCGCATAAGCGCCCTGTGTCACCCCCGGGGTGAGCAGGGCGAGGTTGAGTGCATTACGCCCGTTGAGGGGTAGTTCGGTGATTTGCTTCGATTCAATCGTCTCGCCAAGCGTGGGGTCGGACGTATTCACCAGGGAAGCAGCTCCAGTGACCTCAACGGTGGTCGTCTCTGCACCCGGTCGAAGGGAAAACTTTAGCGTGAGACTTGTGGTCACTCGAACAGTGAGCACCTGCGTCTCGGTTTCAAAGCCGGGTGCAGTCACGGTGGCGGTGTAGTCACCAGCGGGAACAGCAGAAACATTGAGTTCGCCGCTTGCGTTGGAGGTGCCAACCAGCTTCGCGCCGGTGGCCCTATTAATTAGAGAGATGCTGGCTTGAGGAATTGCGGCGCCGGTCGTGTCTGTCACGGTCCCGACTATCCTTCCTGAGTCGGACTGCCCAAAGGCGTGCGGAACAGCTGCTGGAGAAAGAAGAGCTAAGGCGAGGGCCACACCTGCGGTTCCTTGTCTTAGTGGGATCTTGATAAACCTAGATTTCATGGTCATTGGCAGTTCTCCGAATGTTCTGTAATGAAATGTTCCGCGCCGATATTGGCGCGTGAATCCGTGATGGGCGGCTTGATCGTGACCCTCTTCCCGTTTGGAAACTTCATGCAATGGATTTGCAATTTACTTTTCGTAGTTTTGTGCTTCACAGCTTAGTGCCGTGGAATGAATCATTTAGCCATTCTGATTCATGCTCGCCACGTTCCTGTATGCTTGTTGGCGGTAGAAGGAGGAGGCTTCATTGTGATCACGGAGAAAGCGGAGCGCATGGCGTTCGGTCTCTTCGAGGCAGATTTGCACTCAGGGGAATTGTGGAAGGCTGGTTATCGAATAAAGCTCCCGAGACAACCATTTCGAGTGCTGGCTGCCCTTTTGGCGCATCCTGGCGATATCATCACCCGGGAAGAACTCCAGCATGAGATCTGGGGTGAGAACACAAACGTCGATTTTGATCAGGCAATAGCTGCCGCTATCAACAAAGTTCGAGAAGCCTTAGGCGACTCTGCTGAAAATCCGCGTTTCATCCAGACCCTTACAAAGCGCGGGTATCGCTTCATCGCACCTGTCTCGAATGCACCCTCTTCAAGCGTCCTGGTGGAAACTTCTCCACATGAGAGCGGCCCCGCTTCCTTAGGGCCCGGGATAAAAGCCGACATCGAAACCTCGAGCTCTCAGAACCTGCTACAGAGCGCAGCTCCCCTACCCACCGCTGTCCCCGTTCAGCTACCCTTCATGCGGCGTACTGTCGTTGCACTATTAATAGCAGTGTTGGGTGTGATTAGCGTCTCATCCATATTCATCTTTGGAGCCCCGCACTCGAGTGAAGTGATCCGTCCCCCTCAGGTCCGGCAGCTAACGGAGTCGAGCGAAATCTTTGCCGGCCTTCCGAACTTTGAAAATTTACCTGTGCTGGTCACTGACGGGCCACGAATTTACACTTCGTCTCTCACTGGGGGACGAGCACAAATCTCGTGGCTAGAACTGAGTGACGGCCGGCTACAGCCAATAAGCGCTCCCGATGAGCTCAGTCCAGCAACAATCGCGGATCTGTCACCAGATGGATCACAGCTGCTTCTCCGAAGCAAAAAGTCTCGCGAGTCGGAACAGCCCTTGTGGATTGTTCCGACGAGCGGATCGACTGCGTTGCGAGTCGGGGATGTCCTAGCCCATGATGCGACCTGGATGCCCGGAGGAAAGGGCGTCCTATATGCGACAGGTAATGAACTTGGGATAGTACAGCTTTATACCGGAGAGATAAAACCCCTCGTCCAGCTGTCGGGCCGAGCCTTCTGGCCGCGTTGGTCTCCAGACGGTACGCTCCTCAGGTTCACTTTGGTGGATCCGATTACACATGCGTCCAGTCTTTGGGAAATCGAACTCCAAACGAACCATCTGCGCCAGCTCCATTTCGCAGGGCTCAGCGGAATGGCGTTATGTTGTGGGGCCTGGATGCCGGACGGTAGAACTTATGTGTTTGAAGCCAACTCCCCTCACGAGAGCAACATTTGGTCGGTCGGAACCGGTCGGAGCCCTGTCGTTAGAGAGCTTACGAATGGACCATTTCGTTATCTATCTCCATTGCCAAGTCATGATGGTCGCGCGGTCTACTTAATAGGCCTTGAACAGCCTGCTGGTACGCGACTTTATGATCGGAAGCTGCAGTCATTCATACCGGCCCCAGGGTATCTGGCGAACGCCCAGCGAATCAGCTACTCACGCGATGGGACTTGGGTAGCATGGACAGATGCGGACAGCCGACTATTGCGTGCCCGTAGCGCAGATGGCTCAAGACGGCTGCAACTTACTGGAAACGATCTTGAAGTTTTCATGGCTCAGTGGTCTCCAGATGGTACACATCTTGTTCTCATGGCTCGAAAACCTGGGGAAACCTGGCAACTTTATTCGGTGAATGCGGAGGGAGGAGAGGAACGTATGTTGCTCGTTGATAAGCGAAACCTTGCAGATCCAGATTGGTCCCCGGATGGTAGCCGGATCGTCTTCGGTAGGGAAGCTGATCAGATGGGCAAGGAAAATGGGCCCCGTGACCTTGAGTTCCTCGATCTTTCGAACAAGCAAGTGCAGAAGCTTCAAGGGTCGGATGACCTATTTAGTCCTCGATGGTCTCCGGACGGTCGCTGGATCGCGGCATTATCCTTAGATCAAACGCGTATCGCTATTTATGACACCCAGCGCCAAACTTGGAAAACCCTTGTCAGTGGGAGTGCCGCCGACCCAGTCTGGAGTCCTGATAGCAAATCAATATACTTCCATGCCTTCGCAGAGTTAGGTTCACCGATCAAGCGTGTTTTTCTCGATGGAAGTTCGGAATCCATCGCTGACTTGACCAAGCTCGGCTTACCCGCGGGAGAAAACTATTTCTTTAGTGGCGTCACCGGAAATGGCTCACCTCTGATAAAGCCCAGTATTGGAAGTGGGAATCTCTATTCAGTAAGTATGCCTCGTTAAGAATAGGCGTCATGAGGACCTATACGGCTCGGCGGCTGGGTACAAGGTGAGTTCTCGTCTTTGATGAACTGGCTTTCTGTAGAACACTTCACCCGCTGTCACACAGCTCTGTTGCCGAATGCCTTCCGTTCCTCATTCCCGATTAAGGTAGAGCGTCCAATGCGGAACTTCTGACATGACGGAATACACCGCAGCGCTTTCTTAACGGCTCCCCCACAAACTGGTTGATCCAAGGACTCAGTGTGGTACGTCGAATAAGCTTGAGAGGCGGGTCGATAGGCACAAAGACGTTGCGGCTCTATTGCTGACTCGAAGAGGACCCGTGCTCACCTTCATGTTGATACGTGCATCGCTTGAGGAAGGGCAGTTGACCGGGTTGAAGCTTACGCAGTTCTGAGACTGCCCAGAAGGCGTACTGAACCTTCCGGTGAGAGATGCCGCGTTCTTCGAACACAGCTTCAGGTGTGAGTTGGACGAGTGCCAAATCCCCAAATGCTCACCGACACACGATGAGTAGCCGTATATCGGCTAGCCATTAGCGATCATCGACGACGTTAATGAGGACTGAACAATGGCGGGGCCACACACCCTACGATTCGGAAGCCAGGCGTTTCATCGTTTGGGCGGCGGAGGTGATGGGGCTGACCCCACACGGTCAGCCCCTTTTGGCCCGCTAGTTTTGGCAGCATTTTGGCAGCAACCAGTGCCCATTAGGCCGGTTCTGCCGACCCTGACGACTCGTAAGTGCTGTAACGTCAACGTTTTGGCATTTGTGACATACCACGGCATGGAAGAGGTCATCGGTTCGATCCCGATCAGGTCCACCAATTATTTCAACAACATAGCGGACACCTCCAAACCAGTTTGGTAGCAACTTGGTAGCAAATTTCAATTTGCCTCGTTGCCCAACCATGCAAGTCATCGCTTATCTCCCTTCTGAAGCTTCTAACTCCGAGTTGAATCGCAATAATTTTGGCCGCTAGTTCACCAGCGCTGAAGACGCCGTTTGGGCGCGCGGATGCACTTTGCCTGCCAGCTTCTTCATCGAGCCGTGCAGCTCGTCGTGGATGAAGTCGACCGTTGCGCGCATTCCCTCCGCAATCTTCTGAATGTAGATGTCGGTCGTTGTGGCGACACGCGTTGGCGCATGACTTCCTGGACATCTTTAACCGTGCCTTTCTTCTGGGCCAGCGTCGCGATGGTGCGGCGGATGACCTGGAAGTTGAGCTTGGGCAAGCCGAGATCCGTCGCCAGCTTATGCAGAACCCGCTTGCGATAGTTGCTCGGGTCCATGAACGAACCGAAGCGGCCTGGGAAAATGAACGCCTCCGGATCGGACGGCGGCAATCCATACCTGTCTTTGTTCTTGCCTCGACTCGGCTTCCTCGTGTCGTACCCCTCCTGGCAGACTTGTCTTCAGACGAGAAGCTCGTCCCAGAGGTCCTCTGAGATGGGTATTTCCTTGAGGCTACCCTTCGTCTTTCCAAACGGCCGAATCTTTCCCTTGTAGATCGCCTCCACAATGGTGAGCGAGAGCGTGGCGCTGCGATGACACTTCCATCGGAACGCAAACAACTCACTCGGACGTAGCGCGTTGGTCATGTCGAGCTTCATTAAAATGCGATCCCGAAGTCCCAGCTTTGCAAGTGCGTCGGCGAGCTGGTCCCAACTGAGCACCGTCTTGTCGCTCTCCCGCAGGTTCGCGGGAGTCTTCAACTTGCGCGCAGGATCTTTCGCAAGGAAGTCTTGATCGACTGTCTCCGTGAAGACCGATTTGATTACGCGACCCACAGCGGGCGTCAACTGGACGGCAGATACTGCTTTCGTTCGTTCGAGCCACATGGATCATGTTGCAATCGCGTTCATTGAACGGTTCCTTCAGCAGACTTGGCCAGATTAGAGGCGAAGCAAGCGTCCGTCGAAGGCACGGCATCCTGAGCAGTTGGAGCTGCTAGGTTGAGAGCGCAATATCAGCCATAGACAAAATGTGTGGCGAAATCGATAAGAACTGTTGGACGAGCCCGTGAAGCGGCTTTAGGTTTTTCCCTATGGCGACGGCTACACGCCATAAGGAGAATGCCCATGTCACTTCGTTCACGCTTCGGAGATGGCAACTTAGAAAGAAAGCTCATCCATGCCATACGTGGGATGGCTCCAACCCTCCTGGCCCTCTCTTTTGCCGGCGTTGCTCACGCACAAGGGACGAT
Source organism: uncultured Granulicella sp. (assembly GCA_965198735.1). Lineage (GTDB taxonomy): Bacteria > Acidobacteriota > Terriglobia > Terriglobales > Acidobacteriaceae > Edaphobacter. The sequence goes on along the minus strand of OZ240672.1, from coordinate 2,226,142 downwards.
GGACTTCTCAGGGGGCGCAAACGCTCATGGGAACGTTTAAGACCTTCGCAATTTACGCTGGGGCCGTTATCTGTTTCGGCGGTCTGATTTCGCTGGAATCCGCATGAAGTCTGAGCGGTTTCAGGTACGATTCCTGGGCTTTTCGGCGCGCTGTTCGGTGCCGGTGTCCTGGGATGGGGGAGGGGCGGGCTGGATCGGATATTTGACCGGACAGTCCATGTGAGGTGCGCCCATGGCCAAGCGGGGAGAGCCATTACCAATTAATCAAGCGCTGAATAAACCGAGAGCCAAGCTTGGTCTCGTGGATGGCGATCGTATTCGTCTGCGTAACGGTTTTCCTCGTTGGTTTTCGCCTGTTGGCGATGTTGGCTTTCCCGACGCTCGCGGTCGGCGCATGGCTCATCGTTCGTAGACATCCAGATATTTCCACTCTGGGCCTGAGCCTCAACCAGAAGAGCTACTATGACCCGCGCAATATTGAGCAGCTCAAACATACTCCGTGGTTCGCTAAGGCAGGAGCGGCGTGCAGCATCGTTCCGATTGCACGCTTCGTCGGGCCGAACATCTTCGCACTAAAGGGCGGTGGTTATGGATGTCTGTTCGCTCACACCGGCATCGACGAAGAGGGCTTGACGGACCAGGAGCTTGAGTCGCTGCGCGGCGTGCCGGAGGGCTCGTGCCTTTATCAATACACGCGCGCGATGTCTGACTTCGATCATCCGCGTCAGGCAAAGTCCGTGAATCCTGCCACAGAGGTATTCGCTAATGACCGTTTCACGTTCTTGAGAACACCGCGGGCTTCCGCCGTATCGACCTGCACTAGTGTCTCACGCTGGAGCCGTCGAAGGTAAAAGCGTTCGAGCGGAAGCCGCAGGAAAACGCCATAGACACATCCCGGATGCTTGCGAACCTTGACAAGACCGCGACTATTCTTCAAAGCCATCTTGGCAACGCGATAGGACTGCGGCCTCTTCGCAAGGCCGAAATCTTCCAATTCTTCAGTTGTCTATTCAACCTTGAGGAATGGGCCGAGCAGGACCAACTTCGCAGCGATGCCGGTGTGGACAGGAAAATCGTGAAGACGCCGGTTGCGTGGCACAGCGATCACCTTCAAGTCGGCAAACGTCATGTGCAGATGTTTTCGCTGAAGACCACTCCGGAGGCTTCGAGGCCGTGCCTCTTCTCCGGCCTGCTGAGGCTCGATTGCGATAGCTTCTCAACCTGCTGCCTCCGATGGTGCATCTCACCAATCCGGCAGAGAACGTAGCTCTTTGCTGGACCTTGCAACAGATGACAGAAGAGTTGCAGCATCCGCGACCCGGCAGCGTGGTAGTCGCTCACTCGCTTGCCCGGATGATGTTTGTTCAAGCAGTTCGCATCTATATCGAGGAGTGCGCAAGGGACAATCTTGGAGGTCTCTCGGCGCTGGCGGATGTGCAAATAAGTAGCGCAATCTCGTCCATGCACCATGAACCCGCTTATGCCTGGACGGTCGAAAAGCTGGCGCAGCGGGTCGGCATGTCTCGCGCTGCCTTTGCCTCACGGTTCAAGAGCACGGTCCGGCAGTTGCCTATCGAATACCTGACGCGCTGGAGGGTACTGCTTGCTGAGGACAAGATGGTGAATACAACGGATTCGATAGCCGCAATCGCGCGATCGCTCGGATATGAATCAACCAGCGCCTTCGGTAAAGTGTTCAGGAACATACTGGTCACAGCCCTCGCCACTATCGCAATGGGCTAAACACCCCGGCTGTACCCACCTGAAGCTCTTTTAGGAGCATTCCTCGAAAGCGCTCGCGGTTGCGGAGCAGTTTGGTCCTCCTAGGTCGCATTCTTGTTAGTAACGTTTCGGGGAGGCTGCCCCGCCTGAGACGCTAACTTCCGTGACGGGCGATTCACCTTCCTGTCGTCTTACCGACTAGAACGGCATTTATCGAGAATCATCTCTCGCGCTGGAACTTCGCTGGAGAACACCTCATTGCCTTCGTGAATGCTGTACTGAAGGCACTGGAAGACTGGAACCCGACCTGCAGGGCAATCTCTCCGATGCTCTTGGTCCCATGTGCGACAGGCTCAAACTGACTCGCGATAACAGTCAGAGGCAGCTCCCGAGGGATCATGATTATGCGGTTTCGACCCGCGAATATCAGACTGATCAATCGTCGCTAAAACTGCTCCGACTGCTGCTCGCTCTGTCTTCGGGAAAGGACAAAAGCAACGACAACGATAAGACCACAGTTGTGCGGAGTTGACACGGTCACTCCATATCAGGCCGATGCACATCGATCTCGATTTAAGCGTTCTCAACTGGACAGGTAACAAGAACGCCGTTATGTGAATCGAGCCTTGAGTCGCCTTCGAAATGTTTTCGTTTTTGCCTGATCAAACAAGCAAATGCAACGTAAAAGGCCTAATGTGTGGCTTTATCAAAGGCCGATCCTGCTCTAAACGAGAAGTAATCACCAGTCTCCAGATCCTCAAGAAGAGTTGGGGAAACCGGGCTCCACCCAAGCAACGCGCGCGTGTGAGCACTGGAAACGGGTGAATCGACAGCAAAGGCCTTTGCAAAGAAAGGATTCTGGAAATGCTCTACGGCGCCGTCTACAGGAACGGAGACCGTCGGGACGTTTAGCTTTCGTCCGACTAAGTTTGCGATGGTCTGGAAGGTGATGCCGCTCTCTCCTGTACCGTGCAACACGCTGCCTGCCGGCGCCTTTTCGACGGCAAGCCGATACAGGGTTGCTGCGTCCTGGCGGTGGATTGCGGGCCACCGATTCGCGCCATCGGCAACATAAGCGGAGACGCCGGTGCGCCGCGCGGTCGAGATTAAGAATGGGATGAATCCGTAGTCACCCGGTCCATGAACAGTGGGAGCAAGCCGCAGGACAATGCTGCGAACTCCTTGATTGGCGAAGCCGAGACACGCCTGCTCGCCCGGTATCCTTAGCGTCCCGAGCGACTGCGGGTCTGGAGCATCCTGTTCCGTGGCGACCTTGTCAGTCGGCATCACCAATGTCCCAGAAGTGATCACCAGGGGCTTACCAGAACCGGTTAGCGCCCCTCCCATCGCTTCGATTGCCGCGCAGTCGCGCCGCGTCATACTTTCAGGGTCTGAGAAGTCCCCACCAAACGCCATGTGAATGACTCCATCAGCAGCTCCCGCTTCTTCCGCCAGCACTTCCAAGTCGTCAAGAGAACCATGAAGTGTCTGCGCTCCAAGCTCGACCAGCCGATTTACTGACTGTTCAGACCGTGCTAAGCCTGTGACCGTGTGGCCATTGGCGACCAGTTCCGAAACGATTGCGGGGCCGGTTTGACCCGAGCCGCCAGTGACGAAGATGTGCATGTACTGCCTCCATATCGAGACTATGGGACTGACGCTGTACGATCAATGCTGCGCCGTCCGAAGAATCGTCGTGCGCGTACAAAGCTATGGACCCTCTATCAGACATCCTCGCCCTCGTGCAGCCGCGCACTTACTCCACAGGCGGCATAAGCGCTGGCCGCGACTGGGGAGTTCGCTTCCCAACTCACGGGATGGTCAAGTGCTACAGCGTCGTGCGAGGAACGTGCTGGCTTGCCGTGGACAATGTTGCGGAACCGATTCAATTACATGCAGGAAGCTGTTTTCTCCTTCCGCGAGGTTGGCCGTTTAGTCTTTCCAGTGAACTCTCGCAGCCGTTGAAGTTATGGGCGGAGCTTTCACAACAGGAACGTTACAACGGCATTCTGCCGTTGACTCCCGGCGATAACTTTCTCATTCTTGGAAGTCACTTCCGACTGGAAGGCGAATGCGCAATTTCTGTTGGATGCTTTGCCTCCCGTGGTCTTGCTGGAAAGCGAGATACAGCGCGAATCGCTGCGCTGGGCAGTCGAGCGGCTGCTGCGCGAGATGCGTAACCCTCAGCCAGGGAGCACGCTGATCGCACAGCAGATTGCCTACACAATGCTCGTCGAAGCACTCCGGCTGCATGTGTCAGAAGACGTGGAAAAAAGTCCAGGTTGGCCTAATGCGCTTGCAGATGCACGCTTGCGTGCGGCGCTGTCTTCTCTGCATCAAGAACCGGCGCGAGCATGGACCTTAGCAGATATGGCTCATGCCGCGGGCATGTCGCGGACAGCCTTTGCGCAGCTTTTTAGGGAAAAGGTTGGGAGGCCGCCCATGGAGTACCTCACAGACTGGCGCATGACCTTAGCTGCAAAGCTCCTCAGAGAGCCAAATGAGTCTGTCTCTTCTGTTGCGTCTGCGGTCGGCTACAAATCCGAGAGCGCCTTCAGCGCAGCGTTCAGGCGCACGAGAGGAAGCTCTCCCAGAGGGCACCTTCGCCAGCAAGGAGCCAATGTTTCCTCATAATGCGCATAGCGACTGAGCCTTGTTCTGGGCAACCGTGAGCCGCTTGGCGCTGTTGTCCTCGTTCGCTCGATGAGTTTGTGAGTGACAGAACATTTACTGCGGCTGCCCGGTTCTTTGAGAGCGTTGGGACGAATGTTCGGGAGCATTCTTTCGCGGTTCATCTTCCTCATGCGGTGGGCTGCATGCGTGCGCTCCTTTTGTCGCCATTGGAGAAAAGCCGTTCCATTTAGATGTTTTCGTGAAAGAAGCGCAGAAGTTCTTCGATCACACGCTCCGGTTGCTCTTCGGCCAGATAGTGGCCGCAGTTGTCGATCATGACCGCACGCAGGTGCTTGGCCAGCGGGCGAATCTCGCCTTCGAGGTCCGCACCGAAGCTTGCTGTGCCGCCGACCGTCAGCACCGGCATCGGGAGTTTGGTTCTGGCATTCTTGCGGTTGTCCTCCGCATCGAGCTTGTGGGAGCGGAAGTACGCGATGCCGGCCCGCAGGGCACCGGGTGCCGCCAGCCGGTCTGCATAAGCGTCCAGCACGTCGTCTTCGAGTGCAGCCGTGTTATAAGCTTGCTGACGCATGAAGTGCCAGACGAACATCTTCTCGCGGCCGGTGATCAGCGCTTCGGCAAGTCCGTTCGGCGCCTCGAAAAGCGGCAGGTGGTACATGCGGGGATATTTGTCCGCGTCGTACAGCTTCTCAAGCCCCAGCCCCGGAAGCGCCGCCTCCATCAGGACCAGTCGCTTGACCTCGCCAGGGTAAGCGGAAGCATAAGCGTAGCCGACCATCATGCCGACATCATGACTGACCAGATTGATGGGGCCAAGTCCAAGTTGATGAACGAGCTGGTGAATGTCTTCGGCCACCGTGCGCTTGTCATACCCGTTGTCGGGCCGGTCGGAAGCGCCAAAGCCGCGCAGGTCCGGTGCGAGAACGGTGTAGTGTTCCGCCAAGGCCGGCATCACCTTGCGCCAGGCGTTCGAAGTCTCAGGAAAGCCATGCAGGAGGACGACCGGCTCGCCCGAACCGGCCATGCGGTAGTAAATACGAACGCCGTTGACTTCGACCCTGCCGAAGGTTATCGCAGGACTCTTTTGCTGATTAGTATTCATCAGGAACTCCTCGCTCACCAGTGGGTCATTAGATTAGGTTCTTGCACCTTGGGTATGCGGAAAATCAATCTGGAGCTCTGGGAGATTTACGGAGCGAACCTTTTCGCCTTCAGCGGGGCCAATCGTTGGCTCGCCTGCGCGGAGCCAGTTTCGGATGGCTGTCTCATCTTCAACCAGCCGCGCTAACCGCACCGCATGTTTAAGTCTGGAACCGTCCATTGGCCCGTCAGGATGTCGTCTCGCAGGGCAGCGTACATACCGGTGACATTGGCAGCTTCGGCCGGCATCGCACCAGCTTTCTTTTCATCAAGCGGCTGCAGTTCATCGGCATGTTGCTTCCTTTTGTACAAAGCAGGAGATTCTGAACGGCTGCCGTTCAGAATCCCTACAAGTCGCGTTAAATGCCTTGGCCACCAGAAACTTCGATCCGTTGCGCTGTCACCCAGCGGTTGGCAGGGGACAGAAGCGACGCAATCATAGGTCCGATGTCGCCCGGTTGGCCTACTCGGCCAAGCGCAGTCATGTCGGCAAAGAATTTGTTGAAGGCAGGAGTATCCCGCACAGCTCCACCGAAAAAATCCGTCTCGATAGCCCCAGGCGCGACAGTATTTACCGTGATTCGGCGGGCACCGAGCTCCTTGGCCATGTAGACAGTTAGCACTTCGACTGCTGCCTTGGCAGAGGCGTAGGCAGCCCAGCCTGGGGCGGATACACGCGTCAGGCCGGAGGAAAGATTAACGATGCGGCCTCCATCAACGATCAGCGGCAACAGGGCCTGCGTAAGGAAGAACACTCCCTTAAAGTGCACATTGACTATGGCATCGAACTGCTCTTCTGTTGTGTCCTGGATGAGGTTGTAATCGCCATGACCCGCGTTGTTCACCAGGTTGTCGAAGTCTTCACGATTCCAGATCTCGCGTAGCGTCGCCTTGAGTTGCTCCGTGAATGCCCCGAAAGTCTTTACAGCCGCAGCGTCGAATTGCAGCGATGTTGCTTTCCGCCCCATTGCCTGAACTTCTTCTACTACCTTCCTCGCTTCGGCTTCCTGCTTTTGATAAGTGACGATGACGTCGTTGCCTGTTTCTGCAAGATGGATCGCTGTATTTCTTCCAAGGCCACGACTTCCGCCAGTAACTAAGGTGATTGTGCTCATTGCTTGTTCTCCTCCGCAGGTCTACTATCTCTCGAACGGGTCTTGCGGCGCTTGCCGAAGATTGCTAAAAACTTGCCTAAAGATACGAGACCATGCTGGAAGAACTGAGACAAGCTGTTCGGAGACACACGGACCGGCTCGGAACTGACAATGGTGTCCTTTCAACAGGTTTGCCAGGGGTTTCAATTGTTCGTGCGTTTCGGCCAAGCGAGCTGACGCATTCAATTTATAAACCGCTGGCGTGTGTCATCCTGCAAGGCTGCAAGATGGTTACTGCGGGGAACAGGACCCTGCATTTCGCAAGCGGAGACACGCTGATTGTGGCAGCGGAAACACCCACTGTCAGTCAGATCACGCAGGCGTCTCCTAAGCAGCCCTACCTGGCCCTCGTAGTAGAACTCGATCCCGCAACAATCGGGGACTTGATGAAGCAAGTACCTGCTTTTCCGCCTCAACACCGGCAGACGGTACAAGCGAACCCGATCGATGCAGAGGTATTGGACACTTTCTGGCGCATGACTCGCTTATTAGATCGGCCAGCTTCCGTGCCCGCTCTGTTAACGGCCTACACACGCGAGCTGCACTACTGGTTGCTGCTGGGGAAGCATGGATACGCAGTGAGCCAATATGCCTCCGATTACGGCACTTCCAGAGGCATCGGCCACGTGCTGAAGATCCTGAAGGAGCGCTTTACCGAACCGTTGTCGATGCGGGAATTGGCAAGCGCTGCAGGTATGAGTGCTTCCAGCTTCCACGAGCAGTTCCGGGAGGCCACGTCGCTTACACCATTGCAATTTCAGAAGCAGCTTCGCCTTATTGAGGCTAAACGCCTCATGCTCTCTGGTGAAGCCAACGCGAGCGGCGCTGCTTTCCAGGTCGGATACGAGAGCATCAACCAGTTCACGCGGGAATATCACCGAATGTTCGGGGCTTCTCCCGCAAGAGACAATCGCCAAAGGCAGAACTCTTACCCCAAGCCGGCGAACGAGTTGCAAAGGCCTGTGTCTAAAGCGCATTAAAGACGATCTGCCTTTCGGATAGAGTGGCTGGTTTGACGGGGGAAACAGGTCCTGCCAATGTATGGTCCGCCGCGCGACTGTAAGGGTTAGTTTGGGCGAGAAGACAAATCTGCGCAAATGTATTCGGCCTTTGAGTGGAGCTGCTTCCTCCTGGCCATGATGAGATGCGCGCGTGTCTGGCCTTATAAACGCCTCGGTCGTTGAAGACCATTCTCAGGATCAGGCTTGTGACACGCCGTGTGACTGTTCTTTCGTCCTTGCTGTCCTATGCAGACTTCGGTAGGGAACTTTACCAATCGTCGTCGTGAGGGAAAGTGGGAATGCGGAGCGTTTCCAAGCCGAAGGCGTCTTTTTCTCACTTGCTCAGGCTGGCACGGTGGTTGACCTGTACTCGTTGCCGCTCGACAGGACCGCCCAGGCGACACGGGCGAGCTTGTTGGCCATGGCGACTACAACGACGTTCTTGTGAGCTCTGGCGTCCAGCTTGTCCAGCCAGGCTCCAATGGGCGCACGATCGCGCGCCTGATGCGCAGCACGGCAGCTCGGGCGCCATGAATCAGGATCTTGCGAAGGTAGACGTTGCTTCGCTTACTGATGCCGAGCAGCTTGGCCTTGCCTCCGGTCGAGTACTGCCGCGGCACAACGCCCAGCCACGCTGCGAACTGCCGGCCCTTGCGAAAGGCAGCGCCCGTGCCGATGGCAGCAACGATGGCTGTCGCAACCACCGGCCCGATACCAGGGATCTGCCGGATACGGGTACAGCCGGCGTCCGCAGCAGAAATGCGCTCCAGTTCGTCGTTGAGCTCTTCACCTGCCGCTCGACGGTCTTCCACTCATCCCAAAGCGTATTGATGAGGTTGCGCATTAAGGGCGTCAGGTCAGCTTCCGCGTTCTCGAGAATATCGGCCATGGCAGCCTTAAGCTTCGCCGGCATCTTCGCAAACACCAGACCTCTTTCAAGCAGGAACGCGCGCAGCTGGTTGATTACGGCCGTCCGTCGAGAGATCAGCCGGTCGCGAACACGGTGGATCGCCTGCAGATTCAACTGGTCATCCGTCTTGATCGGGACGAAGCGCATGTTCTTATGGTCGACTGCCGCAGCGATCGCTTCCGCATCGACGAAGTCGTTCTTGTTCGACTTCACCAAAGACTTCACAAACTGCGCCGCAAGGAGTCGAACATCGTGGCCTTGGCTACGCAAGGCACGGCCAAAAAAAGGAGCTCCTGAGCAGGCCTCCAAACCGATCAGGGAACACTGTAAGTTGGCCGTATAGGCCAACCAACTGCTTCTTCGAAAACTTCTTCACCAGCAGCTTGCCAGCCGCTCCCAAGACCACAAGGTGAAAGGTCGTCTTCCCAGGTCGATGCTATGGACTGAATCTGCTTCGCCATGATCCTCCTTGCCGAACCTGCTTCTACGATCCTCCTGGTGACACAGAAGAATCAAGCGGCGGACCATCTCATTAACGCCCATAAAGATCGTGGCGCCAGCTACCTGCAGGGAACATGCTCTACGGCTTCGGAGCAGAGGCTGGCGCGGCGTCCGGCGGCTGCGGTGCGTCCGGATCGACCTTGGTGAAGTTCGGCAGCAGCGTCGAGGTCGCGCGGAACTTGCGGTAGTCGCTGATTTCGATGCGACGTTCGCCGTTCAGCGAGAAGAAGAGCAGATAGCGTAGCTGCCCGCGCGCATGAAAGCTCTGCGGAAGCCAGACCTCGTTGTTGATCTTGACGAACGTACCCTCAAACGAGGTCCCTTTTTTGATGCTGGCCACCAGCCCTGCGGCGATCTTGAAGTCGTTCGCAAAGTGTCCCTCCGCGTGCTGGACGACCTTGTCCTGCTCGTCGATCCATACCGTTCCGGCGAGCTCGTGAAAGACGCTCTCGGCCGCATTGTGGGTCTTGGCTTTGGGATTTCCGGTGTAGTCGACGAGGATGGTGTCCCGCTTTTGGATCACCTGGCGGCGCGGATTGGAGAAGGTACCGAGCTCGAGAATGCGGAACGCCGTTACCAGGTCATGGCCGCGCGGGTCCGTCTCCTTGCCCTGGGCGTCGGCCTTGTCGCGCCGCTGCCGGGCCTTGGCGGCCTCTTTGTCCACCCGTTCCGCTTCCTTGTTCTGCTCGTCCGCGCTCAGCGGTTTGCCGTCGAGGGAAACGGTGCGCTCGATCGGAACGCCGTCAATCCAGAACACATCCGCCACGCGCCGCTTGGTCTTTTTCAGTCCCTGGTGGCTGTCGAACTCCTGCAGATCCTCCGTTTCGCGGTAGGTGTAATCCCTCGCGAGCGCCTCGAACCTGCGCTGATTTGCCTCCACCTGCTGCATCAACGTGGGAATGTCGGGCAGCGGCCGGGAGTCGGCCTGCGGAGGCCTGGCCGCGACCTCTTGCGCAGGCATCGCCAAGGAGGGCTGAAGCAGAAGCAGACCGGCAAGAAGACGTGCGAACGACATAGGGGACCGTGTGTGCTCCATTTGGACGGAAGCTCCGGCCCGATCGTTGCGGAGAGGTTCCTTCCGGGTCCATAACCGCAACGGTTGGGCGATTACCGACAAGGTGGGATGCCGATCGAACGCAGTTAGGACTAGCATACGGAGGTGGCGCGGAGGGAGTTCCGCGCCTCGTCAGACTATATGACCTGCTGCGATTCGTCCCGAACCGCGTGGGTGGGATGAGGGAGAGATGGCGGCGAAATCAAAGAAGGCGGTGATAAGCGTGCAGGAGCAGAGTGGGCTTGAGACGATCGGCAACGGCGCGGGTGGGAGCGTTACCGGGGAGCGGCGCGAGACGATCTTCGATGTCTTCCGGCGCTGGGGGTATCTGCAGACGACGCTCGATCCGCTGGGCCAGTATCTTCCGCCTGAGCCGTTTCCGGTGCCCGTTCCGGAGGGCGAGGAAGATGCTGCCGCTGAAGCCCGCGGTTTCTATTGCGGCGCCATCGGCATCGAGTTCATGCACATGGCCAACGCTGAAAAGCGCGAGTGGCTGCAGTCCCAGATGGAGGCTGAGGCGCCCGCGGTCGATCAGAAAAAAGTGCTGACCGGCCTGATCAAGGCCGATCTCTTCGAGCAAGTGATCCAGTCGCGTTACCTGGGCACCAAGCGCTTCTCGCTCGAGGGCCTGACCGTGCTGATCCCGTATCTCGACCGGACTCTTGAAGTCAGCGCCGGCGTGGGTGTGACCAAGGCGGTGATTGCGATGAGCCACCGCGGACGCCTCAACGTGATGGTCAACACCATCGGACGCGACGCGGCGGAGATCTTTACCAAGTTCGAGGATGTCGACCCGCGCAGCACCATGGGCGGCGGCGATGTGAAGTACCACCAGGGCGCCACCGGAGACTACGTTTCGCCCGCCGGCAAAAAGATCGCCCTGCATCTGGCCTCGAATCCAAGCCATCTCGAAGCTGTCGACCCGGTTGCGCTCGGCCGCGCGCGCGCCAAGCAGACCCGGGTTGACGACGAGCTGCGCATTGAGCGTGGGAGTGGGGACGACTTCGGCCTCTCCGGCCAGCTGCAGGTGCTGCCGGTCATCATCCACGGCGACGCTGCGTTTGCGGGGCAGGGCATCCTGGCCGAGCTGCTGAATATGACCACCCTCAAGGGGTACAACGTCGGCGGCACCATCCACGTCGTCGTCAACAATCTGCTTGGCTTTACCGCCACGCCCGAGGAGTCAAACTCCTCGCGTTTCCAGACCGACATCGCCAAGCGCCTGCCGATCCCCATCTTCCACGTCAATGCCGAAGACCCCGATGCCGTGATGCGCGTCGCGGCCATTGCGGCGGAGTACCGCCATAAGTTCGGCTCGGACGTGGTGGTCGACTTGATCGGCTATCGGAGGCATGGGCATAGCGAGGTGGACGACCCTACCGTGACCTCGCCCAAGCGCTACGCGCTCATCAAGGATCTGCCGGAGCTGTATAAGACGTACGCCGGGCGCATCGCCGTCAATCCTGCGGTCGAAGCGGCGCAGCTGCAGGCGATGTTTCTCGCCGACCAGAAAGAGGCCACGCAGGCGGAGAAAACACCCAGGCTGGTCGAGCTTCCCGGCTACTGGTCGAAGTACCGTGGCGGCGATTTGAGCGCGGAAGATGCGGCCTTGAAGACCGGCCTTGAAGCGACGAAGATCAAGCAGTTAACCGATCGGCTATGCGCGTATCCGGAGCGGTTTGCCATTCATCCCAAGGTCAAGAAGCTATACGAACAGCGGGTGGAGATGGCTGACGGCAAGCGGCCGTTCGACTACGGCATGGCCGAGCTGCTGGCCTTTGCCTCGCTGGTCACGGCCGGAACGCCCGTCCGCCTTACCGGTCAGGACTCCCAGCGCGGCACCTTCAACCAGCGGCACTCCGTGCTGACGGACGTCGAGACCGAGGCCAAGTACACGCCGCTCGAGCATATGTCCGACGGCCAGGCCCGCTTCGAGGTCTACAACACCCTGCTCAGCGAGGCCGCCGTGCTGGGCTTCGAATACGGCTACTCGCGCGATTACCCGGAGACGCTGGTGCTTTGGGAGGCGCAGTTCGGCGACTTCGCCAATGGCGCGCAGATCATCATCGACCAGTTCATCTCGGCCGGAGAAGCCAAGTGGCACCTGCTCAGCGGCCTGGTGATGCTGCTGCCGCACGGCTATGAGGGCCAGGGGCCGGAGCACTCGAGCGCCCGTTTGGAGCGCTTCCTGCAACTGGCCGCGCAGGACAACATGGTCATCGCGCAGCCCTCGACCGCCGCGCAGCACTTCCATCTGCTTCGCCGGCAGGCGCTCCGCAACTGGCGCAAGCCGCTCATCGTCATGAGCCCGAAGAGCATGCTGCGCCATCCCGACGCGTCCTCGACCCTGGCCGATTTCGCTGCCGACCGCTTCCTCAACGTCATCCCGGACCGCTCTGTCCAAAAGCCGCGCCGCCTGCTGGTCTGCTCGGGCAAGATCGGGCATAACCTGCGCGTAGAACGCGAGAAGCGCAAGGACGCGAGCGTCGGCATCGTCTTTCTCGACCAGCTCTATCCCTGGCCGGAAGAAGAGATGCAGGCCGCGCTCGACATGCATCCCAGCGCCGAGGTGGTGTGGGTGCAGGAGGAGCCGGCCAACATGGGCGCGCTCTTCTATGTCATGCCGCACCTGCGCCGCATGGCCCGGGATCGCGTTGTGGTGAGCGTGAAGCGGCGCGCCAGCGCGAGCCCTGCCACCGGCTCGGCCAAGGCGCACGATCTCGAGGAGCGCGCGCTGTTGGACGTGGCCTTCGGAGCGAAGAGCTAGGACGAACCGAAGACCGATGACCGAAGGTTAAAGCACAAGCAAGAGGCCCACCGCTCTATCTCAGCTGGTGGGCTTTCTTGCTGTGAGAGGTGCGATGAAGATTCTGACGGCGGCGGAGATGGGCGCAGCGGACCGGCGCACGGCCAAAGAGGGCACGCCGCTCGGCACGCTGATGGAGAACGCCGGGCAGGCCGTCGCAAGCTTCATTGCGCGCCGTTATCCCAACGCAGCGCATGTGCTGGTGCTCTGCGGCAAGGGCAATAACGGGGGAGATGGATTCGTGGCAGCGCGGCTTTTGGCCGGTGAAGGAGTCGGCGTGCGGGTGCTGCTGGCCGGGCGGCAGGGGGAGGTCCAGGGCGAAGCCGCCGAGGCGCTTCATCAGCTGAAGCAGGCGACCTCCAAGGAGGTGATCGCCGAGCTGGCCGAGCCGGTCGAGGTCGAGGAGCTGGCCGAGCTGCTCGGCGAGGCGGACCTGCTGGTCGATGCCGTCCTGGGCACGGGCTTCAAGCCTCCCCTGCGCGGAGCCGCCGCAACCATCCGCGACGCCCTCGCACGGCTGACCACGCCCGTAGTCGCGGTCGATCTGCCCAGCGGCTGGGACGCCGACTCGCAGTCCGAGACAGCCGAAGGGGCGTTCCGGGCCGACGCCGTCGTGACGTTTACTGCGCCCAAGCTCGCGCATGTCTTCGGGCACCTGACCACCGAGATCTTCGGGCCGGTGGCCGTGGCGGAGATCGGATCGCCCGCAAGCGCGATCGTGAGCGCCAACGGCCTCACCTGGACCGGCGCCGCAAAGGCCGTGACCGAGAAGCCGCGCCCGATCGACTCGAACAAGGGCAAGTTTGGGCATGTGCTGGTCATCGGCGGCAGCTACGGCACAGCGGGCGCGCCGAGCATGGCGTCGCTGGCTTGCATGCGCGCCGGGGCCGGACTGGTTACGGCAGCGGTGCCGCGCGGGATCGCCAGTCTGGTGGGCGGCATGGCCCCGGAGCTGATGGTCCGCGGCCTGGACGAAGGTCCGGAAGGCAGCGCCAGCGCCGCAAATCTCCTCCGCCTGGAAGAGCTGCTCGGCGGCATCAAGGTCATCGCGATCGGCCCCGGACTCTCCACGCGCGGTGAGGCCTCGGAGTTTGCCCGGAGGCTGGTTGCGGAAACCAGGCTGCCCATCGTCATCGACGCGGACGCGCTGAACGCATTCGATGCGGAGAAGGCAAAAGACCTGAATGGGAGAAGCCGCACCATGGTCCTCACTCCCCACCCGGGCGAGATGGCCCGCCTGCTCGGCAAGACGGTCAAGGAGGTGGAGGCCGACCGCGTTGGGCTGGCGCGCAGCTTCGCTACCGACCACCGAGTAACCCTCGTGCTGAAGGGCTGGCGCACCCTCGTCGCCCATCCGGATGGGCGCATCGCGGTCAACACCACCGGCAACCCGGCGCTGGCCAAGGGCGGCAGCGGCGACATCCTCACGGGGATCGTCGCGGCCATGCTCGCGCAGTTCCCGGACCGCGTCGCCGAGGCCGTCGAGGCCGCCGTCTATCTCCACGGGCTTGCCGCCGATCTCGTCGTCGAAAGCATGGACGAGAAGACCGTACTGGCGACCGACGTCATCGACCACCTGAGCCAAGCCTTCCGCTACCGGACGCGCGACGAGGACGGCCTGGTCTGGCTCTGCGGCATACGGACCCAAGCGGCGGAGCGATGAGAGAGTTTACCCGCGAGAAGCGCTTCAAGACCCGGTCTGTCGCCGGCACGCTAGCCATCGCGCAAACCATCGCGGAGATTCTGTCCGCGCCGCGCGTCGTGGTGCTGCGCGGCGAGCTGGGCGCAGGCAAAACCACGCTGGTCAAAGGCTGGGTGGCCGCGCTCGGCGCCGGCGCCGAGGAAGACGTGACCAGCCCAACCTTTACGCTGGTTCATGAGTACGCCGGCCCCCGCGGAAAGGTCTACCATCTCGATCTCTACCGGCTGGAGACGGAGCGGGAGCTTGCCACACTGGGCTTGGAAGAGATGGCCGCCGAGCCCGGAGCGCTGGTCCTGGTGGAGTGGGGAGAGAAGTTTCCGGGCGTGCTCGAACGCGCCGGCGCCGAGGTCCGGATCACGCCGCTCGAAGGCGACGAGCGCAGCCTGGAGGTGCGCTGGCAGGACGCCTGAAAGAATCTTTGCATGCGAGAGAAAAAGCGTCCAAGCGCCGTTGCGTGAGGGCAAGTTTCCCGCGCAAATCGCTCCGGCAGGAGATGCGAAATACGAGGAAATCGGCTAGCTTTGTAGGTATGGACACTGCGGCGCGGGTACTGCTCATCGGAAATGCGGAAGCGAATCTGGACGCTCGCGCGGCTGTGCTCCGCAGCTTCTGGCAAGTGGCGACACTTTCAGTCGACGCAGGCGAACCGCCCCTGCTTGAAACAGATCTGGTGGTGGTCTGCGAAACGCTGCCGGAACCGGAGCGCCAGCGGTGGGTGGAGCGGGTGCGGCTCGAATCTTCGGCCATGCTGGTCGTCAAGCTCAATGGCTACGACGCCGGCCCGCATGCCAGCGCGGACGCCACCGTCGATGTGGAGCACGGCCCGGGAGCGCTGGTCGCCACCATCTATGAGCTGCTGACCGAGCGCGGACTGGAAAGCCGCGGCTGGCCGTTCGCCGAGCGCGATGTGCCCGTGCACTGAGGTTTGCCGCAGCTTCTACGCCGCGGACTGCATTCCCTTGAAGCGGAAGATGGTGCAGAACTCGTCGCCGGTCGATCCGTACTCCTTTTGCTCGGCGATCTCGGCCAAATCCGCCAGATGGTCTTCGGCGCTCATTGGGATCATGCCGTTGAACAGCCGGAGGAAGGCCGGATTGCGTTCGAGCACCGCGGCATGTTCGGCATTGACGTAAAGCAGGTCGAAGCTCCCTGGCCGCTGCGCGAAGTGTCTCTCCACGCGCGCCAGAAAGCGCTTTAGCACCGGCGCCTCGAAGGGATGAAACAGAAAGCCCACCGTGGGCGTCGAAGGCAAGGGAGCCTCGAGCGCGTCGGCCTCGATGAGCGTGACCGGAGCCAGCGGACTGGCGGCGGGGTGCTCTGCGAACAGGCGCAGGTTCGCTCGCGCGAGGTCAGCCAGCGTGGGATTGAGCTCCACGCCGATGACCTCGCGAAACGGATGGAGCGAGGCGGTCAGCATCGCGCGGCCCTTGCCGGCGCCGACATCGAGAAACGTATACGCGTCGATCGGGTAGGGCGGCGAGGTCTGCAGCCACAGGTCGAGAATGCCGTTGAGGATCGAGGGCGCGATCGCATAATAGGCCGTGATGTGCGCGTCATTGGGGTGCCCGGTCAGCAGGCTGTCCTGCGGAATCAAGCCACCCGTATCGGTGCCGTACAGGCGATCAAATGGATGGACGGGCGGATGTGCGGGCGGGGCCTTGGGCAGCTTCGTGCGCGGCGTCCGCAGCCGGCGCTGGGTGGGTGGCATGAGAGGAATCCTAAGAGGTAAGGCGGTCAGGGCTCTACGCCCAGCTGCGTCAAAAGAAAGGCGTAGTCGAAGGCAATTTCCTTGAGGTAATCGTAACGGCCGGAGGCTCCGCCGTGTCCGGCCTCCATATTGATGTGGAGCAGCAGCGGCATGTCGTTTTGTTTGAGACTGCGAAGCTTGGCGACGTACTTGGCCGGCTCCCAATACATTACCTGCGAGTCGTTGAGGCTGGTCTTGACCAGCATGGCCGGGACCGCGCCGGAGTTGAGCCGGTCCAAGTTCTCGTACGGCGAGTAGCTCAGCATATAGGCGAAGTCTTCAGGCTCATTGGGATTGCCCCATTCCTCATACTCGCCGACCGTGAGCGGAAGCGAGGCGTCGAGCATGGTATTCATGACGTCGACGAAGGGAACGTGGGAGAGAACGGCGCGGAAGAGCTCAGGGCGCAGGTTGACGACGGCTCCCATAAGCAGGCCGCCGGCGCTGCCGCCTTCGATGGCGACGCGGCCGGGTGCGCCGTAGCCCTGCTGGACGAGCGCCTCGACCACGGCGAGGAAGTCGGTGAAGGTGTTCTTCTTGACGCGCATCTTGCCGGCGTCGTGCCAGGTGTCGCCGAGGTCGCCGCCGCCGCGGATGTGCGCGTAGGCGAGCGTGACGCCGCGGTCGAGCAGCGCCAGGCGCGCCGGGCTGAAGCCGACCGGGAGCGCGTAGCCGTAGGAGCCGTAGCCGTAGACGTAGAGCGGGCCGGAGGCGGAGTGGGCGCGGAAGTCGCGGCGGTAGACGAGCGAGACGGGGATTTGCGCGCCGTCCTCGGCGGCGATCCAGAGCCGCTCAGAGGCGTAGCGCGCCGGATCGAAGCCGCCGGGGATCTCCTGCTGCTTGAGCAGCGTGGAGCGGCCGGTGCGGGTGTCGAAGTCGTAGACCGACGGCGGCGAGACCAGCGAGGTGTAGCTGTAACGGAAGAGCCGGCTTGCGAACTCGCGGTTGCTGTGAGCCGCGGCGGTGTAGGTGGGTTCGGGAAACTCGATCAGGTGCGGGGTGGAGCGGAAGGCGAGCTGTGGTGACCCCACCTCAGACGATGGAGCTGTCTGAGATGGGGCACCCGCAGGGTGCGGCGCATCGCCGAGCGGGTAGACGGAGAGCGTCGGCAGGCCGGCGCGGCGCTCAGAGAGGACGCAGAAGTTTTGGAAGAGGTCGAAATCTTCGAGCGGGACGTCCGGGGCGCCAACATAGGCCTCCTGCCAGTGCTCGCGGCCGGGAGTGCCGACGGGTGCGATGACGAGGCGGAAGTTGCGAGACGTATCGTTGACGCGGAGGTATAAGAGGCCGTCGCGGTGGTCGGGGTAGTACTGCTGGTCGTCGATGCGCGGAGCGATCAGCTGGAGTGGCGCATCCGGTTGGTTGGCGGGCAGGAAGCGGCACTCGGTGGTGGTATGGCTGCCGGTCTCGACAAGGAGATACTGGCGGTCGCGGGTGCGGCCTACGCCGAGGTTGAAGCGTTCATCGGGTTCATGGTGCAACAGCACGGCCGGTTCTTGAGAGCCGAGGGTGTGGCGAAAGAGCTTGTCGTGGCGCTTGGTCTGCTCGTCCTCGGTGGTGTAGAGGAGGGTGATGGAGTCGGCGGCCCAGACCAGCGAGCCGACGCGCTCGACGGTGTCCGGCAGGTCCTGCCCGGTGGCGAGATCGCGCAGATGCAGCGTGTACTGGCGGAAGCCGGTGTTGTCGGTCGTATAGGCGAGCAGGCGTCCGTCGGGGCTGACGGCCATGGCGCCGACCGCCATGTAGGGCTGGCCTTCGGCAAGCTGGTTGACATCGAGCAGGATCTGCTCCGGCAAGCTGGGGTCGAAGCGGGCTTCCGGGCCGCTGGTGGATGCAGCCCGGCGGCAGTGGATGGGGTACTGGCTGCCCTCGACGGTGCGGGTCGAGTAGAAGAAGCCGCTGTCGAGGAAGGGAACGGACTCGTCAGTCTCCTGGATGTGCGAGAGCATCTCGGCGTAGAGCTTGTCCTCGAGCTCCGCGGCCGGAGCCATCACAGCTGCGGTATAGGCGTTTTCGGCATGCAGGTGGGCTAGCAGCTCGGGGCTGGCCTTGTCGCGCATCCAGGCGTAATCGTCTTCAAGGGTCTGGCCGTGCAGAACGGTGGGATTGGGCTGGCGGCGAGCGATGGGCGGTTGCGGGATGGTTGCGCTTTGGCTGATCAAGTGGCTTGTCAAGACTCCGGATAACAGGATACAGCGCGGCGGTAAGCGGACTGCGACCCGCGCAACCGGCCACCGCACGGACCTGTGCGAGTTCAAGCGTGAAGCGGGCTCGACGGGCGACGCGGCGCGGAAAGAATGCGGCGGCTCAAGGGGAGAACAGGATTGCCGGCCATCTGCGCCTGATCGAGAAGCTGGACGCGGCGAACGGCGTAGCGGTTACGCCGGCGCCGCAGTAGCTCCTAGCGGCGGAGCGTAGACTTGAGAGCGATGGCACGCTCGCTTGCAGGTTGGATCGCTGCGGTTCTGCTCTTTTCTTCCGCGCTTGCGATCCGCGCGGAGAAGGTGGCCGACCTTCCCGCGCCGACCCGCTACGTGGAGGATTTTGCGCAGGTGCTGACGCCCGCCGGGCAGCAGCAGATTGAGGATCTGTGCCGCGAGGTGCACAACCAGGCAAACGCGGATCTCGAGGTGGTCACGATCAAGTCGCTCGACGGCGGCGAGAGTGTCGAGGACTTCACGTCGGAGCTTGAAGAGAAGTGGAAGATCGGCAAGAAGGGTGTGGATCGCAGCGCGCTGATTCTGCTGGTCCTGAACCCGCACCGCTTCCGGGTGGAGACCGGCTATGGCCTGGAGGGCATTCTGCCCGACGCCAAGGTGGGCCGCATTCTGGATGGGGCCGTGCCGTTCGCCACGCAGGGAGACGACGATCGCGCGCTGCTGACCGCGACTCAGGGGTTGGCGGATGTGATTGCGGCCGACGCCCACGTCACGTTGACGCCGATTGTGCACCGGTACCGGCAGGCGCCGGCGGCCGCGCAGCGGGGTGGGCCGGGACAGCTGGTGATTGGGATCGTCTTCGTTGTCCTCATCGTCATTCTGGCGATGACCGGCAACCTGGGCTGGGCCTTTTACCTGGTGTTGAGCCTGATGGGCGGTGGGGGCGGCGGCGGTGGAGGCGGAGGAAACGGGGATGGAGGCGGAGGCTTCGGCGGCTCGGGCGGCGGCGAGTCAGGCGGAGGCGGCGCGTCGAGAGATTTCTAAAGCGCAGTGATACAGTACAGCCGGACGAAGTATTGGAGGAGCGATGAAGGGTTTGTGGGTAGGGCTGGGAGCCGCGGCGGTCTTTGTGGTAGTGCTGCTGCTGGTGGGTGGAAGCTATGTCAGCGCGCGCAACCAGATGGTGTCGAAGACCGAGCACGTGGATGCGATGTATTCGGACGTGAACGTGGAGCAGCAGCGCCGGCTGGACCTGATCCCGAACCTGGTGGCTTCGGTGAAGGGCTACGTGGCGGAAGAGTCGACGGTGCTGACCAATATCGCGAACGCGCGCGCAGGAGTGGTCGCGGCCGGCAGTGACCGCTCGGCGAGCATCAAGGCGAACTCGGCGTTGGACGTGGCGATCAGTCCGCTGCTGCGGCTGCAGGAGGCCTACCCGAACCTGAAGTCGAACGAGCAATTCCGCACGCTGACCGATGAGCTGGCGGGGACGGAGAACCGCATTCAGGTGGCGCGGCGCAGATACAACACGGCGCTCGAGGACTACAACGTGTACGTCTCGCAGTTCCCGAACAGCCTGTGGGCGGGCGCAAAGTTTCCGCGCCGCGATGAGTATTTCAAGGGCGATCCGAGCAATGCCGTGGCGCCGAAGGTCGACTTCGGCAAGTAGGCGATGAAGATTCTGTACGCCGCAGGGCAGGCTCCGGGCAGCTCGAGCCTGTACCGGCGCTGGGCGCTCGAGAAGCTTGGGCACAAGATTGTGCCGTTCGATATTCACGCCTATCGGCATGGGCACCCGCTCTTGCAGAAGGTCGCCTTTCGGCTGGCGGCCGGACCGATGACGCAGGCCCTGAATCGCGATCTTGTGCAGCTTGCCGAGCGGGAGCGGCCCGACGTCTTCTGGGCGGACAAGGTGCTGCAGCTGCAGCCGCGGACCTTGCGGAAGATGGCGGACCTGGAGATCACGACCGTAAGCTACATGATCGACAACGCATTTGGGCCGCGGCGCGATCCGGGCTGGCGGCTCTATCGCAAAGACGTACCGCTGTTCGATCTGCACATCACGCAGCGGGACGTAAGCGTGCGCGATCTGGAGGCGCGGGGGGCGCGCGCGGTGATGAAGGTGCAGACGGCGTACGAGCAGACGATTCACTTTGCACTGCCGGAGCCGTTGGCGGAGATGAGCCGGGACCGCGCAGTCTCCTTCATCGGCACGCCCTACGACGATCGCGCGGAGGTGCTGACCCGGCTGGCCGAAGCGGGTGTGCCGGTGGTGATCTCGGGCAATCGTCGTGCCTGGCAGCGGGCGCTGAGCCCGGAGGCGTTCGCGGGGCTGTATCGCGAGGGCGAGGTCTATGAGCAGCAGTACCGGGAGGCGATCTGGCGGTCGAAGATCAACCTGAGTTTCCTGACGCACTCCAATCAAGACGAGTACACGCACAAGAGCTTCGAGATTGCGGGCTGCGGAGGATTTCTGCTGGCGGAGCGCTCTGAAGGCCATCGGCTCAGATTCGTGGAAGATGAGGAGGCGGTCTTGTTTTCCGGGTACGACGAGCTGCTCGAAAAGATACAGAGATACCTACCCGATGCGGCGGCGCGTGCGCAGATTGCGGCGGCCGGACAGGCGCGCGCGGTGCGGGATGGGTACCACAACGACCACCAGGTCGCGCTCATGGTAGAGCGGGTGCGATCAATCCGTGTAGGGCAGGGTGTCGACGCTTGAGTGAACTCAGCTTAGAGCAGCTTGCCCTCGGATAGATCGCGGATGAGGCCGAGGTCGGCGGCAAGGAAATCGTATTCGGGCAAAGCGGTCAGCGGAGACCAGCGAACGTCGTTGAAGATGCGGTTCTCGATCGTGCCGGTAAAGTTATCGACGACGAAGAACTGCAGATCGATCGCCCCGCCGTTGCGGTACTTGTGGCGGATGCCGGCGACGCGGCGGCCGATAGTGGCGGTGATGCCGAGCTCTTCGTCAAGCTCGCGGGCCAACGCCTGCTCCGATGTTTCGCCATCCTCGACCTTGCCGCCGGGGAACTCCCACTTGAGGCTCATGGGCTGATCGGGCTTGCGCTGGCAGATGAGGACTTCGTGTCGAGCTTTGGAGCCATGCGGAGCATCGAGGTCTGGGGCACGCAGGATCAATGCGGCGACCACGAGCCGCGCCGGCCTTTGCAGTGGAGTCTCTCCGCGGCGATCCAGTTTGCGTATCGGCTCTTTCATCCGGCTGCTCTGTTAGACGTCGTGCAGGTCTCATTGTCGCAGTTTGCCGCCTACGGCGTTAGTGGTAGAGCAGGTACGGACGGCGGCTGGCCTCAAAGGCGAGGATCCCTTTGCGCCAGGCGTCGGCGATCTCGCGCGGGTCTTGATCGTGCTTGATGGCTTCGAGGGTTGCGGCGTTGAGCAGGATGACCTTCGCCTTCTCGAGCTGGAATTGCGTGGGATAGAGATGGTGGAGAGCGGACAGGAGTTCGACTCCCATCTCGGGGCTGTCGAGATGGGTACGATCCGTGACGGTCAGGTGGATTGCGGGGATGGTCTGGCCGTGGAAGGGATAGTGCTCGGGAGTCTCGGCGATGGCGAGGGTGGAGGCGGTAAAGGTGATGCCGGGGATGTGGCGGGCCTCGAGGTAGGCGGCCAGCTCGGCGGCGTTGATAAAGGGTGCGCCGAAGTTCTCGTAGGGTGCCGGGGAGCCGCGGCCGACGCTCATGTTGGTGTATTCCATCAACGCGACGCCGGGGTAAACGATGTTGGTTGCGGGGGATTTCATGTTGGGGCTGGGCGGGATCCAGGCGAGGCCGGTTTGGTCGAAGAACTCGGCGCGAGTCCAATTCTGCATGGGGAGGACGGTGAGCGAGGCGTGGAGGCCGGGCTGGGTGGCGGGCGCGGCGATGTGGCCTCCATCGGCGGCGACGTTGTCCGGGACTCCGAGGACGACGGCGCGTCCGTCGAGCAGGCGGGGATCGAGCGGGGACTGGACGGCGTAGGCGTTGAAGTAGCGGGCGAGCTCGCCGAGAGTGAGGCCATGGCGGAGGGGGATGGGGGTGAAGTTGAAGTAGGACTGGGTGCCGGGGTCGGCGGTGGGGCCTTGAACGGCGAGGCCGCCGATGGGGTTGGGGCGGTCTAAGATGACCACCGAAACATGAGCTCGGGAACAGGACTCTAGAAAGTAGCCGGTTAGGGTTTCATAGGTCCAGAAGGGAACGCCGGCATCGGGAAGGTCGATGAGGACGGCGTCCAGGTCGCGGAGGTCGGCTTGCTTGGGGTGCTTGTCGGAGGCTTTGGGGCCGTAGACGGAGATGACGGGCAGATGGGTGGCGGGATCGGTTTCAGAGGCGAGGTGCTCGGTGTCCTGGCGGGCGAAGAGGCCGTGCTCGGGGGTGAAGAGGGTGGTGAGGGCCAGATCAGCGGAGGCGTGGGCGAGGATGTCGATGGTGCGGGCGCCGTGGGCGTCCGTGCCGGATTGGTTGGTGAGGAGGCCGAGGCGGAGGGGGGTGTTGGGAGCGTGCGGGAGGGCTTTGAGCGCCGCGAAGTTTGTAGATTCTAGGACGTCGATGCCGGTGAGGGTGTGGTCTGGGGCCGTGGCGGGGGTGAGCGAAGACGGTCGAGCTTCGCTCGATACCCCACCCTTCGGATGAGGCTCGAAGGATGGGGCACCCGTTGTGGGAAGGCCGAGGGCGCGGGCGACGGCGGTGGCGACCTGGCTGCGCAGGGGGGAGATGTTGGCGATGACGCGGGGGTGGACGGCGTTGGCGAGCAGGATGACGTAGGTGTCGGAGGTGGGGTCGATCCAGAGCGAGGTGCCGGTAAAGCCGGTGTGACCGAAGCTGCCGGGGTGGCCGGTGGTAGTGATGGGGAAGATCGCTCCGCGGGGTCGGGAGAAGGGCGAGTTGAGGTCCCAGCCGAGACCGCGCTGAGCGACCCCGGTAGAGGTCTGGCCGTTGGGAAGGAAGATGGTGGCGGTAGCGACGGCGGTGGACGGGGCCTGCGGACTGGTGGCGAGTTGGAGGGTGGATTGCTTGAGCGGGAAGGGGCCGGTGTTGTGGAGGAGCTTGTCGAGCAAGGCCTGGGCGAAGAGGCTCATGTCGTGCGCGGTTGAGAAGACGCCGGCATGTCCGGCGACTCCGCCCATGCGGCGGGTGGTGGGGTCGTGAACGGTGCCGCGGAGGAGGTGGTCGAAGTCTGGGTTGGTGGCTGGGGTGCCTTGGTCGTCGTAGGCGGTGGGGGCGGTAAGTGGAAGCCAATTACAGGGAATCCAGCTGTCGTTTACGCAGGACCAAATGCCGGAGCAGAGACGCTGATTGCTGTTTGGAATGGGGGTACCTAGTGGCGGCGCAATAGCTGAGCCGAAAATCTCCTTTTCACCGCAGACCTTCGCGATGGGCAGGTAGCGGGTTCGAGTCATTCCCACGGGGCCAAAAATGTGATCATGAGCGTACTCATCAAGCGGCTGGCCGGACAGGCTCTCGACGAGGTAGCCGAGAGTGATGAAGTTGATGTCGGAGTACTTGAAGGTGAGACCGGGTGGGCCGTACGGGACCGAAGCCATGGCGCGGCGGATGCCTTCGGCTTTGTCGGGAGTGGCGAGGCCCCAGTCGTCCTTAAGCGATACATCTTCAGGTAGGCCGGAGTAGTGCGTCATCAGCTCGCGGATGGTGATCTTGTCCTTGCCGTTGGCGGCGAAGGCGGGGAGATAGTGGGCTACGGGTGCGTCGAGGTCGAGCTTGCCCTGCTCGTAGAGCTGGAGGATGGCGGTGGTGGTGACCAGGACTTTCGAGAGAGAGGCCATGTCAAAGAGGGTGTCTTCGGTCATCGGTTCTACGGTGGGTTCGAGGGCTCGGTTGCCGTAGGCGTGCTCGAAGACGATCTTGCCCTGGTGTCCGACCAGAAGCACGGCTCCGGGGAGCTTGTGCCGGGCGATGGCGTCGGTGATGAGGGTGGAGGCGGGGGTGAAGTCGTACGAGGTGGGTGGAGACTCCAGAGATGGACGAGCTTCGCTCGGTACTCCACCCTTTGCCAACTGCGCGAAGGATGGGGCACCCGACGTGGTGGCGACGAGGAGAAGCAGGATCGCGAGGGTGGCGCGCTTGCGGGGGAGGATGAGGGAGAAGACGGAACCGATCAGGAAGGTGGCTGCGGAGCCAATGAGGACGTACCAGGTGAAGGCGATTTTCGGAATCGTCAGCAAGCCGAGATGCATGGGAGAGGGTGCTTGCCAAAGGGTAAGGTTGAGGGCGAGGCCGCAGATCATGCCGAGGATGGCTCCGGTTTGGGTGGCGTAGTGCGTGAGGGTGCCGAGGAGGAAGACGCCTAACAGGCAGCCATAGGCCACCGAGGCGATGCTCAGGCCGGTTTCGACGACGTGGCCCTTGCCCCCGTGCTGGATGGCGTAGACGGCGATGGCAAAGAGGACGATGGCCCAGAAGACGGTGGCAAAGCGGGAGAGGAGGGTGGTTTGCTGGTCCGTGGTGGCGGTTTGAGCGTGTGCGTTCCCACTCATCGCAGAGGACGCGATGAATGGGGCACGCGGGCGCCTGTTCAACCGCTGTGTGCGCCAGGGAACGAGGAAGTCGATGACGGTGGTGGAGGCGAGAGAGTTGAGAGCGGCGGACAGGTTAGACATGGCGGCCGCGAGGATGGCGGCGACCAGGAGGCCGGCGACGCCGTGGGGCATCTGTTGGACGATGAAGGTGGGGAAGATGTAGTCGTTGGTTTTGAAGTGCGGGACGCCATTGAGCCCGGCTCCGTAGAAGACGAAGAGGCCGACGCCGATGAGCAGGAAGAGGGTGAACTGGAGGAAGATGACCGCTCCAGAGCTGAGCAGGGCGAGGCGGGACTCGCGCAGGTTGCGGGCGGCGAGCATGCGCTGGACCATGAGCTGATCGGTGCCGTGTGAGGCCATGGTGAGGAAGGTTCCGCCGAGCAGGCCGGCCCAGAAGGTGTAGGACTGGGTGAGGTTGAGAGCGAAATTAAGCATGTGGAACTTGCCGAGCGGAGCCGCGACGGCGTGGATGTGCGACCAGCCGCCGGGGGTCTGGTGGCCGATTGACCAGAGAGCGACCAGGGTTCCGGCGACGTAGAGCGCCATCTGGACGACGTCGGTCCAGATGACGGCGGCCATGCCTCCCTCGAAGGTGTAGAGAAGCGTCAGGGCGCTGATGATGCCGATGGACAGGATGTCTCCGGTGCCGATGGCGAGGCCGACCACAATCGAGATGGCGAAGACCCGGACGCCCTCGGCGGCGGCGCGGGTGAGCAGGAACAGCCCGGCGGTGAGCTTGTGCAGCGTATGGCCGAAGCGCTGGTCGATCAGCTGGTAAGCGGTGAGCATCTCGCCGCGGAAGTAGCGCGGCAGAAAGAGCAGCGCGACGACGACGCGGCCGAGCATGTAGCCGAGCACGACCTGCAGGAAGCCGAGGTCGCCGGCGAAGGCCACGCCGGGAATGGAGATGATGGTCAAAGTGCTGGTCTCGGCCGAGACGATGGAGAGGGCGATGGCCCACCAGGGAATGGTGTTGTCGGCGAGAAAGTAGCTCTTGAGCGAGGAGCCCTGTTTCGAAGTGCGACGGAAGCGAAGACCGAAGAGCGTGATGCCGATAAGGTAGAGGGCGACGAGAACGAGATCGGGCGTGGAGAGGCGGGCAGCGCCGACATGGGATACAGCGAGATGGCTTGCGGTGGTGCTGATCGCATTGGGCGGCAAAGGGTGGCACTCCTGCGGTAATGTGCGGGGTCTCGGTGAGGGTATGATAACGGGCCTGCGAAGGCAGGAGCGGAGAGAAAGCGAATGGCGTATTTTGTAGAGCTGGATTCCGGAGGAACCAAGACGGAGTGCTGGCTGGGCAATGAGCGGGAGGTGCTGGCCCGGGCAGTGTGCCCGACGGTGAAGCTGACCCGCGTGAGCCAGGAGGTGGCGGCGCTGCGGCTGCGCGGGGTTGAGCGTGAGGAGCGGCGCGGCGAACCCGATGGAGGGAGCGATGTGGTGGGCGCGGAGTGGGATGGGCGGGCGCTCGATGGAGAAGGCCAAAGCAGATGATTCTCCGCTGCGCAAAGAATGACAGCGTGTGGCGAGAGGAGAACCGTCCCGCTTACGCGGAGACGCGTTCTCCGCGGATCCAGGTGGCTTCGAGGCGGCCGGAGGCGGAGTACTGATTGAAGCTGGCGGGCTGGCCTTCGCGCAGGCTGCCGAGGGTGTCGGAGAGGCCGAGCAGCGCGGCGGGGTGGCTGCTGGCGCAGCGAACGGCGGTTTCGAGGTCGCAGCCGGTGAACCTTCGCAGATTGGCGACGGCCTGGTCGAGGGTGAGGACGGAGCCGGCGAGGGTTTCGGGGTTGGTGATAAGGCTGCAGCGGCGGTCGCGAACGGTGACGGCAAACGAGCCGAGCTGGTACTCGCCGTCGGGCATGCCGGTGGCGGAGATTCCGTCGGTCACCAGGATGGCATGGTCTTCTTTGAGGCGGAGCCAGAGGCGGACGAGCAGAGGATGGACGTGAATGCCGTCGCAGATGAGCTCGGAGTAGACGGGCTGGTCGAGGACGAAGCCGAGGATGCCGGGTTCGCGGTGGTCGAGCGGGTGCATGGCGTTGAAGGTGTGGGTGGCGGAGATGAGTGCGAGGGGAGCGCTTGTGGGGAGATGGAGCGCTTCCTCGGTCTCCTCATATGTCGCGTTGGTGTGGCCCAGACTGACGCGGACGCCGGTTGTGATTGCATGCTCGATCAGATCGCCTGCCCAGGGAAGTTCCGGCGCCAGGGTAAGGAGCCGGACGTGGCCGCGGGCGGCTTGCTGGAAGCGATCAAACAGCTCGATGGAGGGACGCTGCAGGAGATCCCCTGGATGAACGCCGCGTTTGGCGTGGGAGAGGAAGGGGCCTTCGAGGTGAATGCCGATGGGAGTGGCTTCGTTTGCGGGTGTGGGCTGCTCGATGGCGGCGGCGAGAGCTTCGAGGGCGTGTAGGGTGGTGTCGATGGACGCGGTGACGGTGGTGGGCAGGTAGTGCGCGGTGCCGCGGGTGGCGAGGAAGCGCTGCAGGACGCTGAGCTCGGCGGGCGAGGCGTGCATCACGTCATGGCCGGCGCCGCCGTGGATGTGGATGTCGAGGAAGGTGGGGGTGAGGATGGACTCGGAGCGGATCGTTGGGTCGGAGGAGATGCCGGCGATGAGACCGGCGGCGTCGATGGCGATCGCGGGATAGGCGACGGTGCCGAGGGCGGTGATGAGGGTGCGTGCGGTGAGAGTGGGCATGGGCGGCTGCAGTGCGCCTTCTACTCTAGCGTGTCCGCGGGCGGCTTGGGCAACTCGGTTGGGGTGGCGGCAGTCCGATGTGGTGTGGCTAGATGTTCGAGGAGAATCAGGATGAAGGCAAAGGGATTGCGGTTGGCGGTGGTTGGATTGGCGGCGTGTTCGATGTGCAGTGTGGTGCGGGCGCAGGAGCCAACTTCGGCGGACAAGAGCTTCATCGAGGATGCCTCGCAGGGCAGTCTGGCGGAGATCAACTTTGCCAAGCTGGCGCTCCAGAAGAGCCAGGATAAGAATATCCGGGACTTTGCGACGAAGATGATTCACGACCACGAGATGCTGATCCAGCAGATGAAGCCGCTGGCGGTGAAATACCATGTAAAGCCGGCGACCGGACCTTCTGTGAAGGATCGGGCGATTTATGAAGACTTGAAGATCAAGTCGGGTACGGACTTCGACCGGGCTTACGTGGAAGACATGGTGAAGGACCATGACACCGATCTGAAAGACTTCATCAAGGAAGAAAACGACACGCAGCTTCCGGATCTGAAGGCGGCCGTGGCCAAGGGTCAGACCGTGATTCGCGGACATGTGGAGATGATCGATACCATCGCGCACATGGGCGGGATTCAGACGCCGCCGATGCCAAGCTGAGATTCGCGAACGGAAATACGCGAACGGCGCAGGACCCCGGCGGGTTCTGCGCCGTTCTTGTTGGATGGCTGTCGAAGCTTGGGCGCAAAGGTAGGCCCCCACCCCCCCTGAAAGTATCTAAAGTCCTCGATTCAGGGCAGTTAGGTCTGGACTTCCGGTCCGTACTTCCGTATTTCGGGGTGAACTACACGGCGTCCAGCGATTCCGCTTGGCTTTGAAGCTGACGGACAATACAGGGCGGCGCGGGTCTATTAGCACCTATCTTTCTATGATACGCGGGTGCTAGGGGTAAATATGCCAACTTTTTTACGGGTCTAAGTCTTTTGTATGGAACAGTTGCGGATGGTTGCGGACCTAAGAGGGCTTGACAGGTGTTCAGTCGAAAGTTCCGATGACCGGTTAGACGGGGCTTGGGGCGGGTTGGACTTTGGGCCTCCCCACCTCAGACGAGAAAGCCGTCTGAGATGGGGCACCGGAAGAGTTTTCTCTGGACCGGAAGTGTTCTCTGGATAGGACCGGAAGCAGATTCGTTTTGGACAACCAGGGATGCTCTAATGAGCGGCGGGCAGGCCGAGTTCGGTAGCGGTAGGGAGAGTCTTGGTTTCGCCGTATTGGCGGGCGGCGGTGCGGAAGCGGTCGATGCGGGATTGCCAGAGCTGCGTGGTGGCGTCATAGTGTTCCAGTACGGGGCGGAGGGCGTAGTCGCGATTGGACCGGAGCCAGGTCTGCTCGTAGAGGTCGCGGAGCAGGGCGTAGGTGTCGCGGAGGTCTTCGAGACGGCCATTGACGCCGCGGATGTCGGACAGCTCCTTGCCTACTGTTGAGTGGAGCTTGCGGTCGGAGCTCGATTGCGCGGTGAGGGCGCGGTTGTAGCCGGCGACGATTTCGTCGGTGAGCTCGAACTTGAGACCGATCAGGTCGAGACGGCGGGCGCCCAGTTCGAGGGCGTCGATGGCGTCGGGGTAGCGGAGTGTGGTGGGGTTTGAGGGTAGGGCATTGGCGGCGTTGAAGATGGGTCGAGCTTCGCTCGATACCCCACCCTTCGGATAAGACTCGAAGGATGGGGCACCCGACAGTGGGGTAGCTCCATCGATTCGGTCGAAGACCTTGCGCGGGTAGGCGGCGCGGGCCTGGGCGATGAGGGTGAGGGCTCGTTCGGCGGCCAGGCGCTCCTCGTGGATCGTGGGGCGGAACTTATTGGCGATGGCCTGGCCGTCTTTCGACCAGGGGTCGATCCAGAAGAGGCCGTCCGAGCCGTCGCCGACCTTGGCCTGGCGGAGGAGAGTGTGGGCCTGCATGAGGGCGAGCTGGGCCTGGTTGAGATCGCCGGTAAGGTCGCCGTGGAAGACCTGGGCGAAGGATTGCTCGAAGGGTTCGATGGGTGAAACGCCCGATTGCCAGGCGGCGGCGGCGCCGAAGAGGATGCCGTACCAGTTGTTATTGGCGAGCGATTCGCCGTCGTCGTTCCAGATGGTATTGAGGACGCCGGTGGAGTGCTGGCGCTGGCCTTCGGCGACGAACTGCTGGATGTTGGCGAGGCCGTCGCTGTAGTTGGGGTAGACGACGGACCAGTTATTGATGCCGGGCGCGACCCAGGTCTCAAAGCCGGCGGAGGTGAAAGGGGTGAGGAACTTGGCGAAGCCTCCGGAGGGGTTGGGCGTGTACCACCAGGCGACGGCGATGGTGTTTTGCTTGAAGGCGGCGGGGACGTTGCGGAGGATGTCGGGGTCGAGGCGGTCGGGCGAGGAGGCTCCGGCGTTGGCGCTGTAGGCGGTGGAGCGCTGGACGATGGACTGGGCGATGTCTCCCCAGAAGAGCAGCCGGCGGTGGAGCGGGGCGAGGGCGGTGTCGATGCGCTCGAGAAAGTCGAGGTAGACGGGCCCGAGGCCGCGGGCGTCGACGTCGGGTTTGGTCTGGCCGAGGCCGAGATCGGCGGTTTCATCGGCGCCGATGTGGAGGAAGGGGCCGGGATAGTCGGCGGCGAGCTCGGTGAACATTTGCTGGATGAGGGCGAGCGAGCCAGGCTGGCCGGGGGCGAGGACGGCGCCGTGGGGGGTTTCAGCGAGCGGCTGGTAGAACTCCCAGGTGAGGTTGTGGTGGAGGTGGCCGAAGGCTTCCTGCTCGGGGATGATGGTGACGTGGTAGCGGGCGGCAAAGGCGCTGAGCTCGCGGGCGTCGGCGGGGGAGAGGCTGCCGCCGGGGGGCGCGGGGAGCGGGTTCGAGGTGTACTGCTGGGTGTGCTCGAAGTAGGGCGAGTAGATATTGGCCTTGTAAGCGGCGAGGGTCTGGATGAGTTCTTTTTGGAAGGCGAGGGTGGGGACCGGGCCGCGGGAGAGGTCGTCATGCAGGCCGCGGTACTGCATGGCGGGCCAGTCGCGGATAGAGGCCTGGTGGAGGACGGCGGCGGGGCCATCGCCCTCAATGAGCTGCTTGGCGGTTTGCGCGGCGTAGAAGAGGCCGGCGGCGGAGGCGGCGGCGAGGGTGAGGGAGTTGGGGCCGGGGGTGATGGTGTAGCCCTCGGCGGTGGCTTCGGCGGGGAGTCCGGCGGGGGACGAAGTGCGGGTGAGCTGGAGGGTGAAGGCGCCGGTGAGGGGGATGGCTCGGGCGGTGAGCGTGGCTTCGAGGTCCTGGCGGGTGAAGGCGTCTTCGGAATTGGGGTCGGAGGCGCAGGAGGGGCAGACGATGCGAACGCCCTGGGGGATGGGCTGGGTGGCTCCGGCTTGGACCTGCCGCGGCGTGGGAATGAGCGGAAGGGCAGCCAGATGGGCTGCACACGCGAAGGTCAGGCCGGCGATCGAGACAAGAGCGCGAAGGGTCCGAGACAGGAACGGAGAGGCAGAGGAATGAGCCTTCATGAACCTACTTTGTTACAGGAAACGGAGGCGGAGCGCAACTCGGGAGTCTCAGAAGAGGAAACCTTCTTGATACGTGCGATTTCCAGAAAAATTCGTCTTCTATTTACAGACGAGTGGGAGCATAACCACACGAGCAAGGAATCGTTCGGGCAGTCCAGGGGAGAAAGGGACCTGTCCATTCGTATGTGTGTGTTCCTTGCCTTTGTACTTTAGAGGAGTTCCATGACGAAGCAGATGACAGCGGCAATGGCGGCGATGCTGATGGTGGGCGCGCTTCCGATGCAGGCCCAAGAGCCTTTGAGCACGACGACCAAGACGGTAAAGGTGGCTCCGGGCGAGACGAAGACGACGGTGATCACGAAGGAAGCGGGAGCGACGGGCAAGCCCGGAGCCCGGACCGGAGAACGGCGGCGGACGGCGCGCCGCAAAACTGCGGCAAAGAGGGCGCCGGCCGAGAGCGCGACCAGCCGGATGCTGCGGGAGCTGCAGGAGAAGCAGACCGCGCAGCAGGCGGAGATCGACTCGCTGGTTCAGGCGAATGCGGCGAAGGATGCGGCGCTGGTGCAGGCTCAGGCCGAGGCGCAGGCGGCCCAGGCGCAGGCCCAGAGCGCAGCCCAGGCGGCGCAGACCGTGAATGCGACGGTGCAGCAGAACGCGGACACGGTGCAGGAGCTCAAGACCAACGTGACGGACCTGCAGACGACCAATGCGGGGCTGGCCACGACGATCAGCGCGAATAAGGTGGAGCTGACGGATAAAATTGAGAGTCCGGCTTCGATTCACTACAAGGGTGTGACGATTACGCCAGTAGGCTTCTTTGCATTGGAAGGAGTGTGGCGGCAGAGGTCGATCAACTCGGATATCAATACGCCGTTCAACACGACGCCCTATCCGGGATCGAATGAAGGACACATCAGCGAGCTGAACTTTACCGCGCGGCAGAGCCGTCTGGGCGGGTTGTTCGAGGGGAAAGCGTCTGCCTTCAAGCTCTCGGGGTATTTCGAGACGGACTTTCTGAGCGCGGGCGCGACGTCGAACAACAACCAGTCGAACAGCTACACGCTGCGAGTGCGCCAGATCTGGGGCAAGGCGGAGACGAACTCCGGCTTCGCGGTGACGGGCGGGCAGACGTGGACGCTGGTGACGGAGGACGGCAAGTCGACCGATGTACGCACGGAGAAGCTGCCGAATACGATCGATCCGCAGTACATGGTTGGCTATAGCTGGGCGCGTCAGCCGGCGATCCGGTTGCAGCAGAAGTTTGGCGGAGCGTCCCAGACGACCGGGGCGACGCTGGCGATTTCGCTTGAGCAGGCGCAGATTCAGCTGGGTGCGACGCAAAACGCGCCGACCAACTTCATCTTCGGCGGAGCGGGCCAGAGCGGCGGTTTGTATAACGCCTACAACGGCACCTACGCCAACAACGTGGCGCCGGATACGATTGCGAAGTTTGCGTTCGACACGCCGCATGCGCACTTTGAAGTGGGCGGGCTGGCGCGGTTCTTCCGCGATGAGCTGAACCCGCTGATCTATACGACGACGGGGACGACGACGGTGATTACGAACTCGACGGCGGTGGTGCGCAATACGAAGGTAGGCGGCGGCGCGTTTGGGGCGGCGCGGGTGTCGGTGGGCAAGTTCGCCGATGTCGCGGTGCAGGGGATGTTCGGCGATGGGACGGGGCGTTACGGGTCGTCGCAGCTGGGCGATGTGACGGTGCATCCGGATGGGACGCTCGAGCCGATCCGGAACTACCATGGGCTGTTTTCGCTTGAGACGCACCCAGCGCCGAAGCTGGATGCGTATGCGTACTACGGCGCCGAGTATAACCAGCGGACGTACTATGCGAGCCCGACCGGGGTGCTGGTGGGGTATGGCACGCCGAACACGGTGGAGACGGGCTGCTCCGCGCTGACGCTGGGGACAGCGACCGGGATTGGCACGGGCGGGACCTCGGGCGCTCCTGGCGCTGTGGCCAACTGCTCGCCGTCGACACGGGATATCCAGGAAGGCATGATCGGGTTTACCTACCGTATCGTGAACAGCCCCAAGTACGGACGGCTGCAGTATCAGGCGACGTACAGCTACCTGACCAAGGCTGCATGGCGGGGCGTTCTGGCGGGCACGTATCCGACCGGGCTGCTGGGCTCGGGACATGCGGAGAACAACATGATTCACGTCGGCATGCGGTATTACATCCCGTAGAGGGCAAGCGGTTTTACTTCTAAGGGGCGCCTGCGGTCCGGGCGC
This sequence comes from uncultured Granulicella sp., assembly GCA_965198735.1. Taxonomy (GTDB): domain Bacteria; phylum Acidobacteriota; class Terriglobia; order Terriglobales; family Acidobacteriaceae; genus Edaphobacter. The sequence continues at coordinate 2,192,623 of OZ240672.1, read as the reverse complement.
CTCTTTGCTTTTGCGGGGCGAGTGGTCAGTCCACTTTGGTAGGCTGCTTAGGACAGCTGTACGCGAAGCCTAGTTGTTGAGGATGAAATCTACGATGCTGCATGAACACAGGCTGTTTCCGGTGGAGGACTCGGCGCGCGCTGTAGCGGTGAGGCTGTATGAGACGGTGCGGGATCTGCCGATTCTCTCCCCGCATGGGCATACGGATCCGCGGTGGTTTGCGGAGAACCGGCCGTTTCCGAATCCGACGGCGCTGTTTTTGCAGCCGGATCATTACATCTTTCGGATGCTGTACTCGCAGGGGATCTCGATGGAGTCGCTGGGGATTTCGCAGGCAGGGGCTGCGGGGGATCCTAGCGCAGTGGCCTTGGTGGACCCGCGAGAGGCTTGGCGAATTTTTGCGCGGAACTACTTTTTGTTTCGCGGGACGCCGACGCGGTTGTGGATCGACTATGCGTTCGAGACGCTGTTCGGGCTGACGGAGCGGCTGAGCGAAGAGAATGCGGATGCGGTTTATGAAGTGATTGCGCGCAAGTTGAAGGAGCCGGAGTTTCTGCCGCGGGCGCTATTTGAGCGGTTCCGGCTGGAGGTACTGGCGACTACGGATGCGGCGACCGATGATTTGCGGTGGCATCGGCAGATTCGGGAGTCGGGGTGGAGCGGGCGGGTGCTGCCGACGTTTCGTCCGGATGCGGTGGTCGATGCGGAGTACCTGGGATTTCGCGAGAATCTGGAGACGCTGGGCGAGGTGGCGGGCGAGGATGTGTCGACGTACAAGGGCTACCTGCAGGCGCTGCGGTCGCGCCGGGCGTACTTCCAGCGGATGGGGGCGACGGCTACGGACCATGGGCACCTGACGGCGATGACGGCAGACTTAGCAGAGGACGAGGCGGCGCGGCTGTATGAACGCATCTATACGGGGCGGAAGCAGGCTGGGGATGTGGAGCTGTTCCAGGCGCAGATGCTGACCGAGATGGCCGGCATGAGCGTCGAGGATGGGCTGACCATGCAGTTGCATCCGGGCAGCATTCGCAACCACAACCGGCAGGTGTATGAGCGGTTCGGGCGGGACAAGGGCGCGGATATTCCTTCGTCGACCGAGTATGTGCGCAGCCTGCGGCCGCTGCTTTCAAAGTATGGCAACGAGCCTGGGTTTACGTTCATTTTGTTTACGCTCGATGAGTCGACGTTCTCGCGGGAGCTGGCTCCGCTGGCCGGGCACTATCCTTGTTTGCGGCTAGGGCCGCCCTGGTGGTTTCACGATTCGCCCGAAGGGATGATGCGCTTCCGGGAGACGGCGACGGAGACGGCGGGGTTCTACAACACGGTCGGGTTCAACGACGACACGCGGGCATTTCTGTCGATCCCGGCGCGACATGATGTGGCTCGGCGGGTGGACTGCGCGTTTCTGGGCAGGCTGGTGGCGGAGCATCGGCTGGACGAGGAAGAGGCGTTTGAGCTGGTGCGGGATTTGACGGTAGGGCTGGTGAGAAAGGCCTATCGGCTGTAGGGTGTCCGGTCTGGAGCGGGTTGTGCCAGCTCCCCGGTGAGCAATCCGCATGCTGTCCCCAAGAGATCCGGCTCTCAAGACCAGCTTCCTTTTCCCGGTGAAGTTCGCATGCACCCACAACGACCGCGATAACACTCCTAATTTTGCGGGACTGCCGTGGCGGGGCCGAAACGGACATAGCTGCGGCTGCTCAAGAGGCGATACATTCCGTCGCCATCGATTTCGATCTTGAGCGGGACAGGCCGTTTCAGTGTAGGATCGGTCGGAGCGGCGACTGAAAAGAGCTGATTTCCTCCAAGATCCATGACCAGCCACTTACCGTTCACGAAGCCGGCGCCGTACGCGCCGGGGGCGAGCGTGTGGCCGGCAAAGAGCAGTGGGGCTTCCGTGAGGAGGTAGATCTGGTACCGCTCTGCGACGGCGGTGGCATAGCCGCCCGTATCCACCTTTGCCGCGAGCAGCAGATGTGAATTCGCAAAGCGAAGCCCGGCGCTGTTGCGCAGTTGTGTGGTCGACGTTTGACCTTGAAAGAAGACGGTCGCCGGAACAAGCTTTTGCAGCTCCTCCGGAGCAAGCAGGACGGCGGACGAGTAAGTCTGGCTGGCGTTGAGAAGCGTACCCAGCCGGGAATATACCGCATTGGTCCAGCCGAATCCGATCACGTTGGTCTTATAACCCGCGGCAAGTTCTATGTTTGCGGATTCATTGACGACGTTATATTTCTCGCGAATCGTTCCATCCCGCAGATAGTTTCTCTGCACCGTCTGGCGGAAGGCGCGGGCGAGGCGCTGGGCGTCCCGGCCAAAGCCGCTTTGTGCAAGGCCAACGATCGTGATGTAGTTTGTGGGCGCCCAGCCGAAAGGCGCATCCCACTGCACCCCCGAAACGTAGGTGCTGGTTTGCACGCCGCCGGCACAGGCAAAGAGGTCCAGGTGACTGTGAACGGCCGATGCCTGCGCAGGCGTCGCCACACCGGCCCAGAGCGGATAGAAGGTCGAGACAAACGGATAGGTCGAGGCTTTCCCGCTGACGAAATCGAAATCTTCATACAGGCCAGTCTCGGGATGCCAGAGATAGTGGTCGATGGCTGCTTTGCGCGTCCGTGCGCGCCGCGTCCACTCGGCAGTCTGATCGGGAAGTCCGAGCTCGGACGCAAATTTGGCCATGTCCATGGCGTACTTGTAGAGCAGGCTGTTGAGATCGACCGGAGCGAACTCGTCGGTCGATCCGCTGAACGGTCCGAAGCGGAAGCTGGTGTCAAAGCCGGACTCACGCATGGCGCGGTCGCCATGATAGAAGGTGGCGGTGAGGCGGTGGCCCTCCGCCCAGGCATGCAGGCAGGTTCTGGACGAGGTCACGTCGCAGCTTGTCATGGCGAGCGTTCTGGCCTCGGCGGCACTGGGCGACTCTGCCCCGCGGACTAGATACTGCGCGCCCGCGCCGGGGTGCGCGAGCAGCCAGCGGATGACATCCGGGTAGTAGGTGCTGTCATCCGCCATCTCCGGCACCGGCCCGGAGCCGAGGTCGCTGTACCGTGCCAGCCCGGTGTCGCCGGCCAGGTGCGGCGCGCGGGTCCAGAGCGCATAGTCCTGCTCGGCATCGTGATAGGCGCGCGCGAGCCAGACCTTGTCTGCGGTGCGGCGATAGATCTCATCGATCATCGAGCTAAGAAAGGGCGGCTGCGAGCGAGTGAGAAAGTACGTGCGATTCGCGTTGAGGACAGAGCCGTAGTTTTCTATCTCGAAAAAGAAGTTTTCGACCATGCCCTTGGCAAGCGGGACATGTCCGTCCTGAACCAGGCCGAGCAGGATAAAGTAACTGTCCCAGCCATACATCTCATTGAAGCGTCCACCTGGAACGACATAGCGCTCAGGAAGATAAAGCAGTCCTTCCCGGGGAATTTCCGTGGGCAGAATGTCTCCCAGGGCATGAATCACGCGCGGCAGGTGCTGGACCTCGACAGAGCATTGTCGCTGCATGGCCTCTACGGCGGGCGGCACCGGCATGGCTGCGGGCAGATAGAGAATAGGTCTGGTTGTTACTTTGGGATCGACCAGGGACTTACACTCAGCCATGGAACGGCTGAGTTTCTCCCAGCTTTGATGGATGTAGTCCTCAATAGGCTGGGGAGTTGTTTGCTGGTCCGATGTCTGCGCGCTGAGACTATAGGCAGAGATCAGGACAAAACCAAGCAACGCTGAGCGGGTGGCGCGTTGAACATGCACGTAACTCACCATGTAAAGGCCAGCACGGACTCCGTGTAGTTCGCGCCCTTCGGAAACGTGACCCGATAGGAACGCAGGCGCTCTGCTCCAGCCAGGGCCTGACCGTTGAGCCGAAGCTGCAGTCGCGGATCGTTGAGCCTCACCGTGATGGCCTGGGTAGAACCCGCCAGACCGGCGAGCCGGAAGGTTGCGGCGTGCTCCGATTGCTGCTGATCGAGCACCTTGGTTTGCCCCGTGGTCGCGCCGGGCGTGGGCAGCTCAGAGTCGAGGAAGATCTCGATAGCCGGCAGCGGCAGCTCGAGCGTCGCGCCGACGACCTTACTTCCCGGCTGGCGGCTGAGCAGATGAACTCCGTTGCTCGCGGTCACTTCCAGCATCCGGTCTTTCCGGGTGAAGGTCAGGTCGGTCTTGGTCTGGCCCACAGTGAGATCGCGAACAATAGCATGCTCCCACGTCGCGGGCAGCTCCGGGGCAAGATCGAGCGCATCGTGCGCGGCGTCCCACTCGATGCCAAACAGGCCGCGCAGCAGAGGCACCACCACCATCGCCGAGGACCAGAGCTGGTGCGAGGTGCTGCGGCCGAGCGGGTGAAAGAACTCACCGGAGAGCAGTTCGGTCACGGCGCCGAGATCCTGCGACCAGGTCAGGTTGCTGTTCTGTTTGAGATGGGCGTACCCGGAGAGCGGGCGGCCGGCGCGGTACTCCGCCAGCGAGACCCAGCCCGTGTAGAGCGGCCAGACCGTGCCCTGATGGTAGCTGATGGGATCGTAGAAGGGCGTGCTGGGGCTGAGGTCGCGGGTGCCCCAGTCGGTTGAAAACTCGCTCGAGGCCCAGCGCGAGAGCATGGGGCCGGCGCGTTCGAGCGAGAAGCTGCCATCCCACCAGGCCATGGCCGGAAAGATGGTGGCGCTCGGGTCCGTGGAGCCGTCTGCGTTTCTGCTGAAGGCGTAGCTCTGGGTCTGGGGCAGGTAGTACTCTTTTTCGATCTGCGCCTTGATGTGCCCGGCGCGGGCGGTGGCCGCGGCGCTGAGTTCAGGGTGACCGGTCACGGCAGCAATCTGCGCGAAGGCCGTGCTGGCCTGCTGATCGACGGCGGCCAGGTAGATCTCCTGGTGCGGCATGCCAGGCGGCCAGGATTCCACCCAGCCTGAACCTTCCGTGTTCTCGTAGATACCGTCCCCGTCGGAGTCGTGGGTGGTCTCAAAGTTCCAGGCCTTGGCCATCTGCTCCCAGTGTGCGTTGAGGAAGCCGACGTCACCCGAGACCTTGAGGTAATCCGCCATCTCCATCAGCAGCAGCGGGGTCGCGTCCGAGGAGGCCCACTGGTAGGGCAGGCTGTTCCAGTCGACGAGTTCGGCGGACTGCGCCCACTCATGGCCGATCTTGCCATCGGCACGCTGGCGTTTGAGCAGGAAGTTGATCTCATCGCGCGAGAGCTCGAGGTCCCCGAAGCTGTTGACGGCGTAGAGCGAGAAGAGGGCGTCGCGGCCGAAGAACCAGCCGAAGCCGGGCCGGGCGGAGTCGCCGGAGGTGTAAAAGCCGGCGACAAGCGCGGTTTCGCTGTGCGACGGCACGGTCTGGACACGGAGCTGCTCGATGGCGAGTTCGGCCCAGCGGAAGCTTTCATCGAGCTTGTGGTCAGGGGTCTCGATGGTGGTGTGGGTGTCGAGGAAGTGCTGGTAGGCGCCGCGATTGGCGAGATAAGTCGCGGCAAAATGGTTCTCCTGCTCGAGCAGCGCGGCGCCGAGCCTGCTCTTGGTGGCCGCACTGCGCTGCTCTGCGAGCGAGACGAGCAGCGGGTAGACGGTATGCGTGTCTTTGGCGGGGTCGAAGTGCTCGATAAACTGCAGCGGGTAAGTCTTCGGCCGCTCCTGGTAGGGGGCGAGGATGCCGGGCTCAGCACCCGGCATGGCGATGGCGGAGGCGTGATCTGGAAAGTTGAGGTGCAGCATGTAAAAGCCGCTGCCGCCGTCGGTCTTGACCCACTCCGGCGAGGGGATATCGTCCGAGGGCGCGGGCCAGATGATCTTCATCTCCGGGGTAAAGCTGAAGGTGAGATCCATGGGCCGGACGGCCTCGACCTCGAAGTACGCCGCGATGCCGGAGCCGTTCGCAGGCTGGGAGGGAGCCAGCAGCGTCTCGCGGATCGTGAAGTTCGCATGGGAGTAGGTGATGGTGGTGTGATCCGGCTGGACGTCGATACTCGCCGCATACTCATTGACGTCGATCGGCACGGCGTAGTCCTGCATATGGGCGCTGATGCGGAGATTGCTGAAGATCTTCCAGGGAAAGATCCAGCCCTCGAAGGCGCCGTCCTGCTCGCCGAGCAGGGCGCCTCGCGGTCCGACCACCGACACAGGCTTGGTGGGATTGGTGTCGCGGACGATGTGCAGGCTGCTGTCTGGCGGGAGGGAAAAGGCCGGAAGCGCCGGCAGGCGGGGCGGAGCGGGATCGGGTGTCTGCGCGCAGGCCTGGCCGGCAGAGCCGAGCAACGCGACAGCGAGCAGAAAACCTATGCAGCGGAACCAGCTCATGGAACGACTCCTTGCGCTATGCTGACGAGGACCGAAGATCAGCTTTCGGTATAGTCCTCTACCGATGAAGAAACTGCAAATCGTTTTCCTTGGGATCGTCCTGACGGGCGGGTGTGTGGGGTGGGCGGGCGCGCAGGGACCGGACGCGCCCGAGCCCTTGAAGGCGCAGGTAGACGAGGCGCGGATACAGGCTGAAAAGGGCGATCCGGCCCAGGCGCTGGACCGGCTGCGCGCGCTCGCGGCAGAGAGTCCGCCTGTACCCGGCGCCGCACGGACGCTGGGCCTGGAGCTCTATCGCACCGGCAAGCTGGTGGATGCGGTCAAGGCCTTTACGCAGGCCGAGGCGCAGGATCCGGCCGATGTCGAGGCGGTTCAGCTTCATGGGCTGGCGCTGTACCGGCTCGGTCAGCCGGCGGCGGCGATCCCGTACCTCAAGCGCGTCGCGCGCTATACGCCGGACGCGAACGCCGACGCCAATCACGTGCTGGGCCTCTGCTACCTGAACGCACGGCAGTACGATGACGCGCGGGAGAGCTTTGCCATGCAGTTTGGCCTGGCGCCCGGCTCCGGCGGGGCCTATCTGCTGCTGGCCGAGGAGCTGCTGCGGGCCGATCTGCCGGAGCTCGCGGCGGACGCAAGCCGGCAGGCCCTGACCCGCGACGCGCACCTGCCGCTGGCTCACTTCACGCTGGGCGAGGTGCTGCTGTACAAGTCAGACATTGCGGGCGCGCTTAAGGAGTTTGAGGCCGAGCGCGCCTTGAACCCTGTCTATGCGCCGACGTACGAGCGTCTGGGTGACCTCTACCTGCGCAATGGCCGGTTAGACGACGCGCAGCAGACGCTGCTAAAGGCGCTCTCGCTCGACCTATCGAGCACAGGACCCTTTCTGCTGATGGGACGCGTGCTGCTGCGCCGCAACGACCCGCAGATGGCGCTGCTCTACCTCCAGCATGCGGCGAAGATGGATCCATCGAGCGTGGCGGCGCACACCATGCTGGGCCAGGCGTATCGCATCCTGGGCGATGCTGCCCGGGCCAAAGACGAGGCCGAGGCCGCTTCCCGGCTGAACGCGGCCAACCAGCTCAAGCTGACGCCGGTCCGGTAGGGCTCGATCTTTCCTGGCGGGCTGTCAGTGGACGTGCACCATGACGATTCTGGACTGCAGCGGCACGCCGCCGCCGACGCTGACCTCAAGCACCGCCTCAAAGGGCCGGACCTCGCCGGTTGTATAGCCGACGGCCTTCAGGAGCTGCGCCACGGTGTCAGGCCGGCAGGCAAATTCGGCGGCGGCTTCGGTGCCTAGGGTGGTCAGCCCGCTCAGCACGAGCGTGTGCCGGCCGGGTTCAATGCCGGGAAGCAAGGCGACGATGGCGTAATCGCGGGTCAGCGGGTACTCGGGCCGGCTGAGCTGGGCCGGCTCCCCTTGCTGAGGGTGCTGATTGACGATGCTGGCAAAGCCGTCGCCACTGGTCATCGTGAAGTCCGAGGCCGGCGGCAGAACGCGCATCGAGCTGTTCTCCGACGGAGCGCCGATGAAGATCAGGTTGCGGAGCTTTGCTTCATCCCACGTCACCAGCCGGCTGCGTTTGAGGGTGAAGGTCGCCTTCTGCGAGTCAAACAGGCGGGTGATCTCAAAGACGGAGACGACTTCACCTACGCCGGTGTAATGATCCACCAGGTGCGACGGCAGAGGCTGCTGCTGGGGCGCGTCCGAGGTTGAATAGCGCAGGCCGGTCTTCGAATCACCCTCAAACAGGGCGTTGCTGTAGATGACCAGCGGAGGCTCCTCCGTAAGGAAGGGTCGCCAGAGGGCGAGTACCGGCCGCATGTCTTGCCCGGTGTGCATCCTGGGTGCCAGCAAGACAGCGAGCGCAACGGCGACCACGGCAAAGGCCGCGACGGGCAGCAGCAGACCAAGTGAAAGCTTCTTGGCCGGATTCGTTTCGATAGGCCTGGGACCAAGCTCCATCGGAGAAGGAGCAGGGGACGTGGGGGCATGGTCGCTGGTTGGGAGCGAGGGTGCGTGAGCGGCGTTGACAGGCTCGCCGACGATGCTGAGGCGGGGCGCCACTGGAGCCGGCTTCCCCGGAGGGTGATCGGTATGGAGCGGGTCCGCAGACGCGAGGGCCGGGGCGACCGTGCGGAAGACTGGCAGGTAATGGCCCTTGGGTATGTCGACCGTCATTGGCTCGGCGGCGCCTTCGCCGGCGAAGTACGCGCCGATCTTCTGACGCAGCAGCCGCACCTGAGTGCGGACGATGCTGTCTTCGCTAGAGTTGAAACCGGCCGGCCGGCCGAAGACCTGGATGCCGATCTGTTGCTCGGTCACCTCTTCGGGCGAGTTGCGCAGCGCGCAGTCAGCCACATACAGCAGCAGCTCGCACAGGCGCGGCGATCCGTTGAGCGGGGCGCTGGCCGTGATCCGAATCACGAGCTCCCATCTGCTATCCCCGCTATGCTGCACTAAACCTTTTATTTTCATCATGTTATTCACCGTTACACGGTTGCAGCACACGTCAAATCACCGTCAAAAGCTTGCCAAATTTAGCATTCATCACTCAGGATGGGTGACGCTTACAAGCAGAACGGTTGGCCGCCGTCTTATTGTCGCACCGCTGGCGGTGTGTCCGGGGCGATGGCCATTGTTCCCGTTGACGTCTCCCGGCAACTGAGGAGACGCGGCGCGGAGCTCGCTGGGGTAAGGCCCTGGCGGTCTTTTTAGGAGGCAGTATGAAGTGGGATTTGCAGAACCATCCGTTTGAACACCGTTTGAGGACTTCAGCCATGACGTCGCCCTCTACCCGGACCGTGCTTGGTCTCTCCCTCGCACTTGCGGCCTGCATGTCCACGACGGCTGCGGCGCAGTCTGTGTACGGATCCATCATTGGCACCGTCACGGACCCGACCGGCGCCTTCGTCCCCAATGCGACGGTCACGGTGACGGACCCGAGCAAAGGGACGACGGTGACAGTCCAGACCAACACGAGCGGACAATATAGCGTTCAGCACCTCATCTCGGACGTGTATAGCGTGACGATCGATGCACCGGGCTTCGCCAAGGTTACCCGGCAGAACGTGCAGGTGTATGTGGACACGGCGCCGAAGGTGGACGTTCAGCTTGCGACGGGAGCGGCGGCCGCGCAGACGGTGGAGGTGACGGCGGCAGAGCCGCTGCTGCAGACGGACCGCTCGGACGTGAGCACGATCCTCAACGAGCGCGCCGTTGAGCAGCTTCCGAACGTCAATCGCAACTTCACGGCTTTCGAGCTGTTGACGCCCGGCACGAGCTACATCGGCTGGAACGTCGGCCAGGCACAGAACCCGCAGCAGAGTCAGCAGATTGAAGTCAACGGGCAATTGCCGTTCGCGACCGGCTATGAGCTGGACGGCACCGACGACCAGGACCCGATCATCGGCGTGGCCGTCATTAATCCGAATCTCGACGCGGTGTCGGAGATGAAGGTCACCTCACAGAACTACGACGCGGAAGAAGGCAAAGCCGTCGCCGGGCTGGTGACCGCGCAGACGAAGTCCGGCAGCAACCAGTTGCACGGCTCGGCGTTCGAGTACCGCCGCTCCGACGCGCAGCAGGCGCGCGACCCCTTCTCGCAGTACGCGCCCGACCCGAACACAGGCAAGTACATTCCGTCGTTCCTGCACAATCAGTTTGGCGGTTCGCTGGGCGGCAGGATCCTCCGCGACAAGGCCTTCTTCTTTGGCGACTATCAGGGTCTGCGCGAGCGGACGGGTGTCTCGATGGTCCAGACCGTGCCGACGGCGCTGGCGCACACCTCCTGCACCACGACCGCGGTCTGTAACCTGAGCGACTATATCAACAGCGGCCAGGGCCAGGTGTACGATCCGGCGACCAATCCGACCGGGACCGCGGGCAGAACAGCCTTCGGCGGCAATCTGATTCCGAGTTCCAGGCTTTCGGCGCCGGCTATCGCGCTATTGAAGCTGCTGCCGCTGCCCAATACCGGCGCTCCCGGAGTGACCAACAGCAACTATATCGCGTCCGGCTCGGGCGGCTTCAACACCAACCAGGAGGACGGCCGGATCGATTTCCAGGCGACCAAGAAGCTGCATACCTTTGGCCGGTATACGATCTTCAACTCGAATCTGAATGGAACGCCGTTCTTCGGCGCAGCGGGTGGGCTGGGCTTCGGCAGCGGCAACTTCGCGGGCAGCGATACGGTGCTCGACCAGAGCGTGGCCGCGGGCGGAGACCTGCTAATCAGTGCGAAGTGGACCACGGACTTCCGCTTCGGCTGGTACCGGGTACACATCAATGAGGTCGGCACGGCCGCGAACACACCGGCGGGCACGGCGCTGGGCATCCCGAATGTCAATCAGGGCGATATCAACTTCTACGGCGGTCTGCCGCAGTTCAACATTGCAGGTCTGTCGGAGTATGGAACGTCGGCGAATCCGTTCCTGCAGACGGAGAACCAGTATCAGATCGTCGATAACGTCACGCATGCGATCGGCAATCACACCATCCGCTTCGGTGCTGACTTCCGCTACTCGCTCAACCACCTGATCGGCCTCGATAACAACAATCTGCGTTCGGGTAACTTCACTTTCAAAGCCGATGCCACTCAGGGCCCGGCCGCCAACTCTGCCGGGCTCGGGCTTGCCAGCTTTCTGCTCGGCGACGTCTACCAGTTTGCACGGACACAGAACGCGAACGCGAACCAGACCGCGCAGGAACACCAGCCGAAGGTCTTCACCTACATCCAGGATCAGTGGCGCGTCAGCAGCAAGCTGACGCTCAATTATGGCGTGCGGTGGGAGCTCTACTTTCCCGAGGGAGTCAACGGCCAGGGACAAGGCGGTCTGCTGGACCTGAACACCGGCAACGTCCGCATCGCCGGATACGGTCCGTGGAACAACAGCCTGAATGTAGCCACCTCTTATACTCACGTCGCGCCGCGCATCGGCGTCGCGTACCAGGTGCATCAGAATACGGTCGTCCGCGCCGGGTATGGACGGGTGTATGGGCAGGGCTGGTCCGGCGATACCTTCGGCGAGGTGCTGACCTTTACCTACCCGATCCAGGTCTCGCAGAACCTGAACGCAGTGACAAACAATGCGGCGGTCTTCAACCTGAGCCAAGGCCCGCCAAGCTACACCTTTGCGCCGATCCCCACGTCAGGCAACTACGCGCTGCCGGACGGCCTGGGCGTGCCGACGCGGCCGCTGAGCCTGCGCAATATTCCGACGCTCGACGGCTGGAATGCGGCAGTGGAGCAGCAGTTGACCAAGACGTCTTCGCTGCGCCTGCAGTATGTCGGCAGCCATGGCATCCACAACATGTTCGACTCGTCCAACCAGGCGAGCCCGAACCAGCCGACGCTGAACGGTTTCATGCAAATCGATCCGACGACCGGCGTCATGTACACGCAGAGCGAACGCCGGCCGTACTTCGACGGCACCGCGCAGACGCTCGGCGTTGGCTACGGGGCTCCGTTCGGCTGGGAGCAGGACATCCGCTACAACGCGAACCAGGCGACCACAAGCTACCAGGCGCTGCAGGCGGTCTTTCAGAAGCAGTACAGCTCCGGCTTCCAGGTGCTGGCGCATTACACGTGGTCGCACGCGCGTGCGCATGAGTCGGACTACTTCTTCATCGACCCGAGGGCGGACTATGGCAACAGCTACTACAACCGTCCGCAGGCGTTCGTCTTCACTGGGAACTGGGACCTGCCGATCGGCCGGGGCAAGGCGTTCGGGGGCAATATGCCCAAGTTGCTAAACGAGATCGTCGGCGGCTTTGCGCTGAACGGAACGGCCAGCTATGAGCAGGGGCTGCCATTTACGCCATCTTACAGCGAGTGCACGAATGAAGAGGACATCGACGGGGAAGGCGGTTCCTTGTGCCGGCCGAACTATTATGGCGGGAACAAGGGCTTTGGCACCGGAGCGTTCGACCCCATCAATCACGTGCGGCGCTACTTCGCACAGGTTGCGCCGCTGTCCGCGCCTGGCATTACCGAAGGCGGCTTTACCCGGCCTACCATCCGGACCTTCGGCAACATCGAGCGTGACTCTTTTTATGGGCCGAATCTCTTCAACACCGATTTCTCGGTCGCGAAGAACTTCACCCTTACGGAGCGGCTCAAGCTGCAGCTAACGGCGCAGGCGTTCAACGTCTTCAATCACGCCAATCTGAGTGAGCCGAACAGCTGCGTGGATTGCGTCAACGCCAACTCCGGTCTGGTGACCGACATCATCGCAAGCCAGGATGGATCGTCGATGCGGAGGCTGCAGTTCGCGGGCCGGTTCCAGTTCTAAATGCGGTGCAGCAGCAAAAGAGAGGAGGACAGCGGCCTGCTGCCCTCCTTTCTCGTTTCCCGGGAGATCTGACGTTGCTTCTGTGTTCACTTCGTGTGCGCCGCCGTGCTGCTGCCCTGGCCCATGCGGCGGCGTGCGCGATGTCTGTCCTTTGGCTTTGTGTATCGGCGTCGGGTCAGCAGATACGCAGCACGGAGGCGGTCTACCAGACGCGCTATCTGGCCGCGCATGGCAGGCGTGCGTTGCTCGGCGGCAACGCAGCGGCGGGGCTTGAGGCGTGGGTGTATCCGCTCGAGATTGTGCGCGGGCTGGAGCCTTCGTTTCGGGTCGGCACGGCAGCCGAGGCGCAGTCCGGCAAGGCGCTGCTGCGCGAGATGATTTACAGCCCCACCTATGTGGAACGGGTGTACCGGGCAGCGTCGTTCACGGTGCGGGAGCGGCTGTTTGTGCCGCGGGATCTGCCGGGAGCGGTGCTGACGTATACGGTCGAGTCCACCGAACCGGTGGCGGTGGAGGTGCGGTTTACGCCGGTCTTCGACCTGATGTGGCCGGTCGGGATGGGTGGGCAGGAGGTTCACTGGCAGAGTGCGGAGAGCGCCTATCGCATGGATGAGCCGACCGGCCGTTTCTTCGCCATGGTGGGCTCGCCGGATGCGCAGGCGCAGGACGACCTGATCAATACGCATGCGCCGCTCAGCGCCGATCCGCGGCTTACGCTGGTGCTGACGGCGGCGCCCAGAGCGCGGCTGCTGCTGGCCTCCGACTCCGGCGGTTGGGACGCGACGCGGGCGGTGTACCAGACGCTCTTGACGCGCGGCGACGCGCTCGAGAGCGAGGCGCAGGCGGAGGTGGAGCAGCTCAGCGCGGGGTCCACCGCGGTGGAGACGCCCGACCAGGCGGTGAACGACGCGCTGGCGTGGTCGGAGACGGCGCTAGACCAGGCGTGGGTGACGAATCCGAAGTTGGGTTCAGGGCTGGTCGCCGGCTACGGGCCATCCCGCGGCATGGCGCGAAGGCCACAGTATGACTGGTTTTTCGCCGATGACGCGCTGGTGAGTCTGCCGGCGCTGCTGCTGAGCGGAGCGCAGGCGCGGGCCAGGGACGTTCTGCTCTTTCTGCTGAACTATCAGAACCCGCAGAGCGGCATGATGTGGCATGAGCTCTCGCAGAGCGCCGGCTATGTGGATTGGGCGCGCGACTATCCGTACATGTTTCCGCATGTCGATGTGACCTTCCGCTTTTTGATCGGCGTGGCGGAGTACGTGCGCGCAACCGGCGATCTCGGGTTTGTGCGCGAGCACTGGCACAGCCTCGCCGCGGCCTATGACTACTGTCTTTCGCTGATCGATGCCGGGGACGGGCTGCCGCGTGTGCCGCCGGGCAAGGAGGGGCACGACGAGCAGGATCATCCGCGCGAGGAACTGGAGCTTGCCGTGGATTGGATGGGTGCCGCGTCGTCCTTTGCGGAGCTCGCCAGGGACAGTGGTCACGGAGAACAGGCGGAGGAGGCGGAGCAGGCCTCGCAGCGCGCGCGAGCGACGATTCCGGAACACTTCTGGAACCGGAAGACGAGCTTCTGGAACTCCGGTATCGATGCTGCGGGAAACGGGCTGGGGCAGTTACGAATGCCGTCGCCGGCGTCGCTTGATTTGCTCGATGAGCCGCGGCGCGGGCAGGTGCTGGACCGGGTGGCGGGGGCCGGATTTCAGACGCCCTGGGGTGCGCGCGATACCGACACCAGCAGCCGGGGATATGACGCGAACTCCTACGCGACCGGCAGCGTATGGGCCGCGAGCACGGCCCTTGCGGCTGAGGATTTATGGCAGGGCGGCCGCTCCGGCACAGCGTGGCAGGTGTGGCGCAAGCTGCTGCCCTGGCTTAACCTGGACTCGCTGGGGCATCTGCATGAGACGCTCTCGGCCACGCGCTTTGAACCGCAGACGGAGTCGGTGCCGGAGCAGACGTGGTCTTCGGCGCTGCTGCTGTCCTCGTTTATGGAGGGTCTGGCGGGCGTGCGGCTGGATGCGCCGCACCGTACGGTCGAGTTTCAGCCCCGGCTACCGCCAGAGTGGCCGACGTTCGCGATCAGGCGATTGCGCCTGGGGGCGAGCAGCATCGACCTGAGCCTCGCGCAACATGCTCAGGCGCTCGAACTGACGGCCAGCGCCAAGGGTGCGGCGGTCACCGTCGACTTCAGGCCGCAGGCGCCGGCCGGCTTGGTCATTGAGCGTCTCCTGCTCGACAACCGGCCAGCCTGTGCGCGCGAGACGGCGGAGCACAGAGCGTGCCCGATCGCGCTTGCCGACGACGGCCAGGCGCATACGGTATCGGTTCAGTTTAGAAAGGCCGGGTAGGGGTGGATCGCACACAGAGATTCCGCGCAGGGATGATGACTGGCCGAGCGGGCTATGATGCCTGCATGCTCCGCGTCGCCGCCGTGTGTCTTGCGCTGTTCGGTCTTGTCTGTCCCGCGGCATTGCTCTTGGCGCAATTGCCGGTTGCGCAAATACCGTATCCGCCGCAGACCGGTCATCTCGGGCCAGTGTGGTTTGTCGATATCGCGGCGCAGGCCGGCCTGAACATGCTGAACGTCAACGGCGGCACGGACACCAAGCAGTACATCCTTGAGACGACCGGCAGCGGTGTGGCCGTGCTCGACTACGATCACGATGGCTGGCCCGACATCTTCCTGGTGAACGGCGCCCCCCAGGGCACGGGACGCGAGACCGCCGCCCCCGGCTCGCCGACAAGCCATCTGTTCCGCAATCTGCACAACGGCCGCTTCCAGGATGTGACGCATGCGGCGGGTCTGGACGGGCTTGTCGGCTGGGGCCAGGGTGTCTGTGCCGGCGACTACGACAATGACGGCTATGACGATTTCTACGTGACTTACTACGGCCGCAATCGCCTCCTGCACAACGAGCGCAACGGCACCTTCAAGGAGGTCGCCGGACCCGCCGGGGTCGCCGGCAGCGGCAAGGCCTGGGGCACCGGGTGCACCTTCGTCGACTACGACCGTGACGGCAGGCTGGACCTGCTCGTCGCCAACTATGTCGACTTCGACGTGAACACGGTGCCCAGGCCGGGGGAAGGCGTGATGTGCATTTGGAAGGGAACGCCCGTGATGTGCGGGCCACGCGGGCTTGCCTCGACGCCAAACATCCTCTATCACAACACCGGGAACGGCCGCTTTGACGATGTGAGCCGCGCGAGCGGCATCGAGAAGACCGACGGGCACTACTGTTTCAGCGCCACGTCGCTCGACTTCGACGGCGACGGCTGGCCCGATCTCTATGTCGCCTGCGACTCGACCCCGTCGATCCTCTATCGCAACAACCGGGACGGCACCTTCACCGACGTGGCCGCTGAGGCCGGAGTCGCCTTCAATGAAGACGGCCGCGAGCAGGCCGGCATGGGCCTGGCTGTTGGCGATTACAACGGCGACGGTTTGCCGGATATCTTCAAGACCAATTTCTCCGATGATCTCGCCTCGCTCTACCGCAACGACGGCAATGGAACGTTTACGTCACAGATCGCGCAGGCAGGCCTCGGGCTGAATACGCAGTATCTCGGCTGGGGCACGATGTTCTTCGACCCGGACAACCGCGGGCTGCTCGATCTGGTGCTCGCGAACGGGCATGTTTACCCTGAGGTGGACACGTCGCATCTGGGTTCGACCTATCGCGAGCCGCGTCTTTACTACCGCAATGAGGGCTCAGGGCGCTTTCAGGACGGCAGTGCCGCGGCCGGCCCGGGCATGACGACGCCCGCATCGAGCCGCGGTCTGGCCACCGCAGACCTGTGGAACGACGGCCGCACCGAGATCATTGTGAACAACATGAGCGAGCAGCCGATGCTGCTGGTCGATGTGCAGCCGAGCCGCAATCACTGGCTGACCCTGGCGCTTGAAGGAACGAAGTCGAACCGCGATGCGATCGGCGCTCAGGTGACCGTACGCACCGCGGCCAGGCGTTGGGTGCAGCAGGTGCGCAGCGGCGGCAGTTATTTATCGAGCAGTGATCGGCGCCTGCACTTCGGCCTGGGCGAGGAGACCAGCGTGACACAGATCGATGTGGTGTGGCCGGATGGACTCCAGGAACGTTTTGCCGCAGCGCGCGTGGACGCGGTGATCGCGCTCAGGGAAGGCTCCGGGATGCGGAGCGGGAAGGGGCTGTGATGAACGTTGCTGTGCTATTCGTGCGGGCTCGCCGCGTATGCCGGCGGGCTGTGCCTGGCGCCGTGCCGGTGTTGCTGGTTCTGTCTGGTCTGAAGGCGTCTGCCCAGCGGCCCCAGGCGCAGGCGCCGCCGCTCTATTCAACGACACCGGCTTACCGGAGCATGATCGACAACATCCGCAGTGCGGCTCCCTCGCCTGCGTTCATCGCCACGGGGCATCTGCCGCAACCCAATGCGACGCTTCAGGTTGTGACGAACGATACGCCGAAGGGCCTGACGTTGACCAGCGCCTCCGCGCGCTATGTGCTTGGACGCCAGGATGGCGCGCTCACGATCACTGACCGGAAGAGCAGTACGAGCTGGACGTTTTCCGTCGCTCAGCCGGAGGGTTGCACGGCCGCCGGAGCGGTGAAGACGACGCTGGCAATCCGGGGCTGGACGGCAACCCTGCCTTCAACGTGCGGCGTGGTCAGCCTGCGTCTGGAGATCCTGAGCGATGGTCTGGCCAGGATGACCGTTGGCCGCGATACGCCCGCCGGGGCGGCTGTTCCGGCTGCGGGCGAGCTGACGCTGCACGTCCTTGGCGGCGGACCGTATTTTGGCCTGGGCGAGCGGTTCTGGCAGGCGGGATTGTCCGCGACGACGCTCGATGTGCGGCCGCAGGACCGTGCGGGCGAGCCCGGTCACAACTGGGTCTATGTCGCCGTTCCGCTGGTGTACGATCCTGCCGGCCTGGGGATATACGCGGATACGGCGTTCGATGCGAAGTTCCGCTTCAACCAGGCGGATACATCGTTTGACATGACCTTCGCCGAGGGTCCGGTGCCGCTGTATCTTTTTACGGAGGCGGATCCGAAGGCCGTCCTGAGCGCCTACACCGGGATGACGGGCCGCCCGCAGGATCCTCCGTTGTGGACCTTTGGGCCCTGGATCACGGCGCTCGGCGGCAAAGGCGCGGTACTGGACGTGGCGCGTCGCATCCGCACGGACGCGGTGCCGGCCAGCGCGCTTTGGATCTACGACCAGAACGACGAGAAGGACAACCTGGGCTGGCCATTCTGGTTTGCGAGCTACTACGGGGATCCGCGCACGTTTGTCGATACGCTGCACGGCCTGGGCTTCCGCGTGCTGACCTATGTGCACCCGTATGTGCGCGCGGAGATCGTGCCCTACACGCTGCCCAGCCCCCAGTACCAGCGTGGCATCCTCGACAGGCTGTTGCAGACCGGCGCGGACGGCAAACCGGCCGGACCGCGCTTTGAGGATGTCTCGGTCGGTAATGTGGACTTCACCAATCCGCAGGCGGTGGACTGGTGGCAGGGCATGATCACGGCCGCAGTGCAGACCCAGGACTTCGACGGCTGGATGGAGGACTTCGGCGAGTGGGTGCGGGACAGCGACCGCTTCGCTGCGGGCACAGGCCGCAAGCTATCCGAGCTCTACCCGCTGCTCTATCACAAGATCACGCTGGCTGTGGCGCAGGCGCTGAAGCCGACGATCGTGCCGTTCTCCCGCTCCGGTTCACCGGGGTCGCAAGCCTTCAGCCCGGTGCTTTGGGGTGCGGATCAACAGGCGAACTGGTCCCGCGACTACGGGCTGCCCTCCGTGGTGACGGCCGGCATCACGGCCGGCATGTCGGGCTTCTCGACCTGGGGCCCGGACATTCTGAGTACCGGCAGCAACCGCGATCTCTGGCAGCGCTGGGTCGAGTTCGGGGCCCTGTGCCCGGTCATGCGCGATCACGTCTGGGACAGGCCGTCAGGCTCATTCAATATCTTCTCGGACGCGGCGACCACCGCGCACTTCCGCCGCTGGGCAGCGTTTCACGCCTCGTTGCTGCCGTATCTGGCGACGTATGCGGAGGAGGCGCAGCGCACCGGTATACCGATCATGCGTCATCCCGTGCTCGAGTTTCCGGACGATCCGCGCGCCGCGGCCGCGGAGTATGAGTATCTGCTGGGGCACGAGATGCTGGTGGCACCGATCGTGCAGGGCGGCCAGACGTTGCGCCTACTGTATCTGCCGCGCGGCGAATGGGTCAACTTCTGGAACGGTGATTTCTTGACCGGCGGGCAGGATGTGACGGTGGATGCGTCTTCCATCCCAATCTTGGTGCGGGCGGGGTCCATCCTGCCGTTCAAGCCGGAGGAGGAGGCCGCGCAGTGGAACTGGGACGATCCGCATCTGCTGACGAGCTCTCTCATTTGGCGGGTGTATCCTTCCTCGACCGGGTTGGCGGATACGACCTTCGCGCTAGTGAACGGCACGAGCGCCCACCTGGAGCAGCGCGGCTCGCAAGTGCTGGTTACGGGCAGCAGTGCGACGACGCGAGCTTATGAGGTGATCGTCCGTTCACGCCAGGCGCCCACGTCGGTGCGGCTCAACGGCGCACCGTTCCCGGCCTATACGCCGGGGCCGGATGGGCGCGCGGCTGCGCAGTGGTGGTGGAATCCGGGCAGCGCGGAGATCCATATGATCTTTCGCGGGGCGGATTTCAAGATCGAGGTGCAGGGCACGTACCCGACGCAGTACGGGAGCTGAGCCTTCGGTCTTAGCGCAGAGGCACTGGCGCCGAGCCTTCAATGACGCGATAAAGCCGGTCGACTACCGCGGGCGGAGCGACGGCCTGCCGGGTACCGTCCGGCCAGCGGATCTCGATGCGGTCGATGGTGGTTGCGGGGCCGAGCCCGAAGTGCAGTCGCTGATCCGGGGACGAGGCATAGCTGCCGCCGGCAAGCACGTCGGCGCGCTGGGTAAAGCCGTTCGCGGTCAGCAGCACCGTCGCGCCTACGGCATCGCGAGGCGAGCCCGGGCCACCGACGAGCGAGAGTTCGATGAAGTGGCCGGCATGCGCAGTCACGTTGCGCAGCAGCGCCGGCGGCGCGTCCATGTTGTTGATGACGACATCGATCTTGCCGTCGTTGAAGAGATCGCCAAAGGCCATGCCGCGGGCGGTGGCGATCCTGGCCAGACCTGTGCCTGCGACCGCCGGCATCAGCTTCAGCTTGCCCTGGAGATTGTGAAAGAGCAGAGGGCGCTGCGCGTAGCTTGTGCCCCAGCTTTGGCGGTCCACCTCAGGATAGACGTGGCCGTTGACAACAAAGAGGTCAAGCCAGCCGTCGTTGTCGAAGTCGAAGAACGACGTGCCCCAGCCAAGAAAGGGGATGGTCGGCTCAGCGATACCGGCCTCGTAGCTGATATCGGTGAAGTTGGCGTCGCCGTCGTTGCGGTAGAGCGGATTGTAGTCGTCGGAAAACGTGGTGTTGTAGACATCGAGCAGGCCGTTGTGCAGGTAGTCCCCTACCGCAATGCCCATCGAGGCCGTCTCGCGTCCGCTCTCATTGAGCGCGTAGCCGCTGACGAACGATGCATCCTCAAAGGTGCCGTCGCCATGGTTGAGATAGAGGAAGTTGGGCGTGGAGTCATCGGCGACGAGCAGGTCGGGGCGGCCGTCGCCGTTGATATCGACGAAGAGCGAGCTGAGCCCGAAGTAGCCGCGCGGATCGCTCACGCCCGCTTTGCGGCTGACCTCGGTGAAGGTGCCGTCGCCGTTGTTGTGGAAGAGGTGGTCGGGCTCTCCGTGAAGCCCGCGCGGCCCGCACATGACGCTTACGCCGCGGAACTGGCAGTTGTCGAGCGCGCCGCCCGCCCCGGGGCGACCGCCCGCCGCCACTGAGGCCGCGGTCAGCTCCGCCGCATCGATGTGCACGTATCCGGGCACGAAGAGGTCCAGCCGGCCGTCTCCGTCGTAGTCTCCCCAGGTAGCGCCGCTGGACCAGTTGTCCAGTACGACACCGGCTTTCGGCGCGACGTCGGTGAAGGTGCCGTCATGGTTGTTGCGGTAGAGCCGGTTGCCGCCATAGTTGGTGACGTACAGGTCGGGCCAGCCATCGTTGTCGAAGTCACCCACAACCGCGCCGAACCCCCAGCGGTCATTGGTCACGCCCGCCTTTGCAGCGACATCGGTGAAGGTGCCGTCGTGGTTGTTGCGAAACAGTGCCGCATGCGGAGGCGCAGCCTTGCCCGCGAGCGCGGCGTAGGTGGAGCCGTTGACCAGATAAATATCCAGCCAGCCATCCCCGTCAAAGTCGAGCAGCGCGACCCCGGAGCCGGTCGTCTCGAGAATGTAGCGCTTCGCGGACGTCCCCATGCTGTGGGTCCAGCCAGAGAGCCCGGCCTTGGCAGTGATGTCTTCAAAGACGACCGGGCCGCTTTGGACGAAGCCGCCGGCGGTGATGGCGCGGTGTTCGGCGTCGACCGTGGGCGCGTGCGCTCCGCCTGTGTTGACTCCGGCGGAGGCGGGAGCGGCAGCCGATGGCTCTGCGTGCTGCGGCGGCGCCGGAATGCTCAGAGGCTGGCTGCGAGCGAGAGAGTCCGCGAGCTGACGGATCTCCGTTGCAGTCAGCACATCGCCGTAGGCCGGCATCGCACCGCCCCCGTTATGGATCTGCGCGACAATCTGTGCGCGTGAGAGCCGGCGCCCGATCCCCGCCAGAGCTGGCCCCTTGCCCGTTCCGGCCAGCGCCGGCCCGTGACATTGTGGACAGCCGGAGGAGCTGAACAGCGCCGGCACTGCGTTTGCGGACGAGGCGGTCTGCGATACGGTCTGCGCCGCCCAGCCCGGCCGCGTCAGCAACGTCGCAGCCGCTGCCGAGACCATGACCGCCAGGAGAAGGGCAAGCGCCGTCAGCAGCCCGGGCGCGCGCCGGGAAAGATCCTTGAGGATCATTGCTGTGTTCCGCTGAATTTGGTGGGCAGCGGGTCCGTGACGGTGTCGACCGCCGCGTCCAGATCGTGTGTGTGCCAGGCGACGCTCTCATTGGCGACCGCGGGATTGTGGCGCAGATAGCTGAGCGCGTAAACGCTCGCCGTGGGATCGTCTTTTTGATCCGCAAAGGCGGCACTCTCGACGGCGGCCTTGTCTTTCAGCCCGAGACGGCGGTACAGGATGGCGAGGTTGTAGTGTGCGGCCAGATCATCGGGGTCGATCGCCTGGAGCGCTTCATACTCCGCCCGCGCCGCCGGATACAGGTGCTGTTGATAGTACGAGAAGCCTAGTTCGCGATGGGCATCCCGCGAGCGTGGAAACGCTGCGAGTACCTGCTTGAGGTCTCCGACGGCCGCATCCAGGTTGCCTTGATTGCGCTCGACGAGAGCCCGGTAGTAGAGCGCCCGCGCGTTGCCCGGTGCAAGGGCAAGCGCATGATCGAGGTCCGTGCCGGCCTCCGCGTAGCGCTGCCACTCGAACTCCGCCAGCGCGCGATTGGTAAACGCATCGGCGTAGTCCGGCCGCATGGAGGCGACGCGGCTGAACGCCCCGAGCGCCGCCGCGTACTGCTGCGCATCGAGCAGCGCGATGCCGAAATTGTTCCAGCGCATCCAGTCCGCGTTCTCGCCCGGCCGCGGCGCGTGCGCGCTGCTGGCGCCGGCCGCGAGCGTCATTGAGGCTGACGCCATGCTGATAGTCGTCTCCGGATAGTGCTGGCCGGCGCTCTCTGCCATGCCGAAGTCGATGAAGTGCTGGTTGAAGCGGCGATACTTGACCGTCGCCGTGACGGTCACAGGGCCGGCCGCGGCAGGCGGCATGGTGAAGGTGTAGCGGACAACCTGCGAACGGCCGGACTGGATGCTGTTGGTGTACGCCACGACGCGCGTGTTCCACACCTGGTGCTCTGCGTTGAGGCCGCCATCGGTGTTGATCAGGCGGTTGGTAAAGGAATGCGCGCGGGGGTCAAGCTCCTTCGACCGCGGATCGACGAAACCGCTCTCGCCGAGTGTGCGGCCGGCCCTGTCCTTGACCGTGAAGTCGACCCAAGACTGATACATATCGCGCTGCTCCGGCACGTGCGAGTGCGCGATCCCTTTATTCTGGATGACCACGTCGACGGTCAGCCGCTCGCCGGGCGTAATGACATCCGCGACGCGGTCGAACGGCGCGGCAAGGCGTGGCGCGGAGCCTGGACTGGCCCGGTGTTCTACGGCAAAGAGGTCCACATTGAAGATGCTATTTTCTAGAAATGCGACCGTGCGTCTCTTCTGCTCGTCGTAGTGGTAGTACTCCGGAATCAGCGTGTTGGCGCCCAGCCAGCGATGGGATGCGAGTTGACCGTGCTTGGCGCCCGGGTCGGCCAGCTTCAGGTCTTCACGCTGCATATGGCAGCTCTGGCAGGTGGAGACCGCGGCCTTCTGATAGAACGGCAGCGGAGATTGTTCTGCGAAGGATGAGTTCTGCCACTCGTCATATAGCGAAATCGCACGCTGCCATTTGTAGTCGTTCAACTGCGCCGGCAGCGCGGCCTTGTGGCAGCTCGCACAAAACTCCGAGGTCTTGTAAAAGGGTTTCATCACAGCGGCCGAGTGACGATCGAGATGCGCCAGGATCTCTGCATCTGCAATCGGCCGCGTCATCGGCGCGCCGTTCTCATCGACCAGCACGGCCGGCGTGCCGAGCATGTACGATCCCGTGCCGCGGGTATCGCCGCGCACGATAGAGTGGCACACCACGCAGGTCACGCCGTCATCGTCGTAGCCGTGCCGTTTGGCTGGGAGGTTGGGGGTGAGGTCGCCAGCAACCAGCGCGACCGGATCGTGACAGCCCTCGCAGTGCCGCGTGAACTCGATACCCTTTTGCTGTTTGAGCAGATCGACATTGCGCAGATACCAAGGTGCGCGGTTCGAGTTTGAGTGCGCGGACTCGCGCCACTGCTGATGCGAGTCGCGATGGCAGTGACCGCAGTAGGCCGCCGTGGGAAAGGTTTTGGGGTCCAGGAACTGGCCGCTTTCGGTGGTTACGTTCGAGGGCAGGAAGTGCTGGCCGGGGGTAAAACGGTCCTGGTAGCGGGCCGTGATCTCCCGGTTGTAGGCCATCCGCTCGGCTGCTGCAGCTTCCGCCTCGCCGGTTGCTCTGGTGGCTGCCGGGTAAAAGGCCGCGCGCAGCAGCAGCCCCAACGTCAGCGACAGGAGGATGAGGCTGCCTGCCCAAGTACGACTTTGCCGACGACTCCGGATCCAGCTGAGCATAACAGACCGCAGATCATGCTATCAGAGCGAATGTCGCGCTTGCTAACCTGCAAGAAAGACGAGCACGGCAAGCAGCAGAGCGACAACCATGATTGCCGAGACGTGCCCGGTAGAGCAACGTATCCCCGAGTAAGCGCCACCGTGGGCGGAATCGCAGCAGAATAACAGCTCCCGACCAAGGAAGTGGAACTCCCCCTAATACAGTGACCCTGGTGCGCTGTACCACCAGAGATAACGGCAGCAAAGGAAGAGCAGCCACCATTTGGGCGAGCGGTACATGCTCCGGATCGAAGGCAAAATCTTCCACCTTGGGAGACATATAGCTGCGAGTAGGTCATCGCACTTATCCCAAGTAAAGAATTGTTGCCGCATATTCAGCGCCATCTAAGCCACCACAGCAATAAGCTTCGTACCTCCATTCTCACCTGCCTGCGGAATTGATGCACTTATTCTGAGGACCAGCTAAGCATCGAAGTAAGAGAAGAAGTTTAAATCGCTCAACCTTATTTGCTTCAATCGAAGAGGTAAGATGGAGCACAGGAGAGTGGCGTTCGTTCTGCGCTGGAAGACTGGCGGCACGTGTGGCGGCAACTTGCGTTGGAAAACAGTGCGTCTAAGTGCAACCTACTGCAAGGAATAAAATCGCTGACGCTCCTAGAATTAAGTACATTGCGAATAAAACACGTTTGCGAATGAAACACATTTGCGAAACTATGCGATCGAGCGAGAAGCCCTGACGGGAGCTTACAATCCGCGGCTTTGAAACGGTTTTGGGGGCAAGTCTCCCTCCGGGCATCCTAGAGGAGCAGCTTACAGAGACTTACCGTAGGCAGTGGTCATACTTTTTCAGCTGGGACTGCATGCAGCGTAAAGTCAAGTGTTTCTAAGCCAAGCCGCGGATGCTTCGCCGTCAGCCGCGCCGTTCCCGCACGCTCCTTCGCACGAATCCAAATCGCGCCTGTTCCACCGATCAAGGCAAACGGATTGTCTCCGACCAACTCCGCAGGACCTTCCAGAGTGAAGATGATCGGGTCGTTCGCATACGTGCGAACTGCGTCGAACTCATCGGTCACCCGCAACACCACACGGGTCGAATCTGCGCCGTCGGCTAAGAGCTCCAGATCATCGGCATGGGCTGAGAACTTGCGATCGACCCCGCGGCCCGAGAATAACTTCGAGATGACCTGCTTGCCTTGTAGAAAGCCATCGATTCGCAGATCACCCCAGCGAAATCCGAGTTGCCGGAAATCGGACCTGTTGTAATCCCAGACGAAGGGGCCGTACGTCAGGTGATTGAACTCCATTCGTTCCGGGCCGAGCTCTTTTACCAGCTTCCATGGACCTGTCTCCAGGCCGCTCTCCCGCATGTAGATCTTAAGGTGGTCGCAATTGGAGCAGATCACCGCCTTGGTAAGACCCACGGATTCATCGCTGCTGGCCCAGTGAAACGCGGGCTCCAGAACAATTTCCTCGGCGGGATCGCACTGCGATTTATAAAAGCCGGCCGCGGCCTTCGGCTCACGGAAGATGTCGGTGACGCCGTGATAACAGATGCGATCGCCGGCCCCGAAATTCGAGTGCGTGTTGTAATCGAACGCGCACCAGCCAATTCCACCCGCGTAGCGAGGATCTGAGGCAAGCTGGTTATGGATGCGCGCGTGGCGCAGAGTATGTTCGCGCTGACGCTCGTCATCGTCGGTCGTCTTGGTGGGATAGGTATGCCCGACGAACTCTGTGCTGAGATACAAGGGATGATTCGGTTCGCTCAGCGGGAAGCCGAAATCATTGATGGTGAAAACGTCTTCAAGCAGTTCCGAACTTCGATTGTTTCGGATACCTCCCGTTTGGCGGGTTGGATCGAGCGCATGCGCTAGTGCGTTGGTTCGCACGTAAAAGTCATGGTCGTCCGGAGACTCGTTGATGCGGACGCCCCAGAGAATAATGGACGGATGATTCCAGTCGCGGCGAATCATCCGGCCTACATTGTCAATGGAGGTTTGCTTCCAGGCTTCTGGGCCGATGTGCTGCCATCCAGGGATCTCCTCAAGAACCAGTAGCCCGATTTCGTCGCAGCGATCCAGGAAGTGCCGCGATTGCGGATAATGCGACGTGCGCACGATATTGCAGTGCAAATCCTTGCGCAGGATGTCGGCATCTTTCTTCTGTACGCGTGCAGGCATCGCCTGACCTACAAAGGGGAACGTCTGGTGCCGGTCAAGCCCACGCAGCTTCACAATTGTTCCATTGAGCGAAAAACCACGATCCGTGAATTTCGCTTCCCGGAATCCGACCCTGCGCATGTCATTGTCGATCTGCTTGCCATCCTGCAATAGGCGCACGTGAACCGTGTATAGAGTGGGTTGCCGGAGACCCCACAGTTGGATCGCGTCCAGCTTGTCGAGCAGAACTACGTTTCTGCCGCCGTCTTTGCCAGTCTCCGTGCTTGCGTAAACGGGCGCGCTGGTTGCCGGATCGAGCGAGGCATCGGCATCCGCATTCCCTGAAATTTTCGCGGCCTGAGCGCTCTTCGCAATTAACGTTTCGCCATCGCGCAGTTCCACGTCAAGGGTGAGGACTCCGGAGCCAGGCGTTCCAGAGAGCATGCAATCTACCTCAAGCGATGGCGTGCCGCCGAGAACGTTGGTAGGCCTTGCGAAAATGTTATCTATGTAAATTGATGGAACGATTCGTAGAGAGACTTCACGGTAGATGCCGCCGAAGGTCATGTAGTCAATGTCATGACCGAAAGGAGGGATGTCGGCACGTTCTGTTGAATCCACTTGAACTACAAGAACGTTTTCCGCATGGACGCGCAAATGCGGGGTAAGTTCGAAGGAGAAAGGGGTGAACCCCCCTTTGTAGGTTCCGAGCAGCACTCCATTGATCCAGACTGTCGAGGCCGTCATCACACCCTCGAAATCAACGAACACGCGTTTACCCATAGCGGCCGGTGGATACGGAAAGCGGCGCCGGTAGGTGGAGATAAACTCATACTGCTTGTCGTCGAAGTTATGCCAGGGCAGCTTTACATTCGTATGCGGAATGACCACCCTTTCAAACGCGGCATCGTTAAAGCTGGGTAGATGCGCACCATCAATACTGGCCGGGTGAAAGCGCCAGTTGCGATTGATGGGGAGCACGGCTCGCAACTGGGTTCCGCGATCTTCGGAAACAGCATTGCCTCCCGTCAACGTTGATGCTGCAAGAACAGAGGCCGTAGTCTTAATGAAGTCGCGTCTTCGCAAGCTAAATTTCTCCTTCCTTCTTCGGAACATATTAATCGCTCCGCGAACCCTTTGATCCAAAGCTCAAATTCCCATGGAAGGGCGACAGCCGGCGTCTTTCCGTGGAAATTGCCCATATTTATGATTAATTTTGGTAAGGATTTCTTGACATTTCCGTCTCGGAATTAAACAGAAGAAAGTTCGCCTCCATAGTAGTTCTTTTCGCTTACTTTCTTCTTTCCATGATCACCAACTCAAGTCTATGATCTATCCCGGCAGCAACGGGAGGACCTAAGAGACGATAGGAGGTGCTGCCGCCTCTGTATTACTGTGAGCGGCAAGCAAAGCGAGGTTTTCGGCTACGGATTGAGAGTCTTCGTTTGCGTCGATAGCGAACACCTTGCCCCAACGCATCTGGATGATATGCACCCCGTGATTAAGATATGGACTTCCATCGATACGGGTATCGGTTGCCGACCACCGCATGACTATGGTTGTGTCATGCGGGAAACCCTTGACCCAGATGTCCTGAACGTTCAGTATCAGGCCCGGGGTCAAACGACCAAGCCGCTCGAACCAGAGTCGCAGGGCTTCCCGGTCGTGACGCTCCCCACCAAGTGCATGGTGTCCACCAAATCGGTGATGAATGTCCGGTGAGCAGCCCTTCAGCACTGCCGCGTAGTCCTTCCGGTTTACAGACTTGAAGTTCTTCTTTGCAAGCCTCTTCACAATCGCGTGATACATGCATTTCTCCTGATAAGTGGCACGGTCGGAGGTGGAATGTGAATGCAGTGAGCGTGGCTCCAAACTAGCGTCTTCCGGAAGAAGAGCGAGACCAGCGATACTCCTCATACTTCCAGCGAGTAGTGCTCGCGGCGCTTTCTGCCGACGTTGCTCCCGTCCCGAATTCGTTTGAGTATGTCCATTTACCTCAACGCGCATGAGCCTCTAATCAGAGACTACGTCCTGACAGTGCGCTTGAAAGCGTCTTCGAGAGTAAGCGTTCTGCTGCAACGATTTAGAGATGGTGGAGGCGGTGGGAGTCGAACCCACGTCCGAAACTACCTTCAACAGAGAGCTTTCATGCTTTTCCCGATTCGTCTTTGTCTCGTCAGTGTGCCTTAGAACGGGCGAAGACGGAACACCGACCAGCCTGATTGATCTCGTCCTCAGCCCGCTCAGACGGAGCAGGGAAGACCAGCCTACTGTGCGACGATCGGTACCGGCCCGTAGGCGAAGCTGGAGCGATCGGCTACCTAATTAATTAAGCAGCAAGCGCGAATTGAGGTTCGGCACTTATAGTTTTGGGCGCGATTACGGGTGTACCCACCCCGGCATGCCTCTCTGCCGCAAGCAATCCCGTCGAAGCCGTGACGCCCCCATCTGGAGCAGGCAACAACCTTGCTTTGGCACTCAAAGAACTGTACTGAGTATACCGCTGACTGGCAGGCTTATGCGCCGCCTGCCGGGTTACGCTACATGGTCGCGGTCTGCAGATCCACGCTCATCCATTCGCCGTGCTCGATGCCGGCCCGGATTTGCGCCGGCGTCCTGCCCTTCTTTGTCTGCTGGTAGCTGTAAACCGCTTCCTTCATGCAGGTAGAGCACTGCGCGCCATGCGTCCCCTCAAAGCAGGAATGCAGACTGTTATGCCCCATCTCGCGGTCGCATCGGCAATAACAAGGCTCCTGGTGAAGAACCGCGGGGATTTTTGCGGCCATCCTGTACGCCATAACTTGATAGCTATGAGTGAAGTACGGGCCGGTCAACTGATCTCCGCTCATCAGCGGGGCAAGCGGGTGAGCCGGCCTCTCTGCATTATAGGCCGGTACGTCGTCGGCTGGATTGGAGTACTGCGCCGACGCGGCCAAAGCCACAAGTCCAAGCACGACGCATCCGAGCAGCTTCTTCCTCATGCTTCCATCCTACGTCACAGCAAGAGAATACGAGCCTCAATTTGCCTGTCTGCATGTGCAGATGAGCGGAAAGAGCGCCGCCCAATGGCATCCTGACTGGAACGCCGTCGGCTCACAAGCAAAAAAAGGCGGCATGAACATCTCTGTTCATGCCGGGAGGCCAGTGACGCAACTCGGGTTGGCGGAATCCAGCCAACAAACTGTTGAAGGGGGAGTCACCTTCCAATAACCAAAGCATATCACCGGCGGACACGAAAATCTACCTTCCTTCATATTTCTTTGCAAAACTTCTCCCTTATTCCACAAAAGAGCTGGAGCAATCGTTCGCCCATCCCCGAAATCTTGTGTAAGTCTATTGTTTTCAAGAGTCATCTATATCTCTCATTAACTGTAGCGCGCCAATGCATCTCCGATATTCAGGATGAGCATGGCTTGCGAAAGTTGACAATGGGAGCGGCAACGGAGCGCTCGATGTCGGCAGAATCGAGGGGAAATATAGGCCGAGGCCGTTCACGCCACCAGCGTAGGCCGGCATAGGGTGCTCGAGACCTCGGTGACCGGCATGCAATTTACCCGGGCCCGCAGTTCCGTCCAGGTCTCCGGAGGCATACGCAGGAAGACCTCGACGATTGCCGGATCGAACTGCCCACCGGAACATTTTTCGATCTCGGCTCTTGCCTCCGCAAAGCTTCGTCCAGCCCGGTAGGGGCGGTCCGATGTGATCGCATCCAGCGTGTCGGCGATAGCGAAGATGCGCGCCCCCAGCGGAATCTCGTTTTCGCGCAAACCGCGTGGATAGCCAGATCCGTTGAAGCTCTCCTGGTGCGCGAAGACGATCTCGCTCGCCTCGCGGAGGAAAGGAATTTTACGCACCATCTCATACCCGCGTTCGCAATGCCGACGCATGATCCCGGTTTCCGTTGCGTCCAGTTTGCCGGGCTTGAGCAGGATGCTATCGGGAATCGCAATCTTGCCGATATCGTGCAAAAAAGCTCCACGGGCAATGATGCGGAGCTCTTCATGACTCACACCCATCTCTTGCGCGAGGGCTATGGTGTAGGCGGTGACGCGCTTTGAATGCCCTTCGGTCTCCGCATCCCGCAGATCGAGAGCATCCCCCATGGCTTCTAGCGTTGTGTCGTAGCTCCGCTCCAGATCCTGCATGGTTATGCGAAGCCGCTCCGTGCGCGCAGCGGCAATTTCTTCCAGATTCTGCCAGTACTGCGTTCTCTGCTGCTCCAGCCGCCCATGTTCCAGAGCCCGATCGACGACGCCGAGCAACTGCGCGCGATCAAATGGCTTGAGCAGATAGTCGACAGCGCCTCGCCGGAACGCACTGGTGGCGGCCTGAACATCGTGCACGGCCGTACAAAGGACGACCGGCAGCCCGGGATGGTCCTCTCCGAGGCGATCAAGCAGCGTCAACCCGTCCACCTCCGGCATCATGACGTCGGAGAGAACAAGCGAGTATCCGGGATTTTGGCTCAGCAACTCGAGCGCCTCGTCAGCACCCGCCGCGGCAAACGGAACGTACCCATGCCGCCCCAGCACGGCCATGACAATCTCACGTACCGCGGGTTCATCATCCACTATAAGAATCTGTTCGTCTGCCATTTCTAGTCCTCTGCGCAGCATCGCCGCTCAAAGAGCTTATCGGCACAATCCGGCGCAACTTTAGCAATCTTTTCGCCTGTCTTCACTTTTTTTCCTTCCGCCGAACGGCCCAACCCTCCTTGACCACCTGTCTGGCGCGCCCGAGCGCCAGTGCTCCGGGGGCAACATCCTCGGTAATGCTCGATCCGGCGGCCACATACGCCCCGGCCCCGATGCTGACCGGAGCCACCAGGGTCGAATCCGAACCGATAAAGGCGCCGTCTCCGATGGCAGTCCTATGCTTCAGGGCACCGTCATAGTTGCAGGTAATGGCTCCAGCGCCGATGTTGACCCCTGCACCGATTTCGGCGTCGCCGAGATAGTTCAGGTGATTTGCCTTCGATCCTTTGCCGAGCCTCACCTTCTTCGTCTCGACGAAATTGCCGACGTGGGCACCCTCGCCGATGCGGCTTTCCGGGCGCAGATGAGCATACGGCCCCAGCACCGCACCGTCCCCGACCTCCGCGCCGTCGAGCACACAGCCATTCCGCACTAGCACCCCATTGCCGAGGATTGAACTCTGGATCACGGCATAGGAACGGATGCGGCAGTCACTGCCAAGGTGCGTTGCGCCGAGCAACTGCACATACGGCTCGAGAACGGTGTCCGCGCCGACAGTTACCTCGGGATCAATGACACAGGTATCCGGCCGGAAGATGGTCACGCCCTGCGCCATCAGCCTGCGGGCCGACGCCGCCCGCATCGCTTGGTCGAGATGCATCATTTCGGCAATGGTATTCGCCCCCAAGACCTCGTCCACGTGTTCCGCCGTCACCGCCACGACACGCTCCCCGTCTTGCACCAGCATCGCTGCAACATCGGTCAGATAGTACTCTCCGTGCGCATTCCCGGTCGATAAAAAATCGAGCCGGGCAAAGAGCGCCTCTGTCCGGAAGCAATAAATCCCGGAGTTGATCTCGGGCGCGCTCAGCTGATCCGGCCGCAAGGCCTTCTGCTCGACGATCGCCGTCACCTCCACCCCTTCCGGAGCCTTGCGCAGAACGCGTCCGTAGCCGGTCGGATCGGCAGGAACAGCGGTCAGAATGGTCATCGCCGCCTGCTCCTGGAGGTGCGTCTCGCAGACCAGGCGGATCGTCTCCGGACGGATCAGCGGAACATCGCCGCTCAAGACCAGCAGGTTCTGCGGAGCACGCTGGCCTTGATGCGCAAACCAGGCCTTCGCCATCTGCAACGCATGCCCTGTACCGCGCTGCTCCGGTTGCGCGATAAAGCCAACGCCGGTATGGGCCACCGCGGCCGTCACCCGTTCGGCCTCATGCCCCACGATGCAATAGATCTGCTCCGGGGCGACCACCGACTTCGCTGCCGCGATGACATGCAGCAGCAAGGCTTGGCCGCCAATCTCATGGAGCACCTTGGGCCGCTTGGACTTGAGCCGCGTCCCCTTTCCCGCGGCCAGAATAATAAGAGCAAAATTCTCGCGTTCCATACCCGATCATCGTCTCACGCCAAAGTCATTGGCTCTATCACTCGAAGGGCGCATAATGACGGAAAGAGGTTACTTTTGGCTACCACGACCCTCATGCCGCTCAGCGACTATCTCGGCCACAGCTTTCGGCCTGATTGCGACTATATCGATGGCGAGCTGCAGGAGAGGAACTTGGGCGAACTGGACCACAGCGAACTGCAGACGCGGCTTATCGAACTTCTGGCAACAGCTGAGTTTAAGAGGCACATCCGGACCAACAGCGAACTGCGCGTGCAGGTAAAGCCCACGCGTTTCCGCGTTCCTGACGTGTGCGTTCGCCGCCGAGACGCACCCCGCGAGCAGATCGTGCGCACGCCTCCCATCCTCTGCATCGAGGTGCTCTCCCCGGAGGACACGGTCAAGAAGACTCGCGAGCGCGTGCGCGACTTTCTTGAAATGGGCGTCCGCGAGGTGTGGATTTTCGACCCCGCCACCCGCACGGTCACCCTCTGTGCCGGCGCAACGTCTACGGAGCAAACCGGCGGCGTTCTCCGGATTCCCGGTCTGCCGATTGAACTTTCGCTTGCAGAGATCTTCAGCGTGCTCGACGAGTAGCCGAAACTTTCCAGTACGCTTACTGTCGCCGGCGCATCCGGCTCACCAGCGAGGCGGCCAAGCCGAGCAATCCGTAGCCAAAGCGTACCAGCATACCCTCAGCTTTGCCTTCGAGCTTGGGTAGCACACCGCTCAGAAACATCGCCTCCGTCCACTGATTGCGCGCCGCGCCTGGGCCATGGCGAAAACACTGCGCCGCCGCCTGCTTCCAGTTGCCCGCCTCCGCCGCCTGGATCAGCTTCGGAAAGCCGGTCAGCAAACCCTCCGGCCCCAGATTGTAGGTCATATCGAGCAGCGCCATCTTGGCCGGATCGGGAAAGCCGTCATAGCCCGCAACGCTCTCCCGCAGCCGCGCCTCAAAGCGGAGAACTACGCTCCGCAGCAAGGAGGTGATCTCTTCCTCCGCAAGCTCGAGTCCTCCGTTCCTGCGATAGAAGTGCGCCGCCCGGCCCATCGGCAGCGCATTCACGCGCGCAAAATCAGCCGCAATCTCAGCCGCGCTCGCAGGCTGATCGCCGGCCCGGAAGGGAAGGGCCACAGCCGCCGCCGCATCCGATAGCATGACCCCAACCCCAACCGTCACTTTGCCGACCGTGTCCCGGTACATCCACGGAATCGATCCCTCAAACGACTCCAGCTTCGCCAAACACTGCTCAAGGTAGCTCTGCATGTGCAAAGTAGCCTATCACCGAACTTAAAAGGAGTTACAGCTCCCGGTCACTCTTCTACTCGTGCTTCTGCAGCGGCGGCTCAGGCGGAGCGCCCTTCTCCTGCGCCGAGATGACCTCGCTGCTATGAATAAACGTCAGCTTCAGCGGGTCGACGACCATCACGACACTCTCCCGCGTCTCGTGGTCCGGACCGAGCCGGTTGCAGATATCGGTCGAGCGATCCTTGTCGCGAGTGCGCACCGAGCATCGCCAACCGCCCTCGGCCAGCTTGCGGTGGTACTCCTCAAGATCTTCGAGCTTATACATGCCCGGCTTGTCGTACTTGTACTCGTGGACGAGCGAGAAACGATAGCGCTTGGCGTAACCTGGATCGCTCCCGATCGCCGCCATCGTCGCCGGATCCATGTCGATCTCGCTCACCTTGACGGCGCCTTTGGCGAACTTGCCTGTGTCGTCGAACAGACCATCCTTTACCGTCTGTCCCCCCGCGCCCAGCGGCTGCGGTTCCGCCGTGGCGTTCGAGATCGACTGCGCGTGCACGCCCAAGGGCGTAAGCAGAAGAACAGGCAGAAGGATTGTGAACGACCGAAGAAACGAACGATAGTGATCATTTTTGTGCATTGCTGGTTCCTCCTCGAGTGCTTGGTTATGCAAACGTGTGCTCAGGGTTCGAGCTGAATGCCGGCGGCGCTCAACTGCTTTCGAGTCTCGATACCGACCCCGGCCAGGGTCTGCCGCGTAATGGACATGGACAGGTCAAACTTGACTCGCGCCTCTCGGCGGCGCGCCTGCTTATGGTGTCGCTGCCCCAGAAAGCCCAAAGCGGCAAGCAGCAGCGAAGCGGCAAGCGCTAGCCACAGCCTGGATCGCGCAGGGGCAAGCATGCGCCCGGAATCACGTACGGGCGAAGCGGAAGCTGGATACGCACGCGCGAACACACGCTCCCCGAAGCCTTCGGGCGGTGCAACGCGGGCGAGCGCCGCTTCCAGTTCGCGCTCAAAGATTGCCTTTTCAACCAATTCATCAGGCTCGTTCACGCACGTACTCCTTCATTGTGATGGCGGCTTTCTGCCGTAGCAGCCGCAAACCGCGTTGCAGATGACTTTTGACCGTCGCAAGCGGCTGGCCAAGCAGCTCCGCAATCTCTTCCGGCCACATGCCCTCGGTAAACCGGAGGACCACCGCCACGCGCTGGGCCTCCGGCAAGCTACGCAACAGATCATCCAGCCGGGCTTCAAGGCGGAGCCCATTGACCCCGGGAGCAGCGTCTGCCTCGCCCAGACCGTGACGCTCCTCCACCCACTGCTCGGAGATTGCTTCCGGCCGATGCAAGCGCCGGCGAAGCGCATCCGTGGCACGATGGACGCTGACGCGGCGCAGCCAGAATCTCGCGTGATCCTCGCCGGCGAGTTGCTGGCCGGAGCGATGCAGCTCCATAAAGACGTCCTGCGCGACCTCCTCGGCCGTCTCGCGTACGCCGGTGATGCGCAGAGCGATGGAGAACACCATGCTTTGGTGCGCCTCCAGCAATCTGCGAAACTTCTCCGGCTCGATCGCCATGCGCGTCCTCAACTCAACATACGCAGGCGCGCGCAGGATCGAATGCAAAAAGTTTGACGGCAACGATCGTGCAGCCTAAGCAGTGGAAGAATGGACTGCTGGGTGAAGTCAGAATGCGTATGCCCACTCATTCCGTTCCGGAGCATAGACTGTGTGCAGACGGCTCGCACGGACCAGCTCAGGAGTTCCATCATGGCCACCACCACCGCCCCGCTCCCGCCCGAAGTCATCTCCATGCCAGCCCGCACCGCCGGCGGAGCCTTCCTCATCGCCGATCCCACTGCCGACTCCTGTTTCTTTCCCGAGGATTTCAGCGAAGAGCATCGCCAGATCGCGCAGCTCACCGCGGACTTCGCCGCCAACGAAGTTTTTCCGCAGGTCGCCGCCATTGAGGCTAAGGACTTCTCCGTCACGCGCAAGCTGATCCGGCACGCCGCCGAGCTCGGCCTCACCGCCGTCGACATTCCCGAAGAGTACGGCGGGCTTGCCATGGATAAGATCACCTCCGCGCTCATTGCGGAGAAGATGTCCGTCAACGGCAGCTTCTCGACCGCCTTCTCCGCGCACACCGGCATCGGCATGCTGCCCATTGTCTGGTACGGGACGCCCGAGCAGAAAGCCAAATACCTGCCCAGGCTCGCCGACGGCAGCTTTGTGGGAGCCTACGCACTCTCCGAATCTTCCTCCGGCTCGGATGCCCTGAGCGCCCGCACCCGCGCCGTGCTCTCGGAAGACGGCCAGACCTACACCTTGAACGGCGAAAAGATGTGGATCACCAACGGCGGCTTCGCGGACATCTATACCGTCTTCGCCAGGTGCCTCGTCACCCAAGGCAAAGACGCGGGAAAAGAGCGCCTGACCGCCTTCCTCATCGAGCGCGGCACATCCGGCTTCACCAACGGACCCGAAGAGCACAAGCTCGGCATCCGCGGCAGCTCCACAACGCCTCTGATCTTAACCGACTGCAAAATTCCCGTGTCGAATCTCCTCGGCGAGGTCGGCAAAGGTCATCAGATCGCCTTCAATATCCTCAACGTGGGCCGCTACAAGCTCGGCAACGCCGTCCTCGGCGGCGCGAAACACTCCTTTCTCAACGCGGTCAAATACGCCAAGGAGCGCAAGGCCTTCGGTAAACCGATCTGCGAGTTCGGCCTCGTCCAGGAGAAGCTCGCCGACATGGCCACGGCCATCTTCGTCGCCGAAACCCTTTGCTATCGCACCGTCGGCCTCATCGACCAGGCTCTTGCCGGCGTCGAGAAGGACAACACCGCTGAAATCCAGAAGCGCATCGAGGAGTACGCGGTCGAGTGTTCGATCGTCAAAGTCTGGGCCTCCGAGATGCTCGACTTCGTCGTCGATGAGACCGTGCAAATCTTTGCCGGCTACGGCTATGTCGAGGAGTTTGCTGCCGAGCGCGCCTATCGCGATGCCCGCATCAACCGCATCTTTGAAGGCACCAACGAGATCAACCGCCTCATCATCACCGGCATGCTGATGAAGTCCGCCATGGCCGGCAAGCTGGCGCTCATGCCTGCCATCCAGTCCATGATGGACGAGGTCCTCTCCGGCCCCGCGGAGAAGCAGGACCGCGAAGGCCCGCTCGCCGCCGAGTACGGCCTGCTTGCCGCGGCCAAGAAGACCACCCTCTTCACCGCCGGCTCCGCCACCCAGAAGTACATGCAGGCGATCGCCGATCAGCAGGAGATCATGGGCGCGCTGGCCGACATGATTATGGCTGTCTTCGCGCTTGAAGGCGCCGTTCTGCGCGCGGACAAGATCCACACGAAGCAGGGAAGCGCAGCCTCCGCCGTCCCGGTCGCCATGGCTCGCATCTACGCCGTGCAAGCGATGGAGACGATCGAGAGGTCCGCGCGCAAAGTCCTCGCCACCATCGCCGAAGGTGACCTGGCCCGTACCCAGTTCGCTCTCCTGCGCCGGCTCCTCAAGTACGATCCAGCCGACACCATCGCCCTTCGCCGCGCGGTTGCCGCGCACGTTATTAGCTAAGAGCTAGAAGCAGTTCTCCAGCAGCCTCTACTTCACTCGCTCCGGCTCCCAATGGCCAGAACCTTCAAGGTACGTCTTCGGATCGTATGCCCTGGCCTGATTCCTACCCAGCTGGCGAAAGCAAAAGTCACCGTGAGCGTAGGGAAGCGCTCGGCCAAAGCCACGGAACAAGATGTCCACATCCACACAGCGAAGATCCAGCGAACGACAGACAGAAGCAAGGGCAGGACCTCAAGCAAGCGACAGTGACAGGATCGGCAGAGCAAGCCCGGATGATCGTCCTCCAAAAGGTCTAATTTGCTACAACGAAAGGCGTAGCCCGTTTGCTTGCCTTACCTCAGGGGGGGTGCGACGATTCCCATAACATGACCCGGAAAATTCCCACGCTCCTCCGCAAGCGACTCGTAGGCCCGGTGTTTGCGGCGGCGTTGCTTGCTCTGCTTGCGCCTTCTTCCGCGATGCAGGCGCAGGATTCTTCCCGGATCACCTTGGTAACCCACGCCGATCAGGCGCTCGCCTCGGCCATCGATGCCGGCCCGATGCCCTCGTCTCAGCCCCTCTCGCTTACCCTCACGCTCAGATCTCCCGCAGCCTCCTCAGCCACACTTGATCCATTGCTCCAGAACCAGGGTGCGTCCTCGTTCCCGCGGCTCCGTTCCTGGCTCTCCCCGCAGCAATTTTCCGAGCAGTCTGGCGCCTCCACCGGTCAACTCGCCACGGTCGCTACCTGGGCCGAGGCGCAGGGCCTTTTAGTCCATGCCGTCTCCTCCTCCGGCCTGCGCCTCTCCATCTCCGGGTCCGCTTCGCAGGTCGAGCGCGCCTTCGCCGTCCCGCTGCATCTCTATCAGGCACATGGCCAAGTCTTCTTCGCCAACGTCAGCCAGCCCTCTCTGCCGGCCGACGTTGCCGCTGCAGTCCTCGCCATCGACGGCCTCGACAATCTGTCCTCCTACGCTGCCGCCGGCGCCGCTCCGGTCCGGTCCGCCACTGCATCCCCCGTCGCCGCCGGCGTCACTCTCACCTCAAACGTCTCCGCAACGCTCTCCGGCTATAGCGTCACGCTCACCGCGAGCGTCACCGGAGCGACCGCATCCGCCGTCACGCCTACCGGCAACGTCTCCTTCTACGTCGCCGGCACGACTCCGCGTCTGCTCGGAGTCTCCGCGGTCGGCATGGCCGGGGCGGGACTCTCGATCGCCGTTCTTGCCACGCCCAACATCCCGACCGGAGCTCAAACCATCTACGCGGTCTATGCTGGGGACACCAACTTCAGCTCAGCCCTTTCGAACAATTTGTCTATCGGCGTCTCGGACTACAATGTTACCTTCGTGCCGCAGTCGCTCACCGTCGCGCGCGGCCAGTCCGGCCAAATGACCCTCGTCCTCGGCCTCATCAACAGCTTTCCCGGCACGGTTGCCTTCGGCTGCACGCCGCCCCCCAACACCGAAATTACCTGCGCGTTCTCGCCGACTACCCTGACCGGCGGCGGCACCAGCACCATGACCCTCCAGACCTCCGCGCCCAAAACAGCCGCGCTCCGGCATCGGTCCCCACCGGGCTTCCGGGCCGTGGGCGGCGTCCTATTTGCCTCGTTGCTGGGCTTCCTGCTCCCCCGCCGGCAGCGGCGTGTACCCTCCCTGATGCTCATGCTCCTGGCTTTGGCCCTGACGATGAACCTGGGCTGCGCCACGAACAACTTCGTCCAAACCGGCGCCGTCACTGATGCAGGCACCCCGCTCGGCACGGCAAGCATGATCGTCAACACCGCCGGCACCGACGGCCTCAACACCATACGCCACAACTATACCTTCCAGGTCACCGTGCAGTAGTCGGTGCGCCGGCCGCTTCAAAAGAAGCCAGCTGCATGAAGCGCTCCTGCGCGTTGAACGGTTCGCCCTTCCGGCTCACGCGCACATAGTCCCCATCCGCCTTCAGCAGGCGAGCCTTTTGGTTGTCCCTGAGATAGCTGCCCAGGATTTCGTCCGAGACCCGCGCGGCCAGCTTCGGCTCCTCGATCGGGAACACCACCTCGCAGCGCTCGTACAGGTTGCGGGTCATCCAGTCCGCGCTTCCGCAGAACACTTCGCGTTCGCCGCCGTTCTCAAATTGGAAGATGCGGCTATGCTCCAGGTACTGCCCGACGATCGACCGTACGCGGATCGTCTCACTCAATCCCTTGACGCCCGGCCGCAGCGCGCACATCCCGCGTACGATCAGATCGATCTCCACGCCGGCCTCGGAGGCCTCATAGAGCGCATCGATCGTCTTTGGTTCCAGCAATCCATTCATCTTGGCTAC
Source organism: uncultured Granulicella sp. (assembly GCA_965198735.1). GTDB lineage: Bacteria > Acidobacteriota > Terriglobia > Terriglobales > Acidobacteriaceae > Edaphobacter. Next base: position 2,153,488 of record OZ240672.1, on the reverse strand, counting down.
GATCCGCGCCGGACGTCCTGCCTTGGCGTGCTCCGTCTCGCGCCCGATCAACTCCAGCACATGCCGCGCCAGCGTCAGTGGCGCCACCTGCAGAGGCAGGTACGCGTCTTCTTCGGCCTCCGCCTCGGCCGTCAGGTAATCGAACACATGCTGCACGGCCTTGGTGTAGCGCGGATCGGCGGTGAGTAGACTGATATCCGTATAGAAGCGCGCCGTCACCGGATTGTAGTTGCCCGTTCCTACATGCGCGTAACGCCGTACCACGCCATCCGGATCGCGCCGCACCAGCAGCGCCAGCTTGCAGTGTGTCTTCAACCCGAAGATACCGTGAAACACGCCTACCCCGGCGTTCTCCAGCTCGCGCGCCCAGCGAATGTTTGAGTCCTCATCAAAGCGCGCCATCAACTCAATCACCACCGTCACATCTTTGGTCTGCGCCGCCTCGATCAACGACCGAAAGATCTGCGAGTCCTTGCTCGTACGGTAAAGCGTCTGCTTCATCGAGACCACGGCATCGTCTTTCGCGCCAAGCTCGATAAAATCCTCAACCGTTCGATAGCTGTCAAACGGATGATGCAGCAGAATATCTTTCAGACGAAGCTCCGCGAACAGGTCCGCGCACGTTGCACAAAGAACGTGCGGCCGGCCCGAGAACGGCGGATACTTGAGCGCCGGAATCTTCGTCTCGGAGTAGAGATTCATCAGCCGCGAAAGGTTTACCGGCCCATCCGTGCGAAAGACCTGCCACTGTTCCAATTCAAAGTTGGTCCGCAGACGCTCCACGATCTCTTCGGCCGCCGAGCTCTCAATCTCCAGCCGCACCGCGTCGCCCTTGCGCCGGTTGTGCAGCTCCTCGCGCACGCTCTCAAGCACGCTCCGCGACTCCTCCTCCTGCATGTAAAGATTGCTGTTCCGCGTCACGCGAAACGCGGCTTTATCGAGCACCTCGTAGCCGCGAAACATCTTTTCCATCCGCGCTTCGATCAACTCATGCAGGAAGATGAAGTCTGTCCGCCCATCCTCAGCCGGCATCGCGATTAGCCGCGGCAGACTGCGCGGAACCGTAACCACCCCAAGCACCCGAGCCGGCTTCTGCCCCGTTGGACCCCGCCGCTTATGCCGCAGCAGCAGCGCCAGGCAAAGCGCTTTGTTCAGCACGCGAGGAAACGGGTGCGAGGGATCGATGGTCACCGGCGTGAGCAGCGGATCAACCTCATCGGCGTAAAACTTCTCCGCATGCGCCCGGGCTGGCTCGCTCAACTCCCGCCAGCGCAGCACCCGCACTCCATGCCTGGCCAACTCCGGAAGCAGCTGCTCATTCCAGCAGCGATACTGCGCCTCGACAAAGAGCTTCATCGCCTGACTGAGCCGCTTCAGGCGATCCTCCGCCGTCTGGCCTCCCTCGTCCGGACCCTTGACTTCGCTGACCCCGTCCTCAATCAGCTGCAGTACGCCCGCAACCCGAATCTCGACAAACTCGTCCAGATTGCTCGCCGTAATCGCAAGGAATTTGACACGCTCGAGCAGCGGATTGTTGTCATCCTGGGCCTCTTCAAGCACCCGTTCATTGAACTTGAGCCAGCTGTCGTCGCGATTGAAATAGCGTCCTCGGAATTTGCCGAGAGCCTCATTCATCTCCGCCGTTAAGGTATTCGTGGACGGCGCGGTATCGAGTGCCGGGACCGCGGAACCGGCGACCTTCTTCGATGTCGTTCTTGTTCGCTTGGATGTCATAAAGCTATGTCAGAGCCTAGCGTAACCCTGTGAACAGACCGACAACGCACGACAATTTTTCATCCGAACAGAGAAAGCGGAGGGAATCTTCTGACTCAGACGCGCGCGCTCAAAAAGCTTCCTGCTAAGCCGCGGCCAGTCCTCTGTTGATCCACTTCTCCAGCAGCCATAGCGCGGAGGATCCGCACTTTGGGCAGCGCTGCTTTCCGTTGCTGATTGTATCGCAGTCGCAGCACAGAGCTGCTTCGCTCAGTGGAATCGTCTGCACCTTCTCCGTCATATCCCAACTCTCCCAGCGGCTGGACTCAACCGCACATCGTTTGGATGAAACAGGGCCAGGCTTGGTTGTCATCTTGTACCCTGGACTGGACCGCTCGCTCATGCCGTCGCCTCTTGCTTCTTTCTCGGCCGCAGGTGCGAAAACTTTAGTTTCTGTGGCCCGAGCCAAATTCGCCTGAAAGCAACGTAAAAACCGGAATCGGAACTCCAAGTCGTATTACCTTAGACAAAACACCTCAGGAGAGACCGTGACCATTTCCTTTCTACCCCGTGCTGCCGCCCTCGCCTCCGCGCTCGTCCTCGGGGCGTCTCTCAACCTGGTTTCCGCGCAGGATACGGCAAAGGGCGACATACATGCCGCTGGGCAGGACACGAAACACGCCGCGGTGTCGACGGGCCACGCCACCAAGAGGGTCGCTCACAAGACAGCCCACGGAACCAAAGTCGTCGCCCACAAGACCAAAACCGGCGCCGTTACCGCGGGCCACGACGTCGCGCATGGAACAAGCGTCACCGCGCACGACACCGCCCATGAGACCAAGAAAATTGGCGACAAAATCGCCGGTAAGCCCGCGCCGCAGGATTAGCCGCGCCGCAGGATTAGCCGCGCCGCAGGATTAGCCGCTTAGAGCAGATGTGGCTCTCCTGCGAATGAACTGTCCTCCTTCGCCGCAAGCGGGGGATCAGCTTCCCGGCGTTAAGCGACAGTCACCTTCACCGCAGATGCTCCAGCCTCTCTCCTGTTCTGTTTATCAAGGCTGAGTCAGGCCGCGACTCGTGCGTGGCCGTGCACGGGCCGCACCGCCGCAACCTGTTCCGGCCAGACCACAGCCGTCGATACAATCACCAGGGTCACCCAATACAGGTCCGCCCCTAGGAGATGCAGCAGCTGCATCCAGACCGGCGCCAGCAGCACAACGTCGGCCACTCCCAACACAAACTGCAGCCCCAGAAACGCGAGCAGCGCATGGGCCGGACGTGCCAGTCCCTGACGCCGCGCCCGCAGCAACAGCCACACCACCAGACCCGACGCCACCAGCGCACTGGCAGGATGAATCCCTCGCAGGCGCAGCAGCCAAGGCGACGAGGGATTGAAGTCCTGCAGAAAAGCCGCTTGCAAAGACGCAGCAGGGAACAGCGTGTCACCCAGCGCGGCCAGCGACCCGCTCACGCCCACCACCAGCGTTGCCACCAGCCCTAGAATTGCCAGCGCCTTCTCCGTTCCGTGCGCGCGCAGTTCCCGCCAGCGCTGCCCCGTGCCCAGCATCCGCGCCGTCAAGGTAAGCGCCGCCAGCAACAACAGCGTATTGCTCAGGTGCACCGAAAGCACCACCACACGCCCTATCGACTGGTTCCCCGTCACATAGCCAAGCTTCACTAGCAGCGCTCCCAGCAGCGCCTCATTCAGCAGCAGCAGCGTGGAAAGCGCCGCGAAGACCCGTGCCGCCGCGCCCTTCCGCGTCGCACGCCAGGTGAAGACTAGCAGCGCAATCATGGCGAACAGAGAGCCGCTTACCATCATGCGGTGGGTAAACTCGATCACCGTATGCAGCGTCGGCGAAAGTGGAACCACCTGCCCGTTGCACAGCGGCCAGTGATTGCCGCAGCCGGCGCCCGAGCCCGTCGCCCGCACCAGCGCGCCCCACACGATTACGAGCACGTTATAGGCCACCACCGCCCAGGCAAATTGCTCAGCCCGGCGCGCGTCCTTAAGCGTACTCAGGAACAGCCCTCGTGTGCCCGCACTTGACGCCATACTCTGATTCTATGCCTTCGCGGATTGGCTCCGTCTTCAATCCACGCCGCGCCCGGGGTACAATTTGACAGGGTCAGTCGGAGAGGAAGGAACAGAGTATGTATCCAGAGATTATGGTAATTCCAATGCGCGAGGAGTTGACGCGTGCAGGCGTAGATGAGGCGAGAACCGCCGCGGACGTAGATGCAGCCGTCGCGCAGCCGGGCACAACCATGCTGATCGTCAACTCCATCTGCGGGTGCGCCGCCGGCAAGATGCGCCCTGGAGTGCGCATGGCCATGCAGCATACGACTAAACCGGACCACGCCGTCACCGTTTTCGCCGGGCAGGACCGGGAGGCGACTGAAAAGGCGCGCGGTTACTTTGGCGGACATCCACCGACCTCGCCGGCGATCGCCATCCTGCGCGACGGTCAGTTGGTGTACCTGATGCAGCGTTCCGCGATCGAGACCTCGACCGCGCCGGCGATTGCACAGGAGCTCGCGCGCGCATTCGACGCGTACTGCGCCAAAGCCAACGTCTAGCGAATGCCTGAGCTGGAACAAAGCGGATGCCCCAACCGGGTCATCCGCTTTTGTGTTACTCAAAGGAGCTCATCTTTCTGCCGGAAGTGCCGATAAGGAGTTCAGGTCAATGACGATGAACCCCTCCCATCTCGCTTCCGAGCCCTTTGCCCAGCACGTCCTCTCAGGTGACAGCCTGGCCGTCCGCCGTCTGCGCATGCAGATCTCCCGCATTGCTCCTCACTTTCGTCTGGCTCTGATTACGGGCGAGTCAGGCACCGGAAAACTGACCGTCGCGCATGAGATGCATCGCTTGAGCCCGGTTGCGCCGCGTCCGCTCTGCATCGCGTCCATTGCGACCTTCGTCCAGCGGTACGCCCCGGACTCCGAGCTTGCACGAGCGGGAATGCTGGTGCTGCGCGGACTCGGTTCGGCCGAAGCGCCCCTGCAGCAAGCGCTTCTGCTGCAGCTGCAGCTTCTGCCGCGCGACACGCGGATTGTCTTCACGAGCAGCGCGGGGCTCAAAGGCTTGATCGCCGCCGGCCGTCTGCAACACGCCCTCGCTCAAAGGTTGGGAACGCTCGAGATCTGCGTTCCTGCGCTGCGCCGGCGGACCGAGGATGTACGCCTTCTGGCCATGGCAATGCTTGGGGCCGGCGAGGCAAGCTTCACCCCGGCTGCGCTTGAGTATCTGCGCGAGCACAGCTGGCGCGGGAACCTGGCCGAGTTATGGCAGCTCTGCCGGCAACTCTCCGCGCAGCCGCTGCCGATTCAGCCGGAGAACCTTCCAGCGCTCGACCAGGACGCTGCGCTTGAAGTGGCAGCCCTGCGCCTCGAAGAGGTCATTCAACGGCATATCAAAAATGTTCTCGCCCGTTGCAGCGGAAACAAGCAGAAAGCTGCCGAACTGCTGGGGATCAGCCGGTCGACCCTCTACCGCATGCTGGGCGTGGAATCCTAGCCATGCAGAGCGCCTTGCTGCCGCACGCTCAGTTTCAAATGCCTCGGAAAGGACGGTATAGACTTTGACGATGCGGATTTCAGCTTGCATCCTGTCCGGCCTCCGGCACGGTTTATGCGTCGGCGCTCTCTGCTTGGGCCTGCTGCTCGCAACCAGCTCGGCTTCCGCCCAAAGCCAGACCCAGACGGACAGCGTAAGCGCACGTTCCGCCGCGCTCAGTGCGCTCTTCAAGGAGATCTGGGAGGATCGCCTGAAGACTCACCCCGAGTTCGCGTCTTCGCTCGGCGACCGCCGCTACAACGACCAGCTCACGGATCTCTCGCCGGCTGCCATCAATCGCGAGCTAAGCCGCCGAAGAGTCTTCCTCACCCGTCTTCTGACGATCGACACCACCGGGCTCGGCGATCAGGAGAAGCTCTCCTCCGAGCTGATGCAGCGCGAGCTGATCCAAGACGAACAAGGCGCCAGGTTCAAGGAGTGGGAGCTGCCCGTCAACCAGTTTCACGGCATCCACACCGATCTCCCCAGCGAGATCGTCAATTGGCCCTTTCAAACCGTGAAGGACTACGACGATTACGTCACGCGGTTGAAGGCCATGCCAGCCGAGCTGCGGCAGGCGACCGAAAACCTGCTCGCCGGCATCGACGACCATCGCGTGCAGCCGGCGTATTTGATGGAAAAAGTCCTCAAGCAGACCGAGGAGATCGCCGGACAGACGCCCGAGATGAGCGCCTTCACCACGCCGCTCAAGAGCTTTCCCGCGTCGATCGATGCGCCCACCCGCAAGCGGATCTCGGCCGATGTGCTGGACGCGATTGGCTCGTCGGTGCTTCCGGCTTACGTCCGCTTCGCCAATTTTCTGCGCGCGCAGGAGATCCCGGCCGGGCGCACGGAGCCGGGCGTCTGGGCCATGGCCGACGGCGATGCCTATTATGCGTTCTGCATCCGCCGCTCGACTACCCTGGATAAGACGCCGAAGGAGATTCACCAGATCGGGCTCGACGAGGTAAAGCGCGACGAGGCCGAGATGCTGGCCATCGTCAAAAGGCTGGGCTACCCCGACATCAAAAGCTTCGGGGCCGCCATGGCCAAGGATCCGAAGCAGCACCCCACATCCAAGCAAGACCTGCTGGCGCGCTATCGCCACTACGAAGACCAGATGAAGCCGAAGCTGCCGGAGCTGTTTGGCCGGCTGCCCAAGGCTCCGCTCGAGGTGGTCGAGATGCCGGAGTATCTGGGCAAGGATCAAGCCGCGGCCTGGTATGCGCAGGGTACCCCCGATGGCTCGCGGCCGGGACGCGTGAACATCAATGAGTATCACTTCGCGGAGCGCGCGCTCGCTCCGGTGGAGGCTGTCGCCTACCACGAAGGCATCCCGGGCCATCATCTGCAAATCTCTATCGCCCAGGAGCTGACCAGCTTGCCAGAGTTTCGCCGGCACCTCGGCTACACGGCCTATGTGGAGGGTTGGGCGCTCTACAGCGAGCGGCTCGGCAAGGAGATCGGCTTCTACCAGGATCCGATCAGCGACTATGGGCGCCTGGAAGCGGATGTGTGGCGTGCTATCCGGCTGGTGGTCGACACCGGCGTCCACAGCGAGCACTGGACCCGGCAGCAGATGGTCGATTACTTCCACGAACACTCGGCGATCGATGAGACCAACGTGCAGGCCGAGGTGGACCGCTATATCGCGTGGCCCGGGCAGGCCCTTGGCTACAAGATGGGCCAGCTCAAGATTCTGGAGCTGCGGGCCCGCGCCAAGGATGCGCTGGGAGCAAAGTTCAGTCTGAAGGCCTACCACGACCTGCTTGTGGATTCGGGAGCGCTGCCCCTGGACGTGCTGGACCAACGGGTCAACGCGTGGATCGCAACGCAGAAGTAGCTGTTACCGAGGCATTAGAATGAACGATTTGGAGATGGAAGGAAAACCTTTGCTGCAACCATCGCCCATGCTGCCCGGCTTGAAAGTGGCCGTGTTGGGCGCGGGCAAGATGGGCGGCATTCTGCTGCAGGGATTTTTGAAGAACAATCTTCTGGCTGCCGATCAGCTGGTTGCGACCGTCCAGCATGCGGACCGCGCCATGGCTCTCTCCGCGCAGTTCGGCATGCCTGTGACGACTGATAATCTTGAGGCCGCGGAATGGGCGGATGTGATCCTGCTCGGGGTCAAACCGGTCCAGGTCCCTGCCTTGATCGCTGACATTCGGCCGGCGCTTACGCCCGCAAAGGTGGTGCTCTCTTTTGCCGCCTCGGTCACCACCGTATCGATCGAACAGGCGGCCGGCTGCGACCTGGCCGTCATTCGCGCCATGCCGAATACCCCTGCGATGATCTCGGCCGGAGTGACGGCTCTGTGCGCGGGCCGCTTTGCTTCCGACCAGCAGATGGCGGTGGCGCAGCGCATCTTCTCCACCGTGGGACGCACGGTGGTCGTCGATGAGAAGCACATGGATGCGGTGACCGGGTTGAGCGGCTCGGGACCAGCGTTTTTGTACATTGTTATTGAGGCGCTGGCCGAGGCAGGCGTAAACGTTGGGCTGCCGCGCGACGTGGCTACGCTGCTGGCAGCGCAGACGACTCTCGGCTCGGCGCGCATGGTGCTTGAGACGGGATACCACCCGGCGCTGCTGAAAGATCAGGTAACCACGCCCGCCGGGTGTACCGTGGACGGCATTCTAGAGCTTGAAGAGGGTGGACTGCGCGTGACGCTGATCAAGGCCGTCAAGCGAGCGACGGCCCGGGCAAAGGAGCTTGCCGGAGAGAAAAAGTAGCGGTCTGTCTTCCCTCGCCGCAGAACATAAGCGTTCCTTCCCGTTCCGACGAGCTATGCGAGTTTGCCTTACTCTGGAAGAGTGAACCTTCAGGAGCAGGTGCCGCTCGCGCCGTACACCACCTTCAAGATCGGCGGCCCTGCCCGCTACTTCGTCCGCGCGACGGCCGAGGCGGAGCTTCTGGAGGCGGTCCACTTCGCCCAAGGCCGCCGGCTGCCGCTCTTCCCGCTCGGCGGCGGCTCCAATCTGCTGGTCGCCGACTCCGGCTTTCCCGGTCTTGTCCTGCAGGTCGCTCTCGCCGGCGAGCCGCGCATCGAGCATACGGAAAATTCGACCTTGTACCATGTTCCGGCCGGCTTCGACTGGGACGGCTTTGTCCGTATCACCTGCGACCAGGGCGTCAGCGGCGTCGAGTGCCTGGCCGGCATTCCCGGCATGGTCGGCGGCAGCCCCGTCCAGAACATCGGCGCCTACGGCCAGGAGGTTGCGCAGACGATCGCGTCCGTGCGGGTCCTCGACCTCCTATCGCTCAGCGTCCACTCACTTTCCGCCGCAGAGTGCGGCTTCGCCTATCGCCAGAGCCGCTTCAACTCACACCAGCGCGGCCGGTTCCTGATCACCGAGGTCACCTTTCGCCTCGATCGCCATGCCAGGCCGAACCTGACCTACGCCGAGCTGAAGCAGACCTTTGCGGGCCGGCCCGACCCCGCCCCACGCGAAGTCTATGACGCGGTCCGCCTCATCCGCGCCCGTAAAGGCATGGTGATCGACCCGAATTGCCCCGACCCGAATACCCGGAGCGCCGGATCATTCTTCAAAAATCCCGTCGTCACTCCTGACCTGTTCGCGCGAGTCGCCGCGGAGGTGAGACTCGACCCAGCCGGCATCCCCCACTGGCCCGCTCCTTCCGGCCAGATCAAGCTCCCCGCCGCCTGGCTGATCGAGCGCGCCGGCTTTCCGCGCGGTTTCGAGCTCGGCCCAGCCGGCATTTCTTCCCGTCACACCCTAGCCCTGGTCAATCGTACCGGCGACGCCACCTGCGCCGACCTGCTGCGGCTTCGCGACCGGATCGTGGCCGAGACTGCCCACCGCTTCGGCATTCCGCTCGAACAGGAGCCGGTCTTTCTTAGCTGAGGTCAATGCTGCAGCCGCGCCAGCAGCGCCTGCCGCTCCCGCGCCAGCACCATCTTCGCCGGTCCCTTGGCCACGATCCTGCCGTCCTCCATCCGCAGCACCTCGGCCTCAGCGGAGAACACCTCGCCGAGATCGTGCGTCACCTGCAGCACCGGAGCTCCTAGCCGCAGCATGCGCGCCCGCAGGTCGGCGAGAATGGCATTGCGCAACTCGGCCTCCAGTCCAGTGAACGGCTCATCCAGCAGCAGCAGCTTGACTCCGGATCCGACGATCGCCCGTGCGAGCGCCACCCGTTGGCTCTCTCCGCCGGAGAGCTGCGCCGGCATTTTTTCGCTCAGGTGCGCAATCCGGCAAAGCTCCATCACCTCCGGGACGCCGTGATGCCCATCCGTCTCCCTGTCCATCCCAAAGCGCACGTTGCTCAGCACGGAACGATGCGGAAACAGCGCGGGAGACTGGGTCACCATGTGGACTTTACGCCGATGCGGGGGCACGAAGAGGCTTCGTGAGCTGTCGGTGAGAACTTCTTCCTGCGCACCCGGTCCGGACCCACGTTCACGGCTTGCGATCCGTCCTGCATCCGGCCGGTCCAATCCGGCCAGCATCCGCAGTACGGTTGTCTTTCCAGCCCCTGACGGCGCAAACAGGACGGTCCACGGAGCCGCAAGCGTGAACTGCACATGAAGAGCCAACGCTCCCAACGTTCTTCTTAGCTCAACGTCATAGATGCGCTCTGGATAGATGCGCTCTGGCAGGCATTCAGAACCGGTGACTGGCTGTTCTGAAGTTTTACTGGGACTGGCCAACACGCCTCCCCGCCACGATCCAGGGAGTGCGCAGGTAAAGCGCCAGCAGACCGGCTCCGGCCAGCACGATCATCAGCGCCGCCGTGCGGTTCGCCGCGACGTAATTGCCGTCTTGAACCTGATCGAAGATCGAGATCGAGAGTGTGCGCGTTTCGCCCGGGATGTTTCCACCCAGCATCAGCACGACGCCAAACTCCCCGACCGTATGCAGAAAGGTGAGCACGGTTGCGCTCAGCAATGCCGGCCTGGCCAGCGGCAGCATGATCTCCAGAAAAGCGCGAAGCGGCCCTGCTCCGAGCAGGCTGGCCGCCTCCATGTATTCGCGACCGATCGCCTGAAATCCGGCCACCAAAGGCTGAACGGCAAAGGGCAAGCTGTACAGCACCGAGCCCGCCAGAAGTCCTTGAAAGCTGAAGGCGAGCGGGTGGCCGAGCATTCGGACCAGGACTCGTCCAGCTGAAGTGAGCGGGCCGAAACTCATCAGGAGATAGAATCCGAGAACCGTGGGCGGAAGCACCAGCGGCAAACTGACCAGAGCCTGAACGAATCCCTTCCCTAGAGAAGGATGCCCGGACGCAAGCCACCAAGCCAGAGGCAAACTGAGCGTGAGGAGCGCCGCTGTCGTAGCCGAGGCGAGACGAAGCGTCAACCAAAGTGCCTGCCTGTCCATGCTGCGATTCTATACGGATCGTTTCGTTCAGTTCGCCGGGTCCAGGCCGAAGCGCGGCAGGCTATCCTGCACCTTGGGCGAGGTCAGCCACTTCATAAAGTTTTCCGCCTCCGGCAGATGATGCGAGTTCTTCACCACCACGCCGCACTGGCGGATTTTTGGGTAGACGAACGGCACCAGCACGTAAGCGCCGACCTGCTGCATGTGTTCCGATTTTGCCAGCGTCAGCGACAGAAACCCGATCTGGGCGTTGCCAGACTCCACAAACTGCGCGGTCTGCGCAATGTTCTCGGCCGTGACCAGCTTTGACTGTACCCGGTCCGCGAGCTTCATCTGCACCAGCGCCCGGGAGGCTGCGAAGCCATACGGGGCATGCTCCGGATTGGCGACCGCAATCCGCGTCACCCGCGGGTCGGTCAGCAAATCCAGACTGAGCGGCTGAAGGGGCGAGTCCTTCCGCGCCCACAATACCAGCTTGCCGGTCGCATAGGAGACAGGCTCCTTCCCGTCCGCCAGGCCGGCCGCCACCACCTTTTCCGGGAATGAAAAGTCCGCACTCAGAAAGACATCAAAGGGCGCGCCTTGGATGATCTGTGTGGCCAGCGTACTGGAGGAGCCGAAGGACACGTCCAGCGGGACGCCCGTCTGCTGCTCGTATTCCCGCGCCAGCACCGGCATCACCGGCTGCAGGTCCGCGGCCGCGGCAATCCGCAGGGCTGCTCGCGGGTGCGGAGGCGCTTGCGCCTCCGCCAACATCGGGCCGCACGCCAGAAAGCTGAGCAACGCTACGGCGGATCGACAGAAGTGCGCGTAATTCGTATACCCTAAGTCCAAGGATGATCTCCGCTCACCAGCTTCGATGCATCGGCTGCTCCTCGCGCATACCCGGCGACCAGGTCGCGTCCGATTTCCGCTGCACGAACTGTGGCTCGCTCTTCGAAGTCATCTATCCATGGAGCGAGGCCCAGACTACCCACACTCCGCCCGCGCCCGAGACCCGCTCCGCCAGTGTACCGAACCCCTCTGCCCTGCGCTGGCTCTGGCAGGAGCGCCGCACCTCGTCGCTCGCCATCGATCAGTCCGGTGTCTGGCGTTTTCGTGACGTGCTTCCCATCGTCCGCGACTTCGACCAGGTCATCACCCTGCGCGAAGGCAATACGCCGCTCTACGAGCTGCCGCGCGCCGCAAAGTCCCTCGGCATTCCCTGGATCCTGGCCAAGCACCAAGGCATGAATCCCACCGGCTCCTTCAAGGACACCGGCATGACCGCCGCGCTGTCGGTTGCCGCCGAGCGCGGCTTCCAGTGGGTCGCCTGCGCCTCTACCGGTAACACGTCCGCAGCTATGGCCGCCTACGCCGCGCGCGCCGGCCTGCGCTCCGTCGTCTTCATTCCCGAGGGCAAGATCGCCTGGGGCAAGCTCTCGCAGTCCATGGACTACGGCTCGCTGACTCTGCAGCTGCGGACCGACTTCGACGGCTGCGTCCGGCTGGTCAACGAACTCGTCCGCCGGCAGCCAATTTACCTGCTCAACTCGGTCAATCCGTACCGGCTTGAGGGCCAGAAGACCCCCGCTTTCGAAATGCTGGAGCAAATGGACTGGCTCGTCCCCGAGCATGTTATCGTCCCCGGCGGCAACCTGGCCAACTCCTCCGCGCTCGCCAAGGGCTTTGCCGAAATGCGCCAGCTTGGCCTCATCTCGCGCGTGCCCCGCATCTCCATCGTGCAGGCGGAGGGCGCCAATCCGCTCTTCACCTCCATGCGCGACAACGGCGGCCGCGACCTCACGCCAGTGGTCGCCGAAACCCGGGCCTCCGCCATCCGCATCGGCAATCCCGCCTCCTGGCACAAGGCCGTGCACGCACTTCAGTCCACCGGCGGCTGGTGCGAGCAGGTCTCCGAGGCCGAGATCGCCGTTGCCAAAGCGCAGATCGGGGCCGAGGGCATCGGCTGCGAGCCCGCCTCCGCCGTCACGCTCGCCGGGCTCAAGAAGCTGGTCGCCGACGGCCGCGTCGGCACCGAGGAGCGCGTCGTCCTTCTCCTCACCGGGCACACCCTCAAGGACTCCGACTACACCATCGCCTTCCACCAGCACCAGCTGCTCACCGCTGGCGAAGAGGCCGGCATGCCGTACAGCGAGCGCGAGCAGGCGGCGCAGTTACGTAAGCCGCCCATCGTGCTCGATCCCAACGCGGATGCCATCCTGCGCACGCTTGACGAGCAGATGGCCCAAGTGTCGCAGACGCTCTAGCCTGCTCCCCACCTGAATCAAAATTTCATTGCCGCAACTCAGTCCAGAGCAGTTCTCAAGCAGTCAGGGCTCTTTCTACGATGAGCTTATCTGTGCCGTTAGGCAGGACCTGCTTCACGTATGGATCTTCGGATCGGCATTACACTCAGAACACGCTCACGACGCTTTGTTCTCCCTAACTTTCTTCCCCGAAACAGTGTCAGCAGGCGGAGGCTCCGCCGGAGCTGACGTGCTCGCTGCCTCCGCCTGCTGACGCAACGCATGCACCACTACCCGCAGCATCTCTTCCTCCGGCGCCGGCTTTCCCGTCCAGATCTCGAACTGCCGCGCCCCCTGCTGCACGAACATCTCAACGCCCGTGATCACCGGGATTCCCTGCTGCCTCGCCAGCCGGATCAGTGGCGTATCGATGGGGTTGTAGACCAGGTCGAAGACGTACTTCGTCTTCAGATCTGCCGCCGTCAGGATCGGCGCGCCACTTTGACCGGCCATCCCCACCGGCGTCGCATTCAGGATTACGTCGAACGACGTCTTCGGCACCGCCTCGCGTTTGATCGCCTTGGCCCCGGACTGCTTGGCCAGCTTGGCGGCCGTTTCCGGCGTGCGATTGAGCAGAAACACATCCGCGCCCTTATCGCGCAGCCCAAACACCGCCGCCCGCGCCGAGCCGCCCGCGCCCAGCACCAGCACCTTCGCGCCTTTCAGCGGCAGTCGCTTCTCAAGCGGCACCACGATGCCCGCCACATCCGTGTTGAACCCGTACAGCTTGCCATCCTGGGCCCGGAGAATCGTATTCGCCGCGCCAATCTTCTTCGACAACGGGTCCATGTGCTCCAGATGCGGCAGAATGGTCTGCTTGTGCGGCATTGTGATGGACACACCCTGGACCGGAATCTGCCGGATCAGCGCCACCAGATCCTCGACCGCCGCCGTCTGCAGCGCCAGATATACCGCGTTCACCGTCTCCCGCCGAAACGCCCTATTCATCATCATCGGCGAGAGCGACTTGCCCACCGGATCGCCGGCCACGCCATACACCTTGGTCGCCGCGTCCACCTCTTCGACACGATAGGTCTCGACCAGCGTCCTTGCCGCCATCTGTCCCGGGCCGGTCTCTTCTCCGGCCGTAGCCGCCGCAAAGGTAAACTCCGAGCCCGCGCGCAGCGCCAGCACCCGCGAGATCACGCCCGCATCGCCCATACACAGGCCGACGATATGCGTTTGATCGCTCACCCGCTCCACAAAGCGCAGCAGCATCACGTTGTCGACCAGCGTCTTGGCCGTAGGGACGATCTTGATGAACTCCGGCTCAAACGGCTCCATGCGCTTATGGATCGCATCGAGATCCCCGGTCTGCTCAAAGTCATGATGCGAGAGAATCAATCCCGCGCCCGTCTCCCGCAGCTTCGTCAGCTCGCTCTTTTTGAGCGCCTCCGCGGACTCAAGCTCGAGGTCGATCATCTGGCACCCGGCCTGCGCGGCTTTGCAGAGCACGTCCACCTCCGCTGCTACCGAACCCTCAAACCGGCCCCCATTCTCCGCGCGGCGGCACGTCGCGATCACCGTCGCTGCTGTATTTTCCTCTAAAAACTGCTGGATCTTCGCCGTCGCCTGCAGCGGCTTCTCCAGGTAATCTAGGCGAAACTCAAGAAACGGAGTCTCTTTCACGATGCCGGAGGCCTTCTCGATTAACTCGGCGGAGGTCGCGCCGATCACGGCGGCGCAAACCTTGCTGATGCGGGAGCGAAGTTGCTGGGTAAGGGTGCTGGTCAATGATTTTTCCCGTGGTGCAAGCGCGTATCTTACAAAGGACGCGGATGCGATGCAACTGATTCAGGCCTGACCCTTCAGGCAAGACAACAAAGCGCCCGAAGGAATGCAAATCTGTCAAAATCAAGACCGCTGTCCAAAAGTTCGTCACCGTCTCAAAGGGGAACAGCGCCGGTGTGGCCGGCCAAAGAGATCTCAGGTGAGCGATCTCGCTGCATTAGACGCGAACTCCCAGGAAAGGAATCCTGAACATACGGCAAAATCTTCTGGGAAACAGGAATTTTGGAGGAGTCCTTGATTACCATTCCGGCCTGGAATCAATATTGCTGGCTTCGGCACGGCTTTAGTGAGCGGCGTGGCGGCGCGTCCACCGTCTACGGCGCCGCTTCCGAAGACGGCGACCTGAACCTCGGCTTCACCTCTGCCGATGACCGCGCGCTGGTCCTTCGGAATCGCGCCTCCGCCGTGCAGGCGCTGGCCGGGGAAGCCCCTGCGCAGCTCATCACAGCCCGCCAGGTCCACGGCACCCACATCGACCTGATTCGCGCCGGAGATAGCCGGCCGCTCGAAACGATGGCCGGCCGCACCGCACTTGAGGCCGACGGCCTGATGACCGACGCGCCCAACCTGCTGCTCGGCATCCAGGCCGCGGACTGCACGCCGGTTCTCGTCGCCGACACCCGCCTGCGCGTCGTCGCAGCCTTCCACGCCGGCTGGCGCGGCACCGTCGCTGGCATCGTCGAGCAGGGCATCGCCCGCCTGCGCGCCGAGTTCGGCTCTACCCCCGAAGACCTCACCGCCGCCATCGGCCCCGCGATCGGCGTCTGTTGCTACGCGGTCGGCGAGGAGGTCGAGACCCGCTTCCGCGCCGCCTTCTCGTACGCCGCGGACCTTTTCGAGCGGCACGGACACGCCATCCACCTCGACCTGGCTGAAGCCAACCGCCGCCAGCTCCTCTCCGCCGGACTGGCTCCGAAGCGCATCTTTCTCACGCACCAGTGCACCGCCTGCGCGCAACTCGAGGGCCGCTGCCGTTTCTTCTCCCACCGCGCCGAGCACGGCCACACCGGCCGCGCCATGGGGATCATCGGCATTACAGAAAGCGCCTGACCAGCAACATGAAACTAGGGAATGGTCGAGAGCGCCGTTGCCGCGGCGGAGCAGAAATCTAGATTGGTGGGCTGGGTGTTCTCCAAACAAAGGCTACCGTCTATTTGTCAACGTCTGGATTCTCACTAATCTGTCCTTCAAGAGCTTCTGCAGCCAACCGTCTGATGTGTGCCGTCTCACCAGGGTCGTTTACCATCCTTTGCATCCGCACCCTTGCTGCATCCTTCGCTGCTGGACTGCTCTTGGCAATGCCCACGAGTGCTCGACCCTTGATGATCTGGTTTGACCGGTCAAGGCACCGAACGAGTTCGGTGGTGATTGCATCGGGGATGAACCGGCTGCTGTCGATACCGACAATGGTAGAAATAAGTTGATTGTCCGTAAGATCCGGACGCTGCATATACTGCACTATATTCTTAGTAGCTTCTTCGCTCCGGGGCGCCATCCGGAGAAGTATGACAGCGATACCGGGGCCAATGCCAGTAGGGTTGTTAACCTCGGGATCCTTCAACGCCGCTTCAAGAATAGTAACAACCACGTCAGGCCGGCTATCACCAATATGCTGCAGAGCCATTGCTGCAGGCCCGCTAAGCAGATGAGAAGGATCATTAAGCATGAATGTCAAGCGATCGACCTCGGACGCAAGCAGCTGCGGCCCGTCCGGGCGCCAACTAATCAGGGTGAGCAGGTAAGCCGCATCCGCTTTCGCTAGACGATCCTCGGGTTCCGCCTTGCTGTCAAGTTGAAGATTAATGATCTGGATGCCCTTAGTGATCTCCGCGGGCGTCAACGTTGCAATCGAATCCATGAGCTTAATGTAAGCTTTTTCGCTTCTGCTCCCCTCGACAGCCTGTGTCGTGGCGAGTTCATCAAAGAGCGCCTTAAATGGGTCGTGAGCTTGATCTGATGGAATTACCTGAGAAAAGGCGCTCAGCGACAAACAGCCAATCCCGACATAGAGAATCAGCACAACAACAAATATTACTAAGCTACGTCGGCACGGCATGGTCTAACTCCTATGCATCGATCAAAGTGAAAGAACTGACATTAGCGGTAGGCACAGCCGTGACAGCTTACTGAGGCTTGCAGGGTGGTTGAGAACCGTCCAATGGAATCGTGCAACTGTTTACCTTCACACTAAAAGGGTTTGGTATGCCAAAGGTATTGGAAAGAACAAGGCAGCGTCCTAGGTAAGATATAGTGTCTACGGGAGGCTGATAATCATAGATCAGAACAGGACCGACTCGGATTGGATGTGCTGGATAGCAGGTTGCGCCTTGTAGACTAAGGCTGGCGCACCGATCCGGTTCCCGCCTGGAAAGGCAACATAGTGAAGGCATTAGTTAAAGCGGAAGCCGCCCCGGGGCTCTGGCTCGAGGACGTTCCCGAGCCCGAGATGGGCATCAACGACGTCAAAATCCGCGTCCTCTTCACCGGCATCTGCGGCACCGACCTTCACATCTTCGACTGGGACGCCTGGGCCTCGAAAACCATCCCCATCGGCCTCGTCATCGGCCATGAGTTTGTCGGCGAGGTCGTCGCGGTCGGCGCGAACGTGCTCGATGTCTCGCCCGGCCAGCTCGTCAGCGGCGAAGGCCATGTCGTCTGTGGACGCTGCCGCAACTGCCTCGCCGGCCGCCGCCATCTCTGCGCCCATACCCGCGGCGTCGGTGTCGCGCGCGATGGCGCCTTCGCCGAGTTCATTGTCCTGCCCATGTCGAACATCTGGCATCACGCTCCCGGCATCGCCCCCGAGGTCGCGGCCATCTTCGACCCCTTCGGCAATGCCGTCCACACCGCGCTCGCCTTTCCGGTCCTCGGGGAGGATGTGCTCGTCACCGGAGCCGGCCCCATCGGCATCATGGCCGCCGCCGTCGCGCGGCACGCCGGAGCCCGCCATGTCGTGGTCTCCGACCCCAACCCCTATCGCCGCGGGCTCGCCGAAAAGATCGGCGTCACCTGTACCGTCGATCCCACCTCCACCTCGCTTGCCGCCGTGCAGGCCGAGCTCCACATGACCGAGGGCTTCGACGTTGGGCTTGAGATGTCCGGCAACCCCAGCGCCTTCCGCGACATGCTCGCCAATATGAGCCATGGAGGCAAAATCGCCATGCTTGGCATCCCCTCGCAGCCGCTCGCCATCGACTGGAACCAGGTCATCTTCAACCAGCTCACGCTGCGCGGCATCTACGGCCGCGAGATGTACGAGACCTGGTACAAGATGACCGTCATGCTCGAGTCCGGCCTCGACATCTCGCCCGTCCTCACCCACCGCCTTCCCTGGCGCGACTTCGAGCAAGGCTTCGCCGCCATGCGCTCCGGAAACTCCGGCAAGGTGATTCTCGACTGGCGGGATGTCACGTAGCGCAGCTTCCAGCATCACAGAGAATGAAGGCTTCGGCACCGCGCCTGTACGTGGCTCGATTAGACTCAGCGATAGCGCTTCTCTGACCGGGTAGGAGGACTTTCGAAGGCGAATGGACCAAAGCGACTGTAACCCGACCGGCCGGACCACCGTGCAGCCGGATAGTCTCTTCGAACGTTGTGCGTGGTTCTATGCGCTCTGCCGCGAGTACCTTTTTCGCGATCACACGCCGGAGATCGTGCAGTCCCTCTTCCCCGACGAGCCGCCCACGCCAGGCACCCATCTGCTCGAACTCGGCTGCGGCCCAGGCTTTTATGCCTGCCGCCTTTCCGAGGAACTCCCCCGCCTCCGCACCACAGGAATCGACCTCTCGCATAACCTCATCAAGCGAGCCCAATCCCGCGCACGAAAATTTCGACTGCCCAACTGCAGCTTCGAGCACGCCGACGCTCACGCCCTGCCCTACGCTACCGGCTCGATCGACGCCATCGTCGTCTCGCGTCTCTTCCTCATTGTGCCCGACAAGGAAGGCATCGTCGGCGAGGTCTTCCGCGTCCTCCGCCCCGGCGGCCGCTGCTTCATCGCCGAGCCCACCTCCGGCTTCCGCACCCGCTTCCCGCTCGCCTTTCTCTGGTTGCTCTCCCGCCTCACCACCAGCCCTGCCGGCAAGTACCGCGAGCCGCAGCAGGCCGACGTCCTGAGCCGCCCCGACTTTGAGGCCCTCATTGCCACCCAGCCCTGGGGATCCATGCAGCTTGAAGCCGACAACTGGTATCAGTACGCCGTCTGCCAGAAGAGTACGGCCGCGGCTGCGGAAAATTTCAGCAAAGCCCGTGTTTTCGAGCTCCGAGGCGCGTTTTAGCGCATGTCCTTCTTCATCTCCCATTCCAGTCCCTACCCCATCCTCGACCCCGCGCACCCCATCCCCGCTTTGCGCCACCTTTGCGCGCTCACCGTCATGGCCAAGGCGCCGCGCTCGGGCCGCGTCAAAACACGCCTCTCGCCTCCGCTCAGCTTGGACCAGACCGCCGCGCTCAATGTCTGCTTCCTCCGCGATACCACTGAAAATCTTGCCATCGTAACCCACGGAGCCGGCCTGATCTCCTACACTCCCGTCGGCGACGAAGCCCTTTTCGCCGGCCTGCTACCCGAGACCTTCGCCCTCGTCCCGCAACGCGGCGACGGCTTCGGCGAACGCCTCCTCTGTGCCGCCGAGGACATCCTCGCCCTCGGCTACGGCTCGGTCTGCCTCATCGACTCCGACTCGCCTACCGTCCCCGCCGCCGCCTACGCCCAGGCCGTCCAGGCCCTCGCCGCACCTGGCGACCGCGTCGTCCTCGGCCCCTCGCACGACGGCGGCTACTATCTGATCGGCCTGAAACGGCCGCATCGCGAGCCCTTCGAGCGCATCTCCTGGAGCACCTCCGCGGTCCTCGCCGAAACCCGCCAGCGCTGCACTGAGGCCGGCCTCGACCTCATCGAGCTTCCTCTCTGGTACGACGTCGACGACGCCCAAACCCTCACGTTGCTCGAAGCCGAACTCCTGCAAGACCAGCCGCCCGTCTTCACCTCGCTTCCCGGCTACTCCGCTCCGCATACCCGCCACTTCCTCCTCGCGCTCCAACAAGCCGCCGCACGGGAAGGGAAGACGGCGTGAGCCTCACCACTCCAACCCCCTCCGCCGTGCGCACGCGAACCGCCTCCTGGCGCGAGCTCCGCCCCTGGCACACCAATGCCGCGCTCCTCCTGCTCGGCCTCGGCATGATCGCCTACACCCGCCAGCTCGTCAGCGAGTACGACCACTACAGCATCGGCTTCTCCGGCGTCTCCGCCGCGCACCTCATCCTCTATGCCGGCGCCGTCCTCATCTTCCTGCTCAAGCCCTCGAACGTCGATCGCTTCACCTTCCCCATTGTTCTCGCCGTCGCCATTGCCTGCCGCCTCGTCGTCCTCTTTCCGGACCCCGAGCTGTCATCTGACGTCTACCGTTACGCCTGGGACGGCGTCGTCCAGCACGCCCACATCAATCCCTACCGCTACGTTCCCGGCAATCCCGCCCTCACCTTCCTCCGTGATCCCAATTACGACCTCTTCAACAACATGAACCGCCGCGACTACGCGCACACCATCTACCCGCCCGTCGCGCAGATCCTCTTCTACTTCATCACTTGGATCTCCCCCACGGTCACCTTCATGAAGATGGCCATGGTTCTCTTCGAAGGTCTCACGCTCGCCGGTCTGGTCCATCTGCTCCGCCATCTCGGCTTCGGCCGCGAGTGGACCCTTCTCTACGCCTGGTTCCCCATGCTCATCTGGGAGATCGGCAGCTCCGGTCATCTCGACTCCGCCGTCATGGCCTTCCTCGTCTTCGCGCTCCTCTTCCGCTATCGCCGCCAGCCCGTGCTCACCGGTCTGTTCCTCGGCCTCGCCGTTCTCACCAAGTTTTACCCCCTCGTCCTCTTTCCAGCCCTCTATCAGCGCGGCGACTGGAAGATGCCCGCCACGATGGCCGCGCTCGCCGCCTTCACCTATTCTCTCTATCTCTCCGCCGGACGCCTCGTCTTCGGCTTTCTCGGCGGCTATGTCCAGGAAGAGGGTATGGCGACCGGCGAGCGCTACTTCCTGCTCGAGTTCGCCCATCACCGCCGCGGCCTGCACCAGCTTTCGAACAATGCCTATGTCGTCTTCGCCGGACTCATCCTGCTCGCGCTCACCGTTTGGGCGTGGCGCACCGCCTGCCTACTCCAAACCGGCGGTACGGCTCCGCGCGCAGCCTTCTTGCCGCCCGCCCTCGGCCTGGGCGTCGCCTTGATGCTGCTCTTCTCCCCGCACTATCCCTGGTACGTCGCCTGGCTGGTTCCCTTTCTCGTCCTCATGCCCTCGCTCACTCTGTTTACCTATATCGGCGGATTGTTCTATCTCTGTACTACATCTATCGCGGTAGGCTCCGGACCAAAGCAGTACCTGCTCAACGAGATCCTCTACTCCGCCGTCGCGATTGCTCTTATCGTGGAACTAACCTTGCGCCGCCTGCCCCAAACCCGAACCTTCTTCAACCGTCTCCCCTCCTCGAGGCCTCTATGAGCACCCTGCTCCCCATCCTGCCGCCCAGCGACCTGCTCGACCAGCAACCCGATACCCTCAGCCCCGCCGCGCAGGCAGCCGAGGAAGAAAAGAATCGCATGCGCCGCTACTTCCAAAAGCCGGAAGAAGCCCTCACCCCTATCGCTGAGCAGGAACCCGTCTGCCTTTACCTCGAGACTACCAATCGCTGCAATCTACTCTGCACGACCTGTCCCCGCACCTATGAGCAGCTCGAGCCCGAGGCCGACATGCCGTGGGCCCTGTTCACTTCGCTGATCGACCAGTATCCGAACATCGCCCGCGTCGTCCTCCACGGCATCGGCGAGCCCATGCTCGTCAAAGACATCGCCCAGCGCGTCAAGTACCTCAAAGACCGCAACATCTACGTCCTCTTCAACACCAACGGCACGCTGCTCAACGCCGCCAACGGCAAGGCCCTGATCGACGCCGGCCTGGACGAGCTCCGCGTCTCGCTCGACGCCGCCGAGTCCGAGGTCTACCAGATGGTCCGCGGCAAGGATTTCTTCGCCAAGATCGTCGAAAATGTCGGCAACTTCACCCGCATGCAGCGCGAGCTCAACGCTCCCAAACCCCGCGTCAGCCTCTGGCTCACCGGCCTCCGCGAGACCGTCGACCAGCTCCCCAACTTCGTCCGCCTCGCCCACAGCGTCGGCGTCTTCGAGGTCTACCTCCAGCGCCTCGTCTTCTTTGACGACCCCATGAGCGACCAGTCCCTCGCCCGCGCCGAGTCCGCCCTCTTCGAGCACACCACCAGCCGCGAAGAGGCTCTCATCCAGGAAGCCCAGGACGTCGCCGCCTCGCTCGGCGTCATGTTCTCCGCCTCCGGAGCCGTCGACCCCGGCGAGTCCATCCGCAAGCAGCGCGACGACGCCCCCTGGTCCCTCTGCCGCCGCCCCTGGTCGCTCATGTACATCACCGCCAACGGCCGGGTCCTGCCGTGCTGCATCGCCCCCTTCAGCATGAAGGGTTACGGCAGCTTCACCCTCGGCGACGCCACCCAGAACTCCCTCCGCGAGATCTGGAATGGCAACGACTACCAGCACTTCCGCGAAGGCCTCCTCACCAGCGCCCCACCCCCGGCCTGCGCCAACTGCGGTTTGCGCTGGAGCTTGTAACTATGAGTCCCACGTCTAGCTGGCTTGCTCTCTCTTGAGAGTCAAGACCGAATGTCTTGGGCCACTAAGGATGTTCCCACATCTCAAATTGCTGAATTAAGGCTGATTCAAGATGGTGCACAAATTCGATCCTTGGGGGCCTGTCTCTACGACCCTGTATTCGATCAGCGATTCCGATTTCTTAGAAAACGCAATTGGATTGACAGGAATAGCCATGAGTTGGCCTGTGCTGGACCAACAGGCTGGGTATTCTCATAAGACCAGAATCCGGGCCTATAAGCCTGCCATCGATTCGGCGTACAGAGCTCTGGCAGATCAGGACAAAGGTATTTTTTGTGCAGTAGTGGCGAAGGAACTATGGAGCAGGCAAGACAGCAGGAAGATCAAAGAGAAGCTGGTCGAACACCTTGGCGATATTGGATGGACTGTCACTGAAGACGGAAGACTAGAGACACAGGATGCCCTACTAAGCGAACAGTTTTTCCCAGCAGGCTCACAATATGACGCCTATGTGGCAATAAGAGATATTCTTAGGAAGGCTGCCCAGAAGATAAGCATCGTGGACCCTTTCATGGCAGACTGGCTTTTCGCAACGCTCGGCGCGGTTGGTCCCGGGACACTGTCTATCCAACTACTGACGACCACGAAGAATTTGAAGAGCGACTTCGCTATAGAGATGACGAAATTCCGCCAACAGCATAGCGGGATCGCAGTAGAAGTTCGCACGACAACGGACTTTCACGATCGTTTCATCGTCATAGACGAAAGCGAATATTACCACGTAGGCGCATCAATGAAGGATGCGGGAAAGCGAGCCTTCCTGATTAGCCATCTTCAAGATGAGCCCGTCATCTCTTCACTGAAACAGTACATTACGGATGTTTGGCTATCAGCGGAGCCCTGTCCCGTAACTTTGCCGCTCCGCTAAACCAGCGGAATACCTCGAGTAAGAGGACGCGCTAGTCTATTCTGAGAACGGTAGGAACAACATGAACTGGGCAGGCTGCGAACAAGTCGAGATAGTTCCGGGCAAGGTCTCCGGAGCTCCCATCCTTAAGCACTCCCGCGTTACTGCCGACGCCATCCTCGAAAGCTACGAACTGGGAGAAAGCGTCGCGGAGATCGCCTTCACCTTTGATCTCGACCCCGCTCAGATTTGGCACGTTCTTCGGTTCGCGCTCTAACGTGCCCCAAATCTCCATCATCATCCCCGCCCTCAACGAAGCCGAGTCCATCGGCCAGGTCGTCCGCGAAATGCCCTGGCCCCTCATCCGCGAGTGCGTCGTCGTCGACAACGGCTCGACCGACCGCACCGCCGAGATCGCCCGCAACGCCGGAGCGCGCATCATTCAATCTCCCCGAGGCTACGGCGCCGCCTGCCTCGCCGGCTCCCAGGCTGCCGACCCCGCCTCCGACATCCTCGTCTACATGGACGGCGACGGCTCCGACCTCATCGCCGGCCTGCCCGCCCTCGTCCAGCCCATCGCCGACAATCAGGCCGACTTCGTCCTCGGCTCGCGCATCCGAGGCCGCCGCGAGCCCGGCTCCATGCTCCCCAGCCAGGTCTTCGCCGGCCACCTCGTCGGCTTCCTCCTGCGTCTCTTTCAGGGCGTCCGTTACACCGACATGGGACCCTTCCGCGCCATCCGCCGCTCCTCGCTCGAGCAGCTGCAGATGTCTGAGCTCACCTACGGCTGGAACCTCGAGATGCAGATCAAGGCCGCCCAGCACCACCTCCGCATCCGGGAGATTACGGTCGACTACCGCTGCCGCATCGGCGGCGTCAGTAAGGTCTCCGGAGATTGGAAAGCCTCGCTCAAAGCCGCCGTACGCATCCTCGAGGTCCTCTTCCGCGTCGGCCTCCAGCGCCGTCCTGCTCGACCGCCAAGCGTCCCTGGCCACCTTCCGGATCGCACTGCATAGTTTCAAGCATCACTAGTCCGTGCTCCGGTCGAAGTCTGTCCCATATGTAGCTCAGTTATCATAGGCCGCACTGTATTTCATGTGCCGCTCGATCAGGATGAAAGGGATAGAGCAGGAGAGAACTGCCCCAGTCACACCACCAGCTTATCAAGACGGAGATAACTTCTGCCTGGCTTCGTTGCCGTGCGGACAAGCTCCCCTATAGACGTAAAAACGGGCCTGTGCGCGGGTTAGTCATGGATTCCGTTTCAACTTGCTTTTCCATGTATGGATAGTTGAGAGGATGTTCAAGTTTATGTCGCCGAGCTGGAGCAACTTTCTGCGGGTGTAGCTGTCACTTATCTATAAAAGCAGATCCTCCGTCTACGGCGAAGGATGGCAATTCCGGGAGAAATCAGCTAGCAGACTGCTTTAACGTTAGAACAACTAGAAAAGGAGTATCCGTGGTTTGTTCTCCCTGCCGACAGCTTCTTTGCTTTAGGGTGAAAGGATGAGGATTTTGCGCACGGAGGCGATCGGCAAGTCCTATGGGGAGCGCGAGGTGGTGCGCGGGGTGAGCCTTGAGATTGCGCAGGGCGAGGTGGTGGGGCTGCTGGGACCGAATGGAGCGGGGAAGACGACCAGCTTCTACATGATTGTGGGCCTGGTTCGTCCGGATGCGGGGCGCGTGATGATGGACGATGTGGATATCACGCGGCTGCCGATGTATCTGCGTGCGCGGCGGCATGGGATCAGCTATCTGCCTCAGGAGCCGAGTGTGTTTCGCAAGCTGTCCGTCGAGGAGAACATCCTGGCGGTGCTGGAAGGGCGCGAGGTGAATCATACGCTGCGGCGCACGCGGACCGAGCGGCTGATTGAGCAGCTGAACCTGGGGCATGTGCGCAAGACGCGAGGGTATGCGTTGAGCGGCGGCGAGCGGCGGC
The DNA here is from genome assembly GCA_965198735.1 of uncultured Granulicella sp. Lineage (GTDB taxonomy): Bacteria > Acidobacteriota > Terriglobia > Terriglobales > Acidobacteriaceae > Edaphobacter. The sequence goes on along the minus strand of OZ240672.1, from coordinate 2,128,314 downwards.
GAGTGGAGATTGCGCGCTGCCTGGCGATTGCGCCTGCGTTTATTCTGCTGGACGAGCCGTTCTCGGGAATCGACCCCATTGCGGTGCTCGAGCTGCAGCAGATTATCTTTCAGCTGAAGGCGAGCGGCATCGGCGTGTTGATTACGGACCACAGCGTGAAGGAAACGCTGAGCGTGACCGACCGTGCGTACATCCTCAATGAGGGAAAGATCTTCAAGACGGGGACGCCGGGAGAGCTGGGCCGCGACCCGGAGGTGAAGCGGATCTATCTGGGTGAGAAGTTTTCGATGGATTAGCAGTCTAAAGACGAGCCCGAAGACGTAATAAGACGAGCACAGAGTACGCAGAGGGTGCACAGAGAAGTACGGAGGCAGACCTGTGGAGAGGCGGTGTGTTCTCCATGATCTTCGTGCTTAGTTTCGTCTGAGCGGAGTGCATAGCGTAGCACGAAATTGGCTGCGCACTCCTCCGAAAGGTGCACGGACGAGGCTGCACGGGACCTTTGCGGACGTGTAGACTGAAGCCCAACAGAGTCAGGAAATCAGGCTGCGCAAGGCTGGACTTGGAAAGAAGGGCGACCCGTGTTACTGCAACCCAAACTTCATCTGAAGGTTTCGCAACGGCAGGTGCTGACCCCCGGCCTGGTGCAGATGGTCAGCGTGCTGGCGCTGAACAAGCTTGAGTTGAAGGACATGATCAACGCCGAGATGATTGAGAATCCTGTGCTTGAGGAGATTGAGGAGTGCGTTGCTTCCTATGACGAGCTGGCGGGGCTCGAAGGCGATCGCGAGCGCTCGGCGGAGGCGGTGGCCGAGGAGACGGCGCGGGTAGAGAAAGACCCGTTTGAAGAGATCGATTTCGGCAGCTACTTCCAGGATTACCTGGACCCCGGTTTCAAGACGTCGTTATCGAACTTTGAAGATTACGACAAGCCTTCGTTCGAGCATTTTCTGGCGCAGCCGAGCACGCTGAGCGATCACCTGCTTTGGCAGCTGGGATCGCTGAAGCTGAGCGAGGAGACGCGGGCCGCGGCTGAGCTGATCATCGGCAATCTGGATGAGTGCGGGTACCTGACGGCGACGGATGCGGAGCTTGCGGCGGCTCTCGAAGAGGCGCTGAAGGCGGCGGAGCTTCCGGAGCCGATTCCGTTTGAGCGAGGGACGGCGAAGCTGCGGGCGAGCCGGCTTTGGGATGGTCAGGATGCACGGGTGCTGGGCTTCGACGGCAAGATGGACCTGGCGGCTCCGCTTGAAAGCTCCCGGCGCGATGAGTGTTTGTATGCCGTGGTGCGCGCGCGTGAGCTGATGCATCAGCTGGACCCGGTGGGCGTGGGTGCGCGGGATTTGCGGGAGTGCCTGCAGATCCAGCTTGCAGCGCTGCGCCGCGAAACTGCGCAGGCGGGCGGCGATCGCGATGCGAAGATCTTCGATGTGGTGGCGCATATTGTGCGCGATTGTCTGCCGCTCTTGCAGAAGAAGGACATGCGGGAGCTGACCAAGAGCTGCGGCCGCAGCGCGGAAGAGGTGCAGGCGGCGGTTGAGTTTGTGCGCAAGCTCGATCCTCGGCCTGGGCAGCGGTACAACCAGTCCGAGACGCGGTTGATTGAGCCGGATGTGGCGTTTGTGAAGCGCGATGAAGACTACGTCGTGCTGATGAATGAAGAGGATCTGCCGACGCTGCGCCTGAACGGGGGCTATCGGCGCATGATGCGGGAGAAGAAGACGGAGAAGGAGGTCCGCGATTATGTGAAGGATCGCTACCGGAGCGCGATCCAGCTGCTGCGGAACATCGAGCAGCGGAAGAACACGATTGTGCGGACGTGCGAGGTGATTATCCGCCGGCAGACGGATTTTCTGGAGCATGGCGAGCAGGCGCTGCGGCCGATGATGATCAAGGAGGTGGCCGAGGAGATCGGCGTGCATCCTTCCACGGTGAGCCGCGCGGTGGCGAACAAGTATGTGCATACGGCGCAAGGAGTGTATGAGCTGCGGTTCTTCTTCTCCGAGGGCGTCAATGGTCCGGAGGGCGGAGATTTGCCGCTGGTGCTGCTGAAGCGCAAGGTGAAAAAGCTGATTGAAGAGGAAGACTCGCGCAGGCCGTTTACCGATGACCGGCTGGCGGCGGAGTTGCGGGCGCAGGGCATCAACGTGACGCGGCGAACGGTGGCGAAGTATCGCGAAGATATGCAGATTCCCTCGACCCATCAGAGGCGAGTAAGATAGCCCTTACGCGGAAGTTTGCGGGAATCTACTCCTGTCGAGGTGCTTGGATGAAGCTTGAATATACCGGACGTGGGACTACCGTAACCCCTAAACTCAAGGCGCTGGCCGACGCGGAGCTTGTGCGCATGGCGCAGCTGATTCCACGGCTGGTGAGCGCGCATGTGATTCTGACCGAGGACAAACACCGGAAGATTGCCGAAGTGACGCTGATGGCGGCCAATGAGCCGCTGGTAGCGGAGAGTGAAGGGACGGAGATGCAGACGGTGCTGCATGAGGCGTTGCGCAAGGTGGAGGCGCAGGCGATGAAGCACAAGGAACGCAAGCTGACGATCGAGCGGCAGGCCAAGCCGGACTCGGCGGAGCCGTTGCTGGATGTGGTGACGCCGGCGCTCGGGCGTTAGGCTTACCAGGCCGGCTGCCTGGCGATGCTAGGATTCTCGCATGGCAGCGAAGAAAGTAGACGCGTCCAAGCTGGCGGCGAAGGCGAGTGGCGTGCATGGGACCGAGAAGCGGGCGCTCAAGAAGGCTCGGCGCGCGACCGACATCGTCCCTACCCCGCATGGCGAACTGGTGATTTTGACCGGAATGAGCGGGGCGGGCAAGGCTTCGGCGCTGAAGGCCTTTGAGGATCTGGGCTACTACTCGGTGGACAATCTGCCGCTCGACCTGATTCCGCGGTTTGCGGATCTGGTGCGGTCGTCGGCGGAGATTACGCGGGCGGCGCTGGTGATCGACGTGCGCGAAGGAATGCGGCTGGAGCGGTTTCCTTCAATTTTGAAGAAGGTGCGCAAGGTGCTGAGCACGCGCGTGGTCTTTCTGGAGGCGAGCGAAGAGGCGTTGATCCGGCGGTTTTCAGAGACGCGCCGGCCGCATCCGCTGGGACGTGAAGAGACCGTGCCGGATTCGATCCGGGCAGAGCGCAAGCGGCTGGATCCGATCCGGAATGTCGCGGACATCCTGCTAGACACGACGAAGTTCAACGTTCATGAACTGCGGGCGCACATCAACGCGCAGTTTGAAGGACGCGGTGCGCCGGAGCAGACGCTAACCGTATCCTGCATGAGTTTTGGGTTCAAGAATGGCGTGCCGACGGACGCGGATCTGGTATTTGATGTGCGATTTTTGCCCAATCCGCATTTTGTCCCGGAGTTTCGCGAGTTGACCGGCAAGCACCCCAAGGTGGCGCAGTATGTGCAGAGCTTTGCGCAGACGGAGGAGTTTCTGAAGAAGACGGCGGAGCTGCTGGAGTTTCTTTTGCCGCACTATATCCAGGAGGGAAAGAGCTATCTGACGGTGGCATTTGGGTGTACCGGCGGACAGCACCGGTCGGTGTTTATTGCCGAGGAGATGAAGCGCAGGCTGGAGATGGCGAGTTATCGGGTGAAGGCGGCACATCGGGATATGCCGCGGTAAAACGACGGAGGAGTCGGCGATGTCACTCAGTGAGAACTACCAATGCGATGTGTGCGGGACCAAGAAGACGGATAACGAGCAGTGGTGGTTGATGTCGATGGGGTGCGTGCCGGGCGCGGGTGGCGCGATGGACCAGCCGCTGCTGAAGCTTTCACGGTGGGAAGCCCGACAGGCGCATGAGCCAGGGGTGAAGCATCTCTGCGGCGCGCGATGTGCGGGGACGATGATGGATCGGTGGATGATGGAACAGCATGAGCATCCGGACGCGCACTGCGCGCCTCAAGCGGATGGAACGGTAGAATAGCCGGGGTGCGAGAACGGCGGAATGTACGGGGAGTGCAGGCTTGAGACGGGTCGTCCGGCTGCTAAGCTATCTGCGTCCGTATGTGTTCTTCACGCTGTGCTCGGTGGTGCTGATGGCGGTGGTTGGCGCGATGGCTGCGCTGCGGCTGATGCTGATCAAGCCTATCTTCGACCGGGTGCTGCAGCCGGATTCGCCGCCGGCCGATCTGCTGCGAATTCCGGTGGCTTCGCTGCACCGGATGATCGACCTGCACTTTCTGGTTCCGAATCATTTTCATAATGCGTGGACGGTGGTGGCCTATGCGCTGATCGCTTCGGCGCTGGTGAAATCGGTGTGCGACTACGTGGGCACGTACTGCGTGAACTATGCCGGGTTCGGGATGATTACGGATCTGCGCAACGATCTCTACAACGCGGTGCTGCGCCGCTCGATGGCGTTCTTTCAGAAGCACACGACGGGTACGCTGCTCTCGACACTGATCAACGATATCGAGCGGGTGCAGACGGCCATGTCCGCGGTGCTGGGCGATGCGCTGCAGCAGGTGTTCACGTTTTTATTTACGCTGGGCGCGGCGATCTTTTATGGCGGCAGGCTGGCGTGGGTGCTGCTGTTGTTTGTGCCGGTGGTCATCTCCTCGGCGCGGCGCATCGGGCGCGGGGTGCGGCAGACGACGCGGTCCGGCCAGGACAAGCTGGCCGAGATCCAAAACATCCTGCACGAGACGATTACCGGCAACGGCATCGTGAAGGCCTTCGGCATGGAGATGTGGGAGATGGCGCGGTTTCGCCACGCGGCCAAGCGCCTGCTGAGTGCGAACCTGAAGTCCGTGAGTGTGCAGGCGATCAGTTCGCCGCTGATGGATGCGCTGGGATCGATTGGGATTGCGCTGCTTCTGCTGATTGGACGAGAAGCCATCAAGGCGCACCAGATGACGCCGGGATCGTTTATCGCGTTCTTGTTTGCGACATTCTCGCTGTACGACCCGGTGCGCAAGTTTGCGTTGTTCTACAACAGCTTTCAGCAGGCGCTGGGCGCATCGGAGGAGATCTTCCGGTTTATGGATGCGCAGGACGATGTGGTCGAAAAGAAGAAGGCGCGCACACTGAACGGCTTTCGCGACACGATCGTCTTTCGCGATGTGGATTTCGATTACCAGGATGAGACGAAGAGCGATCGCAGGAACCGCGAGAAGGTGCTGACGGGCGTGTCGCTTGAAGTGAAACGCGGCGAGGTGATTGCGCTGGTGGGGCCGAGCGGGGCGGGGAAGAGCTCGCTGGTGAACCTGATTCCGCGCTTTTTCGATGTGACATCGGGCAGCCTTACGATCGACGGACACGATCTGCGCGATCTCTCGATTGCGAGTTTGCGGCGGCAGATCGGCAAGGTGACCCAGGAGACGGTGCTGTTCAACGACACGGTGCGCAACAACATCGCGTACGGGCAGCCGGATGTGCCGTTTGCGCGGGTGGAAGAGGCGGCGCGGATGGCTCTGGCGCATGAGTTCATCCTGCGCATGCCGCAGGGATATGAGACGCGGATCGGCGAGAAGGGGGCGCGTCTGAGCGGGGGCGAGCGGCAGCGCCTGGCGATTGCACGGGCGATCCTGAAGAACGCGCCGATTCTGATCCTGGATGAGGCGACCAGCGCGCTCGATACGGAGAGCGAGGCGTTTGTGCAGGCGGCGCTGGGCAACCTGATGGAGGGACGGACGTCATTCATGATTGCGCACCGGCTGTCAACGGTGCGGCGTGCGACCCGGATTGTGGTGCTGGAGGCGGGCCGGATTACAGAGGTAGGCACGCACGAGGAGCTGCTGGCGCGTTCTGGGACATACCGGCGCTTATATGACCTGCAATTTACTCAAGATTCTGGCGAGACTGCCGATAGAGAAGATGTGGCGCAAGTGGAAGGGGCAGCATGAGCCGGGTGATGTCGATGACGGGATTTGCCAGCGTGTCTGGTTCACTCGATGCGGAAACAGCGGGCGGCCGGAGCTTTACGTTGACGATCAAGGCGGTGAACCATCGTCATTTGGATCTTGCGGTGCGCGTTCCTGCTGGGCTCGAGGCGCTTGAGGCTGCGCTGCGGCGATGCGTGAAGGTGGCGGTGCGGCGAGGACATGTGGAGCTGACGCTGGTGCTCGAGAAGGCGGCTGGTGCGGCGCGGGTAGAGGTGGATGAGGCGCTGCTGGAGGCATATGTGCGAGGCTTCCGCCAGGCTGCGGAACGCTATGAGACGGCGCAGGAGCCGGATTTAAACGGGTTGCTGCGCATGCCTGGGGTGATGTCGGCTGCGGTAGCGGCGCTCGATGCGGCGGTCCTAGAAGGTGCGGTGCTGGGCGGAATGCAAGAGCTGCTGGAGCGCTTCAATGAGGCGCGGCATGCGGAGGGGCAGGCGTTGGCTGCGGACCTGCAGGTCAATCTGCGGAATCTGCTGCGGTTGACGGCGGAGGCGCGGCAGCTGCGGGAAGGAGTGGCGGAGACGGAGTTGGCGCGTCTGCAGGCGCGTCTGCGCGATCTGGTGGGAGACGTACCTCTCAACGAGGAGCGGCTGCTGACCGAAGCTGCTCTGCTGGTGGCGCGCGGCGATGTCGAGGAAGAGCTGGTTCGGCTGCGCACGCACCTGGAGCGATTTCTGGAGTTACTGCAAGATGGAGGGGAGATAGGACGGCCGTTGGATTTTCTGCTGCAGGAGATTCATCGCGAAGCGAATACGCTGCTGTCGAAGACGGGAGGGGCCACTGGAGGACTGCGCCTGACGGAGATTGGACTGGAGATGAAGGTAGGGCTGGAGCGCGCTCGGGAACAGGTGCAAAACCTGGAGTGATGGAAAGCGGAGTGGAAACGATAGACTAACGGGACACGATTATGGCAGGAATCTTGTTTATTGTTTCGGCGCCGTCGGGGTCCGGGAAGTCGACGCTGGTAGGCCGGGTTCGCTCGCTGGTAGAAGGGCTGGAGTTTTCCGTCTCCTATACGACACGCCAGCCGCGCGGCAGTGAGACCGATGGACGCGAGTATCACTTTACCTCGCGCGAGACGTTTCGCTCGATGATGGAGCGGCGCGAGTTTCTGGAGTGGGCCGAGGTGTTCGGCAATTATTACGGCACGGCTACGGCCGCGCTCGATCATGCGCGCGCGGCGGGCAGGGATTTGCTGCTGGACATCGATGTGCAGGGGGCGCTGCAGGTAACAGAGCGGGTGCCGGAGGCCGTGTCGGTGTTCATCCTTCCGCCGAGCCCGGATGTTCTGGAGCGGCGGCTGCGGATGCGCAGCGAGGCGGAGCATGTGACGTCGCAGGAAGTGATCGAGCGGCGGTTGGCGGAGGCGCGCAGAGAAGTCACCCGTGTGCACGACTACAAATACGCTTTGGTCAACGATGTTCTGGATGAAGCGGTGGCCGAGCTGCGGGCGATTGTGCTGACGGAACGTGGCGGCGGCAATGGTGTGCGAGAGCTGGCGGCGAGTTGCCGGACGGCTGCGCCTTCCGAACGCTTGTTGAAAGCGCTCGCGAGCTTTTAGAAGACCATAGTGAGCGGCCCGAAAGTTGTAGACGGCCGGTGCGCCGATCCATGCACGCAGGCCCTATGCTGGAAGTGTCCCGGACGGAAGCTGGTCTGAAGCAACGTTTTGGGATACATTCAACGCACAGCCAAAAACTTAATAGGAGTGAACGTATGTCCGTGGACAATGCACTGTTCAACAAGTACAGCCTGGTTAAGGGTGCGGCTCGCCGCGCCCGGCAGCTTCAATCGGGCGCTCCTCCGTTGTCGAACTCGAAGTCGATGAAGGCGTGTCGCGTGGCCCAAGACGAGATTCGTCAAGGGTTCGTGACGTTTGTGCTGCCGGAGCGGATTGTGGCCCCGGCGGTGGATGACTCGCTCTCGCTCAAGCCGCTGTAAGCTTGGGAGATGGTGGCAGCAGGCGATGAGCTCGTACAGCTTCGCGCGTACGTGGAGTACTACCGCGATCTGGGCGTGCTGGATTTTTACAGGACAGGCGCGGCCGCGCACGGGCAAGCCGAATCCATGGCAGGCCTGGCATCCTCAACCTTTGTTCCTCCTGAAGCTCTCGGTGTATCGAACTCACCGCCTCCGCTAGTTGAGGCGGCTGATGTCTTTGCGTTGGAAGCGGCGCCTCTGGCCGTTCCTGGGGAGCCTCCTATGGCGAAACTGATTCCGCTGCATGCGCTGGCTTCGCTTCCCGAGATACGGGTGGCGGCTCCGGAGCGCGCGGCTGCGCTGGCTGCGATGCGGGCAGAAATCGGCGACTGCACGCGTTGTCCGCTGGCCTACGCGGGGCGGCGGACGATTGTGTTCGGAGACGGCGACCCCAAGGCGCGGCTGATGTTTATCGGTGAGGGGCCGGGTGCGGATGAGGATGCGCAAGGGCTGCCGTTTGTGGGTAAGAGTGGGCAGCTGTTGAACAACATGATCGCCGCCATGGGACTGCGGCGCGAAGAGGTTTACATTGCGAACATCGTGAAGTGCCGGCCGCCGGCGAATCGTGCCCCGGAGCCGGTCGAAGCGAACACATGCACGCAGTTTCTGGTGAAGCAGATCGACATCGTGCAGCCGGAGTTCGTGGTGGCGCTGGGAGCGACGGCGGCGATGTACCTGCTTGGGGTGAAACAGTCGCTGGCGTCGCTGCGCGGGCGCTTCCATGAGGTGCGCGGGGCGAAGACGGCGATCACGTACCATCCGGCATTTCTGCTGCGCGATCCGCGCCAGAAAGGGGAGGCGTGGAAGGATCTGCAGATGGTGATGGCGGCGATGGGGTTGAAGGGAAAGGGATGACGAGTCCCCCCTCACCCCACGCAAAAAGTCCTAAACTATTCAAACGGAATAGGTTAGGTCTGGACATTACCCGGGTAAAGTCCTGAATGAGTTACCGGCCAGGTCTTCCAGATAGAAGATCGCTCCCGCTTGTAGATGGGATGGGCGATGCTCTGGTTGAGCAAGAGGTCTATTTCTAGAATAACAGCTTGGGTGGGGATCTATGCCACATGTAAACGATTGAGAGGCTTGGTCTTACGGGTGACAGGCACTTGACAGCCATGGATGCCCGGTAAACGTTCCTGATGGCTTAAGAATTAAGCCGATCCGCAGAAAACAAGCAGCAGCGAAAGCCAATTCGGAAATTCCGGCTTTGCGAGCATGACGAGAAAAAGTTTGTTCAATGCGAAGTTGCGTCCTATCAAGCGAAAAGCAGATCCTCGCTTACTGCGAAGAAGGACAACTTGCTTGTGAGGATCAGCTCTAAAAAGAAACATTTCTCATTAGTGCTATGATCTTCGTGGGACCGCCCGGGGCTTCGTCTTGCGACAGCCACTCCAGAGAGGATAAAAGGCTTTGATCGTGCAATCCAGAAAGACAAAGCAAAAAGATGCGATTCGGACGGCTTTCCTGAGCGCAAACCGCCCACTTTCTCCGGAAGAGACGCTCCACTATGCGAAAGAGTTGGTGGAAGGCATTAGCATCGCGACGGTTTATCGCAATATTGGAACGCTGCTTGAAGAGAACTGGCTGACCGCGATCGCTCTGCCTGGGGAGACCGCGCGCTACGAGGTTGCGGGGAAGGAACACCACCATCATTTTCGCTGCAATGAATGCCGCAAGATTTTCGAAATGCCCGGCTGCAGCGTTCAGTTCAAGCCCAATCTTCCCAAGGGCTTCCGGGTGACCGGCCATGAGTTTTTCCTGTCCGGAAATTGCGCGGCTTGCCGGTAGAACACAGTTCGCGCCCAATGCGCGAGGTCCTAACAAGAGTAGAGAATCGTTAGCAATGGTAGAGTTGCATCAAGCGATGCATCCGTCATTTGAATGGAAAGCTCTGCGCGAGCCTGATCGAGTGGATGCGTGTTTTTGAAAAGCCAGTTTGAGCTGAATGCCATGACAAGACAAAGCCAACCCGCGATCGTGCTTCCGGCGCATCCCCTGTGGGTGCGGCTGGCGGCAGTCGTCAGCTTGCTGCTTATGCTTGTCGCGAGCTCCGCCCAGGCGCATCATGTTCACGGCGAGTGGCTGCCTCATGCCAGCGCCAAGGCCGTCTTGCATGCGGATTTCGCTTCCCGACCTAGAGGAGAGGCAACGTGTCCGCTGTGCATGGCGATGCATAGTGCGATGCCTTCCGGCATCGGGGACGATGCGCGAACACTGGCTTGGTTGGACGATCGTGTTGCATTGGTTCAGGATCGAATTGCCTTCCGCGTATTGCCGTTTTCGCAGTTCAGCAGGCCTCCTCCCGCATTCTCTCGTGGATAGTTGTTTGCTTTCGTGAGTTCGACGCTTGATGCGGCCCGGAGACCGGCGCGTTGACTGTCCAGCTGAATGTTTCGAGATGGATGCGCAGTCTGCATCTTGGAATCGAAGAGCCGAGCCTTTCGGACCTCTGAGCTCTTCGCCAGACAGGAGTATGGTATGCAAGGTTTCAAGTTCAATCCCAGGAATACATTTGCTCTCTCGTGCACGCTCGCAAGCGTGATGACCGCCGGCCCGGCAATGGCACAGAGCACCTCCGGACTGGTCAGCGGCACGGTTAGCGACCCAACCGGGGCCGTGGTGCCCGGAGCCAAGGTGACCCTGGCGAACCCCGTGAGCGGCTATACACGCACCGTGGTGGCGGACGGCTCCGGACAGTTTCATTTCTACAATCTGCCGTTCAATCCCTATCGAGTATCGGTGACGAGTTCGGCCTTCGCGCCCGCGGCCAGGGATATCGATGTAGAGTCGGCTTTGCCGATCAGCGTTCCGATTGCGCTGCAGGTTCTCGGTTCCACCTCCAGTGTGACGGTAGAGGCCGCTCCCGACCTGAATGAGAACGATCCTCATTTCCACACCGATATCGACCGCTCCACCATCGACACGCTGCCGGTCGAGACGCCGAGCTCTGAGCTGAGCTCCATCATTACCGAGCTCTCGCCTGGCGTAGCCGCCGACTCGAACGGCTTGCTGCACGGACTCGGCGATCACAATGAGGTCTCGTTCTCGATCGACGGACAGCCTGTCACCGACCAGCAGAGCAAGGTCTTCTCCAACCAGGTACCCGCCGCGGCCATCCAGTCGCTGGAGGTAATTGAAGGCGCGCCGCCGGCCGAGTACGGCGATAAGACCAGCCTCGTCATCGTCGCCACCACCCGCTCCGGCCAGGGCGTGGAGAAGCTGACGGGCACACTGCATGCTTCCTATGGCACCTTCGGCACCACCAACGTGGGCATCGAGCTTGCCAAGGGCACGGAGAAGTTCGGCAACTTCTTCGCGGGCAACGTGCTGCAGTCGGGCCGCTTTCTCGACGCGCCTGAGTTCATCGTTTACCACGACAAAGGAAACGAGGAAAACCTCTTCGACCGCGTCGACTACCAGTTCGGTCCCGCCTCCACGCTGCACACCAACCTGCAGTACACACGGTCCTGGTTTCAGACGCCCAACAGCTACGACACCCAGATCGGGTTCGCCGCGGCCGGCACAACACCCGGTTTGACCGATCAGCGCTCGAAGATCCAGACCTTCAATATTTCGCCCACTTATACGAAGGTGCTAAGCGATGCCGCGGTGTTCAACTTCGGGCCCTATATACGTCAGGATCTCTACGATTATTTTCCAAGCAACAACCCGCTTGCCGACCTTGGACCCATCCAGCAGGAGTCAGTCGCACAGCAGCGTTCGCTGACCAATGCCGGCGTCCATGCCGATGTCTCCTACGTGCGCGGCCGGAACAACTTCAAGCTGGGTGGCGTGTATGAGCAGACCTTTCTGCGCGAGAACGACCAGGTGGGCATTGTCGATCCCACGCTGAATCCTCTCTGTTTCGACAACAACGGCAACCCGGTGACCGCACCCAATCAGTGCAGCGCCGGCGCCTTTGCGAGCAATCCCAACTTCAACCCGGTCCTTGCGCCGTACAATCTGACGTCAGGCGGCACGTACTACGCCTTTCACGGCCAGACGGATGTCAAGCAACTCGCGCTCTACGGGGAAGATAACCTGAAGGCCGGCAACTGGCTTTTCAACCTTGGTGTGCGCGGAGACTTTTACAATGGGCTGGCTATCCAGCGGCAGGCTGAACCGCGTGTCGGGCTCTCCTACAGCTTCAAGCGGACCGGCACGGTATTGCGAGCCTCTTACGCCCGCACGCAGGAGACGCCCTTCAATGAAAACCTGGTGCTCTCCAGCCAGGGCTGTCTCAATCCGGTCATTCAGGCCATTTTTCTGACGCTCGGGCCCTGCACTCCCGCTCCGTTCAACCCAGGCTTCCGCAATGAGATTCATGCGGGACTTTCACAAAGTATCTCGCGCCACTTTGTGCTGAGCGGCGACTACATCACCAAATACACGCACAACGCCTACGACTTCAGCGTACTGGGTGCAACGCCCATCACCTTCCCTATCGAGTGGCACAACTCGAAGATCCCGGGCTTTACGATTGCCGGCACGCTGACGGAGGTACGCGGCCTGACCGCACGCGTGACCATGTCGTCGGTCGCGGCACGGTTCTTCAATCCGCAGATCGGGGGCGTGGGCGCCTCGGTCGGAGCGCCGGGCGGCTATCCCTTCCGCATCGACCACGATGAAAGATTCAACCAGACGACGCACTTGCAATACAAACTGCCCTTCCGCAAGAGCGCCTACACCTCCTTCAACTGGAAGTTCGACAGCGGCCTGGTCGCCGGTTCCGCTCCCTGCTACAACGTGACCGATCCGAACAGCGCCTGCGCGGGCTTCTCTTTCGATGCCAACGGTAACCCGCTGCTGGTCAACGGCAAACCCGAGATCGACCTGAGCGGCCTAACCTACGACGAGCAGTTCACGGCCGGGTTGGTTTGCGATGGGGTCAAGGCAACTGTCACCTCCGGCTTCAGCCAGTGTGACGCGGCCGGGCTGACTTCGAAGCTGATCAACATTCCTGCTCCCGGCGTGGAGGACGACGATCATCATCCGCAGCGCATCGCCAACCGCAACCTCTTCGACATGGAGCTTGGGGATAACAACATCAAGCATTTCGGCAGCGGTGACCGGTATCAACTCGCGGCGCGGGTTACCGCGATCAATCTAGCCAACAAATACGCCTTGTACAACTACCTGTCCACCTTCTCGGGTACGCACTATGTCTCACCCAGAACGGTGACAGGGGAGATTGCGCTGCACTTCTAACAGTGAGTAGGACTACAGGCTGCGCTCAACTGCTGTCCGGGTTGAGCGCAGTTTTTTCGTGGCATGGCGCGGCGCTGCTGCTTGCCGCGCGATCGGCCGTCTCTCTATGCGCAGCAATGAGAATTCCAGGTTGACGCCGCACTCGACCGCGGTGGCATCGGCGAGCAGTTGCCGCGGATCACTTCCAGGATCAAGGCCGTGAAGCTCACGGCGCATGCGTAAGAACAGGACCTTCTCGCACAGCGCTGGGAGCACGCCGTCTGCGTGACTTTCCACGGGTATCGTGCATGTTTCAACTTTGTAAAGTTTCCTTAGTTAACGTTTTTCGCGGCATTCTCTCGTGAGAGACTCGGAGATGTCGAGAGCCGCATGTCGAGAGTCCAGCCCATGACTGTTCAGAACGCCCCCTCGCGCCCGTCGCATCTTCGGCAAGCCAATGCGCGCGGTTTGCTTTACCTCTTGCGCAAGAACAATCCGTGCTCGAAGGCTGATCTGGTCCGGCTCTCCGGGCTGAGCGCGCCGACGGTTTCGAGCGGCATCTCGCATTTGGAAGGCCTGGGATTGGTGGAGTCGATTGGCGATGGCGAGTCCAGCGGAGGCAGGCCCCCGGGAATGCTCCGCTTCAACGCGCGGCATGGATACGTGGTCGCCGCGGACATTGGCGGTACGCGTCTGCGCATGATGTTAGCCGATCTGAACGGCGACGTAGTGACGCAGTGGTCAACGGTGCTGCTGAAAGCGCAGAAAACGCCTTTGGCGGTGTGTGCCTTGATCCAGCAAGGCATCGGCTCGATGTGCGAGCAGAGTGGAGTTCTGCCGGCCAAGCTGCTGCACCTCACCGCCGGCGCGCCGGGCGTCACGAATGTCGACACAGGCGTTGTGATCTCCGCGCCGAATCTGCGGGCGTGGCACGATGTTCCATTGAGAGACCTGCTCCACCGCGAGACCAACCTGCCTGTGGTCGTTGAAAACGATACCAACCTGGCCGCGGTGGGAGAGTATCGCCGTGGTGCGGCGATCCATGTCGAGAATTTTGTTTTTATTGCCATCGGCACAGGTGTAGGCGCGGGAATTTTCCTGCGCGGGCAGCTTCACCACGGCGCGCAGTGGTGCGCCGGTGAGATAGGCTACTTCGGCGTCAGCGGACAGGAGCGCAGGCCGATGCAGGTGCGCCAAACCGGCCAGCTCGAGCGCGTGATCGGTGGCGGCGGCATCGAGGCGCAATGGCGCGCGGCGCTTGAGCGAAGGCCTTCGAAAGCCAATGCGGAGCTGATGCGCCTGCGTGCGGACCAGGTGTTCGATCTGGCGCGCGATGGCGATCCTGTGGCGCTCGAAGTGCTGACCTACACGGCGGGTCTGCTGGCCGATGCCGTGGCCGACATCTCGCTGCTGCTGAATCCCGAACTGGTGGTCATCGGCGGCGGGATCGGGTCGCATCCGGAGCTGTGCGCCGCTGCACGAAAACTGGTGGAACGCCATGAGTTTGCGCAGCCCGAGCTGCGCTCGAGCGCGCTCGGCACGCGCGCGCAGCTGTTTGGCGCTGTCTCGCTGTCGATCGCCGCGGCAACCGCGCGCCTCATTCCGTAGAATGCGGCGATGGAGATGGTTGACATCGCCGAAACGCGTGGTATGCTCACAAACACAATCAACGCTTCCTAAATAAGGTTTCTTAAGTGCCGCCGCAGAACAGATGAGAGTGCGCCGCGCTGCGATCCAGTCACCTGCAATGCGAGAGGGTCTGTCCATGAACGGTCCATTCCTGAAGCTATTAACGTGCGCTCCACTGGCTCTGTTGTGCGCAGGCGAGCTGTCGCCGGCGTTGAGTCAATCGCAGTCGATCAACGGAAGCATCCGCGGGGTGATCACGGATACGTCTGGCGCGCCGGTTCCGAGTGCCGACATTGTCATCAAGAATCTCGATACGGGATATACGCGCACGGTCAAGGCCGACGCAGTGGGACTTTATGTGGCGCCTGCGCTGCCGATCGGCAGATACAGTGTCACCGCAAATGGCAGCGGCTTTGCGCCATTGACCCAGTCCGGCGTCGAGCTAACGGCCGGCCGGGACGCCACGGTTAATGAGCAGCTGACGATCGGCTCAGTTGCGAGCGAGGTGCAGGTGACCAGCGATGCACCTATTGTCGACCCGGCGCGCTTCGATCTTGGCCGCACCATCGGCCAGGCCGAAACCCAGAACCTGCCGCTTACTTCGCGCAATCCGTATAACTACATCCTGTTCCAGCCGGGCGTGAGCGGCCATCCGAACCCGGAAAACGGCATACCGCGCACATTGAACACAAATGGACTTGTCGACCGCGTCAACTATCAGCTGGACGGCATGGTGGACACGGAGTCGGATCGTTACGGCTTGCGCCTGTTTGCGATTTCGGATTCATATGTCGAGGAGATCAACACAATCTCCAACAGCTATGCGCCGGAGTTTGGAAATACTGCCGGAATCATTTTCAACAGCATTACGTACTCCGGCACCAACCAGTTCCATGGCGAGGCGCAGTATCTTTGGCGGCCGAAGGCGGCGAGCTCCTGCCCGATCCTGAATAACTGCAATCCGGCTGTTCCCGGCGGGGTAGTGAAGCCCAGCCTGCATGTGGATGATTTTGTCGGCAGGGTGGGCGGCCCGGTGGTCCGCGACAAGTTCTTCTTCTTCGTCAGCTATGAGCATCTGAAGCGCGCTAATCCGACGGCGAATACGATTACGCCGGCCAACCAGGCTCTTCTCGAAGGGCTTGGCGAGACCGCATCGGACTTCAGCACCGCCGCCCAGGTGCAGTATGCGCAGTGGGTGGATGTGCGCGGCGACTGGAGCATCAATAAGAAGAACCAGTTCTTCGTGCGGTATAACTACTTTCGCAACCGCTATCCCTTTAATACGAACGTAGGCGGGCTGTACGCCTTGAGCGCCGCGGCCGACTTTCAGGATCGTGCGCACATCATCGGCGCGCAGCTGGTGACTACATTTTCGCCGGTGGTGCTGAATGAATTTCGCGGATCGTGGCCGTACCGCAACGAGCACCATGTGGCCGATCCGCTGACCGGGGCCGGTCCAGCGATTACGATCAGCGGCATTGCCAACTTTGGCGGATCGAACGGCGTGGGAGACAAGTTTCAGGAGAAGATTCCGAGCTTCAACGACAATGTGACGCTGGTGAGAGGCGCGCATACCATGAAGTTCGGCGTGGGTTTTCAGAAGAATAACGACACACAATTGCAAGACGTGTATACGCAATACACGTTCGCCTCCATTCAGCAATACGCGAATGCGAAGAACGGCACGACACTCCCCGGTACGCCGCAGTACTCCAGCTTGAGCGCCAGCATTGGTACTCCGGGTGCGGGATATCAATCTATTTTCTTCGATTTCTTCGGTCAGGACACATGGCAGCTCGGTAAGAATCTGCTCGTCACCTATGGCGTGCGCTATGACCAGTACCGCGCGCCCACCCCGCCCGCAGGCGAACCTTATGCGTTGACCCAGAGCTTCCGTACTCCGCTCGCCAACTTCGCCCCGCGAGTCGGTATCGCGTATTCGCCTCATCCGACGACGGTCATCCGGCTGAATGGAGGCATGTTCTATGAGGCAACGCCAACCAACACCTGGTTCAACCCGCTTTATAACAACGGCGCGGTCGGAACCGGGTCCTACATTGCGTCGATCGCCTGCACGACCAGCGCTGCGAATCCGGCACCCTGCGTTCCGGCTTTTCCTAACTCTCCTACCAATCTTCCGGCCGCGAGTATTCCGGCACAGAGTATCTACGCACTTACATCGCGCTTCAAAAACGAGTACACCTGGAATGCGAACGCGCAGGTGCAGCAACAGCTTGCCAAGAACGACTCGCTTACCCTGGGCTATATCCTGACGAACGGACGCAATCTGCAGTTGCTGCGCAATTCTAATTTAGTGAATCCGGTTAGTTTTCTAGCGGATGGCAGGCCGGTTTTCTCGACTGCTATCAACAAAAATACCCGAGTTACTCCCACGCTCAGCAATGGCAATGCGCTGAACAACATCACGCTTGAAGATATCGGCTCTAACTCGTCTTACAACGCACTTACCGCAACCTACGATCACCGTTTCTCGGGCGGCTTGACGACGAGCGCCTCTTATACCTGGTCGCACTCCATCTCGAACACGCCGGAAGCCAATAGCTACGAGTTCAGCACGCCGGTAGAAGATACGACTGACCCGTTGCGCGATCGCGGCAACAGCAGCGTCAACCGGCCAAACGCCTTTACCGCCAGTGTGATCTATCAGCCCGACACTCACTTCGACAATAAGTATGTCAATGGCGCGCTGCACGGCAACGAGCTTGGTCTGCTGGTGAATGCGAGCTCGGGGGATGAGCAGACGATCACCACGGCCACAAAGCTCAATGGCGATGCGATCGCGACCAGCCGTCCACTCTTTGTCGGACGCAACACGGTGCGTACTCCCTCCATCTACCAGGCCGACCTTCGCTTTACCCGCACGCTGGGCACGTATTTCGATCGCCTGCAGCCGAAGCTTGTGGTGGAGGGAAACAATATTTTCAATCATTCGAACTTCACGTCGATCAACGCGGTTGCGGCGACGAATGCGGCTGGAGCGATTACAACCGCGCCTACGTTTCTGCCTACGAGCACTGTGCTTGAGGCGCGCATCCTGCAATTTGGGGTGAAGGTCGACTTCTAAAACCGTCTTGCCGTTGAGGTCTTCGTGTCTACGCAGCCGCCGAACACTGGTGCTTCTTCCGGCGCGGGATCAGCGTTCCCAGCGCGGGTCTACCGCGATACGGTGCTCGCCCAAATTTTTTCGGATGCCAAGAAATACTTTCTTGGGCCGCTGCTCGAGATCGAATACGCGCACACGCTCATGCTTGCGCGGCAAGGCCTGATGCCCGCACAGGAGGCCGCGCAGTGCTTTCAGGCACTCAGGGCGCTTGACCTGCAGGCAGTGCGGGATACGCCTTACGATGGCAGCTTTGAAGATTTGTTCTTCCTGATTGAACATACAGTGGCCGAGGCCTGCGGGCCTGAAATCGCCGGCAAAATGCATACGGCGCGCAGCCGCAACGACATCGACCTGACCATGTACCGCATGGTTCTGCGCGGCTACTTGCTCGATCTGCTGACGGCGCAGCTGGCGTTGGCGACGCTGCTGGCCGGCCTTGCCTGGACGCATCGCGCCGCGTTGATGCCGGCCTACACGCACAACCAGCCTGCGCAGCCTACAACGCTGGGCCACTATCTGATGGCGATGATCGAGATCCTGGATCGGGACGCCGAGCGCGTGATCGCCGCGTTCGGGCGGGTGAACTGCAGTCCGCTGGGCGCGTGCGCAATCACGACGACGGGCTTTCCGATCGATCGCTTTTTGACGGCGCGGCTGCTTGGCTTTGAGGAACTCGCCGTGAACTCTTACGGAGCCATCGTCGCGGTAGATTATCTTCTGGAGAGCGCGTCTGTGCTGGCCGCCGGCATGGTCTCGCTCGGCCGCTTTGCGCAGGATTTGCTGCTTTGGTCGACGGCCGAGTTTAACTTTCTGCGGCTCTCGGATGCGTACGTGCAGATCTCGAGCATCATGCCGCAGAAGCGCAACCCGGTACCGCTTGAGCATGTGCGCGTGCTTGCGAGCCGGTCGCTGTTTGAAGCGCAAAGCGTCTTTGGCTGCTTGCACAACACGCCGTTTGCCGACATGAACGATGCTGAAGACGATCTGCAACCGCTGGTGTACACGGCGTTCGAAGATGGGATACGGAGCCTGATGCTGTTGACGGGTGCGCTGGGCGAGGCAGAGTTTCATACGGATCGCATGGCGAGCGCGGCCGGGGAGCATTTTCTTACCGTGACTGAACTCGCCGATACGCTGGTCCGCGTTACGGGTATGAGCTTTCACACGGCGCATCTGCTGGTGAGCAACGCGGTACGAGAGCTTACGGCGAGCGGAGTCGGCTTTGCCGTGGATGCCCTGACGTCGCTTCTTGAGCGCGACTTGACTTTGATCTCCGGCCCGCGGCCGATCTCGCGCGAACAGATGCGCACGGCTTTAGGTGCGCGCAACTTTGTCGACGTGCGCACTCAGCCTGGAGGCCCTGCGCTTCCGGCGCTTGAGCCGGAGATTATGCGGGCGCAGCAGCAAATCGAGGAACATCAGCTCTGGTTAGGAGCGATGCGCGCCGGGCTGGGGCGGGCCCAGGATGAGCTTCATCGCGCGGTAGAGACGCTGGTTAGAGACGGAACAAGACAAGCGGAGTAGCAGCGACGCTTTCGATGAGGCTGGCTGTTAAAGCTTATGCGCCTGCAAATTTCATCGCGTCTGCAGCGAACTTCTGCTAAGTTTTCAGCATCCCCATGCGGACTCCTCTCCTCGCGATGGCCGGGTTATTCGCTGTATGGCCCGCGGCCGCCGAGCCTGCAGGACCGTTTTCAGCGGAACCTTATGTGATTCGCCACGCCAGCACAGTCGTGCACATGAATGCCGACGGCACAGGCGAACAGACTGAAACGATGACGGTCGCTGTGCAATCCGAGATTGCCGTCAGGCAGTTCAGCGTGATCAGCAACCTCTATGCGAAGCAATCGCAGCATGCTGAGTTTGTCTACGTGCGCGTTCGGCACTCTGACGGCACCGTAGTCGAGACCCCGCTCGGCGATGTACAAGACCAAACTGCTCCGGTTACCCAGCAGGCGCCGTTTTATAGTGACTTGATGATCAAGCAGCTGCCGGTGAAGGGTCTGCGCGCCGGCGACACCCTGGAGTGGCAGACGCATACTGTGCGCACGGCGGCGGAAGCTCCAGGTCAGTTCTGGGGCGCGGAAAACTTCGTGCGGGACGCGGTCATTGAGGATCAGACGGTCGACCTGGACGTGCCAAAAGGCTTGCAGCTGACGGTTTGGACGAAACCGAATTCGAAGGTGCAGCTTTCCGAAAGCGATGCCGATGGGCGGCACACGTATCGCTGGAACTGGAAACAATTGGATCCGACTGTCGGACCGGAGGCCCAGCTGTTGAAGAAGGGGAAGGAGTCGCAGCCGCTGTCTCCGGCCCAGGAGAAGGACGCTACGGATGGCTCGCTGACAGATATTGCTTGGACGACGTTCCGCAGCTGGGAGGCCGTGGGCGCGTGGTACCGCGGCCTGGAGGGGGATCGGATGAAGCCCGACGAGGCGATACGCGCCAAAGTCGCCGCGATTACCGCGGACAAGACTTCGCAGGAGGAAAAGGTTCGTGCGGTTTACTTCTGGGTCTCCGGGCAAATCCGTTACGTCGGTGTAGCACTGGGCACCGGCCGCTATCAACCGCA
The DNA here is from genome assembly GCA_965198735.1 of uncultured Granulicella sp. Taxonomy (GTDB): domain Bacteria; phylum Acidobacteriota; class Terriglobia; order Terriglobales; family Acidobacteriaceae; genus Edaphobacter. The sequence continues at coordinate 2,107,923 of OZ240672.1, read as the reverse complement.
TACGGCCGCCGCGGTGCTCGAGAACCAGTATGGCGACTGCAAGGACAAGCACACGCTTCTGGCTGCGATGCTGCTGGCACTTGGACTTCAGCCGGATGCGGTGCTTGCAGGCCCTGGTATCCGCTTCAATCGTGAGGTGCCCTCGCCGGCGAGCTTTAACCACCTGATCACGCGGGTTGCACTCGACAACCAGGAGGTTTGGCTCGACTCGACCAGCGAGGTCGCGGACTATCGCGTGCTGCTGCCCGGCGTACGGGACAAGGATGTGCTGGTTGTGCCGCAAGCCGCGCCGGCGGTAGTCTCTCACACTCCAGTGGATCTGCCTTTCGAACAGAAGGCGACCTTCGCGGTGGCCGGGTCGCTCGATGAGAAGCTCGCCAGCGACTCAATGATTACGATCACCCACCACGACGACACGGAGGTGTTGCTGCGTATGGGATTGCGGCAGATCTCGCCGTCCCAGTATGAGGAGGGGGTGCAGGCGCTGATCGCGAGCTACGGCTTTGGCGGCAAGGTGACCGACGTGGAGATGGAGCATGCCGGCGATCCATCGCTGCCGTTGACGATCCACTTTCATTACCATCGCGATCATGCCGAGGATTGGGGCCAGAATCGGGTGACGGCCACCTTCGGGCCGATGCTGTTGCCGCAGGTCGACAGGAAAAACCTGCCACGGTATCCGCTGGAACTGGGCGCGTTGCGCACCGAAGTGTCCACGCTCGAGATGAAGCTGCCACACGGCTGGAATGTGGAACTGCCAGAAGCGATTCGCCAGCATACGTCTCCCGCGGACTGCGCAGTGACTTATCGTTTCAAGGATGGATCGCTCTTTGCCGAACGCCGATTGACGGTGTTGCAGACGAAGGTTCCTGTCGCCGGGATACAGGCCTATGCGGACTGGTACGAGGCTTGCGGCGCGGGTAGTGTCCCGTATTTGCAGCTAAGTAAAATGTCCTCGGAAAACGATGCGACCGGGCCTGTCACTCCGGCGCAAACGCAGGCCCGGCGCCTCGTGATTCAGGCCAACAATGAAATACGCGACGGCAGGTACGACCAGGCCGAAGTCAACCTGAAACAGGCGCAGGCGTTGGATTTTACGACGCGCGATCTTTGGGGAGATCTGGGCGCGGTTTCCATGCACCGCGGCGATCAGAACGAGGCGATGCGGCTCTATGCCAAAGAGGTGAACCTGCATCCTGAAGCTGAGTTCGCTTATCACAATTTGGCCCGTCTGCAAGGCAGGACCGGCAACAATGCTGCGGCGCTCGATACGTTGTCACGCTGGCAAAGACGCGCTCCGGCGAATACCGCGCCGGCCATCCAAGCGGTGCAGATGCTGCTTAGCGAGCAGGATAATGCGGGAGCGCTGAAGCAGGCGAAATCGTTTGAGGCGCTCCTGACCGAAGATGCGCAAAAGGACGAACGATTTCGGCTCATCCTGGGCGAGGCCGAGATGCGTGGCGGCGACGTCGACGCCGGGGAACGGTTGATTCTGGCCATCGTCAAGGACTCTACGGATCTGACTCGGCGAAACGATGCAAGCTATGAACTTGCGATGGCAGGGCGTGATCTTCCGCTGGCGGAGGAGACGGAACGTGTGATGCTCGGCCAACTAACGGAGGAGTCTCGCTCCTGGACCGGTGGCGAAGCGCAGGCGTTGCTGCTCCAGAAGAGTTGGCTGACGACGGCGGTCTGGGACACCATGGGCTGGATACTTTTCAAAGAGGGTAAGGCTGCTGAAGCCGAGGCCTGGATTCGGCCGGCGATGAGGATGCGTCAGAACGCGGAAGTCGGCCAACACCTCGGCGACGTTCTGATGGCTGAAAGCAAATCATCGGATGCGATCACCGCCTACGCCGAAGCGCTTGCTACTCTGCCGGCGACGGATGCCATGGCTCCGCGTATCAAAGAGCTGCGGACGAAGCTTGAGATGGCCAAGGCTGCCGCGAAAACAACGCAGGTCCCGGATGGGCGTGCAGGCTTGCAGGAGATGCGTCTTTGGCAGATCGGGCCGGCGAGCGGGTTGAAGGGGACGGCGGAGTTCCGGGTTTTGCTTTCCTCTGGAGGAGTCGCTTCCGCTTTGCCGGTCGGAATGGTTCCGCACCAGATGCAGCAGCGGATCGAGGCGGCTAAATGGAGCGAGCGGTATCCTCCGGGTCAGGATACGCGACTCGCGGCCAAGGTCCTGCTCAACTGCCACGGGGAGATTTGCGAAGTGGTTCTAGAGCCTTAGCTCGCTGGCAGATTCTCTTCCATCACGCACAAGCTATCTCTACAAAAGGAAATGGGCCTTTCTCCGGCCACGAGAGCTTAGGTGAGACATAGACCACTGATCGACATTGGAGGACTGTTTGTGGATTCGGAGGTGAAAAGATGGTGGACGCGGAAGGAATCGAATCGTCAGTAAAACGTAGTTTCAACAACATGCAGGTCAGCGGATGACACCTTAGACCTTGCAAAGCAGTCGTAATCGAATGAACAGAGCGCACATAGAGCGCGCTCTAATTCCTCGTCAAGGCTCGCATCACCCTATCGAAAACAGACTGCGGGATGCGAATTGAGCGGTAGCTCCGTTTGTGCATCCGCTCGGGCCGGTTCAAGATGATGACTCCTCGCTCTTTCTCGAACAGCCGTGTAATAGTCTGAGGCGAGAATCCGGTCATCTCGCACACCTCTCCGATTGTCAAAACCCTATCACTTACTTTCGCTCTCGTTCGACCCAACGCCATCACCGTAGGGTCCACTACTTTCTTCCTCCGTCAAATGTCCATTGACAAATAAGGTTGACACATAAAAACGACAGATAAGCGTGACAAATCAACGACTTACGGGGCACACCTCTGATGCGGAAGGGGTATCGCGTAAGTCGTCGTGCTACGTCTATTCTTGTTTTGTGGTGAAGGGCGCTCAAGTAAGGGCACCTGGAGATTTCCACACGTTTTGCAGAGGTAATGACCCATTTGGGGGATTAGGCGGTTTGAATTTGTGAGGCATAGTTGACTTACAGAAGCGAGGCGATGATGCCTCGCTGAAAGGAGGAGGATGTCGCCGAAGGAGGGATATGCAGCAGGTATAGGGAAGAGAAGCGAGATGGAACGGCTTGCTTGGGCACTGAAAGGCGCGCCCTTGCGTCGCAAGGACCTGAGGCTTACCGCAATCGGCGCTATTGCGGAAGGACGTAAGCTCCGCGACTCCATCTCAAAGAAGATGAAGAATCTAGCGATGGACCCGGAAAACGCGCTAATCGAAATCCTCTTCGCTAAACCGGACCTCTCGGGAATACGCATGAAGCCGGTCGCAGTGCCGGTCTTACCGTCGGCCGCTGGTGAACTAGAGGCGGCCACCTTGCACGCGGAGAGCTTGCCGATAGGTTTTCTGGTCGCAGTGTGGGAGAGGGATGTCCCCGGAACGCCCGACGGTATGGTGTGGGTTCATCCGCGCCCGCTCATTGTCGAGGACCCCCGCTCGCTCCGCATCAACGGCTTAGCGGCGGTTATCCGGGAAACGGAGATTTTACAGACGCTCTTAGCAGCGCGGAAGGCGGGGACTTTGTAGCAGCAGAAAAGGATGGCGTCGTCGGGGCGGACACCCCAGCGACGCCGGTAGCCGAAACGCGGTATGCGCAAACACATCACGAGGGGCTTAGCCCTGAGTGTAAAACGAAAGGGCTAAAAATGTACGATTCCATTCAGCAATTTGTGAAAGACGCGGAGCTTTGCGTGGCGGTACTCGGCAAGCAGGAGAATTTCATTTTTGTCGACCTGATAGGCAAGCTCAGTGAAGATGCCTCGGACGCAGCCCTAGCAAAGGGCTATCAGTTCTGCGGTGTGCTAGGGCTGTACGGTGGTGTGGCCGGCGCTCGGTGCGAACCGGGACCCGAGAACCTTCAAACCATGGTTCACGCCGGCCTCGCATGGGCGCAGATCGTAGCGGCCAAACTGAAGCCGCACGCCAAGGGCGATGAAGTGGCTTGGCTCGAAGCTCTGCACGAGTTGCCCGATACTCGGGAGGTGCTCTGATGGTCGGCCGCATGTCCCTCAAAGAGCTTGAAGCTGTGTTAGCGTCGCCGGATACGGTGGTTGACCCCGGCCCCAAGTCTCCGAAAAAGTATGAACGCGCTTTCGCCCGCTGCGAACCGCATCACGTGCATAAGGCTGACATCGCCGACCTTGCTGACGAAATAGCGGACAAATGGTTCAAGCGGGCCGTTTCGCTTCGGAGACGAGCTGCGGGAATTGAACCTCCTTTTCGCGCTTCCCGACCTGCGCCCCTGACGACTCACGCCGAAACGAACCTCCGCAGCACAAAGGACGAACCATGCGCAAACGCTTTGAATCGTTATGGGCCATTCGGCCCGAAGCAGTTCCAACCGTCGTGAGGCTTCTCGCCCTCGACACCGGCAAGATCGTCGCCGGACCCGAGGCTGCCGCGTGGGCCGCCGCACAACCTAGCATGATGGGCCGAGGAGCCGGAAAAGTCGCCGTCATCCCCGTGCAAGGCGTCCTCACCAATGACGGCCCGGCGTACTACGGCAGCAACTATACGACCATCGCAAACGCAGCGGAGAAGGCCGCCGCAGACCCCGATGTCCAGCGCATCATCCTCTCGGTCGACTCTCCAGGCGGAGAGGTGACGGGACTCCCCGAGACGGCGGCGCTGCTCGCCAGCATCGCAAAGCAAAAGCCTATGTCGGCCATTGTCGAGGGTACGGCAGCATCGGCCGCGTATTGGCTTGCGAGCCAAGCGTCGGACATCACCCTCACCCCGTCCGGTGAAGTCGGGTCCGTAGGCGTCCGCATGATGCACGTCGACATGAGCAAGATGCTGGAGAACGACGGCATCAAGGTCACCGAGTTGCACTCGGGCGAGTACAAGACGGAATGGTCCCCCTACAAGCCGCTGTCTGACGACGCGCAAGCAAATATGCAAAGTCGCCTGGACGCCTCGCACAAAGACTTCATCGGTGCGGTTGCGAGCGGGCGCGGCGGGCGCGTGTCGGCTGCGATCAAGCAAGGTCGCTTCGGGGAGGGACGCATGTTCAGTGCCACCGATGCCCTGACGCATGGTCTTGTCGACCGGGTACGCCCTTCGCGCGATGCATACCGGGCGCTCGCTAGCTCGACGCAAGTAGACGTGTCGGGTCGGGACGGCGGCCTACGCCGGGCGCGACTGCAGTTGGAGAGGCTCAAGGTCTGATTCACAAACCAAGTTCAGTCGCCCGAAGGAAAGGCTTCGGGTCATCTGCGGAGACGGCCTCTACAACGGGGACATCAGCCGTGGGATCGCAGGACTGCGCGCGTGCGGATAGTACGACGCAGAGTCATGGAGAAATAAATGTCGAAGCTATTTGAAATGCGTCAACAGCATCATGCCGCCATCACCAAAGCCGAAACCCTCCTCAACGCAGCCGAGAGCGCGGGCCGCGCACTGTCCTCCGCCGAGAGTCTCGACGTGGATACCGCGATGGCCGAAGCGCAAGACCTCGCCCCGAAGATCGCTACCGCAGAGAAGTCGAACACGCTGCGCACGATGTTTGGTGCCCGTGGTCCTCTCTCCGAGCCAATCGGCAAGGGCGGGAGCAAAGCGGGACAGCCGAAGACTAAGGTCCTCGGCCCGGACTATCAGGACGCCTTCAATAGCTATCTGTCAAGTGGCGGAAAGAGGTTGGACGCGGCCCTGTACGAGGGCAGCAACAGCGCCGGCGGCTTCGCGGTGCCCATCACGGTTGATAACCAGATTGTGCCCCTCGCCCCCCAGGAGATGGCGATTCGCCGGCTGGCAACAGTCATTCCAACGACCTCGGACATAAAGGTCCCGCGCCAGATCGCGTTCGCCACGGCAGCGGCGAAAGCGGAGTCGGGTGCGACCACGAGCACCTTTGTGGAATCGGAACCCGCCTTGGACGAGTTCGTGCTTAGCGCCTATATGGCGGGTGTGGTGGCCAAGATTTCGTGGGAACTCGCCCAGGATGTCCCGGCATTCCAGGGCTTTGTTACTGCGGACCTCCTTCTCGCCCAACAGATGTACGAGGAGAACTGCTACATCAACGGAAGCGGAATCGGGCAGGCTCAGGGTCTCATCGGGAACGTCGGCACGGGCGTAACCGAGGAGCCGGACGCAAATGGCAACTTGGTGAGCATCGACGGAACGTTCGACTTGCTCGGATCGCTGAACGCGGAGTATCACGCTAATGCGAGCTTCTTGATGAATCGCGTTACCTCCATCGGCATCCGCCGGGCGCAGCGGCAAGCGAACCTATTCGAGCCGGTTTGGACCCGTTCGAATAACCAGGACTATTTGCACGGCTATCCCGTACAGTACGCCGCCGCAATGCCCGTCGCTGCCCCTGGTGCCTGCCCGCTCCTCTTTGGGGATTTCGCGGCCGGCTACATGGTCGGGGACCGTGGGGGCGAAGGCATATCCGTCAAAATTCTTGACCAGCCTTTCGCAGTCCAGGGTCAAGTTGCTTTGCTCGTTTATCGAAGGACAGATGGCCGCGTCCGCCGTTCGGAGGCGATCCAATCCTACATTTGCCACGCCTAATCTGACCCATTGACTCTCGCCGGGAGAATTGCCACGCGACTCCGGCGCGCCTACCTCGGCCCGGCAGGGCTACTGCGGCCCGTTCAAACCGGGGTAGGAACCGGGATTCACTCATACACCCTCGCTCTGCTCGTAAGGGGAGACGCGACAGAGCGAGGGTGTCTTTTTTCAAACGAAGGGATTAGCTAAATGGCTCAACCTGTATGGGTCTTATCCGTCGACCTCCAGACAAAGACGGCGACGTTTCAATCGGGTATGGCAGACGCGGCTAAGAGCGCGCGTACCGCCTTTTCCGACATCAAGAGCGGCTCGTCCGAGATGAGCGGTCACGTTGGCGGGAACATGTTCGCCACCCGACATGCGGTGATGGCGGTATCGGAGGCTTTCGGGGTACAGATGCCCCGTGCGATCACGGCTTTGATTGCCCACGTCGGCCCTCTCGGTGCGGCGCTGGAGGCTGCGTTCCCGTTCGCCGCCATCGGGTTGGGAATCGTGCTCCTCATCGAGCACATGGAGGCCCTCAAAGCTGCCGGCATCAAGCTCACGGAGGACCAAGTCAACTTCGGGACGGCAGCGCAGAACGCCTTCAACATGCTTGACCAGAAGATTCTTCAGGCGGAGATTAGGGCCGACGAGCTGCGGAACAATCACCTAGGCGCGTTGCATAAGCAGCTAGAGCTTATCGACCGGCAGAGCATGGACGAACTTGTCCAGACCTTCGGAGCGATTGCCAAGGCGGCGGATGTCGTCTTTGCCGACATAAAGAGCCACTGGTACACCTTCGGGCAAGGTTCTGAAGGCGCGAAACGTTCACTCGCAGACTTTCAAACTCAGTACAAAGCCATTCTGGGGAAAGGCGACGACAAGGGCGCATCGGATATGCTCCACGCCAAAGTTGAGCGTGAGACGAAGATTCTTGCGGCGCAGAACCAAGCCCGGCAGGCGCTCGCGGCGCAGTCCGGCAAGGCCGGAACTGATGTTGACGACCAAGTCAAGTACGCCCAAGCGGTGAACACACTAAAGGCGATGGGTGCGCGTTGGGATTCTGACGCGGTGAAGGCGCAGCAAACCCTCGTGTCGACCCTTCAGGAGCAAGTAACCGCAGAGCAAAAGGTCTCAGAACTCAAGAGACTGGACCAAGGGAACGCAAAGACGGTTGTGAGCAACGAGGGCGCGGAGAAGGCCGCCGAGGCCGCCCGGGCCGCCGCCGAACACCAGCAACGGATGGGTGAGCTTCGGGTCGCAGCCGAGCGCGAGCAGGCCGGGGTTCTTCAAACCCTCCACCAATCCTCTATCGCCGAGCGCCTCGTAGGCGACATCCACCTCGCCGATGAGGAGTACGCGGTCCAACTCAAAGGCAATCAGCAGCTCATCGCGGCCCTCGACAAGGGCGGAAAGGATTACACCAACCAGCTCAAGGCGCTAAACGAGAAGGCCGAGGAGCTAACCGCGCAGCACGGAAACACCATAGCCGGCCTCCAGGGCAAGGCCCAAGAAGAGCAGTACCGCAAGGACCTACAGGACCTCGAACAGTCCGAGCGCGAGAAGATCGATGCGACGCAGCAAGGGTCTGCCGAGCGTATCGCCGCCATCTCTGCGGCGCTCCGGGAAGAGCAGGCCCGGCAGCTAGAAAACACCTCCTTCTATCGAGACTTACAGACGCAGCTTGTCGAGGAGGCCCGCCGCTCCGCCGACGAGAAAGCCAAGCTCCTAGCCGAAGCCGGCAAGGAAGAGGCCGCCAACACGGAACGCATCGGCGAGTTGGCCCTCTCCGCCGAGAAGGAGCAGACCGCCCTTCGGGACAGCGCGCGTCGAGTGTCCCTTCAGCGACAGCTAGCGGAGGAGGTTCAGTTTGCGAACGAGGACTTCGCGCTCAAACAAGCCGCCATTGCTCACGAGGTTGCGGCCCTCGACAAGGGTGGAAAGGACTACGAGAACAAGCTCCGCGAGTTGCAGGACAAGCAAAGGCAGCTTGTCCAGCAACACGAGAACGAGATAACGGCCATCAAGGACAAGGCCGAGATGGAGCGGAACACCAAGATTCTCGCCGCCGATACGCAGTTCCAAGACGCTATCGCTGCCGGTCTTACCCAAACAATCATGGGCCACAAGACTTTCGCTTCGATGATGAACTCTCTGGGAAACGAAGTCGTTTCGGGTCTGCTCCAAAATGCCCTGAAATCCATCATGGCCAACGACATGACCAAGGAATCGGACGCGGCAGCGGCGGCTCGTAAAGCCTTTCTTGCGGGCGAGGCTATGGCGTCGGGACCGGCGGGCCTCATACTCGGGGCCGTGATGGGCGCGGCGGCCTTTACTGCGGTGATGGCTTTTCAATCGGGAACAGACAGCGTCCCCGGCTTTGGCAAGGGAGACACCGTACCGGCCATGCTGGAGCCCGGCGAAGGCGTTGTCCCCGGCGGGGTTATGGACGGGCTTAGGAACATGGTCCGTACCGGGACCATGGGCAGCAGCGGCGGCGGGAACCACTATCACGCGCACGTCAGCCCCACCTATCACCTTCAAGCCCTAGACACGGACGGCATGCAGAAGGTCCTCGACAAGCACGGGGACACCCTCCAGAAGCATGTCGAAAACACGTTGCGGAAGATGAATCGCTAGACACGCACGGGAATTACCGGCGTCGTTTGCAATGAGCTACTTAGGGCCTAAACGCACCTAGGTGTGGGGAGAAAACGAGCGCAACTGCTCTAAACGGAGGTAAACGGTGAGTAACAACGTAACGATGTGGTGGGATGACTGGCGAGGTAACAGGCAGACACTTGAAGTAAATCAGGTCATTGACGTGCGGGACTTTATCGGCACGCCGGGATACGCGATGCTTCTAGTGGCCGCTAACACGCATCTTTCGGTCCCGAAAATAGACCAGTTCTTAGCGATCCAGGCCCGCGAGACGCCGGGTGTTGCCAGGAGCATGTCTTGGATTCAGAAACGGCGATGGCTATTCCAGCAACCGGGAACAAGCAACAGAACGGGGCCGCAGCCGAACACCGATGGGAAGTTAGACCGCGCGCTGTCCATAATGGCGCAACACCCCACATTGTCCCTACGTGACCTCACTCTGCTACTTGGCAAGCACGGCATCGACCGCAGTCGGGAATGGGTAAGGATGAACCGGTGCAAGGGGTGTGCCTGACAGCTATTCCGCCATATAAAAGACAGAGATGTGGGGGAATGGAAGCAGGGTTCCACCCATTCCCTTCCACCACTAGCTCCCTTCGGTCGCGTGGTGGAAGGGAATTGGGTAAAGAAAGAAGAGGCGGGAAATACCCGCATGAGAGGGACCAACTATGGAGGACGTGGGATTGGATATCGCGCATCGGAAAGCGGAAACGCAGTCAGAACTAGGGACGCAGTCAGGGTCAGAAACCGAGCCGCTGATTTTGGTCCTTGACCTTCCCGCCAGCATGACGGCGGAAGAATCAGCCGAGGCATTGAACGTACATTGTAGTCAGGGCTACTACGCAAGCTCCGTTGTGGCGTGGCCGGGCACCGGAGCGCGGGTGTTTCTCAGACGCTATGCTGCGCCACGACCAAAAGCAGTTACGGATGTCTCACCTCAAACCCGCGAGACACGAGCGGTACAGTTCATGCGGGACAACCGCGAGATGTCGGCAAAGGAACTCGCCGCCGGCATCAAGGCCCTTGGTTTTCCTCGAAGCGTTGCATGGGTCACAAAGAAGCGGATCGAGATAGTAAGGGCGGATCGCAGGGTCTCATCACAAAACATCGCATAGAAGGTCACATAGTCGCACCACGTTGCCCTATACGGCGTCGAACGCGAGTTGCGCACCTGCCCAACCAACGGTTTAGCTGACTCAACACAGAGCGTAGACACGACCCTCGACGTGCGTCGCTGAACGAGTCGTGTTGTTCGAGGTGTGTGTGAGTCGTCGCCGGCCGAGAGCTTAGGGACACCATGGGGGCATGTAAATCTTACGCACCGATGCGAAAAAAGAGCGCCGCCATCACAAATTTACACAAACAAACATAATCCCGATTTTGGAATGGTAGTTCAATAAAGCGGAGGCCAACGTGGAATGGATGACAGCAAACGAAGCCGCGCAATATCTGAGGGTCAAACCTCGTACCCTCCTCCAGTGGGTGCGCGACAAGAAGGTTCCGGCGCATCGGCTGTCCGGGACCCAACGCTGCGTATGGAGGTTCTTGCGGCCGGAATTAGATGCTATTCTGTGCCCGTCATCCGCTGATTATGCTGACGGGAGGCAGCATTGAGAATCCAGCGACACAGTACCGGGTCCGTGCGCTACGACAAGCGGCGCAAGACCTGGAATTACCTTTGGTACGACGGGCCGACTCGCAGATCAAAGCGGATCGGGACGAAACAGGAATATCCGACCAAGGCGGCGGCCTGGGCGGAGGTGGAGCGCCGGGAACATGAGACGGCTCCGGTACAGCAAACGAAAGGGGAGACGGTGCGAACAGTAGCAGCGCGCTACGAAGCAGAGCGGATGCCGACGCGGGTATCAACCGCGCGGGTGTACCGAGGCGTTTTGCACAATCACGTCCTGCCGAAGTGGGGGGACACGCCCATCAAGGAGGTCAAGCCGCGCCCCGTGGAACTATGGCTTCGGGAGCTGGACATGGCCCCCAAGTCTAAGACGCACCTCCGCGCAATGCTTGGCAACCTGCTCAAGTACGCGATGTGGGCAGGCGTCATGGACATAGGGGTGAACCCTATGTCTCTGGTGTCCAACCCCGGCGCAACCAAGCGAGTTCGCAAACCCCGAAGCCTTCGGGCGGAAGAGTTCGACCGCCTGCTCTCGGCCTTGGATGAACCATTCTCGACAGTTGCGCTCGTGTGCGTCTGCCTGGGGCTGCGTATCAGCGAGGCGCTCGCGCTTCGTTGGGCGGATGTGGACTGGACGACGGGGCGGCTAAGCGTTCGTCGGGCAATCGTCAACCAAGTCGTGGACGATGTGAAGACGGAAGGCTCGGCACGCGCTTTGAATCTGGCTCCCGAGATGGTGGACCGGCTATGGCGGCACCGGGCGGCGTCGCAGTTCGCGGGTGCTGAAGACTGGGTCTTCCCAAGCCCTCAGAAGCTTGGGCGGCTTCCGCTGTCCTACACGGGGGTCCGAACGGTCCTCGCCGGCGCGGGCACCAGGGCAGGGATAGGCAAGGTCTGCACTCACGTTTTCCGGCACACCTACCGCTCTTGGCTAGATGCGGTGGGAACGTCCGTTGCCGTGCAACAGAAGCTCATGCGGCATTCGGACATTCGGACGACACTCAACATTTACGGCGATGTCGTTACGGACGAGATGTCTGAGGCAGGGCAGAAAGTCGCCAAACTTGCCTTCCCGATAAAGGGAGCGCAAGACGGAGCGCGCTATCAGCTAAGTCATTGAGAAGATGGTGGACGCGGAAGGAATCGAACCTTCAACCAGTCGATTAAGAGTCGAATGCTCTGCCAGTTGAGCTACGCGTCCGGGGTGGATCGGGTGGAATACTCAGAGTTTCAGTCGAGCCCGGGTAGGCTCGTTCTGCCGAAGCTCTATTCTCCTAAGAATAGCATGGACCCGGATCAGATCCGAGGCAGCGAGAAGCGTCAGCCGATGAAGTCGACCTTGGCTTCGAGTGGGATGACGCCGCGCTCATGGCCGAGGGCGAGGATGCGGCGGATGGCTTCGCGGCCGTCGTCGCCGAAATCGAGCGAGCGCTGGTTGACGTACATGCCGACGTAGCGGCTGGCCAGATTTGGGTCGAGATCGCGGGCGAACTGCATGGCGTAGGCGAGCGCCTCTTCGCGGTGGTCGAGCGCGTGCTGGATGGAGTCGCGGACCGCGTTGGCGACGATGTGCATGGTCTCTGAGCCGAGCGCGCGGCGGATCACGTTGCCGCCAAGAGGCAGCGGCAGGCCGGTCTCGCTGTGCCACCATTGGCCGAGATCGAGGATCTTGTGCAGGCCGTCGTTGCCGTAGGTGAGCTGGCCCTCGTGGATGAGCAGGCCCGCGTCGAACTCGCCCGCAGCGACGGCGGGGATGATCTTGTCAAAGTCGACGGTAACGGTCTCGATCTCGGGGGCGAAGAGTTTGAGGGTGAGATAGGCGGTGGTCAGGGTTCCGGGGACGGCGATGCGCAGGCGGCGTATCTCGTCGGGCGTATAGCGGCGCGGCGCGACGAGCATGGGACCGTAGTTATCGCCCATGCTGCCGCCCGAGGCCAGGATGCTGTAGTCGTCCTGCAGGTAGGGGTAAGCGTGGAAGCTGATGGCGGTGACGTCGAAGAAGGCTTCGTCGATGGCGCGGTGGTTGAGGGTTTCGATGTCGGTGAGGGTGTGGACGAACTTGAAGCCGGGGACGCGGATTTTGCTGGTGGCGAGACCATAGAACATGAAGGCGTCGTCGGAGTCGGGGCTGTGGGCGACCTGGATCTCTTGTATGGCAGAACTCATGGTGTTGCTGTCCTTCGGAAAACGGGTACAGGCGGAAGCAAACGCCACCCAAAAAAGCGTGGCCGAAGAGGAAGAGCGCGTGCTGTGCTGCGGACGTGGCGCCTCAGACGCGGAGGCTCAGGCGCGGCGCCAGCGGCGAAGCGAGGTGAAGATGCCGGCGGCGGCGAACATTTTGATCGCCTGTCCGGGCAGGAAGGGCAGCAGCCCGAGCCGCAGCGTGACGGCCGGGGCGAGATGCAGGAGGCTCCCGAACCAGACGACGCCGGCGCACATCAACAACGCGCTTCCGGCGGCGGCGGCGAGCAGATGGACGCCGAAGCCGGCAGGCAGCTTCCGGCGTATCCAGCCCGCGGTAAAGGCGGCAAGCGGATAGGCGAAAAGGAAGCCGCCGGTGGGTCCGAGAAGTTGGGCGACGCCGCCGAGACCGCCGGGAGTGAAGACGGGCAGCCCGAGCGCGCCTTCGAGCAGGTAGAGCGTCATGGCAGCGAACGCGGTGGCCGGGGCGAGCGTGAGGCCGACGAGGACCACGGCGAAGTCACTGAGCGTGAAGGGCACGGGCGTGAACGGAATGCGCACGGAGGCGTGAGCGCAGAGCGCGACGAAGGCGCTGGCGGCGACGGCGAGCAGGAGGCGGCCGGGTACGGTCTCGGCCTGAGAACGAAGCGACAGAGCGGGGAGAGAAGCGGCGGTGCGGTGCGGCTCGGCTGTGTGCATCGGTGCACATCCTTTCGAAGGGCGCGACGGTCTCCAGCATACCAAGGCGTGGCGGCGTTTGCGCAGGAGCGGGAGGACCGGTTTGCGCGGTGCGAAGTTGGCAGGCGGAAGAGTGCCCAATATGGTTCGCACGGTTACCTTGGAGGCGAATGCGAGGGAGTCTGCACTTGACTGCGGGACGCTTGCCCGTTTCACTAGAGAGCGATGAGTGGATATAGAACTTCCGGGCGGATGTTGGTTTGGCGCGGCCGCCTCCAAGGGCAGTGGCGCAAGCTGGCCACGGTGCTGGCGATTGCGCTGGCGGTTGGGGTGGGCTATCACGTCGTGTTTGGGCCGAACGGGTTGACGGTGTACGAGGGCAAGCGCGAGAGCGAGCGGGCCCTGACGCAGCAGCTGCAAGTGCTGAGCCGCGAGAACGAGTCGCTGAAGGGGCATGTAGAACGGCTGGAGTCCGATCCGGGGGCGATCGAGCACCAGGCGCGCGAGGAGCTGCACTACACGCGGCCGGGCGAGGTGATTGTGACGCTGCCGGTGGAGCCTGCGGCGACGACCAATCCTGCGGCGCCGCGTTGATCCGGTCGTCCGAAGATGTCGCGTAGTCTGCTGAGCCGCACGCCGCCGAAGGCCGATCACCGGATTCCGTATGGGGCGGAGGCGTCGCAGTTTGGGGACCTCTGGCTGCCGGCCGGCGCTGCGGGAGCCAAGGCTCCGGTGGTGGTCTTTCTGCACGGAGGCTGGTGGCGCGCGGAGTTTGGGCTGGACTATGGCAGTCATCTTTGCGCGGCGCTGAAGCGCGAGCGGATCGCCTGCTGGTCGCTCGAGTACCGGCGCGTGGGCCAGCCTGGCGGCGGATGGCCGGGAACGTTTGAGGATGTTGGGTTCGGCTTTGGGTTTGTGCGGGTGCTGGCGGGGATGTATCCGCTCGATCTGGACCGGGTCGTGGTGGTGGGGCATTCCGCGGGCGGACACCTGGCGTTCTGGTTGGCCGGGCGGCCGCACCTGCCGGAGAGCGGGCCGCTGCGGCCTCCGGAGAAGATGCTGCCGATGCGCGGAGTCGTGGGTTTGGCGGCGGTGGTCGATCTGCGGATGACGATCGATCTGGCGGAGGGGATCTTTGCGAGGGACAGCCATGAGGTGATGGACTTCATGCGGGCGACGCCGGCGCAGGCTCCGGAGCGATACCGGGCAGGAAATCCCGGGGATTTGCTGCCGCTGCATGTGCCGCAGATGCTGCTGCAGGGGAGCGTAGATGGGCAGATTCCGCCGGAGCTGCCGGTGCGCTGGACCGCACGCGGGCATCGGATGGGAGAGACGGTGAACTTTGAGAGCGTTGTGGATGCCGACCACTTCGATGTGGTCGATCCGGAGTCGAAGGCCTGGCCGCAGGTGCGGGATGCGATCAAGCGATTGCTGCTGTAGCAAGAAGGAGAAGCATGATCTTTGCGATGGCTGATGCGAAGCCGAAGACGATCTACAACCTGCTGATCGGGCTGGTCGCTCCGCGGCCGATCGCGCTGGTGACGAGCATGAACGAGGAGGGCCGGCTAAATGCCGCGCCATTTAGCGCCTATAACTATCTCTGCACGGATCCGCCGATTGTGGGTCTCGGCGTGACGGACAGGCCCGGGGGCGGCTTTGTGCCCAAGGATACGGCGCGGAACATCCGGCGCGGCGGTGAGTTTGTGGTGAACGTGGTGACCGAAGACCTGCTGCAGACGATGAACGTGTGCGCGACGGATTTTCCGGCAGAGGTGGATGAGTTGGAGATGGCGGGGCTGACGACCGTGCCGTCAAGCCAGGTGAAGGTTCCGCGCATCCGTGAGGCGCACGCGGCGCTCGAGTGCGTGGAGCATACGACGCTCGAGATTGGGCGGTCGCGCATCCTTCTGGGGCGGGTGGTGGCGATGTATGTGGAAGATGAGTTTGTCGATCCGGCAGGGCCGTACGTCCGGTCCGAGGACTTGCACGCGGTGGGACGGATGAATGGGCTGGGCTCGTACGTGAGAACACGGGACTCGTTTGTGACGGTCCCGCGAATCTCCTATGCGGATTGGTTGAAGGGCAAGCGGTAAGAGCGGCTAGAGCTAGTTGATCTCGATGTCTCCGGAGCCGGTGCGAGCTTCGACGGCCGGGCCGCCGCCGTTGAGGGGAGCGTTGAGGTGGTGGCGGTCGGAGGTGGAGAGGCCTGCGATGCGGATCGAGCCGGAGCCGGTGGAGGCGTCGATGTTGAGGTGAACGTCATGGCCGAGATGGGCGCGGATAGAGCCTGAGCCGCTCTGGAGCATGGAGGTGCCGGTAATCTGGCCGCTGACTTCGATGTCGCCGGAGCCGGTGCGCGCGGTGAGCGTGCCGGAGAGGCCTTGGATGCGGATGGAACCGGAGCCGGTCTGGGCGCGGACTTCGCCCGGGGCGGTCTGCTGAAGCTCGAGGTCGCCGGAGCCGGTGTGCAGGTCGGCGGGGCCGGCGATGCCGTGGGCGCGCACGGAGCCCGAGCCGCTGTCGGCCTTGAGGAAGCGGCCTAGAGTGTCGACTTCGAGGTCTCCGGAGCCGGTGTGGAGGTTGAGGGCGACGGACTTGGGCGCGGAGATCTCGTAGTCGATGGTGATGTTGTTGTAGATCTGCCGGTCTTCGCCGCTCACGTCGCCGATGCGGACGGTATTGCCGCTTTGCTGGATAGGCGGGTTGGCCGAGATTTGACGGATGCGGGCCTCGACATCACCGCCTGCGTGCCAGCCGGCGTGCAGGTGAGCCTTGACGTGGATGCTGTTGTCCGATCCGGGAAAGACGTGGATGCGGCCGGAGCCGGAGGAGACGTAGAGGTCGCTTTGGGCGGAGACGTTCAGGGTGCGGTCGAAGTCCTGGGCGTGGGCGGCAAGGGTGAGCGGGAGGGCGGCCAAGAGGCTGGCGAGCGAGGTTTTGGCGAACATCGGGGCTCCTTTGCGGGTGCCAACCGGAGCTTCCGCGTAAGGAACCGGGAGGTCTCTCGAAGGCTGCGCTTTCCTGTACGCGGAGAACTCTGCCACGGTTCCATCGGAGGCCGATTGTTGCCGGTGGCGGACGAACTTGCATCTGTCGGGGGGTACCCCCCCCCGGGCATGTTGACTAAAGTCTCTCGAATGAATAAGTTGCAGATGCTGAGTCGGCTAAAGTCTTCTAACGATTGGGGTTACGGGCAAAGTCTTCAAAACAAAAGACTTGCGGGACTCCCAAACGTTGGGTCCAGAAGAGAACGTTTGTTTTTCTGTGTAGGTTCAGGATAGCAGAGTGGAGGGGGAGACTATGCCAAGTTTTTTCTGGGGCTAAGCCGTTGTGATTACAAGAGTTAGCAGGCGACGAAGAAGGTTTGGGGCTTGACAGACTTCTTGTCGGGTTGAGCTTAGCAGTGTTCTCGGGCGAGGAGAGAAGGACCATGTACTGGCGGCGGCCCTTGGCGGTCTGGCCGATGTTGACGAGCTTTCTGCGATTGGACCTGGTGGCGAGCTTTAGAGGCAAGGGGGTGATCTGTTCCTAGTTGGCCAGTTTGAATAGAGATCGGAACCAGAGATGACGCTGGCGGCCGGCGGTGATCAGGCGGTTGGCTTGCGGGCACCGTGTCGAATCTGGGCGATGTGGTCGGTGGACTCTGACTCGCTGATTGTGAAAACAATGCGATAGATGTGGGGCTTGTTGCCGTAGAGGAGATGGCGGAGGGTTGGGCGCTCCGGAGTGATGGGCAGCGTTGGGGAAGCTGCCGCAGGCTGAGGATTGCACCTTCGAGCCCGCGGTACCAGGTTGCGGCAGTCGAGGTTGTTCAGCCTGAATGTACTGGTACATGTGTTCGAGGTCGGCCACGGCCTCGCGGGCTAGGCTCATCCTGTATGCCATGCCGCTCGCGAAATGGGCGAAGACCTCGTGAGCGGGGTAGGTTCGACCTGCAGCAATGTCTTCTAGGCCTCTGCGTAGACCTTTTTCCGCGAGGCGTTCCGTGACCATGTCTTCGAGGAAGCGTTCGATGGGGGGCCGTGGGACAGGGCCTGGGCGGCAAGCTCGGCTTCGACTTCGGGTTGCAGGTTTGCAGCTATTTGGGATCGGTGAATGGGGCACCAGGCTGCGGTGCGGATGGGAGCGAACGCGGTCGTTTGCTGGCGCAAACGATACCCCACCCTTTGCCAGAAGCGGCAAAGGATGGGGCACCCGACCTGTGCCGCTTCCAAAGGGAAGGGACACGCCTCTCCAGCGAAGCTGCGGTGCGTCAGGAGAGATAGTCCTTGAGCCAGGGGTCGTCGGAGTGGACGAGCTCATGGTTGTCGCCCTGGAAGACGACGGCGCCCTCGTTGAGGACGAGGAAACGGGTGGTTTCGTCGACCTGGCCGTCGGGCAGAGGCTCCATCTTGCCGGATTCCTTGTTCCAGCAGTGGGTGGCCAGGGTGAAAGCGTCCTGCAGGCGATGGGTGATGAGCAGCGAGGTGGTGTGCTCGACATCGCGCTGCTTGACGACGAGCTCGATGATGGTGGTGGAGGTGATGGGGTCGAGGCCGCCGGTGGGGGAGTCGTAGAGCAGGAGCTCGGGCCCGGTGATGATGGCGCGGGCGATCGAGACGCGGCGGCGCATGCCTCCGGAGAGCTCGGAGGGGAACTTCTTGATGGCGTCGGGGAGGGCGACGAATTTGAGGGCTTCCTCGACTTTTTTGTGGGATTGCTCGGCGGGCATGCCGTCCTGGTTGAAGCGGTAGGCGACGTTGTCTTCCACTGAGAGCGAGTCGAAGAGGGCGGACTCCTGAAAGACCATACCGATGCGGGCGCGGAGCTTGAAGAGGTCGGCCTCGGGCATGGTGTCGACGCGCTGGCCGAAGACGGAGATGGCGCCGGAGTCGGGGCAGATGAGTCCGTTGGCGAGCTTCATGAGGACGGATTTGCCGGTGCCGGCGGGGCCGAGAATGATGAGGGTCTGGCCGGGGTCGACCGAGAAGGAGATGTCTTTGAGGACGGGGCCGCGGTCGAAGCCGATCGAGACCTTGTCGAAGACGACGACGGGGCCGTTGCTGGGTCCGGGTTGGCCGGGAGGGGGCATGGTCAGCTTCCGAAGACGGCGATCATGGCGCGGCTGATGAGGAAGTCGAGGATGATGATCAGGACGGAGGAGACGACGACGGCCTGGGTGGTGGCGCGGCCGACGCCCTGGGTGCCGCCTTCGGTGCGCATGCCGAAGAAGCAGCCGACGGTGGCAATGGTGAAGCCGGAGAAGAGCGCCTTGGTGAGGCCTTCGACGACGTTGCCGTAGGCGAGCGAGGAGTAGGTGGTGTGGAGATACATCGTGGCGTTGAGGTTGAGCAGGGTGACCGAGACGAGGGCTCCGCCGGCGATGCCGACCGCATCCGAGATGATGGTGAGGAAGAAGAGCATGAAGACG
This sequence comes from uncultured Granulicella sp., assembly GCA_965198735.1. Classification (GTDB taxonomy): domain Bacteria; phylum Acidobacteriota; class Terriglobia; order Terriglobales; family Acidobacteriaceae; genus Edaphobacter. Next base: position 2,088,838 of record OZ240672.1, on the reverse strand, counting down.
GTGGCGACGAGGCGCGGGGTGACGAGCTTGCGGGTGGGGTCGGTGCCGAGGGCGCGCATGGCGTCGATCTGCTCGGTGACCTTCATGGAGCCGAGTTCGGAGGCCATGCCGCTGGCGTTGCGGCCGGAGACCATGAGCGCGGTGAGGACGGGGCCGAGCTCCTTGACCATGGAGAGAGAGACGAGCGAGCCGGTGCGGCTGACGGCGCCGAACTCCTGGAGGGCGGTTTCCGATTGCAGGGCGAGGACGCAGCCGGTGAAGAAGCCGGTGAGGATGACGATGGGCAGGGAGCCGACGCCGATCGAATCCATCTGGGAGAAGATATCGGACCAGTAGCGGGGTCCGGAAAACATGTTGGTGACGGCGCGGGCGGAGAGCAGGGAGTACTCCTGCAGCGCGCCGAGGCGTTCCTTGGTGAAGCTTTCGATAGAAAAGGCCATTCGATCTCTGGCTCACTGTATCAGATGCGTTTGGGTGTTCGCGGGCCGCGCAAGCAGGAGCGTCGAAGGTGAGAGGATAGAGGGGGATGACGGAGTCTACGATGACGGCGGCGGTGCTGTACGGCCGGGAAGACCTGCGGCTGGCGCGGGTGGAGAGGCCGAGCGCGGCGGCGGGTGAGCTGGTGGTGCGGGTGGGTGCGGCGCTGACGTGCGGGACGGACTTGAAGGTCTATCGGCGGGGGTATCATGCGCGGATGTTGAAGCCGCCGATGCCGTTTGGGCATGAGCTGGCCGGGGTGGTGACGGAGGTGGGGGAAGGGGTAGCCGGGTTTGCGGTGGGGGACCGCGTGGCGCCGATGAACTCCGCGCCGTGCGAGGCGTGTTATTTCTGCCGCCGCGGGCAGGAGAACCTGTGCGACGACCTGCTGTTCAACAATGGTGCGTATGCGGAGTATCTGCGGGTGCCGGCGCGGATTGTGGCGCGCAATACGCTGCGGGTGCCGGAGGAGGTGCCGCTTGAGCATGCGGCCTTGACCGAGCCGCTGGCCTGCGTGCTGCGGGGGCTCGAGGAGAGCGGGGCGTGCGCGGGGGACTCGATGATTGTGATTGGCGCGGGGCCGATTGGGCTGATGTTTCTGCATGCGGCGGCGCTGGCGGGGGTGGAGGTGATCGCGGTGGTGAAGCGCGAGGACCAAGCGGCGGCGGCGGAGCGGCTAGGGGCGCGGGCGGTGGTGCGGGTCGGGGCGGAAGACGACGCGGTGGCGGCGGCGCGAGCGTGGACGCCGGACGGGCGCGGGGCGGATGTGGTGATCGAGGCGGTGGCGACGCCGGCGACTTGGGAGTCGGCGGTGGAGATGGTGCGCAAGGGTGGGTTGGTGAATTTCTTTGGGGGGCCACCGAGCGGGACGGTGGTGGCGCTCGATACCAACCGGCTGCATTATGGAGACATTACGCTGAAGGCGAGCTTTCACCACACGCCGGGAGCGTGCCGGCGGGCGTTCCGTCTGATCCGGAGCGGGCGCTTTCGGTGTGCCGAATTTTTGACCGGGCGGGCGGGGCTGGACGAGGTGCCGGAGGTGTTTCGGCGGATGATGACGCGGTCGGCTACGGGCATGCGGGATATCAAGACGGCGATCTTTCCAGGGACAGAAGCAGGCGAGGCTCGATGATGGAGGCGGCCACGCAGGAGAAGCTGGCGGGGGCTCCGGCGGAGTACCGGCTGCCGGCGGCGCGGCCGACGCTGGCCGAGGCGCAGGCGTGGTGCCGGCATCTGGCGACGACGCACTACGAAAACTTTCATGTGGCGACGTGGTTTTTGCCGAAGCGGGTGCGGCCTTATTTTGAGAGCGTCTATGCGTTCAGCCGGACGGCCGACGACCTGGGCGATGAGGTGCCGGACCGGGCGGTGGCGACGCGGCTGCTGTGCGAGTGGCGGGAGATGCTGCAGGAGTGCTATGCGGCCCCCGAGCGGAGCCGGCACCCGGTGTTCGTCGCGCTGCGCCAGACGATCGTCGAGACGGACGTGCCGGAGCGGCTGTTCGACGACCTGATCCGGGCGTTCGAGATGGACCAGGGGAAGACGCGGTTTCAGTCGCTCGAGGAGTGCATGGAGTACTCGCGGCTCTCGGCGAACCCGGTGGGGCGGCTGGTGCTGTGGGTGTCGGGGTACCGGGATGAGGAGCGGGCGCGGCTCTCGGACCAGGTGTGCACGGCGCTGCAGCTGACCAATTTCTGGCAGGACGTTGTCGAGGATTTCGAGCGCGGACGGCGGTACCTGCCGAGCGATGCGATGCAGAGGTTCGGGGTGACGGACGAGGATCTGGCGGCGCGGCGGTCGACGCCGGAGTTTCGCGCGCTGATGCAGTCGCTGGTGGAATCGACGGGTGCGATGCTGCGCGAGGGCGGGCGGATCAGCCGGACGGTGGATCGGGAGTTGGCGGTGACGTTGCGGTTGTTCGAGGGCGGCGGGCGTGCGGCGCTCGATGGCATTGTGGCGCAGGGGTATGACGTGCTGCGGACGCGGCCTTCGGTCTCGAAGGGAACGAAGTTGCGGCTGCTGGCGGGGGCGCTGGCGGGCAAGCTGGCCGGGGCGCTGCCGGGCGGAAGCAGGCGCGCATGACCGAGGTGGAGCAGGCGGCTCCGGCGCTTGAGGCGGCCTACCTGGTGTGCCGGCAGGTGGCGAAGCGCGAGGCGAAGAATTTCTACTATTCCTTTCGCGTGCTGCCGAAGGCCAAGCGGGACGCGATGTGCGCGGTGTATGCGTTTATGCGGCAGGCCGATGACCTTGCGGATGATGAGACCCTGAGCCTGGAAGAGCGCTGCGCGCGGATGGAGGCGTGGAGGAACGAGTGGCGTCGGAGCCGGGCGACTGGGGCTGCGGACAGGATGGCAGGCGATCCGGTGTTTCTGGCTGTGGCGGACACGCAGCGGCGGTTCGGGATTCCGGATGCGCTGCTGGAGCAGCTGGTCGAAGGCACGGCCATGGATCTGCAGCCGCTGCCCGCGGGAGGCATGAGGGTGCGGGTGGAGCGCGCGGGAGAGATGCGGGAGCTGCAGGGGTATGAGGCTTTCGGCGATCTGTATCGCTACTGCTACCTGGTGGCTTCGGTGGTGGGGCTGGTGTGCATTCGCATCTTCGGGTACAGCGACGCGCGGGCGGAGCTGCTGGCGGAGAAGACGGGCGTGGCGTTTCAGCTGACGAATATTCTGCGCGATGTGAAGGAAGATGCCGAGCGCGGGCGCGTGTATCTGCCGCAGGAGATGCTGCGCGAGTTCGGCGTGACCAATGAGGATGTGCTGGCGATGGCTTCCGGCCGGGCGCTGGGGGCCAACGAGCGGGCGATGCTGGTGGCGCTCTCCGTGCAGGCGTGGGAGTACTACGAATCGGCGCGCGAGCTGCTGCCGATGATCGATGCGGACAGCCGCGCGGCGCTGTGGGTGCTGGTGAAGATCTACAGCGATCTGCTGGGATTGATTGATCGGCGGCAGGGCGATGTGTTCTCGGTGCGGGTGCGCGTGCCGGCGAGCCAGAAGATGTTTGCGCTGGTGCGGGGGACGGCGATGTCGCTGCGGGCGCGAAGCGGATGATGCAGGCGCGGATGGCCGGCGCGCCGCGGGAGGTGGTGGTGGTGGGCGCGGGCGTGGCGGGGCTCTCGGCGGCGGCGGCGCTGGCTGAGGCGGGCGCGCGGGTGACGACGCTCGAGCGGCGGCCGTACGTGGGCGGGCGGGCGTACTCGTATGAGCATCCGGCGCTTGAGGAGGTGGTGGACTCGCAGCATGTGCTGCTGGGGTGCTGTACGAATTTAATCGATTTTTGTACGCGGGCGGGCGTGGCGGACCGGATCCGCTGGTACGACGAGCAGACGTTTCTTACTCCCGATGGAGGCCGCAGCCGCATCGAGCTGAGCGGACTGCCGGCTCCGCTGCAGTACACCGGAAGTTTTTTGGGGCTGACGACGCTTGGGCTCAAGGACAAGCTGGCGATTGCGCGGGGGCTGGCCGGGCTGGCGCGGGGCGAGCGTGGGGACGACCGGGAGAGCGTCGCCGCGTGGTACCGGCGGACGGGCCAGACCGAGGGCGCGGTACGGCGCTTTTGGGAGCCGATCGTGCTGGCGACGCTGAACGACGGCGCGGCGGAGAGCTCGATGCGGTACGGCGCGAAGGTGTTCTACGAGCTGTTTCTAAAGACGCGGACGGGCGGGCGGCTGGGGATTCCGACGGTGCCGCTGAGCGAGTTGTATGGCGCGGGCGCAACGTGGGTGGAGTCGCTGGGCGCGGAGATGCGGCTACGCTCGGGGGTGGAGCGGCTGGAGCAGGCTGCGGACGGGCGCTGGACGGTGATCTGCGGGGAGGGGAGTTATACGGCAGACAGCGTGGTGCTGGCGCTGCCGTTTGAGCAGACGCAGCGATTGATTGCCGGGGTGCAGGTGCGGAGTGCGGAGGCGAAGCGGGCGCGTGCGGAGCTGCTGGAGAAGATGGCACAGTTTGTGCATTCTTCGTTTATCTCGATTCTGCTGTGGTACGACCGGCAGATCTCGGATCTCGACCATGCGTGGCTGCTGGATACGACGATCCAGTGGTTCTTCCACAAGTCGCGGATCCGGCGGTGGGCTCCGGAGCGCGGCAGCTATGTGGAGGTGGTGATTGCGGGCTCGCGCACGGAGCTGCCGAAGACGCGGGGGGAGATACTGGGGCCTGCGCTTCGGGAGGTGGAGCGATTTTTTCCGGAGGCAGGCCGAGCGAAGCTGGTCAAGAGCGGTATTTTGAAGGAGGCGCGAGCTACGTTTTCAGTGACACCGGGTCTGGACGACGCACGACCGATGCAGCGGACGGGCCTTCCGGGGCTGTTTCTCGCGGGAGACTGGACCCGAACAGATTGGCCTTCGACGATGGAGGGAGCGGCGCGGAGTGGGCGTCTGGCCGCGGGCGCAGTGTGCGGGGAGGACTGCCGCTTCCTTGTGCCGGACCTGCCACCGGCAGGACTGATGCGCTGGCTAAAGAAGAATTGAAGATCGTGAGAGTGGGTCTGTCCTCTCTGTTCTGCCAAAACGATTCGCCACTCACGAACTTGATAACACAAGATGCTTACGTTCGAGGGAGAGAGGTGGTAGCCAGGTCTCTTTCCGCAATCTTCACCGGCCGCATCAACGGAAACAAAATCACGTCCCGGATCGACCGCTGCCCGGTCAAGATCATCGTCAGCCGATCGATCCCGATGCCTTCGCCCGCCGTCGGCGGCAACCCATACTCGAGCGCTCGGACATAGTCCTCATCCATCTCCATCGCCTCATCGTCGCCCCGGGCCTTCTCCGCCACCTGCGCCTCAAAGCGCCGCCGCTGGTCCACCGGATCGTTCAACTCAGAGAACGCATTCCCAACCTCGAACCCTCCGATGTAGAACTCAAACCGCTCCACCCACTCCGGCTCCCCCGGCTTCACCTTCGACAAAGGAGACACCGCAAGAGGGAAGTCATAGATGATGGTTGGTTGAATCAGATGACCCTGAAATGGGTTCTCACCAATGGCTTCGAAAAGAGTAGCGATGCAGGCTCCTAGTGGAGCGCCTGTAACTAACTTCATAACTACATAAAGTAGACCGGTATTTTGGGGGACGTCTGCCATGAGAGACCTATACATTCCTCGTAAGGTGGTAGTAACCGGTCCGTCTACTGAGGGCCTGTTCCACTCCTCTAGAGGTACGTCTTTTGACCACGCTCGAAAGGTAGGAAGAAAGAAGTCTGTCGCACGCCGCATAGCTTCAAAAAATGCATCTCGGTTCTTAAATACCTCTGATGTTGGCGGCTCACCGAATTCACGCGGCCACCAACTCATGATCGCCTCACGCATAGATAACTTCTGCCATTTGCCAAGATCGATGTCCACCCCATTGAACCTGGTCACCAGAGATTCATTAACCTCCATAGCCACAAACTTAACCAACTCCTCCGTAAGCTCCATCAGGTCGTGATAGTTCGCATACGCCTGGTAGAACTCCAGCATCGTGAACTCCGGATTATGCTGCGTGCTCACGCCTTCGTTCCGAAAGTTCCGGTTGATCTCATACACCCGGTCCATGCCACCGACGACTAAGCGCTTCAGATAAAGCTCCGGCGCAATCCGCAGAAATAGCGGCAGATCGAGCGCGTTGTGGTGCGTCGTAAATGGCTTTGCCGCCGCCCCACCCGCGACCGGCTGCATCATCGGCGTCTCCACCTCGAGATACCCGCGCTCATCAAAAAACTTCCTGAGCGCCCGCAAAATCTGCGCCCGCTTCACAAACACCTTGCGCACATTCGGCGGAGGCGCCTCATGCAAAGGCTGCGACTCGCCCGTCGGCTGGCTCTCGACAGCATCCGCATCGTCCGCCACCTTCTGCGCCGGCCCATGCTCCGCCTGCTTGGCCGACTGCCCCGTATTCATAAACAGATCCACATACCGCTGCCGATACCGCAGCTCCACATCTTCAAGCCCGTGATACTTATCCGGCAGCGCCAGCAGCGCCTTCGCCAGAAAGCGCAGCTCCGTCACATGCACCGTCGTCTCGCCCGTCCGCGTGACAAACAGATAGCCCTTCACCCCAACGTGGTCGCCCAGGTCGAGCAGCTTATAAATCCCGAACTGCGCCTCCCCCACATCGTCCCGCCGCACATAGATCTGTAGCCGCAGCCCACCCTGCTGCAATTGCGCAAACCCAGCCTTGCCCTGCACGCGAATCTGCATCACGCGTCCGGCAATCGCCACCTCCACGCGGTTCGCCGCCAGCTCTTCCGCTGTCGCCGGATGCTTCGGATTCATATACCGCTCGCGCAGCTCCGGAATGCCCTCCAGAGTCACCGGATAGCTGTTCGGATACCTCGCCTCCGCTTCACTCAACCCCTGCTGCTGACCTAGAGCCGCGATCTCCTTCAGCTTCTCCTGTCGCAGCGCAAACAGCTTCTCTTCAAACTCCGACTCAAACAATCGCTGGTCCCTCGTCCTTCAAGACTAACGCGGGACCCATCGCCTGCGCGATAATGAACCAGCATGCCGGACGACGCCAACAAATCGCCAGACCCCTCCGGAAACGGCCTGCGCGACCTCGCCAAGGCCGAAGGCATGATCCAGATGGCGCTCGCCGTGCCCGCTGGATGCTTCGTCGGCCTGCTCGCCGGCGCGTGGCTCGACCGCCACTATCACCAGCACTGGATCGTCGTCCTCGGCATGCTGCTGGGCGCGTCTGGAGGCTTCGTCCAGATCTTTACTACCGCCTCCCGCTCCCTCAAACGAGGCGACCAGTGACCAGTGACTCCAAGCAGGCGCCCGGCGGCCAGGGCTGGACCACCGGCCTGACCGATGCCGACGTTCGAACCGCCATGCTCTCCGCCTTGCGCCTGCTCGCCCTGCTCACCCTGGTCGGCACGGCGATCTTTTGGTGGAAGGCCGGCTGGCCGAGCGGCGCGCTCGTCGTCCTTGGCGCGGCCATCTCTGCCGCGTCGCTGTGGGAGTGGATGCGGCTCATGACTGTTCTCAATCAGGCCATGGATGCCGGCCGGACGAAGCGCCCCATGGGGCTTACGCTCGCCGGATTCTTCCTGCGGCTCGGCCTGACCCTGGCCGTGCTCTATGTTAGCCTTAAGTATCTTCATGGCACGGTTTTCGCGCTTGCCGCCGGACTCGGCTTGGGCCTTCTTTCGCTTACGATTGAAGCGCTCCGGCTTATGAATCGCTGGACTGCCTAGAGCCACCTGACAAATTATGCCCACACAGCTTCTCTTCACCCGCTTCCTGAACCAGCACTTCGCCACGCAGACCGACCGCCTGCTGGAGGCGCTTCGCATTCACCCTGCCCACCCGCGGGCGCCCATCACCAATGCCTTTGCGATGGAGCTGCTCATCTTCGCCGGCCTGCTGCTCTACTTCGTCCTGATCCGCGTCACTCTCTCGGTCGAGAAGCCTGCCGCCATTCAGCACTTCGCCGAGATCACCCATGAGTTCGTCGGCGCGCAGAGCGAGAGCATTATCGGCCACGGCTTCGAGCGCTTCGTCACCTATCTCACCGTGCTGCTGCTCTTCATCCTGCTCGGCAACCTGATGGGCCTGGTCCCGGGCCTCGAATCGCCTACCGCCAACCCGGTCGTGCCGCTCGGCTTCGCGGTCGTCACCTTCCTCTACTACCATTACCACGGCATCCGCGCCAACGGCTTCAGCTACGTCAAGCAGTTCCTGGGCCCGGTTTGGTGGCTCTATCCCTTGATGCTGCCCATCGAGATCATCTCGCACTTCGCGCGTGTGCTTTCGCTTACCGTCCGTCTCTACGCCAACATGTTTGCCGGAGACATGGTCACCCTCGCCTTCTTCTCGCTCATCCCGATCGGCATTCCGCTCGCCTTTCTCGCGCTGCACTTCGGTGTCGCCATTATCCAGGCCTATGTTTTTATGATTCTCGCCACGGTCTATCTCTCGCTCGCCGTTGCGCACGATCACTAGATCCAAGTTTGCCGGCCGCGGGGCGCCCCCTCTCGGCCGGCCGTAGCACTCGCCGCATAGCGTGAGGGTGCCAGTTCGGTGAGCATCAACCACCCACTGGCGGCGAACACTCTGACGGGGGCAAGGAGCTCCAAAATGGTTCGCATGCTTCAGATGTCCAAGTACTTTTTCCTGGCAATGGCTGCGCTGGCACTCGCCAGCCCCGCCTTCGCCCAAGGCGCCGCAGCCGGCGCGAACGGCCCCAACTACGGCTCGCTCGCCGTCGGCATTGGCATGGGCATTGCCGCCGGTCTGTGCGGTCTTGGCCAGGGCCGCGCCACTGCCTCCGCGTCTGAGGCGCTCGCCCGCAACCCCGGCGCCCGCCCCGGCATTCAGCTCTTCCTGATTCTCGGCCTCGCCTTCATCGAGTCGCTCACCCTGTTCACGTTCGTGCTGCTCTTCATCCGCACCTCGTAAGCCGCATCGCTCCAAGCATGACAAAGGGTCTTCGCAATGCAGCGGAGGCCCTTTGTCGTCTTGAAATCGGACCCATCTGTCGAGCTATCGAGCTATCCATCTATCAAGCTATTGATTTATCCATCTATCGAGGCGCCGAGTTCACACCCGTTTCCACAGGAGCCTCTGCTGCCGCCGGCCTGGGGATTGTCATGACCGCCAACGAGCCGCGGTTGGCCAGCTTGACGAAGCGCCCCGGCATAATCCCGAGCACCAAGGTTCCCAGAGCCGCAGCCGCAAGCCCGCAGCCCGCAGCCACGCTGACCTTGGTAAAGACCGCGCGATCGTTGCCCAGCTCATGCGGATGGCGCGCATACATCGCAATCAGCAGCCGCAGGTAGTAGAAGCAGGCCACACCCGAGTTCAGCAAGCCCACCACGGCCAGCCCCGTGTGCCCTCCGGATATGGCCGCCGAGAACACGTAGAACTTCGCAAAGAAGCCCCCCGTAAACGGAATCCCGATCATCGAGAGCAGGAAGAACGCCATCAGCGCGCCCAGCCACGGACGGCGCAGCGCGGCACCGGTAAAGTCTTCGATCGTCCGCGTATGCTCTTCGTATCCGCTCAACTGCGTGATGACCGCAAACGCGCCCACGTTCATGGCGGAGTAAGCCGCAGTATAGAAGCAAGCCGCCGCAATGCCGTTCTGCGGGAATGCCGTGAAGGCCGCAATTAGGTAGCCCGCATGTGCGATGGACGAGTAAGCGAGCATGCGTTTGACATTCTTCTGCTTCAGCGCACCCAGGTTGCCGACCGTCATCGAGAGCGCCGCGATGGCCCACATCAGTAGCGACCACCGAGCCTCCATTGAAGCAAAGCCGAAGAATGTAATCCGCAGCAGCACCGCAAAGGCAGCGGCCTTCGGAGCCGTCGACATCAGCCCAACCACCGGCGCCGGCGCACCCTGATACACATCCGGCGTCCACACCTGGAAGGGCGCGGCCGAGACCTTGAAGCCCAGCCCGATGATGATCATGGCCAGCGCAAGGAAGGCGAGCCGCGGCGTGGCGCTCGCGCCCAGTGCGCCCGCCAGGTCGGCGATCGAGGTCGATCCAGCCGCCCCAAAGGCCAGCGCGATGCCGTACAGGAAAAAGGCCGTGGCAAAGGAGCCGAGCAGGAAGTACTTGATGGAAGCTTCCGTGCCCGTCGCCTTGCCCTTGCGGAAGCCCGCCATGATGTAGGTCGAAATGGACGAGATCTCGAGCCCCACAAACACCATCAGCAGCTCCACCGAACACGTCATCAGCATCATGCCGACCGCGCCGAACAGCACGAGCGCAAAGTACTCGCCCGCATGGGTGGCGTGGCCTTCAAAGTAGTCGAGCGAGCCAAGCAGCGTGACGAACACCACCGCGGCGATCAGCAGATGAAAGAAGACGGAAAACGGATCGATCTGAATACTGTCGGAAAAGGCCCGCATCGTCCCATGCAGGTTGTAGAGGTGCAGCTGCAAAGCGCTCGCCGCGCCGGCCAGAATGGTAGCGGCGATGGCCAGCCAGCCAAGCGGCTTGCGGCTCGTGCCGGGCTTGAGGATCGGCTCCGCCACCATCACCAGCACGCCTGCCAGGGTTAGGATGCCCTCGGGCAAAAGAGCCAGAGTGTTTACGCTTCCATTCATCAGTAGAGCCTGCCTTCCGGAGCCGTCGCGGGTTCAAAGCGCTTGGTCTTGCCGTTGGTCTTGTCGAGTTTCGTAAGCGCCTGCTGACTTAGCTGCGGATCGACAAAGCCGCGGCTTACCGTCGTCTGCGCCTCCGCAGGCCTCTTGACCGGCGAAGGCGCCGTCGCCATTCTCACCGCGTCCGTGTCCAGCGTGTGCATCCAGTAGGGCGAGGCGACGCCCATCACCAGCATTAACGCCACCATCGGCCATACTGCAAGCTGCTCGCGCCCGTTGAGGTCGTATGGTGCAATCTTTTCCGAGACCACGCCCAGCTGCCCATAGAAGACGCGTTGGATCATCCAAAGCATGTACGCCGCGCTCAGGATCACGCCGGTCGTCGCAAGCACCGTCCAGAACACATGGTGCCCGGTGGCCGCCTGCATCGTGCCGGAGAGGATCAGAAACTCACCCACAAAGCTGTTCAGCATCGGCAGCCCGATGAGCGAGAGCGTCGTGATCAGGTAGAGCGTAATCATCCACGGCAGCCGCGCAGCCAAGCCGCCGAGGTCGCGCATATCGTACGTCCCGTAGCGCTCATAGAGGAATCCGAGCAGCAGAAACAGCGCGCCGCCCGAGATGCCGTGATTCAGAATCTGGTAAATCCCGCCGTCCAGCCCGGCAATGGTGAAGGTAAAGATGCCCAGAGTGATGAAAGAAAGATGGCCCAGCGTCGAGTAGGCCGCGAGCTCTTTGATGTCCTTGCGCGTGATCGCGATCAGCGATCCATAGACAATGCCCAACGCGCCCAGAGCAAGCATCAGCGGCGCAATGCGATGCGACTGCTCCGGAAAGATTGCAAACGAGAAGCGCAGAATCGAGTACAGTCCCGTCTTGCCGGCAAGCACCATCACCGCGGCTGTAGGCGCCTCCGCAATGGCATCGCGCAGCCAGCCATGTAGCGGGAAGATAGGAACCTTGACCGCAAAGGCTAGCAAAAACGCCAGTGAACACAGCCAAAGCGCGGCCGAGTTGCCGGAGATCCGATGCGCGGCCGCAAGCTCGGCAAGCCGCGGGAGATCGAACGTGCCCGTCTTGGCATACAGCCACAGCAGGCCCACCAGCAGCAGCGCCGAGGGCACAAAGGCGTAGATAAAGTATTTCAGCGCCGCCGCGCGCCGTGCCTTGGTACGCCCGAACGTCGCGATCAGGATCGTCATCGGAACCAGCGACAACTCCCAGAAGGCGTAGTAGAGAAACAGATCGAGCGCGGCAAAAATTCCTAGCATCGCGACCTGTTGCAGCAGGAAGAGCACGTAGAAGGTCTTGCGGCGCTCCGTAATCGAAGTCCAGGAGGCAAGCACGCCCAGCGGCGCGAGAAAGCCCGTCAACACAATCAGCCACATGCCCAGCCCATCGACACCCAGATGGTAGCGGATCGCCGGCGCGGGGATCCAGGCAGTGTCTTGAACGAAGCGGAACGTGCCGGCCGCGTCTGCGCCGGCGTAATGTACGGGCAGGTGCAGCGTCAGCAGGAAGGTGACCAGTGTGACGATCAGCGCGCCCCACTGCATCGTCGTGCCGCGGTCCGGCAGCAGCGCCAGCACGATCGCGCCGAGCAGCGGGAAGAACACAATGAGGCTCAGAATGGAGTGATCAAGATTCATAGCAGGCGTTAGTTTCGATCGCTCCTCTAGTGCATCCCCAGGCCGCGGCCAAAGATCATGAAGCCCATGACCACCGCCGCGCCAAGCGCAAGCCAGCCCGCATAGGAGCGAAGATTGCCGGATTGTATCCGCCGCGCCGCTTCTCCCAGATCGAGAGCCATCCAGCTCGCGAATCGTCCTGCGCCGTCGATGCCCAGCCGGTCGCCCAGGCCGTAGAGGAAGATGCGCGTGAAGCCCAGCAGCCCCGAAACGAAGAACGCGTTGTAGATCTCATCCACATAAAACTTGTTTGCCACCAGCGCATACAGCGGCCCGGTCCTAGCGGCCCAAGCGGACGCGCTGCCCGGCTTCTTGTAATAGAAGAGCCACGCAAAGCAGAAGCCCACGGCGGCCGTCGCAACCGAGACCACGGCCAGGCCGAGCTCCAGCGGATGCGAACCCTGGTCCGCGTTGAGCGCATTTTCCGGATGTCCTGCGACCGCAAACACCGGATTGAGGAAGTGCTCGATCGCATTGTGGCCGCCCAGGGCCGCGGGAATCCCGATCCATCCACCCACAACCGAGAGCGCCGCCAAAACCGCCAGCGGAAGCAGCATCAGCCACGGCGACTCATGCACGCCATGGCGCTGGGTCGTCTGCCCGTCATCGTGCTCGGCCTCCAGCGTCAGTGTGGACGTTGAACTCGCGTGCACAGGTGCGCCATGCTCGGCCATGGAGGGCTGCTCTTGAAAGCGCTCCGGACCGAAGAATGTCTTGAACCAAAGCCGGAACATGTAAAACGACGTCATCCCCGCCGTAACCAGACCAACGATCCACAGCAGCTTACCCAGCGGGCCGTTGCTGTACACGAATGTTCGGTAAAGAATCTCGTCTTTTGAGAAGAAGCCGGCCCAGGGCGGAATGCCGGCAATTGCGAAGACGCCCATCGTCATGGTCCAGAAGGTCACCGGGATGCGCTTGCGCAAGCCGCCCATCACCCGCATGTCCTGCTCGCCCGAGAGCGCATGAATGACCGAGCCGGCAGCCAGAAACAGCAGCGCCTTGAAGAACGCATGCGTCACCAGATGAAAGACAGCCGCGGAATAGGCCGCCACGCCACAGCCAAGAAACATGTAGCCAAGCTGCGAGATCGTCGAATACGCCAGCACCCGCTTGATATCGTGCTGCACCATGCCCATGCTGGCCGCATAGAGCGCGGTCAGCGCGCCGATGATCGCGACCACCGCCAACGCCGCGGGGGCGCGGTCGAAGATCGCATGGCAGCGCGCCACCAGGTACACGCCGGCGGTGACCATGGTCGCCGCATGGATCAGCGCCGAAACCGGCGTCGGACCTTCCATCGCATCCGGCAGCCAGACGTACAGCGGAATCTGCGCGGACTTGCCCGCCGCGCCTACGACCAGCAGCAGCGCAATCGCGGTCAGCCAGCCCGTATGCAGGTTCGGCTGCGCCGCAATCTGCGCGAACACTGCCCGGAAGCTCAGGGTGCCGAAGTGCTCGATCAGCAGAAACATCGCCAGCAGAAATCCGAAGTCGCCGACCCGATTGACGATAAACGCCTTCTTGCCCGCGTCCGCGGCGGACGTCTTCTTGAAGTAGAAACCGATCAGCAGATACGACGCGAGACCCACACCCTCCCAGCCCACAAAGAGCAAGAGAAAGCTCTCCGCCAGCACCAGCACGGACATGAAGAACATGAAGAGATTCAGGTAAGCGAAGAAGCGCCAGTGCCCATCCTCATGCGCCATGTACCCGGCAGAATAGAGATGAATCAGGAAGCCGACGCCCGTCACCACCGCGAGCATGATCATCGTCAGGTGATCGACCGTGAGCGCAAAGTCGACGTGAAAGCCGGTGATCTGAATCCACGGGCGAGACACAACCTGCAACGATACGTCGCCCGTGCGCAGCATCGTACTCCAGAGCCAGTCTACCAACAGCGCCGGGATCGCCGTGAACAAAAGGGCGATGCCCGCCACGGCCGTACGCGGCAACTTCCTGCCCAGCGTCCCGTTGATCAGGAAGCCAAGCAGGGGAAGCAGCGGGATCGACCAGAGCAGGGAAGACGGCATGGTTTTCGGAGTCCTTAGTTGTGCATCAGGTTGATCTGATCGACGTTGAGCGTCTTGCGCGTCCGGAAGATGGCGATGATGATGGCCAGTCCCACCGCAGCCTCGGCAGCCGCCACCACCATCACGAAAAAAACAAAGATTTGCCCCGGAACCGCATGCCAGCGATGCGCAAAGGCAACGAAGGTCAGGTTGACCGCGTTGAGCATCAGCTCGATCGACATGAAGATAGAGATCACGTTGCGCTTGATCAGAAACGCACCGACGCCGATCGAAAACAGGATCGCCGCCAGGATCAGGTAAGCCGCAATCGGAACAGCGCTGCTCATCGCTCTTCCTCCTTGCGCGCCAGCACCACCGCCCCCAGAATGGCCACCAGGATCAAAACGCTGGTTACCTCGAAGGGCAGCAGCAGCCGGGTAAAGAGTACCTGGCTGATCTCCGCGATGTTGCTCAGCCCGTTGTCGAGCAACCCGCCCAGATGCGCATGGCCGAGCGCCTTGGACTCCGACAGGAAGACAAAGCTCAGCAGGCAGAACACCGCGACCGCTCCGGGAACTCCGGCCAGATACGCCGCGCGGCTGCCTGTGGTGCGTTCTTCTTCGCCCGCATTCAGCAGCATGATGGTGAAGACAAACAGCACCATAATCGCGCCCGAGTAGACGATGACCTGCGCAGCGGCAAGAAACTCCGCACCGAGCGACCAGTAGAGCACCGCCAGCGACATCATCACAACGACCAGAGACAGCGCGCTATTGATGGGATGCTTCTGCAGCAGCAGGTTCAACGCGCCGGCAACGGCGAGCGCAGCGAAGATGATGAACAGGGCAAGTTGCATGCAGTGCGCCGAATCCTTCTCGAAGCGTTAGAGGAGATCCAAACTCAAAGGCTGTCTCGTCGATTGTAAAACAGTTTCCGGTAAGCGGGCGCGTGGGACGCCATCAGCCTCGAAGGGCCATGACCAGGCTGGTCACCACGATATTCGCCATCGCCACCGGCAGCAGAAACTTCCATCCGAAGCTCATCAGCTGGTCATAGCGAAAACGGGGCAGCGTCGAACGCACCCAGATGAACAGGAAGAGGAAGACGAAGACCTTGGCCACGAACCAGAAGATGGGCAGGATCGCCGCTCCAATCGCGCCGCCGATTGCGGGCAGCAGCGTGCCGAACGGGCTCGAGGCGCCGCCGAAGAACAGCAGCGTCGCCACGCACGACACCGTGATCATGTTGGCGTACTCCGCCATGAAGAACATGGCGAACTTCATCGAGCTGTACTCGGTATGGTAGCCGGCGGTCAGCTCGCTCTCGGCCTCGGGCAGATCGAACGGCGAGCGATTGGTCTCCGCATAGGCGCTGATCAGGTACACCAGAAAGCCGACGATCTGGAAGCCGCCCAGCACGTTCCAGCTCCACAGGCCGTGAGCCGCCTGCGAGTTCACGATCGTCCGCAGGTTCAGCGAGCCTGCCCGCAGCACCACGCCCACCAGCGACAATCCTAGCGCCAGCTCGTAGCTGACCATCTGCGACGACGCCCGCAAAGAGCCGAGCAGCGCATACTTGTTGTTCGACGACCAGCCCGAAAGCGCAATCCCGTACACGCCGATCGAGGTGACGCCCAGAATGACCAGCAGGCCGATGTTGACGTTGGCAATTTCAAACAGGTCGACGCCATGGAAGGTGGTCAGCGCGCCGAAGGGCACCACCGAGATCGAGATCAGCGCGCAGGCCAGCGCGATCATGGGGGCCGCCAGAAACAGCGGGCGCTCGACCAGCAGCGGCGTTAGGTCTTCCTTGAGGAAGAGCTTGATCCCATCCGCCAGCGGCTGCAACAGGCCGAACGGCCCGGTGCGCGAAGGTCCCCAGCGGTTCTGCATGCGGCCGATGATCTTGCGTTCGAGCAGCACCGTGTACGCGACCGCGGTCAGCGTGATGACGAGCACCACAACGATTTTAAGAACCGAGAGGAGAAAGAAAGTTTGAAAGTCGCTTAAGTGAGACATAAATTGAGTTACTCCTCTGCAGATCTGCTCCGCTGCACTCTAACCGGAGTGCCTAGAATAACCGTGACGGGTGCCTAGGAAAAAGATGATGACGCTGTTGACGACCGCACCGCAGACAATCGAAGCGAAAAGATGGTTCTGTATGAGGCTTGGCAACCCAGTTCCAAGCAGGAACCAGGGAACCGTTATGGCCAAAGGAAGGAAGACACCATAGCCAAACTCGTCCTGCGCTGAAGGAGTCAGTAGGACGAGGGCGAAAAGGGTAGCAACGAAGCCCAGGTACGTTAAGACAAGAACGATTGGCCTTCGACTAATATTCTTGCGGGTGAAGTAGCATCCGATCGCCATTCCAAGAAGAACTAGAACAATCGGAATGGAAATGAGAGTCCACATCTCAATCCGCCGCCACCTGGTTTAAGCCCAGCGATTTGCGGCTCTCATTCTCCTGCAGGTCAAGCAGCATGGCCGAGTAGTGACCCAGCGTGCCGGACGTAAACAGGTTGTCTCCGGACGGCAGCACGAGGTCCTTGCGCACCTGCGTGCCTTCCACCTGCACCAGCCCCGCTCCAAGCTCCAGATGCTGGTCATTCCCGCTCAGCAACTGCAGCCGCAGCAGCTCGCGATATCCCGGCACCAGCCGCTGAATCTCATCGAGGATTGCCGAAGGATCAAACGGGCTCAGCCGCGGCTCAAGATGGTTCGCCGTTAGCCAGATCGCATGCCGATCCGCCTCGCCGGACTGCGCGCCGCGGGTCTGGCCCATGTCGGCCCGCACTCCGGCGTTCGCGCCCGAGCGACCCTTGCCGAACGGCACCAGCGTAGGAATGTGCGCGCCCATCTTGTCCGCGATCCGCACCAGCATCTCGAAATCCGAGCGCACGCCGGCACGGTCGCCGGCCTTATTCACCTGCTGCAGATCGCCATAGTGGTTGGTCACCGAGCCGGCCTTCTCATAGAGATTGGCAGCCGGCAGCACCACATCGGCCAGCACCGCGGTCTCGGTCAGGAACATCTCCTGCACCACGACAAACGTATTCTTCAAGGCCGCCGGCTCGATCCCGTACCGCAGCACGGGATTCGCCCCCACCACATAGAGCGCCGATAGCGAGCCCGCCGCCGCCGCATCGAACATCTCCAGCATGTCCCGCCCGGGCGCGGCCGAAGCCTGGTACTCGGCAAACGGCTCCGCCCCGAGCGCCATGTAGCCCGGCAGCAGATCCGGCAGCAGACCCATATCCGCCGCGCCGCGCGAGTTCACGTAATCGGAAAGCAGAGCCAGCTTCGCCCCCGGAATCGCCAGCCCAAACTCGACCAGCTTCTTCAAGTCCGACCCGCGCAGCTCCGAGCCGATCAGGATCAGCAATCCTTCCGCGCCGCGCAGCGTCTCGCGCAACGTGCCGAGCGCCTCCGTATCGTTCACCGCGCCTGCCGCCGCCGCGTCGTCCCCGGCAAGGAAGCTCGCCAGCGCGCCGTAGCCAAAGGGCTGCAGCTTCACAAACGCCTTCGCCTGCCGCCGCAGCTTGATCTCGTCGGTATGCGCCACGTACAGCTTCGCCCCGTTCACTCGCACATTCGACCGTAGATTCCAGGCCGTCGCCGGAGACTGATTCGACGGATCGCCGCCCACAATCAGCACCGACTTTGCCGTCAGCGTATCCCGCAGCGAAGCCGAGCGTCCCGCATGGCCGGCCAGCGCCTGCGCGAAGGCCACATGATCCGCCGTGCGGTGGTGGTCGATGCTGTTGGTCCCGAGCACCGTGCGCGCAAACTTCTGTAGTAGGTACGCTTCTTCGTTCGTCAGGCGATTGCCGCCGATGACCCCCATCGACGCCCCGCCGCGCGTATCCCGCAGCTCCCGCAGCTTCTGGCCGACATGGGTAAAAGCAACTTCCCAGCTCACCGGCTCAAGCTTGCCGTTCGCCTGCCGCACCAGCGGCGCCGTGATGCGGTCTTCATGGTTGGCGAAGTCGAACGCGTAGCGCCCCTTCACGCACAGGAAATCGCCATTCATGCCGCTCTTGTCGCGGTTGTCGCCGCGCATGATCTCCGATCCTGACGTCGTCGCGCGCACCCCCAGCGTCGTCTTGCAGCCATCGCCGCAATGCGTGCACACCGTGGCCACGTGGTTCATCTCCCACGGCCGCGTCTTGTAGCGATAGGTCCCGCTGGTCAGCGCTCCTACCGGGCAAGCGTCGATGCACATCCCGCACTGCTCGCAATCCACATGCGCCAGATGGTCCGGATTCTCGACCGCGGGTGAGTTCGGCGCGATGATCGACGAGCTGCCGCGGTTTTGAATGCCCAGCGCAAACACATCCATGCCCTCGCCGCACATGCGTACGCAGCGATAACACAGAATGCAGCGCGGCCGGTCGAAGTACACCACCGGCGACCACTTCTGCTCCTCGCGATGGTTCTTCGGCTCGGCATAAAAGCTCTCCGCCGCACCGTACTTGAAGGTCATGTCCTGCAGCTCGCATTGCCCACCCGCATCGCACACCGGGCAGTCCAGTGGATGGTTGCCGAGCAGAAGCTGCAATGTCGCCTTGCGCGCCTGCGCAATCTCCGGCGTCTCGGTCGCGACCACCATGCCTTCGGCTACCGGCGTCGTGCACGCGGTCTGCAGCTTCGGCATCTTCTCAATGCGCACCACGCACATCCGGCAGGCCGCCTGCAGGCTCAGCCCGGGATAGTAGCAGAATGCAGGAATATCGATTCCTGCATTCTTGCACGCCTCGATCAGCAGCGTGCCCTGCGGCGCGGTTACTTGCTTTCCATCTACGGTAAACGTTACGTCCGGCATCTTGAATCCCTCTGCACCGCCTCGATCCTTAGTGACTCGACCTGTTCATCAGGATCTGCTGATCCTGACTTTTATGTGGACCTGAGCTCGCCATCCGCCAGACCCCGAGCGCCAGCACCAACGCGACCAGCACCCACACCGCGAGTCTCAGTGACCTGCCCCGACCAGCTCATGCACCTCACTCATCACCGGCGTCCCAACCCGGTGCCCATCGATATAGTCCTCAAACTCCTTGCGGAACTTCTTCACAAACGCGAGCGTTGGCATTGCCGCGGCATCGCCCAGCGGACAGAACGTGCGGCCCATCATGTTGTCCGCCAGATACTGCACATTATCGATATCCTTGCGGCTGCCTCCCCCGGCATAGACCCGCGCCAGCGTCTTCTTGATCCAGTCCGTACCCTCACGGCAGGGAATGCACCAGCCGCAGCTCTCATGCTGGTAGAAGCTGATCACCCGCAACGCAAACTCAACCATCGATACCGTCTCATCGAGCACCACAATCCCGCCCGAGCCAAGCATCGTCCCGGCCTTGCCCATCTGGTCGAAGTCCAGCCCAACATCGATCTCATCGGCCGTTAGCACCGGACACGACGACCCACCCGGCACGACAGCCTTGAGCTGCTTGCCGCCCTTGATGCCGCCCGCGACCTCATAGATCGCCTTGCGCAGCGAATAGCCCATCGGCAGCTCATACACGCCCGGCCGCTCCACATGCCCGGAGATCCCAAACAGCCGCGTCCCGCCATTGCGCTCCGACCCAAGCTTCGCATACGCCTCGCCGCCCATCAGCAAGATATGCGGCGCACTCGCAATCGTCTCCGCGTTGTTGATCACGGTCGGCCCGCCGTAGAGCCCCACCACGGCCGGAAATGGCGGCTTGATCCGCGGCACCCCGCGCTTGCCTTCAAGCGACTCCATCAGCGCCGACTCCTCGCCCACCTCATACGCGCCCGCGCCCGTCTGCGTGATGATGTCGAAGTCCACACCCTCCTTGCCGAAGATGTTCTTGCCCAGGAAGCCCTTGGCATACGCATCGGCCACCGCCTTCTCGACAATCTTAAGCAGGTAGCGATACTCGCCGCGCAGATAGATAAAGCCCAGCTTCGACCCGATCGCAAGCCCGGCAATCATCGTGCCTTCAATCACCGCGTGCGGGTCCTCGAGGAAGATCACATGGTCCTTGCATGTTCCGGGCTCGGACTCATCGCCGTTCACCAGCACATACTTGGCCTTGTCGTTCTTCGGCACGAAGCTCCACTTCAGCCCCGTCGGAAAGCCGGCGCCGCCGCGCCCGCGCAGCCCGCTCGCCTTCATGGTGTTGATGATCCACTCCGGGCCATTCTCGATCGCGGTCTGCACGGCTTTATAGCCGTCGAGCTCGACATATTTGTCTATGTTCGTCGCGCCCTGGCCAAACCTGCGCTTCAGCACGATCGCTTCGTCCGGATGCGAGACCTGGGTCGGCATTATTTCACGTCCTTTCCGCGGCCTTCGACATAATCCTGAAGAATCGCGTCTACCTTGATCGGGGTTAGGTCGTCATGAAAGTCATAGTTCACCTGCATCGCCGGCGCCCAGCAGCAAGCCCCGATGCACTCCACTTCTTCGAGTGAAAAGACGCCGTCCTTGGTCACCTGTTTGTGTCCGATGCCGAGCTTTGCCTTGCAGTGATCGAGAATCTCATACCCGCCGCGCAGCATGCAGCTGATGTTGGTGCACACCTGAATGTTGAACTGCCCCGCCGGCTGCGTCCGCAGCATGGAATAGTAGCTCAGCACATTGCGCACATCGAGATCGAACAGATCCAGCCGCCGCGAAATCTCCTGGATCGCGCCTTCGGACACAAAGCCAAGTTCATCCTGCGCATAGAGCAGCATCGGCACCAGCGCCGAGCGCTTCACCGGGTAGATCGTCGCCAGCTTGTCGAACCGCGCAGCCGTCTGGGGAGTAAAGATGGATTCTGCAATTGCAGCCATAGCAAACAGCTTATCGCATCGGCGCAGGGCCGGGCAGCAGGGCATTTCGTGCTATCGAGAAATGCTCATGGCTCTGGTATCGGGACCGATGCGCTCAACGGGCTACCAGGTATCGGGGACCATCTTCGGGCTGCCGCCTCGATGGAGCCTCTGCCGACGCCGAAGCCATCCTCGTTGTGAGCTCCCCTTCCGGCGGGCGGCAGGGTGTACCTTGAAGCGCTCGGTTCAAACCGCCGCCGGCACCTCCTGCCGCCGAGCCAGCCAGCGCCGTCCAAAGCTCCGCGCCGGCTGCTCAACCAGCAAATAAAGCGCCTCCGCACACAGGGCCGTGAGACTGTACGCCACCGCCAGCACACCCGCAGCCTTGGCCATCGAGTCGATCCCCACCCGGCTCTCCACCGCATTCAAACAAAGCACATGGACCAGATACATCGAGTACGACCGCCGCCCCAGCCAGACCAGCGGCGCACTCCCGTGCAGCCGCGTCAGCCAGCTCTCCTGGGCCACCAGCACTCCCAGAAACAGAACCGCCGCCGCACCGAACACCACAAGGAGACCCTTGCTGGCCTGCTCCGCCGCGCACCCCGCCAGCAACCCCGCCAGCGCCACACCCGGCGGAACCCGCCGCAGCCACCTGAGCGCCCGCCCGCCCGCCAGCCAGAACCCCATCCCACACCCCATCACCAACCCGAAATACGCCCGCGCCAGATATCCCTGCCCCAGCCATGCCGCCGCCCCCAACCCGCCCAACAACCCCAAAAACAGCCACGGACGCCGCCGCGCTGACAACCCAGCGACAAACAGAAACGGCCACACCAGATAAAACTTCTCCTCCACCCCCAGCGACCAGGTGTGCAGAAATACCGTCCCCCGCCCAGGCTCCCGGGCAAACTCATTGGTCAGCGTCAGAAACCACGGCAGCCCCGCCCGGAACTGGACCCACCGCCCCACCTGCGCGGGCATCTGCAGCGCCAAAGCGTAGATCAGCATCACCACCAGATACACCGGCACGATCCGGAACCCGCGCCGCAGAAAAAAAGCCGTTTGATCCACCCGGCCCCGCAGGTGATGTTCTCGCACCAGCAACGTCGTAATCAGGAAGCCGCTGATCACAAAAAAGAGGTCCACACCCAGATGTCCGTCGATCCATCCCGGCCCATGCCCATTCGATTTGAGATGATCGAACATCACCAGCAGAACGCAGTACGCCCGAACCCCGTCGAGCGCAGGAAAGTACGGCATCCGTCCATCCGGTGTGGGGTCGAGGGTCGACTGCATCTCCGCTGAGTGTAGCCACTTTGCGGCACAATGAAGGAGCCGGAGACACAACGCGGGAGGCGCGTGCAATGACCAGGCAAGGCCAGGGGATCGTAGTCTCAGCCGCGCTGCACGCACTTGTGCTGGCGTTCCTGCTGCGCGGCAGCCACATCCACGTCGCTCCCGCCCGCTATCCCGGCACCCGCGAAGGCACGCACCTCGCCCTGGTCTACAACCCGGGCCGCTCCGCCGCCGCCGCGCAGGCCGCCGTCAAGCCGGTCGAGACACCCTTGTCTCGTCACCTTAAACCCAAGCCCACCCCGGAACGGCCGGCCGTCACCGCATCGTCCACCCCCGGGACCGCGGCCGCATCCTCGCAGGGCAACAACGCCCTCGGCGCCGGTAACGTCACCGTAGCCCTGGCTACCTACTTCCCGTGGCCTCGCCCCGACCTCTCCACCTTACCCCACGGCGCCCGTGGCGATGTCGTCGTGGACATCACCATCGACCAGCAGGGCAAGATCGTGGACACCCAGGTTGCGCAGAGCATGGGTTCCGTCATCGACAGCTCGGTTCTCTCTATCATCCAGACCTGGACCTTCAAGCCCGCCACCAAAGACGGCGTCCCCGTCCCCAGCGAGCAGGAGCTGCTCTTCCACTTCGAGCATGCCTGACTCCCGGCCATCGAAACGGCGCGTCGCTGGTTGTCCCTTCTTTGCCGTTGATTCCGCGTTACCCATCAGCAGGCGCTGCTCGCCTGACTTCTCAGCCCTTGGCTGACAGTTGGCCTGGTTTGTTCTAGCGAGCAGACCCGGCCTTGGAGGGGTTTATGTCGGATCAGATTGTTGCCTTTTTTCTTTCGCTCGGCATCCTGGGAGCGCTGATCGCTTGGGGACTGATGTGCGGCGTATGGCATCGGCAAGACCCGCCGGACGAGAGCCTGTCTTCCCCAGAATCGTTCCGTGAACATCCGGCACTGCTTGCGGAGTGGTGGAAGAAATGAACGGTCGAGGGTGTAGAACGCAGGCTAAGCATACTCGGATGTTCGGCTATCGCCTACAATTTAAGGAAATGAGTGCCGCTCTTCCACTCAGCCCTTAATCTATTCTCACGTATTCTCCGCCTCCGGTCCTCTGCTTGTGCGCTATGGACCTTCCGCGAGTGGACCGGTCGCTCTCCCCCAGTCGTCAGGTTGACCTTCGATTCGTAGTGGAACCATGTGCTCCAGAACTGATCACCCGGGCCCGTTCTTGATCCGCAATTGAAAAGAAGGAGCGCGGTCTTCGTTCCATGGGGACCAGAGGCCGCAATGAGAAGTCAACAGGAGACCATCGAAGAGATCTTCGAAGCGGCGCTGGCTCAGCCCGTGCCGGAGCGGAGTGCGTTTCTCGGCCAGGTGTGCGGGGACTGTCCCGAGCTGAGGAGAAGTGTAGAAGAGCTGCTGGCGCTCGATGAACAGGCAGGCAGCTTTCTTTGCACGCCGTTTTTACCTCGGGGCGAAAGCACGACCGGCAACCTTGAGGAAGCCTTCGGCCGCAGCCCATCTTCTCTTCCGTCCGGAAGCCTGCTCGCCGGCCGCTTTACCCTCAACCGCTTTCTCGCCCGTGGAGGCATGGGCGAGGTCTACGAGGCCTGGGACCAGGACCTGCAGGAACGCGTAGCGATCAAGATTATTCGCCCCGACCTGGCCGCGAGCGCAGAGGTCATCGAGCGCTTTCGCCGGGAGGTGCGGCAGGCGCGAGCCATCTCGCATCCCAACGTCTGCCGCGTCCACGAGCTCTTCTGCGACGAGAGCCTGCCGGGCGGGAAGATCTGGTTTTTCAGCATGGAGTTTCTCGACGGCCACACGCTGAGCGAGCACATCCGGCACTATGGTGCGTTTGCGCCGGCAAGAGCGTCTGAGCTCGTCCGGCAGATTCTTCAGGGCTTGATCGCGGCGCATGCTGTCGGCGCGATCCATCGCGATCTGAAGACGGGCAACATCATGCTGGTTTCGAGCGGGCCGGGAAGCCTGCGCGCCGTCATTACGGACTTCGGCCTCGCGCTGAATGTGCTTCGCCCGGACGCGGGTCTCGAGGAGCGAGCCGGGCAGGGAACGCCCGCCTTCATGGCTCCGGAGCAGCGGGCCTCGGGCAAGGTCACGGTGCAGGCGGATCAGTATGCGCTTGGCGTGATCGTGCAGGAGATGCTCACCGGATCGCATACGCCGCGGCGAAAGTCAGTGCAGAGCGGAGCCAGTCAGCAACGAGTTCTCGCCCCGGCGCCGCTTCCGGCCCCCTGGGACAAGATGGTCCGCCGCTGCCTGGAAATTGAGCCGCAAGACCGCTTCGCAAGTCTTACCGACCTGCTCGCTCTGCTGAGCAAGCAGGGTAATTCGAGGCACAAAGGCTGGTATCTTATGCTGTCCTGCATCACTCTTTTTCTCTTGGCTGGATCCTTCCTGGGGAGTCGCTCGGAAACGACTTCTCTTGCCGTCCTTCCTCTCAGAAACCAAACCGGCGACGCAACGCAGAACTACCTGAGCGCGGGCGTCAGCGAGGCGCTTACCGACGACCTGGCGCGGATGCCCGGTCTCGAGGTGACCGCCGGAAGCATCGCGCAACGCTATCTGGACAAGAGCATCGATCCGGAGGCCGCGGGAAGGGAACTGAACGTTGGCTCCGTCGTCGAGGGCTCGATCACCCAGGACCACGGGGCGTTGCGCGTGCCCATTGAGGTGATTGATGTAGGGACGGGCCGGCAGGTGTGGGGCAAGGTGTATGAGAGCAGTGCTTCGAACCTCGCCGAGCTGCAGCACCAGATTTCGACCGATGTGGCGTACCAGTTGAAGGTTCCGCTCGATGCCAATACGGCGGCGCGGCTGGAGCGGCAGTACTCCGCGAGTGGAGGCGCCTACGACTTTTATCTCAAGGGTAGATTTCACCTTGCGCAAAGGACGCCGGACTCGCTGCGAGCGGCGGTGGTGGATTTCGAGCAGGCGCTGGGGGCAGATTCGCGCTATGCGCCGGCCTATGCGGGATTGGCTGATTGCTATAGCCTGATGGCGTATTACGGGCTGGAAAGAGAAATTCCGCTGCTCGAAAACGCTATGAAAGCTTCGCAGCAGGCACTAGAGCTCGATAGCACGTTGGGGGAGGCATACGCCTCGCGGGCTCTCGCGAGAACCTTCCTGGATTTTGACTGGAAAGGTGCTGAGGAGGACTATCGGCGAGCAATTGAGTTGAACCCAAACTATCTCCCGGCCCATACTTGGTACGGATTGCTCTTATTAATTCCTATGGGACGGTATGAAGAGGCTGCGGGTCAGATGGCCTATGTGCATGCTGCCGATCCTGACGCGCTTGTTACAACTGTAGCTTTTGCAACGGAACAGTTCTTCGCAGGTGACTTCAATGAATCTATTCGACTTCTTAAGGCAACACTTAAAACCACGCCTGGGTTTGAGCCTGCCAAGGTGGTGTTATCACTAAATTACCTGGCCGAGCGAGATAATCAAGCCGTTATAAATCTATTTGCTGCTACTTCTGCACCGCCTGGTGCAATAAGACAGCGAGCACTGCTCCTTGGTACTGCTTATGCTCAGAGCGAACAGTCGGCTAAAGCGTTAGAGCAAGTGGAGCTGAAGGACTCCGGTATGGAAAATGGAGAACTCTTATACGAAAAAGCGGCTTTTTACACAGCTCTCAATGACCATGACAAGGCTCTTGAACTGTTAAATCAAGCTTATGACCTGCGTGAGTCTGATCTTGTGTTCATGAATGTAGATCCGCGGCTAGCATCCTTACGTAAGGAACCAGGATTTAGGAATATGCTGAAGCGGATAAAGTTGCAATAATCAGGTGCGAAAGGAACAACAATGGATCGTGAAGCATTACTGCAAAGTCTTGGACTAACTAATGATGAGCTTCAGGACTTCTTACGCAAGTTTGCCAATTTCCAGCGTGAGCTGAACCCAGCCCAACTGAAAGTATTGGTTCGTTCTCTCCCGACCATAGATGAGGCGCGCAAATCGTTGGGACCCACAACCCAGGATTTAACGGAGCTCTTCGGGAGCGAGTTGGACGGTGGAGGGGATGTTGTGCTGTGTATCTTCGCGGGTGATGGCGGCGGCAATTAATTAGATGTTTTTGATTGATGCTAGCCTGAAAAAAGTAGACGGCCTAGACCGTGTAGTGTCCGCAGCCGAGACTCTGAGCAAAATGACTTCCATCGCCACAGCGCTCGGAGTCACCCGGCTCGCGGACATCACCGGTCTTGACCGGATTGGCATTCCCGTTTACTCCTCTGTTGTGCCTGATTCACCCGATCTTCTTTCGGTGTATGCGGGCAAAGGAGCCAGATCGATCGATGCCAAAGTCGGTGCCATCATGGAAGCCATCGAGCGCCAGACGGCCATCCGCACCAGACTTTCCTTCACCGAAGCAAGCTTTATAAGCCTGCGCCAAACTAGCCCAACCCTCGATCCACGCAGCGTCAACCAGCGGCTTCGAGACGACTACTCCGAAGCCACCACGTTCTCGTGGTCCGAGGCAGTCAACCTAGTCACCCAGGAAAAATGTTGGGTGCCTTCCAAACATGCCGGCTTTCTTTGGCGTGAACTTCCGCATCCATCCCCCTTCGCCACCAACGACACGACCGGCCTAGCCTCCGGCAACACCTTTGAAGAGGCGGTCTGCCATGCCCTCTGCGAGCTCGCCGAGCGCGATGCCTGGACCATGGCCGAGTTGGGCGCGCGCCAGCTTCCCCGCGAGCGCCGCTCCCTGGCATTCGGCGTTGACCACAAAGACGGTCCGGACGACTTCGAGTTGTACCCTTGCCTGGATCTTCCCGGCGACGATCCACTCCTCCGGCGCTTCGAGGACGCGGGCCTCTTCCCGATGGTGCGAGACATTACCTCGAGCCTCGGCGTGCCTACGTTCTTTGCTTCGGTGGTCGATCAAAGCATCGAAGGCTCCCCGATGGCGCACAGCGGTCTGGGAACCCACCCCGATGCACGGGTCGCGCTGCGCCGCTCACTGACCGAAGTCGCGCAATCGCGCTGCGTCGACATCCAGGCGACGCGCGAAGACATCCTGCCGCCGGACGCTAAACGCAGCTCCTTCGCGCTGCACACGCGCCGGCTCACCGAAATAAACCGGAACAGCTGGTGCATCACTCCGTCCGTGCGTAGGCGCGCTCTCGAGGAAGTGCCGTCGCACTGCTTCGATTCGGTCAAGGAGGACCTGGACTTCCTGATCGAGCGCTTCGCCGCGAACGGCTTGGACCAGATCCTTGTCGTCGACTTTACGCCGCGGGCCGAGAACTACTCCGTCGTCCGCGTCATCGTTCCGGGCATCGAGCTGTGGGCGACCGATCGCGGCAAGCTCGGCCCGCGCGCGCATGCGTACTGGCGGGCCCATGTCTGACACGGCCGTCTTCCTGGGCCCCAGCCTGCCCCGAAGCGAAGCTGCTTCGATCCTCGAAGCGGATTACCTGCCGCCCATCCGCCGCGGCGATCTTGCCGCACTTCCGGCGGAGGTCCGCTTTGTCGGCATCGTGGACGGCGAGTTTTACCAGAGTCTCGCCGTCTCCACCAAGGAGATCCTTATCCTGTTGCGGCGTGGAGTGAGCGTCTTCGGCGCGTCCAGCATGGGCGCGCTGCGCGCCGCCGAGACCCACACCTTCGGCATGGTTGGCGTGGGTAAAATCTTTGCGATGTATCGGGATGGCGTTCTCGACGCGGACGACGAGGTCGCCTTGACCTACGATCCGGTGACCTTCAAGAATCTCTCCGACCCACTCGTCAATCTGCGTCACGCTCTATCGCTTGCCGTCGAAGCAGGAGTGATCCCGGATCGAGAACGCCGCGGCCTGATCGAACAGATGCGAGCGATGTACTTTCCCAATCGATCCTTCCGAACGCTGCAGACGCTCTGCCCTGCGCTGATCCCCTTCTTCCGCGACCGCGCCGTGGCGGACCTGAAGCGCGAAGACGCCCGGCAGCTTCTCTCCATTGTTGCCGCCGCAAAGATACAGGCGTGTTAGCATCGCAGCCGTTCCTGACATTCAAGGAGGTACGCACCGATGACGACGACAACCGATGCCGATGACGTGACCCAGCTGCTGCAGGCCATGCGCGCGGGAGATGAGAAGGCCACCGCGCAGCTCTTGCCGCTGGTGTACAACGAGCTTCACCGGCTGGCGAAATCGTACATGCGGCGGGAGCGCCAGGACCACACGCTGCAGGCAACGGCGCTGGTGAATGAAGCGTATTTGAAGCTTGCCCAGGGAGACGTCGACTGGGCCAACCGGGAGCACTTCATCGGGGTTGCTGCAAACGTGATGCGGCGCGTACTTGTGGACTATGCGCGCCAACATAAAGCCGAGATGCGCGGCGGCGGGCGCAAACGCGTCGAGCTCGAAGAGGGCCTCGCCATTACCGCGGAGAATATCGACAACCTGCTGGTGGTGGATGAGCTTCTCGATCGCCTGAAGACCGACCGGCCGCGGCAGGCACGGGTCGTCGAGCTCCGCTACTTCGGCGGCTTATCGTTTGACCAGATCGCGCCTTTGCTTGAGGTCTCCGCGCGCTCGGTGAAGCGGGACTGGGCGCTCGCGAGAATCTGGCTCTTTCAGCAGATGCGGCCGGACCAGAAACCTCCTGCCGACGCTTCATAAGGAACGTGTCCTCTTTGTCAGGACGATTGCGCATTACTGGTTGAAGGCGGTCCTAAGACGGCCTTCCCGGAGAATCGTCATGTTCAAGCTGTCTACTGCTTCCCTCCATGTTCTTGTCTCCGCAACTCTCTCGGCGCTGGCTTGTGTTGCAGGAGCAACTCCTTGCCTGGCTCAGGCCACGGCTGTGAGAGTCGACGTGCCGTTTGCCTTTCAGGCTGGCCAACATCACTTCAAGCCTGGCGTGTACCTCTTTGCGAGGGATACGAACTACCCCTTCATGCGCATTCTTGGGACGTCGCAGTCTGGACAAGCGATGTTTGTGCCGGACTTGACGCTCGAGCCCGCCACGACCAGCAAAGTTGTTTTTCACCGGTACGGGTCGGAGTATTTTCTTCGGGAGGTCTGGATGGCCAACAGCACGAGCCATGTGCATACTTTGCCGAGCAAGGCAGAGAAGCAGCTGCAACTTGCCGCCAATTCCGCCTTTCCGGCGGCAGCTACCGGCGAGGTGCTGGCCGTTAACCAAGCGCCGCAGTGATGGTTTCGGATTTGTTTTGGCAGGCCTTCTGCCTGGATGGAGGCTGTCTTTGAAGGACTCGCGGCTCGCTTGCTGCCGATGAACTACTTCTCTCTCTGAGCATGCAAACGACGTCTTCGTCGCTGGTAGAGCTTGCTGTCCTCAGTCCAACCGAAGTCTGAGATGAGGATGGCAAGCTCTTGTAAGTTGTCAGCGGCCGCGGTGAACGCCGTGGCTTTCCAGCACATCCAGTTCGGCGAGCACCCCGGCTGCCTCGCCTTCCAGTAATTGCCGCTGCTCGGCATAATCCTGTTCGGGATATTTTCCGGCGAGATACTCGAAGTTGAGGTCGCGCAGATTGGCGTAGATGGCATCTTTGCGCTCGGTGAGCGAGTCGGCGCGGGTCTTATCCGCCTGGACGAAAGGATGGCGATCCGGCCAGAAGATAAAGAGAAAGCAAACTAAGGTCAGGGTCAGGCCGGCGACGAGACTCATCAGTACTCCGTCTCGCGGCGGATGCGATCCCGCAGAGCATGAGCTCGTGAGGTTGGATCGAATCCGGAAGCCGGCGCATGTGAGTGTGTCTCCCCGGCGAGGGTTATGCGCTGCTTTTGCGCCCAGAGCCGAACAAGCAGCGCGGTCCCGACCGTGCCAAGCAGGAAGATGGCGATCGGAACGATCCAGGCGACATTGTCAAAGCCGCCGCGGATGGGCGCCGCCAGAACGCTCGCGCCATATTTGTTGACGAACCAGTTGAGGATGAGCGAGTCGGCTCCAGCGCCGCTGGGTCCAGCGAGCTGTGCCTGGAGCTCGTTGATCATGCGCGCGGAATCGGGGCAGCCGACGTGGTTGCACTCGAGCAGCACCTGTCCGCAGCTGCAGACGCACATCATGTTGTGGCCGATGCGGCCGAAGCGTGCGCCGGGATCGGAAGAGCCGTCGGCTCCGAGCATGACCACGGCCAGCAGGCAGACGAGCGAAGAAGCGAGCCAGCGCCGGGCGAGGCGATCAAACATGTTGAGCCTCCGCATGGGCAGGGATAACGGCGGCGGCGAGCGACTCGCGGCGGCGGGCGGCGATGCTTGGCACCAGCGCAAAGAGAGTGCCGGCAATCACGATAAGGACGCCGACCCAGATCCAGGAGATGAGCGGATTGAGGAAGGCCTTGATGATGGGGCGGTTGGTGTCGGGATTGCGGCCCTCGAAGATGACGTAGAGGTCGCCTTGTGGGGTGGAGTGGAGGGCGACCATGGTCGAACTGGTTTCGCTGGCGTGATAAAAGCGTTTTTCGGGGGCGAGCTGGGTCACGTGCTTG
The DNA here is from genome assembly GCA_965198735.1 of uncultured Granulicella sp. GTDB lineage: Bacteria > Acidobacteriota > Terriglobia > Terriglobales > Acidobacteriaceae > Edaphobacter. The sequence continues at coordinate 2,058,077 of OZ240672.1, read as the reverse complement.
CCATGCTTGGTCACATCGAGCAGGGCAAAGTCCGTGTCGTAGTTGGCGTTTGAATCCTGGGTATAGGACTGGCAGACGAGGTGGTAGGGGCCGATGTTCATGGCATCGTTGAAGCCCATCTCCTGCTCGTGCGACTGGTTGAAGGCTCCGCCGGCGATCCCGATGAACATGACCACAATGCCGAAGTGGACCAGGTAGCCGCCGTAGCGCCGCGTGTTCCGGCGCATTAGGATGCCGGTGGCGGCGAGGAGATGGGCTCCCGTCTGCGTACGGACGACGTTGGCTCCGCGCAGGAACTCGGCGGAGATGGCGGTGATGACGCCAGCGGCGAGCGAGAAGGCGAGCAGCGAGAAAAAGGTGGATTGCCACGCGTCGCCGGCGGTCCATGGACGCACACCGCCGAGCATCAGGCCGGCTGCGGAGACAGCAAACGCGATGCCGGGGAGGATGAAGTTGCGCCGGATAGACCGGAGCGACGTGGCGCGCCAGGCGAGCAGTGGGCCGATGCCGGTCAGCATTAGCAGGAAGAGGCCGATGGGAATGTTGACGCGGTTGTAGAAGGGCGCGCCTACTGTGGTTTTCGTGCCGTCGATGTACTCGCTCAGAACGGGGAAGAGCGTGCCCCAGAGTACGACGAAGCAAGCTGCCAGCAGCACCATGTTGTTGAACAGGAAGCTGGACTCGCGCGAGACGACGGATTCCAGCCGGTTCTCGGTCGCGAGATGGTCGCGCTGCTTGAAGTAGGTGAACAGACAGACGCCCAGGACGAGCGCCATGAAGCCGACAAACCAGTTGCCTATGTTCGACGAGGCGAAGGCATGGACGGAGCTGACCAGACCGGCGCGGGTCAAGAGTGTGCCGAGCAGGGTAAGCAGGAATGTCGTGAAGATGAGCCAGACGTTCCAGGATTTCATCATGCCGCGCTTCTCCTGCATCATCACGGAGTGCAGGAACGCGGTGCCGGTGAGCCAGGGCATGAGGCTCGCGTTTTCGACCGGGTCCCAGCCCCAGTAGCCGCCCCAGCCGAGCACCGAGTAGGCCCAGTGCGCGCCGAGAAAGATGCCGCAGGTGAGAAACATCCAGGTGACCATCGTCCAGCGGCGGGTAATGGCGATCCACTTCTCGCCGGGATAGCGCATCATGAGCGCCCCGAGCGCGAAGGCGAACGGCACCGAGAAGCCTACGTAGCCGAGGTACAGCATGGGCGGATGGATGACCATCTCCGGATACTGCAGCAAGGGGTTCAGGCCGAAGCCGTTGGCGGCCAGCGGCCCAGGCTCAAGCGCAAAGGGAGGCGCGGCGAAGACCAGCAGCAGCAGAAAGAAGACCTGCACGGCGGAGAGAATGGTGGACGCATATGCGGAGAGCCGCACGTCCACCTTATGGCGAATGCGGAGCACAAAGCCGTAGGTCGCGAGCAGCCAGCTCCACAGCAGCAGCGAGCCTTCCTGTCCGGACCAAAGCGCGGAAAACTTGTACGCGGTCGGCAGCTCGCGATTGGTGTGGTGGAGGATGTAGCTGAGCGAGTAATCGTTGGTGAAAGCCGCGTAGACCAGCGCGAAGGCGGCGCAGGAGACGGCCAGAAACGTGCAGATGCCTGCCCGGCGAGCCGTCTCCTGCAGGCGGGAGGACTGCGCGAGTGCGGAGGTTCCGGCGAGCTGATGCCGTGAACGCCACAAGGCAAAGCCTCCGCCCAGCAGCGTGTAGGCGCTCAGCATAAGAGCGATCAACAGCGAAAAGCTGCCGAACTCGGGCATGGGGTGCTGGTTCATCGGTGCGTCCGAAGCCTCTTCCCGTATTCTCTCAGGTTTTCGAGCGAAGCTTCAGACATCCGGGACGCATAACGCACAAAGACAGGTTCTCGCCTTTCGTCCTGTAAAAGGCAGGCGAGACCTTTTAGCGGTCTGAGGGCGGGGCGTGGCGTGGGTCGGCCGTGATGCGTGCAAGCAGGCGTTCTACGCTGGCCAGCAGGTGATCCGGCATCAGAGGCTTGAGGCGAAACTGCACGTTCAGGCCTTGGTACTCCTGTTCCGCTTCTTCAAGGCCGCTGATGACCAGCACAGGAAGATCTTTGTGCTTCTCCCGGAGAGCGCGAACAAACTCGGCGCCGGTCATGCCGGGCATCAGGTGATCGGTGACGACCAGGCAGATCTCCGCCGGAAAATCATTGGTCTTGAACTGCTCCAAGGCGCGCATCGGGTTGAGCACGGCGAAGACATAGTAGCCGGCGCGCTTCAGGATGGCCTGGCGGGTCGCTGCCTGCACCGCGTTGTCGTCAATCAGCAAGATGGCTGAGGAAGAGCTCTCGCCCATTCCCTTGGCTGATGTTTCGCTTCCGGCCATGGTTCGCGTCTCCTCTTGTCTAAGCGGCCGAACGTTTCCTGAATAGATCGGATGCAAGGCAGCACGCTGTGGTTCGCTTGAGGGAAACGATCCAGCAGAAATCGACCAGGGTAGACGGTACACAAGGAAACAAGTAGAGTGCCCGAAGAGATTGCTTCGCGTTCAAGGCTCCGAGCGCGGTGAGAGACTTGCTATGTCCGGTCCCGTTTGGACCAGATGAAAGAGAGTTCATGGACCTTACGAAGACTGCAAACCTGACCGGGATCGACTGGCTGATCATGCTGGTTTATTTCGCCTTCGTGTTGGGCATCGGGTTTGCCCTGAAGCGATACATGCGCACGTCGAATGACTTTTTCCTGGCGGGGCGGTCCATTCCGGCCTGGGTCTGCGGGCTTGCATTCATCTCGGCGAACCTGGGAGCGCAGGAGGTGATCGGGATGGGCGCCTCGGGCGCCAAGTACGGAATTATTACCAGTCACTTCTACTGGATCGGCGCCATCCCCGCCATGTGCTTCGTGGGCATCTTCATGATGCCGTTTTACTATGGGTCCAAAGCGCGGTCGGTTCCCGAGTACCTGCGCATGCGCTTCGATGAGAAGACGCGGGCCGTGAACGCGTTCTCGTTCGCCATTATGACCGTGTTTTCCTCCGGTATCTCCATGTACGCCATGGCTTTGCTGATTCAAACCTTGGGGCTGTTTCACGGCATTATTCCGGACCCGTACATCTTTCATGTCAGCGTTTTTCTCAGCGCAGTCATTGTGCTGGGCTATATCTTTCTGGGCGGCCTGACGAGCGCGATCTACAACGAGGTCCTGCAGTTCTTCCTGATTGTGGCGGGGTTTGCGCCGCTGGTCTGGATCGGCCTTCGCAACGTGGGCGGGTGGCAGGGCATCAAGCAGGCGCTGCCGGCGACCATGACGCACTCCTGGCGCGGCATGGCACATGCGAGCACGAACTCGCTGGGGGTCGAGTGGGTCGGCCTGGCGATGGGGCTCGGCTTTGTCCTCTCCTTCGGCTACTGGTGCACGGACTTTCTCGTCATCCAGCGCGCGATGGCGGCGGACAGCGAGGTTTCGGCGCGGCGCGTGCCGCTGATCGCCGCGATCCCCAAGATGTTTTTTCCGTTTCTTGTCATTTTGCCGGGCCTGATCGCGGTGACGGTGACGAGCCGCATGGCGGCTGTGCCGGGCGGCGAGGTTACGGCCGCGACCTTGGCCGCGCGCGACGCTGTGCAGCCGCTGACGGCGGCAGAGTCCGCGGACAGGCACGGCCGGGAGGTGCTGACGCTCGGCAACGTGGCGAAACCGGTGCCGCTCGACGAGGCGCATCCGACCGGCATTATCCCGCTCAAGTACGATCCGCAATCCGGCAAGCAGGTCTTCAACGCCGACGGCACGCCGACCTACAACTACGACCTGGCCATTCCGGTGATGCTGCTTCACTTCTTTCCGACGGGCATCCTGGGGCTGGGATTGACGGCGCTGCTGGCCAGCTTCATGTCCGGCATGGCAGGCAACGTGACCGCGTTCAACACGGTCTGGACCTACGACATCTACCAGGCGTACATCAACAAGCGCGGCACCGATGAGCACTACCTGTGGATGGGCCGCGCGGCCACTGTCGGCGGTGTGCTGCTTTCGGTCGGCGCGGCCTATCTCGCGACCAACTTCAACAACATTATGGACGCGCTGCAGCTCATCTTCTCGCTCGTCAACGCTCCCCTGTTTGCCACGTTCCTGCTGGGTATGTTTTGGAAGCGGACCACGGGACATGGCGCGTTCACAGGTCTGCTGGCCGGGACCGGAGCCGCGCTCCTGCACCATGGGTTGACGCTGCCGGCCGATGCCACGCCGGGCATTCACGGCGCGTGGCTGCACCTGGTGCATACCTATCCGTCGGACATGGCGCAGAACTTCTGGACGGCGATCTTCGCCTTTCTGGTCAACCTGCTGGTGACCATCGCCGTGTCGCTGGCGACCGAGCCGCGTCCGGAGTCGGACCTGGTCGGCCTGGTGTACTCACTCACTCCGAAGCCGGTGGACACGCATCTGGCGTGGTATCAAAAGCCCGCTACGCTGGCGGTTGCGGTGCTGGCGATGCTGGTCGTTCTCAACCTGGTCTTCGCATAACGCTCACTTGGCTGAAGGAGATTCATGGGACTCGACATCCGTATTCCACTCGGCCTGATCTTTCTGATCACGGGCGGCATCATGAGCGCCTACGGGCTCTTTACCCGTGGGAACACAGCGCTCTACCAGCGATCGATGGGAATCAACCTGAACCTGAGCTGGGGAGTGATCATGTTCGTCTTCGGTCTGATCATGTTTCTGGTCGGCCGGCGGCAGCGTTGGCAGGACGATCCCGTAACGCCCCGGCCGTGGGAACGGGAAGGAAAAGACCAACGCGGACACTAACATGGCAGGTCGAAGCAGAGAGGATTCTCGGGTGCCATGTCGACGCGATCTAAATTCACTTCTTCGGTGGTGGTGGGGGCGGAGGAGGTTTAGGTGGAAGCGGTTTCGGGATAGGAGGATAACTTGCGTTCTTTCTGTCGTTCATCCCGTGTTAACCCTGTTATGCAGATTGTTGTTGATGATGCATCATGACGTTTTCCTGCGCCTTCTCTAAGAGTCCTGCATAGGCAGGCTGAGAGGTGCTGCTCTTGGAAAGCGCTACTTCGTCCGTTTTCAACTCGAACAGCCGTTTCGCGGCGTCATCCAAGAACATGTTCGACCAAAGCTCTTCGTAGTGGAGTGCTAGGGTACTCCATCTAGAGTGAAGGTCAGAGCATTCGATCGAGTTTCGTTCATACCTGGCCACGAGGGACCAGAGACTGATGAAAGCGGCGAGCAGGGTGAGGGTTGGCTTGATCCAATATAGGTTCGGTGGAACGACAGAAGTTACAAGGGTAAGGGTGGCACCTGACGTCAGCACCAATCCAGTGACTACGAGAACTCTCTGCCGGAGTAGTAGCGTTTGTACGAGAGAGGCGAAGTAAGCTGCCCTGATCTCTGCAGAAAGCCAGCGTTCCCAAACCGCGTTTTGTTGAAGGTCAGATAGCATATCCCGCTCTCTGCTCCATTATGCCTTACCTCTGCTCCATTCAAATCACCTTTGCCGCCGGCTATGCAAACCGCCCAGTCTGGCAGGCGATAATGAAGCCATGAAGCGGCGCATCATCAGTCATTATGAGTTTGTGCGCAAGATTGGCGCCGGCGGGTCGGGCGTGGTGTTTCTGGCCAACGACACGCGGTTGCAGCGGCCGGTCGTGCTGAAGCTGTTGAAGCGCGGCTCGTTGACGCTCGACCAGGTGCGGATGACGCAGCTGCGCGAGGCGCGGCTGGCCTCGGCGATCGACCATCCGAATGTGTGCGCGATCTACGAGGTGGGCGAGGCGCCGGCCGGGGATGGCGAAGAGGCCGAGGCCTATATCGTCATGCAGTTCATTCCGGGCAAGGCGCTCGACAAGATGATTGCCGAGGGCCCGGCGAATCTGCAGTTGGCGCTCTCGGCGGGAATTCAGATCGCCGATGGGCTCTCGGCGGCCCATATGCTGGGCATCTTCCATCGCGACTTGAAGCCGGCCAACGTCATGCTGACCGAGGGCGGGCTGATCAAGATTCTGGACTTCGGCCTGGCGCGCCGGCTGAATCTCGATGCTGTCGATTTCGATCCTTCGCACCACACGGCGAATCGTGCCGGACCGCCGCTCGGTGCGACGTATACGGCGCGTGGGGGAACCGTAGCCTACATGGCTCCAGAGCAATTTGTGACTGGGCAATCGTCCGTGCAGTCGGATTTGTTTGCCCTAGGTTTGATTCTGTATGAGCTGGCCACGGGACGGCATCCGTTTCACCGTCCGGATGCCCCGGAGTTCCAGTCGATCCGGGCGATCCAGTTCGCGCAGCCGACGCCCTTGCGGGAGATCAATCCAAACCTGCCGCGGGAGCTTGAGTCGGTGATCTTCCGCTGCCTGGAGAAGCAGCCTTCGGCGCGCTTTGCCTCGGCGGCCGATGTGCGCGAGGCGCTCAAAACGATCATGATGGCCATGCACCTGGACAGCGTGGGCCTGCCGGGCGAGGCGATTGCGCTGTTGCCCTCGCAGCGGCCTCCGGCGATCGAGACGCCGGAGGAGGAGAAGCGCACGACGGGCATTCTCTCCATGCTGGCGGAGCGGTTTCGGGAGTCCGGCACGCACAGCGTGAGCCGCCAGAACACCATCGTGGTGCTGCCGTTCATCAACTTCGGGGCGCCGTCGCGGATGCCGGCGTCTCCGTCCAGCCCGCAAACCTTCCAGGAGCCTTCGCCGCTTTACGGGTATGCGCTGGCCGATGCCATTGCGGCGCGGCTGGCGAGGATGCCGTCGCTGGTGGTGCGGCCTTCCTCGGCGCTGGTCTCGATTCCGACCCAGCAGCTGGACCCGCTGGCGATCGGGCGCAAGCTGCTGGTGCACTTTGTGCTGACCGGCAACTTTTTGCGCTCCGAACAGGGTTTCGATCTGAACTGGCAGCTGCTCGATGTGACGGCTCAGTCGGTGCGGGCCGGGGGGTCGATCAATGTGGCGAGCTTCGACCTGGTGGCCGTGCAGGGAGAGATTTGCAATGAGGTGTTTGCGACGCTGCAGGGCCTGGGCGGGCTGAAGGCGGCGCATACGCTCGCGAGCCAGGCGCCGGGGCTGTCGCAGGATGTGTCGGAGGACTACTTGCAGGCGCGAGCGGTGCTGTCGTCGTTCATGTCGCGGACCGGCAGCCGGGAGGATTTGGACCGGGCGCGGGAGCTGTTCGAGACCGTCACGCGGGAGCATACGGAGTTCGCTCCGGGGTGGTCGGGGCTGGGGATTACGCACCTGCAGTACGCCTCGCATGGACTGGGCGGGCAGATGCATGTGCTCGAGGCCAGGCGGGCGTTCGATAAGGCTTTGGCGCTCGACCCGGGGTCGGTGGAGTCGAACCTCTACCGGGTCTACATGCTGCTGTCGCGCGGTGAGAAGGAGTCCGCCAGGCATGGGATCGAGTCTCTGCTGCAGAGCGCGCCGAACGACTGGAATGTGCACCTGGTCGCCGGGCAGACGCTCAGGATCGACGGCATGTACGACGAGGCGCTCGAGCAGTTCAATACGGCGCTCCGGCTCAATCCGGCCAATGCGGCGCTGATCTACAACAATCGGGCGCGGGTGTTTCAGTACCAGAATCAGCTGGAGCTGGCGGCCGACGAGCTCGAGAAGGGGCTGACGCTTGAGCCGAAGCAGCCGCTGCTGCGGATATCGCTCGGCTACCAGCAGATGCGGCAGGGCGACCTCAATCAGGCGATCGAGACGCTCGAGGCGGTGACGCGCGAGGAGACCTCGCTGCGGATCGTGTATCCGACGATCGCGTTGTGTTACGTGCAGCTCGGCGAGCGGGACAAGGCGGCCACCTTCATCGTGGACGAGACGCTGTCAGCGGCCGAGGCGGACTCGGAGATGGCGTACCGGCTGGCGACGTACTTTGCGCTCGAGGGCGACGAGTCCGAGGCGCTGCACTGGCTGCGCCGGGCGATCTACCTGGGCAACGAAAATTATCCGTGGTTCTCGATCAATCCGGCGTGGCGCAAGCTGGGCGGGCATGCGGACTTCGAGCGGATTCTCGAGGACCTGAAGAAGAGCTGGCGGCGCAACCAGAAGAACTGGCGGCGGCTGCTGGCCCAGGTGCGCGACTAGGGTTAGAGAACATCGTCGCGCCGTGAGTCGGGAGGTACCCCCTACCCCCCCTAAAACATGCAAAGTCTTCAAAACAAAAGACTAAGCAGAGACGCTATCTTTCAAAGTATTCAAAACAAAAGACTTAGAGGTAAAGTCTTCAAAACAAGTGACTTATCCAGCCCACTTCAGCAGGAGAAGCGCGGCGAAGGCGAAGTGGCTCTATCTCTAGTATAGCTGCCGTGAGAGGGAAGTATGCCAGCCATAACTCGTTTACCAACAACAGCTTAGGGGATGAGGGCACTTGACAAGCCAGAAAGCAAACGATGCATCTGCGGAAGGCTTTAGTGCGGCAGGGAAGGAGAAGGCGATCCCAAGCGAGGTCCCCGCGACGAGACTGCGGGGATCCTGCTTAGGATCCCGCAGTCTCGTTTTTGGCTCAGTAGGTGGGCACGGTGCCAGGAAAGGTGAGGGGCTCAAGGAGCGAGAAGACGATGCCGGTGTTGGCGGGGAGGGTGGCGTGCTGATCTTCGCGGAGCCAGACGACGGTGCTGGCACCGGCGCCGATGCCTGCGCCTACCAGGGCTCCGACGGGGCCGGCGACCACCGCACCCGCGACGGCTCCGGAACCGGTGGCGAGGGCGAAGGCGCCTTTCTGGACGTCGCTGGTCCCGTGGGAGCGAATCGTTCCTTCGTCGTCGACGCGGGTGGAGTGGACGAGGTCGGTGTCGATGACCTGGGCGAGGAGCTTGTAACGGGTGCCGTCGGGCAGGGTGATGCTCTGGGGTTGGAGATGGATTGCGGCGGGTCCGGAGATGCGCTTGCCGCTGCGGACTTCGGTGACACGGCCGGTGATGAGGGAGCCGGCGGGAAGCAGGACGCGGCCCTCGCGGAGGACGGGCTCGGTGAGCGAGGCGGTGAAGGAGGTGCCTTCGGGGGTGGTGTCGGTGGAGACGTTTTGACCGAGGCGGGTCTTGAGGAAGGTTCCGCTGGGGAGCTGGTTGGCGGGGCCTTCGACGCGGGTGACGATGTTGGCGTCGGGGTCGAAGGCTGCGCTGGAGGAGGTGGCTGACGAGCCGATCGGGGTGGCGATGACGGTGACGGCGGTGGGGGAGTAGGGGACGGGCGGGTAGTCGGCGTTGCTTTGGCTGCTGGCGGGGAGACGCGGCTGGAGGACGGGGGCGGGCTGCGGCTGGTAGGTGGTCGGCGCAGGCGGCTGCGCGGCTTGCTCGGTCGTGAATGGCTGGTCGGGCACGGTCTCGGGATGGCTGACGCCGGTGGTCTGGGCCTGGACGCTCGAGAGAACGAGGAGGTTCGCAGCGGGGAAGAGAGAGAGTAGAACGGCGGTGCGTAGATGCTTGTGCATAGGTCTCCGGGTGTCCGGCACTGAGGCTTGAAACGCGTCGTACGAACAGGTTAGACGATGGAAAGCCGGAGTGCCGCGGTATTCCGGGCAGGAATCGCGGGAGCCAATACGGCTGAGTCCGCGTTCGTTCTCTGGATGGGTTGCGGCTTTGGGAGAACAGCAGATTCCCGCCGGCAATGACAACAAAAGGGCAACGGCTCTATTGTGCTTTGTTAGAATCCGCTTCAGTGGGCGCGACGAGGATGGAACTGGTGGAGTCGATTGGGCCGGCGGGGAGCGAAGGCGCTCCGATCGCGGTGGATCGGCGGGCGAAGCTGAATGACCGGCTGCGGCACCGGATCGCGTCCAACGGGCCGCAGAATGAGATGGGAACGGGAAAGCAAAGGACAAACATGACGGACATTGTTTCGATTACGGCGCGCGAGATTTTGGATTCACGCGGCAATCCCACGGTGGAAGCGGATGTACTGCTCTCGGGGGGAGCGATGGGGCGGGCGGCGGTGCCGTCGGGCGCCTCGACCGGCGAGCATGAGGCGATGGAGCTGCGGGATGGCGACCAGGAACATTATCTGGGAAAGGGCGTGCTGAGCGCGGTGGATAACGTCGAGTCGGTGCTCTCGCCGGAGCTGGTGGGGATGGATGCGACCAACCAGCGGCTGCTGGACGCGACGATGATTGCGATCGATGGGACGGAGAACAAGAGCCGGCTGGGGGCGAATGCGATCCTGGCGGTCTCGATGGCGGCGTGCCGGGCGAGCGCGCTGGCGCTGAAGATGCCGCTCTACCGGTATTTGGGCGGGGTGAACGCGTGCCTGCTGCCGACGCCGATGATGAATATTTTGAATGGCGGGTCGCATGCGGACTCGAACGTGGACTTCCAGGAGTTCATGATCATGCCGGTGGGGGCGGAGACGTTTTCAGACGGGCTGCGGCAGGGCGTCGAGGTCTTCCAGACGCTGAAGGGTGTGCTGAAGAAGCGCGGGTACAACACGGCGGTAGGCGACGAGGGTGGGTTTGCGCCGAGCTTGAAGTCGAACCAGGAGGCGGTGGAGGTGATCCTCGAGGCGATCGAGAAGCTCGGGCTGAAGCCGGGCGAGGATATTGCGCTGGCGCTCGATCCGGCGAGCTCGGAGTTCTTCAACAAGGAGACGGGGAAGTACACCTTTAAGAAATCGGACGGGCGCGAACTGGACTCGCACCAGATGGCGGAGTACTGGATCGACTGGACGCGGCAGTACCCCATTGTGTCGATCGAGGATGGGCTGGCGGAGGACGACTGGGACGGCTGGAAGTACCTGACGGAGCAGATTGGGGGCAAGATCCAGCTGGTGGGCGATGATTTGTTTGTGACGAATACGGCGCGGCTGCAGCGGGGGATCGAGGAGAAGTGCGGGAACTCGATTTTGATCAAGGTGAACCAGATCGGGACGATCTCGGAGACGCTGGAGGCGATCGAGCTGGGGCGGCGGTTTGGGTTCACGTCGATCATTTCGCACCGGTCGGGAGAGACGGAGGATACGTTTATCGCGGACCTGGCGGTAGGGACGGGCGCGGGGCAGATCAAGACCGGGTCGGCGAGCCGGACGGACCGGATTGCGAAGTATAACCAGTTGCTGCGGATTGAGGAGCAGCTGGGGCAGTCGGCGGAGTTTTTGGGGATTGAGAGTATCAACTGCGGCGGAGTGTAGCGGTGTTCGGACGGGGATGCGCGTAGGGCGCAACGTCCACGCCTTCTAGTCTGGTGTGTGCTTTGCCCGGCGACAAGTTTCAGCTGTGTATACTCTGCTTGCTATGAAAAGATTGCTGTTGGACCGGCGTACCTTTCTTCACGAAGCCGCACTGGTTGCGGGCGGGGTGGCTCTAGTGCCGCGCGTCGAGGCGCAGGCGGCTGTTGCTCCGGCGAGCTTGAGGGTGGAGGCCCGGGCGCCGGGAAAGACGGTGTCGCCGGACTTCATCGGTCTTTCCTACGAGAATATGCAGCTTGAGGATCCGAGCTTCTTCAGCCCGCGGAATACAGGGCTGGTGGAGCAGTTTCGGGCGATTTCGCCGCGGGGCGTGCTGCGGCTGGGCGGCAACACGAGCGAATTCAACTGGTGGAAGGCCACGCCCGATCAACCGGCGCCCAAACGCGAGCTTGTGCTGAAGGATGGCAGCCGGCCGCAGGACACGTTGTACGCGATCACGCCCGAGACCATCCGCGAGCTGGATGGATTTTTGAAGGCGACCGGGTGGAGCTGCATCTACGGGCTGAACCTGGGGTTTGGCACGCCGAAGACCGATGTGCCCGAGGCGCAGTTCGTCTACCGGACGCTCGGCGAGCGATTGCAGTACTTCCAGATTGGCAACGAGGTGGATTTCTTTGGACTGTACCGGTTGCGTGAAGCCGATACGTGGAACGTGGATAGGTATCTGCAGCAGTGGCTGACGATTGCGCGGGCGGTGCAGACGTCGATCCCGGGAGCGAAGTTCGGCTTGCCGGATGTGGCCAGCAAGGTGGAATGGCTGAGCGCAATCGCGGAGCGATGGGCTGGGGTCGAAGAGAAGCCGCACGTGGTGATGCTTACGCATCACCATTACTGGTCGGGTCCGCCGAGCAATCCGAACGCGACCATTGAAAACATGCTGAAGCCGGACCCGGCGGTGACGCAGCAGGCGCAGATCAGCCAAGCCGCAGCGGCGAAGATGAACACCGGATATCGCATGACGGAGGGCAATACGGTATTTCGCGGCGGCAAGTATGGGGTCAGCGATGTGTTCGCGTCCGCGCTGTGGGCGGCCGATTACCTGTTGACGTTGATGAGCTTCGGGTACAGCGGCGTGAATCTGCATGGGGGCAGCGGCCACGCGCAGGCGGTCTCGGTAGGCGGGACGTTTGCGGGCGAAGCGGAGATGAAGGACGTGAACCAGCCGCATCCCAAGCCGTTCTACACGCCGATTGCGAATGAGGGGACGCTTGCCGGCAGCGGCGTCGATGGCAAGTTGAACGGCAAGTATGTGCTCGAGCCGACGGGCTACGGGATGAAGTTTGTGAGCGGGCTGGCGGGTGGAACGCTGCTGCCGGTGGTGTTTGCAGCGGGCGGCGTGAATGCGACGGCGTACGCGGTGCGGCGCGGGGATGGGAAAGTGGTGGTGGCGGTGCTGAACAAGGATGAGGGTGAGACGCTGACTGTTTCGATGCCGCCGTGCCGCCTGGAGCAGGTGTTGACGGCTCCGTCGCTGACGGCACGCGAAGCGCGGATTGTGACGGGACGGGAGGCAGCGGGTCTGGTGAAGGCGGCGGGCGGGACGGTGACGGTGCCGAGCCATACCGGGGCGATGCTGGTGTTGGTTTAGGAGATGCAGGGGATGGGCGCCTTGAAGGATCAGAACGCTGAGCCAGTGAGTGGGGAGATCCTTCGAGCCGGCAAATTCCGGCCAAGACATCTTCGCGGGCAACCACAGGTTGGTTGCTTGCTTCTGCTTCTGACGAGCTAGGCGGGCCGGCGCTTCTGGGCGTTCCCGACCCGGTAGAATCAAGGTCATGAAAGCACCTCTTGTTTTGACGATTCTGGATGGGTGGGGGTACCGGGCGGAGATGCAGGGGAATGCGATTGCGCAGGCGCGGAAGCCGGTGTATGACGGGTTGCTGCGGGACTACCCAAATACGCTGCTGCGGGCTAGCGAGCATTTTGTGGGGCTGCCGGATGGGCAGATGGGGAACTCCGAGGTGGGGCACCTGAACCTGGGGGCCGGGCGCATCGTGCGGATGGATATGACGCGGATCGATACGGCGATTGCGGATGGAAGTTTGTTTGCCGATCCGACGCTGCTGTATGCGATGGACCAGGCGAAGTCCGGAGGAGCGGGGCGCGTTGGACGGGCGCTGCATTTGATGGGGCTGGTGTCGGACGGTGGGGTGCACTCGCACCAGAGACACCTGTATGCGCTGCTGCGGATGGCGAAGCAGCAAGGGGTCGCGCGGGCGTACGTGCATGCGTTTCTGGATGGGCGGGATACGATGCCGTCGAGTGGGCTGGGATATCTGGAGGCGCTCGAGCAGCAGTTTCGGGAGATCGGCGTGGGGCGGCTGGCGTCGGTTTCGGGGCGTTACTTTGCGATGGATCGGGATCTGCGGTGGGAGAAGTCGAAGCAGGCGTTCGACGCGATGGTGACGGGGCAGGCGGAGGGTGGCCGGTATGCGGATGCGCTGGGGCGGGTGCGGGAGCTGTATTCGAACGGGGTGACGGATGAGTTTGCACCTCCGTTTACGGTGGTCGATGCGACTGGGGTTCCGGTGGGGCTGATCCGGGATGAGGATGCGGTGGTGTGCTTCAACTATCGCGCGGACCGGGTGCGGCAGATTACGCGGGTGTTGACGCGGACGTCTGGATTGGGTGGGGGGTTAGCAGGCGAGACGGGCGGGCGGGAGCTGGCGAAGGCGGCGGAGCTGGATGAGGCGATTGCTCCGCAGACGCTGCCGGCGCGGATCCACTATGTGTGCATGACGCAGTATGACAAAGCGTACAAGCTGCCGATCGTGATTCCGGCGGAGTCGATGGACAACCTGCTGGCGAACGTGATGGCGGTGGCGAACCTGCGCAATTTGCGGGTGGCGGAGACGGAGAAGTATGCGCATGTGACGTACTTCTTCAATGGCGGGATCGAGAAGCCGTTTGGGGGCGAGGACCGGGAGCTGGTGGCTTCGCAAAAGGTGGCGACGTATGACCTGGCTCCGGAGATGTCGGCGGCGGGGATTGCGGATACGGTGATCAAGGCGGTAAGTGACACGGCATTTGACGTGATTATCGTCAACTTTGCGAATGCGGATATGGTGGGGCACTCGGGGCGGATGGAGCCGACGATCCGGGCGGTGGAGACGGTGGATACGCAGCTGGGGAGGATCTACCAGGCGGTGCGGCAGAGCGGCGGCGCGATGCTGATTACGGCGGACCATGGCAATGCGGAGATGCTGATCGACCCGGTGACGGGAGGGCCGCATACGGCGCATACGACGAATCCGGTGCCGTTTCTGCTGGTGTCGGATGAGAAGGAAATGCGGCTGCGCGAGGGTGGGAGTTTGCGGGATCTATCGCCTACGCTGCTGGGCATGTTGGGGATTCAGCAGCCGGGGCAGATGACGGGAGGGGATCTGCGGGTAGGGCCACGCGATTGACTTTTCTCAAGCCTGCTCCGACAGCTCTAAAAGGCGCGGCGGCCTTCTAGGGAGCGGCTCATGGTGACCTCGTCGGCGTACTCGATGTCCGAGCCGGCGGGGACTCCGGTGGCGATGCGGGTGACCTGGAGGGTAGAGGCCGTCTTGTGGAGTTCGGCGCTGAGATAGACGGCGGTGGCTTCGCCCTCGGTGGTGGGGGAGGTGGCGAGGATGACTTCTTCGACTTCGGCGAGGCGGGTGAGGAGGTTGGCGATGCGGAGCTGCTCCGGGCCGACGCCGCCGATGGGCGAGAGTGTGCCGTGGAGGACGTGGTAGACGCCGTTGTAGGTGCGGGTTTTCTCGATGGTGGCGATGTTGGTGGGCTCTTCGACGACGCAGACCAGGCGCTGGTTGCGGGTGGGGCTGGTGCAGAAGCCGCAGGGGTCGACGTCGGTGATGTTGTTGCAGATCGAGCAGAGGCGGAGGTGTTTTCGGACTTCGGTGATGGCGTGGGCGAGGAGTTCGGCGTCGCCGGTGGGGGAGCGGAGGACGTGGAAGGCGAGGCGCTGGGCGGTCTTGGTGCCGATGCCGGGGAGCTTGCGCAGTTCTTCGATGAGGCGGGCCATGGGCTCGGCGAAGCGGGTGCTGCTGTTGGGGTACAGGCTCAATCGGTGAGTCCGGGGAGGTGGAGGCCACCCATCATGCCGGCGACCGACGACTTCATGGCTTCGTCGGCACGGCGACCGGCCTCGTTGATGGCGGCGGTAATGAGGTCTTCGAGCAGCTCGAGGTCAGAGGCGGAGGCGCCCATGGCGGTGGGTTCGATGCGCAGGCGCAAGACCTCTTTGCGGCCGTTCATGCGGACGGTGACCATGCCGCCGCCGGACTGGGCTTCGACGACGGTTTCGGAGAGCTTGTGCTCCATCTCGTCCTGCATGGCCTTGGCCTGGGACATCATGTCTTTCATTTTGCTTAGATCGGAGAAGTCCATTTTGCCTCGTAGAGAGAGATGCGGAGGAACAAATACGGGGATTCTGGCTTCGCCAGAATGACGACGGGATGCGGTGTTAGTTGTCGCCGCTTAGGTCGATGACGGTCTGGATCTCGGCGTTGAAGAGTTTTTGGGCTTGCTGGACCATGGGATGCTCGAGAGCCTTGGCCTGGGCGGAGCCGGTGCGTGGGGCGCGTGGTTTTTTGGGGGCAGCCTTGGCGGCGGAGGCTCCGGGGAGCAGGGCGAGCCTGGGGATGCCGAGCGGGCGAAGGACGGCGCGAACGATTTTTTCGGCTTCGGGGTTGAGGACGGCGGGGAGCATGGTGGGGGAGAGCTCGGTCTGGATGCGGGCTTCGCCGTCGAGGAGGAGCCAATCGGCGTCGTTGAGGGCGTCGGCGGCGGAGGACTGGCGGGCGGCTTGGAGGGCTTCGACGGCGGCTCTCTGGGCGATGGAGGCGTCTGGGCTGGAGGTGGCGGGTGCGGGTGTCGGCTCGGTAAAAACTGGTTTTAGAGGGATTGGGATTGGCTCGGGGATGGTTGCTGGAACCGGAGTCGGAGAGGCCACGGGAGCGAGTTCGGGGTGGAGGACGGCGGGGGTGCTTCGGATGCTGAGTGGAGCTATGGAGGCTGGCTCGGTGCTGGGCTCGGGGACAGTGATGGGCGAGGAGCCTGGGCCGGTGGGGATGCCGTCGTACTTGCGGCGGTTGCGGTCCTGCTCGAAGGGAGAGAAGGCGGGCTTCGCTGGGAAGGGTGCGGGTGGACGGGGAGGCACGAGCGCGCTTGGTGCGGGGCTTGCCGCTACACGGGTGGGAGCGATGGCGGAAGGCTTGGCCGGGTTAGCGCTCATGCTGCTTAGGACTTCTTCTAGTGGGAGCAGGCGGCGGAGGTGGACGAGCTTGAGGAGGCCGAGCTCGAAGTGGAAGCGCTGCTCCTGCCGGTAGCCAAGCTCGTCGAAGGTGCGGAGCATGGTTTGCAGGAAGCGGGTGAGCTCTTCCTCACTGAAGAGGGCGGCGGTGCGGGCGGCGCGGCGCTGCTCTTCGGGGGAGATCTGGAGGAGCTCGGTTGTGCTGTGTTCGGCGCCGGGTTCGGCGTCGGGGTGGAGGCCGGCGATCTTGGCCATGAGGCAGCTGCGCAGGTAGCGGACGGCCTGGCGGGCGAGCTGGGCGGGCGAGTTGCCGGCGTCGAGGAGCTCGTTGGCGGAGGTGATGACTTCGGCGGAGCGGTTGCCGTCGACGGCTTGCAGGATGCGCTCGAAGACGGTGTTGGGGACGGTGCCCATGAGCTCGCGGATCTGGCTGACGTCGAGGCGGGCCTTGCCCTCTTCGACGGGCGCGGAGGCGATGGCCTGGTCCATGATGGAGAGGGCGTCGCGCATGGAGCCGTCGCCGGCCTCGGCGAGCATGGAGAGCGAGGACTCGTCGGCGTCGACGCCTTCGTGCTCGGCGATGCCGCGGAGCTCGGCGAGGATGTCGGCGAGCTTGACGGCGTGGAAGCTGAAGTGCTGGCAGCGGGAGCGAACGGTTTGCGGGATGTCCTCGGGCTGGGTGGTGGCCATCATGAAGACGATGTGGTCGGGCGGCTCCTCGAGAGTTTTGAGCAGCGCGTTGAAGGCGGCGTCGGTGATCTGGTGGGCCTCGTCGAGGATGTAGATCTTGTAGCGGTCGCGCGAGGGGCGGTAGCGGGCGGCGTCGCGGAGCTCGCGGATTTCGTCGATGCCGCGGTTGGTGGCGGCGTCGATCTCGATGACGTCGACGGAGTTGCCGGCGCGGATTTCGGTGCAGGAGTCGCAGACGAGGCAGGGTTCGGGCGTGGGGCGGAGAGCCGAGCCGATGGGATTGCGGCAGTTGAGCGCGCAGGCGAGGATGCGGGCGATGGTGGTTTTGCCGATGCCGCGGTGGCCGGAGAAGATGTAGCCGTGGGCGATGCGGTCCTGGCGGAGCGCATTCATGAGCGTGACGGTGACGTGGTCCTGGCCGGCGACGTCGGCGAAGCGCTGGGGACGGTATTTTCGGGCTAGGACCTGGTAGGGCATGGGGCGCTCTAGGGCTATTCTATCG
The DNA here is from genome assembly GCA_965198735.1 of uncultured Granulicella sp. Taxonomy (GTDB): domain Bacteria; phylum Acidobacteriota; class Terriglobia; order Terriglobales; family Acidobacteriaceae; genus Edaphobacter. Next base: position 2,040,509 of record OZ240672.1, on the reverse strand, counting down.
CCGCGAGAGTTTCGCTCCCGAGAGGGATTCGAACCAGTTCGAAGCTGCCGGTCGTGGAGCGGGCTAATGCTTCTGCGAGTTTCCCAACGTGGCGTACGAGGGCCGGCCGGTGATTCGTGCTGGCGATGACCAAGGCAAGTTTGCGCAGTCGATTATTTTGCTGGTAATAGATGCTTTGATCGGCGGTTAACATCGCATCGAAGCCGTTATTTTCGCCGGCTTTCAACAGGTCGCCATTCTCCAGATGATCCCATTTCATCTGGCGAGCTGTACGCACTTCGTAATCAGACAAGAGACGACCCAGTTGTGCGGGAATGTTGTGGTCGAGCAGCACCCTCAAGCGACTGCCTTCCTCCGACGAGTTGCGGCGAAACGGAGTATCTCCTCAACGGCGGCTTTCTCGACGCCAAAGCTCTCAACGATCTCGTCGACGGTCAGGCCGCCTTCGTAGTTGATGAGAACACCGTCGGCATCCATGCGGGTGCTGCCGACCGTAGCTCGACCGCTGAGCTTGTTGGGGTTGAACTGGACGGCGTCGCAGCCGTGCCAGTCGATCAGGTCTTGGAATACCGGCTTTTCCATGGTTTCGCCTCCATCACTATTTTACTTCTTGCGTTTTGCCAGCTTTGCGCGGCGCTCCACCTCGGCGGGCGCGAACATGGTTCCGCGGCAGGATGGGGTGCCGCAGAAGCAGTCCTGGGTGGCGTCGTCGGAGTCCCAGAGGTTGTACTCGTAGACGAGTTCCTCGCCCGCGGCGATATCGCGCAGTGCGACGACGAAGATGCGGCTGTCTTCTTCGAGGGTCTCGCAGTTGGGCTCGCAGCAGTGATTCATGAACATGGCCGCGCCAAAGCCGTCGATGACCATGTTGTCTTCGCCGTAGCCGAACAGATAGGTGACGACGCGGTCGGCGTAGCGGAGGTCGGCGACTTTCTTAGACATGCGGGGGCCGTCGTACTCGCAGACGCGGCGGCCTTTGCGGATGGGCCGGGTGGTGTAGCAGCCGGCAGCGTGGATGGCGGAGGATCGGACGATCAGGCCGTTGTTCAAAGGAACCTCTTTTCGGTAGACGGGCACGCGAAAACCGATGCGCCGCAAAGCTCATCCAGCTAGACTGGAGAGCGATGGAGCTGACTATAGCAAAACGAGCGCGACGGCAGAAGAGGTTTTGCCTGAGGGTGCTGATGGGCGGCGGCATGACGCTGGCCGCTCTGCCGGGGATGGATGCGCAGTACACGCCGCCGCCGCCGCCGCTGACGACCGCGCCCTGCCAGCCCACGAAGAAGGATCCGTGTACGCTGCCGGCGACGCCGCCCCTGCCGCCGGCGGCGGCCGACCAGTTTCCGTTTCCGGGCGAGGCGCCGGCGGCGGGGAAGCCTGGCCAGTCCGGGGCCGGCCAACCGGGCAGCGCGCCGCCCGCGGCTCCGTCCGGCTCTGGGGAGGCGTTTCCGTTTCCGGGCGAGCCTCCGAGCGCGCCGGCGCCTTCTTCCGGGTCCAGCAGTTCCAGTTCGTCGAGCTCTTCGTCGTCAAGTTCTTCGTCATCGAGTTCTTCATCGTCGAGCGGCGCGCCGGCGGACAACTCAACCGATGAGGACTCGCCGCTGAAGGACGAGGGAAGCTCCGGGTCGACGCGGTCGAGCCGCCGCCATCTGCCGAAGGTGGAAGATATGGATAAGCGCGAGGCGACGGATTTGGATGTCTCGCATTATTATTTTTCGACCGGCGATTTTAAGGCGGCGTATCTGCGCGCCAAGGATGCGGTGTCGATCTATGCCGACGATGAGGCGGCGCACCTGGCGGTGGCTAAAAGCGCGGAGCGCCTGGGCAAGCGCGATGAGGCGGTGGCGGAGTACACCGCGTTTTTGAAGCTCGATCCGGATGGGCCGAAGTCCAAGATGGTGCGGAAGGCGCTGGCGCAGCTTGGGTCGAAGTAGGCGGCCGGCTTAGCCGTCCTCTTCCATCTCGTCTTCGACGCGCAGGTAGCGGCGCATATAACGGAGCGGTTCCTCGGCGCTGGCGAGCTCGCGGAGGTGATACATCCAGGCGTCTTCGCGTCCGCTGCGCCGGGTGTATGGCTTGCGGGTGACGATGCCGATCGAGCCGTCGGGCCGGGTGCGCTGAAAGGTTTGCGCCTGGACCTGGAAGGTGATCTTGTTCCCCGCCTTCCAGAAGTTGCGGGCGAACTCATGGGAGAAGAGCAGGGCGTAGTAGCGCCGTTCGGAGGCGAGGGTTTCGATGGCTTGCTGGCCACTGATCCAGGCGAGACCAAGCCGTGTGGTGTACCACTTGCGAAACTCGAATCCGTTCTCGCGTGCTTGGCCCAACAACAGTTGAAGAAGCTGTAATCGCGTCATACAACCACCTTCGAGCATTCACGAAAGGCTCTGTTGAGCAAACGCTCTGTGTCCAGTGTACGAGCAAAGGCGGCGGCGAGACTCGGCACCAGTTTGTCCGTCCGCAAGGAACTTGAACGCATCCAAGTAGGGAGGGCTGGCCTCCGGCAAGGCTCCCAGCTGCCATGATCGCTTCGGACCGGGACTGGACTTGTTGTGCTATGCGCGCTTTTCTTCGAAGTGTCGTGCTGGTGACGCTGCTGTCTCCCGGGCAAGCAAGCCGGGGCTTCGCTGCTTCGCTCCCGCCGGCTGGACCCGCCGTTGCACCGGGAGCGCCCAACCCGCATACCGATCCACTCAATCTCGATCCCGAGGTGCGGGAGGGGTACACGCACTTCTACAACCTGGACTACGATGGAGCGCTGGCGAAGTTCGATGCGGTGATGAAGGCTCATCCGCAGCAGCCGATCGCGTATGCGTATGCCTTGCAGGCGACGATATTTCGCGAGCTCTACCACCAGGATCTGCTGGATACGACGTACTATGCCCATGACTCGTTTTTGACGACGCAGCGGCGGGTGGAGATTCCGCAGGCGAGCCGGGAGCGGATCGAGTTTCTGACCAACCAGGTGATGACGCTGGCCGATGAACGGCTCAAGGCGAATCCCCAGGACAAGAACGCGTTGTTTGCGCGGGGGTATGCGCGCGGGCTGCATGCGGCGTACATCACGCTGGCGGATCACTCGTTTTTTGCGGCGGCAAGGCAAGGGCTGGCAGCGCGGAACGACTCGGAGGCGGTGCTGAAGATCGATCCCGACTATGCGGACGCGGAGATGGCGATCGGGATTCAGCAGTTTGCCGTGGCCAGCCTGCCGCGCATGGTGCGCATGATGGTGGGCATCGCGGGGGTGGGCGGGAACAAGGAAAAGGGGCTGACTCTGCTGAAGATTTCGGCCGAGAAAGGCGTGATCACCAGTGTGGAGTCGCGCACGACCTTGTCCTTGTTTTTGCGCCACGATGGGCGCTATCCGGAGGCGCTGGCGGTGCAGCACGGGCTGGCAACGCAGTTTCCGCACGACTATCTCTTTCGCCTGGAGGAGGCCAACCTGACCAAGGATGAAGGCAACGGGCCGGGGGCGATCGCGATCTATCGACAGGTGCTGGCGGATGCGCGCAAGCCGGGGTACTTTATCGATCCGCGGCTGCAGATGGCGTGGTTCGGGCTGGCCGATACCGAACGGGGACAGAACGATATCGAGGATGCGGCCAAGCACTATCTCGAGGCGGCCGATCAGCCCGATCCTTCCGACTGGCTGCGCAAGCGGGCGCAGTTGAATGCGGGCGAGATGCTGGACCTGCTGCACGATCATGCGGGAGCCGTGGTGCAGTACCAGAGAGCCGCGGCTGCGGGCGGGGATCAGTCGCAGGCGGAGATGGCGCGCAAGCTGATCAAGACGCCCTACAGCGGCAAGTAACGGGCTTTGAGCAGGGCGGCGTAGCGGGCGGCCAGGGGGCGGCGGTGATAGCCCGCGATGCGGTCGAGGTCGGGCTGGGGCATGCGGCTGTTCCCGTCCAGGAGCTTGAGAAGCATGGCGCGGATGGAGTCCACGCTGCCGGCGTCTGCCCAGATGCCGGCACCGGTTTCCTCGAGCAGGCGGCGGACCTCGCCTGCGGGGTGCACGGCGGCGACGATGGGCTTGCCGCCGCCGAGATAGTCGTAGAACTTGGCGGCGACGTTGATGCGGTCGTGGGTAATGAGCAGGAGATAGTCGGTGGAGTCGATGGCGCGCAGAGCTTCGGCCTGGGGGAGGAAGCTCTGTAGCTCGAGAGTGTCGCCGAGGCGGAGCAGCGAGGCGCGGAGGGCGGGCGTTTCGATGTGGCCGATGTAGCGGATGTGAAGGCGAAGGCGGAGATCCGCGGGCAAGGTGAGGACGGCGTCGACGAAGCGGGTGGGGTCGGTTGAGCCGTAGACGGAGCCGATGTAGGTGAGGACGATACGGTCGGGATTGGGTGTGGGGCGGCTTGGCGTGGGCAGCGGGAGGGCGGTGTCGAAGCCGTTGGGGATACAGACGAATTTGGCCGGGTCCTGGCCGGGGTAGCGGCCGAGGAGTTCGCGGCGGGCGGCCTCGGTGACGGCGACGACGGTGGAGGCGGCGCGGACGGCTTCGGCCTCGGCCTGTTGAGCGACGGTGCGGGCGCGCTGATTGTTATTGAAGCTGACGAGGTCGAGGGTGGTTGAGAGCCACTCGTCGCGGAAGTCGAGGACGATGGGCAGGGCGGGGAAGTGCCTGCGCAGGCGGGCGACGAGAAGCGCGGTGGAGAAGGGTGGGACGGTAAGGACGACGGCGTCAATGCTGCGCCGGCGGAGGATGCGGCGGGCGGCGGGAAGAGCGAAGGGGAGCCAGCCGATCTGGGGATCGGGGAGCAGGAGATTGGCGACGAGGGTGCGGAGGCGCTGCTGGAGGGAGCGGCGGGCAGGGGCGCCTGTGGGGGGTGCGGAGGGCCGTCCGCTGCCGCCGCCGACCAGGTTTTTTAGGGCTTTGCGGAGCGCGAAGGGGAGATCGAGAGTCCAGGTGCGGTGCACGGTGACGCTTGCCGGCACCTGTTCGAGGAGCGAGAGGTCCTTGCCGACCGAAGGTGCGTTGCGGGCGGTGAGGACGTCCAGGCGGACGCCGTTTTCCGGCAGGTACTTGGCCAGGCTGAGCGCGCGCAGGACACCGACCCCTCCGGCGGGAGGGAACGAGAAGGTGATCAGCAGGACGTTCAAGCGCGGCGGGCTCCGTGGCGCGGGCGAGTGGCTCTCCGCGGGCGACGCGAGCAGTGTACGGCGAACGTTCGGGGCAGGCACTCCCCCGAATGTGGAGGCAAGCAGCGGCCAAGACATAAGGTAGAATCGTGGGGCACGAAACCTGACTCCATGGGACTGCTGTTCACGCTGCTTTTCACTCTTTGCGCCTATCTGAGCCCTGAAACCCTCTTCGGGGAGCTTGCGCAATATCACGTCGAGATTGTGGTCGCGGTGTTGGCGTTGCTTGGGTCGGCGCTGGCCGTCGGCGAATATCGTGTGTTTGGCCGGGTGCAGGCATGGGCGGTGCTCGGCTTGAGCATAGCGGTCATGCTCTCCTTTCTTTTTATCGGATTGAAGGGCGAGGTGCTCGACGCATTGCTCGGCATTCTGCCGAACGTGATGATTTATTTTATGGTGGCAATCAACTTCAGGAAGAAGTCGCATCTGCAGCTGCTGATTCTGGTGCTGTTGTTCACGGCTTTCTTCAATATCTTCGAGGGGTATCAGGCGGCTCGGATCGGGGATGAGGACGGCAAGCGGATCATCATGATGCAAGGCGCGAACGGAGCGTTTGCGCGCATTCAGGCGCGAAGTTTTCTTGCCGATCCGAACGACTTTGGGCAAATGCTGATTGCGCTGCTGCCATGCCTGTTTTTTTTCTGGAAGAAGGGAAGTCCGCCGCGCAACCTGCTGTTTGTCTATCTTCCGGCCGGTGTGCTGTTGTTTGGGCTTTACCTGACGCACTCGCGCGGGGCGATGATCGCGGTGCTGATTGTGGCGATCGTGGCGGGAAGGAAGAAGCTGGGCATCGTGCCGTCGGCGATCGGGGCGGGGCTGCTGTTTGTCGGGCTGACGGCAACGGGTTGGACCGGCGGACGGGAGGTGTCCGCTGCGAGCGGATCGGACCGTACGGATGCGTGGGGCGCGGGGCTCGAGCTGCTGAAGGCGCACCCATTGTTCGGGGTAGGGTATGGGCGCTTTTCGGAGTACTACACCATTACGGCGCACAATACGCTGGTGGTGTGCGCTGCCGAGCTGGGACTCTTCGGATTTTTCTGCTGGATGCTGTTCCTGTTTCCGACGCTGCGCGACTGTTTCATCCTAAGCAAACAGGCACCCGGGGAGAAAGTCGCGGACGCGAAGCCAGGGCAGCAACGGCCGGCGTACCTGCCCGCGGAGCTGGGCTTGTCTCCCGCCGGGGCGGCGCAGTACAGCATGGGGCATCCGTATCTGCAGTTTCAGGCTGGGGGAAGAGAAGCGGCTCCTGCGCCGGCTTCGGGGCAATCGGTGATGGCCGGGCTGCCGGGGTATGCGGGGGAGTTTGAGGAAAAACTCTTGGAGCCGGCGGAGATCCAGCGCCTGGCCGGCGTGATGCTGGTCTCGGTGGCCGGCTTTCTGGCGGCGGGCTGGTTTTTATCGCGTGCGTTTACGATGACCTTTTTCTTGATCGGCGGCATCATTCAGGCACTTTATCGGATGGGTCTGGCGCAGGAGATCGTTCCGCCTCCGCTCACGATGCCGTTTGCCGCGAAGTGGTCCGTGCTGATGTGCCTGATGGGAATCATGATGATGTATGTCTTCCTCCGGCTCGTCAATCTGGTGGGAAAGTAGGTTGGGGGAGATGGACCGTTGAGTCTAAGGAAAACGATCTGCGCGATGCTGCAAAGAGGTTCGGGGCTGGCGGCACTGCTCGTGCTTGCGGTGACCTCGCTCCGGGCAGGCAAGGCGGAGCGCGTCTTCGTAGAGGCACAGGCGGCGGAGATGGGAAAGGGGCCGACCTTGGCGGGCTGTCCGATGTTTCCGCCGGACAATGTATGGAATATAGCGATTGACGGGCTGCCCAAAGATCCGAAGTCGGACGTCTATATTGCGGGAATCGGTCCGGCCAAGCCGGTGCATCCGGATTTTTCGTCGAATCCGCTGTACGGCATACCGTACATGATTCTCCCTCCCGGTACGCGTCCGGTCGTCACGCATTTTGAGTACCGCGATCAGACCGACCTGGCGAACTATCCGATTCCGCCGGGGGCTCCGGTAGAGAGCGGAGGCAAGCCGGGCGGGGATAACCATATTTTGCTGCTGGATCCGCGGCGGTGCCTGCTGTTTGAGGTGTTTGCGGCCGAACACCAGCCAGACGGATCGTGGAAGGCAGGCTCGGGCATACGCATCGATGTGACGAGCCAGGGATTGCGGCCGGAGGGCTGGACCTCGGCCGATGCGGCGGGACTGCCTATTCTGCCGGGGCTGGTGCGCTATGACGAGGTAGCCGCGGGGGAGATCCGGCACGCGCTGCGTTTTACGGTGCCGCATACACGCAATGAGTTTGTGTGGCCGGCGCGGCACATGGCCTCGCACGACTCCAACCCGAATCTGCCCCCGATGGGAGAACGGTTCCGTCTGCGCGCGGACTTTGACGTGTCGAAGTTCTCGAAGACCAACCAGGTCATCCTGGTCGCGCTGAAGCGGTACGGCATGTTTCTGGCCGACAACGGCGGCGCGATGTTTGTTACCGGCGCTCCGGACAAGCATTGGGATGACAACGATTTACGGCACTTGAATGCGATAAAGGCCTCAGACTTCGAGGCGGTCGATGAGTCGGAGCTCGAGATGACCTCGTCCTCGGCGCGGGTCGATCCGCTGGTGATGAAGCGGTACGCGGGCAGGGGTGGAGCGGGGCGTTAGCTCAGGCTTTTGCTGGAATCAGAAAGGTCAGGGTGGCGAGATAGGCTCGGCGGACCGGGCCGGGGAAGCGGTTGCCGATGGGTGCGAGGCGCTGGCGGTCGGAGGCTTCAAGTCCGTGCAGGGACTTGACCGCGAGCATGTAGACCGCGGCTCCGGCGGCCACGGCCAGCACCAGTCCGGCGACATTGGGCATGGCACGGGTGATGCAGTACGCGGTGAACCCCATGATGCAGGCGGAGAGCCCAAGCCGCAGCAAGGCACGGGGGGGCAGGCTGAAGGTATACAAGCGCCGGGCCTGGAACCAGATGAAGACGACGCCGGCGGCCTGCGCGAGGCCGTTGCCCCAGGCCGCGCCGACCGCGCCGAGGCGGGGAATGAAGAGGAAGTCGAGCGCAATGTTGAGGACGCCGGTGATGCTGTACCAGACGAGCAGCTGTTTCTGGCGGTCGGCGGCGCGCAGCAGAGTTTCAGGCAGCTCCTGGAAGGCGCGCGGGATGGCCAGCAGCGAGGCAATGACGAGTACGGGGACGGCCGCGGCGTACTTGGCGCCGTAGGTGAAGGTGACGGCAAGTCCGGCGATGGCGGCGGCGCCGACGTGGATGGGGAGCGAGACGAGCAGCAGATAGCGGGAGGCGTTCTTGACGATGCTGTCGACGCGGCCGGGAGGAGTACGCGAGGCCTCGGCCATGAGGCTGACGGAGGTTGCCCCGCCGAACGTGCGTGGCGCCAGCAGCAGATTGTTGGTGAGGCTATAGCTGACCGAGTAGAAGGCGATCTGCTCCAGACCGGAGAAGTGCTTAAGGAAGATCATCTCGGAGCGATCCCAGACGACGGACATCAGCAGCTGCAGGCCGAGCGCTTCGAGGCAGAAGCGCCGGATGCGCAGCTTGACGTCGCTGTCGAGGGTGTCCAGCGGCAGCGCAGCCAAGCGGCGATGGAGCGGGCCGGTGCGCAGGAGGACTTCGACGGTGCGGCCGAGCAGGAGCGCCGACGCGATGCCGACCAATCCCCAATGAAAGTGGAGGGTGAGGATGAGCGTCGTGGTGTAGGAGAAGATGTAGGCGAGCGCGCTGAGGGTGTTGCGGGAGAGATCCTCGAAGGCGAGATTGGCCATGGCCGGAATCCAGGAGAGGATGCCTGGAACGATGGACAGGATGAGTAGCGAGGCCATCAGACGATACCCGGGTTGGCCAAGCCAGGCGACCGCGCCCAAGCCGAGTGCGGTGATGAGCAAGGCGCCGGCGACCTGGAAGCGGTAGGCGAGTTTGTAGACGGCGTGGGCGGTGCCGGGTTTGTCCTGCGCCAGGAACTCGACCATGTACTTGCGAGTTGCGCCGGCAAGCCCGGAACCGCTTGTGCGCGTAACGACTTGCACAAAGAAGTTAATGTATTGGTAGTACCCGAGTTTCTCGGGGCCGAGATAGCGAGCGACGGCAATCGAGGTACCGAAGAAAATGACTGCTTCGAGTACCTGTTCCAGGCCGTACCAAGCCGAGTTTTTGAGAATGCGGCTGGCTACGGATGGTCGGGGCGCGGGCATAGTGGCAGGATAGCTGGACGGACCGGGAAACCCTAGTCCACGGAGCGCGAATCCGGGTACACACTCCGTTGCATACGGCGAGACGCTCGAGTAGTGATAGCGTATGGGTTGAACGGGCAGAGAACGTATGGCACGAGTTTTGATTACGGGAATGGCGGGCTTTATCGGCTCGAGCCTGGCGCGGGCGCTGGTGGCCGAAGGCGCGACCGTGGTGGGCCTCGACAACATGATCACGGGCAAGCTCAAGAACCTGGACGGCATTGCCGATCGGGTCGAGCTGAGGCAGGCGGATGTTGTGGACCGGGATGCGGTCCAGCATGCCTGCCGCGGCGTGGACTACGTGTTTCATGAGGCGGCAATTGCGTCGGTGGCGCTGTCCGTGGCGGACCCGATTGGGACTAACCGCTCGAACCTGGATGGGACGCTCTATGTGCTCGAGGCGGCTCGCCAGGCGGGAGTGAAGCGGGTACTCTATGCAGCCTCTGCGGCGGCGTACGGCGATGCTCCGGAGCTGCCGAAGACGGAAGCAATGCTTCCTTCGCCGATCTCGGCGTATGCGGTGCAGAAAGTCGCGGGTGAGCATTATCTGGCCAGCTATTACAGAACGTATGGGCTGGAGACGGTGGCGTTGCGGTACTTCAATGTGTTTGGGCCACGGCAGGATCCGAAGTCTGTGTATTCCGGGGTGCTGGCGCGGTTCATCGCGCAGATGGCCAAGGGCGAGACCCCGACCATCTTCGGCGATGGGCAGACTAGCCGGGATTTTGTATACATCGACAATGTGGTCTGTGCCAATCTGCTGGCCGCGAAGACGACCGCGCCAGTGGCGGGCAAGGTTTTCAACGTGGCGACCGGCCAGCGGACGACGCTGCTTGGCGCGTATGAGGAGATCAAGCGCGTGGTCGGGTATACCGGATCGCTGAACTTCGAGCCGGAGCGGACGGGGGACATTCAGCACTCACTGGCGGATATTTCGCTGGCGCGGAAGACATTTGGGTATGAGGTGTCAGCGGACTTTCGCTATGGGCTGGAGCGGACGATTGCGTGGTATCTCGGCCAGTCGGCTTAGCCTGATTGCGAGACCTCATTGAGGAGCCGGCAGAGGTCGTCGGCGACATCGGACCAACTGCGGCTATGCCTGGAGGAGATAGCTTCGGCACTCCACGATTGGCCAAGGACTCGGCCGAGAGCATGGGCGAGGGCAGGCGCATCGTGGTCCGGGATCAGACGGCCGCAGGTCTCGTCCATCAGTTCAGGGATGCCGCCGACGTTGGTTGCGACAACCGGTCGGCCGGCGGCCAAGGCTTCGAGCACGACATTAGGGCAGCCTTCGCGGTAGCTGGGCAGGGTAACCAGGTCAGCTGCAGCCATCCATTGGGCGACTTCCTGGGTCGGGCAGGAGGGGACCAGTATGACCTGGTCGGCGAGGTTGTGGCGGGCGATGGCGGCGGTGAGAACGAGTCTGTCGGGGCCGTCGCCGATCACGTAACAGCGGACTGCCGGGCAATGCGAGCGCAGCTGGGCCATGGCTTCAATAAGCTCCACGAGCCCTTTGCGGATGTCCAGGCGGCCGACGTAGACGATGATTTCGGAGGAGAGGTCGAGCGAGAGCGCCTGGCGAGCTTTGCGGCGGTCGCGCGGGTGGAAGATGGAGGTGTCGCAGCCGTTGAGGATGGCTTGGGTGCGGGCAGCCGGAGCGCCGAGGCGGATCGCTGTCTTGCGGAGATCGTCGCTGACGGTAGTGATTCGATCTGCGTGGCGGAGGGTGGCGCGGGTGAGCGCGGCGACGAGGCGGCCGCTCATGCGGTTCAGGTCGGAGCCGATGGCGGTGAGGATTATGGGAATCTTGAGCGCACGGGCGATGCGTAGCGCGGCAAAGCCATCGGGGTAGACGACGTAATTGAGAACGAGGTCGGGTGCGAAGGCTCGGACGGCGGGCAGCAGGCGCACGCTCATGAGCCAGCCGTTGAGCGGCCGCGAGACCACGGGCAGAACCGGGTAGGGAAGATAGGTGACGTGGACGCCGGGTGGGTTCCAGCTGCGGTCGAGCGCGGGGCGGCGCGCGCCGGCCGGGGTGAGCCAGGCAGGGTAGCGGGCTTCCGGGTAGAAAACGTGCAGGTCGCAGAGCTCGCTGAGCGGACGCAGGGTCTGGTAGGCGGAGTGGCCGGCCCAGGGTTGGGCGGAGGTGGGGAAATATTGCGTCACTACGGCGACCCGCAGGCGCTTGCGATCAGCCATGCGCGCCTGCCGGTGCATCGATGACCGAGCGGACGGCGTTATACATCTGCCAGGCGCTGGCCCAGTGCAGCTCGAGCTTCTGTTCCGCGGCGGCTGCGGCGATCCAGCGGAACATGGGGGCGAGCGCGCCGGGTTGCGTGGCGGTGCCGAGCAGGGCGCCGGCGTTGTCCTCGCGCGCGCTGTGGCCGTAGAGCTTGAGGAAGATATCTTCGCCGATGCGGGGCGCGAGGGCGAGCCAGGCGTCGACGCGGGCGCGGGTGGGTGGGTCGTAGTGGGCGAGCTCGCCGGTCTCGATGCGCGGCAGCAGGCGACCGCGGAAGCGCAGGCCGGCGGGGCCGGGGATCATGAGCAGATCGCCGCGAACGCCGCCGCCGGGGCTGACCTCGATGCCGGAGTCGAAGCCCCGCGGGCTGGTGGGATCGCCGGTGGTCCAGTAGATGCGGTTGAGCAGGCGCGACTGGGTCGGGGAGGGGATGGAAGGCATGGTGAAGTCGGCGTAGCAGCCCAGGTCGCGCAGGAGCTGGAGCTCGCCGGTGACGCCGCACCAGCGTCCGTCGGGGCGGGAGTTGTCGAGCGCCCAGTTGCCGTGAATGAAGCCGAAGACGATGCGTCCGTCCTGCCGGCGTAGGAGGCCGTGGCGCTCGTGGAGGCAGTCGCGGAAGGCGGTCATCTTTTGCCGGAAGGTGGCGGCGGTGTCGCGGTCGTGGTGGATGTGAACTTCGACATCGGCGGTGCCGGTACGGCAGAGGGCGGCGAGGGCGTCGAGGATCTCGGGCCGGTACTCTTCCTGGGGGTAGAAACAGGTGAAACAGGGCCGCTCCCCGGCGGCATCGCGGGGGGCATCTTCGGCGATGCGCGGCCAGAGGTCCTGCCAGGTCTGGACGCGGCGGAGAGCGGTGGCGAGGGGATTGCCGGCGAGAGGCTCGTAGTGATCGGTGATGGCGACCCACACGCGCCGGGGGGGCGAGGGCCGGATGAGGCGTTTGGCCCGGTCGCGAAGATAGCCGGGGAGCCAGAGATTTGCGTGTTTCGGATAGTTCACGGCAGTCCTGCGCGGAGAGACTCGGCGCTTTGCCCTAGTATGGCATTGGCGGCAGGCCGGCGGTATGCCCCGAAGGATGGATTGTTTGGGAAGATCGCTCAAGTTTTCCTGGGATTGGCCGATAAAGACTCCATGAAGATCGTTCATGTCGTGTACAGCCTGGAACTGGGCGGCGCGGAGGTGTTGGTTGCGCAGCTTTGCCGGATGCAGCGGGCCAACGGGCATGACGTGTCGGTGTGCGCGTACTCGTCGCTGGGAGTGATGGGCGAAGAGCTCGCGGCGGAAGGGTTTGCGATCTATGTGCCGGGTGAGGCGCCGCCTGCGCGGACGATGCTGCGCTACTTTCGACATTTTCGGGAGCTGCGTCCCGATGTGGTGCACTGCCATAATCCGGCTCCGACGCTGCAGGCGGCGATGGGGGCGCGGCTGGCGGGGGCACGCAGCGTGATCGCGACGAGGCACAGCCTGGTGGCTCCCCCGTACGATACGGCGGCTGAGATCAAATTCAGCCTGCTCTCCTATTTTTGCGACTGGGTGGTGGGGATTTGCGATGCGACGTGCTTAAATCTGCGAGGTGCGCCTCTGGCGCGTACGAGCCGGACGGTGCGGGTCTATAACGGGGCTGCGCCGATCGAGCCCGCAGGTGTGGAGCGGCTGGAGAAGCGTGGCTTTACGCTGGTCTTCCTTGGCCGTCTGGCTGCAGTGAAGGATCTGGGAACGTTGATCCGGGCGGCGGCGCTGGCGCGGGAGCGGGTGAGGGACCTGGAGCTGTGGATCGTCGGCGATGGCCCGGTGCGGGGAGAACTGGAGGCGCTGAGTGCGGAGCTGGGCGTGAGAGAGGCGGTGCGCTTCTGGGGCCGGCAGATGCAGACGGCACGGTTTTATGCGGCGGCGGATGTGTTTGCGATGTCATCGGTGTCGGAGGGGCTGCCGATGTCGCTGCTGCAAGCGATGTCGGCGGGGGTGCCGGCGCTGGTGACGGACGTGGGTGGAATGGCGGAGGTGGTGCGGCTGGCAAAATGCGGGCTGTTGGCTCCGGTAGGCGACTGGCGGAGGATGGCGGGGCAGATCGTTCGGCTGGCCGAGGAGCCGGAGTTGCGTGCGCAGTTCGCGGAGTGCGGCCGCAGGGCGTATGAGGCGGAGTTCACCCTGGAGCGAATGGAGGCTGAATATAGGAAGCTGTATGTGCGGCCGTGATCGATTTCGAGGTCAGGGCTGTTGCTGGGAGATGGGCGTGGCCGACCAGATCTTCCAGAGCGGGCCTCGGGTGAAGAGGAACTTGTACAAGCCGCCGACCGCCGCGGCGTTCAAGACGAGCAGGGCGCTGGCGGGCGTGGCGAACCGGTCGAGAACGGGGATGCGGACGCGAAGCGCGGCCAGAGCCATCAACCAGAAGGCAATCTGCAGCGCGGCGAAACAGGCAAAGGCAGTGGAGCTCAGCCCGAGAAAGACGGAGGTGACGACCAGAGCGATGAAGCAATAGGGCACGGCGAGGCGCAGCAGCTTGTGTGACACGAGCTGCCAGAGGACGCGGTTCTTCGGCGTCAGCAGCCAGGGCGCAACCGACAGCAGCTGAAAATTGCCGGCGAGAGTGCGTACCTTGCGGGTGTATTCGCCGGCGGTCTTGCCGGGCCAGGTGTCGGTGACGAGCGCGGTGCGGTCGAGCACGCTGCGATAGCCCTGGCGGAGGACGGAGAGCGGCTGGAACATGTCGTCGAGGATGGTGCCGGGAGGGTAGCTGGTGGCGAGCGCTCGGCGGATGGCGTAGAAGCCGCCGTAGACGCCGACGGGTGAGTCCCAGGCGGCTTCGCAGTTGCGGATCCACTGCTCATAACGCCAGTAAAGTCCGCTGACGGCGGAGGCGGTGGCCTCGTGGCCTTCGGTCGAGAGCAGAAGCTCGCCGGCGACGCAGCCTACGTGCGGGTCGGCGAAGTTCGAGAGCAGGGCGGCGAGCGCGCCGTCGCCCACGCGGGGGCGGATATCGATGAAGAGCAGGATCTCGCCGGTGGCGGCGGCCATGCCGTGGTTGAGCGCGGCAGCTTTACCGACCTGGCGCTCCAGCCGGATGCTGTGCAGGCGTGGTTCCTGGCGGAGGGCGAGCAGGGCGGCGGTTTCGTCGGTCGAGCCGTCGGAGACGACGAGGACCTCGCGAACCAGGTCGGGTGCCAAAGCCAGCAGGTGATTGAGCTTGCTGTCTAGGGCGGCGGCGCCGTTGTGTACGGCCATGACGATGCTGATGGGCGGCGGCTGGTGTGCGGCCCAGGGAGCGCGCAGCCAGGGACGCGGGCGCAGGCGGGCGAGTAGGGCGATGAGCAGCGGGTAGCCTGCGTAGGTATAGAGTACGAGGGCGAGGGAGAGCCAGAAGAGCGGTCTCACTGGGCGCCCCGGCGGCGCAGGATGATTTTGATGGTCTCGAACATGATCAGCAGGTCGAGGCCGAGCGACATGTGCTTGATGTAGTAGAGGTCGTACTCCAGCTTTTCCTTGGTTTCGGCGAGCGTGGCTCCGTAGCCATAACGGACCTGCGCCCAGCCGGTGAGGCCGGGCCGGATGAGGTGGCGCAGGTTGTAGAAGGGCAGCTGCTCGGCGAGCATCGGGATAAATTCCGGGCGCTCCGGGCGCGGGCCGACAAAGCCCATGTCGCCTTTGAGCACGTTCCAGAGTTGAGGAACTTCATCGAGGCGGGTTTTGCGCATGAAGCGGCCAATGGGGGTGACACGAGGATCATTCTTGGTGGCCCATTTGGCTCCGGAGGCCTCGGCGTCCGTGCGCATGGTGCGGAACTTATAGACGGCAAAGTTGCGGCCGCCGACGCCGACGCGGATCTGCTTGAAGAAGACGGGGCCTTGCGAGGAGAGGCGAACGGCAAGAACCACGAACGGGAAGAACGGCGCGAAGAGCAGCAGGCCAATGCCGGCGGCGAGGATGGAGACGATCTGCCGCGTGAACTGCTGCGAGGGCCGGACGCGAAAGCCTTCGCTGTAGAGGAAGTGACTGGGCCGCAAGCCGTCGAGGGGAATTTTCCCGGAGAGCCGTTCACGCAGGCTGCCGACTTCTTCGACGATGACGCCGCGAAAACGGAGGTCAAGCAGTTCGCGTACGGGAAGCTCTCCACGCTGAAAGTCCATGGCGACGATGATGCGATTCACCTCCGGGCGCGTGGTGGAGATGCGCTCGAGGTGTTCGACCCAATACTGTCGCCGGGCAGCCTGGTCGCCTTGGATGTCTTCCCAGTCGACAACCTCCATGCCGACATCGGGCCGGGTGCGCAGCAGCTCGACGGTCGCGCGCGCGGTCTCTCCCGAGCCGATGACGTAGACGCGCTCGCGGAAAAATTTGAGCCAGACGATCCAGTCATACGCGCGGCGCCACGCGATGAGCGCGAGGGTGAGCAGGAGGAAGCCGATGAGCGGCACGTTTTTGGCGATGCCGATCTCGGGAAAGAAGTACATCAGCGCCGAGGCGATGAAGCAGTCAAAGGCGAGCACGAGCAAGACGCGGAAGAAGACGTCGAAGCGCGAGGAGACGAGCTGCGGCTCATAGAGGTCGAAGTAATACGAGAGAATGAGCGTAACGGCGGTAACGCCGCCGATCTCCCACCACCCGCGCTCGTAGTTCAGGGCGATATACGCATCGCCCGGTCCCATGGCGATGAGCGTGGCGAGTAGGAAGCAGCTAGCCACGAGGATCGCCTCGCAGACCGGCAAGATGACCGTCCGCGTGGGGTAGTACACGTTCAGGAAGCGAATCATTTTGCGCTTAGCTCCGGCTCGCGTTTGGGCGGGTCGTAGCTGTCATAGCTGTCGTAACCGTAGTAGCCTCCGGTGACCGGCGGCCGCTTGACGGCGTTGAGAACGAACCCGAGAATGCGCGAGGCTTTGAGCTCCAGCAGCGCGCGCTGGGCGGTCTCATACTTCGTGGTTCCACCGCGGGCAATCAGCAGGACGCCATCGCAGGCGCGGGCCAGATTGACTCCGTCCGCGACCAGGTTGACGGGCGAGGAGTCGACGATGATCCAATCAAAGTGGGGAGCGAGAGAGGCGATGAGTTGATCGAAGCGGCGATTTCCGGAAAGGTCAGCGGCCTTCTCTGCTTCCGTACCGCCCGAGACGAAGGTAAGCGAGGCCAAGCCGGTAGGAAGGGCCTGATCTCCGGCAGCGGCGCGCTGCAGGATGTCGACCAGGGTGGCCTTGCCTCCGAGATAGTCGGAGAGGCCGACATCGTTGGGAGCGCCGAGCATCTTGTGCAGCGAGCTGCGGCGCATGTCGCCATCAATCAGCAGGACGCGGCTCGCCTTGTGCTTGGCGAAGGAGATGGCGAGATTGGCCGTGATGAAGCTCTTGCCCTCCTGCGGGAGACCGCTGCTGACGAGGACGGACTTGAGTTTATTCAGGTCGCGGAACTCGAACATACGCGAACGCAGGCTGCGGAACTGTTCGACGCCGCTGCCCCGTTCTTCGAGCGCGGGAAGCTGGGCGAAGAGCGGGGTCCAGGTGCGGGTGCGGACCTGGCTGAAGTCGAAGGCGAAGATGTCGCCGGGGCTCGCAGCAGTTGGGGTGGCACCGACGGAAGCGGGAGCGACATGCGGCTCAGGGAACCTGGGCCGGCCCTCAGAGAGTCCCGGGCTGGCTGGCGACGGAGCCGTGGCAGATAGAGGAGCCGTGGCAGATACATAGGCTGGGCGCGGTAGAATCGACTCCGTGGATGCCTGATCTCCGGGCAGGACCGCTGTTGCCGCTTCGCCTGCACGCGGCTCAGAGCCGGTTTCGGCGCGGTCCCGCTCGGCGCGCAGTAGGGCTTCGTAGATCTTGCTCATCGGATGTAGCCTCCTGATTTTTCGCCGTGCGCGGTCAGCATGGCGGAACTGTCGCCGGCGCTCTCCCGGTCGGACGCGGCACGCAGGCCGCCGAAGCTCTCCTGAGCCGAGGCGACGATGAAGGGCTGGGTGTCGAGGTCCAAATCCTTGGCTACGGATTGGATCACAGCCTCCGAGATCTGGTCGCGCTGGTCGACATAGCCGACGATCAGCGCGTGCTCGCAGATGAGGTTGATGACGCGCGGGATGCCGCGGCTGGCGCGATGCACGGAGGCCACGGCCTCGTCTGAAAAGATCTTGCGGTCGGTGCCGGCCACGCTGAGACGCTGGACGATGTAGGCGGAGGTCTGGGTGAGGGTGATGGCCTGGGTTCGGCTCCAGAGGGCGACCCGCTGACGCAGCTGACGCAGAGCCGGGAGGCGCAGCTTGTCCTCAAACTCGGGCTGGCCGGAGAGCACGATCTGGACGAGCTTCTCGGAGGAGGTCTCGAGATTGGTGAGCAGGCGAATCTCTTCGAGCAGCTCGAGCGAGAGTCCCTGGGCTTCGTCGACCACGATGACGCAGGTCTCGTGGTTGCGGTAGCGCTCGATGAGCCAGCGGTTGAGCTGGATGAGCATGCCGGATTTGGTCCGGCTTTCGGGCGTGAGGCCGAAGTCGCTGAGGACGAACTCGAGAAAGTCGAGTGTCTCGAGCTGCGGGTTGAAGACGAAGGAGGTATATACCTGCGTCTGGTCGAAGGAGGCGAGCGCACGGCGCAGCAGGGTAGTCTTGCCGGTGCCGACCTCGCCGGTAAGCACGATGAAGCCCTTGTGCGCCGAGATGCCATACTCCAGGCAGGCGAGCGCCTCGCGAGTGTGCGGCATCATGTAGAGAAAGCGTGGATCGGGGCTGGTCCCGAACGGATTGCTTTGCAGTTGATAGAAGCTCTTATACATAGGTCGACCTGTACGTGCGCATAGTCTGTTTTATTTTGCAGCTGTTTTCCAAGGCAAAAAACCGCGGGGTCTAGCAGTGCCGGGGAGTGATGCCTCTTCGCTGGTCAAGGCGATGATGGCCAAGGTGGGCAGCTTGGTAAAAGCCCAGACATCGCGCTCGGTGCGCAGCGCAGTATCGCGGTATTCCAGAATACCGACGATGAGCAGACCGAAGGCGAGTCCGGCGGCCAAGCCACCGAGCGCGAAGATGGGGCGCTTGGGGTAGTTGGGCCCGTCGGGCAGATTGGGTTGATCCATCACGCGAAACTGTTCTCCTTCCTGACGGCGCTCGAGATCGGTGGCCATTTTGGCGTTGTTCATCTCGCTGAGCAGCCGGTCGTAGAAGGTCTGCGCGGTGGAGTAGTCGCGGGTCAGCTGCTTGTACTCCTCCTGCACCTGGGGGCTGGACGAGATGCGGTCCTGGTAGACGTGGACAGCGTTCTGGATGCTGCCCTGTTCGCGGCGCGCATCGTTGATGCCGAGGTCGAGAGCGCGGATCTGGGCGCGGATCTGCTGCATGGCGGGCGACTCGACGACGCGTGCAGGAGCTGCGCCGGAGACGGAGGCGGCCGGCGCGGGTCCTTGAACCATCTTCTTGCGCAAATCCGCAATGTTGCGCCGGACGGCGATGACGTCCGGGTAGTCGGCGGTGTAATGCGCGGTCAAGTCAGCCTCCTGCGCGAGCAGCTTCTGCATCTCGAGCTCCTGAGCCTGCGAGGCGGCGGGCGGAGGCGGCGGCCCGGCGGGCTGGCTCGGCGAGGCGGCCTGGTAGTTTACGGATTGCTGAGCGAGCATGGACTCGTCATAGCTTTTCTGCTGTTCCATGCGCGCGAGCGACTGCGTAGCGGCCTCGAGCTGCGTATTCAGGCTGGTAAGCATCTGCACGCTGCTGGTCTCTTCTCCAGGCAGCTTGCCGACATACTGGCGCTGGAAGGCGGCGAGCTTGGCGTCCTGCTCGTCGAGAGACTTCTTCGCGTCGGCGAGCTGGCCTTTGAGGAACTCGGTGGTGCCTTCGGCGGAATCCTCGCGAGACTTGAGATTCTCGCTCAGAAAGAGAGACGTGATCTCGCCGCACACCAGCTGCGCCGTGCGAGCGTCATTGGCGGTGAAGGAGATGAAGAAGCCGGGCAGGCCGCCCGAGTGGGCGATCTGCGAGTGAATGGGCTGGATGGCGATATCCTTGCGCACCAGGTCGATGCGGTCATCCATGCTCATTTTATTGGCGCCGTAAAGGTTGTAACGCTCAATGATGGGCTGGATGCGCGACCGGCTGAAGATCTGCTCGCGCATGGAGGCGAGCCGGCTGTCGAGGTCGGAGGAGACGACCGGCGTAACGTAGTCGCCCGGCACCTTTTGCTGATCAATGAGAACGAGGGTCTGCGACAGGTACTGGGACGGGATGGTGAAGCTGAAGGCGTAGGCGAGGATGGGCAGCAGGATCGCCGGGATGGCGATAATCCAGAGACGGCGCTTGAGAATGAAGAGATAGTCGTCGAGATTGAGAGCGCGGTGACCCAGCATGTTTGCTCCTTAGTCGTTGTGGCCGAAGCGTCTGCCAAGGGGAGAGTAGGTGAGGCCGAAGCCAAGCGTCTGGGTCAGCCCGTTCAAAGCGATGGCGGAGACCGAAAGCCCTTGCGTGAGCTGGTGCAGGGCGGCATAGCTCGCATAGGCGGTCAAAGTCGGGGTGAGCCGGTAGTTGACCTGGGCGCTGCCGATAAGGGAGTTGATGTTGGTGGCCGGAAACAAGGCGTTGCCGGAAGGAAGCCCGGAGAGGGCCGGGAAGAGACTCTGCGTACTGTAATAACTGACACTGGCCGTGCCCTGGATGCTGCGGCTGAATCGCCGCGACACTCCGCCGGTGACGTTGTTGGCCAGGGCGCCGGTAACGACGCCCGATCCTGCGCTGGTTCCGCGAAAGTAGGAGAGAAAGCTGGTGTAGGTTTTGGCCGCATAGGTGAGCGATCCATCTACGCTGATCCCGGTGGTGGGCGGATAGAGCGCCGTGTCCGAGCTGGCCGTGCGTTGCGGTCCGACACCGAGAGTCATCGAAAATCTCCGGTTCAGCTGGCGGTTGAAGGTGAACAGCGCGGTCTCGGTGGTGACCGACGTGGAGGTTCCGCTGAAGGTGTACCGCGAGTAATTGGCCACTGCTCCTATATTGCTAAGCGCATTAATCCGATGATTGAGGCCGCCGCCGATCGTGAGCTGATTGTCGTCAATGCCTTCGCTCGCATCGACTCCCACAAAGCGCAGGATGGAATAGGTGCCGGTACCCTGGAGGGAGGTGCTTCCGGTGAGCGAACGGGAGACTGTGCCCGAGGCGGAGTTGGTCACGCGCGGGGCATAGCCGCTCAACAGACCCTGGCTGGCAGGGCCGGTCCCTGTGACGGGGAAGAGATTTTGATCACCGAGGCCCGGAATGCCTGAAAGTCCCACGCTAGGCGACTCCGGGGAGTAGCTTACGGCGTCGGTGGCGACGGCACTCCACTTCTCTCCCTTGTAGACCTGGGAGGCGGTTAGACTTTGCACAAAGGTGGACGGTTCATCGGAAGCGGCGAACAGGTACGCTCCGGAGTAAAGCACGTTGAGCGGATGCTGATTGCTTTTGGACAGGAAAGCGAGATTGCCGGCGATGCTCGAGGCATGCGCGTTGTCGTTCTCTCCGCCATAGCCGAAGGTCAGGATCTCCGAAGCGCTGAGCGAGTACTGCAGCGAGCCCTGCACGGTCGGCAGCTCGAAGCCAAGAGAGCCGCCGGCGCGGGTCACCGCGGGCACCGCCTGGCCCAGCGCGGCGGGCAAGACCCCGAGCAGAAGCGAACCAGCGAAACCGAGGTGGAGGGGTCTGATCATGGCACCACGATGGTATCGCCCGGCACCAGGACGATGCCCTGCTCATTGCCGGTTTTGATCGCCTTTTTGTAGTCGAAGAAGATTTTCTTCTGTTTGCCCTTATCCGTGCGCAGAATATAGATATGTTTCGCGTTGGCATAGGGGGACAGGCCTCCGGCGGCGGCAATGGCCTGGAGGGGCGTCATGTCCGGAGTCAAAGGCATAGCCCCGACGTGTCCGACCTCGCCCAGCAGGAAGACGCGTTTGCTGTTGACCGTGACGACGGTGACGGTGACCAGCGGATCGTTGATGTACTTCTTGAGGCGGCTGCTAAGGTCGGCGCTGAGCAGGGTGGGGGTCTGACCGGCAGCGGACACATCCCCAAGGAGCGGGAGCGAGATCATGCCATCCGGACGCACCGTGAGACTTTGAGACAGTGCCGGCTCCTTCCAGACCGTGACTTGGATCACGTCCTGAGGGCCGATGACATAGCTCGGAGAGACAGGATTGGCGGAGGTGGTGTCCGGAGCCAAGGGCGGCGCGGGCTGAGCCGCGGGCGCCGGGCTCGCGCTCAGAACGGGCGTGGCGATGCCGGGTTGTTGGCCGCGCGCCGTCCGGCAGGCCAGGGTCAGGGAGGAAAAGAGCACGATGGCTAGAAAAAATTTCATTGCGTACCTGCATTCCGTGTACGGGGTTCGCGGATGTCGCGGATTGCTCTTGCGTGGATTGTCCGGCGAACGGTCCGCGTGTCAACGTTTGCCACCAACTGCAGGCCGGCTCCGGTTATTCTAAGCGATTCCCGGTTTTCCGACCCATACCCCAAGAAGTGAGCGCTTCCTACCAAAGCGGCATTGCGGCGCACACAGAGTTTATCTGACACTGCTTCTGTTTTCTATTTCAAAGTCGACCTTTGACCAGGACAGGGGTAAAATCGAGCCGTGGTTTCTGACTTTCCTACCCAGAACTCGCCATCTTCCTCGCTTCGGGTCGCCGCAGCCCCCGCGTCTTCCGGCGCGGAAGCTGTCCTGAACGCGGAATCGACGGCGTTTGCGCGGCCTTCCGCGCGTTCTTTGCCTGGGCTTGGGCCGGGAAAAATCGGACTGGCGACAAGTCTCGTTCTGCTGGTCCTGATGGTTTTACTCTACGCCCGGATTGGTTTGAAACTGGCGCATGACTGGTACGAATTTCCGGACTCTTCGCATGGAATGCTGATTCCATTCTTCGTCCTTTTCCTGCTTTGGGACAAGCGCGCCGAGTTACGGCAGATTCCTATCCGGGCGACGTGGCAGGGAATGTGGCTGGTGGTGGCAGGACTCTTCGTTCTGATGGTCGGGGTCTTCGGTGCCGATCTGTTTCTCTCTCGCACTTCTTTTCTGCTGGTTACGGCTGGAATTGTCTGGAGTTTGTGTGGGTGGAGGATGCTCAGCCAGCTCAAATTTCTGCTGTTCGTTGCGCTGCTCGGCATCCCGCTGCCGACGCTGATTCTCAATCACATCACGTTTCCGCTGCAGCTTCTTTCCTCAAACGCGGCGAGCCGTCTGCTTCCTCTGGCGGGCGTTCCCGTGCTGCAGGAAGGTAACATCATTCAACTGCCGGCGATGCAGCTGGAGGTGGCGGAGGCATGCAGCGGTATCCGGTCGCTGATGAGTCTGTTTACGGTTGCGGTGATTTACGGGTACTTTATTGAGCGGCAGACCTCTCGGCGCGTGATCCTGGCGTTGGCCAGCATCCCCATCGCGGTCGTCGCGAACTCGGCTCGGATCTTCGGCACCGGGCTGTGTGTGCAGTACTGGGATCCGCAGAAGGCGATGGGTTTTTTCCATGAGTTCTCCGGCTGGCTGATCTTCCTGGTCTCTCTGACCTGCTTGTACCTGGTTCATCGCTTGATGGCTTTGGCGAAGCCGCGAACTGCAGGAGCCCACGCATGATCTCCCCCCAACTCTTGCTGATTGTCTGTCTTCTGGGTGGGACCGCGACCATGATCCATGTACGCGGGGATCAGGATCGTGTCCCGAACAGCACTCCGTTGAGCCAATTTCCAACCACCGTGGGACGCTGGTCGAGCGTAAATGTTCCTATCAACCAGGATGTTCTGGACGTGCTCGGCAAAGGTTTTTTCCTCAACCGGGTTTACACGGCGACGGGGCCTGTGAGCGCCGGCGGACGGACGGCCGATCCTGGATCGATTGGTTTCTTCATCGGTTATTTTCCGACCCAGCGGACCGGGCAGTCCATTCACTCCCCGCAAAATTGCCTGCCCGGCTCAGGGTGGACCTTCGAATCGTCAGGAACGACCGACATTACGGATGCCGGCGGCAAGACGATTCGCGTAGGAGAGTACGTCATCTCTGATGGCACGACGAAAGATGAAGTGCTTTATTGGTATCGGGCTCATGGCCGCAGCATTGCCAGCGATTACGCGGCCAAGCTTTACACTCTGGCGGACTCGATCCGTTATAGCCGGACCGATGCCGCTCTGGTTCGCGTGGTGACCGCGATCCGTCCAGGCGAGAGCCGCGAGAGCGCTCACGATCGGGCGGTGAGCTTTGTCCAGCAGACCTCCCCGTTGTTGCCTGCCTACATTCCGGACTGAAGTGGCATGCCGATTCCGCTTTTGGGCTATCGAGGGGAGAAGAGACTTTGCCGAAGAACAAGGTAAGAGATAGGACGACCATGCCGAAAGGATTTGCCCTGCAATCCCGCTTGCTTCCGATCCCGGCGGCGGTATGCCTGCTGCTCATGCTCTCCGGTTGCAACCGTGATCCAAACGTGCGCAAACAGAAGTATCTCGAAAGCGGCAAACGCTATGAAAAAGAGGAGAAGTACAAGGAAGCGACGATTCAGTTCGCCAATGCTCTGAAGGTGGACAAGAACTTTGCCGATGCCCATTATGAATTGGGCAAGACGTACCTGAAGATGGGCAGCGTCATGGCCGGCTATACGGAGTTGCTGCGCACGGTCAATCTTGCGCCGAACAATCTGCAGGCGAGGATCGACCTCGGCAACCTGCAGGTGGCGGGCGGCGTACCGGATAAAGCTGCGGAGCAGGCCAAGGCGGTGCTGGCGAGCAATCCCAACAACGCGGATGCCTACGCCCTGATGGCCGCGATCGATGAGCGGAAAAACGATCCAGCGGGAGCTTTAGACCAGATTCGGCACGCTCTGCAGATCGATCCCAACCGATCTGCATTCCACACCAGTCTTGCTTTGATTCAGTCTCAGACCGGCCAGACTCCAGCGAACACGGAAGACGAGCTGCGGAAGGCGATTGCCCTCGATGCGACACAGCCGGTGCCGCATCTCGCCTTGGCGTCGCTGCTTGAAAGGCGTGGGGATCGTGCCGGTGCGGAACAGCAGTATCAGGACGCGATCAAGAGCGCACCGAAGGATCTGCGCGCGCGCGAGGGATTGACTCGTTTATATATGCGCGCCGGTGATCCGGGCCGGGCCGAGCAGACGCTTCGCCAGGCGGCGGAAGACTTGACCGACTCGGATGCCGCGGCTGGAGCGCTGAATGAGTTCTATCAGCAGACCGGAAAGGCCGGAGAGTCGGAGGCGGCGTATGCAAAGCTGGTTGCCGATCACCCCAAGAGTGGTCCGCTGAAGGTGGTATACGCGAAGATCCTCTTGACTCACCACGAGGTGGATAAGGCAACTCCCGTGATTGCGGATCTGGTGAAGAATAACGGGGGAAATCCCGAGGTTCAGATTCTGAATGCCTCCTTGCAGCTCGACTCCGGCAAAGTGGATGCGGCAGCGGACACGATGCAGAAAGCGGCCAAGGATTTTCCGCAGAGCTTCGAAGTGCAGATGGCTCTGGCGAAGGCGGCGCGCGTGAAGGGCGACCTTAATCTCGCGGAGACAAGCTACGAGGCTGCCAGCAAACTTAGGCCTGCCGATGAGAGCGCCCAGGAGGGACTGGCGGACGTTGCCAGTCTCCGCCGGGACAACAGCCAATTGGAGCAGATCGCCGACGCGAGCATAAAGACTCGCCCGAACTACGCGCCGGCGTATCTGTGGCGCGGAACCGCCGAGGCGAACCAGAACGATCCGGGGAAAGCCGAGCAGGATTTTCAGACGGCCTTGAAGCTGGCTCCGGAGAACGTTCCGGCTTTGGTCGAGCTTGCCCAGCTTCGGCTTCAAGCGCATAAATTGCCTGAGGCCACGGAGTTCGCTGAACGAGCCCTCGACAAAGATCCGAACTCCATAAGCGCTCTTAATGTGGTTTTGAACGCGGATATGCTCGCAAATCAGCCGGCGAAAGCTCAGGCGCGCCTGCAACAGCAGATTGCCAAGACGCCGCAAAATGAATCGCTCTATGTTGAGCTGGCCGGATTGCAGAACGGCATGAAAGACGCGCAAGGTGCGTCCGCGAGTGCTCAAAAGGCGTTGAGTCTCAATCCTAACGATGAACGGGCGATTCAGGCTTCCGCTGTGGCTTCCACCCAGCTTGGCAATCCGGATGCGGCAATCGCGCTCTGGCAAAAGTGGATCGAGAAGCACCCCAAGGACGCGGTCGCTTTGTCGATTGTGGCGCAGATAGAAGAGAGCAAGGGAGACAAAGCCAAAGCGCAGGATTTTTACCGGCAGGCTCTGAGGCTTGATCCGGACCAGGTTCTCGCCTCCAACAATCTGGCCTATCTGATGTTGGAGTCCGGGCAGAACGTGGATGAAGCCCTGCAACTGGCACAAACGGCGCGGCGCGGAGCCCCAAACTCTCCGGATACGGCCGACACGCTGGCTTGGGTCTACTACTACAAAGGAAGATTTTTGACCGCGCGCGATTTACTTGAGGAGACGATCAAGACTACGCCGCAAAACGCGTCCATTCAGTACCATCTCGGGATGATCTACAACAAGACGGGAGATAAAGCATCGGCAACCCTTCATCTCAAGAAGGCTGAAAGCATCGACCCGAACAGTAAGATCGGCAAGGATGCTGCAGCGGCCCTTGCGCAGATTGGATAAGTGGAGACAGCTCGGAACCGATCCCGCAGTGAGCGGCGTGGGGATCGCAGCGAACCACGTTTGTGGTATGTCCTTCGCCAAGGCGCTGCGCTAGTCTGGCATCGTGAGCGCGGTTGCCGATAGACAAGAGACACGAGGGCTGGCGGGCGCTGCCGTTCAGGGTTCAAGTCAGCTGCACGCTGGGATAGCGCAGGTGATTCAGACCTGCATCGTCACCATGCTGTATGCCGTGCCGGCTCTGGTCTGCGCCCATGCGGCTTGCGTGACGGATCCGGACGTGTGGTGGCATTTGCGCAGCGCGGAGTGGATGACGGTGCATCATGCCATCCCACACGCCGATCCGTTCACGAGCTACGCTCAAGGCAAGCCCTGGGCAGCCTACAGCTGGCTGTTCGAGCTGCTTGTGTCGCAGCTGTTTCAGCGGTTTGGATTGATGGGGATCGTACTGTATTCAACGATGATGGTGGCGGCAACTACCTTCGCCCTGCACCGTTTCATACGGCGTCTCTGCCCTGACTTCAGCATCGCTGTGCTGCTCACGTTGATTGCCGCATTAAGTCTTGGGCGGCTTTATACGCCGCGTCCCTGGCACTTCTCTATTCTCTTTTTCGTTTTAGAACTGCATTTGCTTTCCAGGGCACGGCGCGAAAGACAGTTGGCGGCGCTGGCGTGGCTTCCCGTGCTGTTTGCCTTCTGGGCGAACTTGCATATCCAATTCGTCGATGGGCTTGTCGTATTGGCTTTGGCGAGTTTCGAGGCAGTCGTCAGGCGTGGAAAACAGCGGCCTGTGCCGCACATTCCCGCGGTTCTTCTGCTTGGAACGCTGACCGTATCTGTATTGGCGACCTGCCTCAATCCATACGGTTGGCATTTGTATCAGGCTGCGTATGAACTAGCTGCGCAGCCCGGCGTGATGGATCATGTAACCGAGTTGCAGGCTATTCCGTTTCGCGGCCTGCCTGACTTCGGGGTGCTTGTGCTGGCGCTGGGAGCGGCGGCGAGTTTTGGCTGGGAGCGGCGTGTAGGCGTGTTTGAGGGCTCCATCTTCGGCCTGGCTTGCTGGCTTGCGTTTCGATCGCAACGCGACGTATGGGTGCTTGTGGCCGTTTCCAGTATGGTGATTGCTTCGCGCCTGAGTCAGACGCCGCGCGCCTCTGCTCCCGCTCAACCATCGCGTGCCTCGCTCTCTCTGGCTGCGCTTACCTGTGTGGGAACGGCTCTCCTGCTGTGGGCCGGCTTTCGCGTGCTCCATGTGAACAACAGCCGTCTGGCAGACAATCTGGCCAAGGCGATGCCGGTGCGTGCGGTGGAGGCGGTGCGGGCCAAGGGCTATGCCGGACCGTTGTATAACGATTACGCCTGGGGTGGATATCTGATGTGGAGTCTGCGCATGCCGGTGAGTCTCGACGGGCGAGCGGCGCTTGCCGGAGACGAGCGGCTGGACCGCTCTCTGGCGACATGGAGCGCTGAACCTTCGTGGCGGACAGACAAGGAGCTGATGGCGGCCGGCCTGGTGATCGGGCCGGTGAAAGCTCCGCTGGTTCAGGTCTTACGTCTGGACCCGCGGTTTCGGCTGGCGTATGAGGATGGAGTCGCCGCAGTGTTCCTTGCCGGCAAGCGGCAGGGCAGCGCTGCTCCTTCGCCGAGTGGCAGCGATCATTGCGGGGGTTTCGGTGCGGGCGTGGGCGGAGAGCCGCCGCCGAAGAGGCGCTTGAAGAAATTGCGCTTCGGCGGCGGTGCATTCGGATCAGCGGAGGAATCGTTGGGGTCGGCGGAAGAGCCGCCGTTGAGCATCTGGTCGACGATCGACTGGCTGGACTGACCCATGCGCGAGCAGGAGCCGGGAGGAATGGTGCCGTTGAGAAAGGCGGCCGTATAGTCGTTCGGGCAGGTCTCGTCGGCGGGAAGATTCGAGACCCGGTCGAGGCGAACATCGGTGACTCCGTCGGGTTTGGTGAAGTCGTGCACGTCGGAGTACTGCGGCAGCTTGATCGCGCGATTCATGAACTCCGCCCAGAGCGGCGCCGCGGCGAGCGCGCCCTGCAGCTTGACGTCGGTGTAATCGTCGTTGCCGATCCAGACGATGCAGATGAGGTTGGAGGTGTAGCCGGCAAACCAGGCGTCGTGCGAGGTGCCGGTTTTGCCGGCCGCGGGCGCCCTGAATCCGTGGGCGCGCACAGTAGACGCGGTGCCGCGCGCCATCACTCCCTGGAGCAGGGACTGGGTGAGATAGGCGACGCGCGAGTCAAGCACCTGGGTGGCGACCGGGGCAAAGTCGGCGACGATGTCGCCGCTGTTGTTGCGAACGCTGGCGAGCATCCAGGGCGTGAGATGGACGCCGTTGTTGGCAAAGACGGTGTAGGCGCCCGCCATGTCGATTGGGGTCGCGTTGTAGGTGCCGATGGCCATGGATGGGGTGGGCTTGGCCTGGGTGATGCCGGAGGCGCGGGCGAGCTGGGCCACGTTCTCGTAGCCGACTTCGCGGGCGAGGGCGATGGTGGCGATGTTGAGCGAGTGCGCAAGGGCGTCGGCGGCGGTAACCATGCCGGGGTATTCGCCTCGCTCGAAGTTGCCGGGTATGTACGATTGGCCGTTGGCGCCGAAGTCCTGCGGGTCGTCGTTGATGCGGGTGACGGCGGTGAAGGGACCGTCGCCATCGAGGCCGGTGCCGTTGAGCGAGGTATTGAAGGCGGTCGCGTAGACGAAGGGCTTGAAGATGGAGCCGGTAGGGCGCTGCGCGACGGCGTGGTTGAGCTGAGAGGTGCCGTAGTTGCGGCCGCCGACGAGCGCGAGAATCTGGCCGGTGTGCGGATTGAGGGCGAGCAAAGCGACTTGCGGATAGGTGATCGGCCTGGATTGTTTGGCGTGCAGTTTGCGCACCTGTTCATCGACATTGCGCATGCCGATCTCGACGGCTTCGGAGGCGACCCGCTGCAACTGCGGATCGAGCGAGGTATAGATGCGCAAAGACTGCCGGCTCAGGTCGTCGCCCAGCCGTTGTACCAGCTGCTCGTGGACCAGGTCGATGAAGTAGGGCGCTTCGCTCGCGTCGACATTGGGGGGGGCCAGGCGGAGCGGTTCAGCCTTGGCGCGGGTGGCCTGAGCCTCGGTCAGCGCGCCGGTCTCGACCATCGAGTCCAGGACGAGATTGCGGCGCTCCAGGGCGCGCTCCGGGTGACGATACGGATTTAACCGATTCGGAGATTGGATCATGCCGGCCAGCAGCGCGCACTCCGCGGTGTCCAGCCGCGCGAGATCCTTGCCGAAAAAGGCCTGCGCGGCTTCGCCAAAGCCGTTGATGGCGAAGGAGCCGCGCTGGCCGAGGTTGATCTGGTTGGCATACATCTCGAAGATCTGCTGCTTGTTGAAGCGCGACTCGAGCTGGTAGGTGATCATGATCTCGCGCAGCTTGCGGGAGTACTTTTTTTCGGGCGAAAGAAAGAAGCCGCGGGCGAGCTGTTGCGTGATGGTCGAGCCGCCGCACTCCTTCTGACGCGAGAGCAGGTCCTGCCAGGCGCACTTGGCGGTGCGCAGATAATTAATGCCGCCATGCTCGAAGAAGCGCCGGTCTTCGATGGCGACGACAGCCTCGACCATGCGCGGCGGAATCTCCTGGAAGGTGACCAGGCGGCGCTTGGTGCGGTTCTTGTCTTCGGAGAGGGCGGTGATCAGCTGCGGCTCAAGCTCGTAGGCTTTGAGCGGCGCGCCATTGTCGGCCGTGATGCTGACGACCTGTTCGCCGTCGGTGGCGATGGTAGCGCCGTCGGTGGTGTGAAAGGACTGCGGCCCGGGCTTGATGAGGATGGAGTCCGGCCGCTGGTCGAAGGTGCCGAGCTCGGAGTTGCTGTTGTATCCGGCGGAGCGAAGGTCGGCGGCGATGGAGGCGATGGTGCGTTGCTGGCCGACGCGAATCTCCTGCGGGGCCGCGTAGATCTGGGCGACGGAGGCGAACATGGGGCCGGCGGCGAGCCGCTGATCCACCACGTTTTGGTACTCATGATAGTAGAAGAAGAAAACGCAGGTTCCGGCGACGACGGTAAAGAGGACGAGCACCAGGAAGAGGCGGACAACGCTCGAGACGAAACCGACCTTGGTCTTGCTGGGACCGAGTTTTACTTTGACTGGCATGAAGGTGTCCGGGGGGCGGGGGGCAAAGCCCAGATTTACAGCTTAGACGTGAGCGCCTTGCGCAGGGCTTGGCTGATCTGTGCGAGGGGTACGTCCGAGGTCTGGCCGCGCAGGCGGTCGAGCAGCTCGACTTGGCCTTCGGCCAGCTTTTTGCCGACCGCGATGCGGAACGGGATGCCGGTCAGGTCGGCGTCCTTGAACTTGACTCCGGCGCGTTCGTCGCGGTCGTCGAGCAGCACGTCGAAGCCGGCGGCTTCGAGCTCCGCGGCGATCTTTTCTCCGGCTTCGAGCAGCGGTGACTCGTTGACGTTGGTGATGGTCACGACGACTTCGAAGGGGGCGATGGTCGGCGGGAGTGCGTAGGCTTCGCCGTTTTGGCGCGCGGCGCTGGTTTCGATGGCGGCGGTGAGGATGCGCTCGACGCCGATGCCGTAGCTGCCCATGATGGGGGTTACCTCCTTGCCGTCGCGGCCGAGGACGGTGGCGCCCATGGACTTTGAATACTTGTAGCCGAGCTTGAAGATATGGCCGATCTCGACGGCCTTGCCGAGGCGGAGCGGCTGGCCGTGCAGAGGGTCGGGTTCGCCTTCGTTGACGTTGCGGATGTCGGCGATCAGGGTAGGCGTGAAGTCGCGGCCCGGCGTGACGTTGCGGAAGTGGAAGTCGAGGCGGTTGGCTCCGGCGACCAGGTTGTTGCGGCCTTCGAGACCGTAGTCCATCACAACGATGGTCTTCAGGCCTTCGCCTGGATGGTCACGCGAGACACCCTTCAGCTTATCGAGCGGCTTGCCGGATTTGAGGCCATTCAGCGAGCCTTGGGTCATGACCTCGGGGATGCCGACTGGGCCCAGGTAGCCGGCTGGTCCGCCGATGTGAACTTCAAGCTCGATCGGCAGCATAGGACGCAACTCCGCGACGGCGGACACAGCGGCGAGCTTGATCTCGTTGACCTGATGATCGCCGCGCACAAAGGCGACAATGGGGCGAAGCAGGCTGTTCTCCTGGAGGGCGGAGGGAACACCCATGAAGGCGACGCACTTGATGTCCTGCGAGGCTTCAATGCCGAAGAAGGCCGTGACGTCGGCGATGGCGCCCTTCCCGGGGGTGTGCACCAGCTCGGGCAGGCCGTCGCCGGTAGGTTCAAGGTCAGCGACCGGCGCAAGGGTGCTGGTGGCCTTTTCTAGGTTGGCGGCATAGCCTGAAGAGGAGCTGGCGATGAGGTCTTCGCCGGCTTCGGTGTAGACCATGAACTCCTGGGACTGCGAGCCGCCCATGGCTCCGGAGTCGGCCTCGACGGCGACGAACTCCAGTCCGCAGCGTGTGAAAATTTGCCGATACACGCGGTCGTGCGCCTGGTAGCTGGCATCGAGGCCGGCTTCGTCGAGGTCGAAGGAGTAGGCGTCCTTCATCAGGAACTGGCGCACGCGCAGTAGGCCGGACTTAGGGCGCGGCTCGTCGCGGAACTTGGTCTGGATCTGATACCAGATCTGCGGCAGCTGCTTGTAGCTGCGCAGCTCGTTGCGCGCGATCGAGGTCATGACCTCTTCGTGCGTCATGCCGAGGCAAAGCTCAGCGCCCTTGCGATCTTTCAGGCGAAACATGTTGTCGCCCATGCTGGTCCAGCGGCCGGACTCCTCCCAGAGCTCGCGCGGATGGAGCGTGGGCAGCAGGAACTCCTGGCCGATGCTGTCCATCTCCTCGCGGATGATGGCGACGATTTTGTTGATGGACCGGCTGCCGAGAAACAGATAGGAGTAGATGCCGGCGCCGAGCTGGCGCACATAGCCCGCGCGCAACAGGAGCTTGTGGCTGGCGACTTCGGCGTCGGCCGGAGCTTCGCGCAGGGTGGGGATGAACAGTTTCGACCAGCGATGCATGAGGTGGATTTGTGCCTTTCGGGCTCGTTCGGCAACTGCGCGTTGCGCTGTGACTTTATTCTATCCGCCGGGCGCGCCGTCTTCCCCGGCCGGCTGCCGCTCGTCGTTCGGTTGCCGCTCGTCGTTTGGTTGCCACAGATCGTGTAGGTGAACCACTCCGAGTACGGATTGCTCCTCGACGACGACCAACGAGGTGATCTTCTTCGATTCCATGCGCGCCAGGGCTTCGGAGGCGAAGGCGGTGGGCGCGATGGTCTGGGGTGTCCGGTTCATGATGTCGCCGGCCGTGCGCTGAAACGCTTGCGGACCGACCCGTTCCATCAGCCGGCGCAGGTCGCCATCGGCGATGATGCCGGCCAACTGCAGGCTTCGCGGGCGGTCGTTTCCGGGCTCCGAGGTGACGACGGTGGTCATGCCCAGCTTTTTGCGCGACATCTCGTGCATGACTTGGGGAAAGAGCGTGGAAGGCGAGACATGGGGCAGCGCCTCGCCGGTGTGCATGATGTCTCGGACCCGCGCCAGCTTGCGCCCGAGCAGGCCTCCAGGGTGCAGGTCGGCAAAATGCTGCGGCTGAAAGCAGGCGCGGCGGCTCAGTTCGAGCGCGATGGCGTCGCCGAGCGCCAGCATGGCCGTGGTCGAGGCGGTGGGCGCAAGGTTTAGGTCGCAGGCTTCTTCCTCGACGCTGACGTCGAGCGTGATGGTCGAGACCGAGGCGAGCGTTGAGGTCCGGCAGCCGGTAAAGCTGATGATCGAGAGCTCGAGTCGCGCGAAGGTGGGGAGCAGGCGGAGAATCTCCTCGGTTTCGCCGGAGTAGGAGAGGACCAGGACGGCGTCGCCGCGGCAGAGCATGCCGATGTCGCCGTGCATGGCCTCCACGGGGTGGAGGAAGTAGGCTCCGGTGCCGGTCGAGTTGAGCGTGGCGGCGATCTTGCGGGCGATGATGCCGGATTTGCCGACACCGGTGACGGCGGTGCGATGACCGGCTTCGGTGCGGGCGGCGAGCAGGGCGAGGGTGTAGTCGAGCGCGGGACGCATGTGGGTGTCGAGGCGGTCGGCGAGACGCGTGAGGGCGTGGGCTTCGGTGCGCACAAAGTCCGACGTCTTGGAGAGGGTTTCGAGCATGCGTTGTAGAGGTGACTGGCAGTACACTTTAGCATAGCGAGACGGGAACGAGGGCGACGTGGAGTCAGGGTGGATGCGCAGGATTGCGGTGGTTGGATTGATGGTGGCGGCGATCACGCTGATGATCTGGGCGGGCGTGCACAATGCGCGCGAACGCCGCAGGCAGCAGCAGGAACAGGACGCCGCGCGGGTGGTGCTGGTGCCTGACAAGGGCGGAGTGGCCGCGGCGGACGACGGCGCCGATCCCGCGCCCAAGCTGCAGGGCAAGCCTGCCCCCGGGTTTACGCTGGTCGATCTCGAGGGTAAGAAGGTGTCGCTGTCGGACTTCAAGGGCAAGCCGGTACTGGTGAATCTGTGGGCGACGTGGTGCGGCCCGTGCAAGCTCGAGATGCCGTGGTTCCAGGAGTTTAGCCAAAAGTATGCCGGGCAAGGGCTGGTCATACTCGGCGTGGCCGCCGACGATGCAGGCAAGTCGGTGATTGCGAGTACGGCGAAAAAGCTCGGCGTGACCTACCCGATTCTGCTGAAAGATGACAAGATCGAGGACGCTTACGGCGGCGCGGACTACATTCCGGAGTCGTTCTATGTGGACCGCAGCGGGAAGGTGATGCTGGCGACGGCCGGCATCAGCGATGGCGGACAAGGCGGCAAGGATGAGATTGAGGCGAATATCAAGCGCCTGATCGCGACGAGCGCGGACTGATGCTGAGCGCCTGGTGGCTTGGATTGTTGCTGGCCGGACCGGCCCAGAGTGGGACTCAGCTTGGCGAACTGGATGCGCCGCGGCCGAAGCCCAAGCAGTTTGTCGTGTACGCCTCGGAGGCGCAGGTTGTGCCGGCAGGGAAGCCGGCCGTTCTGGAGTTGCGCTTTCGGGTGCAGGATGGATACCACGTCAACTCGCATCATCCCAGCTCGGAGCTGGAAATTCCTACGGCGTTAGAGCTCGCCGGTGATGCTGGCGTGCAACTTCGGACGGCCCAGTATCCGGCAGGCAAAACGTACAGCCTCGCTTTGGATCCGAGCGAGAAGCTGGATGTGTATAGCGGTGAGTTTGCGGTCAAGCTGCCGGTGGTGGCGAAGGCTGGAAGCCATACGCTGCACGGTGCGTTGAAGTACCAGGCTTGCGATCGTGCCGCCTGCTACCCGGTGAAGACGCTTCCGCTGGATGTCGTGTTTACGGCGCAGTAGCTGCACGCCTCGCGCGCTACCAGCCTCGGGTCTGCATCATGTCTGCTTCGGCGATGTTGCCGACGGCCAGGCCCTTCATGGCCCCGAGACACTCTTCGCTGGCTTCGGCGAGGATGGCCGGGTCATCAAAGTGGGTGGCGGCGCGGACGATGGCTTTGGCGCGGGATTCGGCTTCGGCGCGCTCGTCGGGTGAGAGGGGATGGCCGCTCGGGTCGAGGCCGACTTCAAGGCGGAAGTTGCCTTCTTTCATAAAGATGCCGGAGCCGACGAAGACGGTTTGCGCGCCGAGCTGCATCATCAGGGCGGCGTCGGCGGGGGTGGCGATGCCGCCGGCCGAAAAGTTGGGGACGGGCAGCTGGCCGGTTTTTGCGACGCCGACGACGAGCTCATAAGGAGCGCGAAGGTTCTTGGCGGCGGCGTAGAGCTCCTGCTCGGAGAGAACGGTGAGGGCTTTGATCTCGGAGGTGATCTGGCGCATGTGCTTGACGGCGTGGATGACGTCGCCGGTGCCGGGCTCGCCCTTGGTGCGGATCATGGCGGCGCCTTCGGCGATGCGGCGGAGAGCTTCGCCGAGGTCCTTGGCGCCGCAGACGAAGGGAGTCTTGAAGGCGTGCTTGTCGATGTGGTGGAGCTCGTCGGCGGGGGTGAGGACCTCGGACTCGTCGATGAAATCGACCGCGAGCTGCTCAAGAATCTGGGCTTCGACAAAGTGACCGATGCGGACCTTGGCCATCACGGGAATGGAGACGGCCTTCTGGATGGCCTTGATCATGCCGGGATGGGACATCCGGGCCACTCCACCTTGCGCGCGGATCATGGCGGGAACGCGCTCGAGCGCCATTACGGCGACAGCGCCGGCCTGCTCGGCGATGACGGCCTGGTCGACATCCATGACGTCCATGATGACGCCGCCTTTGAGCATCTCGGCCAGACCGGTCTTGATGCGGAGGCCGGGAGAGGCGAAGCTTTTGTTGCCGTTGGTCGAATGATCGGGCATGTGCGTTCTCCTTGCGAGGCCGCATCGGATCGAACGATGGATTTTCCGGCCAGAGTCCTCAGTCTAGCAGCGATTCCGTAAGATGCGCGGTGCATGCGGCGTTGTGTGAGAAGAACGTCGGGAATGTTTGCCTAAGCAGGAACCATGTTGACGTTTGCGTGGGACGATGGAACTGTGGAGCACATCGCGCTGCATGGAATCTTGCCCGCCGCGGCGGAGTAGGTGCTCCACCACCCTGCGCTGGACCTGGGCTGCGAGAACCGGCAGGAGGAGCGGTATGCTGAGGTCGGAGCCACGGCAAACGGCAGGATTTTGGCAATGTGGATGCCATGGCGCGGAGAGGCCAGGGGCAGGAACAGTACTCGATGCCGCGAGTCGGATGTTTTTGGAATAGCTCCCGAGGGGGACACGGCCAAGAGCATGGTTCGTTTGCTCTTGCGCAGGCCGCAGCTTCTTTGCTGGATTCGCACAACGGAAGAGGGTTTGAGATAACCTCTCGCGAAGGATGACGGCTGGTTTCAGGCGAACGGTAGTTTGAAGCACACTGCTCTGGTTTGAACACTTCATCCTTCTTTTGGTCCGCACTTATCGTTTGGTCCGGACTTATGAACAAGCCGTGAATGGTAGTCGTTTTCCCTATCTGGAAAGCTCCAGAAGATCGGGAAGGGTTTGGCGGTGCGTAGAATGAAAGATACGATGCGATCCGTTGCACTCATCGAACCAGTCGGTGGCCACGGCGGGATGTCGCAGTATGACCTCGGCCTGTCGCAGGGCCTTGTCAACGATGGCTGGCACGTCTCCTGGTACACCTGCGCCGAGACCCATCCTCCGTCCAAGCCCGGCATCTCTTTTTTTCCAGTCTTCCAAGGCATATGGGGCAAGGCAGATAAACGCAAGCGCGCCATTCGCTATTTGACGGGCAGTTTGTCCGCCTTGATGGGCACGCTCCGGCGCCGTGAACGGGTGTGTCATCTCCATTTTTTCAACGGAGCTCCTGAGGAGCTTATGCTGCTGCTGCTCTGCCGTTTCTTTCGAAGACGGGTCGTGCTGACCGTGCATGATGTGGAGTCGTTTGCCGGCAAGCGGGGCTCCCGTTCGAAAGCGGCGGCACGCGTTTACGGACTTGCGCATCGGCTTATCGTTCACAATCAGACATCGCGCCGTGAGCTGATCGCAGCGCTTGGCGTTCCGAAGCAAAAGGTTACTATCGTTCCCCATGGCAATTACCTGGATTGTATGGAAACCCCACCGTCCAGGGAGGCTGCGCGCCAGGTTCTGGGCATTCCCGCATCGCGCAAGGTGGTTCTTTTTTTTGGACAGATCAAGGAAGTGAAAGGGCTTGACGTCCTGCTGGAGGCGATGTCGACGGTATGCAAGAGTGAACCCGAGGCGACGCTCGTCATCGCAGGCAGGCCGTGGAAGGCTGACTTCAGCCAATATGAAGAGAGGATTGAGCGGCTGGGTCTGGCAGAACGGTGCATCCTCCACATCCGCTACATTCCAGATGCAGACGTAGCGGCGTTTTACGCCGGCGCGGATGTCGTTGTGCTCCCGTATCGCCGGATTTATCAAAGCGGCGTACTTCTGCTCGCGATGAGCTACGGGAGAACGGTGGTCGTGTCCGACCTGCCTGGGATGTTGGATGTTGTTGTTCCAGGAAGAAACGGCTACGTCTTTGCCGAAGGATCGCCGGCCTCCCTGGCGGAGGTACTTCTGAGCGTTCTCGGAAACGCAGAAGAGCGCGTCCGGGTGGCGCAGCGAGCGTTTGACTGTGTCCAAACTCTACACGACTGGGGATCGATCGGCCGGCAATTGGGGGCCGTTTACCGGGAACTTGCCTAAAGAGTAACCTGCAGCTTTTTGATCTGTCGGTTTGCGCGCGAATGCCTTAACGTAGAACCAGAAGCCAAGTCCATTTCTGTACAGCAACAAAGCCGGATCCTATGCGCCGGCCTTGCAAGAGAATCTATAGGAGTCAAGTGAGAACTCAGACGGATGAGGTAGCACTCTCAGACATCTTCGAAATACTCCGGCGGCATCGCCGCCTTATTGTCGGCTGCTGCTTGCTGTTTCTGGCCATTGGCATCTGGCTCTCGCTGGCGCCGCGGAACTACAAGGCAGACAGCACGATCCGCGTGCAGCTGGGTTCTGAAAGTCAGTATCGCTCGTCGCCTTCCGGTGCGAACACGGTGGAGGTCGCCGACGAGTTCGCACCTTACGTCGATGTGCTCGAAAGCCGCTCGCTGTTTCTGCAGGTTGCCAAGGACCTGGATCTGGCGAACAACCCTGTCTTTGTCCATGCACCGCTCAGCGGAAGGAACTCGATCGACGATCCGAAGGTTCGCAGCGCGGTCCTGAGTGCTTTGGCCGGGCGGATCGCGGTCATTCACAAGCCGAAGGAAGAGGTTATCCGCATTACCTGTGCTACGCCTTCCCCGCAGCTCTCGGCGAAGGTGGTGAATACCTTGATCAACGATTTCGTGGATCAACTGGTGCAGTCCCGCTACGGCGCCTCGAAAAGGGCTTCGGGGTGGCTTACAGGGCAGCTCGGAGATCTCAAGAAGCAGGTGGAGAGTGATCAGGACAAGCTCTCTCAGCTGCAGGCCAGGCTTGGCATTATCGGCTCGGATGAGAAGGACTCCAATTACCTGCTTGCGGAGTCTCTCAACTCGCTTACCAAAGCTTCGAGTGACGCTACCGTGCAGCGTATTGTGGCGGAGGCCAAGTATCGCTTCCTGCAGGAGTCGGATCCCGCTCTGATTGAAGGCGAGATCAACATCCTGGGAGGGAACAGCACCAATGGGCCCATATCGAACAGCCTGCTCCAGACGCTGCGCAGCGCGCTCGCCGTGCAGTCGAGCGACTATTCCAAAGTGCTTGCCCAGTTCGGCCCCAACTGGCCGGATGTTGTCCAGAAAAAGGCGCAACTCGATGAGACGAAGCGCCAGGTTCAGGCAGAAGAGGCGCGCATCCTGAATCAGGCCAAGCTTTCCTATAGCGCTGCCAGCGAAAACGAGAAGATGACCCAGCGCGAGCTTGCGGGCAAGCAGGACCAATCTTCCGATCTGCGGAATGACATGGTGAAGTACATCATCCTGCAGCACGACTATGAATCGCACCGCAATCTGTACGAGGGGCTGGTCTCGCGCCTGCAGGAGGCAGGGATCACGGCCGGACTTGGCGGCGGTGAGGTCGAGGTCATCGATCTTGCCGACGTTCCTACCCGCCCGGTGCCGCCGGGACGCTTGACCTACATGGGGGGAGGACTGCTGACAGGGCTCGTTTTCGGTTGCGTGCTGGCCTTTGTCGTCGAAGCACTCAACACCCGCCTGATCACGGTGGAACAGGCCTTGCGGTCGAGCTCGCTGCCCGTACTCGCGGTCTTGCCCGATTTCCGCTCCAAGGGAATCCTGCTTGGCTCTGCTCAGGAGTCGCCTTACCTCGAGGCGGTCGAGACGCTGCGAAGCTTTCTGCTCAGTACAGAGGCCGAGACAAAACAGGTGCTTCTTATCACCAGTCCGAGGGAAGGCGAAGGCAAATCCACGACCTCGGCTCATCTTGCGGCCGTGCTCGCCGAACACGGCACAAAGACGCTGCTGATCGATTGCGATCTGCGGTCGGATTCTATTGCCGTGCGGCTCTCGCTTCGAGGAGAAACCGGATTGTCCAATCTTCTTACGGGAATGGTCAAGGAGAGCGAGGCCATCCAGAAGATCTCTTCAATCCCTGACCTGGACATCATCGTCAGCGGCCCTTCTGTGACGCGGAGGCCGGCGGTGCTGCTTGGCTCGAGCAGCTTTACCGATCTGATTGAAGGCGCACGCAAGCAGTACAAGTTCATCGTTCTGAACTGTCCGCCGGTGCTTGGTCTTCCCGATGTCTTCAACGTTGGCCTGGTTGCGGATGCGGTGGTTCTGATTGTACGCAGCAGAATTACCCGACGCAAAGACCTCAGCCTCGCGGAGCAGGCTCTCGGCAACGCGCATCTTCCGGTAGTCGGATATGTGCTGAACAGCGTTTCCGATCGCTCCGGACCGTATGTGTACCGGCCCAAGCGGTCCTCGCACTACTCGAGTGCGACAAAGGTGGCCTCATGAAGCCGATCCAGTTCATCGTTCTGGCGCTGGTATTGCCTACCGGCGTCGTTCCGGCGCAGGGAACAAAAAGTCTTGCCGCGCCTTACAATGCACCGGTCGGACAGGAGCCGATTGACGAAGTTCAGCTCGAGCAGCTGCTGAAGGCGACTCGGCCTCCACTTGTCTTTCATCCTGACGACATTGTGACGGTCCAGATCTTCGGCGTGGAAAACTATGCAATCAAGCAGCGTGTGGCCGAGAACGGTACGATCCTTTTTCCGCAGATTGGGTTGACCCAAGTTGCCGGCCTGACGACCGAGCAGCTGCAGAATGAGATCGCAAGCTCACTGGCGGCGAAAGGCATGATCCTGCATGCGCAGGTCTCCGTCGTCGCCGAGAGCCGCCCAGGTGAGGTCGTCTCCGTGCTGGGCGACGTACAACATCCGGGCACTTACCCGGCCGTCGGCAATCTTACGGTTGCGGACTATATCAGCCAGGCGCAGGGTTTTGTCGAAAGTGTTCCTGGGGCCCAGGCCAGCTCAGCGGCAAGCTACAGCGTCACGCTTCTTCGGCCAACGATGGCGTCTCCGGTGCGCGTTCCTCTGGGACCGCAGGCGAAATTTGCGATGTGGAGCCGCATTCCCGTGTTCGCGGGAGACCAAATCCGTGTCGACAAGGAGGGGCTGGTCTACGCGGTCGGCGCTCTCAAGCTGCAAGGCAGCTACCAGCTCAAGAACACCAACATCACGACCGTCACACAGCTGATCGCTCTTGCCGGCGGCATCGGGTACGAGGCTGATAGTAAAGACAGTCATATCGTTCGCCGCTCGGAAGGCAAGGTGACCTTGATCTCCGTAAACCCGGTACGGATCATCAAGGGCCAGGATCCCGATATTGCCCTCCAGACGGAAGATATCCTCTTCGTGCCCACCAATCAGCTCAAGGCCGCTATAAAGGGCGGCGGCCCGGCGATTATCGTGTCGCTGGCGGACGCCCTCCTCTACCGATAGCCCGCAAAGGGAACGTGCTATGTATGATCTCGCTGTAGCATATCGTGTCTATCCCGGAGTTTCTGGACCATCCCGCGGTCTGCCGTTTGATGATGACAAGCTTCATCAAGCAGAACTTTGTGTGCGTTCGTTTCGACGAGCAACGTCCGACCTCAAGGTCAAACTCTGGGCGGTGATGGATAGTTGCCCACCTTCGTATGAGCAGATGTTCCGCCGCTACTTCAGTCCTGACGATCTCGCCGTCGTCCATCTCGAGAAAGCCGGCAACTACGGCACCTTCGCTGAACAGGTGACGATCTTGCTCCGGCAGAGCGATGCGAATCTCGTCTATTTCGCAGAAGACGATTATCTGTACCTCGACCGCGATTTCGGTGCGTTGCTGCGCTTTATGAAGAGCGGCAAGGTGGACTTTATCTCACCCTTCGATCACACGGACGACTATACGCTCCGGCTGCATGACTTTCCCAAACAGGTTCGCGCCTACGAGGGGCTTCACTGGAGAAGGGCTGCGTCGACCTGCCTCACTTTTCTTACGACCAAGGAAAACCTGAAACGATATGAGAAGGTCTTTCGAACGTATTCAAGAGGCAATTTTGATGTCAGTCTTTGGCTGGCGCTGAGCAAGTATCGCATCTTCAATCCCTTTGCCCGATTCCTCTACGATCCGGATGGAAATTTTTTTATCGCACGTGGGGTCTTGAAGGCGTGGCTGTACAGCGCTGACCAGATCCTGCTGGGAAGACGTGCAAAACTTTGGGTTCCCATGCCTACCTTCGCTATCCATCTGGATCGCTTTCACTCTGCTCCCGGGTTCGATCTCGCGGCAGAGATGCTGAAGGAAGAGCAGCGCGGGTTGGCATCGACCGAATCCTACAAAGCGTAAGATCCACGTAAATGTGACAGAAAGGAACCAGTTGGGCGCTGCGAAGACCTGTGTCGTCCTCGTAAGCTTTCGCGGAGCGGAAGACACTGAGATCTGTCTTCGCTCCCTTGAGGGCTCACACACATTGACAGAGGTGGTCGTCGTTGACACGACCCCTTACGATCCCGCACTTGCAAAGCTTGTCGAGCGTTTCGGACGAGCTCACTTGATCCAGGCCGGGGAAAACCTGGGCTTTGGGCGAGGAAACAATCTGGGCATACGCTGGGCGCTCGAGCACACGCAGTGCGATTACCTTTTCCTGCTGAACAACGATGCGCTTGTCCTCCCGGACTCCATCGGAGAGCTCGAGCGGCAGATGGCGGCGGAACCAGGGGTCAGCATTCTGACGCCTCGGATCGTGTATCGAGATTTCCCTGAGCGCCTGTGGTATGGCGGCGGAGATTTCGACTGGCGCCGCGCCAGTGCGTTTACGCCCGGCTTCAACCAGCGTGCCGACGCGCCGGAAGCGATGCGTCCCCGAGAGGTAACCTTTGCCTCCGGCTGCGCGCTGTTTGTACGCCGCAAAGCCATGCTCGATCTTGGAGGCTTCGATCCCCGCTTCTTTATGTACGAGGAAGATGTCGAGTGGTGCCTGCGTGCGCTCAGCCGCGGCTACAAAATCCTCTATCAACCTGCTGCGCTCATCCTTCATCGAGCGCAGGGGGGCAGCAAAGGAGAAGATGAGGCCGATCGCACGGACTTTTGGGCGACCAGCAACCCGCGCCTGCCTTTCTACGCGTTCCATATCATTCGGAATCGGCTGCTAAATATCTATCAGTATGCCGGCCTGAAGCACCTGCCGGTGGTGGCGATAGCGTTTCCGCTGTACCTGCTGCGGCGCGGAATCCCGTTTTTGCGCGGTGGCCGGATGGATGCCGTGACGGCAATGTTTCGCGGGGCTTGGGACTCGTGGAAGCATCGCAAACCGGTGCCGCAAGAGAGCCTTCAGCCTGCACCGTACAGGCAGGACGAGCATCCGGCTTCGATCGAAAGGCGGTCTCCCTAAGAAAATTTACCGAAACTGGCCGGCATACCACTTTTGTATCCTGACAAACATGCATCGGTAGGCATATGCTGCTCCAGGAAGATTTTACTGGAGGCTGGTCGTGTCTGAACTACTGGAAATTCCCTTTCTCGGCGTTTCTCTCCTGTTCGTCGTTCGCCGGTTTACTTTCGCCAATGCGAGCGGCTCACACAGCGAGAGCGCCATGCCCGATTTCAGCCGAAAAGGCTCCTTTAGACCGGAGCAACATGCTCGTAGAGTGGGCCATCTGCCCCATCTCGTGCGTTACATTGCGACCGG
Source organism: uncultured Granulicella sp. (assembly GCA_965198735.1). Classification (GTDB taxonomy): domain Bacteria; phylum Acidobacteriota; class Terriglobia; order Terriglobales; family Acidobacteriaceae; genus Edaphobacter. The sequence continues at coordinate 1,997,676 of OZ240672.1, read as the reverse complement.
CACAGGCCCGTACGAACCGCCAAAGTAGATGGCGCTATCCTGCTATGCCAGGCTGCACCGGTCCGGCACTGCCGGCTGCTGACCAGCACACTGCGCGCCCGCAAGGACAGGCGGTCGTTCGTGATTCGCTCGAGACTTCTGTTGTCAGGACCTCTGCTATCAGCAGTTCGATATCCTAGAGTGTGTCTCGAAGCTGCGCATGTGCGATCGTATCGGAGGTAGGTGGAGAAAAGCCGGTCGAAAAGACAAACAGCCGCCGCCTTCCTTTACTTGGGAAGAGATCAAAGCTCTCTCCATCATGGTCGACGTTACATTCGTCGATCGGCTCCCTAAAAAGCGGATTGTCTGAAAAGGAACAGTTGCCTTCCGCTGCGCAGGGCTTCGTTCTCACGAAGAGTGGAAGAGCTCGAAGCAGAGGCTTTCGGGGACCTTAGCATGAGTAGTATCGCTCGTCATACTGGATACAATCTTCTTGGATCAATTGTGCCGATGTTGGCCGGCATTGCCAGCATTCCGATTTACTTGAGGCTCATCGGAAACGATCGCTATGGCGTGCTTGCCATCGTATGGCTGTTTCTGGGTTATTTCGGCCTCTTTGATCCCGGACTGACTCGCGCAGCACTCTACCATATTGCACGACTTGTAAGAGAGGAAGACGCCGCAGAACGGGAAGGCGTCTTCTGGACCGCGCTTTTGGTCAACATGGGGTTCGGCATCCTGGGCGGAGCCGTTCTTTACCTAGTGGCCCGGCCATTCTTCATGTCCACCTTCAAGATGCCGGAGTCGATGCGTCACGAAGTCATCCAGAGTCTTCCATGGCTTGCGGCTTCGATTCCCGTTTCGATCTTCACGGCAATCCTCGGCGGCGCGTTGCAGGCCCGCGAACGCTTTGCGAAGTATAACGTTATTTATGCCTTCAATGCCCTGCTTGCGCAACTTGTGCCGCTTGGTGTGGCCTATTGGCATGGACCCGATCTCAATTGGCTTATCCCAGCCGTGATCCTCTCCCGTATGGTTGGGACCGTTCCGTCGTTTCTCGCGCTGCGGACAGCCCTGCCGCTTGGCGCCGGCGGCCGATTCGACAAGAAAATGCTTAAACCTTTGTTTTCCTATGGGGGCTGGGTTACGGTGTCCAACCTCATCAATCCCATTCTTGGCTCCATGGATCGTATGTTGATTGGCAGCATTCTGAGCGCCGAGGCTGTCGCGTTTTACACGGTGCCCTTCAACCTGGTCAGCCGCTTTTCTGTGCTGCCGGGTGCTCTGGCAACCAGCCTTTCACCTCGCCTGAGCCGTGGCGAACTAGGTGAGCGTGCCCGGCTTGCAGGGGAAGCGGTGATGACGTTGTGTGCCGTGATGACGCCGCTGATCCTGTTATCCATTGGCGCGTTGCCGATCTTTATGAAATTTTGGGTCGGGCAAGCGTTTGCGGATCATGCTGCGCCGGTCGGTATCGCCCTGCTGGTGGGTGTGTGGGTGAACAGTTTGGCCTATATCCCGGCTGCGCATCTCGGTTCCATCAATCGTCCTGACCTGCCCGCAAAGTTCCACGCTTACGAGCTGTTACCGTTTCTGCTCGTCCTTTGGGGTGGCTTGCACTTTTTCGGCCTTCTGGGCGCCGCATGGGCGTGGACGTTGCGGGTCGCGATTGACGCGATCCTGCTCTTCCTCATTGCAGGGGAAACACCAGGATGGTCACGCGTACTTCCGGGCGCCGCGTTGGTCCTGGTTGCGACCGTCTTTGCTCCGAAGACAATCCTCTCGCGTCAGACAGGCATCGAGCTTCTTATCCTGGTCATTGGAACGATATGGTCCTGGCATGCGAGTCCGACTCTGAAAGGGGTTGTCGCGAGCCGGTGGGTGCACTATTCTGGAAGCAAGCTGGCCTAAAACGGCTTTTACGGGTTACTCAATGCGAATCGGCATCGTACAACGCGATGATGTACGAAGTGTGCTTGCTTCTTCGGGAACGCTTTTCTTTATGACGCGGGCCTTGGAGCAACACGTCGGTACGGTGGTGGAACTCGGCCCTGAAAAAAGCCTGTTCAGCTGGCTGATTCTTAATGGGGCTAAGGTCGTCAACAAGCTTACCTTGCGGCTTCTGGGACGCAGACTCTCGCCTCTTCATCAGAGATTGCTCAGCTGGCATACAGGAAAATTTTTCGAGCGACGCATCGCTGCCGCGAACTGCGACATCTTGTACGCACCCTTTGCCTCTGTAGAGATCGCCGATCTGAAGACATCGTTGCCTTTGATCTATCACACGGATATGACGTGGGCAGATGCTTTAAACTACTATCCCGTGTATACAGCTCTCTTTCCATTCGTCAAGCGCAACGGAGAGTTGATTCAAACCATGGCTTTCCGTAAAGCGAACGAGGCCATCCTACCCACGCACTGGGCAGCGCGCAGCGCCATCGTTCACTACGGGATGGATGCAGAGCGGGTCACGGTTGCCTGTTACGGCGCAAACTTCAATCCCGAAGATTTGCCTTCGCGCGCAGATGCGATTGAAGGACACATTCACCCAGATATCCGTCTGCTCTGGATTGGTGTGGATTGGGTGCGCAAAGGTGGAAAGGTTGCATACGATTGCCTCTTGGACCTGCTGCGCCGAAATTACAAAGCCAGCCTGACCATCTGTGGCTGCATGCCGCCCAGTGAGTTTCGTCATCCGCAAGTGAAGGTCATTCCATTTTTGAGTAAGCGAGACCCCGTGCAACGCGCACAGCTTTCGCGGCTCTTCATGGAGTCCACCTTCCTGATCTTTCCGACCGTGAATGAAGCTGCGGCCATCGTTCTCTGCGAGGCCAGCGCCCACGGGCTTCCCGCCCTGGCCACCGATACAGGCGGGGTCAGCACCGCCATTAGCCATGGTGTCAACGGTTTCCTGCTTCCGCCGCATGCGACCGGCGCCCAGTATGCCGACCAGGCCTTGGCTGTTTTCACCGATGCTGCGAGCTATCGCAGGGTTCTGGAAACATCTCGTGAATTGTTCGAGAAAAGTCTCAACTGGGATGCCTGGGGAAGGTCAGTTCGCCCAGTGTTTGAACGAGTGGCTGCAGAAGTTACGAAAGAATGATCTTTCTATTTCTCATCAACTGCTACCATAAGCGAGTGCGGATCGGCCTGGCCGTAAAAAGTACGGAGCTCAATTCAGTTAGCCTGCGGGCAACATCACTAGAGATCGTCAGCGATTGCGGACCAGAATCAGGGTGTGAACGATGCGACTTTGGATCTTAGGATGCCGCGGGATACCCGCGCAACATGGAGGTTTTGAGACCTTTGCCGAGCAGTTCTCACTCTACATGGCGGCTCAAGGACATGACGTTATCGTAGCCTGCCAGGTTGGACCCGACGAGTCCGAAGAGGAAGACCTGTGGTGCGGGATACGCCGTGTAAAATTTTCCGAAGGGTCCGGTCCTATGGGCACCGTCGGCTTCGACCTGCGTAGCGCTTTGGCTGCAAGCAAAGACAAGGGCGCGGTCATTCTCACTCTTGGCTACAACACAGCCGTATTCTCTATGATTCACCGTTGGCGCGGCGTCCGTCACTTCATGAACATGGATGGGGTTGAGTGGCGGCGGCAGAAGTGGACTCCGCTGCAGCGGATCTGGTTGCGTGCCAACGAGTGGTTCGGCGCCAGCTGCGCGAATGAACTCATTGCGGATCATCCGGCAATCAAAAAACACCTGAGCGACATCGCCGATCCGGAGAAGATTACGGTCATCCCCTATGGAGCCGATGCCATTCAGGACATGCCGGCGGATCCGGTCCTTGCCATGGGACTGGTTCCCGGCGCATACGATCTGGTCATTGCACGCGCTGAGCCGGAAAACTCGATGCTGGAGATAGTGACGGCATACGCTCAGGGCGACCGGCGCTATCCTCTGGTGGTCCTCGGCAAGTACATGCCGGAGGAGAACGACTATCACAAGCGGGTTTTCCAGGCAGCAGAGGGCAGCGATATCCTGTTTCCCGGCGCAATCTACGATTCGACCATCGTCAAATCGTTGCGTTTCCATGCGCGTGCCTATGTGCACGGACATCAGGTAGGCGGAACCAATCCATCCTTGGTAGAGGCGCTCGCGGCTGGAAACGCGGTCATTGCTCATCGCAACAGTTACAACAGTTGGGTTGCCGGAGAGATGGCGCAGCTCTTCTCGACTTCCGAAGAGTTACGCGGCATTTTCGATCAACTGGACGAGAACCAAGCGCTGCTTGAGGACATGCGAGCAGCTAGCAGGAAGAGACACCAGCTATGCTTCCGCACCGAGATGATCATGAAAGCCTATGAAAATCTGCTCTCCAATGTTCCGGTGCGAGTTGACCAGTGGTCGCACGGCTACTTGGATGCGATAGCGTCGTAGATGAAAGATATTGCTTTACCTCTAAAAAGATAGACGTGCCGGCCGTGTTCAGCGAGGTACGTTCATCGGCTCCTATAAGAACAGCGGACGCAGAGATCCAACCCTTGTTCCGTCATATTCTCTGAGAAAGTCTCTGCGACGCCTCCACACCGGACGAAACGGCGATCCTGGCTTCGTCCTCTTTTGGAGTGCGATTTTGGCGGCTCGATGCTGGAGGCGGCGAACGTGCCTCTGGAGGCCAGAAACTAAGCCGGCACAATCGTCGATGCAACGATTCTCCATTGCGGCTTAGTCGACCAGTGATAGCGCCGAAACGCTATCCTGAGATAGTTTCGAGTCAGAGCGCCCCCATCAAGACGTAGCAAACCTGACAAGCGAGAGGAGTTGGCATGACTTACCTTTGGGTTGCGCTCGGAAGCGCATTGGGTGGCGTTGCACGTTATGCGCTGACGAAAGGGACCCTCGACCTGAGCTCGACTTTCCCTTGGGGCACGATCTCGATCAACATACTCGGGTGCTTCCTGATCGGATTTTTTGGCACGTTTACTTTAGTAAGTGGACGCTTTCCTGTCTCTGAAAACATACGTCTTTTTGTCATGGTCGGAATCTGCGGAGGCTTCACTACATTCTCCTCCTTCACTCTGCAGACGTTTGATCTGCTTAGGAATGGAGCATGGCTCAGAGCGGGATTCAATGTCTTCGCATCCGTCCTGCTCTGCCTTCTCTCGGTCGCTCTAGGACATCTGCTTGCCCATCAGACTGTCGTTCGTGCCGCTATTGCGGAAACGCGTGCGGAGGAGTTCACCGGATAACTCGGCAAAGATCTCCCCTTGCTTTCCAGAAGAAGCTCCCGGAGATACGTCCTTCCAAAGCAGATTGACGCTATTTTGCCGGCCTGTTAAGCTCAGAGTTACAACCTTGGCGATGGAGTTCGCCGATGACGCCCGTCTCTTCCGACGGAGCTGATGACTCCTACAGATGGTAGGAGGAACATGTCTCACATTCGCCTTAAACTCTCTGATCTGGAACAGGTTCACTTATTCGTGGACCTTGGGCGTTGGATCCCTGTTTCCATGCTGGTTGGAATCATGGGTGGAACCGCTTCGGCGTTGTTGCTCTGGTCGCTGGAGTTGGCGACCCGCATCCGGGAACGCCATATCTGGCTGATCTTGTTTCTTGCACCGGCCGGCTGGCTGGTCGGGCTTCTCTATCAGCGGCTTGGCGCCTCTGTGGAGGCCGGCAACAATCTTATCCTCGAACAAACCCACGATCCTACCAATACTATCCCGATAAGAATGACTCCACTGATTCTCATCGGCACATTCATGACCCATCTCTTCGGCGGCTCGGCCGGCCGCGAGGGAACGGCCATTCAGACAGGAGCTTCGCTCGCCGACCAGCTCTCCCGGCCTCTGCGCATGGCGCCTCATGAGCGTCGTATTCTCTTGATGGCCGGGATTGCGGCAGGCTTTGGCTCAGTCTTCGGAACACCGCTCGCAGGTGCTGTCTTCGGGTTGGAAGTTCTTGCTATCGGGCGGCTCAGCTACGATGCACTCGCCCCCTGTTTCATGGCTGCATTTGCCGGAGATCTGGTGACCCGAGCATGGGGAATCCATCACACCGTCTACCCTGTCTCGAACGTGCCTTCGATGAGCTTAGGTGGAATCGCCTGTTCGATGACTGCCGGAATAATCTTCGGACTTGTGGCGATGGGCTTCGCAAGGCTGACGCATTTTGTCTCGCACACCGCACGCAAATTCATTGCGCACGCGCCGCTTCGCCCGGTTGCGGGCGGCCTTCTCATCACCCTTGCCGTCTTTGGGCTCGGCTACTCTCATATGGCGAAGTATATCGGCCTGGGAGTGCCGACCATTGTCGCCTCGTTTACTTCCAAAGTCGCTCCGTACGACTTCTTTGCGAAAGCCCTGTTTACCGCGGTAACTTTGGGCACAGGATTCAAAGGTGGGGAAGTGACTCCGTTGTTTTACATCGGGGCCACCCTTGGAAACGCACTCTCCCACATCCTGCCGCTGCCGCCATCGTTGCTGGCCGCCATGGGCTTTGCGGCAGTCTTCGCCGGTGCTGCCAATACTCCAATAGCATCCACATTTCTTGCAGTAGAACTGTTTGGGGCCGAGGCCGGCGCCTATGCCGGCATCGCCTGTGTGATCAGCTATCTTTTCTCGGGACACGCAGGCATCTACAACGCCCAGCGAGTCGGTAAGAGCAAGCATCTAAACCACTCCGCAGAAGAAGGACTTTCGCTTGCGCTCGTTGCCAAGATGCGCGAAGAAACCAGAGGAAGACTTGCTCGAAAAGATCCGTAACTCGTCAGGCATAATCGAGACTATCTCACTCTCATTCTGTGCGTGATGCTGTCCCGGTAAGAGAAAGTAGCTTGGGGAAAAATGACGATTTTTAGAAGAGTGATAGCTCAAAACGAATTGCTCCAGCGATGAGGGGCGGCTAGATCGCTCGATTTCCGGGCCGATAGAAGAATCAATTCGTTACTGGACCGATTGCATACACGCATGGCAATCCGGCCGCTACTGATTACGTTGTCACTCATGCCTTCGTTGCCGATCTCCAGCATGTCGGGATTGTCCACTGTCCGGGGCTTCGTTTCTCCCGTTCACGGGGTTGGAAGCTGCCCGCAGAGGAGTGCTCAACGGTTGGAGGACAGACCACGGATTTCGGCTTCGCCAAAACGACTCCCTTGAGGAGGAGGATCGCTGTTCCGCGAAGACGTGGCTTACTGCGAGGCGGCGGAGGTCTCCGTGGTTGCCTTTGATCCCTGGGTGCAGGTGGGAGCGATGTCGTACTGGGGTTCGCACTTGCCCATCAGGAACTCGTCGAACCAGCTGAGAATGTTGTCGAGGCGCTCGATGCGATGCCAGGGCTCGCCGGAGCGGGAGAGCTCGTGCGACTCGCGGGGGAAGCGGACCATGACGGTGGGGATGTGCTTGTATTTGAGGGCGCGGAAGAAGTCCTCGCCGCCGGCGGTGGGCGGGGTGCGGAAATCGGCCTCGCCGAGGATGAACATCATGGGCGTCTTGATGTTGTTGACGAAGGTGATGGGAGAGTGCGCGCGGTAGAGCTCCACGTTGTCGAAGGGCGGCGACTTTGGATAAAAGCTTTGGTGGAAGCCTGCGGCGTCGGCGGTGTACCACCAGGCGGCCCAATCGGTGATGTCGCGCTGGGCGACGGCGGCTTTGAAGCGGTTGGTCTGGGTGACGACCCAGTCGGTGAGCAGGCCGCCTCCGGAACCGCCGGTGACGCCAAGCTTGTTGGGATCGGCGTAGCCGGCCTTGATTGCGGCGTCGACGGTGTCCATCAGGTCGTGGAAGTCGTCGCCCGGGTAATTGTTCATGATGATATTGGCAAAGTTCTGGCCGTAGGTGGTGCTGCCGCGCGGGTTAGGGTAGATGACCGCGTAGCCGCGGGCGGCCATGAGCAGCATCTCGTGGTCGAAGACCCAGCCGTAGGCGGAGTGTGGGCCGCCGTGAATGTTCAAGATGGTAGGGAGTTTCGTGCCTTGCTGGTAGTTGGGCGGAAGCTCGATAAAGGTGTCGATGGTCTCGCCGTGCAAGTCGGCGGCGTGGACGGTGGGCTTGACCTGGAGGTCGAGCGGCATCTGGAGGTCGAGCTGCGAGAAAAGCTGGTCGTTGACGTGGGTGAGCTGACTCTGCTGCTGCGGGCCGGCGATGGCGTAAAGGTCGCCGATGACGATGGGGTTCGAGATGAGGGCGGTGAGGTGCTGGCCATCGGCGGCGGCGCTGAAGCCGATCACGGCTTGTTTGGCGGCGGTGAGCTCGGTAACGGAGTTGGGTATGGTGGTGTCGACGGAGACGAGGAGGGCGGAGCCGCGGTGGCCGGCGATGTCGAGGACGTGGGTGGAGTCGGCGGACCAGGTGAGGGCGTCGCGTCCGGCTCCGCGCGGGGCGAGGTTGTCGCCGCCGACGCCCGAGCCCATCTCGTAGGCGAGGCCGCCGGTGAGGTTATGAGCTTGGGCGGAGGCAGTGGGCGTGGAGCCGGACCAGTTGAGGTCGAGCACCCAGAGGTCGGTCTGCTGGTGGGAGATCGCATGGGCGCCTTCGGCCTGGGCGTGGAAGGCGAGGTGCTTGGTGTCGGGCGAGAGGGCGAGACCGCGGGCCTCGTGGTGCAGGTCCTCGGTGAAGGCGGGAGTGGGGATGTCCTTGGGATGGGTAGCGGTGGAGACCGGCATGCCGTAGAGGGTGTTGTGCGGGAACTCCTCGTAGATGGGTTCGTCGACGTGGGTGGAGGTGTAGAAGAGCCAGCCGTTGGGGGCGAGGAAGGCGTCCTGCGCGCCGTAACGGCCGCCGGTGAGCTGCCAGGGCGGGGCCTGGATGCCGGCGGCATCCGGAAGGTAGACCATATAGAGTTGCGGGACGAAGGTGGGATCGAGATAGCCTTCGCCGTTGAAGCGGTAGCTGGCGCGATTGATGATGCGGATGTCGGAGACGTGGGCTTCATCGCCGGTCGACCGGGCTAGTTTCGCGGCTTCGGTCTTAGCTTTGGCCTGGTCTTGAGGGGTGGAGGAGGTGACGACGAGGGCGTGGCCGTCGGGAGTCCAGAGCGGCGAGCCGGCGCCTTTGGGGAGGTCGGTGAGCTTGATAACGAGGGCGCCGGGCTTGGCTGGCATGAGATACACCTGCGGCGGCGAGGGCTGGCCGGCGGCGGCTCCGGTGCGCTCGGCGGAACGGACGAAGGCGATCTGGGAGCCATCGGGCGACCAGCGCGGAGACTGGTCATGGGTGCCGGCGGTGAGCGGCTGGGGCGTGGCGCCGGGCCGCGTGAGGTCGAGCAGGTAGAGGCTGGTCTGGTAGCCGGAGTGGTCGGGCGTGACCGAGGCCTCGACGAAGACAACGGCGTTGCCGGAGGGCGAGACCTGCTCGTCGCCGATCCAGTGAAAGGCGAAGAGGTCGCGGTCGGTGATGGGTCGCTTCTGGGCAGAAGCGAAGGTGGGGACGAGGAGAAGGGTGAGGGCGGCTCGGCAGAGACGGCGCATGGGACCTCTGGTGTGGCTGGTTTGAGAAAACCATATCATCTTGTCCGGGAAGAGAAGAATCGAATGAGTGGGCGGATTCATCCAGCTTTCCTAGCGAAGGACATGCGGAGATTCTGGCCTGCCAGTACGACGATTGGTTGGGGGCGGGATGGGGCGAAGGAGAGATATGCAAATTGGCTGTGACAGCTTTGTGGCGGCGGGGGTGCACCCGCTGACAGGGCGGGAGATTTCGGCACTTGAGCGGATGTCGGGCATCCTTGAAGAGATTGAGCTGGCCGACCAGGTGGGGCTCGACAGCTTCGGAGTGGGCGAGCATCATCGCAAGGAGTACCTGGACTCGGCTCCGACGATGATTCTGGCTGCAGCGGCTTCACGAACGAAGAAGATCCGGCTGACGAGCGCGGTGACGGTGCTGAGCGCGGCGGACCCGGTGCGGGTATTTCAGGAGTTCGCCACGCTCGATCTGCTGAGCGCGGGCAGGGCGGAGATCATTGTGGGACGAGGCTCGTTTATCGAGTCGTTTCCGCTGTTTGGGCTCGAGCTGAAGGACTACGACGCACTCTTCGCGGAGAAGCTGGATCTGCTGCTGAAGATTCGCGAGCAGACGGAAGTGCATTGGTCGGGCAAGTTTCGCCCGCCGCTGACCGGGCAGGGGATCTATCCTCGGCCGGTGCAGGAGAAGCTGCCGGTCTGGCTGGGCGTGGGCGGGACGCCGGAGTCGTTTGCACGGGCGGGAATGCTGGGGCTGCCGCTGATGGTGGCGATCATTGGCGGAGAGCCGCACCGGTTTCGGCCGTTGATCGATCTGTACCGCGAGGCGGGGCGTCGGGCGGGACATCCGGCGGATACGCTGAAAATCGGCGTTCATGCCTTGGGCTATGTTGCCGAAACAGACCAACAGGCGGCGGAGGATTTCTTCCCGGGCTATGCGCAGGCGTTTACGCAGATTGGCAAGGAGCGAGGCTGGCCGCCGGTGACGCAGAGGCAGTTCAATGCGCTGCTGGGGAAGTCCGGCGCTCTGATCGTGGGCGGGCCGGAGACGGTGGTTGAGAAAGTAAAGCACTACGACCAGGCGCTGGGCGGGATTGCGCGGCTGAACTTTCAGATGAGCGTGGCGTCGCTGGGGCATGCACAGTTGCTCTCGGCCATCCGGCTGTTGGGGGAGAAGGTTGCGCCTGCAATCCGGGCCTGAATCTGTTCGAGCGGTGAAAATTCTTCGTTCCGCATGGCTCGCGCTTTTTGCATCACATTCGAGCGATGAATTTCTCTGGAGTCGGCGAAGAAAAATGGCTGGAAACGCTGCGTGGATTGCCGGTGTGGAGCGCGCCTGCGGTTCCGCTGCTGGTCGTCTCGCCGCATCCGGATGATGAAACGTTGGGGTGCGGCGGATTGATTGCTGCGGAGCGCAGACGAGGGGCGCAGGTACTGGTCGCGGCGGTCACCGATGGCGAACATGCGTATCCGGGCAAAGAGGGCGGGCAAGCGCTGGCGGCAACCCGGCGCGGGGAACAGGATTGTGCGCTGGCGCGGCTTGGCGTAGGGAGTGACCATGTGCTGCGGTTTGGGTTGACCGATAGCAGTGTCGGTGCGCGTGAGGCGGAGTTGGTGGAGCGGCTCATCGAGCGAGTGACTCCGGAGAGCTGCATCGTTGCGCCGTGGGAGGGCGATTTTCATCCAGACCATGAGGCCTGCGGGCGCGCGGCGGCAGAGGCGGCGGGACGCACGGGCGCGCGGCTGATCTCGTATTTTTTCTGGACCTGGCATCGCGGAACGCCGGAGACGATCGCCGGGCTAAATCTGGCAGTGTTTCCTCTGGATGAGGAGCTGCTGCGCGCGAAGACGGAGGCGCTGGCCTGTCATCGCTCGCAGCTGGAGCGGGTGACCGGCGGCCCGGTGCTGCCACCGGAGCTGCTGGGTCCGGCGCAGCGGGCATTTGAGGTCTTCCTGGTACGGCGATGATGGAGCGATCTGTTACCGACCCATCGAGCGCGGCGTTCTTTGAGCGCAAATACCAGGAGTGCGCCGATCCATGGAATTTTAGCGGTTCAGCGTACGAGCTGGAGCGCTATGACACAACGATGCGCGCACTGGCGGGCAGGCGATTTCGGTGTGCGTTCGAACCTGGATGCTCGGTAGGTGTGCTGACGGAGCGGCTGGCGCGGGTCAGCGATCGTGTGTATGCCGTGGATCTTTCGCCGACGGCGGTGAAGGCGGCCGAGGTGCGATGTGCCGGCATGGAGAATGTGTGCGTGCGGGCCGGATCGCTGGCCGATCCGCTGCCCCAGACGGAGTTCGATTTGATCGTGCTCAGCGAGATTGGGTACTACCTGGATCTTGACGAGCTGGCGCACTGTGGCGCCGCCCTGGTGCGAAAGCTTGTGCCGGGCGGATGTCTGCTGGGCGTGCACTGGCTGGGTCAGTCGACGGATCATCGGCTGAGCGGAGATCAGGTGCACGAGGCGCTGCGATCGCTGAGCGGGTTGGCGCTGGAGCATTCGGAGCGGCATGCCGGTTTTCGGCTGGATCGGTGGACGCGCCTGTGACGGAAGCAAGCTGGCATATGTGCGTGTTGATTCCGGCCTGCAACGAGCAGGATCTGCTGCCACGGTGTCTCAGCTCCGTGCTGCGGGCGCGTGCGGGTCTGCCGGAACGCGTGACGGCGGATATTGTGGTGGCTGTCGACCGATCCTGGGACGAGACGGCGCGGATTGCGAAACGGTTTTTGCGGGGGTCCGGACAAGTGATTGAAATCGATGCCGGGTGCGTGGGGCTTGCGCGTGCGGCGGCTGCGTCCGCGGCGTTGGCAGCCTATCCAGGTGAACTGCGTCAGTGCTGGCTGGCAAATACGGACGCGGACTGCGTGGTGCCGGAAAACTGGCTGCACGATCAACTGATGCTGGCGGAGGCTGGCGTGGAGGCCGTGACCGGGGTCGTCGATGTCGATCATTTTGCCGAACATGATGCCGGGGTGGAGCGGCGCTTTCGGGAGAGCTACGTCATTCACGCGGATGGGACCCATCCGCATGTGCATGGCGCGAACCTAGGGGTGCGAGCCGACGCATACGTGCACGCGGGTGGGTGGAATCAGCTGACGACGGCAGAAGATCATGACCTTTGGAACCGGCTCGGCGCGCTGGGCTGCCGGAGGGCAGCGATGGGGCGGTTGAAGGTGGTAACGAGCGGCCGCCGGGTAGGAAGGGCGCCGCAGGGATTCGCGGAGGCTCTGGCGGCACACAATGAGGCTATGGCTTGACGGGCGAGCAGTTGCTCCTCCGCATGCGCGAGTTGGTGGGCGAGGCGTTGCCGTTGCCTGGTGCGGGCGATACCGTGGGGCGACATCGGCGGTTGATGGAGATTGGGCGGGAGGATCTCTCGCTGGCGCGGCTGGCGGAGGCGCATTGGGACGCGATGGCGATCCTGGCAGAGGCGGGGAGGCAGCCGATTGCGGGTACGCTGTATGGGGTTTGGGCGGCGGAGAAGCCGGGGCAGGCGCTGCGGCTCGAGGCTCAGCCCGGGGGCGGTTTTGCGCTGACTGGCGAGAAGGCGTGGCTGAGCGGGGCGGGGCTGGTTGACCGTGCGCTGGTGACTGCGGGGGAGCCGGAGTCGCTGCTGGTGGATGTGGATTTGCGGGCGCATGCGGGCCGGGTGGCGTTCGATGGTTCGGGATGGAAGACGGAGGCGTTTCGCGAGACGCGGACCGCGGTGGGACGCTTCGACGCCGTACCGGTCGCGGCGGACGAGGTAATCGGCGAGCCGGGCTGGTATACGGGGCGGCCGGGCTTCTGGCATGGCGCGTGCGGTCCGGCAGCATGCTGGGCGGGCGGTGCGGCTAGCCTGGTGGAGATGGCCATGCGGACGTCGCGGCAGGATGCCCACACGCTAGCGCATCTGGGCGCAATGCATGCCGATACCTGGGCGCTTGGCGCGTATCTGGATGCGGCTGGGCGGGAGATCGATGCGGGTGGAGATGACGGGGCGGAGGCGCGGGTGAGGGCGCTTACGGTCCGCCACCTGGTCGAGCAGGCATGTACGGATGTGTTGCGGCGTCTGCCGCGAGCGCTGGGGCCGGTGCCTTTGGCGATGGATGAGGAGCTTCAGCGGCGGTATCAGGAGCTCGATTTGTATGTGCGCCAAAGCCATGCGGAGCGGGATCTGGAGGCGCTGGGCAGAGGACTGCGGGAGACGAAGTACGGAGCTGCTTAGAACATGTTCTCTAAAGCCTGCGCTATCACCGGTCCAAGAAATTAGCGTAAGCGTAGGAATTTAGCAGAAGAAAACCCGTTCAGTTGCGGAGTAACTAGATCGCGATCCTTAGACTCGGCTTCGCGTTAAGCAAAGTCTCAACTGCCCAACGAACGTTACCATAGAACGTCCCGGCGGGAGTAGCATCCCCTAGCTGTCCGAGCGCTGTCCCATCGTCATTCCGAGGCTCACACCCTCTCAGTCCAAGCCCGCTAAATTCTGAGCCAGCGTGTTTCCTCCTATTCCTGCTGTTGAATGGCCATAATTCGTGATGCGCGTATCACCACCGGATTTTTTTATGCTCTTCCTCGGTCCGCGGTATCGTAGCAGTTCAACCGGAGTAGGTACTACTCTCTTGGGCGCTTCTTAATTTCAACATTGAGCCGCTTGATCTTCTGGTTGAGCGTGCTTAAAGGGACTTTGAAGTACTCGGCGGCTTCGGTCTGGTTCCAGTGGCAGCGCTCCAGGCGGTCGGCGATGATGCGTCGCTCGATCTCCTCCATCACGTCGAAGAGGGAGGCGTCGGGGCGATGGTCGAGCAGCGCCGCGGAGTAGGTGCTGCCGGTGAGCTGCGCGGGCAGCAGGTCGGGGGTAATGGTGCGGGTAGTCGAAAGGACGACGCCGCGCTCCATGGCGTTTTCAAGCTCGCGGACGTTGCCGGGCCACTCATAATCCATCAGCACGCGCAGGGCTTCGGGGGTGAGCGTGGGCGGCTCGGTGCCGTTCTCTTCGGCGTAGAAGCGAAGAAAGTGATTGGCGAGCAAGGGGACGTCGCCGCGGCGCTGGCGGAGCGGAGGAAGCTCAAGATTGATGACGTTGAGGCGGTAAAAGAGATCTTCGCGGAAGCGGCCGTCCTTGACCGCCTGCTGCAGATTGACGTTGGTGGCGGCGACGATGCGGACGTCGACCTGGATCTCGCTGGTGCCGCCGAGATGCATGAAGCGGCGATCCTGAAGGACGCGCAAAATTTTGGCCTGCATGTCCATGGACATGGTGCCGATCTCGTCTAAAAACAAAGTACCGCCATTTGCCACCTCAAAGAGGCCTTTCTTGGCCATGATGGCGGAGGTGAAGGCGCCCTTGACGTGGCCGAAGAGGGTCGATTCAAGCAAGTCGGACGGGATAGCGCCGGTGTTTACTGGAACGAAGAGGCGGTCGCGGCGCGGAGAGTGGTTGTGGATGGCCTTGGCGATGAGTTCCTTGCCGGTGCCGGACTCGCCCTGGATGAGGACAGTGGAGCGGGAGGGCGCGACCTGGGCGACGATGTCGAAGAGCCGGAGCATGGGCTCGGATTTGCCGACGATGTGCTCGAAGTTGTAGCGCTGCTTGAGGGTGCGCTTGAGCTGGATGACCTCGGCCTCGGCCTTGTGGCGGGCGATGGCGGAGCGGATATCGGCGAGCAGCTTCTCGTTGTCCCAGGGCTTCTGAATGAAGTTCTCGGCGCCGGCGCGGACCGCGTCGACCACATTGCCGACCGTCCCGAAGGCGGTGATCATGATGACGGGTAGATTGGGGTGGAGACCGGTGATGCGCGGCAGCAGGTCGATGCCGGACTCGCCGGGCAGGGCAAGATCGAGCAGGAGGAGATCGAACTCGCTGCGCGAGAGCAGGTCGAGTCCTTCGGCGCCGTCCCGGGCAAGGGTGACGTCGAAGCCTTCGAGAGTCAGGAGCATGTCGAGCGACTCGCGGATTGAGGGTTCGTCGTCGATGATGAGCAGGCGCGGGAGGGTGGAAGCAGCGGTAACAGAGTGGATCGGGACGGCGACAGTGGACATGAAGTGGGGCTACCTCGGAGAGTGCCGGAAAAGAGAGCGCATCCTGCCGGCAGAAAGACGAATACAGCGATTCTAGCTGCGCTAGAAGGAACGCTTACGCTGATGTTGGCGGCCGGAGACTCATGAAACGCCAACCGGTTGTTCGATGGGAACCGCTGGAATCTCCAGGCGGAAGGTGGTGCCGGTGCCGGGGTGCGAATCTACGCTGATTTTGCCGCCGTGCTCCTGCAGGATGCCGTAGCTGACCGCCAGACCCAGGCCGGTGCCTTTGTGCTGGCCGGGCTGCGGGTTGGTCTTGGTGGTGAAGAAGGGGTCGAAGATGCGGGCGAGGTTTTCGGGCGCGATGCCCGCGCCGGTGTCGCAGAAGTCGACTTCGATGTGGCTGTTAGCCGAGCGCGTGGTCAGGCGAAGCACCGCGTCGGCCCTGCCGTGCATGGCGTCTTTGGCGTTCAGCATAAGGTTGAGGACGACCTGCTGCAGCTTGCCCTGGTTGCCGACGATGGGCGAGAGGGCGGGATCGAAGTCGGTTTCAATACGGATGCGCGCGGTCTTGTATTGATGGTCAAGCAGCAGCAGCGAGTCGCGCAGGAGCTGGTTTAGATCGATCTGCAGGAATTCGGTGCCGGAGGTGCGGGAGAAGTTGAGCAGGCCGTTGACGATCTCGGAGGCGCGGAAGGTCTGCTGGGTGATCTTCTGGAGCACCGGGTCGAGGCGCGTGGCCATGGCGGGCTCGGCGCGAAGCTGTTTTGAGAGCATCTGGGTATAGCTCGAGATGACGGCCAAGGGCGTGTTGACCTCATGCGCGACGCCGGCGGCGAGCAGGCCGATGGACGAGAGTTTTTCGGATTGGGTCAGCTGCGACTCGAGCTGGAGGCGGTCGGTGATGTCGTCGATCAGGATGATGCGGCCGACGACGTCGAAGCTGCGGGTAAGCAAGGGAGCGATGGAGATATTGGCGGTGCGGGTTTCGCCGGTGGGCAGGGCGAGGCGGAATTTATAGAGCGTGTTCGTGCCGTGGGCGGAGCCATCGCCGCGGAGGTCGTCAAAGCGCGTGACAAACTCGGGCGGTAGAAGGTCCGAGAGCGGATGGTGCAGGGCCTCGGAGCGTGGGCGGGCAAAGAGGACCTCCATCTGGGCGTTCCAGCTTTCGATACGGTCTTCGAGATCGACGGCGAAGATGCCGATGTTGATCGATTCGACGATGTTCTGGTTGAAGTCTTTGAGGCGCTCGAACTGGTTGATCTTGGACTCGAGGCGGCGGTAGAGCTGGGCGTTCTGGATGGCTATGCCGATATAGCCGGCGAGCGATTCGAGAACTTCCATGTCTTCAGACGAGAGAAAGTCGCCGTCATGGGTGCGGCCGAGACCGATGACGGCAACCGTGCGGGTGCCTCGGCCGGAGTGATTGGCGACGCGGCAGGGCAGGTAGTAGTTGAGGTCAAGACGCGCGGCGGTCCGTCGTTCGGAGTCGGGCAGGTGCAAAATCTGCTGAGGGCTTTCGAGAAAAATGTGGGGGTTGGCTTCGGCGTACTCGAACTCTCGGTCGAAGTGGAGGAAGCGGGTGTCGAAGCCGTTCGATTCGCCGGGCTGCAGATGGAGACCGTGCGAGGCGGCGAGCTCGAAGGCTGGCGCGCGCGAGGGGCGGGCGTCAGACTCGGACTCGGCGGCAAGAAAAACGGCAACACGGGTGACGAGGAGAGTTTGGGGCAGACGCTCAACAATAGAGTCGACCAAGGCGCGGAGATCGGTCTGCGAGTTGAGGGAGCGGCCGAAATCGACCAGGGTCTCGCGATAATCGAAGCGCCTCTGGTCGAAGAGGCGGTCCACCCAGCCCTGGATGATGCGCTTGAGCGGGTCGAAGACGAAGGCGGTGATGAGGATGATCGACAGCAGTCCCCAGAAGCTGAATTTTTCCGGCAGGCGCTGGTGCAGATTGATGGCAAAGACGGCGATAACGGCGAAGTAAAGCCCGATAAGGGAAGCAGTTGCGATGGTATAGGTCACGCCGCGCTTGAAGATTAGATCGACGTCCATTAGGCGGTAGCGGACGATCGCCCACGAGAAGGTCAGCGGCAGAAAGACCAGCGAGAGCCGGACGAGGTTGGCGAACAGCGTAGGGACGGTAAGATCGAAGAGAAAGGGAAGGACGTAGAGGAAGGTGAACGGAAGAACGGCGACGAGGGTTCCGCGGGTGAGCCATTTAAGCTGCTGACGCTCAAGCGGAAACTGGCTGCGGCGGGCGCGGAAGAAGAAGATGCCTGCGGCCCACAGATAGCAGAAAGCCATGTAGGCGAGGGCAATTTTGTCGAGGCGATGCTTGAGAGTTTCCGTGGCGGACCAGCGCAGGATCGCCGTAACCTGAAGCGCGACGAAGAGGGCGCCGGGAAGGTAAATCAAGCCGGCGAGCAGGCGGCGAAGCCGGCGCGATGGGACCGACGGGGTTGCACTGGCGAAGCTGAAGGCGAAGTGCAGGAAGAGGGCCGGCTGCAGCGCTCCGGCGACGATGGTGGCCCAGTAGACGATGCTGTCGGTGAGATCGAACTCTCCGGTATAGCGAAAGGCGTACAGGATGAACGATGCGAGGCAGAAGAGATAAAAGTGGGTGGATTTGGGGGCGGTCCAGCGGCGGAAGAGAATGTAGAGGCCGATGAGAAGGTAGACGAGCGCGATGAGGCGGAGACCGTAGTTGATGGAGCGGTCGGTCGGCTCAAGGATAACCTGGATGGTGAGATGGCTGTTGGCCGAGGCGAGATCGCAGGCTTGGGCAGGACGGACGATGGTGTAGCTGGCGTGACTCCAGGCGCCATCATGAAAAATCTGCCGCACGAAGGAGGCGAGGCGGGGAGTGGGAAGATCGTCGACAGCTTCAAGGATGTCTCCGCGGCGCACACCGGCGCGGCGGCCGGCCGAGTCTGCAGGGGCCTGCTGGGCGCAGAGGCCGCCGGGAGCTTCCGTCCACGCGATGCCGTCGGTGGGAACGTTGTAGCTTGTCTCGGACGCAAGATTCAGCCCGGCAAGCACGCAGGCTGCCAAGGTGAGAGCCGCGAGAACGACGGCAAGAATACGCGTTTGGAAGACACTTTTCATACACACGTTCGTGTTCTATGGGTTGGACTGCACGTCTATTGCCAAAGGATCGATGTGCCTACAGCCGATTATCGGCAAGGATTGTTCCCATGCTCCAGAGAATCATAGATCGAGTCTCAAGTTGCGGATACGGCTGAGACTGCGCGCAAGTTCCTGAACTGCCACCAAAGCGGCATCTTTCTTGGTTCCTCCTTGCTTGACCGGCAGGCTGGCGTGATGTGAACTGGAACGATGGAGCACTTTGGAGCAAGCCGGATGGCCCACGAACTGCTCGGCCGGGACGAACAGCACCTCATCCCAGTGTATGCACGTTACCCGGTGGTGATGGAGCGGGGCGAGGGCTGTCACGTATTCGATGTGGATGGCCGGCGATACCTGGATATGATGGCCGGCCTGGGCGTGAACGCGTTGGGCCATGGACATCGCCGCATGGTGGCGGCGATGATCGACCAGGCCGCGACCATGGTGCATGTTTCGCCGCAATACAGCAATCCCTGGCCAGGAAAGCTGGCGGAGCGGCTGTGCAAGCTCTCGGGAATGGCGGGGGTTTTCTTTTCGACGGGCGGCTCGGAGGCGGTCGAAGGCGCGTTAAAGCTGGCGCGGACGCACGGGCGGCAGCGGGGCGGGGCACAAAAACACGAGTTGGTGGCGCTGCGGGGGTCCTATCACGGACGCACGTTCGGATCGCTGTCGGTGACTGGACAGGACAAGTATTCGATCGACTTTGGCCCTGGGCTGCCGGGAGTGCGGTTTGTCGACCGGAACGACGCGGCCGGGCTGCGGGCCGTCGTCTCGGAGCGGACCTGCGCGATTCTGATCGAGCCGGTGATGGGCGAAGGTGGGGTGGAGATCTGCTCGCGGGAGTTCCTGGAAACGGCTCGTGAGCTGGCCGGCCAGAGCGGGGCTTTATTGATCTTCGACGAAATTCAGTGCGGGCTGGGCCGGGTGGGGCGATGGTTCGCGTTTGAGACGAGCGGCGTGCGGCCGGATGTGCTGATCCTGGGCAAGCCGCTGGGCGGTGGCATTCCGCTGAGCGCACTGCTGGTAACCGAGAGCCTGTTTCATAGTTTCGGCGTGGCGAAGCATGGCAGTACGCTGGGCGGAACTCCGCTGGCATGCCGCCTCGGGGTAGAGTTCCTCGCGGTGATGGAGGAGGAGGGCGTGCTGGCGCGGGTGCAGGCTTCAGGCGAGCGGATGCGCGAGCGCCTGGAAGCATTGGCGGAGCTGTACGACGAGGTACTGGAGGTGCGCGGCGAAGGGCTGATGTTTGGCATGGAGCTGAGCGTGCCGGCGCGGCCGCTGGTCGAGGACGCGCTGCGCCGGGGCGTGATGATGAACTGTGTACAAGGGAAGGTGCTGCGGTTCCTGCCGCCGCTGATTCTGACCGAGGCTCAGGTGGAGGAGGGAATGGATGTGCTCGAAGCGGTCATGGCGGAGCACTTCAGTCCGGCTCGGGTGGCGGAGGCGCAGGTGGCGGTCGGCGCTTGAGGTCGGCCAAAACTTTTCCGGCCAGAACTTTTCCGGCCAGAACGTTTCTGGCAAGTGCGAAGTGAACTTCCTCGATTCTGCGCGGCCGGAAGCGAGACTTCTCGTCGATTAGCTTAGCTCTTGCATTCACATCCCTGTAATATTGACGGGGGAGAAGCAAGCCGGATGAGTGGGATGGTTGCCGTAGAGCACTCTGTCGTAGACGTCGATGGAGTCAGCACACATTATGCGAAGGCGGGGCGTGGTCCGGCGCTGGTGCTGGTGCACGGACTGGTGGGTTCGGCTCGCAACTGGAACAAGAACATACGATTTTTAGCGCAGTTTCGAACGGTATATGCGCTGGATCTGGCGAACTCCGGCGCGTCGGAGCGGGTCACGGGGCTCGATGCGGCGCTTGAGGCACATGTCGACCGGGTGGTGCGCTGGATGGATCTGCTGGGCATCGATGTGGCCGATGTGGGCGGGCATTCGCATGGCGGGGCGATCTCGATGCTGCTGGCGGCGCGGCATCCGCACCGGGTAAAGCGGCTGGTGCTGTTTGCGCCGGCCAATCCGTTCTGCACGCTCGGTCATCCGCAGATGCGGTTCTATGCGACCTATCTCGGGAGTCACTTTGCGCGCTGGATCATTCCGCTGATGCCGCGGGTCATGCATCGTCGGGCGCTCGAGCGCATGTACGGAGATCCGCGGCGGATCGACGAAGGCATTCTCAATGGGTATACGGATGGGCTGAACCGTTCGGCCATTGAACATGTGCTGGCGATCATGCTGCGCTGGCGTGAGGACATGGCGGTGCTCGAAGCGGCGCTGCCGGAGCTGACGGGCGTGGCGACGCTGCTGGTGTGGGGTGATCGCGACCGCGCAGTGGCGCTGCGGTCAGGCCAGGAGTTGGCCGTGCGGCTGGGGGCCCGGCTGCAGATCATTCCGGAGGCCGGGCATATTGCGTTTGAAGAGATGCCGGAGGTCTGTAATCCGACCGTGGGCGAGTGGCTTTGCAGCTAGCGTATTAGAGGGGTCGCGTTAGGTTAAAGGTGTGGATCAGCCAGTCGCTTAGGATGGCTCGCATCTGGTCGAGCTTGGGTATGGGGCTGCCGGGGACGCCCTGAAAGAAGTGCTCGGCGCCGGGGATGGTGAAGCTGTTCCAGGGCAGGGCCGCGGTGCGAAGGATCTGGTCGAGGATCTCGGGCGGACAGAACTGGTCTTGATCGCCGGAGATAAAGCACTTGGGCTGGGTGCAGCCTGGGAGAAAGTTGTAGGTGTAGTCGCGGCCGGCGGCGCGCACCGGCAGTCCGAGACCGACTAGACCTGCAACGCGCGGATCTCCGCATCCGGCGCGCATAGCAACGTTGGCGCCGAAGGAGAATCCGGCGAGCAGGATCGGTTTGCCGAACTCGGCCTCGAGCCAGGCGAGGGCGGCGCGTACGTCGTCCACTTCGCCCCGGCCTTCGTCGTGGACGCCTTCGCTGAGGCCGGTGCCGCGAAAGTTGAAACGCAGCACGGGCAGGCCAAAGGAGCTGAATGCCTTCATGACGTGGTAGACGACCTTGGTGTGCATGGTGCCGCCGGAGGGCGGGTGCGGGTGCGCGATCAGCGCGGTGTAGGGCGGGTCGTCGCTGCCGGTGTTGAGCAGAGCTTCAAGCCGGCCGGCGGGTCCGCGCAGGTCGTCGATGGTGCGCATATGCGACTGGTGGGGCATAGGACGAGGGTATATCAGCGGCTCCCGGCTGCTGAGGATGCGGAGCGCGTTATGCTCGAAGGTATGGCGATGGACCCGATCGAACTGACCCGGCTGCTCGTGGAGATACCCTCGACGACCTACCATGAGCACGACGCCGGAGTGTTTTTGCATGTGTGGCTGGAGCAGCACGGGTGGGCGGTGGAGCGAATGCCGGTGCCGAAGCCGGAGCAGGGAACTCCCGGCGCCGAGGGTGGAGGCGAGCGCTTCAACGTGTATGCGAGCCCGGCGGGCGTGACGCCGGAGGTGGTGTTTTCGACCCATTTCGATACGGTGCCGCCGTACTTCGGTTTGCGCGAGGATGAGGCGTACCTCTACGGACGGGGAACGTGCGATGCCAAGGGGATTTTGGCGGCGCAAGTAGCGGCGGCGGAGCGACTGCGGGCGGAGGGCGTGAAGGTGGGACTGCTGTTTGTGGTCGGCGAGGAGCGGGACTCGGCCGGGGCTAAGGTGGCAAATCTTCATCCCAAGGGGTCGCAGTTTCTGATCAATGGCGAACCGACGGATAACCGGCTGGCGCTGGCTTCAAAGGGCTGCCTGCGGGTGGAGTTATTCGCGACGGGGAAGATGGCGCACTCGGCTTATCCGGAGCTGGGCGAGTCGGCGATCGACAAGCTGATCGGCGCGTTGAGCGACCTCGGCCGGCTGAGCCTGCCGAGGGTGGAAGGAATCGGCGAGTCGACGTTGAATGTGGGAATGATCTCCGGTGGGCGCGCGCCGAACGTCATCGCGGACCAGGCGGAGGCGCATCTGCTGGTGCGGCTGGTGGGGCCGAGCGACGAGACGCGAGAGGCGATCGTCCAGGCGGTTGCGGGGCGCGCGCGGGTGGAGTTTTCGCTTGAGCTGCCCTTTGTGCGGATGCGCCAGGTGGGTTCGCTGCCGACGATGGTGGCGAAGTTCACGACCGATATTCCGAGCCTGACGGCCTGGGGCGAGCCGTTTCTGCTGGGGCCGGGATCGATCCACGTGGCGCATACGCCGGATGAACGGATCGCCAAGCAGGAGCTGCTGGAGGCGGTGGAGATGTACGTGCAACTGGCGAGGGATTTGGTCGCATGACGGTGCGGAAGGGCGTGGGCGAGGCGGTGGCTGTGGCGTTTCTGCTGTGGGTTGCCGTCGTGGTCGCAAGCTATGAGACAGTGCCGACCCACACCACCGATGTGACGCACTTCGACACGCTGCTGGTGCTGGGATCGCCGTCGGACCCGGACGGGAAGCCCTCGCCCGAGCAGCGCGAGCGGGTGATGGAGGCGGTGCGGGAGTTTCGGGCAGGGCGCGCGTCGCACATCATCGTCAGCGGGGCGGCGGTGCACAATGAGTGGTGCGAGGCCGAGACCATGGCGCGGATCGCGGCGGCGGCCGGGGTGCCGGCTGAGGATGTGATCGTCGAGCCGAAGGCGCAGAACACCATCCAGAACGTCTTCTACGCGCACCGGATCATGGAGCAACACGGGTGGAAGACGGCGGAGGTGGTGAGCTCGCCGAGCCATCTGCCACGGGCATCGCTGATTCTCGAGCACTACGGGTTCGGTTGGCGGACGCAGGCGGCGCACTGGCCCCCGGAGTACAGCGCGCAGCGGATCGCGCCCTACTATATGTATGAGGCGATGGGAACGACGGTGCTGCGGTGGTTTGGGTTTGGGCAGAATGCATTCCTGCCCAAGAAGCCATAGGAACTAGCTAGGCCAGATCGGGGCGGGAAAGTTGGGGTTGTCGGCGGGAAGCGTGACCGTCTGGTCGGGGTTTGCTGGGTTGTAGCGGATGGTCACCTCGGTATCTTCGGGTAGCTGGCGCAGCAGGCGATGGCCTTCGGAGTCGGAGACCGGCGTGGTGCGCAGGTGGCCGCCGAAGTAGGATCCGGAGAATGTGAAGTAGAAGGCGGACTCGACCTGCGAGTCCTGGAAGGCGGTGTCTCCTTCGGCCAATGGGTCCTTGGACACGACGGTCGATTTGAGGAGCTTGGCGGGAAGGGTGGGCCATGCGGCGGCGGCGCCGAGCAGGGCATCGCGCTTGCGGCGGCGGAGCAGGTTCGGAAGCAGGGTCAATAGGCCAGCCATACAGGGAAGATCTTTACAGGTATTTCCGGCATCGCCGGAAGAACGAACTCGTTTGTGCCGAACGTGAGACCTTGAACAGTAGCATATTCCGCCACGCAGAACGAACTTCGATTGCTAAAATGAAGTATTCCGCTTTCTTGAGGTGAAGATCTATGCGAGTTTCCGGCATCGCTTTATGTGGTCTTGTTTGCGTGTGTGGATCTGCATGTGGCGCTGGTCCTCAGGACCGCAAGCCGACTGCTCCGCAATCTGTCACCTCCGCCGCAGGACCTGTCGCGGTTGCGCTGCCGGTCGAGGCGCTGCTGACCACGACGCGCATCTCTGGCGTGGCTCATTCAAAGAACGGCGCGAAGCTTGCCTTCGTCAGTACAGCCTCGGGCCGTCCGAATCTTTGGATCATGAACGTGGATGGCACGGGGGCGCAGCAGCTGATCAAGAGCAACGATCGCCAGTCGAACGCGCGCTTTACTCAGGATGGCGCGGCGCTGGTCTATAGCCAGGACCGCGGAGGCAACGAGTACTACGACATCTATACGGTGGCGGCCGGCGGGGGAGAGCCGCGCAACCTGACCCACACCGACGATGTGAGCGAGACGGTGGACGAGTTTTCTCCGGACGGCAAGCTGCTGTCGATCGGCATCAAGCAGAAGACGTCGCCTGCTACCGACCTGGCCGTGATGCAGTGGCCCGCCGGGACGATCCGCCAGCTGACGCATGAGACCGATCCCAAGGCCTCCTGGAGCGAAGATGCGTGGAGCCCGGACGGCAAGTTTCTGTATGCCACGCGGGCGCTCGGCATCGACGACTCGGATCTCTTTCGCGTGGATGTGGCCACGGGTAAAACGGAGAAGCTGCTGGAACACGCGGGCAAGCAATTGGCGACTATCGCCGATGTGTCACGCGACGGCCGCACCCTGCTCCTCACCTCAAACGGCAAAGGCGGCTACGAGAATGTGGCTTTACTGAACCTGGAGACAAAGGAACTTCACTGGTTGACGAACACACAGTGGTCCGCGTTCGGGGTGGCCTTCACTCCGGATGGCGAGAGCGCCGTGTATGGCTTGAACGCCGACGGCCGGGTGTCGACGCGCTTCGTCAATCTAAAGACGATGCAGGAGTCCGAGCGCGGCATACCGGCCGGGATGAATCTGCCGGATGCCGCGCCTACACCGTTTCTGCCGGATGGCTCGATGCTGCTGGCGCATGAGGACTCCGGCCATCCGCAGGAGCTGTACCGCCTGGCCAAGGACAACACGCTGACGCAGATTACGCATAACGCGAACGACACGCTCGAGCATGCGGTGCTGCCGAAATCGCAGCTGGTGACGTACAAGAGCTTCGATGGCCGGCTGATCTCGGCATTCGTCTGGGTGCCGCTGAATCTGAAGCGCGACGGCACATCCGCGGCCGTGGTAATGCCGCATGGCGGGCCGACCGGTCAGACCACCGACGCCTTCAACGGGCGCGCCGAGCTGCTTGCCTCGCGCGGCTTTGTGGTGATCGCGCCGAACGTGCGCGGTTCTACGGGCTATGGGATGGAGTTCCAGAACGCCAACATCAAGGACCTGGGCGGCGCCGACCTGAAAGACGAAGTGGCCGGAGTGGAGTTTCTAAAGGCGACAGGCTTCGTGGATGCGAAGCGCGTGGGCATCTGGGGCGGCTCCTATGGCGGCTACATGACGTTGATGGCGATCGGCAAGACGCCGGAGCTCTGGTCGGCGGCGGTCGATGAGTATGGAATTCTGAACTGGCTGACGATGCTGCAGCACGAGGACCCGCGGCTGCAGGAGTATGAGAAGAGTCTGCTGGGCGACCCGGCGAAGGATGCCGCTGTCTATGAGGCGAGCTCGCCGCTGAAGTACATTCGCAACGAGAAGGCGCCGCTGCTGGTGCTGCAGGGCGACAACGACATTCGCGTGCCGAAGGAAGAGGCCGAGCAGGTGGTAAGCCTGCTGAAGGCGGAAGGCCGCACCGTGGATGCGGTCTTCTATCCGGAGGAGGGCCACGGCTTCGTAAAGCGCGAGCACCAGCGCGATGAGCTGACGCGCTCCGTGGCGTGGCTGCAGAAGTATCTGCAGGCCACGCCGTAAGACTTGTAGAGACAAGCACAGAGGACAAAGAGGGACACAGAGAGAAGCGGAGTTAGTTCTCCTGGTTCTTCTCTGTGCGACCTCTGTAAGCTCTGTGCTCGTCTTTCCGGGGTGTCAGACTAAAACGTGAGCTTCAGGGCGAACTGAATGTTGAACGGCTCGCCGTAACCGATGCCCGGCGCCGCTGCTCCGTTGCGGGTGTTGGTGATGAGACCGAAGGAGCTGCTGGTCGGGTTTACGTTCGGGTTCGCAAAGTTATTGAAGTTGAAGACGTTGAAGATTTCGACGCGGAACTCCGACATAACCTTCTCGGTGACCGGAGTGTGCTTCAGGATTGAGAAGTCGATGTCCCGGAAGTTGGGTCCGAAGAAGTTGTCGCGCTTCTCGTTCCCGTAGACTCCGGTTACGCCGGCTGCGCAGCTCGCAGGATTGGTCGCGGTTCCGGCACCGCCGGGGCAGGTAAAAGACGGATTAGTCAGCGAGTTCTGAAGATAGCGGTAAGAACGCGCCGAAGAGGTGCTGGTGGCCAGTTGCACTCCGGTAAACGGGTTGATGCCGGTGTAGTTGGGCCTGTCTTTCAGTTCGCCCGTTCCGTCGACATTGGTGCTGTACTGCGGGCTAATCGGGGTTCCCGAGGTGTAGGTGAAGAGTGCGTTGAACTCGAAGCCCCTGGTCACCCTGGGCAGCATGTGACCGAGCTGCGGCGCGCTATAGATGGCGTAGCCGTTGACCACGTTGCGATTGTCGAAGGTGCTTGGGCCGTAGTCCTGGTGCAAGTTATAGCTGTTCATCGGCGTGGTATTCGTGGAGGCGTCGTCTAGCGACTTGGACCACGTGTAGTTCAGATTTCCGGAGAAGCCTTTCCACGGCGCTTGTCTGACGGTCGCCTGCAGCGAGTGGAAGTTGGAGGCGGCTTCAAAATTCAGCTGGTTGATGGCGAGCAACGGTTTGCTGGTAAAGGCGGCGTTCTCGTTCGGGAATGCGGTCTGCTGATAAGGGCGGGCATTGATGGTCGCGGTTCCGCTGGCCACGGGTTGGTTGATGTCGTAAAGAACCTGGAGGTGCGAACCAAAGCTGCCGACGTATCCCACAGAGATGAGCGTGCTTTTAGCGAGTTGCTGCTCTACGTCAAAGCTGACCACGGAGGCACGCGGCATCTTGAAGTTCTGGTTGACCCCAAAGGCGCCGACCTGGGGAGCGTTTGCGCCAACGAATGGATTGACTCCGGCTGCCCAGCGCACATTGGTCTGGTTGAAGATGACAGCGGCATCAGGACCGGCCGGATTATTCTGGGCGTAGGCGGCACCTCCATTGGTGGTGGTACCGGTGATCCAGCTGCTCATGGCGGGAAAGTCATAAAAGATGCCGTAGGAGCCGCGGATGACGCTGCGCTCATCATTGAAGGGCGCATAAGAGAAGCCGACGCGCGGAGCGACGCCGCCGAAGTACTCAGGATAATAGCCCTTCTGAAAGCCGGGCGTGGCGCCGGGGACGAACTGGTAGATGTCGTTCGCGGCTGCCTGGATGACTCCTGGGACGGTGTAGCGGACGCCGTAGTTGAGGCTGAGCTTGCGGGTGGCCTGGAAGTCGTCCTGAGCCCAGAAGTCCTCGGTGTTGAACGTCCAGACGCGCTGCGCATTGCCTTGCAGGAGACGTGCGCCGGAAGAGTTAGTAGGCGCGCCGATGAGGAAGTCGGAGATGTCGGAGAGCTGAGTGCCGGCGGCGCCCCAGGGACCACGCGATCCATCAAAGGTAAAGGTTCCACGAGCGCTCGAGAAGTAGAGCTGGTTGACGTTGGAATGGCGATACTCGCCGCCGAACTTGAGCTCGTGCTTGCCGAGCGTCCAATGGAAGTTGTCGGTGACGTGGCCGGTGACGTCGGTGCGGCCGGAGGGCTGGGTGGCGCCGGTCTGGTCGAAGCCGGTGACCAAGATACTCGGGGCGCCAGCTTCAATGATGGGGTTGGTGATTCCGAGGTTCAGCCCGGCATTGGCCTGCGGATTGAAGTTCTGGTCGGCGTCGTTGAAGGTTTGCAGGAAGTAGTTCGTAGCGAAGGTGACGGTGTTGAGCAGGCGCGGCGTGAAGATGTATGTGTGAATGACGCCGAAGTTATGGATGTGCATGGGCGCGGTCTGGAAGTACTCCGCATAATCCGACGCTGTGGGCGCGGTCTGCGTTCCCGTGGTTCCGAGATAGCGCAGGGAGACCGTCTGCTTGGGGCTGAAGTGATGATCGAGCTTGATAATAGCGTTGTAGCTGTTGTAGTTGGAGGTGCCGTTGGCGAAGTAGTTGTTGACGATGGCCGCTCCGCCTTTGGAGTTGTTGGGGTAGAGCAGGTTGTATAGGTTGAGGCTGAGCGGATTGGCGACGTACGGCGCTCCTGTGGTCGGATCCGTGTACTTGGCGATGTTGGCCTCGCCGGCCTTAATCCAGGCATCCGAGAGCACGGTGTCAACGAGAGCGACGTTCGCTTTGGCGATCTGAATTTCGCCAGCGAGAAAGAGGAACGTGTGATCCTTCCAGATAGGCCCACCGAGTGTAAAGCCGCCCTGGTGATTGCGGATGAGCGTCTTGCGGCCGCCGGCGGGAGCAACGGGCGAGAGGGCCGCGAAGAATTCGTTGCGGTCGAAGTAGAAAACGTCACCATGGACATTGTTGGTGCCGGACTTGATGACCATATTGGAGTTTGCGCCGGCGTTGCGGCCCTGGTCGGCCTCGCCGCCGGACTGCATAGAGAACTGGTCGATGGCTTCGATCGGAATGAGACCGCCGGGGACGGACGCGATGCCGCCCTGATTTGAGGCTACGATGCCGAGCCAGGGATCGACGTTGTCGGCGCCGTCCAGCTGGAAGTTGATACTTGCCGTGCGCGAGCCATTGACTGAGTTAGTGAGAGCGCTGACGCCGGGGGCGAAATGCGTAAGACGAGTGAAGTCGCGACCGTTCAGCGGCATGTCTTCTACAGCCGCGGAGTTGATGACAGTAACCAATGCAGCCGATTGCGTGTCGACCTGCACGCCGTTAGCGACGACCTCGACCTCGGTGGTCTCGGTGCCTGGAGCGAGGACGATGGGGAAGCTTTCGATCTTGGTGACGGCGACGTCGATGGCGTCGATCTTTTGGCTTTGAAAGCCCGGAGCGACGATGCTCAAACTGTACTGACCCACGGGCAGCTCGGTGAAGTTGAACTCGCCCGCCTTGTTCGAGGTATCGTTCAACACGGCGGCCGTGGCGGGGTTGACCAGCTTGAGCGAAGCGCCGACGACGACCGCGCCGGTTGCATCCGTGATTCTTCCGGAGACGGTGCCATGAAAGGTCTGCGCGAGAGCGGAAGAGCCCGACATCAAGGCGACCGGAAGCGTGATGGCGAGAACCTGACGACGATCCAGCTTGGAGAGCATAGGACTCCTTCAAGGGCACGGGGACGGGAGTGCTTCAGGCCGGAATACAGCATTCGCTGACTGGTCCACCTGGGACCGGCAGCCGACGAAGGTTGAATGCGGCATGAATCTAGTTTTCGGTAATGTGGCCGATAGTATGGACAAATTCGTTTGAGGTCAATCGAATTTTCTAAGTTCTTTCATTTTTGCCGGCCGGCACTGTATTGATTCTTGCAGGACGCGAGACGAGTGGCCGTTTAGCTTACAGTGATCGGAGAAAACAGCAGCGTTGAATGATCCCAGCCATAGGAACGAGAGCTTCGAGATTGCATCGTAGCGGGAAAAGTGCTTAGATACGACCATCACTTTTTTTTGGAACCGACAGCGGTCTACCGGTAAAGCACCGCCGTACCGTTTCTAAGTTGTCGATGGAAAAGACGCTCGGGACGCGTTGCTTTTCAGGGCCGTTGTGGGCCGGGACGCATGCAGCGCCTGGAGAAGGAGCGGGATGGCGCATATGGAACGGATCGCCTTTGGCATAGGACTGCTGCTCGGTTGCGCAGCGGGTGCGGTGCCGGCGTTTGGCCAGCAAGGTGGTGCGCCGAGCAGCCCAGCCATTGTGCAGCCTGGCGCGCCGGGTCAGGAAAACAAAGCACTCACGCCCAAGACCGCGAAGCCCGACGTGCGTCCGCCTTCAAAGGCCGATGTCGACTTTATGCAAGGCATGATCATGCACCATAACCAGGCTGTCGAGATGACGGAGCTGCTAAAGACGCGCTCGCAGGATCCAGAGGTTCGGGAGCTGGGCAAGAAGATCGATGTCTCGCAGACCGACGAGATGCGCTGGATGAAACAGTGGCTGACCGACCGCGGCCTGCCGCTCTCTGCGCCGATGGATATGGGCGGGATGGATATGCCGGGCATGGACATGAGCTCGATGATGCCGGCCATGCCCGGCATGCTGACCGCGGCGCAAATGGACACGCTGCGCAAGGCAAGCGGGCCGACGTTCGATCATCTCTTTCTCACCGGGATGATTCAGCACCACACCGGCGCGCTGACGATGGTGAAGCAGTTGTTTGCCAACCCAGGAGCGGGTCAGGATCCGCAGTTGTTTGATTTCGCGAGCGATGTGGACAACACGCAACAGGCAGAGATCGATTACATGCAGCACATCTTGAAGGAGAAGAAATGACCTCAGAAACGATCTCGCGTTTTTCTCGTGGCGCGGCATGGACGGCGTTTGCCTTGGCCGGTTTTTGTCCTGCGCTGTTGCAGGGACAGACTGCCTCGATGCAGCCATCCTCCGCGGCAACTGGTCCGGGTGCGCCCACCTCTTCGGTCTATGTCAATCCCCGCTCAGGGCCTGACGATCCACGCGTCGGCTTGAAGGGTGGACTGTATGATTCCGCGGTCGCTGCCTCCGGACTGCAGCTGGTGATGACGACGCCGAAGCCGGCCGGGTTCGCGCCCGATCTGGATTCGATCAAGGCCGTGGACGCGACGCCTGCTCCTCCTCCGGTGAATCCGGATGCGCCTCGAGTTGCAGGCCCGCGTCCGGCTGGCGGTCTACGCGCGAACTATGGCGGCACTAACTCCGATCTAGCTTTCGATACGAAGTATCTTTTTAATGGTAACTACTCCGGGGTGAATATCTATTCCATCGCGGATCCCGCACACCTGAAGCTCATCACATCCATCGTCTGCCCTGGCGGGCAAGGGGATGTGTCTGTATACGGCCACCTGCTGTTTATGTCGGTAGAAGCCGCCAACGGCCGCATGGACTGCGGCACTCAAGGCTTTCCCACGACGGCACCTGCGCCGGCGCCCCCGCCGGCGGATGCGACGCCGGAACAGATTGCAGCCTTCCGGGCGGCGATGCGGAAGATGCCCGATCCGAGTCCCGATCGCATTAAGGGCATTCGCATCTTCGACATCAGCGACATCACCAATCCGAAGCAGGTGAAAGAAGTACAGACCTGCCGGGGATCGCATACGCACACGCTGGTCGTCGATCCGAAAGATAAGAACAACGTATATCTCTATATCTCCGGATCTGCGGGGGTGCGGCCGAAAGCGGAGCTCGGTGGCTGCTCGGACGGCGATCCGAACGTGGATCCCGATACGGCGCTCTATACGATCGTGGTGATCAAGGTGCCGCTTGCGCATCCGGAGCTCTCGGCGGTCGTCAACAGTCCGCGTATCTTCCAGGACGAGAAGACCGGCGCTGCCAATGGTCTTTGGAACGGCGGCAATCACGGCGATGGAACGCAGACGACCTCGGCCACGCGCGGTTGCCACGATATCACTGTCTACTCCGCTATCGGTCTGGCTGCCGGCGCGTGCTCAGGCAATGGCATCCTGCTCGACATCTCCGATCCCGTGCATCCGAAGCGGCTCGATGCGGTGACAGATTCGAACTATGCCTTCTGGCACTCGGCTAACTTCTCGAACGACGGCAAGACGGTTCTGTTTACCGATGAGTGGGGCGGCGGCGGACAGCCACGCTGCCGTGTGAGCGACCCGATGAACTGGGGCGCGGATGCAATCTTCGATATCACCAAAGATAAGAAGTTGAAGCTCGAATCGTATTACAAGATGCCCGCGCCGCAGACTGAGAAGGAAAACTGCGTGGCGCATAACGGATCGATGATTCCTGTGCCCGGCCGCAACATCGAGGTGCAGTCGTGGTATCAGGGCGGGGTGTCCATCATGGACTATACGGATCCCTCGCACCCGTTTGAGATCGGCTACTTCGATCGCGGACCGGTGGATGATTCGCGTCCGGCAATGGGCGGTCAGTGGTCGACTTACTACTACAACGGGTATATCTATGGCTCCGAGATTGCTCGTGGAACCGATGTGTTCAAGTTAGTTCCGACGAAGTATCTTACCCAGAACGAGATTGACGCCGCCGCGCAGATACATCTGGCTGAGCTCAACGTGCAGGATCAGCCGAAGATTACGTGGCCTGAAAATGCCGTGACTGCCCGCGCTTATCTCGACCAGTTGGCTCGCGACACAAGTGTGACCCCGCAGCAGATGACAGAGCTGAATGCGGCGCTCGCCAGCAAGAATGCCAAGAAGCTGAAGGAGATGAGCAAGAAGCTGGACACGGACGCAGCCACGGCGAAGACTCCAGAGGATGCGACGCGGATGCATGAGCTAGCTAAGATCATGAGCCAGTCAAGTCTTTAGCTGGAAGCTGGTGAAATCCTGACAGTGAGTACGATGTAAATTGACAGGGAGCTGTTTGGATGAGCGCGTTGAGAAAGCCGGCCGTACTCCGTTGGTTGGCTTTCTCATGCACTTCAACGAAGGCGAACTTCGAAAGTCCGGGCCGATGGCGACCAGGAGAGAAAGCATACCTTGCCCGGTGCGAACCTTGGCGAAGTCGATGTGAAAGTAGCCGATCGGTAGGATGGAACTACCTGCGCTGAAGCCGGTAGCCCTCGATGCTGGGCAATCGGGAGAGGCCGTGCCGTTGCGGACAACGATCGGGCCAACAGAGGGTCAGCTCCGGATTGTTGCCTGAAGAGCGTAAAGCATGGCGTCGAGAGGCAGCAGCGTATGCCGACGAAAGGAACGACTACGGCGTCCTGTGGAAAGAAAACAGACGGTGGATTTCGGTGTCGGCCCGGTCTTCCGCGACCGAGTCCGCTTTCTCTATTTGGCGATGGTCTTTGAATGCACGCCATGGCGTCTGGCGAGACGTCTCAGGCTCTCTGGACTCTGTTCTGTTGCTCAACGGACTGCCTCTGTGGTGCGAGCGCTCCCGTAAAGAAATTCTCCCCAAAGTGCCTCCTTCTTGCCTTCAGAAAAGGATGCACCCTCTTGCGTCTGTGATTTAGCGACCTAAGCCAAATAAACAACTTGGGCGTTTCAAGCAGGAAGCATCCCTTGAGTGGCAGGATGCGTCCTGCGAAGTTCACCGAAGCCGGGCAAAGTAACCGCTGCACAGCGTACGACGTCTTAGGTTTTATTCCGCTCATCGGGTAACAAATACGTGGAACGGGTCAGAGCATACCCTCCGCGAGTTGCATCCGTTTTCGCTGCGCAGGGGATGTTCAAGCAGCGGCGCGAAGCCTCATGCTTGATCCATCGGCGGTTCAGCCTCAGGACGACACCAAATCCTGAGCTCAAGACAGCACCTCGATAAAGGAGATTTTCCCATGCGTGACATCGTCATTGGCTTCTCAGGTTGGGTTCGGATGCAGGATGGACGGAGCGAGTCCATCAAGGGAATAGATACCGCAATTACCGTGGTTGGGACTCTGCTCATCGCCACCACTTGGGCCATCCTGCGATAGTTCTGCGACAGCTCAGCGAACCCGCAACACAATCACCGTCTCATCGTCGAAGTGCTCGGTGCCGGACTGAAACGTGGCCACGGCCTCCCCGATAGCATCGACAGCCGCCTCAGAGCTTCCAGCCGCCAAGGGGTGACGTTGCAACAGTGCACACAGCCGGTCGCCCCCGAACTGCTCGCCGCGGGAGTTTACCGCGTCCGTGATGCCATCGGAAAAGAAGACCACCATATCCGCCGACGCCAGCGGCACCGCGACCTCGTCGTAGCTGACGCCCGGGAACATGCCCAGCGGAAATCCTGCAATGCGAATCGTTTGGGACTCGAGCGCATTCGTCAACGCCTTTTCCCCTTCCGAGGGCGGACGGCGCGTCAGCAAAACCGGCTGTGCCGACCCCGCATTGGCCACATGCAGGATCCGGGTCGCATCGTCCCACAGGGCGATGAGCATGGTCACGTACTGAGAATCCAGTCGGCGCTCCTGCAGCTGGTCGTTCAGTGCCGCCAGCAGAGCCGCCGGAGAAAGATGCTGCGGAGCGAGCGACCGTAGAATACCGGAAACCAGC
The DNA here is from genome assembly GCA_965198735.1 of uncultured Granulicella sp. Taxonomy (GTDB): domain Bacteria; phylum Acidobacteriota; class Terriglobia; order Terriglobales; family Acidobacteriaceae; genus Edaphobacter. The sequence goes on along the minus strand of OZ240672.1, from coordinate 1,963,551 downwards.
GCTCCGTAGAGCGCCGCGGGAGCCGCCTTGCCGGACACATCGCCCATCACGATCAGGGTGCGGGTCGGCGCAATCCGCGCCTGCAGGACCTGCGAAGACCGCTCCGCCAAGGGCGCCGGTCCGCCGGTCTCCGCAGCCCTGGGCAGGTCTTCCTCAAGGCCCTTGAGAGGTGCCGGCCCGTAGTCCAAAAAGTCGTACATATCGCCGCCGATCGAGCGCGCCGGCCGAAAGCTGCACGCAATCTCGGCGTTTGCCGGTGTAGGCGGAGCAGCCGGCAAGAGCCGCAGCTGCACCTGCCGAGCCATCTCCAGATCGCGCTCCATGCGCTGCTCTTCCTCGTGGATGCGCTGGTAGAGATTGGCGTTCGCAATCGAAATGGCCACCTGCGAAGCGAGCGTGAGCAGCGTTCGCTGGTGATCCTCGTTGTAGTAATTCACCCGCGTATGTTCAAGATCGATCACGCCGATGACCTTGCCCTTATAGATCAGCGGCACCGCCAGCTCGGAGCGCGTCTCCGGATTCTCGACCAGATAGCGCGGCTCGCGGCGCACATCCGGAGCCAGGATCGGCGAGCGCTCCAGAGCCGCCGCGCCAATCAGCCCTTCGCCCAGCGGTACGCTGCGCCGCCGCGCCACCCGCTCTCCATAGCGAGTCGAAAAACGATGCTCAAAGCGGTCCGTACGCCCGTTCCAGAGCAGGATCGTGAACATCTGAAAGTCGATCACGCGCTTCAGCAGGCTTCCGATCCGCTCCAGCAGATTGTCCGGATCAAGAATTGACGTGATCTCTCGCGAAATCTCGTGGAGTACCGTCAACGTCTGCGCCTGGCGGGAAACCCGCGTGTAGAGCCGCGCATTCTCAATCGCAATCGCCACCCGCGATGCGGTCAGTTCGAGCAGCCGTTGATGGTCGAGCGTGAAGAAGGCCGGCAGCTCCGATTGCAGGTCGAGCACGCCGATCACCTTGTTCTTGACGATCAGCGGCACTGCGAGCTCTGACCGCACCGCATCGTTGGCGTTGATGTAGTTCTCCACCACCTGCACATCCTCGACCAGCATGGACTTGCGCTGCAGCGCGGCCTGCCCGGAGATGCCGCGGCCCAGCTTGATCCGGATCCGCTCGATGTCCGCCGTGTGTCCTGTCTGGAAGCGCATCCACAGCTCGTGCGTCCGGTCGTTGATCAGCAGAATGGCGAAAATTCGATAGTCGATTACCGCCCGCACCAGGTCGGCCACGCGATGCAGCAGGGTGTTCAGGTCGAGCGTCGTATTGAGCGCGTCGGCCAGCCGCATCAGAAAATCCAGCTGCAACGGCTCAACCCGGATGTTCGGCTCGGCCGCGTGCGGGTGGTAGAGGGAATGCGTCACCCGCTCCCGCGACGGCGAGCGATCCTCGCCATCCAGGCCCGGAGCATCGCTCTCCACCTCCGGCTTGGGCAAGGACTGCATTGGTTTGGATGATACTCCCGCCAGCCCTTAATACCCGGTAGAACTCGCGGCACCGCTGCTGCCGCCGGACAGCTCCGCGACGATGCGTACGCTGGCACTTGCCCCAATCCGCGTTGCCCCGGCGTAGAGCATCGCCGTCGCGTCGGCCAGCGAGCGTATGCCGCCCGACGCCTTCACCCCAGCGCGGCTGCCGGCCACTCCGCGCAGCAGTGCAATGTCGTCCACCGTCGCCCCGCCGGAGGAGAAGCCGGTCGAGGTCTTGAGGAAGTCGGCCCCCGCGCTGAGCGCGATTTCGGACGCCCGCAGCTTCTCCTCAAAGCTGAGCAGACAAGTTTCCAGAATCACCTTGACGATCGCTCCGGCGGCATGGGCAAGCTCCACGACGCCGCGAATATCCAGCCGTACCGCCTCAAGGTCTTCTTTGGCGCCGGATTTCAGCACGCCGACATTCAGAACCATATCGACATCGTGCGCCCCGTGCCGCAGCACTCGAGCCGTCTCATCGCGCTTCGAAGCAGAGAGGGTCGCGCCCAGCGGAAAGCCGATCACCACCCCCACAGGCACGCCTGTCCCGGCCAGCACCGCTGCCGCCGTCGCCACCCAGGTGGGGTTTACCATGGCGCAGGCAAAGCGATGCTGGGCTGCTTCTTGGCAGAGCTGAATCACTTGGCTGCGCGTGGCCTCCGGCTTCAGCAGAGTGTGATCGAGCACCGCAGCCAGAGTTGCGGAAGAGGAGAGTGTTCGTTCGGTGAACTGTATCGCGTCGAGGGTCGAGACTTCTGTCTGCATGTTGCTCCTGCCGGGCCGGATTCGGCCTCCAGCTTTCTATCACAGCCGCATTACGATTGGCTGGCCTGCCAGGCGCGCGCCAGGTCGTCGGCCAGGAAGGTCTGCAACTGCACACGGTTCGGCTCATCGCGCGCCCGCAGCACGGCGCTCGGATGAATGGTCGCAAAGACGCGGTCGGCGAAGGGCGTCGAAAGCTGCTTGCCATGATCTTTCATCAGAGCGAAGGTGCCGCCCAGCAGCGACTTTGAGGCGCTTGCCCCTAAGCAAAGCACGACCCGCGGCTTGACCGCGTCAATCTCTGCCAGCAGCCACGGCCGGCAGGCCATGATCTCGCTCATCCGCGGGTTCTGGTGCAGCCGCAGCTTACCGCGCTGGATAAACTTGAAGTGCTTGACGGCGTTGGTGACGTAGAGTTTCGCGCGCGGAATACCGAGCTCGTCGAGAACCCGGTCGAGCACCGCGCCAGCCGGACCGACAAACGGCTCGCCCTTGCGGTCCTCTTGGTCGCCGGGCTGCTCGCCGACGAGCATCAGCGCGGCCTCGCTGTGGCCGCGCCCAGGAACCACCTGCGTGGCATGACAATAGAGCTCACACCCCTTGCAGGCGGGCAGAGAAGCGGTCAGAGCATCGATGGTGTGCTCATCCGGAACGAATGGCTGGGCGGTAGGTTGCGACTGTTGACGGCTGACCATAGACTCCACGCGTGTCTTCGATTGAGTGATCAGCGTAGGCAGCAGCTGAACCTCGGGCAGATTTTTCCAGTAACGCACCGGCATCTCGGAGCGCATGGCGCCCTGGTTGAGCCGCGCCGGGTTATAGATGCTCGCATAATAGCTGCGCCACAGGGCTTCAAGCTCGTCCTCGGCGGGCGCGGCCTCGCGCGGAAGCCCCGGGGCAAAGGTCAGTTGCTTGGCGACCGGATCCCAGGAGACGCTGGCATCCGGGGTCAAGATCGTCCAGCGCATGATGGCGAAACGCTCCGCGAAGAAGGGTGCGGCCAGCGGCACGATGCGGTGATCCGGCTGATACCACGCGATGAAGTGTTCGCAGTCTGAGTCCGCAATGGGTTCGGCCGGCGCGCAGGACTCGATCTCCGTGCGCAGACTGCCGAACGGCGTAGGCGTCTCGAGCACGAGGTGGTGCGCCTCGGGATCCGCCGCGACCGGCACGGGCTCATCAACCACGACCGGCCGCTCCGCCGGATTCCCCGGCTCAAGCACCTTGCGGAAGCGCACGAAGGCGTGCATCTTGTGCAGGTCGCGCCGCACCTGGGCCTCAAAGCGCAGGAGCTGCGTGACATCGTCGTCGGTCTCGAGCTTGAGCAGGTCGCGCTCGGTTTGCAGCCGGTAGAGCATGCGGTAGAGCAGGTTCCAGCGCTGCGGATCACGGTGGACCGAGACGATCTGCGCGGCTTCCAGGAACGCCTTGGACGTATGCGGCTTTGGGTAAGCCGTACCGGTCGGAACTTCGTCCGCCTCCAGCATCAACGACAGTGTTGCCGGCGCGGTCCCATCTTCAAGGTCCAGCTCGCCTGGCCGATAGCCGGCGCGTAAGGCATCCCGCGCCGCCGCACGCCAGGCTTCAAAATCGGGTTCAAGAGGAACGTGCTTCATGGATAGACTTCGATGCCTAAAGCGTCCCGACCGTTGATGATCCACATAGAGCACGATCGTCCAGACAGGATCGGAAGGAGGATCGCCCGAATACGCCATACGGTTCCGGCAAAGAATGAACAAGCTGCCCGTTGCTTCCGCGAACGGCAGATGCAAAACTTCTTTTGTGTTCGTCCATAACTGTGCCGACTACTTGCGCGCAAACCTGTTGAGCTCCACCCTGCACCATTTCACATTGCATGCAAGAGCCGCAAAGGGCACCGACCCGACACACTGTCCTGATCTTCGGGCGTGTGGCCGCAGATCCGACGACCGCCGCAGTTGCCATAGTCTCATGCCCTGAACCAAGGATACCGGAGGATTTCCACTCATTGCCTACCAAGGCCACGTCGGTATGGCAGATTCCGCAGCGCGCTCTTCGCACATCCACTCGTCTGGCTGATGTTCGCGAAGATTGAGGCTCCATGAGGAACATGAAGTTGACGTGAGCTCGGTGATTAGCACAGTAACATCTGATTTCCCGAGCAGAATACTGCTCTTAGGCGAAACAGGCCATCCGCGTGGCAATCCGCTTCTTCGGCGAGCGCTCCAGTCCCAGAACTACTTGATTGTCGTTTTGCTGCGAGGGCTTTGACCAAGATTCAAGGTAAGCAATCATGTACAGTACGTCGACAGGTCAAGTAACTGAACAAGATCGTCGAAGCTGATTACGGCGAGCTGAAGCAGTTGATCGGCCCCGTGCAGGGGTTTGGAAACACTGACTGCGACACACATGGTTAACGCAACAGAGCCGGGTCTGATCAAAGCCGAGCCTTGCCCTCAGCCGCTCAGCCGCGTCGATTGTAGAGCGTTTGCGGCATGACTGAAGCTGTGCCTTAGAAAGCACTGGCTTATCAGAGATTCTCTAATCGACGATCGGCAATCTCTTGCTCATTGTTACGCAAATCGACATACACAGGATCATCGTTGGCGCTGCGATCAGGCCCACGGTGGCTAAGCCTTGTGCCAGCGGATTCGTCTGCATACCCCAGCTTGCAAGCAGGTGTACCTTGTGCCATAAGTTGCCGAAGAGGACGGTACCCACGGGACCCAGGCCATAGCCGACCAGGTTCATGGATAAGAGGTGTAAGGCCGTGATGCGTCCTCGGATGCGACCGGGAGTAAAGATCTGAAAGCCTACCGCCGGCAATACAGAAAACGCGCCGGCTGTGATGATGGATAAGCAAATGCCGCCCACAAACAGATACCGGTTGGTCATGAGCGGAGCAACGATATAGAACGGCGTGACAAAGATGGAAGCAATCAATAGGGCGAGAGGAACGCCACGATGGAGTTGCTTTTTTTCAAAGCGCATTGCGAGCCGCGGCCATAGGTATAAAGCACCTACCTGCAGAGGTGTCATGATGAAGCCGAAGACAAAGCTCGCCTGCGCTGCCGTGAAGCCGTGGGCGCGGATCATGATGGTTGGCACCCAACTGAAGAGGCTGTAGGTGAACATGGCGAAGACGGCACTCGTGATGAGAAAGGGCAGATAGAACCACCAGTGATCGCGGAGGTAAAGCAGGAAAGCTGCCGTGCCACCATCTCCGAGCCCGTCGGCGTGTCGGCCCAGGCGAGCCGGCTCCTTGACCAAGAGGAAGGCGGCGGCGAGCAGCAGTCCGGGAATGCCGACGAGAGCGAAGGTCAGTCGCCACGGCGCCATGCCAAGCCGGTGCGTCATGGCCTCCGCCAGCTTCAGCGCCGCGCCGCCGACCAGAAAAGAGATCGTCGTCATGGCCGCGCCGATGGACGTAAACACGGTCATCGGCAAAGCTCGTTTGTCCTTCGGGAACAGATCGGAGATCAAGGATACGGCTGCCGGCATCAACACCGCCTCGCCTATCGCGACCCCTGAGCGGAAGACCACCAGCATCCCGAAGCTGGTGGCAAACGCCGAGGCGATCGTCATGGCGCTCCAGAGGGTGACGCCCGCAACAATGAGAAGTTTGCGATTGTAGCGGTCGATGCCGTCGGCCACAGGCAGACTCATCAGCGAGTAGAGAATGGCGAAGCTCGTCCCGATCAAGAGGCCAAGCTGCCAGTCGCGAAGGTGAAGTGCCTGCGCGACGGGAGCGGCAAGAATCGCAAGCAGCTGCCGGTCCAGCAACGACATCGCAAGCATCAGCGATAGCAACAGCACGACCGTCCAGGAACTTCGGGTCGCGCCGTCACGGAGCGCGTGTTGTTTCGGAACGGCAAGCAGTGTGATGTCGTTTGCGGCCATGCTATCTCACAAGAGAGCTGAAGAAGGAACGAAGGGGATTTGCTGAGCAGAATCGCGGACGGCGGTTGATCGGAGTCGTCCGGTGCGTCGACACAAACCAGTCAGCGGAACGTTATGCCGAGGAACTTGCAGCCGCACTCTCCGGAGCCATCGTGGAGATGCGCCGGCGATAGGCGGCCAGACCTGACACTGCGACCACGACAGCGAAGAAGGTCACACCAACAAACGTGAGAGCGAGAGCCTTGCCGATTCCAGTCGGGGTTGGGAAGAGATGCTGGCTAAGCTGTCCGACCAGGTACGGGCCTGCGGAGCCGGTAAGAATACCGACCGCGATGATGTTTCCGGTGAGCCGCCCGCGAGTGGCCGGGGGCAGCACTTCGCCCATGCTGGAGTACATGGAAACGCCTGGCAGATAAGTGAAAAAGCTGGCCGTCACCAGCAAAGCCACGGCGGCGTAGGCATTGGGCACGAGAACGCCCGCAGTGCCAAGCCCAGCGAAGATCAAGCCTCCGGCTACGGCGACGCGGATGGGAGCATCGGCGTAGCCGCGCCGCTTGAGCGCCTGGATAACGCGGCCTGCGGATAAGCAACCGATCAGAGCAGCAACGGCGGCCGGCGCTCCGGCGGCGAAGGCGGCCCGAGCCACCGTCCAGCCATGGACCCGGCCAAAGAAGAGAACAATGTAGTTTGCAAGCGTGGCCGAGGGAATCTGACACACGGCCACCCCGCCCATCAGGGCGAAAAGAAGACGGCCGTTCTGTTGAGCGAAGGCAATCATTCCGTACTCAGGGCTGATGGACTGCTGCCTGGTGACAGCGTGGGGCGGGTCGCGAAGCAAGAACGCCGTCGCGAGTACGAGCAGTACGCCCGGAACCGATGCGGCGAGAAAAACGACACGCCAGGACGGCAGGATACCTAGCGCGGGTACGGCAATCAGCGGCCGGTTCACCAGAAGATGAAGCAGCGTGCCGACAAGCAGCAGCGCAGCAATACCGCCGACAGCCGCCGCGCTCATATAGAAGGAGAATACGCGTGGCCGGCGTTGCGGCGGAACGGAGTCGCTGATGAGCGACATGGCAAGTGGATGCATAAAGGCTTCGCCGGCGCCGACCAGCGCCCGAGCCAAGAGCATGACAAAGAAGCTGCTGACCAGACCCGTCGAAAAAGTCATGGCGCTCCAGAAGCCAATGGCGCAGATCATAATGACTTTTCGGCTGAAGCGATCGACCAGGATGCCGCTGAACATGCAGAAGATGGAATAGGCGACGGCAAACGCCGGACCGACCAGAAGTCCCACTTGAGAATCGGTAAAGTGGAGCGATGCCTGAATCGGTTTCAGCACCATCGAGAAAACGGCACGGTCGCCGAAGCTGAGCAGAAAGCCAAGATAACAGAGCAGAACGACAGTTCGGCTACTGGTTGCAAGACGCTTGCCGCTGTGCGGGAGTGCGAGAGGTGCGGACGCGGTGCTCATAGATGCTCCCTCGGGTGCGGAGATGAAGCCATGCCGGAAGTTGGGAAACGGACGGAACGCTGTCGACTCTGCTGCGGTTCGGAACAACGCTCCGCATAGCGGGTTTCAGTCCTCCAGCGGACAGGACGCAGCGCCATCAAGTCGAGAGATCGGCTTTGGGAACAGGGTGCGGCAAGTGCGCTTGCGCTTCTGGGCTGAGATTTTTGCGGAAGAACTGAAATAGGCTGCGCCAATGGCGTTCGGCGGCCTCGTGGTGATAGCGCGGCGTGTCGGGCATCGTCCAGCCGTGCGCTGCGCCCTCATAGATCTCGCAGAGATGGTCGACACCAGCCAAGGTAAGCGCCTGCTCCAACTGTGCGGCCATCTCGGGTGTATAACTTGGATCGTCTTCGGCAGCGGCCACATAGATCGACGCTCTCATCGCCGGCGCTAACACGTGCGGGCTCACCAGAGAGGAGGTCACCAGATTTCCTCCATGAAAGCTGGCAGCCGCGACGATTTGATCCGGGTATGCTCCGGCGGACGCCAGCGAGAAGGCTCCGCCCATACAGTATCCGGTTGCGCCGAAGCCTCGCCCCGCCACGTCCTCGCGGCTCGCCAGGCAGGCGATGAAGCTGGCAGTGTCTTTGACTGCAAGCTCCAGATCGGTAGGGTGGCCAATCCTCTCCGCGATGGCCTTGCGCACATCTCCGGTGGCGAACACCTTCTCTAGATCGAGCGGCGGATAGGCCCCGATCCGGTAGAACAGATCAGGCAGCAGCACAACATACCCTCCATCGGCGAGCCGCTGCGCCATATGGAACAGGGTGGGACGTATGCCGAATCCATCCATGAACAGCAGGACGCCTGGCCATGGGCCTTGGCCAGGCGGAGCAAAAACATGCCCGGGGCATTTGCCATCGAGCGTGGGGATGACGGTGAGTTCATGTTCCATAGAGCACCTTCAACGCTTGATACCTTTCCTTCGAACGTGGCTGGATCGTGGATCTGGATCGCAATTGCCGCTCGAATGAGTTCTCCGGCCGCTCAACCGGAAACGAATCCTTCTAGATCGAGTGAGATGTCTTCACACATTTGAAAACCACTATACATAGATTTATTCAAAAGTATTGAGAGTGTCGACACTTTTTTATTGACATGTGCGCTTCTGTTCAGGCAATCTCCTCCCGCGATTGAGTTACCTATCCACGCGAAACGAAAGCAGCCGGCTAACCCTGTCCTGCTCTTCTGGGAGTCATCATGTCATACGGTCGTTTCCATCGTCATCCCGTCTCACGGCACACTTTCCATGCTCGTTACGAGGCCTGCTTGTCATGGGATAAGCGCAGTTCCGTCGCGCCTGATGGGGGAGTAAAACTCCTTTGTTTGATCGGTCGAATCCATCTCAGGCTAGGCTTGGCGCCGCTGCTGTGGGCGTTGTTCTGCTTGTTCCCGGCCGGCTTGATGGGACAGGGAGCTTCGGCCACCGTCTCTGGATTCGTGATCGATCCATCCGGGGCGAAGATACCGTCGGCGACTGTCACATTTGTGAATACCGCAACCGGCGTAAGCGGGGTAGCCACCACAAACGCCGCTGGTTTGTACCGGTTGAGCGGCCTCATCCCCGGTCCATATCGCTCCACCGTGAGCGTGCAAGGTTTCAAGACTCTGGTGCGAGACGGAATCGATCTACATGTTGAAGATCAGGTCTCGCTCGACTATACGCTCGACGTGGGGGAAAGCTCGGAGTCCGTCACGGTGCAGGCGGGCGCATCTGTGCTGGAAGCCCAGACGCCGACGATTAGCCAGGTCATTGAGGGACGCCAGGTGCAGGACACGCCCCTTAATGGCCGCAATTCGATGAACCTGGTTGCCCTTACGCCTGGAGTCGTCGCTCAGGGAGCCGCGGGAGGCGCCCCTTCAGCCAACAACGTCTCGGGCGGCGCATTCAGCAATGCCGTGGGCTATGGCAATTATTCGATCTCCGGCGGTTTGGCAAGCGTTGGCTCGGTTTACATCGACGGGGCTCCTGTCAATCTGCTGATCGGACATGAAGTCGGGTACATCATTACACAAGACGCCGTGCAGGAATTTCGCGTGGAGTCGAGTGTCGTCAATCCGCAGTACGGCGCTTTTGGCGGCGGTGTCGTCTCGTTCGCGTCGAAATCCGGAACCAGCAAGCTGCACGGAACCTTTTACGAATACCTGCGCAACAATATCTTTAACGCCAACAGCTTCTTCAACAATCAAACGATCGTCAACGGAGCTCCGGTCCCGCGGCCCAAGTTCACGCAGAACCAGTTTGGCGCCACTGCCGGCGGACCCATACCTCATGCGAAGGCTTTTTTCTTCGTTTCTTATGAAGGGTATCGGCTGGCGCAGGGAGTGCCCAATCTGGGCCGCGTGCCTACTCCTGCCGAACTGAGCGGCGACTTCCGGGCGGATGGCCCGGTCTATGACCCCGCATCGAGTGTTGCCGCCGGCGGCGTGACCACGGAGCGGCAGATCTCCTGCAATGGCGTGCTGAATGTGATCTGTCCGAACAGCGCCAGTGCCGCCAACGGGACTGGCAGCTTCATCGACCCCACCTCGAATGTCATGGGCAATGTGCTGCACTACTTTCCCACGCCGAACACCTCGGCCGGACCGGGCATCAACTTCTCGCAGAATGGCATAGCCGGCGCGACGAGCAGCCAGTATGATCTGCGCGTCGACCAGAACCTGGGGTCGAAACAAAAGATCTTCGCCCGGTATAGCCGGCTCGACCGGTCACAGCCAGGCACCCAGTTCCTGAACAACCCAGTGGGTCCGACCGCGGCCTCGGCACAGGGGTCCACGGTCCAGCAGTACATTGCCGGTGATACCCTCCTGCTCAACTCCACCTCTGTGCTCGACGTGCGGGCGTCATATCTGCGCTTCTTTGCCTACGATCAGCCTGTCGCCTCCTCGGTCAATCTGGCGCAGTTTGACGGCAATGCCTATGGCGGCACGGGTCGCTTCTGGAGCGCGGTGGCGCCGCAGCTCGGCGCTCAGACGTTTCCCGACGTCTCCATCACCGGAAACATTCCGCAGCCTTTCAACCTGCTCAACTTCGTGGTTCGCCAGCCGCTTAACAACTATGTGCTTTCGGCAACATACTCAAAGGTGATCGGACGCCACTCGCTCAGCTTCGGCGGGGAAGCTCGCCAGCAGGAGTCCTACTTCGGGGCCTATCCGCAGCCGTCGGGATCGTTCAGCTTCGCCGGAACCGCGACCTCCTGTCTTCCCTCGGCTGTAAAGGTGTGCGCCGGTTCCGCCGCTGTGGCTCCTGGAGCAGGCGCGACGCCGATCGCGGACTTCGTCATCGGTACGATCACCGCCGCTCCCGCAGGCTTTGAGTCGCTGAAAACCCCCAGCGTCATCAATCACCTGGGGGGAGTTTTCGCCAACGATATCTTCCAGGTCACGCCGCGGGTCTCGCTGACCGCGGGTGTGCGTTACGAGCTGCCCGGAGGCTTTCTTGAAAAGCACGACAGCAATGCCGTGCTGCTGCCGCAGCTTGCCAATCCGCTCGTGCTCGTGAACAGCTCCGCTTATCCCAGCCGCAGCGACCTCAAAAGCCATCATCTGCTCTTCTCTCCCCGGATCGGCGCTTCCTTTTCACCGCAAGCCGGAACCACCGTCCGGGCCGGGTATAGCTACGCCTTCTACCCCAGCGACACAGTCGTGATTGCTAATCCCGAGGGCTCTACCGTCAATCAGGCCACCACGTATATCGCACCGGGAACAAAGCTCAGCAATCCGCTGGCGAAGTCGGTTGCCGGACCCACTAATATCCTGCTGCCGTTGGGACGTGGATATGCCAACAACCCAACCTACTATTACGGACAGACGATTCAGGGCCGCAACCCCAACCGGTCGTTCCCGTACCTGCAGCAATGGAACGCAAGCGTGCAGCAGTCGTTCACGCCGAGCACCGTGATCCAGTTGGCGTATCTTGGCGCTCGCGGCGATCACATTCCGATCAACCAGACCTTCAATCTAAACCAGATCCCCGATCAATATGACAGTGCGCCAAGCCAGGCGCTGCGTCCTTACCCGCAATACCAGAACGTGAGCGAGGTATCGCCTTACCTGGGCAACACCTACTACGACTCCCTCCAGACGACCATCACCAAGCGGTTCTCTGCAGGAGGAACGATCCTGGCGAATTACAGCTGGTCGAAGTTTCTCAGTAACGCCGAGTCCTCCACCGCAGCCGTGGAGAGCCATGCGTTGGGCGTCGTCCAGGACAACACCAACCTGCGTGCGGAAAAGTCGTACCTGAGCTTCGACGTGCCGCATCGGCTTGTCGTCAGCTACATCCTCGACCTGCCAGTGGGCAGAGGAAAGCGATATCTCTCCAAGCAGGGTGCACTGACCGAAAACCTGATCTCCGGCTGGAACGCAACCGGGATCAACTCGTTTCAAAGTGGTTTCCCCACCGCCATCACTGCCACGGCCAACCTGCTGGCGACCACCTATGGCGCCGGAACCATTCGTCCCAACGTCGTTCCGGGGTGCCACAAGGTTCTCGCCGGATCGACCACGGCGAGAGTGCGTGCCGGCCAGCCCGTGCTGAACGCGGCCTGTTTTACGGCGCCCACCACCTTTGGCAACGAGCCGCGCACGGATGGCCAGGCCCGAACGCAGGGTCTGGATAACTGGGACTTCTCGATCGGCAAGACCACACCACTTACCGAAAACATGAATCTGGTCTTTCGCGGGGAAGCCTTCAATGTGCTCAACAACGTGCAATTCGGCGATCCCAACCTGAGCTCCGCGAGCGCGCTCTTTGGCATCATCACCACCCAGGCCAACTCCCCGCGGCTGCTCCAATTCTCTCTGCGGCTGAATTATTAGGCCAAGCCCGGTGCAAGCTCAGCTGAGAAGGCGGTTCGGTTTCAGGAATTTCTTCAAATGTATTGAGACAATTTCAATAAAGTATTGACACTTTGCTGTGAGCCGGGGTATGGTTCACGCAGGCAATATTCCTCACGGAGGGAACACCATGACCATGCATTCACTTCTCGAAGCTCCAGCGAAGTCCAGAACGGCCGACGAGATCATCGACGCCCTGGAGACGGCTCTGCCGCGTTTACAAACTCTTAGCCTGGAAGAAGAGCGTGCCGGCCGCCTCAGCGACGAAACCGTGGCATGCCTGGCGGAGGCCGGGGTCTTCGACGTCAGCATTCCTGTAGAGTACGGCGGGTTAGCGCTTCCCACCCTCGATCAGCTGCGGGTATACGCCGCGGCTGCAAAGATTGCGGGCTCGACCGGTTGGGTGAGCTGGGTCACCACGACGCATGTTCGCTGGATCGCCATGTTCTCGCAGCAGGCGCGCGATGAGGTGTACGGCCTCGACTGGCGCGGTCCGCGGGTGTCCGGAGTGATCAGCGCCACGGGTCCGGGCAAGGCTCGCCCTGTGGAAGGCGGCTACATGCTGCAGGGCAAATGGCCGTTCTGCAGCGGATGCAGGCACACCGCCTGGTCGATCCTGGGCGCCGTAAGCGAGAGCTCGACGGGGAAGCGGGAGATCGTTCTGAACCTGGTGCCGACCGATGAGCTTGAAATGCTGAACGACTGGGCAGTCTGTGGAATGAAGGCCAGCGGAAGCAACACGGTCCAGCTCACCCGGGAGCTGTTCATCCCCAAGTACCGCACGATCAGCCTGGTCGATGCCTTTGCGGGCCAGTGGGCCTCTGAGCCGCTTCCGGACGCCCTTTACAGGAACAACTTCGTCACTTACACGTCCGCGCTCTCTGGAGCGACGCCTCTCGGCATGGCGAAGGGCGCACTGGATTACTACAGGGCCCGCATCGACAAGCGCGGCATTACGGCAACGGATTACAAGGTGCAGGCGGATGCGCCCGTGACGCACTTCCAGCTGGTCGAAGCGATGGCGCGCATCGAAGTAGCCGAGATGATCTTGAGCGCGAACGCAGCCGAGATCGATCGACAGGCCATTCATGATGAGCCCTTTGATGAAATCTTTCTGGCCAAGGTGCGCTTTGATGTCGCCCGGTCTACCCGTGCGTGCGCGGAAGCGATCGACATCCTGCACCGGGGAAGCGGGGCCTCAAGCATCCATGAAAACAACCCGATGCAGCGTTACGCGCGCGACTCAAGAGTGGCCACCGTGCACGGACAGTTCAACTACGAGACTTGCGCGGAGGACTACGGCCGCATGTTGTGCGGAAAACCAGCCTTCGGCAACTTTCTTGCCGTCGAGAAGGGCGTTGTCTAGCCGGTCGCGGAGCCGGTTTTGAGCTCCGTGCTGGTCCCTTGCAAAGCACGGAACGGAGGAGGGGCGTAATGGTTGCCAGTTCATCGAAACTCCGAATCGATGTGCACGCGCACTACCTGCCGCTGCGCTACATGGACATGCTGCGGGCTGCCGGGATGAAAACCTTCAGTCCGCCGCATCCACCCGCTCTTCTGGGTCAATTGATAGCTGGACAGGAGCAAGCGGGGGTCGCCGTCCAGATCCTGAGTACAGGTCCGCACAGCCCGTACTTTCAAGATGAGGCCGCAGCCGATGCCTGCGCTGTCGAGATCAACGACAGCTATCATCAGGCGGTCGCCTCCTCAGGGGGGCGGCTGGCGGCGTTCGGGAGCGTGCCTCTGCCTCACGTCGCACTGGCTACGCGGGAGGCCTGCCGCTGTCTCGATGAGCTGGGTTTTGCCGGAATCCATCTCGGCTGCTCCACCTTGGGGCGGACGCTTGACGATCCGGGGTTTGAACCATTCTGGGAGCAGCTCAATCTCCGGGCCGCGATCATCTTTGTTCATCCGGGGGGCATTCTGCTGGGTACTGAGCCGGGCCTGGCGGGGATGAGCGATCCTCTGCTGGCCGTTACGATTGGCAGCGCCGCGGAACTGGCCGGCACCACCCTCCGTCTGATCGGGCTTCGTACCCGCTTTCCGCGCCTTCGCTTCATCCTCGGACTGCTTGGCGGCGTCCTGCCTTTATTGTACGAGCGCATCAACCATTTCGCACCAGTCCTCGGCAAAGACCTGCTTGGGAGATACTCAACCAGACCTCTTCGTGACGAGCTGCGCGAGTTCTACTACGACACCACGCTCGATGACGATGTTCAGGTCTTGAGAAAGGCGCGTGAGGTTTATGGGTGTGACCGGCTGATCTTTGGCAGCGATGCGCCAGCAAAATCCCCGGCCAAAAACGCAGCTTTCCTGCAGAGCGCCGCGTTCTCGGATGCCGAGATGAACGCGATCCTTTCGGAGACGGCAGCAGAACTTTTTCGCGAGCGTCTGCGTCCGGGAACGTTCTCGCGCGGGATGACGGTGTGACCGACGCAAACCAGGCCGGGCGTTCTAAACGCGGCATGATCGACGTACATGCACACCCGCTTACGCCGCACTACCACGATCTCGTTCAGAAGATCCGCGAACTCGGCAGCAACGAGCGGTTCCCGTATCGGAGCTTTCTGCCGCCCAAGCTGCCCGACTGGTCGGCCGAAAGTGCGTTAGAGACGATGGAGCGCGAAGGTTTGCACGCGCAGGTTCTGTCCCTTCCGGATGCGACGGTTGAACTGCGTGGCGACGCTGCCCGGAGGGTCGCCCGGGAGGTCAATGAGATGATGGCCGAGATCCTCAGGCAGCATCCAGGCAAATTTGCCGCCCTTGCCTCCGTCCCGCACGATGATCCGGCTGCGACTCTCTCGGAGATCGAGTACGCTTTGGACGTTTTGCAGTTAAATGGAATCGCTACGACCACCAATATTCGGGGCGTTTCTCTTGGGAATCGCTCCCTTGATCCTTGGCTGGCCGAGTTGCATCGGCGAGAGGCTATTCTCTTCGTTCATCCCATGCTTTCAGCGAACACTCTTTCGGTTGCGCCGGTCTTTATGGAATTCTCCTTCGATTCTTGCAGAATGGTAATCAACATGGTTCTTTCAGGAGCAAAGAGGCGCTACTCGGGGATCAAGCTGATCTCGACTCACGGAGGAGGAGCCATCCCTTTTCTCTCCTCCCGCCTGGAAGAACTCGCACCCGCCTTGCTGCCACAGAGCAGGAGTAGAGAGGAAATTGCGGAAGACCTGAGGTCGTTCTACTTCGATCTCACCAGTTGTTTGGCGGATGCACCACTCGCGGCGGCCACGCACTTTGTGCCGTGCTCAAGGCTGATGCTTGGATTCGACTCCCCGTTTCTGCCGCCCGAAATCATTCGGCCATCTTTGCAGCGATTCTCTGCGTTCGACGGCATCTCGGAAGAGGAAAGACAAAAGATTTGGAGTGGAAATGCGCTCACTCTCTTTCCTCGCCTTCAGGGAAGGTCATGAACCGGCGACGAACGATGCCGCTCAGTAGCGTTTTGCTGTGATCGTAAATGACTCGGACCGTCGGTGGCGGGAGCCGTTTCGGCTGGTGCTCTGCAAACACTGCATTACAATCGTAAGCGACAGCCGAAGGAGAACAGTGAAAAGGGAAGTCAAGAAGCGGGCTGGCAATATGGTGCAGATCATATATGACCAGCTGCGGGCGGACATCCTGAACGGTGTGCTTTTGCCCGGGACCTCGCTGTCGCAGCTTGCGATCGCAAAAGCGTCCGGCACCAGCTGTGGTCCTGTCCGTGAAGCGCTGCGGCGCCTGCAACAGGATCAATTTGTGGTTGCCCGCGCCAACCAGCGCTTCAGTATCGCCGCTTTTGATATCTCGGACCTTGAGGCTGTTTTGAGCTTGCAGCTCGCCGAAATCACGCTGGCGATCCGAGTTAGCGTACCTTTTCTGACCGAGGAGGAAGTTGAGCATCTAGGGCGTTGTGTTGAACTGATGGACCAGACGGCGGCGACAGACAGACTTAAATGGGAAGAGGGATACCGCGACTTTACTCTAACCATCGTTCGCCACACAGGACGAAGGATCCAGTCGATGATTGACCGTTTGCTGGACGATGCCCAGCGGCACCGCAAGACGACTCTGGAAAACCTGCCCTCGATGTACTCCGGCGGGCCGGAGTTCCGTGGAATCCTTGAGGCAGCCAAGGCTCGTAACGGGGAGCTTGCCTCGGCACGCTATGCCAGATTTATGAGCCGCGTGTCCATGCTCATTCTCGCTGGCATCGCCCCTCACTATGACGCTTCCCGTCTGCGCGGTTATGTGCTGGCCATAGGTTCTTACAATTCGCAGGACCTGGAGCATTTCTCGTATGGGTTTAGCCCTTTGAAAGGCAGTCTGAATCATGCCTGACGTTCTGTGGGGGTGAGCGCTGGGAAGCAGGTGTTGTACCGTGACTTTCTGTAGGTGCCGCGAGGGTTTGCCGTGCCTGCAGCGCCATGAATGTTCGGATTGACTCGGTCGTATGCAGCGTTTGGAGATGCCGAACCTCAAGAAGTGGTCACGGACCAGATGGAAGAAGAGGGATAGCCGAGCCGTGTTTCTGGTTGGGCCGGATGGTGCGAAGGCGAGCCGGGTATGGATAGCCTTTAGCGATCTGTACCCCCTTAGTGAGGGTCCCTACAGATCACCAAGCGAAAACAGTCCCTTCTTCAGCGCCTTGATGGCCGCTTCGGTGCGGCCTCGGGCATCCAGCTTGGAGAGTGCACTATTAACGTGATTGCGTACGGTAAATTCGCTGATCGCGAGGTTCTTTGCTATCTGGCGGTTGGTGTCTCCTGTGGCGACCGCCTGCATTATCTCTATTTCACGAGCGGAGAGCTGATCGCGCTTATCACGGTGGCGCAAACGCTGCTGAAGAGCAGCCGGCAGAAAGCGTTTGCCCGCGTGAACGCAATCGATCGCACGGTAGAGTTCGTCGGGTGTCGCGCTTTTCGAGACGAACCCCTGTGCACCTTTATCAAGTGCTCTCCAGATTTCTTCATCCATCTCGAAGCTGGAGAGGATGAGTATCTTTGTGTCTGGGTACTGCTCTCGCAAGATAGGAATGCATTCCACACCCGTCTTGCCCGGCATACGCAAGTCAAGAAGAAGAACTCCGGGGAGCAAGCCGGTCGAGGCATTCAGAAGCGCTTCACCATTTGTGAAAGTCGCAACCACATGCAGGGATTCATTAGCGGAGATGATGCTCTGCAGCCCAAGCAGCACCGCGGGATGGTCGTCCGCGATCGTGATCGCAATCCGTTCCTTGAGCAACTTCATCATTCCCTACCGGATACCCACAGTTATTCCCCTGTGCGCGCCAAAGGAGCGCCAAGGACGGAGCTTCCGAGACAGGGGCAGAGACACGTCAACCTCACAGCCATGATTTGGCGCGCTACGCACGTTCAACCTGCCACCGAGCGCCGCGGCTCGCGATTGCATACCAAGAAGTCCAAAGCCATGCACCCGTTCCTGACATGGCGTAAACCCCAGGCCGTCATCGGTAATCGTCAGGCGTACGTTCTCGCTGTTATAGGCCAATTGCAAGCTGATGACGGACGGCTGAGCGTGTCGGACAGCATTCGTGATGGCCTCATGGCCGATACGCAGCAAGGCCTGCTTCGCAGTTGAGGGTATCTCCAGTTCGTTGCCGACAGTCGTAACATCAAGGCGAAGGGTCCCGCCTTGCGTCAGTACCTGCGCCTGGTTGCGAAGGCTCTCCAGCAGATTGCCTTCGGGATCATCGATCGGCTTTAGCATCGCGATGGAGCGCCGAGCGTCAGCATGACTGTGCGACACCATGCTGATCGCGAGATCCACATGCTGGTTCAGCAACCCGGAGCTGTTCGGCTTTTGGAGCGCCATGCGAATAGCATGCAGCTGAAAGCCGATGCCGGCGAAGCTTTGGGCAAGGGAGTCATGCAGATCGTGCGCCAGGCGGGTTCTTTCCTCCAGAATCACAGAAAACCGCCAGCGCTGTACACGGGTTGCGACGATCAGCACCACTAGGACCAGAAAACCGCTCGACGTGAAAAGCAGCAGCACGTGGGCGCGTGTCCAAAAGGGCGGCCCACTGACGACTTCGACATCGTTGAGGGAGCGCAGAACGATGTGGAACGGAACGGGGAGCTCAGACGCATACAAATCCATCACACAAATCCCAGTCACCTTCAAGACGGATCCGACTCGGAAAACCCGTCGATCAAACGGCAGGGCTGCCGTGTTGAGGCTGGCCGCATACAGCTGGTTTGCGCTTCGAAGCCACAAGGTCAGCGCACCGTTGCTTCCGGTCCATGAGACAAGTGTGCCCGAGATCTCGATGACCTGCTTGTCATAGTCACCTGAAGCCGCCATCGTAGCCGTCACGGAGAGCGCTGGGTCGGGCACGCGTACCCGCAGCACACGGATATGCTCCACCTTCATGGCTGCGGAGTACCGTCCGGGCCCGACGACGCCGGTCGCCTCGACCTCATCGCCAAGCCGCAGAGCAGAGGTGTTGGATTGTCCAATGAGCTCGAGTCCACCTGTCCGGTCTTGCAGGTAGACGGGGCTTCCTGTCTTTGTGACGACGCCGCGCACCTGCTGCACGGCTGGCGAATCATCTGCCTGCCAAAGCAAGCTCCCAATGGGCACGGTGTCGTTTCGTAGGTTCCATGCTGGGCTGTTCGCAGGTCCGGCGAAGCAGCAGGGTGCGTAAAGCGAGAGGAAAAAGAATGCGAGACGAATCCTAGCGGCAAAACTCATCGGAGACTTCTTACCTTGATCTTTCGCCAGCTGCCGCCTGCGGCATAGCTGCGAAGGCCGAACTGACCCTGCGGGAAACATCCGTTCGTATCCCATGCTTGACTCCGGGCAAGCAGATCACCGCGCTCATTGTGCGCTTCCGCTGAGATGTTGCAGCCGTCGGCTACCAGGTGAAGATGGTACCAGGTACCCGCATGGATGCCTTCTGGAATAATGACCCGCTGCAAAGGCTGAAAGCCGAAGTCCATGCGACTCAGCAGAAGCTGATCCGGCAGACGCAGGCCGGCATAGTAGCCGTTGAATGCGTTCGTGCCTTCTTCCGGGTCAGATACGCGCACGATCAAACCGGCATCGCCAAAGCTGCTGGTGAGGCGTACATCTGCGTCCACAGCGACGTCCTTGAGATCCAGATCGCCCGTCACGACCTTCGCCCCTGTGTCGTCGGAGTCGTTTGTCAGTGCACTTTGCGCCAGCAGCCAATTACCGCCAAACACCTTCCACTCCGCCATACTTCGAGCGCTGAACTGATCCTGGTACACAAAGTCTCTCGCATGTCGCCAGCGGAACCAAACGGGCACCACCGCAGAGATCAAGGCGAGAGCGAGCCCTACAGACCACAGGGTGACCGGGCGCTTGCATGCGCCAAGCCTCACCGGTCGAAACCCGTATAAGGATGCAGGAACGTGGTGGTAGCCGGGTCATCCAGGGTGTGGCGATCGAGCAGAAGGGGGTCAAGAGTGACATGCCGAAGCACGCCTCTGCCCTCGCGCACCGCGATGAGCATCTCGGCGGATTGGTAACCAATCTGATACATATTCTCCGCGATCAGTCCCAAAATCTCGCCGCTGCGCACGGCCCCGTAAAGATCCGGATCTTGATCGCACCCAATCAGCGCGACGCGCCTGGTGAGACCGCTTTCCTGGAGCGTCGCATAGGCAGCCCGCGTGGCCGCCAGACTTGCCGCAAAGATAAGCCGCACGCCCACATCGTGCTGCAATGCACGCACAAGATCGGTTTGAGATGCTCCTCCAGGACCGACCATGTCATCCAGCTTGAGAGTAACGCGGATAGCACCCGAGCCATGAAGCGCATCCTGATAGCTCGCCGTTCGATCCATGACCTGCGTGCTGGAACGATTGAGGCCGACGATGGCGACCTTGCCCCGGCCGTGCAGTACCTGCTCTGTAAGAGCGGCAGCCAGAGCGCCGGTTTTCCGTTGATCCGTCGTCACCGACCCGGTCCTGTCGTCCAGCGGTACGGCCAGGCTCTCCCCCGCGATTACAAGCGGGACTCTCTTCTCGCGTGACTGGCTCAACGCACGAATCAATACGGAACTGTGCACCGGAATGAGCACAACGCCGCCAACACCCAAATCCAACTGGTGATCGAGCAGCTCGAGCTGCCGCTCTGGGTCACTCTCATGGGTGGGTGCGTTCCAGTACCAGCGGAAACCATGCTCGTCCGTTGCACGTACCACGCCGGCATGCATGCTCTTCCACAGTTCGAATGTGGTCAGGGGCGTAATCAACGCGATCGTCCGGCTGGCGTTACCGCGGCTGCAGGAATCGAGCGAGATCAGCGTCGCCAGGATAAGCACAGCCGCGGGCCATCTTCGCCGCTCCACACGCCGGTGAACAGGGATGTACACGATGGACGCCATTATAGGCGGTCTGGACTCCGCCAAGGAAGACTGAGCCCAACAGTGTATAGGTCATCTGAACCATTCCAACCCTTGTCAACCATGCTTAAAATCATCGCGACTCAAAATACAGCTAGGTTCGGTCGCAAAGAGCCAAAGTTTTGTGTTGAATCCATCGTTGGAGGCATGATGAAAGCCACACTGTTCTTTCCGCCGTTGAAGCGTTCCTGCACACGGCCACTTAGCCGTCCCAGTTCACTGGTCAAGACATCGGTTATGTCCTTCCTCATGCCGGTGGCGCTTTTGGCGGCGACAGCAGGGTATGCGCAGACTGGAACGACGGCGACCATCTCCGGTTCCGTCACCGATGACTCCGGCGCGGTCCTGCCGAATGCGCTTGTCAGCATCCACAACGTGGACACCGGCATCGACCGCACCACTCAGACCAGCAGCGGCGGCACCTACTCCGTTTCGCAACTGCCTCCCGGCCGCTACACGGTGACCGTTGTGGAAAGTGGCTTCAAGAGCTTCGAGCAGCAGAACGTCACCCTGGTCATCGGTCAGATCGCTCAAATCGATCCGCATCTCCAGATCGGCACGCAACAGGAGCAGGTCACCGTAACCGCCGGCGCACCCGTGATCCAAACCGAAGACGCATCCATCGGCCTGGTCATCGATTCCGCCACGATCACGGACACTCCGTTAAATGGCAGACTCGGCATCACAGGCCTTCTTGCGCTTGCTCCCGGTGTGCAGGGGGCGGGCAGCCAGGATCAGGTCCCGGTATTTGGCATTACGCCGTCCATCAACTCCGGTGCCCGCAATGCCTTTGGCTCGGTCGGGTTCACCCTGGATGGCGGCATTAACATGAATATGGGTCTGCAGAGGCCGCTGGGCGAGGTTCCGCCGCTCGACGGCATCGCGGAGTTCAAGGTGCTCACGACAGACGCCCCCGCCGAGTTCAATCAGGCTGCCCAGATTGTGGTGGTCAGCAAAGGCGGAGGCAACGCATATCACGGCTTGCTGGTAGAGTTCAATCGCATTGCAGCCACGGCGGCGAAGACGTACAGCTTCGGCCAGGTGCAACCCAAACCCCAATACATTCGCAATGAGTTCGGCGGTAACTTCTCGGGGCCCATCCGTATTCCCCACCTTTACAACGGCCAGGACCGATCTTTCTTTTTCTTCAACTACGAGGGGTTCCGCCTGCGGCAAGCTTCAAGTCTGAACAGCCAACAGCCTTCGATTGCCGAGCGAGCGGGCGATTTTAGGGGCATTGCCAATCTTGTCTTGAAAGATCCCCTGACAGGCCTTCCTTTCCCCAACAATAATCAGATTCCCATTGCCAGGCAGAACACAGTCGACCTGCAGCTGCAGAATGTGCTCTTTCCTTTGCCCACCATCGCTGGAACGGGCATAAACACCTTCGAAGTGGTTCCGTATACCCAAAGCGTCAATCGTTACTCGTTTCGTCTCGACCACAAGGCCAGCGAAAAAGATCAGTTCCGGGCCACCTACATCGCCGGCCTCTACGGACCCAATCCGGCGACCGGCGCAACCAGCCGCTACGGCGGCATGGCCGGCATCGGCGAACGCAATATGAACACCGTCCTTGGTTGGACGCACATTTTCTCGCCTACTCTCGCCGGCGACCTGACCGCAGCCTACCTGCACCTTCCTGTCTTTCGTACTCCGCAGAACGTCAACACCGACTTCTCCTCCATCATCCCGGGTCTCGGGCCGGAGGTCATCCAGGGCGCTCCGCAAATCTCCATCAGCAATATCACCGGCGTCAGCGAGGCGGGCAGCAAGGTGTTGGGCCAGACCATCCAGCTCCTCGGCAACCTCACCAAGACCGCCGGGAGGCACAATCTCAAGGCCGGCTTCTCCTATCTGCATGACAGCACAGCCAATCTCATCTCATCCTCGCCCCAGCGCGGCCTGTACAACTTCAATGGCCAGTACTCAGGAAACGCTTACGCCGACTTTCTGCTTGGCTACCCGACAATGACCCAGCGGCCAAATCCGAACTCGCAGATTTTGCGCAATGTCTCCCACCAGGGCGGTCTCTTCCTGCAGGACGACTGGCGCGCTACGCAGCACCTAACGCTGAACCTGGGTCTTCGTTACGACCTGCAGCACATCAACGACAGTCCGTATGGAAACAACGCCTTGTACGTGCCGGATCTCAAAGAGATCGTCATCTTCGGATCGCAATATCCTCCGGCTACCTCGCCCCAACCCGTCATCCCCGGCTTCCTGACGCTGCCGATCGTCTTCGCTTCGTCCGTAGGCCTGCCCTCCGGTCTCTTCGATTATCTCGGTCAACCGGATAAGAACGTGGCTCCGCGTTTCGGCTTGGCCTACGAGGCACACCCGGGAACAGTCATCCGCGGCGGCTTCGGGTTGTTCTACAATCTGCTTCCCGAGTATTACTTCCAAGCCAACGCCTTCGAGAATATACCCTACTTCGGTGTGCAGACCTACTCTCAGCCAGCCGGACCGCCGACCCTTACCATGTACGCGCCCTTTGGCGCCACAGGAGCCTTTGCCTCCAACCCAAACGTGAACGCGCAGCATAAGACAGTTGTGCCTTACGCGGAGCAGTACAACCTTGCCTTGGAACAGCAGATTGGAAGATCTATCTCGTTCCGGGTCGGCTACGTGGGCCAGCATAACCTGCGGGAGAACAACTCAAACGGACCGGGCAACACCGCACCCGACATCAATCAGCCGGCTCCTTCAGCCGGGCAGGTACAAGCCAAGCGACCCGTCCAGCCCTTCGCCTCGATTTTCCTGCAGGACGATCCGATCTTTCATTCCGACAGCAACGCGCTGCAAGTCGGTCTGCACAAAAGGTTCGAGGGGGGCTTTCAGCTCAACCTGGAATATGAATGGATCCGGGTGCTCGGAACGGAAAATTTCGTCAATCCACTCACGACTAATGACTCCTACGGAAATATCGGCGGCATTGCGCCGCAGTCTCTGAACGTAAGCTACTCCTATGTTCTTCCGTTCGGGCAAGATCATCCTTTTCTCTCGAGCGTGGGTTCCCTGACCAACAAGTTTGTCAGCGGTTGGGAGTTCTCCGGTTATACGCAGTACCAGGCAGGTCAACCCTTCTCCGTCAACTACAACACCAGCCTGATAGGAGCTTTCAACAGCCGCGCTAACCGCAATCCCGGCGTCCCCCTGTACCCAGCGCACCGGACGCTGAGCAACTTCTTCAATACCGCGGCGTTTAGCGCGCCCGCGCCCTACACGTTCGGCAACTCCGCCTACAACATGCTCTTCGGACCTCGCTACCAGGACTGGGACATGAGCTTGGCCAAAAACACCGCTTTCTCGGATCGGATCACGCTTCGGCTGCAGGCTGACTCATTCAATATCTTCAACCATCCCAATTTTGCGACTCCGAATGCGACCCAGAGCAACAGCAACTTCGGGCAGATCACCAGTGCAACGGGCGAGGCACGAACGGTTGCCTTTGGCGCCAAGCTGCTCTTTTAAATGAGGGGATGCAGACTGTCGGCAGCAGGCTTCCAAGGAAGCTCGCTGCCGTAGAGCAGAAGGCTTGATGAAGAGATACGAGGTTCAAGTGGCGTCTTTTGACAGGTGCGCGGGATTTCTGCGCAGAAGAGTGCACATGCGGCGACACGCGGGTCGTCTGTTCTCCGTCCTTGCCTGTTTGGCGACGATCTGGGCTCCAGGCTGGGTTCACGGTTGGTCTCAGGCCGTTGCCGATCAAAAACCAGCAATGTACTTTTCCGATACGTCCCGTATCGGAAGGCCTTTTGCCAAAGATCCGTCCGTGATCGAGTTTCACGGAAAGTACCTCATGTACTACACCCTGCCTCCGCCTGCCCGGACGGCAACGCCCAAAAATCCCGAGGGAACCGGCTGGAGCATCGGCATCGCCGCCAGCAAAGATCTCAAGCACTGGACCAAGTTGGCGGAAGTGTCTGCCACGCAGGCCGTCGAGCAAGACGGCATTGTGGCTCCAGGCGCACGCGTCATTGATGGAAAGGTTCACCTCTTCTACCAGAGCTATGGCCACGGCGAGAAGGACGCAATATGCCATGCGTATTCAACGGATGGTATTCACTTTACCCACGATCCGTCCAATCCCGTGTACCGTCCGACGCAGATGCCCTGGAGCGTGGGACGCGCCATCGATGCCGAGGTCCTCTTACACCCCGAGAACGGCATGGCTTATCTCTACTTCGCGACTCGTGACTTGACCATGACCCGGCAGATGATCGGCATGGCTGAGGCCAAGCTTGATTCCGGGTTTGGCGCACGGGCTTGGAAAGATGTCAGTACCAAAGCGCCCGTCCTCGCTCCGCAGCTTCCATGGGAGCAACTCTGTATTGAGGCTCCGAGCGTCGTCCGCCACGGAGACACTTACTTTATGTTCTACGCAGGAGCTTACAACAACAAGCCGCAGCAGATAGGCGTCGCAAGCAGTGTCGATGCGATTCATTGGACTCGGCTCTCCGACTCTCCGTTTCTGCCAAATGGAGCTGCCGGAACCTGGAACTCCTCGGAATCGGGACATCCCGGCGTCCTGCAAACGCATGGCAAGACCTACCTGTTCTTCCAAGGAAACAACGACCTTGGGCATACCTATTTCCTCAGCATGGTTCGAATATCCTGGAAGAACAATCGACCCGTGATTGCAGGGCAGTAAGACATAGACTGCTTTATGCGCGCTCGACCAATGCTCCGCAGCCAAGCTGCGGCTCGCCAATTCCCAAGGTACCAGTCGGCCTGCTCGCATCTGCCGGGTTTTGACCCAGCCCCTACAGGGTGGTGAAGTCGTATTGCTGGACGGCAAGCGAGAGCGCCGCCGGCAAGCCGCGGGATCTTCGCTATCCGGAGGCGCATCCCTGTCTCTGCTGCTCACACATGATCCTGCATAAAACGATTGCGGAAGCGTGCCTTGGGATCGTACTGCCGGGCAAGGCTGCGGAAGTCATCAAAGCGCGGATAGAGCGGCGCCAGCGCGGCAGACTCCATGCTGAACACCTTGGCCCAGTGCGGACGAGCCTGAAATGGCGCCAGCTTCGCCTCGATCTGCGGCATCACAGCCATAACTGCATCCGGCTCCATCTTCCAGGTGAAATGGATGGCGAGCGACGGACGCTTGTAGGCCATGCTCATCCACAGATCGTCGGCGGCGATGGCGCGCAGCTCCGTAATGTAGAGATGCGGCGTGATGCGGTCGCGCAGCATTTCGACGGCGCGGATAGCCTCGTATCCGCGCTCGAACGGAACGAAGAATTCGGTCTGCAGTTCTTGCCCGCTTGAAGGCGTGAAGTTCAGCTTGAAGTGTGGAAGCCGCTCGTACCAGGGACCGACAATGTTGAGTTGGTCGGTGCAGGCCTCGGCCGAGTGACCGAGAACCGGGTGCAGCTTCTTCGTAGCCAGGGTTGCGCCGAAAAAGCGCGGTGGTGGAACGGCGGCTCCGCCCTGGTCCACCCGACGCTTGATCCAGACCTCGCTCGCGGCGCCATTTTGCCAGTCGGTGAAGAGCGATACGCTATAGCCCGCTCCCAGGATGTCAGCCATGTGATGCTCCAGTTGGCTGAACGGAAGGTTCTGGTAGACAACCTGCGTCATGTCAAAGCGAGGCTGGACCGCCAGCGTCAGGCGGGTCACCACGCCCAGGGAGCCGAGCGCCACGACCGCGCCGGCGAAGCGATCGCCGTCTTTGTCGCGCGAGAGGCTCTGCACGTTGCCGTCCCCGCTGACAAACTGTAACGCCGTTACGGCGGTCGCCAGATTGCCGTTGCCCACGCCGGAGCCGTGGGTGGCCGTCGCGCACGCTCCGCCGACCGAGATATGCGGAAGCGAGGCCAAATTGTGCAGCGCCATACCTTTCGCGTCGAGGATGGTCGCCAGGTCGCCGTAGCGGATGCCGGCCCCGACGGCCACCGCCTGACCGCCCAACTCCGGCGTCACCTCTCGAAGCTTCAGCGTCGAGATCTGCGCTACTTGCGAGTCGGCAATGCCGTTGAACGAATGCCGCGTGCCCAACGCGCGCAGACTATCCACACTCCGCACTGCATCCTGCACCTCGGCGATGGTCTGGGGCTCGAAAACCTTGTTGGTCGAATAATGATAGTTGCCCGACCAGTTAGTGCGCGGGATCGTCGTATGAGTCTCGGGCCCGATCGTGCCGTTCGCAAAGGCCTTCGACTCGTTCAGAGAAGCGACCGCTAAGGTCGCCGCCATGGCCGCAGATCCCTTTAGAAAATCGCGTTTATTCATCGACTTACTCACCTCGCAGCCGCGCGCTTCGCTTGACCGCAAGCAATTGTAAACGAATCACTCTACTTCTTACGTTCCTTCACTCGATCAGCGCTGCTGAGGTGGAATCCTATCGAGCTTTGCTTACCTTCGCGGCGCTGGATACAAGGTATGCTCTCCAAAAATCCCGGGCCATCTGACTGCGATCCTGGATGACACGCACGATTGCTCAAGACAAGGAGGCGCTGTGTCTAGGATTAGTTCTCGACGATTAGACTCACCGTCTCGCTCTAGGCATACTAGCAGCGAAAAACAAACAAGGTCAGATGGGTCACACGCTTCCCGTGAGCGCACTGACAGGCGCAAACAAATCCATTTGTGAAGCGGCGGGAGCCGGTGCCGGAAGCGCTGGACCGGGCAGATGATCGACCGCGACCAGGTAAGGCAGCGCCAGCTTCACGCGCACATGCAGCTTGCGCAGGTCCTCGACCAGCAGCGCGTGATAATTGCGGATACTCAGGATGCGGTCGACGTTGCGGTAGCCGATCCCCGGCACCCGCAGGAGCGACTCCCGTGGAGCCCGGTTCACATCCACGGGAAAGAACTCCGGATGCGTGCGCGCCCATGTCGTCTTCGGGTCTTCCGTTAGGGAGAGCGACGGCTGCTCGTCGGTGGTCAGTTCGCTCGCCTGAAAGCCATAGAAGCGCATCAGCCAATCGCTTTGGTAGAGCCGGTGCTCGCGCATCATGGGCGCGGCTTGCAAGGGCAGGCGCGCGTCCGCCTCGGGGTAGGGTGAGAAGCCGGTGTAATAGATGCGCCGCAGCTTGTACTGGCCGTAAAGGTGCGTTGCGGTGGACAAAATCTGGCGATCGTTGGCCGGCGTGGCTCCGACGATCATCTGCGTAGACTGACCCGCCGCGGCAAACTTCGGAGCCAGCGACGAACGCTTGCGCTCCTCGTCCGCTTCGTCCTTGCGGACAGCGATTTGGGCCATGGTGGACTCGATCACAGCGGACTTCTTCTCGGGCGCGAGCTGCACCAGGTCGCCCTGGGTCGGCAGCTCGATGTTGGCCGAGAGCCGATCGGCAAAGAGGCCGGCTTCCTCAAGGAGCGGCTGCGACGCGCCGGGGATGGCTTTGAGGTGGATGTAGCCGCCGAACTTATGCACCTGCCGAAGCTGCTTCGCCACCGAGATGAGCTGCTCCATCGTGTAGTCCGGCGACTGGATGATGCCGGAGGAGAGGAACAGGCCCTCGATGTAGTTGCGCTTATAGAAGTCGATGGTTAGATTGGCGACCTCTTCCGGCGTGAAACGGGCGCGGCGAATGTCGGACGAGACGCGGTTGACGCAGAACACGCAATCATACGTGCACATATTGGTCAGCAGGATTTTGAGCAGCGAGACGCAGCGGCCGTCGGGCGTATAGGAGTGGCAGATGCCCATGCCGTCCGAGTGCCCGATTCCCTCGCCGTTGCCGCCGCGCTTGGCTCCGCTCGAGGCGCAGGAGGCGTCGTACTTGGCCGCATCGGCCAGGATTTCGAGTTTCTGCTTGGTATTCATCGCCGTTGCCGGAGTAAGATGCCGACTTCAGTATAGCGAAGGTAGAGCGAAGAGACAGCCTTAGTGTCCGGCCGCCAGTTCTTCAGGGAAGAGCCGGATGTCGGCGATGTTGCGGTAGACCTCGGCATAGTCCATGCCGTAGCCGATGACGAAGCGGTTGGGGATCGAAAAGGCGACGTAATCGGCCTCGATCGGCACCAGGCGGCGCTCGGGTTTGTCCAGGCAGGTGGCAATCTTGAGCGAGGCAGGCCGGTGCTGCAGCATCAGCCCGCGCAGATAGCTGAGCGTGAGCCCCGTGTCTAAAATATCCTCGACGAGGATCACGTGCTTGCCTTCGATGGGATTGTCGATGTCCTTGATGAGCTTGACCGCGCCCGAGGAGACGCGGGCGCGGCCATAGCTCGAGACGGCCACGAAGTCGAAGGTGTTGTCCACGGTGATCGCGCGGGCTAGGTCGGCGAGAAAGATGGCGGCACCCTTCAGCACGCCGATGAGGACGATCGACTCGCCCGCGTACTCCTGCGAAATCTGCCTGCCGATCTCCCGGACGCGTTCAGCAATTTGGGCCTGGGTGAAGAGCACGTCCATCGAGGCGGCGGGCGGAAATACAAGGCTGGGAACAGCGGTTTTGAACATGACAGATAGGTTAGCGTGTTTCGAAAGTGGCTGCCTACCCTTGATTGAACGGGGGATGCTGACCGGGATGCAGCAACGGTATACTAGCTGCTAAAACTATGTACCCCTTTCTTACGATCGGCTCCTTCCATCTCGGCACCTTTGGCCTGTTCTTATGGCTCGCGGCGGTGCTGGCGGGAGTGGTCTTGCACCTGAACTTCAGCCGCAGCGGCGTGGATGCGGACGCGCTCAATATTGTTTGCCTGGGAGTGCTGGGAGGGGTGCTGGGGGCCAAGACCTGGCACGAGCTGCAGAACCCGGCCGAGCTTGCGTTGACCATGCGCCAGATCGTTCACTCCGGGCATGCCTTCCGGGAGTTTCTGGAGTGGATGCGCAGCGGGATTGCCTGGTTTGGAGGCTTGCTGGCCGGCATCGCGGTGCTGTTCTGGCAGGGCACGGTGGCTAGGCCGAACGGGTTGCGCGGCGCACGGGCCGGGGTCCGGATGCTGGATCTGGCAGCGCCGGCCGCGCCCATCGGCTACGGGATCGGGCGGATCGGCTGCATGACCTCCGGGGACGGCGATTACGGACGCGAGACGACCAGCTGGATCGGCGTGCATCTGCGCGACGATGCGCTGGTGCCGACGCTGCATCACGGCGCCAAGGTGCTGCCTACGCCGTTCTTCGAGTGCGCGCTGGCGTTTCTGATTGCGTGGATCGTCTGGCAGCTGGGCAGCCGGATGCGTCCACTGGGATGGCTGACCGGGGCGTACCTGGCGCTGAGCGGCGTGGTTCGATTTGGGATCGAGTTCTACCGGATCAACCCGAAACTCTACTTCGGGCACCACTTCAGCAATGCGCAGGTGGCGGCGCTGGGGAGTGTGCTGGTGGGTGTGGCCGTTATGCTGCTGGTGAGGTCCTCGCCTGGCGTGGGAGGGACAGCTTCCGTGCCGTTCCGGGCCGAGAGATCGATCGTGTGACCCCCTCCCCCCCCCCCGAAAAGTCCTAAAGTCTTCAAAAAAGAAGAGTTAGGTCTGGACTTCCAAGGTTTCAAGTCCGTACAAGTCTTGCAAGTTCAGACTCATCGTGCTGTGGGACGATCCCAAAGGAGCGGCGGGAGACGTTTCTCAGCGGGTTCAGACACCATTCTTTTGCTCTACTTCTATTGTAGAGGAATGGCGGGAGGCTTTATGCCAGTTTTCTTTGAACAAAAAGCGCTTTCGAATGAGCAAGTTAGATCCGCGATTGCAAGACCCGGGGCTTGACAGGATTTGCGCCGGGCGGGCGGGCGGAGGGCAAACGCAGATTCCCTTCGGGAAGGACAACCAAGAGGAGCTTCAGATGCGCTTGAGGTATTCCTTGGCTTCGGCGAGCTCGGGGAAGAGCCGCTCCTCGGCCTGGAACTCGCGGGAGTGGACGCAGCGGCGGCCGGCTTTGACGCGGACGGGATGTTTGAGGTGGAGCATCTCGTGGTAAAGGAGATACTCGATGGCGCACCGCGGAGTGTCCGGCTGGTCGAAGACGCGGGAGACGACGATGGTGTTGTGGGCGGCGTCGTAGTGGCCGAGCATGCGGCGCGCGGCGTGGGCGGACCAGGTGAGGGTAGGGCGGCCGAGCAGGCCGTGGAAGAAGCGAAGATTGAGGCTTTCAAAGATCTCGTCCAGATTGTAGTGGCGGCCGAGGTGGGTCGAGATGCGCTTGCGTCCGCGGGTGAGCCGGATGTGCTCGGCGCCCCGGGCGACGGCCTCCGAGGAGACGTAGCGGCGATAGCGGTCGGCGTGGGCCGGTTCGATGGGCTTGCGGTAGAGCTTGGCCAGCAGGATGTGCGCGATGGCGTGGTAGACGGTCTCGGGGGAGGCTTCAAGGAGGTCAGACAGCCGAACGTGCAGCGTACCTTCGCGCAGGCGGATGGTGGTGTTGAGCGAGGTGAAGCGGCGGAAGCGGATGTCGAGAGCCGGGAGCGGAGCCCTGGGACGAAGCTCGCGATACTCCTGCACGAAGATATCGATCAGCGACACGTTTGAGATTAACATGCAACGGCTGGCGATCAGGTTACAGGAAGCTCAAGAATGGGGAGCTTTGCCATCTTCCTTGGCGGGCGGATGCGCCAGAAACCAGGTTTTTTGAGACTCGATCAGCTCCATCGCGCTCTGGTGCACGTCGTTGAGCGATTCGAGCGCGAGCTTGCGGGCCAAAGTGTAGACAGGATGTTCGGAAGGAGTTTTGAGCGTGGTTCCCCAGCGCTCGGTCGCGGCCACGAGCTTGGGCAGAACCTTGCGAATGTCGCGATGGTGTTTGTCGTACTCGTCGAGATTATCGTCGAGGTCGTCGGCGATGGAGGCAAACTGCTGCATCTGGTCGTCGATGTCCTGCTCTCGGCCGGGTCGGCGCGTCCCTTTGCCGAGGCGGTCGATCTCGTTGGTGCGCTGGTCGAGAAAGGCGATGAAGGCCAGCACGCGCTCCGGCGGGTAGTAGGCCGTGTCGCGCAGCTTCTCGACTTCGCCTTCGGAGAGTGCGGACTCGTGAGCCTGCGCGACGAGGGGCCGGACGAGCGGAAACAGGAGGGCGGCGGTAAGCGCGCGGAGTAGCGTTCTGCGGGTGGCGGGATGGCTGCGGGGTGGGGTGGTGCGCGGCATCGCGTATCTCATGCTGAAGGGCTAGAACGAACAACAGCAAGAACCAAGACAGGGGTCCTTCGCTTCGCTCAGGATGACGTGGATTGGTGGGGTTGGGAGCTTAGCTACTTTAGTGGGCGAACACCTGCGCCAGCAACTCTTCATGCACCTTGTTGAGCTGCTTCATGGTGGTTTCAAAGACGGCCCGGTCTTCGTCCGAGACCGCATGCATCGCCTGTTCCAGCCGGTAAGTGGCGGCGTGGACGACCATCTCGGCATCCTTGAGGCGCTTGCTGTCCCTGGCCATGCCGGCGTGGGCGCGGTCGGCGAAGGCCTGGACGCGCTTCATGCTGGCGAAGGCCTGCTCCATTTCTCCCGCCGAGACTTGATGACCGGCGA
The DNA here is from genome assembly GCA_965198735.1 of uncultured Granulicella sp. GTDB lineage: Bacteria > Acidobacteriota > Terriglobia > Terriglobales > Acidobacteriaceae > Edaphobacter. Next base: position 1,931,303 of record OZ240672.1, on the reverse strand, counting down.
GATCGATGTAGGCCTGGACGAGCTCGGTGTAGAGGTAGCACTGCTCGCGAGCACTGGCGTGTTCTGCGCGGGATTCCAGCTGGGCCAGGCCGGCGGAGTCGAGCGCAAAACCTCCGTTTGGGGCAGCATAGGCGGGTGAAGACGAGACGATCAGGACGAGGGCGGCACGTGCGAGGGAAAGTCTCATGGTGCACCTGCGGGGTGGGGCGGGTTGCGTCACTTCGTGTGTTCGAGAGCTACGAGGCGGTGCTGGGCCTCGAACTCCTCATCGGGATGGCTTCCGTTCGATGCCGCCAAAAACTCCTTATAGGCCTGCTGCGCAAGCTTGACGTGGTGCAGCTTGTCTTGCGAGATGGCCGTGAGAAAGAGAATCGGCACCGAAGTTGGAAGAACTGTAGCACGCACATCGATGGCATGCAATGCACCCGATGGATCATTGTTCTGGGAGCAAACAAAGGCTAATTCGCCGGCCATCTGGCCGAAGTCGGCGGGGGCAGGGAAGATGGATGGCTGAGCGACGAGCGGGGCGAGCACGCTTTGCGCTTCGGAGAAGCGCTTGAGATGAATGAGGGCGCGGGTGCGGTCCTCGGCGAGGCCGGTGTTCTTTGGGTCCTGGGTGGCGAGGCGGGTGAGCAGAGGCTCGGCCTTGGCGTCGGCGCCTGCGTCGAGGTAGAGGTCGGCCAGCAGACGGGTGATGTTCGCGTCCTGGGGCTGAGCCTGATGGAGCTGCTCCATGAGTGCGATGGCTTCGGGCGTCTTGCCTTGGGCGCGGTCGAGCGCGGCGAGCTGGGCGGTAAGGGCGGGGTCGCCTGGATGGGCGGCGAGCGCAGAGGCGAGGATCGGTTCGGCTTCGGCTGAACGTTTCTGCGTAACAAGAAGGTGAGCCAGCGCGGCGGCGGCGGCGGGATCGTCGGGACGTACGGCGAGCAGATGGCGGTAGGCCGCTTCGGCGTCGGCGGAGTTGCCGGGCGTGGCCTGGGCGAGCTGGGCGGCGAGGAGCGTATCGTCGGGGGTTTCGGGGGAGAGTTTTAGGGCTTCGAGGAGCTCGGCGCTGGCGTCGGTGGGGTGGGATTTAGAGTCGAGGCGGGCGAGGGCTCGCCAAGCGCGGGCGCGGAGGGAGGCGTCAGTGGCGGTGAGTTTGGTGGCGGCCAGCAGGGAGGTGCGGGCGTCATCGAAACGGCCGGCGCGGGCCAGCAGAAGGCCGAGGGCGACGTGCGGCTCGGCGAAGGTGGGGTCGTCGGTAATGGCGGTGCGGTAGCTTTGTTCGGCGGCGGAGGCCTGGTCGAGGGCGTCCTGGGCAGAGCCGAGATCGTAGAGGAGGCGGGCGTCTTTGGGGCTGGCTTCGGCGAGCGGGGTGAGCAGCTTCAGGGCGCGCTCGAAGTCGTGGGCTTCGAGCGCGGCATTGGCTTGCTGGCGCTGGGCGGTTTGGGGAGCGGGCTGTGTGGGTACGTCGGTGTGGAAGTCCTGCGCGCGGGCAGCGGAGGCGGAGAGGGTCAGGGCGAGGAGGATCGATTTCACGCGGGGACCTCGACCTCGTCCGGTTGCGCGGTGGTGTGAAGGACGGGTGCGAGCCAGTGGCCGGTGTGGCTGGCGGGGTGGGCGGCGATGTCTTCCGGGGTTCCGGTGGCGACGACCTGTCCGCCGGCGTCTCCGCCCTCGGGGCCCATGTCGATGACCCAGTCGGCGGATTTGATGACGTCGAGATTGTGCTCGATGACGAGGAGCGAGCCGCCGCCCTCGATGAGCTTGTGGAAGGCGGCGAGGAGCTTGGCGACATCGTCAAAGTGGAGGCCGGTGGTGGGCTCGTCGAGGATGTAGAGGGTGCGGCTGCGGGCGCGGGCGGCGGCGTCGTTGGATGCGCCGCTGCGGTTGACGATGGAGCGGGCGGTGGCGAGGTGGGAGGCGAGCTTGACGCGCTGGGCTTCGCCACCCGAGAGCGTGGTGGCGGACTGGCCGAGGCGGACGTAGGAGAGGCCGACCTCGTCGAGGACGTAGAGCTTGTCGACGATCTTAGGGTGGCCGGCGAAGTAGACGAGGGCTTCCTTGACGGTCATCGAGAGGACGTCGAAGATGTTGCGGTTCTTGTACTTGATGTCGAGGATGGCGGCTTTGTAGCGGGTGCCGTTGCACTCCTCGCAGGGGAGCTCGATGTCGGCGAGGAACTGCATTTCGACGGTGACGGTGCCGTCGCCTTCGCAGACGTCGCAGCGGCCGCCGGGGACGTTGAAAGAGAAGGCGCCGGCGGCGAAGTTCTTGCGTTTGGCGTCGGGCTGCGCGGCGAAGAGGGCGCGGATGTCGTCGAAGGCCTTGATGTAGGTGACGGGGTTGGAGCGCGGGGTGCGGCCGATGGGGGACTGGTCGACCAGGATGACCTCGTTGAGGTGCTGCACGCCGGAGAGGCCGCGGAAGAGGGAGCTGGGGTCGCCGGATTCGGTTTGGCCGAGCGCTTGCTGGAGGGCGCGGTAGAGAACCTGGTGGACGATGGTGGATTTGCCGGAGCCGGAGACGCCGGTGACACAGCAGAGCAGGTTGAGGGGGATGTCGAGGTCGACGCCGCGGAGGTTGTGGATGCGGGCGCCGGTGAGCTTGAGGTGCTCGCGGCCGGGCTCGCGGCGGGCCTTGGGGACGGGGATGGTGAGGCGGCCGGAGAGGTATTTGCCGGTGATGGAGTCGGGGTCTGCGGTGACCTGGGCGACGGTGCCGGCGGCGAGGAGCTGGCCGCCGAGCTCGCCGGCTCCGGGCCCGAGGTCGAGGAGGTAGTCGGCGGCGCGGATGACGTCGGGGTCGTGCTCGACGACGAGGATGGTGTTGCCGAGGTCGCGGAGATCTTCCATGATGCGGATGAGCTTGGCGGTGTCGCGGGTGTGGAGGCCGATGGAGGGCTCGTCGAGGACGTAGAGGGCGCCGACCAGGCGGGAACCGAGGGAGGTGGCGAGCTGGATGCGCTGGGATTCACCGCCGGAAAGGGTGGAGGAGAGGCGGTCGAGGGTGAGGTAGTCGAGGCCGACCTGATGGAGGAAGTGGGTGCGCTGGCGAACTTCTTCGAGGACCTTGCCGGCGATCTCCATCTGCGCGGGTGAGAGGGTGAGATTGTCGAAGAAGTGGGTGGCGGCGGTGATGGTGAGGGCGGTGACTTCGCTGATGTTTTTCGGCGGGGTGTCGCCGGAGCGGATGTTGACGGCGCGGGCCTCGGCGCGGAGGCGGGTGCCGCGGCAGTCGGGGCAGGTGGCGTAGCCGCGGTATTTGGAGAGGAAGACGCGGACGTGGAGCTTGTATTTTTTCTGGTCGAGCTCGGCGAAGAAGCCGCGGATGCCGGAGAAGGTGCCGGCGCCGTCCTCGATCACCTGCTGCTGGGCGGGGGTGAGGTCGTACCAGGGGACGTTGGTGGGGATGCCGGCGGCCTTGGCGGCCTTAATCATTTCAGCGTGGTGCGGGCGGTACTTGCCGGCGCTCCAGGGATGGACGGCGCCCTGGTCGAGGGTCTTCGAGAGGTCGGGGACGATGAGCGCGGGATCGAAGTCGATGGTGTTGCCGAAGCCCTGGCAGCGGGGGCAGGCGCCGAAGGGATTGTTGAAGGAGAAGAGGCGGGGTTCGGGCTCGCGGTAGGCGCGGTGGCAGGAGGTGCACTCGAAGGCGGAGGAGAACCGCTTCGCGGCGTTCTCGTGGTCGGGGCTGGTAAGCAGCTGGAACTGGATCTCGCCGGCCTCGCGATAGCCGGTCTCGATGGCGTCGACGAGGCGGGAGCGGACTTCGGGGGACAGGGCGAGGCGGTCGACGAGGACGAAGATGGGTTGCGAAAAGTCGAGTTCTAGGAGGGACTCGGGGGTGGAGAACTCGACGATCGCGCCGTTCTGGAAGAGGCGGTTGTAGCCGCGGCCGCGGAGTTCGATGAGGCGGGCTTTGAGGGTGTCGGTGAGGGTTTCGGCGGCGATGTTGCCGGAGGGCTTGGGGGTGGATTTCGCAGACTTCTTTGCGGCGCGCTTGACGGGTTTGGGTGGCTCGAGTTGCTGCTCGGTGGAGGCGGGCTGCAGGGGTTCGAGCTTGATCTCGGCGCGGACGATGGGGAAGAGGGCGTAGATGCGCGTGGCTTCGGGGAGGGCGAGCATGGTCGCGACGACTTCGTCGACGGTGTCGCGCTGGACGGTGCCGCCGCAGTGGAGGCAGGTGACGGTTCCGCAGCGGGCAAAGAGCAGGCGGAGATAGTCGTAGATCTCGGTGGCGGTGGCGACGGTGGAACGTGGGTTGCGGGTCTGGTTCTTCTGCTTGATGGCGATGGCAGGGGCGAGGCCGTCCATGTGGTCGACGTCGGGTTTTTCAATGCGCTCGAGAAACTGGCGGGCGTAGGCGGAGAGGGATTCGACGTAGCGGCGCTGGCCTTCGGCGTAGACGGTGTCAAAGGCGAGCGAGCTTTTTCCGGAGCCGGAGACGCCGGAGACGACGGTGAGGGCGTTGTGCGGGATGTCGACGTCGATGCCCTTGAGGTTATGAGTGCGCGCGCCGCGGATGGTGATTTGATCGTTCATACGCAAACTTCTATTTTCCTGCATTTTGGGCGATTGCGCTTACAGGAGGAAGAGGCCTTGCAAGTCGCGTGCTCCAAGGGCTTGTCGATGGAGAGCTGCGTGGGAGTCGGCGGCAACGAAAGGCGGTCGAGCTTTGCTCGATACCCCACCCTTCGAATGAGACTCGAAGGATGGGGCACCCGGCGTGTTCTTCTGCGGGCGGTGGGGCTGAGTGTATGCTTTCGCAGGCATTTGGCGTACGTGAGGCGTTATGACTGCGCGGGTTGGGTGCGGAAGATTTCGAGCAGGAGCAGGCAGGCGCCTACGACGATGGCGGAGTCGGCTACGTTGAAGTCCGGCCAGTGGTAGTGGATGATGCGGACTTCGAGAAAGTCGATGACGTAGGAGAAACGGATGCGGTCGTAAAGATTGCCGAGGGCTCCGCCGAGGATGAGGCCGAGGGCGACGCCGCTGGGGGTGAAGATGCGGCCCATCTGCGAGATCATGCCGAGGACGACGAGGACGGCGACGACGGAGAAGGCGATGAGGCCGTTGCGGACGAGGGTGGGGGAGAGGGACTCGGCGAAGAGCGAGAAGGCGGCGCCGGTGTTATAGACGTGCGAGAGGCGGAAGATGCCGGGGATGACGGTGAGGAAGTGGCCGCGATCGATGTGGTTCGAGACCCAAATCTTGGTGAGGCGGTCCAGCAGGATGATGGCCGCGGCGATGAGGAGGATCCAGGGGCGGGCGTCGCGGATGCGGATGGGTTGGGCGCTCACTGCACGGTCTCCAGGGGAGCGGCATAGGCGGGGTAGCCGATGGCTTCGAGAGCTTCGGCGCAGCGCAGGCAGACGGTGGGGAAGCGGGGGTCATCGGCTACGTCGGGGACGTAGCGCCAGCAGCGCTCGCACTTGGGCTGGGTGGAGCGTTGGACAGCGAGACCGGGAATGTATTCAGTTTCGCGGTCAGGCCGAAGAACTACAGAGATCTCTGAGATGTTGTAGAGCTCAGGCAATGCCTTGACGTACTTCTTCCACTGTCGTTGCTCAACGTCATCCTTCACGTAGATCGTGGCGACGGCTTCCATCGACTTGCCAATTTCCTTTCTTGACCGGAGCACCTCCAGCTGAGCTAATACCCTGTCGCGCAGAGCCATTACTCCTAGCCATTCTGCTTTGGTTTCCTCATCGCCTATTCCGGGAATGATGTCGGCGAGGTCGGGGAAGAGGGCTAAATGCACGCTGGACTCTCGGCCTTCGACGTGCGGGAGCAGCGGCCAGACCTCGTCGGCGGTGAAGCTGAGGATGGGGGCGATGAGGCGGACGAGCGCCTCCGCGATGCGCCAGAGGGCGGTCTGGGCGGAGCGGCGGGCGGGGTGGTTGGGGGCGAGGGTGTAGAGGCGGTCCTTGAGGACGTCGAGGTAGAGGGCGCTGAGGTCGGTGTTCACGAACTCGTTGAGGGCGTGGTAGGCGCGGTGGAACTCGAAGTCGTCGTAGGCCTTGCGGATGGCGGCGTCGAGCTCCGCGGTGCGCGCGAGGATGTACTGGTCTAACGCTTCCATGCGCTCAAACGCGATCGCATGGAGACCCGGGACGAAGTCATGCAGGTTGCCGAGTAGGAAGCGGAGGGTGTTGCGCAGCTTGCGGTAGTTGTCGCCGACGCGCTGCATGAGAGGCTCGCTGGCGGCGACGTCTTCGCGGAAGTCGACGGAGGCGACCCAGAGGCGGATGATCTCGGCCCCGAGGCGCTTGGCGACGTCGACAGGGTCGACGCCGTTGCCGAGAGATTTCGAGAAGGCGCGGCCCTGTTCGTCAAGCGTCCAGCCGGAGGTGGCGACCATGCGGTAGGGCGCGACGCCGCGCAGGGCGACGCTGGTGAGCAGGGAAGAGTGGAACCAGCCGCGGTGCTGGTCGCCGCCCTCGGTGTAGAGGTCGGCAGGGAAGCCGAGTTCCGGTTCGACGTCGAGGACGGCGTGCCAGCTTGCGCCGGACTCGAACCAGACGTCGAGGATGTCCATCTCCTTGCGGAACTCGGAGGGGTCGGCGTTGCCGCAGGAGGCGCACTGGGTGCCGGGGGGGAGCAGCTCGGCGGGGGCTTTGGTGTACCAGGCGTCTGCGGAGTGCTGCCGGAAGAGCTCGACGATGCTGCGGTTGACGGTCTCTGAGCGCAGCGGCTCATGGCAGCGGTTGCAGAGGAAGACGGCGATGGGGACGCCCCAGATGCGCTGGCGGGAGATGCACCAGTCGGGGCGGGTGGCGATCATGTTCGAGATGCGCTCTTCGCCCCAGGCGGGGTCCCAGGTGACGGTCTTGATCTCGTCGAGGGCGCGCCGGCGGAAGGTAGAGGAGGTGCCGTCGGGGGCGGGCATGGGGGTTTCCATCGAGATGAACCACTGCTCGGTGGCGCGGACGATGACGGGGTTGTGGCAGCGCCAGCAGTGGGGGTAGCTGTGCTCGAAGAAGGTGGCCGAGAGCAGGGCACCGCGTTCGCGGAGCAGCTCGGTGATGGCCTGGTTCGATTCGAAGACGGTCTGCGACTCGAAGGTCCACTGGCCGTCGGGCAGGTTGCGCTGGCGGCCGGCGTTATCGACGTATTGAAGCTCAGGCAGGTTGTAGCGCTTGCCGGTGTAGAAGTCGTCGACGCCGTGGGCGGGCGCGGTGTGGACGGCTCCGGTGCCCTGGTCGGCGGTGACGTAGTCCGCCAGTGCGCCGTGAACCGTGCGATCGAAGAAGGGGTGCTGAAAGCTAGTTCCGTCGAGTTCTACTCCTTTGAATCGGCCGATCTCGCTCGCGTCGGGCATGTTGCAGGACTGCTTGACCTGTTCCGAGAGCGACGCAGCGACGATATAAATGTTGCGATCAACATTCTGGAGGGCTACATACTCCAACTCTGGATTGAAAGCGACCGCCTGCGAAGCGGGGATCGTCCAGGGTGTCGTCGTCCAGATGATCGTGTAGACGTCTTGCGCAATGAATGTGAGATCAGGCAGACTCTCGTTGCTGGTGAGCTTATAGCGAACGTAGACCGACGGTGAGGTGTGCTGCTGGTACTCGACTTCAGCCTCGGCGAGGGCGGTCTGGTCGTGGATGCACCAGAAGACGGGCTTTAGGCCTTTGTAGACAAAGCCTTGCTCGAAGAAGGCGTAGAAGGTTTCGAGGATGCTGGCCTCGTAGCCGAAGGACATGGTGAGGTAGGGGTCGTTCCAGCGGCCGAAGACGCCGAGGCGCTGGAATTGCTGGCGCTGGAGGTCGACGTACTTCTGGGCGTACTCGCGGCAGGCGCGGCGGACGCTGATGGCGGGCATGTCGAGCTTCTTGCGGCCGAGCTGCTCGTCGACCTTGATTTCGATGGGGAGGCCGTGGCAGTCCCAGCCGGGCACGTAGGGGGCATCGAAGCCGGCCATGGTCTTGGTTTTGACGATGAAATCCTTGATGCACTTGTTGAGGGCGTGGCCGAGATGGATGGCGCCATTGGCGTAGGGCGGCCCGTCGTGCAGGATGTACTTGGGTGCGCCGGCGCGGGCGGCCCGGATTTGTCCGTAGAGATCGTCCTGCAACCATCCGGCCAGGCGCGCCGGTTCGTTCTGGGGAAGGTTGGCCTTCATGGAAAAAGCCGTCTCGGGCAGATTCAGCGTCGCCTTCAGCGGCTTGGGCGCGGCACTTTCGGCCTTTTGCGGTTCGCTTCGCACGTCAGACATGCATCCTCTCATCCCGATGATCGACTCACCGGTCCGGAAACTCTGATTGTATCGGGTTAGCGGGAGACTTCGTTCGGCCGGTGAAGATGGCCGTCTCCCGGACGAGACCTCGTGGCCTTCTTCTGCGTCCAATCTCCAGAGACCGGGCGCGCGTAACCGCTGTAAGATAAGCGTTGGGGGCCAGGCTCGCGTCGCTGTACCAGCAACCGGCAATGAGACCGGAACGATTCACAGAAATGGCAGGGTGCTGAGCGGAGTACGCTTTCCTACCGGCCAGGGGCGAACAAGTTTATGGCGAACAACATTCTGTTGTCCCCGGAAGATGGCGGGGGCAGGCCGATCCACAACCTGCAGCCTACCGAGTCGGTGCGACTGAGCGGTGACCTGGGCGATGCCGAACAGGGTGTCTTTCAATCGTTGGTAAGCAGCTTTCGGGACGTGTTTTTCCCGACCAAGCTTCCTCCGCTTGAGCTGACGTCCACGCCGATTCCAGTTGTCGACCGCATGGCGGTCAAGCGCGATCCCACGTCGACCGTGGTTTCGACGGTGATCAACATCGCCGTAATTGCCTTGCTGCTCTGGATTGCTGCAAAGAAGACGGGCATCATCGCACCGAAGAAGGTACAGGAAATTACCTTGCTGGCTCCTCCGCCTCCGCCCCCGATGGCGCCGCCCAAGGCACAGGTGATGGGAGGCGGCGGAGGCCAGAAGGGCCCGGCTCCGGTGAGCAAAGGCAATCCTCCAAAGTTTGCGCCGGACCAGATCAATCCTCCGAAGGCTCCGCCGCTTGAAGCGCCGAAGATCAACATTCCTGTGACGGTCGACGTGGACCAGAATATCAAGATGGCCAAGGTGGACGTACCGAATCTGGGTATGCCCAACTCCCCGAATGTGGGAACGTCGCTTGGCAACGGGCGGGGAACTGGAATCGGGTCGGGAAACGGCAGCGGCATCGGTCCGGGCAGCGGCGGAAATATGGGTGGCGGTGTACGCCGGATCGGCGGCGGCGTCTCCGCGCCGGTGGTGCTTTTTGCGCCTGAGCCGGAGTTCTCCGAAGAGGCCCGGAAGGCGAAGGTTGCCGGGAATGTCTTGGTTTATCTCCAGGTGGATACAAATGGCCGTCCCACCCACGTCCGTGTGCTGCGTGGCATTGGGCTCGGCTTGGATGAGAAGGCCATGGAGGCAGTTCGTCAGTACAAGTTCAAGCCTGCGATGGAAAATGGCCATCCTGTTCCGGTAGAGATGAACGTCGAAGTAAACTTTCAGATTTTCTGAGGCAGAATGGGCAGCGCAATGTGCTGCCCATTGGCATGATCCTGCTGGCTAAGCTACGGTTATCTGTGCTATCTGGAAGCGATCGACTTGCTTCTCAAGCCGGACGATCGTTCCACGCAGGCCGTCAATGCCGGCCTTGGTCGTCGACATCTCCTCCAGGTTTTCATTTGCGAGCGAGTGAATGGAATCAAGCGAGGCACTGGATTGATCGGCGGCCATTGCCTGCTGCGACGCGGCGATCGCGATTTGCGTGATCATGCGGTCCACGCGTTCCGCCATGCCGATGATGCGCTCGAGCGCCTCTCCCGCCTGGTTGGTGGTGATAACACCTTCCTTGACCGTACCGGTTCCGGACGCCATGCTGGCAATGGCGGTTCTGGTCCGGTCCTGAATGCCCTGGATCATGCCTGCAATCTCTCCGGTGGCCTGCGCGGTGGATTCGGCCAGCCGTCTTACCTCACCTGCGACGACGGCGAAACCACGGCCCTGGTCGCCGGCGCGCGCGGCTTCGATCGCTGCGTTCAAGGCCAGCAGATTGGTCTTGCGAGCGATCTCGTCGATGACGGTGACGATTTGCGAGATTCGCTTGGAGTCCTCGCCGAGCAAGCCCACAGTATTGCTGGTCTCGGTGACTGCGGAGGCGATGGAGTGCATGGAGCCAAGCATCTGCTGAACAATGATTCCTCCTTCGCGCGCCGTTTGTGCCGCGGAACGGGCCGTCTCCGCAGCCGACTGAGTGTGCCTGGACACCTCGGCGATCGAGGCGGACATCTCGGACATGGCCGTTGCTGCCTGCTGAGTCTGCTGGGCCTGCTGGTCGATGCGCCGATGCATCTGGTCTGAAGCCGAACGCATGGACACTGCGCCTAAGGAGAGTGTGCCGGCTGTACTGGTTACGGTGCCGATCACCGATGCCAACGCTGTCTGCATCGACTGCATGCCTTGAGCGAGCGCTCCAATGGGGTCGACTGACTTGATCCCGAGTTCCGTGCCGGTGAGATCTCCCGACGCAATCGCCTCAGCACGGTTGGCGATGAGACTCACAGCCTTCAGGCGGCGCGCCGACAAGAAGAAGTGAGCGCTGCTCAGCAGAGCGCACACCAGAACTGCGATCCAGAGCAACCTGACGGTCTTTTCATTCAGATCGCTGAGATTCTCGATCTCCCGATCCCGCAGCGTTATCTCGGTCTGGAGAAAGGATTCTATGGCTTGCTCGAGACCCATTCGGAGCGGAAGCACCTGCTGCACCAGCATTGTCTTTGCTTGCTGCTTGCCTGAGCCTGCTTCCGCCGTCAATGTTTCGACCTGGGTTTCAAGCTGCGTAAGCTCGCGGATCTGGGAGACGATGGCAAACAACTTGGCTGCCGCCGGACCGGATTCCGGATCCTCCGCAAGATGTTGGAGCTCAACGGTGTGAGTTTTCAGCCGGCGCAGCTCGGGGATGCCGCCGGTGTCCGGGTCGCGGCGAGCCGGGAACTCCGGCGTCTCGAGCATGGACGATGCCAACGTAAGAGAGGTCTCTGCGAGATCCTTGCGCAACTGCTGAAGCTCGACACGGATCGGCTTTCCGTGAGCCAAGGACGTCTTCGAACGGATTGCTTCTGCTAGACGCCATTGGGCAATGCCGGCACTGATGAAGATTGCAAATACCAGGATGCCCGTGCCGATAGTGAGTCTTGTATCCACCTTCATGCTGTCCTCCCAGGAGCCATCCAGAGCGATGTCGGCGTCCTTGAAGACCATATCGGCAGTTCATGGGAAAACATGAGGCCTGTTTTCCGTTTTCGCTAAACAAATTTCTGTTTCCGTGCTCCTTATCTGCCGGCCAAAATAGGAGAAGCGACTTCTTCGAAAGTCAGGTTTTCGGCAGGGCTGCCGGTCTCCGCGCGCCACGCAAGGAACAGCTTGCCATAACTCTCGGTCAGGCAATCGGAGATGCTGATGCCGAGGTCGGAGAGCGTAATGTCGATCCACGCGGTAGGGCCCTCAAGCTCCGCGAAAGCGCCAATCGGGGTTTCATCGAGCACCACGTGCGCGCCGGCATGGCAGGGATGGGAATATTCGCTGCGGTACTTTTCATAGCGAAAGGCAGGGCAGTAGCCGAGGCGGGAAAAGATCTCAGCCAGGGCTGCCCCGTCTGCGACCTCGGACTCGGTTTCGATGCGGACTTTATAGCGGCTGGTGAGGTCCTCGTGTTCGGGATGCCGCTTGTGGGTGACCGTGGCGCGCCCACCGTACTCGCGCACGCGCAGCAGTTCGCCACGTGCGCGGAGCGTCCGGTCCGGCGTGTCGTAGAGCGTATTTCGCTCGAGCGTGCGAGCGGTGTCCAGATGATAGCCAAGCTGGGTGAGCCGCCGTTCGAGTGTGGATGGAGAGTGGACACGGAACTTCAACTCGATTTCGGCAGCCTGCATGTGGGAGAGTATACGGCGGAGCGGCGAAGGTTTTCGTCTGAAGAAGCGCTTTCCCCTGCGTTTACGATAGAGCTCTGTGGATTTGCCGCTCCTAACTCAACGCCTCGATGCCCGTCGTCCCGAGGCGATCGCTTACGCCGCTAAAATTCTCCGCGAGGGAGGCCTAGTCGCTTTCCCCACTGAGACGGTGTATGGCCTGGGAGCCGACGCTCTTTCCGCGTCTGCGGTGGAGGGCATCTTCCGGGCCAAGCAGAGACCCTATTGGGACCCGTTGATCGTGCATGTGTCGGACCGGGCGATGCTGGAGCGGGTATGCCTGGTGCCGAGAGCGGCGGAGGCGTTGATAACGCGCTTCTGGCCGGGTCCGCTGACTCTGCTGCTGCCACGAACGGCCGCGATCCCGGATGCGGTGACGGCAGGGCGACCGCTCGTAGGGGTGCGCATGCCGGCTCATGCGGTGGCGCTCGAGTTGATCCGGCAAGCGGGTGTTCCGGTGGCGGCGCCGAGCGCGAATACCTTTGGGCACACGAGCCCGACGACGGCTGCGCATGTGCTGGGGGATCTGGATGGGCGGATCGACGCGATGCTCGATGGCGGTCCGACCGAGGTCGGCCTGGAGTCCACCGTGGCCGAGATCACCAACCAGGGCGTGCGTATCTACCGGCCGGGGGCTATCGACCGGCACATGCTGGAGACGGTGGTCGACTGTGCGGAAATCTTTGTGCCGGGTGAGCTTTCTCCGTCGTCTCCCGAAGGTCTTCCGTCCCCTGGCGTTGGCCTGCGGCATTATGCGCCTCGTGCCAGGCTGGTGCTGGTAGAAGAGGAGCGCTCCGCGGCAGAGCGTACCGGCCGGTCCCTCGAAGCCGCGCTGGTGCAGGCGATCGACCGGGTGTTTGACGGCGTGGAGACGATTGGCGTGATGCTTCCGGATGGCTGGGAGGGATCCTGCGCGCAGCGGGTGTATCGCTGGGGGCCATGGCAGGAACCGGAGAGGCTGGCGCAGCGGCTGTTTCAGGGATTGCGCGAGCTGGACGACGCCGGTGCGAGTATCGTCGTCTGTCCTGTTCCAGAGGTATCTGGGATTGGCGAGGCGATCCGCGACCGGCTGCACAAGGCTGCCCGGTAAGCTTACGGAGCCACTGGTTCGAGTGACAAATGGGCGATGACGTGGGTCCCTTTGAGCGGAGCGCTCATCCTAAAGCATGTGCCGGATCACGCTGTAGGCACTGAGTTTCTTGGAGGATGACTATGCCGCAACGGACTTGGTTCATTACGGGAGTCAATAGCGGGTTTGGCCGCTTGATGACGGAGAAGCTTCTGGAGCGCGGTGACCGCGTTGCGGGTACGGCTCGCAAGCTGGAGCAGCTTGACGATGTGCAGGCGAAATACGGGGAACAGCTCTGGCTGACGTACCTGGATCTTACGGACACCAACGCCATTCGAGGGAAGGTCGACTCGGCCTTTGCGCAGCTGGGCAAGATTGATGTGGTGGTAAATAACGCAGGTTACGGTCTTTTCGGAGCTGCGGAGGAGGTGAGCGATGAGCAGATCCGACACCAGATAGACACCAACCTGATCGGCTCGATCCAGGTGATCCGCAGCGCGATTCCACACCTGCGGGAGCAGGGCGGCGGGCGTGTCCTGCAGGTGTCCTCGACCGGCGGCCAGTTTGCTTTTCCCGCGTTCAGCCTATATCACGCGACCAAGTGGGGCATCGAGGGATTTGTGGAGTCGGTGGCGCAGGAGGTGGCGCCGTTTGGGATCGAGTTTACGATCGTCGAGCCGGGCGCGACCAGTACCAATTTTTCAGCCGGAATGGTCTCCCCTCCGAGCCTGGAGGTGTATGACAGGACGCCGGTTGGCGATGTACGCAGGATGGTAGCGGACCATGCGTTTCCCAGTCCAGGCGACGCCGCCAAAGTCGCTCAGGCAATGATCGATTGTGTGGACGAAAGCCCGGCTCCGCTGCGGCTTCCGCTCGGGAGCGACACGTACACGCTGGTGCGGGAAGCGCTTGAAAAGAGGCTGGCCGCGCTTGAGTCGCAGAAGAAAATCGCGCTCGCGGCAGATAGTAAGCCCGCTGCGGCTTAGTTTGCGAGGCCGGCCGCGTAGGCGTCCAGCGAGAGGCTGCGGAGCAGGTTGCGGCGCATTCCGCTGGCGACCTGGTCGAGGCCGCGGCTGGCGTTTTCAATCCAGGCGAAGGTGACGCTGGCGGCAAGGCGGTCCAGTTCGGGGCGGAGGTCGATATTGCGGACGAGCTCGGGGGTGCCGGCCTGGAGCAGGAGCAGATCTTCGAGGAGCAGGCCGAGGGTACGGAGGAGAGTGGTGGTTTTGAGCTGGCCTTCGGCGCCGGCGCGATAGGTTTCGGTCATTTTGAAGAGGGGGGTGTGGTCGGGGTCGGTGAGGGCGGAGCGGAGCAGGAGCAGGGCGTCGGCGCGGGCGGCGAGATACCCGGGGAGGTGGAAGCCGAGGGCTCGGCCGGCGGCGCCCTGGGCGAGGCGGGCGACGAGTGTGCGGTGAGTGGGGTCCCAGTCGGGGCGGCGGTCGCGGAGCATCATCTCCAGGTCCTCGACGGGGAGGGCGCCGAGGCGGACGAGGGCGCAGCGGGAGCGAATGGTGGGCAGGAGCTCGCCGGGGTTTTCGGCGCAGAGAATGAGGTGGGCGTAGGCGGGAGGCTCTTCGAGGATTTTGAGGAGCGAGTTGGCGGCTTCTTTCATGAAGCTGGCGGCGGTGAGGAGAAAGACTTTGCGGGGAGCCTCGGCGGGGAGGTACTGGGCGCTGGCGATGAGGGTGCGGACCTGGCCGAGTTTGATGAGGAGCTGCGGGGGATCGGGCGGGAGGATGAGGACGTCGGGGTGGGGCTGGAGGAGGACGCGGGTGTCTTTCTGGTCGGTGGCGGAGAGGGCTTCGCGGGCGGCGACGGCGGCGTCGACCTGGGCGGAAAGGTCGATGGCGGAAGCGATGCGCGTGCAGTTCGAGCAGACGCCGCAGTAGGAGGCGAGGGACTGGCCCGTGGACCAGAGCTCGCGGGGTTGGCGCTCGCACTCGAGCGCGAGCGCAAGCATGAGGGCGAGAGTATATTTGCCGGCGCCCTGGGGGCCGGCAAGGATGAGCGAGTGCGGCAGGCGTCCGGCGGCGATGGCCATGCGGAGGCCTTCGACGGCCTGGCTGTTGCCGAGGAAGTCGTGGAAAGTGGCTGGGATGGATGGGGCGAGGCTCACGTCTTTCATCATATGGCTAAGGCGGGATAGCCGAGATATGCCCGCTTCCTCTATTTTGGGTAACTACTTATCTGACTGACCAAGGGGTGTCCTAAATGAGCACCAATGTAAAAAACAGCGAAGATTACGTACTTGTTCCCCGCAAGCCTACCGAAGCGATGCTTGAGGCCGGATGGTATGAAGCCCATGATGAGAACGCAGCAGGAACCTGGAGAGACATGATCGAAGCTTGGGAATTATCCAAGAAGGAAAGGAAAATCAGCCAAGGATAGGGACTGGTTTCCGCCTTTACGGTATTCCAAGAAGCGATTCATTATTGCCCAAGTCCGCTGCAGCGATTCAGTGGTGTCTTTGCCTGATATGAAGGAACGATCACCGTGGCGCGGATTGGTTGATAGGTCGCTAACCCGTTTCATATAGGCCGCGTCAGCGTGAACAACGTTCTGTAGTATGGGCCAGCCTTTCTTCGAATCCACCGTGGGAGCCACCAACTTGCGCAAACTGTCCAAGACTCGCCCGCAATTAGTTGGCGCGTGGTGCGGGAGTATGTTTGCTTGAATGAGATCGTTCAGCGCAATGAATAGCGGGGGTTCAGAGAGCACGACCTTCAAGGCCGTCTCAAAAGTCTTCTGATCTTTTGGAGTGACTGTTGGGAAAGTCAAGAAAGTACAGAGAGCGCCTAGGTCAGGGTTTTGCGGGGACAGGTACCCGATTGGTCCAACTGGGTCTACGAAAACCTCCAAATTGATAGTGAAACCCTGTCCCGTTGCAAATGACACCGTGTCAACGCAGGCTCGTGCCAAGTCAAAAGCTCGGTTGTAGATAACGCAAACGTCGTCAGCCAGAAACCTGTTCAGATTAATAGTCACCTCGATATTTGAAGCGACAACAGTAATGACGAAGTGCATTTTGGTAAGGCCCTGCTCGGGCGCCGGAAAGTCTACCTCTGGGAGAGCTGACAGTGAGATCGGTGTCGCAGTGGGCAGAACCTTGCCAAGGAAACGGACTGTTGGCATGGCAGTCAATGTACGCCATGATCTACAATCTTCGTATGAAAAAGCCAAGGCCGCATCCGGAGATGAACGAGGGGCCAGAGGCCTTTGATCGGTTTAGGCAGGCTGTTCAGACGGTGCTCAAGGTGCCAAAGAGTGCACTTCCTCCAAGCCCTTTTGCGAAGCCAGCACCGAAGGCGCCCACGGCCAAGCCGGAGACGCCTTCATGAGAAGATTTGACCACTTAGACACCATTCAAGAACTCTGAAACTGTCATGTCGAAGCACGTGGCGAGCATTTCGATCGCTCGGAGGCCCGCTTCGCGCCGCCCATTTTCAAGTTGCGAGATGTGTGCTCTTCCGAGTCCAGACACCTCAGCGAGGTAGAACTGCGTCCAGCCGCGTTTGGTCCTGAGATCCTGAAGTCTACGGCCCAGCCGCACGGAAATGTCGTTTGCCACCCCTTTAGGGTCATGAGGTGTTTAGGCTACGATGTTGTGCATGAACAACATCGTTCTGCGTCGCACCATGAAGGCTACCGCCATAACGCTGGTGATGGTTTGTTTTGGCTGTCACCAAGCAACAAAGGTCTCTGCGTCTACTTGGCCGTCCAGAGCTGAGATTAACTAAGAACTTTGAGGCAGAAGCACACGATCCCACAAACCGCATTTCGGTCAGTGATACTCAGGCGTATCCCGACACCTCTGGAGATCGATCTGTGATCGACCGCCGACCGTTATGGGTGGTCGAGGGCCGCGTGAGGAGTAATCTCCTCTATGCGCATGCCGACAA
This sequence comes from uncultured Granulicella sp., assembly GCA_965198735.1. Classification (GTDB taxonomy): domain Bacteria; phylum Acidobacteriota; class Terriglobia; order Terriglobales; family Acidobacteriaceae; genus Edaphobacter. Next base: position 1,914,411 of record OZ240672.1, on the reverse strand, counting down.
GGTTGTCTTGAAGATTCGTTTGTTGACGATGACGGCAGTGACGTTCTGGACACTGCGGAGGTCATCGTCCAGAACATTGACCCGAAGACACGAAGGCGTTCCGAGAGGTTGTTCCTCTTCTGCCGCCACGAAAAGGTCAAAAGTTCAAGTTTGCCGTGGACGTGAGTTCGGTGGCCATCTCACCGGCGAAGAATCCCTACCCGTTTTTCAAGTAGAAGAAGCCTAAAGAGTTGCTTTTAAGACAGGTTATCTCAGTCTCCAATTTGATGAACTCCGAGTTTGCGAACCATATCTTTCAACTGTGGCTCTGTCATAACGCCACTCATCGGAATCTTCGGCGTTCCTTCATCGTCATACCACATTAGCCAAAACCTGTCTTCACCGCCACCCTTATCGGTGACGTACTCCAGCCACAGCGTGTAACCGCTGGATACGAGAGGCTCATGGAACACGCTACCGGACGCGCTCCCTTCAACGTGCGGCTGCCCCCTCTTGACATTGGTCTCAAACCCCCGGTTTGAACACGTAAAAGGCATACCCTCAAGCCGATCTTTCTCTGCCATACCGATCTCCTTTCTGTGCGTCGCTCAGTATACTCAACGGAAGTTGACGCGCACATTCTCCGGCCCTATACTTCAGCAGTTAAGTGCTGCACGCAGAAGGGTGACATGATCGAAGACATTGATGAAACTACTATTTTTCGTCAACTGGCGGAGATGGTTGGGCGAGCGAACGCGCCACTTCTTGCCGATCTAGACCGCAAGATGCGGCAAGCCTCAGGTACTCTTCTGCCGTCCCACTTGCTATCTCAAAGCGACGTTGCGGGTCAGAAATCTCCGCTGAGTGAAACGCGAGAGGATCGTCCTCGTCCACAACACCATGATTCTTGAGCATGTTGAGTAGCACTTTGACGTGCTGCTCCTGTCGAGCGAACATTAAGAACATGAGTTTGTGCTCTTGCGCTGTCATCGTGAAATCCTAGCTCACATCAACGGCGCTTCCCACGACTCTGTCTAACCCGTTCTTTTTCAGTTAACGCTCGGCCCTGCCTCCGTCTGCTTGCCTGTCAGGCTGTCCCAGGACAGCCGCTTCCCAACGATCTGGGAGCAAGCCAACTTGAATCGATCAAAGTCATCCATGTTGCGGCGCTGATTGAATCGGTATGTCTGTTCGTCGAGGTAGCGAAAGAGATGGAAAGGCTCCACACTCACGTAGGTTCCGGAAATGCTTCGTTTGAGGAGGCTCCAGAAATTCTCGAGCCCATTCGTGTGAGCTTGACCGTTGACATACTCGACGGCGTGATCCACAACCTGATGAGCAAACTCGCTGGCCAGCCCGTCGTAAGAGAGGAGGTAGTCGGTATAGAGAGCCGAACCTGCCTCAACATGCTTGCGAACCTCAGCCTGAATCGCTTTCTTCTTGCGGTTGTCGAGAACACTGGTACGAATCTTGCCACCGCGCTCCAGAATGCCCATGACCGGAATCTTGTCTTTGCCGCCAGTGCCGGTAATCCGGCGAGCGCGCTTTGAGAGGTGCATATTGCGGGCCTTGCCGCCGATGAACGTTTCATCGGCCTCAACTTCACCAGAAAGGAGTTTTTTTGAACGTTCCCTGATGCAGGGCAAAGCGAATGCGATGAGCCATGTGCCAAGCTGACTTCTGAGTGATCCCGAGATCGCGGGCGATTTCGCAACTGCTGATGCCGTTTTTGCAGTTCACAATCAGCCACATGGCGGGGAGCCACTTGTCCAAACCAAGAGCGGAGTCTTCGAAGATCGTTCCAACCTTGAGTGAAAACTTGGCTTTGGGATGCTTGCCGTAGCACTTGTAGAGTTTTGCAGCTGCTAGATAGGTCACGTGATCGGAATCGCACTGAGGGCAGCGCACCTTGCCATCCGCCCAGCGCAATTCAGAGAGGAACTTGCGGCAGTTGTCGTAGTCGGCAAAGTAGAGAATCGCTTCCTGAAGTGTGCGAGGGCTTTCCATAGACCAAGTATGCCAAAATATGTCTGGTCAGTCAAGTATATAATTGCCCTATTTTGGGCTAAGTCTCCAAAGGATGTATCTTAGGTCTATATTTTCCGGTGGGGAAGTCTGGAATGGAATACCAGGGTTCGGGAAGAGAACACTCTGCGCTTTGCCCATTTCTATAGTAACGGAGTAAAAGGGGTAAGTATGCCAGCCTTTATTAAGCCGAGTAACTTGTGGCAAGAAAGTGGTTAGAGATGGCCTGGACGATTTGAGCTTAACACGCATTGCGATAGTCTCGTTCGACTTCTGCTAGCGACTTCGCGGAATGGAGCGAATGCTTGCACAGCAAGAGATGAAATCAGCTAAGCTGCTTGCACTCAAGTTTTGGGAACAGTCCCATTGAGATCTTCTGGAGGAACTATGTTTTTGCGTTTTTACCTAGAAAAGTGTGCTCGCGTAGTGCTATGCATCGTCCTCTTCGCTGGTTGCCTTTGGGCCCAGGACTCCGCACCGGACCAACCATTCCAGGCGGTTCACCTGCTTTGGGTCGATGTTCACCAGCCAAGCGCAGAGATAGCTGTTCGGTCTGCAATCGCCGGCTTGAACCAGGTGATCACCAAAGCAGGCTGTCCCGAGTGCACTTACCATCTCTGGAAGGTAGTGGATGCCGCGCAGGGAAGCTATAATTACGTCCAAGTCTCCCAGTGGCCTAGCGGCACGGTGTATGACAAGATCCACAACAGTCCTGAGTACATCGCTGCATCAAGAAATTGGGAGAACATACGGTCGGTAGTTACAAGAGAGACCTATAGCCGATACACAGAGATACAGGTAAACGAGCAAAAGATCAAGAATACGGCAAGCGAGTTCCCAGCAGCACTTCTTTCCAAGAAGCCACATAGTTTTGCCTGCTGCGGAGAGTAAGAGATTTCTGATTAAGGGTAACTCAGCGTAGCTGTCAGGTCTGGAAGACCTTCCTGACTTCAATGCTCGTTGTGCGGGCTTGCCGGACCGTGATGATAATGCGCTTCTCTTGTTACTTGAAAGAAGCATAGGGCCATTTATAAGAGCATTAAAGCCGGATAAGGCGTTCTTTTCCGTCGACGAATATGGGCCATTGCAATCAAGATGAAGGGTGGGAAGAAGCGAGTCGCTCCCGGCAAGCAATATGTAGTTCTTCAATGGCAGAAATTAAAGGGCTGGATGATCCTAACTGCCGCTCTCGAACTCTCGCGAAATTAAGTCACCCATTTCTACTCGCGCAAGTATGAGCGTGTCGCTCCGGTTCAAATTATCTGAGTGGAGGGGCCGCTTGCCAATTCGGCTTTGTCAGACTTGTGGGTAGAGCCTCGGGAACAGTTCTTCCAAGGCGCTGTCGGGGAAGCGGAGTGATACAGGACCTTTTGGCGTTGACGAAGCGAGCAATCCCAATTCAGTCGCGTCGGTAAGCACGCGACGCGCAGTTCGTTCTGGGAGGCCTGTAATACGAGCAATCTCCCCTCTCTCGAACTCGCCCCGCATGAGCGCTTCTTCCAGAAGTGCAGCCGCTTGAGGTTTGAGAGCGCTGCTCCTCTCAACGAGTGTCCGGAGCCTCTGCTTCAACTCATTCAAATCGAACAGTCCAGACATGAACTGCATTTGATCCAAGCAGACCTTAAGAAACCAGAGCACGTACTCTTTCAGTGCTTTCAGGGAGAGGTTTCCTCGCCCGTCCAGGTCTCCCTGTCGTGGCATGTCGGCCAAGTCCATCATGCGCTTGTACTCGCTTCGACTCTCAAGGCCTCGCGCAAGACCGCGTGAGATTGACCATAGACCGTGCGCTCCGATGCCCGTTTGATGTGCCATCGCATGGCTCATCAAACGACTCACCCTGCCATTTCCATCAGGAAATGGGTGGATATAATTCAGGCGATGATGGGCTGCTGGGATGGCCATGATGCGGCTAGCTGTCCCCAGATGCGTAAGGCTATAGCGTTGCTCGAAATATCGCATGAAGTCCGTAACGCGCTCGCTGGAGGGTGGAAGGTGACGACCGACTGCGTTGTCGTGTTCGGGCCTTGACCGCCACTGACCGGGGGCCATGACAATTTCGCGAGATTCATTCTTGAGGGTGAGCATCGCCGGACCAGCATCTCGATAAAACTCACTGTGAATCCACCGAATGAAATCGGCGGAGGTCGCGGGAGGCAATGTCTCCTCTATAAACAGCTGATCTATTTCTGTTTGCACTCGGACATGAGCTGCCGCTTCGATTTGCAGGTTACGACGTTCTTCATTCTGATCCAGTTCACCCGACAGTGCGCGCTCAATGTCGCGTGGCCGCGTATTGTGGCCTTCGATCAGATTGCTGTAGTAGGTATTCATGATGCGCACAGCATCGGCCAAATTCGCGGCTGTGAGCGGATGGAGAAACTTACCGAGTATCGACACCGCTGCCGTTAGATCTGCAATTACATCCGCGATAGCCGATGAAGGGTCGTCGATGAGAGCTGGTTCGATTCGACTTAGAGATTCGGGCATGGCATCATTGGCCGAAGTGTTGACAGCAAAATATACCGTATTCATTGATAATACGCTAGAACGTCGTCAGTATTGGCCGATGTATTGGCCGATGTTGGAGATGTCTCTGTCCTGTAGCGAAAAATGCCTACAGCCCTTGGATCGATCGGTTCGCTCTCTAGGAGCTTGTTGAAATAGGTTCCCGCTTCGTCTATTTCTCAATTGGCTCGTCTATGGAGTATGCGTGGAGACGAGTGGTTACAGGGTGGGATGTTCAGCTATGTAACGTTGGAGCAGCGTGTGCCTCAGGATCATCGTTGCGCGAGATACGGAGGCTTACGGATGTGGTTCTGGGCTTTCTGAGCACAGCGTTCGATGAGATGTACTCGTCCTCTGGCCGTCCCTCGACCGCTCCTGAGTATGTGGTGCGGGCGTTGTTGCTACAAGCGTTTTATTCGGTGCGCTCCGAGCGGCAGTTGGTAGAACAGCTCGAACACAACCTGCTGTTTCGCTGGTTCGTCGGTCTCGGCATGGATGACGCAGTATGGAACAACGCGGTGTTCTCGAAAAGCCGGGACCGGTTGCTCACCAGTGAGATAGCGCAACAGTTCTTCGCCGAGGTAAACAGGCAGGCGAAGCGCTTCATGAGCGATGAGCATTTCACGGTCGACGGAACCCTGATCCAGGCCTGGGCGTCGCAGAAGAGCTTCCGCAAGAAGGACGGCTCCGATGACGATGGCACGAACTTCCACGGGCAGCAGCGCACCAACGAAACGCACGAATCGAGCACCGATCCGGATGCCAGGCTCTACCAGAAGGAGCTATGGCAAGGAGTCGCATTTGTCCTATCTCGGCCAAGCGCTGGTGGAAAACCGCAACGGCCTGATCGCCGCCACGATGGCGACCCAAGCCGAGGGCTATGCCGAGCTGTTGCTGCTTGAAGACAAGCAAAAGGGCAGCGCGCGGCGGATCACCGTCGTGCCGACAAGGCCTACGACACGAAGGACTGCGTCACCGCCGCCCGGGCGCTGAACGTCACCGCGCATGTAACGAAGAATGAGAAGGGACGCCGCTCGAACATGAATCGCAGAACACCCGGCATCCCGGCTATGCGCTCAGTCTGAGCCGGAGATGGCTGATCGAGAAGAGCTTTGGGTGGTTCAAGCAGACCGGCCTAGTTCGGCAAGTCAAGCTGCGCGGGCTGCACAAGGTGGACTGGATCTTCGTCTTCAGCTGCGCTGCCCACAACCTCATGCGTCTGCCGAGACTCATCGCGCAGCAAGCCGGGTAAGGCCTCAGGCAGCGGTGCGCCCGAAAACGCTCAGTTGACTGTTCCAGAAACTCACGCAGTTCCAAATGGTCCGAAGGCTAACGAGCTGAATTGCCCTACTGTGTAAAGATTCAGCACTGCAAAACAGCAAACCCTATTTCAACAAGCTCCTAGTATCCATTGTTCCGAGATCCTCTCGTCAATCGTAATGATTTTTGTCCGAAACGCCTTTAACGTCCGAACCTTTGTTTGGTTTGCTGCATTTGGCTCATGAGGCGTTGTTGGGCTTTCATGCCTCCGCCTAGGCCGCCGCCCATGGTCTTGAACATCTTGGACATCTGAGCGTATTGGCGGAGTAAGTTGTTCACGTCCTGGACCGAGGTGCCGCTGCCGGCGGCGATGCGCTTGCGTCGGCTGCCGTTGATGATGTCGGAGTTCTGGCGCTCCTTGTTGGTCATGGAGTTGATGATGGACTCGACGCGGGTGAGCTGGGATTCATCGACGTTCTCGGCGGCCTGGGCCATGCCCTGGAAGGGGCCGACCGAGGGGAGCATCTTGAGGATGGACTTCATGGACCCCATCTTCTTGATCTGGCGGAGCTGCTCGCGGAAGTCCTCGAGCGTGAAGCCCTGGCCGGAGAGGGCCTTCTTGGCGAAGGCCTCGGACTTGTTCTTGTCGAGCTTTTCGCTGGCGCGCTCGAGCAGGGTGGCGACGTCGCCCATGCCCATGATGCGGCTGACGATGCGATCGGGGTGGAAGGGCTCGAAGGCGTCGGGCTTCTCGCCGGTGCCGAGGAACTTGATGGGGGCGCCGGTGATCTGGCGGATGGAGAGGGCGGCCCCGCCGCGGGCGTCGCCGTCCATCTTGGTGAGGATGGCCCCGGTGATGGCGAGGCGGTCGTTGAAGGCCTTGGCGGAGTGGACGGCGTCCTGGCCGGTCATCGCATCGGCGACAAACAGGATTTCGGAAGGGAGCAAGAGTTTTTTGAGCTCGGCCATCTCGTCCATCAGGGCGGTGTCGATGCCGAGGCGGCCGGCAGTGTCGACGATGAGGATGTCGCAGCCGAAGTTGGCGGCGTCGCGTTTGGCTTCCTTGGCGAGGCGAAGGACGGTCGCGGTGCCGGGGTGGGCCAGCTCGTCCTCGGTGATCTTGCCTTCGTAGAGGTTGGCTCCGGTGGATTTGGCGACGAGGGCGAGCTGCTCGCGGGCGGCGGGGCGGTAGACGTCAACCGAGACGAGCATGGGGCGGTGGCCGCCCTTTTTGAGCCATTGGGCGAGCTTGGCCGAAGAGGTCGTCTTTCCTGAACCCTGCAGCCCGGCCATGAGCACGACCGACGGGGGCTGGGAGGCGGTCTTGAACTTAGCGATGTCCTTGCCGAGGAGGTCGATGAGCTCAGCTTGGACGATCGAGGCGATTTGTTCGCTGGGGGAGAGGGCGGTGGTGACCTCCGAGCCTATGGCCTTGGCGCGGATGTGGTCGACGAGGGTGTTGACAACATCGAGGTTGACGTCGGACTCGAGCAGGGCGATGCGGATCTCGCGCATGGCGTCGGCGATGTTCTCGTCGGTGATGGTGCCCTGGCCGCGGAGGGTTTTGAAGGAGCGCTGGAGCTTGTCGGAGAGGGTTTCAAACATGGTTTTAGTAAGTATACGAGGGAAAGAAGCAAGCACAGAGGACGCCGAGAGCACGGAGGAGAGACCACAGAGAGTTAGTGGCGGGGGAGGTTCGTGGGGCAAGGCGCGGGCGGGGTGCGGCGGGATAATGAGGGGATGGACGAGGCGGTGGGCAATGGGCGGCTGAGGGCCGAGTATGCCGCGTATCTGCGGGTGGAGAAGGGGTTGCGGCCGAACTCGGTGGCGGCGTATGGGAGGGACCTGGAGCAGTTCGCGGAGTTTCTGGAGGGGTGGGATGGGGTGCTCGAACGGGCGACGCAGGCGGAGGTGAGCGGGTTTGTGGCGCATCTGCGGGCGCATGGGGTGGAGTCGCGGTCGGTGGCGCGGAAGCTGAGCGGACTGCGGGGGTTTTACCGGTGGCTGCGGATGGATGGGCGGGTGGAGGCGGATCCGACCGTGAATGTGGAGTCTCCGGCGAGCTGGAAGGTGCTGCCGAAATCGCTGGGAGAGGCGGAGGTGGCGGGAATGCTGGCGCGGACGGGGGTGGCGGCGCGGGCAGGAGACGCGGATGGGACGGGTCGGGTGTCTGGGCCGGCGCTGCGGCTGCGGGATCACGCGATCTTGGAGCTGCTGTATGCGGGCGGGCTGCGGGTGGGGGAGATCTGCGGGCTGCGGGTAGAGGATTTTCGGGTGGATGTGCAGCGCATGACGGTGCGGGGCAAGGGCGATAAGGAACGGCTGGTGCCGGTGGGGGATCAGGCGGTGCGAGCGCTTGAAATGTACCTGGACCGAGGGCGGCCGGGGCTGGTGAAGGTGGGTGGCGGGATGCAGCGGGCGATGTTTCTGAGTGTGCGCGGGCGTGCGCTGACCAGGCAGTGGGTGTGGACGATGGTGCGGGGGTGCTCGGAGGATGGGCGGGCGAGCCCGCACATGCTGCGGCATAGCTGCGCGACGCACATGGTGGAGCATGGGGCGGATTTGCGGACGGTGCAAGTGTTTCTGGGGCATGCCGATATAGGGACTACGGAGGTGTATACGCATGTCGCGCTGGGAAGATTGAAGGCGGTGCATCGGGCGCATCATCCGCGGGGTGCGGCGAGAGATCTGGCCAAGTGAACGGCTTCAGCAGGCTGTCGGAGGAGTTTCTGCGCGTGCTGGAGGTGGAGCGTGGGGCGAGTGCGCATACGGTGCGGGCGTATGTGCGGGAGCTGCGCGATTTTGCGGCGTATCTTGGGGATGCGGTGAAGAGCGGCAAGGTGGAGGATGTGGGGCATCTGCACATACGGGCGTACCTGGGGCTGCTGTATGAGCGGGGGCTGAGCAAGGCGAGCGCGGCGCGGGCGCTGGCGGCGATCCGGAGCTGGTTCAAGTGGCTGGCGAAGGAGGGCAAGGTGGCCGAGAACCCGGCGCTGCTGGTGAGCACACCGAAGCGTCCGGTGCGGCTGCCGCGGGTGCCAAGTGTGGAGGAAGTAAACCGGGTACTGGACGGCCTGGATCCGGGGAAGGGGGATGACGCTGGGGCATGGCCGGAGCGGGATCGGGTGATCTTTGAACTGCTATATGGGTGCGGGATCCGGAACTCGGAGCTGTGTGGCCTCGATGTGCGGTCAGTGCGGTGGGCGGAGGACGTGATCCTGGTCAGGGGTAAAGGAAAGAAGGAGCGGCTGGTGCCGATGGGGGAGATGGCTGGGGCGGCGGTGCGAGGGTATCTGGTGGAGCGGGAAGCTCGGCTGCGGGCTGCCGGGAAGGCGGGGTTGGTAGGGGACGGGCCGCTGCTGCTGAATGCCCGGATGCGGGGGACGTGCCGACTGACGACGCGCAGTGTGGGGCGGATTGTGAAGGCGATTGCGCAGAGCCGGGGGCTGGCGGCGGATGTGCATCCGCATACGCTGCGGCATGCGTTTGGGACTCATATGCTCGAGGAGGGGGCGGATTTACGCGCGATCCAGGAGATGCTGGGGCATGAACGGCTCTCCACCACGCAGCGGTATACGCAGATGACGGTAGGGCAGATACAACGTGTCTATGAGGAGACCCATCCCCGGGCCAAGTAGGGTGTATGGCGGTGGTGGTGGGGTCGACACCGGCGCAATTTTCTTGCTGAACCGCGGATTTCACCTGGTGAGTGAATCGGGTACGAGAGGTGAGGAGGAAACGCTTCTTGGGGGTTGCGCCATCTGAGAGGGGAATTCAGATTTGCACGGAGGAGACAAATGGCGCTTTCGAAGACGACGCAGGATCATGAGGAGATTCAGCAGTGGGCGGAACGGCGCGGAGCAAAACCCGGGGAGGTGGCGAGTACAGAAAGCAAGGGAGGTCCGGGCATCCTCCGCATCATGTTTCCAAAGGCTCCGCACCATAACGATGGCGCGCTGAAGGAGATCTCCTGGGACGAGTTTTTTGAGAAGTTCGATGCGAGCGGACTGGCGCTGGTGTACCAGGAGGTGACAGCCGAGGGCGCGGAGAGCAACTTCAATAAGCTGATTCATCCGGACGATGAGGATCATCCGGGGAAGAAGACGGCGGCGAAGAAGACGCCTGCGAAGAAGACGCCTTCCAAAAAGAGTGCGAAGAAGGCGACGGCAAAGAAGACGCCTTCCAAAAAGAGTGCGAAGAAGGCGACGGCAAAGAAGACGGCAAAAGCTTAGAGCAGGTCTTCGATGGGTGGCTTTCCTTCAAGCGAGGAGCAGATCCTGCGGCGAAGGATGAGATCTAGTTTTGGACGAGCGAGAACGGCTAAAACTTAGAACTTCGGACTGACGAGGCGCAGGCGCTCGAGGGTGGCGGGCGTGGGTGCGGTGGACTCGAGAGCTTCGCGGGCGGCGCGGCTTCCTTCGGCGGCGAGTGTGAAGAGGAAGTCGAGAGCTGCGTCTTGGCGGGTAAGGGCGAGGGCCGTGAGCAGGGTGGCGCGAAAGTCCGGGTCGCGCGCCAGGATGTAGTGCTCTTTGAGCAGGAGCCAGGCGGCTTCGGTGCGGGTTTCGGCGACGGCGAAGGCGGCCTCTGCGGAGGCTTCGTCGGGCGCGAGGGTGTGGAGGAAGCGGGCGGCCCAGGGGATGGCGGCCGGGCCGTCCAGGTGAAGGACGCCGGAGTAGCAGGCGCCGAGGAGCTCGGGTTCGCCGGAGCCTAGCTCGGCGCGGAGGCGAAGCAGGAGGGCGGCGGCGTCGGAGCCGATCTGCTCGACGGCGCGGGCGGCGTTGACTTGGACGGGAAGCTGCTTGTCGGCAAACAACGGGGTGAGGTGAGCGAGAACGTCGCGGCTCGAGAGCGCGCGGCAGTTGACCAGGGCGAGCGCGCAGAGGCCGCGGAGAGTGCTGGCGGTATCGGAGGCGCCGCCCCAAACGGGCTCGAGCTGGACGTGGCGCATGCCGGCGAGAAAGAGTGCTTCGTCCTGGTAGTCGAAGCCGGCGAGGGTTTGGGCGAGAGCGTTCTTGGCCCAGCACTGCGGGTCGGTTTTGGCGCAGTCGGGTTTGAGGAAGCGGGGGAAGGCGGCGGCCAGGTCGTCGGTCAGGGAGCGGTGTCCGTGCAGGGCGGCCAGCTTGGCGGCTTTGGCCACAAGGAAGTTGTTGCGGTGGGTGAGGGCTTTGCGGATGGGAGCGAGGGTGGAGGCGGGGTCGGCGTCGCGGAGGGACTCTAGCACGGCGAGTTCGGCGTCGAAGCTGCGGCCGGAGGACATGGGAAGGATACCTTGGCTTAGTTGAGCCGGACCAAAACGCTCGAGCTTCACTTCTTACTCCACGTGAGCGGATTAGGCGCGCGGGGCGTCGGGCTTTTGCATGCGCTGGTAGAGGTCGCGGAGCATGCGGACGCCGGTCTCGGCTTCGGCGCGGTCGGGGGTTTCGCCGGCGTCGTTCCAGCCGCTGGCTTCGCCTTTCGCGCTGAGCTGGACGACGATGCCGTCGCGGCGGGAGAGGATGTTGAGGTCGCCGAAGAGGAGGCCGTAGTTGACCTCGGGCTGGGGGATGAGCCAGCCGATCTGGCCGCGAACCGGGGTGAGCGAGGTGTCGCCAAAGAGGGCGCGGGCGGCGTAGCCGGTGGAGTGCAGGATGACGGGCTGCGAGAGCTGGGCGAAGTCGGCCGGGGAATGAAATTCGCGCGCGACGATGCGGCCGCCGTTGAGCTGGAAGTCTTCGGTGAGCTGGTGGGCGTAGCCGGTGATGTTGAACATGAGGTCGGAGCGGCGGCGGGCCCATTTGGTGGGAAAGGGGTGCGAGCCGGGGGGCAGGTCCTCGTAGTGCGGCATCAGGTCGGCGATGCGGGGGCGGTAGACGGCGAAGTTGAGCGGGTCGGCGTCGATGCGCTGCTGTTCAGCTTGGTCGGGGTGCGGGTCAGAGAGGACGTAGCGGTCAGTGAACTCGATGGGGTTGCCGGGCAGGCCGAGAAAGCTCTGATAGTAGTGCCAAGAGGTGCGGGTCATCTGCTCCCACTGAGCGGGGAAGGCAGCGGGTGCGGCCTGGGTGAGGGCGACGCGGGAGTCGGGGGTCCAAGAACCGGTGGCGCGAAAGGAGCGGGACTCGGAGGGGCGGTCCTTGGCGTAGATAGTGACCGAGCGTGCGCCGGCGCGCTGGGCGAGGATGGCGGAGGTGAGGCCGAGAGCTCCGCAGCCGATGACGGCTATGTCGGTCTGGGAGGGGTCGCGGCCGGCGAGGGCGAGGTCAAGCGCCACGGTTCCAGAGCCCCAGGAGAGCGACCAGCCGGAGCCGCCATGGCCGTAGTTGTGAACGATGAGCTGGTTGCCGATGCGCTCGGCTTCGATGCGCGGACCCTGGGCGCGGAAAGGACGGGTGCAGACGGTGACCTTGAAGAGGCGGTCTTCATGGGCACGGATGGGCGCGAGCGGGGGCACGGCGTCGTAGAAGGGCAACGTGGGTGCCGTGGCGGCGCGGACCGGAGTGCGGGAACAGCCGGAGGCCAGGCCGAGCGAGGTGACAGCGGCTGCGGATTGGAGAAAGTTACGCCGGTCCATACAAGTATGCCTATCGTTAATAAAGGGGTACGGAAGGGTCCACGGTGCGGGACCACTGATCGATGCCGCCGGCAAGGGATTGGACGTGGTCAAAGCCTTGACCGCGCAGCCACATGGTCACCGAGAGCGATCGGGCGCCGTGATGGCAGAGGACGACGATGGGCTGGTCGGGGTCGAGCTCGGTGTGGGCGCGGGCGGTGATCTCGCCCATAGGAATGCAGACGGCGCCGGTCATGCCAGCAGTTTCAATCTCCCAGGGGTCGCGGACATCGAGCAGGATGGGGGAGTTTGTGCCGTCCTCCGCCCGAATTTGCGCATACGCTTGCGTAGTAATTTCAGGATCAAGCATGATTACGAGTATAAATGCGAGAGGGTGTGAAACCGCCGTAGGCCCGTATAGAAACGGGGCAGTGTGAGAGTAAGCACGGGGTCATATACGTCCGTCTTATCGGTATGGATTGCTCTTGTAGGCTACTACCGATGAGCAAAGAAGGGTTGTGATATTTGCCAGGAAAAGTTCTTATTGTGGAAGACGAAGTTCATGCCCGGACGGGGTTAACGGAGCTGGTTGCCTCCTGGGGGTATGAGGCGGAGGGTGCGCCGGACGGCGCGGAGGGTCTGGAGCGGGTCAACGACTGGGCCCCGGCGATCGTGGTGACAGACCTGAAGATGCCGCGGATGGATGGGATGGAGCTGCTGCGGAGGATTGCCGAGCTGCCGGACCGGCCCTGCGTGGTGATGCTGACGGCGCAGGGGTCGATTGAGAGCGCGGTGGAGGCGATGCGCTCGGGCGCATGGGATTACCTGCCGAAGCCGGTCGATCCTTCGCGGTTGAAGGGGATTTTGCAAAGCGCGAGCCGGCAGCGGGCGGCGGAGAGCGACGCGGCGATGACGGCCAAGCCGCGCAAGACGGCGAGCGCGCTCGGAGATCTGGTGGGTTCGACTCCGCAGATGCGCGCGGTGTTCGACCTGGTGGAGCGCGTCGCGTCCTCGAATGTAAGCGTGCTGGTGACGGGCGAGAGCGGGACGGGCAAGGAGCTGGTAGCGCGGGCGTTGCACGATCTTTCGTCGCGGCGCAATAAGCCTTTTGTGGCAGTGAACTGCGCGGCGATTCCGGAGACATTGATTGAGAGCGAGATCTTCGGCCATGAGAAGGGCGCGTTTACGGGTGCGCAGGAGCGGCGGGCGGGATGCTTCGAGCTGGCCGAGGAGGGCACGCTGCTGCTCGATGAGATTGGCGAGATGCCGGCGGCAACGCAGGTGAAGCTGCTGCGTGTGCTCGAGGACCGGAAGCTGCGCCGGCTGGGCTCGAAGATGGAGACGCCGGTGGATGTGCGGGTGATTGCGGCGACCAACAAGGATCCGCTCAAGGCGGTAGCGGCGGGAGAGTTGCGCGGCGATCTTTACTATCGGCTGAATGTGTTCAACATCCTGATGCCTCCGCTGCGGTCGCATGTGGCGGACATCCGGCCGATGGCGCAGAAGATGATCGCGGACATGAACGAGAAGCACAGCTGCAAAGTGTCGGGGCTCAGCGAGGGCTTGGCGGTGCGGCTGGAGTCATATAAGTGGCCGGGCAATGCGCGCGAGCTGCGCAATACCATCGAGCGGGCGGTGGTGCTGGCGCGCGAGGGAGTGCTGGGGATCGAACATCTGCCGCCGAGCTTCGGCGAGGCCGTGGTTGAGACGTTGACGCCGGCGCGGACCAGCGATACAGCCGTGCATGTGGAGGTGGGAACGACGGTCGATCAGGCGGAGCGGCAGTTGATCCTGAAGACGCTGAGCTCGACCTTGAACAACAAGACCCGCGCGGCAGAGATTCTGGGCATCAGTACCAAAACGCTGCACAACAAGCTGAAGGAGTACGCGCTCGCCGATAACGATTCCTAGGGGATTGCAAATACGGCAGCAAGGAACGGGAGCCCGCGGATGCGGCTGAAGACGAAACTGGTATTAGCTGCGACGGGAGTGACGCTCGCCATCGTGATGGTGCTGTCGGTCGTCTTTCTGGGTGAGCTGCTGCGGCAGCGCATCGCCCAGACGGCCGGAAGCACCGACGTGATGGCGCGCCAGGTCAGGATGATGACGCAGCAGGCGATTGAGGTGCAGCTTCGGGCGCAGCCGCCGGCGGACAGCTCAGAGGAGGCTCTGCACGCGGCGGTGACCAACGCCTTGCGCAATCATCCGCCGCTGATCGATACCATGCAATCGTTCGTCATGTACAGCTCTTCGGTCCAGGATGTGAGCATAACGGACGCGCGTGGGCTGACGCTGGTGACGACGGACCCCGAGGAGTTGAACCAGCAGGCGCCGGCGCGGATGGCCTTCGATCATCTTCAGCAAGCAAGCGTGGGCTACCAGGTGTACGCGGTACTGGGCAAGGCCATGGTCCTGGATGTAACGGCTCCGCTCGACCGCAACGGGAAGCCGTTTCTCACGGTCCATGTGGGCGTGCGGTCGACGTTTTTGAAGAACAGTTATCTGCCGCGGCTGAAGGATGGATTGATGCTGGCGGCATTGTGCGCGTTGATCTCCATGATGGCCGCGGGTCTGCTGGCAAACGTGGCTTCGCTTCCGATCGAGGAGATACGGCTGCGGCTGGAGCGTCTGACGGCAGGCTCGTCGATCGAAGAGACATCGATGCTGGCGATGGACGATGGCTACGGTCGCAAGAGCGATGCGGTGGTGCGGGTGACGGACACGATCGACCGCCTGGGACGCCAGATCCGGACGACGGAGGCGGTGTATACCGATCTGCAGGCGAACCTGAATCAGATGCTCGACACGCTGCGCGACGGGGTGGTGCTGTTTACGGCGGAGGGCCGCGCGGTGATGGTATCGGACGCGGTGGCGCACTTTTCTGAACTGGAAGGCAAACCTCTGATCGGGTTGCAGCTGAAAGAGATTTTTCCGACCGATACGGCCCTGGGCAAAGCCATGCGGCAGGCGTTTGAGCGCGAGCAGAGCGTGACGGCGGAGACGGTGCGGATGGAGGACGGACGGGAGGTGGAGTTTTCGCTCGACCGGATCGATGACGGGCAGGGCCGCGGACGCAAGATGGGGACGCTGCTGACGCTGCGCGACAAGGGCTCGGCGGC
The DNA here is from genome assembly GCA_965198735.1 of uncultured Granulicella sp. GTDB lineage: Bacteria > Acidobacteriota > Terriglobia > Terriglobales > Acidobacteriaceae > Edaphobacter. The sequence continues at coordinate 1,898,997 of OZ240672.1, read as the reverse complement.
GCGGCTGGAGCAGGAGCTGGAGGTCTCGCGGAGACTCGCGGCGGTGGGCAGGCTGACGGCGGGGGTAGGCCACGAGGTAAAGAATCCGATCAACGCGATGGTGGTGCACCTGGAATTGCTGAAAGCCAAGCTCGAGACGGCCGGGGAGGGCCGAAGCTTTCTGGCCGGAGCGCAGCGGCATGTGCAAATTCTGGCCGGGGAGATGGAGCGGCTAGATCATGTGGTCCAGACGCTGGCGGACTTCACGCGGCCTATGGACTTGAAGCTCGAAGAAGTGAATTTGGCGTCGATCGTGCAGGCGGTGGTGGAGCTGACCGGGGCGGAGATGCACGAGCACGGCGTGGAGCTGAAGACGCGCACCGAAACGGCAATGGTGCGGGCCGATAGCGAGATGCTGCGGCAGGCGCTGCTGAACCTGGTGCTGAACGGGATGCAGGCCATGGAAGCAGCCGGCGGCGTGCTGCGCGTGCAGGTTCGCCGGGAGGGCGACGCGGCGGTGGTGGAGGTTACCGATGAGGGGCAGGGCATCGCTCCGGAGCTGATGCCGAAGATCTTCGACCTCTACTTTACGACCAAGCCGAAGGGCAGCGGGATCGGTTTAGCGATGACGTACCGGATTGTGCAGATGCACGGGGGCGCGATGGAGGTGCGCTCAGAGGCCGGGCAGGGCGCGGTGTTCACGATGCGGCTGCCAGCGTTGGCGATGAACGAGAGCCGAAACGCGGGACGCGTGGCTGCGGGGAGGAGCGTATGACGAGGCTTTCTCCGCTGCGCGGCTTGCTCCAGGCGGGAGCTATGGGAGTTTTGTTGCTGGGCGCCGCGGGCTGCCGGCATAAGACGGCGCCGGTAGCGCTTCAGGTGCCGCCGCCCTCTCCGGTGCCGCTCGAACCGGCGCCGGAGCCGAAGACTCCGCCGCTGGTGGCGTCGGTGCCCACGCAGCCGATTCCGCTGCCGCGGGTGACGGTTCCTCCGCCGAAGAAGCCGAGGCGGGTGAAGAAGGCGGCTCCGGTGCAGGTGGCGGCAGCCAATGTGCCTCCAAATCCGGCGGCTGCGGCTCCCGATCCCAGCCGGGTGATTGGCGCCCTGACTCCCGGGGGAGAACAGGTGCCGGAGATGCATCAGCGGGCGGTGGAGCTGATTGCCGGCAATGACAAACGGCTGTCTGGGCTTTCGGCGGAGTTCAAGGACAAGCAGAAAGAGCAGTTGATTCGGGTGCAGAACTTTCAGAAGCAGGCACAGACGGCGTTGGCCACAGGCGATGCGGACGGCGCGTATACGTTGGCGACCAAGGCCAAAGTGCTGCTGGACGATCTGCAGAAGTAAGACGCGGGAGGATGCGGCGAGCTTCGAAGAGTCGAAGCTGCTTTCGCTGCGGCCAGTCTTCGATCCGCAAGCTCCCATCCTTGATCGAAGGAGAAGGCTGGTCTCGATGGTCTGGCGATCTGGATAAGCTTCGTTCTTATCGGGCACAAGCATTTTCGATTGGCCCTGCGCGAACGGAGAGGCCACACTTGCTTATCGAGTGAAGGCGAGCTCGATAGGAGAAACGAGATGAATCTTAGAACGCTTGAAAGAGACCTGGTTGTGAACGCAACGCACCTTCACAAGGATTTGGTAACCGATATCAAGGCAGAAGCTGAGCATCTTGCCGATCCAGCACAATGCGGCAATATCGTACGAAAACACTTCGACGGACTTACGATGTTCTTGCTCCTCTTCGTCGCAGTTTGTGTGGGAGCGGCAAGTGTGGGAATCTTCTACACACACCGATAAAGCAGATCGCCAGCTTCGATACGCACGACCGGTCGAGCCGGCTGCAGGCCATGCCTCAGGAGGTCTGCGTGGCCGAGACCTCCTGAGGCTATCAAGTTGCAAAAGGATCAGGCGGCGACGCCGTGGCAGTTTTTGAACTTCTTACCGGAGCCGCAGGGACATCTATCGTTGCGGCCTACCTTTTCTCCGGATTTGCGCGGGCCGGATCCGTTGCCGGCGCCGGCGGCTCCGGCCTGGCGGCTGAGTTCGAGCTCGCGTTCCTTCTTCTTCTGGAACTCGCGCTCGAGAGCGTCGATGGTGGTGGAGGGAGCGCGGGTGGGGATGACCGGTGGCGCGGGTTGCGCGGGAGCCTGGAGGGTGCGCGGCTCAGGCGTTGAGGGCTGGGCGGCGGCGAGCTGGGCCTGCTCGAGTTGCTGGGCGGTCTCGATGGGCTGGCCGTCGGGGCCGATGATCTGCATGCGGAAGAGATGGCGGGCGGTGTCCTCCTGGAAACGCAGCATCATGGCCTCGAACATGTCGAAAGACTCTTTTTTGTAGGCGACGAGCGGGTCCTGCTGGGCGTAGCCGCGCAGACCGATGCCCTCCTTGAGGTGGTCCATGGCGAGAAGATGGTCCTTCCAGAGGCCGTCGAGGACCGAGAGCATGACGATGCGCTCGTGATAGCGCATCTGCGTGGGCGAGAGAATTTGCTCCTTGATGTCGTAGCGGCCGCGGAGTTTTCCGAAGATGGCCTCGCCGAGGTCGTGCCGGGAGAGGGAGGCGTAGTCGATGGAGTCGGGGTCTTCGGTGAATTTAGCGCCGAAGATGTCGTGGAGCGACTCCCAGAGCTTGTCCATCTTCCATTCTTCGGGGAGGGCCTTCTCGGGGGCATTTTCGTCGAGGATGTTCGAGAGGATGGTGGAGGTGTAGTCCTCGGTGATGAGCTGCTTCTGGTCGACGCCCTCCATGAGCTGGCGGCGAAGGCCGTAGACGGCTTCGCGCTGCTTGTTCATGACGTCGTCGTACTCGAGGACGTGCTTGCGGGACTCGAAGTTCTGGGTTTCGACGGCTTTCTGGGCGGCCTCGATACGGTTGGAGATCATGCGGCCCTCAATAGGGACGCCCTCTTCCATGCCGAGCGAGAGCAGGAGAGCCTTGGTGCGCTCGCCGGCGAAGATGCGCATCAGGTCGTCTTCGAGCGAGAGATAGAAGCGGCTGGCGCCGGGATCGCCTTGACGGCCGGCGCGTCCGCGGAGCTGGTTGTCGACGCGGCGGGACTCGTGGCGCTCGGTGCCGATGATGTGCAGGCCGCCGGCTTCGGTGACCTGGTCGTGTTCGGCTTTGGCGGCGGCCTCGTGAGCGGCTACGGCGGCAATCCAGGCGTCTTCGGTACACTCAAACTCCTGGCTGGCGTAGTAGAAGCGGATCATGCCGGGAGCGGCGACGGGGTGGATTTCGCCTTCGGCGGCGGAGACGGCGCGGGCCTGCTGCTTGCGGACGAGGTCCTGGCGGGCCATGAAGTCGGGGTTGCCGCCGAGCAGGATGTCGGTGCCGCGGCCGGCCATGTTGGTGGCGATGGTGACCATGCCGAGACGGCCGGCCTGGGCGACGATCTCGGCTTCCTTCTCGTGGAACTTGGCGTTGAGGACGACGTGGCGGACGCCCTTGCGCTTGAGGATCTCGGAGAGGAGCTCGGATTTTTCGATCGAGGTGGTGCCAACCAGGACGGGCTGTTTTTCGGCGTGCAGGCGCGAGATCTCGTCGGCGACGGCGAAGTACTTTTCCTGCGTGGTGCGGTAGACGACATCGGCGTTTTCAAGCCGCAGCATCTTGCGGTTGGTGGGAGTGACGACGATGTCTAGCTTGTAGATTTTGTCGAACTCGGCGGCCTCGGTCTCAGCTGTGCCGGTCATGCCGGAGAGTTTCTTGTAGAGGCGGAAGTAGTTCTGGAAGGTGATGGTGGCCAGCGTCTGGTCTTCTTTCCGAATGGCCACTCCTTCCTTTGCCTCCACAGCCTGGTGGAGGCCGTCGGACCAGCGGCGGCCGGGCATGAGGCGGCCGGTGAACTCGTCGACGATGATGACTTCACCGTTTTTGACGACGTACTCGACATCGAGCTTATAGAGGTGATGGGCCTTGATGCCGACCTCGACATGATGCTTGAGGTCCCAGTTTTCGGGGTCGGCGATGTTGCCGATGCCGAGCAGGCCTTCGATCTTTTCCCAGCCCTCGTCGGTGACGGTGATGGCGCGGGCTTTTTCATCGACGACGAAATCGCCGGACCAGGTCTTGTTCTCGACGGTTTCGATGAGCTCGCCGGCCTCAAGCGCGGGAATGATGGCATTGACGCGGGCGTACTTGTCCGTGGTTTGGTCGGTGGGGCCGGAGATGATGAGTGGGGTGCGAGCCTCGTCGATGAGGATGGAATCGACCTCGTCGACGATGCAGAAGTACTGTCCGCGCTGGACCATGTCGGCGAGCTCGAATTTCATGTTGTCGCGGAGATAGTCGAAGCCGAACTCGTTGTTGGTGCCGTAGGTGATATCGGCGGCATAAGCGGCGCGGCGCTGCTCATCGGAGAGGTCGTGGACGATGACGCCTACGTGCAGGCCAAGGAAGCCGTAGATCTTGCCCATCCACTCGGCGTCGCGCTTGGCGAGATAGTCGTTGACGGTGACGACATGGACGCCGCGGCTGGCGAGCGCGTTGAGGTAGGCGGCGAGGGTAGCGACGAGGGTCTTGCCTTCGCCGGTCTTCATCTCGGCGATCTTTCCCTGGTGGAGGATGGAGCCGCCGATGAGCTGGACGTCGAAGTGGCGCATGCCGACGGTCCGGCGGCCGGCCTCGCGGACGACGGCGAAGGCCTCCGGCATGAGGGCGTCGAGGGCGCTCTTTTCTGCGGCGTAGAGCACGTCGGGATCGGTTTTGGGGTCGATGCCCTTGATGGCTTCGGCGATGCGGGCGCGGAACTCGGCGGTTTTCTCCCGGAGCTGGTCGTCGGTGAGGGCCTCGATCTGGGGCTCGAGAGCGTTGACCTGGGTGACGATAGGGACGAGACGCTTGATGGCCCGCTCATTGGCGGTGCCGAAGACTTTGGAGATGACTGCGTTGATCACGGGAACTTCCTTTGGCGTCTGGGCGCGGGTTAGGCGCGGGAGATCTGGCTCAAGCGACGGGGCGAGCGGAGACCTAGGTGCGGAGCAGGCTGGTATGAGCGGCGACGGAGGTGGAGTCCGAGGCGGGCGGGCGCATGTCCCAAGGCTCCCGCCGGGCAGCGAGGGCTGCGGAGACGAGCTGCAGCGGAGTACGGAAAAATGCGGTGCGACCTGCGGACAAGGCCGCGTTGCCGGCAATCGCGGTCACGCTGCGCGGAACCAGGGCCAGCACGGAACTTCTTGAAACGGCCTGCTCCATCCAGCGTAGGGCGCGCTCCTCCCGTATCTGCACCGAACAGGCGATCAGCAGGAGAACGACGAACTGGGAGGATCGGAGGCGCATAGGACGTGGCGTTCGACAACGAAACTCTTCCATGGTACGCGAAGCGCCGATGGAGCGCAGTGACGATCTTGGGGGATGAGATGTGCGTGGCTTCAGGGCGTGGTTGCAACCTTCTGCCGGCTGAAGAGGTTCGCGATCTCCGGGTAGAACTCCTTAAGGAAGTACGAGGCTGCATCGATTCCGAGATTGGTGGCGTACTTGTCGATAAAGTTCCGGCCCGTCCGCTCGCCCTGGGGATAGTAGAGGTTCGAGAGGCCGGCGGCGGCGGCAGCACCGACGACCTCACCAGAGTTGAAGGTGTTATGGCCTGAATCAGACCGGGTGATGAAGACACGGCCAATCGAATATTCCGCACGCTTGGTGAAGCTGCCGCGGGTGAGCGTGTAAAACCGGGTGTCCTCGTGGCGGACGACCGGAATGATGAATTCAACGAGGTAGTTCTCGATGGTCTGATCAGTGGCGGAGTGCCAGAGATAGCGGCTGAAGCCCACGCCTCCACGGCCAAACTCCGGAGTGGCGGTAGTGACATAGCCTTCGAGCGCAACGGCTGTGGCGAGGGCGAGCGAGGAGTAGTCGAAGCTGTCCTCGGTGGCGTCGACGAATTTTTCCTTTACGGTCTGCGGCGGCAGCTTGGTGTCCGTGCTAACGGTACGGAAGTTCGGTACAATGCCGAATAGGCGTTTGGGAGGAGCGGTGCGGGAGGGACTGCCCTGCTTGTCTTTAGCGAGCGTGGAGGTCTGGCCGGCAGCTGGGTCGAGAGAGCTAGAGTCCGCGAGGAGGGTTCCGGGGGAGTCGGGAAGCGGCTGGCTGGAACTGGTGTCTCCGGCAGCGGGCTGAAGAGCGAGAGGCTGAATGTCTGCGGGCTGAGCATTCAAAGGAGGCGTGTCCAGACGGGACTGGAGTGTTTGGGCTCGGGAGCACGGGCACAGAGCGGCTGCAATCAAGGCCAGCGCTAAGAGCGCCAGTCGGGCCGGCAGAGGAAAAGCTTTTTTCATTATCTTTTTAGACGGCATACAGCTCCCTTGGATGTGAAGCAAAGTTGGTCGGCTTCAAAAAGCACCGAGAAGATCTCAGGCGCCTGACGATGGCGGCGAGAAGGGAGCGGTCGAGAGATCCGCCAAGATGCATGAAGAAAGGTCGCGTGGGAGCAAGCATTCCTGTCCTTATCGGCAATCCTTCAAATTACTTGAACGGCTAGCGTAAAAACGCAAACGTACGTAGTCGGCGCTCCAGAGGGCGGAAGCGTCATGCAGGTTCTGGCGGGAGTCAAAAAGAGCTGGACGCAGGAGAGCGACCGTCTTGGCCAGGGCGGTTTGGCGGGTCAATGGGTCGGGCAGTCGGTCGAAGACGCCGTTCCGGAAGGTCTGGAGCCAGCGTTCCATCCCCTCTGAGCCGCCGGGGAGCGGGGTGAGACGAGGGTGGAGGGTGATGGTTTGTACCTTGAAGCCCGCGGCTTCAAGAAAACGGCGGTAGTGCGCAGGGGACGGATAGAAGCTGTCCGCGACGACCTCGGGATCGATGCCGTACTCGGCGAAGACGGCGGAGAGCGCGGTGCGGATGGCGGCAATGTTGCCCTGGCCGCCCATCTCAGCGACAAAGCGGCCGCCGGGACGGAGCGAGCGGTGGAGGCAGGCGAGAGCGGCGGGTTGCGAGGCGAGCGGGATCCAGTGCAGGGCCGCGTTGGAAAAGACGGCGTCGAACTCAGCATTGTAAGAGAGCTCAGCGAGGTCGGCGTGATCGACGGCGAGGCCGCGGGCGCGGGCGGCAGCCACCATTGAGGCAGAGGCGTCGACGCCGCGGAGGGAAGCCCCGGAAGCGGCCAATTGGGTGGTGAGGGAGCCGTCTCCGCAACCGGCATCGAGGATGCGTTCGCCCGGTCGTGGATCGAGCAGGTCCACGACTTCAGTGGCCATGGAGGCGACGAAGGTGCCGTTTTGAGCGTATTGTGCGCTATTCCAGGTCTGTGCGCTGCAAATTTGGTGCATGAAGTCTATTGTTGCCGGTTCGCGCTGTTTTGGCCAGAGTACTTTAGAGTTCGATTATTTTTGCTGGGGGCTATACTTCGAGCACAATCGGCCGATAAGAAGATCAGGAGAGTGCGAGTGAAGCGTGCGGGAGCATGGATGCTGACTTTGGTGTGGCTCGCTGTGGCGATGTGCTTTGCTGTGCCGGGCGCGAGGGCGCAGGTGACCGGCAGGGCGCCGACGATCGACCAGTCGCTCGAGATGCGCAGCGTGGCCGCGCCCAAAATTTCACCCGATGGCCGGCACGTGGTGTACGAGGAGAGCCGAACCAACTGGGAGGCGAACGCATTCGAGACGGACCTGTGGCTGGCCGATGTGGAGACGGGGCAAAGCCATCTGTTGACGGTGGCGGCCAAGAGCTCGGGCGCTGCGGCCTGGTCTCCGGACGGGCGCTGGATTGCGTTTCTGTCGGATCGCGTGGCGCCGATGGCGGGATCGCCTGCAGGCAAGAAACAGGTGTATCTGATGCCGGCGGATGGCGGCGAAGCGCAGCAGTGGACCAAGATGGAGAACGGCGTGAACTCGTTTGCCTGGGCGCCGGATTCGAAGCGGATTGCAATCGCGGCGGAGGCTCCGAAGACCAAGGCGATGAAGGATCGCGAGGAGAGCTTCGGGGAGTACCACGTCTTTCATGCGGATTACCCGATGGTGCACCTATGGACGCTCGAGCTGCCGGTGGCGGATGCGGCGGGGATCACGCCTGCGGTGGATGAGCCGAAGCTCTTGACGCCGGGGGAGAGCTTCAGCGTGGCGTCGATGGATTGGTCGCCCGATGGAGCGAAGATTGCGTTCGGCGCGACGCGGGACCCGGATCTGATCTCGGGCTTCAGCGGCGATGTGTATACGGTGACGCTGGCGGATGGTGCGGTAAGAAAGCTGGTGGATACGCCGGGGCCGGACGGCGATCCGAAATGGTCTCCGGATGGAGCGCAGATTGCGTATGTGACGTCCGATGGAGCGAAGTACTTCTTCTATATGAACCGGAAGATTGCGGTTGTGCCGAGCGGCGGAGGGACGCCGAGGGTGCTGACGGCGAGCTTTGATGAGGACCCGGAGTTGCTGCAGTGGTCGGCGGCGGGGATTTATTTTTCGGCACTGCAGAAGACGCGCTCCTCGCTATTTGTGCTCGATCCGAAGAGCGGAAGCGCCAGGCCGGTGGCGATGCCGGGGAGCGAGATGGCGGGGGCGTTCACGTTTGCGAAGGATGCCCAGCAAGTCGCGTTTCGGGGCTCGGGGGTGAACGAATATGCGGAGATTTACGTGGGAGATGTGAGCGGCGGTGCGGTGAAACAGATCACGCACGTCAGCGATCAACTCAAAGGATTCGACACGGCAAAGCGCGAGGTGGTGCAGTGGAAGTCGAGCGGCGGCGCAGTGGTCGAAGGCATCCTGGTGAAGCCGGCGGATTTCGATCCGAAGAAGAAGTATCCGCTGCTGGTGGTGATCCATGGCGGGCCGACCGGGATCGATGTGCCGACAATTGCGGCCGACCGCTATTATCCGGTGGAGCGCTTTGTAGCGAAGGGCGCGCTAATCCTACGGCCGAATTATCGCGGGTCGGCGGGCTACGGGGAGAAGTTCCGGTCACTGAATGTGCGCAACCTAGGTGTAGGCGATTATGCGGATGTGATCTCGGGGGTGGACTCGCTGATTGCGCAAGGGTTTGTCGACAAAGATCGTGTGGGATCGATGGGCTGGAGCGAGGGCGGGTACATCTCGGCCTTCATTACGACGTCGAGCGACCGGTTCAAGGCGGTGAGTGTGGGCGCGGGGATTTCGGACTGGATGACGTATTACGCGAACACGGACATTACTCCGTTTGCGCCGCAGTATCTGCATGCGACGCCGTGGGATGATCCGGAGATCTACCGGAAGACATCGCCGATCAGCTATTTGAAGATGGCGAAGACGCCGACGCTGATCCAGCATGGCGGCGCGGACCGGCGGGTGCCGATTGCGAATGGGTTCGAGCTGCGGCAGGCGCTTGAAGACAAGGGCGTCCCGGTGAAGATGGTCATCTACGACGGATTTGGCCATCCGATCAACAAGCCGAAGCAGCAGCGGGCGGTGATGGAGGAGAACGAAAACTGGTTCGCGCATTACATTTGGGGAGAGCCGCTGGCTCCGTCGCTGACGCCGGTGGTAAAGGCAGCGAAGAAGTAGGGAGTGTGCCTGGTGCGTGAAAGCGAGGTGGTGGCTGTATCCCGGGCGCCGCGGCATGGCTTTGCCAAGCAGGCGCAGCCTGCGATCCGGCTGTTGGCGGACGAGGGTGTCGAGGGCGATGCGCATCGAGGCAAGACGGTGCAGCACCTCTATCAGGTACGGCGCAATCCCACGCAGCCCAACCTGTGCCAGGTGCACCTGTTTGCGGCGGAGAAGCTTGAGGAGCTGGCGGAGGCGGGGTTTGTGCTTGGACCGGGGGAGATGGGAGAGAACGTGTTGACGCGCGGTGTGAACCTGCTGCGGCTGCCGCGGCACACGCGGGTGCGGCTGGGTGCGGAGGCAGAGGTCGAGATTACCGGGTTGCGAACGCCATGCTCGCAGATCGACGGCTATCGTGCGGGGCTGCAGAAGCTATTGTGGGGGCCGCGCGATGCGAAAGGGAAACGGGAGCGGCGGGCGGGCGTCATGGCCGTGGTGGTTGCGGGTGGGGAAGTTGTGCCGGGAGATCGGCTGGTTGTGGAACTGCCGCCGAAGCCGCATCTTCGACTGGGTCCGGTATGACCGCTTCGATCCGTAAGAACAGAGCACAGTTGACCAACGACCCACCCTTGACTGGAGGGTTCACTAACGAGAAGGGCGAGTTAGCGCGACGGCAGTTACGGGTCTTCCTCGCCCGAAGAGGCGTAACGTTATACGGGAGAGAAAACGATGATCGAGAGACGGATGGACAGTAGCGGCCGGGCCTTCGGCTTCAGGGTGACGGGGCAGCTGAGCGCCGAGGACATAGCCGACATCTCGCAGCAGATCGATGTGGCGATCGCGGCACGGAAGGAGCCGATCGGCCTGCTGGCCGATCTCTCCGGCATGCATGGGGCAACCTGGGCGGCTCGCTGGAAAGAGATGCGCTTTCTCAAGCGTCACACGGATGTCATCGCCCGCCTGGCGGTCGTGAGCGATGACGAGTGGGAGCAGGTAGTGGAGACGACCATGGTTGCCGCCGCTTCGTTGCAGGCGGAGACGCTCTACTTTCACTCGAGCGAAATGCATCCTGCCTGGCACTGGGCGCGGATGACGCTTCGCGACGAAGCTATGCCTGTGCGCGTGATGTATCCCGGTAAGGGCCTCTTCCAGGACTACACGCCGGAGTACGCAGGTCTGTGACGGAGAGTAGATGGCCGAGGAGAGTCCGCAGGCGTTGACTTCGATCCAGCTTTGGGTGAACGGGCTGCGCTTCACCGGTCTCGAGGCGGGACCGAACGAGGGCGAGCTGGTTCTGCTGCTGCATGGCTTTCCGCAGTTTGCCGATTCGTGGATCCCGATCCTGCGGCTGCTGGCTGCGGCCGGGCTGCGGGTAGTGGCCATGGATCAGCGTGGGTATACGCCCGGCGCGCGGCCGGCCGGGGTAGAGGCGTACGGAATCGATCGGCTGGTCTCCGATACGCTCGGGTTTGCAGAGCAATTGGGCGCGGCGCGATTTCATTTGGTGGGTCATGACTGGGGCGGGCTGGTTGCATGGAAGCTGGCGGCGGCATTTCCGGAGCGGCTGCGCACGGTAAGCGTGGTCTCGACGCCGCATATCGATGCGTTTCAAGATGCGCTGCGGTCGAGCTTCGACCAGATGAACCGTTCGAAGTATATCCTGTTGTTCAAGCTGCCGCGTGTGGCGGAGTGGGCGCTGCTGGCAGCCGATGCGCGGGCGTTGCGCCTGGCGTATGCGGGCAAGGTGCCGCAGTCGCAGGTCGCGGCGAACGTGCGGCGGATGCGCGAGGGTGGAACATTGACGGCGGCGCTGAACTGGTACCGGGCGCTGCCGGCCAATCTGCGCATTGGACCGGTGACGGTGCCGGCGATTTATCTCTGGGGCGATCGGGATCAGGCGCTGGGCGAGGTAGCGGCGCTGAGAACGGCGCGGTATTGCACAGGGGAGTACCAGTTTTACCGGTTGACGGGGCGGTCGCACTGGCTGCTTGAAGAGGCGCCGGAGGATCTGGCGTTGCTGCTGCTCGGCCATATAGTGAAGAGAAGCGATACAGGTGGATGGAAGCGGCGCAAAGCCTAGACGCGGATGGAAGAGGGGCTCGATGGCGGTGGAAGCGGCGGTAGCGTTTGCGAAGGACAATGGCGCGCGGTTTGTGGAGGAGTTGAAGGCGCTGATCCGCATTCCGTCGATCTCGACCGACCCGGAGCGAGTGGCCGATGTGCGGCGGGCGGCGGAGTTGGTCGCGGCGGAACTGCGGCGGATTGGACTCAAAAATGTAAGCCTGATTGAGACGTCTACGGAGATACGCCAAGGTCATCCGCTGGTCTACGGCGAATGGCTCGAGCTGCCCGGCAAGCCGACGGTGCTTTGCTATGGGCATTACGATGTGCAGCCGGCCGAGCCGCTTGAGGAGTGGCTGTCGCCGCCGTTTGCGCCGGAGGTGCGGAACGGGAACCTCTATGCGCGCGGCGCGGTCGATGACAAGGGCCAGATGTGGATGCATGTGAAGGCGCTGGAGGCGCTGTTGGTGGCCGGTGGCGGCAAGTTGCCGGTGAATGTGAAGGTGCTGATCGAAGGCGAGGAAGAGGTCGGCGGCGAGGGCATCGCGGCGTATGTACGCGCGCATGCGGACCGGCTGCGGGCGGATGTGGCGCTGATCAGCGACACGGACATGTTTGCACCGGACCTACCGACGGTATGCGTGGGGATGCGCGGCATGATCTATACGGAGATCGAGGTGCGGGGCGCGCGAACGGATTTGCACTCGGGCATGTATGGCGGGGCGGCGCCGAATCCGTTTATGGCGCTGGCGCAGATCCTGGCGAAGCTGAAGGATGAGGATGGAACGATCCTGATTCCGGGTATCTATGACCGGGTGGCGAAGCCGGCAGAGGCGGAGTTAAAGGCGTGGCGGACCCTGCCGTTTGATGAGGCGGCCTATCTGGCGGGGCAGGTGGGCTCGGCGGCGCTGGTAGGCGAGCCGGGATATACGGTGCTCGAGCGGTTGTGGTCGCGGCCGACGCTCGAGGTGCATGGGATGCCGGGAGGGTTCATCGGCGCGGGGGCGAAGACGGTGATTCCGGCCAGGGCCGTGGCGAAGGTGAGCCTGCGGCTGGTGCCGGAGATGACGCCCGAGGATACGTTTCAGAAGCTGAAGGGGTATGTGGAGGCGATCGCGCCGAAGGGCTGTACGGTGGAGGTGCGAATGATTCACTCGGGCGAGGCGTTTGTGGTGAGCACGGACAATCCGTTCCTCGGCGCGGCGACCGAGGCGATGCGGCGGGTGTTCGGCAAGGAGACGGTGTATGTGCGCGGAGGCGGGTCGATCCCGATCATCGGCGACTTCATCCGGGTGCTGGGAATGCCGGCGCTGATCATGGGCTTTGGGTTGCCGGACGACAATCTGCACGCGCCGAACGAGAAGTTCAACCTGAGCAACTTTCATCGCGGGATCGAATCGATCGTGCGCTGGATGGGGCTGGTGGGGGCGTAGCGGTGTACGAGCCGCTGCCGATCAGCGGGTATGTATTGGCAGGCGGACGCAGCTCGCGCATGGGCCGGGAGAAGGCGTTGCTGGAGTTGGCGGGAAAGCCGTTGATCGAGCATGCGGCGATCAAGTTGCGGCGCATCTGTGCGGAGATGGCGATCCTCGGCAGCAGCGCCGAGCTGAAGCGGTTTGCGCCCGTGGTGGCCGATTTGCATCCGGGCTGCGGGCCGATGAGCGGGCTCGAGACGGCGCTGGCGCATGCGAGCCATGACTGGAGCCTCGTGGTGCCGGTGGATGTGCCGTTTGTCCCGACCAGGATGTTGTATAGCTGGGCGCAGTCGACCTTGCGCCACGGACGCGATTTTGGTACGCGCGCGGCGCTGTATACGGTGGACGGCGTCCCGCAGCCGACGCTGGTGATGCTGCATCGGGAGGTCGCGCCCTATCTGACCGTTGCTTTGGCTCAGAGACGATTCAAGCTTTTTCCAGAATTGGAGGCCGCGACGCAGGATCTGGCGGCGAAGCAGGGACAGGATCCCGTCCAGGTCCTGCGTCAATGGGCTTGGTCGGAGAACTCACGGTTCACGGCTGGTCCCGGCGAGCCGCCCGGACCAGCCTGGACGGAGACAACTCCAGAGCAGGAGGCGGGCACGGCGCTTTACTTCTCGAATCTGAATACGCCCGAGGATGTTGCGCGGGCCGAGCCGTGTGTGCAGGTGCTGGATACCTAGCAGCGCGTTCTGACAGAATTCATTTGGTTCAAGCAGAAGACGAGCACAGAGTTCAGGAGAAAGCACAGAGGTTCACAGAGGACGACTCAAGAAAACTCGCATTCTGCCGATATACCCTAAGAAGAGAGGCAAGCCGATGGCCGCAGACGAGCGTGATAGACAAAATCCGGGGGAGCCGCCTGCGCCCGAGCAGCAAACGGGGGCGGACGACCAGCCTGCGTCCGGCGACCCGGCCGACAAGCCTCTGACCGATGAGGTGTCGGAAGATGTGGCGGCGACTGTCGGCGAGTTCATGGAGAAGGCCGCGGCGCAAAACGAGGCTGCCGCGGAGGAACTTCCGGAGACCAAGCAGCACGCCCCGAGTGCCTATATCGCGTTTGAGAAGGTTTCAAAGTCCTTCGGCAGCTTCGATGTGCTGAAGGAGGTGAGCTTCTGCGTCAATGCCGGGGAGACGCTCTGCATTTTGGGCCGCAGCGGCGTCGGAAAGTCGGTCTCGCTCGAGATGCTGCTGGGATTTTTGAAGCCGGACTCGGGGAAGATCATGGTGGCCGGTGAAAATATCTGCGGGTTCAGCGAGGCGCAACTGCAGGGCATCCGGCGCAAGGTGAGTATGGTCTTCCAGAGCGGCGCGCTGTTTGATTCGATCTCGATCGGCGAGAACGTGGCGTTTCCGCTGCGGGAGCGAGGCGACATGGAGGAGGACCAGATCTTCCAGGTGGTCAAGGGTTTGCTCGAGATGGTGGGTGTGGCCGGCAAGGAGCAGCTATTGCCGAGCGATCTCTCGACGGGGATGAAGCGTTCAGTGGCGATTGCGCGGGCGCTGGCGGCGCAACCGGAGGCTGTGCTGTATGACGAGCCGACGACGATGGTCGATCCGCTGATGGCGCATCTGCTTGGGAATCTGATTGAGCGCTTGAAGCATCAGCTGCACCTGACCAGCATCGTGGTCACGCACGATATGCGCTTTGCCAAGAAGCTGGCGGACCGCGTGGTGTTTCTGCATGAAGGCGGAGCGCGATTTTTTGGGACGATGGAGGAGATGGAGCGAAGCGAGGACGAGGTGCTGAAAGAATTTCTCTTGCTCGATGAATTAGTCCTGCCCGCTTAGAAATCTCCTGCCGGCAATACGCAACTTGTCCCCTCATTTTGGGTTTGCGCCGGAGAACCCCTGCCGGTAGAGTGGAGGCACGTATTCTGTATCAAGAGATCCCACCGCTGTCCGATTTGCTGTGATGTTGGTTACGCCTTGAAGAAGAGCTGATGCAGGGGTTGAGCGGAGCGGTTCGAGACCCGTGCAGATAGCCAAGAAAATACTCTGGTTAGAAGGGTGGGGAGCGCTGTCGATGGCAACACCGGATTATCTTCAGCAGGTCGTTGTTTCAGGCCGGAGACACGGGAGCGGACGGGCCAATTCCGCGCGGCAGGGCTTGTTTCGCCGTCCTTCGGTGACGAGCCTGGTGTGGGCGTCGCTAGATATGGTGACGATCGGGGTCGCGGCGGTTCTGGCGATTCGCCTGCGGATGGTGTCAGCGCCCGGCGCGCATGAATATTCGATGATTCCGACGATTCTCCGAACCACGCCGCGCGGGTGGCTGCTTTATCTTTTGTGGTTCGGCGGGGCGCTGGTGTTTATCACGCGGTCGTCCGGTCTCTATGGGTCGATCCAGAACCGCAGCGGCCTGCATGAGCAGAGAATGACGCTGCAGGCGACGCTGACGGCGGGCTTGCTGCTGTGCGGGCTGTTGTATCTGCGGCAGGCGATCGATGTTTCGCGCATCGTCGTGTTGCTGCTGGTGGTGATTACGGCGATGCTGCTCTCCGTGCGCCGGGCGATCTGGCGCAGGATGGAGTACAGCCGGTACCTGGAAGGGTTGGAGACGCGCAACGTGCTGATCGTCGGCGCGGGCCGGGTGGCGCATGCGCTGCGCAATCATCTCGAGTCGCTGCGGCACCTGGGCTTCCGGTTCAAGGGCTTTGTGGCGCTGACCGAGCGCGAGGCGGAGAGCGGGGACGCGGATGTGATCGGCGATGTGCGCAATACGGTGCAGCTGGCGCGCTCGCTGTTTGTGGATGAGATCTTTTTTTCAGTTCCGGCGGAGAAGAAGCTGGTGATCGGCCTGGTCGAAGAGGCGCGGGCGCTGGGCATCGATGTGCGCGTGGTTCCGGATTTATACGACGGCCTGGCCTGGAATGCGCCGGTCGAATATATCGGACAGTTTCCTACGATTCCGCTGCATCGGCGCGACTTTCCGATTGGCTCGTTCCTGATGAAACGCAGCCTGGATATCACCGTGGCCGTGCTGGCGTTGGCGGCGCTCTCGCCGGTCATGCTGGCGCTCGCGCTGGCGGTGAAGTTCGGGTCGAAGGGCCCGATCTTTTACCGGGCGGCGCGGATTGGACGCAAGGGCAGAACATTTTCCTGTTACAAGTTTCGGACCATGGTTCCGAATGCGGACCGGATGAAGGCGGACCTGGCGCACTTGAACGAGCGCGAAGGTGTGCTGTTCAAGATCGTAAAAGACCCGCGCATCACTCCCATCGGACGCTTGCTGCGCAAATACTCGTTCGACGAGCTGCCGCAGCTCTACAACGTGCTGCGCGGCGACATGAGCCTGGTGGGGCCGCGGCCTCCGATCGCGTCCGAGGTGGAGCAGTACGACCTGGCCCATCTGCGCCGGTTGGATGTGCTTCCCGGCATTACTGGATTGTGGCAGGTGGAGGCGCGTCAGGATCCGTCGTTCGACAGCTATATCTCGCTCGATACGGCCTATGTCGAGAACTGGAGTTTTTGGCTGGATCTCAAAATTCTGGCACGGACGATCGGTGTGGTCTTTTCGGGAACCGGGTCCTAGGTCTGCGTACGATCCTTCGCAATTGATAGACTGGACCTGTGAAGATTGCTCTCGCTCAGATCGATCCGACGGTTGGGGATTTTGCGGGGAACACACGAAAGATCCTTGCGTTCGCAGAGCGGGCTCAGGCAATGGCCGCCGATCTGGTGATCTTTCCAGAGCTTGCGGTGTGTGGCTACTGGCCGGCGGATCTGCTGGAGAAACGGTCCTTTGTGGAGCGCGCAGGGCAAGCCCTGGCCGAGGTCTGCGCGTGGACGCGCGAGCCGGGGCGTCCTGCCGTGCTTTGCGGAGGCGTGTTGCCGGTGGACGAATCGTTCGCGGGCAAACGGGCGCGGAACGTGGCGGTCCTGATGCAGCGCGGGCAAAGGACGGCCGTGCAGGGAAAGACGCTGCTGCCGTTCTACGACGTATTCGATGAGCAGCGATACTTCGAGCCGGCGACTGAACAGCATCTGGCTGTTATTTCGACGGCTCAGGGCGACCTGCCGATCGCGATCTCGGTATGCGAGGATGCGTGGAACGACAAGGGTTTCTGGCCGCGGCGGATGTATGCGGTCGATCCGATCGAACGGCTGATGGAGCAGTGGGAGGCGCAGCCGGAGGAGCTGCGCGGGCAGCCAAGGGTGATCGTGAACATCTCGGCCTCGCCCTACTGGCAGGGCAAGCGTGCAGTGCGGCGGGAGATGCTGGGCGCGCTGGCTCGGCGGCACGGCGCGGTGGTGGCGATGACGAATCAGGTGGGCGGCAACGACAGCCTGATCTTCGATGGAAGCTCGCTGGCGGTGGGACCGGATGGCGGGTTGATCCTTCAGGCAAAGTCGTTTGCCGAGGACCTGGTGGTGTTTGATACGGATCCCCTGTCTCAGAAGCGAGACATCGGGAACCCGAACTGTTCGGATGTGGGGGACTTTGAGGTTCAGGCGACGTGGGACGCGCTGGTGTTGGGCACGCGGGACTACGTGCGCAAGTGTGGTTTTTCAACGGCGCTGGTGGGCTTGAGCGGAGGCATCGATTCGGCGCTGGTGGCGGCGTTGGCGGTGGACGCGGTGGGAGCGGCCAATGTGATGGGCGTGGGCATGCCCAGCGGGTACTCATCCAAGGGCTCGAAGGACGATGCGCGCGATCTGGCGGAGCGGCTGGGGATACGCTTCGAGATGCTGCCGATCGAGAGCGCGTATGAAGCCCAGATGCATACGCTGCAGCCGTTGTTTGCCGGGACTGAGTTTGGCTTGGCGGAGGAGAATCTGCAGTCGCGCCTGCGCGGGTTGACGCTGATGGCGCTGTCGAACAAGTTCGGCGCGCTGGTGCTGACGACGGGCAATAAAAGCGAGATGAGCGTGGGCTACTGCACGCTGTATGGAGATATGGTGGGCGCGCTCGCAGTGCTGGGCGACGTGATGAAGACGCGGGTGTACGAGCTGTCGCGGTATGCCAATCGCGAGCGCGAGGTGATCCCGCGGGCGACGATCGCCAAGGCGCCGAGCGCGGAGCTGCGGCCGGAGCAGAAGGATACCGACTCGTTGCCGCCGTATGATGTTCTTGATCCGATCCTCGAAGCCTATGTCGAGCGGTACTGTTCCGCGGAGCAGATTGCGGCGGAGCAGAAGGTGGAGGTCGAATTGGTGCGGCAGGTGCTGAAGCTGGTCGAGCGGAGCGAGTACAAGCGGCAGCAGGCGGCGCCGGTGCTGAAGGTGACCAAAAAATCGTTCGGGATGGGAAGACGGTTTCCGATCGCGGTGAAGGTGGAAGTTTAATGGGCAAGCCGACGTTGCATGGAGAAGGATGGGCTGGAGTGAAGAGGACGATCGCGGTATTGGCGGGCCTGGCGGCGCTGGCAGCGGGCCAGGGGATGTATGGGCAACAGACCGGTGCGGCGCCCAAGCCGGCTCCAACGGCGGCCGCTCCGCCTCCTGCGCTGCGTTTGAATTCGCTGGCCGCGGATACCCAGCACGATCCTTTTCCGCCGGTGAACCCGAAGTATTTCACGGCGGATGCGCCCACGGTGGCAACGGTGGAAAGCTATCTGCACGCGATGCTTGGCTATGACGCGAACCGCATCTGGCGGGTGGTGGCCATTCAGAAGACGGCCTCGCCGGGCGTGAGCAAGGTGACGGCGCTCATCTCCGAGCGGGCGCCGAATGCGAAGGTGCTGACGGCGGCCTTCTATGTGCTTCCGGACGGCAAGCACCTGATCGCGCCCGATCCCTCGGGATTGACCAACTTTGGCGCGGACCCATTTGCGGAGAACCGGGCGACGCTGGAGGCGCGGGCGCACGGTCCGGCTCACGGAGCGGCTTCCAAGGATCTGATGCTGGTGGAATTCGCCGACCTGCAGTGTCCGCACTGCAAGGATGCGCAGGCCACGATGAATCGTTTGGCGCAGGACTTCCCCAAGGCGCGGGTAGTCTATGAGAGCTTTCCGCTGGCGGAGATTCACCCCTACGCCTTTCAGGCGGCGGCTTACGGCGCCTGTATTGCGAAGACCAATCAGGATGGGTTCTTCACGTATGCGCAGGCGGTATACGACACGCAGGGCGCGCTGCTTCCGGACACGTGGGAGCAGACGCTCAAGAATGCGGTGACCAAGGCCGGGATGGATCCGGCTCAGATCTCTGCCTGCGCGGCGGGGCAGGCGGCCAAGGATGACGTGAATGCCTCAACCAAGCTGGCCAACGATCTTGGCGTGGAGCAAACGCCGACGCTGGCGATCAACGGACGGTTGATCAGCTTGAATGCAGTGCCGTATGAAACGCTGCGGTCGCTGATCGCGTTTCAGGCGGCGGCGGATGGAGTGCAGGGGGTGAACGTGCCGGCGCTCGAGGCTCCCACTGCACTGAAGCCCCGGTAGTCTCGCGGCTCGGCCTGGAGCGGCGGTGGGCTGCGTGGGCGCGTGCATCTCAGATAGAGATATGGGCGCCCACTTTCTTGCTGTCTCGAAGTCGATCATCGAGTTTGCCGCGCGCTCGGTGGAGTTTGCCGCGGCGCTGATTATCAGCTTGGCGGCGCTGCAGGCCACGGTGAAAGCGTTTCTGCTCTTTTTTCGCAAACCCTCGCCGATCGAGAAGAACGAGATACGGCTGACCTTGGCGCGGTGGCTGGCGCTGGCGCTTGAGTTCGAGCTGGCGGCGGACATTCTAAACACGGCGGTGACGCCGACGTGGTCGGATATCGAGAAGCTGGCGGCCATTGCGACGTTGCGGACGGCGCTGAACTATTTTCTGGAGCGCGAGCTGCAGCAGGAATCCAAGCCCGAGCAGCAGAAGGCCGAGGAGGTCACCACCGGACCCTCGGCGGCGCAGATGATCAAGCACCCCTAAGGTGGGCGTCTGTGCTGGGATGGACTGGGCTTCGCTGTCCAAGAGTGCGATCGGAGCCGGATCGCAAAAAGTTACCTATGTCTCCGCGCATATGTGTTACTTTGGGTCCACACAATCAACTAAGGTGCAGGATGGAGCTTTTCCCAATGATTCCCAGAGCTTCCAACTCTAGAATTCTTGCCTGTTCGTTCGTAGCTCTTCTCTCGACTGCGTTGACGGCCCAGCAGTCGAAACGCAGCCTGATCCCAAGCAATATCGATGAGAGCCGAAGGGTGATCTTGCGCGGCAATGTGCGCCCGGAGGTTACTCCAGAAAACGATCTGGGGGTTCGCGACAGCGGCGCTGCGATGTCCGGGGTACTTGTCTTGCACCGCTCGGCGGAGAACCAGGCTGCGTTTGAGGCCTACGTGGAACAGCTGCACGACCCGCGGTCGGCGCGCTTTCACATATGGTTGAGCAATGCCGAGATCGGCGCACAGTTTGGACCGTCGAACGAGGATCTCGTCCGCATTAGCGAGTGGCTCGGCAGCAAGGGCTTTACCGTACACGCAGCGTCGCCGGATGGAACGACGATGGAGTTCGATGGCACGGTGGGCCAGATGGCAGAGGCGTTCCACACCTCGATCCATAACCTCAGAGTGAAGGGCGAAGCGCACTACGCCAACGTCAGCGAGCCGGAGCTGCCGGCCGCGCTGGTTCCCGTGGTTACGGGCGTCGCCTCGTTGAACGACTTTCAGCCGCATGCGATGAACCACAAGGTGGCGCCGTCGGTCCAGGCGAACGCCGCGACGCCCGATGGCATCCGGCCCACCGGCAGCAATTACCTGAGCGCCGCCGACCTGGCCACGATTTACAACTTCAATCCGCTCTTTCAGTCTGGCATCACGGGCAAAGGCCAGACCATCGTTCTGATCGAAGATACCGATCAATACAGCGTGGGCGACTGGCAGGTCTTCCGCAAGGTGTTCGGCTTGACCCGCGCCTACCCGTACGCGACGTTGACGCAGGTGCATCCCACGGGCACGAACACCTGCACGGCGCCGGGCGTCAATGCAGATGACTCAGAGGCCGCGATCGATGTGGAGTGGGCCCTGGCCGCCGCTCCCAATGCGAACATCGTGAACTCCGCCTGCCGCGCGTCCGGGGGCATCTTCGGCGGCTTCGTTGCGCTCGCGAACATGCTCCAGGCCAGCGCTCCGCCGAAGATCGTCAGCATCAGCTACGGCGAAGCAGAGGCATCGGATGGCGCAACCCTGAATGCGTACATCAGCAATCTCTATTCAACAGCGGCAGCGGAAGGCGTTTCGGTCTTTGTGTCCTCGGGCGATGAAGGCGCAGCGGCGGCCGACGCTTCGAGCGCGAGCCCAAGTCCGGCGACGCACGGCATCGGCGTAAGCGGCTTTACCTCGACGCCCTACAACATCTCGGTCGGCGGCACCGACTTCGGGTACACGCCCCTCGGTACGCCCGGCACGTACTTCAACACCACCAATGGACCCAACTTCCAGACGGCAAACTCATACATCCCGGAGATTCCGTGGAACTACTCCTGCGCGGGAACGCTATACGCAAGCTACCTCGGCTTTCCTTCGGTAGGACCGAACAGCCTCTGTAATAGTGGAAGCTATGTCACCACGCTGCGCCCGCGCTCGCTCGAAGTCATCGGCGGCAGCGGCGGACCGAGCGGATGCGCGACAGGCACGCGCGCCGTCCGCGGCGTCGTCGGCGGCACCTGTGCCGGCTACGCAAAGCCAAGCTGGCAAAGCCTGCTGGGCGTGCCGAGCGACGGCGTCCGCGATATCCCGGATGTGTCGCTGATGGCCTCGAACGGCTTTTGGGGAACGTCTTATGCTGTGTGCATCTCGGACCCGACCACGGCGACCGGCAACGGCGCCTGCTCCGGCGATCCGGCCACCTGGCTTGGCTTTGGCGGCACATCGATCTCGAGTCCCATCTGGGCCGGCATCCAGGCGCTGGTGAACCAGAGCACAGGGCAAAGCTGGGGCAATTCAAACACGGTGCTCTACAGCCTCGCGCGGACGCAGTACGGCAACAACGGCAGCACGAACTGTAACTCGTCGCTCGGCAATGCCGTGGGCTCGAACTGCGTGTTCTATGACGTAACGCAGGGCGATATGACGGTGCTCTGCACGGGCCTGAATAACTGCTACAACAGCGGTGGAACCTACGGCTCGCTTTCCGTCAGCGACACCAGCTTCCAGCCGGCTTACCCGGCCACGGTCGGCTGGGACTTCGCCACGGGAATCGGTACGACCAACGCGACCAACATTGTGAGGGCATGGACGGCGTACGCCAGCCCAGGCGGTACGCAGTAGATCTCTGCTTCACTTCAAGGATCAGCACCTTCACTGATTGTCCTTCCAGGAGATTTGTTCTATGCGCAAATGGATCGCTGCACTTCCGGCTGCTGTTCTGCTTACCTGTGGCGCGTCGCAGGTCCGTGCGGATACGTGCAATGGCTTTACCAACAATCTGGTCTCGAACTGCGGGTTTGAGAGCGGAAGCCTTGCAAGCTGGAGCGGAACTGCAACCACGGCGAGTTCGAACTACGTTGGTGTGGACAATGGCGATCCGTTTACCTCCGTGGCCACGCCCTACAGCGGCACCTATGAAGCGTACCTGGGCAATCCGGCGTCCACGGTAGCGCTCACGCAGACTCTGGCGACGACACTTGCCGGCTCCTATCTGATTGAGTTTGCGCTGTTGAATGATACGAGTCCGGCGTCCCCGTACACGAACAGTTTCTCGCTGCTGTTCGGCGGAAGCACGCTGTTTTCAGAGTCGGCCGTGGCCGCGAGCGGGTACACGCTCTACTCGTTTCTTGGGTCGACCAGCTTAGCCTCGACGCCTCTTTCTTTTGTTTCGCGGAACGACGGAGGGTACTTCGAGCTGGACTCCGTCAGTGTGACCGCGGCGGCGACGCCGGTGGTGCCGGAGCCTTCAAGCTGGCTGCTGCTGGGCACGGGCGTGCTTGGGATGGCTAGAAGGGTAAGGCGGCGATGAGTTCCGACCGGTGTATCTCGGCGTGATGCAGGTCAGACCGTCCTGCGGCGCAAAGGTCAATACTTCGGGCGCTCGAAGGATTGCAGGTGAGCGAT
Source organism: uncultured Granulicella sp. (assembly GCA_965198735.1). Classification (GTDB taxonomy): domain Bacteria; phylum Acidobacteriota; class Terriglobia; order Terriglobales; family Acidobacteriaceae; genus Edaphobacter. Next base: position 1,876,074 of record OZ240672.1, on the reverse strand, counting down.
AGCTTCCCCGGCCCGGACGCGCAGCTGAACGAGTTCTTCGGGCTTCTTCTTATGGAGCGTGGTGTACGGCATCTGCATGCGGAAGTTGCCGCTGAGGACGGATTCATTGCGCTCGAGAAAGGTCCAGTAGAGCGCGGTGAAAGGACAGGAGTCAGGGCCGAGCGCCTTCTTGGGATCGTATTGACACTTGCCGCAGAAGTTCGACATGCGATTGATGTAGGCGGCGCCGGAGACGTAAGGCTTGGTCGCGGTCAGGCCGCCGTCGGCGTAGGTGGCCATGCCGAGCACGTTGGTTTCGACGACCCAATCGTAGGCGTCGACGTAGGCAAACCAGAACCAGTCGGTAAGCTCGCGTGGGGAGAAGCCGCAGAGGTTGGCCAGGTTCGAGAGCACCATGAGGCGCGTGATGTGGTGCGACCAGCCTTCCTCGATGACCTCAGCGACGACGGTGTCCATGCAGTAAAGACCGGATTTCACGCCCCAGTAGACGGCGGGGAGCGGAAGCGCGGCGCCGAGGGCGGAGGGCGTGGCTCCGGCGTAGGGGTCTGCTTTGGCCTTGGGAACGTCATAGGCGTGTGCGGCTTGTTTGGTCTGGTCGGGCGAGACCTCCTGCACAACTTTCCGCGGCTCCTCGGGGATGGAACCCGCGAGCAGGCGATAGCCGTCCGTCTGCTCGTGCAAGTGGCGCATGAACTCACGCCAGCCAAGCAGTTGGCGGATAAAGCCTTCGGCGCTCGCTAGGGGAATGCGGCCAGCCTGCGCGGCGGTTTCGACGTCGTGGATCAGATCCATCGCAAGAATGCGGCCGAGATTGAGCAGCACAGAGGTCTTTGAGTGGAACAGCTGCGGGTGGCTGTCGTGCATGGCGTCTTCGTAGGGGCCGAAGGTGGGCAGCAGATGCTCGAGCGCGAACTGCCACATGCGGTCGCAGTCGGCCTGGGTACAGGGCAGGGCAAAGCCTTCGGACGTGCCGAAGTGGTGGCCGTAGGTAGCCTCGACCAAGGCGATGACCTCCTGGGTGATCGCATCCGGAGGGAAGCTGGGTGGATCGGGGATGGGTACCTGGCCCTTGTAGGGGTTGCGGTTTTCAGCGTCGAAGGAGAACTGACCGCCGAGGGGCTTGGCACTCACCATCAGGACGCCGGTCTTCTGCCGCATGCGGCGGTAGAAGCGGTCCATCACGTAGGACTTGCCGGTCTTGTAAGCGCCATACGTGTCGAGGAAGTCTTGCGAGGTGGAGGCCCAGGTGGTGTCTGACACATAGTGCAACTGGAGCCCGGCGGTCTCGGCGGTATGAAGGTCGAGGCGGAGTTCGCGCTCGGCGGGCGTCATGACGGTGAGCGCGGGAAGCTTGCGATCGCGCTGCAGCTTGAGCAGTGCCTGGCCGTGGCTCTCGGGCGAGAAATGATAGAGCACCTTGACGCCGCGGGCGGCCTGCTCGAGCGCGAAGTGGCGCATGTTGCTGATGAGAACGATCAGCTTTTTCTTGTGGTAAGGGCGGCGCAGCGCCTTGGCGGTGGACTCGACGATGACGATGCCGGTTTGATCGGCGGACTGCTCGGTGAGCGGGCCGGTGCGGTCGGTGTAGCGATCGTACGGGATGTAGATCCAGCGGCGATGGGCGATGTCGGCGGCGGTGGGCTCAGCCGCGGCGATCTGCTTGGCAAAGAAGGACATGATTGAGGGTAGAACGGCTGTCACCATGCCGTATGGCTGGATCAGAGGTTCGTTGCAGCTTATCAAAGCGGAGGGTTGCGATGGACGATATGACGATGGCGGAAATAGGGATGAGGGCGATGCGGATCGGTGGCACGAACATACATCTCCGCGGCACCGAACATCCCGAGCAGAGGCGCGGTGCAGTAGATCCAGAAGCTCGTCCAGACATGGGCCAGAACCGCCGAGCCGAAGGTGCGCGCGGGATTGATGCTGAAGCCGCTGATCGGCGCGAAGCAGAAGACGTAGACGGTGATGAGCAGGCCCATCAGCCAAGTGGTGTACCGGGCGAGGCGCTTGCTGTTGGAGGTGATGAGGACGACGTCCATCAGCAGCGCGGCCATGAAGGTTTCGGCGGCGAAGGCAGCGAGTGGGCCACCTAATCCCGGCACGGTGACCGCGTAGTCGACCTGCGGGTGGGCGATGCGCGGGCCGAGCAAAAGCGCGGCGAGCGCGACGCCGGCGGGGGCTCCAAGGAAATGCGCGAGGACGTAGAAGAGCGTGTCCTTGGGGCCGATCTTGCCGAGGCGGTAGAAGGTGAGCGAGATGGCTGGGTTGAAGTGCGCGCCGGAGCGCCGGCCCCAAGGCGACTCAATGATCGCGACGGCGGTAAGGCCCATGGAGAGTCCCATCAAGGCTCGGCGAAGGGTGGCATTGAGCGCGGCGGCGGGGGAGGTAGGGTCGAAGAGCAGTACGGTGAAGGCGCAGGCAGAGAGCAGGAAGGCGGCGAGCTCGGCGGCCTCATAGAGGTACAGCGGCCAGTGGACGCGCAAGGTGGCGAGGGGCGTAGGAAAGCGGGAGGGTCGTGGGCCGAGGCGAACGGGGTTGCGGCGTGCCATGGAATCAGCTTAGTGGGTCTAGCTTCGCCTCCGTGCCGGATCGGCGAGTTGCGAGTGATCGCGCGGCTCCCAACATCGCGTAGAGGCTTTTTGTAAGTGTGGCGGGAGAATCGGGGATGGCCTAGTCGTTGGGCGTGGTGTCAGGCTTGAGGCGTCCACGGCCTGCGCCCGGTCCACAGCAGGCAGGGCCAGCGCCAAAGAGAGAAGAAGGCAGGAACGGCGCCATGGAGCTGCATTCATACGAGTCACCGCCTCCTACTCGGTCTCAGGCGACCCGCTCAGCGCCCGGAGACCGCCTTGATGTAGTTTCCGTAGCCCACGATCACGGTAGAACTGACCAGCAGCAACAAACCGCAGCCGACCAGCGCCTTAGTGCGCATGCTGGTGCCGCGCCACTCCCGCAAAGCCAGGCCCCACAGGGTTGCGAAGATGATGATGGAGGCCATGTGCAGCGTCCAGGAGGAGAAATCATATTTGCCCATCTTGGTCTGGCCCATGGAGTAAAAGAAGAATTGAAAGTACCAGATCACCCCGGCCAGAGCCGCAAAAGCATAGTTGGCGATCAGGGTAGGCGTGGCGATGCGCTGGAGATACGAAAGATCCTCGCGGCCGAGGTCGGTCAGGGTCTCGCCGGACTTTGCCACGGCCCGCATGGGATTGATGCCGGGCTCACCGGCGAACTGCCGGAAGGAACCGTTGCGGAAGATAAGCAATGCCGACCAGAGCAAGTTGGTGAGGAACCCGCCCCAGAGAACCACCACTAGCACCGGCAGGTTTTGCCAGAGATCTAGACGGCGCTGAGCGAGCAGATGCTGCTTGGCGATGGCGGCGATCGGGGCGCCCGCATCTAGCCCAAAAGCGAAGAACGCGCTCAGGATGCCGGCAAACACGGCGACGGCCACGCCTTTGCCGAAGGAGAAATCGCTCTCTCCGGCTTCTATCTTTTCTTCGGGCGTGGTCTCCCGTTCCTTGGAGAGCCCGGCCGCGCCGTTGACCGCGACCGCGATCAGGCATACGACGACGCCGGCGAGAATAATGCGACCGGAGGTCTCGCGCAAAATCGTGCCCATCTGCCCGTGGAAGATGGGCGGGACCAGCGTTCCGAAGGCGGTGCACAGCCCGAGCGCGATGGCATACCCTAGCGCGATGCCGAGATAGCGGATCGCAAGGCCGAAGCTAAGGCCGCCGATGCCCCACAGCGCTCCCCAGGCAACGGCATAGCCGAGCGAACTTGAAGGAGCGCTGCGTAGAATCTGAAACAGGTCCGGAACGAAGATGGAAGCGAGTAGGACCGGCGCGACGATCCAGGCGGCGAAGCCTTGAATCAGCCAGTAGATCTCCCATGACCAGCGCTTGATGCCGCGGAAGGGAATGAAGTTGGTGGCCGAGGCGAAGCCCCCGATCCAGTGATACAAGACGCCGATAAAGGGGTTTGATCCCACGTATACTTTCACTCCACAGTGCGCCACAGCTGCGAAACGGGTACCATCTTATCTGACACTGCTTGAGCATAGGAAATATACTCTCTATTGGATTTCAGTAGGAAGCCCCTCTGGTTCAGGTGGAGGAAGCGAAGCAGATCGGAGGACATCATTGGTCGTCTCGCTGTTCATCACGTGCTATAACGACACGCTCTTCCCGGAGACGGGCAAGGCGCTTGTCCGGGTACTGGAACGGCTGGGGCACCGAGTGAAGTTTCCCGCCGGTCAAACCTGCTGTGGCCAGATGCACGTCAATACGGGGTATCAAAGGGAGGCGTTGCCGCTGGTAAGCCGCTTCGTTGCGCAGTTCGAGCATGCCGAGGCGGTGGTCATCCCTTCCTCGAGCTGTGTCACGATGATCCGGGAGAACTATCCTCGTAGTGTGCGCCAGATTGTGGACCAAGGAGGCGATCGCACCCTGCCGCAGCGACTCGAGCATTTGCTTCCAAAGATCTGGGAGTTTACCGAATTCCTTACCAAGAAGCTGGGCGTGGACGATGTGGCCGCCTACTTTCCGCATCGCGTCACCTACCATGCAAGCTGCCACGGGTTGCGCAGCCTGGGGCTGGGCGATGGGCCTGTACGGCTTCTGCGCGCAGTCAAAGGCATCGACCTGGTCGAGATCAAGCACCCGGAGCGCTGCTGCGGATTCGGCGGCACCTTTGCCGTAAAGAACGCCGATGTCTCGAGCGCGATGCTCGCGGAAAAGACGACCGCGGTGCTTGCAACGCGCGCGGAGGTCTGCACGGCCTGCGATAACAGCTGCTTGATGCATCTGGAAGGCGCGCTGCATCGTCAACGCACCGGGGTGCATACGTTGCATATCGCCGAGATCCTGGCGGGGGAAGAGACGGTGAGCGAGTGAGCGGCGGAACGGTTCTGAACTCCCGCGCGGCGTCGCCGTTTCCGATCCTCGCGAAGCCGCTGCTCGAGGATTCGCAGCTGCGCAAGAATGTTCGTCATGCTACCGATGTCATCCAGGCCAAGCGGGACGCGGTCGTTGAGGAGCTGCCGGACTGGCAGGCGCTGTGCGACGCGGGCAGCGCCCTGCGCCAGCACACGATCGACCATCTTGCTTTCTACCTCGAGCAGTTTGAGGCTAACTTCACGCGCGCCGGAGGCGTCCTGCATTGGGCTCGCGATGCCGAAGAGGCACGGCGCATCGTCGTAGATTTGGTGAAAGAGGCGGTGGCGTGGGGAGAGGCCGCACCGGCCATTGCGGGGCATCTCGCGGGCGAGGCCGCCGGTACGCATCCGGGCGGGGGCGAGAGTTCGGCCATGCCCATGCGTGGCGAGGTCATCAAGATCAAATCGATGACCACCGAGGAGATCCAGCTGAACAAGGCGCTTGAGGCCGCCGGTGTTCATCCCTATGAGACGGACCTTGCGGAGTTGATCATCCAACTCGGCCAAGACGCGCCCTCGCACATCGTGGTGCCCGCCCTGCACAAGAACAGGCAGCAGGTGAAGGAGATCTTCAAGCGCGAGATGGGGTTGCAGGATCTCGGCGACACGCCGCAGGATCTGGCCGATGCCGCGCGAAGATTTCTACGGGAAAAGTTTCTGCGTGTGAAGACGGCAGTGAGCGGCGCCAACTTTCTAATTGCTGAGACCGGCGGCGTCTGCGTTGTCGAGAGCGAGGGAAACGGGCGAATGTGCCTGACCTTGCCCGAGACCCTCATCACGATCGCCGGCATCGACAAGATCATTCCCCGGTTCGCGGATCTGGAGATCATGCTGCAGCTGCTGCCGCGCAGCGCGACCGGCGAGCGTATGAACCCGTACAACTCCGTCTGGACAGGGGTGCATGCAGGGGACGGACCGAGAAAGTTTCATCTGGTGCTGCTCGATAACGGCCGCTCCGTTGTGCTGGCCGACGAGGTGGGCCGCCAGACGCTGCACTGTATTCGCTGCGGCGCATGCCAGAATGTTTGCCCGGTGTACCGCCAGACCGGCGGCCATGCGTATGGCAGCGTGTATGCCGGGCCGATTGGAGCGATCCTGACGCCGCAGCTGCAAGAACTGGAAGGCGGGCAGAGTCTCCCGTTTGCCAGCACCTTATGCGGCGCCTGCTATGAAGTTTGCCCGGTGAAGATCAACATCCCGGAGGTGCTCGTCCACCTAAGGAACGAGATCTCCGGCGAGAAAAAGAGCGCCTGGAGTGACCCGGAGGCTTTTGCCATGGCCGTTGCGGGCAAGATCTTCACGAGTGAGCGGCGCTTCCGCGCGGCGCAACGCCTTGGGAGGCTGGTCGAACGACCCTTTGTGCAAGATGGCGGCTCCGGAGAGGGGTGGATCTCGTGGCTGCCTGGACTGATGGGCGGATGGACGCAGGTGCGCGATCTCCGCGAGATGCCGAAAGAGACCTTTCGCGATTGGTGGCACGGGCGGGACCGAAACGGGAGTGACGATGCCATCTAAGAGCGGTGGGGCAAAGACGGAGATTTTACGCCGCATCGCCGCAGCTAATGGGAGCCACACGCCGCTCACGGCAGCCCAGGTCGAGGACGCTCGGGCGCGTCTGCCTCGGTCTTACCGGAGGCGGGGAACGATGCCTCTGGACGGGGTGCTTGCTCTGCTAGAGCATCGGCTTAGGGACTACGGCGCCGGCGTGGCACGCTGCCCGGCGGCGGAGGTCGTCGATGCTCTAAGCCGCATGTTGCAACCGCGCGTCATGCGGTCGCTGGCTCTGCCTGACGGCTTTCCTTCAGAGTGGCTGCCCACCGGAGTGGAGCTTCTCCAGGCTGACACGATGAGCGCGCGGGAGCTGGACCGCTGCGATGGCGTGCTAACGGGAGTGACAGTGGCGATCGCGGAGACGGGTACCCTGGTGCTGCAGGCGATTGCCGGGCAGGGACGCCGCGCTGCAACTCTTGTGCCGGACTACCATCTTTGCGTCGTCCGCGGAATCGATGTGGTCGAGACCGTGCCGGAGGCCTTTCTGCGGCTGGAACCCACAAAGACGCTTCCTACGACTTTTGTGTCGGGCCCGTCGGCGACTGCGGACATTGAGATGACACGGATCAAGGGAGTTCATGGACCCCGTTTTCTGGATGTCCTGCTGGTGGAGTGAGATGTCGCGAATGCTAAGTTCGTGGCGAGCCAATCTTAACTATATGTTCCAATTGGAACGTATTTCTATAGCGATACGGAGCCTGGAATGAACAGCAACGGAGCAGCCTCAGCCCCTGAGTCTCTTTGGAAAATCTTGGATGAGTTCCGCATCGAGCTGCCTTCGTGGGGGTTTGCGAACACCGGTACTCGTTTCGGCAAGTTCGTCCAGGCCGGTGCCGCCACTACCATCGCGGAGAAGTTCGCCGATGCGGGCGAGGTGCATCGGTTGACCGGAGTGAGTCCGACGATCGCCCTGCACGTGCTTTGGGATCTTCCGAACGGTATGGCCGATGTGGACGGGATTCGCGCGCTTGAAGCCAAAGAGGGCTTGAAATCAGGGTCCATCAACCCCAACTTATTTCAGATGCAGGAGTATAAGTACGGTTCCATTGCCAATCCCAGCGCGGAGATCCGTGCCAAGGCACTCGCGCATCTGCTCCAGTCGGTGGAGCTGGGGCAGGCGCTGGGCTCGCGCGATGTCTCCGTTTGGGTCTCCGACGGTTCGAACTACCCTGGAACGCAGTCCATGCGGCGCCGCATCGAATGGATGGAGGAGGCGTTTGCCGTGATCCATGCCGCGCTCGGCGAGGGCCAACGTCTGCTGATTGAGTACAAGCCCTTCGAGCCGGCCTTTTACCACACCGACATCGCGGATTGGGGCATGGCGCTGGAGCTGGCCCGGCGTGCCGGGCCGCAAGCCAAGGTGCTGATGGACACGGGGCACCACCATCAAGCGACGAATCTCGAACAGATCGTCGCCTGGCTGCTGCACTTGGATGCCTTGGGCGGCTTTCACTTCAACGACCGCAAATATGCCGATGACGACCTGACTCTAGGCTCGATCGATCCCTATCAGGTCTTTCGCATTTTTCATGAGATTCTCTCCGCGCCTTCGGTCGAGACGGCCAGCCTCGCGTATATGGTGGACCAAAGCCACAACTTGAAGAACAAGATGGAAGCGATGGTGCAGACCGTGGCCATTGCGCAAGAGCTGCTCGCCAAAGCGGCGCTGATCGACAGGAAGTTGCTTGGAGAGCTGCAGCAGAAGTGCCGGCTGGTAGAGGCCGAAGAGTGCTTCCGGTCGGCCTTCTGGACGGACGTGCGGCCGCTTGTAACGGCGTGGCGGCGGTCGCGCGGGCTGCCCGAAAACCCGTTGCGGGCTCTGCGGGAGAGCGGCTACGTGCAACGCATGGAGCAGGAGCGCGGAAGCCGCAACGCCGGATCGGTCACCAGCTACGCGTAAGTCTCACAGGCGCGCGTTTCCCGTGTTGGCGTCTACGCCGCTGTTCCTTGATACTTGGGTGAGCCGTCATCTGAAAGGCTGTGATCATTGCGACGAACACCCAAGCCCACCTATCTGATCCCTGTGCTCTCCAAAGCGTTGGACATCCTTGAGATGCTGCAAGCGGAAAACCAGCCGGTTACGCTGGAGAACCTGTACAAGCGCACGCGGATATCCAAGACGACGGTCTACCGTGTCCTGAAGACGTTGGTTCACCGCGGCTATGTGGCGCATTTGCCGGACGGCAACTACCGCCATATCACCAAGCCCAAGAAGCTGCGCTTCGGCTTCGGCAGCCAAAGCGAGGAGGAGCCGTTCTCGAATGCCGTGACGCGGAGCCTCCAGGATGCCGCTGCCGCGGCGGGGATCGACCTGCTTATTCTCGACAACCGCTACGATGGGGCGACCGCGGTGCGGAACGCCGAAGAGTTCGTCCGCATGCACGTTGATCTGGTGATTGAGTTCCAGGTAGAACAGGAGGTCGCTCCGGTGGTGGGCGACTGCATCGCCGGCGCGAATATCCCGTTGATTGCCATCGATATTCCGCATCCGCATGCGACCTTCTTTGGGGTCGACAACTACCGCGTCGGACGTGAGGCCGGGGAACTGCTGGCCGCCCACGCCAAGGAGCGTTGGGCAGGCAAGGTGGATTGGATTCTGGGGCTTGATCTGCCCGAGGCCGGTCAGCTGGTACAAAGTCGGGTGACCGGCGCTTTCGACGGCGTTCGGAAGGCGCTGCCTGAACTGCAGGAAGAGAGGTTTGTCCGTCTGGATGGCCGCGGCAAGCGCGACCGCAGTCGCAAGGTGATCGCCGACTTTCTGCAACAGCATGCAAGAGAGAAGCGCATCCTCATCGCCGCGGCGACCGACAGCAGTGCATTAGGGGCGCTGGACGCCGCTCGTCAGGCCAGGCGAGAGGCGCACGTTGCCATTGTTGGACAGGACTGCATCGAAGAGGTTGCCGCGGAGCTCGACAAGTCGCGATCGGCGATCATCGGTTCGGTCTCCCATGAGGCGCACCTGTATGGGGCCAATCTGATCCAGTTGGGACTTTCCGTCATCCATGGCCAAACTGTTTCGCCGTACAACTACGTGCCGCACCGGATGGCGACCCGGAAAGCGTCCCAGAAGAAACCTATTCGAGCGCCCGTGAAAGGCTCTCGATCCGCAGCGTCTGTTTCTTGATTGGGATTGTTGCGCTATTGCTTCGTGTATGGCATGACGATTCCACATATTTTTTGCATTCAGAGGGGTATCGAACGCATCAAGCCCCGGCTTGCCAGGTCACCATTGTGACGGAGTTTTGCCGTTAGTGGGACCTCAAGCATACGGCCGCCGCTAAGCACCATGACCTCGCGCGGAGTCGACGGATTCGTCCTCAGTGTGATGTTGCGGGCGATGTCTTCTTCCAGCCGGTCCTGCCGCAATTGCAACTGCGGGTGCAATGAGAGATGGTGAAATCCAGTCTGCTGCGGATCCGAATCGATGCCTGCGACATAGCGGTACAGCCACTCGGCTACCGCGCCGTAGGCGTAGTGATGGAAGGAGCTCCTACCGGGATCGCCAAGCACCTGATCCCCGTTCCAGCGCTCCCACATGGTGGTTGCGCCGTGCCGCACCAGGTAGCCCCCAGGACGGAAAGCTGTCCTGCAGCAGGAGCTTGTACGCTATGTCGCTATGGCCGCTGTTGCTCAACACCTCCAGGATGTAGGGTGTCCCGAGAAAACCCGTGGTCAGATGCCACTGATGCGCCTCGAGATCATGGACCAGCTTTCGCGCGGCGGCGGCACGAAATTAATCTGGCACCAAACCCATCTGCAGTTCACGCACGAGGAGCGATATGGCGTCTGGTCCTGGTACGACCAGCAGCCCACGCCTACGATGCATGACGGCAAAACTGAGGCTCTCACCGTCACGGATGGGTATCCGTCCGTGAGCGGCACCGCCACCGGCCTGAACAACTGGGCGGCCGAGGATGCGGGTGGAAAGAACGATGGTGTGACTTATCGCCGTCAATGGGAGATGGCCCTGCGCACAAAGCCGCTCTTTCTCTTTGTGAACCAGTGGAACGAGTTTGTGCCGCCGGACCAGTACAACGCCAACAGGAGCAACGATCTTGAACCGACGATTCTGAAAAGATGATCTCCGGGCCAGCGGTGGCGTTTTTCCTCGAGAGAAAACGCCTATAAGGATCGTGGCGCCAGCTACACCTACAAGGAAAATGCTCCTAGACACTGGAGAGATAAAGAAAGCGCAGGCCGAAGAGCAGCGCCAGCGTATAAAGCATCCAGTGCGCGCGTTGGCCGCGGCCGGTGAGCACTTCGAGCAGCGCGTAACTGACCAGGCCGAAGCCGAGGCCGGTGGCGATCGAGTATGTGAGCGGAATGGTGATGATCGTGAGGAAAGCGGGAATCGCAATGCGCGGCTCCTCCCAGTCGATGCGGCCGACCCCGCCAAGCATGAGCGCGCCGACCAGGATGAGCGCGGGCGAGGTGGCGAAGGCCGGGATAGCGCCGGCCAGCGGGGCGAGGAAGAGAGCCGCGAGGAAGAGCAGGCCGGTGACGATGGCGGTGACGCCGGTGCGTCCGCCCGCGGCGACTCCGGAGGCGGATTCGATGTAGCTGGTGACGGTGCTGGTACCGGCAAGCGAGCCGAGGATGGTGGAGGCCGCGTCGGCGAAGAAGATGCGGTTCAGGCGGGGGATGGTGGGTTCGGGGCGGCCGGGGGCGGCGGGTAGGATGAGGCCGGCGCGCTCGGTGACGGCGACTAGGGTGCCGAGATTGTCGAAGAGGTCGACGAAGAGGAAGACGAAGACGATCTCGAAGGCGCCGATGCCGAGTGCGCCGCGGAGGTCGAGGTGGAAGGCGGTTGCGCCTAGGTCGGCGAGGCGGAGCGGCGTGGGGGTCCAATGCACCTGACCGCAGAGGATGCCGAGGAGCATGGTGCCGAGCACGCCGAGGAGCATCGCGGCCTGCATGCGCAGGGCCTGCAGCACGGCGATGAGCACGATGCCGAAGAGGGCGAGCGCGGGAGCCGGGGCACGTAGGTTGCCGAGGGCAACGGCTGTCGCAGAATCGGACACAATCAAGTTTGCGTTGCGCAAGCCGATAAAGGCTATGAACAGGCCGATGCCGGCAGCAACCGCCGCGTGCAGTTGGTGCGGGATGGCGGTAAGCAGCTGTTGGCGGAGGCCGGTGAAGGTGAGCAGGAGGAAGAGCAGGCCGGAGAGGAAGACGGCGCCGAGGGCGGTCTGCCACGGGACATGAAGTCCAAGGACGACGGTGTAGGTGAAGTAGGCGTTCAAGCCCATGCCGGGGGCGAGGGCGAGCGGATAGTTGGCGAGCGCGCCCATCAGGATGGAGCCGAGGCCGGCGCAGAGGCAGGTGGCGAGGGTGACGGCGGCGAGCGGCATGCCGGTCTGGTGCAGGATGGAGGGATTGACGAAGATGATGTACGCCATGGTCACGAAGGTGGTCACGCCGGCGAGCGCTTCGGTGCGCCAGGAGGTATGGTGCTGCGCGAAGTCGAAGTATCGCTCGAGGTTGGCTCGGAGGCTGGGCATCATGGAGGGTTGGGGCAAGTCTACGGGAGGGGCTGGCAGGTGCGGTAGGCTGATTTCATTCAAGAGAGTTCAGGAGAGCTGGATGCGCTTATTTCGGAGGCTGGTCGTTCTGTGGATGTGGGTAGTTGCGGGCGTTTGCGCGGCGCAGGCCAAGCCGTGGCCGGTACGCGCGGTGATCGTGACGACCTTCGAGATTGGCGCCGACACAGGCGACGCGGCGGGTGAGTTCCAGCTGTGGGTGGAGCGCGAGCACCTGACCGAGACGGCCGACTTTCCGGGCGGCGTCCATCCGCTGCGCGCAAACCCGGAGCATACCGTGATCGGCATGGTGAGCGGGACGACCCTAGTGAACGCGACGGCGTCGGTGATGGCGCTGGGGCTTGATCCGCGCTTCGATCTGACCAGGGCGTACTGGCTGATCAATGGCATCGCCGGGGTGGATCCGAACGATGCGTCGATCGGGTCGGCGGCGTGGGCGCGGTATGTGGTCGGGGACGTAACGCGGTATATCGATCCGCGCGAAGCTCCGGCGGACTGGCCCTATGGGTTCTTTCCGGTGGGGTCGCATGAGCCGAACCCGCCAACTTTGCCAGCGGGGACGCCCATGCGGTCGAACTTGTATCCACTGAACGCGAAGTTGGCGGAGTGGGCGTTCGTGCAGACGAAGGACCTGAAGCTGGGCGACGATGCCAAGGTTGCGGCGTTCCGGGCAGGCTTCACCGGCTATCCAAAGGCGCAGCTGCCGCCGTTCGTGCTGCTGGGAGACACGTACGCGGCGGACTTTTACTGGCACGGGGCCATCACGACGAAGATGGCGAACGATTGGGTGAAGCTGTGGTCCGGCGGGAAGGCGAACTTCGTGATGACCGAGATGGAGGACTCGGGTTTTCTCGAGGCGCTGACGCGGCTGGACCGGATGCATCGCGCGGACGTGCGGCGGGTGATGGTGCTGCGGACGGGAAGCAACTACTCGATGCCGCGGCCGGGGCATACGGCGGTCGAGTCGGTGACGGCGCCGTATCTCGGGACGCGGCTGGCGGTGGAGTCGGCGTGGCTGTGTGGCAGTACGGTGCTGCGCTATTTGCTGGGGCATTGGGACGTGGTGGCGGGGAGGGTGCCAGGGAGTTAGGCGTGTAGCTTGCTTTGCCGTCTACCGGGCCTCCAGCTTTGCGTTCCGCAGCCTGAGCGCATTGCCGATCACGGAGACGGAGCTGAGACTCATGGCTGCGGCGGCGATCATCGGATTCAGCAGCAGCCCGGTAAACGGGAAGAGCACACCTGCGGCCAGCGGCACACCGAGCACGTTGTAGACGAAAGCAAAGAAGAGGTTCTGGCGGATGTTGCGCATGGTGGCCTGGCTAAGGCGGCGGGCCCGCAGGAGTCCGCGTAGGTCGCCGCCGAGCAGGATCAGGCCGCCGGCCTCCATAGCGATATCGGTTCCGGTACCCATGGCGATGCCCACTTCAGCCTGGGCGAGCGCCGGGGCGTCGTTGACGCCGTCCCCAGCCATGGCTACGATCGCTCCGTGCTGTTGATAGCGCTTGACGATGTCGGCCTTGCCTTGCGGAAACACGCCGGCCTCAAACGCAATGCCAAGCTGGCCGGCCAGCGCCTGTGCCGTCGTTGCGTTGTCGCCGGTGACCATGACGATGCGGAGGCCGGCAGCTTTCAGCTCCCGAATCGCGTCCGGGGTAGACGGCTTGAGGGCGTCCGAGACACTGACCAGGCCTGCCGGCTGCCGGTCCACGGCGATCAGCATGACAGTCCGTCCCTGTTGCCGCAACGCTTCCGACTCGGCCAGCAGAGGCTCGGCATCGATGCCGAGCTCGCGGAAGAGTGCGGCGTTGCCGAGCGCGAGGTGCTTGCCGTCGACGGTTCCGATGACGCCCTTGCCGGTGGAGGAATCAAAGTCTGCAACGTCCGCCAGGCTGAGGTGCCGGGCTTCGGCTCCCTTCACGATGGCGGCGGCGAGGGGGTGCTCGCTCGACCGCTCGAGGCTGGCGACGAGTCGCAGCAGCTCGTCCTGCTCGAAGCCGGGCAGGGGATTGACGGTGTCGAGCGTGGGTTTGCCCTCGGTGAGGGTGCCGGTCTTGTCGACGAGCAGCGTGTTGACCTTGCCGAAGTTTTCGAGCGCCTCGGCGTTGCGGATGAGGATGCCGGCGGAGGCTCCGCGGCCGGTGCCGACCAGGATAGCCATCGGTGTGGCGAGGCCCAGCGCACAAGGGCAGGCGATGATCAGCACGGCGACGGCGTTGACCAGAGCGTGCGGCAGGCGAGGCTGTGGGCCGGCAAACGACCAGACGGCGAAGGTGACTGCCGCGGCCAGCAGCACCGCCGGGACGAAATATGAGGCGACGCGGTCGGCGAGCCGCTGAATGGGCGCGCGCGAACGCTGGGCCTGGCTGACCATGGCGACGATCTGCGCGAGCAGGGTGTCGGCACCGATGCGCTCGGCCCGCATGACGAAGGAGCCTGTGCCGTTGACGGTGCCGCCGGTGACCGTGGCGGAGGTATCTTTTTCGACGGGGATGGATTCGCCGCTGACCATGGACTCGTCGATGGCGCTGTGGCCTTCAAGGATGACGCCGTCGACGGGAACCTTTTCGCCCGGCCGAACGCGCAGGCGGTCGCCTACCTGCACGTCGGCGAGCGGCACGTCCGTTTCGCCGCCCTGCGCATCGAGGCGGCGAGCGGTCTTCGGGGCGAGGCCGAGCAGCGCGCGCAAGGCGCTTCCGGTGGCGCGGCGGGCGCGCAACTCCAGCACCTGCCCGAGCAGCACCAGCGCGATGATGACCACGGCCGGTTCGAAGTAGAGCGCGGGCGCTGCCTCGGCGGCGCGGAAGGATGCGGGAAAGAGCCGCGGGGCGACGGTCGCGGCGACGCTGTACCCGTAGGCCGCGCCCGTTCCCAGAGCGATGAGCGTGAACATGTTGAGGCTGCGGTTGACCATCGACTGCCAGCCGCGCACAAAGAACGGCCAGCCGCACCAGAGCACGGCTGGCGTTGCCAGCGCGAACTCGATCCAGGCGAGCGTGCGGCCGGAGCGCAGATGCGCCATCGGCAGAAACATGAGCGCCAGCAGCGGGACGGCCAGCGCGACGCTGATCCACAGACGCCGCACCATGCCGTCGAGCTCCGAGGTATCTTCTTCGCCCGTGCTTTCGCGCGGCTCGAGCGCCATGCCGCACTTGGGGCAGACGCCCGGGCCGAGCTGGTGAACCTCGGGATCCATGGGGCAGATATACTCGGCCCGCTGCTCGGCTTTGCTGGGCGGGGCGGCGGCGACGGCCGGTTTCGGAGCAAGAAACTTCTGTGGATCGGCCTGGAATTTCGCCGCGCAGCCCTTGCCGCAGAAGACGTAAGACACTCCTTCGTGCTCAACCATCGCGGCTGCCTTCGCTGGGTCGACCTTCATGCCGCAGACCGGGTCCAGACTGGTTTCCGTCATCTCATGGCCTCCTTCCAGCCGGCCTGGATCAGCAGCTTGTTCATAGGCGCGGCCGTCATAAATCCAAGAATCATCGCAATCTGCATCATGAACCAGTAGGCCGGGCTGTTTGGATGCAGGTGCGGCCTGGGGAAGAAGACGAAGAAGACCAGCGCCATCCAGCTATACATGCCGAGCTGGAAGGCGGCGATCGAGAGCGTGTCGGCCTGGATGGCGGCCCAGATGGCCTGGAGCGGTGGAAGATGGCGCATGGGCTGAATGCTGAAGTACTGGAAGACGATGCCCAAGGCCCAGGCGGCGAGGAAATCGAAGACGAAGCTGGCCCACAATGCGGAGCCAAAGAGGGTGATGGTGAAGGCGAAGAGCGTGAACTCGACCAGGACATCCGCAAGGGTGCAGCCGGCACCGCAGTGGCTGGCGGCGACGGCAATCTGCGGCAAGGTGGGCTGCTTACCATCCTGTTGCGGCCGCAGCTTTGAATCCGGCGCATCCTTAGCCATGGGCCGCCCGAGACGGAGGTAGCCCCAGACGGCAAAGACGCTCAGATAAAGCGCGGTCACCGGCCAGACGACGTTCATGATCGCCATCTTCTGCGGATGACGAAACAGGTCGGCCGCAATCAAGAGTCCACAGGCAAGGGCCACGCCCAGCGAGATCCAAGAGATGGTTGCGAGCATCAGTTGCTTGCTCCCGGAGCCGTGGGAAGATTGATGCCCGTCGCGTCCGAGCCGACGCTCATCGGCTCATCGAGCGCGTTCATCAGCGTGTAGTTCTCGAGCGCGATCGCGGCCTGCCACGCCTGGTTGAGCGCCTGAAGATAGCCGAGCTGGAGCGTGAAGAGCAGGCGCTGCGCCGAGAGGACGTGCGGATACGTTTGCGCCATCTGCTGGTATTTGAGCACCTCCAGCTGATAGGCGCGGCGCGCCCGGGGCAGCATCTCCGTCCGGTACTTTTCGGCCGTATAGCGGGCCGTCTGATACTGCTGGGCCAGCGGCTCGGCGCGATTGCGGGTCAGCAGCTGGGTGCGGGTCACGTCCTGGCGCGCGCGCTCGACCTCAATGCGCGCCGCTTCAATATTGCCCTGGTTGCGGTTCCAGAGCGGAAGCTGCACACTGGCCTCGACAAAGCTCTCCGGGCCGGCCTTGAGGTTGGTTGCGCCAAGTACCTCGCCCGAGTACCACTCGCCGGCCTTGAGGTTCAGGTTAGGCACCTTCTCCCGCTGGGCGGACTTCAGGCGCGCCTCGGCGAGGGCGACGTTGGCCTGCGCCTGCTTAACGGTGGGGCTCTGCTGGGTGTCCGTCGCGACGGCCATATCGGCATCGAGTTGCGGCGGCGCGACCAGCTCCCCGATCAAGGGATGCGGGTCGAGCGTGGCCTGGCCCGAGGAGGTCGCGAGCTGGGCGAAGGCGGCGAGGAACATGCGTTGCGCGTTGACGAACTCGACCTTGGCCTGCTCTGCGGCGATCTCGGCCGTGAGAACGTCCGAAGCATCGTCCACGCCGACCCGCTCGAGCTCATGCGCGTTGGTTTCGGCGTCGAGCGCGACCTTGAGCAGCCGGTCCTCGACCACCACGGTTTGCTGTGCGGACAGGGCGTCAAAGAAAGCCTGGCCGACGTCGTTGTGCACGCGGGCGCGCTGGATCTCGATGGCGAGTTCGTTGGAGCGGCCCTCGGCCCGGTAGATGTCGCGCCGGAGGGCGAGTTTGCGGCCCAGCACGAACTCCTGCGAGAAGAACGCGCCTTCCTCGCCGCCGTGGTACTCGCCTCCGCGGATGTGATCGCCGGAGTAGCCGACGATGGGATTGGGTGGAAGCCCAGCCTGGCGTGCCTGCTGCTCGGACCGGTCCCGATTGCGCTGAGCCTGGGCGAGGGTCGGGTTGGTTTTGTCGGCCAGCGCGAGAAAGCTTTCGATGGTCATCGGCTCCCGGCTGACGAGATCGCGGAGCAGCTCCGGCGCGGGCAGGTCCGTACCGGTCACAAAGCCAACCGCTTCCGGCTCCTGGAGCTCCTGGATGGGCAGCTTGAGCGAATCGGCGTCGCTGGTGGGTGCGGGTTTGCCGGAAGTTCCGGCCTGCTGCTGGACGGATTGCCGGATGCTGGCGGCCGCTGCTTTGGCCTTGGCGTCGCCGGCGTCCTGGCCCATGCCCTTCATGTCGCCGGGCATGGGATCGGGCGGGTTGGGGGTGTGGTTGGGCCTGGGAGCCGGGGGGGCCTGCTGCGGTTTCGCAGGCGGCGAATCCATCTTCATGCCGGGCATGTTGGGCATGGATTGCTGCGCTGACAGGCTGCAGGTCGCAAGAGTGAGGCTTAGAGCCAGGGCGGGTTTCTTGAGAGAGTTGCGCCAGCAAAAGGAAAATACGGAGATTCTGGCTTCGCCAGAATGACGGCGGGGTGCGAGTCGTGTAGAAGCAGCCGTCATCGGGCCACCGCCTGGTTGGCCTGCGCACGATAGAGCGAGGCGTACGGGTCGGCCGGGCGCTTGGCGTCGCGCATGGCGGTGACGACCTGGTCGTACTGCTCGGGCGGCAGCACGCGCACGAAGGTCATCATGCCCTGCATGAAACGGCTCCAGTTGGGGCGCAGGCCGAGGTTCTCGGGCTTCTCGACCAGCCGTTCCATGTTCATCATCGGGCCCTCCATATAGGCGTCCTGGGGGAAGTTAGGGACGTTGTTGGCGTTGGGGGAGGTCTCGGCGTCCTGGGCCATCATGCTTTGGTCGCCCATATCGAAGGCGTCCAGATTGCGCTTCTGCAGCGGGCTGAGCTTCGGCTGCTTGTCGTTCTGCTCGCTGCGCATGCCCATCATGCCGGCGTCGAGCCCTGTGTTGGCGAGCGGCCCGTCGGGCGCGGAGGCCTCTGTTCCTGCGCCTAACGCGGCCGAAGGGATCGCCGGATCGGAGGCAGCGTTCGCATCAGGCATCCTCATGGGTTTGCCTCCGCCCATGTCCATGCTCTGCATCGCGTCGCCGTCGGTGCCGCGCGGCGTCAGGCGGCCGTGGCTGTCGTCGCCGCGCAGGCCCTGGCCTCCGGGGAAGCCGGCCATGCGCGTCATGGGGCCGGCCTGCGATGACATCTGGTTCATCATGTGGTGCGGCAGGTGGCAGTGCAGCATCCAGTCGCCGGGATTGTCCGCGACGAACTCGATGGTGCGGCTCTGCGCCACGCCGACCAGCATCGTATTGCCAGGCCACCAGGCGGTCTCCGGGATGCGGCCGCCCTCCGTGCCGGTGACGTAAAAGGTGTGTCCGTGCAGGTGCATGGGGTGGTGATCCATGCCGAGGTTGACGAAGCGGATGCGTACGCGCTCGCCCTGACGCACGATCAGCGGCGTCGAGGACGGGCCGGCCTTGCCGTTGAGCAGAAGCCAGTTAAACTCCATCATCTGCGTGTTGGGCGTGGTGGCGTTCGGCAGCACGGCGTACTCCTGCAGGTGGATGACAAAGTCCTTCTCGCAGTGCGGGCGGTAGGGCGTGCGGGGATGCATGACGAAGGCGCCGAGCATGCCGGCAAGTTCCTGCATGGCCATGTGCGAGTGATAGAAAAAGGTGCCTTCCTGGCGGATAACGAAGTTGTAGGTGAAGCTCTCGCCGGGGCGTACCGGCTCCTGGCTGATGCCGGGCATGCCGTCGGCGCCGATGGCGTCTTCAAAGCCGTGCCAGTGCATGGAGGTCGGCTCGGGCAGCTCGTTTTTGAGGATGACGCGGACCTTGTCGCCCTGCGTGACCTGGATGGTCGGGCCCGGGGCGGAGCCGTTGTAGCCCCAAAGGTCGATCGTCTTGTTGGGCGCGATCTGCCGGCGGAAGACGTGCGCGGTGAGGCGGAAGACCTTCGTATCGCCATCCATCTCAAAGGGCAGATCGCCAACATCGGTGGTGATGACCGGCGTATTTGCGAGCGGCCCGGTATGCGTGTCGAGCTTCGAGAGCGATCCGCTGCTGACGCCTTCGTAGCCTCCGCGTAGAGACACCTGGGGCAGGGAACGGGCGGTGGTGGAGGTGGAGGCAGCGGCGGCGTTGCGGGCCATGAGGGCCGCACCGAGGCCGAGGGTACTTTGCAGAAAGGAACGGCGATTCGCCATGAGACAAGCTCCCGGAAGATTGCGCTGAGGGGGAGTCGCGGGGGCGGGAGCGATCTTGCCGGGGGTTGGATGGAAGCCACGGCGACGCGCTCCGACCAGGCGACACAGAGAGGTGTCGGCGGGGGAGAGCGGCGGGGCTAGACGCGAACGAGAATGTGCAGTGAGACAGGCGAGGCCGGGCGGATGGTCGGAGGCCCACGCACGGTGGCCGGGGACTGCTCTGCGCCAGTCAGAAGCAGAAATTCTTGTTCAAGGACGACCTCGAGGCTCGGCGCGGGATGCGCGAGAACCGGGCTGCGTTCAGCCATCAGGGCAGGGAGCGGCGCGCAGACCGTGTGTGGGCATGCGGAGGCTTGCGGCACAAGGAGCGTGGCCGGGTCCGGTTGCTGTGCCATGGCGGGCATCGCGTCCATCTCCGTCTGTGAGGAAGCGCCCGGAGCACAACACGAGCTGTCCTGAGCCAGGCTGCACTGAAGCTCACAGGCAGACGCAGACGAACCAAATGCGAGCAGCAGAACCGCCAGCAAGCTCATCCATGCCGTCCGAAAGCCTGTCGCGCACAACCTCATGGAAGATAGTCTACCCCTCAGCTTTCAGATGCGGTCAGGACTTGTAAGACTCGCATGCGTGCGATCGAACGTGGTGGCTCAAAACGAGACACGTGCCGCAAGCTGCAGCAGCCGCGGCGGGCTGGAGCTTTGAATGTTCCCGAAATTGGTGGCTGAGATGTTGCCGCTGACCGATGCGGGCCCGAAGAACTGTCCGTGGTTGAAGAGGTTGAAGGCCTCGGCGCGCAGCTCCACACTGGCCCAGTCGCGGACCGGCGTCATCTTGCCCAGCGTCAGGTCGGTATTATCCGCCCCCGGCCCGTAGAAGAAGCGCCGCCGCGCATTGCCGAGCGTTCCCAGCGCGGGCAGAGGGAACTGGCTGGGGTCGAAGGCAGGTCCAGCTTGGGGACGGTGGTTCAGCCGCAGGCTGCCGCCGAGAAAGTCCGGCTCGTCCACGCCGTTGTTGTTGATGCCGTTCGGCTGCGTGCCCAGCAGAGACGTGTCGTTGTTGTTGACCAGCGTGACCGGAAATCCCGTGCTGAAGCGCGTAATGCCGGAGAGCTGCCAGCCTTCGGTCAGCGCCGCCTGCTGCCGCAGCAGGCCTTGCCGCAGCAGGCGGGCGACCGGCAGCCGGTAGCGATAGCTGGCCACGAAGTTGTGCGTCAGGTCGAAGGCGGAGAGGGCGCGGCTGGCGCCGGCGTTGCCCGGGTAGACGGCCTCGGCGAGCGAGGAAGACTGGTCGATCGATTTGCTCCAGGTATAGGCGAGCTGGACGAAGAGCGGCCGGGTCGAGTGGCGCAGGCTCAGCTCAAGCGCGTTGTCGTGCGAGTTGGCGATGGTGCGTTGCAGGTTGACGCTGCCGAAGGCCGGGCTGTAGGCGGTGCGTGTGCCTGCGACGGTCTGGCCGGCTGCGGTGACGTAGCTGCTGCTCTCGCCGAAGGGCCCGCAGGTGGCCGAGCCGGGCGCGACGCTGGCCGGGGTGCTGAGCGCCAGGCAGGTCGCGGGATTGCCGGGATTGACCTCCTGGATTACGAGCAGGTGATGCGCCTCGGTGCCGACGTAGCTGGCCGTGAAGACGGTCTTCGCGCCGAGTTGGCGGTCGAGAGTGAAGCTGAAGTTTTCTGTGTAGGGAGTGACGTCGTTCTTGTCAAAGGCCGGGATGCCGGTGATCGGCTCGAAGTTGGCCCAGTCGACTGACGTGTTGGGGTGTGCGGGCGTGGCTCCGAAGGCGACCGACTGCAATGGGAAGCGCTGACCTACGCTGACCCCGGTTGCGGCTGTGACGAAGGGCTGGTCGAAGAGCGTTGGCGCGGCACTGGTCAAGCTGACGCCATAGGGCGGGTTACCGCTCATGATGGCCGCGGAGAGGCCTTCAAACGCCGTGTCGTAGATGCCGAAGCCGCCGCGGAGCACCGTCTGGCCGGAGGCGCCGAAGATGCGTCCGAGGGTGCTCGTGGAGGTGAACGAAGGCGCCCACGAGGCCGCAAACCGGGGCGCAAAGTTGCTGTAACGCGTGGGGGCGAGCGTCTTCGGCACGCCGGGATCGCCGGGGAAGAGAATGCCCTTGGGCGCGTTGGGGAAGACGATTGACTGCTCGTTGGGGTCGAGCGTCAGGAGCTGGTTGAACTTCTCGGACCAGGGCGGAAGGACGTCCCAGCGCAGGCCGTAGTTCAGGGTCAGCTGCGGCAGGGCGCGCCAGCTATCCTGCGCGTAGAGCCCGGAGTAGTGGTTGCGGTTGTAGAAGTTCTGCCCCTCGCCCTGGGTGTAGCTGGAGTCGATGCCGATGAGGAAGTCGGCGAAGTCGGAGCCGGTCTCGCTGCCCGTGAAGGAGAAGCTGCCGTTATCGTAGACGCTCGGGTGCGTGTTGATCTGGTCGGCGTGGAAGGTCGCGCCGAAGGAGAGGGTGTGTGCGCGGACGGTGCGGCTGTAATCGTCGGCAACCTCGAAGGTGTTCTCCGCCTGGAAGAGGCTGGTGACGTCGGTGCCGAGCGTGA
The DNA here is from genome assembly GCA_965198735.1 of uncultured Granulicella sp. GTDB lineage: Bacteria > Acidobacteriota > Terriglobia > Terriglobales > Acidobacteriaceae > Edaphobacter. The sequence continues at coordinate 1,854,013 of OZ240672.1, read as the reverse complement.
AGCTGTTGAAGATGACGTTTTCGACGCCCTCGATCTGCGGCAGCAGAGGCACGATGCCGGACGTGGTCTGGCCGGTGACGAAGCCCTGCGAGGCGAGCGATACGCCCACGCCATCGCGCGGCTGCCCGACGGAAGCCGCGTTGCGCAGATAGCTGACGTGCGCCTGGTTGGTCGCATTGGCTCCGAAGCTGGTCACCAGGTTGACGGTAGAGAGCTGCGCGCGGCCGTTGTTCTGCGCGTTGAAACCCGGCACGGTTGCGCCGCCCTGGCCCGTTGGGTAGGGGTTCAGCAGCGTGTAATCGTCTAGGAAGTAATAGCCGGTCAGGGTTCCGGCGCGCGTCGCGCGGTCGAGCCGAATGGCTCCTTTGTCGTCCCGCACCCTCTGCGCATAGCTTGAGGTCGAAAACGTCGCGCTGCCCTGGTTGGGCTGTGGAATGTACGCCACCAGATGCTGCGCGGGGGCGGAAAACGCCGCCTGCGGGACGACGCCGCCGGGAAAGACGCAGGTCGCGGCCGTGCAGCCCGGGGCGTAGTACGGCTCGCCCTGCTGGACGGGGTAGCCGAGCCGGCTGCTCAAGAGCTGTGCGAACGATCCGCCGCTCACCGTGCCGGTCAACGAGGCCGCCTGGTCGGACAGGTTGCCGGTGCGGTCGGCGAGCGAAGGCACCGCGATCAGGCCGGTGTCGATGCCTTGCGTCTGCCGCGTCCCCTGGTAGTCGGCAAAGAAGAAGAGCTTCGCCGCGTGCGCAACCGGGCCGCCAAAGGTTCCGCCGAACTGGTTCTGGTGAAACGGCGCACGCACCAGCGAGAAGTAATTGCGCGCGTCGAGCGCCGTGTTGCGGAAGTAGTCGTACCCGCTGCCATGCAGCCGCGCGCCGCCGCTACGGGTCTCGACCTGGATTTGGCCTCCGCTCTGGTTGCCGAGCTTCGCGTCGAAGCTGCTCGTCAGCACCTCCAGATCGGCCACCGAGTCGAGCGTCGGCACCACGGCGACGCCCATATTTACATCCTCCTGCACATCCGCCCCGTTGACGCGGAAGGCGTTCGAGGTCTCGCGCTGGCCGCTTACCGAGAGCGCGCCGATGTCGAGGTCGCCCGAGGGCGGCGTGCTCGCCACGCCGCTCATCACCACCGCGTTCGGCTGCGCGGAGCTGACCGGCACCACGCCCGGGCTGAGCGCGAGCAGGTCGGTAAAGCTGCGTCCATTGACCGGCACGGCCGCCAGCTGCTCCTGGGCCAACACCCCGCCCAGCTGCGTCTCGGTTGGCTCAAGCGTGCTGCCGCCGGCTCCTTCGACATCCACGCTTTCGACGCGCCCACCCAGTTGCAGCGAGATGACCAGCAGCGAAGGCAAAGCGCCGGCGGGAACGGCCCACGTAGCCGGATCGAACCCCGGCGCATCCGCCGTCAGGCTGCACGGGGCGGTCTCCGGCAGCGTCACCCGGAAGGCTCCCGCATCATCCGCCTCAAACGTCACACTGTGGCCGCCGGGAACGTTCAGCCGGAGACGCGCGTGCGGCACGGCCGCGCCAGAGGGATCGACAACTCTTCCGGGCTCGGTCCGGGTCGCGGACGGCTGCTGCCCGCAAGCGCGCGACAAGCTGATTCCGGCGAGAACGATAAAAAAGCGCAAGCAGGTGTGCGAGCGTGGGCCCATGAGACTCCGTGACAAGCCCGGACCCCGGCCCTATGATGACGAATGAGCGCGCAGCCGGTGCGGTTGTGGGTTCGCGGAAGCCCTTCTGTCTCGGCCAAGAGGGGATGGGCTTCCGCCTCTCTGAATATACGACACATTCGGTCCGAGTTGCGCTGCGCACACGACAAACGTTTGTGCCGGTGCATTCGGCTCCGGCTCTGGTTGGCGCTACGGCTTTGGTTGAAACAGCAGCGGCGCAAAGTGAACCAGGTTGTCCCGCCACACCATCCAAGCGTGCATGCCCGGCGTCTCCACGGCCTTCGGCTGGATGCCCTGCTCGCGCAGCCAAGCGATGAAGGCACGATTCGGCTCGAGCAAACCGTCTTCCGTGCCGACCGAGATCCAAAGCAGCCGCATCCCCGTGTTGATCTTCGGCACGGACTGCGGGGTAATCGCGGGGAACAGAGCAGGGAAGCCCGTCGAGCCGATGCCTCCCGCGCTAAACGCGCCGATCCAGGCGAAGTCCTCCGTGTGGTTCAGCCCGATGAGCAGCGTCTCCGCCCCGCCCATCGAAAGCCCGGCGATGGCGTGGTCTGCGCGGCCGGGAAGGATGGGGTACTCGGCATTCACGCGGGGCATGATCTCCCGGTAAAGCGCCTCGCCAAAGAGCGTGAAGTTGCGGACGACCAGATCCTTGTCCTGCCACGCAATCCATCCGCGCCGGATCATGTCCATGTCGCCATAGCCGAGCGGCATGACGACGATCATCGGCTGCGCCTTGCCCTGCGCGATCAGGTTGTCGAGGATGACGTTCGCCTTGCCCATCGAGGTCCACGCGTCGTCCTCGTCGCTGTAGCCGTGCAGCAGATAGAGCACCGGGTACTGCTTCTTGGCTCTCGGATCAAAGCCGGGCGGCGTGTAGACGAAGTAGCTGCCGGTGCGCTTGACGATTGGAGACGTGTACTGGTGATGGCTGACCACACCGTGCGGCACGTCCGCGACCTCCCACGGCGTGGGAGGGTGGCCGGGAACGAGAAACAGGGACTGCACCCGGAAGGCGCTCGGCTTAAGGGAGACGTTGTGCGGGTCGACCACGTTTGTGCCGTCGACCAGGAACGAATAGCTATAGTACTCCGGGGCCAGCGGTGGAACGGTGTAGGTCCAGTGGCCAGGCTCAGCACTCTGCTCCATGACGAATGGCTTGGCGAAGCCTTCCACCTGCAGCTCGACGTGCTGAGCGTGAGGCATGATCAGATCGAAGGTGACGCTGGCATCGGGATGGACGACAGGATCCTGCGTTGGCGCGGGAACCAGCGGCACGGGCGATGTAGACGGCGGATTTCTTTGTGCGTCCAGCTTGCCGGGACTGCTCAGAAGAAGTAGGATCGACGCCAGCAACAGGGTGAGGCGAAGAGCTGCGCGTTGAGTGCCGTCCAAGATCACGTTTGGCCTCCGCTCGCAGTGTGTCACAGCGAGGCAGCCGTGTCACGGCCTGAGCCTTGGAAGGCTGGCCCGGCGCGGTCCGCATTTGACCGGCGATGTTGCCTATCCCTATAATTCGCGGCGTTCTCAAAGACCAGTCCGTCGCGTGCGCTCTCTTCCTTCCTGTGATCGCGACTGAGTCGATCTCGCGTGACCGCGCTTTGAAAGCCGGCGAACCAGGGTTCGCTTCGGCCGCTCCTTCGGGACGAAAGGAAACCATGCTCTCTGCTCGCCCCAAGCATTTGCTCGCCACGCTTCTCCTGGTGGCAACCGCCGGCCTGCTCCACGCGCAATCCACCGGCAGCATCCGCGGCAACGTGGCGGACTCAACCGGAGCGTCGGTCCCTGGCGCGGCCGTGACCATTACCAGTCCCGCCACCGGCCTCACCCGCACCCAGCAGTCCAACGACGCCGGCGTCTTCGTTTTTCCCGACCTGCCCACCGGCTCCTACGCCATCACCATCGTCAAGAGCGGCTTTCAGACCCAGAAACGCGCCGCCACGGAACTGCTCACCGGTCAGACCATCGGTCTCGAGATCACGCTCTCGGTCGGCGCGCAGACCGAGACCGTCGAGGTCAGCTCCGACACCCAGGAGATCAAGACCGCGTCTTCCGAGGTCTCGACCACCGTCGATGAGAAGCAGGTGCAGGACCTGCCCATCAACAGCCGCAATCCTCTGCAGCTGACCACGCTCACCCCCGGAGCCGCGCTCACCACGGTCGGCACTGAAAGCGGCCAGCAGGACAACGTCGGGCTCACTGTCAATGGATTGCGCCCCACCCAAAACAACTACCAGCTCGACGGCGCGCTCTACGTCAACCGCTTCTTCGATTCCGTGCCCATCCTGCCCAACCCGGACGCGCTGCGCGAGTTCACTATCCAGGCCGCCAACTTTTCGGCGGAGTACGGCGGCGCGGGCGCGCTGGTTCAGCTGACCACGCGCTCCGGCACCAACCAGATTCACGGCGCGGCCTTTGAGTTCCTGCGCAATACGGTGCTCGACGCGCGCAGCTACTTCAACCGTCCGCCGCAGGCCATCCTGCCCTTCAAGCAGAACCAGTTCGGCGGCACGGTCGGCGGCCCCATCGTCATCCCGCACCTCTACAACGGCCGCGACAAGACGTTTTTCTTCTTCTCGGCCGAGGACGAACAGCGCCGCTCCTCGCCCAACTCGTCGACTGTCGTCCTGCCCACGCAGGCTGAGCTTAACGGCAACTTCGCCGGAATCTCCGCGCTGATCTACAACCCTGTCACGGGACTCCCCTATCCCGGCAACCAGATCACCCAGCCCATCAATCCCTTGTCGAAGGCCGTGGCCAACGCCTTTATCACGCCGCTCTACACCAACCCCGGCTACAACCCGGTCACCGGCTCCTACGTCACGCAGCCGAACGCCAATATCGACAACACCCAATACCTCATCAAGGTCGACCACCGCGTCACCGGCAGCAACCAGTTCAGCGCCCGCTACTTCTACAACCAGGACAACTTTCAGCGCGCCTTCGCGGCTCCGCTGGGCTTCTTCGCCGCCAACAACTTTCGCAACCAGAGCCTCTCGCTTTCGGACACGCAGGTCTTCTCGAACACCCTCACCGGCACATTGTTCGCGAGCGCTGGACGCTTCGCGCGTACCCAGGTTCCCGTCTCGCCCGGCCTCCAGAACCTGCAGACGCTCGGCGCCAACCTGCCCTTCGGGACGACCAACATCCCGGTGTTCACCGGCGTCCGCTCCAATATCTCCGGCTACGTCAACATCTTCTCGGGCGGCGCGCTCACCCAGGACCCCACCTCCTTCGAGTTCAAGGCCCAGGCCGTCAAAATTCTTGGCGCCCACTCGCTCAGCTTCGGCGCCACGTACGAGCGCACCCGCATCGATGCCACCGACTTCTCCTACACCCCCGGCGACAACACCTTCAACGGCCAGCGCACCCAGGCTCCCGCCGGCGTCGCCACGCCCGGCGGTGCCGCTTCCGGCAACGCCGCCGCCGACTTCTATCTCGGCCTCGACTCCACCTTCTTCCAGGACAACGGCCGCAAGTTCTACCTGCGCGAGAACCGCGTCGGGCTATACCTCCAGGACGACTGGAAGCTCACCCGCGGCCTGACCATCAACGCCGGCCTGCGCTGGGATCCCTGGCTCCCGCCCACTGACGCCAACCAGACGCTCGTCGGGTTCACCGCCGGCCAAAAGTCCACGGTCGCTCCCGGCGCACCGCTTGGCCTGCTCTTCAACGGAGACCCCGGCGTCAGCCCCTCCATCTTCCACAACAACTACAAGGACTTCGCGCCCCGCGTCGGCTTCGCCTACAACGTCGGCGGCATGGGCAAGACGGTCGTGCGCGGCGCCTACGGCCTCTTCTACGGCTTCCCCGAAGGCCTGCTCTACCAGCGCACCGACTCCTCGCAGCCCGTCGATCTTTACCTCCAGATCAACAATCCCTCCAGCTGGGATAACATCTACGCCGGCTATCCGGGCGGCGATCCCTTCCCGCGCGGCCACCTCACGCCCGCCCAGTTCTCCACCTATACCTTCCAGCTTCCCTTCGCGGGCGGCGTACTCAACCCGGCCGCGAAGGTCGGCTACACGCAGGATTACAACGTCACCGTCGAGCAGCAGCTCCCCGGCGGTCTGGCCATGTCGCTCGCCTACATCGGCAATCACGGCGTCCACATCATGAGCCTGCGTCAGCTCAACCCAGCCATTCCCGTGGCGGGCGTCGTCTCCACCGTCGGCAACGAGAACGCCCGCCGCCTCTACCCCGGCCTCGGCCAGGTCACCCTCATCGATTCGTACGAATACGCCATCTACAACGCGCTGCAGCTCAACGTGACGCGGCGCGTGGCCAAGGGCCTCACCTTGCTCTCGAACATCACCTGGTCGAAGTCGATCGACAACGGCTCCGACGCCACCGAACTGAACCCAGGACCGCCCAACCCGCTCAACACCAACTCCTCCCGCGGTCCTTCCGACTACGACCAGAAGATCCGCTTCAACTCGGCCTTCAACTACATCACGCCGCGCTATACCGGCGGCCGCATCGCCTCGGCTTTGCTCAACGGCTACCAGGCCAACCTGATCTCGAACCTCTACACCGGCTTTCCCTTCACCGTCCTCAGCGGCACGGACCGCTCGCTCTCGGGCGTCGGCAACGACTATGCGGATGTCGTCCCCGGCGTCAGCCCCACCCGTCCTGCCGGAGCCAGCCGCCTCGCGGAGTACTTCAACCCCGCAGCGTTCGCGCCCGCCGCTCCCGGCACCTACGGCAACTCGGGCCGTAACCGCCTGCGCGGCCCCGGCTACGAAGACGTGGACGCCTCCATCTTCAAAGACTTCTTCACCGAAAGCCGCATCCACGGCCAGTTTCGCGCCGAGGCCTTCAACCTGTTCAACCATCCCAACTTCGCCAACCCAAACTCAACCGTCTCCACGCCTGCTACCCTGGGCGTCATCAACAACGTGGTCAGCAACACCAGCGCCAACATCGGCCCACGCGTCTTTCAGTTCGGAGCCAAGATTCTTTTTTAAACAGGGAAGAGGGTCGCAATCGAATTGAATAAGGCCGCATACTTACTGTCCTCGCGATAGAACACCGGCGGCGCCCCCAGTGGAGCCTCGACCGTCACTCTCCCTCCACCCGCATACCGCTTCCCAGACCAAAGATGCACCCATCGCACCCCCGCCGGCAAAGACACCGGCCATACGTGCGCCTCCGCTTCAATCACAGGAGCCACGACCAGGTCGCGTCCGTAGGCATACTGCGTCTCCACCCCCCAGCACCCCCCATCGTCCTCATAGTCCAGAAAGAGCGGCCTCTGCAAGGGCAGTCCCGTCGCCTCCGCTTCATCGCACAACGAGGCCACATACGGAGCCAGCGCGGCATGGATCCGGCTCATCCGCGCAAAATGCGCGAGCACCTGCGGGTCGCTGTCCAGCTGCAGATTCTCCTCCGGACGATTGCCCTCATGGCTGCGCATCACTGGGGAAAATGCGCACAGCTCGCTCCAGCGTATCACCAGCTCCGGCGTCCGCACGTTCCCGAACAAACTTGTGTACCCTCCCAGATCGCTGTGGTGGTACGCATTGCCCACCAGCCCCGACGAGAGCGCAGCCCGGATCACCGTGCCGATGCCGTCATGCCGCGAGAAGTCCACCGATTGGTCCCCGGCCCACAGCAGCGGGCAGAACCGGCTCACGCCCGCAAACCCGGCCCGCATAAAGAACACCACGTCGCCCGTCTTGCCGCGGGACGCGACCGCCCGCGCATTCACCTCCGCCCAGAGCGTCGGCCAGGCATTGTGCGCCAGCATGGGGTCAGTGTTATCGCTCAGCCGCACGTCGGTCGGCAGATATTCGCCGAAGTCGGCCATCCATCCCGCCGCGCCCAGGTCCAGCATCTCCTGCCCGATCACGCGTTCGGCGAACCACTCCGCCGCCGCCGGCAAGGTAAAGTCCACCACCCCGGCCTCGAACTCCCCAAAGTCCACCCGGTACGGCTCATCCGTATCTCTCCGCCGGGCCAGATAGCCCGCTGTCAACGCTTCGGCGAAGAGCGCCCCATCGACCGCCAGATACGGATTCACATAATTAAGAAACCGTATGCCCCGGCCCGCCAGCTCCGCAATCTTCTCCCGCAGCCCGGGATAGCGGCTCTCGCTCGCCTTCCAGTCCCAGAACAGCCGCTTACCGAAGCTCGTCACCCGCAGCCCCGCCCAGTCCTCGCACCACAGCCCGGTCACCTCGGCTCCGGCCGCGATCATCGCCTCCATCCGCGCAAAGCTGTTGAGCCCATCCTTCAATCCCAGAATCGCCCCTGAGAATATCCACTCCGGCAGCCGCGGCGGTCGCCCGAAGCGCGTTGAAAGCTGCGTCACCAGCCCGGCAAACCGCTCCGCTGCGAAGAACTCCACGCGCGCCGGCACCTCCCATGCCTCGATCTCATGGAACGCCGGATCGCGGAAGTCGAAGCACGTGTACGCCGTCGTCTCGATGTGCAGCGCGTAGTGCCGCGACGAGAGATAGGTCGGCTGCGGGTAATTTGTGTTCCAGTAGTCTCCGCCCGCGTTGCCCAGCCGGTCCGCCTCGAACGTAAGCAGGGTCGACTTGTCGCGCCCAACCCCCGGCTCGGACGTCCACAGCGGAAAGCGCCGACCGGCCAGGTTGAAGTACGACATCTGCTCGCCGCCGCCCCACAGGCGCTCGCCTGGCTCCGCGACCGTACGCATCCAGAAGCGATTGAAGGTTGGATCGGCGCAGACCATGTACAGCTGATTGCCTTCGATCCGCATCGTCAGCAGCCCGGGCAGGCCAGCCTCGAGAGAAAGCTCGACGGCAGCCGGTGAAACCCGCGCCACTCGCAATGCCAACCGCTCGTCCAGCCGGTCGTCTAGAGAAAAGTTGCCGCGATGCATCTGGACATCCGCCCGCCCGCTCCCCAGAAAAAACGCCGGAGTCGCCGGGCGGTGACACACCACCTGCGTGCCATCGATGCGTAGATCGAAGCCGCCCTCCACCGCCTCCAGGTTCAGAACGCTCACGGAACGGTCTTCTGATGCACCGCGCGCGCCACTTGCCTGCCGACCAGCGCCAACTGCCCCGCCACCGCGGCGTCCGTGCAGCCGCCCTCCGCATCGAACTTCGCTACCGAGCTGTTCACCGCGGCCGCGTACGGTGTCGGCCAGCCGCGCAAGGAGTGCACAATTGAGCGCAGCGCCGCCACGGTGCTCCCCGTCGCCTGCCATCCGTAAGCTGTTGCGATCAATCCCACCGGCAGGTCGTCCAGATACGGGCGCGCGTCTTTCGCCGTCTCCTCGATTAGATCGATCGCATTCTTTACCAAGCCGGAGACGCTGCCATGGTATCCAGGGCTGGCAAGGATCACCCCGGAGGCCTCGCGCATGGCTGCCACAAAATCGTGCTCATCCGCCGTCCGGTCATGCATGTTGGGCGTATACAGCGGAAGCCGCACCAGCACCTCACCACCGAACATCCGGGTACGCATCCCGGCCTCCTCGGCCGCCTTCAACGCAATTCTCAGGGCACGCTCCGTAGACGAGCCCGCCACCGTCGTACCACCGACCCCAACTATGAGAGGCAACTTCCCGTCCGGCATACTTCCTCCTGAAAGTAACCATTATGATGGACACAGAGAACTTCTGGCCTGGTAAAACTCGTTAGCGGCTCAGAGGACCATGGTCGAGCCTGGGCAGCACATGCCGCGCGAACAGATCCGCCTCGGCCGCATGCGGGTATCCCGAAAGAATAAATGCCTCGATGCCCATCGCCTGATAACTCTGGAGCTTTCGCAGCACCTGGTCCGGGTCGCCGACGATGGCCGCGCCGCATCCCGAGCGCGCCCGTCCCACGCCGGTCCAGAGGTTGGCCTCGGCATACCCGTCCTCCGCGGCGCTCTCCCGCAAGGCAGCCTGCGCCGCGACCCCAGCCGAGATCGTATCGAGCGATTTCGCCCGGATCGCCGCACCTTGCGCCGCATCGAGCTTCGAGAGCAGGCGATCGGCCGCTGTCCGCGCCTCCGCCTCCGTGTCCCGCACAATCACATGCGCGCGATACCCGAAGCGCAGCGTCCGTCCGTGCTTCGCGGCGCGCTCTTTCATGTCGGCGATCAGCGCCTGCACCGTCTCCGCCTTATCCGGCCACATCAGGAACACTTCGCAGCCTTCGGCCGCCGCCTCCCGCGCATCGGGAGACAAGCCGCCAAAGTAGAACGGAGGCGCCTTGCTTGAAACCGTGCCGATCCGCGGCGGGTCGAGCTTCAGCTTCCAGAACTCGCCGTCAACATCGAGCGCCTGCCCGTTCAGCAGCGTCTTCAGAATCCGCATCGCCTCGACCGTGCGGCGGTAGCGCGGCGCCGACGCCAGCGTCTCGCCCGGCATGTCCGAGGAGATGATGTTGATCGTCAGCCGTCCGCCCAGCATGCGGTCGATCGTCGCGATCTGCCGCGCCAGCTGCGGCGGCCAGGTTTCGCCGATGCGCACCGCCAGCAGCAGCTGCATCCGCCGCAGCATGGGGGCGATCGCCGCCGCGAACGCCGTCGTGTCGATGCCTAGCGCGTAACCCGACGGCAGCAGGATGTTGTCGAAGCCGCCTGTCTCCGCCTGCAGCACGATGTTCCGGCAGTGCTCCCAGCTCGACTTGAGCTTCGGATCGGGCACGCCCAGAAACTCGTAGTCGTCGTCGCACAATGCCGAAAACCAGCTCACCTCGCACGCGCCCTGGCTCATGGCAGCTTCGTCCCCAGCGATGCCTCGAGCACGCCATACCACTGCTGCCGCGTCCACTGCGGCTTATAGGCATCCGAAATTTTAGCAATCCGCGCCGGATCCTGCGTGCCCACGATCGGAATGGGCTGCGCCGGGTGCGCCATAATCCAGCTGTAGGCCGCGGCGGCGCGGTCGACCCCCGCCTCCTCGGCTTTCGTGTCAAGCAGCGCCGCCACCTTCCGGGTCCGCTCCTCCGCCGGATTCCCGAGCCGCCCGCCGCCCAGCGGCGACCAGGCCAGCACCGCCATGCCATGCATCATCGCCTGATCCATCACGCCATCAAACAGCGGAGCCGTCGCCAAGGGCGAGAACTCCGGCTGGCAGCTGACCAGCGGAACCGTCAGAAAATGGGCCAGCGCCGCCGTCTGCGCTACCGTGAAGTTCGATACGCCCAATGCCCCAATCTTGCCCGCGGCATGAGCCTTTTCAAGAGCGAGCGCGACCTCCTGCGGGTGCGCCAGCAGGTCCGGCCGATGGATCTGCCACAGCTCTACCCGGTCCGTGCCCAGCCGCTTCAAGGACGCGTCGATTGCCTGTTCAAGATAGGCCGCGCTCGAGTCATACGGCACACCCATGCGGATGCCGCCTTTGGTTGCAAGCACCATGCGCTCCCGCAGGTCTGGCGTCTCCGTAAAAAGCCGCCCCAGCAAAACCTCCGCCGATCCGAACTCCTCGCCATTATCCGGACCGTAGATGTCGGCCGTATCGAACAACGTCACACCGGCGCCCAGGGCCGCTTCCACCCGTTTGCGTGCCGCCTGCACATCTTCGCCGGCAAAACGCCACATACCCCAGGCAAGGGAACTGACCTGTAAGCCGCTCCTGCCCAAAGGCCGTAAAGCTGGAATTGTCATAAAGTTAACCGCCACCTAGTATGCACGGAGAGGGCACACTTTGTCTCACGGAAACGCCGGATCGCTCACCCGCGCAGCCTGTCCCGCCGGCACGATCCGCGGCACAATCCACTGCACCAGCAGCAGCGCGAAGCAATACGAACCCCCGCAAAGCGCCAGCAGCGGCGCATAGCCATGGCCCTTGTCGAGCGACCAGCCCGCCAGCTCGATCATCGCCATCCCGGACAGATTGCCGGCAAACGCCGCCATACTCACCGCCGTACCCACCACCCGCGCCGGGAACATATCCGCCGCCATGCCGAAGACATTTGTCGAAAAACCCTGGTGCGCGAACAGCGCCAATCCCAGCAGCGCCGCCGCGCCTACCACGCTGTGCGTGAACACCAGCAAGGGCACAGGCAGGATCAGCAGCGCGTACACCAGCATCGATGCCTTGCGCGCCCGGTCCGCGCTCACGCCGCTCTTCAGCAGCCGTGTCGGCAGCCATCCGCCGGAGAACGCCCCCAGCGCGGCCATGGTATAGATGAACGCAACCGGCGCCCCCAGCGCGGCCTGGCTCATGCCGAAGCGGCGATGAAAGAGGTCCGGCGAGAAGAACAGCAGGAACCACCATACCTCGTCGGAAAAGGTCTTGGCCGCGACCAGCGCCCACTGCCGCCGATCCCGAAGCATCGCCCGCCACGGCACCCGCGTTGCTTCTGCCGCATCGCGCTGCGCCTCTCGCGGGGCAGGCACCAGCAGCCAAACGGCGACCCACACCAGACCCAGGCCGCCGGTGACCAGAAACGCCGCCCGCCAGCCCAGCGCCAACGCCAGCGGCGGAATGGCCAGCGGCGCGACGACCGCGCCCAGGTTCGCCGCCATATTGCCGATGCCCAGCATCATCGACCGCTGCTCGGCAGGGAAGTAGGCGGCCGCGGTCTTCACCTGCGCCGGCGTGCCGATCGCCTCGGCCGCGCCCAGCACCACACGCGCCCCGGCGAAGCCGCCAACCGTCGTCACCAGCGCGTGCGCCATCCCCGCCACGCTCCACGTGCCCACGCCGATCGCAAAGCCTCGCCTGAGCCCGATGCGATCGATGAACCATCCCGCGCCCAGGAACGCCAGCGCCGCGGAAAACTGAAACGCCGAAGCCATGTGGCTGTAATCGCGATTGCTCCAGCCAAACTCCACCTGCAGCGTCGGCTTCAATAGTGCGATGATCTGCCGGTCGACGTAGTTCAGCATGATCGCCGCGAACGCAAGCGCGACGATGGCCCAGCGTCTCGAATTGTTGGAGTTCTCAGCCATGCGCTCCGGCTTCGCTCTAAGAGCATACCCTCGCCGGACAAGACGGCGCAGCTTTCTCAACGGCCAATCAATCCTTCAAGTAGAACGGTATGTTGAGCACCGAGATACGATCGTTGCCCTTCATCAGGAGCTCCGTCTTCAACAGCGTTGCGCGTTGTGTGTGCAGAAAGTAGTAGTACCAGCGTTTTTCGACTAACTCAGGAATGATCGCAACCACGCGGCGCTCCGGAGACTCTTCCGCCAGTTTGGCGACATACTGGACAATCGGCTGGACGACAAAACGGAAGGGCGAAGTAAGCTCGATCAGCTCAGGAACAGGAGCCTGCGCGGCCGCAATGGGCGCCACCACGTCTTGCTGCCATCGATCGCAAAAATCGTCTCTCGTATCCTCCTCCTTGACATGGACCACCTTGATCTCGTCCGATAAAGTCATCGCACAGCTGAGCGCCTGCCGGCTAATGCGGCTCCATTGCAGAATGGTGATAACAACGATCGGCTTCTTGTCTTGCATTACCGCAAGCGGCGTGTCGCTCTCAATCTCCCGGCTGACTCGTTCATAGTGCCGGTGTACGCGATACATAAGAAAGAGCAGCGCCGGGATGGCGATCAATGTGATCCATGCGCCTTCGCGAAATTTGGCGATCACCACAAGGATTACGGTCAGCCCGGTCGCGCACGCGCCGGCTCCGTTGATCCACATAGACCGGCGCGCGTCTTTGCCGCCTTCGCGCCGCCAGTGCGCCACCATGCCCGCCTGCGACATCGTGAACGCCAGGAACGCACCAATGGCAAACAGCGGAATCAGGCGGTCGGTAATGCCGCCGAACGCAATGAGAAGACTCCCGGTGATGACCGCGAGCACGACGATGCCTTCGCTATACACCAGGCGGCGGCCGCGGTTGGAAAACGAGTTCGGCAGGTAGCGGTCTTCGGCAATGAAGCGGCAGACTCGGGGAAAATCGGCAAACGCCGTGTTGGCCGAGAAGATCAGGATCAGCAGAATGCTCGAGATCGCAACATAATAGAACCACCCTCTGCCGGCGACCGCGCCGAGCAGCATGGACAGCACGCTCTGGTAATTGCTTGCCGTGGGATCGGTGGCCACGATGCCATACGCCTTTACAAGATAAGCGATGCCGGCCAGCATTCCGCCCAGGGCCGCGATGATGATGGCCAGAGTCCGGCGAGCGAGCTTGACTCGGTCCTCGCGAAACACCTGCACTCCGTTGCTGATCGCCTCGACGCCGGTCAGCGCGGTACATCCGCCGGCGAAGGCCTTGATCAGGATCCACACGCTGACCGCCTCCACGGCGACGTGCGACACCGGGGGAGCCACAACCGCATGAGGATGGCCGCCGCTGCGGATCGCCTTGAAGACGCCGATCCCGATCGCCGTCCCCATCGAGGCCAGGAACAGGTACGTCGGCACCATGAACAGAGCGCCGGTCTCGCGCACGCCACGCAAGTTCACCACCGTCAGCAGGCCGAGCGCGCCGAGGCAGAGAGTCAACGTCCAGGGATGAAGCGCGGGAAACGCAGAGGTCAGGGCGGCAATGCCGGCGGAGATGCCGACGGCCGCATCGAGCGTATAGTCGATCAGCAGCGCCGCGCCGGCAAGAAGACCCGGGAACATTCCCAGATTTTGATGGGCCACGGTGTAGGAGCCGCCGCCCTTCGGATACGCCTCAATCGTCTGCCGGTAAGAAAAGTAAACCACCGCCAGCAGGGCAATGATCACCAGGCTGAGAGGGACGATATACCCGAGCCCGGCCATACCCAGCGGGATCAGCAGAGTCAGCGCCGCTTCCGGTCCATAGGCCGCCGAGCCGAGCGCGTCAAGACCGAACACCGGTACGCCCTTGGCGACGCCGATCTGCTCACTCTCCTCCTCTGAGGAGGCAATCGGCCGGCCAAACACAACGTCGACAATCGACAACGACCACTTCCTTTTCTGGTTCTTTGATTGTCGAATGCGTCCCATCGTTGTCATGGCCATAGGGAATCCGCATTTTCTTGTGCTGGCAGTCGCAAGGGAGGACGTGATCAGGCATTCTCTGGTTGATTCAGGAGACTATACATAATATCTGTTATCGGACACAACATCTGAACAACCGAAATAGGAAGTTCGTGTCTTCTCCCGCTCGTTCGCGTCTTACATGCGTAACCTCTCGATGCTCTGCTCCCAGCGTAAGTCTGCACCGACCGTGCGTTCCTCAAAGACCTGCCATCGCCTTCGCGGGTCGTTCCTGCTTGCCCTGCTCTGGACGATCGTTGGATCGATTGCCGCCAGCCTGTCTGCGCAAACCGGCACGACGGCTTCCGCGGATGCGCAGACCCACCTGGTGCGTGGTCAGGTCGTCAATGCGCTCGATGGATCGCCCCTGCCGCGTACCCTGGTCACCCTCAACGGACGCAGCGCGCTCACCGACTCTCAAGGGCGGTTTGAATTCGACAACGTTCCCGGCACAAACACGTTTGCCTCCTTCCGCAAGCCCGGATTCAGCTCCAATGCCGAGACGGCCGGCACGAACGGCATGCAACGCCTCACCGA
Organism: uncultured Granulicella sp.; assembly: GCA_965198735.1. Lineage (GTDB taxonomy): Bacteria > Acidobacteriota > Terriglobia > Terriglobales > Acidobacteriaceae > Edaphobacter. Next base: position 1,838,921 of record OZ240672.1, on the reverse strand, counting down.
CCTCGATGCGCCCGTCCTGCTCAAGCTTTCTCCTGACGCGCTCGTCACGGGCGTCCTGACCAGCCAGAGCGGCATGCCGCTCTCCCACGTTCAGGTCCGGCTGCTTCGATCGCAGTACGATGGAGCGGCTCCTCATTGGATTCCGGCCGGCTCCGGCCAAACCGACAGCAGAGGCGAATACCGCATCAGCGTACCCGCCGGACGGTTTCGGCTTGTCACGAACTTTGTTCCTCGATCGTTTGAAACCGGGGAAACTGTTCTGCCAGTATCATATCCGGAGCTTTCTCAAAGCAGCGCATCCACTCTAATCGAGCTTCGTGGCGGAGAGGAAAGGCATGTCGACCTGCGTGCCAAGGTCGGACCGGTCTACCCGGTCGCTCTCCATATCGAGCCTGCCGGCTCGCAGCGCGGGAACCCCCAGGTCGCCGTCAGTACCTCGGCCGGAGACGAGTTCTTTCCCGGTCTCTCGCCAGATCAGCATCTTGAACTTCCGGCCGGAAGCTATACCCTCCGGGTGCAGGTAGACAGCCGCGAAGAGTCGATGAGTGGATCCTCCAGGGTCACCGTCTCCACTCATGACATTCCCGCCGTAACGGTCCATCTCGCCCTCGACGCGTCGTTTCCCGTGGAGTTTGCTGCGGGCGCTTTGGTACAAAATGCTAACTCTAGCGCTAGCAACAGTTTGCCGGAACTTCCTAATCCACTCATGTTCAACCTTTCGTTGCATAATCAGGATGTCTCCGGTGCGGCGCAGGAGCAGGATCTCCGGCTCCGCCAGTCGGCGGACAAAGGCCATAGCTTCAGGGTGCCGCCGGGACGGTACCGCCTTACCGCCTCGGGAGGAGGCCAGTGGCACATTCAATCAGCCGCCGTGGGCGCGACGGACCTGCTCCTGAACGATCTCGTCGTAGGCCCCGGCAGCGCCGGAGGCACCCTCCGCATCCTGGTCAGCAACCAGACCGGCACGGTGCACGCCCGCACCAATCTCCCGCAAAATGCCTCCGCTTGGATGTACCTTCTGCCGCGCGGACCCAGCCTGATCCCCATCCACCCCATCTCTCTTTCGAGCGATGGCGCCGGGACCTCGGTTGCGACCGCCTCGGTTCCTCCCGGCGCGTATACCGCTGTCCTCCTGGAGACGCATCTCCAGCAGGACCCCCGCGACCCCGCTTTTCTTGCCTCGTTTGCCTCCGGCCTTACCGACATTGAGGTGCAGCCAAACGCAGACACCTCCTTCAACCTCGAACTGGCGAAGAGAAAGGAGGCCGCGCGGTGAGCCGGATCGGCATCAGCCTTGGCCGGCTGCTCGTCTGCCTCACGTGCGTCCCGCCTCTTATCCTTGCCTCCGAGCCTCCAAAGTATGCGATTCAGGGCATCGTTGTTAGCAGCCGCGACGGCGCGCCAGTTCCCTTCTGCCGTCTTTCCGCCGAAATGGCTCCGAGCAGCACACCCGCCCAGCCCGGCGCCCGTCCGAGCTCCCCTCTACGCCCTGGCGGCGAGGGCCGGCCCGCTCCCCGCTCCGGTTCTCCCGGCAGCCGGTTCGCTCCCAGCTCGCCGCGGAACAGCCAAAACGAAGTCGTCGCCGATGCGGCCGGCCGCTTCACCCTGGAGCTGCCGCAAGCCGGCAACTGGCGTCTTCTCGGCGTCGCGAGAGGCTTTCACAGCCAGCTCTTTGAAGAACATCAAGGCTTCTACACCGCCATTGTGCTCACTCCGGACGCGCCCGTCTTTCATACCACCTTCCGCATGGCCGCTGATGCTGTAATCGCTGGCGTCATCCTCGATGAAGCCGGAGAGGCCGTACGCTCCGCTCAGGTTGCTGCTGAGCGCATCTCCTCGGAACTGCCGGGCGAATCGAGCGCGGCCACGGGAGGCCCGATGCGCCAAGTCGAGGCCGCCACCACCGACGACCGCGGCCACTACGAGCTGGCCGGGCTCTCCCCGGGCAACTACCTCGTCCGGGTCCAGGCTCAGCCGTGGTACGCCTCCATGTCGGGCCAGCGCGTTGCAGCTGCGGCCGCCGGCGCCGCCAGTCTACCGGCTCCCGATCCCTCGCTGGATGTCGCCTATCCGGCCACCTGGTTCCCTGCCGCAGACAGCGAAGCGGAAGCCCAGCCGCTGGTTCTGGCCGCAGGCGAAGAGCGCCAGGCCGACTTCCATCTAAACCCGATCCCGGCCGTACACCTGCGGATTCCAGACCAGGGCGCTCCAGCATCCGGGCACGGAGCGCCCATACAGCAACGCCAGGCAGCCATCAACCGCATCTCTTCAGACGGCTCGAGCCCTTTTTACAGCATCGGCTTCAGCAATCCGGGCGGCGCCGACTGGGAGTTTGGCGGACTCACGCCTGGAACCTACGAGGTCCGCCTCCCTGGGCCGGACGGTCTCTCGGACGGTGAAACCCGGCAGATCGAGGTTCGCTCCGGCAGCTCCGGGCTCATCACGCTTGAGGGCTCCACGCCTCTCACGCGGGTTACGGTCGAGGTGGACGGCCTGCCCGAGAGCGACCTCTCCGCCGTTGAATTTATCGACACCGAGACCGGCCGGCGCATCTTCGCCATGCCGCCCCCGGGCCGGCGCGTACGCCGGCGCGCCGACGCGGAGGACGACGGGAACGAGGAACCCGGCGCCGGGCGCATCGCTCTGCTTCCGCCGCATACCTACGATGTCGTCGTGACCGCCCGCTCCGACGCCTATCTCACCGCGCTCGACGCCACCGGAGCCAACGTTGTCGGAACCAGGGTCACGGTCGCCGGCGGCTCCCCGGTTCTTCGCCTGCATCTCGCCCATGGCCGAGGCACCCTCTCCGGCTTCGCCTTGCTGCCGGACCGACCTGCCGAAGGAGCCCTGGTGCTGCTCGTTCCCACCACCTTGGGCGCGCCTGGAAACACTCTGCCCGTGCTCCGCGACCAGGCCAACTCCGACGGCAGCTTTCTCCTCAGCGCCCTCACTCCCGGCAAGTACATCCTGTTGGCGATCGACCACGGCTGGGACGTCCCTTGGAACGACCCGCAAAGTCTCGAACGCTATCTCCTCAAAGGGACCGCCATCGATGTTCGTCCCTCCGGCAAACTGACCGAAACCATCTCGGCCCAGACACCGTGACGCTTGTTCATCCGCCCCACCCGGTATGGTACATTCAAGAATCGGAGCCGCACACTGCGGAGAGATGGCCGAGTGGCTGAAGGCGCACGCTTGGAAAGCGTGTATACCGAAAGGTATCCAGGGTTCGAATCCCTGTCTCTCCGCCATCCTTTGCATAGCTTGCTGAAAGAGTGGCAAGTATTTCACCGTCAAAGTAACTCGCGGTCATACTCTCTTCTCCATATCGTCTGTATCTCCTCCCCCTTCCCCAATTGAGCTACGTGTGCCGCGGCCAGAGAACGTAATACGGCACCGATCTCCCAGGCGGTGCAAACGCTTCCCAATGAGATTGCTCTCAGAGTAGTACTGCGCTCAATAGGAGTCTGGCGGACAGCCTTTTATTCGATCCGAATGGAAGCACGTTACAGATGAGAGACGATTTACGCATCTCTCATCTCTTTGTAACGTTTTCAATCATTTTGGGGCAGTACAAATCGTGGATGCGCGTATTCATGAAGTACAGCTTTCCTGTCCTGCCCGTGTTGTGTCTAGTAACTCTTGCTCCTACACATCTGCACGGCCAATTTGAGACCGCCTCCGTGCTCGGCTATGTGCGCGACGGCTCCGGCGCAACCATTCCGGGAGCCAGCGTCACCTTGACGGAGGAACAAACCAAGGCTGTAGTTACCGCCAAAACCAACAGTCAGGGTGCATACGAGTTCACCGACGTCAAAATTGGCCAGTATCTCGTCACCGCGCAGGCCAGCGGCTTCGACCGCAGCGCCACGCAGCTCTTTACCGTCACCGTCAACGCACGGCAGCGCGTGGATGTGGCGCTCAAAGTCGGATCGAACAACGAAACCGTGACGGTGGACTCAGCCGCCTCGCTGCTTGAGACCGACAGCAGTGAACGCGGCCAAGTCATCGGTACCCGCGAGGTCGAAAACCTTCCCCTCAACGGACGCGAGTACGCCGATCTGGCCGCGCTGGTGCCCGGCGTACGCCGCAACATTCTCGAGAACAACACGGATACCAGCCGCGACGCCTCCTTCAACGTCAACGGGCAGCGCAGCGAGTTCAACAACTTCCTACTCGACGGCCTTGACAACAACGCCTACGGCACCTCGAACCAGGGTTTTTCCAATCAGGCCATTCCTCCCTCCCCGGATGCTATCTCCGAGTTCCGCGTGGAGACCGACAACTACTCCGCCGAGTACGGACGCTCGGCCGGCGCGGTCATCAACGTCAGCATCCGCAGCGGCACGAATAACTTCCACGGTAAGGCCTACGACTACATCCGCAACACGGCCCTGAACGCCGTCGGTCCATTCACTCCTCCCACGAATCCGCTGACCGGTGCTGCGCAGAAGCCCATCCTGATCCGCAACCAGTTCGGCGGCACCCTCGGCGGCCCTGTCTTCAAAAACAAACTCTTCTTCTTTGGCGACTACGAAGGTACCCGCCAGCTCGTCCACGGCGTCCTCCTCGCCACCGTGCCGACGCTCAACCAGAGCGGCCGCAGCGCGCTCGCCCTCGCCAACGGCGGCTACACCTTCCTCTCCGGCTCGAGCACCGAGAACGGCGCGCCCGTTCCGCTGGTCAATCCCACCACCGGCGTCACCTATCCCACCGGCGTTATCCCCTTCAACGACCCAGCCGTCTCTGCCTTCGCCAAAGGCGTCATCAACGCGCTCCCCTCCGCCGACGCGCCCGGTGGTGCCTTCACCAATAACTACGCCTCGCTGCCGGCTGACACCATCCATGACGACAAGGGCGACCTCCGCATGGACTACACGCTCAGCCAGAAGACCACCGCCTTCTTCCGCTACAGCGAGCACCAGGGCATCATCGCCTCGCCGCCCAACATCCAAGGCCCTGCCGGCGGAAACAGCAACGGCACCGTCAACATCTTCAACCAGCAGGCAGCGGGCGGCGTCACCCACGCTTTCACCCAAAACGCCATCCTCGACGCACGCTTCGCCTTCACCCTCACCGACGGCGGCAAAGCGCCCTACGGCGCCAACCAGCCCAGCCTCGAAACCGGCATTGTCGGCCTGCCCACCAGCTCCACCGTCACGCGCAGCCTCAATGTCCAAAGCGTCAATACGTTTTCGCAGTTCGGCAACCAGGGCTCGAACCCTCAGTTCCAGAATCCCACCGTCTATAACCCAAAGGTCAACTTCACCTTGCTGAAAGGTCGCAATCAGATCAAGGTCGGTTACGAATACCAGGCCGTCTATACCACTATCGACGACTTCAACCCGACCTTCGGCCAGGACACCTACAACGGCGGTTACAGCTACACCGGAACCAGTGCCTCCACCCTTAGCGCCTCCAACGTCGGCACCCGCGAAGCCGTCGCCCTCGCCGATTTCCTTTTCGGCGCGCGGGACACCTACCAGCTCAACAACTTCGTCATCGTCCACCTCAACCAGCTTTATAACTTCATGTACGTCCAGGATGACATCCGCGTCAACTCCCGTCTGACGGTCAACGCCGGTCTGCGATACGAGCTTGTGACGCCGCAATGGGAGTCAAACAACCTGCTCGCCAATTACAACCCTGCCACCCAGTCCCTCGTCCAGGCCACCTCCGGTTCGCTTTATAACCGCGCCCTGGTCAACATGCCGCTCAAGGACTTCGCGCCGCGCTTCGGTCTCGCCTACACCGTCGATCCGAAGACTGTCATCCGCGCCGGATACGGCCTCAACTACTCTCAGTTCAACCGCGAAGGCGGAGAGAATCTTCTCGTTTATAACCTTCCCGCCATTGTCAATACGAATGTCGTGCAGGTCCCGCAATTTGCCGTACCCGGCATCATTGGCAAATCCGCCGCGCTCGCCACCTGCTCCGCCGCGCAGGCCGCGGTCCCCTTCAACCCGGCCAATGCGACCCCTTGCTTCCGGCCCAGCTACCAGGGTTATCCCACGAACTTCGCCAACCCCGCCAACGTCACGCCTGCGAGCAATCTCTCCACCCAGGCCCGCTACATCCCCAAAAATCTGCCCACCGGCTACGTGCAGACGTATCATTTGACCGTGCAGCGCCAACTTGGCCCGGCCACCACCTTTGAGGTCTCCTACGTCGGCTCGCATGGCGTCAAGCTCGAGACGCTTGCCGACCTGAACCAGGCTGCTCCCAACGCCGTGACCGCGACCTGCAATACCACCACCACTGCCGGCTGCCTCAGCCTCGCCCAGCGCCGGCCCATCCAGAGCTTCACCACGATTGAAGAGACCCTGCCCGCCGGCCTGCTCTACTACAACTCGCTCCAAACGAAGTTTGAACACCGTACCGGCCATGGGCTCTATCTGCTCAACTCCTTCACCTGGTCGCGCGCTGAAGACAATGCCGCAGGCCACCTGGACACCCCCGACGGAGACAACTCCCGGATCAACCTCGCCAACCCGCTCGGCGAGATCGGACCCTCCGCCTACAACCAGCCGCTGAACGATACGCTCTCGGTGGTCTACGACCTCCCTTACGGAAAGGGCCACACGTTCGGCGGGAACGCGCCGCTGCCGATTCGCGAGGCTCTTGGCGGCTGGCAGCTCACCCTCATCAACGACATCAACAGTGGCTTGCCCGTCAACGTCTACTACTCTCCCAATAGCTTCCAGCAGGTCAGCCCCCTGCTTGTTCAGCGGCCAAATCAAGTTCCCGGCAATGCCGTCCTGCCGAAAGCCCAGCGCACGAAGTTCGGCGGCAATCAGGACCTCTTCTCCTTGAACATCGCCAACTTCAGCCTGCCGACCGTCAACCAGCCCTACGGTAACGCCGGCCGCAACTCCCTCCGCTTCGACCCCTACTACAACACCGATGTCGGTCTGCACAAGCAGTTTGACCTCTACCCCGAGAACGTGAAGTTCGACTTCCGCGTCGAAGCCTTCAACGTCTTCAACGTCACCAACTATGCCTTCCCCACCAGCAACGTCTCAAGCGGCGCGGGCGGCTTCGGAGTCATTGCCGCGGGCTCTACGTTCCCACCGCGTATCCTGCAGTTCGCCGGCAAAATCCTCTTCTAAGGCATACAGGTCTCGCTCCCATGAATCGTCGCCACTTCCATGCTCTCGCCTCCGCGTCGCTCGGCAGCCTGCTCACCCGAAATCTCTGGGCGGAGCAGGCCCGCGCCTCCGCCGCGCCGCATACGTTCTATATCGCCCTCGTCGCCGACCCGCACATCATCGACAGTTTTTACAAGCCGGGCTCCGAGAACGGCGTCGAAGACAACGAATCCATCCTGGTCACGACGCCGCGTCTTACCGCCGCGCGCGACCTGATCAACTCGCTCGATCCGGCGATCGAGCAGGTCTTTCTTATTGGGGACTACTTCCACAACTATCCCTCGCCCGACTACGACTTCTACTTCCAGAACACCACCCGCCTGGACAACGCCAAGGCCATTACGGACGGCTTCAAGATGCCCGTTCACCTCGGCTTCGGCAACCACGACTACGACGTGCGCAACATCTCCCGCGAGATGAGCCATCGTCTCTTCGCGGCCAAGTTCAAGGCTCAGCCCTACTCGAGCCTCGACTACAAGGGCTTCCGTTTCATCCACCTGAATAACTTTCTCGGCAGCACGCAGGACCGTACCGCGGCGGACTTCAACCCCGGCATCGGCTCGCTCGGCGAAGAGCAGCTGCACTGGTTTGAGGCGCAGCTTGAACAGCGACGGCCCACCTTCGTCTTCATCCACTATCCGTTGATCCAGGATCAGGCGACTGAGTTCGCCGACTACGGCCTGCTTTCTCTTCTGCGCAAGCATCGGGAGACCATCCAGCTCGTCGTCTCCGGCCATATGCACAAGTGGATCGACTTCGCCCACACCTACGGCCCGCAGCACTATGTGATGGCGGCGACGCGCTACGACCCCAACGCCTACATGCTGCTCGAGATCGACACCAGACGCGTGACCTGGCGATTCATGAATGCGAGCCTGGTGGACTGGTCCACCCACTACAGCAAGCCCTACCGCGCCTGACCGCGCTGCCCATTAGGAGAACTCTCCGTTGCCTCAACCCCGTCTTCCTCTCCTTGCAGCCGCTCTGCTGACCGTTTCAGGCGGCGCGCTCGCCCAGAGCTCCAACCCTCCGCTCAAGCTCAATCAGATCCAGGTCATCGGCACCCACAACAGTTACCACGCCGGCATCGCGCCTAACGAGTCCAAGATCTGGCAAGCCAAGTACCCCGACGCCTACCAGGCGCTTGAGTACCAGCACCCGCCGCTTCCCGTGCAGCTCGACGCCGGCATCCGCCAGATTGAGCTCGACATCTTCGCCGATTCTCAGGGTGGCCGCTACGCCCACCCCTCCGGTCCCGTCACCGCTGCCGCCGCCGGCCTGCCCGCCGACCCGCCGTTCGACCCCAATCACCTGATGGACAAGCCCGGCTTCAAGGTCATGCACGTCCAGGATGTCGACTACCGCAGCACCTGCCAGCCCTTCACCGCTTGCCTGCAGCAGGTGCGCGACTGGTCCCACGCCCACCCCGGACACATCCCCATCTTCATCCTCGTAGAGACCAAGCAGGGCTCCTCGCCGCGCCTGAAACTCACCGAACCGGAGCCCTTCACCTCCGCCACCTTCGACGCTCTCGACGCCGAAATCCGCTCCGTCTTCCCGCCTGCCGAGATGGTCACCCCCGATGATGTTCGCGGCAGTTATCCCACGCTCAACGCGGCCGTTCTCGCCCGCAACTGGCCATCGCTTGCAAGCGCTCGCGGCAAGGTCGTCTTCCTCCTTGACCAGCGTCCAGTCGGCCCCGTCTACCTTGAAGGCCACCCCTCCTTGCGCGGGCGCGTCCTCTTCACCAACGCCGAACCCGGTCAGCCCGACGCCGCCTTCCTCGAGCGCAACGATGGCCCTGCCGCGGACATCACCGCGCTCGTCCGCGAAGGCTATCTCATCCGCGCCCGTACCGACGCCGATACCAAGCAGGCCCGCACCGACGACACCTCCACCCGCGACGCCATGATCGCCAGCGGCGCCCAACTGCTCAGCACGGACTACCCCGCCAACGAACCCGCCCGCTGGCCCGGCAACTTCGTCGTCACCCTTCCCGGCAAGGTGGTTGCCCGGTGCAACCCAGTCAACGCCTCTGCGAGCTGTCCAGCGGCTTTCAGCCATAATCCGAGAAACTAGAACACTTTTGCTTTTGAGCTACAGTTCTCCCCAAACGATTGTCATCCTCCGCCAAGCGGAAGCGCAGTCGAAGAACGATCTGTCCTTGGTCAGAGATTTCCTAGTGGTCCGTTATGGGCAAAGCGAATTGCAGCCCGCCTGCGGTCCAAAGCCGGTTCTCGCCGCGCTCCAAGTGCAGGGAGGATTTCTCGCCAAGATCGCGGTCAAATAGCTCCCCGTAGTTGCCAACCGCCTGTACTACATCGACAGTCCAGTAAGGCTTGAGCCCCAGCAGCGAACCGGTGCCGTAGCGCTGGCCGAGAAACTGTTGCAACTCTGGCTGCGCGTCAAGCTTGGGCGAGCTTAGCTGCGCATGTACGTTGGCCTGCGTGACCCCAAGCTGTTCGGCTTCAATCAACGCGTCGAGCGTCCAGTTCACAAGAGAGGCAAACGCTGTGTCGCCGAAGGTGACGGCAGCCAGTGGGTCTTGCCGAATCAGCTCAGGCAACACGGTGTAATCTGCCAGGCGCGTTCCCCCGATGCCGCGGATATTTGCCAGCGACGTGACGTCGCTGGTGATGGCGTCGCAGTTGCCCGTGAAGAAGGCCGCTTCCATCTCGCCGGCCTCGGAGAACGGATACCAGACGTAAGTGATGCTGTGCCTGGCCGCGTAGCTGTGCAGACCGGCCTCTGCGTCCGAGGCGGTCAGGAAGCAGACCTTCTTGCCGGCAAGGTCCAGGGGTGTGTGCACGGAGGGGTTCTTCGGCAGCAGGAAGCCTTGGCCATCGAAGAAGATCGGCTGTGTATAGGTGAACCCTTTCGCCATGTTCGCGACGGTCGGACTGCCCGAGGCCAGCAGATCGATCTCGCCGGCCATCAAGGCCCTATTGGCCGCCGGCTCGTCTGGAAAGCTCTTCACCACTAGTTTCGTACCCGGCCCGAGCACGGCGACGGTTACGGCCTGGCAGAAATCGATGTCGAGAGACGCCCGATTGCCATGGTCCTCGGAGCGCGAGTAATCCTCTTCTTCCTTCGCAACGCCGCAGTGGAGCGTCCTGGTGCGCCGCACTCGATCCAGCACCGGATGTGGGAGCACCACGGGATCCTGCACGCTTTTGACGGGCACAGGAACGGGTGCGGGAACAGGCGGAGGAGCCTGAGCTTGGGCTCCGCCTGCTATGGAAAGCAGGCAGGGCAAGAGAACAAACAGGTTGGTGTAGCGAAACATGGGTAAGGGTACTCCGGAGATTGGAAACGAAGCGAGACAGCTCGTAACGTGCGGCTGACGAAGCAGGCAGGAAGAGCCAGGTTGCGCTCCCCTGCCTGCTCGCTGCTGGACGGACCGGCACCCTCGGCAAACGGATTATGGCTTCCAGCTTCCAGCCGTGGGTGTGCCCGGATCCGAGCTTGGCCTCGGGTTGAAGTCGGCTGGAACGGGGTTCGTGAGTCCGGTGTCGGTTGGGGTGATCTGCAGGGTGGAGCAGCCTGTATTGTTCAGTTGCGGGATATTCGCATAGAAATTGGGTGCAAGCGTGTAGAAGCTGGCGGGCAAGGGCGGGGCGGCACCCGTAAGACGATTGTTGTCAAACGCCACGAGCAGGTTTCCTACGTTTGGAACAACGTCATCGGCCGGTGAAAGATAAGGCTGATTGTAGGTGGCCTGACCTTGGGTACGTGCGGCAGCCTCATCCGGCAGGTCGGCCAGCGGGGTCAGGCCATAGAGCATGTCGATGAACTTGATGATGGAGCTATGTTCATCGGCCTCATGCGCCACGGCGTGCACCACGCCATAGGGGGACATGACGATGTTAGGAATGCGCGGGCCCTGATCCAGCGCATCGCCGTAGGGATCGTAGGAACGGACCACCTCAGGCGCATGATCGTACAAGCCGTCGGTCTCATCGTAGGTGATGATGATTGCGCTTTGCGGCCAGTACGGGCTGCTGGTAATTGCATTGACCTCCTGCGCAAGCAGCGCGCTTGAGATTTGCACGTCCGAGTAGCCCGGGTGATCGTCATCGCCATAAAAGACTGTACGCAGCGCCGGGTTGGGGTCCTGCGGATTCAGGCCTTGGATGTTGTTGTAGCCGCCGCGCAGATAGAACACGCCGCCTGTGGAGGGCAGGGATTGATTCTGGATGGAGGTGAAGAAATCGCCCAGGCCATGCATGTGCGAACTGACTGCGGCATTGTTTGAGATATAGCCGAAGTATTGCGGCGCATTGTGGTGCTGAATGTAGTCGGCGTGGGTCGCGGCGGCCGTGGTATCGGTGACTTCATGGTCGTAGCCCTGCTGGTACCAGCCCCAGTTGGTCGGTTTCACGCCCGAGCCGGCAATCTCCATGATGTCCTTTTCCACATCGGTGAGATCGGTTAGCGGCTGTTTGTCGGTAGACACCGTTTGGAAGATGTTGCTCCCCATAAACGACAGCGGCAGCGTTGCGAAGGTCAGGTTGACCTCAGGATTGGCGGCGGCGGCCATGGAGGGCTGACCGCTGCCATAGATGTCCAGCTGCGATCCCCAGTACGGGTCGCCGTCAGAGACCACCGGAACACCATTCCCGCTGACGGACTTGCCGTATGCCATCGTGCTCTGCTGCGGATGCTTGACCCACTGCGTTTCGCCGGACTGCCCCGCAATCATGGCCAGGGCATTCGGGGTGGAAGCAGAAAGAACGGTCTGATGGAAGTTGTCAAACAGCGTGCCGCGGTCTGCGTAATTCCACAACACGGGCGCAGTGTTGCAGTCGATATAGCCCATCACCAGCTCGCCCATCTGCTTCTGGGCCAAGGTCGGGTTTTTGCTGGGCTTGCCATTTTTCACGGTTACGCCTTCTTCGGTGGTGGCGTAGCCGTCGTTCAGCGTGGTTCCGTTTGGCTGCAGATCGATCTTGGTCTGGTAGGCGGTATGCGAGTGGTTCACTGAATCTGTGTCCGCCGGATAAATCGGCACCGGGCTACCGGCCGGGAAGCTGATCACTCCCGTCGGTGCGTTGCCCAAGGACGTAACCGAAAGCGGAATGCGGAACGGTGAGATGGTGGTCAGCGAGCCATCCGTATTGACCAGTGTTTGCACAAAGCCCGGTGTCTGCGCGGCAGGCTGCGAGAACAGTCCATTGGCGCCCGGATACGTGCCGAAGTAAAAATCAAAAGACCGGTTTTCCTGAAACAGCACGAAGACATATTTGACGTTCTGCTTGAGAAGCGCGATCTTCTGCGCATCCGTCAGCGTGGCTTCCTGCGACAACGGTATGGTGTACGCCTGCACCGCCGCGCTCGATGGCGGAGCAATGGTGATGGGCGCGCTTGTCTGGCCGAACCCCAACTGGGGCCGAACAAAACAGGACAGTGCCAACAGTGCTACTGCCGCACTCGGATTTCTAGTCATGGTGGATCTCCTCAATCGCGCACGTATCTCGGGGAATGCTGAAGCGGACACTGCACTCGTATTCAAGCGCAAGTCGATCAAAGTTCGGTGAATCCAGGAATAAAGTCAGTAGCTGTTTGCACGGCGGGAGTGCCCGGAGAAAATGAACGATCTTGTAACGCGTCTGACATAAAACTCGTATAGGTTTGGGAAAGATTCCCCAAGGAGCTTTTATCATGCGTCTTTTGCTTGCCGTGTTCACTGCTTCTTTACTAACCTCCGGCGTCTCTGCCCATGCTGATACCGTGTACCTTCTGGAAAACCAGGCCGGTAGCGGAAACTACGGCACCGTCACGGTGAATTCCGTCACAGGAGCCGTATCCGGCCTGAACACGGTGCAGACGATCGGTGGCATCCAGGTTACGTTTGCAGGACTTGCGACCTCACAGGCGTACAACGCGGCCCTGAACGAATATCAGGCGACCTTCACCTCTGCCGGGGATCAATTGCAGCTGAATCTCGTGTTGCCGAATAACGCGACCACGCTGGTAGGCTACGTGCCAAACGCCAGCTCCTTCTGTGCCTTCGCTTCTTTCGCCTGCGACTTTGAGATCAATGAATATCAGGGTCCGGCTACAGCTGCCTCGAGCCCGACACAGTTTGAAGGCAATCTGCTGCCTGCCGCCGCGGCCAGCGTGACGCCCGAGCCTTCTTCCCTTGCCCTGCTCGGCACTGGTCTTCTGGGAACCTTCGCTGTGATTCGCCGCCGTTTTACACAAGGCGCTTAGCACACTTAAGAGCCACCCGCAGTACTCTTTCTCCTTGAAGGGCTGCGCTAGGCTGGCATGCCTGCAGCTGGCCCATCGGCAGGTAGTCGCGCTGAGCGGACCTTCTCTCTACGCATACTTGCAGGCAGCCATGGATTGGTTTGGCGAACAGTCGGGCAGCTGGCTCGGAAGCAGGTTCACGATAAGTCGTTCACATGCAAAATCCAAATTGAATAGAGTGCAAACTCATTCTGTTGGGATACTAGAAGCTAAAGCGCGCAGCGAACTGAAATTGCCTGCCCGTGTAGCCGAAGACCGTACCCGTAATCGTGCCGAAGCCTCCTGAGTTCGTAGCGAGGCTGCCTCCAACGGCAGAGTTTGTGCTCGGGGCGTAGGCCGTGATGGTGCTGTTGGGCGGGGCGAAGTTAGGCGTATTCGTGAAGTTGAAGCACTCGGCGCGCACTTCCAGTTGAACGCCCTCTGGCAGAGGAATTGTCTTGAACAACGATAGATCGCCACGGCGCAGGTCCGGGCCGAACACCTGATTGCGCCGCTCGTTGCCGGCCGTCCCAAGCGGCTGCTGGGCAAAAGATCCGACGCTGAAGAACTGAGTGAGAGAGCCGTTGGTCCGAATGGGTGCGACGACATTGGGCTTGTCGCTGGTGACGGTCGGCAGGTTGATGGTCGCCAAACCGTTGGACTGCGTAACGGAAGAGATGACGGTGAACGGACTTCCCGTCTGCCAGAAGCCCAAACCGTTCAGCCGCAGGCCTCCTAGAACGCTTCGGTAGAGGCGCGGTCCTGTTTGGCCGAAGGGTAGGTCGTAGCTGAAGAAACCGGCAAAGCGGCTTTGGACATCGAGCGGCGAGTTGCCGTAGTCGTAGGTGCCGACCTTCTGCGGTTCCAAGCCAAAGGTCGTGGTCACAAGGCCATCGCCATCGTACTCGTGGTAAACATCGTCCAGGTTGTGCGTATAGGTGTAGTTGAAGTTGGCGGTAAGACCCTTGGCGATACGGCGCTCCAACGATGCCTGGAGCGAGTTATAGGAGGACGCGCCGAAGTTGCCGAAGTAATCGATCGTATTCACATTGGGCAGGCTTTTGCTGTAGACCAGCGCTGGTGGGGGCGTTCCGGCCGGCACAGGACCTGTCGGAGCCGGCAGATCCAGATTGGGGACCTGGTTCCCGATGTGCCGGCCGAGCTCCCCGACGTAGCCCACGGTGAAGACGGTGCCGCGGACCTCTTTCTGGAAGAGAAGATTGAACTGTTCGAAGTAGCTGTCCGGCTGGGAGAGCGGTTTACTGGAGAGCGAGCCTGAGAGGTTGGCGGTGCTGGTCGACTGCTGAACCGCGGGCACCACACCGGTTACGTTGATCTGGGTTGGGTTGAAGAGAAAGCCCGTGTTGATGCTGACCCCCGGGTTGCTGATGACCGTGCTGACGACCGCGTCGCTGACGTAAAACGTGAGCCCGAAACCGCCGCGCAGGACAGTTCCCTGCCCCAAGGACGCGTCGAAGCCGAAGCGGGGACTAACATCGGTGTAGGTGTTCGTGATGCCGCCGGTGTTGTTCTTGATAATCGACAGCGAACCCAGATCGAAGTTCGAGTAGTTACCGTATTTCTCACTCGGTTTGGTGAACACGTCATAGCGCAGGCCGAGATTGAAGGTGAGGCGGTTGGTCGCGCGCACGTCATCCTGGACGTAAACAGAGGGTTCCCAAGTACGTTCGTAAGGTTTGATGAGATAGGCGATGCGGTTGGAAAGATAAGGAGTGCCGGAAAAAAAGTTTGCCAGCGAAAGCGCAGGCGACGCCGAGGCGAACAGGAAAAGTCCCTTCGCGAAGAGCGGGTTGTCATAGGTGAAGTTGCGACGGATGAGTGCGCTCCCGAACTTGAAGCTGTTTCGCCCGTGCGTATACGTAACTGCGCCCGCAAACTGGGTCGTGTGCTCGAAATCTACAGTGGGGAGAGCGACGGTATCGCCGAGCGCGGCATAGCCGACCACCTGGATGGGCGCAAGTCCCGAACAAACGATGCATTCATTCGAGTTCGGAATGAGGTAGGGTGCCGTGTCGTTGAGGTTGCGGCCCGCGTTCAGCGACTCCGAATCGAGATCGAAGTAGGTGTACCCTGCTTTGAGTTCCAGCAGCAGAGCCGGCGTGAAGATGTGGGTGTAGCCAAACTGGCCGTTGTGCGTGATGGTGAGATTGTTGCCGGAGCCGGCGCCGGCAAGGTTTCCCCCGGCTGCTACACCATTTGCATTGGGCAGGTATGGCGGAGTGAACGCTTGCGTACGATTGTAGGAGTAGCGGCCGAACAGGGTAGTGTTTGTGCTGAAGTGATGATCGATACGGGCGTCGCCTAGCTGCTGGTAGACCGTTGCAGCCGGATTGTAGAGGAAATTGTTGATGCTCCCGTTGTTCGTTCCTGGCCCAAACTGATTGGGTGTGGGAAAGAGCTTGAAGTAGGCCAGCGTCGTCGGGTTGAGAGTTGCCGCCGGAACGACTGGTCCGCCCTGATCGGACAGATCGCCGGGATGCTGCTCTTCATACAACGTCGGAACGGTGGAGGTGTAGACGGAGTCATTGCCATTGACCTGGCGCAGGCCTTCATAATCTACAAAGAAAAAGGTCTTATCGCGAAAGATAGGACCGGAGAGACTTCCGCCGAACTGGTTCTGGCGCAGTTCCGGTTTGTGCGCAACGACAGACGAGGAAGCAAAGAAGTTACGAGCATCCGTAATGTCATTGCGGAAGAACTCATACAGGGACCCATGGAACTGGTTGGTGCCTGACTTCGTGATGACGTTGATGGCAGCGCCACCGGTGCGGCCAACTTCGGCGGGATATAAGTTGGTCGTGGTGCGTGTCTCGGCGATCGCCTCGACAGACGTACGCAAGAGCGGGGCTCCAATGGCTCGGCTGTTATTATCAAGGCCGTCTACCTGGTTATTATTGAAGAGTTCTTCCTGACCGTTCGCGGAGACATTGGAAGGAAGTCGGCGATCGGTCGGCGCTGAGCCGCTTGAGAGACTTCCTGCAGAGCCGGCGTTGACACCGGCTTGCACTTGGATCAGCGAGATGTAATTCCTGCCAACTGTGGGTGCGTCCAGCAGGTTCTTTTCAGTGATGGTGCTGCCGACGCTCGTATCGTCGGTCTGGAGCGAGGAAGGCGTGGCTGTAACCTCGACGTGCTCTTCGGCGCCGCCCGCCTGAAGATTGGCGTTGATGCGGACCCGGTCAGCCGCCGCCAGCACAACGCTGTTTTCGACAAAGGTCTTGAACGAGGGCGACGCGATCGTCACGGAGTACGTGCCCGGCTGTACCGCGCTGAAGACATACCCGCCGTCGCCGCTCGTGGTAAACGTGCGTACCTCATGGGTGCCGAGGTTTTCCAGCCGCACCGAAGCTCCTGGAACAATCGACCCCGTAGCGTCGAAGACGGTACCGAGGATGTCGCCGGTTGCCACCTGAGCCGAAATAACAATTGGGAATGAGAGCAGACACGCGATAAACAAAAAAAGAGCACAAGAAAGTCTTCTGATCCAAATGAAAGATGATTTATTCATGAAAGATGATTTATTCAGTAACTCTGAAGCAGGGGTGCTGCCGCTCAGCGGATGTGACATGGACTCTCCTGTGTTCGTGCCTACCCCGTTGTCAAAGGCGCAGCCCACTATACGTGAGGACACGCGCTACTCGCAATAGACAACACGCCTTTTCCTAAAAACGTAATTCGATTGGCTCTACCAGAGATCAGCACGATGAGGACACAAACGAAATCCTAGCAATCGTGGCAATGTAAGCTTGAGAAAATTTTATTTAGGAGGCGTAGCCGGTACATCGTCGGAGCGAGTGTGAACAAACTTGAACGACCGGGAAAAATGCGGCAACTGTTTCAGAGTATTGACAGTATCTATCCTGATCATTGACGATAATCCCGCGCTTCTCATCTCCTTTGCAGGCCGAGTGATCGCCGGAGCCGTTTCAGATTGTCTGCCTAAGGTAAGGCCGACTGAAGCAGTATTGACCTCCGGTCAAGCTGCGAGGCCGGAACGATCAACAGTGAAGCCTTAAGGAAGAGGCCTTGGATGTTGTCAGTGCAATCGGTAGACTCTCGCAAAGCCGTCGCTTCTTCCCGGGCAGCCTACATCGTCGTCATTCTCGGGTTCGGGGCCTTTCTCTTTGAGGGATATGATCTGATCGTGTACGGATCCGCCGTACCTGCTCTGCTGGCTTATCCAGCGTGGGCTCTCACGCCTGCAAAGGTGGGAGCAATCGGCGGTGTGGTTTTACTGGGCATGTTCGTCGGGGCGCCGCTTGCAGGCTGGCTCAGCGACCGGATAGGCCGACGCCGCATGTTCATCGGCTTATTGTCCTTCTTTTCCTTGATGATGATGCTCGTAGCCGTCGCACCGACCCCAGGATCGTTCGCGCTGTTTCGTTTCCTTGCGGGAATCGGGATCGCCGGCATACCGCCAACGGCGATTGCGCAGGTATTTGAATTCGCGCCCGAGAACCGGAAGGTGCTCTTCAATGCCTTCATGCTCGCTGGGTTTGGAATTGGAGCGATTCTTGCTCCCGCCATTTCCCTGCTGATGATTGGACACGTTGGATTTCGAGGCCTCTTTGCCTTTGGGGCTTTGCCGCTGGTAAGTTTGGTCCCGCTCGCCGCATTCTTTCTCCCAGACACTCCGGCCAGTCCCGACGGGACTCCGGCCCATGCGTCCAAATCGGCAAAGGTAAGCTCGTGGCGTGGTGTCCTTCAAGGTCGCGCGGCGTTGTCCACTATGCTCTTCGCGGCTGCGAATTCCTTTGCCCTCCTGCTTTCCTTCGCTTTGAATACGTGGCTTCCTCAGTTGATGCGAGGAGCCGGATATCCCCTCGGTTCCGCGTTGCAGTTCCTGCTGCTATTAAACATCGGCAGTCTTTGCGGAGGTTTGCTGGGTGGATGGATGTCAGACCGGATGGGTGGCCGGAGAATTTTGGTCGGGATGTTTGTCGTGGCAGCCGTGTCGCTTGGATGTCTCGCCATTCCTGGGCCCGCCGTCGTCTTGATGCTTTTGGTCTTTCTTGCCGGGGCAGTCGCCTGCGGCAATCAACCGGTGCTCTTCGGGATGATGGCTGCTCATTATCCGCAGACCTCCCGTGCTACTGCGGTCGGTTTCATCTCCGGGGTTGCGTGTCTGGGGGCGGCCGCGGGTCCCTTGCTTGGAGGTCTTCTGATCAAGGCAGGCGCGAGTCTCAGAGGAAACGTCTTCGTATTTGGGGGAGTCGCTTTGCTTGCGGGATTGGCTATCCTATTCGTGCCTTCTCGCCTGCCTGAATCTTCTCCTATTTTGAACGGATAAAACTCGAGTTCCTCGAGCAATGCTGTAGCAGAATGCTCGAGCATCGACAGGGAGAGCAGCGGGCCTAAGACATTTCACCCTTACTGCTGCATGCCCGCCGGGTAGGGCTCCGCTCCGCGAGCGACACCCGGCGAGGTTTGACAGCAATGAGAGAAGGCTCCTAGTCTAATCAGACTAGACGTATTGTCTAGTGCATTCATACATGGGCGAGGAGATCTATGCTTACAGCTCTGATTACGGGCGGCAATAAGGGAATCGGCAAGGCCGCGGCACGTGCGCTGGCTCAGAGTGGCTTTCACGTGTGGATCGGTGCGAGAGACACAGCGCGAGGGGAACAGGCCGCGGCCGAACTGCAAGGCGAGGGTAAGGTCTCCTTCGTCCAGCTGGATGTGACGGACCGAAATTCGATTCAAGCCGCAGTCAAAATGATCACAGCCGAAAGAGACACGCTCGATGTTCTCATTAATAATGCAGGAATCAGCAATGAGGTGACAGCCACCTTCGGCGTGACGATCAAGCCTAGTGAGCTCTCGGAAGAGAAGCTGCGGCAGCTCTATGACGTAAACTTCTTCGGGCCGGTCGCCATGACTCAGGCGTGTCTGCCGCTGCTCCGCCGATCGCCTGCCGGCCGGATCGTCAACGTCTCAAGCAATCTCGGATCGTTTGCGCTCAGCACGGACGAGAAGTCCCCGGTGCGGTCCATCAACACTCTCGGGTACCGGAGTTCTAAAGCGGCTCTTAACATGGCCACCGTTCAACTCGCGTATGAGCTTCGGGATACGCCGATCAAGATCAACGCGGCAAATCCTGGCCTGGTCGCAACGGATCTAACGGGCTTGGGGAACGGAGAGAAGTTTGCCGGCCGGCCGGGATTTGGCACACCCGATGAGGGAGCCCGCATCCTCATCAAGCTGGCCACCCTACCTGAGGATGGACCTTCGGGCGGCTTCTTTGACTATTCTCTGGGCACGCTGCCCTGGTAAGATGCCGCGATGTGCGAGCTGAGAGAGAGAAGGAGATCAAGAAGCTGCCTTGCTTTTCCAAAACTCTCAAGTGCTCACTCCTTGCACCGATCTTCTAGAGCCTTTTTCCTGATGCTGGGATTCCCGAATCAGGTGTGCAGTGGCGTTTTCCTCGAGAGAAAACGCCCATAAAGATCGCGGCGCCAGCTACACCTACAGGGAAAATGCTTTTAAGTCCGACATTGGTCCTTGACCATGCGCCTCCGACGTTCAGATAATATAAAGTGATTATTCTGACGAGAGTGCGGGAGCCGATCGATGGAAAATAAGACGTATGACGTAATTGTCCTAGGCTATGGGCCAGTCGGTCAGGCACTCGCTTTGATGCTTGGACGGCAAGGCCGGTCTGTGGCTGTCTGCGATCGCTGGCCGGAGCGCTATCCTTTACCGCGCGCCGTCTGCATTGACCATGAGATCTTCAGGGTGCTCACCGCCAACGGCATGGGCTCGGTGCTTCCATCCATCAGCCATCAGGGACCAAAGTATCAGTGGTTCAACGCGGCTTGGGAGGAACTGCTCGTCATAGACTGGTCCGCGGAATCGATCTCGGGCGGCACGGAGGTCAACTTTGTTCATCAACCCACACTGGAATCGGCCATCAGCGAGTCCGTTTCGACACTGCCGAACGTGGACTCGTATCTGGGCTGGGAGGCCGTGAGCATCACGCAGGGTGAGCAACAGTGTGATCTGGAGCTGCGGGAGCAGACAGGACAGGTGAGACATCTCTCAGGCCGCTATGTGGTGGGCTGCGACGGCGCAAATTCTATCACCAGAAAGAAAATTGGAGGCATTCAGGAAGACCGCGGCTTCGAGGCAGACTGGCTTGTGATCGATGTTCTCTTGCGTCATGGCACGACCATCGAGCAACTCAAGATCCCCGCGGCTGGACAGTACTGCAATCCAACCAGGCCAACGACGATCGTGCCGGCAGGCGTGCGCGATGGAAAAAAATTCCGGCGTTGGGAGTTCATGCGGCTTCCCGGCGAGTCGATTGAAGACATGGAGTCAGAGGCAAAGGTGTGGCAGTTGCTAGAGCCCTGGGCTGGACCGGACGCTCTCGAACTTGTGCGTTCCAAGGTCTACACCTTTCGGTCGCTGCTTGCTGAAAAGTGGCGAGAGGGACGTCTTCTCCTCGCCGGTGATGCCGCGCACGTGATGCCGCCCTTTATGGGGCAGGGGATGTGTTCAGGCATCCGTGACGCTTGGAATCTTGCCTGGAAGCTGGGCCTCATTCTCGATGGCAAGTCAAGCGACCAACTGCTGGACACCTATCAGGTGGAGCGAATGCCTCACGTAAGCCAGATCATCGATCTATCGATCTACCTCGGAAAGATGATCTGCACCTCAGACCCGCTGGAGGCCGAACAACGGGATTTCGCCTTCAAGAACAAATCGGCGCCTCCGCCTCCTGCCTTCCCGCAGCTCACCGGCGGGCTTCTACGGCGCACCGCCGATGGTGACGTTCAGCAAGGTGCGGGTCTCTTGGCGCCTCACACATCCGTCGAAGGCGACTTGGGAAATGGGCGACTGGATGAAGTGGTTGGCTTGGGCTTCCTAATGATCACGACGTGTATCAATCCGCTATCGTGGTTTGATGCGGCGACGTTGACTGCTCTTGAAGCGATCGGCCTGCGCTTTGTTTCGCTTGCCAGCCATCCAGGAAAGGGCAATCTCCGCGATCTTGATTCCCGGATGCAGCCGTTCCTTGAACAGCATGACTGGGATACCATGATCGTTCGGCCGGATTTCTATGTCTATGGGGGCGCTCTTGGGTCCGCAGACCGGAAGGATCTTGTGAGTGATTTGCTCTCGGACTTGGCCGGGACAGGAGTTCTCCTGCCCAGCATACGCTCCTTGCAGCCCGTTGCCGGCTGACGCCTGTCGTGAACTCTCTCAAGGAATAAACATGGTGTCTCATGCTTCTGTGTGCAGGAGCACGAGACAACGTGACCCGGTCACCTGCATGGATCACAAAGCGGGTGTGTTCCAGGATCGGAAGACGAACTCGCTGAGCGGCTTCCTTGATCGCGCTGTGAGCTCCATCGCTTTATAGTTGTCGGCGAGCGTTGCCGGGTCGCCACACCGGCCGAGAGTCCAGCAGGCCACCGCATCAAAGTCCTCGGGAACCGCAAAGGCTGAGCGGAGCTTCTCATGGGAGAAGCCCGCCATACCGTGAGTCTGCAATCCAAGCGCTGCAGCCTGCAAGGATGCGTTTGCGGACGCAGCGCCGACGTCATGCGTCGCAACCATGTTTGGGTCGCCGGTCATCGTGAAGCTCTTCTTTGCGAACGCAGCGTACAGCACAGGGGCTGCGCCTGCCCAGGATTGGTTGAAGGGTAAAAGGGCGTCAAAAATCTTCTGCCATGTCTCGTCGTCCTTGCGCCCGACAACGAACCGCCAGGGTTGCTCGTTGTAGGAGGAGGCAGCCCACGCAGCCGCGGTAAAGATCGATGCAAGATCGGCATCGGAGACAGGCTCCTGAGCGAATGAACGAGGACTCCAGCGGTGCAGCAGCAGGGCTTCGACAGGCACGTCGGTCACGCCCTTCTTGATCTCATCTACGGAAACCGTGTTCGCCATTTAGGATCTCCTACGCTTCATCTTTCGTGAAAAGAGAAACCTGAATCAGGCTTGCGACATCCAGCCAATTACCCGGGCGAATGTGGTACTTTATGCGTTCACCGATGCAGGCTGCGCTTGCTTAAGCCAGTCCCGTTCTCCCTGGCGAAGTGCGATCACCGTCTCCGGACGGTCGACTCCCGGAAGATCGTCTTTTGGCTCGAGTCCTAGCCGGGAAAGGTGGTGGCACGTGAATCGGTAGGAGACGCGATACCGGTCGAGCTCAGCTTGATTCAGGTGTGGAACCTGACTGGGATTGCACGGGCTGATCAGGTCTCTGATATACAAACAGCGCAGGCCTGCGATAAGCCAACGGTCGTCTGACATCTGCGCTCTCCACATCAGCCGCACAAACGCCGTATTCTTGCAGGCGATCCCGTCGAGCGGAAAGAAGCTGTGGAGCGTACACGCCGTTTCCGCAATCGCGCTAGGCCCGTTCAGCGTCACGACCGCTGGCCCCATCTCATGAAAGTGGATTCGTTCCGCATGATCGCTTTGCTGCTGCGCTTTTTCGTACTGGCGTCTCGTTCTCTCAACGAACTCATGGCCTGATCCCTTGAACCACGAGACCTCGACCGTAGACTCCGGATGGTAGTAAGAGGCCATCTCTGACCAGAGGGCGAAGTCGCGGGCCGCGCGCTCCCGCTGAATGATGTCAGCGATCTCGAATCGGTCCAGCTGTACCTTCGCTCTATCCTGCGTGCTCACCAGAGTACCTCCGGACGGGTTCAGCGGATTTTGATGAAGTTTTCTGCTCAAGGCGGCCTTGTCGCCAGAGCAAAAGATCGACTCATCGATCTCGCAGACTATCCTGACCGATCGGAATAGACACTGTCAACAGGATGAAACTCTTCGAAGATCTTTTTACGGCGAAATCAGCCGGCCCAGGGATCCTTCCACCAGGGCAGGCAATCCGGCGCATACCCGCGGATGTAGATCACGCAGTCGTGCACCACCCCCATGCAGCGCGTATGGTCCGCCCGTAAGCCGCACAGGATCATCACCGTCAGCTCCTCGACATAGGCGCGGCTTTGGCCGCTGGCCTTCGAAAGGGAACGCATCGCCTCCGACATGGAGCCAAGCAACAGATCGCGGGCCGCCGTGACCTCGGTGAAATGCACCAGCCCGGCGTCCCTTGCCTTGAGCAGGTGGTGCTCGATCGCCACGATGTTGGCCGCATTGTCCGGCAGATAATTGGTGCTCGAGACAAACTTCGCATAGGTGGAATCGGTGACGCTGCGGAAGAGAAAGATCAGTGTCCCAATGGCCAACCGTTCCAGCGGATCGGACCGCTCAAAGAAGTGCTCGACCACGGTCAGGTCGTGATCCAGATTTGCGCGCAGAGCATGGAACGCGTCTTCCATCGAGACAAAGTGCAGATAAAACGTGGCACGTGAGACATCTGCCTCCCGGATCACGTCATCGATGCCCGGCGTGGTGTGGTCTTCGCGTGCGGCATAGCAGACCATGACGGCCTGCAGCAGGCGCTTGCGCATCTTTTCGCGCTTCTGCCGGCCCACACGTACGCGATGATCGGTTAGAACCTCAGTCTGCATGATCCGTTAACCTGAAACAAGAGTAGTCCGTCGTGCACACTCCTCTCAACCCAATGTACAGGCAATCTCAAAGAGCGAAGCAATTGGGAGCGCAAAATGTAGGAAGCTGGCGCCTGAGCCGGCTCTTTCAAAAAAGGCGGCTCTTGCGCCCAGATCCGGCTTGACGACAATAGACTAAATGTCTATTGTCATGTTGGCTGCATCCATTCTGACAACAATGGCTTCATTCCAGGAGAACCCATGAAGCGCACCGGCAACACAATTTTGATCACCGGCGGAGGATCGGGCATCGGGAGAGGACTTGCAGAAGCTTTCCACGGGCTTGCGAATCACGTCATCATCGCGGGCAGGCGCCGCGATACGCTTGAGCAAGTAGCCTCGGCGCATCCCGGCATGGACTGGGCCGTTGTAGACGTCCAAGATGCCCAGGCTCTTCAGGCGTTCGCTCACGGCATGATCGCCAAGTATCCGGAACTGAATGTGTTGATCAACAATGCCGGGATCACTGGCATGGAGCGCTTAGCGAGCAGCGCCGGCGTATCGGCTACGGCTGAGGCGATCATCTCTACCAACATCTTGGCCCCCATCCGGCTCACCACTGCCCTGCTGCCGCACCTGCAGGCGCGGCCCGAAGCGACGATCGTCAATGTGGGATCGGGCCTCGCTCATGTTCCGCTGGCGGCGTTCCCTACCTACTCCGCGAGCAAGGCGTTCATTCACTCGTATACCCAATCGCTTCGATATCAATTGGAGCGGACCGCTGTTCGCGTGCTCGAAATCATTCCGCCCGCGGTGCAGACCGGACTTGGTGGCAATGATCCCTCGATTCCGCCTCCGCCCGGCGTCATGCCGCTTCATGACTTCATCGTGCAGACGATGGATCTGCTCTTCCGCGATCCAACCCCCTCAGAGCTCTGCGTGGACAACGTCAAGCCGCTGCGTTTTGCCGAGGCAAACGGCAACCATGAGATGCTGCTTCGCAAGCTCGGCGCCATGATTCCATTCGACTAGCGGGTCGACGATGGATGCAGTAGTTCAAGTTAGTTGACGGGCACACGAACGCAAACCATGGAGCCTCTCGCCAGCCTAGCCCTAGGAGCTAAGCTGATGAGTGCACCGCGGATGAGCCGCCAAAGAAACATCCAAACACTTGCTCTAGACATCCCCAGGCCGGCTCAGGAGACTGTTCGCCAAACGTCACAGCCGAAGCAGTCTCTCGGCGTTGCCGTGGCAGATCTTTTCACGATCTTCGTCGCTGATCGGCGCCTGATCGATGAACTCCACCGCCTCCCGCGTGTACTCATAAGGGTAATCGACCGAGAACATGATGCGATCCGCGCCGAGCGCCATGATGGAACAGATCAGCGGCGCATCTGAGAACGAGCCCGCCGTGGTCACCATCACATTTTGCTGGATGTACTCGGACGGCATCTTCTGCAGCTTGTTCCGGTGCTGCATCATCTTGTAGCGACTATCCAGACGCCAGAGCAGGTACGGAAGCGCTTCGCCCATGTGGCCGAGCACCACGGTCGTCTTCGGAAATCGGTCGAAAACTCCACCGTAGACCAGGCGCAGAACATGGCCCGCGGTCTCAGGCGTCCATGCCCATCCCGGACCTGCCATCTCCGGGTAGCCGGCTTCGTTGCTGGCCTTCACCGGCGAATCGGCCGGATGCAGGTAGACCGGTATCCCAAGCGCCTCGGCCCGCTCCCACACAGGAAAGAACTTCGGATCATCCAGGTATTCGCCGTTGCTATGGCCGTTCAGCAGCACGCCCTTCATGCCTAGTTGCTGGATGCAGCGCTCCATCTCCGCGGCCGCCGCCTTTGGATCCTGCAGCGCAAGCGTCCCGAAACCCGCGAAGCGTGTGGGATACAGCTGAACCTGCGCGGCCAGCAGGTCGTTTAGATGCTTGGCTCCGTTCACGGCCTTGTCGCGGTCGGGCTCCGTCTGCACACCCGGTGTGGTCACCGAGATCACGGAGAGATCGATCCCGTTCTTGTCCATATCCTCAATGCGCATGGCCCCGATATCGGCCAGGCGCGGCTTGACGTAGGCGACAAACTCCGGATCGATAGTGCTCAGCACCTTCGAGGCGTACTCGCCTACTTCAGGCGTTGAGAAGTGCTCTTCGAGAATGATCTTTCTGATCTTGCTTGGCATGTGTTCTCCTGATGGGCAAACGTGTCGCTGAACTGAAGGTTTGTGCTTGCGGAAAGCGCTGTCGTGAAATTCCTACTTCATCAGCAGCACGGGCTTGATGACGCTGCCGTTCAGCGACGCTTCTGCGGCCTTGTTGATCTCGGCGAGCTCAAAGCAGGTAACGATCTTGTCGACCGGCAAGCGCCCGCGCCGGTAAAGTTCGATCAGTTGTGGAATGAACACCCGCGGCACGGCGTCGCCCTGATTGGTTCCGACGATCCGCAGACCGCGGCCGACCATGTTGACCACGTCGACCGCGACGCTTTCCCCCGCGCGGGGCACTCCAAGGACGACGCAGGTACCGGCAGAGCTCAACGAGCTAATCGCGGCATGCAATGAGCCCAGATTGCCGCTCGTCTCGACCGCGCCGCTGAGCCCCTTGCCGCCGGTAAGCTGAGCGATCTGCTCTACAACTCCACCCGTGCTGGCGTTCAGCACGTCCGTGGCTCCAAGCTCCTGGGCAAGCGCCAGGCGCGCGGGATGAATATCCACAGCGAGGATCTGGGCAGCGCCGGTAAGCTGCAGTCCCATAATCGCCGAGAGACCTACGGCTCCCACGCCGAACACCGCCACGCGTGCGCCGGGCAGAGGACGCAGCACGGAAGTCACCGCGCTGACTCCAGTCTGCACTCCGCACCCCAGCGGCGCAAGCACCGCCGCCGGCAGATCCTCCGCGACACGGACCACCGAGCGGGCCGCCGTAAGGATGCGGCGCGAGAACGAGGATTGCCCGAAAAAATGTCCGTGAAGCAAGCTGCCGCATTGGCTCAGCGTCGAGGAGCCATCGGACCGGCTGCCTCCCACCAGGTTCAGACGCGGCCAGTCTACGCAATACACCGGCGCGCCGCCCAGGCAGGCCGAGCAATGCCCGCACCAGGAAAAGCTGATCACAACCCGGTCACCCACGGCCACGTCGTCTACTGCGGAGCCCACCTCCACGATCCGGCCTACGCCCTCATGGCCCAGAACCGCCGGAAGCGGGAACGGGATATGTCCGGCGCGAGCGGAGAGGTCGGCATGGCACATGCCGCTTGCCTCCAGCTCCACCATAACCTCGTCCGGACGTGGAGCGCCAAGCTCGACCTCTTCGAGAACAAAGGCTCCTCCAGGCTCATGCACGACCGCCGCCTGCGTGGTCAGCCCGGCTGTGGCGCGGGGAGCCGCTTGGGTGCTGGTCTGCTCACCGTTTGTCTGCATCAATGGTGGCCTCCGCCGGCAAATGTGTGAGCGATCTGCTTATATTCGAGGTACTCCTCGACCGAGGCCATGCCCCCCAGTCTGCCCAGACCACTTGCCTTGTAGCCACCCTCCTCAAACTCAACCGCAAGATTTGCCCAGCTGTTGATCGAAACAAGTCCGACATCGAGGCGCCTGGCGACCCGCACCGGCCTGTCCACATCGCGGCTCCACACGCAGGCGTTCAGTCCATACTCCGAATCGTTCGCCAGTTCGACAGCCTCGTCTTCGGTGTCGAACACCTGAATGGTCTGCACCGGGCCGAACGTCTCGGCCTGCACGATCGGCATACTGGAATCGGTCACGGCGAGCAGTGTGGGATGGTAAAAAGCGCCTCCCGCCAGCGCCGGATCCGTCGCCGGGCCGCCGCGCACGATCACCTGCGCACCGCCCTTGATCGCCGCTTCGACCGCTGCATCGACACGTGCAACCGAGGCAACATCGATCAGCGGTCCCATGTCGCTGCTGGGGTCGGAGGCAGGGCCGGGCTTCACGCGCTTCAGGCGTTCCGCCAGCCCGGTCGTTACCTTTTCCGCAATGCCGCGCTGCGCCAGTATGCGGCTGCCCGTCATGCAGAACTGGCCGGCAAAGACGGTGGACGACTTTTCCAAGGTCGGCAGAAGCACGTTCAGGTCCGCGTCGTCGAAGATCACATGCGGCGTCTTTCCGCCCAGTTCCAAACCCACCCGCTTCAAATGGACCGCGGCCGCCTGCGCAATCTGCCTGCCCGTATGCGTGCTGCCGGTAAAGCTGATGACGGGCACCAGAGGCGAGCTGACGAGCAGACGCGCGCCCTCCGCGCCGGACTCCGCAAACATATTGACGACGCCCTTCGGAAGCTCGCTCACCGAGCTCATGATCTCACTTGCCACCTGCGCGCTTTGCGCAGCTTGCGCCGGAAACTTAACAACCGCGGTACATCCAGCCGCAAGCGCGGGCGCCAAGGCACGAACACTCAGGTAGGCAGGAGAGTTCCAGGGGATAATCAGACCCGCGATGCCCACCGGCTGCCGGATCGACATGGACTGCCGCCCCGGAATCGTGTCCATCACACGGCCGAACGTATGGATCGAGAGGCCCGCCGCAAAGCGATATGCGCGAATGATCAGGCTCGCCTCAAAAGTCGCTTCGGGGCGCGTCTTTCCGTTCTCCTCGCAAAGCGCGTCGATCACATCCCCCAACCGGGCCGCATAGGCATCGGCTAGGTGGCTAAGGGCCGTCGCGCGCAGCATCTGGTCGGTGCGCCAGCCCTCCGCCTTGAAGGCGCGGGAGGCTGCATCGATCGCGGACTGCGCGACGGCAGCATCCGCATCAAAATAGCTGCCGATGCACTTACCGTTGGCCGGATCCGTGCTCTCCTTTTTCGTCCCGGCTTCCACCCACTCGCCGCCGATCCAGTTTCTTGCCGTCCGCTGCATTCCCATATCAATCCTCTCGCGAGACCTGAACGTTCCCTCGCGTTGATCGTTTCCGCTTCCTCTTGCAAAAGTTTCTGCCGTATCCGACGGTCATTCGCGCCGGGCTTCCTGCACGTACCTACACTCAAGACCCACCCTTTGGTGAGGCGATCCAATATACCAGCTTCGCACTTGACTTCACAATAGGCACCGCATCTACTTCAAAAGTCGTCCTGGCGGCCGGACGCGGGAGCGCGGAGTCCCAGCAACGCCGAATGGTCCACTTTGGGCTCGATCGGCTCGCGTCTTGAATGATCCACTGCGGCCGTGGCTGGCGTACTGTCTTCTGGGTGTGATAGAAAGCGGTGGGTAGACGATCAGGAACAGACACCGTATCTAGAACAAGAAGCACCTCTTCCGTAGGAGACGGTCGTGAGTGAAATGCCCAGTGAAGCTCAGGAAAGAAATGTGGCAGCATCGCCGCTTCCAGGAACCGAGGCCAGGTTTCACCGCTTCCGCGTGGGTGACATGGAGTGCGTGTCCCTGAGTGACGGAGCCATCCGGATTCCAATGGGACCGCCTGAACCGGGCAAGCCGCTGCAGTTACGCCTGGTGCCTCTGTCCTGTCTTCTTGTCACCCTGCCGCAGACAGGTGACGTGGTCCTGATGGACAGTGGATTTGGTTACAATCCAGAGCGGCTAGGCAAACTCCTGTTCAGCGACGGCCGCCTGGCCGAGTCGCTCTCCCTGGCCGGCATCTCACCGGAAGCCATCGACGACGTGCTTATCTCCCATCTGGATCCTGACCACGTCGAAGGTCTCTTCCACGACGATGGAAGCAGAACCTTTCCGCGTGCAACCTACCACGTGCCAGAGGAGGAGATCGCGTTTTGGCGGCGTGATCCTGTCGATTTGAGTGATTCCCCAATTGCAGAGGCGGCCAAGCAGGATAGGCGCCGTGCATCAGCACGCCTGCTGCGGCTCGCCGAGACCACGCTTGAAACGTTTCGTGCCGGCGAAGAGATCCTGCCGGGAATCAGCTCGATCGCACTGCCCGGACACACTCAGGGTCAGGTCGGGTTCATCATCCAGGGAACGTCAGAAACGCTCTTCTATACGGGGGATGGCTTCACGAACGCCGTAGTCTCGGTCGAGACGCCCCATGTCCATCATCCGCTGGACTTCTATCCGGAACAGGGCGTAGAGACGCGGCGTAAGCTGATCGAATTGCTGCTTGAGAAGCAGTGGCAGAGCTTCTCCCCCCATTTCCCCTGGCCTGCCATCGGCCGTCTCGAGCGCGCTGGCGAAAAAGCCGTCTGGAAGGCTGCTCCCTGAATGCGAGCTTCTAATGTTGAGCTTACGGGATCGCCTTCAGTAAGGTCTGTTTGCTGTCATCCAACACATTGAGGAAGAGGTTTCATGAACGATGTCACCGAGATTACGCAGGTTGTCTTACGCGAACGGCAAGGGCGCGATCGCGGCTGGTGGGCCCAGATGGCGGAATGTTTCCACCCCGACTCGCGCGTGACATTAAGCTGGTTCGACGGACCCGGCGCCGAGTTTGTTGCTCGATCCAAGACGATGGCGGAGATGGGTCTACGGGTCCTGCACCGGTCCTCGCCGCCCGCGGTGCATGTGCATGGCGGCAAGGCCGTGCTTGAGCTTTGCATCTCGGCGGAGCGGCGTTTCCTGCTCAAGGGTGTTGAAGCGGATCTCGCCTCCTACACGCGGCTGCTCTACCGGCTCGATCGGCGGGAAAGTGGCTGGAAGATCCTATTGCTGAACGCGATCTACGAGCGTGACACGCTGACTCCGACCATTCCAGGCACGACCCTGGAGGTGGATCACGAGAAACTTGCCCAGTTCAGGCCGTCGTACCGTTTTGTGGCCTACGACATCAGTCTGTCCGGACGCTCCATGACTCCCGACCTGTACGGCGACGACCAGCCGGAGCAAGTACAGGCCCTTTACCGCTCAGCCTTCGACTGGCTTGGCTGGTCCCCCATGGCAAAGTGAGCCGCAGCCGCACTTTCTACAGAAAAAATACATATCGTATCTAGTCTCACCATGGAGGCGGCAGATGAGCAATGCCAGACTCGCATTCGGCGCAATCACAACTTTTGCGGTTTTAGGGTCGATGTTCCCATCGAAAGCAGTCGCGCAGACGCCAACAACCGGTGTCGACCGCTTCACTGTTCCCGCTACGGTCTCACCGGAGGCGGCAGCACAGCTGACGAAGCTTTATGCCAGGCTAGCCCATGCGCCGAAGCGGGAGCGCCCAAAGACCCAGGAAGATTGGGACCGGGCCAACGCCCAGCTTGCCAAGATCGCCGAGCCGATTTCGACCGCCACCGCCAATGCTCTTCACGTCACACGAACCGAAGATCGCCTGGGCGGCGTGCCGGTCTTGCGTGTGCGTCCCGCCAATTACAAACCGGGCGGACCAACTATTCTCTACCTGCACGGAGGGGCCTACACCTTCCTTTCCGCCGCCACCAGTCTGTCGATTCCAGCGCTGATGAGCACATCCAGCGGCGACGAGGTGATCTCGGTCGACTACACGCTCGCGCCACGCGCGGATTGGCACATCGTTACCGATCAGGTGCTGGCGGTCTGGAAGGCTATTCTTGCCTCGGGCGTGAAGCCGGAGAGCGTCGGAATCATGGGCGACTCCGCAGGCGGCGGCCTCGCTGCGGGATCCGTGCTCAAGATGCGCGACCAGCACATGCCTCTGCCAGGTGCGCTCTACCTGATCTCCGCCGGCGCGGACATCTCTGGCGCTGGCGACACGTATACGACGCTGGCGGCGGCAGACCCTATTCTTTCTACCGAGACAACTTCCTGGAGTGCGGAGGCTTACGCACCGGTTGCCGACCAGAAGAATCCATACGTGTCCCCGGTCTACGGTGACTACACGCAGGCCTTCCCCCCGACCCTGCTGCAGGTAGGCACCCGGGAGCATCTGCTGAGCAGCTCCGTGCGGGAATACCAGGCGATCCGGAGCGGAGGCCATGAGGCGGTGCTCGATGTATACGAAGGGATGCCGCATGTCTGGCTCAGCCTGATCCCACAAGCGCCCGAGACAAAGATTGCCGTCAAGCGAGCGACAGAGTTTTTCGCCTTACACCTGCGCAAGTAGCAGCAAGTCATCCAGAGTTTGCGTTGGACCGCAGCGCTACGGAATCCCTCTTTCCGCTGACAAGCAAAGTTCGTTGGCTCTCGGCGAGCCGTGCCGGCACGCTTCGGTCTCCCAACACTTTGCCTCTACGTGCTGGGTCATTTTCTAGGTCTGTTCCCCAATGTGGCGCCCAGGCATATCAGCGTAGAGAAAAGAGTCACAATAGGCTTTGCATTTATTTTGTAATTTGCTTCCATTCCTAGGGAATGCCTCTGAAAATTTGCGGTCGGCGAGCGTACTTTGCTCTCGATCCGGCAAAACGGCGCAACACCGGCGATCAAGCAAGAGTCGTTCATCTGGCTCGTCCTGTTGACAGTGTCTAATCTCATAAGCCAGTATTAGCATCGTGGTTCCGGCAGCCCAAGCCACCCGAGGTTCACCTCATGCTCGACATTGCTCCAGCTCTTTGTCTGAGATCGACGGTAGACAGCGCCCAAAGCGATCTGAAAGCAGTTCCCGCGAAGATGTGGGGCCGCGGGTCATCTCTGACCTGCGGCAAGAAGACAATCGAGGTTTCTCGGTGATGGCCGCTCCTACCGATGCTCCTGCACGTTTGGCTTCTTCGACGCGTGCCGTTTTCATCGTCGTAGCGCTCGGATTCGGGGCGCTTGTCTTTGAAGGGTATGACCTGATCGTGTACGGGACCGCTGTGCCTGCGTTGCTGGCCTATCCGGCATGGGCTCTCACTCCGGCAAAGGTCGGAGCGATCGGCGGGGCTGCCTTTCTAGGCATGTTTGTTGGAGCCCCCTTTGCCGGATGGCTCAGCGACCGCTTTGGCCGGCGAAGACTGTTCATCAGCTTATTGACCTTCTTCTCGTTGATGATGATCCTCGCCGCGCTTGCCCCCACGCCTGCCCTCTTCGCGCTCTACCGCTTTCTGGCCGGCGTTGGATTCGGCGGCATTCCGCCCACAGCCATCGCGCAGGCTTATGAGTTCGCGCCTCGTGACCGAAAGGTCGTGTTGACGGCTGTCATGCTGAGCGGGTTCGGCATCGGCGCCATTCTCGCCGCGGGGCTGTCCATTGTCTTGCTCGGCCATGTTGGATTCCGGCTCATGTTCGGCTTCGGAGCGCTTCCGCTCATCACCTTGGTTCCGCTGGCCGCGTGGTTGCTGCCAAGCGCACCAGGCGCACCAGATGTCCGGACAGCGTCCCGTTCCATGGCAGCCGAAACAAGCCGCGTCAGTCCCTGGCGTGGAGTTCTACAGGGTGGCGCGGCGGTGTCGACGGTTCTGTTCGCCGCCGCAAATTTCTTTGCTCTGCTTCTGTCCTTTGCCTTGAACACGTGGCTTCCGCAGCTGATGCGCGGAGCCGGCTATCCCATCGGGTCCGCATTGCAATTCCTGCTTTTACTCGACCTCGGCGCTCTGGCTGGCGCCTTGTTGGGCGGGTGGCTCGCCGATCGTGTCGGTGGGCGCAAGGTCGTCATCGCCATGTTCCTCATCGGCGCCGTGTCTCTCGCCAGCCTCTCCCTGCATATGCCCTCTATCCTGTTTAAAGTGCTCATCTTCATCACCGGCGCCGTTGCGGTGGGCAATCAATCCGTGCTCTTTGGATTCATGGCTGCACATTACCCTCAGGCATCTCGGGCCACGGCCATTGGCGCCACCTCTGGCGTGGGCCGCCTTGGCGCGGCGGCGGGTCCTTTGCTGGGGGGTCTGCTGCTGAAGGCAGGCGCACACCTCAGCGGAAACGTGCTCGTCTTCGCCGCGGTTTCCGTCCTTGCCGGTCTTGCAATTCTCTTCATCCCGCGTACGCTGCGCGAAGTGCAGAGCGAAGACAGCCCGATCCTGCCGGAGCTTTCGACGGAGATCCGGCACTGAGCCGATCCATCCTCCGCAGACCCGCTCGAGCCCGTTGAGCCGAGCCTATCTGACCGCAACCAGAACCAGTGGCAGCTGCTCGCCTCTCTCGACCTCGAGTTTGCGGACGCATCGCGCGGGCGAATGCGCAGTCTGGGAAGATCAATGGTGCATACGACCTCTGGTATTGGGAGAGAGGCAGGAAGGCTCGTTAACTCAGGCCCGATAACAACCGCTTCGGCTCGGCACACCATCGAGGAGCTTCCCGGGCTTGTCGACCAGCCGGGCACCGCACTGGCCGCCCATGAATGGCATGCCGCAAAAAGCCGTGCCGAAGATCGCCATGCTACCGGGCATTCGCTCCTGATCTGCAGCACCCGGATGGCAAGCTTCACCATATCGTTCCCTTAGGGAAAGCCGTCTTATAAACTTGACGCATGACACCTGACGAGACCTCCGTCACTGAGCGCATGAACTTCAGTTCCGACGCCACGCTGCGTCGCCGCTTCATGGTGACCGACGAAGTGGTTCCGGCCAACCTCCGCGTGGGCGTCATGCTGGAGGTGCTGGATAGACTGGCCGAAGCGACAGCCCTGCAGTACATCCGGGAGGCCGAACCCGAGGCGCGTGTTGTGACCGCCGCGCTCGATGACCTGGAGGTCCGCAACGCACCCGATATCCATCAGGACATCCTGCTTCTGGCTCGCATCAACTTCGTGGGAAGAACCTCCATGGAGGTTGGCATCCGTATCGAGCAGGACAGCCCCGGCAAGCTCCACATCGCCAGCTGCTACTTCACGATGGTGGCGCGCAAGAATGGACGGAGTCTTGGGGTGCGGCCGCTTGAATACAGCACAGACCAGGAGAAGCGGCGGTCGCAACGCGCTGAGCAACGAAGAGCAGAGCGAGTACGCAACAGCTCGATTCACCCGCCGACGCTGAACGAATATGCCCTCTTGCACAACCTGCATCGGGAGCTGAACGCGCCCTCGGCCACGCCGCTGCTGGCCCGAGATCTTGTCACCAGCGGCTGGGAAAGAACCTACCCGGAGCATGAAAATGTGCCGCAGACCATCTTCGGCGGACACGTCATCCACCATGCCTACATGTACGCGCACATCTGCGCGGAGATGATTGCGAATCACCGCGCGCTGCTGGTCTGTTCAAGCCGAATCGACTTCTACCAGCCCGTCAGAATGGGCGATAAGCTCCACTTCGTAAGCCAAGTCACCTACACCGGGCAAACCTCGATTGCGGTCGAGACCTCCATCACGCGCATCAGCCGTGACAGGCTCTCGACTGCGCTCAGCAACACCTGTATCTTCACATTCGTGAACGTCGACACAGATCTGCGGCCCATGCCGGTCCCGCGCGTCTCTCCCAGCACCTATGCCGAAGATGAACGGTACCTCGCAGCCTACCGGCGTCATCAGGCAAGACTGACGCTGCTGAGAGAAACGACAAACTGACCGGCAGCGATCCTATCTCAGAGCAGCCTGGCGCAGTCTTCTGCGAGCTGGAGCTTTACGAAAAGTCTCCGCCTTCGCAGGAGGCGGAGACTTTACGTTACGCTTGTCCACGAAAGCTGTACCTGCAGGGAAAGCACGAAAACGTTAGTCTTGCGCAACGATCGGATTGGACAAAAGGCCGATTCCCTCGATCTCGACCTCGCACACATCGCCAGGCTTCATAAAGATCTTCGGGTCACGGGCGAGACCGATCCCGCTGGGCGTACCCGTGACAAACACGTCACCGGGCTTGAGAAGCATGGCATCGCTCAATAGGGAGATCTGCGTCGCCACGTCGAAGATCATGTCAGAGGTCGAGGCGCTCTGCAGTTCAACGCCGTTTAGACGCGTCTTCAGCCGCAACCCCTTCGCGCCCGGCTCCAGCTCATCGGCAGTGACGAACACAGGCCCGAACGCGCCGGTGCTGTCGAAGTTCTTGCCCACCATCCACTGCGCGGACTTGAACTGGTAGTCGCGAATGGATGCGTCGTTGAAGATCGAGTATCCGGCGACATGCTCGAGAGCGCGTTCCTTCGGAATGTTGCGCCCTGCCTTGCCGATAATGGCGACCAGTTCACCTTCATAATCCAACTGCTCGGAGACCTTGGGCCGCACAATCGGCGCTTGATGGCCGATCAGGCTTGACGGGAAGCGTCCAAAGAGAGCCGGATACTTGGGCACCTCAAATCCGCTTTCGGCTGCATGATCCTTGTAGTTCAACCCGAAGCAGACGACCTTTTCCGGAAACGGCAAGGGCGGAAGATACTCGATGCCCGACATGTCGATTTCCTCGCCGTTGAGCAGGGCGTCATGGGCCTGCTTAACGGCCTCCGGTCCAGCCGCGAGAAGGTCTTGCAGGTCCGCGGAGTTTGTACTTCCCGCCTTGGCCCCGAACAGTCGGGTTCCCTTGAGCGCGCCAAGAGCCACCTGGCCTGCGTGTCGATACAGAATGAACTTCAAAGCTGTGCTCCGATCTGGAGTGTTCGATCCATGACCCGGCAAAGTCGAGCTGTCCGGCTGAGCAGCGCCTCCAGCAGCGCTTGCGGGCGACACAAAAACGAACACGTTCGGGAAATCTTGAGCTAACCGCTATACGGTTGTCAAGTCCTCCCGCGCGAAGACCCCCCGCGAGTCGGCGTGCGCGGCCGCGCGAACCACGGTCCGGACCGCCGGCAAAGCCGCATGGCGGTAGAACCGCTACCCGCTTGCTGCCTCCAAGCGACCGCCGGCGGCGGACGCAGCCAGTCCATGCAAGCCTCTGAGGCCCAGACCCAGGGTCTGCAGCTGCAGGATGGCCGCGAACTCACGCACGCCCGTCTGCCACTGTGGATGCTCGTCGGCGGCAAGCCACCAGCGGAGCGCCGCCGAGTAGGAGAAGAAGATGTGACGCGCAATCAGCATCGGGCTCTCGGTTGAGCTGATCTCGCCGGTCGCCTGCGCGCCTGCGACGACCTCTTCCATTCCACGGATGAAGCGGTCGCGCGTGCCGAGATACTCCGCCAGATGAAGACCTGGGGTATGCTGCAGGACCTCGCTCAGCAGAATGCGTGAGAGAATCGGCTCCTCTCCGAACAAACGATAGTGGGCCTCCACCACGGACAGAATCTTCTCACTGAAACTCTGCCAGGGACGCAGCGCGGCCAGGGAGGTGTCGGTCACCAGGCTCACCTCCTGGTTGAAGACCAGGTAGATAAGATCGCGCTTGTCGCTGATGTAGTTGAACAGCGTTCCCAAACCCAGGCCGGCCAGCCCAGCCACCTCCCGCAGCGTCGTCGCATCATAGCCATGCTCCGCGAACAGCTTGCGAGCCGCCCTCATGATGCGATCTTGCCGCTCTTGCTTGGATCGCTCCCGTACCCCGGCCTTCTTCGCTGTCACGACCGGTTCGGGGTGTACGGTGGTCAATCGTTTCTCCTCGAGCCTTGATTCTAGCTCGCGGCCCCATTGCGCAACACGACCGCGATCCCCATACCGCCGCCGATGCACAGGCTCGCCACCCCGTGTGTCTGTTGCCTTGCCTTGAGCGCATGGGCCAGCGTCACCAGCACCCGGGCGCCGGAGGCGCCGATGGGATGGCCGAGCGCGATCGCTCCACCGGAGACGTTCACCTTGTCCTCCGGCAGCCGCAGACTCCGGCACACCGCCAGAGACTGCGACGCAAACGCCTCATTCAACTCGAACAGGTTCACATCATCGACGCTCAAACCGGCGCGTTCAAGCGCCCGCGGCACCGCCGCTGCCGGGCCCATTCCCATCAAGGCCGGATCGACCCCTGTACACGCATAGCTCACAATCTCCGCCAGCGGCTCCAGGCCGTGTGCCTGCGCATGCTCGGCGTCACAGAGCAGCAGCATCGCCGCGCCGTCGTTCAGGCTGCTCGCATTGCCCGCCGTCACCGATCCATCCGGCTTGAACACCGGCTTCAGCCGCGCCAGCGCCTCCAGGCTGGTATCAGGCCGGATCCCCTCGTCGCGCGTGGTCACGACGGGTCCCTTCCTCGTCGTCACCGAGACCGGAACGATCTCCGCGTCGAACGAGCCGTTCTCCTGGGCGGCCGTTGCACGCCGATGGCTTTCAAGCGCAAATGCGTCCTGGTCCGCGCGGCTGATGTCCCACGCCGCCGCCACATTCTCCGCCGTGATGCCCATGTGATAGTGGTGGGTCGGATCGGTGAGCCCATCGTTAACCATGCTGTCGATCATTCCCACGTCGCCCAGCTTCTGTCCGCGCCGCATCTGCTGCACCAGGTAGGGAGCGCGCGACATGCTCTCCACCCCGCCGGCCAGATACATCTTGCCATCGCCGGAACGGATCGCCTGCAACGCGCTCACAACGGCCTGCATGCCGCTGCCGCACACCCGGTTGATTGTCTGGCCCGGAACCGAGACAGGCAGACCCGCACCCAGCGCGATCTGCCGCCCCGGATTCATGCCCTGCCCGGCCTGCAGCACATTGCCCACCAGTACATCGGCGATGCCGGCTCCATCCACGCCCTTCAGCACCTCTCGCGCGATGGTGGTGCCGAGCGTGACCGCGGACACATCCGCAAACGCCCCGAGAAACGATCCGATCGCCGTCCGCCGCGCCGCCGCAATCACGACCTTCATGACTTGGTCTCCTTTGCCGGAGCGATCGCTTGCGCCGAAGCGATCGTCGCCTCCGTCGCCGCCTGCACCTGCTCCTCGGTCACGCCTGCGGCCAGTTCTACCAACTGAAACCCCCCCGGCGTCACGTCCAGCACACACAGATCGGTGATGATCCGGTGCACCACGCCCTGCCCCGTCAAGGGCAGCGTACAGCGGCGCAGCAGCTTCGCCGCTCCACCGGGCGCGCTGTGCTCCATCAAGACGACGACCCTGCGCACGCCTGAGACCAGGTCCATGGCCCCACCCATTCCCTTGACACGCTTGCCCGGGATAACCCAGTTCGCCAGGTCGCCGTTCTCCGCTACCTGCATCGCGCCCAAAATCGCCAGATCGATATGTCCTCCGCGAATCATCGCGAACGACTCAGCGCTTGAGAAAATGGAGGCTCCCGGAAGAAACGTCACGGTCTCCTTGCCCGCGTTGATCAGGTCCGCATCCACCTCACCGGTCAGCGGATAGGGACCCAGGCCGAGCAGCCCATTCTCGGACTGAAGCGTCACGCTCACGCCGGATGGAATGTAGCTGGCCACCATCGTGGGCATGCCAATGCCGAGATTGACATAAAACCCGTCCTCGAGCTCACAGGCCGCACGTTGCGCCATCTGCTGCCGTGTCCACGCCATCAGTGGGCCTCCCGTGTGGTGACGCGTTCTATCCGCTTCTCCGGATTCGGATTGTGAACCAGACGCTGCACATACACCCCCGGCGTGTGAATCTGCTCCGGCGCCAGCTGCCCCGCATCGACCAGGATCTCCACCTCGGCAACGGTCACCTTGCCGCTCATGGCCGCACCCGGATTGAAGTTCTGCGCGGTATGCCGGTACACCAGGTTGCCGTGCGTGTCCCCTTTCCACGCTCGTACCAGCGCCACGTCCGCGCGGATGCCATGCTCCAGGACGTACATCGTACCGTCGAACTCCTTCTGCTCCTTACCTTCGGCCACCATGGTTCCCACGCCGGTACGCGTGTAAAAGCCCGGAATGCCGGCGCCCCCGGCCCGCATCCGTTCCGCCAGCGTACCCTGCGGACAAAACTCCACCTCGAGCTCACCGCTGAGATATTGCCGCTCGAACTCGCCGTTCTCACCAACATAGCTTGAAATCATCTTGGCGATCTGACGGGTCGCCAACAGCCGGCCTAGACCGATGTTGTCGATCCCCGCGTTATTGCTCGCGACCGTCAGCTGGCGAGCTCCCGAGCGAACCACCGCCTCGATCAACATCTCCGGCACCCCGCAGAGCCCAAAGCCGCCGACCGCCAGCAGCATCCCGTCCTTCACCAAACCGTCCAGCGCCGCATCGGCGCTCGGCCAAAGCTTTTTCAACCTATCCTCCCGCACCATCACCCGCTCGCATCGGCCAGTCGAAGGCGCATCCGTATGCGAACATGTTCACAAACACCATACACGCCGCACTCCATCCCTGAAAACCCAAAGTTCAGTCTACCGTTTCCATGCGTGCCCCCTCCGCCAGGAGACCCTCGCTGCTCCTGTCCGCTAAGGCAAACCGGAGGGCAGCCTCCAGCAGCTGCCCAATCCCTGCAAGATCGTCAGGAGTGCGCGGCGCATACACCATCACATAGTTCACCGGCAGTTCCAGCGCAATCCCGGCGAGTCCATGCCGCTCGCCCCAACCTGCTTCAATGGCTGTCATCGCGTCCCGTGGACTCAGGATCATATGCATCGAGTGATCGCTGGGGTGAATATGCGCAATCTCCCCGAACGAGGGCGGTCCCAAACCGCTTGCTGCTTCCCTGCACCGGATTGCCGGATGCCTTTTCTCCCAGTGGGAGAGCGCATACTCCACCTGAAACGCGTTCTCTGCCACGGCGCGATCGAACAGCTGTTGAAGCGCAACACGCACCGGCTCACCCGGAAGCTGATCCAGTTGCCGATGCGGCACCGGATAAGGACTCACCTTCGGCCTCTCTCCGGCGCGCCGTCCAAGGTCTACCCAGGAACGCCGGTCATCGCCGGCAAAAAGAGCCATCGGACTGACATCCAGCGGGTCAATCGCGCTCAGGCGCAGGCGTGTCGTTGTGAGCCAGCCACGAACCGTGGCGGGCAGTCCTCCCGGCCCTAACGATCGCCAGCGAGCGTAATCCCACATCGCCCAGGCAACGCCTGTTGCTGCGGCGCAGCCCGCAACCAAGCCGATCTTCCTCAACCGGCGCGCTTTCATTCGTCCTCCAGAGCTAAAGCTTGTTGGTGCTGCTGCGCATGCGTCATAGCTCCCCGGGCTGGATCGCTCCGAGCTTTCCACCAGTGAACTATTCTTTCCGCTGCGCGGCGCGGTATCCGCACACGTAGCTCCAGCCATCAGGCCAATGCGGCTTGGCTGCTCTAGAAGAGAATCTCGACCATCCTGCGCTATAGCTTCAATAGCCGTTCCGCATTCCCATGACAGATCTTGGCCTTGTCCATTTCGCTGATCGGCGCGTTCTCGATGAAGTGCACCGCCTCTGCCGTGTACTCATACGGATAGTCGACGGAAAACATAATCCTGTCCGCTCCCAGCGCGGCCAGTGTACAGAGCAGCGGCGCCGCCGAGAACGATCCCGCGGTCGTCACCATCACATTACGCTGAATGTACTCAGACGGCAGCAGCTTCACATGGTTGGTATGCTTCAGCATCTTGTACCGGCTATCCAGCCGCCAGAGAATGAACGGCAGCGTCTCACCCATGTGTCCCAACACCAGGGTGGTCTTCGGGAACTGGTCGAAGACACCGCCGTAGATCATCCGGAGTACGTGCCCGGCAGTCTCCGACCCCCACGCCCAACCCGGTCCCGCCATCTCCGGGTAGCCCGCTTCGTTGCTGGGCTTGGACGGCGCATCGGCCGGATGCAGGTAGATCGGCACGTCAAGAGCTTCCGCCCGTTCCCACACCGGCCAGAACTTCCTGTCGTCCAGGTACTCGCCGTTGGTCTGTCCGTTGATCAATGCGCCCTTCATGCCCATCTGCCGCACGCACCGTTCCAGCTCATCGGCTGCCGCCTTCGCATCCTGCATCGGCAGGTGCGCAAATCCGGCATAGCGAGTGGGGTGCCGCTCGATCTGTGCCGCAAGAAGATCGTTGATCTCCTTCGCGGTCGTGATCGCGTTCTGCGTGTCCTTCTCCAACTGGACCCCCGGTGAGGTAACCGACAGCACGCACAGGTCGATGCCGTTCTGATCCATGTCCTCAAGCCGCATCTGCTCCATGTCCATCAGCCGCGGCTTCACGTAGTTCAGAAAATCGCCGTCGATGGTACTCACCACATCCGTGGCGTACTCCGACATCTTTGCCGTTGAAAAGTGTTCTTCGAGGACGATCTTCTTAACCTTTGCCATCGCAATCTCCGCTTTCGGGATATCACCAAACATCTGTCGAGGACTCAAATCCGCAAGACATTGCCGAACATGTTCGCCGATGCCGAGTCTTTCCCATCGCTCTCTGACTTGTCAAGCGCCGTTCTCAGCCGATCGCAGGCCGCCCCCTCTTGAGGGAGCGCGCAGCATGCATGCACCGTGACTGGCTCACGTGCGGCCTGCTGCTCTTTGTGGGCCTGGGTCTTATGGCGGCGCTTGCCACCTTCGCCATGCCACCATACCAAGAGCCATATGCCGGGATCATCGGTCTGATCATCGGTCTGTACCGTCCTGCCCAGGCCTCCTCCGCAGCGGCCGAGCAGGGATCGACATCCAGTCTTTGCCGGCAGTCAGATGTTTGTCGCGAGTCGGAACGGTCTGCCTGCGGACCGCCCCGTCTTTTCAGGTACAGTAATCAA
This sequence comes from uncultured Granulicella sp., assembly GCA_965198735.1. Taxonomy (GTDB): domain Bacteria; phylum Acidobacteriota; class Terriglobia; order Terriglobales; family Acidobacteriaceae; genus Edaphobacter. The sequence goes on along the minus strand of OZ240672.1, from coordinate 1,796,798 downwards.
AACCGCATCCATCTGCTTTCCGGAGGAGAACCCCTTTGCGTTCTGCTTTTAAGCTCTTCTGTTGCTCGCCGGCCCTGTGCCTCGCCCTGCCCGCCTTCGCGCAAGCCCCCCGCGCCAACATCTCCACGCCCAAGCAGAGCATCGGCTTCAATATGGGCGACGACTACATGCTGGCCAACTACGACCAGATCACCGCCTATATTCAGAAGCTCGCCACCGAGTCCGACCGCATGAAGCTGGTCGACATCGGCCCCACCGCCGAAGGCCGCCGCCAGTACATGGTCATCGTCTCCTCGCCCGAGAACATCGCCAAGCTCGACCACTACAAGGAGATTTCCGCTAAGCTCGCCCACGCCGAAGGACTTACCCCCGACCAGGCCCACGCCCTCGCCGAAGAAGGCAAGTCCGTCGTCTGGATCGACGGCGGCCTCCACGCGTCTGAAACCGTCGGCCAGACCCAGCTCGTCGAGACCATCTACGAGCTCAACGCCCGCACCGACCCCGAGACGATGCGCTTCCTGAACGACGACATCGCGCTGCTTACCTTCGACAACCCCGACGGCGACGACCTCGTCGCCAAGTGGTACATGCGCGAGCCCGAACCCGCCAAGCGCGTCCTCGACGGCCCCGGCCAGGGCACGCCGCGCCTCTGGGCCAAGTACATCGGCCACGACAACAACCGCGACTTCTACATGAACAACATGCCGGAATCGACCAACATCAGCCGCGTCCTCTTCCGCGAGTGGTTCCCGCAGATCATGTACAACCATCACCAGGCCGGGCCGCCGGGCACCATCATCTTCATGCCGCCCTTCCGCGATCCCTTCAACTTCCACTACGACCCGCTCATGCCGCTCAAGATCGAAGCCGTCGGCGCCGCCATGCATGAGCGCCTGGTCGAAGAGAACAAGCCCGGCTCCGTCATGCGGTCGGACGCCCCCTACAGCACCTGGTACAACGGCGGCCTGCGCACCATCACCTACTTCCACAACATGACCGGGCTGCTCACCGAGATCGTCGGCAGCCCCACCCCCATGCAGATTCCGCTCATTCCCGCCCGCCAGCTTCCCAACGGCGACCAGCCCTATCCCATCGCCCCCCAGACCTGGCACTACGCCCAGTCCATCGCCTACGAGCAAACCAACAACCGCGCCGTGCTCGACTACGCCTCCCGCGAGCGCACCCACCTGCTCTACGACATGTACGTCATGGGCAATCGCTCCATCGAACACGGCAACGAAGACAGCTGGACCATCACCCCCAAGCGCATCGAAGCCCTCGACGAAGCCGCCGCGGCCGCCGCTCCTGCCGCCCGCACCCGCGGCACGCGCGCGACCACAGGCGACTCGCCCGCCGCCACGTCGCCCTCTGCACCCGGAGCCGGAGGCACGGCCGGAGCTGGCGTCGCCGGCAACGCCACCCCCGCTCCCGGAGGCCCCACGCCCGGCGTCGTCGGCGGCGGCCGCAATCCCGGCAGCGCCCCGGCCGGCCTCTACACCTCCATCCTGCATGACCCCGCCCACCGCGACCCGCGCGGCTACATCCTCTCCGCCGACCAGCCCGACTTCCCTACCGCCGTCAAGTTCGTCAACACCCTCATGAAGTCCGGCGTCACCATTGAGCGCGCCACCGCCGCCTTCGACGTTGACGGCAAGCGCTACCCCGCCGGCTCGCTCGTCATCTCCTGCGCCCAGGCCTATCGCCCCCAGATCCTCGACATGCTCGAGCCCCAGGACCATCCCAACGACTTCGCCTACCCCGGCGCCCCCCCAACCCGTCCCTACGACACCACCGGCTGGACCCTCGCCTACCAGATGGGCGTCACCTTCACCCGCCTCTACTCCGGCTTCACCGGCCCGTTTGAAAAAATCACCACGGATCTTGCCGCCCCGCCCCCCGGCGCCATCGCCGGCCCCAACAAGCCCGCCGGCTATCTCGTCTCGCACGAGTACAACGACGCCTACACCCTTACCAACCGCCTGCTCAAGGCCAAACTGCCCGTCTTCTGGCTCAAGCAGCCCGCCACCGTAGCCGGGGGAAAAACCCTGGCCGCCGGAGCCCTCTACATTCCTTACTCCGCCCAGGCGCATGACCTGCTCGAAACCGCTGCCAAGACCCTCGGCATCAACGCCTACGCGGTCCCCGCCAAACCCACCGGCGACGCCCTGCTGCTCCACCCCCTCCGCATCGGCCTCGCCGACCAGTACGGCGGCTCCATGCCCTCCGGCTGGCTGCGCTGGCTCTTCGATCAGTTCGAGTTCCCCTACACCGTCGTCTACCCCCAGACACTCGACGCCGGGAACCTGAACGCCTCCTTCGACGACCTCGTCTTCGCCGACGGCGTCCTGCCCAGGCTCTCGCGCTCCGGCTCGGCATCCACCCCCGAGCCCGGCGGCGAATACCGCAGTGCAGCCCAACCCGCACCCGAGTCCATCCCCGCCGAGTTCCGCCCCTGGCTCGGCCACATCACGGCAGACAAAACCCTCCCGCAGCTCAAGGCCTTCGTCGAAGGCGGCGGTACGCTCCTCACCATCGGCAGCTCCAGCCGCATCTACGGCGCGATGGACCTGCCGGTCAACGACGCCCTTGTCGAGGTCGTTCGCGGCAAGGAGCAGCCTGTCCCCCCGGAGCGCTTCTACGTCCCCGGCTCGCTGCTCCGTGCCCAGGTCGACAACACTCAGCCCGTCGCCTACGGCATGCCCGCCTCGACCGACGTCTTCTACGACAACAGCCCGGCCTTCCGCGCCACCCCCAACGCCACCCATCACGGTCTCCAGACCATCGCCTGGTACGGTGACGGCAACCTCCTCGACAGCGGCTGGGCCTGGGGCCAGACCTACCTCAACAACTCCATCGCCGTCGCCCAGGCCAACGTAGGCAAGGGCAAAGTCCTCCTCTTCGGCCCGGAAGTCACCTTCCGCGGCCAACCCCACGCCACCTTCAAGTTCCTCTTCAACGGCCTCCTCTACGGCCCCGCCACCCCCGAAACCCTCCACTAACCTCTTGTCCGAAGCACCGGCTGCCCCATCCTTTGCACCGGGTGCCCCATCCTTTGCGCCTTTGGCAAAAGGGTGGGGTATCGTTTGCGAAAGCAAACGACCGCCTCCTTCACCCATCCACATCCCATGGACCGCGCCCAACAAATCGCCCGTTTCAAGCGCTTGACCGAAACCACACTCCCCGCCCTCGCCCGCGAGCACCACTGGCCCATCCGCCTCGATCACTGCTTTAAGCGCATCTGCCTTGACCACGCCTTCGCCGACGTCTGGTACCGCCACCTGAAGAAGCCCGCCGAGCGCCATCTCGCCGGCGACCCCCTGCTCCGCGCCCTCGCCTGCGCCGAAGACCTCACCCGCCATGGCTTGCCGCTCCTCCAACTCCGCAACCAGGCCAGCCTCACCTACCGGGGCAAACGCCGCCCTGTCGAAGCCGGTCGCGTCCCCGCCTCCACCCCAGCTCCCAGCACTTTTCTGTCAAGCCCAAAATCTTTCTAATATCCTCGAAGTTGTTCATTCGAAACGGCTTAAACGCATCAGAAACATGGCATACTTCCTCTCGCAATGCACTAGAATAGAAATAGGGTTCAAATCTGAACGCTTCCCGCTCCTTTTGTCCTTCCCGAAACGGAATCTGCGTTTGGCTTATGGAGGGAACGACGCCATAAGACTGGATCGGATCGTCCCTAAGTCGTTTGTTGCGAAGACTTTGACCGCAACTCTTTTGAAATGAAGACTTTGCCTGGCGCTATATTGCTAAGTATCTGCAAACAAAGAACTTAGAGGAGACACCCCGGGGGGGGGGGGTAACTCTTGGCTTCGTCATTCTTTCGCCGCGGAAGCCTGCTCCGCCGCCGCCGCCCGCCGGGCCACCCACAGCGTGTACCGGGTCGCTGAAAAATGCGCTCCCGCCAGCAGCAGCAGACCGGAAAGAAACGCCCACATCATGATCCCCACCGACACCCGGAACGGACCATACACCGACTCGAAATCCAGCCGCGGCAGCGCCAGCACATACAGGTACTTCGCCGCCTCCCAGGAAATCCCCACCACGACCGCGGTCGGCAACACCGCCATGGCCGGAATCTTGCGGTGCGGCAAAATCCAATAAATCAGAAAGAAGATCAAAATGCTCGCGATCACCGCAAAGAAGCTCAGCACTCCCTCGCCGATCAGCCGGAAGACAACATTGTCCGTATGCCCGAAGAAGATCCACGTCAGCAGCGTCCGTTGCGCCGCCGTCGCCGCCACCGAACCCAGCACCAGCGCGCCCACCGCCGCCGCCAGCCCAAGCGAAACCACCTGGTTCATCAGGTAATTGCGATTCTGCTTCACACCCCACACATTGTTCAGCGCCACCTCGAGCGGCAGAAACACTCCCGTCGAAGTCACCAGCAGCATGAATACTGAAAACGCTTGCGTGCCTTTGTGCGGATGCACCAGCGCCACCATGTTCCGCATCACGAAGTCCTGGTTGCTCGGCAGCATCGTGTGCATCAGGTCGACCAGCACCGCCACCATGGCCATCGAGTGGAACACCCGCTCGGCTAGCGTAATCAGCAGCACCAGAAACGGAAACAGCGCTAAGATCGTGTTCGCCGCCACGCTGAACGCATAGGTGTGCACCTCGGTCTCCGCCAGGTAGAGCGCCAGCGCCTTGGTCTGCGGCCACCAGCCGTCCTGTGGCACCACCGGCTTCACATGCTCGATCGGCGCCGGCGTCTTCGCGGCCTCGGCTGCCTCCCCGGCTGTCTCCGCGGAATCAGCCGGCTTCTCCGGTTTCGGTGAGATCGAGAACATCCGGCGGTCCGTCACCCCAAACCCGATGCTAACAAAGCTCCCCGGCCGCATCCGCCTGCAGCCGCTCGAGCGCCCACTGCGCGCTCTCGGCCAGCACCGGGTCCTCGCCGGCCGCCCACTCCTTCAGCCGTGGAACGAACTCGCGCGCGCCGCTGTTGCCCATCGCAATCGCCACGTTCCTTTGCACGCGGGCACGCTTGGTCCGCTCGAGCGGCGAGCCCGCAAACAACTTCTTGAATCCAGCCTGGTCAAGCCCCGCCAGCCAGCCAAGCTGCGGATTCACCAGCTCCTCCCGTGTGCGCAGCTCCGCCCGCGCCACCACCGGAGCCTTGCGATTCCACGGACATACCTCCTGGCAGATGTCGCAGCCGAACACCTGCCGTCCCATCCCGGCCCGCAGCTCCACCGGGATGCTGCCCTTCTTCTCGATCGTGAGGTAGGCAATGCATTGGGAAGCATCCATCTCTCGCGGCGCCACCAGCGCCCCCGTCGGGCACGCATCCAGACACCGCGTGCAGCTGCCGCAGCGGTCCGCCGCCACATCGAGCACCACCTCCGCCGCAACCGTCAAGGAGGTCACAATCACCCCCAGCAGCAGCCACGAGCCCTGCTCCTGGTTCAGCACGCACGTATTCTTGCCGATCCAGCCCACGCCCGCGCGCGCCGCGAAGTCCCGCTCGAGCAACGGCCCCGTGTCCACATAGCACCGGCTCTCGCATCCGGCCCGCTCCTTGAGCGCCGCCTCCACCGTGCGCAGCCGCGCCAGCAGGTCGTCGTGATAATCGGTAGCCCGGCCCTGCGCATCGCCCAGCCACGCGTAACGCGCGATCCAGCCCGCGCCGGCCCCGGCCGGCTCGATCGACCGCGCTCCCTCCGCGTTGTAGTTCAGCGCGCACACCAGCACCGACCGCGCCCACGGAAGCGCCACCCGCGCCGACGTGCGCAGCAGCGCGCCATCGGCATCCCGGCGCTTGAGATACTCCATCTCCCCCGCCCGCCCCGCGTCCAGCCACGCGGTAAAGCGTTCGCCGGTCGCGGACGCCGCGGGATCGTCCGCCGCCAGAGCCGGCGCAACCCCGGCCAGGGTGAACCCCTGCTCCAGCGCGCAAGCCTCCACCCACGCACGCAGCTCGGCACTCCAGGAGGCGTCCACTTCTTCAGTCTAAGCCTCGGCCATTGAACAAAAGGAGGTCTCTCGGTAAACTCGAAAGCAGCGCGGAGAGGTGGCAGAGCCCGGTTGAATGCACCTGACTCGAAATCAGACGTACCTTTACGGGTACCGGGGGTTCGAATCCCTCCCTCTCCGCCAGCTAACTCCAATCTTTGCAGCACTTGCTTCGCACCCCCAAACCAAGCTCTGAAGGTTCCTCTTTTAGGGTTGGCAGTTCTGGCGGCGCTCCGGATCGAGACCACCTTCGGCAATCCCGTATGCACCAGCTTCTCGACCTCTGAGCTCCTGTGGTCCGACAGAAGCGTGTACCGGCGACCACTCCTTCCGCTTGTTTCGCGTCCTACTCTATCGATGGATAAGCCGTTTGGCCAAGAGGAGATTCTATGTTGATTCGTCCTGTCTTGATAGCGCCCCTGTTGCTCTGTACCTCAACGCTCCTCGCTCAGCAAGGTCCTCCGCCCATGCAGGATCAAGCTCACGGTCCGAACAGGATGCAGCATGCCGAACCGGACCGCGCCGAAGCAGAACGCAACTCCGGGGACCGAGAGCAGATGCGGCATGAGATGGAGGATCTGGATGAACTCGGCCTGCCTCCTGGCCAGTTCTGGCTGAATGCTGACCTTGTTGCGATGATCCATCTCACACCGGATCAGGTGCATCGTCTAGCCGATAGCTACCTTCAGGGCCGGCTGAAGCTGATTCAGTTGGACGCTGCCGTGCAGACGGAAGAAGCGAAGCTCGAATCCATGCTCGCGGCGCCCACCATCGATAACGAGCGCGCGATGGCCCAGACGGATCGCATCGCCGACGCGCGGGCCGCGCTCGATAAGGCGGACGCTCACATGGATTTCGCGCTGCGGGCCATCCTGACCGCGGATCAGCTTACCCTGCTGAGAACCGCACCGCGCGATCAGCAAAATGCAATGTCCGGCCCACGATAGGAGCAAGCAATGCTCCTCACAAGCGTCCATCCGCTTTAGCGAATGAGGTAGTGTGCCAGAAATAGAGCCGCAAGCGCCCAGGCGACGGGCTTGACCGTTCGTACGCTTCCCGTTGCGGCGAGCGTGAGGACGCTGACCAGAAAGCCGATCGCGAGGCCATCGCTGGCCGAGGTGAGCGTCATCAGCAGAAGTGTGACCAGCGCCGTCGAGGCGACGGGAATACTCTTCCAATCCAGTTCACCGAGTCCCTGCATCATGAAAATGCCGATCATCACGAGCGCCGACGTGGTGGCAACCGACGGGATAATGGCGATCACAGGGGTGATAAACAACGCCAGCAGAAAGCAGGCGGCAACCGACAGGCTCACCAGCCCTGTGCGGCCGCCTTGTTCGACTCCGGCAGCCGATTCCAGGTAAATGATGGCCGTTGTCGAGCCGAGCAGCGCGCCGCCCGAAGCGGCGAAGGCATCGGCGGAGAGCGCTTGCTTGAGCTTGGGCAGGTTGCCCTCTGCGTCGGTCAGATGAGCACGGGCGCCGATACCGAAGAGCACGGCCATAGCGGAGAAGAGGTCCGTGAAAAGCAGCGCAAGCACGATCGGAATGGACTGCGAGGGATGATGCCAGACATAGCCGAAGTCTAGCTTGAAGGCGACGGGAGCCATCGAGTTCGGCCGCGAAAACAAATGCAGCGGCATGTCCGTGATGTGGCGATGACCGTTGACGCCGGGCAGGAAAAGACCGGCAACGGTCGCGGCAAGAATGGAAAGGATCAGGGCTCCGGGAACTTTGCGAGTGACCAGGATGATGGTCAGCACAATACCGGCGAGGCCGAGAAGCACGGTCGGTGAGGCCATGTTGCCAAGCCCTACAATCGAGCGCGGATTGGCTGCGATGATGCCTGCGTTCTTGAGGCCGAGGAAGGCAATGAACAGCCCGATTCCTGCGCCGACGATCTTCTTGAACGAGACCGGGAAAGCCTCGATGATCTTCTGGCGGATGCCGGTCAAGGAGATGACGAGAAAGAGAATGCCGGTGTAGAAGACCATGCCGAGCGCGGCCTGCCAAGGGATGTGCATACCTTGGCAGACCTGCACGGCGACATAGGCGTTGACACCCATGCCGGGCGCCATGGCGAGCGGGTAGTTTGTCCGCAGGCCCATGATGACCGAGAAGATGGCCGCGATCACGGCGGTCGCGGTGATCAGCGCGCCGCGGTCCATCCCGGCCGCCGAGAGCACCAGAGGATGCACGACCAGCACATAGGACATGGTCGAAAAGGTGGTAAGCCCGGCAAGCATCTCGCGCCCGAAGGTAGAGCCGCGTTGCGAAAAGCCGAAGATGCGGTCGGCGAACGCGGCAATTCCATTCCTAGGCGGAGGCTCCGGCGGCAGATGGAACGGGTCGCTCTCACGTGTCTCCGCGGCTCTGCCGGCTAGCCCAGACTGGGTGCCCAGCGGTGCGACTAGCGGGCCGGCGGCGAAAGCGTTCGGCGATGGAACCATGAAGCGACTTCTCCCTTCTGGAGTAAGGCAATGACCGCACACTGTCTCAGCGCGGCTCTTCGCAAACAGGCTGCAGCGACGGCATGAGATGGTCCAGCGAGCTGACCGAATCTGTTTTCTCTGATTGACCTGCCGTGAATATACCAGTAACGTACAGCTAATCCTGAGTCGTCCCAGTTCTTCTGCTATGCGCTCGTCCCGGAATGATCCGGGATGTTTCGCAGGTTCGTGTGCTGCCTGTGTGCTTGCAGCCAATCCAACGCATCCCCTTGCCCATGGCTCGCCTTTGCGCAAGTTCATCCGTTCTCTTTGAGGAGCGTCCTTGAAGCATCGTTTGCTGGTTATCTCGTTTTGCCTGTTTGTGCTGGCGATTCCCATGTGCGCCTTTTCGCAAGCGGTTGGCTCCATCTCGGGTCATATAGCCGATGTCACCGGCGCCATCGTTCCAGCAGCGGCCGTAACCATCCTCAATCAGGGAACCAATGCCACGCGCACAGCGAAGGCGGATGCAAGCGGCTACTTTGCCGTGACGCTGCTTCCGGTGGGCACCTATACCATTCGCGTTCAGCAAGCAGGGTTTCAGGTCTCTGAGCTGAAGGACGCCTCGCTCGAAGGTCAGCAAAATATATCGCTCGAGATCAAGCTTCAGCTTGCGACGGTCTCCTCTACGGTGGAGGTGCAGGCTGAAAATACCGGCATCGTACAGCGTGCGGACGCCACGCTCGGCCAGACGATTCACGCCCAGGAGGTTGCGGATCTGCCGCTCAACGGGCGAGACTTCGCGCAGCTTGCCCTGCTGACTCCGGGAACGACGCGCGGCGAGCAGACGACCGACTTCCTGAATGCCGGAACTTCGAGCGAGGTTTCGTTTCGCGGTTCCGTCTCGCTTTCCGTGCAGGGCATGGCGGAGAACACGAATGACTGGCGGCTGGATGGAATCGACGACAATGAGCTGACCGGCGGCGGCGTGTCGTTTCTTCCGGAGGTCGACGCAATTCAGGAGTTCAACGTTCTGACGTTCAACTACTCGGCGCAGTATGGCAGCCGCGGCGGATCGACCGTCCTGGTTTCGACAAAGTCCGGCACAAATCAATTTCACGGTTCGGCATTTGAATTTCTGCGCAACGACTATCTGGACGCGCGGAACTACTTCGATCCGGTGAAGAAAGGCGAGTACCGGCAAAACGAATTTGGCGGCTCCATTGGCGGCCCAATCTTCAAGAACAGGACGTTCTTCTTCGCCGATGATCAGGGCAATCGGGTGCGCCAGGGAGCGCCGATCCAGAGCGTTGTGCCTACGGACGCGCAGCGCCTTCAGCACACCTTTACCAACCCAATCTTCAACCCCGTGCCTTCCCTGGCGGCGGCCAATGCCGCGAGCCGCACCAGCTATTACAACGCTGCGGCTGGAGCATACGTCATTCCGGCGGCACAGATCAGCCCCATCGGTCAAGCCATTCTGAACCTGTATCCATCGGCGCTGCCGGCCGGCTCACCCGGCCTTTCCACCGGCTTCAACTACACGTCGAGTCCACTGCGCGCGCTCAACGACAACGAATTTGACGCCCGGATCGATCACCAGATCGCAGCCGCGGATCGCATCTTCGCGCGATTCTCCTGGGATGACGGATCGCAGTTCAATCCCTCCGGACTGCCAGGCTTCGGAGCCAAGAGCTCGTTCACGTCGACGACCAACTTTCGCGCACGCGACCGCAACCTCGCTGTCTCGGAGACGCACGTCTTTACTCCGCATATCGTCAATCAGGTTGCGGCCGGCTACAACCGCGACTTCAATACGATTCATGCGTTCGGCTACGGAACCAATGCGGCCGCGCAGCTTGGCATCACCGGCGCCAACCTGGGTGACCTTGCGACTTCGGGCCTGACCTTGATCAACATCACCGGCTTCAATCCGGTGGGCGATCGCAACTACTCTCCCTACCAAGGCGGCACGGAGGTCTACCATTACTTCGATTCGCTCTCAGTGGTGAAGGGCAATCATACGATGGTCTTCGGCTTCGACTTCCGGCCGATGCAGAACAATGGTCTGGGCGAGACTTACTTTCACGGCCAGCTCGGGTTCACCAAGAACTTCACCGCCTACAGCCCCACGACCACCTTTGCGGCGACGTTTACCGATCCAGCGAGCGGCGTCACGGGAGCCAATGGCAGTCCCATCGCGAGCCTGCTGCTGGGGTATGCGGATGCGGGCAATCGCCAGAACCAGGTGAACAGCGGCGTCATTGGCCGCCGCTGGAAAGAGTACCGCGGCTATGCGCAGGATAACTGGGCTGTAAATCCGTCGCTCACGCTCAATCTGGGCGTGGCCTACGGAGTCACGACGCCGCTGAGCGAGGCGCTCTCCCGGCTTTCGAACTTCGACATCACGACCGGCACTTTCTTTGTCGCCGGCTCACAGGCCAGCGCCTATGCGGGCACCATCGCAGCAAACAAGTATGCCGGCATCGCGACGGACGATACGAATGTCGAGCCGCGCTTCGGCTTTTCGGCAAGTCCATTCGGTCCCGCGCGCAATAGCGTGCTGCGCGGCGGCTATGCGATCTTCCACGATACGTCCCATCTCGGACAGTCGACCGGCATCCATCAGAATCCGCCGTATACCAACACCTTTACCTTCACAACCAACGACATCAATCCATCGCGCGTGCTGATTCCCGGTTCGGCAATCAACGGCTTTCCGGATAATAGCCAGCCCCGCAACCCGACCACGTACAACGGCTCGCTGGTCGCCCAGGATCGCAACTTCCACCAGGGCATCGTGCAGCAATACAACGTGAACGTACAGCAGGGCGGACCGAAGGGCATGGTCCTGACCATAGCCTACGCCGGAACGCATGCCAGCAGGCTGTTCAACAATGTAGCGAGCTTCAACGGAGCGTCGCCGGGGGCAGGTAACAACACCGCGGCGCGGCGTCCCTTCCCAACGCTGAACGGGATTGCCGACATCACCTCCAATGGCTGGCTCGTCTACAACTCGCTCCAGGCGAAGCTGGAGCAGCGCATGCATGACGTCTACTTTCTCGGTTCCTACACTTACTCGCAGGCGCTGACGAACGGCTACTCTGAAGCCGTTACAACGCTGCCCGGCTCGACTTACTTTCCATTGACGCTAGGCTCCGGCTCGACTTTTTATCACGGTACTCCTGTCCTAATTTCGACGCCCGGCAATCCTGCGGGCACGCCGATCTCCTCCTATGCCGACCGCGGCCTTTCTTCGCTGCAGCTGCGCAACAACTTCACCGCCAGCGTGCTCTACGCGCTGCCCGTCGGACGAGGCAAAATGTTTCTGACCCATGCGGGCCGTCTCACTCAGGAGACTATTGGCGGCTGGCAGGTAAACAGCATTGTGACTTCCCACTCCGGCTTTCCGCTTGCGTTTACCCAGGCGACCAACACCTCGGGTTCGGGCATCACGAACCGCCCGGACTTGCTGGCCGGATGCAACCTGTATGCCGGCGCCCACACGGTCAACCGTTGGTTCAACACGGCCTGTTTTGCGACGCCCACGCCGGCCCAGCTTGGCAATGCGCCCCGCACCGTGGGCTACGGTCCGCAGCGAACCAACGTGGACTTCTCCGTGTACAAGAAGTTTGCCACCATGGAGTCGCAGAATCTCGAGTTCCGGGCTGAGTTCTTCAACATCCTCAATCACTCGCAATTCGGGCTGCCGGACCAAGGTCTCGGCGATCTGGCCTTCGGGGCAATCTCCACCACGGTGCATGAGAATAGACAAATTCAGCTCGCGCTCAAGTACCTCTTTTAACTGCGTCTAGACTGAAACTAGAAAATTGCATTTATTAGAGAGGAAGCATGCCGTTGGTTCCGCGAAAACTCCTGTTGCCGTGGGTCACTGCAATCGGACTTATGAACGTCTTGGGCGCACGCGTCTTCTGTCAAACTGAACCGGCGCGCTATGTCATCGCAGACCAGGATGCATCCGGCCCTGGAGGATCGGATATGGCTTCGCTGCTGGTCTTTTTGCAGTCGCCCCGGGTCAAGCTGCTTGGCATTACGGTGGTGACGGGAGACGCTTGGCGAGACGTAGAGGTCGCCCATACGCTGCGGCTTCTGGAATTGATGGGCCGCCCCGATGTGCAGGTCTATCCAGGCGCAGCCTTTCCTCTGGTGCGGACCAAAGAAGCGACGCTGCTTGATGCAGAGCGCTACGGCAAGACGAGTTACATGGGCGCATGGAGCCCGCGGGTGACGCAGCTTTGGAACCAGGTGCCTACGCTCGATGAGGGCAATCCCACCACCAAGGCGGCGGACGAAAACGCAGCGCACTTCATGGTTCGCATGGTGCATGCCTATCCGCATCAGGTGACGATCTATGGCGCCGGACCCTTGACCAACATCGCCTTGGCCATTCGGCTGGACCCGCACTTTGCCGAGCTCGCCGAAGAGCTTGTGGTCATGGGAGGAAGCCTGAACCCGCGCACCGATAGGGCGGAGTGGGTCAATGCGCCGCGGCATGAGTTCAACTTCTGGTTCGATCCCGAGGCCGCCCATATCGTGTTGACCGCGCCCTGGGCGAAGGTGACGGTCACGACCATCGATGCTTCGATCGAGACGCAGCTCTCAGGGACGCTCAAGAACCTGGCCGGCTCGCAAAGCAATGCGGCTCGTTATCTGGTGCGGTACGCGCAACACAACAACAGCGCGCAGTATGCCTGGGACGAACTGGCAGCGGCAACTTGGCTCGACCCCGCACTGACCGTTCATGCGCGCGATGTCTATATGGACGTCGACTTGTCGCACGGCGCGAGCTACGGCGATGTGCTGACCTACTCCGGCGCGGATAAGCCCGCGCTGCCGATGACGCGGGTCCATGCGCAGGTCGATGTGGATGCGGCGCGGCTAGAGCGCGACCTGACGGCGCTCTTCGGTGCGCCCACGCCTCAGGCACAAAACGCCGCAGCGCTGCCCGGACGCTAGTAAGCTGAGTGCAGAACCATGATTCTCTCGCATTCCAGTTACGAGCAAGCCGGCATTGCTGCCTCCGTGCGTGCCCGCGCCGTTCAGGCCGCGCAGGGTCACGCGCCGTTTGACCTGCTGCTTATGGGCGGGCAGGTGATCGATGTCATCACTGGTGAGATCCGGGCGGCGGATGTGGGGCTTGTCGGTCCCATGATCGCGAGCGTTCATGAGCCGGGCTCCCGGAGCGATGCTGCGGAGACGCATCAGCTTCAAGGCCGTCTTCTGGCTCCCGGCCTGATCGATGCGCATGTTCATCTGGAAAGCTCACACATGCTGCCGCATCACTACGCGGCACTGGTGGTACCGCAGGGCACGACGACGGTGTTCTGGGATCCGCATGAGCTTGCCAACGTGCTGGGCGTTGCGGGCGTACGGTATGCCGTCGATGCCAGCCGCAATCTGCCGCTGCGCTGCCTGCTGCAGGCGCCGTCCTCGGTGCCGTCGGCTCCCTCGATCGAGGTCTCCGGCGCGAGCTTCGGCGGTGCGGAGATGCGCGAGATGCTCGCCTGGCCCGAGGTGATCGGCGTGGCGGAGATGATGGACATGCATGGTGTGCTCGCAGGGTCCGAGCGCATGGCCGCCATTGCGGACGCGGGCCGCGCGGCCGGCAAGCTGGTGGAAGGCCATGCCCGCGGGCTGACCGGAGCGCGCCTGCAGGCTTACCTTGCCGCGGGCATCGGCTCCGACCATGAGATCACCTCAGGCGAGGATCTGCTTGAAAAACTGCGGGCCGGGCTCGCCATCGAGATCCGTGGATCACACGACTATGTCATCCCGCCTTTGGTCGAAACGCTCGCGAAGCTGCCTCATCTTTCGTCGCAGGTAATGTTCTGCACCGACGACGTCCCGCCCGATCATCTGCTGAAGCGTGGCGGGCTCATCGACGTGCTGCGCCGTTTCGTCGCGGCGGGGCTTCCGGCTCTCACCGCGTTGCGCATGGCGACCATCAACGCGGCGCACCATCTTGGCCGGCGAGATCTGGGAGCGGTGTGCGCCGGGCGGGTGGCCGACCTGATCGTCCTCTCGGATCTCGATCGCCTGAGCGTGACGGATGTCTTCGTCTCCGGGCGTCTTGTGGCCAGGGATGGAGCCTTACTGTCGCCGGTCAAACCCGCTCCGGTGACGCAGCCCGCGGGATCGGTCCACATCGCGGCTCGGACCGCGGAACACCTTCGCCTCCACATTTCCGGCGTTCTGGATGGCAGAGTGTCGCTGAAGACGATCAAGGGCGTTCGCTTCTCAGAGTGGGGCTCGATTGAGCTTGAGGTGCGCGGCGGCTCCGTCGTTCTTCCACCGGAAGAAGGCGCGGGCGCGGACCTCAACCTGCTTTTTGTCGAGCATCGCCATGGGCAACATGCCGCCGGTCCGCAGATGGCGCTGCAACAGGGTCTGCCACGGCTTCAAGGAGCGCTGGCCACCACCTATCTGCATGACGCGCACAACCTGTTCGCCATCGGAGGGAACGCAGAAGACATGGTGGTGGCGCTCAATGCCTTGATCGCCGCGGGAGGCGGCATCGCGGTCGCCCAAGCAGGAAAGCTGCTGGCCATCGCGGAGTTCCCGATTGCGGGCATGCTTTCGGCCGACCCGCCGGAGCAGGTCGCCGCCGCGTTTACCGCGGTACGCGAGGCTGCCGGCAAAGTGGCTGAGTGGAAACCGCCTTACTGGATCTTCAAAACGCTGGAGGGCATGTCGCTCGCATGCAATCCATTCCCGTACCTGACCGATCTCGGCCTGGCCGACGGACGTACCGGCGAACTGACCTCCATCGTCGGCAGTCAACGAAGCGATGCACGCGACCGAACGGCCGCGGCAGCCGCGGGATGAATCAGTACTTGGCCATCGAGGGGTCGATCTTATCGGCCCAGGCCAGAATGCCTCCGGCTAGATTGGAGACGTGGGTGAAGCCGGCGTTCTGGAGGATGAGCGCGGCTTTCTGGCTGCGGGCTCCGGAACGGCAATGGACGATGATCTCTTCATCTTTGGCGACAGGAACTTCGCCGATGCGGGACTCGAGCGAACCGACCGGGATGAGCGGCGCGCCGAGCGAGGCGATGGGCACCTCGTGCGGCTCACGGACGTCGAGGAGGAAGAAGCTTTCGTGCGCGTCCTGCTTGCGCTTCAGGTCTTCGACGGTGATCTGCGGGATGCCGTCGACGACAGAGCCGGAGACGTCCTTGTTCTGCGCGACTTCGAGCGGGCCGGTAGGATCGGCGGGCTTCTCGATGCCGCAGAACTGGTCGTAGTCGATCAGGTGCTGGATCTCGTGGGTGCCGCAGGCGGGGCAGTCGGGGTTCTTGCGCAGCTTGAGTTGGCGGAAGTTCATGCCGAGGGCATCGACGAGCAGGAGCCGGCCGGCGAGCGACTCGCCGATGCCGAGAATGTACTTGATGACTTCGGTCGCCTGGATGATGCCGACCAGACCGGGCAGGATGCCGAGGACGCCGCCTTCGGCGCAGCTGGGGACCAGACCCGGAGGCGGCGGCTCAGGGTAGAGGCAGCGGTAGCAGGGGCCGGCTTCAGTGGCGAAGAGCGATGCCTGGCCTTCGAAGCGGAAGATGGAGCCGTAGGCATTGGGCTTGCCGGTCAGGACGCAGGCATCGTTGACCAGGTAGCGGGTCTGGAAGTTGTCGGTGCCGTCGGCGATGATGTCGAAGTCCTTGAAGATCTCGAGCGCGTTGGCCGAGGTCAGCATGGTGTTGTACTTGACGACGTTCAAGTTGGGGTTCAGGCCCTTGAGCATGATCTCGGCCGAGTCGACCTTCAGTTTGCCGACGGTGGCGGTCGAGTGAATGACCTGGCGCTGGAGGTTCGAGGCGTCGACGGTGTCGAAGTCGACCAGCCCGAGAGTGCCTACGCCGGCGGCTGCCAGATAAAGGCTCAGCGGCGCACCGAGTCCGCCGGTGCCGACGCAGAGGACCTTCGCGGCCTTGAGCTTCTGCTGGCCCTCGTAGCCGACCTCGGGCAGGATGAGGTGGCGCGAGTAGCGGGCAATCTCTTCGTTGGTCAGCTTCGGCAGTTCGACGGCGGTCTCTTCGAGAATGGCGCTAGTCATAGTTTCCTCAGGTCGATGATTGGATGATGCAGAGGCGGGATGCGGTGCAAGCCGCTCCAGGGTATCCCCACCTCCCCCCGAAAGTACCTAAAGTCTTCAAGAAAAAGCATTTAGGTCCGGACTTCAGTCCAGACTTCCTCTGACCGGTGAGCTTTACAAGCGAATCGGAAGGACGAGCTTTTAGAAGATTTTCCTACTTCCAGGATAGCTGGATGACGGGGGTCTTTGTGCCAACTTTATTCCTTTTGGAATGAACGGGTTAGCACTCTTTGGGACTTGACAGCCCGCCGGCAATGGACGGAATAATCGTCAGCTCATCGGAGGGCGAGACCGGCGAGTCTTCCTTGAGATTCAGGTAGCGGATGTCCTCGTCGTTCAGGTAGACGTTGACGAAGGAGCGCAGCTTGCCGTCGGCGCCGAAGAGGTTGGCGCGCAGGCCCGGATAGGCCGCGACCAGAGCTTCGAGCGCATCCTTGATGGTGCCGGCGAGGATGGAGACGGATTCATGGCCTTCGGTGTAGGTGCGCAACGGAGTCGGGATGTGGATCGTCATGGGGCCTCGATGGTCTCAGGTGCACTGGGTTGGTCGATTAGGATTTCAACTGCCTCGCCGGCAAAGTGCTTATCCTCTTCACCTGCGCCGAGCAGCAGGAAGGAGTTGGTCACGTCCGCCTTGCCCTGGACGACGCGGGTGATGACGTAGGAGCAGCCCAGCCAGTGAGCCTCGGCGAGGTCGGTCGAGGACCACTGGGCGGGATGATCGGGATGCGAGTGATAGAAGCCGACAATGTCGAGCGAGGCGCCGCGGGCCTGGCGCTGGATGCGGATGAGCTCGACGGGCGAGATGTGATAGCGGTTGTGCGCGGAGTCGGTGCGAGTGTTGCCGGCAGGGACGACCTGGTAGACGGCGTTGGTGCCGTCCGCGGCGCGGCCCAGCAGGACGCCGCAGCACTCATGCGGGTAGGTCTGCTCGCCGTGGGCGCGAAGGGCTTCGTAGTCTTTGAACTGGATGCTGAGCATGAGATTGCGCGGCGTGCCGTGGTCAGGAACGCGCCTCGCCCTCCTGCCAGAAGCGCTCCGACATGTACTTCTCGGCGGAGTCGCAGAGGATGGTGACGATGACGGCTTCGCGTCCGGCGGCGTGCGCGCGCTCGGCAATCTGCAGCGCGGCAGCAGCGCCGCCGCCGGCGGAGACCCCGACCAGCAGCCCGGACTTGCGCGCCAGCCGCAGGCACATGGCGTAGGCGCTCTCGGTAGGCAGGTCGATATTCTCGTCGGCGAGCGCGGGATCGTAGATGGGCGGCACGATCGCGGTCGCCATATGCTTCAGGCCTTCGAGGCCGTTGAAGGCGGAGTCCGGCTGCATGGAGATGCACTGGATGGCGGGGTTCAACTCACGCAGGCGGCGGGTGGTGCCCATGAAGGTGCCGGAGGTGCCGAGGCCGGCGACGAAGTGGGTCACCTGGCCTTCGGTCTGCTGCCAGATCTCGTTGGCCGTGTGCAGGTAATGACTCATCCAGTTGTTCTGGTTGCCGTACTGGTCGGCGTAAAAGTAGCGCTCCGGATGAGCCGCGGCCAGTTCGCGGGCTTTGCGAATGGCTCCGTCGGAACCTTCAGCCGGGCTGGTCCACACGATCTGCGCTCCGTAGGCGGCCAGGTACTTCTTGCGTTCGGGCGAGACGTTCGACGGCATGCAAAGCATCACCTCGAAGCCCATGGCGGCGCCCAGCATGGCATAGGCGATGCCGGTGTTGCCGCTGGTGGCGTCGAGCAGGGCCTGACCGCGGCCGAGCAGGTTGCGGCGCATGGCATCGGCGACAATCGCGGACGCGGCACGATCCTTGACCGAGCCGCCGGGATTGGCCCACTCGGCTTTGCCGAGGATCTGGATGCCGGGGAGCGTGCGGGTGAGCTCGTCCAAACGTACCAGAGGCGTATTGCCGATACGCTCAAGAAGGGTCGAGCCTGCGAGTTTGGCGGCAGTCATCATCCTGTTCTCTCGAACGCCTGCTTTCCTTCCAAGCTATGAATGTGCGACAGTGAACTCTGAGTTTAGCCTAAACCTATGGTCAAAAAGACACCGAAGCTGACGTATAACGAGATCTTGGCGGCACTGGGCAATCAACGGTTTGATGTAGCGGGAGCGCCCGAGGGTGCAAGCCGGCGCCCGGGAGCGGTGCGGGTGACGAAGCACGGCTGTGCCGCGGTCCTTGCGACCGGTACGGCGGCTCCGGTGATGATGCTGCAGAAGGCCGGCTGGGTGCTGGGCGGCGAGATCAGCCGGCTGGTCGACCGTGGCTACCAGAAGTTCCTGAAGAGCGCGAAGCTGGAGGTTCCGGCGACGGCGGAGCACCTCCGGGCGATCCACGAGTTCCAGCAGGAGCTCGACGCGATTACCGGGGAGCGAGAGCTGTACAACGAGGCTCTGGGCACGACCAGCGACGTGTATCTGTACGACCGGGTGGCGGGGCGGCCGGACGCGAAGAAGAGCTGACGGCTTACCGGACAACTTGCCGGAACGCACGGCGTGGCGAACAGGGTGCGTGCGCTTCTCAAAGGTGCGCGGATTCCTCCGGGAATGACAGCCGAAGAGGACGATCCTGGCTGAATTGCCGCGGAGCGACGAAACGATTTTGAGCAAGAGAAAAGGCTGGATGGGCGTGTAGCCCATCCAGCCTTTCTGTTGAGAGAAGACCAGCTGTGTTACTGGCTGGAGGTCTTCTTGCGCTTGTGGTGACGCTTGGCGGTGCCGAGCGGCCTGCGGGGTTGCGGCTTGACCGTGCTCTCGTCGACCGGAGTTGCGGTCATCGAGGAGGTATCGGCTCCGGCCGGGATCAGCGTGCTGGTGACCGTCTTGGCGTCGTCAGACCCGGTGTAGACCATGATGCGGGAAGCATCGATGCCCTTCTCCTTGACCAAGTATTCCTTGGTGTTGACGGCGCGCTCGGCGGCCAGGCGTTCGGACGGGGTGGATGCCCGGTGTCCCTTGCGACCCTTTGGCGTCTTCTCGCTGCCTGTCTCGTTGCCGACGAGGGCGAGCTTGGAGTCCGTGGTGCGCTGCAGGTTGAGTGCGAGGTCATCGAGGCAAGCCTTGCCTTCGTTGTCGACGCGGGCCGGACGGCGGGTATCGCGATTGAAGCTGATCGAGCACAGGTTCTGCGTCGTGGGCTTCGGTGCCGCCGGCGGCGCGGGAGCGAGAACCGTGACCGAGGTGTTCGCGGTGGCGGTCTGACCCTTGTCGTCCACGACGTTGCAGGTGACGGTGATGGTGCCAGGCGCGGCGCCGGTGGTGGAGAGCGTCGCGGTGCTGGTCGTGCCGCTGATCGTTCCGGCCGTGGTGCTATAGCTGTAGGTCAGAGGACGGTTTTGCGGGCTGACGCCGGAGGAGGTAATGGTGGAGGAGTCACCGGGGTTGACGGTGGACGGATTAGCCGAGCAGGTGAGGGTCGGCGGCTCAAACTGCTTGACGGTGAAGTCAACCGAGCAATCGGCCATCTGACCGGGCTTGTTCCCTTGCGAGACGTGACCTTTGACGTTGTAGGATCCGGGCGCGGCGCTCTTGGTGTCGATGTTGGCGATGTTGCTGGTTCCGGAGATGGTGCCGCCGGTTGAGGTCCAATTGTAGGTCGCCGTCTTTTTGGGGTTCAAGTTGAGCGCGGTTCCGGTCACCGTAAGCGGATCTCCCGGGAAGGCGGTCGTCGGGGAGATAACGCAGGAGTAGGTGATCGGGGGCGGTGGAATGATATGACCAAAGTGGGTCACGATGCCGGTGCTCAGGTCGACGCCGGAGAGGTTGGCGCGGCCGCCCAGCACGCCGCCGGTGGGGACGGTGGTGGCGGGACCGAAGTCAGCATGGATGTAGCGGTAGTCCGCTTCAAAGAGACGGATGGAGAAGCGATTGTTCAAGAACGGCAGATCGTAGTCCATTCCGCCGCCGGCGGTGAGGTTCGGCCCCCAGGTGTAGGGCTCATGCTCAAAGACGGCCGGTACTTCGCTGTTCGGACCGCCCAGCTTGCCGCCGCCGGCCAGGCCGTGAGCGAAGAGCGTGTAGTTCTGCATAGGAGCGCGGAAGATGATACCGCCGCTAGCGTTGTAGAGGCCGTCGTTGACACCATCCGGGTGCGCGACGAAGTTGATCTCCGCGCCGACATACTTGCTGAAGAAGAAAGCGCCGCTGCCGATCGCGCCTTCGTTGACGGAGGAGTAGTTGATTCCCGCCGGCTTCACTTGTCCATGCGCTCCGAAGTAGGAGTAGCCGGTAAAGATGTCAACGCGCGAAGGGTTAGGCCCCACCGGGGCGGTAGTGCTGGGTGCGGTCTGCGCACTCAGGCTCGCGGCTGCAAGGCTGACTGCGCATGCAGCCAGTCCAAACCGGCCAACAAAATGAAACGGGCGATAAACCATTCGACTTCCTCCGCTAGAGATGAAACTTTCAAACTTGTAGTTCATGAACGTCGTACTGTTTGGGTTAAGGTCCAACAAAGTTTACAGCAGTTAGCTCATTCAGCCACAACAAATTGCACCCTTTTCAGGTATGGAAACACCTTATCAGGGAAAGCTTTCAATCTTGAAGGTGTGGCGGAGAAAGGTAACCTCTCCAGTAATCCTTTCGGACAGTTAGGTCAGGTTCAAGGTACGGCGAATACTTCCCCGCTCGCTCTGGATCTTCTCCTGGAGCAAAGTGATGGCATAGAGCAGCTGCTCGGGACGCGGCGGGCATCCGGGCACGTAGATGTCGACGGGGATGATCTGGTTGACTCCCTGGAGCAGCGCATAGTTGTTGAAAACTCCGCCCGAGGTGGCGCAGGCGCCCATGGAGATGACCCACTTGGGCTCGGGCATCTGCTCATAAAGGCGGCGGATAACGGGAGCCATCTTCTGCGAGACGCGGCCGGCGATGATCATGAGGTCGCTTTGGCGCGGCGAGGGACGGAAGACCTCCGAGCCGAAGCGGGCGATATCGTAGCGCGAGCCGCCCAGGGACATCATCTCGATAGCGCAGCAGGCGAGGCCGAAGGTCATGGGCCAAACGGAGTTTTTGCGCACCCAGTTGATGGCCGCATCGAGCGAGGCGAGGACGATGCCCTCAGGCTGATCGTAGCCCCAGTTGACCTCCTGGATCTTCTCGCGGTTTTGGGTAAAGCTGTCGAGCGCTCCGAAAAAATAGCGATCGCGGTCATTCCCTTCGACCGGTCGTCCGCTGCTTGTCG
Source organism: uncultured Granulicella sp. (assembly GCA_965198735.1). Taxonomy (GTDB): domain Bacteria; phylum Acidobacteriota; class Terriglobia; order Terriglobales; family Acidobacteriaceae; genus Edaphobacter. The sequence goes on along the minus strand of OZ240672.1, from coordinate 1,775,125 downwards.
TCTCTTGGGGAGGAGTGTTCATGATTCGATGATATGCCTTGATCGGGATGGTTTTCCCGATATATCCCTTCATCGTACACGTGTACGCTTCAAGCGAATGGATGCCCTAGTGTTCCTGCAGGTTGGTTGCTTGGCTGGTGCAAGTTGTGGAGAGGACACGCAAAGCGGGATTGGGCGTGAAGCCGCGCGGCAGGTTGAGATCCACGCGGAAGCGGATCCAGAGCAGACGCCCGAGCGGAGTGGCGGGGGTATCGGGCGCCTGCACGACGGTGTGTGCGGTGCCGGCAAAGTGCGAAGCGACGGTGGCGGCGCTGCGGCTCTGGTCGGCTGTGCCGGGCAGCAGACGGACGTCGAGCAGGGTCAGCGAGCCCTCCGAGGCCTGGGCGATCTCGGTCGAGAGATCGAGCTCGAGCGGCGCGGGCGGCGTGGCGCCGGCCTGCTCGAAGCGCCGATAGACGGAGGCGAGCCGGTCGAAGGCGGCTTTCGAGGAGGCGAAGCGGAACCGGCGGGGATTCCAGCCGGCCGCATCCTGGGCGCGAAAGGCGAAGTCGGTGGACAGGGAGAGCGGGGTGACGGACTGATAGGGCGGCGTGGCGAGCTCGGCGTAGTCGTGGTCGCCAATGGGGCCGGAGGCGGGCAGGACGCGGAGGATCCAGCCGGAGGGGATGGGCTGGAGATAGAAGACGAGGCCGTTGCCGATGAGGCGGGTGAAGGGCTGGCCGGCGTTGACTTCGCCTTCGAAGGAGGCATGGCGGCAGGTGTTTGGGGGTTTGGGTGGGGTAGCCTGGGCGGGCGTGCAGACGGAAAGTGCGGTGACAAAAGCGGAAAGACAAATACGGGGATTCTGGCTGCGCCAGAATGACGACGCTTGAGGTCTAGCGGGCATTGGTTTCGATGGCTTCCAGAAGAGTTTCGCGGAGGGTGGCTTCGAGGGCCGAGTCGAGTTTAGCGCCGCGATGGGTCAGATAGAAGACGTCGATGGCCATCTCGCCTTCGGTGTCGATGAGGGCGACTTCAATGTTACAGCCGTGACCGGCGAGTGTGGCGGAGAGCGCGCGCAGAAGGCCCGGGGTGTCCTGCGCGACGATCTGCAGGAGGGTGCTATGGGTGGAGGCCGCGGCGTCGAAGTCGATGCGCGTTTCGACAACTACCTTGGGATGTTTGCGCGGGGCGCGCTGGCGGGCAGCCAGCAGAACCTCGAGGCTGGTCTCGCCGGACATGACGCCGTGGACGCTTTCGACGAAGCGGGTGCGTTCCACCTCGTTGAGCTCGAGCGTGCGGAAGGTGTCGGTGAAGCGGAAGCTATCGACGACCACGCCCTGCGCGTTTGAGAAGGCGTCGGCGGTGACGATGTTCATGCCCCAGGCGGCAAGGGCGCCGGCCATCGAGGCGAAGAGGCTGGGGCGGTCGCGGGTGACGAGCGTGAGCTCGCTGAAGGCGGGGGCGTAGCGGAAGTCGAGCTGGTTGGCTTCGGCCAGGTTGGCTTGGGTGAGACGCGCGGCCATCTCGAAGTGGGCGCGGATGGAGTCCGGGGTGCGGGTCTGGAGGTAGCGCCGGGGGAAGCCTTCAAGAAAGGCGGTGAGCTCTCCGCCGCGGTTGGGCACGAGCGCGTGGATGCGGTGGACGATGTCGCCGAGCTCGCTTTCGGCGACGGAGGCGATGCGCTCGTCGTCGACGTTGCGGTCGAGGAAGTTCGAGGTGGCGATGAAGAGCCGCCAGAGATTTTCCGCCTTCCAGGGGGTGAGCGCGTCGGGGTGGACGGCGGTGATGTCGGCATAGGTGAAGAGGGTGAGCATGCGCAGGGCTTCGGGCGTGGGGACGCGGGCGGCGAAAAGCCGGATAGTCTCGGCGTCGAAGATGTCGCGGCGCAGGGCGCGAGACATCTCGAGGTGGTTGGCGATGAGGTCGAGGACGAGACCGGCTTCGTAGGGATCGAGCTCCAGGCGACCGAGCACGCCGCGGGCGAGGCGGACGGATTCCGCCGTGTGGGCCAGCGCGGAGTGGCCTTTGCCGGTGTCGTGCAGCAGGGCGGCGAGCAAAAGCAGCTCGGGATGAGGGAGCTCCTCAAGGATGGGGGTGAAGCGGGCCGCCCAGGGCTCGAGCGCAGGAGCGGATTTGGTGCGTTTCGTGCTAAGGGCGTGGAGGGTGTCGATGAGAACGAAGGTGTGCTCGTCGACGGTGTAGCGGTGGTAGGCGTCGCGGATGACGAGCGCGTCGATGCCGTGAAACTCGGGCAGGAGGAGCTCGAGAATGCCGAGCGCGTGCATGGCGCGGAGAGCTTGGCCGGCGAAGGGTCCGGTGAGGACGGCGCGCAGGTGCCGCCACAGGCCGGGGCCGTCTTCAAGATGCGCGGAGAGCAGCGGAAGCGCATCTTCCAGGCGGCGCTCGGTGGCCCGGGTGAGCGTGGCGCCGGTGCGGGCCAGGGTGGCAAAGAGGGTGAGGGCGATCTCGGGGTCGTGCTCGGGCGGGGGTTCTCCGGGGGTGATCGGAGTGAGGTCGATACGTTGGTTGCGAAGCTCGAACCCGGCTGTCGCGGGGGCGGGGCGGCGTAGGCCGGCCAGTGCGCTGAGGCGGGCGAGGGTGCCGGAGGTGTTGGCGACGGCGTCGACGGCCTGGACGGTGTGGCGCTCGATGGCGCGGGCGTGGCGGAAGTAGAAGCGCATCCAGTAGGCGGCGTCCGCGCCTGGGGACTGGATTCGGGGCTGGGGACGGGTGAGTCCGAGGGAGGCAAGGGCAGCCTCGTCCTGGCTGTGCCAGTCGAGCGTGTTGTCGTCGCGTTTGTGGCGGAAGTGCAGGAAAGTGCGGACGAGGACGAGGAACTCGCGGGCTTCCTGGAACTCGGGCGTGGGAGGTGGACCTGGAGCTTCGGCGAGGCGGGCGAGCCAGGCGCAGGAGTGCGCATCGCGGAGGCCGCCGGGGCACTCCTTCACATTGGGTTCGAGGTGGAAAAGGGTGTCGCCGAAGCGGGCGTGGCGGGTGCGGATGACTTCGATCAGGCGGCTGAGAATGCGTTTGCGGTCGCGCTCGATGAGCTTGGGAACGGTTTTTTCGAGCAGCTGCGCGCTGACGGTGGGATCGCCGTCGAGCGGCCGGGCGTCGAAGAGCGATAAGGTGAACTCGACGTTTTCGGGCTGAAAGCGGCCGCACTCGGCGAGGCTGCGGGTCATGGGCGACGCGCGCAGGCCGGCGTCCCACAGCTTCTGGTTGAGCAGGCGAAGCGGCTGCTTGACGGCGGCCTCGGAGACGCGCGGGTCGAGCAGGAAGAGCAGGTCGACGTCGGAGGCGGGAAAGAGTTCGCCGCGGCCGAAGCCGCCGAGGGCGAGGACGGCGACTCCGGCGCGGAGGCTGGGGTCGGCGGTCTGGGTGGAGGACCAGAGTTGACGGACGAGCTGGTCGACGGCCGCGGAGCGGGTGCGGACGGCTACGGCGCCGGCGGAGGGCTGCTGCAGGGTTTGGTCGAAGGCGGTGCGGAGGGCGAGCATCTGCTCGGGGTAGGGATGGAAGTCGGGAGGGGGTCCGGGCTGATCGCTCATCGGTGCGGAGCTTCCTCCTGGGGCGCTGTCGCGGAGAGGCGAAATGCCTTGGCTTACGGTGAGAGGGAGAAGAGCAAATACGGGGATTCCGGCTTCGCCAGAATGACGACAGGTACAGGCGACGGCAAACGCGGATTCCCTTTCGGGGATGACAACAAAAGAGCGACAACGAGGACTGCGGGCTAGAGCGCGATCTCTCCGCGTTCGTCGTTGCGGATGCGGATGGCTTCGTCGATGCGCGAGACGAAGATTTTGCCGTCGCCGATCTTTCCGGTGCGGGCGGAGGTGATGATGGCGTGGATGGCGCGCTCGGCGAGGGTGTCGGGGACGACGACTTCGATCTTGACCTTGGGCAGCAGGTCGACGGCGTACTCGCGGCCGCGATAGAACTCGGTGTGGCCTTTCTGGCGTCCGTGGCCGCGCGCCTCGAGCACGGTGATACCCTCGACGCCGATCTCGATGAGCGCGTCCTTGACCTCTTCGAGCTTGGACGGCTGGATGATGGCTTCAATCTTCTGCATGGCGCTTTTCTCTCCCGAAATCTTGAACGGCGTATGTGCTCGGCTGTACTCCTAAGAGTAGTCCTATCGCAAATTACCTGTTCCTGGGCATTGAAGGTTCTAAGCTGTGTCGTTTTCCTTGAGAGAAAACGACCATGAAGTCCAAGCCACGGCATGGACCCACAGGTAATTTGCTATGCTGCGAAGTCGTAGCCCTCTTCCCCGTGCAGGGCGATGTCCATGCCTTCGGTCTCATCTTCCGCGCTCATGCGCAGGCCGAGAGTCTTATCGACCAGGACGAGGATGACCAGGGTGCCGCAGATGGACAAGGCCCAAGCGATGGCGATGCCGGTGAGCTGGTTGAGCAGCTGATGCGGGTTGCCCTCGAAGACGCCGGTCGCCTTGCCGGCGCCGAAGATGGGGTTGATGGCGGAGGTGGCGAAGAGCCCGGTGAGGATGGCGCCGATGGTTCCACCGGCTCCGTGGACGCCGAAGGCATCGAGCGAATCGTCGTAGCCGAAACGCGCTTTGACGGCGACGACCATAAAGAAGCAGCAGATGCCGGTGATGAGGCCGATCCAAAGCGCGGAGATGGGATTGACGAAGCCGGCGGCGGGCGTGATGCCGACCAGGCCGGCGACGGCTCCGGAGATGGCGCCGAGGGCGGAGGGCTTGCCGTTGCGGAACCACTCGGCCGCGGACCAGCCGCAGGCCGCCGCGGCCGCGCCGAAGTGGGTGGCGACGAAGGCGGAGGTGGCGAGGGTTCCGGAGCCGAGCGCGGAGCCCGCGTTGAAGCCGAACCAGCCCACCCACAGCAGCGCCGCGCCGATGAAGCTAAGCACCACCGAGTGCGGCGGCATGGCAACCTTGGGATAGCCGATGCGCTTGCCTAAATAGAGCGCGGTGACCAGCGCCGAGACGCCTGAGGTGACATGGACGACCGTGCCTCCGGCGAAGTCGAGCGTGGGGAAACGGCCGCCGAGCGAGGCGTTGAGCAGGCCGCCTTTGCCCCAGACCATGTGCGCCATGGGGCTGTAAACGAACAGCGCCCAGAGAATCATGAAGGCGAGCATGGCGGAGAACTTGACCCGCTCAGCGAAGGCGCCGGTGATGAGCGCCGGGGTGATGATGGCGAACATGAGCTGGTAGACCATGAAGGTCTGGAGCGGCAGGGTGGCGGCGTAGTCCTTGTCCGGGGTGAGGCCGACGCCGTGCAGCAGCACGTTATGGAAGCCGCCGATGAAGGCGTTGCCCGGGCCGAAGGCGAGCGAGTAGGTAACGAGCGCCCAGAGCACGGTGACGACGCCCATCATGGCGAAGGTCTGCATCATGGTGCCGAGGACGTTTTTGCGGCGGACGAGGCCGCCGTAGAAGAGCGTGAGGCCCGGCGCGCTCATCATCAGCACGAGCGCGGAAGAGACGAGCATCCAGCCATTGTCGGCGCCCATCTGCGCGGTGGCGGTGGCGGCAGTGTTGTCGGCGACCTGCTTTTCGAGCGTCGCGATGCGGTCGGCCTGGCTTTGGGTTTGGCTTTGGGTTTGGCTTTGGGGTGCGGAAGCAGTTTGGGCGCGGGCCGGGACGAGGCCGGGAAGCAGGCAGAACAGACAGGCGAAGAGCAGCTTGAGTGCGGAAGAACGCATCGATCCCCCTACTTCCAGAAGAGATACGGCGACGGATTCGCCGAGGTTAACCGGTGAGGCATACTGTCCTGCAAGGTGCGGCAGACGTCAACTGGAAGCGTTTCGCTTACTCTACACAAGCAGGCTGCGCATTACAAAGGGTGCATGCCGGCGAGGAGAATTCAGCATGGCAGAGGCGACCGAGGTGGGCGCGGCAAAGCTTTTCCGGTGGGCGGAGATGGAGCCCGAGCAGATGAATCCTCTGCTGACGCGGCAGTTCTGTTCGGGCGAGCAGGCGATGATTGGCCGCGTGATGTTGAAGAAGGGATGCGTGGTGCCGGAGCACAGCCATCCGAACGAGCAACTGGCGTACATCGTCAGCGGCGCGCTCGAGTTCGTAGTGGGCGGCGTGACGCAGGTGGTGCGGGCGGGCGAGGTGCTGGTCATTCCGGCGAACGTGCCGCATGCGGCGACGGCGCTTGAAGATACCGAGGATTTGGATTTGTTTGCGCCGCCGCGGCAGGACTGGATCGAGCAGAAAGATGGGTATCTGCGATAGGCGCTACACGGGCGCCATCCAGCCGTTGGCGCGCATCCAGGTGGCAAGCAGGTCGGGCCAGCTCTTCAGGTCGGGGAAGCCGGGCGCGAGACCTACGCCGTGCGGACCGTGCTCGAAGAGATGCATCTCGGCGGAAATGTGTTTGGCGATCAGGGCGGAGTAGAAGAGAACGCTGTTCATCACGGGTACGGTCTTGTCGTCGGTGGTGGCGAAGAGGAATGTTGGCGGAGTGTTAGCGGTGACGTGCTTTTCGGGTGAGAGGAGCTCAAGGAGGGCGGGGCTCGGAGAATCGCCGAGCAGGCCGATGCGGGAGCCGGTGTGGCCGTACTTGAGGTCCATGGTGATGACGGGGTAGGCGAGGATGAGGAAGTCCGGCCGCGCGGATTGGCGATCGATGGCGTCGGCGGCAGGGTAAGTCTTGAGGTCGTAGAGGGTACCGGCGGTGGCGGTCAGGTGGCCTCCGGCGGAGAAGCCCCACATGCCGATGTGGTCGGGGGCAAAGCCGAGTTCGGCGGCGCGGGCGCGGACGGTGCGGAGGGCTCGCTGGGCGTCGGCCAACTCGTCGGGATAGTGGTAGGTGGGTCCGAGGCGGTATTTGAGCACGAACGCGGCGACTCCATGCGCGTTGAGCCAGCGGGCGGCGTCTTCGCCTTCCTTCTGCATGACGAGGTGCAGGTAGCCTCCGCCGGGTGCGACGAGGACGGCGCTGTGGGTGGGGTTCGTGGCGGGCAGATAGGCGGTGAGGGTGGGAATGTCGGTGTCGGCGGCCCCTTTGGCGAAGGGAGCGGCAGAGGGCCAGAGCGGCTGTGGGGATTGCGCGCGCATGGGGAAGGAAGACACAACCAAGGACAGGGCGAACAAGAGCAAGGCTTTCATGCAACCTCGGGAGATGCTTTGCCGGGCCGGTTCAGGGGAAGAGTGCCGGCGGACAGACCAATTCTATCTGAGCCCCAAGCGCAGGACGAACGGCTAGAATGGAATCGGAACCTGCCTTGGAGACCCTCCCCCAGCCCGCCCCGTCCGCCGCCTTGCCTCCCGTGGAGGAGACTCCGGAGCGCGCGCCGCATGGCCCCTTCGCCAGTTTGCGGCGTCTCTTGCCTCCGGCGCAGGTGATTCGCTTTCTGCTGGTCGGCGTGTGGAACACGGGATTCGCCCTGGTGCTTTCGACGGTGCTGGTGGCGCTCTACTCGCACATTCTGCCGCATCGCTGGATTCTGCTGACGGCGGACTTTGCTTCGATCACCTCAAAGCCGATCTCGATCACGATGGCGTTTCTCTGCTACAAGCACTTCGTCTTTCATACCAAGGGCAACTACCTGAAGGAGTGGATTCGGTGCTTTGCGGTGTATGGCGTGGGCACGCTGCCGGAACTGCTGGCGCTGCCCTTGGTGACGAAGTTCTTCCTGCTGTTTCCGCTCGGTTTTCTGAATCCGCTCTTTCGCCGGCTGCACATCCTGCATCCCGCGCCGGTGCTGGCGATCCTGGTCGTAGCTGTGTTCACAGCCATTTACAGCTATTTTGCGCACAAGAAGTTCTCCTTCAAGAGGTAGCTTGACGATGCAGGACCTGGTACGCCGCCAGCTGGCGCAATCGATCGCGACGATGCAGGCGGTGCATGACAATGCGGGGCTGCACGAGTCGCTGGTAGCGATGGGCAAGCTGACGGCGGAGGCGCTCGAGCGCGGAGGCAAGCTGCTGGTGGCCGGCAATGGGGGCTCGGCGGCGGACGCACAGCACCTGGTGGCGGAGTTCGTGGTGCGGCTGACGGTCGATCGTCCGGCGCTGCGCGCGGTTGCGCTGACGACGGACACGTCGATCCTGACCGCGGGCGGCAACGACTACGGGTTTGAGGCTGTCTTTGCACGGCAGATGGAGGCGCTGGGACAGCCGGGCGATGTATTTCTGGCAATATCCACGTCGGGTAACTCGCCGAACATTCTGCGGGCGCTGCGCCAGGCGAAGCTGCAGGGCATACATACCTTCGGCTTCAGCGGAAACGGCGGCGGGGCCATGCGCGCGCTGTGCGACTGGAATGTGGTCGTCCCCTCCGAGACCACGATGAACATCCAGGAGTCGCACCTGGCGCTCGAGCATATCTTCTGCATGCTGGTGGAGCGGTTCACGTTCGGCGCGGACTTCGACCGTGCGCCGCAGGTGCTGAGCGAGTAGGGCGTGCGTGACGCGCTAAGATGAGGGCATATGACGACGGTCGATGTGGTGTATCGGTACGAGGCAGTGCCGGCGGCGGGCGCGGTGGCGGCGATTGCGCGGCTGCGCGAGGTGTATGGGGTCCGGCAGATTGGCTTTCTCGAGAAGGACAAGACGGTGCGGGTGGAGTACGACTCGACCCGGCTGAGCGAGCCGGTGATCCATAACCTGCTGCGGCGCGCGGGGCTGGATATCGTGGAGCGGGTGGTGCTAGCGGCGGCGCCTCAGCCTGCGCCCTCGCCGGCGGCGGCAGGCTGAGAGTTTGGTTGCTTTTGCGGCCGTTGATCCGCTATTCTGAGCGAGTTGCTCTTGGATTGGGACCTTAGGCAACGATGTGCGCCCGTAGCTCAGCTGGATAGAGCATTTGGCTACGAACCAAAGGGTCGGAGGTTCGAATCCTTCCGGGCGCACCATAGAATCAACAACTTATGGCAACTCCGAAAATCTTCAACCCCACAGAACCCCACACTAAGCGCAAAGTGCTCTTTTTGGGAGCACCATTTCTACGACTTTGCTGTTCGCCTCCTGCTTCGCCTTCATGCTCGCCCGGCCATAGACGTTCATGGTGGTGCTGACGTTGGCGTGGCGCATAAGGCCCTGTTGAGTCCCCGTGTTGGCCCCGGTGTCGTCCAACATCCCTCGGTAGCTGTGCCGGAATGAGTGCCAGCCAACGGCGGCGAACCCGACTTGCTCGCCGGCGGGCCGGATGTGCCGCTTCATGATGACCCCGGCGTGGAGGCACCGCCCGGTTACCGGGGACGGAAAGAGAAGCCCCGATTCCGTGCCGGTCTGCGAGGCGCGCCAGTCCTGGAGCATCCGAGAAAACTCCCCGTCGAGCGGAAGTTGGTCCCGCGATGCTTCGGTCTTTGTGTCCCCCACTCGCCCGTTATAGACGCCCTGCTCGACAACCATTGATCCGGCTGTAAAGTCGAAGTGCTCCCACCTGAGGGCGAGGACTTCCGAGATGCGCAACCCGGTACACATGGCGACGGTGGCCATAACCCGATAGACCTCGGGGAGGCGAGCGACCAACCGCTCAAACTCCGCCGGTGTGAGGATAGTTGGCACCTTCTGCCGCTTGCTTCCGCCCTTGACCTTCACTAGGTCGATTGGGTTCCGGTTCGCTTCGATCAGTTCCCAGAGCATCGCCTTCTCGAAGAGCAAATGCAGCAATCGCTTGATGTGGGACCTGCTCTTCGGAGCAAGCGTCATGCCCTTCAACCAATCCGTAACCTCCAGAGGCTTGATGCGACTCAGAAGAGTCTCGCCCCATCGCGGCTCGATGTGTCGCCGGATTAGGCTGTGATACACCGTGGCCGTGCTGTAAGCCAAGCCGTCCCGGATGGTCACATCCCCGGGCGGTTGGGCCATGATTTCGACTATGCGCTCCTCCTGAATAAAGCGGTCGATGACAACACCAAGCGTCGGCTCTTGCCGCGCCTTGAACGCCTCAGGCCCGTTCAGCCTGAGGAGCTTCGCTTGGATTGCTACCCTGACCTTCGTTTCGGTTGGATACTGCGTTGCGGAAAGCGTCATCTGGCGCGCCGGGCTTCCCGGCTCCGAATGATCCCGGAACCGGAACTCCCAAACGGCTTGTCCTGACCCTCGCATGATCTTCCGTAGACTTCCCTGTTGATACCGCTGGCGAGTGTGCATCAAGGCTATTGCTCCTTAGCCCACGCGCCGTGACTGGTGGCTCGACTCTAATTGCTCGGCGACCCAGCATTCAAGAGCGGATTTGCGGAAACGCCAATACTTCCCCATCCGAAAGCACGGGACCTTGCCCGCCCGGGCCAACGCCTGGACGGTCTTCGGGTGGACCCGCAGAAGCTCTGCGGCCTGCGGCACGTCCAGCAACGGTTCGAAGCTCATCGTTCCTCCTCTTCCGGGTGTGTTCCCCGGCTAACAAAGCGGCGCGGAATTCCTACCCTCGCCCTTTGCCTTTTCGGCATCTGTTGATAACAAAGGACTTCTAAAACGGGATTTATATTTGTTCGTGTAAATTTGTGATGGCGGCGCTCTTTTTTCGCATCGGTGCGTAAGATTTACACTCCCCCATGGTGTCGCAAGTCGTTCATTCTGAATGACTTAGCGTCAGAACGTGAAGCGTCGTTTCGGTGTGTTGCGTTCGAGTTCGACGGCGTCACGCCACTGTCCGACATGAGCTTTGTCCTGTAAAATCCTGATTCCATGGCAGTTACGGAACAAGCCTTGTAGATTGCTCGTGAAGTAGAAGCCTGCATAGCGGTCAGTGAGGTACAGGCCGCTGTCGTGCGCTTGCGTGATGACGACGCCGGCCGGAACGATGTGATCCACTATGGCGGACAGCGCCGCGTCACACATCGCACACATCGGACATCGCTTGATTGCTTGAACTCGAACGCGCTGCCAACGGCCACCGCTGTACAGGAACGAATATCGTTCTCTGTCAGTCGTCGTGTGTTCGACGATGCCGTCTGTGACCGATGGCGTCGGTCTGCATTCATCACAGAGCCGAACGTCATCGGGTACAGCACGCAGGCAACCGGCTCCGCTACAGACCCTCGCGGTCCACAAGCGACATAGCGACCGGGGTTCAATCACCCAAATGGGGCATTACCTCGCTTCCTCGACGCCCCCTGTAAAAGAGGTGGGACCCGCCACGAGCATGACCGGGCCTGTTCGACGCCGTCCTCCGGAGGACGGCAGCCGTGCCGAGGAGTGAAGAACAAACTGCGCAACCCGGCACCACTAGATAGTCGCATCACCACTCCTAGAACGGCGATTCCTGACGATCCTTGCCGGGTAGACGGCGTTCGGGTTTGATCGGGCGGCATCCCCAGCTTGGATTTCACCAGAGGCATTTAGCGTCGTCGGGCTGTTGCGCCCGAGGACTAACGCATGCTCAGGCAAATGCTGCAACAGCACCACTCGCTCGGCTCGTGACCTGAGTGCCCTTCTGCGACAACTTCAAGAGGAACCGACTCCGGGTGTGCGGACCACGTCCAGGGCGTTCCGGGCGGCACGAACGGATGAGGCAAGCTCCGGCCGCAAACGCAACGCTTTACCTGCTTCTTTCGACTTTTTTTCATAAACTCCCTTTCTCTCGTTTGACCGCTCCCAAGGGCGGCAGCCGATTTTGTTTCCCTCGCCCTTGCTGTCCAGCTCTCTGCACCTCCGTAGTCCTTCCGGAGATAATCAGAACAACAGCATTCCCCTACCCCAGCAGAAAACGTTAGTTCTTCTGCGGAGGGTGTACTAGTGAAAGTAATAATCCATATCTATAGACAACTAGCTGCTCGTTTGGCACCCGCCGCGCCCCGGAATGATGCCGGCGGCCTTCCGAGCGTCTCGAAGCATGGGGCGAATGGATGCCATGGAATACTTGACGCCCTGCTCCTCTAGCGCCTTCAGGATGCCTTCGCCGGTCATGCCGAGATTTGCACGGATGAACGCGAGCGCTTGGGCCTTCCCAGCCTTCTCTTTCGCGCCAACCTGAACCCGGGCGTTCTCACTGCCGTCCACGTATTGGAGAAAGAAGTTCTCCTCGTCGCCAGACGGGCTCAGTTTGAAGCTGTCCGCTTGAAAGTCACGCTGTTTGACGCACGTCATGAGCGAATGCGACTTGTAAGCGTCTTCGAAGTCGTCTAGGGTCGTTCCCCAACAGCACGTCAAGAATCCGCCGAAGTCGCCCGACCCGCGCCCGCTTTCTAGGGTCACCTTTCCGTGTTCTTCGAGGTATGGTGCAACAGCACAATTGCGAGCGCGCCGCCACGGATGATGCTCTGGCAAGTGTCCCCGAGGACTTTCATATCCTTCGATTCGTTCTCGTTCCCGTCAAAGAAGCGGATGGCGGTATCGATGAACACGACGGAACCCTGCATCGCCTCCCGCAGCCGTGGGTTCTCCAGGCGGATAGGATCGCTGTTCATCGACGTAAAGAACAAGGAATCGCCTACGAACGGGACCATTCCCATGTTTCGGATACGTCTTGCGAGGGACTTCTTACCCGATTCGGGGCAGAGATAGACGACGCGAGCCGGCCTGTTCAACACATCGAACTTGCCGAACAGCTTGGTCCCGGTCAAGAGTGCATGAATGATGTTCAATGTCACGATGGACTTACGCGCGCGGGCCGGACCGATAAGTCCCGTCACCGATTCAATTTGCAGGAAACCTGAAATCAGAAACTCAGGATCGGGTGTGTTCTCGGTCTCTTCCTTGGTATGGAAAATTTCCTGCCAAGGCCGCGCCGGCGGTTCTGGTGGCGGAGGCGCAAGGAGTCCGGCAACCTTGCCGGATAGCACCGGAATCGGCTCCGCCTCCGGTATAGCGAACTTGCAAGCGTTGGTGATGAGCCGCTCCAGCTCCTCCTCGTCGAGCGGCGGATCCATCCGATTTTCATTCACTTCGAGTGCATAATCATGCAATGCCTCGTCATCAGCTCCTTCGCTCCGCTTCTTGCCGAGCAGAGAAATCATGTGAACATTGCGATTGGATGATATTTTCCCTCCGTCGTCTGTCACCGGCGCATTTTGATTCCCAAGCGCCCCGGTCTTCGGAGCTGCCCGCAGCCGCGAGACAAAAGAAGGAACAGGAAGAACGCAGGCCAAACCGGGCCATATATGCTCGTAGACCTCCCCTGAGTCGGGGTGGACGCTGCCCTCGGCCATGACGTACCCGGTGGCGCAACGGATGTCGCCGGCAACGCCATCCTGTTCCCACGCAATCGACTTGATGCCCGACCCCGTGAAGTACAGTTGCACCCCATAAGAACCGCGCCGGCCGGTTCGCACCGCGTAGGACATCGGCAGATTGTTGCGGATATGCCACGCCAGGAACTCCATTTCATCCGCGAAGCCGGTGTCACAGTCCAGGACGCACAACCCGCTCGCACCCGTCGCTATGGCTACGTTGGCGTCCGGTGTGCGTTCCCACCAAGCGCGGATCGCCGCCTCGTCGTTTGTCGCGTCCTTGTAGCCGTTGGGTGTGGCGGGTCGCTTCGAACGGGGAGCACACGGAAAGACGTGCCAACCCCTCCCGGCGCACTCAAGAGCGATAGCGGGGAGGTCGGTCATAGACGACCCTCGACTTCTGCAAACCCCTCTTGTAGCTCTCCTTCGTTGCACTCCGCTTCAGCGGTATTTGTTCCCAGACCGTTCCCCATTACAACCTCCCATTTCCGACGTTTCGCATATTTCTCCCCACACTTAGGCGTCATTTGCCACTAAGTTATTCATTCCAAACGTTTGGGCAGTTTTCCACAGTTGCACCACTCTTGGTGCTGCTTTGCAGCAGAAAGACGCCTCACACCTTAGCGATTCATCTTGCGCAAGGTGTTTTCGACGTGCTTCTGGAGGGTGTCCCCGTGCTTGTCGAGGACCTTCTGCATGCCGTCCGTGTCTAGGGCTTGAAGGTGATAGGTGGGGCTGACGTGCGCGTGATAGTGGTTCCCGCCGCCGCTGCTGCCCATGGTCCCGGTACGGACCATGTTCCTAAGCCCGTCCATAACCCCGCCGGGGACAACGCCTTCGCCGGGCTCCAGCATGGCCGGTACGGTGTCTCCCTTGCCAAAGCCGGGGACGCTGTCTGTTCCCGATTGAAAAGCCATCACCGCAGTAAAGGCCGCCGCGCCCATCACGGCCCCGAGTATGAGGCCCGCCGGTCCCGACGCCATAGCCTCGCCCGCAAGAAAGGCTTTACGAGCCGCCGCTGCCGCGTCCGATTCCTTGGTCATGTCGTTGGCCATGATGGATTTCAGGGCATTTTGGAGCAGACCCGAAACGACTTCGTTTCCCAGAGAGTTCATCATCGAAGCGAAAGTCTTGTGGCCCATGATTGTTTGGGTAAGACCGGCAGCGATAGCGTCTTGGAACTGCGTATCGGCGGCGAGAATCTTGGTGTTCCGCTCCATCTCGGCCTTGTCCTTGATGGCCGTTATCTCGTTCTCGTGTTGCTGGACAAGCTGCCTTTGCTTGTCCTGCAACTCGCGGAGCTTGTTCTCGTAGTCCTTTCCGCCTTTGTCGAGGGCTGCGACCTCGTGAGCAATGGCGGCTTGTTTGAGCGCGAAGTCCTCGTTCGCAAACTGAACCTCCTCCGCTAGCTGTCGCTGGAGGGACACTCGACGCGCACTGTCCCGAAGGGCGGTCTGCTCCTTCTCGGCGGAGAGGGCCAACTCGCCGATGCGTTCCGTGTTGGCGGCCTCTTCCTTGCCGGCTTCGGCTAGGAGCTTGGCTTTCTCGTCGGCGGAGCGGCGGGCCTCCTCGACAAGCTGCGTCTGTAAGTCTCGATAGAAGGAGGTGTTTTCTAGCTGCCGGGCCTGCTCTTCCCGGAGCGCCGCAGAGATGGCGGCGATACGCTCGGCAGACCCTTGCTGCGTCGCATCGATCTTCTCGCGCTCGGACTGTTCGAGGTCCTGTAGGTCCTTGCGGTACTGCTCTTCTTGGGCCTTGCCCTGGAGGCCGGCTATGGTGTTTCCGTGCTGCGCGGTTAGCTCCTCGGCCTTCTCGTTTAGCGCCTTGAGCTGGTTGGTGTAATCCTTTCCGCCCTTGTCGAGGGCCGCGATGAGCTGCTGATTGCCTTTGAGTTGGACCGCGTACTCCTCATCGGCGAGGTGGATGTCGCCTACGAGGCGCTCGGCGATGGAGGCTTGGTGGAGGGTCTGAAGAACCCCGGCCTGCTCGCGCTCGGCTGCGACCCGAAGTTCACCCATGCGCTGTTGGTGTTCGGCGGCGGCTCGGGCTGCCTCGGCGGCCTTCTCCGCGCCCTCGTTGCTCACGACCTGCTTTGCGTTCCCTTGGTCCAGTCTCTTGAGTTCTGAGACCTTTTGCTCTGCGGTTACTTGCTCCTGAAGGGTCGACACGAGGGTTTGCTGCGCCTTCACCGCGTCAGAATCCCAACGCGCACCCATCGCCTTTAGTGTGTTCACCGCTTGGGCGTACTTGACTTGGTCGTCAACATCAGTTCCGGCCTTGCCGGACTGCGCCGCGAGCGCCTGCCGGGCTTGGTTCTGCGCCGCAAGAATCTTCGTCTCACGCTCAACTTTGGCGTGGAGCATATCCGATGCGCCCTTGTCGTCGCCTTTCCCCAGAATGGCTTTGTACTGAGTTTGAAAGTCTGCGAGTGAACGTTTCGCGCCTTCAGAACCTTGCCCGAAGGTGTACCAGTGGCTCTTTATGTCGGCAAAGACGACATCCGCCGCCTTGGCAATCGCTCCGAAGGTCTGGACAAGTTCGTCCATGCTCTGCCGGTCGATAAGCTCTAGCTGCTTATGCAACGCGCCTAGGTGATTGTTCCGCAGCTCGTCGGCCCTAATCTCCGCCTGAAGAATCTTCTGGTCAAGCATGTTGAAGGCGTTCTGCGCTGCCGTCCCGAAGTTGACTTGGTCCTCCGTGAGCTTGATGCCGGCAGCTTTGAGGGCCTCCATGTGCTCGATGAGGAGCACGATTCCCAACCCGATGGCGGCGAACGGGAACGCAGCCTCCAGCGCCGCACCGAGAGGGCCGACGTGGGCAATCAAAGCCGTGATCGCACGGGGCATTTGTACCCCGAAAGCCTCCGATACGGCCATTACCGCATGGCGCGTGGCGAACATGTTCCCGCCAACGTGACCGCTCATCTCGGATGAGCCGCTCTTGATGTCCGAGAAGGCGGTACGCGCGCTCTTAGCCGCGTCTGCCATACCCGATTGAAACGTCGCCGTCTTTGTCTGAAGGTCTACGCTCAAAACCCAAACTGGTTGACTCAAGTCCTACCTCTTTCCCTTTAGCTGTTGGTCTTTCGTTTGGCAGCCGAGCATCTCCGCGAAGATGAGACCCGCGTAGGCCATTGTGGCCGCGCAACCCGGCTGAATATGGACGTGCGGCTCCCCCGCGCTGTCCACTGCGATAGAGCCTGCATATCGCCAACCTCTTGCAATCGTTTCCGTCGTTACGGTGTCTCGGTCATCCGCCGCTACGCAGGTAAGCGATAGTTCGGTCCCGCCACCATTGGTGAACACCAGGACAGCGCATTGTGCCCAAGTTCCGACATTCTGAATCATTGCCTCCTCCTAACTACAATCAGCCGCACCGCATTACCGGCGGTCTGTCGTGCTGCGCTCCGTATGAGCGCATTTGTGTCACTCAAAGGGTCATCTAGACTGTTTGCGCTATGCTTGCGCGGTGCGGTCCGCCTCAAGGCCGTGCAGCCGAGACAGAAAGACAACCTCATCCCCGAAGCGAACGGCGCGCGCGAACCAGCTATCGCAAAGCTCGTCCGCTAAGTCGGTAATGTCTGCCGGATGAGCGAAGTGGGGCTGCTTTGAACGGAACGCGCGCTCATACCGATTCGGACACTTAGGGCCGGGATCGATTACGGCCGCGCCGGAGGCGACCATCTCGTCAAGCGCTTTGATGGACATGCGGCCGACTGGCATCAGAGCACCCCTTTCTGCTCGAAGCTGTCGGATTCGGGCGATCATGGCGAGGAGCTTCGACTCCCGAACCCGCGAGAGCCGGCCGATCTTGACCCGTGGCAACTTGCCAGACGACCACCACCAGCGAATCGTAGAGGTCGCACGTTGAGCAGTGCCGCTGCTGATTCTGCGCTATGGAGCCGATCCTCACTTCGTACCTCAAGGCTTCCCATACTGCCTCCTCTAGTGACGTATAGTAAGAACCGTCAAGAAAGACCATACGCGAGTGTTTTACCGTTTTGTATACAACTAAACGTTTATTACAAATTATCCGTAACGGAGGAAGATTGCTGGCTCAAGAAGGAAGGGTTTCTAGATTTCGCGGAGTTGTGAGCGACGCCGGATACGAATGGGCTAAGGGACTCCAGGACGGAAAGCCGCGCCTTGTGCCCCGCTTCGTCCCGGGGGTTGGTTATCATGCCTACGAGTTGGAGCAAGGCGTATTTCTGACGTTCGCTGCTCTAAATCCGAAAGAGCCAGCCATCCAGGACTTCGCGGGTGAATACGGAGACATCTTCAGCGTCTACGAGGCAGAGCAAGGTGCGGCCCGCGAGGACGGCACCGTGGCGTTTGGGGCGACGCTTGGCACGTGGACTCAGAAGATCGCCGACGTGCGCCTTTTATGCGATTTATGGGCGCAGGTTAGGAGCAAAGACGCCGAGAGCTTGCGTGGTCTGATCCTCTGGAGCGAGACGGAAGTCGGCTACAAGCTAAAGACACCGGAGGGGTGGCACAATGCGACTCTGGCCCACACGAACCTTCCGGGCCTTTCGATAGACAGGTACAGCCGGGGAGATGTGGTGCAGCCGGCGTACGACGCTCTTCGTCGGGAAATCAATCTTAGGCTGGCCGAGGCCCCCATCGTCCCCGAAGTGCGGCAACGGCTCACGTACCGGCCGCCCAACCTTCTCGCAGCCATGTGGTTACAACTCGCGGAGGCCGTTGCGGGCGGCTTCGATTTTTATTCCTGCGACGCATGCGGCAAATTCTTCCAAAGAGGGCAAGGCGGAAGGCGCACCGACGCCACTACATGCAGCAATGCGTGCCGCCAACGGAAGAACAGGTCGGCGAACTGACCGCAGCGGTTGTCTTGCCTTGTGAGCGGTTGTCTTGCCTTGTGAGCGGTTGTTGCACATTGCCTTCCATTGTCAGCACTTCGCACACATTGATTACCTTGACTGAATGCGCCGCGCGAGGTGATCCTACGGCCATGAAAACCCTTCAATACCGTGCAACATGCCCCCAGTGCCCTGAGGAACTCCACTACACAACCGAGGACCCCTGGCGATTCTGCCCGATTTGCGGGACCGTCCTCAACGTGGAAGCTACACCAGCTAAGCCGAGGAGGCGAAGAGAGCCTTTCGGAGGGTCTAAGTCGCCCGAGAAAGCACTGACGGTTGCGGAGGTTTCGATTATTACGGGGCTCTCGCCGCAGACGATTACCCGGATGTTCGAGAAAGAGCCGGGGACCATCATTCTGAATAGGCCCGAGAAGATGCACAAGCGCCGTTATAGGAGCATTCGAATCCCGCGCGTCGTTTGCGACCGGGTTCTGAGACGATTCACCCTATGAGACTTTGAGCGTCGGAGACGAACACGGCAGTTCGGGCAGCTCAGCCCCGGGCTGCCGATCCTCACAGACCGGGGCACCTGAGCCCTCGTCCGTATGGCTAGACCATAACCGGAGCATATTGGTAGAGGGTCTCTCGGGAGATGCCGAACTCTCGGGCGAGCCCGGCTTTCTTCTCCCCGCTGGCCACGCGCGCCCGTAGCGCTGCGGCCCGGTCAGGGGTAAGCGACGGCTTCCTGCCTTTGTAGACGCCCGCTTTCTTGGCTATGTCGATGCCCTCGCGTTGACGCTCCTTCAGCAAGGAACGCTCGAACTCCGCGAACGCGCCCATGACCGAGAGAAGCAATTTGCTCATGGCGGTGTCTTCGCCGGTGAAGAGCATTCCCTCTTTCATGAACTGGACCTGGACGCCCCGGGCGGTTAGCTCCGTGACGATCCGGCGGAGGTCGTCCAGGTTGCGGGCAAGCCGATCCATCGAATGCACGACGAGCACGTCGCCATCACGGAGGTAGTCGAGGGCCGCCTTGAGTTGCGGGCGTTGCGCGTCCTTGCCGCTCGCCTTGTCCGTAAAGCTCTTGTCCAGGTCGAGGCCGTCGAGCTGGCGTCCCGTGTTCTGTTCAACGCTGCTGACCCGAATGTATCCGACCCGCTTGCCACCCCGCCTCGCTACGACCATCTCGCACCCCTTGTGTCAGATTGAAGTTTAAGACCATGGAAGAGGAGTGTCAAGAAATACTTCGCACCACTTCAGCCTGACGCTTCGAGGCTCGGGAAGTGTCAGGCGCGAACGTCCGGGTGGGGTATACCTGAGCTGACACCCATTCTTTGTTACCGACTTCCACGCGTTCGCCTAAGATCGGGCTAGAAGGTATTCTCCGGAAAATTTGGCGCTCCTGCCCGGACATCGCTACTGTTACGGATCGGGCGTTCTATTTGTCCCGCGCGGGAAGGTTCTCAACGCTCCCGGGCGCGCTTAACAGAGGTACGTTTTGCAAGTGACACTCTTCATTGAAGGCCACTGTCCACCCCTCTGCTCCGTTCGCCCATTCAGCCGTTGCGTATGGCCCTGCTATTACGGCACGCTCGTGCTCGTACCGTTCGTCGATTGAGGTCGACATCAACTCCAATTCACGTGCGACGAAAGCTAGATCGCCTACAGTCTTGGCGTCGTCCTTCTTAGAGCCCCAGTAATCCATTCTTTGCGCCTCTTGGTTATTTCCATAGTTCCTAGGAAGGAGGTTCTCGTAGGTGTCACGGTGGCGAACAAACTTTCGGCACAAGCCTGAGTATTGGAGGTTGGGGCCGTCCATTGGTCCTCCGTGATTTTCCGGTATGAAGTTCGCGCCATCCCAAAGTACGGTCATGCGACTGAACCAAGGCCGCCCATCTATTCGGGTCAGTAGTAACACTTCTGAGACTACCCCGAGTTGCGGTTTTTCCGTCTCCTGCGCAAAATGAGCGGCCAGTGACCTAGCCCAATTCAGACCCCATACATCGATGTCATCGGCAGTCGGTGTATCGGGTAGGGCCTTCAGAGCGGATGCGGCGGAGTCAAGCGAATTCCAGTGTCCGGCGCGTCCCGTCGTATCGGCCAGCCCAGTTCCGGCAACGAGGATCGTCGGGCGGGCGAGCCGGACCTTACACCCTGGAAACTGGTCTTTGACTTCATCGCCCCGCATGAGGGTGACTCGGCTATCGACAATAAAAGCCATGCCCGGTGCGCCGAATGCGGCGACAGCACAAGTTCCATGTTGGAAAAACGGCAACGGCGTATTCGGCGCTTGCTGCGAACGACAGGAAAGGGCAGTAAAGAGAAGGGCCGAGAGCGTTAGAACGGGAAGCCCCGACCACCTTAGAGTTTGCCGGGGTAGAGTGCGACTGCTGTATATTGCCATTTGTAACCTCCTGGAGCGTCTCCTGAAGCCCCCGCCGTGGTCATCACCCACGCCGAGGGCTTGAAATCAGGGGGCGCTTTACTTCTTCTTGCGTGGAGTTTGTGAAAGGGCCGAGGCGATGGGGCCACGGTCTTTCTGCAGTGTTTTCGGATTTCTCAGGTCCTTGCCGGCTTGTGAAGCGGTTGGTTTGCTAGTTGCCATAGTTCATTGTCCTCTCTGCAAAACCGGACGGAAACCGGGTCTGCAAGCGCAACGATAGCCCTGTCTATGGGGTGAGTCAAGATGAAAACGTCTACCTGTTGTGTTGAAAGGCAGGACAACGCAGCACGCGGGGCGGTAAGCTACTCGCCAACGGCCAGGCTGGTAGCTAGAGCCTAGAGAGAATCCATGAGCCCCACTTCCTACCAACTCCACCATCCTTGGCACTGGCTCACCTACGGCAACCATGCGACGGCTGCGGCAACCCTCAGCGCAGTTTTAGGCCTCATCGGTCTCTTTCTTTACGTCTGGTACACGAAGCGCATCATGGATGCGACGTTGAACACACTTCAAACTGGAATTTACCCGGTGCTTTTCCCGCAATTGAAGGATGTCGAGGGAGGGAAAGTGCATTGGACTGTTTCGAACCTCGGCAAGGGGCCAGCGCGGAATGTCTCGGTATGGCGTATCGAAGAGGGAAATGACGCGGTCTCGCTATTCGGAAAGTGGCAAGTATTGCCGAAGAATGAGCGGAGCATCATCTACGTCACCCTTTTGCCCAACCATCCGAGCGGGGATGCGTTCAAGATTAGGTATCCCACCGCCACTGGCGAAGATGCCTTCCTGGTGATCGTTGAGGCAGAGGACAACGCGGGCAGTAGGCATCAGTTGCAGATTCTGAGCTTCGGGGAGGAAAGCAGTCGCGGAAGATGTAACTGGGAGCACTACATGCTTACGATGGTTCAAAAAAAGGCGGCACGTAAGAGTCGCAAAAACTCTCGTCGACTAGTTCACGGCAAGGGCAAGCAGACTGGAGTAGACCTCAATCTATTTGAGGTTGACGGCACACCCTACAGGCCGCGAGGTGGAAAGAAATAAATCGTGCGGCACGCCCTGCACATTCACCTACTATAGTAGCGACCGAGAACGGCTTCCAACCCCACACTAACTCCACAATAAGAACGCCTCAAAATGCCCTATCGTTTCTTTTCAACACCTTACGTTTCCAGTCACGGCGCGTAAGTCGTTGATAATACGTGGATTGGTAAACTACGAACCAAAGGGTCGGAGGTTCGAATCCTTCCGGGCGCACCATAGAACTGATCTCCTCATACATACGAGTTGCCTAGCTTTCGTGCTACCGCGATGAGCCGCTTATCTCGTGTCCAAAGTTGGGCATCGACTGTCAACCGCACGGCCAGGAGCAGGTGCAGGTCGATATAGCCCATGCCGAGCGCAAAAAGCCGATGCAGATCAATAAAGCGGAGCATTTCATCGTCTTCGGCAACCACCGCTTGTTCCAATTGCTGAAGCATCTTCAGCACCTCCGCGCGATTCCGAGGCCACCTGTGGCCAGTTCGCCAATCACAAACGGATGGCAAAGAATATCCCTCGTTCAGGAGTCTTTGAAATTCAGGGTTCTGCTTACGGAGATGATCCACCCACACAGAGGTGTCGGCTAGAATCATGCGGCGGGACGACAGCGGGGAATCGGCTAGAGGTTCGGTTGGCTTCCGCCCAGCCGAGCCAGTCTCCGAGAAGCTTCTCGCTGCACGAGGGCGGTCAGCGCCTCACGCAGCAAGGCTGAACGCTCCGTGATGCCAGTGTACTTTTCTGCAGTTTTTAGCAACTCATCGTCTAGAGTGACCGTGGTTCGCATCGAGTTCCTTCAAGAAATTGCATCGTTCGTAGCAGCGTTTGATGCGGTATTCTGTGCAGGAAATGTAGCTGTTTGTCGGCGGCTTGCGCCTGACCACCGCGATAGGTCATGCTGAGACGAATCATGCCCACCTTCGTCACTCTTCCCGAGATCCAGGCCGCCGCCGCCCGCATCGACGGCACCGCGGTCGAAACGCCGCTCGTTCCGCTGCATATGCCCACGCTGCCATTCGAGCTCTACATCAAGTGCGAGTCGGCGCAGCCGATCGGCAGCTTCAAGCTGCGCGGTGCGTACAACATGATCGCGCAGCTTGCGCCCGGGGCCCTCGCCAAGGGCGTCATCACGTATTCAAGCGGCAATCATGCGCAGGGCGTCGCCTACGCCGCCCGCGCGCTTGGCGCCAAGGCCGTCATCGTCATGCCGGACAACGCTCCGCAGGTGAAGATCGACGCCACGCGCGCACTCGGGGCCGAGGTCGTCTTCGTCGGTCCGGCCAGCTCCGCGCGCAAGCTCAAGGCTGAGGAACTCGCCGCCGTCCACGGCTACTCGATCATTCCGCCGTACGATCATCCGCACATCATCGCAGGCCAGGCTACGTGCGGTCTCGAGATTGCGCGGCAACTGCCGGACGTGGACCTGGTCCTCTCGCCCGTGAGCGGCGGCGGGCTGCTCAGCGGCGTCGCCACGGCAGTAAAACTGTCTGCGAAGGCGGGCCTGTGCAATCCCGCGGTGCGCGTCTGGGGGGCCGAACCCGCGCTTGCCGCCGACGCCAAGGAGTCCTTCGACACCCGTACCCTGGTCGAGTGGCCGGCCGCCCTCACCACGCGTACCATCGGCGACGGTCTTCGCACGCAATCGCTCGGCGCGCTCAACTTCGAGCACATCCTCCGCTTTGTCGATGGCATCGTGGCTGTCCGCGAGGACGAGATCTTCTCCGCCATGCGTACCCTGCTGACCCATACCGATCTCGTCCCCGAGCCCAGCGGCGCCGTCACCCTGGCCGCCGCGCTCTTCCATGCGCATGAGCTGCCCACCGCCCGCAAGGTCGTCGTTGTGCTCAGCGGAGGAAACATCGAGCCCGCACTGCTGGCCACACTCCAGGTCTCGCTGGTAGCCGAACTGGTCCCCGGCGACGTCCAATAGCCATGCGCGCTGCTGCTCTTTTCGTTGCTCTGCTTGCCCTTCTGCCCGCGCTGGCACAGAAGGACAATCGCTCCGGCTACGATAAATCCGCCCGCGCCACCACGCTCCACAACACCATCGTCTATGTCTCGCCCGACGACGCTTCGCAAAAGGTGGCCGAGGTGACGCCCGGCCACGAGATGGTGGTGACCGACCACAACGGCCCGTGGATCAAGGTCTTCGCCAACACGGACACTGCCGACCAGGGCGATCCGGACCGCGAGCCCGAGTTCAGCACGGACGACAAGCCGCTCCCGCAGACCGGATGGGTCAAGGACAAAGGCATCGTCACCCCGCGGACGCCCAACGGCGACGTCATCCTCTTCGGCGCCGCGGCCAATCTCGAGGAGCAGGCCAGCGAGCCGCATCCGCCCAAAGGCGCTGCCCAGGCCGCGCACATGCTCTACCAGCGCGTGAACGACTACTTTCCCGACTCCCGCATGGGAGGTGAGGCGGCCTGGCGCGCTGCCGACATCCGCTGGCAGCTCGAAAAGCTGGACAACTCCACCCTGCCCTCGGCCAAGGAGCAGGAGGCGTACCTTCGGCCGGCGATCTATGACGGTCCGCTTAAGAAAGTCATCAAGCTCTATCCGGGGACGAAGTATGCGTTTCTCGCGGCGTATGACCTGCTCGATAACAAGCTCTGCGGCGACTGGCAAGGCCTTCCCAAGTGCCCCGAGATGGAAGCCAATCTCTACCTCAAATACGCCGAGCAATACCCTGAATCGCCCAAGGCCCCGGAGGCCTTTTACAACGCCGTCTATCGCGAGGGCGTGCTGGTCTCCATGTACACCGTGCAGGACGACCATAAGCGCGCCGACAACGCCGCGCAACGCACTCAGGCCATGGCCGAGGAGATGCAGCGGCGCTTCGGCGGATCGGACTATACGGCCCGCGCCGTCTCCATCGCTTTCCGGGTCAAGCAGGGGCTTTCGATCTACGGAAACGACCGGGATTAGCGCAAACCGCGACAATGCCCGGCTAAAATAGACCGCATGGACCTACTCCAAGTCATCGTCCTTGCCGTCGTGCAGGGTCTCGCCGAATTGCTGCCTGTCTCGAGCTCCGCCCACGTCGTCGTCGCGGAAAAGCTGATGCATCTCGACCCCGCGGCTCCGCAGATGACGCTGCTGCTGGTGATGCTTCACACCGGCACCATGTTCGCGGTGATCGCCTATTTCTGGAAGACCTGGGTGAACACCTACTTTTCAAGCGCCGACGCCTTCAAACGCTTTGCCATCCGCGTTGTCTGGGCCACGCTGCTCACCGGCGTCATCGGCTTCGGTCTGCAGAAAGTCATCGAGAAGACCATGTTTGCCGGTCAGCCCAAGGCGGAGATCGAGCAGCTCTTCGGACGTCTCGACCTGGTCGCGCCAGCGCTTGCCGCTGCAGGTCTGCTGATCCTGATTGCCGGCCTGATCGAGCGCCGGCAGATTGCGCCGCCGCCCGTCCGCCAGTCCATTACCGGCAATTTCGGCACCGGAGGCGTCACCATGGGCCAGGCCGGCTGGATGGGCTTCGTGCAGGGACTTGCGCTTCCCTTCCGCGGCTTCTCCCGCTCCGGCACCACGATCTCGACCGGTATGCTTACCGGCGCGACCAAGGAGCGGGCGGAGCGCTTCAGCTTCGCGCTGGCCGTCGTGCTGACGCCGCCGGTCGTGGCACGCGAAGGTCTTCGCCTCTTCAAGAATGCCCATGCGCAGGCCGCGCTCGGCACGCCTGTCGATCTCAAATCGGGCCTGATGTTCAGCTTCCTGGGCGCGTTCTTTGCGTTCCTGGCCGGCCTGGTGGCGCTCCGGTGGCTTTCCAGTTGGCTCGAGTCGGGCAAGTGGTATCTGTTCGGGATCTATTGCTTGCTGGCTTCCTCAGTCGTCTTTTACCTGCACTTCGGACCTATGCGGCTTTAGCCCGGGTATACATCCACGCCCAGGCGATCAGCGGCAGCTGGACAGGCAGTCTTGCCCATAGCGCCCACTCCGGGATTTTCGGCCAATGCGCGTGATCGAGCGCCATCTGCACGTTGGCCGGCATCACGGCGATCAGTAAAGCCACTAAGCCCCAAGCCGCGATCCGCCGGCTGAAGGGCAGCAGCAGCCCCGCGCCGCCCAGCATCTCGCACGCTCCGCTGATGAGCACCAGAGCATGCGGCGCAGGCAGATAGGGAGGCACAATCCGCTCGTAGCTTGCCGGAGAGACGAAGTGGATCGATCCGGCACCAAGAAAGAGCACAGCCAATCCGATACGACCCACGGTCATGCTTGGCTCCTCATAAAAATAGGGCGATGGGTTCGAGGCCCACCGCCCAACGTCGCTGCGTTCTGCCTATTTAGACGCGGTAACATCCCGATGGTTTTTGACGTAGTCGTGAGAGCTGATGATGTGCCGGTTCTGCTCTTCGAGCAGCTGACGCAGCGGCGCAGGCAGCTCCTTCTCAAGCGCCTCCTTGTAGGTCTTCTTCGCGGAGTCTTCACCCTGCTCCGCCGTGGCCAGGAGTGTGTGATCACTGGCCCCGAAGATCTTCGCCTTCAGGTCGCCCCATGTGCGGTGGATTGCGCCGGCCGTCGTGCCCTCTTCGTGAATATCCTTGACCCCATGGCGGTGCAGTTCATTCTCAAGCTCGCCGCGAAAGTTGGCCCGCTTCAACGACTCAGCCAGAAAGTAACGCTTCAGCGTGTCGTCTTTCAGATGCTCGCCGATATCGGCAAAGCCCTTTTGACCGTCTTCGAGTAC
This sequence comes from uncultured Granulicella sp., assembly GCA_965198735.1. Taxonomy (GTDB): domain Bacteria; phylum Acidobacteriota; class Terriglobia; order Terriglobales; family Acidobacteriaceae; genus Edaphobacter. The sequence continues at coordinate 1,749,037 of OZ240672.1, read as the reverse complement.
GTTGATCACGTTTTTTAGAACCTTTTCCATATCACTGTTGCTCATCTCGGCCATGGGCGTCCTTTCGTCCTCGGAGCTTCAAAAATGTCGGTGGCGCTTGGAGCAGGGTCCATCGGCTGTCTGCGATTCTCCTTCGCCGAAGGCAAGCAGGAGAAATCGCGAAAATCCCGCTCCCCTGCCAAAACGCCACACACTGCGCGAGCCAATGCCCACGCATCTGGTATGTAAGCGAGTAGATGCCGCGCGTCCAGGATGGTTTGCATCCTGATTCCCGATCCGCTCCACGCACCCGGAAAAACGGCCCGGTCTGTTGTAATCGATCAGGGACTCCGGGCTGGGAAGATGCGCCGTTCGCGCATCTCGCGTCCCCGGCCACGTTCCCGGGAAGAGAAACGATGAAGCCACTTCGCCTGATCGCCACCCCAACCCGCAATCGCCGCCTCAATGAAGTGCTGGGATTGCTCGTCCTGGTAAGCGCGGTGCTGCTGCTGCTTGCTCTGCTGAGCTACACGCCGGCCGATCCATCGTTCGACACCGTCGGCGCGCTCGCTCCGGCAAACCGGCCGGCGCATAACTGGATCGGCCCGACCGGCTCCTACACCGCGGACGCGCTGCTGCAGATTCTGGGCGTGGCTTCGCTCTTCTTGCCGGTTCTGCTCGCGCGCCTGGGCGTCTGCTGGCTGCGCTCGCGGCCGGCGGGCTCGCCCTTCGCCAAATGTTTCGGCTTGGCGCTTTGGCTGGTTTTCGCTCCTGCCGCGCTCGCCCTGCTTCCTGGGCATCTCCTGTGGCACAGCGCTCTGCCGATCGCCGGCCTCTCCGGCGTGCTGGTCGCCGGCGTGCTCGTTCAGAGCCTCAACCTGCCAGGCGCCTCGCTTGTCGTCACGCTGATGGTGGCGCTTGCGCTGTACCTCGTCACCACCTTCAGCTTCAACACCGCACGCGAGTGGCTGACGGTTCACTTTGCTTTTATCGGCGCTCTGCGCGAGCGCTGGAACCGCTTTCGCCGCAAGCCGGCCGCCGCGTTTGCGCCCGAGATGCTGGACGAAGAGGGCGAACCGTTCGGCTCCAGGCGCGAGAAGCTCGACGCTCAGGCGCGACGCGAGCGCGAAGCGACAACCCGCGCCGCCGCCGAAGCCCATCGCGCCCCGTCGCACACCCTTCTTTCCGGCCTTTTCGGCTGGCTGAGCCGCAGACGCCAGCGCACCGCGGCGGCTGTCCCGCAGGAGGCTCCGGCGGCCGCACCCGCCGCGTCCGTCTGGCAAGCGATGCCGCGCACCCACGTCGACGCCCCGCCCGTCACCTCGTTCTCCACGGCCGCCGCCGCCGCTGCGCCGTTTGCCGAAGCGCTCGCCGCGGCTGCCGCCCCGCTGCCGCCGCAGCCCGATGAGCTCGACTCGCCGGACTTTTCTGCGGCTGCGCAGACGAGCTTTCTCACCCGCGAGGAGGAAGAACCCTTTTCCTTTCTCTCTCCGGCTCCCATCCGCGTTGTCGAAGCGGCTCGTCCGCTTCCCATGGCCGCTCTCGAATCTGCGCCTAAGCCTGCGGCTCCCAAGCCCGCCACGTCCGCGCCGGAGCCGGAAACCGCGGCCGCCGGTGAACCCACCTTCGGACGCCGCGCCGACGCCAACCAGAAGCCCGTCGCCATTACCGCACGTTCCGTCCGCGGCTACAAGCTCCCGTCCTCGAACCTGCTCTATCAATCCGAAGAGCCGAAGATCGTCCGCGAAGAGGCCCTCCGCGAAGAGGCGCGCACCCTCGTCGAGAAATGCGGCGAGTTCGGCGTCGACGGCCAGGTCACCCAGATCAACCCCGGCCCCGTGGTCACCACCTTCGAGTTCCGCCCCGATGCCGGCGTCAAGTACTCCCGCGTAACCGGACTGGCCGACGACCTCTGCTTGGCAATGGCCGCCGAGTCCATCCTCATCGAGCGCATGGCCGGCAAATCGACCGTCGGCATCCAGGTCCCCAACCACGACCGCGAGACGATCTGGCTGCGCGACGTGGTCGAGTGCGAGTCCTTTGCGCAGTCGAAGAGCAAGCTTGCCATCGCCCTCGGCAAAGACATCAACGGCCGCATCGTCACCGCCGACCTCGCCAGCATGCCGCACGTGCTGATCGCGGGCTCCACCGGCTCCGGCAAGTCGGTCGCCATCAACGCCATGATCATGAGCGTGCTCTTCAAGTCCACGCCCGAGCAGGTCCGCATGATCCTGGTCGATCCCAAGCGCGTCGAGCTCGGCATGTACGAGGGCATCCCGCACCTCTTCACGCCCATCATCACCGAAGCTAAGCTCGCCGCCAACGCCTTGCGCAATGCGGTCCGCGAGATGGAGCGCCGTCTCAAGTTGCTGGCAGCAAATCATGTGCGCAACATCGACCAGTTCAACAGGCTCTTCGACCACGGCTCCGAGTACCTCTTCGAAGACGTCAACCAGGAGCCGCTGCCCTATATCATCATCATCATCGACGAGCTCGCCGACTTGATGATGCTCGACCGCTCGAACGTCGAAGAGTCCATCACCCGGCTCGCCCAGATGGCCCGCGCCGTCGGTATCCATTTGATCCTCGCCACGCAGCGGCCGAGCGTCGACGTGATCACCGGCCTCATCAAGGCCAACGTCCCCACGCGCATGAGCTTCCGCCTCGCCACCAAGGTCGACTCGCGCACCATCATCGACTCGAACGGCGCGGAATCGCTCCTGGGCCGCGGCGACATGCTTTACCTGCCGCCCGGAACCAGCCGCCTGCAGCGCGTGCACGCCCCCTTCGTCACGGAAAAGGAGATCTCCGCAGTCACCGGGTTCTGGCGCGCCCAGGGCGAAGCCGAGTACGTCCAGGGCTTCCTCGAAGGCCCCAAAGACGAGAAAGAAGCGGACACCGCCGGCGACGGCCCCAGCAACGGAGACGACAACGACGACCTCTTCGACGATGCCGTTCGCCTCGTCTTCGAGTTTGGCAAGGCCTCGACCTCGCTGCTGCAGCGCCGCCTGCGCATCGGCTATGGCCGCGCCGCCCACCTCATCGACATGATGGAGAAGGACGGACTGGTCGGCCCCGCCGACGGCTCCAAACCCCGTGAAATCCTGAAAGCGCCCAGCTTTTATAAAGAGGTGGATGCCGCTCTCCGCTAAGCCATCCTGTGAGCTGCAATTTCTCCTTTTAGGGAATCAACTGCACCCTTGACGCGAATCGCTCATCCAACGTCCATATCCTGCATCGACCATGAAAGGAATGATTCTCCATGAAGATCCTGCACGTCGACTCAAGCGTAACGGGTGAGAAGTCCGTCAGCCGTCCACTGACCGCGGCGGCGGCCGAAAAGCTCAAGAGCAACAATCCCGGCGCCGAGTACATCTACCGCGACCTCGTGAAGGACACACTCCGCCACTACACCGCGGTTCTCCGCATATACGGCGATAACGAGGAGCAACAGACCCCGGAACAGAAGGCTGAGCTCGAGACGGGCAAGGAGGTTCTTGAGGAGTTTCTTGCGGCCGATATCGTCCTCATCGGCGCCCCGATGTACAACCTTAACATTCCATCTCAGCTCAAGGCCTGGATCGACCTGATCGTGGTCCCGGGTGTCACGTTTAAATACAGCGCCACCGGCCCGGAGGGTCAGTGCGGCGGCAAGAAGCTTATCATTCTCTCCACACGCGGCGGCCAGTATGGTCCTGGATCTCCTTCCGAAGCGTACGACTTTCAAGAGAAGTATCTACGGTCGATGTTCGGCTTTCTCGGCGTTCGAGACATCACCGTCATTACCGCGGAAGGCATTTCCAAGGGACCGGAGATTGCCGCCGAAGCGATCGCCTCGGCCAAGGCTGAGATTGCCAAGCTGCCGTAACGTTCGCAACCGCTGCGCTGCGGATCCTCTCTGAAGACTGAACTGAAAAGGGCGCGAGGGTAATTCCACCTTCGCGTCATTTTCAGGTCTTTGCCTGAAGCACTAAGATTGACGAAATTGCTGGCATGGCGTTCCACCGCGCTCCTCGAATGGATGCATAGGTATCGTCCTCGCTCAGCGCTGCAGTGCTCAGGTGAGTGATGAGTTCATTGATGCAAAAAGATCCGTTTGCGGACCTGGAGATTCCTGAGCCGCTGCAGGAGAGTCTGCAGCGGCATCGCGAAAATCTGGCCCAGTTGGTTATCAACCTGCACTCGGTCGGCGTACACGAGGAGCAGATCGAGGCAAGCGTCTCGGTCATTGTCGATTCCTACAAAGAAGAGTTGCTTCGCGCAATCAAAGCAATGGTGAGGTAGCCATGTTGGATGCAAAGCTTCAGGATGAATCCGGCCGCATGGCTGCGCTGCACCGGTACGAGATTCTAGATACGCCGCGTGAGGCGCCGTTTGAACGCATCACCGGTCTGGTCCGGGCGGTTTTGCATGTGCCCATCTCCACCCTTTCGCTCATCGACGCAGACCGTCAATGGTACAAGTCGTGTGTGGGCATGGACAGCTCGGACCTGCCGCGCGATCATTCCTTCTGCACGCACACCATCCAGACGCGCCAGCCTCTCGTCGTTCCTGACACCTTGCAGGATGCGCGTTTTGCGCAATATCCGACTGTAACGGGAGAGCCCTTCATTCGCAGCTACGTGGGCGTTCCATTGGCGACTCCGGACGGATACAATCTCGGCTCCCTGTGCGCTCTCGATGTGCAGCCTCGCGCGTTCAGTCCTGGGCAGGTAGACGTGTTGAAGAGCTTCGCGGCGCTTGCCGTGGACGAGCTGGAGCTGCGCCGGATCGCGCAGATCGATTCGCTGACCGGCGCGGCAACCCGGCGAAGCTTCCTGCTCGAGATGGAGAAGGCCATCTCAAAATTTGTCCGCCGCGGACAATCGGCGACGCTGCTCACCATGGACATCGATCACTTCAAGCAGGTCAACGATACCTACGGACATCCGGCCGGCGATGTTGTCTTACGCACCGTGAGCAACCGGCTGATGGCCATCCTGCGCAAGGAGGACCTGCTCGGCAGACTTGGCGGCGAGGAGTTCGGCATTCTGCTTCCGGATATCGAGTTGCACCAGGCGATGCAGGTGGCGGAGAAGCTGCGCTGCGCTTTGCACGACAGTCCGATGATTCTGAACGAGCCGCTGCGGGTAACGGCAAGCTTCGGCATCTCCGCCCTGGAAAGGGAGTTTGTCTCTCCTGAGCTTTGGTTGTCGAGAGCGGACCAGGCGCTCTATTCCGCCAAGCGGGCCGGCCGGAACCAATGCTACACCGCCGCGGCCGGGCAGGTGCTTGCCCACGCCTGAGGCTTGCGGTCAACGCTTTCGCAGCCGCAAGCGATGCGCTGCCAAGAGAACGACCCGTCAGCCTTCCACATCGCGGTCGCCAACCATATGCAGCCGCATGAAGTTCGTCGCGCCCGATTTGGTGCGGGTGCCGGCGACGATGCCGACTACCTGCCGCTGCTGCACGAAGCCGAGATCTTCGAGAATGCGCTCAGCCATATCGACCAGCTTGTCGGTATCGCTGAAGCGCTCGCACAGAATGGGATAGGTGCCCCACAGCATCATGGTGCGATTGATGACGCGCTGGTAGGGGCTCAGCGCGTAAATGGGCGGGTCCGGCCGGTACTTTGAGAGCAGACGGACGGTGGCGCCGGTCTCGGTGAAGATGGCGATGGCGGAGACCTCGAGGTCTTCGGCCGAGTGCGCCATGCACTCGCAGATGGTCTCGGCGACGCTCAGCCGGGTAGTACGCCGGGAGCGCTCTCTGGGTAAGGGATCGACGCGGATCTGGTGCTCGGTCTCGCTGACGATCTTGGCCATCATGGCAACGGCTTCTACGGGATACTTGCCGGCGGCGGTTTCGCCGGAGAGCATGACGGCGTCGGTTCCGTCGTAGATGGCGTTGGCGACGTCCGAGGCCTCGGCGCGGGTCGGGCGCGGGTTCTCGATCATGGACTCGAGCATCTGAGTGGCGGTGATGACGGGTTTGCGGAACTCCGCCGCGCGCTTGATGATATGCTTCTGGATAGCCGGAACCTTCTCCGGCGGCACCTCGACGCCGAGGTCTCCGCGAGCGACCATGATGCCGTCGGCGACCTCGAGAATCGAGTCCAGGTGCTCGATTGCCTGCGGCTTTTCGAGCTTGGCAATGACCCAGGCATCGGAGTTGAGCGCGGCGACGCGCTTCTTGACGTGGCGCACGTCCTCCGCGGTGCGCACGAAGGAGACCGCGACGGTGTCCACCTCCTGGCCGATCGCGAAGATCAGGTCTTCCTCGTCCTTCGCGGTGAGGGACGGCACGTTGACGGCGATCCCGGGCAGGTTGATTCCCTTCTTCTCGCCGAGCAGGCCGCCGTTGACGATCTCGCAGACGACATCCACGCCCTCGATGCGGACCACAGTCAGCTCGATCAGCCCGTCCGAGAGCAGAATGCGCGAGCCTGGCTCGAGATTCTCGGCCAGCGTGGTGAAGACGGTGCTGACGAGCTCCGCGGTGCCCTCAATCGGTCGCGGCGTGATCGTAAGCAGCTTGCCGGCCTCCAGCAGAACCGGCCTGTGATTGCTGAGCACGCCGGTGCGGATCTTGGGGCCTTGCAGATCGGCGAGAATGCAGATCGGCTTTCGCTCCTCGAGCGCGACCTGCCGGACCATGCGGATGAGCTCCGCCTTCTGCTCGTGCGAGCCGTGCGAAAAGTTCAGCCGCGCCACATCGAGCCCCGCCCGGACAAGCTGGCGAAAGAGCGGCACGGTGCTGCAGGAAGGCCCCAGGGTGGCAACAATCTTGGCTCGGCGCCCGCGTGATCGGGCAAGCCCCGCGGCTGCGTTGCGGGAGGTCTCAAAGGTGCTTGTCATGGAACGTGTCCGAATCTTTCTAAACCCTCAGCTACTGGGGGAGGTGAGGATTTTGCCTGGCTGCTTTCGCCTGACGATTGTGTCTGGCTGGTTGGTCTGGCTGGTTGGTCTAGCTTGGATACCCGCTACGAAGGTCATTCTACCCGCTCTGCGTGCCGCGCCGGGAGCCTCTCTGTACGGCTCACGTTATCTGGCCGGGTTGGCCGAGGGCCGAGGTGAGCGAAACAGGCTCGTTCCGCCCGGCAAGAACGGCATTGAACTCGGCTCCCGACAACAGGCTGAGAAAGACGAGATAGAGCCAAAAGAGCAGGGCGATGCCGGCGCCCAGCGGCCCGTACACCTGGCTGTAATTCGCAAAGCGCGTGACATACCAGCCGAAGGCCAGCGTGCTGAGAAACCACAACCCGGTGGCAACCACGGCGCCAGGGAGCGTCTGCCGCCAGGTCTGGCGATGCGGCGTGCCGACCCCGTAGATCAGCGCCGTGAGCGCCACGACCGCGCCGACCGCAACGGTCCAGCGCGCCAGAAAGGCCAGAGCGAGCAATGCCGGGCGCATCGCCGGACTGACTGAGCCGGCGGCCCACACCGTGGCCCTTTGCCCGAAGACGACGGCCACCGTCGCCAGCAGCAGAGGAACCAGCGACAGCGGAACGAGCAACAGCGACCGGATGCGCCGCTGCCAGAAGCTCCAGCAGTTCTTGGGCAGATCGAGCGCGCGGCGCAGACCTTCCATCAGAATAACCAGAACGCTCGACCCCCCGGTGAAGCTGACGAGCGCGGCCAGCAGAAGTGTGCGTCCGGTATGGGCGCCGACCGAAGAGCCCGTGAAGTAGCTGGTGAGCAGAGGAAAGACATCCGACGGCAGCACCTGGTCGAAGAACGAGCCGATGGCTAGCTTCAGCGGCGCAACGTCAGGCAGCAGCGCGATCACCGCGGCCGAGACCACCAACGCCGGGAAGAGCGCGACGATGCTGTTGTACGCCGCCGACTGCGCGAGATAGAGAGCGTCATGCGCCAGCAGGTTAGCCGCGGCGACACGCAGCAGTTCACCAAGCCGCGGCAACGGGCGCACGGCCGGGAGAGAACGCTCGCTTGCAGCGGGGTGCGCCGCTTTGCTTATGCCTTCCACTTGTTCAGGAAGGCTGTGACGGTTCCCAGGTCCATGTGCCGCATGTCGTTGAACTGGCCCGTGCGCTGCGAGGTAAGCACCTTGCCATCGGCGTCCAGAACGGCAAGCGCCGGGACACCCTTGCCGATAGGGACGCCATAGTGCGCGGCGAGGTTGATGTTCTTATCCATGTGGCCGATAAAGACGTGTACCAGGATGAAGTTTTTCTCGAGCACGGCAAGGTTGGGCTGCTCATGAAAATAAATGTCGAGCACCTGGCAGTCACCGCACCAGTCGCCGCCGAAGTCCAGGATGACGCGTTTATGCTGAAGGTGCGCCTGCTTCAGGCCGGCGGCGATGTCGGTCTTGGGATTGGCCGTCTCGGAGTAGATGGCTCGCGGAAAATAGGGGTGGGCCGGCGGTTGCGCGTCCTGCGCCTCGGCGGCTGACGCCAGGGCCAGTGTCACGATCAGTGCCAGTGCTGCGGTAATGGTTCTCAAGCCGTTCATTGCTGCTCCCGTCCAGTTTGGACTCTCGATCACTATAGTGGATGGTTGCGGCGGCCGGTTCGTCGCAGATCTACGCTCAGTTGTGCGCAACTGCGGTACTCTCCGGGTATGCTTCGCGCGACTCTTTTCCCGGCTTCACCGCTGCTTGCGCCCGACGCCACCTCTCCGGCGACACCGGCGGGCGCGCAATGCTGATCTCTGCTTCCGCTCCCGGCGCTGCGCGGCACGGTGGGCGGAGTGGTCTGCCGGTGTGGCTGGGCTGGACCGGCGTTGCGCTGGCTACGTTCTTCGTGACCTTCGTGCTTCCCTTCTTCTTTCCGCCGCACAACCCGAGCTATTCACGGGCTTACAGCGCGGGCGCAAACAATCGCGTGGCGATGGTGGGAATCGCCTGTATCAGCGTCGCCGTGGCGGCAATTTGCTGGCGGCTGCGCTTTGATCCCTTTGCGTCGATAGCCAAGAGTGAGGCGGAATCAGCTGAGACCCGAGGCACGCTGACATACCGGCACCTGTTCTGGGGCGTCCTCGCCCTTGTGGCCTTTACAGCGGCGCTTGGCTCGTTCGTCGTTCGCGATGGCTTTTATTACTCGGACGCAGGGTATTTCCTGACGCAGCTGCGCACGAGGCTTGTCTTCCATGGGCGGATCTACCGCGACTTCGAGTTCCCCTATGGTCTTCTACTGTACGAGTGGCCGGCGAGCTTCCTCAGGCTCTTCGGCGTATTCGGCCTCTCTAGGGTGGCCGGCTACGTGGTCGCACTGGCTGCGGCCGAGGCGGTGGGGGTCTGCCTGCTGTTCTATATTCTGCGGGCGCTGCCGATACGCAACAGCCTGCGCGTGGCGGCCTTCGCGCTGATCGTCTTCGGAGCCATGGATCCGCTGCTCGGATTGAACTACTCGCTGCTGCGTTTTCTGCTGCCGCTGGCGGCGGCGGTGCTGCTGGGCACATGTGGAACGCTCGCCGGAGCCGCACTGGTGGCCGGCGTGGGCGAGCTGCTGATGCTGTTTACCTCGCCGGAGCTGGGCTTGGCGTTCGGCGGCGCGGGGCTTGCCTATGGGCTGTACCGCGGGCTCAGCTTCCGCCGCTCCTGGCTTTGGGTTTGCGCGGCAACGCTGGCCGCGGTAGCCGTGTATGCAGTCCTTGCCGCGCATAATTCGCTCGAGACTCTGGGCAGGTTCGCCGGCGGCGGCTTCAACCTGATCATTCAGCCGGTGCCGCACATCCTGGCGCTGCTGGTGGCCGTGGTCGCGCTCGCGCCGCTGGCGGTCGTCTGGAGCCTGCGCGAGGCACCCGCCACGGCGCGTATCTTGCTGCCGATCTACGTCGTCTCGCTGGGTCTGCTGCCCTCCGCGCTCGGCCGCAGCGACCCGCTGCACGTCTTCTTCAACGGGCTGGGCGCATATCTGCTGGCGTTTATCGCCTTCGATAAGGCCGTGCCCCGCTGGCGCACACTCGGCGTCGCCGCCATCGCGCTCACGTTCCTCTACACGCAGCTGCAGGACTACGACTTTTACAAGCTTCTGCTGACCAAGACGTTTCACAATATCGACGTCGACGACGCACTCACACCCGCAACCATCCAGTCTCTGCGGCAGGCGCTGGGACCGCATCGCGCGCTGTTTCCGTGGAATATGCCTCTGCGCCTGACCGATGCCTTGACCGCCTCCGGCCAGTTCCAGCCGGAGTACTTCTGCGTCATGCCGCTCGACCGCGCGTCCGAGGAGCGGAAAATCATCGAGATGCGCGACGCGGCCTTCCTCATGGTGCCGCGCGGATGGAAGCTGGTCACGTCCGACGACATCGACAACGGTGGATTCAAGCGCTATCTGCGCCTGGGTTACACGTATAAGGTCCGCCAGACGCCCTTCCTCGCCGGCGCGCTCATGTTCGACGAGCTGCAGCGTCACTGGACGCCGGCCGGGAGCTTCGGCACGTACACGCTCTATCGCAAAGCCGATCCGCATCGCTGAAACGCAAACCTTCTCCGCCTACCGCCATCTAACCTACCGATCTTGCGACGCAGCGGCTGTTCGACCTGCGGCAGATCAGGAGGACTGTTCATGCTATCGTTTCGCAATCAAACGTTTCGCAACACCATGCTCGGCCTCTCGCTCGCGGCCTTGACGGCATCGCCTCTTGCGGCCGCCAACGTGTCCACCGACTACGATCACAATGCGAACTTCCGCGCCTATCACACGTTTTCTTTCTATAAAGTGCAGACCTCGGACCCGCTCTATCAACAGCGTATTAAGGACGAGGTAACCGCCGACCTGTCCAAAGCCGGCTACCAGATGGTTCCCTCGGGTGGCGACGTTTCAATCACAGCGATTGGCGGCGTCAAAAACAAGCAGGAGTACAACACCTTTTACGACGGCCTCGGCGGCGGCGGATGGGGCTGGCGTGGATGGGGCGGTTGGGGCGGCGGCTGGGGCGGTGGAACGCAGACGACCGTGCAGGAAGTCCCGGTCGGCACGCTGATGATCGACATGTATGACTCGAGCACCCACCAGCTTGTGTGGCGTGGCCGCGTATCGGACGAGGTGAGCAATAACGGCGATAAGGAATTCAAACGGGTGAACAAGGACATCGACAAGATGTTCAATGGCTTCCCGCCGAAGACCAGGGGTTAGGCCTGATCGCACTTCGCAAGCTCTCCCGTTCATCTCCTGACTGGTGATGAGTGGGAGAGCTTGGCTTACCTCAAAGAATCAAACCATTCTTCCAAAGCGCCAGAACGACATCCATCTGGCTTGCATGTTCGCCCGCCGCATCGTCGCTCACCGCCGACCACAACTGACTCACCGTCGTATGCGTTCCCGCGCGCAGCAGCTCTACCGCGTGAACCGCGTAGGCTTTGTTGCGGGCCGCCGCGGACGTCCCCGGCTCCGCCGCACCGGAAGCGACGCCCTTGACCAGACCCGCCTCGCATACACCCACAAATGCGTTTCTCGGTCCGCTCTTCTTCTGCCCGATCGGCGTCGTCGGATACACCTGCCGCACCGCGGCCATCCACCGCTCCGCGGCAGACAATGGTTTACCGAAGGTCTGCATGCGGACCGCAATCAATGCCGCTTCTCCATAACGATTCGCCATGCCTCCAGCTTATGCGGGATGCCTTGCTTTCACACAAGGAAAGCGCCGGACGCATTCACCTCTTACAATGGTCTGCAGTGACTTCCCCGCCGCTCGACATCCGCCCCGGCCGCACTCCGCGTGTTCCCGCAGGACCGGCCCTGCTGCCGCGCTTGCTGAACGGACGCGCGTTTCGCCAAAGTACCGCGGACTTTGTTCTCGAGAATGCCGGGCGCTATGGCGACTTGGTCTTCTACCGCGCGCTGAACCGGAACGTCTACCAACTCAATCATCCGGACCTCATCGCGGACATGATGGTGAAGGATGCGCCGAACCATCATCGCAACCTCGTCATGCAGTCCGCGCGGCAGGTGCTTGGCCACGGCCTGCTTACGTCCGAGGAGCCGCTGCACATGCGTCAGCGCCGCCTGGCCCAGCCTGCTTTCCTGCGCGAGCGCATCGCGGCCTACGCCGAGGTGATCGGTGCGCAGACCGAAGCTCTCATTGCCCGCTGGCCGGTAGATACGGTAATCGACCTGCATCCGCAGATGCTGGAGCTTGCGCTGCGGATCGTCGGCAAGTGTCTCTTCGATCTCGACACGCTGGACGATGTAGCGGCCATCGCCTCCGCGGTCGACTCGTTCATGAGCTTTCTGCCGCTGTCGTTCCTGCCTTTCGCAAAACAGATTCAGCAGCTTCCCATTCCTGCCATGACGCGGCTGCGCAACGGCAAGGCGCACCTGGATCGCTTGATCTATGCCATGATCGATGAACGTCGCAGCGACCCGGCCGACCGCGGCGACCTGCTCTCCATGCTGCTGCATGCCACCGACCCCGAGGGCGGCACCGCCTCCAACACCATGACCGACCAGCAGCTCCACGATGAGTGCGTGACCATCATCCTCGCCGGGCACGAGACGACCGCCAACGCGCTCTCCTTTGCGCTGCATCTGCTCGCGCATCATCCTGACGTGCAGCAGCGGCTCTCTGAGGAGGCAAGAGCGGTGCTTGGCACCCGTACGCCGACAGCCGCCGACTACGAGCGCCTGACCTATGCCACGCAGGTCTTTGCGGAGACCATGCGGTTGTACCCTCCAGTGTGGGTGACGGCGCGCACCTGCGCCAAGCCCTATGAGATCGCCGGATACCCCATTCCCGTGGGCGCTACACTCTTTGCGCCGCAGTACGCCGTCCATCGCGATCCGCGATTGTACGACGATCCGGAGCGTTTCGATCCCGGCCGCATGACACGGCAGGCACGATCCGCGCGGCCGCGCTACGCGTACTTTCCCTTTGCCGGCGGCAGCCGCCAGTGCATCGCCGAGGGTCTGGCCTGGATGGAGGGGACGCTGGTCTTGGCAGTCGTCGCAAGGGATTGGCGGCTAAGCCCAGCCGCTCGAAGCGCGGCGAAGCTGGCGGTCAATCCTGCTATCAGCCTGCGTCCGAAGAGCGGAGTGCCGCTGCAGCTTGTACGCCGCTAGCTCGCTCTCAGGCAAGGGTGAACGATGCGGCAGACACTCTAACGAGGACTTCTTCTGATCGGACCCACCCGACTGCGTTCCTTTAGGCCGCACGATCAGAAACAGCAGCAGCAAAGCCAAGATAACGCCCAGCATGATGTAGAAGAGGGTCGGTCCCACGCCGCCGGACTTCAACTCTGAGCTTTTCTCTTCGTCTGCCATGCGTCGTAGGATGCGTGTTGACACCAGATACGCTACATCCGCCCTTGCGCAAGGTCAAACTGCACGCGAGGGCTCTCGCATGCGCCAGTCCCAACCGGAGATTGCTCTCCTGGCACAGTGTTCCTGCGCTAGCGCGGACCTCCCGGACCGCCGCCCCGCAGATGTTGCATTGCCGTGAAGTATCCGCGCTTGTAGGCCTGCCGGTACGTGTCGCGCGCCGGAAAGGGAACCTGTGGGTGGCGGAACTCCTCGTGCGCAGCAGGATCGGAAGGACGATTATTTTGGAAGTCACTCCGCGCCGTCTCGATTCCATCATGGAACGCGCGGCGCTGCAGGTCGTCCGCATATTCGGAAGGTGGAGTCTCCCATCCACCCGGTTGCGGCTGGTAGCCTTGCTGCGGCGGAGGAGGTGCGCCGTACGCGCCCTGTTGGCCCTGCAGATGTTTCACCGCCATAAAGTAGCCACGCTTGTAGGCCTCCCGGTACGTGTCGCGGGCGGGAAAGGGAACGTGTGGATGCCGGAACTGATCATGCGTAGCCGGGTCGAAAGCACGATGGTTCTGAAAGTCCTGTCGCGCCGATTCGATACCGTCGTGAAAGGCACGGCGCTGCAGGTCGTCCGCATACTCGGCAGGCGGGTTATCCCATCCGCCTTGGCCCTGCTGATAGCCCGATGGAGGCCCCTGCGGAGCTCCGTACTGAGCCGAAGCTGAATGGAGAGAAAAGATCAACGAACAAGCAAAGAAGGAAGCGACCGATCGTGTGAGATGCATGCATGCTCCGCGCAACTAGAACTCCTATAAGAGTGCGCACGTCCTTTCCCACGTTGCTTCTAAGACGTGGCTGGCTGGGTGCCAACTCATTGTTGGAACAGCAAAGGCGGACTCTCGTGAGAGTCCGCCTTGCTTGTGCGCGAAGCGTAGAGAACGGTACCAAATACCTACTCGGCGGCCATCTCTTCCTGTTCGCCTTCCATCCGCATCTGCTCGAGCTCCCGTTCCTCGGCCTCGATCGCCGCGGTCACCTCTTGCTGAACCTGCGCGGCGGCCTCTTCAAGCTCCGGCGAAAGCTGCACGTTGCGGTAGTACTCCATGCCGGTTCCGGCAGGGATCAGGCGGCCCACAATGACGTTCTCTTTGAGCCCGCGCAACGTGTCGATCGAGCCATTGATGCTGGCCTCGGTCAGCACGCGGGTGGTCTCCTGGAAGCTCGCGGCCGAGATGAAGCTGTCGGTCGAGAGCGACGCCTTGGTGATGCCAAGCAGCAAGGAACGGCCGATAGCCGGACGTCCGCCGTTCATCAACACGCGTTGGTTCTCGGCGTTGAAGCGGAAGCGGTCCGTCTGCTGATCGATGAGGAAGCTGGTGTCGCCGACTTCCTCGATCTTCACCCAGCGCAGCATCTGCCGCACGATGGTCTCGATGTGCTTGTCCGAGATGGTCACACCCTGCAAGCGGTAGACCTCCTGGATCTCGTTCACGAGATACATCTGCACCGCACGCTCGCCGAGCACTTCGAGAACGTCATGAGGACTGCGCGGTCCGTCAATCAACGGATCGCCGGCCCGTAGCCGCTCGCCTTCCTGCACGTTGACGTAGACACCGCGCGGAACCGAGTACTCCTCTTCCTGCCCGTTGTCTCCGGTGACGTAGACCTTGCGCTGACCCTTCGAGACATCGCCGAAGCGGACGACTCCGTCGATCTTCGAGATGATCGCGGGGTCACGCGGCTTGCGCGCTTCGAACAGTTCGACGACGCGCGGCAGACCTCCGGTGATGTCCTTGGTGCGGGTGGTTTCGCGCGGGATCTTCGCCAGGATGTCTCCCGGGTGGACCTCGTCGCCGTCCTGCAGCATGAGGTGCGCCCGGCTCGGCATCAGGTAGCGCTTGGTGGTGCCGTTGGCGCCCTTGATCAGGATGGCAGGCTGACGCTTTTCGTCAGGGGAGTCGGCGACCACGAGCCGGGAGAGCCCGGTCACTTCGTCGACCTCTTCGTTCAGCGTTACGCCCTCCTGCAGGTCCTTGAAGTGGACCGTGCCGGCGATCTCGGTGAGGAGCGAGAAGGTGTACGGATCCCACTCGCCGATGACGTCGCCCTGGTTGACCTTGGTGCCCTCTTCCACCTTGAGCTTCGCGCCATAGACGATGGCGTAACGCTCCTTTTCACGGCCCTTATCGTCCATGATGGCGATCGAGCCGTTGCGGTTGAAGGCGACCAGGCCGCCATCCTTTGAGCGCACCGTGACAAGGTTGATGAAGCGGACGGTACCCGCATTCTTGGCCTCGAGGTGCGATGCATCGGAGACGCGGGAAGCGGTTCCACCGATGTGGAAGGTACGCATGGTGAGCTGGGTGCCGGGCTCGCCGATGGACTGCGCCGCGATGACGCCGACGGCTTCGCCCATCTCGACCATCTTGCCGGAGCCGAGGTTACGGCCATAGCAAAGGATGCAGACGCCGCGCTTGGACTCGCAGGTGAGCACTGAGCGGATCTTGACCTTTTCGATACCGGCAGCCTGGATGGCGGAGGCGAGGTCTTCGTCGATCTCCTGGTTGACTTCGACGATGGTCTTGCCTTCGAAGTCCTTGAGCTTCTCAAGCGAGACGCGGCCGATAATGCGATCGCGCAACGGCTCGATGGTTTCACCGGCTTCGATGATGGGGGTGACGTAGATGCCTTCAACCGTGCCGCAGTCGTTGTGCGAGATGATGACATCCTGCGCAACGTCGACGAGACGGCGAGTCAGGTAGCCCGAGTCCGCGGTCTTCAGCGCCGTGTCCGCCAGGCCCTTGCGCGCGCCGTGCGTGGAGATGAAGTACTGCAGAACGGTCAGACCCTCGCGGAAGTTAGCGGTGATCGGCGTCTCGATGATTTCGCCCGAGGGCTTGGCCATCAAGCCGCGCATACCGCTGAGCTGGCGAATCTGCTGCTTCGATCCACGGGCGCCGGAGTCCGCCATGATGTAGATCGGGTTCATGGCGCCTTCCTTGTCGGCTTTCTTCATGTTGCCAAACATCTCGTCGGCCACACGCTCGGTGACGGAAGACCACAGCTGGATGACCTTGTTGTTGCGCTCCCCGTTGGTGATGGCACCGTCCAGGTACTGCTGCTGCACGTTGATGACCTGCTTCTCGGCATCGCCCACAACGGTGTACTTCGAGTCCGGGATCACCATGTCGTCGAGGCCGACCGAGAGGCCGGAGCGGGTGGCATAGCGGAAGCCCAGGTCCTTGACGCGATCGAGCGTCTTGACCGTGACCTCGAGACCAAGGTTCAAGTAACAGTAATTGATCAATTGCCCGATGCCCTTCTTCTTGAGCAGGCCATTGACGAACGGCATCTCCTCCGGCAGCGCGTCGTTCAGGATGGCGCGGCCGACGGTGGTGGAGATGAACTGGTTCTGGTACTCGACCACCTCGGTGTGGACGAGGTCCTGGTCGTCATAGGCGGTAGTCATGTCGAGCACCGGGCCGGTGTAGCGCAGGCGGATCGGTGTGAGTGTCTCGACCTGCTGCGCCTCAAGCGCCATCAGGACTTCTTCGATGTTGGCGAAGACGCGGCCCTCACCCTTGGCGTTCACCTTGGCCTTGGTCAGGTAGTAGATGCCGAGCACGAGGTCCTGCGTAGGCACCGTGATGGGCTGACCGGACGCGGGCGAAAGGATGTTGTGCGACGCCAGCATCAGCACGGACGCTTCAATCTGCGCCTCGGGCGAGAGCGGGATGTGCACGGCCATCTGGTCGCCGTCGAAGTCCGCGTTGAAGGCGGTGCAGACGAGCGGGTGGATCTTGATCGCCTTGCCTTCAACGAGCACGGGCTCAAACGCCTGGATGCCCAGGCGGTGCAACGTCGGCGCGCGGTTGAGCAGGACCGGGTGATCCTTGATGACCTCTTCGAGGATGTCCCAGACGATGGATTCCTGCATCTCGACCATCTCTTTCGCCTGCTTGATGGTCGTGCAGTGGCCGGTCTGCTCCAGGCGGTGATAGATGAACGGCTTGAAGAGCTCAAGCGCCATCTTCTTCGGCAGGCCGCACTGGTGCAGCTTCAGCTCCGGGCCAACCACGATGACCGAACGGCCGGAGTAGTCGACGCGCTTGCCGAGCAGGTTCTGGCGGAAGCGGCCCTGCTTGCCCTTGAGCGTGTCCGAGAGCGACTTGAGCGGACGGTTGTTTGCGCCACGCAATACACGGCCACGGCGGCCGTTGTCGAACAGCGCGTCGACGGCCTCCTGCAGCATGCGCTTCTCGTTGCGGACAATCACCTCAGGCGCATGCAGATCCATCAGCTTCTTGAGGCGATTGTTGCGGTTGATGACGCGGCGATACAGGTCGTTCAAGTCGGAGGTCGCAAAGCGGCCGCCATCGAGCGGAACGAGCGGACGCAGTTCCGGTGGGATCACAGGGATGACGTCGAGAATCATCCATTGGGGCAGGTTGTCCGACTTGCGGAAGGCCTCGACGATCTTGAGGCGCTTCGAATACTTAAGCTTCTTCTGGAGCGAGGTCTCGGTCTTCATGCGCTCGCGCAGTTCAATCGCAAGCTCGGTGATCTCGACGCGCTTGAGCAGTTCCTTGATGGCTTCGGCGCCCATCATGGCCTTGAAGCCGGACGGGCGATACTGCTGGTCGAGCTCGCGGAAGCGCTGCTCATCCTTGATGACCTCACGCTCCTTCACCGGCGCGTCGCCGGGATCGACGACGACGTAGGACTCAAAGTAGAGAACGGCTTCGAGCTCACGCAGACTGATGTCGAGCAGGTGGCCAATGCGCGAGGGCAGACCCTTGAAGAACCAGACGTGCGAGCAAGGGCTGGCAAGCTCGATGTGACCGAGACGCTCGCGGCGAACCTTCGAGAGCGTGACTTCGACACCGCACTTGTCGCAGATGACACCACGGTGCTTCATGCGCTTGTACTTGCCGCAGAGGCACTCCCAATCGGTGATGGGTCCAAAGATGCGCGCGCAGAAGAGCCCGTCGCGCTCCGGCTTGAAGGTGCGATAGTTGATGGTCTCGGGCTTGGTGACTTCGCCGTGCGACCAGCTACGAATCTTCTCGGGGCTGGCGAGCTGAATCTTGATGGCGTCGAAGTCGGCGATGGGTCCGGTCAGTTCAAAGGGACTGGAGCGAAACATATGTGCGTCTCCGTTTGCTGCAGCGAGCGGCTGCGGTTCACAACGTTTACTGCTCAGGCGAGGGATCTTGGTACGTCGAATCCCATGCCTGCTGCTATTCTGTGCCGCGTCCTGTGCGGCGGGCCCTCATGAACATTGAGCAGAGTGCCTTGCTCAGGAGGGCCTCGCCAAAGGAGCGGCGGGTGGTCCAGGGATCGTTCAGTCGGCGGCCGCAATGGACGGCAGCGCAACCTTTTTCTGGTCGGACTGCTTGATCAACTCGACATCGAGACACAAGCTTTGCAGCTCGCGGATGAGCACGTTGAACGACTCCGGCACGCCGGGTTCGATCGCGGCTTCTCCCTTGACGATGGCCTCGTAGATCTTGGTACGCCCGAAGACATCGTCCGACTTGGCGGTGAGCAGCTCCTGCAGGATGTAGGCGGCGCCATAGGCTTCAAGCGCCCAGACCTCCATCTCGCCGAAGCGCTGTCCGCCGAACTGCGCCTTACCGCCGAGCGGCTGCTGGGTGATCAGCGAGTACGGCCCGATCGAGCGTGCGTGGATCTTGTCGTCGACCAAGTGCGAGAGCTTGAGCATGTAGATATAGCCGACGGTGGCGGGCTGCTCGAACGCGTCGCCGAGCATGCCATCGAAGAGCTGCGTCTTGCCCGAGCTCGGCAGGCCGGCGGACTTGAGCAGAGCCTTGATCTCGGTCTCCTGCGCGCCGTCGAACACCGCCGTGCCGAACCAGATACCGCGCTTCATGCCCGCGGCCACGCGCAGGGTCTGCACGTCGTCGAGGTCAAGCAGTTGGTTGAGAGCGGCGGTGCCGGCGAAGCGGGCCTTGAACAGCTCGCGCACCTCGGCGGCGGATTCCATCTCCGCGGCAAGATTCGCCACCTGCACGCCAAGCTCATGCGCGGCCCAGCCAAGATGCGTCTCAAGGATCTGACCGACGTTCATACGCGAAGGCACACCGAGCGGGTTCAACACAATCTCGACCGGCGTTCCATCGGGCAGGTACGGCATGTCCTCTTCGGGCAGAATGCGCGCAATCACGCCCTTGTTGCCATGTCGTCCGGCCATCTTGTCGCCGACGCTCAGCTTGCGCTTCATCGCGATGTACACCTTGACCATCTTGATGACGCCTGGGCTCAGCTCGTCGCCCTTCGACATCTTGCCGATCTTCTCATTGGTGATCTTGCGCAGCACATCGATCTGCCTGGACGTCATCTCCTCGATCTCGTCGATCTGCTCATTCACCCGCGGATCCTTGTCCGCGTAGCGGATGCGCTTTAGGTTACGCGTCGAGATCAGTTCGATCATGTCGCGATCGAGCACCTCGCCCTTGTTGAGCAGCTTCTTGTTGGTGCGCTCATCGTGCAGGTCGGCCAGCACTTCCTTCTGGCCGAGAATGGTCTCAAGGCGCTTCAACCGCTCATCGGTGAGAATGCGAATTTCGTCGGCTAGATTGCGCTCGAGCTTCTCAACCATCTCCTGCTCGATCTGCTTGGCGCGCTCGTCCTTCTCCTGGCCCTTGCGGCTGAAGATGCGCACGTCGACGACCGTGCCTTCAATGCCCGGAGGACACGTGAGTGAAGCATCGCGCACATCGCCGGCCTTTTCGCCGAAGATAGCCCGCAGCAACTTCTCTTCCGGAGTAAGCTGGGTCTCGCCCTTGGGCGTGACTTTGCCGACCAGGATGTCGTTGTGCCCGATCTTGGCGCCGATGCGGATGATCCCCGACTCATCGAGGTCGCGCAGCGCGTGCTCGGAGACGTTGGGGATATCACGCGTAATTTCTTCCGGTCCAAGCTTGGTGTCGCGCGCCTCGATCTCAAACTCCTCGATGTGAATCGAGGTGTAGTAGTCCTCGCGGACCAGCTTCTCCGAGATTAGAATCGCATCCTCGAAGTTGTAGCCGCGCCACGGCATAAACGCGACCAGCACGTTGCGGCCCAGGCCAAGCTCGCCCTGCTCCGTGCACGGGCCGTCCGCGATGACCTGGCCCTTGAGGACGCGATCGCCCTTGCGCACGATCGGCTTCTGATTGATGCAGGTGTTCTGGTTCGAGCGCTTGAACTTCGTCAGCTGGTAGATGTCCGAGCCGACCTCACGCGAAAGCTGCGTGGGGTGATGCTCGCCTTCGACGCGCACAATGATCCGTTCGCTATCGACCGAGTCGATGATGCCGTTGCGCTTGGCCAGGATCACGGCGCCCGAGTCGCGAGCCGTGACGCCCTCCATGCCGGTGCCGACGAAAGGCGCCTCAGCGACCAGCAGAGGTACAGACTGGCGCTGCATGTTGGCGCCCATCAGCGCGCGATTCGCGTCGTCATGCTCGAGGAACGGCACAAGCGAAGCGGCGACCGAGACAAGCTGCTTCGGACTCACGTCCACGTAGTCGACTTCAGCCTTGTTGACCAGCACAAAGTTGCCCTGACGCCGCGCATCGACAATGTCCTGCACGATGTTCAGCTGGGGGTCGAGCTCGATGTTGGCCTGCGCGATGGTGTGCCGGTCCTCTTCCCACGCGGAGAGGTAAAAGCTGAACGGCTCAAGATCCATGGTGCGCTTGCCGGCCGCGCGCAGCCCCTCGTTCTTGGCCAGGGCCTCGCTGGTTTCAAGGTGATCGCCTTGCCGTAGCCCGCTCTCGCCGGCATTGGTGACGGCAACGTAGTCGAGCGCGCGTCCATCCTTCACACGGCGGTACGGGCTCTCGATGAAACCGTACTCGTTGATGCGCGCAAAGCAGGAGAGCGAAGAGATGAGGCCGATGTTCGGGCCTTCCGGCGTCTCGATCGGGCAGATGCGTCCGTAGTGGGTGGGGTGCACGTCGCGGACTTCAAAGCCCGCGCGCTCACGCGACAGACCCCCGGGACCAAGGGCGGAGAGGCGGCGCTTGTGCGTGATCTCCGACAAGGGGTTGGTCTGGTCCATGAACTGCGAGAGCTGGGACGAACCGAAGAACTCGCGGATGGCGGCCATGACCGGCTTGGCGTTGATGAGGTCGTGCGGCATCGCCGTCGACATCTCCTGATACACGCTCATCTTCTCCTTAATCGCGCGCTCCATGCGCACCAGGCCGATGCGGAACTGGTTCTCCATCAACTCGCCGACCGCGCGCACCCGGCGATTGCCCAGGTGATCGATGTCGTCCACCACGCCGATATTCTTGCGCAGTTTTAGCAGGTAGCGGATCGTGCCGTAGAAGTCCTCGGGCGTCAGCGTACGGTTGTCGAGACCTTCGGCCGACTGGTCTTCATAGAGCTTGATGTTGAACTTGAGCCGGCCCACGCGCGAGAAGTCATATTTGCGCGGATCGAAGAACATGCCTTCAAACAGCGCAGTCGCGGTATCGAGCGTCGGCGGGTCGCCCGGCCGCAGCTTGCGGTAGATCTCGATCAACGCCTCTTCAGGCTTGCGCACCGAGTCGCGCCGCAGCGTGTTGGTGATGATATTGCCTACGTCGTCCCGCTCCGGGAAGAAGACCTCAAAGCTGGTCACGCCGGACTGAAGGATCTTGTGCAGCTTGTCGGCGCTCAACTCCGCGTTGGCCTCATACATCAGCTCGCCGGTGGCCATATCGACCACGTCGGAGGCGGTCATCGCCCCATCGAACTCGCTAGCCTCAACGTCGACCGCGGCAACCTTGGCCGCGCGCAGAGCCTTCATCACGCTCGGGCCAATCTTCTTGCCGGCCACGCCAATCTCTTCCGAGCCATGCTTCGCCGCAGACGCTGGGCGCGTGCCCAGCAGATTGGTCAGCTTTCCGTCTTCGGCAACCTTCCAGCTCAGCTTTCCCTCGGCGACATTGATCGTATCGACCGTATAGAAGGTTTTAAGGATCTCCTCATCGGTGCGCAGGCCAAGCGCGCGCAGGAAGATCGTGCCCAGGAACTTACGCTTGCGGTCAATGCGGACATAGAGCGTGTTCTTCTGGTCGTATTCAAACTCCACCCAGCTGCCGCGGTACGGGATGATCTTGCCCAGGAAGTAGGTGCGGTTGTTCGCCGTCTCAAAGAAGACGCCGGGCGAGCGATGCAGCTGCGACACGATAACGCGTTCGGTCCCATTGACGATGAAGGTGCCGTTCTGGCTCATCAACGGAATGTCGCCGAAGAACACCTCCTGCTCCTTCATGTCGCGCAGGCTTTTCACGCCGGTCTCGGCGTCTTTGTCGTAGATTTTAAGGCGAATCGTCACTTTCAAGGGAGCTGAGTAGGTCATGCCGCGCTCTTCGCATTCGGCCTGGTCATACTTCAGCTGCAGTCCGACCGGGTCGCCGCACTTGTTGCAGAAGTCCGGCGTGTTCTTGTTGTAGGTGCCGCAGAAGTTACACAGCACGTCGCCCGGATGGAATGGATCGGTGATGACCATGTGGCCGCAGTTCGAGCAAGCGGTGCGCAGATGATTCAGCCCCTTCAGATAGCCGCACTTGCACTCCCAGTTGCCGATCGAGAAGTCAACGAACTCCAGTTCCGACACATTGCGAAAGTCGGTAATCGGGAACACGGAGGTGAAGACCGACTGCAAGCCATTGTCCTCGCGCTCCTGCGGCAGCTTATCCATCTGCAGAAAGCGCTCGTAGCTGCGGCGCTGCACTTCAATCAAATTAGGAATCTGAATGGCGGTAGGAATCTTCGAGAAATCGAGACGGCTGCGAAGCGGACGCGTTTCGCTGGACTGGTTCCCGTGATGGTTCTGTTCAGACATGCTCTCTCCTCTAAAAAAACGTTCCACTGCGGCGAGGTTCCAGGAAGTTCAACTCACTCCATCACGCGCGTTCCATCGATTCAGCCACCCTCGCGTGCGGCCAAACCTGCGCCTTTGTCCCGCTCTGCTGTTTGCGTGAGGAATCTCGAAGCACTCTGAGATTTCGCTCGACTCTTCACCTGCCCCGGACGTACGCACTCGCTCCGGGCTGAATCTAAACCTTCAACGCCTCCCCATGTGCTGCTGTAGGCTGCTTGAAGCGCCGCGTGTCGATTGAGCGACGGAGCGTATCCCCGTCATTCAAAGCTCAACTCACTCATGCTTGCGGGAGACGACGAATGCGCCCACAGGGACAAAAGACCCCCGGAGCGCAAACAACCAGATTCGCACTGAATTCGCGTGTATAGAAGAAATGCCTGCCACCCTTCAAGGCTCGCCTAGCCCCGAAGATTGCTGCCGTCTACCCGTTTCACGCTACCCGCCCGCCGCTTGACCGGTAACATGGCCGGCCCCTTAGCCTGCTCGCCACAGGATGGACCGGAGAAAACCCGAAACCGCTTGTACTTTGCTCGAAAAGACCTCAGCCCTTCCAGTTAAGATCCCGCGCTCTAAGGTAAGAAGCAGAAGCGGTATCCATAGATTTGAGGATACCGCGTTCTGCTATTCCTTGCAACTTTCGGGGGGTTACTTGATCTCGACCGAGGCAACGCCCTCGAACTTTTTGGCAATGGCGGCTGCGTCGTCCTTGGAAACACCTTCCTTGAGCGGCTTGGGCGCGCCATCGACTAGATCCTTGGCCTCCTTCAAACCGAGCGCCGTCACTTCGCGCACAGCCTTGATGGTCGCAATCTTGTTCGCGCCGGCATCCTTCAGGATGACCGTGAACTCCGTCTTCTCTTCGACCGGCGCCGCCGCCGCCGCGCCGCCGCCGCCTGCCGCCGGAGCCGCAACCGCCGCCGCTGCTGACACGCCAAGACGCTCTTCGAGCTTCTTCACCAACGCCGACGCCTCAAGCAGGCTCAGGCTCACGATCTGATCTTCCAACTGCTGTATGTCCGCCATCTTCTTCTCCCCTTTGACTCAAATTCTTGTACTGCCTCGACGTTTTCCGAGGATCGCCGCAGCGATCCCGGCTGCCCTCACGGCCTGAAGGTTTCCGATGCGCCCAGACAAGCGCACCTCCCGGCCCGGAGCGAACTCTGGTTAGCCTTCGACCGGTTCGGCCGAAGCCGCTTCTCCGGCCTGCGACGCGGTGCCATTCTCCGGCTGCGCGGCGCCACTGGCCTGCTCCGAGGCGGCCGACTCCTCGGCATGCGCAGCAGCCACCTCCGGCTCAGCCACCGGCGCACTCGCCTCGGCTGCCGGTGCAGCCTCGGCCGGCGCGGCAGCGGGTGCGGCGACGGTTTGCGGCGTGTTCGCAAACTTCTCTTTCTCGACCGCCTGGTTGATGACCACGGCCAGATCGCGTCCGGTCGCGTTCACGACCGTCGCCAAACGCTGCGCCGGCGACTGAATCAGGAAGAGCAGCTTTGAGAACAGCTCTTCTTTGCCCGGCATGGTCGCGAGCGCGCCGATCTCGGCGACATCAATCACCTTGCCATCGACGATGCCCAGCTTGAAGGTAAACTCCGCATTGTCCTTTACCCAATCAGAGAGAGCCTTCGCCAACTGCACCGGATCGCCCGCGGTATAGGCAACCGCCGAAACGCCCTTCAGCCCCTGCAGCGCCGCTTCAATCTTCGAACCCTGGCTCGCCTTGGCCGCCAGCTTGTTCTTGACCACGTGATAGCTGCCGCCTGCCGCCCGCACCGTCTTGCGCAGGTCGAAGTCCTTCGACGCGGTCAACCCGGTAAACGTTCCAATAATGGCAGACGTTGAGGATTCCAACTCCTTGGTTAAAAGCTGAACTTTGACCGCCTTTGCCGCCCTGCTCAACGCCATAACTAAATCCTTGCCCTAACTGCCGGCGCGTTGCGCCTGGCTTCTAAACTTTGCATGAAAGCGAAATCCGCGATTACGCCTTGCCGGCCAGATCCGAGACCGAGCTATCTAGCTGTACGCCCGGACCCATGGTCGAAGAGATCGTGATGCCCTTGATGTACTTGCCTTTAGCCGCCGATGGCTTGGCCTTCACCACACTCGTGATCACGGTCATGGCATTGTCGATCAGCTTCTGAGGATCGAACGAAAGCTTGCCCACTGGCACATGCACGAGCGCCGTCTTATCGGTGCGGAACTCCACCTTACCGGCCTTGATCTCGCGGATCGCCGCCGCCACATCGCTCGTCACGGTACCTGTTTTCGGGTTCGGCATCAGGCCCTTGGGTCCGAGCACCTTACCCAGACGGCCAACCGAGCGCATCATGTCCGGCGTGGCGATCAGCGCATCGAAAGCCGTCCAGCCTTCCTTCTGAATCTTCTCCACCAGCTCTTCGCCGCCAAAAAACTCAGCTCCGGCGGCCTCAGCATCCTTGATCTTATCGCCCGAGGCAATCACCGCCACGGTCTTCGACTTGCCCAATCCATGCGGCAGAACAACGGTCCCGCGCACCATCTGGTCGGCATGCCGCGGGTCGACACCCAGCCGCAGCGTGATATCCACGGTCTCATCAAACTTTGCGTATTTCGCCTTCTGAAGCAGCGGAACGGCGTCGGTCAACAGATACGGACGCGGCTCAACGAGCGCACGCGCGGCTGCCAGGTTCTTCGATACTTTTTGCATATAGGAGGACGCCTTTATGTCTTCCACCCTCACCTGCGTTGTTCCGCGGCGGCATGGTTCGACGGCCTCGACGAGAGTCGAGACAACTAAGTTAGAGTAGCATTTACGGGAAAGAAGGACAACCCTAAAGGGGCGGCTCCAGCTACTACTCCCCAAACCTCCTGCTCTCAATTCCAGATCCGCTCCAGCGCCAGCTCAAAGCCCGCCACCGGCCCGCTTCCCTGCACCGTTGTCGGCTGCTCGTACACCTCCGGTTCCTCCCCCGGCCGATACACCTCGACCACTTTTCGCTGCGGATCGATGAGCCACGCCAGCTCCGCGCCATTGGCCAACCACATCCGCATCTTGGTCTGCAGCTCCCGTAGAGAATCGCGCTCGGAACGAACTTCGATCACAAACTCCGGACAGAGCGGGGCGAAGCTCCTCTGCTGCTTCGGGCTCAGACCGTTCCACCGTCCACGCGAGACCCAAGCCGCATCTGCGGCACGCATCGAGCCGTCCTGCAAGCGAAACCCGGCATTCGACCCGAAAGCTTTCCCGCGTGCATCCTGCCGCGCCCAGACGTAAAGCTCGGCAATCACCTCACCTTCCAGTCCACCCCCCGCGGACCCCGCCGGCGACATCACAATCAGCTCTCCATTCCCGTCCGCCTCGATGCGCAGCGGGTCGTTCTCAGCACAAAACCGCATCAGCTCCGCATCGCTCAACCGATGCCCAAGCCATACCCGGGCGGGAAGCTCCTTCTCCAAAAGCGCAAGGTGAAACTCAGCCACAACCGACCTCCCCGCTCCTCAACTCCAAATCCGCTCCAGCACCAGCTCAAACCCCGCTACCGGCCCGCTTCCCTGCACCAATGTCGGCTGCTCGTGCACCTCCGGCTCCTCGCCCGGCCGATACACCTCGACCACCTTTCGCTGCGGATCAATCAGCCACGCCAACTCCACCCCGTTCGCAATCCAGAGCCGCATCTTCTCCTGCAGCATCGACAGGCGATCATTCTCCGATCGCATTTCGATCACAAATTCCGGCGACACGCGCCCATATCGCTTCTGCTCGTCGCGCGGCACCGCGTTCCAACGCCGCCAGGACACCCAGGCTGCATCCGGAGCGCGCATCGAGCCATCCGGCAAAGTAAACCCGCCGTTTGAATCGAAGACCTTCCCGCGCCCATCCTGCCGTGCCCAAACAACCAACTCAGTAATCAGTTCCGAGTTCCAGCTGCTGCCCTCAAGCCCCGTCGGCGACATCAAAATTAGCTCCCCGTTCGCCTCGCGCTCCACCCGCACCATCTCGTTTACCGTGCAGAAACGCATTAATTCGAGATCGGTCAGCGGCTTCTCCAGCCGCAAACGGATCGGCAGCTCCACACCTTCAAGCGCAAGATTCATGCCGATAGTCTACTCCCGTTCACGGCGCGGCCGGCCTCTTTCCCGGCACGCCTTTGGTCACATGCTTCAGCAGAAACTCCTGAAACAGCGTCCCAAACGCGCCGGTCGCCACGCCTAGCAGCGTGTTGTCGACCGTCACCTGCACACTATGCCGCTCGCTTGCCGGGTAGTACAACGTCGAGATGCCCGCCGAACCCAGGTTCCCCAGCACATTTGAGAAGTTCGGCTGCCACCTGCCGTTATCGCCCTTGCAGACCACCGTCGTCGAAACGGCATAAAGCGCGCGCGTAATTACCTTCCCGTGCCCTCGGTAGAAGTAGCGCGGATCCTGGTGCAGCAGCGACGGCAGAAGCGCCGCTCCTAGAAACGTCGAGCTGAGCCGATCCCCATAGGACGCCGCATAGCGCTCCGCATACCCCGCAAAGCCGACTCCGTAGCCCGAAAAATCGCCTTGCCAATCCTCAATGCCGGCCGTTACGCCTGTCGTGAAAAACGTCACCGGATCGGTGCTCACGGCCAGCGCCAGCTTGAACTTCTGCCTGCGCGTCAGCGGAGCCGCATTGGGAACATAACTCACGTAAAAATTGGGCAGGATCCCCAGAATGCGCTGATGCTCTTCAGCCGTAATCTGTTCCTCGGCCAGGTCTTCGAGCGTAATCGCACTCACGTTCGTGGTAATCCCCTCGACCCCGAGCTGCACCTCCGGCAGCACCACCGCCTCCCCTTCATGCACCACCAGCACATCCTTGATATGCCACGCAGCGAACCCCTTCGCGGCGATGGTTACCACGTACTGCCCTGCCGCCACCGGCGCGAAACGGAAGCTGCCGGAGGCATCGGTGGTTGCGCTTACCCGCGTCTTCGCCTCAGGATTGTCCAGCTGGACCGTCGCCCCTGGAATCGACGCCTTGTCGGTGTCGGCCACCGTTCCGGCGATACTGCCCGCCGAACGTTCCACGGCCTGCGCAGGCGCGCTGCCCTCCTGCGCTCCAAAACACACTCCTCCGCATGCCATCACCAGCAGAAATCCCAACAAACGATGCATAGCCCTGCCCCATCCCGCTCCTCCCGAGATCTTCCCCTCAAGTCTTCCCGGAAAAGTGTATTTCCGCTCAGTCTAGTCAATGCTTGCTTGACGTGCACCGGCCATCCCACTATGGTTGCGATTGAGGCGAACAAATGGCGAATACATCCTGCCCCGAAAGCAGCACTCCTCCAGCCACGCTCTTCCCCATCCTCAACCACGCCCCCACCGGCCTCGCCCGCCTGGCCGCAGAGGCCACGCACCACGCCGGCGGCCACAACGTCGAGTTCCGCGCACTCAAGGTACGAAGCGTCCTGAACCGTTCGATCTCGCGGCGCAAGCTGTCGCTGGCTTACTCCATCAATCCCTATCGCGGCTGCGAGTTCGCCTGCCGCTACTGCTACGCGCGCTATACCCATGAGTTCCTCGCCCAAAAGATCCCAGCCGCGGGCGCACCCGACTTCCACGACCCAGGCCTCTTCGAGCGGCTCATCTTCGTCAAGGAAAATACCGCCTGGCTGCTCGACCAGGAGCTCCGCAAGATCGATCCGGCGGACGAGATCGTCCTTGGAACCGCCACCGATCCCTATCAGCCCATCGAGCGCACCGCCCGCATCACGCGCTCCCTGCTCGAGGTCTTCGCGCGCCACTCCGGCCTGCGCCTCGGCATCATCACCAAGGCCGCGCTCATCGCACGGGACATCGATCTGCTGCAGCAGATCGCCCGCCGAAACACCCTGGTCCTGCACCTGACCATCACCACTCCGGACGCCGCGCTCGCCCGGCTGCTTGAGCCCCGCGCCCCACGCCCGGATCTCCGCTTCCGCACCGTGCTCCGCTTGCGTGAGGCAGGCCTGACCGCCGGCATCTTCTGCTCGCCGCTCCTGCCCGGCATCACGGATACGGCGGAGCTCCTCGACGCCATGGCCCTCCGCGCCGCGCAGGCCAAAGCCAGCTTCTTCGCCGCGCAACCGCTCTTCCTCAAGCCCTGCTCCCACGCCACCTTTCTCGCCTTCCTCCACGATCACTTCCCGGCCCTCGAAGCCGACTACCTCTCCCGTTTTGCCGAGAACGCCTTTGCCGCCAAGCCCTACCGCGACGAAATTGCGGCTCTCGTCGAGCGAGCTTGCCAGCGCTACGGCCTCCTCCCGCGTTCTCCTTACGCCCTGCTCACCCGCGACCAGGAGCCTACCCGCAAACCCGCCGCCAACGTCGGCGCGCCCGTGCAGGGTGTTCTCTTCGCCTGAGCTGGCCCTGCTCCGCCCACGCTCCGCTAAACTAAAGCGATGATCGACGAGTCGACCTTCCGCCGCGTCTCCGACCAGGCGCTCCACGCGCTCAAGCAATCCCTGATCGAAGCCGAGCAGGAGGGCGGCTTTGAGACCGAGGACAACAACGGCGTTCTCAACGTGCTCTTCGAGGATGGCTCCTTCAAGTTCGTCTTCACTCCGCAGACGCCGGTCCGCCAGATCTGGATCTCCGCGCGCTCGACCAGCTTCAAGCTGGAGTGGTCGGAGGACAGGAGCGCCTTCACCCTTCCCAAGACCGGCGAAACTCTCAAGCAGCTCACCGAGCGCCTACTCCAGGAGCAGCTTGCCGATCCCGCCATCCAGCTAGGGTAGAGAGCGTCTTCCCGCCGCTGCGTAGATTCGGGGTATGATCAGCGTGATGCTTTAACTGGAGCTGGACGTGGGATCGAAGCTTGCAAGAGCTCGTCCACTCACTGCCTGTATATATCCGCTTCCGAGGGCCATCGGACAGCCTGGAGCGCCTGACCGCCTATGCCTCTGCTTTCGGTTGCCATCATTACCTGTGACGAAGAGCGGAACCTCGCCCGCACGCTGGCCAGCGTCGCCTTTGCCGACGAGATTGTCGTGGTCGATTCCGGCTCGAAAGACCGCACCCTACAAATTGCGGAGTCCTTCGGCGCCAAGGTGTTCACGCGCCCCTGGCAGGGCTTCGCCTCGCAGAAAAACTTCGCCATCGAGCAGTGCACCTCCGCCTGGGTCCTGTCGCTTGATGCCGATGAAGAGCTCACCCCCGAGTTGCGCCGGCAGATCCGTCTGCTGCTTCCGACCAATCCGCCCGCAGACGCCTACTACATCAATCGGCGCAACTTGTTCCTCAATCGCTGGATCAAGCGCGGCGGCTACTATCCCGACCCCAAGCTGCGCCTCTTTCGCCGCTCCACGGCCAACTTCTCCCACCCGCCGCAGTTTGAAGAGCGGCCCGTCCACGAGACGATCGTCTTCGACGGCGAGTCTTCGCGGCTGGACTACGATCTGATTCACCACGCCTATCCCACGCTTGAAGACTACCTCGAACACATGGATCGGTACTCCACCCTCGGCGCGCAGGTGCTGCTCGCGCAAGGCCGCAAGAGCCGCAACTCCATCGCCTTTATGTGGAACGTCTTCGTGGTGCCGCAGTTCACCTTTCTCTGGAACTACTTCTTCCGCCTCGGCATCCTGGACGGCCGCGAGGGCCTGCTGCTGCACCTCTATCATTCCACCTACGTCAGCTGGAAGTACGCCAAGGCATGGCGCGCGACGCTGAGCGAGCCCCCGGCGGCAGCCGTTCCATCCCCGTTACCCGCAGGCGACTGAATCGTGTTCGTCCCCAAATTCATACCGTCGAGAAGCATGGCTCGCAGCATTGGAGGTAACTCACCGATGCATCTCCGTCCGTTTGGGATCGGGCGTCTTTCTCTCGCGCTGCTGCTTTGCTTCGCCTTCCTCGACCGGCAGGCGCTGGCCAGTGGAGACAGTGACTGTTCCGAGTCGTGGCGGCTGGTGCATCACAGCTACGAGGGATGCAGCAACATGGCTCTTCTGTCACCCTCGAACGACACGCGCGTGAACCTGCTGCTGTTGCTGGCCGACCTGAGATCGCCACGGGCAGGTGCCGCGCAAAAGGCAAGCACAACCGCTCGCTCGGATGCGCCCTTGTTTCTTTGGCAGCAGCTTGCGGACCGGCTTGGAACGCCTGCAGACCGAGCCAGGCTGCGGAGCCTCGACTCAGCGGCAGAGACTGACTCCGCGCCCTCGCCGGCGCTGAGCGATGCCTTCACACAAGCAGTGCAGGCGGATCAGGCGCTCAGGCCGGAGGAGCGCGTTGCCCTTCTGGATGCGCGAAGAGCCGGCCACGCAAATGCTGCGGCAGCGGCTGCGATCGCAGGCGCGGACAAGGTGGCGAAGACATCTGCAGCCAAGGCCTACGTGCTCTATCTGCAGGGCGCCGCGGCGTTCTGGCAAGCCGATTACGAGAAGGCCACCGCACTCTTCCTGTCGCTGAAGAACACTCAGCCGGCTTGGGTGCGTGAGACTGCGGCGTACATGGCAGGCCGCACCTGGATGAAGCGCGCACAGATTGGAGCCTTTGACGAGTACGGCTCCTTCACGCAGAACTGGCGCCCCGATGCGAACATCCTCGCCGCCGCGGAGACCGCGTTGAACCAGTACCTTCAGCAGTATCCCAAAGGCATGTACGCGCTGTCGGCACGCGGTCTGGAGCGTCGCGGATCCTGGCTGGCCCACGACCTCGTGAAGCTCGAACAGGAGTACGGCGCCCTGCTGCTCCTGTCTCCTGAGCAGCGTAACGTCAGCGATGTTGAACTGGTGCAGGAGATCGACAATAAGCTCACCAGCCCTCCGAACGCAGAGGCGCAGCAGATCGTCTGGAAGAATGCGCTGCTGCGAGGCGCAAGGAATCCATTGCTGCTAGCGATGCTCGATTTACAGGCAATGCGCACAAGCGAACCGGCAAACGCAGGGTCGGCGGCCGAAGCGATGGACGACAGCCCTCTTCCGCTTCTCACCCTGCAAGCCCAGAAGCCATACTTCGCGGCGCAGATGCCCCTCTACGAGTACCTGCTCGCGGTGCATGCCTTTTACATTGAGCACAAGCCTGAAGAAGTGCTGCACATGCTTCCTGATGCAGCGCGGCAAAGCTCCTTCAGCTACGTGCAGTTCAGCCGCCAGACGTTGCGCGGCATGGCGCTGGACGCGACCAAGGACCACAACGCTCTGGGCTTCTGGATGCAGATGTTGCCCGGCGCGACCGGCGCGTATCAGCGCCCCGCGCTCGAGCTTGCGATCGCCTATCACGACGAGCGCTCAGGCGAGATCCGCAACGTCTTTGCTTCGGATTCGCCTGTGCACTACCCCTACCTGCGTGAGGTGCTGCTCGCCAACGTCGCCGATGCCAACCTGCTGCGCATGCAAGCGAGCAACCCCAGCGCGCCTCAACGCGAACGAGATATTGCGCTCTTCACGCTGCTCTACAAGGAAGCGACCCGCGGCCAAGCGGCGGAGTTTCTCAAGGATGTCGCGTTGGTTCCGCCGAAGGCGCCGGCCGAAGGTATGTATATGCTCGATGACATCGAGGACAGCTCCTTCGTGCCCATCCCTTACCAGCCCGCAGCCATTCCATTGGGCATCTTTCTTCACGACAAGACAGACTCCCACTTCGGTTGTCCGGGGCTGCGCGGCAGTGAGGAACAGTTAGGGCAAGATGCGAACAATCCCACGGCCCGGCTGTGTGTCGCCGACTTCGTGCGTCTCAATCCGTCGGTATCGTACCTGGTCACGCCCGCCATCCCGCCCAATGACTTGGGCGGAACACCCTCCCTGTTCCCCGGCGGCAACTTTGTACGCATGGACACCTATATGAAGGTGCTCGCGAATCCGAAGTCGAACAAAGACGACCAAGCCTATGCGCTGTTCCGTGCCGTGAACTGCTACGGGCCGTCCGGGTACAACGCTTGCGGCGGCAAGGATGTACCAAAATCGCAACGCAAGGCGTGGTTCACAACCTTGAAACGCGACTACGCCGGCACACATTGGGCCGATGCGCTGCAATATTACTGGTAGAGCGCAGCGCTGGCTTGCGCCCTGGTTGTTGTCGCTCAGCGCCGCCGCCGGCTGCTGCGCCCAGACCTCCGTGGTGGACGCAAATCGTTACGATACCTTCTGGCTCTGGGCGGGAGTCGTACCGCAGCCCGCGCTCGTACACGCGCGCAGCGTGTACATCCTGGATGCAGAGGTAAGGCCGGGCAAGGCAAGGCTCATCTCGCAGCGCCCGGCAATACCGCATGTGCAGCACGCGGAGGTGTGGATGGTGGTGCGCGTGGAGACACTCGACTGGACTCCGGCGCTCTACACGCAGGTGCTCGCTGATCTGGAGCGCTGGCATCAACCCGGCAGCCGCATCGCCGGGCTCCAGATTGATTTCGACGCTCACACGCATCATCTCGAAGCGTATGCAGCGTTCCTCAAGGACCTGCGCCGGCGTCTGCCGGCGGCGGACAAGCTCAGCATCACCGGTCTGCTCGATTGGAGCAGCCATGGCGATCCGCAGGGTCTGGACGCGCTGGCCGGCGCAGTGGATGAGGTCGTGCTGCAGATCTACCAGGGCCGTCACGTCATTGCCGGCTACGAACAGTACCTCCGGCGGCTCGACAGACTCAAAATCCCGTTTCGTATCGGCCTGCTCGAGGGCGGTGAATGGCAGCCGTCCGCGGACCTCGCGGCGAACCCTTACTTCCGCGGCTTCGTCGTGTTTCTTCACAACCCTGCCGCTGCAGCCGTTCTCCCGCAGCGGTAACTCTTGTCCTTTCGACCGGAGACCGCGCTCTTGCCGCCACAGTAGAGACCCCTCTACTTCAAAGACGCGCGTTCGCCGAAGCAGAAGCTCGGCTCGAGTCAACCGCGCTTCCGCCGGCCCGTCACCGCGATCAGCGGATCGCTCTCGGAGCCGTCCCGCAGCGCCTCCGCGTGGATGTCCTCGAAGCCGGCGCGCTCCAGGTAGAGGCGCACCAAAGCGGCATGTCCGCGCGTGTCGAGCGACCGCCAGATCGCTACCGCCTTGGTCTGGAAGCAGCGGTTGGAAAAGCTGACGATCAACGGCGCGCCCGGCCGCAGAACCCGCAACACTTCGGCAAAAACCTCCACAGGACGCTGCAGATACTGAACGCCGACACAGCACAGGGCCGCATCATAGCTGTCAGCCTCAAGCGGCAGAGTGGGCATGCGGTTCAGATCCTGCACGAAGCTCCGGCTCAGCCGCGGGTTAGCCCTGAGCTCCTCGGCATTCATCCCCTGGCCGATCACCTCGGCGAAGCTCACCTCCGGCGGCAGATGGCTTACCCAGCTCGACATCAGATCCAGCAGCACGCTTCCAGCCGGCAGCGTGGCTCGGTAGTAGGCGGTCAGCGCTCGCGTCGCCGCCTCGTCGATATGAGTGACCAGCCGGGCAGGCGCGTAGAAAGCGGCATCGTCGCCCGCGTCCTCTTTCAGGAAGGCGTCGGGCGGTAGCTCGGGCAGCTGGTCGCTCCTCGGTGTCTCGTCCCTCATAGACCGTCTCTCCTACACTTCGATTATCTTCCCCTGACATGGTCAGTGGATAGACCCGAGAACATTGCCGGACCTCTACGCCTTTCGCTCGCGACCTCACCCCGTCTGTGTCTGGCGGCGGACCAGCCCGCATGCTAGGCTCGGTCAGAGTTTTGCAGCACCGGACTTGCGAATCGACGGAGGAGCACGGCTTTGCGTACCACCAAGACAATCCTCCTGCACCCCGCCCTGCTCTGCTCCGCGCTGCTGATCCTCTGCCTCGCCGTCGCGCATCCCATCGCCGAAACCGGCATGAACGACGATCCATCCTTCATGTGGAGCGCCCGCGTCGCCGCCCAGACCGGCCGCATCGTGTACAACGGCTGGGCCACGCCGATTCTCACCTGGATGCTCTATCTCGGCGCGCTCTTCATCAAGCTTTTCGGCTTCTCCTTTACCATCCTGCGCGTCTCGACCGCGACCCTCTCGCTGGCCGTCATCTTTCTGCTGCAGCGGCTCTTCGAGCGCTGCGGCATAGCCCGCCCCAACGCCACACTCGGCACCCTCACCGTCGTCCTCTCCCCGCTCTTCGTCCCGCTCTCCTTCAGCTTCATGACCGACATCGCCGGTCTTTTCACCATCCTGCTCTGCATGGATCTCTGCGTCAGCGCCCTTCGCGCCTCTACCGACCGCGCCGCCTGCGCCTGGGTCGCCGCCGCCGCCCTCTCGAACGCCGCCGTGGGCAGCATCCGCCAGATCACCTGGCTCGGCGTGCTGCTCCTTGTGCCCTGCACCGCGTTTCTTCTGCGCAGGCGGCGCGGCGTCCTCGCCGTAGCCGCCGCATCGTGGCTGGTCAGCGTCGCCTTCATCTTTTTCTGCATGCGCTGGTTCGCGCACCAGCCCTACTCCATCACCGAGCCGCTCATCGCCAAAACCTGGGACCGCTCCACCGTCTCCGAGATTACCGGTTACGTCCTCTTCGCACTCGACCTCTTCCTCTTTCTCCTGCCCGTCTCGGCCGCCTTCCTGGTGCGGTACCCGTGGCGCAGCCGACCCGGCAAACTCACCGCCGCTCTCGGGACGATCCTGCTGCTCGGCAGCTACGCCACCTTCCTCCGCCATCACCGCTCCGATCTCTTCCTTGCGCCCTTCGCCGGCAACTACTTCACCCCGCGCGGCCTCATCGATGTTCCCGAGCTGCTCGGCCAGCGCGCCAACAGCCTCCCCTTGTCCCTGCGCGTGCTGCTTACTGTCCTGACCTTCGCGTCCATTCTGGCCCTCGTCGCCTCCGTGTGGAACGCCATCGTGGCCCGGCGGCGGCAATCTCCCTCCGCGCCCGCGGGTTCAGCTCTCTCCTGGAGCACGCTGCTCGTCTTGTTCGGCCCCTACTCGCTGACTTATCTCGTCCTGCTCGCCACCCGCAACGACCTCTGGGACCGCTATCTGCTTCCCTTTCTCGCCGTCTCGCTCGTCTTCGCGCTGCGCTTCTATCAGCAGGAGTTTCCCGGTCCGCTCCCCATCCTCTGCACGTTGCTCCTCGTCTGTTATGCCGTCATCGACACCGCCGGCATGCATGACGTCTTCGCCATGACCCGCGCCCGCCTCGAAGCGGTTAAGCAAATCCGCGCCACCGGCGTTCCCCGCACCGCTATTCGCGCCGGCTTCGACAACGACATCTGGACCCAGCTCGAACTTACCGGCTACTACAACGACTCGCGCCTCAAAATCCCCGCCGGCGCCTTTCATCCCGTCCCGCCGCCGCCCGTCCCCGAACGCTGCCAGTACGATGAAGCAGAGAAGACCCCGGATATCCACCCACGCTTCGGCCTCGCCTTCAGTCCCACGGACTGCTACCCCGCCGCAGCCTTCGCACCCATCCACTATTCCACCTGGTTCGGCCCGCATAACCAGGCCATCTACATCCTCGCCATCCCCCGCGAGTAACTTGGGTGCCCCATCCTTTGACAGTCGCATCGTCAAAGGGTGGAATCTGGTTTGCGGCAGCAAACGACCGCCCCGCCCAACCATCTCATCCTTGATGTAACCGAGAGCGCGACCCGCTCTCCTCCGCCCGGCTGTGCTAAAAACGATGCATGCCCGCAAAGCTCTGCCTCGCTCTTGCCCTGCTTAGCCCAGTCCTGCTCAGCCCAGCCCAGGCGCAGCGGCCCGACCGCACCGAAGCTTCCGCCCGCACCGAAGCCGCACCCCCAACTATCGCCGCGCGCACCGCCGCGATGACCAACATGCCCGGCCTGCTCCCCTTGCACTGGGACGCCAATGCCGGAAAGCTCTATCTCGAAATCCCGCACCTCAATCAGGATCTCCTCTACACCAATTCGCTCCCCTACGGCACCGGCTCGAACGACCTCGGCCTCGACCGCGGCCAAACCTCCGCCGGCCGCATCGTCCGCTTCGAGCGCACTGGCCCCAAGGTCCTCCTCGTCGAGCCCAATCAGAACTTTCGCAGTTCCAGCCCTGACCCCGCCGAGATTCTCTCCATCCGCCAATCCTTTCCCGAGTCCGTCCTCGCCGGCTTCAAGGTCGAGGCAGCTGACCCTGCCCAAAACGGCCAGCCCGGCGCCGTCCTCGTCGATGCCACCGACTTCTTCCTCCGTGACGCCCACGGCGTCCTCGAAACCCTCACCCGCCTGCAGCAAGGCACGTACCGCCTCGACCCCGCCCGCTCCACCATTGACCTGGCCAGCACCAAGGCCTTCCCTAAAAACACCGAAGTCGAAGCCATCCTCACCTTCGCCACCGAAACCGCCTCCGGACGCCGCGGAGGCTCAAGCTTCGTCGCCGAGGTTGCTCCCGACCCGCACGCCCTCACCTTGCATGAGCACCAGTCCTTCCTCGAGCTCCCCGGTCCAGGCTTCGTCCCCCGCCGCTACGACCCCCGCGCCGGCTATTTTCCCACCGCTTACCGCGACTACTCCGCCCCGCTCGGCGCCGAGCTCGACCAGCAGTTCATCATCCGCCATCGCCTCAACAAAAAAGATCCCGCCTGCCGCACCGCCTGCGAAGCCGAAGCGCCCATCCAGTATTACGTCGATAACGGCGCGCCCGAGCCCATCCGCTCCGCCCTGCTCGAAGGCGCTCGCTGGTGGGACCAGGCCTTCCAAGCCGCTGGCTGGGCGCCCGGCACTTTCAAAGTCGACCTCCTGCCCGCCAACGCCGACCCCATGGACGTCCGCTACAACATGATCCAGTGGGTCCACCGGTACACCCGCGGCTGGAGCTACGGGGCCGCCGTTACCGATCCGCGCACCGGCGAAATCCTCAAGGGCAACGTCACCCTCGGCTCCCTGCGCGGCCGCCAGGACTACCTCATCGCCGAGGCCCTCCTCAGCCCCTACGTCCAGGGCCGCACCATCACGCCAACGAACGATCCCATGCTCGCCATGGTTCTCCAGCGCCTCCGCCAGCTCGCCGCCCATGAGACTGGCCACACCCTCGGCCTCGCCCACAACTTCGCCGCCTCGAGCTTCCCCCACAGCAACCCCGACGAGACGATCTCCGTCATGGACTACCCGCACCCTTACATCACGCTCGGCAAGGACGGCATCCCCGACCTCTCGCACGCCTATCCTGTCCACATCGGCCTCTGGGATAAGACCGCCATTGACTACGGCTACCGCCAGTTCCCCGCCCGCGCGAACGAGAAGGCCGAGCTGAATAAAATCCTCGCCGCCAGCGAGGCTGGTATGGATGGAAAGCCCGGCGTCATCTACATCACCGACGAGGACTCCCGCCCCTTCGGCTCCGCGCAGCCACACGCGCACCTGTGGGATAACGGCGCCGACTCCGCCGACGAGCTGAACCGCATCCTGACGATCCGCACCGCCGCCCTCGCCCGCTTCGGCCAGAACGCCATCCGGCCGGGCATGCCCGTGGCCCAGCTCGAGGACACCCTCGTCCCCCTTTATCTCCTCCACCGCTACCAGACCGAAGCCGCCATCAAGATCATCGGCGGCCTCGACTACCGCTATCAGCTGCGCGGCGACGGACAATCCAACCCCGAAATTGTCCCGTTCGCCGAGCAGAACAAAGCCATCGCCGCCGTCCTCCAGACCCTTACCTCCGAGACCCTCACCCTCCCCGAATCGCTCCTCGCCATCTTGCCTCCGCGGCCGCCGGCCCTGCGCCGCACTGCGGAATCCTTCCCATCCGAGACCGGTCTCACCTTCGACCCCATCGCCTCTGCCGAGTCCGCCGCCGACCTCACCTTGCAGGTCCTGCTCGACCCCGCCCGCGCCTCGCGCCTCGTCCAATACCATCTCCGTGAGCATCCCGGCCCCAGCCTCGAGGACCTGCTGGCGGCCCTCTCAAAGACCACCGCCGAGCGCCCGCAAAATACTCAAACCCTCGCCTCCGAGGTCGAGCGCGCCGTCGAGTTTCGCGGCCTCGAGTGGATGCTCGCCCTCGGCGTCAACCCGCAAGCTTCCTCGCAGGCCCGAGCCATCGCCCGTGCGCACCTCGCCGGGCTGCTCAAGCAATGGACCTCCGGCGCTCCACCCGCCGACAGCGCCGAAGCCATCCATCGCCGCGCCATGGCCGAACGCATCCAGGAGTTTGAGCGCGACCCCACCAAGTTTGTCGTCGCCAAGCCTATCGAAGCTCCACCCGGCATGCCCATCGGCGACGATGAAGATTTCTAGCAGAGAGGCGACTCCTGAAATCCGGTGCCTACTATCCTTACCTTGGCGAGAGACGCAGCGTGAGATGTTCAGATCAGACGCCACCCGATCCGAACCACCTGTCGAAACCAGGGATGACGTCTGACACAACTTAGCGTCGAGCGTACGATGAACCGGATTCCCTATCCCATCCCCACAATCTTGCCCTCCGCATCCACGTCCATGCCCATCGCCTTGGATACCTTTGGCAGCCCCGGCATCAGCATCATCGCCCCCGACACCACCACCAAAAATCCGGCTCCCGCCGACAGCCCTATGTCCGTCACATGCAGCGTCCATCCCGTCGGCGCGCCCATCCTCTTCGGGTCGTCGCTCAGCGAGTATTGTGTCTTCGCGAGACACACCGGCAGCTCCCCAAATCCCCAGCCACGAAACCGTGCCAGGCTCGCCCGCGCCGTCTCCGTGTACTCCACCCCATCCGCACCATAGATCTCCCGCGCCACGGCCTCGATCTTCTCCTCCGCCGAGTCCCCAGCCGCATACGTCGTCCGCAACGCCGGTTCCACAGTCTCCTCGATCACCCGAACCACCGTCCGCGCCAGAGCTTCGGCCCCTTCGCCGCCCTTGGCAAACGCCTCGCTCAACGCAAACGCCGCTCCATGCGCCTCACAAAACGCCTTCAGCTCTCCCAGCTCCTCCTCCGTATCTTTCGGAAACCGGTTGATCGCCACGACCACCGGCAGCCCAAACCCGCGCACGATCCCGATATGCTTCTCCAGGTTCTTCAGCCCCGCCGCCAGGTCGCCTTCCCCCTGGCTGCGCATGCTCTGCACCGTCGTCACCACCACCGCGCAGCTTGGCTGTATCCCCGAGGACGGCCTCACCAGGTCCATGTACTTTTCAAATCCCAGGTCCGCCGCGAACCCCGTTTCGTTCACCACGTAATCCGCCACCCGGAGCCCAATCTTCTGGCTCACCACCGAGCTCGTTCCATGCGCAATGTTCGCAAACGGCCCGCAATGCACCATCGCCGGCGTGCCCTCGGTCGTCTGCACCAGGTTCGGCTCGAGCGCCTCCGCCAGCAGCGCCATCATCGGCCCCACCGCGCCCAGCTCCGCCGCCCGCACCGGTTCGCCCTTGCGGTTCGCACCAATCACAATCCGGCCTAGCCGCGCCCGCAGATCTTCCCTACCCTCAGCCAGCGACAAAATCGCCATCATCTCGCTAGCCGCCGTAATCAAAAACCCACTCGCCCGATTTGACCCATCCCGTTGCTTCTTCTCCGGCGCCGTTACGCTGACGATCACACTCCGCAGCGCTCGATCGTTCATATCCATCGTCCGCGGCCACGTTACCGCATCCGGTTCGATCCCCAGCTCATTGCCATGAAACAGGTGCGCGTCGATCAGCGCCGCCAGCAGGTTATGCGCCGACGTAATCGCATGAAAGTCCCCGTGAAAGTGCAGGTTGATCTTCTCCGCCGGCTCGACCTGCGAGCGCCCTCCACCCGCCGCGCCGCCCTTCATCCCAAACACCGGCCCCAGCGAAGGCTCCCGCGACGATAGGATCGCCTTTTTCCCGATCCGCTCCAGCCCCTGCACCAGCCCGATCGACGTCACCGTCTTGCCCTCACCGGAAACCGTAGGAGTCGTCGCCGTAACTAAAATCATCTTCCCCTTACGATCGAACCGAGCATCCCCCAGCAGCGCCAGGCTCAACTTCGCACTCACCGGGCTTCGCCGTTCATACATTTCCACCGGCAACCCCAACTTCGCAGCCACATCCTCAATCGGCAACAAATTCTTCTTCAAGCCCACTCCTTCTTCGCGCCCTTAGCGCAACCTTCGCGTTCTTTGCGAACTAGCTTTCTTTGAACCGCACACCTCATTCTAGGGCTGACCCACCACCGCAAACCGCCCATCCGCCTCCCGCGTAAACGTAGGCGCATACGCCCCCAGCATCTGCCGCCGCCACCACGCCCCTGTCGCCCGCTTCTCCGCCGGCGTAGAAAACCAGTACTGCCAAAGCACCGCCCGCACGTACTTCGGCGGAGCTTCCCGAAACGGGTTGCCGGCAAACAGCCCCAGCACATCCCGGTCGCCTTCAAGCAGCAACTCCTCGGTCCGCGGCACCATCAGGTTCTGCCGCCAGTCTCCCAGTGACACAAACCACAAGTTCCAATCAAACCGCGGCTGGTACGGCGCATAGATCCGCGGCCGCTCATTGAGCGCCTGCGGCTTGTACCGGAACGGATACGCCTCCCAGCTCACTCCATCGTTCGACCCCTGAAACTCAATCTCCAGCCGATGCGGCGTCATCACCGCGAAAAGCCCATACTGGTTGGCCACCCGAAACGGCTCCAACCAAGCCACCGGCATCTCCGGCAGCCTCGCCCCTGGCGCAAACATCTCGACCATTGGCACCGCCGTCGCATACCCCACCCATCCCAGCATCCCCGCAGCGAAAACGCTCACCCCAATCCGTAGCCCACGCCCAGGCTTCCTAAGCTCAACCTCACCTCGCAACTCACCGCGCCAGCGCCTCGGCACCCAGCTCCGCAGCGTCCGGTCATCCAACAGCAACACCGCCAGGACCAGCACCAGGTAGTTCAGAAACGCATAGTTCGCCGTGGCAATCACCACCACCTGCCACACCGTCACAATCCAGAAGCACACCAGCCGCGCCTGCCGCCCAAACACCGCCAGCCACACCAGCACGAGCTCCATAAACAGCGTCAGCCCCGCCGAGGCGAGATGAAACCAGTGCGGCAGATGCTGCAGATACCACCCGATCCACGTCGGCAGCGGCCCATTCTGGTAGTACTCATACATCGCCGTCAGGTTGCGCCAAGCCGGGTCGCCGCTTTGCAGCTTCACTACGCCTGACTGAAAGTAAATTCGGAACCACTCCCACAGCAGCAGCAGATACGCCGCCCACACTCCGCGGCTTCGCGCACCCAAACCCGGCCGCACGCCTCCCGGCACAACAAACAGCGCCAGAAACCCCGCTTCCAGCAGCATCCCATCCGACTGGTACCCCGAAAAGTCCTGCGCCGCCCCCACAAACGACAAGAAGCAAACGAAACATACCGCCAGCATCACCCGCGGCAGCACGTTCAACACCACCAGCACCGAAGCGATCAGCCCCACCCAGCACAGCCCCATCAGCATCCTGTCGCTGGAGGAAACCCACAGCAGCGTCGGCGCCTCCCAAAACCGCAGCCGCCCCACTCCGCGCAGCGCCTGCAGGTAATCCGCTGCCGGCAGAATCCCTTGGCTCCCGATCAGCCCCCGCACCTGGAACAACAGTGCAAAGAACGCTGAAAAGTAAATCCCGCCCAGCGCCCGCACAAAAATCCAGCGCGCCATCAAGTGCCCTGTCGCCCCCTGCCGCGGATCGAACAACCGCCCCAGCCCGTTCCGCCATCGGCCCATGCTCTCCTCTCTAGCACTCGGATGCGCCTGCCACGCGATGCGCTCAGTCAGCGCGGCGGTCACGCTTTGGCCGCGCACTCCTGCACCATCTTCCCAATGCGCTTTGCCCGGCTCTCCGGCCTCCGGTAGTAGAACACCGCCATCAGGTGCTGGCGGCGATGCGACACCGACATCCGCTCCCAGCCCTGCTTCGCCTTCGCATCGCGCCCCAATGCATTTGCAATCGCCGGCGGCAGCTCGCGTTCCGCCTCCATCGTCGCCAGCAGACGCTCCGCCATCTGCTCCGCCCGCCCCAGCCGAGCCTCCTCGCTCTTCACCCCGCATACCCACTTCCCAATCTCACGCCGCGTGTACTCCGTCAGTTCGTCGTACCACGCCCGCAGGCCCTCTTCCTCCTCCAGCAGCACCGCCAGCTCATCCGGCAGCTCCGCCGGCCGAGCCTCCAGATCCGGCCCCAGCACAAACTCCGCCGCGCTCCCCAGCACCAGCCCCGCACCCGCCTGCGTCGCCCGATTGACCAGCAGACAAAATCCTCCGCGCCGATCCGGAAACAACGACGTCCGAAACCGAAACCCGTTCACCTCCCCACACACCCGCAACCGCACCCGCTCCGCCCAAACCTCCGCCGGATCGAACGGCACCCGCACCACCGTCCACCCCAGCGCCCGATCCCCCTTCTCTAGCATCGCCCTAAACCGTTGCGCCCCCGCCATCCCCCACCTCCAGAGACCATGATTGTAAAATCATCCGCATGAGCGAACTCGTCTTCGAAGGAACGCAGGAAGCCGACGGCGGCTCCGTCGCGGAAGCGCTGGGGGAAAACATCGTAACCGAAGCCGACACATGGGAAGAACTCCGCGCCAACGTCCAAGAGGCAGTCGAAGCATACTTCTTCAACGAGGCGAAACCCACGACTCTCCGTCTCCACCTCCGACGAGATGAAGTTCTCGCCGTTGCATGAAAGTTCCACGTGATATCAGCGGAGAGCGGCTCGCGAAGCACCTCTGTCGACGATGGGAATACACGCGTGTCACCCAAGTCGGAAGTCACATCATGCTTAGAACCGAAATTCCCACAGGTGCCAGACAAGTCATTCCAGCCCACAACCCTGTAAGGCTGGGGACTCTCAGCGCGATCCTCAGCCCAGATCGCGCAACATAAAAGGCGTCACCCGCGAGGATATCCTCCGTGATCTCTAAATCCATTCGTCCGGGTGCCCAGGTCACGCCTTGGAGGCCTAGGTTTCTCCCCAGGCAATAAACTATCTCCATCGCCACCCCTTCCAATCCGCCCCTCGCCGCCCACCTCGAATCCCTCGAGCGCCAACTCCTTACCCCTGCCGTCCGTCAGAATCCCGAAGCCCTCAAACTCCTGCTTGCCGAGGACTTCACCGAGTTCGGCTCTTCCGGCCGCATCTACACCCGTCCCAACATCCTCGCCGCCCTTGCCGCCGAGTCCGCCGCGCCCCCAAATCTTACCCTCACCGACTTCGCCTTACAGCAGCTCTCCTCCGAGCTTGCCCTCGTCACCTACCGCACCCTCCGCGCCAGTCCCCGCGCCGAAGCTCTCCGCTCCTCCCTTTGGATCCTCCGCGACGCCCGTTGGCAGATCCTCTTCCACCAGGGACCCCCCCTCCCTCCGGCCATCGCGTGACCCC
Organism: uncultured Granulicella sp.; assembly: GCA_965198735.1. Classification (GTDB taxonomy): domain Bacteria; phylum Acidobacteriota; class Terriglobia; order Terriglobales; family Acidobacteriaceae; genus Edaphobacter. The sequence continues at coordinate 1,704,825 of OZ240672.1, read as the reverse complement.
CAGCCCGCACCTCTTCCTCTCGGCCGGCGAAGCCTCCGGCGACCTCTACGGCGCCCAGCTCATCCTCGCCCTGAGAGAAAAACTCCCGCAAGCCACCTTCTCCGGTCTCGGCGGTCTCCACATGCAGGCCGCGGGCCAGACCCGCATCGTCCGTGCTGAAGATGTCGCCCACATGGGCATCACCGAAGTTCTCCGCCACGCCCCCTACATCTATGCGCAGTTCCGCAAGCTCGTCCGCCACATCGACCAAACTCGCCCCTCTGCCGCCATCCTCATCGACTTTCCCGACGTCAATTTCCGCCTCGCCCGCGAGCTCAAACGGCGCAACATCCCCGTCCTCTGGTTCGTCTCCCCCCAGCTCTGGGCCTGGAAGCGCCGCCGCCTCCGCTGGGTCCAGCAGCGCGTCGACCGCATGCTCGTCATCTTCCCTTTCGAAGCCTCCTTCTACCGCAATCGCCGCGTCGACGCCACCTTCGTCGGCCATCCCCTCGCCCACCTTGCTCTGCCCTCCATCACCCGCGAAGTCTACGCCGCCCACAACAACCTCGACCCCGCCAAGCCCTGGATCGCGCTCCTTCCCGGCAGCCGCTGGCGCGAGATCGAAGCCAACCTACCCACCATGGTCGAAATGGCCTGCCGCTTCCCGCGCGACGCCGAGTACCTCCTCCCCGTCGCCTCCACCTTTGCCTCCGGAGAAGCCCGCGCCCGCTTAGCCGACTTCACCGCCGGCTGGATCACCCACTTTCCCGGCCCAAACCAAGCGCCAGCCCCGACCATCCCCCTCCCCTACATCCACCTCGTCGCCGACGCTCGCGAAGCCCTCCACCACGCCCGCGCCTCGGTCGTCGCCTCCGGCACGGCCACCGTCCAGGCCGCGCTCATCGGCAATCCCTTCGTGGTCGTCTACCGCGTCTCCGCCCTCACCTTCAAGCTCGCCAAACAATTCGTCTGGTACCCCCCCGAAATTTGGCCCACCGAAGCCGGCGTTGACCGCGACGGCAATCTCCCCATCGCCATGCCCAATCTCATCGCCGGCCGCCGCATCGTCCCCGAGCTCCTACAGTCGCGCTTTAACCCCCAGACCCTCTCAGAAACCCTCGCCCCGCTCCTCGCCGACACCCCCACCCGTACCCAACAACTCGCCGACCTCGCCGAAATCCGAACCCTCCTCACCTCCCCCGGCCCCACCTCCATCGACCAGGTAGCCACCGCCGTTCTCACTCTCCTCACCCCACCTTCGTAAACCGGATCACTCCAACCTTGCTTTGTCAGCCATTTGGCTTTAGAATAAAGGCCAGGTGGCGCACTATGACTCTCGTATCCCTCGCAGCTTCAAACGAAAGCGACTTCGACCTGATTGCCTCCACTCGCCATGGAATCTCCTCCTCGATCCTGTCTGAGTTGGCATCCGCTCTCTCCGTAGACCGCAAATCCGTATCCGAGCTGCTGCACATCTCCGAGCGCACTCTCAGCCGGCGCCTCCAGGGCAACGCCAATCTCACAGCGGAGGAGTCTGACCGCGCCGTAAGGCTCGCCCGCATAGTTTCGTTCGCAAGCGAAATGATCGGCGATCCGGAGAAAGCCGCTCGCTGGCTGCAGACACCAAACCGCGCCCTCGAAGGCCATCGTCCCTTCGATCTCCTCGACACCGACACTGGCGTCGAAGCGGTACGCGACGTTCTCGGCCGCATCGCGTACGGGGTCTATAGCTAGTTGCATCTCTGGCGCATCGGCCGCGCTGTTTTCGCCGGATCGGCCTTTACCGGCGAAGGCTCCCGGCTTTTTGGAGGCCGGTGGAACTCCAAAGGTACGCGCCTCGTCTACACCTCCACGTCCCTTGCCTTGGCCGCGATCGAATACTTCGTCAACATCGACCCATCCGACGCCCCGGACGACCTGATCGCCTCCGAGGCTATCCTGCCTTCAACCTTACCCATAGAACAACTCGATCCAGAACATCTCGATCCCTCGTTTCTCTTATCGGCAGAACTTTCCAATACTTTAGCGACAAAAAGAATAGGTGCTGACTGGATCCGTTCGCGGCGCTCCGTCGCTCTTCAGGTCCCATCCCTTGCGGTCGAAGGAGACTGGAATATCCTGCTCAATCCCGAGCACTCCGACTTCCCGAAAATCCAACTCCTCCCAGACCGTCCCTGGCACTTCGACCAGCGCATGTTCCGCCGCTCACGCTGAGGCCTCCTCTGCGCCCTTCGCGGCACTTCCTCTCCGTCCTTTGCGCTCCCTTCTTTGTCTTACGCTCTGGGCACCTCAAACCACGAACCAAATCCGAACCCTCCTAATCCGCGTCTAACCGGATGCAGCGCAATTTCGCAAAGGCTCCCCCATGTCTTCCGCCTCCAAAATCTCCGGCGCTCTGACCCTCCTCCTTGCCGCCGCCTCAGCCTTCGCCGCCCCGACGCGCCCGCAGCTCAAGGTCACCGCCTACAACATCCAGGCCGACCTCGACCCCGTCAACAAAAAACTCACCGCTGCCGCCATCGTCACCTTCACCGCCCTCGTCGACCTCGACGCTCCCACCTTTGAGCTGAACAACGGCCTCGCCATTACCAGCATCACCGACGACAAGAACAAGCCGCTCACCTCGGAGCGCCTTACCCCCCAGAACGCCGTCCGCGTCACCCTCGCTACTCCCATCCCCAAGGGCACCTCCGTCACCTGGACCTTCGACTACACCGGCTCGCCCACCGTCGAAACCAGCCCTGTCGAAGGCATCCAGCTCGTCGCCGTCGCCGACCCCATCTCCATCCTGCTCTACCCCGGCCGCTGGTTCCCCATGTCCCAGACCGGCCTCTACACCGACCGCTTCACTGCCGAAATGCACATCTCTGTTCCGTCCGACGAGCGCGTCGTCGGCTCCGGAGCCCTCGGCACCCCAAAATCCGTCGGCTCGAAGACCGAGTACGCCTTCCACTGGACCAAGCCCGGCTTCCCTGGAACGATCGTCGCGGGCAAGTTCATCGCGCCCCAGCACGTTTCGAACTTCAATCTCTACACCCTCGCCGACCATAAAGCCGGCGCCCTCGAGTTCGGCGCCCTCGCCTCGAAAGAGTTCGAGTTCATGTCCTCGACCTTCGGCCAGCCTGAAACCACCCAGATGAACATCGTCGAGCTCCCCCAGGATACCGTCTCCGCCTCCTGGGGCCCCGGCATCGCCGCCATCGCCGGCAACCGCATCGTCGACCACACCGCCACCCGCCTGCTCGCCAACACCCTTGCCCACCAGTGGTTCGGCTCGGAGATCTCCCCCGCCACGCTCAACGACGCCTGGATCACCAACGGCATGAGCCGCTACGCCGAGCTGATGTACCTTGAAGACGCCTCTGGCCGCGGCGCCTTCCAGACCGCCGTCGGCGACGTCTCCGCCGGTGCCCTAGCCTACGACACCGAGCCCCTCTCGACCATGGGCCGCCTCGATCCCTTCTCGCCCCAGTTCCAGTCCATGACCCTTGAAAAGGGAGCCATGATCTTCCACATGCTGCGCTGGGAGCTCGGTAACGAAGCCTTCGACCAGATGCTCCGCAGCCTGCTTTCCGAATACACCGACAAATCCGTCCGCACCCGCGACGTCCAGGACGCCGCCCTCGCCGTCGGACACGACATGGCCGACCTCGGCCCTTTCTTCGCCCAGTGGGTGGACGGCACCGGCGCCCCGCAGTTCACGGATAAGTACACCGTCTACCGCCTGGGCAACAACAAGGGCTTTCGTACCGTAGGCGCCATCTCGCAGGACCTCGACCTCTTCCGCATGCCCGTCGAGCTCCGCATCGAGACCGAGGGCAAAACCGAAATCCGCCGCGTCGACGTCACCGGCACCGACTCCAGCTACTCGGTTGAAACCTTCGGCCGCCCCCGCCGCATCACCATCGACCCCCAGGCCTGGGTCCTCAAGTCCACCCCCGACCTCGCCGTCAAGGTCGCCGTCCTCCGCGGCCAGCAACTCGTCGGCCAAGGCGACCTCACCGGCGCCCTCGTCGAGTACCAGAAGGCTCTCGACAGCAACAAGAACAGCTCGCTCGCTTCCTACCGCATCGGCGAAATCTTCTTTCAGCAGCACAACTACCAGTCCGCCGCCAACAGCTTCCGCGACTCCCTCCGTGGCGACGGCGACCCCAAGTGGACCGAAGTCTGGTCGCACATCGAGCTCGGCCGCATCTTCGACGTCACCGGCCAGCGCGAGCGCGCCGTCAACGAGTACCGCCAGGCTGTTCAGACCAACGACAACACCCAGGGAGCGGTCAACGAAGCCCGCAACTCCCTCACCCATCCCTACACCGTAGCCAAGGCCGACTGACCACCGACATGCGATTGCTCCCCTGTCTCGCCCTCCTCTTCGCCGCCCCCCTCGCCCACGCCCAGATCGTCTCGGTCTACGGAACCTTCGCCCCGGTCCACATCTCCGGCCTCGTCAATGGCAGCACCTCCACCGGCGCAGCCTCGACCACCAGCCTGTGGACGCCCGGCTTCGGCGTTGGCGCCACGTTCAACGTCCTTCCGCTCGGCCCCGTCCGCCTCGGCCTCGACGTCCGCGGCTCCGAGAAGCCCGGCAACAACGGCTCCGACCTCATCCTCGCCGGCCCGCGCCTCGACCTACACCTGCCTCTGCTCCGCTTCCACCCCTACATCGAGGCCGCCGGAGGCTACCTCCGCACCCGCACCTCGCTGGTGAACAGTCCGCTCCCCACCGGCACCCAGAACCGTGCCAACTTCGCCGCATACGAGATCCTCGGCGGCATCGACTACCGGGCTGTTCCCTTCTTCGACCTGCGCCTGATCGAGATCGGCGGCGGCCAGGGCTACAGCTTCAGCGGCTCCGCCGGCGCCGGCAACAACGTCAGCCTCTTCACTCTCTCTACCGGCGTCGTCTTTCACTTCTAGCCAAGCGATCCATGCTCCTCAAGCCGCGTGTTTCGCCACGTCAGCTACGACGCGTAGGGTAGGAGACCACGATTTGCGATACTCCCACCTGTGTAGAATCAACAGCGAAGAGTATTCCATGGGCGAGCAGGTCTGCCGCGCGCTCCGGTGACAAAAGACCTTGTCCCAACCAGCGGAAAGCCGGGCGATGGCAGGCGCTCCGCCTCCCTCGAGTTCATCCAAGAGCGCAGTAGCCGAAGAAGCGAGCACAATGACCCAGCGCCAGAATATCCCCGGCACCTCCCCCTATGAAGACGTCATCGGCTTCTCGCGCGCGGTCCGCGTCGGGCGTCATGTCATGGTCTCCGGAACCGGTCCTGTCGGCTGTGACGAAGCCGATATCGCCGGCCAGACCGATCAGTGCCTGACCATCATTGCCTCCGTCCTCAAAGAGGCCGGCACCAGCTTTGAGCACGTCGTCCGCACCCGCCTCTATCTCACCAGCCGCGACGACTGGGAGGCGGCCGCCCGCGTTCACGGCAAGTTCTTCTCCTTCATCCGGCCTGCCGCCACCATGGTCATCGTCGCCGGCCTGCTCGATCCGCGCTGGAAGATCGAGATCGAAGTCGACGCTCTGCTCCCCGAGGAAAGGACCTGAACTGACATGGCAAAGCTCTCCATCCGCGATCTCCACGACAGCGAACTCCACGGCAAGCGCGTCCTCATTCGCGTCGATTTCAACGTGCCGCTCTCGAAGGACGCTGTACCCCGCATCCTCGACGACACCCGCATCCGCGAGACCGTGCCCACGCTCGAGTACGCCCTCCGCCGCAAAGCCAAGGTCATCCTCTGCTCGCACCTCGGCCGTCCCAAGGGCAAGGCCGTTCCCACGCTTAGCCTTCGGCCCCTTGTCGATCGCTTGCGCGAGCTGCTCGATCACCTGCTTGGCCCGCAGGAGAACGTCGGCTTCAGCCCCGACTGTGTCGGCGAGGTCGCCACCGAGCTCGTCATGCAGCTTGGCTCCGGACAAACCCTGCTGCTTGAAAATCTCCGCTTCCACCCCGAAGAAGAGATCAACGACGCAAAGTTCGCCCAGCAGCTCGCCGCCCTCTGCGACGTCTACATCAACGACGCCTTCGGCAGCGCGCATCGCGCCCACGCCTCCACCGAAGGCATCACCCACTTCGTAAGCAAGTCCGCCGCCGGCCTGCTCCTCGAATCCGAGCTGACCCATCTCGGCAAGGCGCTCACTACCCCTGACAAGCCCTTCGTCGCCATCATCGGCGGCGCCAAGATCTCCGACAAGATCGGCGTCATCGAGAGCCTCATGGAGAAGGCCGACGCTCTGCTCATCGGCGGCGGCATGGCCTATACCTTCCTGCGTGCGCAGGGCCAGTCCACCGGCAAGTCGCTCGTCGAAGAAGACAAAATCGAGGTCGCCCGGGCCGCGCTCGCCAAGGCCAAAGAAAAAGGTGTTCGCTTTCTTCTGCCCGTCGATCACGTCCTGGCCGACCGTTTTGCCGCCGACGCGGAACCAGTCGCCTTTGAAGGAACCGGCTCCTTTCCCGAAGACAAGATGGCCCTGGACATCGGACCCAAGACAATCCAGCTCTTTTCCGCGGAGATCGCCTCCGCACAGACCGTGCTTTGGAACGGGCCCATGGGCGTCTTCGAGTTTCCTGCCTTCGCGGCCGGCACCAACGCTATCGCCCAGGCCGTCGCCCACAACCGGGACGCCACCACCATCGTCGGCGGCGGCGATTCCGTCTCCGCGATCCATCAGTCCGGCTTCGCCGATCGCATCACCCACATCTCCACCGGCGGCGGAGCCTCGCTCGAATTTCTCGAAGGCAAAGTCCTGCCCGGCGTCGAAGCCTTGTCGGAAAAGCCTTGATCCACTCTTCCCACCTCACTCTCCGGAGTGCCATACTGGGGAACCGATGCGTAAACCCATCATTGCCGGCAACTGGAAGATGTACAAGACTCCCAAGGAGTCGCTCTCTTTTCTCGAACGCTTTCTTCCCCTCGTCAAGGATCACACCCGGGATGAGATCGTTCTCTTCCCGACCATGTCCTCGCTCGGCTACGTGCTCGACGCGACGCAGAACACCAACGTCCGGGCCGGCGCGCAGACCATGCATTGGCTCAATGAAGGCCCGTACACCGGCCAGACCTCGCCGACCATGCTCGCCAGCATCCACTGCACGCACGTCCTGCTCGGCCACTCCGAGCGCCGCATCTACGCGCACGAGACCGACGACATGGTCAACTGGAAGCTCAAGGCCGCCCTCGGCCACGCGCTGACGCCGGTCGTCTGCGTCGGCGAGACGCTCGACAAGCGCCAGTCCGGACTCACCGACGCCGTCCTGCGTTGGCAGGTCGCCTGCGCCCTCAACGGCATCGAGTCTGCCGGCTCGGAGTCGCTCATCATCGCCTATGAGCCCGTCTGGGCGATCGGCACCGGCTCGACCGCAACCCCTACGCAGGTGCAGGACGCGCATCGCATGATCCGCAGCGAAGTCGCCGAGCGGCTAGGGCCCGAACGCGCCGCCGAGACTCGCATTCTCTATGGCGGATCGGTCAAACCGGAGAACGCCGCCATGCTGATGGCGCAGCCGGACATCGACGGCGCCCTGGTCGGCGGCGCAAGCCTGGATGCGGAGACCTTTGCGCAAATCGTGAAGTACGTGTCCCAGCCGTAGACGGACTTCAGTGCACCACGCCGGCCTGGTCCATTGGCCAGTAGACGAACGCAGCCTTGCCGTAGATCAGCTTCCGTTGCACCGGGCCGAAGTCCCGGCTATCGCTCGAGATCGACCGGTGGTCGCCCATCACGAAGTACTCATCGGGCGGAATCGTCATCTCGGACTGCGACCGCTCGTCTGAGAAACGGGCCGGCACATACGGCTCCACCAGCGCACGGCCGTTGACGAGGACGCGGCCATGGTCGATGCGGACCTGATCTCCCGGCAGCGCGATCACGCGCTTGATGTAGCTCTTGGTCTGGTCGCGCGGGTAGAGAAACACCACCACATCGCCCCGGTGGATCTCGCCCACCCGGAACGCCAGCTTGTTGATGAACAGCCGATCCTGGTCTTCGAGCATCGGCAGCATCGACGTTCCTTCCACGCGCACCGGCTGATACAGGAAGATGATGATGAAGCCTGACACCGCTACCGACAACGCAAGATCGCGCAGCCACGCCAAGACGTTCCAGCGGCGCGCCGGGGCTGCGCTGTCCGGGCCGGGCGAATCGGGAATTTGGGTGAAAGGCTCGTTCATGAGGAATCGGAAACGGTCGCGCGTGATGACCGGCGTATCGCCAATCTACATTAGACGCCGGCAGGAATGGATTTGCGTGAATGGGTCTGCGAAGCTCCTGCCCCGATTGGGGTTCAGTCCTCCACTTCTTGGGTATGCATCACACGATGTGCAGGAATAGAATAGACCAGTACGCTGAAAAACTTATGGCAACTCTCACCATGTCAGAGCAGACTCCGTCTGAAAAGCCCGAAAAAGCCTTAAACGGCCGCGGACACCATGATCTTTCCTCCCTCATTACCGAGAGCCCCAATGCCGCTTCGCAGGGACTCGATACCAAAAGCGCCCTTGAGATTGCACGCATCATCAATCACGAAGATGCGCGGGTGGCGGCAGCCGTTAAGAAGGCGCTGCCAGAGATTGCCATTGTGCTTGACACCGTCGCCCGCTCGCTGCGCGACGGCGGCCGGCTGATCTATGTCGGGGCCGGCTCGAGCGGCCGCATCTCCTCGCTCGATGCAAGCGAGTGCCCGCCGACCTTCTCCACCGCTCCGTCGCAGGTGCAGTATCTGATGGCCGGCGGCCCCAAGGCGCTCGCTTCGGCGTCCGACGTCAACGAGGACTCGCCCGAGATTGGGCAGCGCGACATTGCGCGGCGGCGGCCTACGCGCAAGGATATCGTCGTCGGCGTCTCGGCCAGCGGCCGGACGCCCTACGTCGTCGGCGCGGTCGAATATGCGCGCGCGCGCGGAGCAAAGACGGCCTGCGTGACCTGCAACGAAGGCACGCCGCTGGCCGATGTCTCGGATGTGGCGGTCGTTGCCGATGTGGGCCCCGAAGTCATCTCTGGGTCGACGCGCATGAAAGCCTCGACCGCCCAAAAGATGATCCTCAACATGATCACCACCGGAGCGATGACGCGGCTGGGCTACGTCTACGACAACCTGATGGTGAACGTGCACATGAAGAACGCCAAGCTGGTCGAGCGCGGGATTCGCGTGCTGATGCATCTCTGCGAGATCGACCGCGACACCGCCATTCGCACCATCAAGTCGGCCGGCAAATCGATTCCGATCGCGGTCGTGATGCTGAAGGCGAACGTGGACAAGATGGAAGCCGTTCGGCGGCTGACCAAGTCCGACGGCAATGTACGGCTGGCTATCGACGACTCGCGGCTGGAGCTCTAGACTCGAAACTTTGCCGCAATCCGGGGTTTACTCCTGTGTGAGCCTGCAAGGCAGGCTCGAAGCAGGCGAAATGAGGAGACACGGCAATGAAACATCTTTTTACCCATTCGATACTGATGGCGTCGCTCACGCTGGGCGGCGGAGGGATCGCGGCACAGGCCCAGACAACTACCCAGACAACCACCCAGCAGCCGGACCAGACGCAGCAGGCAGGCCCTCAGGGCGGCCAATACCATCACAGGCATGCTCCGAATCCGCAGCGTGAAACCAGGATGCTGACCAAGCGGCTGGGACTGTCGCAGGATCAGGCAGCGCAGGTCGAGCCTATCCTCGCGGACCGTGCGCAGCGCATGGAAGCTCTGAATGCGTCGCAGGGTGATCCAGCTTCCATGCAGCAGCAGCGTCGCGCGATCATGCAGGACACCAAGCAAAAGCTGGATGCGGTCCTCACCCCGGCGCAGCAGCAGGAGATGGCCCAGATGCACCGGGGTCATGGAAAGCATGGGGACGGTCAGCAGCAGACTGCGCCCTCCGCGTCCCCTTCTCTCTAAAGCTGCACGCGATGGCAAAGGGGCCACCGAGCTTGCAAGCCCGGTGGCCCTTCTTGTCTCGAACAGCGTGCATCTAGATCGGTACTCATTTGCTCAGGCATCCTTCGTAGAATCGTAGGATGGACAAGTTTGTGGTGCGCGGGGGCAATCCCCTGCTGGGTACGATCAAGGTTTCCGGCGCAAAGAACTCCGCGCTGCCGTGCATGGCGGCCGCCATCCTCACCGAGGACGAGGTCATCCTCGAGAACATTCCGCAGGTGCGCGACATCGAGACCGAGCGGCGGCTGCTCGAAAGCATGGGCGCCGAGGTGCAGCTGGGCTACGGACGCGCGCAGCACAGGACGCACATCAAGTGCGCGGTGCTGAGCGATCCGGTGGCCAAGTACGAGATCGTCAAAACCATGCGGGCGAGCTCGCTGGTGCTTGGCCCGCTGATCGCGCGGACCGGGCTGGCCCGGGTGGCGATGCCGGGCGGCTGCGCCATCGGCGGCCGGCCGATCGACCTGCACCTAAAGGCGCTTGAGGCGATGGGCGCGGTGATCACGCAGGACCATGGCTACCTTGAAGCCAAAACCGAGCGGCTGCGCGGGGCGCATATCGTGTTCGACAAGATCACGGTGACGGGCACCGAAGACATCCTCATGGCGGCGGTGCTCGCCGAGGGCGAGACGCTGCTCGAGAACTGCGCGCGCGAGCCCGAGGTGACGGACCTGGCAACGCTGCTGATCGCCATGGGCGCGCAGATCAAGGGCGCGGGCACCTCGACGATCCGGGTGCAGGGCGTGAGCAAGCTGCACGGGGCGCGGCACAAGATCAATCCGGACCGGATCGAAGCCGGCACGTTCCTGATCGCGGGCGCGATCACGGGCGGCGACCTGAATATCGATGCCTGCGATCCGACTCATCTGGGTGCGCTGATCGCGAAGCTCGAGCAGTGCGGCGTGCGCATCGACGTGGCCAAGGATCACATCCGGGTGCGCTCGGGTGGCGAGCTGAAGGCGGCGGACATCTCGACGGAAGAGTATCCGGGCTTCCCGACCGACATGCAGGCGCAGTACATGGCGCTCGCGACGCAGACGGCGGGCACGACCAACGTGACCGAAAACATCTTCGAGAACCGCTTCATGCATGTGCAGGAGCTGAACCGGATGGGGGCGAACATCACGGTGCAGGGGCGCACGGCGACGATCCGGGGCGGCACACCGCTGCAGTCGGCGGCGGTCATGTGCTCGGACCTGCGGGCTTCGGCGTCGCTGGTGCTGGCCGCGCTGGTGGCCGAGGGCGAGACGATTCTCGACCGGGTCTACCACATCGACCGCGGATATGAGCGCATCGAGGAGAAGCTGCGCGGAGTGGGCGCGCAGATTCGCCGGATGGGGGATGTGTTTGGAAAGAAGTAGTTTCCCAAAGTACCTAACGATGCGATTCCAATGTATCTTTTTGCCTTTTTTCAGAACTTCTGGCTGTGAAAGTTTCGATAGGTTGTCGCCCATCTGACCAAGAATGGACAAGCTGACGGAGGCGATTGAACCACAACAGCACGATGCTTTTGTCAGGTTTGGTGTCGCTCATCGGGTTCGCCTGATTGTCGAGTACATCAAGAAACATGCGACCAGCGGTAAGGCACCTGCCGTCGAGATGACGAAGGCCGTATTCAATCCGCTTCATGGCCGAGCAGATGGACATTCCGCCAAAGCAGCTTGCCGGCTTTTTAGATCTGCTGATTGAGACCGCAACCACTCAGACCAAGAAGCTGGATGAGTATTACGATCACCAGGACTTGGCAAGCTGGTGAAGGCGCAGCGTGCAGCCCGGATGGGACGCAATGGAGCCTCGGCCCTCAACGCTCGACGGTGCATCTGCAGAGTCGCTATGCCCTCGGCGAAACCACGGCATCCTTGGCGGCCTTGGCTAGGCGAAATTTGACAGTCGTGCTGGCTTGATTTGATCGGTTCGCCCGTAGCCGGATGGCTCTTGCGATTGTTAGGGGCTCTTCGTCTAAGCTATGCTGGCGCCTTATACATTTTGTATGTGGTTCCTAGAGGGCAGTTCATGTCTTGTTTCCAGATCGGCTTAAGGGATTGATCCAGATACATGAGTTGCTCGTTGAGCGAAACCAGGATGTGGCCGTTCTCGAAGGAATCCATCGTATCGTAAGTAGGCTGGAGGATGAGCTTGCCGGTGATGTCGATCAGGCCCCACTTTCCGTCTTTCTTGACGGGACAAAGATCTTCGGCGAACTCACCGGTCTTTTCCCAGATGGCCGGCAGGGCCAGGCTGCCGTCGCGGTGAATAAAACCCCACTTGCCGTCGACCACGATCGCGCACACGCCATGGTTAAAGCTGGTGACAGTCTCGTATCGGAATGGAAGGATCGTCGCTCCTGATTTGTCGATGAAGCCCCACTTGCCGTTCAGCTGCACGGGGGCAATGTCTTCGCTATACCCATGGGCCGTCTCGTACTTCGGCTCGATGACAAGCTTGCCGGCAGGGTCGATGTAGCCCCACTTGCCATTGATATCAACGCGTGCCCGAGCGTCCTGGAAGCTGCGCGCGATATCGAAGCGCAAGGGAAACGCGTCCGAGCCGTCCGGACGAATGAAGTGCCATTTATCTGCGATACGGACGGGGCTGCAGTTCCAACGGAAGTTGCGTGCCTCGTCATATCGCGGTGAGATCGTCTGCTTTCCGTCGCGTCCGATATAGCCCCACTTGCCGGCTTGCGCCACGGCCGCCCAATCGGTCGCAAAGGGGAGTGCGGCGTCATAGGTCGCAGGCACTTTGAGGACACCGGTTCCATCGATATAGCCGAAACGTCCACATACGTTTACCGGCAGTAACAGGCTGAACGTCTCGGCATACGCACGAAAATGCAAAGAAAGGGCGGAGGCAGCGGCGAGGTGCGTAAAGGTGCGGCGGCTAAGCTGGGTCATAGTTCGTTTCCTCTTGAATTGTTGGGGCGCATATTTGGAACTAGAAAATAGCGCGTAGGCTGAACTGACTGACACGCTGCGTGGCCGTTCCCGTAGCGCCTGCATTGATCTGCGTCGTGATTTGGCCGAAGCTGCTCGTGTTGAAGATGCCCGATGGTGCGCCATACTGTGCGCGATTGAAGACGTTGAAGACATCGCCACGGAGAGCGAGGTTGAACCGCTCCGTAGTGAAAAGCCCTTTCTGGAGGGAGGTGTCGATCTGCCAGGTGCCAGGAGCACGCAGAAGATTGCGGGGAGCGTTCCCGAAAGTTCCGTTGGCTGGAAGAACAAATGCTGCAGCGTTGATGTAGTTCTGCAGTGTTCTTCCGCTGGCCGGTATCAAGGAAACGCCCGGAACCAGATTGGGGCGTTGCGGCGACATCGTATTGCCATCTGGCAGGCTTGCTGCCGTGCGTGCGACCGTCACGTTGACTGGTAAGCCCGTACGGGCGACCGCGATCGAACTGAACTGGAAATTACCGAGTAGATGACCGGCAACCCCGTGGTTGAGATAGGTCTTGCCAGCCCCTATTGGCAATTCATAGACGACGTTGGCCGTAAAAGAGTGACGGATATCCTGATCGCTACTGGCGCGCTCGCAGCGAATGCAATTCACGTTTTGCGGGAAGTCAGTTTCTCCACCTGCGTTGTTGCCTACGTTGGTGCCGTCGTCGACGGAGTGTGACCAGAGGTAGGTCGCACCGAAGACAAGCCCGGATGAGAATGATCGATTGAGCGAGGTAACCAGACCGGCGAAATGGCTGTTGCTGCTGCCTGTCTTATAGTCCACCAGGCCGAAAGCCGGTAGGGGGGCAAGCCGTGTGACGGGATTGAGGACGTTCACTACGGTATGCAGCGGCAGGTGCGCGCCATGACTGCCGATATAACCGATGCTGCTGATCAGCTGAAACGGAAATTTCTGCTCTACGGAGAGCGACCATTGCTCCACCTGTTCGCTGGCGCGCTTCTGGTCCAGACCGCGCGGCGCGTTTGAGGCCAGGGTCGCGGAGGTAAGTAGGGGGGAGACCGGGTAGCTCGGCGTGCCTAACTGAGCCGCAGTAAAAGACAGGCGCTGACCGAGATTACTGAGCGGCGCAATCAAGTCTCCAAGCTGCGAATCCCCCGCATAGAGTCCATAGCCGGCGCGGAAGACAGTTTGATCGTGCAAGGATTCCGGGGAATACGTCACCGCGATCCGAGGCTCGAAGTTGAGATAGTTGGGGTTGTAGAAAATGCTTCCCAGCGGACAGTAGCCTCCGGGGCAGTGAATCGGATCAAAGGGCAGGTCGCGACCGTTGACCCCGTTGAAAGCGCCCAGCTCATCGTAGCGGAGCCCAAGGGAGAGCAGCAGATTGCGCGTCAGCTTGTACTGATCCTGGAAGAAGAGATCGAACTCCGTTTTACGTGCGTCTTCGTTAGGAGTGCGCGCCAGGAAAGTGGCCGCGCTGAAGGCATTGTTCTGAAAGTTGGTGACGCTGGTAGCCGCGTACTGTGTTTCCTGGGTGCTCAGCAGGTTGAGCTGAACTCGCCGCAGACCACCGCCAACAGCGATTGAGTGCTTGCCGAAGGTCAGGTTGAGTGTGTCCACGAAGGCGTATGCCGTTGACCCCTGAATCTGCTGCAAGGTGTCGTGAAGGGTCGAAAAGCCGGCAACCGCGATCTGTTCAGGAGCCAAACTGTTGTTCTGCGCATAGAACGGAGTCCGGTTTACCGCGACTTCAGCGTCGTTGAACAGGTTCGCGCGGAACGAGTGCAGCACGGAAAGCACGCCATTCTTAGGATCCTGTTGTGAGGACAAGGTGTCCCCGACATAGCCGTTCGCGTCACCATTTGGAACCTGAATGCGGGCCTGGTCGAGGTTATAGCGAAAATAGGCAGAGGTGCGAGTTGTAAAGGTCTGGTCGATCCGCACCAGGCCGAAGTCTTCTGTCTGGACCTGCCGTCCGGAACTGTTCCATTGATACACGTTAGGGTTCGCCGTAGGTGTCTGGCCGGCAGGGTAGAAGGCGAGCAGCGAGGCGATGCCCGGGGACTTAACTTGTGTCGCGGCGACATACGCCGGACTCGGAACGAAACCGATCAGAGGCTGGCCGACGGTCTGGCGGAGCCCCTCATAGTTCGCGAAGAAGAACGTATGGTCCTTGAGGATGGGACCGCCGAGGCTTGCACCGAACTGATTGAGACGAAGGGGCAATTGACTCGTCGAGAACAGCGCACGCGCATTGAGCACATCATTGCGGAAAAACTCGTAGATGCTGCCATGGAGAACATTGGTTCCGGTTTTGGAGACGACATCGATCTGGCCGCCCGTTGTTCCACCGTACTGGGCAGGGTAGATCGCTGATTGCGCCCGGAACTCCGCGATGGAGTCTGAGGAGAGTTGAACTCTCAGATCCAGCTTTTCAGACTGACGGAGAATACCTGTGGCGTCGACTCCGTCAAAGGTTACTTTGTTGTCGTCGATCCCCCGTCCGGCAAACCGGATGGTGAGCTGGTTGCCACTGCCCGTGTTAATGGCACCGGGCACCAGAAGCTCGAGCGCGGCCCAGTTGCGCCCGTTGATCGGCAGGTTCTCGACCTGTTGTTTTGAGATAACGCCTCCAATGGCCGCGTCATCCCTGTCAAGGGTCGCACTCGAAGCACTCACCGCAACGACCTGGGTAGAACCTTCAAGAGAAAGCTGAACGTCCGATGTTCGAACTTCGCCTACCTCAAGCACTACGCCGTCCAACTCTTTATTTGAAAAGCCCGGAGCCGTTACGGTCACGTTGCAAATACCTAAGGGCAGGCCGGTAAACACATACGCTCCAGCCGTCGTCGAGGTGACAGTCTGGTGGAAACCCGTCGCAGGAAAGAGAACCGTCACCTTCGCGCCTGGCAGCAGGGCGCCTGACGGGTCCGTGAGTGTACCTTTCAGATCAGCACGATCGATCTGACCGAATGCCGGACCCGCGCAAAAGATCAGGAACGGCAAGCAGGCCAATGCGCTTTTTTTCGGTACCATTGCGGGTTCTCCTTAGAACCGCCGGCCGCGCGCCTCGAGCTGTGACTGAATTCGCTGCGCGGGGGTATGCTCGGTTTGTCGGTTCGTCCTGATCCTAGGCGACGTTTCTAAAGGGAACCTAAAGATACCCCGGAGTTACCGAATATTCACGGAATACGGTGATACTGAGGCACATGCGTATCCTCATCGCGGAAGACAAGGTGAGAATGGCCACGCTGCTGCAGCGAGCTCTGCAGCGAGAGGGCTATCTTACCCTTGTGGTTCATGATGGCGAAGCTGCGCTCGCCATGATCGAAAGCCAACACCTGGATGCGATCGTTATGGATGTGATGATGCCCAAAGTGGATGGTTTTGCCGTGCTCGCACAGATGCGCGACATGAAGATCAAGGTGCCAACAATCCTGTTGACCGCGAAAGACACGAGCCATGATGTTGTCCATGGCCTTGACCTGGGCGCGGATGACTATCTCACAAAGCCTTTTGAACTTGCTGTGCTGCTTGCCAGGGTGCGCGCCCTGGTTCGCAGGCCGTCTACGCTGGTGCAGGGTCCGCTCCAAGTCGGCGATCTCATTCTTCACTCCGGCACGCACGAGATCGAATACGGAGCCAGGCGTACCGGCTTGACTCCAATGGAGTTCACCTTGCTCGAGGTCCTCATGCAAAGAGCCGGGCAAGTCGTGCGCAAGGAAGACCTTGCAATCATCGGGTGGGGTATAGACCAGCCATTCAGCGAAAGCACGCTTTACGTCTTCATCCGGTCTTTGCGTACCAAGCTGCACTCCGCGGATCGGCCAGCTTTACTGCGCACCGTTCGGGGAGTCGGGTACATGCTGAAGCCGGTACAAACGTGATGAAGCGACTGTCAATCAGCCTGCGTCTTACCCTCTGGTACGCGGCGGTCTCGGCAGTAGGACTGGTCATCTTCGGTGTCGTAATGTGGTTTGTGCTCGCAAGCTCCATGCTCTCTTGGAAAGACCGCACTTTGCAGATGCGGGCTGCCCGAGTGGAAGGAGCCTTGAGGTCGTCGTCTCTCGACACGCCCGACACATTAAATGAAAAACTTGAGAGCGTGACCGGAAGCCTGCCCGAAGGGGAATGGATCAGGATTGTCCATGCGGACGGTCAGCCTGTCTTCCCGAGAGGGCGATCGAGCATCGTTTCTTTGTCCGCCATCCCCTGCAAAGCCGCTCTCTTTCGGGATCAGATGGTGAATCGACAACGCTTTCGCGAGCTTTGCCATCCTGTGTTTTACCGGAAGGAGGCTGCCTTCCTGCTGGTCCTTAGCCCGCTTACCGAAGATCGGATCTTGCTGAGCAACTTCATCTCTGGCTTGTACCGCATTATCCCTATTCTTCTTCTGGTCTCCGGCTTTGGCGGCTATCTCCTCAGCCGGCGTGCGCTGGCGCCGGTGGACGTTATCATCTCCGAAGCGAGCGCTATCACCGCCAATGATTTGAGTCGCCGGCTAAGCCTATCAACTGCGGATGATCAATTGCGCCGGCTCGCCCTTGAATGGAACAGCCTGCTTGCGCGTATTGAGACAGCCGTGATCCGGATCACACAGTTTACGGCGGATGCGTCCCATGAACTGCGCAGCCCCATCGCCTTCATCCAAACGGCAGCTGAATATCAACTTGGCAATCCCGCACTCGATGAAGAACAGCGCGAAGTCTTCATGGCGATCCTGCAGGAGACAAATGCGACCACAGAAATGCTGGAAAGCCTTCTCCTTCTGGCTCGACTCGATGCAGAGGGCATGCCCCCGCTTTCACAACCAGTGAACGTTTACCAAATAGCGGCTGAGGTGGTGATTCAGTTCGAACCTGCCTCGCGTAAGTTCCATCAGCAGCTTATCGCTGCCCTTCCACCTTCAACTCCCTCACTGGTACGGATGGCTCCCGGTCATTTACGCCGCGTGCTTGTCGCTGTCATCGATAACGCCATCAAGTACACACCGGAAGGAGGCCAGATCCGCCTAGAATTCGATAGCAGCGAAGGTCTGAGTCTCTATATCAAGGATACTGGGTATGGTATTGCGGCAGAGCATCTCGATCGCATCTTTGATCGTTTCTATCGTGCCGATCAGGCACGGACCAATACTAAAGAAGGAGTCGGACTAGGTCTAACGATAGCGAGACGGCTTATGGAGCAGTATGGAGCGAGAATTTCGGTTGAGAGCCAGTTAGGGAAAGGAACTGTGGTTGCCCTCGCCTTTCCGGATTACCTGATATGGTCGGCTGACGTAATCGGTTGATCGACGAAGCAGAGTAGGCTTGGTGAAATCTTACTCTCGTAGGACCTGAAGTTTTACCGGCTTCGCCCCAAGGGCCTGCATGGCAAGATCTGCTGGAGAAACCGGCGAACGAGCCGCCGTCCAGTGTCGAACAATGCCATTCCGGGTCTGTCTTTCAGGTACAGCGGCGTATAAAGATGTTACTTGCTGTCTTCCGTTCGGCTTAGGAGTTTTTCGCATATATATTCTGAAGCAGCTTGAGTGCGCTTGTGTAACCCGCGCGCCGGGCGCACCGTAACTTGCTCATGGAGTACGCAAACGTGCTCGAGCCTTTGGTCCATACAACCGAAAGGATGCTCAGTTCGGCAATGAGTGTATGGACTTCAAACAGAGCTCATACTGCAGAACTCATAGTGGTAGCTAGCGATATTCATCGCACGTGGCAGCGGGCACCACTGCATGGAAGAACAAAAGCTGTAGCGGCTCGTTAGAAAGGGCATGGTCTGGCCCGACAGCAATGTCAGGGTCAAAGGATGGTTTGGATTTCTATGAGTGAGCGCGATTTGAATCGGATCGAAGTGTTGCCTGAATGCTGGCATTCGGGAGTACGTGCTCGAACTGGTCAAGGACGAGTGCATTTCGTCAACCAGGCTGTTCGACGTCTTCACGATCGCAGCTTGATCGAGCGACGCAAGTGTGAACTGTGCTAACGAATTTACGCAACAGAGCCGGTTAGCCGCAGTGAAGTTATTTCTCGCGGGTGAGGCCTAGCTGAAAGGAGACAGTGATGCTGCGGCCGGGGAGCAGGGTGAGCGTATCACCGGCGGCAGGGGTAAAGGTTGTTCCCGCATTTGCGGCGGTCAGGCCGGTGATGCCTTGGGCGTTGAAGAGATTGTTGAGGCCCAGACGCAGCTTCGATTCCCCAAAGTGCGAAAAGTTACGGACGTTATAGTTCACGAACAGATTGGAGAGAGTGAAAGGATCGACGGGGATGACCTGGTTCGCGGTGATGCTCGTGCTTCCGGAGACCGTGCCATCGGTATAGTTCAGCTTTGCGGTCGCCTTATTGTCATTCCACATTGGACCAATACGCTTCGTGAACCAGCCAAAATCAATGCCGTGCGAGGCATATGTGAGTCCCCAGGTCTCAGTGTTGGCAGGAGTGCTAGCCTCCCAAGCGCCATTGTTGGGGTTGATGTAGTCCTTGTTGCCCGTCGATGTGCCGGTCAGTATCGTCTGGCTGGTGTATCGCGCGGAGCCGGCCGTGCCATTAAGGTAGACGAGCAGGCCGTGGGTGAGCGAAACATTGGCTTCGCCTTCGAAGCCCTTAGTTGTTGAATTGCCGGAGCTCTGATACTCGTTGGCTCCCGCGGCGTTCGGGTCTGGCGAGGCAGTGTAGCCATTGCCGAACAACACGTAGTAGAAGTCGCCGTCAAGGGTCAGGCGGCGAAGCTTCAGCACAGAGCCGGTCTGATAGGTGTAGGCCTTGGTCTGCTTCGGCAACACCGTTACAGGATTGACGAGTACCCCGCCAACGACGTTGGGTACATCGAAGACGCTTGAGGGCGGAATAAGGCTGCCTGTTCCGAACTGCGCGTAGGCCGACCAGTTCTCGCGGAAGCGGTAGTTCACGTCTCCTGAAGGCAGCACGGTATTGAACGTCGCGGAATGATAGACCGCGGTCTGTCCTGCCGGAAGCGTACCCACGGCGCCCCCGTTGTCCGACAACTGCTTGAGATCAAAGGTGTAGCGCGAGAACTTCGCGCCGCCGGTGACGGTGAGTTTCAGGGTAGGGTGCCACTCATACTCCGCGAACGGCTGGTAGCTGTTGGTCAGGAACATCTCATTGAAGTTCGGAAGGGGGTTGTCCTGCTTGGAAATGGGATCCTGCGGTATCTGATGGCGCGAGGTGGTCGCCCACTCATACCAAAGACCGGTCCGGAAAATGCCGTACTTTGACACCTGGCTAGCAGTGGTGATCTCGCCATACTTGCGGTAGCTATTTAGCTTATCCACGCCGCATGACTTGGCAACGACGCCGTTGGGAAGGCAATTGGCTTCGGTGATCGGCGCAGTACCGGAAGCGTAGTTCTGCTGATTGTAGTAGCTGTATGTGTACTGCTTGGTGTCGAGGTGCCATCCCTTACCCAGCGGCATAATAAAGCCGACGTACTCGAAGTCCGAGGGAATGTGGTAGTAGTTGTATCCTGTGTAGTCTGAACGTGTGGGGTTGGTGCTCTGCAGCAGGTAATTGTACTGGGCCAGATATTGCGTACGCGTGGGGCCCTTGGTGTTGGGGGTGTTGGTGTCGAGCAAGCCCACGCCGCTGTAGCCGGTTAGGATCTTCTCATCGTTGAAGCGGTACTCCACCTTGATATCGCCGGCCGAACGCATCTGCGCGTTCCCGCTTTGGAAACCGTCCGAAGTCAGATGGTTGAAGTCGGCCAGAAAGTGCGTCTTCTTGTTCGCGCCGAGTGCGCCGGAATTGAGTTGGCCGTCCGAAAGGATTGTATTAAACGACCCATAGCTGACCGACCCGATGACGTCCGGATTCTGGCGCAATGTCTTCGAAAGCATATTAATGGAACCGCCGAAGGGTGTCGGTCCAACAGTCGACGCCGTTCCGGGCGAGCGGTCGAAATCGATGCTGCCGATGAACGGAGCGGGGAAGAAAGCCCAGGAATGATGCGTGGGTGAATTGGTGTCTTCGTAGGGGATGCCGTCGAAGGTGATGTCGTAGTTGCCGTCGGAAAAGCCGCGGAAGAAGTTCTTAGAATCGCCGAGGCCGCTGCCGTTAGGATTCACTGAGAATGTTCCCGGCGCGAAGAAAATCATCTCGGTGTTGTCGGCGGTGGGTGTGGTGTAGTTCTCGATAAAATGCGACGTGATCTCGGTACGCGCGGAACGGGCATCTAGACGAGCATCCATAGGAGCAAGTTGAGCGGCGACGGAGTTCGATGCGTCGGCCTGCACTTCGACCATCTGTTCCAGATTGCCGATGCGCAGGGTAACGGTCAGTTCCGTAGGCTTGTCAGCAGCAATCATCACGCTTGATTCGTGCGTGGTCGCAAACCCAGGCGCGTCAGCATCTAGAACGTAACTGCCTGGGGGCAGATTGCTAAGCGCAAAACGGCCAGCGTCATCGGCGATAGCGGTTCGACTGACCTGATTGTCGGGCGAATGGACGGCAATCTTCGCATGGGCGACGAGTGAGCCCTTGCTGTCGACAACCGAGCCTGTGAAGGATGGGCCTGTTTGCGCTGAAAGCGTAGCTACAAAAACAATGCTGGCACCGGAAAGTGCAGCAAGGTGAAGGCGTGCAAAGCGCATAGGCGGATTTTCCTCAAAGTAGGGATGAGAGGAAGGTATCGAAACAGTATGAACTCGATGTGAATCTAGGGTTCAATGACATAGCGATGTTTATCTTGGATTGTCGGAGCCGCCAGCATTGATTCCGAGCGTAGTACATTCCGCGCGCACGCCGAAAGCCTTGAGAAAGTTCACTTGGCGAGGTCTACATTGACACGCAGGATCCGTATATCTATGCGGGAATAACTCGCTAAACCTGACCTACGTGAACCTGCACACGCCGAAGACGGTCTCTGAAGTGGTCAGCACGCTGACGGGTCAATACTATGGCATAAACTTCTTTGCTGATGCCGACACGGCAAACACTTTTTTGTTCACCGAGAATGGTCTTACAATTGCCAGCACGCCCACCAGCATCGCGAGCAACGGGTTTCCCAGCGCAACCAACAGTTCCCTCTTCACCAATTACACAGGCTTCTTTGTCGCCACCTCCGCGACGACGACGCTGACCCTTGACGGCCACCGCGAATCCGGGGCCCAGCTCACAGAACGGGTCAGTCATGATCGACAACGTCAGCGTGCAGACGGTCGTGACTCCGGAACCTGAGGCGCTCACGTTGGTGCTGACCGGCATCGCCGGGCTGGGCGAAGTCCTTTGCCGGAGACGCAGGAACTCCGCCGCGGCACGCTGAAGCCGGTTCCCACTTACCGGGCCAGGAAAAGACTGCGGCACCTAGCACTGGATAGCGGCAAGAAGCATGTCCTCGCATATTGCGAGGATGTGAGTTGACTCCTGCTGAATCGCCGTAAGCATAGCCTGATCCAAGATTGGCAAAGTCTCGTCCCCGCGCGATCTAACCGTGGTCACCTCCGGCCAGCCCAAAGTCTACCCTCACGCCGAAGAGGGCGGCTTTTTTGGTCTCGGCTTGCCGATGTCTGACGTCCAAAGACGGCCAATCGGTCTATGATTATGGAGATCCCGTATAAGGATGCAGCCACCAGCGACGATGCGCTCAGCATGGACCTGAAACTCCGCGACGGGTTTGCAGCGCGGGTTCCCGGATAAACAGGCTCTTTTTCAGCCCGTCCGCTAATTGCACCTAAAGAGAGGACCCTGTGATTTGTTGGTCTCGATGTTTTTCAGCGGCAATACTCTGCGTCGTATCCTCAGGGACATGCCCGGCGCAGCTTGGCCTCACCCTTGCACAGGCTCCCGCGCAATCCCCCACTCAAGTCGAGCAAGCTGCACCGGTCAAGACGCCCTATTTTCTCGACCCAGTCACGCTATCTCTGGCCAGTCTCATTCCATCGCCCCCGACACCTGACTCCGAACCAGGGCGTGCCGACCTGGCCGAGGTCCACCTCGTCGAGCGCACCCGGACACCCGAGCAGGTACGCTCCGCCCAATACGACGACACCCACGAAGACATTTTTATCTACTCGTCCGTAGTCGGGGAACGGTTCAACGCGCAGGCGCTCCCATTAACGTCCTCATTGTCTCGACATCTACGGAACGACGCCGGCCTGATCGACAACCCGCTCAAAACTCTGTTTCACCGCTTGCGTCCCTATAACCTCGATCACAGCCTGCACCCGGTCTGCGAGACCAACCAGGAGATGTCCTATCCCAGCGGACATTCGATCAATGGCTATCTCTACGCGTTTACCTTGGCAGAGATCCTGCCTGACCGATACGACGCCATTCTGAGTCGCGCGGATGAGTACGCGCGCAACCGGGTTGTCTGCGGATCTCACTACCCAAGCGACATCGAAGCAAGCCGGCGCATCGCCTCGTTCGTCTTCGGCGCTCTATTGGCAACACCTCGCTTTACGGCCGAGCTTCAGGCTGCGCGTACAGAGGTCCGCAAATATCTGCTCAACCCCTAACCAACGAAGAACCTGCAAGCCTTTAGCTCTGTTGCGTTCACTCTGCGAGGAGCCGTTCGTTCGCGTTGTCGTACTTAAAGCCGCAGCGGCAAAAGACGTCAAAGAGTATTGGGCGTGAGCTTGAGGCAGGCGCAAAGACTGGGGGCAAGATATTGTGACGGCGGTGGCGGAGCCCTGATCCACAAGAGCCGTGGTCGGCCGGCAAGCAACAGGTTGGGCGAGGGCGTTCGTGAGCTGGTCCTGGAACTGGTTCGTCAAAAACCAGCAAAGACCAGCGTGTCAGTCCTACCTGCGACCGTCGAAAACAACCGACTCAGCCATGCCCTCACAATCATCAAAGGCCCTGCAAGCTTTCTAGGAAGGAAGCGCCTACGGGCAAGTTACAAAGCGTCGCAGCGCCCGCGGTGGAAATGACGGCCTGATGGGAAGGAGTGGAAAATCGTAAGTGCAGCGATCACCACAGGACCCATCGCACGACGACTGCTTGGCCTTATGACGACAAGACTGCTTTGCAGAAGCAGCAACGCTTTAGCTTTGCACCAACACGATACGATTATTCTCATGGGCAACGGGAAACGGCTGCAAAGAGTTCTGCCAAAATACACGATTGACGGCGATGCGTACCGCTCTGAGGCGTACCGCTCCAAAACAAAAGCGTCGTATTCGGTGCGGAGCGCCCGATGAGGGTTCTTGTCGTGGAGGATGAGGCGCGCCTGGCTGAGAATATTGCAGGTGCGCTGCGCGAGGGGCCGGGGTACGCCGTGGATGTCGCGCATGACGGCGAAGATGCGATCCACCTCTGCTGGACAGCCAAATACGATCTGATCGTACTTGACCTCATGCTTCCCCAATTGAGTGGTGAAGAGGTGGTCAGACAGCTTCGTGCGTCGCGGAATGTGACACCCATGATGATGTTGACTGCTGTTAATGTGACCAGCAAGACGATAGAACTGCTCGACGCGGGAGCAGATGACTATATGACCAAGCCGTTCGACCTTGGGGAGCTGATCTCACGTGCTCGTGCGCTCATTCGGCGTGGCAAGGGGGCTGGAGAGCCGCTTCTGCAGTTTGGCAATCTGAGACTGCATACCGGAGAGCAAAGCGTATTGCACGGCACGCTCAAGGTAGAACTATCTCCAACGGAATACAGGATCCTGGAATATCTAATGTTTCGTCCGCGCGTGATCGTCTCCAAACGCGAGTTGTTGGAGCATCTCTACGATTTCACCTGGGAACACCACTCGAATGTGATTGAGGCGCATGTCTCCAACCTGCGCAAAAAGCTACGTGCCGTCACCGAGTCGGAAATGCTGGAAACACTTCGCGGACGAGGCTACCGGCTTGCGAGCATCGAGTGAAGATCTTTCCGGGTCGATCTCTTATCAATCAAGTCATCGGAATCGTGGTGACTGCCCAACTAATGTGTGCGGCGTTGCTTTGCGGCAGCGCACTGCTCTATCAGCGGCACATACGGCTGCATGCGCTGGATATAAGCCTGCAGGGCAGGTCCGATTCCCTGCTGGGTGCGATTCAGGACGCCGAAGACACGGACGACAATGTGAGGATCGATCCTGCGGAACTTAGCCTCCCGGGTGACGACGTGTACGCGGTTTACAACCAGGGTGGACGGCTGCTGGGCAGCTCTCCTGCTGCGCCCCCTGTACTGATGGACAGGCATGCGGATGAGTTTCGAGACGTACAGGTAGGTCGGACCAGATACCGCATCCTCCAGCGCGAAGCAATGCGGGTGATTGATCGAGCTGAAACCCAGGGCGTCGGGCTCAAGCGACCAGTCACCATCGTGTATGCCTCTTCTGAGAGCCATTTGTGGCAGGAGATTTTTGAAGCGGTTCGCTTCTATCTGATCGGCATCGTCTTTGCCACAGGGCTTACGGTAACCTTGGTCGCTCTGCTACTAAAAAAAGCGCTCCATCCTCTGTCTGAACTCGCTGCGGCCACAGAGCAGCTTTCACCGCCTGCACTGGCCTTTACCGCACCTTTATCGGTGATGAGGGTGCGTGAGTTGCGGCCCCTGGCCGATGTCCTAACCGATAGCGTCAGCCGGCTTCGCGAGGCTTTTGCGAAGGAGCAGCGCTTTGTGGGCGACGCCGCACATGAATTGAAGACCGCAATCGCGATCGTTCGCTCTTCCGTGCAGTTGCTTATGCTAAAACGCCGTACGGTTGAGCAGTACACCGCTGGGCTCGAAAGGATACTTCAAGATAATAGCCGGGTAGAGGGGCTGGTGGCGCAGATGCTCCAGCTCGCCAGCATGGAACAGGCTTCGTCCAGAAACACTCCGGCGATCGATCTGGGGGAGCTCGTCGAGGCGGTTCTGGAACAACTGCGACCCCTTGCTGAGGAGCGCGGAATCTCGCTTAACTTCTCGCGTCCCGCCATGATGCAGGTGCAGCTCTTGCCGGAAAAGGGGTATGCTCTGATCTCCAACTTGGTTATGAACGCGATCCAGCATACTCCTTCGGGCGAAGGGGTTACGGTATCGCTTTGGAAGCAACGGCAGAATGAGGTGACGTTGCAGGTTTCAGATACCGGCTACGGGATCTCCGAGGATGCATTACCGCATATCTTCGAACGCTTCTACCGCGAAGATCGTTCCCGGTCGCGAGATACTGGCGGGACCGGCCTGGGATTGTCAATTTGCAAATCCATTGTAGAAACGGCACGCGGTAGCATCGCGGTCCAGAGCTCACCGGGAGAAGGAACCTGCGTGATCGTTACCTTCATCTCCGCTTAAGCTTCATCCTTGACACTCAGCGCTGTGCTCCGAGGAGTACGAGGAGATTTCAATGCGGTCTACTGTTCTTCGCTCCCTAGTGGCGTTCGCGGCCTGCACTCTGGCAGCCGGTGCCTTCGCTCAGCAGCCATATCAATTAATTGATCACTGGAAGATTGGCGGCACAGGCGGTTGGGATTACCTGCTTGCTGACCCAGGAGCACACCGCCTTTATGTCACCCATGGACCACGCGTTGAGGTGCTCGACACAGACACTGGCAAGGTGGTCGGTTCAATCACCGGGCTCAAAGGGACGCATGGTGTGGCGCTCGACGAAGAGGGTAAGTTCGGGTACATCAGCGATGGCGGGGCGAATGCCATCGTTGTCTTCGACCGCAAGACGCTGGCGACCGTGGCGACGATCCCTGCCGGTACCAATCCGGACGGCATCGCGTATGAGCCCATGACGAAAACTGTTTGGGCCTTCAACGGACGCAGCAAGAATGTGACGGTGATCGATACAGCCAGCCGGTCTGTGGTGGCGACGATCGCGCTGCCGGGCAAGCCGGAGTTCCCGCAGGTCGATGGCAAAGGCCATGTATTCGACAATATCGAAGACAAAAACAGCATCGTACGGCTCGACGCATCGAGCCAGACGATCACGAATACCTGGCCGTTGGCAGGCTGCGATTCGCCCTCCGGCATGGCGATTGATCGCGAGCACAACCGGCTGTTCTCCGTTTGCGACGGCAAGAAAATGGCCGTGGTCGATGCCGGTACCGGCAAGGTTCTGGCATTGCCCGACATTGGGGACGGACCGGACGCGGCAGGCTATGACGACAAGAAGCAGCTTGCCTTCAGCTCGAACGGCGACGGTACCCTGTCGGTCGTGGATGCAAAGTCTGACTACAAGACGATCGAGCAGCTGCCCACGATGAAGAGCGGCCGCACCATGAGCTACGACTCTGCCAAAGATCGGGTGTATGTGGTCGCGGCTGAGCTTGGCGCTCGTCCAGACCCATCGGCGTCCAACCCGCGGCCCCGTCCTGCTGTTGTGCCGGATACCTTCCAGGTCATCGTCATCGGCCGGAAGTGAGCTCAGTGCGACTCGCGTGCAAGGCCTGCCGTGCGGCAGGCAGTTGCATCAGGCAGTTGCGTTCTCCGGCGCGTGGTTGCGCGTGAGCAGGTAGTAGATAACCGGTGTGACGACCAGGCTCAGCAGCAGGGAGATCGTCACTCCACCGATCACCGCGATGGCGAGCGGCTGCAGCATCTGTGAGCCGGCTCCCAGGGCGAGCGCAAGTGGCAGCATTCCCGCGACCGCCGCCATCGCCGTCATCAGGATGGGGCGAAGTCTTCGCTGGGCAGCCATCACCATGGCCTCGCGGGCACTCGATCCTTCTCCACGGAACCGCTCGTCGGCGTCGAGCAGCAGAATGCCATTTTTCGCCACAATCCCGATGACCATGATCAGGCCCATGAACGACGCGACATTGAACGTCATACCCGTCACGAGCAGGCCGGCCACCACGCCGCCGATCGAGAGCACGGACGAAGTCAGGATCGCGACGGGCGCCGCGAAGTTGCGAAATTCGGTCAGCAGCACCATGAAGACGAGCACGAGAGCGATCAGCAGCACACGAAGCAGTTCCGCGAAGGATTTCTGCTGCTCCTGGTAGGTTCCGCCGTATTCCACGCGGACGCTGGCTGGCAGATGCATGGCCTGCACGCGAGCCTGCACCTGCTTGACGGCTGTGCCCAGGTCCGTACCTTCCAGGCGTGCCGTCACGACGATCAGGCGCTGCAGATTCTCGCGGCGGATTTCGTTCTGTGGCGGAAGCTGGGTCACCTCACTCATCGAGCCGAGCGAGGCAGTGTGGCCGGAGCTTGAGTTGAAGACGGTGTTGCGAATCGTATCAAAGTCCTGCCGCGTCTCAGGACCAAGACGTATGCGAATGGTATAGGGCCTGCCGTTGGCAATCACTGGGTTCGTGACGGCGACGCCGTCCAGGATCGAAGTCGCATCCTCGGCAACCTCGGTCGGCGTAAAGCCAAGCCGGACCGCAAGCTGCGGGTCCACCTGGAAGCTGGTTGCCGGCCCGCTGATCGTGTTGTCCACGCCGTTTTCTACATCGACCACGCCAGTTACCTTCTTGATTTCGGTGGCGACCCGAGGGCCAAGCTCGGTCAAGAGCGCGGGATCTTCAGAATAGAGCTTGATCTGCACGGGTTCAGGAGCGTTCGACAGGTCGCCAATATTGTCCTGCAGGACCTGCGTAAATTCGACGTCGAGCTCGGGTTCCGTTCGCTTGATCTGTCCACGAATGCCGGCCATGACTTCGTCGATGCCTCGGCTGCGCTGGCTCTTCAGCTTCACCGTGATGTCGCCGTAATTCGCTTCCGTGACGGCGGCAAAGCCCATCTGCAGTCCGGTCCGGCGGCTGGTCGTTTCGACTTCCGGCGTCTTGCTCAGAATCTCGTGAACGTGTTCGAGCACACGGTCGGTCGAGGCCAGTGACGAGCCTGCGGGCATAACATAGTCGAGGACAAAGCCGCCTTCATCCATTTCGGGGAGCAGGTCCGAACCCAGCGAACGATATCCGAGGTAGGTTCCAGCCACCAGCAGCACACAAAAGACACCGAGCCAAAGCGGGCGCGAGAGCGACCAGTCAAGGGCATGCTTGTGCCAGCCCAGGATGCGTCCAAGCACACCGCTTGCGTGTGGCTCTTGGCCATGCGCGGGTTCATCCTTGCGCTCCCCGAGTAGAAGCAGGGCAAGACCGGGTGTAAAGCTGACGGCGAGCACGAGTGAGGTCAGTAGAGCCACCGCCATGGTGATGGCAAGTGCACGGAAAAAACTTCCGGTTACACCGGTGACTGCGATCAGCGGCAGAAAGACAACCACTGGCGTGATGGTGGAGCCGATCAGGGGACGGACAATCTCATGCAGCGCCTTGCGCACCGCTTCCACACGCGGTTCCCCCGCATCCCGATGGGAGACGATGTTTTCTACAACCACAATCGCGTCGTCGATGACGAGCCCAATGGCCGCGGCCAGGCCGCCCAGCGTCATCAGGTTGAAGCTCTCACCGATCAACCAAAGCGCCAGCACGGTAACTGCGACCGTCACCGGAAGGACGAGTCCCGCGATCAGCGACGAACGCCAGTCACGTAGAAAGAGGAACAGAATAAGACAGGCCAAGGCAAGGCCAATAAGAATCGCGTCGCGGACGCTCTTGATGCTTTCGCGCACGATCTGCGACTGATCGTAGAACGGCTCAATCTTGACTCCGGCTGGCAGCTTTGCGCGTAGCCGGGCGACTTCGGCGGCCACATCGTTCGCGACGGAGACGGTATTGCTGCTGGGCTGGCGGGCGATGTTGAGCAGCACGGCCAGTTGGTTGTCGGCTCGAACCTCGGTGTAGACCGGCATCACCCCGGGCTCCACCATGGCAACATCGCCGACGTGTACCGGCGCTCCGTTTGCCGTGGTCTTGACCGCAAGCTGTTTGACTCCGTCCACATCGTGCGCCTGCGCACCCACCAAGGCAAGGATCAGTTGATGATTCTGCTCATACAGACCCGGCGAATCGATGATGTTGGCAGCCTGGATAGCATTGGCGAGATCGAGGATCGTGACCCCGGCCGCCTGCATCCGAGCCATGTTGGGCACCACGTCAAACTCCGGAACGCCGCCACCCTGGATCGTCACGGTGCTGACGCCAATCACGCGGTTAATCGGCGGTTTGAGCGTGTAGGTGGCAAGCTCCCAGAGCTGGCTCTGCGAGAGTCTGCTCGAGGTAAGGCCATAGCCAAGAATCGGAAAGGTGGCAAAGGTGAGCCGGTTCGTGGTGATTCTTGCCGTGGAGGGCAGCGTCTGCTGCGTCTGGCTCAGAGCGGCGCCAACCAATTGCAGCGTGCGAAACATGTCGACGGACCAGTCGAAGAAGAGGCTTACATCGGCCGAGCCGCGGCTGGTCGTCGAGCGTACCGTAAGCAGACCTGGAATGCTGTTGACTGCGTCCTCGATGGGTTTTGTGACCGTCACCTGCATTTGTTCGACCGGCATAACGCCGTTGTCGACGCCGATCACGATGCGAGGAAAGTTCGTCTCCGGAAAGACGGCGATAGGCGTGCGGAAGAAGGCGTAAATGCCTGCGGCCGTCAGCGCACAGGCCAGGAAGAGAATGGTTCGAACGGATCGGACGAGCCAGTACGGCTCGGGTTTTATGGATTTCTGAGTGGAGACCATCAGTCCTTGTCCTCCGCCGCCGCATCCGGTTTGCCGACGGTCACTTTTGTCCCGTCGTCCAGCCCATAGCCTCCCTGAGTCACAATCGTGTCTCCCGCCGAAAGCCCGGAGACAATCTGCACTGTATTCGCCGTGCGAATGCCGACCTTGACTGCCTGCTTCTTCGTGGTGCCGTCCGCGGCTACGACAACAACATCGGTTCCGCCATCTTCGCCTGGCACGATTGCCGCAGCCGGCACTTGCAAGGCATCCGATATACTCGCACCCTCAATCACGGCATGGACCGGCGTACCGACCTTGAGTCCGCCATCGCTGTTCGGCAGCTTCAGCCAGACCTCGACCGTCGTCGATCCCGGGTCGAGGGCGGGGCTGATGAAGGAAACCGTCGCGTCCACCGGGTCTTCCACGCCCGGGATCGTTACCTTCGCAGGATGGCCAACCGTGAGCTTCTGCGCCGAAGCCTGCGCCAGATGCAGCTTCGCCAGCAACGACGAGGTGTCCATGACGGTGATGACCGGCGTTCCGGCTGCGGCGGTCTCTCCAGCGAACAGGGGACGCTCGGTCACGACACCGTCAATCGGGCTGCGTAGAGTGGCGAAGCTGGCCTGGGCCTGCGCGTTTTCAAGCTTGCCCTGGGCGGAGGTCAACTGGCCTTGCGCTGCCTGCTTGTCCGTCAAACGCGTCGTCCGCTGCAGGAGCGCGACGTGCTGGCCTGCGGCATCGTAGGCTGCCTGTGCCTGCACCTCCGCAGCATAAGCAGCATCGGCTTCCCGTCCGGAAAGCGCACCTTGTTGATAAAGTGCCTGGCGCTCCCGCGCTGTTCGTACGGCGACATCAAGGGCGGCCTTCAACTGGAGTACGTCGAGCTCGGCCTTCCTGACCTCTTCCGGGATCGTCGTCTGCGTCGTGGCGGTGTAGTTGGCCTGTGCGCTGGTAACCGCGCCCGTACTGTCCAGGGCATTGCCCTTTAGGTCGCGGTCATCGAGCGAAACCAGCAGCTGCCCGCGCCGCACATGGGCTCCGCGCTGCACGTACTCCGCCCGGATGGGAGCACTGATGCGCGGCGAGAGGGCCGCGATGGAGATGGGCGCAAGTATGGCATCCGCCGCAATCTCTTCTGAAATCCGCCCTTGGGTCGGGTGCCCGGCCTGTACAGTGACCGAAACCTCCGGTGCCTCTTCAGCCTTCTTCTTGCAGCCGACGGCCACAAGGAGTGCAAGGAAAAGCATGAAAGCAGGAGGCTGCCGACGTTCACGAATCAGAGTCATATCAGAGTTTTCCTGTTAGGGTCTGCAGGCTTGAAAGCGCCAGTTGATATCGCGTCCGTCCATCGATTTCGGCATTCTCCGCGGAACTCAGCGCGGCTTCCGCATCGACCACCTCAAGCGCCGTGCTCTCCCCATCGACGTAGCGCAGATTGGTGAGCCGGAGGCTCTCGCGCGCGGTAACGACGCTGGCGCTGAACGATGCGAGCTGCCGGCTGGCCGCACTGGCCTCGGCATAATACTCGGCAAGATTCGCCATGGAGCGGCGCTGCGCTGCCGTCAGCGCCACCTTGGCCGCTCCCTCCAGCAGTTTCGCCTGCTTGACCCTGCGCTCGGTTGCCAGCCAGTCCCACACCGGAACGTCGAGCTGCGCGCTCATGGAATAACCCAGGTTGCGAATGCCGTCCGGGCCATTTACGCCGAAGTTGGTTGCATCGATACCGTAGGTGAAGTTGAGCGCAAGCTCCGGCAGCAGAGCGGTTCGCGCCGTGTAAGTATCGGCTTGGCTCATCTGGACGGAGGCGAGAGCGCTTCCAAGCTCCGGGTTGTTCTGCCCGGCCAGGCCCTGGACGGCCGCCCGGTCCGGTAACGCCGGTGGAGCCTCCTCCAGGGCCAGGTTGAACATGGTCGCGGGATCGGGGTAAAGGAGAACCGCCAGTTCGATCCGCGCCTTTTCCGCCGCCACCTGCGCATCCAGCAGGTCGCGCTGCCGTTGTTGCTGCTGCAATTGCGCCTTCAACACATCCGCGTGCGCAGCCTCGCGAGCGGCCTCACGTTTCTGGGTAAGATCGACGAAATGATTGGCCTCGTCCAACGCCTCCTGAGCAATCTTCACCTTTGCACTGCCCGCGCCCGATCCGTAGAAGAGCGAGACGATTGTGCTCACGAGGCCGCGTCGCGCTATCTCAAGCTCGGCCTGAGCACGGGCGGCGTTCGCGTCCGCCGAGCGGATTGCGCCGACCTGGCCAAGCCCGAGCGTCTCGTTAAACACACCCTGGCTTGCATATTCGCGGACGGCGTTGTTTGCAATAAAGGCCGGTGCCGGCGCGTTCGTCGTCTGCCCGATGCGACTTGTAGGTACGCCATTCGGCGCCGTGTAGATGGCCTGATTGTGGTAGGTCGCGGTGGGAAGCAGGCCGGTGCGGGCGACCTTGCGCTCAAGTGCGGCAGCCTTCTGCTCCGCCGCGGCGGCGGCGAAGGCGGGCTCGTTGGCGGCAGCCCGCGCGATCGCCTGTTCTAGCGTCAACGTTTCGGGCGTACTGTCCCGCCCCGCCTCTGGAAGCTGCGCCTCACTGCGCCTAACCCCCGCAAGCGTCAAGATTGTGGCCAAGCCGGCGCAGCTGGCAAACTGAGAAAACCTCATCTCTCGAAAATACGTCGCGAGGCTTAAGTGAAGCTGAAGCTGCTGGCCTAGACGCAGCGTGACGCTTCTTCAGACCCAGGTCGAGAGAGCGATAAAACCAGTCTCCGGACGAGTAGCGCCTAGAGCGAACGCCTCGCTATTCTCGAAGCACATCGGCACTAGCTGCCAGTCAAACCAACGCCACGGCCCGGGCAATCGGGCCTGGTCTTTTTGGCCTGTCCTTCTCTCCGGCAGCACCACAGCTGACCGCAAAAGACATGCCAAGGTGAACGGTCAGTCCAGGTCTTTGCTGTAGATGCGTGCGTCGAGGCCCGCTCCGTAGAAGCTCGGAACAAAGGAGTGCAGGCGCAAGCCGAGCTGCTCGTAGAAGCGAATGGCGTCGGAGTTGGTGGCCGAAACATGCAGGCGCAAGACGGTGGCGTTCGCGGCCAAGGCACGCGCTTCGGCGGCACGCATGAGGGTAGCGGCGATGCCCTGCCGGCAGTGGTCTGGATGGACGTCGAGCGTGGTGACATAGGCAAGGTGATGCGTGCGCCGGCGGAGGACATTCACGAGCACGAAACCGAGAAGATCGGGCACACGCGTCCGGTCGGTGTGCGCCAGCAGGACGATGGCGCCGGGCTCGTTGGCGTAGCGGCGCATAGTGGGCAGGTCGAAGCGGAAGGGCTCGGTGAAGCAGAGCTGGTCGAGCCGGTGCATGGCTTCGAGGTCGGAAGGGGTAGCGTCGCGGACAAAGATAGGCACGGCGTGGGGCATGTGGGACTGCTTTCAAGGTAACGTGTCCGTTCGGCCTTGTGCTCCCCCGTCTCAAACGATGAGACCGTCTGAGACGAGACACCCGAGCGTACAGGTCGCGGACGCCAGCGGAGCGATTCAACGGACGTTCATCCTCTGTTGAGCGAATCGTAATGGACGGACTTGTAGCGTTTGAGCATGTCCAGACATCTATTCAGCTCCTCTGCGCGGCCCCTGTCCGCTTGCCTTCTTTCCTTCGCCTGTGTCGCGCTGCACGCGCAGTATGAGAACGGAAGTCTGCTGGGAACGATCAAGGATGCGACAGGCGCGCCGATTCCCAATGCGACGGTGACGGTGACCAACACGGGAACCGCCAACGCGACCGAGACCAAAACGGACGGCGCCGGCAACTATGATGTGCCTTCGCTGCGGGTGGGCGTGTACAGCATCTCGGCGACGGCGCCGGGATTTTCGCATGCGGAGGCGCAGAATATTACGGTTTCGGTCGGCAACCGGCAGCACGTGGACCTATCGTTGAGCGTAGGAGCGGCGACGGCAACCGTCGAGGTAAGCGATGTGGCGCTGCAGCTCGAAACCGAAACCAGTGAGCGTGGACAGACGATCACCAACTACCAGAGCGAGGCATTTCCGCTGGTGACGCGCAACTACAGCGACCTGCTGGGGCTGGTCACTGGCTCGCGGCAGGCTCCCTCGGCGGCGACGACGAGCTCGATCAACTCCCTGGTGCGCGCCGGGGCATACAACATCAACGGCCAGCGGAGCGTGTTCAACAACTTCCTGCTCGATGGGCTGGACAACAACTCCTATGGGGAGAGCAATCAGGGGTTCGACAATCAGATTATTGCGATCCCACCGGACTCGGTGCAGCAGTTCCAGGTCGTGACGAACAATGAGAGCGCGGAGTTTGGCCGGTCTTCGAGCGCGACGATCAATGTGGCATCCCTCGCCGGGACCAACAGCTTTCATGCGACGCTGTACGAGTTTATCCGCAACACGGACCTGAACGCGGCTGGGTTTTTCAAGCCGACGGTGAACGGCGCGTTTGGGCCGGTGCCGTTCCAGAAGCCGACGTTCAACCGCAACCAGTATGGGTTCAACTTCGGCGGGCCGATCGTGAAGAACCGCGTGTTCTTCTTCCTGGATTACGAAGGGTTCCGCCAGGTGCTGAAGCCGTTGAGCGTGATCACGGTGCCGACGCAGAATGAGCTGAATGGGATCCTGGTGGTGCCGGTCAAAAATGCGCTCACGGGCATGGTGTATCCGGCGAATACGAAGATCCCCACCAGCGCGATCAACCCACTCTCGCAGCAGATCATTAACTATTTCCAGCAGATCAAGGGTCTGCCGGTCAACGGCGTGGCGACGACCGGGCTGGCGGCGAACGACTTCGCGGTGCAGGTGCCGTTTACGGACAACGCGGACAAGGGCGACCTGCGGTTCGACTGGCAAGAGAGCCCGAGCAGCTCCTGGTTTCTGCGCATCAGCGACCGGAAGGAGAACGCGGTGAACGATACCGCGCTGCCGATTCCGCTCGACAGCCAGAGCAATGGGCATATCCGGGTGCTGGACCAGCAGATTGCGCTGGGGTATACGCACCTGTTTGGCGCGGACAAGGTGGTGGATGCGCGGCTGGGGCTCTCGCGGACCAAGGCGGGCAAGTATTCGTTGTCGATTGGCAATAACTCGATTCCGATTCCCGGACTGCAGGGCGTGCCGGCGAACCTGGCGGGCGGACTGCCGACAACCAGCGTCTCCGGCTTTACGGCCTTTGGGCGGCAGAGCACCAATCCGCAGTGGCAGGATCCGGCGTTGATGGACCCGAAGCTGAACTTTACCTGGGTGAAGGGGCGGCACTCGCTCAAATTCGGGTATGAGTATGAGCGGCTATGGGAGGGTGTGAACGATAACAACCCGCTGTATGGCTCGTTTACCTACGGGGGCGGGTACTCGAATGCGGGTGGCACGACGGTCTCCGATACGTACTGGGCGGACTTCCTATTCGGGACGACGAGCGCGTACTCGGCGGCGAACTTCTTTGAGGCGCACGTGACGCAGAACCTGCACAGCGCCTATGCGCAGGACGACTTTAAGGTGAGTCCGCAGCTGACGCTGAACCTGGGCCTGCGCTGGGAGTATGGGTCGCCGTATGCGGACCTGTACAACCGGATTTCAAACTTCGATCCGGGCTCGCAGACGGTGCTGACGACGACGCCGGGAACGGTCGCGTCGAGCGCGTTGACGGTGGTCTCGCCGGGCGGCGTGTATGGCAAGACGCTGGTGAATCCGGACCTGAACGACGTTGCGCCGCGGGTTGGCTTTGCGTATGCGGCGGATGCGAAGACGGCGATCCGGGGTGGATTCGGGGTGAGCTTTGTGCACTACACGCGGGCGGGCTCGGGCGATATTTTGCCGATCAATGCTCCGCAGGCGTTGTTTGTGGCGGTGAACCAGAACAATCTCAAGCCGTCGACGACGAATCACTGCCCGGCCTCCCCGACGGTAGCGCAGATTGGGACGTGCTATGTGAGCGCGGACCAGGGCTTCCCGGCGGGGCTGACCACGACCTTCAATCCGCTGACCGATAACGTGAGCTACATCCCACGGAACACGCGGGACAGCTATGTGGAGAGCTACTTCCTGAGCATGCAGCGGGAGCTGGGCAAGAATACGCTGCTGGATATCGCGTATGTAGGAAATCATGGACTGAAGCTGCAAGGGTTTGTGAATGCGAACCAGCTGAACCCGGCGGTGGGGTTTGCGCAGGCGAACCGGCCATTCCCGAAGTTCTCGGACATCACCGAGGCGCTGAACGAGTTCTATTCGAATTACAACTCGCTGCAGGTGCGCTATGAGCAGCGGTTTGTGGCGGGACTGACGCTGCTGAACTCCTTCACGTGGTCGCATGCGCTGGACAACGCGAGCGCGTCGCTGGAAGGAAGTACGCCTTCGCCGCAGGACAGCAATAATATTCGGGGCGACTATGGGCAGTCGGACTACAACCTGCCGATTGAGAATGTGACGAGCCTGGTGTATGAGCTGCCGGTGGGGCGTGGGCGGCGCTTTGCCTCGAGTGCGAGTGGGCTGGTGGATGCGGTCATTGGCGGCTGGCAGGTGTCGGGCATCAACACGATGCAGTCGGGGACGCCGTTCGACCTGACGTATACGCCGGCGGCCCAGAACCAGGTTTCACCGACAATTTCGAGCAGCTTTCGCGGAGCAAACCTGTATCGGCCGAACGCGGTGCCGGGGGTGAATCCGATTCTGAATACGCAGATTGCGTCGACGGGATACATCCAGTATGTGAATCCAGCGGCCTTCGCCTTGCCTTCAACGTATGCGGGAAACGTTTCGACGGGGGCGCTGCTAAGTCCGTTTGGGAATGTGAGCCGGAATCCGCTGCGGAATACGCCGTTTTATCAGACGGACCTGGCGCTAAACAAGAAGTTTTCGACGCCGGTGGAGCGGGTGAAGGTGGAGTTTCGGTCGGAGTTCTACAACATCCTGAACCATACGAATCTGTATCTCCCGGGGACGATCGGAGGCACAAACGGGGCGGTGGCGAGCACGGGCGGGCAGATTACGAGCACGTTTGAGCCGCGAATCATTCAGTTCGGCCTGAAGGTGCTGTACTAGGCGGACTAGACGGCGACGGTGAAGGTGTCTTCCGTCTGGCTGCGGGTGACGGCGCGATAAAGGGTGTCGCGCTCGAAGGGGATGCGGCCGGCCTCGGTGATGAGGCGGACGAGGTCGGCGCGGCGCATGCCCTGCGGAGTGGTGGCGCCGGCGTCGTGGTAGATTTTCTCTTCGATGACGGTGCCGTCAATGTCGTCGGCGCCGAAGCGGAGGGCGATCTGCGCCATGCGGGGAGAGACCATCTGCCAATAGCTCTTGATGTGGGCAAAATTATCGAGCAGGAGGCGACTGACGGCGATCTGGCGGATGTCGAGCATGCCGGAAGTCTTAGGGATGTGGGCGAGCGCGGTATTGTCGGGGTGGAAGGAGAGGGGGATGAAGGTCTGGAAGCCGCCGGTATCGTCCTGCACGGCGCGGAGTCTGAGCAAATGGTCGACGCGGTCTTCGTCGTTTTCGACGTGGCCGTAGAGCATGGTGGCGTTCGAGCGGAAGCCCATCTGGTGGGCGAGGCGCGCGGTCGAGAGCCACTCGGAGCCGTCGATCTTGTGGTCGCAGATGATGTGGCGGACGCGGTCGGCGAAGATCTCGGCGCCGCCGCCGGGCATGGAGTCGACGCCGGCGTCCTTCATCTGGGCGAGGAGGTCAGGGACGGAGAGCTTGCCGCGCTTGGCGAGGAAGTTGACCTCGACCATGGTGAAGGCCTTAATGTGGACCTTTGGGTAGCGGAGTTTGAGGCCGCGAACGAGGTCGAGGAAGTAGGAGACAGGGAGGTCGGGGTGAAGGCCGCCGACGATGTGGAATTCGGTGACGGCTTCGGTGAGGCCGGTGCCGGCGGTCTCCCAGGCCTCTTCAAGCGCCATGGTGTAGGTGCCGGCTTCGCCTTTTTTGCGGCCGAAGGCGCAGAGGCGGCAAGAGGCCATGCAGACATTGGTGGGATTGATGTGGCGGTTGACGTTGAAGTAGGCGAGGTCGCCGTGAAGGCGCTCGCGGACGAGATTGGCGAGCCAGCCGACGGCGAGGATGTCTCCGGAGCGATAGAGGGTGACGCCGTCGGTGAAGTCCAGCCGCTGGCCGGACTGGACCTTGTCCGCGATGGGATAGAGGGCGGGGTCGTCGGTCTGGAAGCCGTGACGGGGGCGAAAGGTCGGCGCGCTCATAGCTAGATTCTAGACCCGCATGACGGCAGCAAGCGAGGTGCGGCTCAGGGCTGTTGTGGTGGGGTGGAAGGATGGTTGGCGGCTTCCGCGGGCGTCCTGGCCGGTGGCAGAGGCAAGGGGACCATGCGCGGCTGAGCGACGATGCCGTCGAAGAAGGTAACGGCTATGAGGTGGTCGCCAAGCGGACGCGCAAAGCGGAGATTCCAGCCGGAGTCGGCGTAGGTGACGGTTTTTTGGGGAAGCTGCACGGTGAAGATCATGCTGTTCGCGCCGCCCAGCGTGACGGTCATCCGGCTGGATTTTTCGTCGTAGAAGAGATTGTTGACGCGCTGGACGTAAAGGTTCTTGATCGTAGTCCAATTGGAGCCGGCGTCCGAGGAGACGAAGCAGCCCTGAGGACCGCCAACCCAGACGGTACCAGATGGATCAACGGCAATGGCGTCGATCTGGGTGAGCTTGGGTGGGGCCTGGATGGGAGACCAGGATGTGCCGGAGTCCGCGGAGAATTGCACGGTATTCCTGGTTCCGGCGACGACGTTCTGTCCGGCGGAGCCGAGCAGGCGCCAGTTGACGCTGTCGGCAGGGCCGGCCGACGTCCAGGTAACGCCCTGGTCGGTGCTGGCGAGCAGGCCTGCGGAGGTAGCGGCGAGCAGGGTGTGGTCGGCGGTCGTAATGGCGTAGACGCCACCGTCGAAGCCGCGCGCGTACGGCGCGTTCGGCGCAAGGACGGCAGCAGCGACGCGCGGAGTGGCTGGTGCGGCGCGCGGCGCGGCGACCAGCTTTGTGGAGGATTTCGGTGCGGGTGTGGGCTTCTTGCGGGCGCTCGCGGAAAGCGTAGGCGCGGTCTTTTTGTGCGGAACCGTCGCGGGCTTGTGTGCGGCTGCGGCGCTGCTGCGGGTCGGAACGCCGGTGCGCTGGGTATAGCGATTGGAGGCCACAGCTACCGGAGGACGAACGGGCAGAACGGGGCCACGGGGAGCGACGGCGATGGGAGGCGCGGCAGGTGAAGGTGGCGCGACCGGCGCATCTTCGACGCGGGTCCAGCTTTGGCCGGAAGTATCGAGGCGAAACAGGCCGTGAGCGGTGCCGGCGATCATGGTGCCGTCGGGAGCCTGGCCGAGCGAGAAAACGTCGCGCCCATCCAGGCCAGCGCTGCGCTGGGTCCAGTTGAAGCCGTCATTATCGCTCTGAAAGACACCGCCCCAGTCCTTATCGTTCACGACGCCGACGAAGATGGTTCCGGGATGCAATTCGTCACGCTTGAGGGCGGTGATCTGGCGGGCGGAAAAGCCGGTGTTGGCGGAGTGAAAGGTGTCGCCGCCGTCGTCCGAGGCGACGACGCCCCCCTTGTCGGTGGCCAGCAGCACGCGGTGCGTGGCGGGATTGATCGCGACACTGTTGACGGTGATCTCGGGGCCGGTGGTGCGCTTCCAGGTCTTGCCGGCGTCGACGGTGCGATAGAGGCCCTCGGTCGTTCCGGCGAAGACGGTATTTTGATTCTGCGGGTCTTGGAGCAAGACGCGGGTGCGGCGGGCAGTTGAGGGAATGCCCTGAACCTTGTGGAAGAGCAGGCCGGCATCTTCGCTTTTATAGATTCCGGAGCAGGCGCTGGCGTAGACGGTTTTGGGTGAGTCGGGATCAACAATGATCGAGAAGACGTCCGAATCATCGATGATGCCCTGCTTGATATTGTTCCAGTGCTCGCCGCCGTCGGTCGTCTTCCAGGGCAGGTGCCAGGTGCCGGTATAGATGATATTGGGGTCTTTGGGGTCGATGGCGACCGACGCAATCTCATGGATCTCTTTGCTGTCCGGGGGGCTGATTTGGGTCCAGTGGGTGCCGCCGTCCTGGGAGCGGAAGACGCCTTGGAGGCTGCCGGCGACGACGATCTTGGGATCGGCCGCAGAGATAGCGAGGGCGCGAACGGACTGGCCGCGCATCTCCGCCTGGTTGGTCCAGTGCAGACCGGCATCGTTGCTGATGAAAATACCGCCGTCCGGGTGGCTGAGGACCCAGGCGCCGACGATAAGATGGCGGGGGTTCGAGGGGTCCACGACGATGGAGTCGAGGACAAGATCGTCGCGCTGGCCGACCTGCGCAAGGCGCTGCCAGCTCTCGCCGGCGGTGTGCGACTCATAAATCCAACCGTCGACTGCGCCTAGGAAGAGGTGGCGGGGATCGTGGGGATCGGGCGCGAGGCGGCGTGCATCTCCTCCATCGGGTCCCAGGGCAAGCCAGGGAGTGGCGTGAAGAGACGCAGTAAGGAGTGCGGCGCACAAAGCGGCACCAAAGGCTGAAATTGTTCTTGAACTGCCTGACATTCTGAGTTCCGCCGGGACTTGATCCTTCCTCTTAGACGCAGGATATGGGGTGGTCGACGGTACGGGAATAGCACGGATGGGTCGAGGGTGCCCATATTGGGTAAAGACGGTCGAGCTTCACTCGACGACCCCACCCTTCGGATGAGACTCGAAGGATGGGGCACCCGGTTACTGGTCGTCGTCGGTGCCGGCGGCGCCGGGCTTGGGGTTGGGGTCGGGAGCCAAAAGGGCTACGGTGACAGGGGGCTGGCGTTTCTGGGCAAGCAGCGCGTTGATTTTGGGCAGGCTGTCGCCGATCGTTCCATCAAAGGCTCTTTGCTGGGTGTCGAGTTTGCCGGCGAGCTCTGTTTCGACCTCGTAGGCCTGCGCGGTGGGGGCGTAGTCGCCGGACATGACGCTGCGGTCGAGCGCACCGATGTAGTTATTCAGGCGGATGGGGAAGTTGAGCGGGTCCTGGTCGCTGCGGTTCTGAACCTGGTAGATGGTTTCCTCAATGGTCGTGAGCTTGCCGAGCAAGGCGTCGGCCTGGGCCTTGAGCTGAGGGTCCGGGCTGGCCTTCATCCGGTCGTCGAGCTGCTTCCGGACCTGGCGG
Source organism: uncultured Granulicella sp. (assembly GCA_965198735.1). GTDB lineage: Bacteria > Acidobacteriota > Terriglobia > Terriglobales > Acidobacteriaceae > Edaphobacter. The sequence continues at coordinate 1,663,473 of OZ240672.1, read as the reverse complement.
ACCTCGCTGACCATGGTGTCGGCCTGGGAGAGCTGGTTGCGCAGCTTCCAGGCGAGGTCGAACTGCTTTTGCAGGTCGGCGATCGAGGTGGCAACGCGAGGATCGGCCTCAACGACCAGGTCCTGCGTCTGGGTAATGCCGTTGGCGGTCAGGCGGACGTGGTAGGTGCCGGGGACGGCGGCGGGACCCATCTTGGCGTTGGCTCCCCAGAGAACCATGCCCGGGAAGGTGTATGCGCCGGGGTAGCGGAGATTCCAGGTGAAACGGTTGATGCCGGCGTTGGCGGTGGGCGGTTTGGAGCCTCCGCCGCGGCGTTCGTCTGCCTCGTCGGCTGAAGGTTTGGTGCCGGCGGGCAGGCTCGTGTACGTCTCGACGAGCTTGTTCGAGGGGTCGAGGATCTCGAGGGTGACCTTGTCGGCGGGCTTGGCGAGCGCGTAGTCGATGACCCCGTCATCGACGTTGCGGATGCCAGGGCGCGGGGCGAAGAGGTGGGCGGGTTCCTTCATGGCCTCGGGCGTGGACTGCCGGAGCCAGTCGATGTCGTCTAGGATGTAGAAGGAGCGCCCGTGGGTGGCGAGGATGAGGTCGTGCTTTTCGACGTCGATGTCGGCGACCTGGGTGTCGGGCAGGTTGTAGGCGAGCGACCTCCAGTGCTGGCCGTCATCGTCCGAGACATAGACCGAGTGCTCGGTGCCGGCGTAGAGCAGGCCGGGGCGCACGCGGTCCTCGCGGATAACGCGGACGAAGTCGTCGGCGGGAAGGCCGGTGATGATCTTGGTCCAGTGCGCGCCGTAGTCTTCGGTTTTATAGAGGTAGGGCGCGCGATCGTCCATCTGGTAGCGGTTGGCGGCGAGGTAGGCGGTGCCGGGCTTGTGCCAGGAGGCGTCGATCATGCCGATGCGGCTGTACTTGGGCAGGCCTTCGGGAGTAATTTTGGTCCAGTTCTTGCCGGTGTCGCGGGTGATATAGGCGAGGCCGTCGTCAGAGCCGGTCCAGATAGTTCCTTCCTCGAGGCGGGAGGGCGCGATGGAGAAGATGGTGCCGTAGATCTCGGGGCCGTTCTGGTCCTTGGTGATGGGGCCGCCGGAGTCGCCGAGCGTCTTGGGATCGGCCAGGGTAAGGTCGGGACTGACGATGGTCCAGCTCTTGCCGCCGTTGGTGGTCTTGAACAGGTGCTGCGAGGAGCAGTAGAGGGTGTTCGCGTCCAGCGGGTCGAAGACGATGGGGAAGGTCCATTGCCATCGCTCCTTGAGCGTGGAGGCGGACTGGCCGGAGAAGAAGAACGGATAAGGCTGGACATCTTCCTCTTCGCCGTCGCGGCGGTCGTAGCGGGTGAGCATGGCTCCCTGGCTGCCGGCGAAGAAGATGTTGGCGTTCTTGGGGTCGGGGGCGATATAGCCGCTTTCGCCGCCGCCGACGGCGTACATCCAGAGACCGGACGCTTCGGCGGGGTTATGGAAGTTGCGACCCTCCTTCGAGGCGACGCACACGGTGGTGTTATCCTGCTGCGCGCCGCAGACCTGGTAGGGAATGTCGGCGGTGGTGGCGACGTGGTAGAGCTGGGCGGTGGGGAACGTTTCGGGGGTCCAGGTCTGGGCGTAGTCCACCGAGACGGTGCCTCCGCCGTCGTTGGCCTCGACCATGCGCCTGGTGTTGGTGGGGTCGATCCAGAGGTCGTGGTTGTCGCCATGGGGCTGCTTGATCGGCTTGAAGGATTTGCCGCCGTCGGCGGAGCGGTAGAAGCGGACGTTGGTAATGTAGAGGACGTCCTTGTCTTTCGGGTCGGCGGTGACGCGGGTGTAGTAGAACGAGCGCTGGCGGACGTTGCGGTCGTCGTTGACCTTGGCCCAGGTGGCGCCGCCATCCTCGGAGCGGAAGATGCCGCCGTTTTCGTTTTCGACCATGGCGTAGATGCGGTTGGAGTCGGCGGAGACGGCGACGCCGATCTTGCCGTCGATGCCGGTGGGCAGGCCGGGATTGCGGGTCAGGTCCTTCCAGGTGTCGCCGCCGTCAGTCGACTTATACAGATGGCTGGCGGGGCCGCCGCTCGAGAGCGACCACGGCGTCCGGGAGACGTCCCAAATGGTGGCGAACATGGTCTTAGGATTGCGGGGGTCGATCGAGAGATCTTCGGCGCCGGCGCGGTCGTTCTCGTAGAGGATCTTTTTCCAGGTCTTGCCTCCGTCCTGCGAGCGGAAGACGCCGCGCTCGGGGCTGGGGCCGTAGGGATGGCCGAGAACGGCGGCGTAGACGAGGTCGGGGTTGGTGGCGTCGACGCGGATGCGGGAGATGGCCTGCGAGGCGTCGAGGCCGATGTGAGTCCAGGTCTTGCCGGCGTCGGTGGACTTGTACATGCCGTCGCCCTGCATGACGTTGCCGCGCAGCTCGGTCTCGCCCATGCCGAGGTAGACGATGTCGGGGTTCGAGGGCGCGACCGCGACGGCGCCGACCGATGAGCTGTGGATCTTGCCGTCGGTCACCGGGTTCCAGGTAGTCCCGCCATCGACCGTCTTCCACAAGCCGCCGCCGACCGCGCCAAAGTAGTACTCGTTGGGGCGGGCAGAGCTGCCGGCGACGGTGAGCGAGCGCCCGCCGCGGTCCGGGCCGATGTTGCGCCAGATCTGGGGGCCTGCGGGTGGGATCGCGGGAGCCTGGGCGAAGATCGGGGTAGCGAGGGAGGCTAGCAGGATCGGCAGGGCGAGGGCTTTGTGCATGGAGAACCTTCCAAAAGACGGGTGTGCCGGACGGGTGCTGGATGTTTTCTTCGGGTGTTCCATCAGGCTGGCACGGGTTGCCGGGAAAAGTCAATGCGAAAGACGAGCACAGAGGACGCGGAGGCGCACAGAGGTTCACAGAGGCTTGACGCCCAGGCGCTGGAGGACTTCGGCGGAGAGAGTCTGCTGCGTTTGCGGCATTTTGGACCAGGGGTCCTTCTTGAGGCGGGTCTGCCACTGGTCGAAGTTGGCGATGCGGTAGTCGGGGCGGCCGTCGGCTTTGAGCTCCGTCCAGGCGAGAGGCATGGCGACGCCGGGGTCGGCGCGGGCGCGGGGGCTGTAGGGGGCAACGGCGGTGGCGCCGCGCTCGTTGCGGAGATAGTCGAGGTAGATCTTGCCGGCGCGGGCGGCCTTGGTCATCTTGGTCAGATAGAGGCGCGGGTTGGTGCGCTCGAGCGTGACGACGAAGGCGTGGCAGAAGCTCTTGATCGTGGTCCAGTCATACTCGGGGGCGATGGGGAAGACGACGTGGAGGCCCTTGCCGCCGGTGGTTTTGACGAAGGATTCGAGGCCGATGGCTTTGAGGTGCTTGCGGACATCCTCGGCGGCAGAGGTGAGAGTGGTCCAGGGAAGGCTCTCGTCGGGGTCGAGGTCGATGACGAGGCGGTCGGGGTGCTCAAGGTCAGAGGCGACGGAGCCCCAGGGGTGGACCTCGAGGACGGACATCTGGGCGAGCGCGGCGATGGCCTCGGGCGTGCTGAGGGCGATGTACTTTTCGACCACACCGGTCTTCTTGTCGGGGATGTCGACCGAATCGAAGCCTTTGGGCAGCATGCTGGTGACGTGTTTCTGGTAGAACTGCGGCTTGCCGATGCCCTCCGGCAGGCGCACGAGCGAGAGGGCGCGGCCGGCGATGTGGGGGAGCATGCGGGGGGCGACGGCCCAGTAGAAGTCGGCGAGCTGCTGCTTGGTAAGGTGGGAGGCGGCGTCGAGGAGCTTGTCGGGGTGGGTGAGGCGGACGGGCGGGTGATCTAAGACCGCGGCTTTGGCGGGCGTGGAAGCCGGCTTTGCCTTGGGGGCAGCCCCTTTTTCCGCCTTCGGGGTAGGGGCGGCGGTCTCGCGGCGGACCTCGCGCGGGTCCTTGTCTTCGCGGAGACCGAGGAAGGCGGCCTGGCGAAGCTGCTGGTCGGCCGTCCAGGTAGCGAAGCGGACCTGCGCGACCATGGTTGGCTCGACCCAGATGGCCCCGCGCTTCGCTTCGGTCGAGGGGCGAAAGAAGGGAGAGGTCTTGGTTTCGAGCGGCTCGAGGCGCTTGCGGAGCTCGGCGGAGAACTTGTGGGTGAAGCCGGTGCCGGTGCGGCCGGCGTAAATCAGCTTGCCCAGCTTGCCCGCCTCCTCGTAGTAGCCGACCAGCAGCGCGCCCAGGCCGGGGCCGCCGGCCTTGCCCTTGCCGGGCAGGGTGTAGCCGCCGATGACGAACTCCTGCTCGTGGAGGCACTTGCACTTGAGCCAGTCGCCGCCACGGGTGGGGGCGTAGGGCTTGTCGGCGCGCTTGGACACGATGCCCTCGGCATGGAGCTCGCAGGCCTTGTGGAACATGGCCGCGCCGGAGGAGGTCAGGTGCTCGGAGAGTTGCAGGTGGTCGGGGTCGGCGGACTTGAGCAGTTCGCCCAGGAGCCGCTTGCGGTCGAGCAACGGCAGATCGCGCGGATTGCGGCCTTCGAGGTGGAGGAGGTCGAAACAGAAGTAGGTGAGCGGGTTGCGGGCGCCCTCCTGGAACGAGGCTTGCAGGTCGGCGAAGTTGGTCGTGCCATCCGGCGCGAGGACGACGACCTCGCCGTCGAGGGTGGCGGCCTCCACGGGAAGTTCGGCGATGGCGGCAGCCACGGAGCGGACGCGGTCGGTCCAGTCCAGTCCGCTGCGGGTCAGCATCTGCACGGTCCTGCCGTCCTTGCGGGCCTGCATCCGATAGCCGTCTAATTTCAACTCGTGGATCCAGTTCGGGCCTTCGGGGGGTTCTTTGGATTCCTGGGCAAGCTGGGGTTTGAGGAAGGTAGGCTGGAGCTCCTTGGGGAGCGGGCTCAGGTCAGGGTGGAAGTTCGTTTTGACTGGAGCGGCTGATGTCGTGTTGGATAGGGAGTCCTGGCGATACCAGGCCTGCGGGCCGCTGTTGGTCTCCTTCGAATTCCAGACGTGGTCCTGGTTGGCGGCAATCTGCTCCAGCGAGCGGCCAGTGATGACGGAGGTGGATTCGGCGTCGGTCACGGCGGGAGCGTCCGGTCCGCGCTCGAAGTCATCATGCTCCTTAATCAGCAGCCAGTTGGGCTTGGTCTCCTTGGGGCGCGGAGCCATGCGGATGAGCGCCCACTTGCCGTGCATCTTGGCGCCGTCCAGGGTGAACTTCAGCTGGCCATCGTGCAGGCCGGCGTCCACATCCTCATGGCCGGGCTGCGGAGCCCAGGTGCCCTGATCCCAGAGCATGACGGTGCCGCCGCCGTACTGGCCGTGGGGGATGATGCCTTCGAAGCCGCCATACTCGAGGGGATGGTCCTCGACCTGGACGGCGAGCCGCCGATCCTTGACGACGTAGCTGGGGCCCTTGGCGCAAGCCCAGGATTTCAGCACCCCGTTCCAGCCGAGGCGGAAGTCGTAGTGGAGGTGCGAGGCGGCGTGTTTCTGGATGCAGAAGGGCAGCTGGTCGAGCGGCGCTGATCTCGCGTTGCCGGCGGGCTCGGCCGTGACGCCGAAGTCGCGCATGGAGCGGTAACGCGCAAGCTGGGCATCGACAGCGTCGCCGGCACTTGCCTCCGGCCCGGCGCGCCGCGGCGCAGGGGAACGAGATGAACGCTTTCGGGTCGCCACTTGGGTTGTCCTGCAGCTTCGTGCTTACTCGCCGTGAAAAGCGCAGATCTTTTTCGTAACTTCGTCGAGATTGCCGATCTGATTGGAGGCCTGCATGAAGCCCGCCTCGTAACACTCACCGCTCGGCTGAACACCGCTTTTGTCGATATTCTGCGTCGCGCCTTTCGCCCCACAGGCCTTGCGGGTGTCAAGATCGATCAGTTGCTGCGTCTGGGTGTCAGCATCGATGTAGAACTCGCGGCCGAAGTGGCCGAACTCTTCAGCCGACATGTTCTCGCGATGTTTCTCCGGGCAGGTCACCGCGACCCGTCCGCGATAGACGTCCATGGCATGCTCCGGCGTGAACGGATCGGGCCGGTTGTTCTGGCATCCGGCGGCGGCGAAGGCGAGCAGGCAAGCGAGCATGGGGGGAACGGGCTTCATTCAAACATCCTTTCAGTCTTCCCGGGGCGGGAGCGTGTCTTCGATTTTACCTGGGCTGCCGAAAAGGCAAATACGGCATTCTTGCCGCGCCAGAAAGACGACTTGGTGGGTTCGGACGAGTTCGCTCAGGCCGATTTGCGCTTGACGGCTTTGGCGGGCTTGGCCGCGGGTTTCTCCGACTTGATCAGTGTCATGCCCTTGGCCGCGGGGGACGCCTTGGCTGCGGGCTTCTTGTGCGCCGCGGTCTCCGGCTCCTGCAGGCGGCTGGCCGGGGTCTCGTCGGCGGTCATGGACTGGCGCAGCGCGTCCATCAGGCTGATACCCCTGCTCCGCTGCGGCGCGGGAGCTTCGTCGTGCGGGATGGGCGCATGCTCGATCTTGGCCTGGACGAGCTCCTTGAGCGCGACTTCGTAGCCGTCGACGAACTTCTCCGGCGCGAACTTGGCGGCTTTGCGCTTGATCAGCTGCTTGGCAAGATCGAGCGAGTCCTCGTCGACCTCGGCCGGCTTGATGTCGCGGAAGTACTCCTTCGGGTCGCGCAGCTCTTCCGCGTAGCGCATGGTATAGGCCATCATGCCGTTGTCGGCGGCGGGGGTAAGCGCGACGATGTGCTCCCGTCCTCCGAAGGCGACCTTGGTGAGGGCGATCTTCTTCGTGTCGGCCAGGGCCTGGCGCACGACGGTGTAGGCCTGGGTCTGCGAATCGTTCTCGGGGACCACGAAATAGGGCTTCTCGAAGTATTCGGGGTCGATGTCGGCGGCGTCGACGAACTGCGAAACCTCCATGGTGTGCTTGGAGGGAACGCGGAGTTCGGCGAGTTCTTTCGGCTCGATAGTGACGTAGCGGCCCTTTTCGTACTCGTAGCCTTTGACGATCTCGTCTTTTTCGACTATGGCCCCGGCAGGCGTGTCCGCGTCCGGGGCGGCTTGCTGGGCTTCCTGGGCGGAGGCGGTAATCTTCTGGTACTTCACTCGTTCGCCGGTCTTGCGGGAGATCTGATGAAAGTGAATCTCGCCCTTGGACTCGGTGGCGACGAAGAGCTTCACGGAGAAGGAGACCAGCGAAATGGTGATCTGTCCGGACCAATAAGGGCGTACCATCGGTTTGCCTCGTGAGAGCTTGGATTCTGCGGGAAGAGGCCGGGATGTTTCAGGGCAAAGAATTGGGAGGGCGTGTTGGCAGGTGGAGCAAGACGGTCGAGCTTCGCCCGAGTCTCCACCCTTCGGTTAAGACTGGAAGGATGGAGCACCCGGCTGGAAGAGGACTGGAAGGTTGGCTAGAAGGTAAAGGAGGCCTGGAGGTAGATGCGGCGGAGGGCGGAGCCGCTGGTGTAGAGGCCATTGCTTCCGCTGCCGGCGAGGGTGGTGCTGGTGCCGAAGCTGGGAGAGCTGAGGGTACCGTTGGGCGTGCCGCGGTCGGCGTCGTTGAAGATATTCTGGCCCTGGATGCCGAAGGAGGCGTTGTACCGTTTGCCGCTCGAGGCTCCGCCGCCTCCGAAACCGCCGCGGCCGCCACCGCCGCCGCCCGGACCTCCCGGGCCTCCGGGACCGCGTGGTCCTCCCTGCCCGCCGCCTTGGCGGTCCGGACGCGGGCCGGACCTTGGGCCGAAGCCGAACGTCTTGACGATGCGGAGATTGGTGGTGAAGGCGCCAGGGCCGGTGCAATAGTTGATGGGAACTTGGCTCGTGCCTCCGGCGTTGCCGGGCGTCGCGAAGGTGCCGCAGCCGGCAATGGACTTGACGAAGCCTTGAGTGACCGTTGAGGGCGTGCCGGCGGGGACGAAGACGGCGCGGCTGTTGAAGACGTTGTCGGAGTAGAGGTCGAGACCGGAGGTAATGTTGTAGGGCGAGCCGGACTGGTAGGCGATCAGCGGGCTGACGCTGATCAGGTGCGGCAGGACGATGTTGCCATAGAGGAAGATGCGGTTGCGGACGTCGAAGCTGGCGCGTCCGTAGTCGGCGGCGAGGTTGTTCGGGACGGAGGCGAAGCTGGTGATGCCGCCGGTGTCGGACTTGGCGAAGTTGAGCGAATAGAAGCCGCCGAAGGTGACTCCGTGGAAGTTGCGTATGTTGAGGTTGGCGATCAGCTGCTTCTGGGTGAAGACGCCGTTGGACTGGAACTGGTAGTTCAGCGGCGTGGCGGTGACGTTGTAGTTGGGGGCGTCGGACTGGAACTGGTGCACGCCGCGGATGTACTGGTAGTTGACCGAGAGAGTGGCATTGCGGAAGAGCTGCTGGTCGACGCCGACGTTCTCCTGGGCGGTGTAGGGGGCGCGGAAGTTGCCGGCGATGGTCTGGAGGGTAAGGCGGCTGCCGCCGTTGGCAATGCCGCACCCATACGGGGCTGCGGCGCTGCCGAAGGGATTGGAAGGATTGCAGGCGACGATGTTGTTGCCGCTGGTGGGGTTGCGCGAGGAGAGGGTGTACTGCTGCTGGTTGACGCCATTGTTGCGGACCGTCGAGAGCTGGTTGTTGATCAAGAAGCGGTCATAAAAGAGGCCGGCGCCGGCGCGGAGAACGGTTTTTTTGCCCAGTCCATAGGCGGTGGAAAGACGCGGCGTCCAGTCGTCCTTGTCGTGGATGTAGTTTTGCGCCTCGTAGCGCACGCCGAAGCTGAAGGTCCAGGTCGGCTTGATCTTCCAGTCGTCTTCGGCATACAGGCCGACGTCGGCGGTATTGGTGTACACGGTCGGGAACGGGATGGCGGTAATGGTGAAGTCGGAGAGGCTGCCGGTGCAGGTGGTGCTGGCGCATCCGGGAGCGGTCTGCAGGTAGGAGTTGATGCTGTTGTAGCTGAAGGTGCCGTTCGACTGGGCGGTCGAGGTGTTGTGCTCGCCGGTGTAGCGGAGCCGCCCGCCGAAGCGGATGAAGTGCTTGGCCAGGGCGACCGAGGTATAGTTTTGCACCTCGATGTGGTTCTGCGTATCCTCGGAGGCCCCGGAGGGCGAGCCGCCGGCGGTAAAGGCGCCCTGCACCATGATCTCCGGCGCGGTGGAGTAGGGGGTGATGGTGCTGGTGGGCCGCTGATACTCGAAGCGGGTCTCGTTGATAATCTTGTCGCTCAGGATCTGGGTATCGGAGACCTGGACGGTGGTCTCGGCGGAGACGGTGCCGTAGCCGTTCTGGGGCAGGTCGGTGCCGCCGATTCCCTGCTCCTGCTGGTTGTTATGCTCGAACTGGAAGCGGACGGTCAGGGTGTTCTTCTCGCCGAGGGCGAGATCGATCCGCGGAGAGATGTCGAAGCGGTGCTGCGGGGTAAACTGGGCAAAGCTGAAGCCATTGCCGTTTTGCGTGGCGTAGACGTTGCAGCCGGGGGTGCCGGGCAGGCAGAAGACGCCGGAGGTCTGGCTGGTGGCGTAGAGCGCGGGCGGGTTGATGATGGTGTTGCTCTGGATGTCGCGATACGAGCCGCCGACCGAGAAGGACGCCGCGCGGCTGATAGGTCCGGTGAGGCTGCCGAGGAAGAAGAGGGTGTTGTAGCCGGGCTGGGTGGCGTTGTTGATGAAGGGACTGCCGGTGTTGAAGACCTTGTTTTGGTCGTTCAGCTGGGCCGAGCCGTGAAACTTGTCCGTGCCGGGCTTGGTGAAGATCTCGATGCGGCCGAAGCCGGGGCGGTCATACTCCGCGGAGAAGGGATTCTGGTTGATGCGGATCTCGCGGATGGAGGATTTGGGCGGAAGCTGGCCGCCGGTAAAGCCGTCGATGTAAATCTGCCCGCCGTTGGGGCCGGAGGAGGGGCCGGCGAGGGCGGTAAGCTCGCTCGAGAGCTCGTCCGGGTCGTCCGAGAGCGCATCGAGATCCTTGCCGGTGAGGACGGTGGAGCTGGCATTCGAGCCGGGGTCGACCGAGACGGTGGCCTGGTCGCTGGTGACGTTGACGACCTGCTCGGCGTTCTGGATGGCCATCTTGGCGTTGAGCGTAAGGGGTACGCCGGCGGTGATGCGGACACCCTGGCGGACAAAAGCGGCGAAGCCCGGCATGGTGACGGTAAGGGTGTAGGTTCCGGCAGGCACGCCGCGGAGGGTATAGACGCCATCGCTGCCGGAGGTGGTGAGGATGGGCTTGCCCGCGGCAGGGGCGAGGGTAATGGTGGCGCCCGGGATTTCGGCGTCGTCGGGGTCGGCGACCAGGCCGCGGAGGGAGACCTGGCCTTGCTGGGCTGCGACAGGCTGGGCTGCGGCAGGCTGGGCGGCGGCAGGTGCGGGCGATTGCTGGGCAAACAAACAAGAGGGGGCAAACAGCATGGCGGAGACCAGCGGCAGGCTCACGGATCGGAACGGCGTCGGCTGGCGCGGCGCGGGCTTGGGACAAACGGGCATCAGGGCTCCTCAAGGAAGGTGGTTGGTTCAGGTGCTGAGAGGACGCGAGCGAAAGGGCTTTACTGAGGCGCGCCGCCGCCGGCTTCGGGAGCGCCTTCGCCGATGTTCCAGGGCGAGAGGGTAAGCTGCTGGCCGGCCTGGGGATTGGTCGAGAGCAGAGGCTCGACGCCGGCGAGCAGCGTGATGGCCGTGTAGGTGGAGTCGCTCGAGGGTGAGGCGACCACCATGACGGCGTCGCCGGTCTTGAGGTCGGCGAGCGGCTCGGCAGGCAGGCGGGCCAGCATGCGGGAGAGGTCCATGCCGGCACGGGCGCGGGAGCCTGGAGCGCCCGAGCCGGCCGCGGACCCGGCACCGGCGGGGCGGGCCGTGGCCGCGGTTGCTTCGGGAGCCGCGGAGACGGCGGCGGCCGGATTGTTGCGCGCAGCAAAGGAGGCGGCGGCCTGCGGGGAAAGCTTGCGGAGGTCGGAGTTGGCGGTGACCTTGATCGTAACGTTGCGCTTGGTGGTGAGATCCTTGAGCGTCAGGGTGCCGGCGGCAGGGTCGATGGACGCAACGGCGCCGGAAAGATTGGAGAAGGTTCCAGTAACCACCTCGTCGGCCTTGATCTCGCCGCCATCGGCGGACTTCTCGCCGCGTACGCTCAGTTGGTCGCCCGGGTGGATGTCGGCGAGCGCGCCCGGGCGGGCGTCTTCGAACTTGATGGAGTCGGGGGCGTAGCGGCGGAAGAGCGTGGAGGACGTGGTGTCGACCTTCACCTGGCGAGGTCCCACGGCGATGGTGATGATCGGGCCATCGATCGACTTGACCAGGCCTCCCGAGCCGTGCCGCTGCCAATCCGCCTGCTCGGCCTGGTGGCGGGCAGTGATGTCGGAGGACTTCATCAGGATCACGCGGGAGGCGGAGGCGGTGTCGCCGGGCTTGCCGGTGACGATGCGGTCGCCGGCCGAGATGTCGCTGAAGGCGGCGGGCGTGGCGGCCTTGAGGTCGGTGCTGCCCGGGGGCAGCTGCAGAACCTTGGCGGCGGGATCGACGGAGACCGTAACCCGGGCGCCGGCGGCGGTGACCAGGGTGACATTGTTGCCGTCAATGGACTTGACGGTGCCGAGCTGGCGCGCGGGGGAGGCGGCCGCGGGAGCCGAAGCCTGCGCGCTCAGGGCGGCCGGCGCAAGCAGCGGGCCCGGGATCAGGAGGCCGGTAAGCGTGAGGGTGCGAAGATAACTTGCCTGCAGCATTGTGCTTTCCTCTCGGTGCAAGGACGGGATAACGGAGATGGGAGGTCTGAGAAGGATACGGGGCGGCACGGTAAAAGTTTCGCGTGCCGCAGCGAAGTACGCCCGGCCGCCGGGTGCGAAGGCTACTCGGTCTCCGCGGAGAGGATGGCGAGCGTGTCCGGCGGAACGCAGACGGAGTCGGAAGCGAGGACCACCGCGGCGTCCGACGCCAGGGCCAGGCGGTAGCCGGAGGCGACGTCGAACTCGACGGGCTCGGAGCCGAGATTAGCGATGACGGTAACCTGTCCGCGTTCCAATCGCAGCCAGCGCTTTTCGTCGTTCCAATGGACGTCGAGGTGGCCGCGGTCGCCGTCGTTGAGCGAAATCGAGTTCCGGCGCAGATCGATAAGGTGCTTGGTCCAGGCGAGGACCTCGGCGTGTTTGCCTCGGTTGACCTCGTCCCACTTCAGGCGCGAGTGGAGGAACGTGTCGGGCGCTTCCGGATTGGGGATCTGGTTCTCATCCCAGCCGAAGGCGGCAAACTCTTTTTTGCGGCCTGCGGCGACCATCTTGGCCATCTCGGGATCTTCGTGGTCGGCAAAGTAGAGAAAGGGGGTGGAGGCGGCGAACTCCTCGCCCTGGAAGAGCATGGGGATGAAGGGCGCGGTGAGCACAATGCCGAGCGCGACCTTGGTGCGCGCCACGCCGACGATGTGCTCGAGACGGTCGCCGATGGCGCGGTTGCCGACCTGGTCGTGGTTCTGGATGAAGCCGATGAAGTGGTGCGCGGACAGGCCGTCGATAGGGCGGCCGTGTTTGCGCTGGCGGTACTCGGAGTACTTACCGTCGTAGACGAAAATGTATTTGAGCGATTTGGCGAGGCTTTCGAAGTCGCCGAAATCGTTGTAATAGCCCTTGCCCTTTCCGTCTTCCTCGACGTTGAGGACGGTAAACAGCGAGTGGTGGAAATCGTCCGACCACTGGGCATCCATGCCGAAGCCCTTGGCCTCGATAGGAGTCACGATCTGCGGATTGTTGAGGTCGGACTCGGCGATGAGGACGAGCTTGCGGTTGACGGTGGCGGAGAGATTGTCGACGCGGGCGGAGAGCTGCTCGAGAAAATGAACGGCGGAGCGGTCGATGATCTCGTGGATGGCGTCGAGGCGGAGGCCGTCGATGTGAAAGTCGCGCATCCACATCAGGGCGTTGTCGAAGAAGAATTGCCGGACCTCGTCCGAGCCCGAGTCTTCGAAGTTAATGGCGTCGCCCCACGGGGTGTGGTGCTTGTCGGTCGTGTAGGGGCCGAACTTGCCGGTGTAATTGCCGACCGGGCCGAAGTGGTTGTAGACGACGTCGAGGATCACGGCGAGGCCATGGCCGTGGGCGGCGTCGACCAGGCGCTTGAGGCCGTCCGGGCCGCCGTAGCAGTGGTTGACGGCAAAGAGCGCGACGCCGTCATAGCCCCAGCCGCGGCCGCCGGCGTGCTCGGCAAGCGGCATGATCTCGATATGGGTGACGCCCAGGTCGGCGAGATAAGGCAGCTTCTCGATGGCGGCGTCGAAGCTGCCGCCATCGGTGAAGGTGCCGATATGGAGCTCATAGAGGACGGCGCCGGTGAGCGGCGGGCCTTGCCACAGGGAGTCGTGCCACTCGAAGGCCTTCTGGTCGTAGAGCGCGGAGGGGCGATGCACGCCGTGCGGCTGGAGGTGGCTGCGCGGGTCGGGGTAGGCAGTGGCGTCGTCGTCGAGCAAGAAGGCGTACTCGTCGCCCCATTTGGCCTCTTCGACGTCGAGCTTCCAGTTGCCGTGGGCGTCCGGGCCTTGCATGGGGAGGACGCGTTCGCCAAATTGAAGGGCGACTTTTTTCGGCCTCGGGGCCCAGACGTGAAAGCTATGCATGATTCGACTCCTCGCGGGTGAGCAGGGCTACGGGGAAGGGGCGCAAGAGGTCCTCAAGGGCGGCGGTGCCGGATGCGAGGCGCTCGCCGGTAAGGCGGTTGATCCAGGCGCCTTCGGGCAGGCGCAGCGTGGTGCCGGACCAGCCGTGGGCGACCGAGACGGTGTGGCGCGGGGCGATGGCCAGCACGGAAGCGCCGCGCAGGAAAGCGACCAGATGCGAGGCCTTGGGACCGGTGGCGGCGAGCGGGGTATAGTCGGCCTCGGCGCCGAACCACTCCGGGTGCTCGCGCCGCAGCAGCAGGCACCGGTGGATGAGGTGGAGCTTGGGTGTGCCGGGGTCGGCAGGATCGGCAAGGCGTTCAAGCAGCTTCTGCGGGGAAAGGCTGGGCAACTCGGCAAGCAGCCGGCGGCGGAGATCGTAGTCGACGGGGCGGCGGTTGTCCGGGTCGACGAGCGACAGGTCCCAAAGCTCGGAGCCCTGGTAGAGATCGGGCACGCCCGGCGCGGTGTGCTTCAGCAGCGTCTGGGTGAGCGAGTTGACCCGGCCGGGCACAAGCGTCCTCGCGACAAGCGCCTCGAGTTCAGTGATGAAGGCTGGATCGTCGAGGATGCCTTCGGTGAACTGGCAGAGCGCGTCTTCATAGTCCTTGTTGTTGGCGACCCAGCTGGTCTGCTGCTTGGCTTCGCGCATGGCTTTCAGCAGGTAGGCCTTAGTGCGCTCGAAGTCGATCGGCCAGGCGCCGATCAGCGTCTGGTAAAGGAAGTATTCGGTGTTGCGGTCGGGCAAGTTCTTGGTCTTGCGCGGCTCGTTCTTCGCGGTCCAGCGCGCGATGGCATCGGCGAACTGGTGCGGCATCTCGCTCAGCACGGCCAGGCGGGCGCGCACATCGTCGGAGCGCTTGGTATCGTGGGTGGAAAGCGTGGTCATGGTCGATGGATGGGTCGACTGCATCTTGGCCTGGTAGTTGTGGAAGTCCTCAAGCGAAGAGCCGTCGCGTCCGGGGTCGCCGCCGACCTCGCACATGGCGGTGAGCCGGTTGAAGCAGTAGAAGGCGGTGTCCTCGACGCCCTTGGCCATGACCGGCGAGGTGAACTGCTGGAAGCGCAGGACGAACTCGGTCTCGTTGCGGCCGGCCACCTGGAGCGTGAGGACCTGCTCGAAGAAGTCGAAGAGCCCGCCGTCGATCTCCGGCCGGCCGCTGCGCGCGCACTGGATCGCGCGGGCGATGGCGCGGCGGTCTTCCCCGGTGATCTCGTTGCGCTGCGGCACGACGTAGGTGCGGTAAATGCCGAAGCAGGCGGCAATCTCGCGGATGGCGCGGCGGATCTCGGCGCGGGTGTAGTCGCGCTGGTTGCGGTGCTGCTCGCAGATGTCGACAAAGAGCGAGGCGAGACGGTTGACGTCCGAGCCGAGAGCCTGCTCGGCCACGGCGATCTTCTTATCGTGGGCGATGGGCGGGAAGTCGGTGGGCTCGCGGGTGAACTCGCCGTAGATGCGGGAGAGCTCCGCCATGCCGTGAGGGCGGACGAGCAGGCGCAGGGCGACATTGAGGAAGTCGTAGCCGCTGGTGCCCTCGATCGGCCAGGAGCCGCGCTTGCCGGCGCGCAGGAACTCGCCCGCGGCCAGGATCTTTTCGCCGATAATCCAGGCGTTCGGGGCGGCCTCGCGCAGGCGCTGAAAGTATGCAAGCGGGTCGCGCAGACCGTCCGGGTGGTCGACGCGGACGCCATCGAGAACGCCGCGCCGGAGCCAGTCGAGGATCAGCGCGTGCGTCTCCTCGAAGACGTGGCTGCGCTCCATGCGCAGACCGATCAGCGAGTTGACGTCGAAGAAGCGCCGATAGCCAAGCTGCTGATCGGCGGTCTTCCAGTAGGCGAGCCGGTAGTTCTGGTGGTTGAGGAAGTCGTCGAGGGCGTCGTGGTCGGCATTCAGCTCGTCGACCGCGCGGTCGATAGCTTCGTAGATGGAGGTCTGCTCGGCGCACAGGCGCGCGACAAGCTGGGTGATGACGATCTTGTCGCGGTGCCGGGCGAGGACGGTGCGGCGGTCTTCAAAGGACGGGTTGGGCAGCCGGCCGTAAGAAGCGGCGGCAAAGCTGAGCGCGTCGGAGCCGGCATAGACGGCGGCTTTGGCCAGAATGGCAGGCAAGGACGTGGGTGCCGCGGGAAACTTCTCGCCCGCCGCTTCGACGGCGAAGTTGGGGCCGGTGCGCAGGACCTTGATGCCGCCGGACTCAAGCACGCGGCCGTACTGGTCGCCCAGGATGGGGACCAGGACCTTGTCGCGGAGCCGCTCTTCCTGCGGGTTCCAGTCGATATCGAAGAAGGAGGCATAGCGGCTGGCGGCGCCGTTTTCAAGCACGTCCCACCAGAAGCGATTCTGCATGCCGATGGCCATATGGTTCGGGACGATGTCGAGCACCTGGCCAAGGCCATTCTCGCCGAGCCTCTTTGAGAAGCGCTCATGCGCGGCGGCTCCGCCCAGCTCTTCATTCACCCGTGCGTGGTCGACGACATCGTAGCCGTGCATGCTGGACGGAGCAGCCTGCAGATACGGTGAACTGTAAACGTGCGAGATGCCGAGGTCGTAGAGATACTGGGCTTGCGCAGCGGCGTCGTCGAAGGTGAAGCCTTTGTGCAGCTGCAGCCGGTACGTGGAGACCGGCACGTGAGGCGTGGACATGCGTCTCCTTCCGGGCCTTGGGGGTCACTGGGACAGTCGGTTAGGTGCGTTGGGAGAAGGTTGGGTTGCAACCGCGCGGCGGCGGAGGGCCCGAAGAAGCTCGCGATAGAACCCTTTAGCGGCCCAAGAAGCCCTTGCGTTTCGCAACCTGCTCGCCTAGCTCGGGCTTCCAGTGCCCGGACATGGCGAAGGCGGCGTGGGCGAGGGTGATGTGCGAGAGCGCCTGCGGAAAGTTGCCGGCCATGCGTTTGCCCTTGGTGTCCCACTCCTCCGAGAGCAGGCCGACATCGTTGGACAGCGCGAGCAGACGCTCGAAGAGAGCCTCGGCCTCCGTATGGCGGCCGATGAGCCAAAGGCAGATCACCATCCAGAAGCTGCAGGCCAGAAAAACGCCTTCGCCGGGCGGCAGGCCGTCGGAGGAGGACTTGGTGTCGTAGCGCTCGATGAAGCCGTTCTTTGTCAGGCGCTTGCCGATAGCGTCGATGGTGCCGACAATGCGCGGATCGTCCATGGGCAGGAAGCCGACCAGGCCGATGCGCAGGCAGGAGGCATCGAGCTCTTTCGAGCCATAGGATTGAGTGAAGGAGTTGAGCTTCTTTGAGAAGCCCTTGGCGCAGACCTCTTTGTGGATCAGATCGCGGTTCTTTCTCCAGCGCTTGACGTCGCCGCCGCCGTCGAATCGCTCATGGTGCTTGATGGCGCGATCGAGGGCGAGCCACGCCATGACCTTGGAGTGGGTGAAGTGCTTGCGTCCTCCGCGGGTCTCCCAGATGCCGTCGTCGGGCTGATTCCAGATCTGGCAGAGATGGTCGATCAGCTGACCCTGGACCGAGCTGGCGGAGACCCGGATGTCTTCATCCGCCTCCGGGGTCTGGGCCAGCGCGGAGGCGACCTCGCCGAAGACGTCGAGCTGGAATTGGCTGGAGGCGGCGTTGCCGATATTGACGGGCTGCGAGTTCTCGTAGCCGGGCAGCCAGTCCGCGGTCCACTCGGTCAACTGGCGTTCGCCGCAGATGCCGTAGATGGTCTGGATCTGGCTGGGCGCGCCGGCGATCGCGCGCAGCAGCCACCTCCGCCAGGCAATGGCCTCCTCCTTGTAGCCGGCGTTCAGCAACGTGAGCAGGGTAAACGAGGTGTCGCGCAGCCAGCAGAAGCGGTAGTCCCAGTTGCGTTTGCCGCCCATCTCTTCCGGCAGCGACGTGGTGGGGGCCGCGACGATGCCTCCGGAGGGCTGATAGGTGAGCGCCTTGAGCGTCATCAAGGAGCGATAGACGGCCTGCTGGTATTTGCCGGTGTAGGTATTGCGCTGGTTCCACTCGCGCCAGAAGGCCAGGGTGGATTCGAGCTCGTGGACGGCGTGGATGGGCCGGGGATCCTCTACGGGCGCGTTCGCGTCCTTGCCGATCGAGGAGCCGTAGGTCAGGGTAAAGGGCAGCTCCTCGCCGGCGTGCAAGGTAAACTCGGCGACGGTGGTCATGTCTTCGCCTTTGAGGCGAACGGGGGTCCGCAAAAGCACCAGGTCGGGGCCGGCGATGGCGCGCAGACCCTCCGGCGTATGCGTGACCCAGGGGATGGTGCGTCCGTAGTCGAAGCGGATGGAGAGGTCCATGCGCATCGCGACCTTGCCGTGAAGGCAGCGCGCAATGCGGACCACGTCCGAGTTTTCTCCGCGCGGAGGCATGAAGTCGAGCAGGCAGGCGACGCCGGAGTCGGTGGTGAAGGTGGTTTCAACCACCAGCGAATCGGGAAGGTAGCGCCGGCTGGTGGCCTTGATCTTTCCCGTCGGCGCGATCTTCCAGTAGCCGTGATCTTCGGTTCCGAGCAGGGCGGCGAAGCAGGCGCTGTCCGAGAAGCTGGGCCAGCAGAGCCAGTCGATGGACCCGTTGCGGCCGACGAGTGCCGCGGTCTCGCAGTCGCCGATCATGGCATAGTCTTCTATCCGCTGCGCATGCAAGGGATGATGGGGGGCGGTATTCGATCGCTTCAACGTACTCTCCGTGGCCGTGCTCGGCTGGTTAGCCCGCCAGGGCAGACAGCCCGGCGTACCTGCTCCGCATCTTTATCAGAAAGCGCTGGCCGGTAAAGGTATAGATGCGGGTTTGCGTGAGATGTATTCTTGTGCGGAACGCGAGTGACTCCATGCTGGGCGCTTGTTCGGATCGAAACCGCACGTTTGAAAGCTGGTGGAATGAAGCCTTCCGAGGGTCGAAGCCGGGTTGTGATCGAAGCTGTGGAACCGCGGGTCAATGCCGGCCGGTATCCCGCGTGCCGGATTCTGGGCGACGCCGTGACGGTGTCCGCGGCGATCTTCGCCGATGGTCACGACCATCTGGCGGCACGGCTGCTGTATCGGCCTAAGTCCGAGCGGCGCTGGCGGGCGGTGCCGATGAAACAGATAGGCAACGATGTCTGGTCGGCGTCGTTTGTTGCCGATCGGCTGGGCAGCTGGAGCTTCACGGTGGAGGGTTGGGTCGACCACCTAGATACCTGGAACAGCGACCTCAAGAAGCGGCTGGCGGCCCAGCCCGATCCGGATCAGCCGGACGCGGCGGCGCTGGCGCAGAACATTCCCCTGGCATTGCGCACGGGCGCGCTGCTGTTTGAGCAGGCGGCCGCGCGCGCCAAGGCGGCCGATGCCAAGAAGCTGACGGCGGCGGTCAATCTCCTGCGGCGACTGGCGGACCGGAACGCTCCGATGTATGACGATCCGGTAAACCCGGAGACCCTGGTCCTGGCCGCGCGCTATCCGGACCTGAGCTTTGCGACAAAATTTCCGGCCGAGCTGCCGCTTTGGGTCGATCGGCAACGGGCGCGGTATTCAACCTGGTACGAGCTGTTTCCGCGCTCGGCTTCCCCTATCCCAGGACGGCACGGGACCTTTGAAGACGTGGAGGCGCAGCTGCCGGAGATTGCGGCGATGGGCTTCGATGTACTCTACATGCCGCCCATCCATCCCATCGGCACGGCCTTTCGCAAGGGGCCGAACAACTCGGTGACGGCGGAGCCTGGGGATGAGGGCAGCCCCTGGGCGATCGGCGCGGCGCCCACCAAGGAAAACGAGGGCGGGCACAAGGCCATACATCAAAGCCTCGGGACCTTCGCCGACTTCGACCACCTGGTGGCGGCCGCGGCCACCTACGGCCTGGAGTTGGCGCTCGACATCGCCTTTCAGTGCTCGCCCGATCATCCATGGGTAAAGGCGCATCCGGCCTGGTTCATTTCGCGGCCGGATGGCAGCATTCAGTACGCGGAGAACCCTCCGAAGAAATACCAGGACATCTACCCGCTAAATTTCGAGTCGGCCGAGTGGCGCTCGTTGTGGGAAGAACTGCACTCGGTCTTCGAGTTCTGGATCAAGCGCGGGGTCAAGATCTTCCGGGTGGACAATCCGCATACCAAGGCGCTGCCCTTCTGGGAGTGGTGTCTGGGCAGCCTGCGCGAAAAGTATCCGGACACAATCTATCTGGCGGAGGCGTTTACGCGGCCGCACGTGATGTACTCGCTAGCCAAGGCGGGGTTCACGCAGTCCTATACCTACTTCACCTGGCGGACGGCGAAGACGGAGCTGCAGACCTACCTCGAGGAAATCACGCAGCCCCCGGTAAGCGAGTTCTTCAAGCCGAACTTCTGGCCGAATACTCCGGACATCTTGCACAAAAGTCTGCAGGAGGGAGGCCGGCCGGCATTCATGCAGCGGCTCATCCTGGCGGCGACCTTGACGGCGAACTACGGCATCTACGGGCCGGCCTACGAGTTGTGCGAGAACGCTCCGGCCAAGCCGTCGGCCGGCAAGACGGACTCCGAAGAGTACCTGGACAGCGAGAAGTACGAGATCCGCCAGCGCGACCGCCATCGGTCAGGTTCGCTGGTGCCGCTGATCACGGCCTTGAACAGGATTCGTCGAGAGAACCCGGCGCTGCAAGCGAATGAGTCGCTGTGCTTCCATCCGGTCGACAATCCAAGCTTGATGGCATACTCGAAGTCGGCCCTGGAGGACGGCGGAGAAGAAAATACGGTTCTGGTGGCGATCAACCTCGATCCGTTTGCGGAGCAGGGCGGCTGGATCGATCTGGACCTGAAGCGGCTGGGCATTCCTCACGGGGTGAACTTCGTGGTCGAGGATCTGCTGACCGGAGCGGCCTACACGTGGCACGACCGGAGCAACTATGTGGCGCTGCGGCCGGATGTGCAGCCGGCCCATGTGTTTCGGGTAAGGCGGCAGGTGTAGTTCTTGCAGGGTGCGGTCTTCCCGCGCGGACTTGTTCTTCGCCCGCATCGTCCGACGCAGGCTACCTCGGTCAAGCGCCGCCGTGTGCGCTTCAAGGACAGCTGCTCCTCTCGATCGGCTCCTGAGGCAGGACAATCCGCGCTCTCCGTGCACCCATGGGCTTGCCCCCTTGCTGTCAAGCCGTTCTCCCGGCCGAATCGGCTTGCTCTCGCGTCCTTTGCCCGAACCCGCGCTCTCTTCTTTTGCCTTCCGCCCGCCTGCTAAACTGCCTTCACCGGCCATGCCTGAGAAGTACTTCCTCACCACCCCCATCTACTACGTCAACGCGCGCCCCCACATCGGCCACGCCTACACCACCATCGTCGCCGACGTCCTCGCCCGCCGCCACCGCCTGCTCGGCCCGCCCGTCGGCGCAGACGGCTTCCCGCCCGTCTTCTTCCTCACCGGCACCGACGAGCACGGCCAGAAGATCGAGCGCTCGGCCGCCGCCGCCGGCATCCCGCCCCAGGAGTTCGCCAGCCAGGTCTCGCAGTCTTTCCGCGCCCTCTGGAACCGCATGGGCATCACCTACACCGACTTCATCCGCACCACCGAGCCCCGCCACCGCCGCGCCGTCCAAAAGCTCTTCCAGGCGCTCCAGGCCAACGACAAAATCTATCTCAGCTCCTACACCGGCCAGTACTGCGTCTCCGAAGAAATGTTCGTCGAAGGTCCTCCCGGCACCCTCGGCCCCGACGGTCGCCCCACCGAGACCGTCACCGAGGAAAACTACTTCTTCAAGCTCTCCGAGTACCAGCAGCCGCTGCTCAAGCTCATTGAGAGCAACACCCTCCTCATCGAGCCCGAAGCCCGCCGCAACGAAGTCCTCAGCTTCCTCCGCGGCGGCCTGCGCGACCTCTCCATCTCCCGCAGCAGCTTCACCTGGGGCATCCCCGTCCCCGGCAACGAACGGCACGTCATCTACGTCTGGCTCGACGCCCTCGCCAACTACATGACCGCCGTAGGCTACGGCTCCGAAGACCCCCTCGACCTCGCCAAATTCGACAAATACTGGCCCGCCGACCTCCACATCGTCGGCAAGGAGATCATCCGCTTCCACTGCATCTACTGGCCCGCCTTCCTCCTCGCCGCCAACCTGCCCCTGCCCAAAAAGGTCGTAGCCCACGGCTGGCTCCTCTTCGAAGAGTCGAAGATGTCCAAATCCCGCGGCAACATCGTCCGCACCGAAACCATCCTCGACGCCTTCGGCCCCCTCTGCC
Organism: uncultured Granulicella sp.; assembly: GCA_965198735.1. Classification (GTDB taxonomy): domain Bacteria; phylum Acidobacteriota; class Terriglobia; order Terriglobales; family Acidobacteriaceae; genus Edaphobacter. The sequence goes on along the minus strand of OZ240672.1, from coordinate 1,641,877 downwards.
CCCCCCAACCCACCCCAGAACCGGGTGCCCCATCCTTCGAGTCTCATCCGAAGGGTGGGGTATCGAGCGAAGCTCGACCGCTTTCCTCCACCCTGCCCCAATCCACGTCGACTCCCACTAAGGCCCAGCAAGACCTCTTCGCCTCTGACATCCTCCGCTACTTCCTCCTCCGCGAGATCCCCTTCGGTCAGGACGGCAGCTTCAGCTTCGACGCCATGATCACCCGCTACAACGCCGACCTCGCCAACGGCTACGGCAACCTCGTAAGCCGCACGCTGACTATGATTCGCCAATACTTCAGCTCCGGTCTCGTCGAGGGAAGACCAAGCGGGGATGCAAAAATCCCGCCACTCGAAACTGGGGTGACCTCCTTCTCTATGAACGCCGGCCTTCGGAGGGCAGTGGAGTTGTCCATAGAAAGTTACGGGACGAGTTTGGAATCGAACGATTTCAGCAAAGCATGTGAACAGGCCGGCGGTCTAATTGCAGTCACGGACGCGTTGATCTCCTCTTCGGCTCCATGGAAGTTGGCTAAGACGGATACTGTTGAGTCGAATACAAGACTCCGGCAAGTCCTCTACACCGCCGCCGAGTCCATCCGCATCCTCACCGCCCTCCTCTACCCCATCCTCCCCTTCGCCACCGCCAACGTCTGGCGCCAACTCGGCCTGGGCGACATCGAACTCGCCGCCCAAACCGGCCAACTCAACAACCTCCAATGGGGAGGCCTCCAACCCGGCACCAAACTCGGCCCCCTCTCCCCCATCTTCCCCAGAGCTGACGTAAGCCCCGACAAAGGACTAGCCCGCATCATGGCCGACCTCGAAGCCTCCCAAGCCAAGCCCCTCGCCGCCATCACCTCGCAAGCCGACGCCTCTACCCCCACCTCCACCGAGTTCCCCGTCACCTCCCTCGCCTCTGAACTCGTCACCAACCCACCCGAGCACTTCCCCCCCACCGACCCCGCCGCCGGCCCCCGTACCGCCTCGCTCCCCGAGCCCGCCCCCGGCACCCGCGTCGCCGGCTCCGCCGCCCTCACCACCGAGCGTGCGGCCCCAGAATTGGGTGCCCCATCCTTCGAGTCTCACCCGAAGGGTGGGGTATCGAGCGAAGCTCGACCGTCCTCCCCAGCCGACGCCAGCCCCCAGATCACCATCGACGACTTCGCCAAAATCGAGCTCCGCGTCGCCAAAATCCTCGTCGCCGAGCGCATCCCCAAGGCCGACAAGCTCCTCCGCCTCGAAGTCGACCTGGGTTACGAGCGCCGCCAGATCCTCTCCGGCATCGCCGAGTGGTACACCCCTGAAGACCTCCTCGGCCGCCGCATCGTCGTCCTCACCAACCTCGCCCCCCGCAAGATGCGCGGCCTCGAGTCCCACGGCATGCTCCTCGCCGCCAGCGCTCCCCCGGACGCCGAGGGCAAGTCAGGCAGACCCTCGCTCGCCACCTTCCCCGACACCGACGACCTCCCCCTCGGCTCCCGCCTCAAATAACGGGTGCCCCATCCTTCCGGAGTCTCATCCCGGAAAGGGTGGGGTATCGAGCGAAGCTCGACCGTCCTTCCTCACCCAGCCACGCACTTCAACGAGCGTCGGAGCCACTCCCAGCAAACAACGTCCTGAAGTTCGCCGTCGTCTGCCGCGCCAGCTCCGCGGCCGAAACCCCGCGCAGCTCCGCCAGAAACGCCGCCGTATGCACCACGTTCGCCGGCTGATTCTGCTGCCCGCGCAGCGGCGCCGGCGCCAGAAACGGCGCGTCCGTCTCGACCAGGATCCGCTCCGCCGGGGCCTCCACCGCCGCCTCCCGAATCCCCACCGATCGCGGATACGTCAGGTTCCCGGCAAACGAAAGAGAGAACCCGATCGACAGCGCCCGCCGCGCCTGCTCGACCGTGCCCGAAAAGCAGTGCAGGATTCCCGCCAGCCCCGTAGGCGCCCACTCCTGCTCGAGCATGGTCAACAAATCGTCCGCCGCATCCGCCGCGCCGAACCGCGCCTTCGCCTGCGCAGTCGCCAGCTCGCTCGTGCGGCAATGCAGCGTAATCGGCTTGCCGGCCTCAGCCGCGATCCGCATCTGCGCCCGAAATGCCGCCTGCTGCACCGCAATCTCCGGATTGTCGACGTGGTAGTAGTCCAGCCCGATCTCGCCCACGGCCAGGCAAAGCGGGTCCGCCGCCAGCTCCCGCAGCCGCCCCAGCGCCGCCTCGTCCGCCTGGTGCGCCTCCTGTGGATGGATCCCCACCGTCGCCCAAAGCGTCAGTGCCGGCGTCGAATGCGCCCGCGCCAGCTCGAGCGCTCGATGCATCGTCGCCGGCCCATCCCCGATCCCAATCGCCAGGATGCCCGACACCCCCGCCTGGCCGGCCGCCGCCAGCACCGGCGGCAGATCGTCATAGAAATCCAAATGCGCATGCGAATCGACCAGCATAGCCTCCAAGATTAACAGGTCGAAGCAGGGCTAAAATCGATGTCCATGAGCGAACTCAACCGGAGAGACTTTGCAGCAGCCCTGGCTTCCTTCGCCGCCCTCGGAACCGTCCTCGCCGACGCCCAGGGCAAGGTCGGACAGGCCACCGGCTCCGACGGCATGCTGTCGAAGTCCGTCGTCTTCCACTACGACCAGCTACCCGTCAGCCCCAGCGCCAACGGCGGCTCCAGCCGCGCCGTCCTCTCCGGCTTCCTGCCCACCGGCGAGTTCGTCGAGGTGCACGAGACCAGCCTGCCCGCCGGCCAGATGCCGCACCCTCCGCATCACCACGCACACAGCGAGTTCATACTCATCCGCGAGGGCCAGATCGAATACGTCAGCGACGGCCCGCCCCAGACCGTCGGACCCGGCGGCATTCTCTTCAACGCCTCCAACCTTCGCCACGGCATGAAGAACATCGGCACAACCACCGCAAACTACTTCGTGGTCGCCATCGGCGTGCCCTCCACCCCAGTTCTGGGATAGACCCCGCCTGCCCTATACTGTCTTTCTATGGCAGCCGATAACAGCTTCGACGTAGTCAGCAAGGTAGAGCTCCAGGAAGTCAAAAACGCGATCGACCAGGCGACCAAAGAGATCACCGCCCGCTTCGATCTGAAGAACTCGAAGTCCAAGATCGAGCTCGAAGGCACCGAGAGCATCCAGCTCGCCTCGCAGGATGAATACTCGCTCAACGCCGTCATCGAGATCCTCTCGCAGAAGCTCGTCAAGCGCGGCATCTCGCTCAAGAATCTCGAATACGAGAAGCTCGAGCAGGCCGCCGGCCAAAGCGTTCGCCAGAAGATCACCTTGAAACAAGGCATCGCCAGCGAGAATGCCAAGAAGATCGTCGCCGTCGTTAAAGACGCGAAGCTCAAGGCCCAGGCCAGCATCCAGGGCGACACCGTCCGCGTCGTCTCGAAAGACCGCGATGTTCTGCAGCAGATCATGGCCAAGCTGCGCGGCGGCGACTTCGGCGTCGAGCTTCAGTTCACCAACTTCCGGTCGAATTAGCGATCCCGTGAAAGTGGCACTCACCCCTTCCGCGATCTTTGCTTTGCCCTGCTACTCTAACCGAAGGTGAGCACGATCTCCATCGCGACCGCGGCCGAAGTCATCGAGCTTCTCCGCGAGGACCTTTCCGCGATCGAGAGCGAGTTCGCCGCGCAGGCCGAGTCGCCCGTCCAGGTCGTCACCGACATCGCCACCTACCTCATCGCCGGCGGCGGAAAACGCATCCGGCCTCTGCTCCTCTTGCTCAGCTCCAAGGCCCTCGGCTCTACCTCGCGCGCGCGTATCCGGCTCGGCGCCGTCGTCGAGATGCTCCACACCGCCACCCTCGTCCACGACGACATCATCGACGAAGCCGACACCCGCCGTGGCCGCCCCTCCTCGAACACCACCTGGGGTAACGCCAAGTGCGTCCTCGCCGGCGATTGGCTCTACATGCAGTCCTTTCGCTGGGCGCTCGAAGAGCGCAACTTCCGCGTGCTCGACCTGCTCATCTCGCTCACCCAGCAGATGGTCGAGGGCGAGCTGCTCCAGATCCAGAAGCTCGGCCATCTGATCAACGAGGAAGAGTACTTCGACCTGATCTACCGCAAGACCGCCTGTCTCTTCAAGGTGTCCATGCAACTCGGCGCGGCCGTCGCCAACCTGGCTCCGCAAGTCAACGGCATTCCGGCCTTCGATGAACCGCTGGGTGAATACGGCCGCAATCTAGGCCTGGCCTTCCAGATCGTCGACGACGTCCTCGACCTCACCGCCTCCGAAGACGTTCTGGGCAAACCTGTCGCCTCCGACCTCCGCGAAGGCAAAGCCACCCTCGCCGTCATCCACGCGCTCGAGCGCGGTACCGGGGCCGAGCGCGAAGCGATCCGCACGGTCCTCGCCGACCGCAGCTTCGCACATGTCCCGCACGCCACCATCCTCGACGTGCTGCACCGCCACGGCTCGATCGACTACGCCATGGACACCGCCTGCGCCTACGCCGAGGCCGCCCGCCTCTCGATCGCCGATATCCCCAACTCCGAAGCCAAGCGCGCTTTGCTCTGGGTTCCGGGCTTCGTCACCTCGCGCGACCGCTAACTGTAGTGTCCCGCAAACACGCCGCTCCCTGCGGGAACCGGCTCGTTCCAGTGCCTCAAATCCGTGTGTTCGAACCGGTGAGGGCGTACCCGTTGACCGACTTCGATTCTGTGATTTAGAGGTTAGAAATAGTTTGGTTCCCTGACACCTGTTCCTTTCGGATGTCCCCCGCTTACGTCAGATCATCCGTATCGAACGCCGGCACCTTCCGCCCCAGCGCGCTCGTATCCCGCACGCCCACCACCAGGCTTTCCACCACATCGTTCAACTCGTCGTCATCCTCGGCTGCCGCGGCCATCTGCTTCAGCGGCTCATCTTTTTCCAGGCTCTCAAGCAGCACCGTCGCATACGCCATCGCGACCCCATCCTGGTTCAATCCCTCGGGCGTCTTGGCCTTGATTCCCACCTGGTGCGGCTTCACCTCCAGCAGCTCCGCTACACTTTCGCGCAGCTCGCCCGCGATCGGCACAATCTTCGGCCGCATCATCACCAGGCAGGTATCCACATTGCCAATCCGGTAGCCGGCCGACTTGATCTCCTCAAGCGCCGTGCGCAGAAACAAACTCGACGCCGCGCCCTTCCAGCGCGGATCGCTGGGCGGAAAGAATGTGCCAATATCGCCCGCCGAAACCGCCCCCAGCAGCGCATCCGTAATCGCATGCAGCAGCACATCGCCATCCGAGTGCCCCGCCAGCCCTTCCGTATGCTGAATCGTCAACCCGCCAATCACCAGCGGGACTCCCGCCTGAAACACGTGCGAGTCGAACCCAAACCCAATCCGCATGCTCATCGTGCGCTCCCGTGTGCCAGGTAAAATTCGGCGAGCTCGAGGTCACCAGGCTGCGTAATTTTGAAGTTCCGCGCCGATCCCGCCACCATCCACACCTCGATGCCCGCGCGCTCCAGCAGACTCGCCTCATCGGTGCCGGCAAACTCATCCGCCTCGGCCTCCGCGAACGCCCGGCGCAGCAGGCCGAGCCGCGCTCCCTGCGGCGTCTGCGCCTGCACCACGCGCTCCCGCGGAATGGTCGAAGTGATCAGCGCACCCTCGGACGTCCGCTCCACCTGCTTGATCGTATCCACCGCCGGCAAGCCGACAATCGCCGCCCCATGCCGCTCAATCGCATCGATGGTCCGATCGATCGTCGCCGCATCCACCAGCGGCCGCACCGCATCGTGCACCAGGACCACGTCCTCCTCGCGCCCATCGAGCGCCGCCAGCGCATTGCGCACCGAACCTTGCCGGTTCGCGCCGCCCTCCACGACGCGCACCTTCTTTTCCAGTCCATGCTGCGCCACCAGCTCGCGTACGCGCGCCATCTCCCCAGTCCGCACCGCCACCAGCACCTCCACCACCCGGGCCACCGCTCCGAAGGCGCGCAAACAATGCACCAGCACCGGCACACCCCCAATCGTCAGGAACTGCTTAGCCGCAGCCGGCCTCTCACCCGTATGGGACAAACCGGCCGCCATGCGGGTACCAATCCCCGCCGCCGGCAAGATAGCAAAAACACGCATAACCCTCGAAGTATACCAAGCGTTCCCTGGGCGTCCCGCGAAGCAGCCGTATTCTGGAAGCAGTGCTGACTCTGCCCCCCAACTCGCTCCGCCCCGGCGACCGCGTCTGCGTCGCCGTCTCGGGCGGCGCTGACTCCACCGCCCTGCTGCTGCTCGTCCATGCCGCCAACGCGCTTCCCCGCCAAGCCCTCGGCGTCGGCCTCTCAGCCGTCCACGTCAACCACACCCTCCGCGGCGAAGAGTCCGACGCCGACCAGGCCTTCGTCGAATCCCTCTGCCATCCACTGAACCTCCCCCTCCACACCTTCCGCGTCGACACCGAAGCCCGCACCCGCACGCACCGCGAATCGCTCGAAGAGGCCGCCCGCAGCCTCCGCTACGAGTGCTTCGGCAAGCTGCTTGCCGAAGGCGCCGCCACCCACATCCTCACCGCGCACACCCTCGACGACCAGGCCGAGACGGTCCTCATGAAGCTCCTCCGCGGCGCCTGGCTCGAGGGCCTCGCCGGCATCTCCCCTGTGCTGAAACTTCCCGCAGGCGAGATACTGCGGCCTCTGCTCGCCACCCGCCGCGACGACCTGCGCAGCTTCCTCACCGAGCGCAACCAGTCCTGGCGCGAAGATGCTTCGAACGCGGACGAGCGCTTCACCCGCAACCGCCTCCGCCATACCGTCTTGCCGGTCCTCCGCCAGGAGAACCCCGCCATCGACCGCACCCTCGCCAACCTGGCCGAGCTCGCGCGCGAAGAGGAGTCCCGCTGGACCGCCGAACTCAGCCGCATCGTGCCCCAGATCGTCCTGCCCGGAACGCCCGTCCGCGGCGGCGGACGCTCCAGCTCCACCACGCCCGGCGAGCAGACCCGGGCGCTCGAACTCGACCGCCTGCGCGTGCTCGACCCAGCCCTGCGCCGAAGAGTCGTCCGCGCCGCCGCCCGTCAGCTCGGGGCTCGGCTCAGCTTTGAGGAGACGAACCGCGTCCTGGTCCTGGCCGGCTGCACGCCCCTCAGCGTCGCATCGTCAGTCCCAACAAAACCCGGCAGCAAGCTGCGCTTGGCTCAGGGGCTGATCATCGAGCGAACCTTGCGCGAGCTTCGCCTCTCCGTCGCCCCTGCGGAAGCATCTCAACCCGGACAAAGCGCCAAAATAGCCCAGTCACCGATGGGGGAGACCAGGTCCCCCTAAAGCGTGATCTTTCTTCCGCTAGAATCTTTGATGTGGGAGTAGAATCGAACAATTATCGTGAAGATGCTCCACGAACGGCAAGTCTAGTACGCTCCACTTCTCATCAGAAGACGTCTAAAGAGTAAGGCTGCTACTCCCCTGTTGTTCTGCAGCTACTACGAGGAAATCCGCTTGAACTCTACAGTAAAACAACTTCTTCTCTGGGTTTCGCTCATCGCCGGCCTCTTTATCCTGTGGCAGTACGTCGCCAAGACGACGGGCGCAGGCAAAGATGAGACCGTCGCCTACTCGCAGTTCCAGAGCGACGTCGATGCCGGCAAGGTCTCCGACCTCAGCGTCAGCAATACCGAGATCACGGCCCACTATAAAGATAAGAAGGAACTCTTTCATACCATCATTCCGGCCAACTTCACGCCGGCGAACTACCCTGACCTCTACAAGTCCCTGCGCGAGCACGGCGTCTCGATCACCAATAAGGATCAAACGCCCAGTATCTGGATGAACGCCATCGTTTCCCTGCTTCCTGTCGCGCTCCTGCTCGGCCTCTTTCTGTTCATGATGCGGCAGATGCAGTCCGGCGGAAACAAGGCCATGAGCTTCGGCAAGTCGCGCGCCCGTCTGCTCTCCATGCAGCAGAAGAAGATCACCTTCAAGGATGTCGCCGGCGTCGATGAGGCCAAGGAAGAGCTGAAGGAGATCATCGAATTCCTGCGCGAGGCCCAGAAGTTCCAGCGCCTCGGCGGCCGCATCCCCAAGGGTGTCCTGCTCGTCGGACCTCCGGGCACCGGCAAAACGCTCCTCGCCCGCGCCGTTGCCGGCGAAGCCAACGTTCCTTTCTTCTCGATCTCCGGTTCGGACTTCGTCGAGATGTTCGTCGGCGTCGGCGCCTCGCGCGTCCGCGACCTCTTCGAGCAGGGCAAGAAGAACGCTCCTTGCATCATCTTTATCGACGAGATCGACGCCGTCGGCCGTCACCGCGGCGCAGGCCTCGGCGGCGGACACGACGAGCGCGAGCAAACTCTGAACCAGCTGCTCGTCGAGATGGATGGCTTCGAAGCCAATGACGGCGTCATCCTGATCGCCGCGACCAACCGCCCCGACGTGCTCGACCCCGCGCTGCTCCGTCCCGGCCGCTTCGACCGCCGCGTCATCGTTGACCGCCCCGACATCAAGGGACGCGAAGAGGTTCTTCGCGTCCACTCGAAGAAGGTCCCCATGGCCGAGGACGTCAACCTCAACGTGCTGGCCCGCGGAACACCGGGCTTCTCCGGAGCCGACCTGGCCAACATGGTCAACGAGGCCGCCCTTACCGCGGCCCGTTTCAATCGCAAATCGGTCCATATGTTCGACTTCGAGACCGCCAAGGACAAGGTCCTCATGGGCGCGGAGCGCAAGTCCATGCTGCTTTCGGATGAGGAGAAGCGCGTCACCGCCTACCATGAGGCCGGCCACGTCCTCGTCGCCGCCATGCGCTCTCACTCCGACCCGCTCCACAAGGTCACCATCATCCCGCGTGGCATGGCCCTCGGCGTGACCATGCACCTGCCCGAAGAAGATCGCCACACCGTGACCAAGGACTATCTCGAAACCCAGATGGCCGTCTTCATGGGCGGACGCTGCGCCGAGGAGATCTTCCTCAAGCAGATGACCACCGGTGCCGGCAACGACATTCAGCGCTCCACAGCCTTGGCTCGCGCCATGGTCTGCGAGTACGGCATGTCTACCCTCGGGCCGCTGACCTTCGGCAAGAAAGAGCAGGAAGTGTTCCTAGGCCGCGAGATCGGCCAGGCCCGCGACTTCTCCGACGACACGGCCAAGCAGATCGACGAAGAAGTTCGCAAGTTCGTCGATGCCGGCTACCAGTCCGCCTACTCGATCCTCGACGGCAACCACGACATCATGCACCGCATGTCGGAGGCTCTGCTCGAGCGCGAAACGCTGGACGCCGCCGAAATCAAGCTCATCATCGAAGGCAAACCGCTTCCTGAGATTCGCTCTCCTCTCTCGGCCGTCGATCCCGGCCCTGGAGGCGACGTACAGAAGATTCTCAAACCCGAAAACGGCCGCAAGCCCGGCTTCAACGAAGGTCAACCCAGCCCTGCCTAACGGTTCAACAGTTTGGCTCCGCCGAGGCGATCCACACCGGGTCGCCTCGGTGATTTTAAGACGCCAAGCTGAAATGCGACAATCAGCATGTGCGTTCCCGTTCACATCTCCTTGCGTCGCTTTTGCTTTTAACCGGCTGCGGCTATCACAGCGTAGGATCCGCCACTCACCTGCCGCCGAACGTCCGCACGCTCGCCGTCCCCGCCTTCACCACCCGTGCCCAGGCCTTCCACACTGAATTTGCCTTCACCCAAGCCGTCGTCCGCGAGCTCAACACCCGCACCAAATACCACATTCTCACCGGCGATCAAGACGCCGACGCCACCCTCCACGGAACCATCCTCTCCGAGACCTCCGCCCCGCTCACCTACGACTCCTCCTCCGGCCAGACCTCCAGTTACCTCATCACCATTACCGCCAAAGTCGTCCTCACCGCCCGCGACGGCCGCATCCTCTACCAAAACGACGCCCTCCCCTTCCGCGAGCAGTACCAGTCCACCCAGGACGTCTCCGCCTTCATCCAGGAAGACGGCCCCGCCGTCCAGCGGCTCGCCCGCGACTTCGCCCAGGCCGTCGTGTCGGCCATGCTGGAGTCTTACTAGTGCCTCCCACTCCGCTCATCCGCAGCTTTGCCGCTTCCGACCGTTTCCTCGCCGAACTCGGAACACCGCAGATGCGTCCCGGCTACGTTCTCCTCGGCGACGAAGCCTTTCTCTACCAGCGCTGCCGCAACGGCGTCCTCGCCAAACTCGCTCCGCCGGATCAGCGCGAGTTCTGCCTCTACGATCTCGACCTCGCCGAAACTACCGTCTTTGACGTCCTTAACCGCGCCCAGACCCCGTCGCTCATGGCGCCCTTCCAGGTCTTCTTCGTCCGCAACCTGAAGACCCTCTACGGCCGCGGCTCGAAAAAGGAGGAGTTCGCCGCTATCGACACCTACTTTCGCGGCCCGAACCCGCAAGCCCTCCTGCTCTTCGTCGCCGACCACCTCTCCCTCCCCACCGACCTCCGCAAGATGGACTTTCAGGACAAGGAACGGTTCGAGCGCATCCGCGAGACCTTGGGCGACTCCTGCGGCCTGGTCGAGCTCGCCCGCGTCGACCCCGCCGACGCCGTCCGCTGGCTGACCGAAGCCGCCCCCGCGCGCGGCGTCTCCATCACCCCGGACGCCGCCCGCGAGCTCGTCGATGCTCTCGGCGCGGACATGATGCTGATCGCCTCCGACTTTGAAAAGCTCTGCCTGTATACCCAGGGCAAGCGGCTGCTCAGTGTCACCGCAGAACCCGCCGCCACGCCAGAGATCACCCTCGGCGATGTCGAAACCATGGTTCTCGCCGCCAAGCAGCGCTCCCTTTACGAGCTCACCGACGCCATCAGCCGCCGCGATCGCGCCCAGGCCCTCGCCCTGCTTCACGGCCTGCTCAATGCGTCGGACGGCGGCGAAGACTCCGCCATCGGCCACCTTTACATGCTCGCCCGCACCTTCCGCCAGATGCTCGTGATCCTCGAGAAAAATGCGCGCGACTCCCGCGCCCTCTGGTCCGTGCTCTGGCAGGGCTTCCGCATGCCGCCCTTCGCCGCCGAGGACCTCATTCGCCAGGCCCGCCGCTATCAGTCCCGCTCCGAGCTCACCCGCGCCCTGCGCCTGATCGCCCGCGCCGACCTCGATCTCCGCAGCTCTCCGCCGGACAAGCGCCTGGTCCTCGAGCGCCTGGTCCTGGCTCTCGCCGCCGATCCGCCAAGCGCCGCCAAGCGCCGGTCTTTGTCGCAGACCGGCCAGTTCGCCATCGATCTCTAAGCAGGCTCGTTTGCTGTCACTCCTGAAACAATCTGCGTCTCGCTCGTTCCAGCAGCGGCGACCTACAGGTCTCAATGCAGATTCGCCCGCAGCACCCGCCCCACGCTCTCCAGAGAAAACGCATGCGCCACCACCCAGGGCAGCGTACACGCCAGCACCGCGATCCCCCCCGCCGCACCCAGCAGCACCGCTCTCCGAGCGTCGCCAGCCGCTCGCTCCAGCACCCCGCGCACCGGCCGCAAGCCCTCCTGAATCAGCATTCCCAGCAACGGCAGCACCGGCAGCCAATAGCGCGGCTGCACCCCATACACGACGCTTCCGCCCGGCGGCGTCCAGATGATGTACTCCGCAAAGGAAATTCCCACGAGCGGCGCAAGCGTCGCCCCTGCCAGCAACGCACGTCCTCGCCAGGTCCGCAGCGGCCCAGACGGCGCAAACAGCAGCAGCGCCAGCCAGCACACCCCCACCGCCGCCCGCAGACCCGCCGGCGCCAGCAGATCGTTCCACCCAACCACGTACATTCCTCTGCGCACCAGGTCCAGCGCGGCCGCTCCCGTACCCTTCGCCACATACCAGGCCCCCAGCAACGTATGCTCCCGCAAAAACCCGTACTGCTCCTCCGGATCCGCACCGATGCCCGTGTCGAACCCGAACGGCAGAACCAGGTGCCGCCAAGCCGCGCTCACCGCCACCACGCACGCAAAGGCCAACAGCGGTCCCAACCAGCGCCTCCACGCGGAGCCGCGTCTACCCGCGCCCGGCACTTCCATGCCCGGCAGAAACAAGAGCAGCGCAAGCGCCAAGTAGGGCGGCCGAGCCGTAGCGCACAGCGCCAGCAGCACGGTCATCCCCGCAAGCTCGCCCAGCCGAAACTCCCGCCGCTCCGCCAGCGCCCGCGACAGCATCGCCGCCGCCAACCCCGCGACGGCCAGCAGCACCGGATCCTGCGCGCAGCTTGCGTTTAGAAACAGCGCACTCGGCAGCAGCAGGTAGGCAAACAGCAGCCAGCGCAAGCCGCGCCCGACGCGCAGCGCCGCCCACCCGATGCCCACCGTCGTCAGCGCCTCCAGCAGCCGCGCCAGCTGCAGGCTATGAAAGATGGTCCAATCCGCCGCTTCCCCCAGCCGCCACCCGGCCACCGCCGGTAGATACAGCACCGGAGGATACACCGCCGTGTTCGGAAACGGCGCAAACGCCTCTTGATGCGCCCAGCGAATCCCCGCCAGCCCACGCTCGGGATCTCCGGCCAGCGGCCCCCACGCTCGATCCAGAAAGTTCGGAGACCGCTTTTCCGCCGCCTCCCGGATCGCATCCATGCCATCCATCACCCCGAGCGCATGCGCGTCGATCTCCGCGCCCGCCTCCCCGGGCGTCATCCGCGCCATCCACTCCCCACGGCCAAGCGCCATCACCCGTGCGGAATGGTGCGGTTCATCCGGCGTAAAGAACGGCGGAGTCGCTACACAAAGCACAAGGTTGATCGCCAGCGCCAGCACCGCGTAGATACCCGGCAGCCAACGCTCCACCCGCCCCAGCCAAGAAGTTGTCCGCTCCACACCCATCTCTGCACCTTAGCAAATCGCCGTGGACGGGCTCTCGCCTCTCCTCTGGCGCAAGAAATTTCTTGCGTCGACCGCTCAGCCTGCTTGTCCTTCCATTCATCCGGCCGCCGCCAACACAGAACAAACCATTTTCCGCTCCACCTACTCTGACCGGGTAGTCTGGAGCCTTTTCCGTGTCCACACATCCCGCTCCACAGGTTGGTCCATGGCCGCAGCTATCCGCGCCTTTCTCGGCTATCTGTTCCTGGTCTTCATCGTCCGCATCGTCGGCCGCCGACCCGGCAAGCAGCTCACGCCCTTTGAGTTCGTCCTCATCTTCTTCATGGGCGGCCTCGCCCTCACCGCCATGGTCGCCGACGACGCCTCGCTTACCAACGCCTTTATCCAGATCATCACCGTCGCGCTCGGCCACACCGTCATCGTCTGGCTGCGGTCGCGCTCGCCCTGGATCGCCCGTCTCTTCGACGGCACCGCCCTCATCCTGCTCGAAGACAAACAATGGCGCTCGAACACCCTCAGCAACATGGGCATCCAGGATGACGATGTCATGGCCATGGCCCGCGACAAAGGCATCAAGACCCCCGACCAGATTCAGCTCGCCGTCCTTGAACGCAGCGGCGAAATCACTGTCCTTGAGGCAGAAGAATAGCTGCCGCAAGACCCAGCACACCAGGAGAGATTCGTGCCCGAAGTAGCCTTTTCCAAACCCGTACAGGCCGGCGACGTCACCAAGGTCAATGACGAGGTCGCTGTCGGCGAGGACCTCCAGTTCCAGCAAAAATGGTGGCGCTTTGAACGTTTCATCTGGAGCTTTTTCGCGTTCATCGTCCTGCTCGATCTCGCCGGCGCCTTCGGACGCGGACCCCTCGCGCACCATGAAATCCACGCCACCGACGGCAGCGCGGACGTCAAATACGACCGCATCGCCCGTGCGGAAACCCCAGCCATCCTCGACGTAAAGTTCAGTCCCTTCGTCCTCCAGCAGGGCAGAATCAAGCTCTTCGTCAGCCAGAGCATCGTCGAGCAACTCGGAGCTCAGCGTGTGATTCCCGCGCCTGAGACCACGGCGATCGGCGGCGGCGGACTCACCTACACCTTCCCCGCCACCAGCAATCCCGCCACCAGCACTCCCGCATCCGTGCAGTTCGCCCTCCAGCCCTCTAAGCCCGGAGTCTTCCGTTTCGTCATCCAGGTCGTCGGCGCGCAGCCGGTCAATGGCACCGTCGTCGTTCTGCCCTAACTCCTAAACCGAGGCGTCATGTCCACCATCGTCCACGCCATCTGCGGCTACTTCTTCCTCATGCTTACCGTCCGCGTGCTCACCCGCCGCCCCGGCGGTCAGCTCACTCTCTTCGAGTTCGTCATCGTCTTTCTCATGGGCGGCGTCATCATCCTCGCCACCGTCGGCCACGATCGTTCCGTCACCAACTGCGCCATGGCCATCCTGACCATCGGCCTGCTGCACCGTTCGGTCGCCTGGGCCAAATCCAAGTCGCCCCGCATCGGCGCCGTCATCGATGGCACGCCGCTCGTCCTGCTCAAGGATGGCAACTGGCAGAATGAAATCATGCGCGGCATGCACCTCGCCCCGGAAGACGTCATGGCCGCCGCCCGCATCAAGGGTGTCACCTCCATCTTCAAGGTCAAGTACGCCATCCTCGAACGCAACGGTTCGATCAGCATCATCAAGGCCGACGAAGAGGAGTAATCCGTGGCCGAAGCCTCCGCAGCACCACCCATCCATTCAGGCCGCTCCATCCGCACCGACGTCCCCCAGCGCATGGACCGCCTGCCCTGGTCCGGCTGGCATACCCGCATCCTCATCGCGCTCGGCACCTCCTGGATCCTCGACGGCCTCGAAGTCACCCTCGTCGGCTCACTCTCCGGCATCCTTGAAAGCAAGAACGGCCTTTCGCTCACCGACCCGCAGGTCACCGGGGCCGCCACCACCTACCTCGCCGGAGCCGTCCTCGGCGCGCTCTTCTTCGGCCGACTCACCGACTCACTCGGCCGCAAAAAACTCTTCCTCGTCACCCTCGCCACCTACTCCGTCGCCACCATCTGCACCGCCTTCTCGCACAACCTCCTCTTCTTCTCCTTCTGCCGCTTCTTCACCGGCCTCGGCATCGGCGGCGAGTACGCCGCCATCAACTCCGCCGTCGACGAGCTTATCCCCGGCAAGGTCCGCGGCACCGTCGACCTCATCGTCAACTCCACCTTCTGGGTCGGCGCCTCCATCGGCTCGCTCGCCTCGCTCGCCCTGCTCAGCGGCAAGTTCCTGCCCCTGCACACCGGCTGGCGCTTCGCCTTCGGCATCGGCGGAAGCCTCGGCTTCCTCGTCCTCCTGCTCCGGCTAGGCGTCCCCGAGAGCCCGCGTTGGCTCATGCTCCGCGGACGCGAAGACGAAGCCTCAAAGATCGTGGACGACATCGAAGCCAAAGTCTACAAGGGAGCGAAACAGCCGCCCATCCCGGACCCCATTCCTGAGCAAGACAAGCTCGAGATCACCCCCCGCGACCACACCCCCTGGGGAGACATCTTCCGCAACATGTTCGGCGAGAGCCGCTCCCGCTCCATCCTCGGCCTGGTCCTCATGATCGGCCAGTCCTTCTTCTTCAACGCCATCTTCTTCAGCTACGCGCTCATCGCCAAGCAGTTCTACCACCTGCCCAACTCCGCGCTCCCACTCGTCCTCTTGCCCTTCGCGATCGGCAGCTTCCTGGGCCCCATGATCCTAGGCAAGCTGTTCGACACCCTCGGCCGCAAGCCCATGATCACCGCCACCTACGGCCTCGCCGGCGTCCTGCTTCTCGCCACCTGCATCCCCTTCGCCCGCGGAGACCTCAGCCTGAAGGCCATGGGCATCTGTTTCTCGGTCATCTTCTTCATCGCGTCGTCTGCCGCTTCGGCCGCCTATCTCACCGTAAGCGAGATCTTTCCGCTTGAAATCCGAGCCTTCGCCATCGCCATCTTCTACTCGCTCGGCACTCTCATCGGTGGCGTTGGAGCCCCCCTCCTCTTCGGCGTCCTCATCGCCTCCAACTCCCGAACCCACGTAGCCTGGGGCTACGCCCTAGGAGGCGTCCTCATGATCGCCGGCTCCATCGCCGAAGCCCTCATCGGCGTAGAAGCAGCCGGCCAATCCTTGGAATCCGTCTCCAAGCCCCTCCAAAGCCGCTGACCCGCGCCTCGCTATGGACTAGAAGTGGTCTACTTTCCACAATACCTGGACGGCACTTGCGGAGGTTCTACTGCTCCGTTGTAATGGGTGGTCTTCTTAGCCACGACAGAACTTGAGATGTCACGAAGGAGTCACCGCGAGTAATCGAACTTCGCTGATCAATACGAGGAGGTAGCAATTCAACGCTCAACTCCGTCGACTGACTTAGCAATTCATACGGTGCAAGTGCATGTAAAGCGCACCGCAACTGTACGTCGTTGTTTATGGACGATCCGACCCTTGGCAGTTGCGGGATGTCACGGGATAGGAACTCCACCGTACTTGCTGAGTGATGATTTTGGGTCAGCGATTCCGGTCGTACACAGAGCAACACCACCGACCTTTGCAAACTCCGCTTGAGCTTTGGCACATTGTTCCGCGCTCATGCCCGTGCCTACTCCTCGTACGCCGGCAACTTGAACAGGCATAAAGCGAGTATCGCCTCGGCTGCCTTCTAGACGCCAAACGTCTCCCTCGGCAGTGTCGACCAAGAACGTGGCTGATTGAGCTTGAAAAATTGCAAATTGATGCGGCTGAGCAGCGGGGGCGGGTTGCACGGTTGCCGCAGGCTGCTGAGAGCAGCCTGCAAGCATTGTCGCCAGGGGAATAGCGAAAAAACGACCAACTCTCATGAGTGTTCCTTACAAAATGATAACCAGCTGCTACCGGCCTTCACGCTTATCTTACGTACCGGACTCCCGGAGCGAGTAGCTCCGTACTGCTAGATAACAGTTCTTCCAGCAGGCTACGCCACAGCTTTCCTAGGCCTTCCACCCTTAGCCCCGTTTGTCTGAGAAGCCAACCGCTTCGCCGCACTCTTCACCCCGCCGCCTTCCTGCCCAACTGCGCCATCCAGCGCCGATTCCCATGCACACCCTCCAGCAACGCCGGAATATACAAATCCACATCCAGATCCGGAAAGCGATCCCCGTCCCACGCCCGAGCAACTCATACTTGTCAATCTGCTCATGCGTGGCCTTCTCCAGGCCCTGAACGTCCTCGATACGAAGCACCAGACGCCGGTGATTGCTCAGCCCAACCACCCCCGCTGTGCAAGGTAGCGTCGGTCCAGAGCCTCACGAAGCATGGTCTTGATCACCGCCTGACGACTCACATTAAGCGTCTCGGCCTCCCGGTCCAACTCTTTGAGCATCGGTGCGGTGAAGTCTACGTTCACTCGCTGGATAGCTGGCCTGACCACGGTGAATTGGTTCGTAAAGTGCGATGAGATGTCCTTCCCCCGATCTGCCTTCTCCGCAATCTCCTCAGCATCGACCGGCTTAACCGATGTTTTCCGCATAGGCTCTCCTTTCTTCTTTCGTTGCCTTCCATAACGTCACGAGGTGATACAGCTCGCCTACGCTATCCTGCCGCACCTCATAGATGACGCTGTATAGCGCCCCGCTTACCCACACGATGGCACGGAACTGCTCAGGATCATTGGAACGTCGGTCCATAATGTGTTCCGCGTCAAAGAGCGTCTGCACTTCCTCAAAGCCAATGCCCCGCTCGGGATTCGCTCTGAGCCGCTTGCTCTTCTCTGGGTCGAAGTCAAAACGCATCCGTATAACAGTTATACCAAAACTACATTTCAGCGGTTCACTCGTCGCGGGCATTTCAGCGAGTACCGCTGTCCCAAACGACGCTACTTGCCACCCACCTATACTCCCCATCACCAATCTTCATCCACCCCCCTTTTCCGCTTGCCCGTTCCCCCTCCAGACCTCAAGCTCAAAATACAGGAGACCTTCCGCCTTGCCCACAACCCCGCCTACCAGCCTCACCCGCCGCGACTTCACCCGCCTCGCCGCCCTCACCACCCTCACCGCCGCCGTCCTCCCGCACCGCCGCCTCTTCGCTGACCCCGCCGCCGACAACGCCCTCGCCAATCTCTCCCTCACCGAGGCCTCCGCCCGCCTGCAAAACCGTTCCGTCACCTCCGTCCAGCTCACCCAGGCCGTGCTCGACCGCATCCAGATCTATAACCCCAAGGTCAACGCCTACATCACCGTCCTCGCCTCCGAGTCCCTCGCCCAGGCCGCCGCGCTCGACGCCGAGCTCAAAGCCGGCCACTCCCGCGGCCCCCTCCACGGCATCCCCATCGCCATGAAGGACAACATCGACACCGCCGGCATCCGCACCACCGCCGCGAGCCCCATGTTCAAGGACCGCATCCCCACCGCCGACGCCGCCATCGTCGAAAAGATGCGCGCAGCCGGCTGCGTCCTGCTCGGCAAGCTCAACCTGCATGAGTTCGCCGTCGGCTGCACCGGCGACGTCAGCTACTTCGGCCCCACCCACAACCCCTGGGCGCTCGACCGCGTCAGCGGAGGCTCTTCCGCCGGCTCCGGTGCCGCGCTCGCCGCCGACCTCTGCTTCGGCGCCCTCGGCACCGACACCGGCGGCAGCATCCGCGTACCCGCCTCCTGGTGCGGCATCGTCGGCCTCAAACCCACCGTCGGCCTCGTCTCCATCCGCGGCATCATCCCCTGTTCCGCCCCGCTCGACCACTGCGGCCCCATGGCCCGCACGGTCGAAGACGCCGCCCTCATGCTCAACTCGATGACCGGCTACGACCCCCAGGACATCTACTCGGTCGAGCACCCCCGCGAAGACTACGTCCAGGGCATGCGCCAGCCCGTCAAAGCCTTCCGCCTTGGCCTCCCGCAAAGCTTCTACGACCACATCGACCCCGCGGTCGAGCCCTCTATCCGCGCCGCCATCGAGGTCCTCACCACGCTCACCGCCGGCGTCACCTCGCACGCGCCCCTGCTCTCCATCCCGCCCGCTATCGGCGACCTCGGCGAGGCCGACGCCTACCACGAAGAGCTCGTCCGCCTTTACGGCAACAACTACATGCCACCCACGCGCAATCGCATGCGGGTCACCGGAACCCCCAACTCCGGCCCACCTTCCACCGCCGCCCAAAGTGGCAAAGCCCACCAAAATCTTGCCACCATCCGCCGCACCGTCGACGCCAGCTTCAAGGACTTCGACCTCGCCATCGTCCCCACCATCCGCTATCTGCCGCCGAAGATCAATGCCTCGCTCGCCCAGGAGATGGCCGGCCCCGCCCGCAAGATGAAGGTCTACGAGTTCTTCGAAGGCTCCTCCCCCTGCGGCAACACCTCGCCCTTCGACGGCTACGGCATCCCCGCCATCTCCCTCCCCTGCGGCTTCTCCAAAAGCGGCATGCCCATCGGCCTCATGATCGCCGGCCCCCACTTCTCCGAAAGCAAGGTCCTCGCCCTCGCCTACGCCTTCCAGCAGGCCACCGACTGGCACAAGCGCCGCCCCACGCTGACCCCCGACATGAAGGTCCCGCCGATCACTGAAATCGCCGAATCCAGCGAGCCAGCGGAAAAGGGAGCGGACGCGCGCAAACCACCCGCAGGTACGCCCGCCGAAGAAAAGCCGATCGAAACCAAGCTCCCGCAATAACTTGGGTGCCCCATCCTTCGGGTCTCATCCGAAGGGTGGGGTATCGAGCCGAAGGCTCGACCGTCTTCCTCCCAGGCAGTCAAGGACCTGTGCCCCATTCATCGCAGCCTGATCGCGATAAACGGGTTTGCCCGAAGTGCCCTGCTACCATTAACCCTTGGCATGACGACCCCCCAAACCACACCCGAACCCCCGGCCCCCATCCGCGTCCGCATCGCCCCTTCCCCCACCGGCGACCCCCACGTCGGCACCGCCTACATCGGCCTGCTCAACTTCCTCTACGCCAAGCAGCGCGGCGGCCAGTTCGTCCTCCGCATCGAGGACACCGACCGCGCCCGCTTCGTCGCCTCCTCCGAGCAGATGATCTTCGACGCCCTCCACTGGCTCGGCATCCACTGGGACGAAGGACCCGACATCGGCGGCCCCTACGGCCCCTACCGCCAGTCCGAGCGCACCGAGATCTACCGCCAGCACGTTCAGCTCCTGCTCGACAACGGCTCCGCCTACCGCAGCTTCGAGACCGCCGAAGAGCTCGAAGCCATGCGCACATCCCAGCTCGCCGCCAAGCTCCCGCCGCGCTACAACGGCGCTCACCGCGAGCTCACCCCCGACCAGATCGTTGCCTTCGAGGCCGAGGGCCGACCCTCCGTCATCCGCCTCAAGGTCCCCGCCGAAGGCGAAACCTCCTTCGCTTCTACGACATTTAAAGATGAGCTCCGCGGAGACATCACTTTCTCCCACAACAACGTCGACGACCAGATCCTCATGAAGTCCGACGGCTTCCCCACCTACCACCTCGCCAACGTCGTAGACGACCACCTCATGCGCATCACCGACGTCATCCGCGCCGAGGAGTGGATCTCCTCCACCCCCAAACACGTCCTGCTCTACAAGGCCTTCGGCTGGGATCTGCCCCGCTTCTGGCACATGCCGCTGCTGCGCAATCTGGACAAGAGCAAGATCTCCAAGCGCAAAAATCCCGTCTCCCTCATCTACTACCGCCAGGCCGGCTTCCTCCCCGGAGCCATGCTCAACTTCCTAGGCCTCATGGGCGGCGGCATGCCCGCTGGCGGAAAAGTAGGTTCAGACAAGAACGATCAGGCCGAGATCTTCGACCTCCCCAAAATGCTCGAGCAATTCACCTTCAACCGCATCTCCCTCGGCGGCCCCGTCTTTGACCTCGTCAAGCTCAAGTGGCTCAACGGCATGTACCTCCGCGCCCTCACCCCTGCCGACTTCCAGCGCCAGCTCCGCGAAGTCATCTTTTCCGACGCCTACCTCGCCCAGGTCGGCGCCCTCGTGCAGGACCGCATCGAGACCCTCGCCCAGTTCGGCGACGTCACCGGCTTCTTCTTCCGCGACGACGTCCAGCCCGCCCCCGAGGTCTTCCTCCCCAAAAAGCGCACCCTCGAAGAGACCCTCGCCTTCGCCGCCGAGCAGCTCACCGCCATCGAAGCCTCCGACTGGACCACCGAGAGCCTCGACTCCGTCCTGCGCACCCTGGGCGAAGCCAAAAAGTGGTTGGTCAAGGAGAACTTCATGCTTCTCCGCGCCATCCTCACCGGCAGCACTCAGTCCCCGCCTCTGCTCGAAAGTCTCGTCGTCTTCGGCAAGGCCCGCACCCTCGACCGCGTCCGCCGCTTCCTCGAAGGCCAAAAGAAAACCGGGAAGCGGTAACACTCGCCTCCCGGATCACTTTTCCTTGCACTGAGCAACCTCTACCAGCTCGCTTAGTTCTCGACAACCTTCATATCGCCCAACACCTGCTGCGCCGGCATATTCAACTTCACCTTGCCATCCTCGACCGAAACCACCGTCTCCAGCTTAATGTAGTGGTGCTGATCGTTCGCCAGCGGATCCCGCTTGGTCAGCTTGATGCCCAAATTATCGACCGATCCCACATGCTGTCCATCGGACCCAACCACTTCCATATGCTCTTCAATCTTCGTCGTATCGACCATCGTGTGTAGCTCCATCCTGCGAGTGAAAATAACGTTCACTCTCTCTGATTCCGCCCTGCTCCCACAAGTTGTGACAACACCCACCCATTCACGGAACGTACACGAGCGACCTTCCCGGGCGAGCTACTTAGCGCTTACTCAGCCGGGCGACCGCGAAACGGCACATACCCCTCCGGAAGCTCATCTCCCGGCTCCGGCGGCATGGTTCCCGCCTTGTCCAGCAACTTCAGCGCTTCCGCCGCATCCGCTTCTGTAAATGGCCTCCGCTTACGCATCCATTGTTCATGCTCAAGATGAGCTAACTTCTCAGCCACTGCAACATTGATGAATTGATTCAACGACACCCCTTCTTGCTCTGAAAACACCTCCGCTGTACGCCGGATAGACGGCATAAGTCGCAGCGGAAATCTACCTCCCGGCATCTTCCTCAATTCCGTTGCCATTCATTCCTCTCTTTCTTCAGCATCTGCAGGGTCTCAGACGGGGAAAGTACGTTAACTCCGAACGGAGTTGCCGCCGCCCGGAAATGCTTCGCGTTCCTTGTCACAATCGCGTCTGCCTTCCCGTTGATCGCGATGTCTAAAATCATGTCGTCATCCTGATCTATCGATAAGGGCCGCGGCTGGTGGATGATTGTTACTGCCTCCGCAGCCAACTCGAGCAGTTCTATCAGTCGTGTGATCTCCGCTCTGGAGAGTGCTGATGTGACGACATGTTCTTTGCGTAGCGCTACTTCCCGATACTCCAGTCCGAGTTTGTAGTCCATCAACGCAACGATGTGCCTCTTCAGGATTAACTGCACGAGTTCACTTGCAGCGCCGAACCTCGAACGGACAGCAGTCACAAACGTCGCTGTATCGAGCACAATCCGCACACCTGCATGGTATCACCGGAGGCTCCACTCAGCAGGGGGCACCCATCATGTCCCCGGCTGCCGATAGTTCGCCCCTACCATCATCCGTCGCTCCTTTCCCCGCGGATCGCTCACCACTTGACTCACCGTGTCGAACAGCATGGTCTCCCGATCCTTCACCCCGTACACCGGCCACCTCGGCATTCCCGTCTTCCCCGCCTCCACCCCATTCGGGTCCCCATCCCGCGCAAACCTTACCAACGCCCCGCTCATCTCCGTCGCTAGCGGCTGCGCCCTCGCCACCTCCGCATCGGTCGCCCCTACCATCCCCGGCGCCAGCCGCAGGTTATCAAACACAAACACCGTATCCAGCCCCTGTGGAGCCCGTCCATCCGCCGTCGGCGACCCATACTCCATCTGGTACACCCACGTCCGCTCCGCCGCCATCGCGTTCATCGCCCGCCGCTCCGCCTCGATCGCCTGCCCCGGCCAGGACCGGAACGCCGTCACCGCCGCCACATACACATCCACCGGCTTATACGCCGGGTACCACCCCCGGTACGCCGCCACAATCTCCCCCACCGTGTACCTTCCGCGAGCCGGCCCTAGCTGCCTGCCCAGTTCCTCCGGCAGCGTCTCCCATGTCAGCCCCGTCTGCCGCCACGCCGCCGCGCCCACCCCCTCATCCTTCGTACTCCCCAGCACCATTGGCACCTCGTCCGACATCGCCGGCGCATCCGGTTCGAACGGATCCCGCTTCAATACCACGCCATCTTTCACCGGCAGCCATTTCCCCGTCGTCCTTGCCCCGGCCTGGATCTGCTCCACCGTCAGCGCATTCAGCTTCTCCGGCGTCAAGTCCCCGGTCACCCCCATCGCCGCCAGCGCCGTCGCCGCTCGCCCCGCCGCCACCTTGGGCCCCGGCACCGACACCTGCTGCCCACCCATCGTCCACACCCGGTGAAACAGCCCCTGCGCCGCCGGCATCGCCATCAGCGTCGCGCACTTCGCCCCGCCGCCGCCCTGCCCAAAGATCGTCACCCGCCCCGGATCGCCGCCAAACTGCTCGATATTCTCCCTCACCCACTCGAGCGCCAGCACCAGATCCAGCATCCCCGCATTGCCCGACACCGCATACTCCGGCCCCAGCCCCGCCACCCCGCCCAGGTACAAATACCCAAACGCATTCAGCCGATGGTTCACCGTTACCACCACCACATCCCCGCGCTCCGCCAGCCGCGTCCCGTCGTATAGCGCCGAGTTCACCGACCCGTTGTTGTCCCCTCCGCCGCCAACATACACCAGCACCGGCCGCCGCTTCCGGTCGCGCATCCCCGGCGTCCACACATTCACATGCAGGCAGTCCTCGCTCTGCGCTCCCTCTTCCGGCGGCAAACCATAGTGAAACGGTCCACCCTCGAGCGCCGCAAACCCCTGGTTCACCGGGTGCGGCCTGCCCCGGTCCGGATTCTGCTGCGGAGCCCGCGCCGCCCACTCCGTACACAGCAGCACATTATCCCAATCGCCCACCACCCGCCGCGGCGCCTGGAACCGCGTCTTGCGCGTATCCATTCCATACGGAATTCCCTTGAAGGCAGAAATCTGGCCCGCAGAAATCTGGCCCGCCGTAATCCGGTCCGCAGCCCCACACCGGTATCCCGCTATCTCCCCACCCCACACCATCGCCGTCGGCGTCCCGCCCACCTCGGGGCCTGCCCACCCGCGCCGTCCCAGCCCAAGCGCCGCCGCCCCCAACCCCATCCCCTGCAATATCCGCCGACGGTCCACCATTCGCAGCCCTCAAAAAGCCATCCTAGCCCACCCCACGATATAACCTAGCCACGGACCTCTGCCTGCTATGAACTTCACCCGACGCCGCGGAGCCATCGCCACAGCCATCACCCTCGGCGTCCTGCTCACCGGCCTCGCCCTCTTCCTGTCCGTTCCCTGGATCATCCTCAACAAGGCCCGCGCCGCCTACGTCGTCCTCGGCATCATCTTCTTCGCCCTACTCGTCGCCGGAGTCGTGTTGAACACCGTGTTCTTAGTCAGAGAAGTCCGCCGCAACGAGCGCCAGGACAGCTTCCTCAACGCCGTCACCCACGAGCTCAAAACCCCCATCGCCTCCATCCGCCTCTACCTCGACACCCTCCAACGCCGCGCCGTCACCGAAGAGCAACGCCAAAAGTTCTACGCCATCATGCACGCCGACTCCGACCGCCTCCTCGCCACCGTCGAGCAGGTCCTCAAGGCCGGCGAACTCGGCCAGCGCGCCCGCCAGGCCCAGCGCACCGTCCTCGACCTCCCCCCACTCGTCGCCGACTCGATCGCCATCACCCTCGCCCGCCACCATCTCCCGCCCGACGCCATCACCCTCGCCCCCATCCCCGGCCAGGTCCGTCTCCGCGTGGACGGCATCGCCGAAGACCTCCGCACCGCCGTCCTCAACCTCCTCGACAACGCCGTCAAATACTCCCCCGCCACCGCGGAAGCGCCTCACCCCACCATCCGCTGCACCCTCGCCATCACCGACTACCGCTTCGTCGCCCTCGCCATCACCGACCATGGCCTCGGCATCCCCGAGCCCGAGCTCAAGCGCATCTTCCGCCGCTTCTACCGCATACCCGGCCGTTACGAGGTCAAAATCAAGGGCACCGGCCTCGGCCTTTTTCTCGTCCGCACCATCGCCCGCCAACACGGAGGCCGCATTGCCGCCACCAGCCCCGGCCCCAGCCAGGGCACCACCATGACCCTCACCCTGCCCCTCGCCCTAACCTCCTGACGAACAGCGGGTGCCCCATCCTTTCCGGTTTCATCGGAAAGGGTGGGGTATGTTTGCGGCAGCAAACGACCGTCTTTCCCTCCATCCGTAACCGCCACCACCCCATTCTCCCCCAACCAATAAAACCGAAAGCTACTCCAAGCCCAATCTTCCGGCTTTTCCACCAGCCCCCGCCTCACCGGATTCCGGTGCATGTACCGAAGCTTCTCCACCCGCTTCTCCTGGCTATACACATTGAAGTCGTAGTACCGAGCCTCCCAGACAACGTCCTCCTCCCGCGTCCGAGAGAACCGCTGCTTCACCACCTGCATCACCACCGACACAGGCCGCACCTCCGGTTCACTCAGCAGCAGATGCACATGATCCGGCATCACCACATACCCATGCACCGCAAAACGATACTTCTCCCGAGCCTCCTCCAAAATCCGAAGCAAGCCATCCCGAGCCGCACCCGACCCTAGAACCTGCCGCTTTCGAAAGCAGCTGAACGTCACAAAATGAAGATGTCCAGTCTCCTGATACCGCATAAGGCCCAGCGACATACCCGCAAGCTATATCCGCAAACCCGTTCGGTCCATCCCCCAATCGGGTGCCCCATCCTTTCCGAGCTTCACCCGGAAAGGGTGGGGTATCGAGCCGAAGGCTCGACCGCCTTCCCTCACTCCAAAACGATCCAACCCTTGACACACACGATAAAATAAACTTAGAGAGAAACAGGTCCGGTCGCGTACCGGACCTTTCCCTTTAACCGCCAAGTCCGTACCCCAAGTCCGGACCTAACCACAATGATTCGAAGATTTTAGATACTTAGGTACGGGATAGGGGAGGGTCATGCACACAAGTCCAAAGCACACGGCAGTCATCACGAAAACCACCGGCCTTCGCCAACGCACGGTCATTGCCCTGACTTTTCTTTTCACCCTCACCCTAGCCGCCCAGCAAACCCCCACCCCCGCCGCGGCCGAGTGGTGGCGCCTCACCACAGCCCTCTCGAACGACAAAATGGAAGGCCGCGACACCGGCACCGAAGCCTACGAGCGCGCCGCAAAATACGTCGCCGGCCAGTTCCAGGCCGACCACCTCAAACCCGCCGGCGACAACGGCACCTACTTCCAGCGCGTCCCCATGCACCAGGTCGCTCTCGACACCGCCCACTCCTCCGTCGACCTTTTGACCCCGGACGGCCCCACCGAGCCCCTCAAGCTCCTCTACGAGACCACCCTCGTCCCCCGCGCCAACCTCAACCCCCTCACCGAAGGCCCGCTTGTCTTCGTCGGCTACGGCATCCCCACCCCCGGCCCAACCTCCGGCCCAGACCTCCACGGTAAGGTCGCCGTCTACTTCAACAACCTCCCCGCCAATCTCACCCCCGCCCAGCGCGCCAGCTATACCGGCGGCCGCATCGTCGCCCTCGGCCAGGAAGGCGTGGTTGGCCTCATCGCCATCGACAATCCCGCCGCCATCGAGCCCACCCACTGGCCCGCCGCCTACGCCCGCTCCGTTACCATCACCCCCGCGCCTCCATCCCCCGCCGGCACCAATCTCGTCGGCATCCGCGTCTCTGCTGAGGCCGCCCTCAAGCTCTTCGCCGGCACCTCGGTCGACGCCACCAAAATCCTCGCCGACGCCGGCAAAGGCCTGCCTATCCCCACCCTGCCGCTGGCCCGCGGCATCCGCATCCGGCTCGCCATGACCGAAAAAGACATCTCCAGCCCCAACATTCTCGCCATCCTCCCCGGCTCCGACCCCTCGCTCGCCCCCGAGTACGTCGCCCTCTCCGCCCACCTCGACGGCTACGGCTTCGGCACCCCCGTCCTCGGCGATGCGCTCTACAACGGCGCCCTCGACGACGCCGCCTACGTCGCCACCCTGCTCGAACTCGCCCACGGCCTGGCACAAAACGGGGCCCTCCATCCTCCCAAACGCTCCCTCCTCTTCTGCATCTTCACCGGCGAAGAAAAGGGCCTGCTCGGCTCCGTCTATTTCACCCAGCACCCCACCGTTCCCGCCGCGCAAGTCTCAGCGTCCAGCATCGTCGCCGACCTCAATCTCGACCAGCTCCGCCCCATCTTCCCCCTGAAAATCCTCACCATGGAAGGCATCAACGACTCCACCATCGGCGAAACCGCCAGGGGCGTCGCCGCCACCTACGGCATCGAGCTTCGCCCCGACCACGAGCTCGAGCGCAACCTCTTCCGCCGCGCCGACAACTACAGCTTCGTCCGCATCGGTGTGCCCATCGGCAGCTTCATCTTCGGCTACAACCCCGGCACCAACGAGGAGCGCATCTACCGCGACTGGTACGCCCGCCGCTACCACAAGCCGCAGGACGACCTCGCCACCCCCATCGACTGGGCCGCCGCCGTCACCTTCAACCACTTCTACCGCGACCTCGCGCTCGCCCTCGCCAACAGCCCCAGCCGCCCCCACTGGCTCGCCACCAGCCCCTACGCCCCAAAACACTGACGATGAACACTCCCCTCATCGTTCTCGTCGAAGATGAAGAGCACCTCGCCCAAGGCCTCCTCTTCAATCTCGAAGCCGAAGGGTACCGCACCCGCCACTTCGCCGACGGCGTTGAAGCTCTCGCGTATCTGCTTGAGACCGAAGACGAACTCGGCGCCATTCTGCTCGACGTCATGCTCCCCGGCAAGGATGGCTTCGAGATCGTCCGCGCCCTGCGCGCCCAGCAGCTCTATTTCCCGGTCCTGATGCTCACCGCGCGCTCCCACCCGCAGGACGTGCTCGAAGGCCTCAACGCCGGCGCGGACGACTACCTCCCCAAACCCTTCGACCTCGAGATCCTGCTCGTCCGCCTCAAATCTATGCTGCGCCGCGCCTCCTGGCTCAGGCCCTCGTCCACCGTGCTTCCGCCGCCCAAACCCTCCTCCGACCTCTACTCCTTCCACGGCCGCACCATTCAATTCGACACTCTCCAGCTGGTCGCCCCCAACCGCACCACCCATCTCACTCTCATGGAAGCCGACCTGCTCCGCTATTTCGTGGACCACCAAAGCGAGATCGTGCCGCGCAAGGACATTCTCGAGCAGGTCTGGCATCTCCACGAAGACACCGACACCCGCGCCATCGACAACTTCATCGTCCGCCTCCGCCGCTATATCGAAGACGACCCCTCCGAGCCCCGCCACCTGCTCACCGTCCGCGGTGTCGGCTATCGCTTCCTCGCCGAGCCACAACCGTAGCGTATCCGCTGAGCCCGCAAGCTACACTGAAAGCAAGGGCCCTCCGCACCGGCACGCATGCGCATTCTCACCCGTTACATCCTCCGCGAAGTCGTCTCCCATGCCTTTCTCGGCGGCGTCGCCTTTACCTTCATCATCTTCAGCTCCAAGCTCGGCACCATCCTTGAGATCTGGGCGCGCAACTCCGCCTCCCTCACCGACGTTGTTCGCCTCATCCTCTATTTGCTGCCGGAAGTCCTGATCGTCACCCTGCCCATGGCGGTCCTGGTCGGCATCCTCCTCGGCCTGTCGCGCCTGGCCGCGGACTCCGAAATCACCGCCATGCGCGCGTCTGGCATTGGTGTGGTGACCTTCGTCCGCATCGTCTCGCTGGTCAGTTTTGTCGCTCTCGCCGCCGGTCTCTGGAACTCCCTCTCGCTCGCCCCGCGTGCCGCCGATTCCCTGCTCAAGCTCGAAAATTCGCTCAAATACGCCCAGGCCTCCTTCGAGGTCCAGCCCCGCGTCTTCGACGAAGACTTCAAGAACATGGTGCTGTACGTGCAGGACGTCCGCCCCGGCTCCGGAGCCGCCCTCTGGCGTCACGTCTTCCTCGCCGACCTCACCGAACCCGCCTCGCCCAAGGTCACCACCGCCGACCAGGCGCTTGTCACCTCCGCCGGCCCCGGCAACCTGCATATGCTCCTGCGCGACGGCGGCCAGCACCAAATCTCCTCCACCGACCCCAACCAATACAACATCTCCACCTTCACCTCCACCGACCTGCCCATCCAGAACGGCGCCCAGGACGACACCCATCTCTCCCGCTCCGACACCCGCATGACCGCCCTGCCCATGCGCGAGCTCCTGCGCAAAATCGATCCCGCCCGCAACCCCGACCCGTCCCTCTCCGCCGCCGACCGCCTCCAGGCCACCCGCGCCTATCGCATCGAGCTCAACAAACGCTTCTCCTACCCCTTCGCCTGCCTCGTGCTCATGCTCGTTGGCGTCCCGCTCGGCCTCTCCTCCCAGCGCGGCGGCAAATCGACCGGCTTCGTCCTCACCATTCTCCTCGTCTTCATCTATTACTTCTTCTCCTCCGTAGGCATCGCCTTCGCCTCCCAGGGAAAGCTCCCGCCCATCGTCGGGGTCTGGGGCGCAAACTTCCTCTTCGCCGTCGCCGGTCTGCTCCTCCTTCAGCAGATGTCCCGCGGCGGCGTCGCGCTCTCTGTCTTCTCCGGACTCGGCGTCGCGCTCGCCAGGGTCCTGGCCCGCTTCGACAAGGACTCCCGCCGCAATCTCGAACGCACGCCCGAGCCCGATCGCCGCATGCAGCTCACCCAAAGACTCCGCTCGCTCCTCCACATCCGCTTTCCCCTCATCCTCGACGACTACGTTCTGCGCCTCTTCGCCTCAAACCTCGTCCTCGTCCTCGCCTCCTTCTCCACCATCTTTGTCATCTTCACCTTCTTCGAGCTCATCGGAGACATCATCCGCAATCGCACGCCGCTGGTCACGGTCGGCCTCTACCTGCTCAATCTCACCCCCTTCATCCTCTATCACGTCACCCCGCTTTGCGTTCTGGTTGCCGTGCTCATCACCTTTGGCGGCCTCGTCCGCACCTCCGAGTTCACGGCCATGAAAGCCGCCGGCTTCTCCCTCTACCGCGTCATCGCTCCCGTGCTGGTCCTCGCCGCCGTCCTCGCCGCCAGCCTCTTCGTCTTCGACGACTTCTACCTGCCCACCGCCAATCGCCGCCAGGAAGCCCTCCGCGCCGTCATCAAGGGCCGCCCCGCCCAGACCTTCCTCCGTCCCGACCGCCAATGGATCTCCGGCCAGACCTTCGCCCAGCAAACCTCCCCGCAGCTGCTCCAGCAAAGCCAGGACACCCCGCCGGCAGGCCCCGGCGCCGTCCCTCCCGCCTTCACCCGCCGCGCCTCCGAGCCCGCCCGCATCTTCTACTACCAGTTCTTCGACCCCGACCGCGACGTCTTCGCCAATCTCACCGTCTTCGAGTTCGACCCCGCCACCTTCAGCCTTCGCCGCCGCATCTTCGCCGCCTCCACCCACTGGGACGCCACCGTCAACCGCTGGATCTTCGAGAACGGCTGGGTCCGCACCTTCGACGGCGAGACCGTCTCCTCCTACCAGCCCTTCGTCATCCAGACCTTCCCCGAAATCCGCGAACAACCCCCCTACTTCAAGAAGGAAGACCGCCAGTCGCAGGAGATGAACTTCTCCGAGCTCCGCAGCTACATCGCCGACCTCCAACAATCCGGCTTCGCCACCCAGCGCCTCCTCGTCCAGCTCTACAAAAAGCTCTCCTACCCGATCGCCACCTTCGTCATGGCACTGTTAGCTGTTCCCTTCGCGTTCTCCACCGGCAAGCGCTCCGGGGTCACCGGCTTCGCGCTCGCCATCCTGCTCGCCGTCACCTACCTCGGCATCTCCAGCCTCTTTGAAGCCATGGGCGACGTCAACACCCTCCCCGCCGCCCTCGCCGCCTGGGCGCCCGACGTACTCTTTTCGCTCGTCGGCACCTGGTTTCTCCTGCGAATCGCAACGTAGAGCAACATCTTTGCCGTGAACGACTTAGAGTTGATTCCTTCAAGCTTTGATTGCTCCAGGAAGTGTCCTCCTTCGCCATAGGAGCAGGATCTGCTTCGCTTTTCGCGACAAACTACATCAACCAGAAACATGCTCTAAAAGCACCTACCCGCCTCCCCCCGGAATCCCCGGTCAACTCGCTGCCGTCCCCAGCCCCGCCCGTCTGCTCCGGTACACCTGAAACCAACCGATCGCCCAAGCCCGCAATCGCAACGAAGGCTGCTCCACCAAATAGTACGAAGCGCACGCCGCCACGGCCACCCCCAAATAATTCCCCGGATATCGCCCGATCCATGGCCACCACGCAAACGCCCGGTCGTTCCACGGGTGCAGAAACAGCGTCTGCCACAGATAAATGCTGTACGAGAGCGCCCCAACCTTCACCATCGGCCCGCTGTTCAGCATCCGCCCCACCCAAGACTCCGCATTCCGCGTACACCACAGCAGAACCATCGCAATCGCAAACCCGCTAATCGTATACCCCACCGACAAATCGAACCGGTTGCCCACATACGCCGACAAAACACTCGACCCCACAATCACCGCCGGCATCAACCACGCCGCCCGCGTCACCTCCCGGTACACCGCCTCAAATCGCGGCGTATGCTCAAGCAGCGCCACCAGGCACCCGAACATGATGAAGTCGAACCGCAGCGACACCACTCCCACCCGGTGCAGCTCCGCCTCCGGCGACCGCAGCAGCAGCAGCCGCACCACCGGCGACGCCACAATCACCGCCACAGGAAACACGCACGCCGCATACCGCCCCCAGCGCCCCGCCCGCCGCAAACACGCCACCAGCACAAACGGCCACACCAGATAGAACTGCTCCTCCACGCTGATCGACCACAAATGCTCCAGCCACCACGTCCCCTCGCCGTAAAAATTATGAAAAAACAGGGCCGAGCTCACCACATCGCCCCACCTTACGACCAGCCGTCCCGCCAGCCCCAACCCCAGCACCACGCCAATATAGAGATAAAGCGGCGGAAAAATCCGGAAAAACCGCCGCACATAAAAGCCCTTAAGGCTGATCGATCCCCGCTTCCGATGCTCCGCCAGCAGCAGCGACGTAATCAGAAAGCCGCTAATTTCAAAGAAAATAAAGACGCCGAATCCGCCATTGAACAGCGCAAACCACTCCCGGCCGACCGGGTGAAACGCACTGTACGCCTGCACCGTATGCAGGCCGATCACCAGCAGAATCGACACCGCGCGCAGCCCATCGAGCGAAGGAATCCGGGCGAGCGTAGCCGATCGAGGCAGCGGGGAAGAAGACATAGCCGGTCCGCTCAAGAATACGCGACCCGCTACTCGAGCCCGCCCACTGAGGCACTCGTCCCCACGCCGGTCCGCGGATAGTACCCGCTGCGTGTCCGCACGTCCAGCCGTCCCATCCCTTTGTCCTTGGCCTCCACATGCACCTGCCGGTACCCACCCTTCGACGGAGGATTGGTCGAGTGGTACGCAATCGTGTACTGCGTCCGGATATCCGACGCCACGATCCCTGCAATCGCATCCACCTCTTTCAGCGACTTCGGAAAATACGCCATCCCGCCCGTCTGCTCGCTGATCGTCTCGAGCACCTTGCGCGCATGCCGAGCCTCCCGCTTATCGGTATCCTCCCCAAACAGCAGCCCGATCGAATAGATCACCGGCCCATCCAGATCCTGGATCCGGCGTACCGCCTCCTCGAGCGTCGCGCTCGACGCGTTGTCTTCCCCATCCGTAATCAGGATCAGCACCTGCTTCGGGTTCTTGGCGTTCTTGGACAGATAGTCCGCCGAAGCCACCAGCGCGTCATACGCCGCCGTCCCGCCGCTCGACTTGATATACCCCAGCCCCAGCTGCAGCTTGTCCAGGCTCGAGGTAAAGTCCTGATCGATGAACGCCTCCGAGCTGAAGTCGACCAGGAACTCCTCATCCTGCGGATTGGACAGCCTCACCAGGTCGACCGACGCCTTGTCCACCGCCGCCCGCTTGTCGTACATCGAGCCCGAGCTGTCGATCAGCAGTCCGATCGACACCGGCAGATCCTCGTGCCGAAAGCTGGTGATCGTCTGCGGAACTCCGTCCTCATACACGTGGAACGCGCCCTCGCCCAGCGTCTGCACCGCCCGCCCGCTCCCATCGAGCACGGAAGCGTTCAGCCGCACCTCAAACGCATCCTGCGTCAGCGTGTAGCGTCCGTTTGCTCCCTTGGCCACCGAGTTCGCCGCCGCCCCCGGCTGCCCGGCAGCCGGAGCCGCGCCCGTTACCGCATCCGCATCCGGCGACGGCGCGGGATCGCGATCCATGGTCAGCGGGAACGGAACCGTACTAGGCGCCGTCTGAGCCTCCAGCCTCGCGCAGCCCGTACCGATGGCCCAACAGCCCAACAGCAAAACGAATTTACTGCGAAGGTGCATAGTACCCCTGGCGAAAGTGAACCGTCAGCTGCGGAAGTCCCGGCGGAGGCACCAAGCGCACCTTCAATTTACGCCAGTTTCCGTCGTTTTTGATATCCGAGGGCCGATACCCAACCACATACTCGTTGCGCAGCTCCGCGCTGATCCGCGCCGCGATATCGCCCATGTCGCCTACGTCGTTGACCTTGAACATGCGGCCGCCCGTCATCTCGCACACATCGGTCAACAGCACCGGGCCCAGCTCCTCTTCCGACGTCGGCGCATACGCATCGAAGATGCCGATCGCATAGATCTGCACATCGCTCTCCCGCACCACGCGCCGCAACTCCCCCTGCGTGTACCGGCTCCGGTTATCTCCGCCGTCCGAAATAATCAGCAGCGCCTTGCGGTCGTACTTCGCCTGCTTCAGCTTGTCCACGCCCAGGTACACCGCATCGATCAGCGCCGTACGGTTCTCCGGACGAAGCATCACCATCCGCGCTTCCACGTCGTCCACGTCGGACGTGTAGTCCACAATCACTGCCGGTTTGTCGTTGAATCCAATCACAAAGAACTCATCGGCAGGATTGCTCGTTCGCATGAATTCGCTCAGCGCCTTTCTTGCCCGCGCAAACTTCGAACCCATGCTCCCGCTCAGGTCGAACACGATGCCGATCGTCACCGGCGCGTCCTCGGTCGAAAAACTCTTGATCACCTGGCCGACATTGTTGTCGAATACCTGGAAATTGGGAGCTTCAAGACCCGTCACCAGCCGGTTCAGCGGGTCTGTCACCGTCATCGGCACCAGCACCAGGTTCGCCGTCACCCGCAGCCGCGGCACGCTCGACCGCGGCGCGGCCACCGACCCCGGCGCCTCCGCCCCGTCCGCATCCGCCGGTTTCGCCGTCTTCGGTGTCGCCGTCGGCGTCTTCACCTGCCCCAGGGGATTCTCCTGCGCTCCAGCCATTGCCCAGCCCGCCGGCAAGACCAGCGCGCACATCATCCACAGCATAGGCAGCGTCGCACGCCGAAGCCTCTGCCGCCCTCCTAGGCCCAGCCCGAGCCGTTCCCCTAGATCCTTCCCTAACTGCCGCATAACCCATCCTGTCCATCGTTGGACGGAAGCGCGAACGATTCGCTCCACATCCCATCCGCGGTACGCCGAAGCCCGCGTGACATGCTGGTTCGAGCCTATCAGCCCCCGCAACTCACACCAAAAGACGGCTTTCATCCTATACCCGAATCGCGCGCCTTTGGATCCCACGGACGTTCGAACCCTCCGCCGCGTTTGCTCCTGCTGCCGTCTTCCGCGTGAGGTTCCTCTCTGCCCCCCTCTGTTGGCCGGCGCCTGCAAAAGCTGTCAAGTGCCTGAATGCCTTAAGTGATTCATAGGAGAAGAGATAGAGTTGGCATAGTTGCCTGCTCGGCCCGGTATACTGGAAGGAGAGAATAAGTTTTTGAGACAAGTCGGCGAAGGTGAGACTGCTCGAAGAAGCAGTCTTTTCGAGCTATCGTTCTCTCACGGCTTTCAAACGCTGTCCTCTTCGCCGTAGGAGTTTCGCCTGCATCGGCTGCATTTGTTTTGTCCTTCCCGAAGGGAACCTGCGTTTTGCTCCTGCCGGCAAACGGTATCGTACAACTTGACCAGATCTTGCTCCGCAAGGAAAGCCGTTGCTTGTTTTCTGCGGAGCTTATCTTCTTTGTTTTGAAGACTTTACCTATAAGTCTTTTGTTTTGAATACTTTGCGCTTCAGGTCCAAGGCTTAACCGTTTGTTTTGAAGACTTTAGCACGTATTCGGTGGGGGGGGCATACCCCCCACCGCGATCCAACCCCTTGCCTTGTGACCGAGCCCCGTACAATCAAACCGAGGAGAAAACTGACTTCATGGCCCGCATCTACCCCTTCCGCGCCCTTCGCTACGACCCCCAGAAGGTCCGCATGGAAGACGTCGTCACCCAGCCCTACGACAAGATCACCCCCGCCATGCAGCAGGCCTACTACGACCGCTCGAAGTACAACCTCATCCGCGTCATACTCGGCAAGCGCGAGCCCACCGACACCGACCCATTCGCGCCCGATGCCGGCCAGACGCCGCAGCACAACGTCTACACCCGCGCAGCCGAGTCCCTCACCTCTTGGCGTAAAAAAGGCATTCTGCGCGAGGAATCCGAGCCAGCCCTCTACGGCTATGCTCAAACCTACACCGTGCCCGGCACGACGAGCACGCGGGAACGCCGCGGCTTCATCGCTCTCGGCCACCTCTACGATTACGCCGACCACGTCGTCTACCGCCACGAGCAGACCTTCCCCAAGCACAAATCCGACCGCCTTGCCCTCTTCAAAGCCACCCGCGCCTACTGCGAGCAGATCTACATGCTCTACTCCGACCCGGCCTTCACCGCCGAACAGCTCATCTTCGAGTCCGGCACGCCAGCCGACCTCGAGATCCGCGACGAGTACGACGTCCTCCACCGCGTCTGGAAGCTGACCGACCCGCGCCTGATCAACCTCATCGTTACCGCCATGAAAGACAAGAAGCTCATCATCGCCGACGGCCACCACCGCTACGAAACCAGCGTCGCCTACCGGCACGAGCGCGCCGCCCAACTCGGCTTTTCTGACGGCACCTCCGATCGGAACGAGTCCCCCTCCAACCTCGCCGACGAACCTCACGCCAGCACCCTCACCCCCGCCTTCCCCGAAGCCGCCATGATGATGACCTTCGTCAACATGGACGCCCCCGGCATCACCATCCTTCCCACCCACCGCGTCGTCTTCAACATAGCAACCGCCTACGACGACCTCGTCCGCGACGCCTCTCCGTACTTCGAGATCGACACCCTCGAAAGCGCGGATATGAGCCTTCTGCAAAACACCCCCGGCGTGGCCTTCCTCGTCGCCCATGCAAACGGATTCGCGCTCTTCCGTGCCCGCCCCGAAGCCGTCCGCACCCGCCTCCAGCAACTGCACCCGGAGATCACGGACCGTCAGGCAGCGCTCGATGTCGTCCAGCTCCATCGCCTCGTGCTCGAAGACCTCCTCCACCTCACCCATGAGTCCATCGCCAACACCGAAAATATCCGCTATCTCCGCGACCCCGCGGACGCCGTAGCCCAGGTCCACGCCGGCGAAGCCAACCTCGCCTTTCTCATCAAGCCCGTCACGCTCGACCAGCTTCGCGACATCTCCCTCTCCGGCGACGTCATGCCCCAGAAATCCACCGACTTCTATCCCAAGCTCCTCAGCGGCCTGGCCATGTACGCCCTCGACTGAACGCCAACTCCTTTCGCGTGCCCCATTCATCACGGCTTCATCGTGATGAATGGAGGAGCCCGGGCCGAACCGCACCGTTTCCTTCGCGAACCTTTGCGTCGTTCCTCCGCGTCCTTTGCGCTCCGCTTTGTCCTTTCCAACCCACGCACCCGATACAATCCTCCCGTACCCTCCACGCACGCAGCCAGGAACGTGAACTCAGCTCGCCTCCCAATCCGAAGTCTCGCCCTTTTGCTCGTCGCGGCTTCGGCTCTGGCTCAAGACACTCCCGCGCCTGTCCATAAACCCCGCGCTCTCCGCGCCGAGCAGCCCCCCTACAACGTGAATGCCATCTTTCTCGACCCGGCCCACGGCGGAGATGATCCCGGAGCCCGCCTCGGCCCCAACTCCCTTGAAAAGGACGCCACCCTGGCCTTGGCCGAGCGCCTGCGCACCCGGCTCAGCGGTGACGCGTTCACCCTTGTCCTCACTCGCGCCGCCACTGACGCTACCGCCACGCCATCGCCCACCCTTGATCTCGACCAGCGCGTTGAGCTCGCCAACCGCTCCCGCGCCGTCGCCTGCCTCATCCTTCACGCCACCAGCGCCGGCCACGGTATTCACCTCTTCACCTCGAGCCTCCCCGCCTCTGGACCCAGCTCCGCCGAGACCTCCGGCCCACGTCCCATCATGCCCTGGAACACCGCCCAGACCGCCTCACTCCAGGCCTCCCAGCAGCTTGCCGCCGATCTCGCCGCCGCCATCGACGGCATTCGTATCCCGCTCGTCACCGGACACGTCTCCGTCAGGCCCATCGATTCCCTGACCTGCCCGGCCATCCTCGTCGAGCTCGCCCCGCTCGCCTCCGGCGCCTCGCAAACCATAGCCTCCGACCCTGCCTACCAGGAGCGCGTCGCCCAGGCCCTCGCCTCCGGCCTGCACGCCTGGCGAGCCCACGTCCAGGCCCAAATAGACGTCCAGAGGCAACTCCAAGCCCAAACGCAGGCCCAGAACCAGGCTCAGACCACGCAGTCCGCGCCGGCTTCCCCCGCGCCCAAATCCAGACCCATCCCCAAACCCAGGCCGATCCCGGAAGAGTTCCCGGCACTTGCTCCTCCGGCACCCGTGCTTGCTCCCCGGCCGCCCGCGCCCATCGTCCGCCGGCCTCCCGAACCTGCCCCCACGCCGGTGCCACCCCCCGCCCCACCGCCCGGAGCCCGCCCGTGATCCCCCGCACCCAGCCGATCCCGCGCGCGCAACGCATCCTTTACTGGTCGCTCCTCGCCGGCATCCTCCTCATGTTTGCCCTGCTCATCCGCGGCTGCGTTCACCAGCAGGCTCGCATCCTTGCCATGCGCGACCAGAGCCCCATTCCCGCCCCCAACGACATTCCCGATGAATCCGCCACCATCGCCCAGCCCAACGAAACCGACGGCTCCGTCTCGCTCGACTCCATCTCTCTCCCCTTGCCCGAGGAGCCGTCCCTCCGCGCCAAAGCCCTGCTTATCCGTATGCTCAGCGATCTAGCCCAATCCAACTCCCTGCATCCTGTTCCCGCAGGCGCCTCCATCACCGATGTCTTTCTGCTCTCGCTTCCCCTCGGCAATCCCGGCGGCATCTCGCTTCCCTCCGGCAGCGGACAACTCGCCGTCGTCGACCTCGATAAGGCTTTTGCCGACGCCCACCCCTCCGGCATCGAGACCGAAGACCTTACCCTCCGCGCCATCGTCGCCACCCTCCACGCCAATTTTCCCCAAATTCAGCAGGTCCGCTTTCTCGTCGGCGGCCAGGCCCGCGATACCCTCAACGGCCACGCCGACCTGAGCCGCGCCTACTCCATCAACAATCCCACCGAGTCCATCCACATCGTTGGAGCCGACGGCGAGCCCATCTACTGATGCCTCCTCCCACGATCGCCGTCTTCGATTCCGGCTTCGGCGGCCTCACCGTCCTGCGCGAGCTTCTGGCCCTAATCCCCGGGGCACGCTATCTCTATCTGGGCGATACCGCGCGGCTCCCGTATGGAGCAAAATCCAAAGCCACCATCGCCCGCTACGCCCTCTCCTCCGCCGCATTCCTCCTTGCTGAAGGCGCTCAAATGCTGGTCGTCGCCTGCAACACCGCCTCGGCCCTTGCGCTCGATGAGCTTCAGTCCGCCCTGCCCATCCCTGTCGTGGGTGTCATCGAGCCTGGAACTCACGCCGCCTATCTCGCCAGCGAAGGATCTACGTCCGTCCTCGTTCTTGCTACCGCCGCGACGGTTGCCTCCGGGGCCTACGCCCGTTCCTGCGCCGCTCTCGGCCTGCACGCCGTTGAGCAGGCCTGCCCCCTGCTTGTGCCTCTCGTCGAAGAGGGCTGGACCGATCACCCCGTCACCGCCGAAGTCGCGCGCATCTACCTCACCGAAGCTCTAGAAGCCGCACCGGATGCTCGCACTTTAATACTTGGCTGTACCCATTATCCTCTGCTCAAACCAGTCATCGAGCGCACCCTCACCACCCTCGGCCACTCCTTGCATATCGTCGACTCCGCCGTTGCTGCCGCCCGCGCCGCCGCCGGTCTTCTCTCCGCTCCCCTCGCCACCGAACCTGGCGCCTGCCGCTTCTTTGCCACCGATTCGATTGAAAAGTTCAGTCGTCTCGGCCAGGAGTTCTTAGGTCAGCCGCTCACCCAGGTAACCCTCGTCGATCTAGGAGATTAGGATTCCCCGGCGGTGCGCGAGAGAAACCGGGAGGACTCATGCTGGAAGTGACCCACAATCGTGGACAGCAAGCCTGGACGACACTCCTCGGATGCGACATCAATCGTAGTCTCCTTGTATCTTGACCATACGGAGGCACGTCAAACGTCAGAAGGGCAAGCATCTATACTTGCAGAGACAACGCCTTGGCGCGCTCCGAGCGCACCAGGAAATTGAAACGAGGGTTCACCCGCACATGGAATCACCGACCGTACGCAGCTTCTCTGAACGCTTCCGCACTCACCGCCTCGCCTCTACCTTCACGCTGCTGACCACGCTGACTGTGGGTGTTCTTGCCGGTTCCATCCTCACCCATGACGTAGGCGCGAAAGAACAGCAGCGCGTGGATACCGCGGATGCCCGTCCCCTCGTTATTCCGAATCCCGTCACCCTCTCCAATGGCTTCTCCCAGATCGTAAAACAGGTCGGTCCAGCCGTGGTGAACATCAACACGGAGACTATTCCCAAGAAATCTGCCGTCCGGCCCGGCCGGCGCGGACAGCGAACTCCCGATGGAAACAGCCCCGACCAGGGCGATATGCAGGACTTCTTCAATCGCTTCTTCGGAGGCCAGGGAGGCCAAGGTGGAGGAGATGATGACTCCGACGGCGCAGGCGGCGAACGCCAGGCGCTCGGCTCCGGCTTCATCGTCGATCCACGCGGCTACATCATTACCAACAACCACGTTGTCGATAAGGCCGACAAGATCTACGTCAAGCTGGCGAGCGATCCCGACGACGGGACCCGGCTGCAGGGACGCCCAGCAACCGTGATCGGCGTCGATCCTGAAACAGACATCGCCGTGATCAAGATCGATACGAAAACCCCGTTGCCGACAATTAAACTCGGCAATTCGGACGGCGCTCAGGTGGGAGATTGGGTACTCGCGATTGGTAGCCCTTTTGGGCTCTCGCAAACCGTCTCGGCGGGCATTGTGTCGGCAAAAGACCGTTCTATCGACGATCGAGACGCCTCCGGACTAACCAAGCAGTTCCAGAAGTTTATTCAGACGGATGCCGCTATCAATCCCGGCAACTCGGGAGGTCCTCTAGTGGACATGAGCGGCAATGTGGTCGGTATGAACACGGCGATTTACACGCAATCCATGGGTTCCCAGGGTGTCGGCTTTGCTATGCCCTCGAATGTCCTGGCCAAGGTCTACAACGACCTGATCGGATCCTCACACAAAGTAGTTCGTGGCTCCATCGGTGTGCAGTTCCAGGCTTCCACCTCCTCCGCGGTAAGCCGCGTCTATGGCTTTGCCAATGGAGGCGTTATCGTCTCCGTGGTTACACCCTCCGGAGGCGCCGGTAAAGCCGGAATCAAACCGGGAGACATCCTGGTCAGCGTGGGCGGCCGCCAGATCAAAAACGGCGATGATCTGGTGAACGACATTTCTTCTCGACCGGTCGGCTCCTCCGTGGAGATTGGTTATCTACGAGATGGAAAGCAGCACACCGCAAGCGTTGTCATTGGAGATCGCGCCAAGACCTACGCAGAAGTAGCTGGAGACCAGAATGAGGGGGATACTCCTCAGGAATCGGACGCCGGACAGAGCAAGTTGGGAATCACGGTCGCTGCCATTCCAGCTGCTGCGGCTTCCAAAATGGGTTTACCGGGAGGCGTCACCATCACCAATGTGACTCCAGGTTCCTTCGCGGATGAAATCGGTCTCGGTAAGGGAAATTTGATTGTCGAGATCAATCGTCAGCCTGTCACCGATGAGGCAAGCTACAAGGCTGCTATTTCGCGTTTGAAGCCGGGAGATGATGTCGTCTTTGTCATTCACGATGTTCGCGGTAAAGGCGGAAACAGCTTCGTAGGCGGATCTCTTCGCTAAACACTCGAGTACCGGGAGCAGCAACGCTGCTTGCTGCTCCTGGGCTCTTGCACATTCTTGAAGCAGAATACATCCCTTGAAGAAATGTCTTACACCATGGAAAAAGCTTCCTATTGTCAGTTGTATGTGTCAGCGTTAGTCTTACTTGACAGTCTGTTGGGCAACTTTGCCTTGAGGGAACCGGACACGCAATGCGGCTAAAGCTTCTTACGTTCTTTCTCCCGGCCTTCTTCGTGGGTACCACTCTTTCGGCCAGAGCAACTCCGAGAGTGCATCGAGGACCAACTTCCCCGAGAGTCAGCAGAGAGCACGCCTCCCAGGCTAGACCG
The DNA here is from genome assembly GCA_965198735.1 of uncultured Granulicella sp. Taxonomy (GTDB): domain Bacteria; phylum Acidobacteriota; class Terriglobia; order Terriglobales; family Acidobacteriaceae; genus Edaphobacter. Next base: position 1,600,565 of record OZ240672.1, on the reverse strand, counting down.
AAGGCAGTAAGCGGCATCTCGCCTGAACGAGCCTCCGAGATCCAAACTGCTCTTGTGAAGGCCGGCTATTTGAAAGATGCGTCCGGAACCTGGGATGTGGATACCCAAGCGGCAATGGAGAAGTTGCAGGCTGACAATGGTTGGCAGGTGAAGCTGGTTCCAGACGCTCGTGCCTTGATCAAGCTGGGGCTTGGTCCTGGAAGTGAGCCGGAAGCGGCCGCATCTGCAAACTCTTTTCAGTAAACATGTCGTGTATTCTGCACTTCGATGCTTTCTCAAGCTGCCCCTTTCGCTCTCTGGGGTGCTAGATTTGCGAGCGCTGACCGAAGGCGGAGCACCGCCGACGCGTGAACTTGTGACACTCGTGACTCCACCACTCCCAGCGTCAATCCAATCTCCTTCATCGTTAGTTCCTCGAAGTAATAGAGCGTAAGCACCATCCGCTCCTTCTCCGGCAGTTCCTCGATTGCATCGGCAAGCCTTTGCTTCATCTCTCCTTTGAGACATCGAAAAAGCGGCTCATCTTCAGGCAAACCGGGAATGTACGCCAATTCTTCGTCTCCCGATTCTTCCGAGCGCTCCAGGTGCAGCGTACCGATCTCCAGACCCTTGAGATCGCTGACCAAGGCCTGGTACTCCGAAAGGGAGACGTTGAGCTCCTTGGCGATCTCCTGCTCGGCAGGTGCCCGGCCAAGTCGCTTCGTCGTACTGCGAATCGCTTCTTCTACCGCCCGGCCTTTGCGACGAAGCTCACGGGGGCTCCAATCCACGCTTCTCAAGGAATCGAGAATCGCACCGCGAACGCGGAATTGCGCATAGCTTTTGAACTGAACCTGCTTGGCATCATCGAACTTCGAAAGAGCATCGATGAGTCCTACAATGCCGGCGGAGATCAAATCCTCAAGCTCGACGTGCTGCGGAAGACGCTCATGCATTCGTCTCGCGATGTACTGTACGGTCGGGAGATGTTCTATCAGCAGATGTTCACGCTCCGCCACCGTGAGTGCGTTGGAGCCTGTCGCCGACGGCTTGCATGCCATTTGCGTTCCGCTGGCTGAATCTGCCAGCTGCGGAAGAGCAGTGATTGACTCTCCAAAAACCAGGCCACAGACCGCTGCATTCTGATCTTGCCTTCCCAACAGAGCTGCCGGCAGTACATCTCCCATCTTCATTGCTTTTCTCCTAACAGGCATGTCCTGTCTGTGATCGCGTCTACGAGAGCGCGTTTGACACTTAGGAGAAGAGCAAGCGAAAGGCCACACTTTCGCCTTTTCTTCTTAAGTTTTTCTTAGATCGTTCGCCTCGCATCGGACTGGCCCATGCGAGAAGGAGTCACAGGACGCATCGCTGCCAATGAGTGCACAGGCTGAACCGGGAAAACCGGCCCATCTGCCAGCAACATCTCAGGTGTATTTTGCTATCGCTCGACATGCTGCAAAGCATCACGAGACAGAAAGACAATTTCAACCAAGTTCAGGGTGTATGCGGGACTTCTGCTTAAAGCGGCATGGAAGCCGGGAGGATGATTGTCGTGCCGAGCTGAGGTCAGTGCTCGCTGTTATCTCCGGCGCAAGCGGATCTCCGCAGGCCCGATCTCCGCCCGATCCTCGGCCAAGATGGCGCCGCGCTCCAGGACGTGCATCAGTTCCCGGACATTTCCCGGCCAGGAATAGGTACTCAAGAGATGGAGGGCTGCGGGATCCATATGCTTTCGAGGCATCTGTTTCGCTAGCCGTTCGAGAAAAAAGTTAACCAGCTTGGGCAGGTCCTCAATACGCTCGCGAAGCGCCGGAACGCTCAAGGGAAAGACGGCCAGGCGGTGATACAAATCCAGCCGGAAGGCTTTCTCTTCGGCGCGTTGTTCAAGCGGCTGGTGCGTCGCTGCGATCACGCGAACATCGACGCGAGTCGTCTCGTTATCCCCAACCCGTTGCAGCTCGCCGCATTCCAGGAAGCGGAGCATCTTCGCCTGCAGGGCAAGCGGCATCTCGCCAATCTCGTCGAGGAAGAGCGTACCGCCATGAGCGGCCTCGATCCTTCCCGTGCGCGACTGAACGGCACCCGTAAAGGCTCCGCGGGTATGTCCAAAGAGCTCAGCTTCCAGGAGAGACTCAGGAATGGCAGCGCAGTTCAGAATCACGAAAGGCTTGGTCGAGCGCGAACCCAATCGATGCAGCGCCTGCGCAACCACTTCCTTGCCCGTTCCAGTCTCACCTTCAATCAGAACGCTCGTCGGGCGTGGCGCAATCAAGCGAATCATTCTCGCCAATTCGAGCATGGAAGCGCTCTCGCCGATCATCTCTGGTATAGCGATGCAGACGGGTTTGGGCGTCAAAGAACTAGTAGAGGATGGAACCTGACGGTGAGACGCCGAATGCACGACGGTTCGTTGCACCTCACGGAGCGCGTGCAGCAACTCATGGCGCCGCGGACTCCTGGCCTGACAACGAATCCGATCCCCATTTCCATCGATTGAGAGAATATCCATCTCCGGGTACATCAGGCACATCTGCTGAGCGAACTCTGCCGCTTCCAGATCCGGAAGCCATTGATCCAGAAGCAAAACCTCCGGCTGTTCTAATTCCACCAAGGCGATTGCCTCCGCGCCCCCACCAGCCTCTCGTATCTTCCAGCGAAGAGCGGCCAAGGCATCGGTGAGGCGATGCCGCAGAGCAACGTCGGCTGCCGCTATGACTGCGGTCCGTGCCATTGCGGAGTGCTCATGAATTGACAGCACGCCCGACGTACTCATGCATTTCCCGGAATCAATGGCTCTTGTCCATATATTGCTGCATGGTTCGCATACTGACCATCATTCGTTCGCATTGCTGAAGTCCATCCTCGACAGCGTGACGCATTTCCACCCGCTCCTGAATACTTCCCGGAGCATGCCGCATGGCCAGGGAAAGTCTGCACTGCAAGGCAGTGAGCGGTTGAGAGAGATCGTGCAAGGCATCCTGCATCCAGTCTTGCAAAGATCCATCCGAGAGCGATTGCTCAAAAGGGTTATGCATGGGCGCTCGCCTCCACTCTGCAAAGGGCATTTGCTAGGCCATTCATACTGCTTGCTGGTAGTGGAACCGCCGGCAGCAGAGAACCGGATCGCTCCTGCTGCGGGAGGGAGATGGCATATCCTTCTCCACGCACTGTCTCAATCAGCCGATCTCTGGAGTCAGATTGAGAGCCCGTCTTTTCTCCGCCTTCACCAAGCTTCTTTCGCAGGTAATTGATATAGACGTCGATGACATTGGTTCCAGCAGGAGGCCCCGCCTGCCAGACCTCGCGAATCAGCTCACTGCGCAAACAGGTTCGACCCCGAGCCAGAACCAGGTACTCGAGCAGTGAAAACTCCTTGGAGGTTAGCTCAATGAGACGGCCGTTTCGCTTTACGGTTCGCTCAATCCGGTCGATCTCAAGCGGGCCTACGTGTAAGGTCGAGCTTGCCGGCTTCTCACGCCGACGGAGCAGGGCGCGGCAACGTGCCGTGAGTTCATTGAAGCTAAAAGGCTTGGGAAGACAATCATCGGCGCCGAGATTTAGGCATTGCACGCGAGACTCCACTCCTTTTCGTCCGGTCAGCACCAAGACAGAAGTTGCCGGACACCGTCCCTGCATGCGGACCAGGATCTCGAGCCCATCCATTTCTGGTAAACCAAGATCGAGAACGAGCAAGTCCGGTGGATTGAGCAACAAGGAATCCAGCCCCGTACGGCCATTGTTCTCTATCTCCACTTTGTGCTTCTCCAAAGCCAAACCCTTTGCAAGAAACTGTCCAAGAGCAACATCGTCCTCAAGGATAAGCACACGCATTCTTCCCTCCATCAGCTCAACAGCGCGAATGAGACGGTCCGCTTTTTGGTGTCAGTGCGGCCTGTGATTACCTTGAAGCTTTCCGGACTCTAAAACAAGGAGAAAGAGAGATCTTTGTCCTAGTCATTCCAAAACGGGACGGGCGAAGCGAAAGCGAATGCAGTTTTCACGTTTCTTGTCCAACTTTTGGGGGAGACGAAGCGGAATCTCTCAGTTTTCCCTTGCGTTTCGCTTTCTATTCGCTACAATCGCTGCATGGCCATCACACGGCGGCAAAAAGAGGTTATCGACTTTCTCTCCAGCTTCACGCAGAAGAATGGCTACTCCCCTTCTTACGAGGAGATCGCCTCCGGTTTGGGACTGGCCTCGCTCGCGACGGTGCATAAGCACATCACCAATCTCCAGAACAAAGGTCTGCTGCAACGCGCGCATAATCGGAGTCGATCTATCGACGTTCTGCCGGCACGCACTTCAAAGAAGGGTGCCGATCGATTGCCGCTGCTGGGACGTATCGCCGCCGGCAGACCGGTCGAAGCCATTGAGTCCGCCGAGTCCATCTCCCTCGGAGATATTATCGGGAACCGAGAGGTGTTTGCCTTAGAGGTCCGGGGAGATTCCATGCGGGATGAACACATCGTCTCAGGAGATTACGTGCTGGTCGAGCGGACCCGGACAGCCCGGGAAGGAGAAATCATCGTCGCCCTGATCGACGGATCGGATGCGACGCTGAAGCGGTTCTACCGTGAGGGGACCATGGTTCGGCTTCAACCTTCGAATGCGTCCATGGAACCGATCTATGCGCCCGCGGCGAACGTCATGATTCAAGGCAAGGTTCTCGGAGTGCTTCGCAAGTACGCATGACTCCGGAAATTTCAGTCGTTTAGGATGAGTCAATGGCGGATTTTGCTCCCCGGCTGCTCGTCTTCGATCTTGACGGCACTCTGATCGATTCGCGAATCGATTTAGTCAATTCCGTAAATGCCACACTGCAACATTTCGGAAAGCAGACCCTCCCTGATCGCGTCATTGCGAGCTACATCGGGGACGGGGCCTCCACTCTTGTGCGAAGAGCTTTGGAGCACGATCAAGGAAGTGAATCAACTTCGGGTTTGCTTCAGGAATGCGAAGTCGAGGAAGCATTCTTATGGTTTCTGGCTTACTACCGCGTTCACAAACTCGATTTCACTCATGTGTACCCAGGAGTCCTCGAAGCTCTATCTGCGATTCGCGAGCGGCACCCTCTGCTCCCGATGGCCGTACTGACGAACAAGCCGGTTGGGCCTTCGCGAGCAATCTGTGCGGGTCTTGGCCTGCAAGAATTCTTCTTTGCAAATTATGGGGGAGACTCCTTTGCAACGAAGAAGCCGGATCCTGGAGGATTGCTACGACTGATCGCGGAAGCGTCTGAAATGGGACAGACGGTCACGCCGGCAGAGACGGTTTTGATTGGCGATTCCCATGTGGATGTCGAGACGGCGCGAGCTGCGGGAGCGCGTTCGCTTGGATGCACCTTCGGTCTTTCGCCGGAGACTTTGGCAGCAGCCCGCGCAGACGCTACTGTGGATCACGCCTCGGAGTGGCCGGCTGCTTTAAAGCTTTAGAAATCCTGGCGCTATTGCTCAAAACTCCGGTTCCAATGAGTGATCACGGCGTTCTCGCGTTCCCAACCCAACACACTGACGCTTCCGGTGCCGAGTGCAAGATGCCGGCCGCCGGACGCTTCGAGACTGATCCAGCGCGCAGCCAGAATCCGCAAGACGTGGGCATGTGCGAAAAGCGCCACTTTGTCTCCATCTTTTGCTCCTTCGCCGGCTTGCCGGATCACCTCATCCGTGCGCCGGCCAACTGCCTCGACCTCTTCTCCGCCGAGCAGTTTGCCATTCCAAACGCTCCAAGTGGGTCCATACTTGGCCCGCATGTCTTTGGTCGTTTTGCCTTCGGCTTCTCCGTAGTTCCACTCGCGCAGATTGTCGACAGTGACCGCCTGCGCGCCGAAGCCGGCGATCCGGCAGGTCTCCTGCGCTCTCTGGGCAGGGCTGACGAATACCTTGGCGAAATGCGTGTTCTTCAGATAATCGCGTAACTCCTCGGCTCGTTTGCGTCCACGGTCCGTCAACGGGATGTCGGTCGTGCTGGTGTGTGCTCCGCTCAAGCTCCACTCGGTCTCTCCGTGCCGCACCAGCCAAAGTTCCACGCCCATCGAATCCTCCTTCGTCAGTATAAAAGCCGAAGACGCGGTTTCAGAGGATGAGGTTTTGCCAATTCGGTTTACCCTAGAGGAATGGACTTCCAGCTTACGACGCCGTACAAGCCGCAGGGCGACCAGCCGCGGGCGATCAGCGAGTTGGTCAGCGGTTTAGCGGCGGGAGAAAAAGATCAGGTGTTGCTGGGCGTTACGGGCTCTGGGAAGACGTTTACGATGGCGAAGGTCATTGAATCAGTGCAGCGGCCAGCGCTTATCCTGGCTCACAATAAGACCTTAGCGGCACAGCTCTACCATGAGTTTAAGCAGTTTTTCCCGCAGAACGCAGTCGAATATTTTGTTTCCTACTACGATTATTACCAGCCAGAAGCATATATTCCTTCCGGCGATCTGTTTATTGAAAAAGAAGCGACCATCAATGAAGAGTTAGACAAGCTAAGACTATCTGCTACACGCAGCCTGTTTGAGCGTCGCGACGCTATTATTGTCAGCTCCGTAAGCTGTATCTATGGACTGGGTTCTCCGGAAGCTTACTATGGAATGCTGCTGCTGCTGGAGCGCGGCCAGAAGATACGTCGCGAAGACATCACCAGGCGTCTGGTAGAGATTCTCTACGAGCGAAATGATGTCGACTTTCGTCGAGGCACCTTCCGCGTTCGCGGCGACATCATCGAGGTCTATCCGACATATGACGAAAATGCTTATCGCATTGAGCTGTTTGGGGATGAGATCGATGCCCTCTCGCAGATCGATCCGCTCTTTGGAACGGTGCGGCAGAAGTATTCGCGCTTACCGATCTATCCGAAATCTCACTATGTCGTCCAGCCCGAGCGCAAGAAATCGGCGAGCGAGTCAATCCTGACTGAGATGGAATGGTGGGAGAAAGAATTAGAGCAGCAAGGCCGCCTGGTGGAGTCGCAAAGAATTCATCAGCGTACGCGTTTCGATCTCGAAATGATCAAGTCCGTGGGGTACTGTCATGGGATCGAGAATTACTCTCGTCACTTTTCGGGCAGACTTCCTGGAGAACCTCCACCGACGCTTCTGGATTATTTTCCCAGAGACTACATTTTATTCATCGACGAGTCCCATGTTACCGTCCCGCAGTTACACGGCATGTGGCACGGGGATCGCTCCCGCAAGCAGAATTTGGTGGATTATGGTTTTCGTCTTCCGAGTGCGATGGACAATCGTCCTCTGAAGTTCGATGAATTTGAAGGACGCACCGGGCAGATTATCTACGTTTCAGCGACACCTGGTCCTTATGAGTTGACTAAGTCGGCAGGCGTGGTCGTGGAACAGATTATTCGGCCTACCGGACTGGTCGATCCACAAATTGAGATCCGTCCGATCAAAGGTCAAATTGACGATCTCCTCGCTGAGATTCGCGACCGCGTGAAGTTGAACCAGCGTGTGCTGGTGACGACCCTGACCAAGAGAATGTCCGAGGATTTGGCAAACTACTACACCGAAGTCGGTGTGCGTTGCCGCTACATGCATTCGGAGATTGAGACCCTGGAGCGTATCAAGCTTTTGCGTGATCTTCGCCGTGGCGAATACGACGTTCTGATCGGTATCAACCTGCTGCGGGAGGGATTGGATCTGCCGGAGGTCAGTCTTGTCGCAATTCTCGACGCAGACAAAGAGGGTTTTCTGCGTTCGCAAGGCTCGCTGATCCAGACGATTGGCCGCGCGGCCCGGCATCTGGAGGGGCGCGCCCTTCTGTATGCCGACAAGATGACGGACTCGATGCAGCGAGCGATCGATGAGACAAACCGACGCCGCGAAAAGCAAGAAAACTACAATGAAGAAAACGGTATTACGCCTGCGACGATCATTCGCGAGATCGACATGGGGCTTGCTGGTATTCTGAAAGCAGATTATGCCGACTTGGCCGACGAAGCGGAAGGCGTTCCCGAATTTGTCTCGCAGGCGGAGTTGGATGTTTATATTGCGAAGCTTGAATCGGATATGCGGGAGTCTGCAAAGAAATTCGAGTTTGAGAAGGCTGCCCGTATTCGCGATACCGTGAAGGAATTACGCACAAAGGAATTTCTCTTCAGTTAGGTCATGCAGGCTTAGCGCCAGAGCATGAATCGGTTGCAATCTTTCAAACGTCTACTCCGTTATTGCTGCAGGAGAGGCCTCTTCGGTCGGATAAACTTAGAACGTGAATCTTTCACAATCTCGCCTTTTTCTTGGACCTTTCTTCTTTGTCGCGTGTCTGGTGTCTCAGCCTTGCGGGGCACAGGCGCCGGTTGCGCTGGACGCAACGGAATGGGCAGCCCTTCCGGACGCGCCTTTGTTTTCCAGTTCGCAGCCACAGGCGTCTACAAGTCAAATTCAGCCTGCTCCCCAATCCACTTCAGCCCCGGAAGACGAAACAGACGCGCAACGAAAGGCGCGGGAACAACGCTCTGAAGCAGAGCGCGAAGTGAAAGCGCAGGAAAAGCAGCGTGCTGTCGGTGTCCTGCCCCTGTTCAATGTAGTGATGAATGGCCAGGCGGTCCCGCTGACTCCCGGTCAGAAATTCGATCTTTCCTTCCATACCATCATCGACCCGTACACGATTGGTCTCGCATTTATCGTGGGCGGTGGCTTCGGGGAACTCACAGATTCTCATACTGGCTACGGGCATGGGACTGAGGGCTTCTTCAAGCGTGTAGGCGCAAGTTACCTGGATAATGTCGACGGCAATCTGATTGGCAATGCTTTTTTGCCCATCGTTCTTCATCAGGATCCCCGCTACTATCGCAAAGGATCGGGCTCGATCAAATCGCGCATCGTTTATTCTGCGCTGACGACCTTCATCTGTCACGGAGACAACGGGAAACTCCAGTTCAATACCTCGAACGTTGCCGGCAATTTTATCTCGGGAGCTATTTCGAATGCGTATTATCCTTCCAACGAACGCGGGGTTGGCCTTACGCTCGAGAACGGGCTGGTGGTTACGCTGGAAGGAATGGCGGGTGCGCAGATTTTGGAGTTCTCGCCGGATCTGAGCGCCTACCTGCAACGGCGCCGGGAGCGTCACCGGCAGATGCTTGCGGATCAGGCGGCAAGGGCCGGCGCGGCCCCGGTCACACCTGCCGCACCTCAGGCTTTGCCACCCACGACCTCGCCAACCGCAACTCCGCCCTCACAGACGCATCCCTGAACTCTATCCCGCTCCACTCGAATCCTCTGCATCTATAGGTAGACTTTGCATGGAGGAGTAATTTCCTGTGTCTCGTTCCGGACTGCGGCTCGTAGGCTTGCTTGCTGTGCTGCCGGTTGCGGTCACCGTATTGTCTGCACGGGCGCAATCGCCGCAAGGCTTAGCCGCAAAATCGCCGGCCGCAGTCCTTCCGGATGCTCCGTCGGCTTCCCTTTCGCAGTCCGATATCGCCCAGCAGGGAGAGACGGAGTCGCAGCGCAAGGCCCGCCAGCACGCGCAGGCGGAAAAGGAGGTCAAGCAGGAGGAGACACAGCGCCTGTTGGTGATCGTGCCGAACTTCAATACTGTTCTGAGTGGGCGAGCGGCTCCGCTCGATAAGAGCCAAAAAACCGAACTCGCCGTGCATGCCACGTTCGATCCCTTCAATTTTGTGTCCGCGGTTCTGCTTGCCGGCCTGAGTGAGTATGAGGGAACCAACCGCGGATATGGTTGGGGTCCGCAAGGATACTTCAAGCGGGTCGGCGCGAACCTGGCGGATGTCTTTGATTCGACAATGCTGGCCGGGGCCGTCTATCCGATCCTGCTTCGACAGGACCCGCGTTATTTCCGGAAAGCAACGGGTCCGCTCAAGGCGCGCATTCGCCACGCGCTGGTCGCACCCTTTGTATGTCTTGGCGACAACGGCAAGTCGCAGCCAAACTACTCCAACATTCTGGGGAACTTCACCGCCGGGGCCATCTCGAACGTATATTACCCGGCGCAAAATCGTGGAGTATCGCTTTCCCTCATCAACTCTTCGGTTGTGATGGTGGAAGGATCGCTCGGCAATATCGGCCTGGAGTTTGCTCCGGATGTGGAAGCGTACTGGAAACGAAGACATTATAAACAGTCCTCGCTCTCTGCTCCCGAAAGCGGAGAAGCGGCTCCTATAGTACGGGTCTCGCCCTTGCCTTAGCCTGATAGCGTTGAAATCTCCATGGCCATCCTCAGCGACGATTATGCCGGGCCTAAGACATAAAACGTTTATCTAAACCGGTTGACGTTAAGAATATTCTAAATAAAAGATAAGTAACGCTTCCGGTTCGCTGCCTTCCTGAATCATGGATTTTATCTACTTGTATTGTAGAAAAAAAACGTAAAGGGGAGATATGTCAACTATCGGCAGGCCGTAAATGCTTCTGCAGCAACGTTTGCCTGCTTTTCCGAATGCCAGTAATTTAAAAAGGGGTCTCTACACCAAACGTCAAAAATCGTACGCTAAGCAATTTGGATCACTCGTTCGAGGGTTGCGTAGGCATGAGGGTACCCTTGCGGAGGCGTCCCTGGGCCTGCTGGGTACAGCCGATGAGCCTGGTTGCGGAAAGGTATCGCCAATGACTTCATCATTGCAATACCTTTTCGCAACTCAAAATGCTGGGATTTGAATCCTCACTAAGATCGTTGCGTAAACGTTCGTTTGTGCAAGCCGAAGAACGTCTTTCGGTCGCCGGAGCACCCAAACTGCCGATATTGCGACTTAGCAAGACTGACAAGCACAACCGGCGAGAAAGTCCAAAAGCGCCGTGTTCACCGCTCCCGGCGCCTCGACGGTCACGATGTGTGAGGCTTTTGGAACAACGACGAGAGCGCTTCCCTGGATTGCTCTCGCAAGGCGGCTGGCCACGGCCGGAGGCGTACTCGGATCGTGCTCCCCGACCAATACAAGAGTCGGGCATGTGATTTCAGTAAGCCTGTGATCGAGATCGAGACCTGAGATGATGTCCCATATGGCGGCATGCGTAGGAGCATCGTCACCGAGCAGCGTTTTGGTGAGTCGATCCGTGATGTCGGGCCGGTGCTTCTGAGTTTCCTGGGTGAACCATCGTTGCAGGCTGGAGTCGATAACAGCAGTCATCCCTTCAGCTCGAACCAGGTCCGCACGCCGCCGCATACCTTGACGTACCTCTTCAGGGAAGCTCGGAGCCGTGCCGATGAGTGTCAGGCTGCGGATCAACTCAGGGGTAGTCAAAGCGGCGACTTGAGCGATCATTCCGCCAAACGAGATTCCGACAAGATGGACAGGAGCCGCACAACATTTGGTGATCAGCTCAGCAACGACGCTCGCGGCATAATCAAACGACCAACCTGACGAGCTTGCTGCAGACCGGCCATGGCCTGGCAAATCAAACGCAACGACGTTATAGAAGGCGGCCAAGGCTTCAATCTGCCGATCCCAGTAGGTCAGATCGTGTCCTACAGCATGAATGAGCACCACCGTTTCTGCATGGTGGGTACTTGTTTGTATCCAGTTCAGGCCAAGGTCTTTGCTTGCTTCGCTCATGGCCTTTGGATGAGTGCTGGTTTAGGAGTGATGCAGATTGGTACCGGGAAACGCCTCTCACGCCAGTTGCCTGTTCTGCCTTAATTCGCTAGCGTACGATTTTTGACGTTTGGTGTGGTGACCCCAAAAGGATTGGAACAGCAAACATAAGACGGCTGGTGAACCAACTAGCGCCAGCTTACGGCGAGGTGCCACCGCAACCCGCGCGCATCGGTCTTGCTAAGCACGCGCGCGTAGTCTTCCAGCTCCTCCAAGACCTGCGGTCCCTCGGTGCCTAGCTTGTGCGGCTCATCGCCAAGAGCTTCGACGAGCGCCCTAACCGTATCCAGACCCTCCGCGCCGAAGTACCATTGCGTGGGCGGCAGCTTCTTGATCAACTCGTGGTTTCCCGCGCCCTCTTCGATCAGGAGCGACATGGAGTTCTCGTCGGCAGAAAAGAAGTCGATCAGCGGACGCACTCCGAGGGACACTGCCAGTTTCTCCAGCGCATCTTCATGACGAGCCAGCGCTCGTCCGTTGACGAAGATGTCAAAGCCCGGGTCCTCGCCTTCGACCACGATGTACATCGAAGCTGCCATCTCCTGAGTGTAACGTTCTGCTCCGGTGCGGGAAAGGTGCATGGTTCCTCTCACGACACCTCCTGGGAGTTTGGCAGAAGCAGCCATACTCCGGAAGCGAGGAGCAGAAGCAAGCCGAAGCCGGTCGTCCACGTCGTTTCCGGACGAAGCATCAGATACCCTTCCGCGACGGTCACGGCGATTCCAAGAAAATATCGTGCGGAAAACGCAACTGGAGAGAGCTCGCGCAGCAGCCAAACGGACAGCAGCATCACCGGTCCATCAAAGATGAAACTGTGCTGGAGTTCCACCTGGATTGCCGAAGCGCTCCACGCAGAGATCTGCCCGGCTTCCACCAGGCAAAGGGGAGCGGCAAGCAAAGCAATAGAGGCGGCCAGGAATGCCGCTGCCGGCAGAACAGGAACACCTGCCAGCCGCTTGTGCAGTCGAACCGCGGCCCAGGCAGAGACAGCCGCCGCGACCAGCAAACCCACAAGCCACGCCTGTCCTGCTGCTGAATCGGGAAGATGCGCGGGCAGCAGAAAAGCCGCTCCGGCGATTCCGGCAAGCGCCGGAGCGAGGAGATGCAAAGGACTTTCCTGCGCGCCGAAACTGGCCGTAGTCTGCGATGCAAAGAAGACGACGAAGACGGGCACCAGGGTGAAAACAAAGGTTGCAGTGAGTTGAGGGATGTGTTGCGTCGCGCTTAGGACAGCCACTGCCGGCAGACCGGCCATCAGTGCAAACCAGCCGAGGAGCGATAGCTGAAGTTTGGTTCCAAGCCGATGTCTTCCGGAGAATGGGATTGCTCGATGAACAGTCCAGAAGGTGAGCGCGAGAAAGCCGCTCCGGAGAGCGATCGGCGACGGACCGGGGATCGTCTCCGGCTGCCACTCGCCCAGGAGCCAGCCCGAGCCTGACAAGAAACAGAGAGCCGCGAAGGCAAACCGAATGCGGAGCTTCACAGCATTGTGCGCGACGGAGACAAAGAAGCATAATGGCAACCAACAAAAGAGGGCCACGCGAAAGCGCGACCCTCGAAGGGACTTTCGTTCACGGGAGTATGGTTCGGGTTAGCTTTGTGTTGGACGGTCAGCGCCGCCTCCTTGTGCTCCTCCACCACCCTGCCCGGGGCGGCGTCCGCCGCGGCGTCTCCGTCCACCTGGGCGACGCCCTCCCGGTCCGGCCGGACCGCGATCTCCGCCGGGCTGACGAGGCGCAATGCCGGGCTGTCCGACTCCGACCGGCTGAACATCGTCCGCCCGGTTGAAGTTTGGTTCGTCTTCTCCTTCGATCCCTTCGTCGCTCTCATCCTCATCAAAGTCTCCGTCGTCGGCGAGATTTCCCGGCTCGGGAGCAGCGATAGGCTGAGCACGCATCGCACCTTGCGCCGGCTCGCCCGCGGGAGGCAGTCCGAGCTTCTCTCGCTGCTCGCGCAAGACGGCCTTACGGGAAAGCTTGATGCGGTTGCCCTCAATGGCAAGCACCTTGACCAGGATTTGATCGCCTTCGCGCAGCTCGTCCTTGACTTCCTTGACGCGGTGCTCGGCGATCTCGGAGACGTGCAGCAGACCGTCGGTTCCGGGAAAGATTTCGACGAAGGCGCCAAATTCGGCCAGCCGCACCACCTTGCCGAGATAGGTTTTGCCCATCTCCGGCGTGGCGGTCAGGTCGGTGATCATCTGGATAGCGCGGGCGAGGCCATCGGCATCGCTCGAAGCGACGTTGACTCGGCCGGTGTCGTCGACATCGATCTTGACGCCGGTCGCGTCGATGATGCCGCGAATGACTTTGCCACCCGGCCCGATGAGGTCGCGGATCTTGTCGGTCGGGATCATAATGGTGTGGATGCGCGGAGCAAAGGCGCTCTTTTCGGTCTTCGCGCTGGAGATGGTCGCGTCCATGGTGTTAAGCAGTTGCAGACGGCCGCGCCGCGCCTGTTCGAGAGCCTCCCGCATAATCTGCGCGGTAATGCCCATGATCTTGATGTCCATCTGCAGCGCGGTGATGCCCTTGCGTGTGCCGGCCACCTTGAAGTCCATGTCGCCGTAATGATCCTCCGCGCCCGCGATGTCGGTCAGGATAGCGTATTTCTCGCCCTCCTTGACCAGACCCATGGCGACGCCCGCGACCGCGCCCTTGAGCGGAATGCCGGCCTGCATGAGGGCGAGCGACGCTCCGCAGACCGAAGCCATCGAGGAGGATCCGTTCGACTCGAGAATGTCCGAGACCACTCGCAGCGTGTAGGGGGATTCATCTTCGGCGGGCAGCACGGCTTCGATGGCACGCCAGGCCAAGGCTCCGTGTCCGATCTCACGCCGGCCCACGCCGGTCATGCGGCCGACCTCGCCTACGGAGAAGGGCGGGAAGTTGTAGTGGAGCATGAAGCGCCGCTTCTGCTCGCCCTCATAGCTCTCCATGCGCTGCGCGTCGTCGGTCGTACCGAGGGTGGCCGAGACCAGCGCCTGGGTTTCGCCGCGGGTAAACAAAGCGGAGCCGTGGACGCGCGGCAGCACGCCGACCTCGATAGTCACCTCGCGAATTTGGTCGAAGGCGCGGTGGTCGGGGCGGATGCGGCCGTTCAGCACCTGCTCGCGGAAGATGTTCTCGCGCAGCAGCTCATAGTACTTGCTCAGGCGCTTGGATAATACGGAGTGCACATGCGGGTCTTCGGTTGGAATCTCTTTCTTAAGCTCGTCTTTGAGCGATTTGACCAAGGCATAGCTCTCAAATTTGGGGTGCTTCTGTGTGTCGAGCGCGTCGGCGAGCCGGCCGCCGATCTTCGCCTTCAGCTCCTCGAGATAGCCATGGTCGGTCTCGACGGCGTGCACTTCGCGCTTCGGCTTACCGGCCAGCTTGACCAAATCTTCGATGGCGGAGCAGATTTTCTTAATCTGCTCATGAGCAAATTCGATGGCGTTGACAACATTTTCCTCGGAGACCTGGCGAGCTCCGGATTCGACCATGACGATGCCGTCAACTGTGCCGACCACCATGATGTTGACTTCGCTCTTCTCGCGTTCCGCGTAGGTAGGATTGACGAGGAAATTGCCATCGATCAGGCCGATGCGCACCGCGCCCACAGGTCCGTGAAAGGGAATATCGGACAGCGCCAAGGCGCAGCTGGCTCCGTTGATGCCGAGAACGTCCGGATCGTTCTCCTTATCGGCCGAGTAGACGAAGGCAACGACCTGGGTCTCGTTGCGGAAGGCCTCCGGAAAGAGCGGGCGGATAGGGCGATCGATCTGCCGGCTGGTCAACACTTCCTTTTCCGAAGGACGGCCCTCGCGCTTGATGAAGCCGCCGGGGATGCGTCCGCCCGCGTACGTGAACTCACGGTACTCGACCGTGAGCGGGAAGAAATCAATGCCTTCTTTCGGATCGGGGGAGGCGACGGCGGTGGCAAGGATGGCGTTGTCGCCGGAGGTGGTGAACGCGGCGCCGGAGGCCTGCTTGGCCATGCGTCCGGTTTCAAATTTGATCTGCTTGCCGCCGGCAAGCTCTACGGTCACGTCATGCTTCATATCTGCCTCTTCTCTATCTCACAGTGGTGGATCGGGTGCTGCAGCCAGCGGCGCGGGGCAGATGCAAGTCTCAACGCATGCAGCCGCAATCAGGCAACGTGTCGCTGTTGCTGAGCTGCATTTGTATCGTGCTGCGCTGGGGTAGAACTTAAAGTAGATGTTCCTGGAAGGAGTGTACGGCGCAGGGAAAACTTGCCCGTGAACAACGGGCAAGGATTGCACACGGGAAAAGCCGTCAGCAATGGTGACCCCTGCCAACCCGGGATGTAGAGTTCCGGGCGGGCTGTGCCTGACTAAGATGACGGGCCGTGCAAAATTCCATGGAGCGGAGTCCTGGGCGAGGAGAAAATCTGCGCTTACTTACGGATGCCGAGCTTCGAGATCACTTCGCGGTAGCGGTCGGCGTCCACCTTCTTCAGGTAATCCAACAGCCGACGACGCTTGCTTACCAGCATCAGCAGGCCGCGGCGCGACCCATGATCCTTTTTGTGAGTCTTGAAGTGTTCGGTAAGCTCCCCGATGCGTTCACTGAGAATTGCGATCTGCACCTCAGGAGAGCCGGTATCGGAATCATGCGTGCGAAACTTCTCGATGATGTCTGTTTTCTTTGCGGTTGCCAACACAGCGTCTACAACTCCTGATCTTCTGTTCCACTCTCAAAGTGTCTACGAAAGTCTATCATTCTTTTCAGCACAGTTACGGGCTTCCGGGCCTTCTGGGCTTGCCGCATTTATCTCACCGGCTGAGCGGCATAAGTCTTAAGGAAGGCGAGGGTTCGATTTCGGGCGATGCCGGCCTGCTCCGGGTTAAAGCTCGCGCGGGCATCACAGTTGAATCCGTGCTCCGCTCCCTCATAGACATGGATTTCAACCTCCGGGTGTGCCTCCCGCACTGCCTGCATCTGCTCCGGACCGATATGGCTGTCCTTGGCGCCGAAGTGAAGCAGGACGGGGCAGCCTGGTTCTTCCTTCGCCACACTGCCGATCCCGCCAGGGTAATAGCCGACGCAGCTATTCGGCTTCATTCCGTAGGACTCGCCACGTGTAGCTGAGAGCCAGGCGAGGAGGCCGCCATAGCAAAAACCAACCACGGCGATGCTCCCGGGCCTCTCTTCCTTCAGCTTGGCAAAGGCAGCCGCGACGTCCATGAGCGCAGTTTCAGGCAAAAGTTTCTGGTACAGACCAAACGCTTTTTGCATGTCTTCGCCCTCGTATCCCAGCTCTACCCCAGGCGCAAAGCGGTCGAAGAGGGCAGGCGCCATGGCGAGATATCCCTCCTTTGCAAAACCATCCGCCACACTGCGGATATGCGCATTGACCCCGAAGATCTCCTGAACAACCACCACCGCGCCCTTCGGGGTGCCCTGCGGCCGGGCTAGGTAGGCGTTCAAGGTGTGGCCGTCCTGCGCGATGACCTGCAATGTCTCTCCCATTTGTCTCTCCTTCACTTCCCTGCGGCGTTTCTAGCTTGATAGTTTATCTATGGTGCTGATCCATTGAAAAAACGGTACGATCTGTCCACGTTCCCGAAAAGCAAACTGAAGGAAATGCCTGAACTGCACTTTTTCGGCTGAAAGACCCGTGAAAGTTTCGAGCCGCCAGCACAGGTATGGGCTGCGCCAGGGTTGCAGGCGGTGACCCGCGGTGGCCCGCCAGAGAAATCGGATGGCGCTGGTACAAGCTCGGTACACACCTCAGTATAGACAGTGGTTCACTCCTGCCCCGGCCTGAAGTTCGGAGGCGCCGTTTCCGCCGGAGTACGAAGGAGCCGCTCGACCATCTTCTCCGCGACTGCTTGCGCGGGAACATCATACGTGCCGGCGGCAATGGCGCGCTGCAGCATGGCAATTCTAGCTGATCCCAGCAGTACCTCTGTTCCGCGATCCCTGAGGGGATCGACTGCCCGGGTCGCATCCGGGTCAACGTCGCTCGGTGCTCCTGAAATCTGATGTTGCGGGCTGTTGCCGTTCGTCGCTGGCATGAACCAAACTCCTGGGCAAGGATGCCTTATAGATGAGTATCGGCCAGCAGCCAAAAAACTTTAGCCGTCACACGCAATTTTTCGCTTCGTTCGAAGCTTTGCTCTGATGCGAGGAGAGCAGACCCGCTCTCTCCGTAAAATTTCTGGCGAATTGTCCTCAAGCTTCTTTGAGATTCGCCGATAAGAAAGCTAACGGCATTACGGAAGGATGGCATGCGTACTCTTATCGTCGACGACTCGGCAGTGATACGAAAGTTCATTGAACGCTCGCTCCGTCAGGCAGGACTCGACCTCTCGGAAATTCATCAAGCAGGAAATGGACTGGAAGCGCTGGAGGTTCTCAGGGCTATAGACAATTTGGACCTGATTTTCTCAGACATCAACATGCCTGAAATGGATGGGATGGAGTTTCTGAAACAGCGCCGGAGCCAGCGTCTGGCCCCTGCCGTGCCAATCATCATGATTACCGCCGAAGCCAGCGAGACACTCCTGCTTCGCTTAAGGTCGGCGGGCGCCTCGGGCTATCTCTACAAGCCATTTACACCCGAGCAAGTGAAGACGTGCTTAAGTCCTTTCCTGAGTAGCCATGCGCAGGCTTAGCAAAGATTTCGACGACGGTGATCTAAAGGGGACCAAAGATGCCATTAGCAATAACGCAACAGTTAGATGACGCGGTCGCGGAGGTAATGGCCTTGATGTTTGAGCGCTCCTGCACTCCCGCTCCCGGACTGCCCTCTATCTTTCCCGGAACGGTCATGCATATCTGCCTCTCAGATCCGCTGAACGGAGCGTCCTCACTCTATATCGATCTCCGATTCGCCCAGCAACTGACCAGCGACCTGCTGCAGAAGCCGCTTCCGGAGATTCCGAGCGTGATGGTGATCGATACCGTCGGCGAGCTCTGCAACATGATCACAGGAAGCTGGAAAGCCCGTCAGCCGCCTGAGCTGGCGATCAGCAAACTTTCGCCTCCCGTGAAAGAAGCAGCATTGGAACGGTTCAAGGATATTCTGACGCGCGCGTACAAAGTGGACCGAACGACGTTCGTCTTCCGGCTGGCGTTCTGAGGAAAGAATTTACTTCACAACCGACTGAAACAGAGGAGAGCTGAGGAGACTGGAAAATTGATTGTCAGAGGCGGAGTAATCCACGGTGAGCGTGCCGGAGTTCGAGTCGATCGCGGTCGAATCGAGCGCGGTCTTTTCAAGCGGCGAACCAGAGGTTTTCTTCATGATCACCACGCCTTTCATCACGGTGGCGATGGTCGCCGCCGTAATCGTATCCGACATTACTACGGCCATATCGAACTTCACGCCATTTTGAAAGTCCATCGTATACCTGGAGCTTTTCATCCGGTTCTTCACCGTATCGTAATCGGCCAGCTGCGAGGCCTCGCCCAGAACACCCTTCATCATGGTTTGCGTCCCTTTCTGGTCGAGCAGGCTCCAGATGGCTTTCGTGTCGACCGCATTCATCTCGCTCACCATGTCGGAGTTTTGCAAAAAGTTCTGAGAGACGCCGTCACGCGCGTCGAGCGACGCCTTCACAGCATCCTTATCGCCGAAAACCATGGTCGTCTGATCGAGAAAGCAGACACTCATTCCGGCCGAACCCAAGGGATAGATCTGGTTGTTGCGCAGAGTTACCGGCTTGATCTTGTTCTTGGTAAAGTTTGCCATGATTGTACCAGTGTGGAACTGCCCCTGGGCGATGCCGACAATGCGGCTACCCTCGCCAGCGCGAAACGCTGCAAATGCGAGCGTATCGGCATCCTGATCCACCTTCAGTCCGGAACTTTTCAGCGCCGTTTCAAGCCGCTTCAGCTCCGGGGGCAGGACGCGGTCCTTGAGACTCATGGCCGCGGGGGAGTTTTGCATGGCGCGATAGTCCACCACAATGACCTGAACCACGTCTTTCGGAATAGCGGATTTGGCGTCATTGCCGAGTTCCGCCCCACATGCAACAGTGGTCGCGGCCATGAAGGAGGCAATCGCAAGATATTTCATCGTGTGTATCAAAGTACGCTCCAAGCTTGCATCGTTCTACATGAGACAGAACTGTTCCATGCAACGAAAGACGCATCTGCTTATTCTTCCGTCTTTTCGCCATGCTGACAAGTGTTTCCATGCCGTTGGACGGGTGCGATCAGGGAAGGTTGGGCAGCCGTCGCTTATGCTGGAGAGATATGTCTACCCAAGTAATCCGTCCTGCCCGCACCCTGCAAGGCTCTCTTTTTCTTCCTGGCGATAAGTCGATCTCGCATCGCTATGCCATGCTGGCCGGGCTTGCGGAGGGGACCTCGCGACTTTCGAACTTTTCTACCGGGGCGGACCCGCACAGCTCGCTCATGTGCATGACTGCGCTGGGGGCAAAGGTGGAGGACAAGGGGACGCATCTTGAGATTACCGGGACAGCGGGTCACTTCCTCCAGCCATCCGTTGCTCTCGATTGCGGCAACTCCGGTTCGACCATGCGCATGCTCTCCGGCCTGGTTGCCGCGCATCCTCTGCGCTTGACGCTGACCGGCGACGCCTCCCTGACGCAGCGGCCGATGGAGCGGATACGCAAGCCGCTGGCGGCGATGGGACTCGACATCTGTTTGACCGACGGTCATGCGCCCATCCACATTCAAGGCGGCCCGCTTACGGCGATCGACTTCGAGACGCCCATTCCCAGCGCGCAGGTAAAGACCGCGGTCCTCTTTGCCGGGCTGCAAGCGGAGGGAACCACCAGCTTATCCGAGTCTGTCCGCACCCGGGATCACACCGAGCATGCTCTGCGCGCCTTCGGCGCCACGCTGAGCCGCAAAAGCGATCGGCTCTTCCTTCCGGGAGGTCAATCGCTCAAGGCAATCAACGCCACGGTTCCCGGCGATCTCTCTTCCGCAGCCTTCTTCTTCTGCGCCGCGCTGCTTTTTCCGGATGCAAACCTGATTCTGGACTCGCTTGGGCTGAATCCGACTCGCTCCGCGCTCCTCGATGTTGTCGCTGCGCTGGGAGCGAAGATTCGCATTCTCAATGTAGAAGAGCAGCACGGAGAACTCGTCGGCACGGTCCAGGTAAACGCTTCGCCCTCTGCCCTAACGAGTCCTCTGAAGATTGAGGGCGCTTTAGCCGCGCAGCTGATCGACGAATTGCCGGTGCTCGCGGCGGTTGCGCCCTATACGCGCTCCGGGATTTCGATCCGGGATGCGAAGGAGCTGCGCGTCAAGGAGTCGGACCGGATTGCGCTGGTCGTGAAAAACCTGACAGCAATGGGAGCGAGCTGTACGGAGTACGAGGACGGCCTCGACATTCCCGGCGGACAAAATCTGCACGGCGGCATCCTCGACTCGGGCGCAGACCACCGGATCGCGATGGCGTTTGCGATTGCCGCTCTGCGCGCCTCTTCAGAGACGATGATCGAAGGCGCCGAGGCCGCAAAGATCAGTTTTCCGGAGTTTTTTGTGCATCTTGAGACGGTCTGCCCAAGCTAAAACCGTTTTTCCTGTGGATATAGCTGTCTTGATACGCGAAAAGCAAATCCTCCGCTTTTGGCCAAATACGATTACTGTTTTTTGGGAATCGTAGCTCGAACAAAATACTCGCGATAGCATGTTGATCGAAGATCGAGTGGCTTGCGTAGAGTTAGACGGAGGAGCGGCGACGGGCGAAAGAGAGCAAGCCCGCCAAACCGGTGCCGAAGAGGACGAAGCTGGAGGGCTCGGGAGTTACCGCCGTAGAAGTTTGAGCCATTGTGACGGGCGATTCGCTGGCCAGAAAGTTTATTGAAGCGCCGGAAGAAATCACCGCGCTGGAGATAGGAAATGTACCCATGAGGAGGGTCGGCGACGATTCGGCGCCGGTATATCCCTGCCCACCACGGATGGAAAGAACATCCGCTGGAGTCCCGAGGCAGCTTGCAACGAAGCAAATATTGAATAAGCCTTGTGCATTGCTGCTGAAGAAGGTGATGCCTCCGACGGGGGTAGAGACAGCTGCGCCGTTGAGCATATAGGTGAAGTTTGAGAAAGCCACATCGAACTCAACTCCGGAGACGACGCTGGAGACGGCAGGAGTGGAATTTACGCTGAAGCTAAGCGAAAAGGCTCCTCCGGGAGCGGAGATGGCAGAGACCGGAGTGGCGTTGGAGAAGGTGCCGCTTTCGTCGACCACGAGCGTTGAAGCGAAGGCAGACGTGGCTGTGAAGAGGAGATTCAAAATCACGGGAAGGAAAAGACGCATAACGTTACCTTCAAGGGGGAGGTGGGTGAGACGAACGGGATCAGTCTAATACAACTTTCTCGCCATCCACACCGTTTCCCGTAGGCAGTCCGTACCACAGAAGTTGTAGATCGCCTGCACGCCGAACCCAGTGCGAGCCATTACATCTTGTATTGGCCGGTGTCATCCTCGTTCAGGTTTTCAAGCCATTTGCGCAGTTCTTCCGCGTTGACGTTGGCGCCTCCGGCGGTATTGCCCTGCTTGGACCGGCCAAAGATCTGGGTTGCCACGAAAATTGGGCAATCGGAGCGCATGGCGAGCGCGATGGCGTCGCTGGGCCGTGCGTCCAGGGTGACGGTCTCGCCTTCCTGCTGCATCCAGATGGTCGCGAAGAAGGTGTCGTTTTGGAGGTCGGAGATGACGACGCGCGAAACCGTTGCGCCCAGGCCCTTGGCCATATTGCGGAGCAGGTCGTGAGTCATGGGCCGCGGGGTCGCGGTTTTTTCGAGCTCGAGCGCGATGGCCTGTGCCTCGAAATGACCGACCCAGATAGGCAGGACCAGATCGCTTTCCACGTCCTTGAGCACGACGATAGGCATGTTGGTGACGGGATCGAGCATAAGCCCGCGAATGTGGACTTCGATCTCGGTGCGCGTGTCGATCATAGGACCGCCTCGCCCAGCAGGCTGTTGGGAAACGCCTGGGTGATTCGAACGGTTTGGTAGCTGCCGATGGCTGGCAGAATGGGTTGCGCGGTGGTGAAGTTGACGGTCTTGTTTTGCGTGCTGCGGCCGACAACCTGGTTACGTTGCGTGTTGTGGCTTTCGATCATCAGCTCCATGACCTGGTCGCGATGACGATCGTAGTTGATCCGCTGGATTTCGCGCTGGCGGTCGAGCAGTATCTTTAGGCGAGCCGACTTGACCTCGTCGGAGAGCGAATCGGCCATGCTGATCGCCGGGGTGTTGGGACGGGGCGAGTATTTGAAGGCGAAGATGGCGTCGTAGCCTACCTCATCCAGCAGGGTGGCTGTTTGCTCGAGGTCGGCGTCGGTCTCGCCGGGGAAGCCGACGATGATGTCCGAGGTGATGGAGATGTCGCGGCGGGCGGCCTTGATCCAGGAGATGCGTTCGAGATACCAGTCGCGGGTGTACTCGCGGTCCATCTTGCGGAGGACGTCGGTCGAGCCGGACTGGACGGGAAGGTGGACGTGGTCGCAGAGGGTTGGTGTGGCGTCGATCACGTCGACGATGTCGCGGGTGAAGTCGCGCGGATGGCTGGTGGTGAAGCGGACGCGCCGGATGCCGGGCAGGGTGGCGACGGCGTGGAGGAGTTCGGCGAAGGTTTTTTGGCGGCTTGGGTCGCGGTAGCTGTTGACGTTTTGGCCGAGGAGCTGGATCTCGGTGTAGCCGGCATCGGCCATGCGGGTTGCTTCTTCAAGCACGCTGGCTGCCGACCGGCTGCGCTCATTGCCGCGGGTGTAGGGGACGACGCAGTAGGCACAGAACTTGTCGCAGCCCTCGATGATGGTGATGTAGCCGCGATGCTGGTTGGTGCGGGCGACGAAGGGAGTTTCGAAGGTTTCGGTGGTCTGCTTGTCGTCGAGGCCGGTGATGCGGGAGTCGCCGCGTTCGAGGCGGGCTAGCATCGCGGGCAGATTGCGATAGCTGGCGGAGCCGGCGACGATCGAGACGTAGGGAGCCTTGTCGAAGATGCGCTCGCCCTCCTGCTGGGCGACGCAGCCGATGACGGCGAACTTTTTGCCTTCGCCCTGGAGGCGTTTGTACTCGTTCAGCCGATGGAAGACCTTTTGCTCGGCTTTGTCGCGGATGGAGCAGGTGTTGTAAAGGATGAGCCCGGCCTCGTCCTCGACCTGGGTCTGCACGTAGCCCTGGGACTCCAGCGTGCCGACTACCTTCTCGGAGTCGTGCGCGTTCATCTGGCAGCCGAAGGTCTCAATGTAAAAGCTCTTGCTCACGGTCCTAGTATATCGCCGGGATCAAGCTCCTGGCCTGCTACTGGCCTTTGCCCAGCCGCCGATAGTACTCTGCCACGGCATCTCCGTAGCCCTGCGGAACGGTTGCGGTCTTGGTGGTGCGGATCTGGGCGAGGGTTGGGTCGTTGGCGCTGCGGCGCAATTCGAGTTCGAGCTTGTCTACGTCATTCAAGACCTGCTGATGCAGTTGCTCGACTATCTGCGGGTTGCCGGGGAAGCGTCCCGGCTCGAGCTGCTGCATCTCCTTGACGAGCGCGTCTACCTCGCGGGAGGCGGCGGGGTCGCCGTGGGTGAGCTGGCGGAGGCGGCTGAGCTCCTGCAAGCCCTGGCTGATGGTCCGCTCGGAGTCGGCGGGGTTGGGGCCGGTGCCGGGCTGCTGCGCGCGGGCGCTGCGGGCGAAGGTGTTGTTGCCGGTGTTGACGTTCCAGGTGGCTGCGCCTCCTCCGCCTCCGGTGCGCACGCGGTTGCCGCCGGAGTTTGAATCGCCGGTGGAGCTCTCGCCGCCGACGCTGGCCTGGCGATTGCCGCCGGAGGAGCCGCTGCCGGGCTGCGAACCTCTTCCCTGCCCTGACTGTCCGGGCTGGCTTCCGGGCTGGCTTCCGGGTTGGGAGGATTGGCTTCCTGCCTGACCAGCCTGGGCTCCGGATGTGCCGGGCTGGTGCCCTTGCTGCGATCCGTTCCCCTGGGCTTGACCCGCTTTGCCCGCTTGCGTTCCGCGTTGCGAGCCGCGATTTCCGGGCTGGCCGGTAGCTCCGGGCGAGAGGCTCTGCACGGTCGAACGGAGGCGATCGAGCTGATCAAGTGCGGCGACTTCCGTGCCGTGGCCCTGCTTGCGGGCGTCCGGAGTTCCGGGCGCGGAGCCCATGCCCGACTGCGCCTGCTTCAGCCCTTCGTCCAGCTGCTTGAGTCCGGAGGCGATGGCTGCTTCGTTTCCGTTTGCGTTCGGATTGATGCCCCGCCGCAGCCCATCCGCGGTACGCTGGACGCGGTTGCCGAGGTCCGACTCATCCATCGCGCCAAGCGCTTCACGCAGTTTGGAGGACGCAGCGGGCTGCGTCGGGGCGAGTTGCCGGGCGGTTTCGCGCATGCTTCGCTGCAGATGAGAGACGTCATCGGAGAGCTGCTGCCGGTCGCGAACGAGCCGGTTCAGCTCCTGCTCGTTGGCGGTGGCGCGCGCGGAGTCGTTGGAGTTCGCGGCGAGGGAACGGATGCGCTCGGCTTCGGAAGCTTCCTCGGCTTGGAGCTTGCCAGCATCGTTGGCGAGCGAATCCAGCTTGCCGGTGGCCTGCTGCTTCTGCGCTCCGCCCATGAGGTTCGTGGCTTCATGCAGGCGCTGGGCGGCTTCTCTAGCCTGCTCGGCGCCGGCTTGAGCGTTTTGGCCGGGGGCGGCGGCGCGGCGCATCTGCTCGTTGGCTTCGCGGAGGCGCTTAAGTGCCTGCTGGACGCGGGGGTCAGCACCGCCGTCTTTGGATTCGGAGCCGGACTGATTGCCGGATTGAGATCCGGATTGACCGCGCGCCTGCTGTGACTGTCCTTGCTGGCCGCTACCGCTCTGGCGCGAGCTCTGCCCGGAGCTGCCCTGCTGGCCTGACGCGCTTTGGCCTTGCTGGCCGCGCTGCTGCGCCTGCATCTGCTCCATCTCGCGCTGCAGCTGCTCGGCCTCGCGCCGCAGCATCTCCTGCTGCCAGCGCTGCTGGAAGTTCTGTGCCTGCTGGCTTTGCTGCTGAGCGAGTTCCTCCTGACGCTTGGCAAGAGCGTCGAGTTTGGCGAGCGCGTCGTCAACCTTCTTGGCCTGCTCCTCGGCAGGCGAGCCGGTCTGCGCGGTCTCGTACTGATTCTTCTCCGTGTCCATCTCGAGATCGAAGAGGCTGGCCAGGTCACGGCCGGCGCTTCCTCCACCTCCACCGCCACCTCCGCTCTGCTGGCCGAAGGCTACCTGGATTTTGCGGAAGGTCGCCTCTGCCCGGAGCAAGGCCTGTAGCGCCTTTTGCTCGTTGGGCATGGCGTCGCTCCAGGCCTGCTGCTTCAGCCTGTCGGCGGAGGGAACCATGGCCGCCGCAGCCGCCTGCATGTCCTTCTCGAAGCCGGTGAACTCCTCGTTGGCCGAGGAGAGATCGCGGCTTTGCATGCGCGCAGAGAGCGCAAGCACCTGTTGGCGCAGCGTGGCCTGGGCTTCAGAGAGCGTCTTGCCCATGTCGGCGGAGTGGGACGAGGTGGAGGCCTTGTCGTTCTGCTGCTTCCAGGTCGCGGCGATCAGCTCTTTTTCGCGGCGCGAGATGTCGGTCTGGTTGCCTGCGCCGCCGCCTCCACCGCCACCGCCTCCGCCAGCCTGCTGCGACTGCGAGAACTCGCGTTCGAAGGGGTCGACCTGGATGAAGCTGATGTCGGTTTTGGCTTCCTCATGGGCGTCCTTGGCGGTCGCGTAGAGGCTGACGACGTCGCCCGGGACGACTTTGAAGCTTTCGAGATTCAAGGTCGTGGTGCCGTTGGAGCTCTTCGCACCGGTCTGCTTCAGCACATCGACGGTCTGCGAGGGGCCGCCGTTGACGGAGTAGTGCAACTGAACACTATGGAGGCCGAAGTCCGCGCCGGCCTTGACGCCGAGGGTGACCTCTTCGATGGGGCTGGCGCGATAGTCCGCGCCGGGACGGTCGATGGCCACCTGCGGCGGGTTGGCCTTTTCGGTGGAGATGAAGTAGTCCTCGGACAGGCGAACCTGCTGGCCGCTGTCGGTGGCCGCGACGTGGTAGGCGCCGTCCTTCTGCATGCGGATGGTGCCGTGGTAGAGGTTGCCTTCGCCCCCCGTCAGGTGCAGCGGCTGGCCGTTGTCGAGCACCAGCATGCCGTCGCGCAACGGGCTGTCCATGGTCACGGCCAGCTCGGCTTCGGTGCCTTCGAGCGCGCGGAGATCGCCGCCGTGCTCCTCCGAAGCCTGGGGCAGACCGGTCCAGCGCGGGTAATGGTAGGTCACCTTCATGTCTTTGACCGCGGGGAGGTCGACAACCCGGACGGTGTAGTGTTTCGACTGCACCGGACCTGCTTCGACGAAGTATTCAACATTTTCGGGGAGCGCAGCGAGGGTGAAGCCGAAGCCCTGGCCATTGGCTTGCGGCTGCATGTCGACGGTTTCCCACGGGGTTGCGGCTCCGACGCGCGCGTGCAGCGTGACTTTGCGGGTGTCGAGGCCGACGAGTTGCGCGGTGATCTCCTCGTCGCTGTGCCGGCGCACCGCGGCGTCGCCGGGCGTGACGTGGATGTCATACAGCGGGGTGACGATCTTCTTAGGCCCGATCCAAAGCAGGGATGCGCCATAGCCCAGGAAACCCGGCGCGGCAGAGGCCATCCAGACCACCGCACCGGTAAAGAGGACAGTGGCGGCGAGCAGGGCCGCAAGTGTTCCGGTGGGCACAAACTGAGACGCGGGAGCTTCCTGCACCTTGGCGAGCGTGTCTCCGGCCAGAAGCTCGACAAAGGGATCGCCGATTTGCTGACGCTCCGAAAAAGTCAGTAGACGCTGCTGCAGCAGAGGAAATTTGCCTTCGGCTCGCTCGATGGAACGCCGGCGATTGATGCGGAGCAAGGGCAGCAGAAGGCCTCCCGCGAAGGCCAGACCCACGGCCGCATACAGGGCGACGCGGGCCGGGGTGATCTCCTGCTCGGGGAAGGCGTAGCGATTGAGGACGAGTGTGAGCAGAAGCGTGGCAGCCAAGGCCACGAACGCGATCACCGCCGCGCCGCGCAGGGTGGCGAGCGTCCGCAAACGGTTCTGCAGATGGCCGATGTAGAGGTTGAGCTGTTCCTGCCGGCTCATGCTTCCTCCCGTTGCGTCCCAAGATAGCGGCTGGCGACGATCGACTCGGCCAGCGCCGCGATCAACAGGACCAGCATAACCCACCACCAGAGACCGTTGCTGGCGCGTTGCTCTTCCGCGGTGGCGACCGTGCCTGCTGCGCTGTTCGCGTTGATCTCCGAGGCGCTGCTTCCGCTCCAAAGCCGCAGTGTGTCCGCCGCAATCAGCTGCAGATCGGACTCCCGCCGGTCCGGGTTGGCGGCGATCAGTGCGTTACGGCCGTTCGCGAAGCGGACCTGATAGAACCCCGCGCGAGAGAGAGGGAAGGATTGCGCCGTGGCCTCCTGCTCGAGCGAAAGCGGCCGGCTGCCGCCTGGACCCATCACCTCGACAGGCGACCCGTGCGACGGGCCGGCGGCACTGCTGGACGGGCTGCGCAGCTGCACGAAGGTATCGACGACCTTTGCGCCGCTCGCCTGCTCGACCCCGGCGAGATAGCGCGCGATGCGGTCAACGAACGGCACAAAGGCCGGCTGCAGGGGAAGGTCGTTGGTGACGTTGTCGAACCCCGAAGCGAAGATCAGGGCGTGTCCCTGGCCAATCGTTTGGTCGAGCAGGAGCGGAGAGCCATCGGCCAGCCGGCCGAGGACACGTGTCTGCGCGCCTTCGCCTGGCAGCAGAGACGAGGCGTAAAAGAACTTCGTGTCCGCCAGTTCATCCGCAGACTGGACCGCTGGATGCGAAGCGTCGATCGGGCCCGCGCTGGCGAAACTTCCTCCGCCACGCGCGTAGAAATGGCCGTCGCCGACCATCTGCCCCACCACCGGAAGCCGCTGCGCGCGTGCGTCACTGGCCCCCGCGGCGAGCAGCACACTGCCGCCGCTCTCGACAAAGTGGAGCAGGCTGTTCTCGAAGAGCTGCGGCAGGGTCGCGACATCGGACAGAACAATGAAAGCGTATCTGGATGGATCGACGTCCGCGGTCTGCTCCACGCTCATCGGCTGCAGCACGAAGGATCCCTGCGCCGCGGAGGCCAGCGCCGTGCCGAAGTAGAGCGGTGACCTTGCGTCGCCCGCCTGATGCACGAAGAGTACGCGCTCGGGGTCGGCCCGCTTGACTGCGAACAGACTCACGTCATCGGCTGGGAATACATCGGCAGGGTCGATGCGGACGACACATCGGCTGCTTCCGTACGGCACGTCCAGCGAGTCGAACTCGACCGTAGCTCGACCGTCTGCAGGCACGTCGACACGCTTGGTCGCGGCGACTTTATCGTCGATGATGAGCGAGACGGTGCGCGTGGCGGCTGGCGTGCCGTGCCCAGCGATGACGGCGAGTACGTGAGACTTCTTCGGGTCGACCAGCTGCGCCGGGGCTTTCACGCTCTCCACTGTCCAGTTCGGGACAGACGCGCTGACGGCGGGATGCAGCAACAGCGAGACGTTGCCCGGCAGAACCATGTCGGCGAAATTCCCCGGCATGTTCGAGGACTGCATGTCGCTGAAGAGATGCAGGTCGATAGGAGTGTGGACCGACTCGGCCAAGGCCCGCATGCCTCGCCCGAGCTCACCGAAGTTGCCGTGCGCATCGCTGGGCCGGATGCCGGCGACGGCGGCCTGGAGCGCGGCCGAGTCGGCGATCGGCTGAGTAAGCACCTGCATTTGATCGGCCAGCAGAACTACCTGCGCCCGCTGCGTTGCGCGCCTGGTTGCGAGCACGGCAAGCGCTTCTCGCTTCGCATCCGCCAGGCGCGTGCCTGCCTGCATGCTGAAGGAGTTATCGATCCCGAGAACCATCAGGCGGTCGCTAGCGACGGCCGTTGTCCGCTTCAGGAAAGGCTGCGCAAACGCCAGCGCCAGCAGCAATACAAGCAACGCGCGCAAGGAAAACAGGAGAAGATAGCGCAGGCGACGATGCCGCACCGAACTTTGCGTGCCGCGCTCAAAGAACATGAGCGAGCTTACGGGCCGCGGCGTGGTGGTGTGCCGGCGCAGCAGATGCACGTAGACGGGCAGACCCAGCGCGGCGAAACCGGCCAGAAACCACGGAGAGAAGAAGCCCACTATTTGCCTCCCGGCCGCAGGCGGAGGTACTCGCCCAGCGTGGCGTCGAGCGGCTTGTCGGTGACGAGCAGGTGATAGTCGAGGCCGGCGGCGCGAGCGCGATCGCGGAGGTTGCGGAGATGATCGTCCATGCGCCGGCGGTACTCGCCCTTGACGTAGTCCGGGATGACCTCCATGCGCTGCTCGGTCTCAAGATCGACCAGGACCGAAGGACCGCGCAGCTCGGGGTGAATCTCCTGCGGATCGAGCACATGGAACAGCACGACCTCGCTGCCATGGAAGCGCAGCGGCTCGACCGTTTTTATGATGGTCTCCGGGGACTCGTAGAAGTCTGAGATCAGGATCACCATGCCGCGGCGGCTAAGCAGCTGCTGTAAGTGGTCGAGCGGCTTACTGAAATTGGTTCGGGCTTTCGGTTCGGCTTGCTCCAGCCCGCTCAAGAGTCGGGGCAACTGACCCTGGCGCATCGAGGGCCGGATGTAGTTGCGCACTTCGTCGTCAAAGACGAGCAGCCCTGCCGGGTCTCGCTGGTGGTGGATGGCGAGGTAGAACAGCGAGGCTGCCGCGTATCTCGCGTAGTCCATTTTGGATACTGAGTGAGAGCTGTACTTCATCGAGTTGCTTGCATCGAGTAACACGGTCAGCTGGCTATTTGTTTCTCCCCGGTAGCGCTTGAGATAGGTTCGCTCGGTGCGGGCAAATAAATTCCAGTCCACGTGGCGAAGATCGTCTCCCGGTGTGTAGGCGCGGTATTCGGCAAACTCCTGGCTGAACCCGAAGTCGGGTGAGCGATGCAGCCCGGCAACGAAGCCGTCGACCACCGTCTTCGCGATCAGGTCCAGGCTAGAGATGCCGGCCAAGACCATGGGATCTAGAAATCGCTGCACAAGCTCGGGCACGGCGTCTAAGCCTCCTTCGGCGGTGGCATGTGCGCCAGCAGCCGCCGCAAGATCTCGTCGGAGTCGATGCGCTCCGATTCGGCGTGGAAATTTAGGATGATGCGGTGGCGCAGCACGGGCACGGCAAGCGCGGAGATATCTTCATAGGTGACGTGATATCGCTTGCGCGAGAGAGCACGGGCTTTGGCGGCCAGCACGATAAACTGCGCGGCACGAATGCTGCCTCCGTAGTTCACGTATTTCTTGACGAAGTCAGGGGCATTCTCGCTCTTATGCCGCGTGGCCCGAACTAGGCTGACGACATAGCGGGCGAGAGACTCTCCAATGGGTACCATCCGGACTAACTGCTGAAAGTCGAGTAGTTCCTGTGTGTTGGTGACGGCCTGAATCTTCGGCGTTTTCGTTGCAGTTGTCAGGTCAACTACTTTCAACTCATCTCCGGCACTTAAGTAATCCAGGAGCGAGTTGAACAGAAACCTGTCTAACTGTGCCTCCGGCAGGGGGTATGTTCCTTCTAACTCGATGGGGTTCTGGGTGGCGAGAACAAAGAAAGGCGATGGCAGCTTGTAAATGTGTCCGCGCACCGTGCAGGAGCGCTCCTGCATCGCTTCAAGCATCGCGGCCTGCGTCTTTGGCGGCGTGCGGTTAATCTCATCGGCAAGCACCACGTTGCCGAAGATGGGACCCTCGACGAAGGTCCATTTACGGTGACCGGTCGTGATGTCCTCTTCGATGATGTCGGTCCCGGTGATGTCCGATGGCATGAGGTCGGGAGTGAACTGGATGCGCTTGAAGGTGAGTCCGAGAGCTTCGCTAAAGGTGCGCACCATCAAGGTTTTCGCAGTGCCGGGCATGCCCGTGATCAGGCAGTGGCCGCCGACGAACAGGGCGATGAGGATCTGGTCCAGCACCTCGTCCTGGCCGACGATGACCTGCCGCACCTGCGCAAGAATGCCGTCGCGCACGGCGTGGAAACGTTCGATGCGCGTCTGCAGTTGAGCTGCATCCTGAGTCAGTTCAGCTGTGGTGTTTGTCAAGTTTTCTGTCCCTCTATCCCATTATGGCTTGCTGTTGGAGCGATCGTTTTCAGCTGACTTGATCTGCAGCAGCAACTTCTGTGCGGGTCGAAATCCGGGAGCGGTCTCGAGTGCAAGCAGCACGCTGTCTTCGGCCCTGGCCTTGTCTCCGGCCGCCCAATAGGCTTTCGCAAGTTCGAACTCCGCCGATGCCTTATCGAGCGGATGCATGGCCAGCACGGCTCCGTACTCCCGCTCCGCTCCGGCGTAGTTTCCTTGCGCCAGCCACAAGGCGCCTAGTTGCCGATGCAGACTTTCGGCTTCGGGGTAGATGTAATTCAGCGCTTCGAGCGTCGTAGCTGCGGATTTAGAATCGCCTGTCTCCTGCTCGAGGGAAGCCAGCTTCTCGAGCGTCGCCGGACTCATGCCACCCATCGCCTGATAACTACGCAAAGTATCGATTGCGCCAGCCTTGTCATCCTTGGCAAGCTGCGCTTGCGACAGGATCTCGTAGGCGTTGGCATCGCCGATGTACTCCGGGTAAAGCTGGATGACTTTCGGAGCCTGTGCCAAGACGACTTCGTTTTCCCCGGCTGTGGAAGCAGCAACAAGCTGCTTCAAACTTTGCCGCCAGGTGTCGAAGTTTGCTGCCGTCTTACCATACTTGCGGTCGAGCCAAAGCAGGTACTCCTTATCGAACTGCGCCGGAGTCATCTGCAGGTCGGACTGAATTACGTCCGGAGTGGGCTTGAGTGCGGCAAAGGAATGCACCATGGCGACCAGCTTGTCCGCGCCCCAACGCTGCTGGATGAAGTCACACATGGCCCCTGCTTCGAAGTAGGAGACAAGCACCTGGGATGGGTACTCCGGAAAGAGGAAGCCGCGGTCGATGTCACTTACGGGAAGCAGCTTTTTGTCACGAATGGCGAGCAGGACTTCCGGGGTGGCGCGGTTCGCCCACTCCGGATTTGCCTGACCCTCTTCATGAACGGCCAGGCCCTCCGCGAACCAGCGTGGCACGCGATGGTTGGTCGCCGCGAGAACAAAGACGTGGTCCATCTCATGCCAGAGGGTGCTGCCCCAGTTAAAGTCTCCTGGCTTGCGGCCCGAGGGGCTGTCCATGGCGACGACTTCGTCGAAAGTGACGCCTAGCGCGCCCAGTCCCGGCATGCCCATGGTGCGTACGGCGAAGTCTTCGTGGTCCGGATAGACCTCGACCTGTACTGCTCCGGGCAAGGTCATCTTGTACTTTTTTTCGTAGGTAGTCAGGATTTTCTGTAACTCGTCATGAAAGTAAGGATTCAGTAAGTCAGATTCGTTCTTTCTGAACTTCAAGTTGACCGGAACTCCCGCCTCGGTGGTCTGGAAGGTATCGAAATTCTTATAACTGTCGAGCAGCCGCAAGCTATTTACCGTCGCGGCATCTTTCTGCCCGTGGTTGTAACTGAGTTCCAGTTGCCTTAGCGGCTCATCGACCTGGCCCAGCCGCATCAGATTAATTCCTAACTGAGAGTGCGCGGGCCATAACTCCGGCTCTAACTCGACCGCCTTCCGGTAGTAGGCGACTCCGTCGTCATATCGCCGGTTCAAGACAAGGTGATAGCCCACCAGGGCGTAGCCTTCTCCGTAGCGTGGGTTGACGTTGGCGATCTTCGTGAACCATGCGTCTGGCGGCTTGTCCGCAAGCACATCCACGGCGGCGTGGATGGCCATCGCTTCCAGTGCTTCATTGGAAAGCGCGAGCGCTTTGTCAGCCTCGGCGATCGCCCCTTCCGTGTTCGCATTCTCAAGGGCAAGGTTGGCCGCGAACTCATGAGCGGCGACCAGCTTCGGGTCGAGCGCCAAGGCTTTCCCCGTGTACTCCGCAGCTTTGCTGTCGAATCCATCAGCGCTCACCGTGGCGAGCCCGAGATAGGCTTCGGCGCTCGATGGATCGAGTTTCAACGCTTCGGCGAAGAGATCGTCGGCGTCCTTGTTGTTGAAGCGCTCGTGCAGCAGCAATCCCCAGCGGACGCGAATGTGAGCCTGCTCGCTTGCAGGCATGCCATTTGTCTGTCCAGCGGCCAGGCGGAACGCTTCGTTGGCGGAGTCGTACTGCTCCATACCCCAGAAGCCTTCCGCGCGAAGGTAGGGATTGCTGCTGGTACTGAGAGTGCTGAAACACTGCGCGGCCTCGGTCGTTTTGCCATGCGATCGCAGGCTTGTGCATGAGGTCACGGTCGGTGCCGCGCAACAAGGCCTAACCAAGGCGCAAGCAAGAAGAATAGCGATCCCGGAGGCCGGGATATATCTCATTTTTCGAGTTCCCCCTGCACCGTTGCCAACTGGACCAGCGCCGCCGTCAACTCCCGCTTGTACTCCTCCGGATCCAGGGCTGCCTTGCCGTATTTCAAGGCGTCGATCTTCTGTTCCAACTCCTCTTTTTTCGCCAGCAGATCCCGCTTGGCGGGATCGTTCATGGCGGCCCGGGCTGACCCGATGCGCTCTACGGTGAAGCTTGCGAGCAACAGGCCTTCCCTGCCTTCCGAAGAACTCGTCTTGCCGAGCCGCACCGGCTCGCCGTGGCCCGTATCTTCAAAGACCGCGTGCTCCGTGGCGAGGCGTTTCTGGCTGTCGTAGAACGCGGCTGTCTTGCGGTCCGCGTAGGTAAACGCTTCCATGGCGCTGATGGCGTCACTCTTATCGACATCCGTGGTGGGATCTTCGAGCGCTTCGGCCCAGTAACGCGCAAAGACCGTCGCGTTTTTTTCCGTGCCGGTCTTGGTTGCGGCGATGACTGCGCGGCCGGGCCGCTCGAGCGCGGCAATCGAGCCTCCACTGGCGCTGGTCGTGTTGACGACGAGTTGGCGGCGCGCGGGAATACGGTCGCACATCGCTGCCAGGTCCGCGGCGGAGACATCCGGTCCGGGCAGGTTGAACTTATATTCGACGCCATCGAAGCTCCCGTGGCCGATCAGGGTAAGCACAAAGTCATCCTCGGGTCTGGCCTGCCGGGCTACGGCGGTCATGGTTTCCGCTAAGTGAGCCCTGGTAGCATCTTTTCCGGACAAGGTGAAGACATGCGCTCCAGCGGAGGTCTTGAGAACTCTATCCAACTCCGCGGCGGTCGCGGTGAAACGCTGCTCATAGTCGGGCGCGCCGCCCAGTCCAGCTACCGTGACGAAGTACGTCGACGCATGCAGAGGCCACGCCGCCAGCAGCAGCGCGCACGTCAAGGCGACTTGTCGCAGCCGCCTCAAACCACGCCCCATCTGCGCCGCAACAACCATTCTCCGCTGAGCAGAGAGAGCAGCAGCAGGAACACGATTGGCATGTTCCAAAGCTCTTTCGTGTCATGCACCGCGATGCCGGCCTCCGAGTAGGCGATCTCGTTCGGCAGCCGGTTCAGTTCAGTCTGCTTCCAATATCTACCGCCGGTGTCGGAGGCAAGCTTTTCCAGGAGATCGCGATTCTGGCTGGTGTGAAAGTTTTCCGCGACTCCGTCGACACGCTCAAAGGAGACAACATCCTGCCCGAGGTCGTCGCTTCCGCGGGTGGCGGTGACCTCGGCGAGGTAGGATCCCGGGCGCTCGGCGGTCCAGTCGGCCTGAAAGCTTCCCGGAGTCTCCGGCACGGGAGACAGGTCGACCTGCTCCGAGGCTCCTTGCGGGCCGTTGAAATGCGCGACGACATGGGCGTCTGGCGCGGGCAGAAACTGCTTGTCGCGCACCGTCGCCGAGAGCGTCAGGTGGCCCTGGTCCATCAGCATAGACGCGCTTGTTGAAGCGTCCACCGGGCCGGGCGAGGAGGTGGAGAGCCAGCGGAGCAGCTGCTGCCAGAAGAGATCGTGCGACGGATCGCCTACCGGCGAGAGCATCTGCCAACGCCAGGTGCCGGAGGTGGCGAGCACCGCCGTGCGCCCGCGTCCGTACATTTGTGTGACCAGCAGCGGCATCGTGCGCCCGCCGGCGGAGGACTGCGCAAGGACGGTCGCGCCGGGCTTGGGCGAACCGGCATCCTGGTAGTCCATCAGGTAGGGCAGCTTGCGCCAGCGCTCTGCGTTTCTGGCCGGGTCGTCGGTGAGCCGCAGCATGGCGCTCTGGGCGCCCGCGGCGGTCAGTTG
Organism: uncultured Granulicella sp.; assembly: GCA_965198735.1. Classification (GTDB taxonomy): domain Bacteria; phylum Acidobacteriota; class Terriglobia; order Terriglobales; family Acidobacteriaceae; genus Edaphobacter. The sequence goes on along the minus strand of OZ240672.1, from coordinate 1,564,946 downwards.
CACGGTGGCCGGGTCACGGTGAAACGTACTGTTTCCCGGGGGAAGGAACGTAGGGACAAGCTCCGAGATGCTCGAAGCACCCCAGCCGCCATTGGACAAAGCAAAGCGTCCGCCGAGGAAGAGCAGGCCGCCGCCGCGCCGGTCGACAAACTCCCGCAGCAGCTCCTGCTGGCCGGGCGTGAAGTAGTTTGCCTCCACCGAGCCGATGATGATCGCATCGTAGGCGAAGAGGTCCTCTGGCCGCACTGGAAAGCCGTCGGCCAGCTCGTTGGGATCCTTGATGCCTTGCCGGTAGAGCTTGTTCTCGGTCGTCCGCAGCATGGAGACGACCTGCAGCTGATGGTCGTCCTCGGCGGCGCGGCGCAGGAATTTATACTCCCAGCGCGGCTCGCCTTCGACGTAGAGGATGCGGCGCTGCTGCCCGCTGACGGTAACCAGGCGCTCCATTGCATTGTTGGCTGCGCTTTCTTCGCCGGGCAGAGGAGCCACGGCAAAGCTGAGCTGCTTGACTCCCGCGGGACCGGCACTGAAGAAGATTGTTTCGGTTTGAGTGACACCGTCCGGCCCGAGCGTCACCTCTCGCTCCGCCAGGGAGTGCGCGCCATCCCGCACACTGAGTAGAGTTTTCGTTCCCGAGTACCCGTGCTGGAGAAAACTTACGGAAGCGCTGAGGCGTGAGTCGGCCGTGGCTCGCGAGGCGACACTCACGTTTTCGAGCTCGACATCGTGCGTTGGGCGCTCACTGCCGAAGCCGATGGTGTGCACAGGCAGGCGGCGGTTGCGCAGGGCGTTCAAAGCACCGAGCTCGATGCCTCCGCTGCTCTCCGCTCCATCACTGAGCAGCACGACGGCGCCGACGGGCAGGTCCGCAGTGTCCAAAGCCAGTTGCTTAAGGTCATCGCTAATGTGGGTGGCGGCCGCGGTGGGCTGGATCGCGGTCACGTTCGCGGCGCGCGTCAGCCCGCCGTCCAACCGGTAGACGCGGGTCTGGAAGCGCTTGCTGAGTCCTGCAAGAATGCCGCCGGTAAGTACGCTGACGGCCTCGGACTCCCGCGGCGACCTCTTGTCTCCCCCGCTATCCGGAATGGCCATGCTGTGCGAGTCGTCGACCAGCACGGCGATGATGTTCTGCTGCGACTTGAGTTCCGCGACGGAGAGCGCCGGACGCCACAGCAGCAGCAGGACGAGGGCCACAAGCGTAGCCTGCATGGCCCACACCACGCCTGCTCGCCAGGAGCGCATCTGGTTCTGGGTAGCGTCTGGTTTTTGCGGCTCTCCCTTCGGCAGCCGCGCCCAGATCAGCCAGCCCAGCCCGGCCGCGCTTGCGACGATAAGCACGATCAGTAGCCAACCCGGACCCGTTCCCAGGAGGACGAGCTTGCCCTTGGTAAAGGCCGGGATCGGGTACTTGAACAGAAACTGAAACATGCGGGCTGGATTCCTGATCGCCTAGTGGGTCATGTCGTAGAGGACGTAGTTCAGGCCGACGCGAAAGGCCATGGAGGCGAACTGCTCGGGGTACTGCGGGTCGTCGGCCCACTCCCACGCGTCGCCGAGATGCATGTTGTGGCAGATGGCGACGATCACGCGGCCGTGGTCGTCGCGGATCGCGCGCCACTTGGCGACATAGCCGTCCTTCTCGTAGGTGCGCCCGGTGCGGATGTACTGCTCGCCCGGCACCTGGAAGCGGTCGTCCATATCGTAGAGCACGTGAAAGATCTCATCTTTGTCCTGGAGGTCTTCGATGGGGCGATCGGGCAGGACCTGCCGCATGCCGTTCAGGAAATTTTCCCAGTCCGCCGTGCCGTGGAAGTCGTCGACCATAAGGAAGCCGCCTTTGAGGAGGTAGTTGCGCAGGCGCGCGGCCTGCTCGTCGGTGAACGACCAGGTCTGCACTTGGACGGCGTAAACGAACGGGTAATTGTAAATGTCGTCCGAGTCGAGATTGACGACCTGCTCAGTCGTCCGGCCGTTGACCCGCGTCAGGCGATTGAGCGCGATCAACAGTTGCCGGTCGGCCTTGGGGTAGTCGCGCGACCAGGTCATATAGTGATGGCCATATCCATAGCCGCCGAAGCCGCCGTAGCCTCCACCGCCGAGGCTGGTGTTGTAGCTGAGCCGCGACCAGGCAAACTCTGCCTTCTCCGTACTTTGCTCCGCGGCGCCCCAGTCCGCTGTGCGCTGAAAGGCATACAGTCCCGTACAACAAGCCGCGGCTGCGGCGATCACCAACGTTGCGGGAAGCAATTTCATCGGGTCTCTCCTTAAAGCGGAGCGAGTACAGTTGGCGCGAGGATACCAGATAGGAGCGATCCGTTTCGCCACGCGAACCGGAGAGCGATGCGAGATGCTGTATAGACGGCGCTTCCGGCAAGTTGTTTCAGCGGGCGCGGGTGTGTGTTGATCTCGTCCACCACCGCCGAAGGTCTTGTCGCGCGGCGGTCTGCATGAGAGCATCAGGTTGGCGAGTCCCGGCTGCGGCCAGGGACCATACCGGAGGTGGTGCGCTTGCGTCGTCGCGACTTTCTGCGCATGAGCGGGCTTGCTCTTGGGTCGACAGCCGCCGCGCCGCGTCCCTTTGCGCAGATGCCGGGTGGCATGGCGATGGGGAGTACGCCGCAAGCTTCTTCTCCGCCTCAAGGCAAGGCTGACCTTACGCTCGAGATTGCGCCGGTCACGGTGGAACTGGCCCCCGATCGTATTCTCTCGACGATCGGCTACAACGGCCTCTCTCCCGGCCCCGTGCTGCGCATGCGCGAGGGCAAGCCGACGACGGTCGAGGTGATCAACCGGACGGACACTCCGGAGCTGGTGCACTGGCACGGACTGCTGATCCCGGGCGAGGTGGACGGCGTCGAGGAGCAGAACACGCCGTTCGTTCCGCCGCAGGGTCGCCGCAGCTATAGTTTTACGCCGCGCCCGGCCGGCTCGCGCTGGTACCACTCCCATGCGATGGCCTACGCGGACCTGCATAAAGGCTCCTACACCGGCCAGTTCGGGTTTCTGATTATTGACAGCGCCAGCTCCGGCCACGATCCCGGTGGGTATGACCAGGAGCTCTTCCTCGCGCTGCGCGATTGGGAGCCGTTCTTCTCCTCGACCATGGAGGACGATGACGACGAAGACCCGGCCGACCCGCAGCCGGAGAAGCCAAGCGTGCTGAACACCGCGCCCAACGGCCTCGAAGTGAACTCCGTCACCTACTCCATCAATGAGAAGGCGCTTGGAGCCGGTGAGCCTATCCGCGTCAAGCCGGGCCAGCGCGTGCTCTTCCGCCTGCTCAACGCCAGCGCGATCGAGAATCGCCGCATTGCGCTCTCCGGACACAAGTTTCGCGTGCTTGCGCTCGACGGCAATCCGGTGCCCACGCCGCAGACCGTGGAAACGATCTTTCTCGGCGCAGGCGAGCGCGTGGACGCAGTTGTCGAGATGTCGAATCCGGGCGTCTGGATCCTCGGCGCCGTTGAGGAGAACCTGCGCAATGCCGGCCTGGGCGTGATCGTCGAGTACGCGAACCAACATCGGCAGCCGCAGTGGGTTCCTCCCGGCAGCCTGCGCTGGGACTACACGGTTTTCGGCTCACCGGCCGGCTCCGCCCCACTGCAAAAGCCGGACCACATCTTCGAGATGATCTTTGAAAAGATCCCGGGCGGCTCCGGCAAGTTCAACACATGGTTGGTCAACGGCAAGCCCTACCCGCACGAGAACGAGTTCGTGCTGCAGCAGGGTGCGCGCTACCGCCTGATCTTCCGCAACCGCACCGACGACGCGCATCCCATGCATCTGCACCGCCATCAGCTTGAACTCACCGAGATCAACGGACGCGCCACCTGCGGCGTGATCAAGGACACCGTGGTCGTACCGTATTACGGCCGCGCCGCGGTTGACTTCACCGCCGATCAGCCCGGGCTATCGCTGTTCCACTGCCACATCCAGCAGCATATGGATTACGGCTTCAAGGCGCTCTTCCGCTACGCATAGCGGTTCCGCGTACGCTCCGGTTTCAGCTAAGTCCGGTTTCATCTCCATAAGGACAGGTAACTTTGCTTGTTCAAATAGCCTGGCTCGTAGTTCGGCGCGTCCTTTCCATTGCGTTGTGGAACTGCGCGCCGCCTACTGGCACCGGCGCCACGTACTCCATGCCAACCGGACCGGGTGATCCCGCGGTCAAGGCAGGCCTTACCATGGTGGCTCAAGGAGAACCATGACCATCCTGGACCTATGCGCCTATCTTGGCCTTGGCGCCGCGGGCACAGCCACCCTCAACCTGTGGCTCGGGCTATTGATAGCGCTGCGCTACAGCCCCGTGCAGCGCTGGCCGCATCGCCGCATCAATCTTTTCGCGCTGCATCAGTGGACGGCGTACCTGACGGTTGCACTGGTGCTCGCACATCCGGTTGTGTTGCTGTGGCTGAAGGCCCCACGGTTCAGCTTTGTCGATCTTCTCTGGCCGATTCATTCACCCCTGCAACCGTGGATTAACCTCACCGGCGCGGTCGCAATCTATCTCGTCCTGCTGCTGGTGGTTACATCTTTGCTACGACACCGGCTGGGCCGCCCGCTGTGGAGAAAGCTGCACTTTCTCGCGTTTCCTACCCTCGTGCTGATTTTCGTGCATAGCGTCTTCACCGATCCTCTGCTGAAGGATGGCCATCCTGACTTGCTCGACGGCGGAAAAGTTTTTCTGGAGATTGCCTTCGTGCTCAGCGCGGCGGCTGTTGCTGCACGTCTTCGCCTGCGTGGCCAGGGTCTACGGACGAAACCAGGTGTGCGTGGCTCCATGGTGCGGGAATTCTGAGTTAGAAAGGCCAGTATGCTCCTGCGTCTTTCGCCGGTACTGGTGCGTCTCGATGCCATAAGCCATTTCACGGAACTGTCATCTTTGTGGCAGACTCACAGAAACAATTCTTTCTGCCTGCCAGACTTCAAGGAGTCCTATGCGCATCCGCGCCCGCCGCACCGTTGCTGCTTCCCTGCTGAGCCTTGGCGCGGTAGCTGGGTGCTTTGCCCAGACCCCAGACGTCCAAACCCCGGCCGTTTCGCCGACGCTCTTCTCCGGCATGCGCTGGCGCGAGATCGGCCCCATGCGCGCCGGCCGTACCCGGGCGCTCGCCGGTGTCCCTAGCCAGCCAGCCACGTTTTACTTCGGCGCGGTCAATGGCGGTGTGTGGAAGACGACCGACGCCGGCCACACCTGGCAGAGCCTGTGGGACGATCAGCCGACCGGGTCGATCGGCGCGATTGCCGTTGCCGAATCGAATCCCAACGTCCTCTATGTCGGCAGCGGCGAGGGTCTCGCGCGGCCCGACCTTTCAACCGGCGACGGCGTCTACAAGTCCATAGATGCGGGCAAAACGTGGACGCATCTTGGTCTGCGTGACGGCCAGCAGATCGGGCAGATTGCCATTGACCCACGCAACCCTGATCGCGTTTTCGTTGCCGTCACCGGCCATCCCTACGGAACTAACCCGGAGCGCGGTCTCTTCCGCTCCACCGACGGCGGCAAGAGCTTTCAGAAGGTTCTCTTCCTCGACGACAAGACCGGCGCCTCCGAGGTGCAGATCGATCCGCACAATCCGCAGATTGTCTTCGCCGGCATGTGGCAGCGGCAGGAAGGCGCGTGGGAGAACGGCAGCTTCGGCGGCCCGGGCGGCGGTCTTTTTCGCTCGACCGATGGCGGCGACACCTGGAAGAAACTGACCGGCAACGGCCTGCCCGAAAACATCACGCAGGTCCAACTCACGATCTCGCCCGCGGACTCAAAGCGCATTTATGTGGAGGCCGCGACCGGCCAGCCTGTGGCCCTCTATCGCTCCGACGACGGCGGCAATACCTGGGTGCATGCACCTGAAAATGACAATCGCCCCGAAGCCCGCATCGGCGGCGGCGACGTTCCCGTGCCGCGCGCAGATCCCAAAGACCCCAACACCGTCTATGTCGCGAGCGTCGTCACCTGGCGCTCCACCGATGCCGGAAAGACTTGGTTCGGGCTGCGCGGGGCGCCCGGCGGAGACGACTACCAGAACGTCTTCATCAATCCGAACAATACCGACATCGTCGCGCTCGCCAGCGACCAGGGCGTCATCATCTCGCTCAACCACGGCGAGACCTGGAGCCAGTGGTACAACCAGCCCACCGCCCAGATGTATCACGTCACGGCCGACAACGCCTTCCCCTACCGCGTCTGCGGTGGACAACAGGATAGTGGATCGGCCTGCGTCGCCAGCCGCTCGGACGACGGCCGCATCACCTTCCACGATTGGCACCCGGTCGGCATTGAGGAGTACGGCTACGCCGCGCCCGACCCGCTCGACCCCGACCTCGTCTATGGCGGCAAGGTCACGCGCTACGATCGTCGCACCGGGCAGATTCAGGATATCGAGCCGAAGCCCTTACGCAGCTACCGCGTGCTGCGGACCGAGCCGCTGCAGTTCTCGCCAATTGACCCGCATAGCCTCTACTTCGCCACGAACACGTTGTGGCTGACCAAGAACGGCGGCAAGGACTGGAAGGAGATCAGCCCCGACCTGAGCCGGGAGAAGTTCGACCCGCCGCAAACCGTGCTCGACGCCTACCGCGATATGGCGTCGACGCCTGCCAATACGATCCGCCGCGGCGTCATCTACTCACTCGGCCTCTCGCCCGTGAATATCAATCGTCTCTGGGCCGGCACCGACGACGGGTACATTTGGACCACGGCCGATGGCGGCGCGCACTGGTCGAACGTCACGCCGCCCGCGCTGAAGCCCTTCTGGAAAGTGTTCAACATGGACGCCGGGCACTTCGACGCGCTCACCGATTATGCCGCCGTCAATACCATGCGCCTCGACGACATGCGCCCGCACCTTTTCCGCACCCACGATGGCGGCAAATCCTGGACCGAGATCGACAACGGCCTTCCTGCAGGCGCGGCGACCAGCACCATTCGCGAAGACCCGAAGCGCAAGGGCCTGCTCTATGCCGGCACTGAGACGCAGGTGTACGTGTCGTTCGACGATGGCGATCACTGGCAGTCGCTGCGGCTGAACATGCCCGCAAGCTCCGTCCGCGACCTCGCCATCAAGGACGACGACCTGATTGCCGCGACGCACGGCCGAGGCTTTCTCATTCTCGACAATCTGACGCCCTTGCGGCAAATCTCGGCAAATCTCGCCAGCGCTGACGTGCACCTGTACACGCCACAGACGGCCCTCCGCATCCGCAACAACATGAACCCGCCCACACCCTGGCCGCCGGACATGGCTACCGGCGAGAACCCGCCCGCCGGCGCCATGATCGACTACGTTCTTGGTCCGAAGTTCTCCGGTCCGGTGACGCTTGAGATCCTCGACGGCAAGGGCGCGCTGGTCAGCCGTTTTCGTTCGACCGATCCTGTGCCGCCACTCGATCCGCGCTATCCCGACCCGACCCTCTGGGCGCGTCCGCCCATGGTGGTCGAGACCTCCGCCGGCCAGCATCGTTTTCTGTGGGACATGCGTTACCAGGAGATTCCGGGCATGTCCACCGGCCCCGATGCCTCCGAAGCCGTGCCGCACAACACGCCCGCGGTGGCCGCTTCGCCCTTCGTTTTGCCCGGCAGCTATACCGTTCGCTTGATCGCCGGTGGCCAGACCCTGACCGCGCCGCTGAACGTCGTCATGGATCCCCGCGTGAAGACCCCTCCCGCGGATCTCACGCAGCAGTACACGGTCTCCCGGCAGATCTACGACGACATGCTGCACGCTAGCGTCGCTCTGCACGAGATCACCGTGGTTCGCGACCAGCTGAACACGAAAACCTCTGCTATGGCCGGTGCCGGGACGCTGGCAGCCAAGCTCAACGCCCTCGCCGGACGTGAGCGCGGCGGTGGTGGCGGAGGCCGCGGAGGCCCGGCCGGACCGCCCAACCTGAGCTCCCTGCGTACGCAGTTAGCCCGCCTCGAACACAGCATCCAGAATGCCGACGCCGCTCCCACGACGGCCCAGGTGGAGGCTTTTGAGCTTACTGCCAAGCCGTTGCCCGGCCTGCTGGCGCAGTGGGACGAACTGAAAAAGACTGATCTAAAAGCGCTCAATCTGCAGCTTCAGCAGCGCAGTCTTCCATTACTCTCGCTCGATACCCGCGTCATCGATCATGACGTCGAAGATCAGATCGAGATCGGCGATGAACCGTAGATCCGCACCTCATCCACATCTTTGGAGGCTCATGCCGCTTCGACGATTCGCATCTCTGTCTCTTCCGTTCTCCTGCCTGCTGGCCGCTGCCGCGCAGACGCCGGATACGGCAACTCTGACCGGTCGCGTGCAGGATCAGACTCAGGCCGGGCTTCCCGGCTCGACGCTAACCATCGCGGGCCAGACAAACGGCATCACGCGCACCACCCAGACCGACGCAAGCGGACGCTTCTTCCTCCCCGGACTGCCCAGCGGCGATCGCTATGAACTCCGCACAAGCCATCAAGGCTTCGCACCCACCTCTACACTGTTCGCGCTCTCCGGCGGCAACACCGCTACCGTCGTCGTCACCCTTGCCGTCACTCCGGCGGCCGAATCCGTGACCTCTACCGGCACCACGCTCGACGTGCGCACCGATGAACCCCAGCTCGGCGATTTCCTCACCGCACACCAGATTGAACAGACGCCTCTGCTCAATCGTCGCATCACTTACCTTCCGCTGCTCAACGCCGCCAACCGCCCCGCCATCAACCAAGGCGACGTGTTCATGAATCAGAACCTGTTCACGACCAATGGCGCGGGCCGGCGCCAGGCCTTCTTCGAGGTGGACGGAGCCGCCGCCAACGACAGCTGGGGCCGCCAGACCATCTTCACCAACATCCCCGCAGACGCTGTCCAGGAGATGGCCGTCCTCACCAACAGCTTCTCCGCCGAGTACGGCGCTAGCACCGGCTCCGTCGTCAACATCATCACCAAATCCGGCGGCGATCGCCTCCACGGCGACGTTCTCGAGCTCTACCGTCCCTCCGTCGCCGAGGCCCGCCTCAACGGCTTCACCACAGCCAACGCCGCCAGCGGCAACGACATTACCTCCGACACCCTGGACCAGACCGCCGCGTCCCTCGCCGGCAAGCTTCCCGGCCTCCACGCCACCCACTTCTTCGCCGCCGGCGAGTTTTCGCAGCAGCGCCGCGCCTCGCCCGTCACCTCCGCGCTCGCCCCCGGCAGCTTCGTCGGCCACTATCGCGACCTCCTCGGCTTCGTGCGACTCGACCAGCAGTTCGGCACCCGCACCAACGGCTTCTTCCGCGGCAACGCCGACGGCTTCTACGACACCAATCCCAATGGCACCGTGGGCGGCGCAACCCTGCCGTCGGTCGCCCGCACCTTCCGCCGCCGCACCTATACCGGCGAGCTCGGCGAAACCGCGCTGCTCTCCTCCTCGCTCGTCAACAACCTGCGTCTCACCTACCAGCTCGGATCGCCAATCACGGAGTTCGATCCCGTCATCAACGGCACGCAGTTCGTCGTGCCCATTGTCGGCGCTGCCACCTTCACTTCCGGCACCTCCCAGTCCGCGCTCCTGCTCAACCATCAGCTCGGCGCGTCCGAGGTCCTTGCCATCGACCACGGCAAAAACCAGCTCTCGATCGGCGGCGACTGGCTCTATTCCCGCACCGGGGGAAACAGCAAGGAGTTCGGCGGCCCCATCTATCTTGGCCGCTTTACCTACAAAACCTGCATGCAGACCGTCGCCGTCTGCGAGAGCTCCGCCTATCTCAATAACATCAACAATGTCGCCAACTATACCCAAAGCTACGGCAACGCCAACTATCTCGTCACCGATAACCTCTTCGGCGTCTTCGCCCAGGATACCTACCGCGCCTCCGCCCAGCTTGTCCTGAACATCGGTCTCCGCTACGAGCAGCAGACTTTCACCGACTCCCGCACCAACTTCCAGCCGCGCGCCGGCTTTGTCCTGGACCCCTTCGCCACCGGCAGCACCGTACTCCGCGGAGGCTTCGGCATCTACTACTCCCAGGTCGTCGACAACTCCCAGGCCAACTATGCCCTCACCGGGCCTACCGGCGTCTTCAACTACACCGCCACCTCGACCCAGGTCGGCTTCCCCACCTCGGTCGCCTCCGCTCCTTTACCCACTTTCCCCGCAAATGCACCCGTTCCGCAGCGCTCGCTCTACATCCGCCCCGGCAACAGCGTCTACCTCAACCAGTTCTTCCCCACCTCCACCCTGGTCGGCTATCCGTCGGCCCTGCTCAACCCCTACTCCGAGCAGTACACCCTCTCGGTCGAGCAGCGCCTCGCCCCCAGCACCACCCTCTCCATCGACTACGTCGGCAACCACACCCTGCACGGCATCCGCCCGCTCGACGTCGACGCCCCCTCCACCTTCGTACGTACCTCTAACTCCGTCATCCGCGACGCCACCACGACCAACTGCTCTCGCCCCTACTGGATTTACTACTACCAGCAGAAAGGCATCCCCTGCGCGACCGCCCCGGCCAGCACGCAGCCCGCCTACTCCGTGATCCAGTCCGACGTCAACGACGGCTACTCGCATTACAACGCCCTCGACGTAAATCTCAGCGGCAACTACGGCATCCGCGGCGCCTTCCTCGCCAGCTACACCTGGTCTCACACCACCGACAACGTCGACCCTGACGTCCCCAGCCAGAACCCCAACGACGCCACCCAGCCCGGCAACGCCGAACGCGGCAATGCCATCTTCGATCAGCGTAACCGCGCCGTCCTCTCCGGCTTCTATCTCGCCCCGTTGAAGATTCAGGTAGGCGGCATCGTGACTCTCGCGGGGGGGCTTCCCTACAATCTAGTCACCGGCCTGACCAACTCCGGCGACACTGGCGCGACCACCGACCGACCCATCATCAACGGCGCCATAGTCGGCCGCAACACCGGACGCGGCACACCCATTTACTCCTTCGATCCTTTCCTCGCCCGCGCCTTTCCGCTCTTTACCGAGCGCATCAGGCTCGATCTTCGCGCCGAAGCATTCAATGCGTTGAACCATGCCAACTATGTCGGTTTCAACGGCACCTATGGCACCGGCCTGGTCGCGCCTGCCACGCTCGGAGCACCACTCTTGGGAGTTACCAATCAGCTTCCCGCGCGAGAGATGCAGTTCTCCGCAAAGGTCAGCTTCTGATGCGCAGGTCCGCTCTGTTTCCGGCCCTGGCTGCTCTGCTCTGCGCTGTCGGCAGTCATGCTCAATCGAACACCGGAACGATCTTCGGCACTCTCATCGATCCGCAGAAAAAGCCCATTGCCGGCGGCATCATAGCCGTTCGCAGCGCCGATCTTGCCGCCACCCGCACCATCACCTCCGACGCCGGTGGCCGCTTCGGTCTTACCGGCCTTGTTCCCGGAGCCTATGTCGTCGAGGCCAAGTTCAACGGCCTCGCCTTGCGGCGGCCGGTGCGGCTCACCGTGGCGCTCGGTACCAGCACGCAGGTGGCGCTTCAACTTGAGGTCGCCCGCGTGCGCCAGGGTACAACCGTTACTGCTCGCGGCGCGACATCGGAGGGCAACACAGTCGCTCCGCCCATCAATCAGACCGAGCCTTCCATCAGCAGCTTTCTCGCGGGCACGGTGATCACGTACCTGCCCAATCGCGATCGCGACATCACCCAGTTCGACCAGCTCGCCATCCATGCGCACGAGGATTCTGAGGGCACCGGCATCAGCGTCGCCGGACAACGATCCAATGCGCTGCTCACGCAGGTGGACGGCGTCGACTTCATCAGCCCTCTGCTCGGCGGTGTCCGCGGCGCCCAGGATCGCAGCTTCTTTCTGCCCCAGACCACCGTACGCGAGTTCCAGATCGTTACCTCCGGCGCCGGTGCCGAAGCCGGCAGAACCAACGCCGGCCTCATCAATGTCGCTACCAAAGAAGGCTCAAACAAGTTCCATGGCGAAGCCTTTTACACCGCACGGCCCGCTACGCTCAGCTCCGCTGACGCCTTCGGCCACTCACTGGATAACTTTGAGAGCACCTATGGCGCATCCTTCGGCGGTCCTCTTCGCAAAGACCGCAGCTTCTTCTACGCCGGTTTTGAGCAGGACTTCCTGCACCTGCCCACGTTTTTCCAGTTCGCTCCGCAGGCGTCCGGCATCATGATTCCGACCGCGCTGAGCGCAACCCAAATTCCGGCCCAAAGCCAGATCGTCGAACATAACACGCCGCTCGCTTTCTCCATGCGCTTCGATCAGACCATCAGCCCACGCGACACATTCAACCTGGAACTCGCCGCCAATCGCCTGCGGATCTCAAATACCGCACCCGAACCTGAAGCAGGCCTCTCGCGCACGCTCGCCGCGCCTTCCCAGACCTCGTCGGTGAGCGGTCAAAGCTTCTTCATGCGCGCCGGCCTGACCTCAATTCTGAGCTCCCGCGGGGTCAACCAGGCGCTATTCTCCTGGTCGTCCGACCATCGCGGCGAGACGCCCAACTCGACAGCGCCCGAGCTCTTCATCAACGGCTTCGGCGTTCTTGGCGGCAACGCCCTCGGACCGCACGTGTACACCTCGCAGGACTACCAGATCCTTGACACCGTCTCACTTATACGCGGCAAGAATCTGGTCGAACTGGGCGGCAACTTCGCCCTGGCCCCCGCCTATGAACAGCGCGAGGAAAACCTGAACGGCCGCTTCGACTACAACTCGCTGGCCGGCTATCTCGCCAACCAGCCCCGGCGCTTCCAGCAAACCTTTATGACCGGCAACACACGTTATAGCGGCGCCGTGCGTGAGCTCGGCCTTTACGCCAACGCCCACCTCGAACTCCGCCCCTCGCTTACCCTGACCGCCGGCCTTCGCTGGGGCGCGCAGTGGAACCCGCAGCCACCGAATCCCAATCCGTTCCTCGCGCAAACGCAGCGCATTCCCAACGACCTGACGGAGTGGCAGCCGCGCCTCGGTCTCGCCTGGAGCCCTCTGGCCAAGACCGTCGTCCGCCTCTCCTCCGGTCTTTACACCGCGCCCACGCCCGCCACCTTCTTCCATCGCGTCTTTGCCGACAACGGCACCCAGACCATCGTCGCCGACAGCTACTTCGACCCGCAGCTCCTCGCCCTCACCGGCGCCTTTACCGGTACGCCGCATGCGCTCGCGGCTGCTCCCACCGGCCTCAACACCCCCTCGGCCCTGGTCGCCGGCATCGCTCCCAACTTCCGCAATCCGACCTCTCTCCAAGCCGCCGCTTCGCTTGATCAAACCCTCTCGCCCAAGCTCACCTTGCGCGCCGGTTACCTTCACGCCGGCACCTGGCACCTCGACCAGCGTCTCGACGAAAACCTCAACCCGCCCATCTTCGACGCCGCCGGCCTGCCCGTCTTCCCTGCCACCCGACCCATCTCCGGTGTCGGCCGCTTGCTCATCGAGCAATCTTCCGCACACTCCTCCTACAACGCCCTCGATCTAGCCGCAATTGCACAAATCTCGCGCCGCTCGCAGTTCACCGTCAACTACACCCTGGCCCGCACCCGCGACGACGACACCAACCTCGGCCCGTACAGCATCGACTCCGCACAGAATCCCTTCAACCTACGCGGCGAACAGGCCTTCTCGAATCTCGACCAGCGCAACACCCTCAACGCCAGCGCCATCTTCAATCTGCCCTTCGGCCTCAAGCTCAACCCGCTGTTGATCGCCCACTCCGGCGCGCCCTACACCGCGTTGATCGGCTTCGATACCCAGAACGACGCTGACGACTTCAACGATCGCGCCACCCTCAACGGCCTTACCACCAACCGCAACCAGTTCCGCCAGCCCGCCTTCACCGACACCGACCTCCGCCTGGTGAAAGACTTTACCCTCAAGGGCGAAGGCCACCACCTCGACCTCTTCCTGGATGCCTTCGACCTCTTCAGCGCGTCCAACCGAAACTTCGGCCCCGAGCAGGTCAGCCTCTACGGGAATAACGGCTCTCCGGTGTACTCCGCCGGTCAGGCGCTCTTTGCTCCCGGCGCCTCGCGCATCGGCGGCCCACGCGAGATCCAGTTCACCGCTCGCCTCGTTGCCTTCTAGCTCTTACGCATCGCCCTCCGCTTCCAGCGCGTCTCATCTGCAATTGCTCAAAACAGCCTCATGAACTCCACAGATCACAAGCAACTCCTCGCCACGCTCGAAGCCAACTGGCAAACCGAGATGGAGGGCTTCCACACCTACCTTGCCCTCGCCTCTGACGAGTCCAATGCCCATCGCCGCAATGCTCTGCGTGGCCTCGCCACCGCCGAAAAGCACCACGCCGATCTCTGGGCAGGACGCATCCAGGCGCTCGGAGGTTCAGAGCCAACATACACCGGCAATCCTTCCGGACTGGCTGACTCACTCACCACCCGCGTGGGGGGTGCCGATCTTGCCTTGCGCCGCCTCGAGATCGACGAAGGCAGGGACATCGCCAAGTACGGCAAGCAGCTCAACGCCCTCGGTGATGAACCCAGCCTCGCCATTCTCAACGAAGTCATCGCCGATGAACGCGAACACTATCTCACCCTTGGCAACCTGATTCGTTCCCGAGGCGCGCTCCCGTCGCTTCCGCCCGAGCAGGCCCAAGCCGCCCTCAACGAGCTCGTCGCCTCCCGGAACCGAGGCCGTGCGCAAGCCGCCGGCTGGGTCGGAGACGCCATCTATGGAATCAACGACGGCCTCGGCTCCATCTTCGGCATTGTCTCCGGAGTCTCAGGCGCCACGTTGGGGAATAGTCATTTTGTCCTGATCGCTGGCCTTGCCGGCATGGTCGCCAGTGCGCTCTCGATGGGCTCCGGTGCTTATCTCGCCGCAAAGAGCGAACGCGAGATCTACGATGCGGAGTTCGCGCGCGAGCGAGAGGCCGTTGAAGAGAATGAGCCAGAAGCCCGCGAAATCCTCTCACTCAGCTACCAGATCCGCGGTCTGCCCGAAGAGGATGCGCAATGCTTCGTCGAGCACATCGCCAAGGACAAGCATCAACTCATCCGCGCACTCGCACGAGAGCGCCTTAACACCACGGAGGAGGGCTTAAGCAAGCCAATCGTCTCCGCGATCTCAGGAGCTCTCTCGACTGCGGTCGGCGCCTTTATTCCCATTCTTCCCTTCTTCTTTATGACCGGTAGACCGGCCGTTATCCTGGCAGCTGTCATCTCGCTGCTTGCGCACTTTGCGGTGGGCGCGGCTAAATCACTCATCACCATTCGTTCCTGGTGGGCGAGCGGCTTCGAGATGACCTGGATTGGCGCACTCGAAGGCGTTGTGACTTACATCATCGGCATTGGCCTGGGAAGAATCGGCAGCGGCTAAGCCCTTTCGGTGTTGGTGTAACACTCACTTATAATATTCTAGTTCTAGTCAACTAGGATGAACGTATTTTCTTTCGGATCGTGGCTAATTAGCAACCATCAGCTCTAAATGACTCTTGCAGACAATTGCCCTCCTTCTCCATAGGCGGAGGATCTGCTTTCGCTTCCAAGCGGCAGCTGCACCCACAGGCACAATGCTCTAATTTGCCCTGTGATTGTCATAAGTCAAGGCGTGCTCAGTGCTTTCCCTGGATAGAACCTGGCGCCAACTCGCGAGCCAGATGAACGCCTTCCACATTCAGAGTTCCCTGAAAGGGCAGCTCACCGCTGCTCCGCTTGTAAAACAGCGCAAGCGCAAGAGTTTTATTGGACGGAGGCACCTCAAATCTCCAGGCCGGCATTCGATTGATATTTTCTTCATCCAGGCCGGATGCAAGATGGCGACCGGTAGAGAGCTCGACCAACTCCCAACGAAAATCTTCTTGATCCGGCGGGTCCGATTCAACATTCATGCTGAGGCGGTAATGGGAGCCGGTGGGCAACGCGATCGGCTGAAAAATGAGCACGGTGCCACTGGGAACGCGATCGTCAAACTCGAACTGGATACCCTGCTTGCCATCCTGCCGCATCTGAACACTTCCGCTCAGATTGACACGCCAGTCGAATCCTTCGCCTGTAACCGGACGACTAAAGGATGCATTGACGAGTGGATCGCGATCACCTCTGCGTTGCCTTACCCGCTCGGCAAGGTCAACCTTATCGGACCGAAGCAGGTCGGTTATAAAGCGATCGAGTGCCTTGGCGGAGGCCTCATCATGGCAAGAGCCAGTCATGCGCTGGACAATTTCATCAGGATCTAGATTTTGCTCGCGGACGGTGCCAAGCAAGGTGTCAAGCTCGTCGCAACCGAGGTTGGGCATGCTGCTGAGCAGCGCATGAAGATCGCTTGTGTTCTCGATAGCCATGCGGAATAGGCCAAGTTCGTCTTCATGAGTGACTTCACGATAGCGGTTTACCCAAACTAAAAACTTACGTTCGTCTCCCCGACGAAAATAGAAGTTGGCGTTCGCCCAACGAGGGGCGGCACCGGCGTCGTGTCTACTGGCTTGCTCGAGATCATACGTTGCTTCAGCAATGTTTCCGCTGCTCTCCGCATCTACGCTAAGCCGAATCCAGTTCTCGGTATTCCAAGGATTCTTGGCGAGAGCTGTCTTTAGGTGAGCGTCGGCATGATCAGGATCGGTTTGCGCTTTACGCAAATCGATTTCTTCGTCAAGCGGAACCATGCGGTCGCCAAGGGCGGCCAACACCGGAGACTTTGCTGCGGCCAGCAATTCGTGGGTGGTTAACGCGACGTCGACCGAGATAGCGCCGCTCAGAGCCAATGCAATTAGTTTTAGAATCATAAACTTCCTCTTGCAGCTAGGCATTTCCAATACCAGCGAGATCATCATCCGTGCAAGCGACTTGCAATTTATTGATCAAGATCATCTTTGGGAAAAGAATTAATCTTGATCAATGCCGGAGCATTTTCTGCGGATCATAGTGACTAAGTCTTAGCAAGACGGGTTACTTCAACCCTTCTTACCTGGTTACTGCAACGGAATGGAGACGCCATGATGAATGTGGCTGATAGGGCGGGAGCCTGCCTGAGCAGAGCATCTGCAAGAGAAACGACCACGGAAACATTCTACTCACACAGTTTGCTTCCTTGGTTTGCACTTCGAGTTCGCGAAAAGATGCGCGTGATTACAGAACAGCATCTTGTGCCGGTCGTCGCGGACTTCTTTTCTCCAACCATAGACGAAGTAAGACAGTGGAGCGATCGCCGCAAAGTAATCAAGGCTCCCGTGTTCCCGGGTTACCTGTTCGCGCAGTTTGAGTTGGACAAGCGCGTCGATGTGCTACGGGTTTTGGGCGTCATCGATCTGGTGCGGGTCGGTGCGGCGCCGGCTGAGGTCAACAGGAAGGAGATCGACGCTTTGCGCCAGGCGTTTCGCACAGTGCAGCCGATCGAGCCGCTCCCGCACATGGTACGGGGACAGTCGGTGAGGGTCATCGGCGGTCCAATGCGCGGGGTGGAAGGAACGTTGGCATTGATCAAATCAGACTTGAAGCTCGTGCTCTCGGTCACGATGATGAATCGCTCCGTTGCGGTAGAGATAGATCATTCCCATGTCGTTCCTGTGTAGCAGTTACCGATTTCCGGAAGGAGCAGTGCTATGCGCAATTTTATCGTTTTTGTAGTTCTCTCAAACTCACTGTCGTTTGCACAATTTGGTTCGCTCCGCGATGGAGTGCCAGCGCAGCAGCCCGCGACGGCTACGCAAAATCTGCCCGAGATGGAGGTCGGAACCAATGATCTGCTCAACATTCGTGTTTACGATTCCCCGGAGTTGAGCGGCACGGTACGCGTGTTGAAAGACGGAACTATCCAGCTGCCGATGTTGCAAAATCGAGCTGTGAGAGTTGCCGGCCTTTTGCCAGAACAAGTGGCTGAGCGGATCGGCTCTGAACTGGAGCGGGCGCAGCTTATTGTGCATCCTGTGGTTACGGTACAGGTGGCCGAATATCAAAGCCGTACGGTAACGGTGGCCGGCGCAGTTCGCCATCCAATCAGCTTTCAGGCCTATGGACAAGTCACGCTGCTCGATGCAATCAGCCGCGCTGAGGGTCTGAGCGATGTTGCCGGCGATGAGATCATCGTAAGTTCCCCAACAACAAACGGACAAGGATTGCTCAGCAAGCACATCAGTGTGCAGGAATTGATGAGCAATCGCGGCAGAGACGGCGATCTTTTGCTGCATGGCGGTGAAGAAATTCGTGTGCCGGAAGAAGGCCGTGTGTCCGTCCTCGGCAACGTGAAACATCCCGGCGTCTTTCCTGTGAAAACGGCTGACGAGAGCTCGGTTTTGACGTTGCTGGCACGTGCTGAGGGTGTGACGCCGAATGCGACCGACCAGGCCTATGTGTATCGGTTGACTGGCGCAGGACAACCGCGGAGCGAGGTACACGTGGACCTGAAACGGATACTTGAACGTAAAGAACCTGACGTTCATCTAGAGCCGGGTGACATTCTCTATATCCCTGACAACCACGCGCGACGTGTGACGCTCAGTGTCCTTGAACATCTCTCCACTCTTGGTGCTGCAACGACAAGCGCCGTCATCTATGCGGGTATTCACTAATCAATTGGTCACTGACAAGTCTGGAGAGCATCATGAGTAATGCTTACTCGCAATGGTTAGTGGTGGAGAATCATCCAGCAGATTCTCGCGGAGTCATGCTGGAAGAGGATCATAAAGGCGAGCCGGAGCAATCGTCTGTGGCGCTGCTTCCAGTCTTCATCGCTCTGCGGAATCACGCGGGACGGATCTTGTTAGCGGCGCTGGTGGTCGGCCTGCTTGCGCTGATCGTCTCTAAACGGCTTACGCCGATGTATGAATCCACGGCAACGCTTGAAGTCAATCCGGATCGCACGTCCGACCTGCTTGGGCCGGATGCCACTCGTGCCGCCTGGAACGACTCCGACCAGTTGATCGCCACACAGTTGCGGATTATTCAGGGTGACTCCGTGTTGCGGCCTGTAGTCACGCGCGACCACCTTCCGCTCGACAGCGATGGACCGAACGCGCCGATCGTGCTGAAGGGATTGAAGGTGGTCCGGCCTCCGAATACTTACCTGATTCAGGTAAGCTATCGCTCGAACGATCCGGCGCTTGCGGCTTCGGTTGCGAACGGTATTGCAGACTCGTACCTGCGGCATGTCTTCAACACACGTCTTATTGATCGCAAGAGCCAGGCAAGCTTCATGGAGCAGCAGTTGGATGAGGTGCGCGCCGCCATGGAACGATCTGCGAAGGCCGTCAGCGAGTTTGAGGCGAAGCTGGGTGTCATCAATGCTCAGGATAAAACAAATATCGTTTCTGCCAGACTGCTGCAGCTAAGCACGGAATATACGGCGGCTCAGGCTGACAGGATCAAAAAAGAGGCCGATTACATAGGTGTACAAGGGGGATCGCTGGCAGCAGCGCAGCAGTCTGACCAGGGCGAAAACCTGAAGCAGCTTCAGACCTCGCTCGATCAGGCGCAACAGAAGTTTGTAGAAGTTCGAGAACACTTCGGCGTCAAGCACCCGGAGTACGAACGTCAAGCTGCGATCGTAGCCGGGCTGAAGGGGCAGCTTGAAGATGCGAAGTCAAATGTAGCGAGGCGAAGCCAGGTCTCCTACCAGGATGCCTTGAATCGCGAAAAGATTTTGCAGAACGAACTCGCGGAAG
Source organism: uncultured Granulicella sp. (assembly GCA_965198735.1). Taxonomy (GTDB): domain Bacteria; phylum Acidobacteriota; class Terriglobia; order Terriglobales; family Acidobacteriaceae; genus Edaphobacter. Next base: position 1,545,419 of record OZ240672.1, on the reverse strand, counting down.
AGAAGAGTTCCTTCGACAAGCTGAACGCCACTTCTTATCAGTATCAAGCACTAAAAATCGAGGCGGAAGGTAACCGCAAGCTGTATGACGATCTTGAGCGCAGGATCAAAGAATCGACCATCAACGGCAACTTTTCCAACAACACCACGCACATCACTGATCCTGCAAGACCAGCGGCAAAAGCCGTGTTTCCACGAGTGTGGCTTACCGTTAGCCTGGCTTTTGGCATCGCGCTGGTCATAGGCATAATGGTTGCGATTGCTCTAGAAATGTCGAACGATACGGTCCGCACAGCAGCGCAACTTCAATCCTGCTTCAAGGCAGAAGTGCTGGGTGTGCTGCCTCAATGCGAACTCACAAGCGACAGCTTTCTTACCTTGGGTGATTCAGCCGAGGCCAACAACTCGGTCGTCGCGGTGCCCAAGCCGCTCTTCTCTTTGCCCGTTTCGCAAGCGAAGCGGCAGGAGGCACAGCGATCTCTCTATGGCGAGTCGGTACGGATGTTATGGTCTTCCTTTCAGTTAGCAACGCAGAATCGTAGCGTGCGAACGTTGCTGGTGACGAGTGCTCTGCCGGAAGAAGGGAAGACGACGCTGGCGACTCGCTTGGCGATGGTGCATGCGGGGCATCAACGGCGAACATTGCTGATTGACGCAGACCTAAGGCGTCCAAGCGCACACCGTTATGCTCATGTACCTATGTGTCCGGGGCTTTCGGAGGCGATGCGCGGCGAAGATTACTGGCGGGCGTTCGTCGTGCGGTCTCAGCTAGATGCTCAACTGGACATTTTACCTGCAGGTGCTATCTCGGCGAGGTCCTGTGATGATCTTTCGCAGATGCTGCCGCGCATCATGGCGGAAGCACAGGAAGATTATGATCTGGTCCTTGTGGATGGTCCTCCACTCCTTGCGTTTGCTGACTCGCTCCATATGGCGAGCGCCGTCGATGGTGTAATCCTGGTCGTGTGCGCGCAGACAACGCGAAAGGTCGTAAGCCTTACGTTACAGACTTTAAAACGAGTTAGGGCCAACCTTATTGGAATCACGTTGAATCGAGTGCAGCAGACCGACAATGCTGTCGCTTACAGCTATCGCGATTATGCAAGCCGGCCGGAAGCCGCTTAGAGAAAAGGTGGTCGTATGCTGATGTCTGCTCCAAGCTCGACAGCGCGACTGTCCGGGAGAGAAGATGCGTTCTGGAATCTAATGGGCAGCCTGATCTATGCGGGCTGCCAATGGCTGGTTTTGGTAGCGACGGTGAAGCTCTCGTCAGCGGCAGATGTAGGCAGGCTCTCCTTTGCGTTTGCGCTCACGGCGCCAGTTTTCCTGCTGCTGCAGCTTCGTCTGAGATCCGCCAGCGCAACGGATGCGACTTTGGCGTATAGCGATCGTCAGTACACCGTGCTTCGCATTCTCTGCACCTCGCTTGCGATCGCGGTCACTGTTGCGCTCTGCATCGGCATTCGTCTGGAGCATAAGGAAATCTCCATTGTGCTTTGGGTAGCTACGGCCAAAGCGATTGAGTCAGGCAGCGATCTTACTTACGGACTACTTCAGCAGAAACATCATCTCCGCATCGTTGCGCTCTCGATGGCGGCTCGCGGAATTTTCTCCGTGCTGGCCTTCTGCTTGCTGCTGCATCGCGTAGGACGCCTCTCAACTGCGCTTGCGGGACTCTGCGCTGCCTGGTTGCTGGTTTTTGTGATAGTCGATGTGCCGTTTGCCATGCGCGCGTCGAAGCCGAAAGAGGAGGGCAATCAGATGGCGAGAGGCAAAATTTTCCAATTGGCTTGGCTCACTCTGCCGCTAGGTTTATCGACGATGTTCATGTCCCTCAGCGCGAACATGCCCCGGTACTTTATTGAGCACTCATTGGGGACAGCGGCCCTGGGTGTCTTTTCCGCCTCTGCTTATCTGACGATGACGGGAAGCGTGATCATCTCGGCTGTCGCAGAATCTACGATTGCGCGGATGGCGCAACACTTTGCCGCCGGTCAGACAATGCAAGCGCTTCACCTGTTGAAGCGGGTACGTAATCTGACATTGTTTCTCAGCACTATGCTGATTGTTATCAGCGCTATCGGCGGACGGGTCATCTTGGCTAAGCTTTACAGCGCTGAATACGCAGCGCGCAGTGGCTTGCTGCTTCTGATGATGTGTGCTGCGGCTGCTGCGAACATGGCTTCAGTGTATGGGTACGCGCTGATCGCCGCGCGTCGATTTCAGTCCTACTTGGCTTGCCTTGTGCTTTCATCCGTGACCACGGCTCTCGCTTGCTGGCTTGCGGTCCCACGCTGGAGTGTTCTAGGCGCTGCGGCCGGCTGTCTTGTAGGCTATGCCCTTCAATTTTTAGCTTCACGCGCCCTGCTCACATATGGGCTGCGGCCTAAGGCTATGAGCGTATGCCAGCCTTCCCCGTTGCTTCTGCAGCGCTGAATTTAAGTGAAGCTGCTGCGAGAACATTTATGTCTACTTCTTCAGTACAACTCGGCTTGCCCCTGCTGCGCTCGCGTGTGGCCAAGCGAACGCACCCGCACGCAGATGGCATCTCAGCACTGGTTTCCGTGCTTTGCAGCGCGAGTTGCTGCCTGTTTGCAGCCGCGGTCTCACCGCAGCTTGTGCACTGGTTTTTGCTGCCTCTCTTTGCCTGCGGCTCGCTGATCGGCATTGACATGATTGATTGGCTGCGCGGGCGCGTAGACCTGTTCGACTCTGCGGGAATGGTCGGTGTTCTCAGCTTTCATTTCTTTTTTCTGGCGCCCATGCTGATGATTCATTGGGGTTACCGCATGCGTTATCTTCCAGAACAGCCGGACGACTATCGTCGCTGGCTTGGACTGATGGCGATGCTCAACTTTGCCGGCCTTCTTGCCTACCGAAAGGCAGTCTCTTGGCGGGGATTTGGTGCGAGCCGTCCGGCGGTCTCGCGTACCCGTTGGGCTATTCACTCCCAACGGTTCTGGATCACATGGACGATTCTCGTGATTGCGTCCATCTTGATGGAAGGCTATCTACTCATCAGCTTCGGAGGTTTCTCCGGTTATGTAGCCGCCTACAGCGAATGGCTGAAGGGCAGCGGCGACAGCTTCGCGGGTTCAGCGCTGCTGTTCGCGGTTGCGGAGAGTCTGCCAATGCTGCTGATAATGGGCTTTGCCGTTTGGGCGCGCAAAGCCAAGCCCCGATTTGTCTTGGTCGTGATTGTTTTCCTGGTCTTTACCGCGCTCGATCTTGTGATCGGCGGTTTGCGCGGCAGTCGCAGCAATGTCATTTGGACTGTGTTCTGGGGAGCGGGCATTGTGCATCTGTACGTTCGCCGCATTCCGCGGGTCGCCGCTCTGGCTGCTTTGGGCTTGCTGTATGTCTTCGTTTCGATGTACGCGGCATACAAACAGCACGGCGCGAATTTACTGACCGACTACGAAATGAGTGGTCAAGTCTCCTCACTAAACACCGATGCTGAGGATAGTGCCACGGTGCTGGTCGGTGACTTCAGCCGCACGGACGTGCAGGCAAATCTGCTGTGGCGGATCAGCAATCCCGGACATGCTCCTTACGCGTGGGGAGGAAGCTACCTCGGAGCGATCACAATGCTTGTGCCGAGGGAGCTTTGGCCGGATCGTCCCCCCACCCTGGTGCGTTGGGCAACCGATGCAGAGTATGGGAACGGTGCCTACGCAAGCGGCACCATGCGCTCCACCCGTGTGTACGGTATCGCTGGCGAAGCCATGATGAACGTCGGTCCCATCGGTGTGCCGCTTGCCTTAATGTTGCTTGGTTTTGGCATAGGAGGACTGCAGAGATTCCGCAACTCGCTTTCTCCTTCAGACACAAGATTTCTGCTTCTGCCTTTCTTTATCAACCTTGCTTTTCTCACGCTGCTCAACGACTCCGACAATGTCGTTTTTTATGTCATCAAGTACGGGCTCGTTCCTGTCTTTCTGTTGCTCTTGTCTTCTCAACGTCTAGTTCGGAGAATCATCCCATGCAAGCTGTCACCGCTCGTCTCGCCTCCAATGAACTCCGTGTGCAACAACACTTCGACCGTGCCGCAAACCTTTACATAGACCATGGTCTCGAGGTCTATCGGCAGTCTGTGGCGCAGCGGCTCGATATGATCGTCTCGCATAGCCGCTTTGAAACCAGCGAAGCCCTTTCGCTGCTCGATGTCGGCTGTGGTGGTGGTGCGTTTCTCGACCTTTTTCTTGAACGCTTTCCACATGCCGGCGCTACCGGTATTGATCTATCGAGAGGGATGCTGGCGGGCAATCAAGCGAATACTCGCAAGACGCTCTTACAAGCAGATGCACTGGAGCTACCTCGGCAGCTTGGCCAGTTCGATGTCGTTGCAGTCGACACAGTAATGCATCATCTTATCGATCGCAAAGGGTACGGCCGCACCCGGAACAGGATTCATCATTTTCTAAGCTCGTTGCACAATCACTTGAAGCCCGGGGGCATCCTTCTTGTGCGGGAAATTTACCACGAGTTCCGCGGATTTGCTACGCTGGGCTCCCGCGCTATCTTCACTGCGACTACTCTTCCCGTACCCCAGCTTATTGAGCGCGCCATGCAGATCGCCGGGCTGCAAACCGCCAATGTCGGTATCTGCTTTCAGACCCGGACACAGTGGCAGAAGCTCTTTGAGCAAAGCGGCTTTTCGGTGTTAGCACAGGAGGACCGGGTGTGGCCCGGCCAGCCTTATCGGAAGTTTGGCTTCTCGCAAAGCGGCGATCTTCACTACCTGCTCTCGCGTTCGCGGCCGGAAGTGGTCAGCAAAGGAGCAAACCATGCTTAGTCATTCTGAAAGTTCCGTCATTCTTCCGCAATATCTCTCAGGCGCATACCATGCGACCCACACGCGGCCCGATCAAGATGCAACTTTTAAGACAACCGAATTTCTCAAACTTTTGAAGACTCTTAAACCGGCCGGGAAAGCGTGGCTTAACAGCTATGCTGATGTCGGCTGCGGAGGAGGCGGTGTTACGATCCAAACCGATGAGGCGTTACGCAGGTGCGGGTATCCGCTAGAGCGAACCGTTGGCTTCGACATCTCGCCGCATGTTCACAGCCTTCGTCATTCTACGGTGACCTTCCGCGAAGAGGACTTCTGCACGACCGACGAGCACTATTCCCTGGTCACCCTGTTCGATGTCATTGAACATGTACCAGATCCCGTAGGTTTTCTTCGCTCCCTGGCAGATCGTTGCGACTTCATCGCATTGCATATACCACTCGACCGCTCACTGGTGAACTGCCTCTTCGATCGCTTCCATCATCGCCTGCGCCATCCGGGTCACCTGAGTATCCTCGATGCACCGGCAGCGCTCAACCTGGTTACATCGAGCGGCATCACTCCTTTGGAGTACGCTTACACCCACGGCTACGGCGCACCTTCGGGCACAATGACCATGCAACAGCGTCTCGCTTTTCCGTTTCGCTTCGCGCTCGCTCATCTCTCACCTTGGCTGGCCCAGCGAACTGTAGGCGGCGTCAGCCTTATGGTGATAGGAGCAACGCGTACAGGACTGAAATCAACCAGCTTTCTCAACGGAGATCAACATGGCAACCTCCCTGTATCTATCCGGTGAGTACCTGAGCAAGCATCCTACGTGGCACGTCGAGGACTCATCCTGGAAGGCCGGCCACGTCCTGGACACGATCGTACGCAATGGACTTACCCCTGCAACCATTTGCGAGATCGGCTGCGGAGCGGGTGCCATCCTATCTGAACTGCAAAGCCTGCTGCCGGAGAACTGCACCTTCATCGGCTATGAACTTTCTCCGCAGGCGTTCGCTTTATGTGCCGGCCGCGCGAATGAGTCGCTTCACTTCAGCAGCGAGGATGGCCTTACACCGGATAAGCCTGTCGTTGATCTGGCGCTTGCCTTGGATGTGCTGGAGCATGTAGAGGATTATCCGCTTTTCCTGCGTTCGATCGGTAAGCGGGCCCGTTTTGCCGTACTACACGTGCCCTTGGATTTATCTCTCCTTTCTTTGTTGACCGGCCTACCTAAACGGGTGCGCCGCAGCGCCGGGCATCTCCACTATTTCACGCGGTCATTAGTGCTTGAGGCCATGGCCGAAAGCGGCCTCGCCGTAGTAGAGGCACGTTATACACGGCCGGCGCTCGAGCGGCCAAACCGCAGCTGGCGTGGGCGCCTGGCCCGGTTACCTCGCCTTTGTCTTGCATTCTTCAGCGAAGATCTTGCCGCTTTGATTCTTGGCGGCTTCTCTCTGCTTGTCCTGGTAAAACCCGCGGAGGAAGTGTGAACCTGACTTATGTCATCGACTACGTCTTCCGTCGCACGCCCGATGGCAAGGTCTGGACGGACACCAGCTACGATGCCGCGTTTTGGTATCCCTACCTTCAGACCTTTGACGGAGTTCGCCTGGTCTGCCGCGTAGAGGATGTAGCAGAAGCTGAGCCGCAGTGGCGCGAAGTCACAGGTCCTGGCGTGACCGTCAGGCCATTGCCGCTCTATCGTGGCGCCCTGCAATATTTGCTTACCTCCTCGGAGGTCCGCTCGATGCTGCGGAAAATTCTGGCCGAGGCCGATGCGGTTATCCTCCGCGTGCCTTCCAACCTTAGCCGGTGCGCCGCAAGAGAGATGAGACAGAGGCATCGCCGCTTTGCAGTGGAGGTCGTAGGCGATCCCTACGAAGCGCTGGCGCCGGGCGTGGTACAGATGCCGGGACGCGCTCTCTTCCGCTCCGTCTTTACTCACGCGCAGAAAGGCATCTGCGCGGCAGCGACCGGGGTAACATACGTAGCACAAGTGTTGGAAAAACGATATCCAGTCGCCCAAGGCGCTCCGTCGCTGGTCTGCTCCGATGTGCGGCTCGAGGATCACTGGATGCGCGGCGAACCCCGTCGGTACAAGCCTGGCCTGCAACGAAAATTACTGACCGTAGCTACGCTCTCGCAGACTTACAAAGGAATCGACGTACTGTTACGCGCGATAGCGCAATGCCGCAAGCTAAAGTTTGAGATCGCGCTGACGATTGTCGGCACCGGGAAACATCAGCCAAGCCTTGAGCGGCTGGCCAGGCAGTTAGGCATTGCGGAGTTCGTCACCTTTACGGGCACAATCTGCTGGGGACCGGACTTGATCGCGCAATTCGACGATGCTGACCTCTTTGTCCTGCCGTCGCGCGTAGAAGTAATGCCGCGCGCCCTGTTGGAAGCCATGGCACGCGGCCTGCCTGCGATCGCGACGGATGTCGGCGCGATCCATGAGGTGCTCGATCGTTTCGAGATGGTGATTCCCGGGGACGCCTGCGATTTGGCACAAAAGATCATGGAAGTCTGCCGTTCCTCGCAGCGCTTACAGTCGATGTCGATCCGTAATCTGACATGCGCCGCAAGCTTCTCCGCAAAGCTGTTACAGCCACGCTGGCAAGGCTTTCAGCGACAGATTCGTAACACGTTTGAGACCTCGCTGACAGCACAACCTTCCATATAAGTTCTCGCGTTCGCAGCCTAAACCAATTTCAATCTGCCACACAGGAGCCATCATGGATGCCTTTGCCCGCACACGCCTGATGATCATTGCGCCCAACGTAACGTTCGTTCGCTTGTTTTTGGCTGAGCAGATCGAATTGCTCGCCGCGGAAAGCTTCGAGGTTCAGCTCGTGTGCGCGCCAGACCAAACTTCCATCGATCGGCTTGCCGACCTTCCATGCACAGTCAGCTTTCTCGCCATGGCACGGCAGATAAGTCTCGGCAAAGACTGTGCAGCTCTTATCCAGCTTTTGTTCCTGATATGCCGTTCGAAGCCGGCCATCGTGCATATGCATGGCCCCAAGCCAAGCCTGCTTGCAGCATGCGCGTCATGGCTAGGAGGTGTTCCGATCCGCTTGCACACGTTGCATGGTTTAAGGTCTGACGGCCTGCGGGGCACACGTCGTGCCATCGTCAGAGCCATGGAGCGGATAACATTCGCTTGCTCGACGCGCTGCTTCGCCGTCAGTCATTCTCTAGCCGAACATGTGATCGAAGCAGGCTCTATCACTCCGCAGAAAATGACCGTGCTGCGATATGGAAGTTGGGCTGGCGTGCCGCTTGATCGCTTTTCTCCGCAGCAGAACCAAACCGCCGCTCAAGAATTTCGCCGTAATCACGGCATCGAAGCGGATGCCCTTGTCGTTACTTATCTCGGTCGCTTAGCACGGGACAAGGGCCTGCACACTCTTGCCGAGGCATGGAACAGGCTCTCGCAGTATCATCCTCAAGCTCGCCTGCTTGTTGCTGGACCATTTGATTGTACCGACCCGCCTGCGCCTGAAATTTTGCGCAATCTGCGCGCGGATCCCAAGGTCACTTTACTTGAGCACTTCATCGAAGACGTGCCTACGCTGCTGGCGGTAAGCGATATCTTCGTGCAGCCAAGTTTGCGTGAAGGACTGGGCGTGGCAGCGCTCGAAGCCGCGGCTATGAAACTACCGGTCGTGGCGGCGCGGGTTACCGGTCTTGTCGATACAGTGGAGCACAACATAAGCGGACTTCTCTTCGCTCCGGAGAATGCTGCTGCCCTCGCGCGGTCGCTTGGCTTACTCCTCACGCAACCGGAGACAAGGCAAATGTTCGGCAAAAACGGACGCATTCTGGTGCAAGAGAAATTTTCGCAACCCGATGTCCTGAACGCGAGCTTGGCAATGTACCGCGAATGCACAAAGAAGGACTCCCGGCCCAGCACCTGGTCGCGAATCGGTAAGCGCGCTTTCGACCTTGCCACCGCATTGCTGCTACTGATTCTCGTCTCACCGCTGATGCTCGTTATCGCGGTTGCCATTGGGTGTTTTCTCTCTCGATCTGTTTTGTTCACCCAGCAGCGCGCCGGGCTTCACGGTAAGCCGATCCGGATTTTTAAATTTCGCACCATGAAGTCGCCGGTACCCGGTCAGCCGATGATCGGTACGGATGAGCTTCGATCACATTGGCTCGGCAACCTTCTCCGCAAACTCAGCCTGGACGAGCTGCCACAACTCTTCAATGTAGTGCGCGGCGAGATGAGCCTTGTTGGTCCGCGTCCTCTGCTGCTCGACTATCTTCCCCGGTATACCGAGCAGCAGCGCCACCGTCACGACGCTATGCCCGGCATCACCGGTTGGGCACAAGTCAACGGACGCAATGCTATCTCGTGGAAGCAACGTTTTCAGCTGGATCTGTGGTACGTAGAACACCAAAGCGCACGGCTCGACCTCTTCATCCTTTTGCTCACCGCATGTCGCGTCGCCTGGCCGCAAGGCGTCACTCCGCAGGGACACACCTCCATGGCCGAGTTCCTCGGCGCTTCCAATCACGTGCAAAGCTAACCCTCACACTTACGGAGCAACACCATGCAGAAGCCCGGGATTTTCATCTTTGGCGCGTCCGACCATGCGCGCGTCGTGATCGACATTGTTGAGCTTGAGGAGCGATACCAGATCCTCGGGCTGTTTGACAGCTTCAAGCCGGAGGGCACGAAGGTGATGGGCTATGAGGTGCTCGGCAACGAAGAAGCCTTTACCCACTACGCAAACCGGCTCGGTGAGAGCAGCTGCATCATCGGCATTGGCGATAACGCGAGCCGCTGCCGGGTTGCTCATGACCTGCGCGGCCGCATGCCCGGCATCTCCTTCGCTACAGCCGTTCACCCTTCTTCCAGTCTCAGCCGCTCCGTCGATCTCGGGCCCGGCGCCATCGTGATGGCGCGCTGCTATGTCGGGCTCGATACTTGCGTCGGCGAGGGCGCGGTCATCGCCACCAACTCTATCTTTGAGCATGATGGCGTCATGGGCGATTACTCCACGCTCGGGGCCGGCAGCACCACCGGCGGACACGTCACCCTTGGGGAAGGAGCCGCCGTATGTCTAGGCGTCACCATCATTCACGGCATTCAGATTGGACAGCAGACCGTGGTCGGCGCGGGCTCTACCGTCATTGACGATCTCCCGGCTTATGCAGTCGCGTACGGCTCTCCGGCACGCGTTCACCGAACCCGCAGCCCGGATGCCTCTTATCTGCACATCCGCTCCGCAAGCTACGCCCAGCTTTAACCCAAACCACACTCTGACACCCGAAGCACTGTTTCACGGAGGCTCCAATGGCAACGCTATCCACCTTCCCGACCCCTGATGTCTCGCCCACGCTTCGGTTTATCCAGCCCTCGCTTCCACCGCTTGAAGAGGTCATGGAACTCTATCGCGATATCTATGCTACCGGGATGATCACAAACGCGCTCCTGGTGGAGCGTCTCGAGCGTGCCCTTGCGGAGCGTCTGCAGGTCAAGCACATCATCGCCGTTTCCAGTTGCACCAGCGGACTCGCTTTGCTAATGAAGGCGCTCGGCTTACGCGGCGAAGTCATCCTGCCGTCGTTCACCTTCTTTGCCACCGGTCAGGCCATCCTTTGGAACGGTCTTACCCCGGTCTTCGCGGACTGCCAGGCGGATACCTGGAATATCGATCCCACCGACGTTACGCATCGCATCACGCCGCTTACTTCAGCCATTATCGGCGTCCACATGTACGGCAATCCCGCCGATGTACGCGGCCTTGCTGCGGTCGCCCGGGATGCGCGTGTCAAGCTGCTGTTTGATGCGGCTCATGCGATGGGCAGCTCCTGCCTGGGCAAACCGGTTGGCGGCTTCGGGGATGCCGAAGTCTTCTCCATGTCACCCACCAAGCTGCTTGTCGCCGGCGAGGGCGGTATCGTCGCGACCAACGATACCGCTCTCGCTCACCGTATGCGTGCCGCTCGCAACTACGGCGATATCGGCGCCTACAATCCTGTACTGTGTGGCCTCAATGCACGCATGTCGGAGTTCAACGCCGCACTCGCTTACGCCGGCATCGGCCTGCTCGATGAAAAGGTGGAACGTCACAATCAAATCGCGGAGCTCTATCAACGCGAGCTTGCCGGAATCCATGGGCTTCTTCTACAAACTATTCACCATCGCGATGTCTGTACCTATAAAGATTTTTCCTTTCACGTCACAGAGAACATCTGCGGATGGTCCGCTACTGCTCTCTGTGCCGAGCTTAACCGTTGCGGCATTCCCACCAAGCGGTACTTCGATCCGCCGCTGCATAAGCAGAACATCTTCGCCGGCCTGCACACCCGCTTCGATCGCCCTCTCTTCGTTACCGAGTGCATCGCGGATGGTATCGTTAGCCTTCCCATCTATCAATCTCTGGCAGATGAGGATGTTATCCACATCGCTCGTACTGTCCGCACCATTCTTATCAAGCGCTAACTCTACATGTCCGAGCTATTCCGGAGAGTCCTACCATGAAACTACCTGCCCTGCTGCGTAATCCTTCCCTCCTGCTCCGTCTTGGGATTGACCTCTTGCTCCTCCATCTCAGTATGTTCCTGGCGGTCATCTCTGCCTCGGTCTACTACCATGCTATCCATCCCGGTATCAGCGCGACGCTGCTCGATTCTGAGTTGGTCCGCTGTTATGAAATATTTACCCTTGTCATCGCTCCCATGTTCCTCGCCGTACTCTTCCTTATGGGCGTCTATCAGCGCAAGCAGCTCTCAGAGCCGTTCGCTAAGCGGCTTGGTCTCCTGTTCCGATCTTGTGGAGTCAGTTTCCTCGTCGGTCTAGCGATGAACTATCTCCTCTTTCGTACCCAGATCGTCGCTCGTGGCGTCATGCTCTGTTTCATCGTGTACAGCGTCACGAGTTTCGTCTTTAGCCGTTACCTGGAGAACGCCATCCGCCCTCATTTCGAGCTCGTTCGATGCACCGGCACGATGCGCCGTGCGGAGGATGCGCCCATCCTCATCATCGGCGGCGCCGGTTACATCGGTTCCATGCTGTGCCGCAAGCTGCTTGAAGATGGTGAGCGCGTACGCGTGCTGGATAGCCTCGTCTATGGTGACTTCGCAGTTAAGGATCTGCTCGCTCATCCGCGCTTTGAGCTGATCGAAGGCGACTGCCGCAACATCCAGGCAGTCGTCGGCGCCATTCAGGGCGTCAAGGCCATTGCAGACCTGGCTGCCATCGTCGGCGACCCTGCCTGCGAGCAAGACAAGCAGGGTGCGCTTGAGATCAATTACGCCTCTACCCGGATGCTGATTGAGATTGCCAAGGGCCATAACATCGACCGCTTCGTCTTCGCCTCCAGCTGCAGCGTTTATGGAGCCACCGACGAGCTTATGGACGAGCACTCTCCGGTGCTTCCCATTTCGCTCTACGGCGAAACCAAGATCGAATCGGAGCGTGCCTTGCTGGATGCCATGTCTGACGACTTTCACCCCGTCATCCTAAGACTTGCCACGGTCTTCGGTCACGGCTATCGTCCGCGCTTCGACCTCCTTGTCAACCTGCTCTCCGCGCGCGCGGCGCAGGAAGGTGTCATCACGGTGTACAACCAGCACCAGTGGCGACCCTTTATTCATGTTTGGGATGTAGCCCGCGGCTTCGCCACCGCGCTCACCGCGCCCCGGGACAAGGTCAGCGGCCAGGTCTTTAATCTAGGTGACAACAACATGAATTTCACGCTTGAAGAAGTCGTTCAGGAAGTCAGCCATGCCTTTCCTGAAACCCAAGTCGAGAAGGTAAGCAATGCCGACCGGCGCACCTACCGGGTAGACTTCACCAAAATTCGTAACGTGCTTGGCTACCAGTGCACCATCTCGCTCCGCGAAGGCATTGCCGAGCTCAAACAATCGCTGCTGGACGGAACCGTTGCCGACTATAACGATCTGCGTTATAACAACCAAAAATTCCTGGCCCAGGCCGGCACCCTTACCTTGACCGGGGAACTCGACACCCGCGTTATGGCGGCCTTTTCTGACCGTTCGCGTTTTCGGATCGATCAACGCCGCGTTGCTTAGCCGCGAGCGCGCTCTTTCCAGCAAGGAGGATTTATGAGCAGTTATCCGTTCCGGCTTCCTACCCAACATACTTTGGCCATCAAACCGGCTATTTTGCCGGCGCGGACGGAACGTGTTGAGGTTTGGCTCTTCACCGCGTTGCTGCTCCTGGGCCTTGGCGTAGTTTGCCTCAACAGCCCGCCTTTGACTGGTATCTGGCAACTGCTGCTCTTTGTCTTTGCCATGATCGTCGCTTTGCGTCCCGGCGCTGCGATCTCAAGGCAAGCAGCGTTTCCTTTGCTCGCCGCCAGCTCGATTCCGGTCTGGGGCGCGATTGAACTGCTGCTGCATCGTGTGGCCTATCCCTATGCATCGCTGGTCGCCACCATCCAGTGGAGTGTCCTGCCGGCGTGCTTATTGCTGGGACTTGCGCTCTTCCGTTCCGGCCTGGTACGGCGGCTTTTCTTTCACGCCCTTGCAGGCACGGCAGCAGCCATTACCGCTCTTGAGCTCTTTCAGCTCTTCCTTTACGGGCGTTACCGGGTAACATTCAGCGGGCTGCCTCTTATCTCCTCCAATCTTTACGCAGAGCTTGCCGAACTTATGCTTCCCGTCGTCCTTGCCACCTCTCTCCGCAAGGGCGAGCACCTTTGGCGCGGCTGCGGTCTGGTCGCGTTTATGGCTGGTACGACGATCGCGTCCGGAGCTCGCATGGGGAGCACTTTGGTGCTGCTCGAGATCGGCGCCGTGCTCCTGTTCACTCGTTCCCGCCCAGGCTATCTCAAGCTGAGCTGGAAACTGCACGCCATCCCGCTTGTCAGCATGCTCGTCATCGCCATTGGTTTAGAGGGCACGTCTCTGCTCAGCCAGAGGCTCTTCTCCGACCACATGTTCCAGGGTCGCTCAGAGGTCAGCCGTTCCGCCGAAGACATGATCGCCGTCCACCCCGTCCTAGGCTACGGGCTAGGCTCATTCCCGGTGGTCTATCCACAGTTCACCCATTTGGATACCCGCTACTACATCAACCACGTTCATAACGATTATTTGGAAATCCTTGCTGAGTCCGGCGTTGTCGGGCTCGGGCTCTGGGGCCTGACCCTGGCGTTTGCACTGCCTGCTGTAGCTCGCGCACCCTGGGCCTTCGGAGTCCTCGCGATTCTCATTCATAGCTCAACAGATTTCCCCCTGTATCGCTCACCCGTCGTCGCTTTGTTCGCGATGCTGATCGCTGCTGCGCTTAGCCGGCGGCGCGATCGCGAAGATTTAGGTTCAGTTAGAACCAAAAGTAGGTCATCTGACTAAAAAGTTGTAGATGGTTAAGCTGTAAATGCAAAATCCACCATTGCCTAACAGTCGTTCGTTAATATATGTGTGGAAGACGCAGAGCAACGGAGAACGACGCATGCAATTCCTTTCGCAGGACCAATGTCTCACTTCTGGGGAATTTATAGTCCCCGTTTTCTCGCCATCCATTAACTCAGGGACAGAATTTCTTTCTACCCTGCCGAAGCCTAAAGATGTACCCGCACGTACAGTCCTGCTTGAACAGAATCAGCGGCCTTCCTTCGTTTTCGTCATACGTTCCGGAATCGTCAAGCTCACCTGCATCAGCCAGGACGGTCAAGAATCATTGCTCGGCCTCCGTTCTGAGGGCTGGTGGGCTGGCGCATCGACCGCGCTGCTCAATATTCCAAGTCTCGTTACTGTCACCACCGTTACGCCATGTTCGGTGGCCAGTATTCCCATGGCCGAGTTCTCGCAACGGCTCATTCAAAACCAACGTATGCTGCGTCACTTCATCGCCAGCCAGTCTCGCGAGTTGATGGTGGAACAGATGCATGGCATCATGCAGACCTGCAGCGCAGCGACTCGTCTTGCTCACCTTGAAAACGAATTGGAACACTCGGCCTGGAAGACAGTCGATCCAAGCTCCGTCATGAGACAGGGTGAGATCGCTAAGCTCCTGGATATCACTCCTGAACACCTGAGCCGCCTGATTCACAAGCGGAAGATCCGGATCGCACCCAAGCGTCTTCCTCGTAAGCTGCCCGTGCGAACGCTCGTCGCCTGATCTCCGGAGCAAGTACAAATCATCCCCAGACAGAAGCAAGCGGCAGGAGCGTTCAGCTCCCGCCGTCTTCGCTTTTCCCTCAAACTCGTCCAACCCATTCGCCTTAGGAGGTCACTATGCGTCGTATTCTCATACCCGCCGCCCTGTCCGTTCTGCTTCTTGACCCGTTTACCTTAGCCGTCGCCGGCTCCCGCTCGGTCGTAGGCACCGCTCTCTCTCCCGGTGGCAGCTTCGAGGTCGGCCACACCGCCGCCTCTGGCACCGCCACGGTTCTCAACGGAGATCAAGTGGAGACCTCTGCCTCCAGCTCGAAGATTCTGCTTCGCAACGGCTCTGAGATGGAGCTTATGCCCAACTCCGCCAGTTCTATTTTCGACAATCACGCAACTCTGGATGAGGGCACGCTTCGAACGCGGTTCGGCAGTGGCTTCTATCTCGCTTCGCGCAATTTCACCGTGCGTCCCACGGATGCCAAAACAGAAGCTGTTCTCCAGACCACCGCGACCACGCTCACCGTCTCCATCCCGGTCGGAAGCGCCGACATCCTCTCCGCTAACGGCACAAAGCTGGTTCATATGCTGACCGGCAACACGCTGAACTTCGGGGCATATGAGACCAAGATCGATCAAAAGGTAAATGTGGCCCGTCTGCTCGGCGTGCTCGATTTAGACAACGGCCATTATCTTGTTCGCGACCGTTTCAGCAACACAGTCTCCGAACTCGTTGGCCCCATCTCTCCGAAGCTTGTCAACCACCTTGTCGCCGTAGACGGAAACGTCCTCACCAATAACAAGCCGGATGTCCTGCAGGCCGATCATCTTGTCCAGGTAAGCCAGATCAAACCCAGTGACGCGACCTTCGGCCTGCCCTGCACACCCGACGGCAACGGTGGCATCGCTAGAATCGTCCATTTGGACGGTGCACTCACGAAGGTACGGGAACATTTTCTGCTGGCCGATAAGAGCCAGGGAAAGTCCTATGAGTTAGTTGGCGATGTCAGTGACAAGGAAGTTGGCTCTGATATTAAGGTCAGGGGTTTTATCCTGCCCAAGCGAGAGGCTGTGCTTCCTGCTGAGCAGGTCGTTTATTCCGAAGCACGCAAGTACGCTATCGCCGCCTCTCCCTGTGCAGGTCTCATCATCGCCGGCTCAATCGTCAGCACCGGCGTCCTTGCCATTCCCAAAAACACGGGTGCCACAGCTGCACAGGCCAAGGGCCCGATCAGCTTTTAGAGCACTTTGCCTGTAGATGTAGCTGGCGCCACGATGCTTATGGGCATTTTCTTCCGAGGAAATGCCACTGCACACCTGATTCGGGAACCCCAGCAATCGGTAAAATGCTCTAGCTCACCACTCTACTAGGGTGCGGTCGATCTCAGAGACGCGGCTGCACCCCAGCAACCCCATGGCCACCTCAAACTCTGTCGCAATCAGGCGAACGACTTCCGCCACGCCTGCCGCTCCGCCCAGCGCCAGACCATACAGATAGGGACGGCCAATCAGAACCGCCTTGGCTCCGTAAGCCAAAGCTTTCGCGACATCGGTGCCGCGCCGGACGCCTCCATCGAGCAGCAGCGTCAACTCATTCCCAACCGCATCCGCAATCCGCGGCAGCACCTCGATCGTTGCTGGAACGCCATCCAGCCCGCGTCCACCGTGATTGGAGACAATCAACCCGGCGCAACCGGCTCCCACAGCGGCACGAGCATCGTCCGCCCGTAAAATTCCTTTGAGCAGCAAAGGCACGGACGTGATCGACCGGATCCACTCAATATCCTTCCAGGTCAAGTCCGCCGCTCGCACCGCATTGTAAATTCCGTGCCCCACCGGCGAGTGCGCCGCTCCTGCCAGCTCCTTGCCCATCCTCATCAGGTTCGCCCGCACCATGCCCGGCGGCAATTCAAAGCTGATGCGTGTCTCACGATCCCTGCTCGCATTCACCGGCAGGTCCACCGTCAGACAGATCGCTTCACATCCCACATCGACGACGCGCGCCAGCATCTCGCGCGTATGGCCGCGATCCTTCTGGGCGTACAGTTGAAACCAGTGAGGCCGCAAAGCTTTCTGCTGCACCTCCTCAATCGCCACCGTCGCAAAGCTGGACGCGACCACCGTACATCCGGCCAGATTCGCGCCATCGATCGTCTCCAACTCACCCCGCGGATGCGCCAGCCGGTGGTACCCCGCCGGAGCCAGCAGAATCGGCGCCCGATGCTCGCGCCCAAACAGCTCCACTCGCGTGTCGATCCGGCTCACATCCCGCAATACATGTGGGAGCAGCGGAATGGCCTGAAATGCTGTGCGATTGGCGCGTAAGGTTTGCTCGCTGCCCGCGCCGCTCGCCACGTACTCAAATGCCGCCTCGGTCATCACAGCCCGTGCCGGCGCTTCATAGTCCTCAAGACATACGAGCTTCTGCACAGAAGTCACGTTCACCAATCTCCTCGATCCGCACCATTGTCGTTCACTCACCGGATGCAGGCAAGCGTCCACTGACACCCACACTCTTCAACAGCACAAGACACCCTTCTGGAGCCTTCCATGTCTATCTACCTCGTTACCGGCGCTGCCGGCTTCATCGGATCCGCCATTACCTCCGCGCTCGTCTCCCGGGGTGATACCGTTCGCGGCCTCGACAATCTCAGCACCGGCTGCATCGAGAACCTCGCCGGCATACGCGAGAAGATCGAGTTCACCGTCGGAGACCTTCGGGACGAAGCGCTTCTGGCACTGCTCTGCGAAGGAGTGGACGTGATCTTCCACGAGGCTGCCGCAGCGTGCGTCCAGCAGAGTATCGAAGACCCGCTCGGCACATGGGACGTGAATGTGGAAGGAACTCGGCGGCTCGTTGCGGCTGCTACGAAGGCCGGGGTGCGCCGCATCGTCTTCGCCTCCTCCTCCGCTGTTTATGGCGACGCGGCCTGCCAACCCGTGGACGAAGACAACGCTCTTGCGCCGCTCTCGCCTTATGCCGCCCACAAGCTCGCCTGCGAGCTCCTCCTACAGCAGGCCCATGAGGAGTCCACGATTGAAACTGTTTCATTGCGCTACTTCCATGTCTTCGGTCCGCGTCAGTCTGGGCACTCGCCCTACTCTGGAGTCGTTGCCCGGTTTTTCTACTGTATGAACCGTCCCAGCGCCGACGCGCCCGCTACCCTCTTCGGCGACGGCGCCAGCACACGCGACTTTATCTTTGTCGATGACGTCGTCGCCGCCAATTTAGCTGCCGCCGAGGCCGAAGCAGCTTCGGTCTCCGGCCGCGCCTTCAACATAGGTTCTAGCCAGCGACACACCATCCGGGAAGTCGCGCATGCCATTGGCGAACTCAGCCGTTTTCCAGGTCCTTACGTCAACGAGCCGGCCCGCGCCGGCGAGATTCGCCACTCGGTCGCCGATATCCGTCTCGCTCGGCGATTGCTCGGTTTTCAACCCGCAATTCCCTTTGCAGAGGGCCTGCGTCGTAGCTCGCTCGAGCTCTGCCTTAACCCCAGAACGGCACTCTCTCTCTCCCGTCCTGCCGTCAGGGCGCTTTCAGGAAGCACTCGCCGGCGCACACCGGCAAATACCGTAGCCCACGCGATCGCCAATCAAGAGTTCAGTCTCGCCTTCCAGCCCATCGTTCACTTGCCCAGCGGCCGGCCATTGGGGGTAGAGGCCTTGCTCCGTCATAAATTTGAAGATCAAAATCGCGCGCCGCTCCGCATCATCCGCCAGGCGGAGGCCACCGGGACCGACTTCGAATTAGGCGCTTGGTGTCTGCTGAGCGCATGCCAGGCAGCCGTACGTCTCCAAGCGGCCTTTGATTCACGCTTTCGCATGTCCGTCAACGCCTCTTTGGCGCAGTTGGAGAACATACAATTCGTTCCTTTAGTGCAGCAGATTCTCTCCTCAACCGGGCTCTCGCCGGAGTCGCTCGAGATAGAGATCACCGAGCGCATCCTGATCACCCAGGGACGAGTCAATCGCCACAATCTTCGTAAACTGCAGGAAATGGGAGTCAGCATAGCGCTCGATGACTTTGGCTGCGGCCAGGCCAACCTGCAGCACCTCTGCAAGCTCAAGGTCGACCGTCTCAAAACGGACCGTACGATCCTTCGTGGATCGAGCCGAAGCTGGCCTATCTTCGATGGCCTGGTAGCGTTTGTGCGCAAGCTGCAAATCCCGCTTGTCGCTGAAGGCGTCGAGACTCGTTCGCAGCTGGATAAAGTCCTCAGGACCGGCTGCAAAGAGGCGCAGGGCTATCTCTTCGGCCGGCCCACCTCGATCGAAAACCTTCTAGCCTTCGCCGCCATTCAACGGGAGGTCGCCTGATCTAGCACTACGGATCAAGCTGAGCGGGTGCTTACTCCGGCTTGTCCGCCGCGACAGATTTTTTCGGAGTCCAGGCCTTGCGCTTGGGTGTATCGGCAGCCGGCGCCTCTGGCAGCACAGTCTCATTGGCTTCCGAAAGCTGTGCGCTGATACTCGGCTTGTCGAAAGACGGCGGCGGAGGCACGCTCGCTGGTGTTGTCTCCACAAGGCCGCTGGTGACAGTAGCTTTCGCATCGCCAGCGGGCGAGCGCTTTGGAGCCCACTGCTTGCGTTTGGAAGGATCGGACGTTGAAACGGCTACGGAGATTTCCTGAAGCGGAGCCTCGATGCTTGCAGCCGCATCGTGCGCATCGCTTGCACTGGATGGGGCTGAAGCAGTCGTCTGTGGAGCAGCTTTGGGAGACCACTTTCGGCGCGCTTCCGGCGCGGGCGCTTCAGGAACAATCACCTCGGATGATCGGCTCAAGGCAGTTTCAGTCGTCAGGACCAGGTGCGCTTCAGTCGCAAGGCCAGCCGCGGCTGCGGACTCAAAGTGCGCCAGAGGCGCCGCAGTGGTCTGCTCAACGACTGCGGGCGATGCGTAACCCATTCGCTTCTGCACACCTTCCAGAAGCAGTTCCGCCACATCGCGCACGGCAATCGTATCGGTTCCCTTTCCGGGTGTGCTCTCAAGCATGCTCTTACAGAAGGGACAGCCTACCGCCAGCACCTTATCCTCTGTGCCCGCGAGACTCTGCTGCGCTTCTCGATAGCGATTGTCCGAGATCCTCTCCGAACCCGCCTCCTCCTCCTTCCAGAACTGCGCCCCTCCCGCGCCGCAGCAGAAGGAGTTCTCCCGGTTGCGCGGCATCTCGGTCACTGTATTACTCAGCACATGCAGCAGGTTGCGCGGCGCGTCGTAGACGCCATTGTGCCGGCCCAGGTAACACGGATCATGATAGGTGACCTTAGCCTCGGTTGCATCCGCAACCAGCTTGCCGCTTGCGACCAGAGTCTCGAGATATTCCGTGTGGTGCATCACCTTGAAGTCGCCGCCAAGCTGCTGATATTCCTTGCCCACCGTGTTCATGCAATGAGGGCAGGTGGCGACAATTAGCTTAGGCTTTACTTCGTTGAGCGTTGCAACGTTCGTGTCTGCAAGCTGCCGATAAAGATACTCGTTCCCGGACCGCCGCGCGGTGTCGCCCGTGCAGCACTCCCGCTTGCCCAGCACCGCATAATCCACGCCCGCGTAGTCGAGCAGCTGAACGAAGGCGCGCGCTGTCTTCTGCGATTGCGGATCGTAGCTCGCCGCGCATCCCACCCAGAAGAGGACCTCGGGCTCCGGATTCTGGTCGGTCGTCTTTACGTTCAAGCCTTGCGCCCAATCGAGGCGCTTGTCGTGGCTGATTCCCCACGGATTCTTCGAGCGTTCCATCCCTCGGAACGCAGTCTGCAACTGAGCCGGAAATTCGCCTTCCATCATCAGCTGCTGACGCCGTATATCGATAATGTCGAGCATTGGTTCATCCCCGACCGGGCAGATATCGATGCATGCGCCACAAGTCGTGCACGCCCAGGCGGCTTCGGGCGTCAGGGCAAAGCTCAGCAAGGGATTTGGACTCGCCTGCCCCCGCTCAAATCCGGGCTGATGCTTGGCGATCTCGTTCAGTTCCATGCGCTTATTGATCTC
The DNA here is from genome assembly GCA_965198735.1 of uncultured Granulicella sp. GTDB lineage: Bacteria > Acidobacteriota > Terriglobia > Terriglobales > Acidobacteriaceae > Edaphobacter. Next base: position 1,524,559 of record OZ240672.1, on the reverse strand, counting down.
AAGCGCGGACGGCGAGAGACTCTTGCCGGTAGCCGTCGCGGGACAGACATCTTGGCACCGATTGCATTGAATGCAGGCATAGGCATCGAGCAGCCGGGGCCAGGCCAGGTCTTCGAGCTTCTCCGCACCCAGCTTGGGCGCTTCCGCCTCAAGGTCAAGCTGCATCGCCGGCAACACGCCGGAAGCGACCGGCCGCTGAACCAAATACTTCGCCGGCGCCATGAAGATGTGGATGTGCTTGGAATAAGGGAAGTAGACCAGAAAGGCGAGCACACTGCCGAGCGCGCCCCAATAGCCGAAGATGCGCCAGCCCAGTGCATCTTGCCGCGTGAATAGATGCGAGAGCAAGGTGGCGAACGGCGCGAAGCGGTTCGGTCCTTCCGCGGCCACCAAGGCCCCGGCGCCCACGGCACGGCTGCCGACGTGAAACAGAATAAATGTCGAGACGATGATCGAATCGAAGGTGATGTACCTGCGCTTCACGTCCGGATGCAGCAGGGTTCGCTCATTGAAGCGGAAATCGGATCTCGCGGGAAGCAGGAAGCGCCGCAAAACCAGCGCAACCACACCGACCAGCACCAGTGCGCTCAGCACATCCGCAAGCAGCACATAGAGGTGTCCAAACAGCCCCAGCGAGGCGAACGAGAGCGGCATAAAGCCGTCGATCGCATCGACCAGATTGACCACTAGATAGAAGGTAAAGCCATAGAAGATGAAGGAGTGAAAGATGCCGATGACGCGTCGCTTGCGAAAGGTGCGGCTCTGCGTTAGCGTGGTGGTCAACGCGTACCAGACGCGCTGCGGCAGGCGATCGAAGCGGGAATCCGTGTCCTTGCTTCCCGCGGCAATGCGCCGGTAGAGACGGTAAAAGCCGTGCAGTCCGAGCCCTCCCGTCACTGCGGCGAAAAGCAGGAAGAGGACCTTTTGTAAGGGAGGAAGCATTGCTTATACCTGTCCGTTTCTAAAGCGCACTGTCTCGCCTGCCAGACACTGCGTCGCTTCGATGCAGAGGTGGTCCCGCCATCCAGCAGGCAGATCGGCCTTCAAGCGGGCTGCTTCAACTCCCGGATCAACGCGGGAACCACGTCCTTCACATCGCCCACAACGCCATAGTCGACCTCCTTGAAGATGGGAGCTTCGGAGTCCTTGTTGATGGCCACGATCAGCTTGCTCTTGCCCATGCCGGAGAGATGCTGCACCGCGCCTGAAATGCCGATCGCGAAGTACACCTTGGGCTGAACGGTCTTTCCCGTCTGACCGACCTGTTCCGCATACGGACGCCAGCCCGCATCGACGACGGCGCGGGTAGCGCCTACGGCCGCGCCGGTCTGGTCTGCCAGGCCTTCGACGAAGGCGGTAAAGCCCTCCGAGCTTCCCACGCCGCGTCCGCCGGCAACCACGATCTCCGCATCGGACAACGCGACGCGCTCACTCTTTTCCGTGATCCGCGAGGTTACGGCCAGCCGGCGAGGCGGCAGCGAGACCTCCGCGTCGTATTGCTCAGCCGCGTTCGCGTTCGGCGTCGCAGTCGCATACGCGCCGGGCTTGATCGTCACCACGATCGTGGGAGACTGCGCCTGGACGCGCTCGGTTACTCGCGCCAGAAAGGTATAGTGCTCCGCAACCAGTGCTCCGCCTTCATCCTGAACGCGGATCACATCTTCGATCAAGGGCGCGTCGAGCTTGACGGCAACCCGCGGGCTGTATTCGCGGCCGCTGCGGCTAGCGCCGGCAAGCACGGTGTGCGCTTCCCCTTCCGCCGCAATCTGCGCAATCGCAGCCGCCCAAAGCTCGGCGTCGTATTCGGCCAGCCCGGCATCGTCGACGACCAGAACCTGATCGGCCAGGGTCGCGGCCTGCGTCGCAGCCGACGAAACGCCGTGGCCCAGAACCAGGATCGTGACGGGTCCTTCACGGCCCAGATCCCGCGCGGCCTGGGTCATCTCAAACGTGCTCTTGCTCAACTTGCCGTCGCTATGCTCGGCCACAATGAGAATCATGCAATCACCCTTGCTTCCTTGCGCAATAAATCTACTAATCGTTTGGCTGCCGCGGAAGGATCTTTGCCGTCGATGATATGACGCAGACGTACCTTCTGCTGGACTTCGGCGTGCAGGTACTTCAGTTTCGGCTGCACGGCATACTCTGCTACAGGATCTCGCCGCAACTCTTTCTTCTTGGCCTTCATGATGTTCGGCAGAGTCGGGTAGCGTGGGTCGTTCAGGCCCTGCTGCGTCGTCACGACTGCCGGCAGGGTGAGCGTAAACTCTTCGCTCCCGGCGTCGACGTCGTGCTTGCCTAGCAGATCCTGACCGGAGAGCGTAAGCGCGTTGGTCCAGGTCGCCTGCGGCCAGCCCAGGCGCTCAGCGGCCGCCGCGCCGAGTGCGTGGCTATCCCAGTCCGCCTGCTGCCCGCCGCAGAAAATCAGGTCCACTCCTTCTTTTGTGGCTACCTGTGCGACGACACTGCTGACCGTAATCACATCCAGTACCTCGTTGCTTTCCACCAGAATGGCCCGATCCGCGCCCATCGCGAGCGCGCTGCGCAAGGCCTCTTCGGTGCGCGCCGGACCGATGGCCAAGACAACGACCTCGATGCCCGAGCCGGCTTCGCGCAGGCGCAGCGCCTCTTCAACGCCGTACTCGTCCATGGTGTCCATCACCAGCTTGCTGCCGGCGAGATCGACCGCACCCTCTTTTACCCGCACACTTTCTTCCGCGTCGAGAACCTGCCGAACCACTGTCAAAATCCGCATACGAACCCTTCCCGTTGCCTTTCGATCGGCAGATCGCCAACGTTGGCGAGCAGTCAGATCGAGTATTGTCCAGCCTCGACCATCGCCGCCGAGATCGCGCGTCCAAGCGAAACCATATTCCCCGGCTCATGCCTGCTCAAGTCGTGAAACGTCGCCATCTTGGTCGTTAGATCGTTCCCGGCGGAAACGGCGCCCAAAACACGCTCTGCTGCCGACTCAATCACCCGGAACGACCGGGCCGCATAATACTTCGCGAGTTGGATCGCCAGAGGCTTTGCGCCATCCATCTTTTCCGTCCGCAGTACTGTCGATTCGAGCAAAAGCACCTCAGCAAAAATCTCCGCGATCGCTCCCATCACCTCCTGCTGCTCCGGGAGTTCGGCGGCGAACTTCTGCGCTGCGAGTCCGGTGCAGAACAAGGCTATTTTCTTTGCGCTCGCCAGCAACGCCTTCTCCGCGGCCAGAGGTCCGCCGTACGTCCCCGCCTCGAGCGGCCCCGCGGCAATCTCTCTCGTCAGGCTCTCGATGGCCGGCAGAAGAGCAAGCGCGCCGGCCTGCGCCCGCTTCATCATCCACGTCGTCGTGATGACGCGATTGATCTCGTTGGTGCCCTCGAAGATCTTGTTGATCCTGATGTCTCGATACTGCCGCTCCGCCGGAAACTCCTCGACATAGCCGTAGCCGCCGTGAAGCTGCAGCATCTGATCGACGACCCGCTCCGCCAGCTCAGAGCCGGCAAACTTAAGGATCGAGCACTCCGCCGCAAACTCTTCAATGCGCTTCTGCAGGCTCTGCAAGTAAGTCGGCGCGCTCTTGTCCAGCTCCGCAAGCGAAGCGTCGATGGCTCCGACGACACGGTAAACCGCGGATTCCAGCGCATAAATAGCCGCTGCACTGTCAGCGAGCTTCTCCTTCACCAAGCCGAACTGCACGATCGACTTGCCAAAGCCGACGCGCTCCTTGGCATAGCGGAGACCGTCCCGGTACGCCTGCTTGGCCGCCGCAATCATGTTTGCGCCCAGCTTGTAACGGCCCACATTCAGGATGTTGAAGGCGATCAGATGTCCTTTGCCGGCCGTGCCCAGCAGATTCTCCACCGGCACTTTGCAGTCGTTCAGGATAAGCGGGCAGGTGGAGGAGCCGCGGATGCCGAGCTTATGCTCTTCGTTCCCAATGGTGAGCCCCGGGGTGCCCGCCGGAACCAGAAACGCCGAGAATTTTTCGCCGTCGATCTTGGCAAAGATGGTGAACAGATCCGCAAAGCCGGCATTGGAAATCCACATTTTCTCGCCGTTCAGCAGATAGTGCTTGCCATCCTCGCTCAGCGTGGCGCGCGCGCGGATATTCATCGCATCTGAGCCCGCGGACGACTCCGACAAGGCATACGCCGCAATCCATTCTCCGGACGCTAGCTTGGGCAGGTAAGCTGCCTTCTGCTCCGGCGTTCCATACCAGGCCAGCGGCAGCGTGCCGATGCAGGTATGCGCATTGAAGATGACCGCAAAGCTGCCCGTCACGCAGAGATTCTCGATGATCAGCGTGGAGGTCACCTTGTCCATGTCCAGACCGCCGTACTCCTCCGCTACATCCACGGCCAGCAGTCCAAGCTCGCCCAGCTCGCGCATCAGCTTTCGGCTGAGATTGAAGTCTTTAGCCTCAATGGCTGCGACCTGCGTGAGGATCTTCTCCTCCGCGAACTGCCTGGTCATCTGGTCGATCTGCTTCTGCTCGGGCGTAAAATCCTCGGGCGTAAACACATCCTCGGGCAAGAGGTCCTCGATCAGAAACATGCCGCCTTTGCCGCGTTGTATCGCTGCCATCTCCATCGTCGGACTCATCTTGTCTCCTTGTATTGCCTTGCTCTTCGTGCGCGAAGATTAGTTCTGAAGATTCTCAAAGATGCCTGCCGCACCCTGGCCGCCACCAACACACATCGTGACCATCCCGTATTTTGAGCCGCGTCGCTTCATCTCGCGCGCAAGCGTCGCGGTCAGCTTGGTCCCGGTACAACCCAGCGGATGCCCCAGGGCGATCGCGCCGCCGTTCACGTTGACCCGCTCAGGGTCAATGCCAAGCGTCCGGATCACGGCCAGCGATTGCGTGGCGAACGCTTCGTTCAACTCGATCAAGTCAATCTCATCTAACGTCAAGCCGGCCAGCTTCAATGCCTTCGGAATGGCATAGATCGGTCCTATGCCCATCTCCTCCGGCGGGCAGCCCGCGTAGGCGAAAGCCACAAAGCGCAACAAGGGCGTCGCGCCCATCTCCCGGGCCCGAGTATCGGACATCACGACCGCGGCCGCCGCACCGTCCGAGGTCTGGGAGCTGTTGCCCGCGGTCACCACGCCCTTAACATGAAAGACCGCGCGCAGCTTTGCCAGGGCAGTCAGCGATGTATCCGCGCGCGGCCCCTCATCGACCTGGAAGGAAGTCTCGCGGTTCTGCGTTCTCCCGTTCTCGTCGGTCGTAGTGCTCACGACCGGCACAGGCACAATCTCATCGTCGAACCGGCCCGCGGCAATCGCGGCCAGCGCCTTTTCGTGGCTGCTCAAGGCGAACTGATCGCACTGCTCGCGAGTGATCTGGTAATGTGCGGCCACGCGCTCCGCGGTCAGGCCCATGGACATGTACGCTTGCGGATGATGGTCCACTAGCCACGGATTTGCGGTCATCTTATTGCCGCCCATCGGCAGGTACGACATCGACTCCGCACCGCCGGCCACCAGCACGTCCCCGCCGCCGCCACGAATGCGTTCCGCCGCCAGCGCAATCGTCTGCAGCCCCGAGGCGCAGAAACGGTTCACGGTCATTGCCGCCGCCTCAATCGGCAGGCCCGCCCGCAGCGAGATCAATCGCGCCACGTTCTGGCCTTGCTCCGCCTCCGGCATCGCGCAGCCGATAATCACGTCCTCAATCTCGCGCGGATCCAGCTGTGGAACGCGCTCAACAGCCGCCTGGACCGCAATGGCGCCCAGCTCATCCGGCCGGGTAAAGCGCAGTGTCCCTTTAGGGGCCTTGCCGACCGCTGTTCGCACCGCACTGACTAAAACTGCTTCCTTCATTGGCTGACCCTCATGATCTGGATGCTTGCCGACCGCTTCAGTGATGCGGCTAATTCCGCAGCGGCTTCCCGGTCTTCAACGTGTATTCGATCCGCTCGAGAGTGTTAGGCTCTGCGCAGAGCGACAGGAAGGCCTCGCGCTCAAGCTCAAGCACAAACTCCTCCGTGAGCAGCGTACCCGGCGTGATGTCACCGCCGGTCAGAATCTTCGCCACATGCGTTGCGACCTTGCCATCGTGCCGGCTGGCGAAGCCACCCTCCTGCATCAGGTAAACGGCCAGCTTCAGCGTGGCGAACACGCTCGCGCCGGGCGCTGGAATGTTTTTGCGGCTGATTGGAGCCGTGTAGCCTTCGCGAGCCATCCGCAGACTCTGCCTCTTGGCGTCCGTCACCAGGCGGCTCCGATTCATCGTGATGGCATCGCTCGCGGTCAGCAGGTGCATGCTCCGCGCGTCTTGCGCCGAGGTCGATACCTTGGCCATCGCAATCATCTCAAAGACGGTCCGGATCGTCTCGAGAATCTCGACCGACTCCCCGCGCGCGTCCGTCCTCACCGTATCTGCGTCCGCGATCGCCCGCAGCATCATCTCCTTGCAGCCGCCGCCGCCCGGAATGAGTCCCACTCCGGCCTCCACCAGCCCGGTCGATAGCTCAAGGTGCGGCTGCCGGCGCGCGGAGTGCAGACAGATCTCGCATCCACCGCCAAGCGCCATCCCTGCCGGTGCCGCCACCACTGGCCGGGCACAAAACTTTACCGCCTGGGTCATCTGCTGGAACTGCGCGACCATTGCGGCCAGCTCGTCCCATTTGCCTGACCGAACGCGCTCAAGCAACTGCAGGATGTTTGCACCGACGGAAAAATTCTGCGCGTCGGTTGAGATCACAAATCCATCGAAATTTCTGACGGCATCGCTCCCCGGCTCAAGCTGCTCCTGCAGGAAGCTCACCGTATCGCCGCCGAGCGAGTTCATCTTCGAATGCAGCTCAAAGCAGCCGATTCCGTCGCCCAAGTCGATAAGCGACACGCTCGCATTGCCCGCGAAGACACCGTGCGCCTGCTTGTAGGTGGCAATCGAGGCATGCTCCGGGTTGCGGTTGACCGGACGATAGCCGCCCGATGGAACGTCAAAATACTCCGCGCCGTTCGCTCTGTACCAGGACTCGCCGCCCGCGGCCAGGAGCTTCTCGACCGATGCCGGAATGGGCATCCCCATGACGCGCATCTTGCTCACAACGGCAGCCATGCCGGCCGCGTCCCACATGGCAAACGGCCCAAGCTCCCAGTTGAAGCCGGAGGTCATCGCCCGGTCGATATCGACCAGCGTCTCCGTCACCTCCCCAATGCGGTTGGCCGCATATGACCAGAGCTCAGGCAAAACCTTCCAGTAGAAAGCCGCGGCCTTCTCCGTTGCCGGATCCTCGGCTAGCAGCGCCTGCAAACGCACGGGCAGCGATCCGCCTATTTCAAGCGCCGGCAAAGACACCACAGACGCCGGCTTATACTCCATCGTCGCGGGATCGAGCACCTGGCGAAGCTCTTTACCATCGGCTCCGCGATCCTTCTTGTAAAAGCCCTGCTTGGTCTTGTCGCCCAGCCACTTGCGGTCGATCAATCGCACGATGACCTCCGCAAGCTCGACATCCGAGCGCTCATCGGAGGCGCTTGCCTTGAAGTTGCGCGCCACGTTCGCCAGCACATCGATGCCGACCATATCCGCCAGGCGGAACGTTCCGCTCTTCGGCCAGCCGATCGCTTTGCCGGTCAGCAGATCGACCTCCTCCACCGTCAGCCCCTGCTCCTCCATGATCTTGACCGTGTTCATCATGGAAAACGTTCCGACGCGATTGGCGATAAAGTTCTGCACGTCACTGGCCGGAACCACCTCCTTGCCTAGCTGGCGATCGCCAAAATCCGAGATCCGCTCTACCGCCAGCGGATCGGCCTCCGGCGTGGAGATGATCTCAAGCAGTCGCATATAGCGCGGAGGATTGAAAAAGTGCGTGCCAAACCAGCGCCGCCGCACATCCGCCGGCAACTGCTCGGCGATCCTCGCTACCGGCAGACCGCTCGTGTTGGTGGTCAGAATAGCGTTGGCATGCAGGTGCCCGGCCACCCTCGCCAACAGCGCACGTTTGATCTCCAGGTTCTCCGCAACGGCTTCAATCACCCAGTCGGACTGGCTCAACCGCGGCAGGTCATCGTCGAAGTTGCCGACCCGGACAAGCTCAGCCGCAGCGGCCGAGGCAAACGCGGCCGGTCTGCCGGACTTCAGGTTCGCGAGTGCCGCCGTCGCCAGGCTATTGCGCGCTCCACTTGCCGGAACCATGTCCAGCAGCAGCACCGGAAGCCCGGCATTCGCTATGTGCGCCGCAATGCGCGCGCCCATGGTGCCCGCACCGAGCACCGCGACTTGACGGATGTCGTACTGCCGGGCGGACTGCTTCTCCTGCTCCAGCCCAGGCTCCACAGGAAGAACGATTTCAGAAACCTGCGCCATCCAAAGCTCCTCTTTCAGCTGCCGCGCCGGCGCGCCAATGCGCAGGGTCACGGTGACGAGATGAAGCTTACTGAACGCTGGGTAAAATAGTCAAGCCGGCATTTCACCCCAGTCACGGGATGTGCGTGAACGAAACAAAAGCAAAGCCGAACCCTGCCGCGAAACGGATCGGCGATCCCAGAATCTCTGGGAAGCGGCTTATTTTGACGTGGCGGCCCCGGTCTGAAGTCCACCCGTCAGGATCTGCGTGAAGGCTGCCGCAATGTGCTCCGGCAGCAGCTCTCCGGATGGCTTGTACCAGCTTCCGGCCCAGTTGATGGCGCCCGCGATGGCGAAGGAGACCAGCTTCGGATTGCACTCCGCGATCGACCCATCCGCAATCCCTTCCGCGACCAGGGTTCGGAAGGAGAGATCCAGCCGGCGCTTCAAATCGCGCACACCCCGGCGCGTGTCGGCCGAGAGCTCAGAGTCGTCGATCATTGCCACGCAGCGCCCAAACTCATGCGTCAACACCACCGTTGCGTACTCATGAACATACAGCCGGAGCCTCGCCAGCGCGGAGCCCGCGTCCGGACTCAGGCGGCCCAGATTGTCTTCAATCGCGGCGATGCCGCTGCGATAGCACTCAACCAGGATCTCTTCCTTGTTGCGGAAGTAATAGTAAAGGGCCGGCTTCGTAACCTTGAGCCGCGCGGCAAGCAGGCTCATCGAGGTCTTCTGGTAGCCATGCTCCAGAAACAGATGGGCCGCCGTCTTGGTGACCGCGTCGCGTTTCAGGTCCATGCTGCGATGACGAACCTTGAAGGCCTTCCAAGGCTCTCCCGCGGCCGGTTTCTCTGCGCGTTTTTTGGTTGTTGCAGGCAAGACAGCTCCCCCGAAGAGTCAATGAAACTCAGTGTATAGGGCGGTAGTCTGGGCGCCTTTCTGCGGGGAGAGAAAGCGCCAGGATTTGCCCCTTTGCGGAAATCTGTCGAAAGCAGCGGCCGGACTATCTATTTGACCGACCGGTAGAATAGTATGAGGTCGAACGAAAACTCGACGTCAGGGAAAGATCATGATCCAGGAATTGGAAGCCGTTCAAGAGCATCTACCGCTGACCATGCTGAGCGAAGACGAGCAGCTTCTTCAGCAAACGGTGCGCAAATTCGCCCGCAAGGAGATCGCGCCGCTGGCGCAGTCGATGGATGAGGCACAGCAGATGAATTCCGGCCTGATCAAAAAACTCTTTGATCAAGGATTGATGGGCATTGAGGTGCCCGTGGAGTATGGCGGAGGAGGCGCTTCGTTCTTCAGCTCCATCCTCGCCATTCAGGAGATCTCTTCAGTCGATCCCGCGGTCGGCACGATGGTCGATGTGCAGAACACCCTGACTGTAAATGCACTTTTAGCCTCTGCCACCTCCGCTCAAAAGGAGCAGTATCTGCCGCGCATTACGACGGACCTCATCTGCTCCTACGCGCTCAGTGAGGCAAGCTCCGGCTCGGACGCCTTTGCGCTCAAGACGACGGCGCGCAAGGATGGCGGGGACTACATCCTGAACGGCAGCAAGCTATGGATCTCAAACGCCGCCGAAGCCGGACTCTTCATCGTCTTCACGACCGTCGACGCATCGCTCGGCTACAAAGGCATCACCGCCTTCCTGGTGGAGCGCGACACGCCCGGATTCACCATCGGCAAAAAGGAGAACAAGCTCGGCATCCGCGCATCCTCCACCTGTGAATTGTTGTTTTCAGAGTGCCGCGTGCCGGCTTCGGCGGTTCTTGGCGAAATCGGCAAAGGCTACAGGATCGCTATGGAAACACTGAACGAAGGCCGCATCGGGATCGCCGCACAGATGCTTGGCCTGGCCATTGGAGCCTGGGGCCACGCGCTGAAGTACACGCAGGAGAGAAGGCAGTTCGGCAAGCCGGTCGCGGAGTTCCAGGCAGTCCAGTTTTCGCTCGCCAAGATGGCCACCGAGATCGAAGCCTGCAAGCTGATGGTCCACGACGCCGCCCGCCGCAAGGTAGCAGGCCAGTCCTTCGTCAAGGAAGCGGCGATGACCAAGTACTTCGTCTCGCAGGCAGCCGAACGCATCGCCAGCGAGTGCGTCGAGCTCTTTGGCGGGTATGGCTTCGTCAAGGACTATCCCGTAGAAAAGCTCTATCGCGACGCAAAGATCGGGCGCATCTATGAGGGCACCTCAAACATGCAGCTCGCCACGATCGCCAAGCACGTCCTCGCTTAGAGCTGGAACAGTTTCTTGGAGTTGGAATTCATCAAAAGCTGTCGTCTCTTTACCATAGGCGAAGATCGGCTTCGCTTCTCAATGACAGCTACACTCAGGGATACTCTAGGCTGTCAGACGAAGCCGGGGGTGGCGAGCCGGCCCAGCTTAGTCCAGCGCCAGCGATACATCCTCTGCGTCCGCATCGCCGAAACAGGCCTCAACCATCTCCGGTGTGACCTCTTCCAACCGCGCCGGAGACCACTTCGGATTGCGGTCCTTGTCCACGATGGCGGCCCGAATCCCCTCCACCAAATCGTGCCCTTTCTCACATGCCTGGGCAAGCCGAAACTCCTGTCTCAATGAGCTCGCCAGGTCATGAGCAAGCCGGGCACTCCGCACTGCCTTCAGGGTCAGCTTGAGCGAGGTCGGAGACATCTTCATCAAAACCTCCGCACTCGCCTTCGCCTCGGCATTAGGGTGCTCGCGCAGAGCTGTCACAATGGCCTCCACCGTGGATGCCGCGAAGCAGGTATCGATCCAGGGTTGCCGCTCTTGTGCGATGCCCTGGGGCGCCTGGACCGCGTGACCGCGAAGACATTGCTCCAGGTCAGCCAGGCTGGTGCAGGCTTCGAGCTCGACCGTAATGCGTTGCAGGTCCTCGCTGCGGATCATGCTGTCGGCCAAGCCGCAGTGGATTGCCTCTGCCGCTCCCACGCGGCTGCCCGTAAGAGCCATATACGTGCCGAGTTCGCCGGGCGCAATGCCGAGCAGATACGTGCCGCCGACATCCGGGATGAAACCGATGGCGGTCTCCGGCATGGCGAGTTGCGCGCGCTCGGTTACGAGGCGATGCGATCCATGGCTTGCAATACCGATGCCGCCGCCCATGACGATGCCGTCCATCAGAACCACATACGGTTTGGGGTAGCGCGAAATAAAATAGTTGAGCTGATACTCCTTGCGAAAGAAGGCCGTTGCCGCTTCCGGCTGGCCGCCGATGATCGCATCGTATATCGCGCGGATATCTCCCCCGGCGCAAAGCCCCCGGCCGCCTGCGCCATCGACGAGCACAAACTGTACGCCGTCGTCTTGCGCCCACGTGGTAAGGGCGGCGTGCATCTCTTCCACCATCGAAAGGCTCAGGGCATTCATGGCGCGTGGCCGATTCAATGTAATTCGTCCGCAGATGCCGGAGACGCTTACCAAGAGATCGCTCATTCGTTTCTATCCTGAACTAGATTCTACCGGCCAAACAATCGAACGCTGACGATCAAAAAATTACGACCTGCCGGATCGCCTCTCCGCGAGCCAGCCGGTCAAACCCCTCGTTCAGCTCCTCGAGACCAAGCCGATGAGTCAGCAGGCGATCGACCGGAAGCAGGCCGGCGCGGTAGAGTGCGATGAAGCGCGGCAGGTCGCGCGAGGGCACCGCGGAGCCCATGTACGAGCCTTTAATCGTTCGCTCTTCGCCGATCAGACTCACCGCCGGAATGCTGAGCCGCTTGTCCGGAGCAGGCAAGCCGACGCTCACCGTCGTTCCGCCGCGGCGTGTCACCGCATAGGCCTGCGCCAGGACAGCTTCCTTGCCTACGGATTCGATCGCGTATTGGACACCGCCGTGAGTCGCCTCCCGCATATCCTCAATGAGGCTGGCCGACCGGGCATCGAACGCGTGGTGAGCTCCCAGGGCAAGCGCCAGCGCAAGCCGCTCCGGGTTCACATCCACAGCAAGGATCGGATACGCACCCGAGCAACGCGCGCCCAGCAACGACGCCAGGCCTACTCCCCCAAGGCCGAAGATGGCCACGCTCTCCCCCGACGTGATCTTCGCTGTGTTGACCACCGCCCCAACGCCCGTCAGGACCGCGCAGCCGAACAGCGCCGCGATCTCCGGAGCGAGTTCGCGATCGATCCTGACGACCGAGCGCGCCGAAGCCACCACGTACTCGGCAAAGGCTGAGACGCCCAGATGATGCCGCAAGCGATTGCCTTCGTCGTCGGTCCAGCGCTGGCCGCCGCCCAGCAGTTCTCCCGCACCGTTGGCCGCGGCGCCCGGCTCGCAGAGAGCCGGCCTGCCGGTCGCGCACGGCTCGCAATGACCGCAGGCCGGCACGAACACAAGGATCACCCGATCGCCGGCCCTCAAGCCTTCCACGCCCTCGCCAAGCTCGACGATCTCACCGGTCGCTTCGTGGCCCAGCACCATCGGCAAAGGGCGCGGACGAGAGCCATCGATCACCGACAAATCGGAGTGGCACAGGCTTGCCGCAAGAATCCGCACCAGCACTTCTCCACGTCCCGGAGGTGCAAGGTTGACAGTCTCAATCACCAGCGGACGCGATTCCGCGAACGGCTGCGCGTATCCGCTCGCGCGCAGGACCGCTGCTTTGACCTTCATGCCTGCACCTCTGTTTGCAGCTCTTCGAGCGCAGCGCGCAGAACGGGATCCAACTCTACGGGACGGCGGCTCAGGCGATCGATAAAGACATGGACAAACCAGCCTTCCGCTGCCGCCGCGACCACTCCTTGGCGAAACAGACCGATGCCGTATCGGACGCTGCTTCTGCCCAGGTGTTCCACCCGCAGCCCTGCCTCCACGATCTCTGGAAAGGCAAGCTCGGCGATGAACTTGCAATGCGACTCCGCGCATATGCCTATCCGTCCGCCGGCATGGATGTCCAGTTCCCCACGCTTTATGAGATACAGGTTGATGGCCGTGTCGAAGTAGCCATAGTACTCGATGTTGTTGACGTGGCCATACAAGTCGTTATCGCGCCACCGCGTGGGGATTGCAACGAAATGCCTGTAATCCTTGCGTTCTGCCATCTGTTCCATCCCGCTTCCAAATCGGCTCTGGGCAATCTTTCTGCATGGTACGCTTACAGGTTATGACCTCGAACAACCCCGAACGAACGCCGATTCCGCGCGATAAAAAGAACGATTACACGCGCGAAGCCGCGGCGCGGCGGAGGGTATTTCTGGAGGAGCGTACCGGCTCTCCGCTGGGGCATGTGGGGCAGTATTCTTTCTCGCCGGATCTGCTGCCAGGAAACATCGAAAACTTCGTCGGCGTGGCTCAGGTGCCACTTGGCCTTGCAGGTCCTCTGCGGTTAACTGGAGAGCATGCTCGCGGCGACTTCTACGTTCCACTGGCCACGACGGAAGGTACGCTGGTCGCGAGCTATAACCGCGGCATGCGCTTGCTCACCGAGTGCGGCGGCGTCCAGGCCACCGTCGTCAAGCACAGCATGCAGCGCTCGCCCGTCTTTGAAGTCAGCGATGCTCTCGAGGCTCGTTCGCTTGGCGAATGGATCGACGCTCACATCGAAGGCGTTCGCCAGGCGGCAGAAGCGACCACCTCCGCCGGCAAGCTGGTGGAGTTGCGCAGCTACATCTTGGGCCGGCTGCTTTACCTGCGCTTCAACTACACAACCGGCGATGCAGCCGGACAGAATATGGTCGGCAAGGCTACGCTGGCAGCCTGCCAGTGGATCCAGGCCAATCATCCTTCTGCTCCTCGCTTCGTGCTTTCGGGCAATATCGATACGGATAAAAAGCACTCACAGATGAACACGATTGAGACGCGAGGCAAACGCGTGATCGCTGAGGCGACTATCCTGAACGAAGCGTTGCAGCGCATCATGGGTGTGGATGCGGCGGCCCTGTTTCACGTTCGGCAGATCTCCCAGGCAGGCGCATTCATGGCCGGCTCCTCTAACAACGGAGCCCATTCTGCAAACGGGCTGACCGCGCTTTTTATCGCCACCGGCCAGGACGTAGCCAACGTCGCCGAATCGCAGGCGGCGATTGTGTACGCGCAGCTGCTTGCCAACGGGGATTACTACTGTTCCATCACCATACCGTCCCTCGTCGTCGCAACCTACGGTGGAGGAACGGGACTCGCCACGCAACGCGAATGTCTTCACCTGCTCGGCTGCTACGGTACCGGCCAGGCAAATAAGTTTGCAGAGATTTGCGCGGCTACCGTTCTTGCAGGAGAACTCTCTCTGTCGAGCGCGATCGTACGTGGCGATTGGGTCTCCAGCCACGATCGGCTGGGCCGCAACCGTCCCTGAATCCGCAGCCGTCTTCCCAGTGCCCAGGCCATCGTTGCCGACTCTTGCTGGAACCTGCTAGCATCGTTCCGCATTCGAGTCTTTTCAAGTTCTGACTTGAAAACAATGGCGCACGCAGCAGCCCACACCAGACGTGCGGGCCTCGGCACAAGGAGATCATATGGCATTGCTGGAAGCTGAAAAAACGACCACGGCAGTCAGCGGCGACGCGGAAGCGATTCACCGGATGCAGGCAGCCTTCCAGGCGCAACGCCGCGCCTTTGCCGCCGACCGCTTGCCCACTCTCGCTGTGCGTCGTGAGCGCCTTGAGCGCATCATCACGATGATGGAGAGCAGCAAGGAACAGATCTACAAGGCTCTCAGCAAAGATTTTGGCGCCCATTCCACTGCGGCCGCGGATGCCTTCGAAGTGCAGCCGGTCATCTTGCGAGCGCAGTTTGCCATCGCTCACCTGGAGAACTGGATGCAGCCCGAGCCCCGGGAGGTAGACGCGGCGTACAAGGGCGCGCTGCGAGCGTTCCTAAAAAGTCAACCGAAGGGCGTCGTCGGCAACATTGCTCCGTGGAATTTTCCGTTCGAGATCGGCATCGGACCCATGGTGGACATTCTCGCGGCCGGCAACCGCTTCATGCTCAAGCCCTCGGAGCTCGCCCCGGAGTGCGCCACCGCGATGGAGCAAATGATTGCGCAGCACTTCGCGCAGGACTTGGCCTATGTTGCCGTGGGTGGATTGGAATTAGCGCGTGCCTTTAGCGCCTTGCCGCTCGATCATCTGCTCTATACGGGCAGCTCAAACGTAGGCAAGCAGATCATGGCGGCCGCCGCGCAAAACCTGACCCCGGTAACGCTGGAACTGGGAGGCAAGTGCCCGGCTGTCTTCCTCCCCGGCAGCGTAACTGCCGACCTCGTCAATATGGTCATGGGCGTCAAGAGCATCAAGAACGGACAGATGTGCGTCTCGGTCGATCATTGCTTTGTGCCGCGCGCAGACCTGGACAACTTCACCCGTATGGCTTCAGAGTTCATGGCCGCAGCGATGCCCGGCTATGCCCGTTCACAGGCCTGCACGGGTATTGTCTCGGACCGGCACCTGGACCGAATTACGGAGATGCTCGCCGAGGCGGAAGACCGCAAGGTGCGTATCGTGACGCTTGAGACAGACGGGAGCGTCGATCGGCAGAGCCGGCAGATGCCGCTCTCGCTCGTGCTCGATCCTCCCGAAGACCTGCGCATGATGCAGGAGGAAATCTTTGGACCCATTGTTCCGGTGATTCCCTATGACGAGGTAGACCAGGTCATCGAGCGCATCAATGCAAACGATCGTCCACTGGGCGTCTATGTCATGGGAAGCGATGTGCCGGTTATCGAGCATGTATTGAGAGAGACTGTCTCGGGCGGCGCCGCGGTCAATGCCGCCGCAGTGCAGGCAGGCCTTAAGGATCTGGGCTTCGGCGGGGTCGGGATGAGCGGCATGGGGCGCCATCACGGGCTCGATGGCTTTCGCGAGTTCTCCAATCAGCGTGGTTTTGCGGTGCGCGGGGAAGGACCCCACTTCGATGAGTTCGTATCCCCCGCCCGCAATGCGGCCGAGTTGGTCGGCCAGGTTCCTGCAGGTTAGTGAAGTAAGCTGAATGTTCCGCAGGAATCGGCCTGATCGCATCTCTAATTATTGGGAAAAGACCAGCGCCCCGTCGTTCACCTTTCCATACCGCAGCGCCAGGATGTCCTTTGGATAGTTCTGCTGCAACGTCCACGGCCGTTTTAGACCTTGTTTCGGCAGATGGGCGAGTTCGCGTTGTACGTATCCTGCCTGCAGACTCATCAACGGCTGCTCCCCGATGTCGTCGGTCACCTTGGGCACTGCGCTCCGGAAGCCATGGCTCTGCATATAGTTGATCAGCCGGCAGAAATACCTGCTCGTCAGTTCCGCCTTCAACGTCCAAGATGCATTGGTGTAGCCGATCATAATGGCAAAGTTCGGCACTCCGCTGAACATCGTTCCTTTATAGTTGAAGATCTTGGATAGCTCTACTTTCTGTCCGTCCACAAACATTGAGATCCCGCTCACCAACTGCAGCTTTAGCCCGGTAGCCGTGACGATGATGTCCGCCGGCAACTCCTTGCCCGACTGCAGCTTGATTCCATGCTCCGTAAAGTGATCAATCTTATCCGTTACGATCGTCGCATCCCCCTTGCGAATGGACGCAAACAAATCTCCATCCGGTACCAGGCACATGCGCTGATCCCAGGGCTTGTACGTCGGCGTAAAGTGAGTTCCTACGTCGTACTCCGGGCCGAGATGCGCCTTTGCCCCGCCGATGATCGCCGCAGCCATCTTCTCTGGCTTGGTGCGCGCAAGCTTATAGAAATACATGCCGAGCAGAATGTTCTTCCAGCGCGCTAGGCGCGAAGCCGTCTCGGCAGACAGGAAGCGGCGCAATTTCATCACGAAAGGATCGACATCCGGCCGCGCAACGATATACGTTGGTGAACGCTGCAGCATCGTGACGTGCCCGGCAGTCTTCGCCATTGAAGGAACCAGAGTTACGGCCGTAGCGCCGCTGCCAATGATGACGACCTGCTTGCCGGCATAGTCCAGGTTCTCCGGCCACAGCTGCGGATGCACGATTGTGCCGCCAAATTTCTCCGCGCCCGCAAATTCAGGCGTGTGGCCCTTGTCATAATTGTAGTAACCCGTGCACATGAATAGAAAGGAGCACGTGTAAGTCGTAGACTGCTTAGTCTCTCCTGCTTGCACATTCACCGTCCACTGAGCATCCTCGGATGACCAATGCACCTCCAGCACTCGGTGGCGATAGCGTATATACCGATCGATACCGTATTCTGCCGCGGTTTCCTTCAAATAATTCAAGATCGATGAGCCCGAAGCGATTACTTTTTCTTCTTTCCACGGCCGAAAGGAAAAGCCCATGGTATGCATATCCGAGTCCGATCGGATGCCAGGATACTTGAACAGGTCCCACGTACCGCCCAGCGCCTCACGCCCTTCTACGATCAAAAACGTCTTCTTCGGGCAATGAAGCTGCAACTGCCGGGCAGCGCAAATTCCTGACAGCCCCGCGCCCACAATCAACACATCTATATGCTCTGTCACGTTATCACCCTTCAGTCGGTTGTCATCCTGGTGTCATCCATCCCAAGCGAGCGCCATATCTGATCTGACGCCGCTTCGTTCACGCGCGTCTATCTGCATTTTAGTGCTGCTTGCTCAGTAGCATATCCCCTTCGTTCAGGGCGCGATGGATTGCGAGCAAACTCGCCAGGGCGCCAACAACCGCGCCGTAAAACGTCTTGAACATCAACTCGGTATGCAGCGTCACCACGCTTCCAAAGCTCCTCGGCAGCAGCAGCGCATTGACCCCCGTCAGCACTAATGTAAAGAGCACGGCGATTCCCAACGCTCTCAAGGAGATGTTTCCGCTCGGCTTTGGTTTCGATCCCGACGCTGGCAATGTTCCCGCTCTCCGCCTGCTCCTTCCAATCAGCGCAGGGACTAGATAGCTCAGAAAAGTCACAATCAGCGTCTCTCCGATCGAATCCTGAAACATTCCACCCTGCCCCGCTACGGGCACCGCCGGATGATGACGAAAAATGAGATAAGCCGATAAGAAGTTAAGAATCCCGTTTACCACAAAGCTGCTTATCGTTTCGACGATCAGGTATTTCCGCGCTTCCGGTAGCATGTCCACCCGTCTCCGGCTGCCCCGTTTGACGGGGCGACCGCTTTGTCCCACTTGGCCTGTTAGAAAGCCAGTTCCAAACCGAAGCTGATCTGCCGCGGAGGAGCCGCCGTATTGAAGGCGAGAGGCGTACCTTGTTGCAGCCCGACCGGCCGAAAACCTTTGAAGTTATAGGGGCCGTTCAGCAAGTCGACGTTCCCTTCCACCGTGCTCGCGATTGCCGAGGTGGTCGGCACCCCGGGCACAGTAGAGCCGGTAACCCCAAAGATATTCTGCACGCTGGTAAAGTTAGTGTGGTTGAGGATATTCGACGATTGAGCAATCAAGTTCGCTCGGAAAAGCGAGTCTTTCTTCAGCAGGATGGAACGGGAAACGCGCATGTCAAAAGACTTGTATCCCGGCCCGATGCCGAGGTTACGGCCCTCATGGAACGGACGCGCTTCGCTTACATGCGAAGAGTTGCCGTTTGATCCCGATCCGCCGATAGCCGGATCCAGCAGCGTGAACGGAACTCCATCGCGAATCATCACGATCGGCGCAATCACAAAATCCGAATACAGATTGCGAACAAAGCTATCGCCACCATGGTGGACGGGGCTCGTGTACACGGCATTGGCCACAAAGCTATTTTTGACGTTGAAGTCCGAGGGCCCGCGATCCAGGTTAAGGTAACCCGGCCGAAACGGGGTACTCTCCGAACTGAAGTCGCTGATATTATCGATCGCCTTCGACCAGGTATAGTTCGCCTGGAACTGGAGCCCGTGGCCGTACTTCTTGGTCAGCGAAGCCGTCAAGCCGTTGTACGTGGAGTGTCCCGCCGACGTCGTTTCGTTGTTCTGCGTAATGGTGCTGTTTGGCTCGCCCTGGGTCGCACCTGCCTTGGGCAGATAATACGGCCCTACGAACGAATCGACAGCCGCCAGGTTCGTCTGCGCGAGATTTGCTTCTTGAATCTGCTGAATGTGAACGCCACCGTAAAAGATATATCCGAGTTCAAGCGACAGATTGGGTGCCAGTTCCTGATCCACGCTCGCGCTTGATTGAATCGAGTACTGCTGCTTGAAGCTCGGATCGACGGTGAAAAACGCACCGCCCACCTTGGTCGGTCCAGTGGGAATGACGTTGATCCCTACCGAGGCAAGCTGCGCGAGCGTCAGTCCGGGATTCGGATTGGTTGCGGTGGCTTCGCTCTTTTCTATGCCCAACGCTCCCACCAATTGGGGAACGGCATTCGCTGCAGTCGTGATCGTCGCATAAACATGGTTCACCGTGCCGTCCAGGATCGTTGACGTGAAGGGAACGATAAACGGCTCCGGTGCCGTAAATAAGCCTCCACCGACTCGCATGACCGTTTTGCCATTACCAAATGGGTCCCACGCAAGGCCAACCCGGGGCGAACCGAAATAGCTTACAGGGTAACCGTTGGGGATCGGATCGTAGTCGAACCGGCCGCCATAATTCAGCGTCAGGTTATGCGTTGCCTTCCAGGAATCCTGTGCGTAGATACCGAACGGCTTCTCGGTCGCAATGTACTGGTTGTTGCCCGCGCCCTCCTCAAGCACGATCGGCAGCCCGACTTCATACAGCTGCGCCGCGCTCAGGTTTGTGCTCGGCGGACCACCAACCGGATACCCGAATGCGGCATTGATCGCGTTGAGTGCTCCGGTCGCCGCGGCATTTCCAGCCAAAAGACTTTCAAGGCTGACGGCTCCGTCTTCAAACTGATAATCGCCGTTATTCAAAAATGCCTGATAAATATTCAACTGCACCGGACGAAACGAACCCCCGAACTTGAAGTTGTGGCTTCCTTTGGTAAGCGAGAGATCATCGTCTAACTGGTATTGATTTTGGCTCTGATGGTAGGGATAGTCGAAGATCGTTCCCTGTGGGCCGCCCACATTCACCAGGCTGCCGAAATCAAACTCCGCGCCACCATGCGGCGCGTCGTTGTTGACCGTGTTGAAGGGCACAACCTGCACCCGCAACGTGTTCACGAGGTTGGGATTGAAAATGTGGTTCCAGTTGCCGGTGATCGTATAGTCGCGAACCTGCTGCACGGCTGAGGTAAACCGCGGTGTTCCACCTGCACCGATCACTTGGTTGGTTTCACGGGAATACGCAAAACGCAGCGAATAGATATTCGTCTCACTTTGTATGTAGTCGAGGCGCGTCACAAAATTGTTGTAGCGTCCGTTTGCACCCGGAGCCGACTGCACCGCGCCTAGAGCGTTGCCGTCGAAAGTTCCGCTGTCAGGCGCTATCAGGTTCACAAACTTCGGATCATTGATGGGGGTAAGAAAGGGAGCAAGTCCTGCGGCAACCGCTCCTGCTCCTACCGCCGTCAGCTGCGACAGGTAGCATGCCTGCGTCACGGGCGCCGGGCAGGTCAGGCCGTTGAAGCCGTTGGTCTGCGCGTTAAGCCCTTGCGCTTCGGCTGTGTTCAGCAGGTTGGTCGTCTGGTCGTCGTCGAGTTTCTGTCGCTCAAACGACGCGAAGAAGAACAGCTTGTCTTTCTTGATAGGACCACCGATCGAACCGCCAAAAATCGCACTCTGCTCAAACGGTCTCTGACCCGCCGTCGGACCGAAGCTGTTGAAGTAATTCACGGCATCAAGCGTCTCGTTATGAAAATAGCCGAAGGCGCCGCCATGAAACTGGTTGGTCCCGCTCTTAGTGATGACGTTGATCGCCGAGCCCACTGTGAACCCAAACTCCGCGTTGAAAGCGTTGCGGTTGACCTGGAACTCCTGTACGGAATCCTGCGGCACATGCGCATCGCGGGGCGCGCCCGAGCCTGAGTCGTTCTGGCCGCCATCGATCGTAAATAGATTTCCCCGTCCATTGCCGCCGCCGACCGACGCGCCCGAGGACTGGTAGCCGGTACCCACATTTGGGTCTTGTACCGAAGCCGCATTTGAATTTGTCACGCCCGGCAGCGTAAACAACTGCTGCGCAAAATTCCGGGAAAGATTGGGCAGGTTCACCTGCTGCCGCTGGTCGATCGTATTCGCCTGCTGCGTCTGCGTCTGGTCGATCAGCGCCGCAGCCGTCCCCGAGACCTCGACCGTCGTACTCGATCCGCTCACCGTCAAATGCGCGTCATAGGTAATCGTCTGTCCAACCGTCAACACCACGTCCTTTGCCGTCAGCTTGTCGAAGCCGCTCACGTTTACTTCAATCCTGTACGTGCCCGGGTTCAGCTGCGGCACCTGGTAGCTTCCGTCCGCTTTCGTTGTCGCGTTGCGCACGGCACCGGTTGCAGGATTGGTAATCGTCACCGTGGCATTCGGAAGGACAGCACCCTGCGGGTCTTCGACCACCCCCCGCACTGTGCCTGTCGTGGAGCTCGATTGCGCCGATCCCTGGGCTGCCAGGCAAAGATACGCCATCAGCAGAAGCAACAGCCACCGGTATGGCCCATTGGTTAGCTTGCTCTGCGCGTCGCGCCTGTGTTCGCTCCCGTTTCCGCTTGTAGAAAATCTTTTATCGTTCATGCTTGGCCCTATCCTCACTCATCCACCCGTACCGCTGACGTGAAATCCGCCCACATCTCTGCCGCTTCGTGGCCCACGAAAACCACTCTACCGGTACGGTGCGTGACTTTAGTCCAAACTCGATACTCTAGTCAAGATTAGTTCTTCTAATCGGCGCTAGAATGTGGCAGAATCGTGAGGCGCGCTGCTGAAAGAGCAACTGCGACCGACACAGCTGATGGGCTATCCACACGCGGAAACACATCTCCAGCCATAACCCGGATCAAAGCCACGCTCAGGGAAGCGTGGAAGACACAGCCGCCGCACCTGATCCACGCGACGCTCCCCCACTATCCCTCCTTCGATAACTAGCGTACGCTGGCAGACGCCTCTCAGCGCGGGTTCCTCAGCAGTGCACAGGAGCGACGTCCATAGCAGCAGAAAGCAACAGGAGAAACGGACATGAAGGTATTGCAATTTGTCGAACTCGGCAAGTCACTGCAAGTGGGAGAGATGGAGAAACCTTCGGCCTCTCCTGGTGGCCTCGTGTTCAAGGTTCTCGCCTGCGGCATCTGCGGATCGGACCTGCATGCGGTGGATGTTCCCGGCCTGCTCCAGCCCGGCAATGTGCTTGGCCATGAGTATTCGGGAGAAGTCGTCGAAGTGGGACCAGGCGTTACCGGTTGGCGTGTCGGCGATCGTCTCACTGCGGTTCCCGCCCGCCCTTGTGGTGTCTGCCCGGAGTGCAGCGCTGGTCTCTACAGCCAGTGCAGCCAGATTATTCCGCAAGGCTTCGATCCCCGCATGCCCGGGGCCTATGCCGAGTTCAGCACCTGCATGGCGGGCCTCGCCGTCAAAATTCCTGAATCGATCTCAGACCACGATGCCGCCACCATTGAGCCGCTCGCCGTGGGCCTCAATGCCTGGCGCACGGCTCACGTTGAAACCGGTGCAAGCGTCTTGATCATCGGCGCCGGTGTCATCGGGTTAGCCGTCGCCAAGTGGGCCCGCTTCTTCGGCGTAGGCGATCTCGCAATCAGTGAAATGGTGCCTGCCCGCATGGAGCGCGCCCGCGCCATCGGTGCTGACCTGGTCATCAACGCCGCCGTGCACGCCGATCCCGTCCAGGAGTTTGAGCGCCGGACCGGCCGCAAGCCGACCGTCCTCTTCGAGTGCGTTGGCCGCCCCATGATCGCCAAACTCATCGCCATGGCGCCGTCCTACGCACATCTCGTCATGGTCGGCACCGGCATGCAACCGGAATCCTTCACCGTTCTCTCGGCCGCGCTCAAGCGCCTGCGCATGAGCTTTCCCTTCGCCTATGTTCCGGCCGACTTCCACTTCGTAGAGCGAATGCTGACCGCCGGCCGGCTCGACGTTCAAGGCCTTGTCACCCAGACCGTATCCCTCGACCAGGCGCCGGACATGTTTGAGCTGCTGCGCAAACCCAATGACTTCGGCAAGGTCCTGATCCTTCCCTAGCTCTCCACGCTTCTGTTCGTTTCGCGGCCGATACCCTCCACACCGGCGCCTGAAAGGTCTCACGCATGAGCGACGCAACCCAAGCCCTCCGCCCTCCCCAACGGTTCGCCCAGGCTCTCAAACGTCATGGCGTCGAGTACCTGTTCGGCCAGTCCAATCCGCCCGGGCTCACCTTGGCTGCGAACGACCTCGGAATCCAGCAGATCGGCTATCGGACAGAAAATGCCGGCACTTACATGGCAGACGGCTACGCTCGCGTCACCGGCAAAGTACCCGTCGTCACCGCTCAGAATGGCCCCGCCGCCACGCTCCTTGTTCCCGGCCTCGCTGAGTGCCTCTCTGCCTCTACTCCGATCGTCGCGCTCGTGCAGGATGTCGGTCCCAACGCCCTCGATCGCAACGCCTTTCAGGAGCTCGACCAACTGGAGCTCTTCAAAGGCGTTTCCAAGTGGACGCGCCGGGTCACCACCGCCGACCGCATCGAAGATTACGTCGACATGGCCTTCACACTCGCCGCCAGCGGCCGCCCCGGCCCCGTCGTCTTGCTTGTCTCGATGGAGCTCCTCGCCGAGCCGCAGGCCAAAGAGCCGTTGGCCCCGCGTGAATGTTCACTTGGCCGCTACCCCCTCGACCGGACCCGCCCCGGCGAGGCCGCCCTCGCCGAGGCCGCCAAGCTGCTCGCCTCCGCCAAGGCTCCGATGATCTACGCCGGCGGCGGCGTTCTCGGGTCCGGCGCACAAGCGGAGCTCCGCCGCCTCCAGGAGCTCGCGCATCTTCCCGTTGCCACCAGCACCATGGGCAAAGGCAGCGTCGATGAAACGCACCCGCTTTCGATGGGCATCATCGGCTATTACATGGCCTCGCGCGGCATGGCCAAATTCCTCAAGCCCATGGTCGCCGAAGCCGACGTATTCCTGCTCATCGGCAACCGGACTAACCAGAACGGCACCGACTCCTGGAAGCTGTTGCCGCGCACGGCGAAGTACATTCATATCGACATTGACCCACTTGAGATCGGGCGTAACTACGAGGCGGTGCGTCTCGCCGGCGACGCCCGGCTGACCCTCGAAGCCCTCAACCAAGCCATAGGCCGGCAAGACCTTACCCAGCGCCGCGCGGCTCGCCCTGCCTTAGAAACGGCCATCGCCCAAGCCAAAGCCAATCACCGCGAAGAGATCGCCGGCGTCACTCAGTCCGGCCAGGCGCCCATCCGGCCCGAGCGGTTTATGGCCGAGCTAGAAAAGCAGCTTGCCCCAGACCACATCATCGTCGCGGACGCCAGCTTCTCCTCCATCTGGATCGCCAACTATCTTACGGCCAAAGAAAATCGCCGCTTCCTCACCCCTCGCGGCCAGGCCGGCTTGGGCTGGGGCTTCCCGCTCGCGATGGGCGCCAGAATCGGCCAGCCTGACCGGCCCGTCTTCGCCGTTGTCGGCGACGGCGGCTTCGGCCACGTCTGGTCGGAGCTCGAGACCTGCCGCCGCCACGGAATCAAGATCGTCGTCGCGGTCATGAACAACGCCATCCTCGGCTACCAGCTTCATGCCGAAGATGCCGGCCTCGGCCGCCACACCGCTGTCTGTGAGTTCGCTCCCGTTGACCATGCCGCCATCGCCCAGGCCTGCGGCATCCGGGGCATTCGTCTTGAGCATCCTGATCAAATCTCAGCCGTGCTCACCGAGGCGCTCGCCGCCGAAGGCTCCGTGCTCATCGACGTCCTTGCCGACCCCAATGCCATGCCGCCCGTAGCCGCCTTCGCCTCTCTGCCCAACTACTAACGCCGTCTCCACTCCGCCCAACCGCTGCACCGAGAGCCTGCCATGCCAAACGCACATCCCTTCTCCCTTCAGGGCAAATCCATCTTCATTACCGGCGGATCCTCCGGCATTGGCCTGGGCACTGTGCAGCGCTGCCTTGAGGAAGGCGCTCGCGTCGTGATCGCCGATCTCAACCCGCCTCCAGACGCTGTACTCGAAAGCGGCGCCATCTTCCACCGGATCGACGTTTCGGACCGCGACCAGGTGCGTGAAGGATTCGACAAGATCGAAGCCTCCATCGGCAAGCTCGACGCGATCATTCACAACGCCGGCAAACCGGGCAAGGGCAAGCACATCGTCGACTCCGACGAAGAAGTGTTCGATGGAGTCGTCGACCTCAATCTGTACGGAA
Organism: uncultured Granulicella sp.; assembly: GCA_965198735.1. Classification (GTDB taxonomy): domain Bacteria; phylum Acidobacteriota; class Terriglobia; order Terriglobales; family Acidobacteriaceae; genus Edaphobacter. Next base: position 1,499,135 of record OZ240672.1, on the reverse strand, counting down.
CCTACTACATTCTGAAATTCGGCCCTGCTCACATGCACGACGGAGGCTCCATCGTCACCACCGCGTCGGTCGCCGGGCTCCAGCAGAACGAAGGATTCTTCGACTACAGCGCTACCAAGGCAGCCACCATCAGCCTCACCAAAACCTCCGCCGTGGAGTTGGGGCCGCGTGGCATTCGCTGCAATGCCGTTGCTCCCGGTCCGGTCCGTACGCCCATGCTGCCCCCCGGCCACATTCTCAACGCACTGGCAAAAAACCTCTCCTCGCTCGGCCGCATTGCGGAGATAGACGACCTCGTAGGCGTCTATCACTTCCTGGTCAGCGACCAGAGCCGCTATGTCACCGGGCAGACCATCATCGTCGATGGCGGCCGCTTAACCGGCTACCGCACGGAGACGCTCGGCAAGCTCGCCGGCTAAACCTGATCGTCGCTAGGCGGGGTATCCCGGGCTTGCTTTCACCGCTTCGATCTGCTTCGCATGCCGCTCTCCGTGCTGGCTCAGGATGATCAGCCACTGATAGCAGTCGAGGTCGCCCATTGCGAAGTGGGGAAAGACGTGGTCGCGCAGCTCGGCCTCGGTCTCTGTTGCGAAGCTTACATTCGCAGCGCGTACGCGCCGAAGCTCGGCGACCAGAGCATCGGGTACCGCCCACCTACCTTGTGGAAGGAAAGGCTCGGGTGCCTCAAGCCTTCCTTGAGGATCGCCGACACCTTTCGCCTGCCGCTCCTTAGCTTCGACCGCGGCTCGCTTCTCAGGCTCCGCCGGCCTTTGCAGCGCCCGATGGATGCCGCCCGCAATCCCGTTCTCGACCAGGATGCAGTGCTCGATGTTTTCCGCAATCGACCAGCGATCGGGCGCCCCCTTGAAATGCCACTGTTCTGCCGTTAGGTCTTCGGTTAACTCCAAAAGCCGCGCTTCACTCTTTCCCAGATGATCCAGCACATATTGCCGTTCCTGCGTCTCCATGCCACTTCCTTTTCTGACCTGCCGAAACTAAAGCCTCGCAATAATCGTTCATCGAATAGCGCGCTGCGATGCCGCCCGAACTTCTCCACAGAAGAATCGTCCCTCTTTCGCCGTGAGGCAGAGGGACCTGCTTCTCGCTTTCTAAACGACAGCTGCACCCACCGGAAACCCGCGTCACCTTGAGCGCACGAAACCGCGGCAGCGCAACCCATCCTCGATCGCCGCTACCGGGCAAGGCCCTGAAAGCCGAAAACCTCGATTGCCGCCATCAACCGTTCCACGGTCAGGCCGCCAGCCGAGGGAACCCACTTGCCGAGCCAGATCAGCATGCCGAGCAGAAGCTCCACGACCAGCTCCGGCTCGCACCGCACCACTGAGCCATCCGTCATTCCTTCTCGCAGGAAGCGAATCAGGATCGCCTTCAGCCGGTCGAGCCATTGCTTGATGGCCCTTCGCTGTGCCGTATCCAGATAGGAATAATCGCCCAGGTAGAGCAGCGCGCCATTTCCACTGGAATCCAAAAGCATGCTGCGGATAAAGTGGAGCAGTTTTTCCGCACCCGTACCGCAAGCCTTGTCTGACGTCTCAAGCAGACGTTGAGCACGCTCGAGCGAACTGCGATGGCAGGCATAGGCGAGCGCCCGCTTGTCGTGGAAGTAGTGGTAAAGCGTAGCGTCGCGCAGATCGAGGGCAGCCGCGATGTCGATCATGGTGGCCTGCGCGTAGCTCTTCGCGTTGATCGTTTCGATCGCAGCCCGAATAATTTCGGCGCGGCGCTTGTCGGACTTACGGCTCTTCGACACACTCTTGCGGGTTGTCAGTTTCGCTGTCGCCATCAAGTTAGGTCCGTTTGCCTCTTCGCACATCGCTCCCGCCGGCAAACGAGTGACACGGAGTGCACACGCCGGAACACGGCAACTCCTCAAGTATAGAAGTCGGCCCAAGTCACAGCCACAGGAGCGTGTTGCCTGGAATGCCCCGCGTTACTGCCACACATCACGATAGATCGTGCTGATCTCGTCCGCACTGGGAATACGCGGATTGTTCTGAGGAGAACCGGAGCTCAGCGCCTGCGCCGTCATCGTGGGAATCGCGGCGAAATAGCGCTCCTTCTCAATCCCGAACTGCTGCGGGGAAGGCACGTTCAGCTCCGCATTGCGTACTTCCAACCCACGCAGCAGCGCTCCAACAGCCTGCCCGTCGGTGCTGCCCTCCATAGCCATCCCCATCGTCCGCGCACACACAGCGTAGCGATCCTGAGCCGCTGAAGCCGAAAACGCTGTCACCCTCGGGAGCAGCATCGCATTCGAGAGCCCGTGGGGAACGTGAAAATGCACGCCCAGCGGACGACTCATGCCGTGCACCAGCGCGACGCTGGCATTTGAAAACGCGATCCCCGCCTGGGTCGCCGCCAGCATCATGGCCTCGCGCGCCTTGCGATTGTCCGGCTCATGGAAGCTGGCCGGCAATTCTCTCCAGATGGTCTTCATGGCCGAGAGCGCAAACGCATCCGCGAACGGGTTTGCTCTCCGGCTCACAAATGCCTCGATGGCATGTGTCAGCGAATCGATCCCCGTATCTGCCGTCAGGCGGGCAGGCATGGTAAGCGTCAGCTCAAAGTCCACAACGGCGGCTGTCGGCAGCAGCACGTCCCCCGCAATCAACATCTTTTCCCCGGTCTCGATGTCCGTGATCACGGTAAACCGGGTTACCTCCGAGCCCGTTCCAGCCGTAGTCGGAATGGCAACATGCGGCGGTCCAGCCAAACGCGGCCCGTTCGGCGCCTTGTAGTCGCGGACCTTCCCGCCATTGCGTACGAGCATGCCGATTGCTTTCGCCGTGTCGATAGGACTGCCACCGCCCAGGCTGACCAGACTGTCGTGATCGCTCGCCGCAAAGAGAGCGGCGCCTTGCTCCACAACGGCTGAAGTTGGGTCCGGCAGCGTATCGGAAAAGAGGGTGCAGGCCAAGCCTGCCTCACGGACCTGCGTCTCCAGCCGCTCGGCCAGCCCGGTCTTTACCATGAACGGATCGGTCACAAGCAACGGGTGCTTGCACTCAAGCTTCAGGAGCAGGCCGGACACTTCCGCGAACGATCCACCTCCGATCTTCAAGGTGGACGGAATGCGGATATCAGCGGTCATACGACTCTCCAAAATCGCACTGGCGCCCGGCAGCCGCAACGGAATTATTTGGGCGCACTCCGCTGGACAGCAGTGATCTGCGGCGAGTATCTTACCGTCTGGTTAGTAAAGTCAATCCGCAAGTGCGGCAGCTCCGGCAGCGCGAGCTTCAAGCCGGATCTCACCAGTCGTGGCAGGAATCATTCGGAGGCAGCACGCAGGCATGTCCCACTTCGGCGACTTTCAAAATGAAATCTACCGAGACGGTCTTCGAGGTGTTCTCCCCCGGCTTCCCGTAGATTTTGCCTCGCTCGAAGCCAAGGCGCAGGCGGCTATGCCTGCCTCCGTACTCTCCTATGTGCAGGGCGGCTGCGGAGATGAGGGGACGCAGAGGAGAAATGCTGACGCCTTTCATCACTGGGGACTGATTCCCCGCATGTTGGTCGACTGCACAACCCGCAATCTCTCGATCGAGCTCTTCGGCCTGAAACTTGCCTCGCCCATCTTCCTCAGCCCGATCGGCGTCCTTGGCCTCTGTACTCCGGATGGCCATGGAGACCTTCACGTGGCCCGGGCAGCCGCGCAGACCGGCATCCCCATGGTTGCGTCGACTCTGTCGAACGACCCGCTCGAGATCGTCGCAGAGACGCTGGCCGATACTCCCGGCTTCTTCCAGCTCTACACGCCGAAGGACAAGGAACTGGCCGAAAGCCTGGTGCATCGTGCCGAGCGCGCGGGCTACAAGGGAATCGTCGTCACGCTTGACACCTGGGTCACCGGCTGGCGGCCCCGAGACCTCAATACCGGTAACTTCCCGCAGCTGCGCGGTCATGTGCTCTCCAACTACACCAGCGATCCCCGCTTCCGCACCCTGCTGGCTAAGCCTCCGGAGGAGGACAGGGCCGCGGCGATCAGCCAATGGGCGCAGATCTTCGGCAAGACGCTTACCTGGGCTGATCTGCCCTGGCTCCGCTCGATCACTAGGCTGCCGCTGATCCTGAAAGGCATCTGCCATCCGGAGGATGCACGGCGCGCCATCGACATCGGAGCTGACGCCATCTACTGCTCCAATCACGGCGGGCGTCAAGCCAACGGAGGAGCCGCGGCGATCGACATGCTGCCTTCCATCCTTGAAGCCTCCGGCGCCACGCCCGTCCTGTTCGACTCCGGCGTGCGCTCCGGAAGCGATATCGTCAAAGCGCTCGCCATGGGAGCCAGCGCTGTTGGTATCGGCAGGCCGTATGCTTACGGTCTCGCGCTCGAAGGCGCCGCGGGCGTCGTTCATGTGCTCCGCAGCCTGCTTGCCGAGGCTGACCTGCTGATGGCCGTAGACGGCTTCCCTACGCTGTCCGCGTTGCGGCAGGCCGGCGTCACGCGCATGTGACGCTCCGGTTTGAGAGTCATCACAAGTACGCCGAGTATCATCAAACTGCAAAGGACCAGACCGCATGAACATTCCTCTTACTCCCCTTCGGTTTCTGCACCATGCAGAGCGCCAGTACGCCGCTCGAACCGCCATCGTTTCCAGAGGAGAACGGTTCACATATGCCCAGTTTGCGGATCGCTCTGCCCGGCTTGCGGGTGCGTTGCGCAACGCGGGAATCGAGCCCGGAGAGCGCGTTGCCTTTCTCGGCACAAACTCTCACCGGCTGCTCGAAGCCTACTACGGTGTGCTCGAGGCAGGCGCGATTCTGTTGCCGCTCAACATCCGGCTCTCCGCAGCCGAGCTTGCCTTCGTCCTCGAAGACTCCGGTGCCGCCATGCTCTTCATCGACCCGCAATTCGTGCCCCTGGTGGACTCCTTCCGGGCACATCTAAAATCTGTTCGGATCTTCTGCCAGCTGGATGGCGAGGTCAAGGCCGATTGGCTCTTGCCGCATCCTTATGACCATTGGCTTGCTGGAGCAGCGCCCTATCGCTCTGATATCACGCAGATCGATGAAGATGCCGTCGCTGAACTGTTCTATACCAGCGGCACCAGCGCTCAGCCCAAAGGCGTGATGCTGACACACCGCAACATCTACCTGCACGCGCTCGAGACCGCGCACGGATTCAGCGTTGTCAATGGGTCCGTGGAGCTGCATACCATCCCCCTCTTCCATGCCAATGGCTGGGGCATTGCTCACTTCCTCACCATGCTCGGCGGCAAGCATGTCATGGTCGAGACCTTCGATCCGGTGGCCATCTTCCGGTATATCGAAACCGAACGCGTGACCCAGTTCAATGCGGTTCCCTTCATGGCCACGGTGCTGGTCAATCATCCCAGCATCAAGGACTTCGATCTCAGCAGCTTGACGCGCATCGTCATCGGCGGCGCGGCCTCCTCGCCGACACTGATCCGCGAGGTGGAACAAGCCTTTGGCTGCGCCTGCTTCTCCGGCTACGGCCTCACCGAGACCTCTCCTGCGCTCACCTGTTCCTCCGCCAAACCGGAGCTGGCCTGGACCGACGAGCAGCGCTATCTTGGACAGGCGATGACCGGCTACGCCTTTCCCGGTGTCGAGCTCCACATTGCCGGACCGAACGATGAGTGGCTGCCGGAGGACGGGGTGGCGGTCGGAGAGCTGATCGTGCGCGGCGATGGGGTGATGAAAGGCTACTGGAACCAGCCGGCGCTGACCGCGGAGGCTTTGCGCGGCGGCTGGTTCCGGACCGGAGACATGGCCACCATTGACCGGGACGGCTACGTTCTGATCGTCGATCGCAAGAAAGACATCATTGTAAGTGGCGGAGAAAATATCTCATCGCTCGAAGTGGAAAAGGCGATGCTTGCCCATCCATCAGTCCTAGAGATTGCGGTGATTCCAGTTGCTGACGAGCGCTGGGGTGAGGTACCCAAAGCTCTCGTTGTCCTCAAGCCGGGAGCCGCAGCCACGGAGCAAGAACTGATCGCCTTCGCTCGTTCCTGCCTGACGCACTACAAGTGTCCCAAGACCGTTGTCTTCGTGGACTCTTTGCCAAAAACGGGGACGGGAAAGGTACTGAAAAAGAATTTGCGAGCTCTTTATGAGTTGACCTACTCGCCCATTCAAAGCTAAATGTAGAGCAGTTCGGTCTGGCCTAAGACTCGGCCGGCAGAATCAGCAGACGCGCCTCGGTCATCTCAAGCATGGCCGACCGCACGCCCTCCCTGCCGACGCCTGAGTTCTTCACCCCTCCATACGGCAGGTGGTCCGCGCGCCAGGAAGAGGACTCATCCACCAGAACCGCCCCCACCTCCAACTCGTTCCACGCCTGCGTCATCTTCTTCCACTCACGCGTAAAGAGAGCCGCCTGCAGGCCATACTTGGAGCGATTCACCGCAGCCAGCACCTCCGAGAAGCTCTCGTAGGCTTCCACGATCACGACCGGCGCGAAGACCTCTTCGCAACTCAACTGCGCCGTATCCGGAACATCGCTGAGCAGCGCAGGTTCAAGCAACGTGCCGCTGCGCTTCCCACCCAGATGCAGTGTGGCGCCCAGTCCGACGGCCTCCGCAATCCAGCTTTCCGCACGCCGAGCGGCTGCTTCGTTGATCATCGGGCCGACCCGGGTGGAGGCTTCCGCTGGATCGCCCATCTTCAGGGTGCGCAAGCCTTCCACAACACCGTCGATCAGCATCGCCTTGAGCGAGGCATGCACAAACACCCGCTGCACCGAGATACAGCTCTGTCCTGCGTAGGTGTAACCGCCCGCCACGATCTTGGAAATCGCCTTGGTTAGATCGGCGTCCTCACAGACGATCACCGCCGCGTTGCCTCCCAGCTCCAGCGTGACCCGGGGTGTAGCGGCTTGCCGTCTCAGCATCCAGCCAATGTTGGCGCTGCCGGTGAAGCTGAGCATGGCAATCCTTGCGTCAGCCACCAGCTTTGCCGTCACTTCATTCGAGCATGGCAGCACGCTGATTGCTTCCGCCGGCCAGCCTGCTGCGCGAACGGCGCGCCCAAGCCAAAGCGAGCTCAGCGGTGTCTGCGGCGCGGGTTTGAGGAGGATGGGATTGCCCGCAGCAATGGCCGGTGCAAGTTTGTGGGCAACAAGATTGATCGGGAAGTTGAAGGGGGTGATGCCGAGAATGGGTCCGATCGGGAACCGGCGAGAGAGCGCGACCCGGCCTTCGGTCCCTGGCGTCCAATCTGCCGGAGTCACCTCGCCGCCAATTCGCTTCGCCTCTTCCGCCGCCACGCGAAACGTCTGGACCCCGCGCGCCACCTCGTTGCGGGCGTCTGTCAGGGGCTTACCGGCCTCGAGCACAATCAGCTTTGCCACCTGGTCCGTCTGCGCAACCAGTTGATCGGCAACGCTATTCAGAATTGCAGCGCGTTGCCAGGAGCTCAACTGCTTGGTGACATGAAACGCCTGCTGCGCCAGCACGCAAGCCAGCTCCGCATCGGCGAAGCCGGCTTGGCACACCTCAGCCGCAAACGAGCCATCGTACGGATTTGATATTGTGACGGTCTTGGAACGGATTCCGTCTTCGTTGCCAAGCAAAATTGGGTGTAATTCAGGCACAGGCTGCTCCTGCGGAGACTAAGTTCCGTCTTCGCGTACACCTCATCCTATCGGCAACTCGCCTTACATGGACGGATCAGGTTCAGCTTTGTTAAGCCGCGCCCCCGGCGTCCTTGGAAGGCTTCTTCAGAAAAAAAGCAAACGGCGCGCAAAGCAGGCATAGAAAGCCGAAGTAACGCAGCACATCCACATACGCATACACCTGCGCCTGTGCGTTCACGGCGGTGTTGGTCATCGAAAGCGCACGCATCGTTGCGGTACGGCCGCTGTATCCGGCATGCGGGGTCAGCCGTTGTCCCAGGATGAGCAGCTGCTCCCGCACAATCCAGCTCGCTCCCGTAACGTGCCGCACCAAATCATTGCGATGCGACTGCAGGTGGCGCTGCGCAATCGTGTTCGCGGCGGAAATGCCGATTGACCCGCCCACATTGCGCAGAAAATTGAAGATGCCGCTCGCATTGCCGGTTCCCTTTTTGCTGATCGTCCCGAGCGCCACCTTGCTCAGCGGCACAAAGATCATCGCCAGGCCCACACCGCTGAGGGCAATCGGCCAGAACTCCGTATAAGGCGCGATATCGAGCGTGAGACTGCCCAGCCAAAGCCCCGACACCCCAAGCACCGCAAAGCCCAGCGCCGTGATCCAGCGAGGGTCGAATTTTGAGACGGCCGCGCCCACCAGCAGCGACGCCGCCACCGAACCCAGTCCTCGCGGTGAAACCGCAAAACCGCTGGCCGTGGCGCTGTACCCCAGCAGCGTCTGGTAAAACACCGGCAGAATCGTCGTCAATCCGTACAGCACAGCGCCCAGCGCAAACACCAGAGCGGAGCCAAGCGCCAGGTTGCGGTCGGCGAAAGCACGCAGAACGACCAGGGGCTTCTTGTCCCGGAACTCGCGCACCAGGAAGAGCACAAAGGTGACCACCAGGATGCCGCAGGCCCAGCGGATCCGGGCATCGCCGAACCAGTCGTCTTCCTGACCTTTATCCAGAATGAACTGCAGGCAGCCGATCCATAGACCCAGCAGGCCGAAGCCGACACCATCGAATTTTCCCGCCTTCTTCTTGCTTGCGGGCTCCGTGTCTTGCAAAAACTTGCTTTGCAGCAGCAACGCAAGCAGGCCCACCGGAATATTGATATAAAACGCCCAGCGCCACGAGAGCGTATCGGTCAGGTAGCCGCCGAACGCCGGTCCGATCACCGGTGCCAAGACTACGCCAAGCGCATACACCCCCAGCGCCATGCCCTGCTTGGCCGGCGGAAAGCTTTCAAGCAGGATCGCCTGCGACAGCGGCTGCAGCGCGCCGCCGCCCGCGCCCTGAATCGTCCGGGCCAGCAGAATAAATGACAGCGTAGGCGAGATGCCGCACAGAAAAGACGCCACCGTAAACACCGCCAGCGAGCTCATCAGGAACTTCTTGCGGCCAAAGCGTATGGCGAAATAGTTGCTAGCCAGAAGAAAGACCGCGTTCGATACCAGGTACACCGTCAGCACCCACTCGGCTTCATCGGTCGTGCTGGCCGTACTGCCCGCAATATACGGCACCGCGACGCTGGCAATCGAGGTGTCCATCACCTCCATGAACGTGGCCATCATGACGGCCACCGCAATGAGCCACGGATTGACCTTACCCGCCGAGCCTCCGCCGCTCGCCATCAGCGCAGCCACACCTTCGGCTCAACCGACATTCCAGGCCGCAGCCGCTGATAGCCGTTCTGGCCTTGATTCAGCCGGATGCGCACCGGCAACCGCTGCACCACCTTCACATAGTTGCCCGTCGCGTTTTCGGGCGGTAGCAGGCTGTACACCGCGCCGCTCGCACCCGGCAGCGCCTCCACATAACCCTCAAACTTCATCTTCAATGCATCCACATACACGGTCACGGATTGGCCCGCGTGCATGCGCGCAATCTCGGTCTCCTTGAAGTTGGCCGTAATCCAAAGATCGTTGGTCTGGGTCAGCGCAAACAGCTCCTGACCGGGCGCCACCTGCGTGGCCACCTGCACCTGCTTGTCGCCGATGATGCCGTCCTCCGGCGCATAGATGCGGGTGTATTCCAGGTTCAGCTCCGCCTGGTCGGCCTGCGCCTTGGCCACCAGCTCGGTAGCCTTGCGCTGGGTCAGCATCTCGCGCTGCTCCTGGATCTGCCGCGGTGTCACTGCTTTCGCCTGCCGGGCCTGCGTTTCGGCTTGACCAAGCTGCGATTGCGCCTGGGTCACGGCTCGTTCGGCTGCCGCGGCAGTCTCCCGCCGGCTGGCCACCACCGCGGTCTGCGCCTGGGCATTGGTAGCCTGCTGATCGTACTGCTCACGCGTCACCTCCTGCTTTACGACCAGCAGACGGTAGCGCTCTTCCTCGCGTGCGGCGTTTGCTTCATTCGCCTCGGCCTGCTGCAGGTCGGCAATGGCCGAGCGATAGCGCTCCTCGCTCGCGGAAACATTCGCCTGCGCTCCCACTACGTTGAAATCGGCTTGAAGCACCTGTGAACCTTGATTGACCGAGGTAATCGGCACATTTGGAGCCTGCGCGCGCACCCCGGCCTGGGCCTGGGCGTAGTTGGCGCTGGCCTGCTCCTTGGCGACCTGGTTGTCGCGCCCGTCGAGCTCAACCAGCAACTGTCCCTTCCTTACCATGTACGTGTCCTCCACGTACACCGCCTTCACGATACCGCTGATGCGGAAGCTGATCGGGTCCGTATGGCCGTCGACAAAGGCGTCATCGGTGTCCTCATAGCTGTCCAGATAATGAACCAGGAACACGCATCCGATCACCAGCAGAAGGAACGCCACGACGATCCCGATCGTCGCGATCGGATGCTGACGAATCCAGCCTTTGGTCTTCTCGCCATCCTCGGCCAGCCGCTCCTTGAGTGGAGGCTTCTCTTCCTTCTTGTCGTCCCCGCCTTCCTTGTCCTCGTCTCCGCCTTCCTTGTCTTCACCGCCGCCCTCATCCTTCTTGCCCGCGTCTTCCTGTTTCTTCCGCATTTCGTCGAGTTCCCCGCGCAGCCGCGTTTGTTCGTCATACAGCATGCGCAACGCCAGGTCATGCTCCACCTCAGCCGGCGGAGCTACGTCGTATCCGATCGCTGCTCCGTGCTCCGGCTCGGTAGAGGCGGTCAGACGATGATCGGGAGGAAGCGGTGAGGTCGTATCAGCCATAGTGTCCTTATTTCCTCAACAACTGCGGCAGCGTCTGCTCCGCGTTGCCCATGGCGCGCGCCAGCGAGACCTTGCCCAGATTGTGCTCAAAATCCGCGGTAATCAGGTCGTCGTCGGCCTGCACCACCGCCTGCTCCGCCTGCACCACTTCGACCGTATCCGCCACGCCGGCGATGAAACGATCGGTCGACTGCTCGAGCGATTGATGCGCCAGCCCGCGATTGCTCTCCGCCACCGCCACCTGGTCGGCGGCGGCGTCCAGGTCGATGAACGCTTGGCGCACATCCTGGTCTATCTGCCCGACCAGGTCCGCCCGCTCGGCCTGCCGCTGTCGCAGCGCGGCGGAAGCCACCTCCACGTCCGCCTGCACGCGGCCGCCCTGGTACAGCGGAACCGTCAGCGTTCCTGAGACGGTATAGACCCCATCGCTGTGATTGGTCGGCGTCGTGCCGGCCGCTCCGAAGTCCGCAGCAACCCCCAGCGAGGGCAGCCGCTCCGCATGGGCCGCCTTCACCCCAAGCTCCGCCGCCTTCACCGCCGAGTCTGCCGCCTGCAGGTCGGGCCGCTCGGCCTGCGCGCGTTCGAGCGCACTCGCCTGCGTGACTCCCGCAAGCGGCACAAAACGGAAGTCCTCAGTCGCTACAAATGCTTGGCCCAGCGGCAGCCCGATCAGCCGCGCCAGCCGCAGCCGCTGCGTCGCCAAATCCGCCTGCAGCGAACGCAAGCGCTGCTGCTGTGTCTGCAGCTGCACCTTGGCGCGGGTTGCGTCCACGCCCGTCGCCAGCCCCGCCTCCAGCTGGTCGGCCGCCCGCTGGTAGATTGCCCGGAAGTCTTCCACCTGCGCCAGCGCGGCCTGCACCCGCGCGTTCGTAGCTTGCAACTGCAGGTACGAACCCGCCACCGCAAGCACAATCAAATCGCGCGTATTGCGCGCAGCCTTGACGTTTGCCTGCACATTTTCCTCCGCGCCCTGCAGGTTGCGGATTTTCACAAAATCGAAGATCGTCTGGGTCAGCCGCGCCGCCCGCGCGTCGTAATAGTTGAACTTCGAGGTCGTCGGCAGCAACGACGTGCTTACTCCCAGCGTGCGCAGATTCTCCTTCTCAAAGGCCTCGCTGACCGAAGTATTCACCTGCGGCATCAACTCGCTCTTCGAAAGCGCCTGTTGTCCGCGCGCCTGCTGTTCACTGGCCGACTGTGCCAAGGCCCCCAAGTTCGTCCGCAGGCCCATCGCCAACGCCTGTTCAAGCGTAAGCTCCATCTCCACACTCGACGCGGTACCCGAGGGCATGCTGCCGTTGTATGGCGCCGTCACGGTTACCGAGCTGTTGATTACATCCACCGAGCTGCTGCTGCCTCCACCGGCCGCCGTGCTCTGCGTAACGCTCACCTGACCCGCCTGCATCGGTCTTCCGGAGAGCGGAAGCTGTAGCGGACGCGTCGGCATGGACGGCATCTCCGAGGCAGTCTGCGCGCCGGCAGGTAAAGGCGCACAGAGCGCCAAACCAAGCAGACAGAGGAGTCGCCCCTCGAGCCGTGCGCTTCGCAGGCAACGAGCCGGGTACGGCAACTCCAGAGCGCGGATTGGCAAGCCTGCGGACGCGGGCTGAAAACGCCTGCTTAGGGAAAAACCCGTCACTGGTAAACCTTGGGCTTCGTGGAGTGAGGATCGCAGACATGCAGATCGATCAGAGCCGTCGGACGCAGAGGCACGGCACCTCCGTTGCATGAACGCCCAGCAAAATTTAGGTCCGGCATAAACCGCTCCTACCTTCACACTCTCCATCCATGGTTTTTACTCGCTTCCATCCTCTTCCAGTTGTCTTCTTGCAGCGCAGGTGTCACCCGGCTTAGCGCGGACCTCAGGCTTAGGTACCCGTAACTCTTCACTCGCAAGTCTCTGCTTAGGTCAAAGATGTCCGGAACCGCCTCGCCGTCGCAGAATCCTCAAAATCCGCCCTAACCGAAACTCCGGCTCGTTGTCTAATCGCGTGAATGGCGGACCCCGAGCAGGAAGTCATCGGAAGCATACTGGCCGGAGACCGGGACGCCTTTGGCGAGCTGGTCCATACCCACTACCAGTTCGCCTTCCGCATCGCCTTTCGCATCACTGGAAACGCGTTCGACGCCGAAGAAGCCGCGCAGGAAGCCTTCCTTCGCGCCTACACCCGGCTCTCGACCTTCCGCCACGACGCAAGCTTCTCCACCTGGATCAACAGGATCGCCATGAACACAGCCATCAACCTCGTCGAACGGCGCAAACGCGAAGTAACTCATCTGGCTCAAGCCAATGCCGGCACCAACCAGCTCGACCCTCTCCTCAAGCTCGCCGACCGCGGCGCCGGCCCCGAACGCCTGCTGCTCGACGGCGAAGCCGCCTCCTTGCGCGAGGCCGCCATGGCCGCGCTGACGCCCATGGAGCGCACCGCCTTCACTCTGCGCCATATGGAAGACGTTCCCCTCGCCGAGATCGCCGAGGCTCTGCGCGTCCCCACCAACTCCGTCAAGCAGGCCGTCTTTCGCGCCGTCAGCAAGCTGCGCCGCTCACTTCAGCCCGCGCTCGGAGGTACGCGATGACCCCTCACCTCATCGGTCACCTTTCCGAAGACGAGCTCATCGCCTTCCAGCTCGGCGAAACCGCCGGCTCCGCCCGCATGGCCGCGCATCTCGAGCATTGCGCCCTCTGCGCAGCCTCAGCCGAATCCATCGCTCAAACCCTCCGCGTCTTCTCCGCCGGTCCGGTTCCCGAGGCCAACCTCGACCACGCCTGGCAGCGTCTGCGCGGCTCCCTACCCTTACTGCCCGCAAAGTCCCAACCGCGTCCGAATCACCGCTGGCGCAGGCCGCTTGCCTGGATCGGCACTGCTGCCGTGGCAGCCTCTCTTCTCGGCGTCGCTATCCTCCACCTCCCACATGGAACCCGCACCCTGCCCGCCCCGACCACCACCGCGGCTCTGCAACCCGGCCCGCTCACCGCCTACCCCCGCGACCACAATGTCGCCGCCCATCTTGACAGCGCCGAACGCCTCCTTACCGAAATCGACCACGCCGCCGGTCCCCTCGATCAAGCCACCCGCGATCGCGCCGCGCAGCTCCTGCTCACCAACGCCCTCTACGTCCAGCGCGCCCAGCAGGACGGCGACACCGCCCAGGCCTCCGTGCTCGAACAGCTCGGCCGCACCCTCACCACGGTAGAACACGAACCCCCGAAGCCAAGCAAAAGCTGGAATCTCCGCCTGGAGATGAACACCAGCGGCCTGCTGCTCGACATCCGCATCCTCCAGCAAAACGACGCGGAGCCTACCAGCCCCGAGCCAGCGATTTCTGAGCCGACGAAGGAACGCCCATGAACCCACTCTCCCGCACTCTTGTCCTTACCGCAGCGCTGCTCTCGCTTCCGGCTTTCGCCACAGCCGCCGCAGCCGATGAGCCCCAGTCCCCATCCGCGCAGACGCTCCAGACCGAAGACGCCGCCTACACCGCAGGCACCCACGCCCTCAACGACAACCGCTGGTCCGACGCCGTCGCCGCCTTCGACCAGGTCGTCAGCGCCAAAAGTCACCGCGCCGATGCCGCGCTCTATTGGAAAGCCTACGCGCTCACCCGGCTCGGCAAGCCCGACCTCGTCAACGCCACCTGCCTCCAGCTTCACACCCAGTTCGAGGCCAGCCGCTGGAACCGCGACTGCGCCGCCCTGCACCTCACTGAAGCTAATCCTAGCGCCGCGCCGGGCGCGAACCGCCACGCACAGAACGACCACCCTTACCAGAACTACTACTACTACCAGTATCAGACCGACGGAAAGGACACCAGCCAGAAGGATTCCAATGCCGAGCTCAAGATGCTCGCCCTTAACTCGCTCCTGCACCGCGATCCCGCCCAGGCCATCCCGCTCCTGCGCAACATCCTCACTGGCGATCAACCCGACTCCCTCAAAAAGCACGCGCTCTTCGTCCTCGCTCAGGGCCGTTCCCCGGAAGCCGATGCCCTCATGCATGACCTCGTGCTGGGCAAAATGGGCCCCATCCTCCAACTCCAGGCCATCCAGGCCTCCGGCGTCTATGAGGGCCGTCGCTATACCGAAACCCTCGCCGAAGTCTATCGAACCTCGTCCGACCTCAAGGTCAAACGCGCCGTCATCTCCGCGCTCTTCGTCGCCGGAGACGACCAGCGCCTGGTCGACCTCGCCCGCGCCGAAAAAGATCTCGAGCTCAAGCGCGCCATCGTCTCCCAGCTCGCCCTGATGAACGGCAAAGCCGCTTCGGACTACATGCTCGAGCTGCTCAAGTAACCGCACCCAGCACCCCAACCCGCACCCGGGAGGAAACCCAAATGTATCGTCGCCTCGCCCTCGTCGTCCTCGCCGCCGCCTACTCCTGCGCCCTCGCGCAACTCCGCACTGCCGAGCCCTCTATCGAGAACGCACAGGTCTCGCGCCAGCCGCTCACCGCCAGCCTGCCGTCCACCCTCGAAACCCTCGCCCACGCACCCGCGCCCCTCTGGGTCGCCTACACCGTTCCGGCCGAAGCCCCCTACTCTAGCAACTGGTCCCAGACCCGCATCACCTACCTCGAATCCAACCGCTCCTGGAACAGTGGCTCGAGCAACGGCTCGCACACCGCCGGCAACTCGCCAGCCCACGATCACTTCACCGTCCTCTACCGTCTCGCCGCTGGCCACATCGACCAGCTTCGCTCCGCCGGCCCGGACGACATCCTCGACGCGGGCGGCTTCCGCGTCGTCTGGCTCGAAGGCGTCTCCCCCGAAGCCAGCATAGCCACCCTCGAAGCCCAGGCGCTGGCCCGGCCGACAGCCAAACTCGCCGATACTGCCGTCTTCCTCATCGCGCTCCATCGCTCTCCCGCCGCCGTACCCGCCCTGGTCGCCCTCGCCCATCCCGGCAATGATCCCAAACTGCGCGAAAAGGCCGCTTTTTGGATCGCCAACCAGCGCGGCCATAACGGCTTTCTCGCCCTCCAGACCTTCACGCACCACGATCCGGACGCCCTCTTCCGCGAGAAGCTCACCTTCGATCTCACTCTCTCAAAGGACCCCGGCGCCCTGCCTGAGCTGATCCGCATGGCGCACGACGACGCCTCGCCGCGCGTCCGCCAGCAGGCCCAGTTCTGGATGGCGCAAAGCTACGGCAAGCTCGGAGGCAAGCTCGTCGCCGCCGCCCTCGACGAGGAAGCCGAGCACGACCCCGATGCCGGCGTTCGCAAGCAAGCCGTCTTCGCTATCTCGCGTCTGCCCCAGCCGGAAGCCACCGACAAGCTGGTTAACCTTGCCGGTTCCTCCACCGATCCCGAAGTCCGCAAGCAAGCCGTCTTCTGGCTCGGCCAGTCCAACGACCCGAAAGCCCTCGCCTATCTCACCAGCCTTCTCACCGCCCCCAATCGCTAACGGAACCCCGCGCCCTCCGACTGCGTACTGCAAGAGAACCCTCCAACCCTCAACCCCCCGAGGCCCCATGCGAATTCTTCTTCTTGCCGCTGCCGGCGCAACCGCGCTTCTCACCCCGCGCGCACTCACCCAGGCCGTCTTCAGCCAGACCGCCTGCAGTAGCGGCAAGCCGCTCTCCGGCACCGTCGTCGACACCACCGGCGCCCTCATCCCCGGAGCCTCCCTCACCCTCGACGCCGGCCCCGCCCGCACCAGCGGCAACGACGGCCGCTTCCGCTTTCCTTGCGTCCCCGCCGCCCGGCACCACCTCACGGTCGCCGCTCCCGGCTTCGCTACGATCGAGCTCAATGTCGCCGCCAACGGCTCCGGCAACCTCTCAGTCGTCCTCACCCCCAGCGCCTCCGCCGAGATCACCGTCCAGGCCGACGATGCCGACACCGCCGCACCGCTCGGCGGACCCAACGGCATCACCCTCGCCGGCAACCAGCTCCAGGCCCTCGCCGACGACCCCGATGACCTCACCCGCGAGCTCCAGCAGCTCGCCGCCGCCTCCGGCTCCAACCCCGCCAACGCCACCATCTCCGTCGACGGCTTCCAAAGCGACAGCCCGCTCCCCCCCAAAAGCTCCATCGCCTTCATCAAGGTCAACCCCGACCTCTTCTCCGCCGAGTACCGCCAGCCTCCGTATGAAGGCGGCCGCATCGAGATCTACACCAAACCCGGAGCCTCTGCCTTCCATGGCGCCCTCTTCACCACCAACAGCAGCCAGTGGATGAACGCCCGCGACCCCTTCTCGCTCAGCCGCGCCGCCATTGGCAAACAGCGCTACGGCTTTGAGCTCAACGGCCCCGTCCGCAAAGCCGGCTCCAACTTCTCACTCACTCTCGAGCACCGCAGCATCGACAACTTTGCCGTCGTCAACGCGGTCACGCTCGACCCCTCCGGAAACCAGGCCAGCACGGTCGCCAACGTGCCCACGCCGCAGCGCCTCTGGATCGGCACCGCCCGCGTTGACTGGCAGCTCGGCCCCAAAAACATGGCCTTTATTGCCTACAGCGCCAACGTCAACCATCTCGCCAACGTCGGCGTAGGCGGCCTTGCGCTCGCCGAAACCGGCTATGACAGCGGCACCTACGACCACACTCTCCGCTTCAGCGACGTCACCACCGTCTCCCCCCGCCTGCTGCACGAGGTCCGCTTCAGCCTCGACTGGCGCGGCGAAACCGACGTGCCCGTCAGCTCCGCGCCCCAAATCAACGTCTCCGGCAGCTTCACCGGCGGAGGCGCCACCCTCGGCCCGCAGCATATCGGCGAGTTCCGCACCGAGTGGGACGACGACCTCATCCTCACCGCCAGAAACCACAACCTCAAGGCCGGCCTCCAGCTCTTCACCTACGGCGAGCAGCGCACCCTCACCACCAACTTCAACGGCTCCTACACCTTCGGCGGCGGCCCCGCCCCGGTGCTCGACAGCAGCAACCAGCCCACCGGCCAGACCGCCAACATCTCCGGCCTCGAGCAGTACCGCCGCACCCTGCTCGCGCTGCCCGGCGGCGCGCCCACCCAGTTCAGCGCAACCACCGGCAACCCCCAGGTCAACTTCACCGAGACCCAGTTCGTCCTCTTCGTCCAGGACGACTGGAAGCTCAGGCCCAACCTCTCCGTCTCGCTCGGCCTCCGCTCCTTCCTGCAAAGCGATCCCACCGAGCTCGACAACCTCACACCCCGCCTCGGCATCGTCTGGACGCCCGACCAGAAGAACACCCTCAGCCTGCACGCCCATGTCGGCTTCTTCAGCGGCCACAGCGGCAACTACGCCGTATCCTCCTGGGCCGAGTTACAGCGCGAAGACGGCGCCCAGCGCGTCACCAGCCTCGTCTACAATCCCTCCTTCGGCAACCCCTTCAGCGCCGGAGCCTCCACCATCCACTCCGAGCGCACCGTCCAGCCCGGCTTCCGCGCCCCGCTCGCCATCCTCACCGAGATCGGCGCCAACAAAACCTTTCCGCACGGCTGGACCCTGAGCTCGTCCATCAACGCCAGTCTGCAGTGGCGCGACGGCCGCTCCCTCAACATCAACACACCCTTGAACGGGCAGCCCACCGGCCCCCGCCCCTACGCGCCCAACCTGAACATCTACCAGTTCGAAAGCGACGGCCGCAGCCTCGGCGATGTCGAGTTCGTCGGCCTCAGCCAGCAAAAACTCAAGTGGCTGCAATTCTTCTTCGGCGCCGTCCGCGTCGACATCCACGGCGACACCGACGACAACGCCTTCTTCTCCCCGCAAAGCGACCTCACCGACCGCGGCGAGTACGCCCGCGAGACCGGCAACTCGCTCTGGCAAACCTTCGGCAACACCACCTTCCAGCTGCCTCGGAAGATCCAGCTCAGCACCAACTTCTACGCCAACGGCAACTCCCCCTACAACCTCACCACCGGTTTTGACAACAACGGCGACGGCAACTTCAACGATCGCCCCCAGTTCGCGCTCTCCCCCTCCCAAAGCGGAGCCGTGCCCACCCGCTACGGTCTGCTCGTCGCCACCGGAGGAACCGGCATCCTCGCCCGCAACCGCGCCGACCTGCCCTGGAACGTCCACTTCGACGCCAACATCCAACGCATCTTCGCCCTCACCCGCAGCGCCAAAGCTGATCATAAGCAGGCCCTTACCGCCAATGTCCGCTCCTCCAACCTGCTCAATCACACCAACGTCACCGGCGAAGGCGGAGTCCTCGGCTCCGCCCTGTTTGGCGTACCCTACGCCGCCGACAACGGCCGCCGCATCGAAGGAGGCCTCCGTTACAGCTTTTAGCACTTAATTCGCTTCATCCTCGCTCAACGTCTCAGGCAAACGCCGTCGCCGGCACCACCACCGGAGCCGCCGGCACCAGCGTCGCCACCGACACATGCGGCCACGAAAGCCCATTGAAGTTCAGCACCACCGTCTGCGTGTACTGAATCTGCTTCGACCTCACTGTAATCGGCCGCGGCGCCGTAATGCCCTTCGGCGCCGTCACGGAGAACGTCGGCACCGCCAACCCGGGCACCGTCTCTGCCGCCTTGATCGCCAGCGTCTGTCCCGGCTTCAAGATCGGAACCGTAATCGTGTGCTGCACCGTCTCGATCCAGAAGGTCGCCGACATCTGGATCGCCACGGCGTTCTTGGTCAGAAACGCAATGTTCTCCGTGCCTCCTCCCACCAAGGGAGGCGCTGGGCTCGTCGCAATCGAGATCTGCGTCGTCGACAAGATCGTCTGTCCCTTCAAATGATTCTGCAACACCACGTTCGGGTTATCGAGCATCGCCTGGGTAATCGTCCCCGCGGCGAGAAAAGTAGACAGATCCTGCGGCGTTCGCGGCGTGTCATTGTTCGCCGCCGTCTGGCTGGGAAACGGCGGCACCGGCGCTCCGCCGATCACCGAAGGCGTAATCGTCACCGTGGGAAATACCGGCGGCCCGGCAATCACCTTCGACGTCCCTTGCGCCTCGATCGTCGTCCCATGCGGTATCGACCCCATCCGCACCACCGTCGGCCCCTCCGCGGGTGTGTTGGTCGCCTCCACCACCATCCACAGTCCCGGCTCGGCGTGGATGCCCACCGGATGCGCGGGATCGGTAATATCGTTGATCGCCTGCAGATACGGCACCCCGTTCAGATGAATATCCTGCTGTTGGCTCAATCCCCGGTTCGGCACCGAACCCAGGCTCGGCGAAAACGTCAGCGTCTCCGCGGTCAGGTTCAGCTCCAGAATGTTATCGCCGGCAGCTAGCGGCTTGGGCAGCGACTCCGAGCTCTTTGAGATCGCATTGTCCGGCCGGAAGATCGTGTTGAATCCATTGCCCACCCAGCTTCCGCTGAAGTCGGCCAGCGGCCCAAGACTCGGAATCGACGCAACCGCCGTAGCAGTCCCGGCAATGGACTGAATCTGCGTGGAGGCAAGCTTCTCACCGAAGACGAAGCCATTCGGGAGGGAAATCGACGCTATGCTGCGGACTGGATCGCTCATCTTGCATTCTCCTTGACTTCAAAACTTGACTTCAAAACTCGTTGTCAGGGAATGCGGAAACCAGCCCCGGATCGGGACATGTCAAAGGCCGGCCGCCCTGGACGCTGGGCAAGCCGGAGATGCCGTGCCGTTAGGGGCAGTGGTGCGGCGCGCAGCGGGTCAGCTCTGGGATCGTAGCCTGCAGCGCATACAGGCAGCCGTCGAGCGGCAGCGGCGTATGCAGGCGAAAGCGTCCTGACTCTCCGACCGAGTTCATCGCACGATTCAGAACTCAATCCTGCCTTCAAAAGCGATCATCCGCGGAGAGCTGTCGCCGCCCAGACCCACGCCGAGCAGACCGGTTGGAGGCGAGATGGTGCTTTGCAAGGTTCCGAACCGGGCAGGCACAAGCCCACCAGGAACGCCGGCCTCGACGTTGCCGGGTAAGGCAAAATTGGCGTGATTGAACGCATTGAAAAGTTGGGTGTCGAAGCGAAACGTCAGACCTTCACGAAGTCTGACGTTCTTCGTAATGTAGATGTCGGAGTCGGTGAAATGCGGGCCGCGGACGGTGTTGCGGCCCGCGTCGCCAAACTGGCAGGTGGCGGCTGAATCGCCCCCGGTGCAAGCCCCCGTCGAAGGGTCGACGACCGAGACGAAGGCAGCAGGATTGATCCACTGCCGGGTTCCTGCCACGGTCACGCCGCTGACTGCACTCCTCTGATACACCGGTACGCCGGGCACACGGCGGGCAAACTGTGGTCCGCTCGCCTGGAAGATGCCGTTTCCGTTCGCGGTATAAGGCTGGCTTAGAATCGTAAACGGCAGACCCGTATGGAAGAAGGCAGTCTCCGAAACGGCCCAGCCGCTGAGCGCCTGCCGGAGAAGGGCGCGGCTCGAGTGAAACGGTATCTGATAAATTCCAAAGGCCGAGATGTTGTGACGCACATCGTAGTCGCAGCTGCCGTAATTCCGGTTCAGCTCTCCCGGCAGCGGAGACAGAATGCCTTGCGTCGAAAACGACAGCAGGCCGCCATTTGAGACCTCATCGAGACAATGACTGAGCGTGTCATTGCCGCGTACGGTCAAGCCGCCCAATTGCTCGGTGAAGCTTGTCTGCAGTCCGGCGTAGCTGCTGTTGGCGTCCGTCCGGAACTCGTTGACGTTGCCAAAGCGCTGGTCGAGCGGCCGGCTGTACGGGTAGGGCGCGAAGCAGCCGTTGCAGACGTTCTGGTACCCGTTCAGCTGAACCTGATATGGCTCATGCAGGCCGCGTGTGCCGACGAAGTCCACGCGCACCGCTCCTTTTGCCCCAACCTGTTGCTCTACTCCGGCGCTGTACTGGTAGTAAATGGGCGTCTTCAGCCTCCCGGTCGGGAAGGTGTTCAGGCCGACCGCGAGCGGACAGACAGCCGCACCGGCCACGAGGCCCGTGCAAGGCGGCGCACCGCTGCTGAAGTTTTTTTGGAGCGCAACATTGGCCGAAGCCAGCGCATCGACCGCGCTGCCCGGAACACCGGGAAAAATCGCTGTTCCTCCAACCTGGCCGCCGAGCCCCCCAACGAAGGTGGGCGAGTAGGGCGCGTTGGTGGAAGCGAGATCCGCGATCTGGGCCGGGATGATGTCGCTGAACACGCCGAACCCGGCATGGATCGCCGTGCGGTGCGAGAGTTCATAGGCCACAGAGACTCGCGGCTGATACACGAACAGCGGCGTTCCCGGAAACAGATTGCGAACACCGGTCTCGATTGCCTGATTCAGCGATTGCGCGTTGCTGTGCTGAAGATCAAGGAACGAGCCCGCCGGACGCGCGAAGAGACCCTGATCGTTGACGACATTGGTATTCCAGGTAATGCGGATGCCCTCTGTCAAGGTCAGCCGGGCCGAGGGTTTGTAGGTGTCCATTGCGTAGAAATCGAGGTTGCCATTGGCCACGCGCTCGCGCAGCCGCACCGGAAAGCTCTGAGTCGCTGTGTAGGCCGCTCCATAGGTGAACTGGGCGAGATCGTTGACCGTCACCAGCGGTACGGTACCCTGGCCCAGGTCGTAGTTGCTCACGTCTACCCGGCGCGTGTTGAGGCCGAACTTGAAGGTATGGAGCTTGCGAGTCCAGATCAGGTTGTCGTTGACCTGCCACTGCGTGACTTTGCGGCCTTGCGGATAGGTGTTATCGTTGCCGCCGATGGTAGTAAAAGGCACGTTGGTGCTGCCTGCCTGCAGAACGATCGGGAGTTGCTGCACCACATTGGCAAAGTTGTTCGGCTCAAAGACGCTCGAGTACCAGCTCGCACCGGGATTGATCTGGTTGACCAAGCTGGGCGTGAAGAGGTGCGTGTAGGCAGTCACAAGTGTTCTTTGCGGCTGCGGCGAGTAGCTGTTGAAGAGGGGGTTGATCGGGTCCGTGTAGGCCGCCTGCAGACCGGTGTCCTGCTGGAAGCGATACCAGACGCTATTGTTTGCGTCGAGGGTGTGATCGACCTTGACCACGATCAGGTCTTCGCGATCATCGTTGTTGAGCGACGCTTGCCGCTGGTTCGCGCAACCGCTGCCATCGAGCAGGCTGCCGGCAATCGATGCGGGCAGCAGTGCGCCATTGGCGTCGAACGGACAGGTGCTCACCGGGACCGGCGATCCACTTGTATTGCTGTATAGCGAAAAAAGCGAACGGTAGAGCGGTATCTCGGCCGGTTGCGCAGGTAGGGCCGTGCCGGTCGTTGGGTCTATGCCACCTTTCGTCAGCTGCTGCAATACATATTGCTGATAGACCGGAGTCGGCGCGGTAACCTCAGAGACCAGCGGCAGCGCAATGCGGATACCCTCATAGTGCGCGAAGAAGAAGAGCTTGTCCTTGCGGATCGGGCCACCGGCGCTCACGCCAAACTCATTGACGGTGGAGCGCGGTTTCTTCGCGGTGTTGCCAGGCGAATCGTTGGCGTGAAGGAAGTAGTCCTGCGCGTTCAGCAGCGAGCCGTTCCACACCTCATACGCATCGCCGTGAAAACGGTTGGTCCCCGATTTGGTGAAGTAATCGACCTGCGCGGCTGCGTATCGGCCCTGATCGACCGTGTAGGAATTCGTATTGACCGTCGCTTCCTGCACCGCGTCCAATCCGATGACGAGGTTAGTCGAAAGGCCGATATTCAGCCCCAGCCAGGGATCGTTGGTATCGTATCCATCGAGGATGTAGCCGTTCGACGTAGCGGGCAAGCCGTTGAACTCGACGTTGCCATATCCTCCCGCAGCCTTGGCATCGTTCGACGAACCCGCGGTATTGATCAAGGCCCCTTGTGCGAACTGTGCGATGAAGGTCAGATCCTGACCGGGATTCGGCAGGCTCTTGATCGTCTTCGCATCGAGGGTTGTGGTGGTGTTCGGATTGTCGAGACTGAGAAGGCCCTGCTGGGCTGAGACCTCCACCGATTGTGTGGCCGAGCTGATCGAAAGCGTGAAATTCAGCGTCGCCGTCCGTCCGACGCCCACCGGCGTAGGCTCGGAAGCCGCCGGAGCAAACCCGGACGAGGTGATCAAAACCTGGTAGGTGCCGGGATTGACCTGCGAGAGCAGATAATGGCCGCTCGCATCGGTTTGGCCAGAGCGCGTGGACTTGGTGTTCACGTCCGTCGCAACGACCGTCGCTGAAGCAATGGCCGCCCCGGTGCTGTCGATCACCGTCCCCGAGAGAGCACTCGACGTACCGCTCTGCGCAGTGGCATGCGAAGGGAAAAGGTATAACGCAAGAATCAGGAGCGTGCACAGCAGTTTGGGAAACGGATGCAAGACCATATTTAGGCAAACCTAATGGATACTTAGGATAACCTAACACAAGCTGAGGAGGCTCGGTGTTTGCAGACCGCGAGACGAAGGCATCGGGATAAAAATACGGAGTCTGTCGACGACTATCTGAAGGCGATCTACTCGCTTGGCGGCGAGGAGCGCCGGCGTGTCGGCGGCAGCGAGTTGGCTGCACGGCTCGGTATCGCTCCGGCGTCTGTCACCAATATGCTGCAGAAGCTCGCGAGTGAGCCCAAATTGCTTGTGGACTACCAGCGAGGCGAGGGCGTGCGTCTGACGAGCGCGGGCCAAAGAAGGGCCTTGGAGATCGTACGGCATCATCGTCTGGTCGAAACGTTTCTCTTCCAGCTCCTGAATTACCCCATGAACGAGCTTCACGATGAAGCCGAACGTCTGGAGCATTTCATCTCGGAGTCATTTGAAGAGCGCCTCGCTACCAAGCTCGGCAACCCCACCGCCGATCCGCACGGCCATTGCATTCCTACTGTGGACGGGACCATGCCCCATGCTCATGGAGTGTCCTGCCGCTGCGGTTTATAGGTATAGGTTCTCAGAGCGCCTCTGCCGCCGTTTTGAAGATTGCTGGCGGCAGAAACACCTCGGTAGGGATGCGGTTTGAAAAGATGGTGAGGCTAAGACGTTCAATAGCCTCAGCAAGCATAGGGCCCGAAGCTGGCCGTCACGGTTTCGCTTTCATCCGCATTGGATACGATGTGCACGGCAAAGCTCTCCCCACCGGGTTCCACGCGAACAACAATGTGTCCGGCGCGTGACTTGAGGTCGTCCGTCTTCTTATTGGCAATGCGATTTTCCGGCTTGATCGACGTTGCAAAGACATCGCGATTGCCGGGATAGATCGCCTTCGAGAAAAGCGTGTTCAGCACATTGACGGTCGGGTGCGCGGAATCCCAGGTCGGAATCACAAACACCTCCGGCCGCAATGCGCGCACGTACCGATCGCCATTCGCGTTGAAGTAGCCGTGGTGGTTGGCAACGGCGACACTGACCGGACCGCACACTTCGGCGGCGGGAGATTCAGAGTCGCGCCAGGGATCGCGGCCATAGTTGGTATCGTTGGTCAGGTCGCCGCCGGTATAGTAGCCAAACTTTCCATAGCGGAGACGGATGGCGCAGGAACAGGGATTTTCCGCCGGGTAGTCGGCAGGCTTGAGCGTAGACAACTCCAGAAAGAGCTTCCTCGTCTGCTCACCTTCGCCAGTCCAAACCACACCGTTCGCGATAAGGTTGCGTATCTCGAAGCCGGGATAGGCGCCGGATGCGTGCTGCAAAATGAACTGGTCCTTGGCGCCGGGGCGAAACCGCTCGACTCGTTTACCCGCTTTACCTTGAGCCTGGAGAAACGCACGATAGTTTCTCTGAAAATCGGCTTCGGCAGGCACAGGATAGAGATAGTCCGGCCACGCACGATCGACAAACCGATAGATCGGAACGATGGCCGCCACGTCCGACACGCCTGTCAGCCGATAGGTGCCGTCCGGCGAAAGCGGACCTGCCGGCGGGAGATAGCCCACGTGATCGCCGTGGAGATGCGTGAGCAGAAAGGTGTCGATCGCGGTGAGTCCGCTAGCGTCCAAACGCCGCTTCACGTAGCGGCCGATCCACTCGCCGGGACGACGCTGTCCGGAAGGCATCGGCTCCGTAAGATAGGGCGTGGCGCCATAGATTGCGCCGGCATCGACCATCAGGGTCGTGCCGTCAGGCAAAATCAACAAGGCGCTGTTGCCGCGAGTGGTGGCAATCTGATGAATCTCCAGAACACCGGGCTTCCAGGCGGGCAGCGCTTTCGGAACGAAGGCGGCGCGGAGAGGGGTTGCGGGAAGGCTTTCTACTGCGGCAAGAGCAAGGGAAGTGAGAAGAAAATTGCGACGGCGAAACATGCTTGTAGTATGACCCGTTTCTTACTCCTTCGATGGCTCAATTTCTAGTCGTCCTTCTGGCGAAGCCAGAATCCTTTCCGACGCCATCTGCTCACCGGCTTCGACCGAGGACGTCCAGACTCAAGTCCAGACCTAAGCTTTTTCGTTTTGAAGAATTTAGTACAAAAGGGGGATATACCCCGGTCCACCCGCAATCTAGTTGCCCGGGCTGCGCACCGGCTTCTTCTTCGCTTTCGCTGCCGGCACAGGCTTGCACGGCGCCGGCACGGCAGCCGCTACCGCGGGCGCCGGCCGTGCACTGAGCGCCGTCTGCAACTCCGTCACGCGCCGGTCCTGCGCCTCGGCCGCCATTTGCAGCCGCTCCGTAAACGACCGCCGCGCACCTTCGAGACTCGTCAATGCCTGTTGAAGCGCCGCAGTCTGCTCCGCCGGAGCCGATGACTCCGCTACCACCGTCACCCGCAGCAGCACATCGTAAAGCGCGCCCAGGTTCTGAGACACGGGCACCATCTCCGCTATCGATCCCGGCGCCCCGTCCGCCTTCGCCAGCAACCCCGGCAAGGTCGTCTCCAGATCGCGATGAATCGACCCCAGATTGTTCGTCGTGGTCTCCTTCAACGCCCTGGACGCCTTCCACCGGTCGAGGAACACGCTTTCGAGCGACTGCTCCACTGTGCCCAGCGAAGGCTGCACCAACCCTGACGGAGCTACCACCGCCTGCACCGCCGTCGCGGGAGCCGCCGCCTGCGCCTGCGCGTACCCGCCAGAGCAGAGAGCTACCGAAAGCCCCGCCCACCATTCAAATCTCATCCCGCAATCCTACCGCCAAAGCCGCCCTCCACGCTCAGCGCGAAACGGCCGCCGCCTCACGCTAAAATCAACGGAATGGCAACCTCCACCGCGCCGCTGACCCTTTCGCCTTTCCGCAATGAGCCCTTCCTTGACTTCACCGACGCCTCCGTCAAGCGCTCCATGCAGGAAGCCCTCATCCTCGTCCAAGGCGAGCTTGGCCGCGAGTACGACCTGGTGATCGGCGGCAAGCGCCTCCGCACCGCCGCCAAGATCACCAGCATCAATCCCGCGCACCCCGCCCAGGTCGTGGGTCTTCACCAGCACGCCGAGGCCGAGCACGCCGAACCCGCCCTCCAGGCCGCCCTCGCCGCCTTTCCCGCCTGGTCCCGCACCCCGGTCGAGGCGCGCGTCCACCTCTTGCTCCGCGTCGCCCACCTCATCCGCGAGCGCAAATACACCCTCTGCGCTTGGCTCATCTTCGAAGTCGGCAAGAACTGGGCGGAGGCCGACGCCGATGTGGGCGAATGCATCGACTTTCTCGAGTTCTACGCCCGAGAAGCTCTCCGCCTCGACCACGCCACGACCCCCATCCAGCTTCCCGGCGAGCGCAACCTGCTCCGCTACCTACCCCTCGGCGCCGGAGCCGTGATCCCGCCCTGGAACTTTCCCTTCGCCATCATGGCCGGCATGACCGCCGCCGCCATCGTCACCGGCAACACCGTCGTCCTCAAGCCCTCCCCCGACGCCCCCACCCTCGCCGCTCACTTCTTCTCTCTCCTGGAGGAAGCCGGCATGGCCGACGGCGTGGTCAACTTCTGCCCCGGCGCCGGCCCCGGCTTTGGCTCCGCCGTTGTCGCGCATCCGCAGACCCGCTTCATCGCCTTCACCGGGTCCAAGCAAGTCGGCCTCGAAATCCACGAGTCCGCCGCCAAGACCCAGCCCGGCCAGCACTTCCTCAAGCGCACCATCCTCGAAATGGGCGGGAAAGACGCCATCCTTGTCGACGCCAACTGCGACCTCCAGGCTGCCGTCGAGGGCGTCGTCGCCAGCGCCTTCGGCTTCAACGGCCAGAAGTGTTCCGCCTGCTCCCGCGTCATCGTGAATGCCGCCATCTACGACGCCTTCGTCGACGAACTCGAAGAGCGCGTCGGCAGCCTCCAGCAGGGCGATCCTGCCGAGAACTTCTTCGCAGGCCCGGTCATCAACCCCGCCGCTTACCGTCGCGTGCTCGACTACATCGCATCCGGCAAATCCGAAGCCCGCCTGCTGATCGGCGGCGATCCGGTCCAGAACGATGGCGGCTTCTACATCGCACCGACCGTCTTCGTCGACGTCCCATCCACCGCGCGTATCGCCCAGGAAGAGATCTTCGGCCCGGTCCTCGCAGTCCTTCGTTCCAGCAACATCGAGGAAGCTCTCACCATTGCCAACAGCACCGAATACGGCCTCACCGGGGCCGTCTACTCCAAATCCGCAGACATTCTTGACCGCGCCAGCAAGGAGTTCCACGTTGGCAATCTCTATCTCAACCGCAAGTGCACCGGAGCCATGGTCGGCGCACATCCCTTTGGCGGCTTCAATATGAGCGGAACCGACTCCAAGGCCGGCGGCCCCGACTATCTCCTGCTCTTCACCCAAGCCAAATCCATCGCCGAAAAAGTCGCTCATCCCAGCAAGCAGGCCGACCAAGAAGAAGCCCGCATGGGTCTCTGACCATGTCTCCTATGCTGTCTTCCTGTGGATGGAAGTTCCCGCTTTCGCCGCAGCCTCGGCCAACAGCCGATGATGCAGCGTAAACAGCGCCAGTTCCAGCCGGTCGCTCACCCCGGTCTTATCGTAGATGCTGCGCAGGTAGTTCTTGACGACCTGCTCTTTCGTGTTCAGCTGCGCCGCAATGTCCTTGTTCTTGCATCCCTGCACGATCAGCGCGACGATCTGCATCTCCTTCGGCGTCAGCCGGTCGCGCACTCGCGCACCGACCACATCCAGCTCCGGCATCGCCGCTAGCGTTCCGCGCTGGACACACCGCACGCCTCGCGCCACCCGCCGCACGCACTCGATCAGCTGCGGTCCGGTCACATTGCGTCCGATCATGCCATCCAGCTTCTCGATCACTGCCGGCGCTACCTCTTCGTTCTTGTCCACCACCAGAATCGCCTTGCTTCCTGCCGCCTCCAGCTGCCCCAGCGTCAGCGCAAGATCCAGCCCCAACCCGGTCGAAAAGATGACCAGCGACGATTGAAAGCTCTGAATGGCTGTCCGCAAGCGCGGCCCGTCCTCGCATTGAGCGATAATGCGCATATCCTCTTCCATGGCCAGCACCCGAGCAGTTCCTGCTCGAAAAATCGCCTGGTCATCTGCCACAATCATCCGGTTCATCTCGTCCTAACCTCCTGCGTAGCCTGTTTTATGCCCGCAGTTTCTTCATCGGCCAAGGCTGACCGTACCAGCAGTTCTGTCTCATTTTCGTACACTCGCCCGCTCTGCCCTCGGAATTAACGCGAATACAAATACAGCTAAACCGATTTCTGAGCCTTCAGACTGTTCTCTTCATCTAAAACAAGTACGTCTGCCGCCGTCCGCAGATGCGCCATTTAGCAAAAATCATGGCAAAACCCATTCTTCTCGCGGTCGACGACGACATCAGCGTACTCGAAGCAGTCGTACAGGACCTGCGCCGGCACTATGGCCAGAAGCACCGCATCGTCCGTGCCGCCTCCGGCCAGGCCGCGCTCGACATCTGCCGCCAGCTCAAGGAGCGCAACGATGTGGTCGCCTTGATTCTTTCCGACCAGCGCATGCCCGGCATGACCGGCGTCGACTTTCTCGAAGCCGCCATCCCCCTCTTCCCCGAGGCCAAGCGCGTCCTGCTCACCGCCTACGCCGACACCGAAGCCGCCATCCGCGCCATCAACTCCGCCCGCATCCACTATTACTTAAACAAGCCCTGGGATCCGCCCGAGGAAAAGCTTTACCCTGTCCTCGACGATCTGCTCCAGGCCTGGTATCTTGGCTTCCAGCCGCCCTACGACGGCATCCAACTCATCTCTCCCCGCTGGGGCGCCGGCGATCACGAGGTCCGCAACTTCCTCTCGCGCAACCGCATCGGCTTCAAGTGGATCGACCCCGACGTCAACCCCGATGCCTTCACCCTTCTCCGCGAGCGCGAGCTCGACGAAGCCAAGCTCCCCGTCGTCCTCTTCCCCGACGGCACCTCGCTCGTCCAGCCCTCCTCCACCCAGCTCGCTGAGAAGGTCGGCCTCAGCGTCCAAGCCAGCCAGGAGTACTATGACGTCGTCGTCGTCGGCGCGGGTCCAGCCGGCCTCGGAGCCGGAGTCTACGGCGCCAGCGAAGGCCTCAAGACTCTCGTCGTCGAGCCTTTCGCCGCCGGCGGCCAGGCCGGCTCCAGTTCTAAAATCGAAAATTACCTGGGCTTCGTTGATGGCATCAGCGGCGAAGAGCTCGCCCAACGCGCCTACCTGCAGGCTCGCCGCTTCAAGGCCGAGTTCCTCACCCAGCGCGTCGCTGAAATCGGCTCCGTCAATGGCTACCACGTCCTGCGCATGAGCGACAGCCGGGAAGTCACCTGCCGTGCCTGCATCCTCGCCACCGGCGTCCAGTACTGCCGGCTCGATATTCCCGGCGAAGACCGCTTCTCCGGCGCCGGCCTCTACTACGGAGCCGCCGCCACCCAGGGCGACTCCTGCATCGACGAGACCGTCTACATCGTCGGTGGAGCCAACTCCGCCGGCCAGGCTGCCATGTATTTCTCCCGCCACGCCCACGAGGTCCGTCTTCTCGTGCGCGGCCAGGATCTCGAGCGCAGCATGTCCAAGTACCTCATCGAGCAGATTGAAGCCACGCCGAATATCCTCGTCGAAACCGGCACGCAGCTCGTCGCGCTCGACGGCGAGGCTCACCTCCAGTGCATCACGCTCTCTACGCCCGCCGGCACGGCCAAGCGCAGCGCCTCCTCGGTTTTTATCTTCATCGGCGCCGAACCCAAAACCCAGTGGCTCCCGCAAAGCATCGCCCGCGACCCCAAGGGTTTCGTCCTTGCCGGCCCAGATCTCAAAATGCAAGCCCGCGAAGCCTGGAAGCTCGCCCGCGACCCCTACCTGCTCGAGACCAGCGTCCCCGGAATCTTTGTCGCCGGCGATGTCCGTCATGGGTCGGTCAAGCGTTGCGCTTCCGCCGTGGGCGAAGGATCCATCGCGATCCAGTTCGTTCATCAGTATCTCGCGACGCTGGATTGATTCTGGAGTCATGGCTATGCACGAAGCTTCAATCGAATCCGCAAACCGCGACGCTGCTTCCCTCCCCCGCCCAGAAATCCTGGCGCTGCTCCGCGCCACGTCTCTCCTCTCCGGACTGAACGAGGAAGCGTTCCAATCCTTGGCGAGCGCGGAAGTACGCCGCTTCGCTCCGAGCGAACAGGTCAGCCCGCAGGGCAGCACGGCGCGCGAGTTCTGTCTCCTCCTCAAGGGTTCCCTGCGCGTCTTTTACATCGCCCCCGACCAGGATGCCGAGCACCTCATGGCCACCGTTCCTCCCGGCTCCAGCTTCGGAGAAGTGCAGCTGCTCACCGGCTTTCCCTCCACCTCAACCCTACGTGCCGTGGAGCCCTCGCTGGTGCTCTGCCTGACCGAGGACCTCTTCTGGAAGCTCCTGACGCAAAGTCCTGCTGCCCGCCGCGAGATCCTCGGCAATCTCTCCATGCGCCTGGCCAAGGTGCACAGCGCCACCGCCCAGCAGGAGAAAATGGCGTCGCTCGGCACCATGGCCGCCGGTCTCATGCACGAGCTCAACAATCCCGGAGCCGCCGCCCGCCGAGCCTCCACCCAGCTGCGCGAAAATCTTGTCCGTATGCATAAACTTTCTGCCAGATGGGCACGCACCCAGCTCGGCGAAGAACAAAAGCAGTGCATGTACGATCTGCAGGAATACGCCCTGTCCACAAGGCCGCAGATCGCGCTCAGCTCGCTCGAACAGGCCGACGCGGAGGACACGCTGACCGCCTGGATGGAAGCCGAAGGCGTTGAGGACGCGTGGAAGCTCGCCCCCACGCTGGTCTCAATCAACATCCATTCGAGCGCGCTCGAGTGCGCCCGCAGAACCATCCCCAAACCGTTCTTCTCCGATGTCATCAACTGGCTCGAAGCGATGATCTCGAGCATGCAGCTGGTCGGCACCATCGAGGAAAGCATCGGCCGGGTCACCGAGCTCGTCGCCGCCGTCAAGAGCTATGCCTACGAAGCCCGCGGCCGGAAGCAAGCGCTCGACGTCAACCGCAGCATCCACGCCACGCTCGTCATTCTCGGCCACAAGCTGCGCGAAAAGCAAATCACCCTCGAAAAAAGTCTCGCCCCCAACCTGCCCAATCTCACCACCGATTGCGGCGGCCTCAACCAGATCTGGACCAACCTGCTCGACAACGCCATCGACGCCTCGCCTGTCGCCGGGCACATCGTGCTGAAGACCTGGGCTGAACCCAACGCGCAACGCCCCCAAGACAGCGATCTCTGCATCCTCGTCTGCGATCATGGCGCCGGCATCCCGCCCGAGACCCAGCCGCACATCTTCGACGCCTTCTACACCACCAAGCCGGCCGGCATCGGCACCGGCCTGGGCCTCGGCATCGTCCATCGCATCGTCGAGCAGATCGGCGGCACGATCCTCTTCTCCTCCGTTCCAGGAGAAACCGAGTTCGTCGTCCGCCTCCCCGCCACCCGCAGCTAAGCGCTACGAGGCCATCCATCTGGCGAAGCCAGACTCCCAGCATTGGCTTTATCGTCGCCTGATTGCCCCGGTGCGACCGAGTTCGACCGGACGCCGCGAGAGCTATACTCTTTCGCAACATATCTTGAAAACACCTCAACCGCTCCCTTGCACGCAGCGTAGACAGCATACGCAGGAACGTTGTAGCGGTCCGTGGCAGCGGTGATGAACACCACACCGCCGCCATCGTTCATCCTCCGCAACGCTTTTTACTTAAGGAAGATCACGCCCTTGAAGTGAACATCGACCAGGCTGTCGAGTCGGATTCGTTCAGGTAATCGATCGGAATCGTTTCCCGAAGCCGCCATGGTTGATAGGAAAATCGATCTTCTCCGCACAGAACTTCGCAGGCAATAGGGCTTTTACATGATCGAGGAATTAGGTCGAACGATGAGGACAGGTCGACATCCAAGGACAGGTCGACATCCAAGGACAGCGCGACCGCCGCACCGCCGCCAGCCTCAATCTCGGCCGCAACCTGTTCGCCTTCAATGTTGTTCGAACGATACGTCAGCACTACACCGATGCCCATCCTGGCGAGCGAGAGCGCTATGTCTTTGCCGATCCCTCGGCTGCCGCCCGTTATGAATGCGACCTTTCTGACGGAACGTACCTTGAGTACAGACATTCTGATCCTTTCCGCTTGCATGCTGGATCGCTTCAGCGGCTAGAGCATGTTGCTTCGAGTTACGATCTTTGAACAAATTGTCATCCTTCGCCAAAGGAGGAGGATCCGCATTTTCGCGGATCAGCGACAGCTATACCCACAGGGAAACATGCTTTCAATCAGACAGCTCCGACGGCAATGGCGCTATTCGCGGAGTCGAGGATCGCTGTCCGCGCTGGACGGGGCTTCCAGCCCAGCATGGCCTCGGCTTTGGCGGAGCTGAACACATGCTTCCGGCCCACAAGCGGCAGAGCGAACTTCATCTGGCGATTGAACAGCGCAACGATCCGGAGCACGAAATCCGGCATGATTTTAGTTGGCGCCTTTTTCGCGCGATCTCCCAAGGCCGAACGCAAATAGCCGGCGACCTCGGACATCCACATCCAATCGCCTGCTGCAATGAATCGCTGTCCGGCGGCTGCGGGCGTAGTCATCGCGCGGAGATGCAGATCGATCACATCGCGTATGTCCACAACGCAGAACCCGATGCGCGGCAACCTGGGCAGGCCTCCACTCAACATATGCTGGACAAGGTGCACGGACTGCAGATTGTGTTTGCTGAGAGCAGGCCCAACCACGGCCGACGGCAGGATGGTCGTGAGAGTCGTCGCTCCCGTCTGAGTCTTCATAAAATCCCAGGCAGCCTGTTCCGCCAGCGTCTTGGCGAGACGGTAGGGTCCTATATCCGGATCGTTTGTGTCCGTCCAGACGCGTTCATCGCTGACCGAGTCCGGAGCCATCATGGGCGGTCGGCACGCCTCGATTGCGGAGGTCAACACAACCCGCTCCACCTTGGCACCGCAGGCAGCGCGAAGAACGCGAAGAGCGCCGTCGCGCGTTGGAACGATCAGGACCTTCGCATCACGGGGAGCGTCGACGCCCACCGGAGCTGCGATGTGGAGGACGTACTGGCAGCCAGCGACGGCTGCGTCCCAGCCTTCATCCTTCATCAGATCGGCCGCGAAGAACGACAGCGGGTCGCCAGGTTCGACCGCGGAAGCGATCTGCGCACGAACTGCCGGCTCCTTATCCAAACTGCGCACCGTCGTGCGAACGTTGTAGCCCTTTTTGAGTAATTCAACGATGGCCCAATTCGCGATCGAACCGCTTCCGCCAGTCACCAGGACAGTGTTCGACATTGTCTTCTATCTCCTTTTCTACCGTTCTGTTCTCCCGTCCGAAGACAAGGTTTGTTTAGTTGCTGTCTGTCTAGACAGTCAATAACAAGCCTAAAAACTCAAGCTATCATCCGCCATAACGCCTCAAAGCCCTCCTTGCAATACCTTTGGGCCTGAACTTCATCTAGGGTCATCGCGTCCACCGTCGCTTCCGCCACGGAGTTCATGAGCGAAAACACGAACCCCTTCGCCACCTTCCGCATGGGTCCATGCGCGCGAGTGCGTTCGAGCAGCTCGGCGATACCGACCATCGTCTTCTGTCCCGCCGCACGGGTCTCCGGCGTAAGGGCGTCGGAGACATCGAGTTGCGCAAGCACGCGCCGCTTCTCCGGATGTGCCACCGCCCACTCCATCCAGTTCCGCCAGACGTAAACGATCTGCTGCCGAAGCTCGGCGCCCACGGGAAAGTTCTTCATAGCCGCGTGCGCCATCTCCGCCTTCAATTCAAGATAAAGCTGATTGAACAGATCTGGTTTGGTCTCAAAATAGGTAAAGAGCGATCCGTTGGCAACGCCCGCTTCCCGGGCAATCTCCGCCGTGGGCGCACTCAGCCCTTGCGTCACAATGATGCGCGTCGCCGCTTCCAGAAGCGCGCTTCGTTTCTCGTCGCTCCGTGGCCGCGGCATGAAGACAGGTTATTCGTACGCGTCCAGTCAGTCAACTAAAATCTTGGAAAGCTTTCACCTTCATGCCGCTTCGTCCAACCAATTTACAATTCTCTCGAAGCAGACCTTCCGCAATGCAGTTCCCTCCTTCCGCGATATCCTCGAAGATGAGGAGAAATGCCTTGTCCCTGACTCCCTTCCACATCGCCTTCCCGGTCGACGACCTCGACGCCGCCCGCCGCTTCTACGGCCAGATGCTCGGCTGCCCTGAAGGCCGCAGCAGCGCCGAGTGGATCGACTTCGACCTCTTCGGCCACCAGATCGTCGCTCACTTCAAGCCTTCCGCCTCCGCCGATAAGCCTCACCACAACGCCGTCGATGGCCACGCCGTCCCCGTCCCGCACTTCGGTGTCGTCCTCACCATGGATCGCTGGAAATCGCTCGCCGACCGCCTCCGCGCCGCCGGCCAGCACTTCGAGATTGAGCCTTATATCCGCTTTGAGGGCCTGGTCGGCGAACAGGCCACCATGTTCTTCTACGACCCAGCCGGCAATGCGCTCGAGTTCAAAGCCTTCGCCGACATGACCCAGGTCTTCGCCAAATAGAACAGGCGATCCACACGCATCGACGCTTGACCTACATTTGCAACGCCGCAGCGTGCCTCATCCCATGCTCATCGTTGCTGCCCCTCGAAAGCGAAAGCCGGCCTCGCCAAATTGGTTCTTCGGGCAGCCGGCGCTCCGCACGCAGTTTATGCTCAACGTGTGCCCTCTGACAGTCATCTTCCGATCGGCCTCTCCGCCAACCTGGCTCGCACCATCGACGAACGAACCAACTTCTGCTTCGGCTGCGGCTCCGAGAACCCGCAAGGCCTGCACCTCACCTTTACGGTTGAGGCCGCCGACCCGGAAAATATTACCGCAGTCTCCACGGTCAACCTGTCGCGCCTCTATGAGGGTCCTCCGGGCTACATTCATGGCGGCATCCTTGCCACCCTGCTCGATGAAGTAATGAGCAAGCTGAACCGCCCTCTGGACGTGCTCGCCATGACGCGCCACCTGGAGGTGGACTATTTGCGTCCGGCTCCGCTCAACACACAGCTCACCCTCACCGCGCGCCACCTCCGCCGCGAAGGCCGCAAGCTCTTCCACATCGCGGAGCTCTCACATCCGGACGGCACCATCCT
The DNA here is from genome assembly GCA_965198735.1 of uncultured Granulicella sp. Lineage (GTDB taxonomy): Bacteria > Acidobacteriota > Terriglobia > Terriglobales > Acidobacteriaceae > Edaphobacter. The sequence goes on along the minus strand of OZ240672.1, from coordinate 1,463,115 downwards.
GACCCGCGGCAAAGGCGTGTTCCTCATCATCGATCCCGCGCTCATCGCCGCCCACCTAGCGCGTTCCTGAGTTCGCATGACACGGAAATAGATTGGAAAAGAGCGCATCGGTCGAAAAAAAAACTATAGTACGCGAAGATGATCGCTCGAACCGCTGCCAAGACTCGCCCAGCGCATCCACCTTGATACAACAAACATAAAAACGCAGCACGGTGGATCGCGAGATACTTAATCAGAGCCTGCCTAGTACTCCGTGCCGGCGGAAGGCGCTTTCCATTTCGTCGTTGCCGAGGTGGAAAAGAAACGCTCGCTTGGAACCTGCATCTCGGACCTGGCCGAATAACGATGGTCAAGGAGGCCGAGGGTTGTGACTGCGCCGAGCTCATAGGGGAGCAGATAGTCGAGCGGCAAAAGGAACCACCAGCTCTTGAGGTAGGCTTCGGTCACTCCGCGGATATGTCCGCTGCGCCGAATTCCGGGGACCTGCGGCACCTCGCTGACCTGCCAGCCGAGCTCCGGGTGGCGCATCGCATAGCGGTGCAGGCCGTATTCGAGCTGTTTGGGCGTCATCATGCCGGCGTCGAAAAGAAAGTTGCGATGGATGGCGCCCGGGTAGAGCACATCCAGCATCGCGGCCGTGAAGTCGGCGCAGTTCGCGTAAAAGATGTTGAAGTGACTGCGGTTTTTGCGAGCGTTCAACCAGTCCATAAGTCTTTGGTCCTGCTGCGGCGTGGTGTGAACGCGGATCAGGGTAACGCGGCGGCGGTAGGCCTCCCCGGTAAGCTGCACCCAGCCGGCGGGACCGGGGTCAAGTGGAAAGGTCCCTCGATATCTCGTGCGATAGCTGGCCTGAAGCTGGTCGAGGCTGGCCTGGGTGGCATGGGCCGGGACAGCGCCGGCGGTATCGACGGCAAAGAGGAACTCTCCGGGCGGCATAGCCAGCCAGTCCATGTGTGCGTTCAGGTGCGGATAGCGGCCGACGATAGCGCCGGTCTCCCCAGGGCGGCAGGGACGCATGTGCATGTGGTCGTCGGAGCAAAGATCGTCGATCCAGAGAGTGGCATGGCCGGCGGAAGTGACATGACCGACAAAGTTAACGGGATCCTCCATGAGGAGAACCACGTCTGCTTTTGCTGCTACGACTCGCCCAACGAGCAATGCGAGCACCAGCCCCTGCAAACTCCGGCACAAGGAAAACATCCCATAAGGATGATTGGGAGCGGCGGCGGGATTCCTGTAGCCTGTCGATGTGCCCAAACAGGACTCAGCGGAAGTGCTCGAAATCGACGGGCACGCGGTGCGGATCTCGAACCCGGACAAACTCTATTTCTCAGAGGACGCGCAGATCAGCAAGCTGGAGCTGGTGCGCTACTTCCTGTCGGTCAACCCTGGAGCTTTGGGCGGAATCTCCGACCGGCCCATCGTTCTGAAGCGGTTTGTCAACGGGGCGCATGGCGAGCCGTTTTACCAGAAGCGCGCGCCGGACAATCTGCCGGACTATGTGCGCACGGTGACGCTTTCCTTTCCCTCGGGGCGGACTGCGGATGAGGTCGTGGTCGACAACGCGGCGGCGCTGGCGTGGATCGTCAACCTGGGCTGCATGGAGCTGCATCCGCACCCGGTGCGGACGGCGGATCTCGACCACCCGGACCAGTTGCGGATCGATCTCGACCCGCAGCCGGGGATCGAGTTTGGGCAGGTGCGGCAGGTCGCGCTGGCAGTGCGCGGGATGCTGAGCGAGGTAGGTCTTGAGGGCTATGCGAAGACCTCGGGCTCGCGCGGCATCCACATCAACGTGCCCATCCTGCCGCGGTGGAGCTTTACGGAGGTGCGGCGGGCCGCGCTGGCGCTGGCGCGCGCGGTGGAACGGCAGGTGCCGACGCTTGCGACCTCGAAGTGGTGGAAGGAAGAGCGGCACGGCGTGTTTCTGGACTACAACCAGAATGCGAAGGACCGGACGACGGCGAGCGCGTACTCGGTACGTCCGCTGCCCGATGCACGGGTGTCCGCGCCGCTGACCTGGGCGGAGGTGCCGGAGGTCAACCCGGCCGACTTCACGGTGCGCACGATGCCGGCGCGGTTTGCGGCGATCGGCGATCCGCATGCGGAGATGCAGGCGCATCCGGGGTCGCTTGAAGCGCTGCTGGAGCTGGCGGCGCGGGATGAAGCCGAGGGTCTGGGCGATGCGCCCTGGCCGCCCCACTTCGCCAAGGCGGAGGGCGAGCCGAAGCGGGTGCAGCCGTCCAAAGCGAAGGCGTTTGGGGAGCAGTTGGGCGAGGGCTTCGGGGCGCAGCGGTTTCGCAAGCGTGCGGTGGCGAAGAAGGTCAGTGCTCCGGCGGAGGATGGGGCAGAGGAGGCGGTCCCGAAGGTTCGGAAGGCGCCGGCCAAGCGGGTGCCGAAGTTTCCGCTGGTCATTGTTTCGCAGTCGCCGGATAAGGCAGCGGCGATGGCGGGCTTGGAACGGTGGAAGACAGCGCATCCGGAGGCGGCGGCGCAGCTGGCGGAGGAAGATGTGCTGGTCGACCGCATGCGTGGGACGGCGTACGTCTGGTACCGAATCCGGGTGAACCTGCGGAGCGTGCCGGAGGCGGAGCGGCCAGCTCAGGGTGTGCCGGATCCGGATGACGATCCGACGCGGAGCTGGCGTGTGGCGAGTGAGGACACTAGCCGAGACCAGAACTCGTAGCTCCATCCCGGCTGCGTCCTCTTCAAGCACATCGTGCGACGCCGGGACGACGGGAGCATCCGATGTCCAGAGGTGAACGAGCATGTTTCTGGTCACAGGCATCACGGGCAAGGTAGGCGGGGCAACAGCACAAAACCTTCTGGAAATGGGCAAGCAGGTACGGGCACTTGTGCGCGATGAGGCCAAGGCCGCCGCTTGGGCCGCTAAGGGTGTGGAACTGGTCAAAGGCGAATGGGAGGATGCGGCCTCAATGTCGCGAGCCCTGGAGGGAGTGGAAGGGGCATATCTGATGATGCCGCCGACCCAGGCGCCTTCGCGTGATTTTCGTGAAGCCAAAGCCATCCTTGCGAGCTACCAGGAAGCTCTGGCCACGTCTGCACCACCCAAGCTGGTCGCGCTGTCCTCCATCGGTGGAGAGAAGTCGTCCGGCCTGGGACTGATTACAGTCGCGCATCTGCTGGAAGAAGCTTTCGGCGAAATGCCTTTTCCGGTGGCGTTCGTACGAGCCGGATCATTCTTCGAGAATTACTTGTTTGGCCTCCAGGTCGCGCAGGGCGGCACTCTGCCCATCTTCTACGCGCCCACGGATCGCCAAATTCCGATGATTGCCACGAAGGACATCGGCGCGGAGATTGCAAAGCTACTCATCAGCGAGTGGTCTGGAAAGCGCGTGATCGAACTCGGTTCCAAGGTGAGCCCGGATGAGCTGGCCAGCCAGTTGGGCGAGGTACTGCACCGCGAGGTCAAAGCGCAGGCTGTGCCGCGCCAGGCATGGTCAGAGGCGCTGCAGCAGATGGGACTGTCCAAGGATGGCACGTGGGCATATGAAGAGATGATGGAAGGCTTCAATTCCGGCTGGATCGTATTCGGTGCAGAAAACACGGAGCGTGTGCAGGGAACGACCAGCGCGAAGGAAGTGTATGCGGCTGCCAACGCGGCTCATACCTGATGCAGTCTGAAGTCAGGCGTGGCCGAAGATGGACATGAGTTCCTGCGCGGGAACAACTTCCAGCTGGGTGTAGGTGCAGGCGGCGGGAGGTTTGTCCGAACGCCAACGTCGGAAGTGTGCCAGATGGCGGAAGCGATTGCCCTGCATGTGCTCGTAGGCGACTTCGACGACCAGCTCAGGCCGCAGTGGCTGCCAGGAGAGGTCTTTCTTCGCGTTCCAGCGGCTCTTGGCTCCGGGCATGCGATCGGGGTCGGCACTGTCGGGCGAGGCCCAGCCGGCCCAGGGGTGATCGGCGAGGGCGTTCTCGCGGTAGGGGGCGAGGAAGTCGACGAGTTCGCGACGCTTGGCGGCGGTGAAGCTGGCGCAGACGCCAACGTGCTGGAGGTTGCCGGCTTCGTCGTTGAGGCCGAGCAGGAGGGAGCCGACGGCCGTGCCCTCGCCGTCCTTGTGCCAGCGAAAGCCGGCGACCACGCAGTCGCAATCGCGCTCGTGCTTGATTTTGAGCATGGTGCGCTTGTCGGGTTCGTAGGGGCTGGCCACGGACTTGGCCATGACGCCATCGAGGCCCGCGCCTTCAAAGCGCTTGAACCAGTCGGCGGCAACCAGGCGGTCCTGGGTCGCGGGAGTGAGATGAATCCCGTTCGCCGAGAACTCGAGCATCGCCTCAAGCCGACGCCGGCGCTCAGCGAAGGGATGCGGGCGCAGGTCCTCATCGTCCACCGCGAGCAGGTCGAAGAAGACGACCGACGCCGGCGTTTGTTCCGCGAGCAGCTTGACACGGGACGCGGCGGGATGGATGCGGAGCTGGAGGGCATCGAAGTCGAGCCCGTGGGGGCCGGCGATGACGATCTCGCCATCGAGCACGCAGCGCTGCGGCAGGTGCGCAAGGAGCGAGGCTTCGACCTCTGGGAAGTAGCGGTTGAGGCTCTTGGTGTCGCGGCTCTGGAGAAGGAGTTCGGGGCCGTCGCGGAAGATGAGGGCGCGGAAGCCGTCCCACTTGGGCTCGAAGATCCACTGCGAATCTTCCGGAATGGTGTCGATACGCTTGGCGAGCATCGGCAGGATGGGTGGCATCACAGGCAGGTTCACGACCCCATCCTATACTGAAGGGGTACGCAGAGAGTGCGGGCAAACCTATGTCTTTGTTTCCGATTTTCCTGAAGATGACCGGGCGCACGTGCCTGGTGATAGGCGCCGGGAACCTGGCCGAGTCGAAGATCGAGTCGCTGCGCGCGGCGGAGGCGGCGGTGACGGTAATTGCGCCGTATGCGTCGCCGGCGATCGAGGAGCTGGCGGCCTCGGGTGAGGTGCTGTGGCATGCGCGGGAGTACCAGGCGGGCGACGTGGCGCTGGATACGTTCCTGGTGGTGACGGCGACGGATGTGCCGGAAGTGAATCGCGCCGTGTACCTGGAGGCTACGTCGAAGTCCATTCTATGCAACGCGGTAGACGATCCGCCCTACTGCGATTTTTACTTTCCGTCGATCGTGAAGCGGGGCGATCTGCAGATTGCGATCTCGACCGCCGGAGCTTCGCCCGCGCTGGCGCAGCGGCTGCGCAAGGAGATCAATGCGGCGCTGCCGCTCGACGTGGGCGCGTGGCTGGGCGAGCTGGGCAATCTGCGCCGGGAGGTGCTGCAGCTGGAGCCGCTGAACGAGGCGCGCAAGCAGCTGCTGCATACGCTGGCGACGCGCGAGGTCTGCGGCTTCGATGCGTGCCCGTCGCGGGCCTATGCGCGGCAGCATGCCCGTACCAATCCGCGCAAGGCCGAGGGCTAAGACCAGTGTCGGCGGACGCGGAGCCGGGACATGTCTACCTGTGCGGAGCGGGTCCGGGCGACCCTGACCTGCTGACGCTGCGCGCGGCGCATCTGCTGGCAACCTCGGATGTGATCCTGCCGGATGACCTGGTTTCGGACGCGATCCTGGATCTCGCCAGCCCAACGGCCGCCATCATTCCGGTGGGCAAGCGCTGCGGGCAGCCGCGGGTGACGCAGGCGGGAATCCATGAGCTGATGGTGCGGCATGCGGGCGAGGGGCGGTCGGTGCTGCGGCTGAAGTCCGGTGATCCGCTCGTATTTGGGCGGGCGAACGAGGAGATCGAGGCGCTGCGTGGGGCGCGGATTCCGTTTGAGATCGTGCCCGGGATTACGACGGCGTTCGCGGTGGCGGCGAAGCTGAGGACGCCGCTGACCGATCGCAACTCGGCCTCGAAGCTGGTGCTCGCGACCGCGCATCATGCCGCCGGCAAGCCGGAGCCGGTGGCGTGGGAGGGCGCGTTTCCGGCGGACTCGACGCTGGTGCTGTATATGCCGGGGCGAGATTTCGCGGAGCTAAGCGCGTCGCTGATTCGCTCTGGGATTGCGGGCGAGACGCCGGTCGCGGCGGTATCGAAGGCATCCACGCCGGAGGAGCATGTGGTGATGACGACTTTAGCCGGACTGGCGGGCGCGGGAGTAGGTCCGGCGCCGCTCATCCTGCTGATCGGGCATGCGATCCAGCGCGGACTGTGAACGCTACTGGCTGCACATGCACTGCTTGAATTCGGCTTCGCGGTCATGGGAGAGGGCGCAGGTGTACTGCGGCCAGACCAGGAAGAGTGGGGAGCTCTCGCCGGCGAGGAAGAACTTCTGGTAGGCCTGACTCTCCGGCTGAGAGCCTGACTTGTCGGCTTGCAACCGTTCGACCAGGGCGCGCACCGATGCGGCGGAGAAGCTGGGTTGATGATAGGTTCCGCGGAAGCTGTACTCGCGGGTCCAGGGTGCGGCAGGTGCGCCGCCGGGCAGCGTGTAGACGGTGTAGTCGTCCAGGATGGCGGAGGTCCGGTTCACCTCCGCGACCGTGAAGGCGGGCAGGTTTCCGTTGATGGCAGAGACGGCGGGGACGAGCTTGATGGGCACGGCGGCGGGATTTCCGGCGCGCTCGAGCAGGCGGAACTCGTCCTCGTGGGTGTGAGCGAAGAGCGCGATGCGGATCACGCCGGCGTGCCGCGCGAGGGTGTCGGCGAGCGCATCGGAGGCGAGAAACATGGCCGGCGGCCGGGAGCACATGGAGCGCAGATGCTTGAGGGTGCTGAAGGCGTCCGGCCCGGGCGGAATGTGGCCGAGCAGCCAGACCTTTTCGCCTCGTTCTTTGGCCGCAGTCAGCTCGTGGTCGAGCCACTCGATCTGCTCGGCGGCCTCGGGTGCGGTTTTGGCGGGCGCGCAGTCGGCGTAGAGGGCGGAGCTGTAGATATCGTCGAGGGCGATGACGCGGGTCCTCTCGAGACCTGCGAGCGGGACGCTGTAGAAGCCTCCCTGCTCGTAGGTCTCCTGAGCTGTTTTCAGCTCGGCGGGGGATGCGCCGCGCAGTCCGTGGAGAACGCCGGCGCTGGTGGCGGCGAGGAAGCGATCGTGCGGAGCGAGGCGGTAGTCCCCGCAGCTGGAGTCGTTGTTGCCCAGTACGAAGTAGACCGGAATCTTGGGAAAGGCGGCGTCGACTCGGCGGATGACGTAGTTGACGGACTTTTCGATGAGGGCCGTGCCGGTACCGGGAGCTGCTTTGCCGTGGGTCACGGCGTGGTAGCGGCAGCCAAAGTCGTGGACGAGGAGGTCGCCGGTAATGGTGACGAAATGGGCGTCTGGAGCTCGATCGCGCGCGGCCTTGAGGGTTGAGGTGAGTAAGGCATTATCGGGGTCGGTACCGCGGGTGGAGCACTCGGTCTGCATGGCGCTGAAGTCAGCAGGCTGGTTAGGCGAGTCGGGTTCGGCCAGGATTTTGTCCCAGGCTTCCACGGGCGCTTCCACCAGGCGCGCGACCTTGGCGGGGTCGTGCAGCGGATCGAAGTGGATATCGCTGAGCAGGACCGCGGAGATGTCCGGCACGGGTGCGGACTGGGCGAGAAGAACGGTGGGGCACAGCGCCAGCAGAGTGACAAAGAGGATGCGAATACCCATGCGAAGCGTCATCCTTTGCGGAAAGGCGATGCCTTCAGAGTACCGTAGAACCGGCGCAGCATTCTGGAACCAAAGAAGCAACAGTTCTGTAGAATGACCTCATTCCTGCTTCAAGAACGAGGTAACGACATGCATCTGCTCAAATTTTGCTCCGCCGCCGTTCTAATGAGTGCAGCGCTGGCCGCGCCGGCACAGACCTCCACGTGGAAGATCGATCCCGTGCACTCCGGCATCGAGTTCAAGATTCGCCACCTCGGCGTCTCGAATGTGCGTGGCACGTTTTCCAAGCCGACCGGCATCATCCACCTGGATGAGAAAGATGTGACCAAGTCTTCGGTCGAAGCGATGGTGAGCACGAAAACCGTAAATACCAATGAAGATGCACGCGACAAGCACCTGCAGGGCGCGGAGTTCTTCGATGTGGAGAAATACCCGGCGATCACGTTCAAATCGACGTCGCTTGCCAACAGCGGCGGGAAGCTGACGATGACGGGAGACCTGACCATGAATGGCGTGACCAAGCCGGTAACGCTGGCGCTCGACGGCCCGGCCCCGCCGCAGACCGATGGCAAAGGTGTGACGCGCAGCGGCTTTTCAGCAACCGGAATGATTCATCGTACGGACTTCAATTTTGGCTCGAAGTACGGTCCGGCGATGATTGGCAATGACGTGCAGTTCACCATCGACGTTGAGATGGACAAGCAGTAAGGCAGCCTTTCTGCATGCCTCTAACGCGGCGCTGAACGCCCGGATCGATGGCTCAATCCACTCGACCGGCGGCGAGCAGCACACTTTGCAAACCTGCGCGGGCGGCGTATTCGTCTTCGACTCCACCGGCCACCATGGCTATGCACGTCCAGCACAACTGGTACACTTTCAGCCATCGCCCAATGATGACGAGGATGCGGATTCTCTGGATTTCTCTTTCTTTGGCCGCGAACTCCGCCGCCTGCGCGCAGTCATCCAACAACGCCAGCACCAACAGCGCCGTCGGCAGCAAAGGGAACACGAAGGCAGGTGCGGCGCAAGCAGCAGCGCAAACCGCGGCTTCGGAAGCCTTGGCCACGGCTGCTGCCGCCCAAACGATGGCGCAACAAGCCCAGACCACCGCCGGCGCTTTGGACAGCATGACTGTGAACTCGATTGATTATCCGTTCGTCTATGATGCCGTAGAACTGCCTGTCTCAATCCATGGTGAGTGGGTCTCCAGCACAGCTACGGGGACAGATAACACGTCTGCCATGGCATCTATCGTTGCAGCGGCATCGGTAGGTCCTATTATCCCGACAGGTGTTGCCGTCGAGGCGGATATCAAGAACGGCTTTCAGAAAACAATACATTTTCCGTCGGGTGCACGAATCAAACTCAGGACTTTTCCGCCGCGCATGCCGGACGGCGTGAATCTCGACGCTCCCAACGTAACCTTTTTTATCAGTGATCCGGCGGGCCATGGCCCTGTCTGGGCAAATACTAACCCTGGAAATACATTCGGAACTACCCACGACACGCTTAGAAATTTCAAGGTAGTGTATGTGGGCAATCGTCCCAGCACGGGCTGGGGTTGGGGGGTTGTTACCGGCACTTCTCTTACAGTGGATGGTGTGAGCTGTTATGGATTCAGCATCTGCGGAGTCGTTGCAGGGGTTGAATACAGCTCGATTATTCGCAGCAATATCTCGCATGCCAAAGTCGGTATCGCATTTCTTCCAGGCAGCAATGGAAGCAGCACCAGCCCGGCAGTTCCAGCCATAGATGGACATCCGTCGATCAATAACAATACCTGGGGCAACACGTTTCGGGGAAACCAAATCAACATTGTCTGCAACGGATGCACGACAAGCACCTTTGGGGCGGGAAGCGCTTCCTTCGGTTCGGTCGCGAATATCGTATTTGGAGCTATCGACTTTCCTTTCCTTGACACGATCACCATGACCGGAACAAGCTCCGCGGTCTGCACACCGTCGTCTACGATCCCTCTCACCATTGATCATTCGAGCGCTACCTTGCCGGCCGAGGGCATTTTAGTGGTTGGGCCTGACGGTCATCCGTTAGGGGCTTATCAAGTCAACGGTGGCAAGGGATTCACGAAGGACAACCCCAAAGTGACGGTTCCGGCGCCAAGCGGCAGTGCGCCGGGCTGCACCCTACCGCCTGCTTTGACGGCACACATCTTCGCGATGACAGGTGTCCTTCCCTTTGCGGGAGAAGCCAATGCGGGAGAATCACAGAACATCGTGCATGACCAGAACATGGAAAGCGAGGCGGTAGACGCACTGGGAATGATGGGGAGGCCAAGGATGGGCTTCCAGATCGTTGCAGGTCCAAACGCACAGTTGAACACGTTTGATGCCATCGTAAATGGGCTGGGTACAGGTGCGCCGCAGGGATTCGCCCGTCATTTGAGAGTAGAGGGAGGCAAGAACGTAGTTATCCGTCCCCTGTTGTCTCATATGGTTGATCCGGTGACCGGCTCCATATGCCCATTTATCGAAACACAAGGTCTGGAGATTGACGCCACCCAGGAAAGCGGCCCGCCGGAAGACCTGCTTTGCGGCCCCAACGCGGTGCCGGACTACAACAGCTACAGCAGTCCTGTCAGGGGGTGGAATGGCCCTCTGCTTAGTACGCGTGGCCTAAGTGCGTTCGGTACAACGACTGGCCGGGCGTATCAGGATATTTTCCTTGATGTCCATATCCCAGGAGAGTCGAGCGCGCGCGTTACAGGTCTTGTTGCAGGCCTTGTTGGATATGGCGACGGAGCCCACCCGCAAGATGTAACGGTTGGGCGTTTATCAGGGAGCGCTCTCGGAGGCATCTGGGGTCCGATTGCAGGAGCATATAGCGCGGCTCCTACAGCGGTTGGGCTGCATGGTGGAGTCCCCCAGTCCATAGATCGTTTTATCTCCACAAACGCCAACTCTCCCGCTTCACCGGTGGGACAGCCTCCCTTGCCCGGCTCCTCGGGCATACCAAAAAATGCGGTTTGCGAAGCTACCTATAACTGGAACGGTAGGGGCAGTAATTGGAGCACGTGGGCATTCGGAGTTATTGCTCATTGTAACAATGGCCAAAATGGGGGCGATCTTGTCTATCAAAGCTTCAACCATCCCAAGGGCTTTGAACTCTACTCTCCTGCACCCATTGCAGCACTCGGAATTACCGCTCAGCAAGCAATCGCTCCTCGTGCTGGAAGTACCTGCTACCAGGCGAATCAGTTCATCTTTTCGCAGGACAAGCACATTACATATTGCAGCGGAAACCCCGGTACCTGGCAGACCGTGTTTTAGCGATCCAAGAGTCTGACCCGCTGTTCGCTCGGATCTGCCGCAGATATGTTCTGCGTGGTGAGTTCCTTTGCGTCGCTCAGAATGACGTGATGATGTATGTGGATACTTGGCACACGGTCAATCGCCTAACCTTTGGCGCGCATCTGCACGTGATTGGAATCAGCCGCTTGGGGCGGGAGCTCGGCTTCATCGTACTTCTTGAGCAGCTGGTGATGCAGGCAATAAAGCGCGAGCTCAAGCCGGTCGGAGACGCCGAGTTTGTCATAGACCTTGCGCAGATAGTTCTTGATGACCTGCTCGGTGGTGCCGATCTGGTAAGCGATCTCCTTATTGCGCATGCCGCGGGTGATGCAGCCGATAATAGCGAGCTCTTTTTTCGAAAGCTTGGGCTGGGTACGCGGGTTGGTGAGGCTGGTGGCCTGCGAGCGATAGGCTTCGATGACCCAGCTGATGGATTGATTGTCGATCCAGGTCTCGCCGTCGGCGATCTTGCGGACACACTTGATCAGCAGATCGGGCGAAATGGAGCGGGGCACGACCCCGCGAACGCCACGGCGATACAGCTCGACGGTGTTGGCCTCGTCGCTCTCGCTCACCTGAACGATGATCTTCGCTTCGGGCGCGCGCCGGACAAGCTCCGGGATGGCGTCCACGGTTCCGGCGATGAGGGCGCCTTCGAGGAAGACGACATCGGTGGGAAAGCGATGAAGCGCGGCGTACAGATTGGGCAGGGTCTCGGCCTGGGCGACGACGCGGATGTCGTCTTCAAGCGCGAAGACCTTGCGCATGCCGACCCGGTAGATGACCTGGGAATCGGCGAGGATAATCCGGATCGCGACGGAACCTTCGGTATCGTCTTCGATTTCGAGCGGTTCGTTAGAACTGATGTCAACCACGTTCATCCTTCGGCCCTCAAGGTGTACTCATCGATGATGGCTGCAGCCTGAATCTCTTCGCCATGCCTCTGATGACGGACGACGCGCCCGATGCATTGGATTGAAACATCTTCCCCGGTTCCCATGATGGCGGCCGGCATGCGAATGGTGAATTCGATCCGGCTATGGACGGCGGGCACTGTCGGACCGGTAAAAAGGATTCCATTCGCGGAAATGTTTTCGGTCAATGCATCGATTTGCCCCTGTTCGGTCGTGACCTGCAGGGGAAGCCGCATGGGAAAGCGAACGGCGGTTCGAACCTGATCTGTAGTTTCAATGACTGCGCTCATCGGTGTCCTTTCAGCGGGCTATACGCGTCGTTCAGTGAAACGTATCGGCAAAAGTGTAACGCAGCGGCAGCCAAATTGACGATGAAAGTGGAGGGGGTCCTGTTCGAGGATGTACCACTTTGGAGGAATAGTGAGCTTATCCGTACAGGCAAAGGAGGAGCGCAAAGAGCGAAGAGGACGCGCAAAGAGCGCGAGGAAGGATTGAGCTAGCTTTCAGGGAAGAAGACGGCGGAGCCTCCGACCCAGGCCTGGTCGCGGTTGTGGTCGACGCCCATCATCAGGCCGCGGCCGAGGCGGAGCAGGTGGGTGACAGGGATCATCTCAGGGGCACCCTCGGGCCAGACGTACATGACGCGAATCTCGGCCTGGGTCGGTCCTTGGGGGGTGGCGATGACAGGCTCGAAACGGACGCGCTCCTGGAGAAGATACGAGGAGCGCTCAGTGGGTGGGATGGCGGCGAGGTCCCGGTCCGTAGGGGCGAACTGGATGCCGCGGCCGGCGAACGAGTAGAGCGGCTTGAGGAGGAGCTGTTCGCGGTCGCGGGGGAGGGTGTCGCGGTCGCCAGCGAACCACTGGTCCAAGAAGACGGCAGCGGGGACGGCGGGATGCTTGAGGAAGGGCAGAGAGAACTTGCTGAGGCGGAAGTACCAGTTGGGTTGGCCGGCCCATTCGACGGCGAGGTCATCGCGAAGGTCGAAGGCGGCGCGGATGTCCTTGCGCTTCCACTCGTCAACGATAGCGCGGTTGTAGATGCGCTCGATGGGCACCCAGGTGCCGCGGCGGTTATAGAAGAGGCGATTCCCTTCCCGCTTAATGCGGGTCACGTCGACGATAGGGATGCCGAGACGGTCCTGGTGGATGTGGAAGTCGGGGAGGGTCTTTTGAGCTTCGGGCTCGATCTCCATGAGGACGACGTTTTCAGGGTCGTGACCGGCGAGGATGGTGCGGCCGAGCAGAGACCAGTAGGCCTCGCTTGAGAGACCGCCGGGACGCCAGGCGAGGGTGGAGTCAAGGCCGTAGACGCGGCGGTACTGCTCGCACGCGACCTCCTGGTAGCCGAAGATGGAGGGGAAGGCCTGGAGCTCGACGAGCCTGGGCTGGAGCTGGTTGGCTTCGTCGCGCACGAGGCCGAAGTCGGCGGTCATGAAGTGCGGGCGGGGAGTGTCGTTGGGGACGCGGTACTCGGCGGGAATGGCGGCGTCGGCGCGGGCGAGGTAGGCGGGGTCGTCGATAAGTTGATGAGTAAGCTGGCGGCCGATCTCGGCTATCTGCTCGAGCAGCGCGCGAGGGAAGAAGCCGGGACTTTCGGCAATGCGAAACTGGATCTCGGTGCGGGTGAGCCGGTTGAGCGAGGCGAGGAGCTCGGCGTAGCGAGTGGGGGAGAACTGGCGTTGATTAAAGGTGTGGCGATAGGGCTCGATCATCAGCTTCAGGGTATCGCGGATGAGCTGATGGTAAGAAAAGCGAACACAAGAGCAAACGCAAATTCCTTCGGGAAATGACAAACAAACTATGAACGAGTTTCCTATGCGCCGATGAGGAAGTCGCCATCGCGCATAATCTGCTCTTCGCCGGCCGCCGAGCCGAGCCAGATGTTGAAGCCGAGGCCGACGACATCGATGTGGGTGGAAGACTTCCATTTTGCGCCGGTGTGGGCTCCGTAGGGGTCGCCGAAAGCGATGTGGACGCCGGGGAACTTTTCGTCCTGGAGGATGTTGCCGATGACCCGCTCGACGCCGATGTTGGTGCCGATGGCGAACTCGCCGACGCGATCGGAGTTGGCGTCGGTGTGGGTGTAGGCCCAAAAGTCCTGCTCGAGCTGCTTGTTGGGCGAGGTAGCGCGGACGATCCGATTGCTTTCGATCGAGATGGTGAGCGGATGCTCCGTGATGAGGCCGTACTGCTTGCAAAGGAAGTCGCCGACGACGCCATCGACCACGAAGACGCCATTGACCTCGCCGGGCGCGGTGAAGCATTCGCCGCCCGGGAGGTTGCCCCATTTTTCCTGGCTGATGATGCCGGAGGTCTTGAACCAGCGGTACTCGGGATTCATCTGGGCGTGGATGTCGGTGCCGGCGGAGGTGGTGGCGCGGATGTAGCTGGCCTTGCGGACCTTGTCGAGCACGAGCTGGCTGAGGGCGTCGACGGCGTTGAAGTCCGCGCGCATGCCGCTGGTCATGATCTCGGGCGTGATGTTGACCATGTGGGCGTGGCGCATGCGGCGGCGGTTGACGACGTCGGTCATCTGCATGCGGCTGCGCAGCTCGTTCGGCTGGACCTCGACAGCGAAGATGCTGACCTGGGCGGACTCCATGTCTTCCAGGATGGCCTGGGGCATGCCGTCGAGCGGGCGCGGGGCGAGCTCTTCAAGGACGAAGCCGTGCCAGGCGCAGCCGAGCGCTTCAAGCTCGACGGCCATGGAGGCGGCAATGGCGAGGCAGGCGCGATCGGTGATGAGGGTGACGCGCTCGCCGGACTGGACTTTGAGGCAGGTGCGGACGGCGTTGCGGGCTCCCTCGGCGAACTCGGGAGGGGACGCGACCAGGAGCAGATCAGTCAACGGCTTGGCCGGGCTCTGAGCAGACTGTCCGGTGGGGACAGGGGCGACTGGGTTTTCGAGCGAGTTGACTGACATGGGTCTAGGATACCGCTTTTGCGGCGGGATTCGCCGGGGATGTTTCACGCGGAGTTCACAAATGGGACAGGTCGCCTGCTCAGTTCAAGCTGCAGCCGTTGCCGAAGAGCTCGAGCGCGCCGGCGGGTAGGCGGGCGACTTGAGCAGGAAGCCGTAGCCGGTGAGGTTGGCCATGGAGTGCGAGGGGAGCAGGATGGCGTTCGAGCGGTCGGCGTTGAGCGTGCCGTAGGTGCCGTAGACGATGTGGGCCTCGGGCAGGACTGCGCCGGACTCGGTGTGGAAGTTGTGGAGGATGAACTCGTGGCGCTCGGGGGTGGGGCCGGTGGGTGGGGTTGCGGAGATTGCGGGGGATTGGCTCAGGGCTGCGGTGGTGGCGGCTAGGAGGGTGAGCGGCAGGAGGAGGCGGGGCATGTGCTGAGGATACGCTTGAGTTTGCGTGGGAAAGCGATTCGGCATGGCTGAAATGTTCCGGTATATGCGCCGCATTGTGCTTGATTTTGTGAAGACCGCTATTGAGCAGCACTCCCACATGGCGCTCGAACTACACTGCTTGCATGGCAAAGCAGAAGCTTTTCCTCCATCAAGTAAACCAGCAAACAATTACCACCTGCCCTTTGTGCAAAAGTGGAAACGCGGAGTTCTGGTCCATTACCGATGGACTTGCAAATTACCAGGGTTGGTGTCCAGCCTGCACAAACATGCGGATCACACATTCGGCCCTCGACGTGGTTAGGCGACGGGATAAAGCGCACCTTCTTTCTGCCTTCCTGCGAGATTTACCTGAGCGTGCTTGGGACGATGTTCCGTATATCTCTGACGCAAACGTGGAGCATTTGGCGGATTCGGTATCGGAGATACCTGTTATCGATCAGTTCGATCGCCTTCTATTTATCCTCTGTGAAAGGACTCAGCGTTTCGGTTCCGCATCAGTCTTCTCCTACGAAACGGCCTGGCCACTGATCAGAGCCAGGGACTCTAAAGAAGTTCTCGCGATGCTGAGGGAATTGAAGGACGACGGCTACCTAGTTCCAGATGGTTTACAAGGAATATTTCGCGCTGCGACGCCTACGCGAAAGGCATTTGAGCGCTACTCCGAACTTCGAAATGCAGGGCCGATGTCTCAACAAGCGTTTGTTGCGATGGCCTTTGCTCCGCAATACGACACTGCATGGCTCGCCATCATCAAGCCAGGAATCATTGCGGCCGGATATCGTCCGTTCCGCGTAGATCTAAAGGAACACGCCGACAAAGTGGACGACCTCATCATGGCGGAGATCCGGCGCAGCAAATTCCTCGTGGCCGACTTCTCCGGGCAGCGCGGTGGTGTCTACTTCGAAGCAGGATTTGCGCACGGTCTGGGGCGTCCGGTGATCTGGATGTGCCATGACGAAGAGAAAGACAAACTCCACTTCGATACTCGCCAGTACAACCACATCCTCTACACCGACTATGCTGACGCTCAGAAGAAGTTGCGGAACCGCATCGTTGCGCTGCTCGGGGAGGGTACTTATAAGACCGGAGTATAAGGCCAGCTAATGATCTAAGAAGCTCATTGCAATGTAGATGCCTAGTACTCATGAACATCACGCGAACCTGCGGTTCGGGTTGCTCGTGTAGTCAGGACTACTGGCATGTAGAACGTTAGGTTGTCCCTCCGTTTGATTGGTACTTATGATGTCTTTTACGGGTTCGGGAAGCAGTAATACTCAAGAAGAGCTCCGCAGAACGGGACTTCGCAGCCTTCCGGGATTCGTGCAACTAACTTGTCTTATTGCCCTTACTTGGAATGCTGAATCGTAGGCGCAGGCTGAAGTTCGATCCTGTGAAATCCTTCGGGAAGGTCGGTAGTCCGTTTACGTTGGCAATCGATTGCCACGCGACGCGGTCTAATCCGCTATCGCCACTGCTTTCGTCAAGATGCAACCTGGTCATCTTGCCTTCGCGATTTACAGAAAAGCTGAGCACTGTTGCGGGACCATCGTTGGAAGATTTGAGTGGAGTTGCTGCGGGAGAACTTTGAGAGATGGCCTGAAGTACCTCTCGTATGTAGGGTCCGAAATCGATGCCTTCAGTATCGGTAAGCACTTCAACTCCAAGAACCCGCGTGCCTGATTGAAGATCAGACGTCACCGGTGCTTGTCCGTCTACGAACGGAATGGGTGCGCTTTGCGCTTGAAGGAACGTTCCACCCAGAAGCAAACCAACAACGCCAGAAGGAATCGACATCTTTAATGAACACCTAGCAGTCTTGTTCGAAACAAAAAAAATCATAGACACTCCCCTTGCCGCCTGGTCTAGCACGCGCCTTCAATAGTACAAGGTCCACCTGCTATGTATGGCTACTGTCATAGCGTAGTGCGTCTTACTTTATACCAAGTGTCTGCCGAAGAGGTACGCCGACCGTTTGATTACAGCCTTCGCGGGTTTCGGCGGCCATGTAGTCGACCACGGCCTTGAGGCTGCCGGTTTCGTGGAAGACTTTGAGCTGGCGGTCGGCTCCGGTCCCGCGCTCGAGCATGGTGTGGATGTACTTGATCTCCTTGCGGCTGCCCAGCTTGTCGAGCACGTCGTCAACGAAGGCGAGCTATCCAAGGATGAGATCCTATCGCCCAAACGATTCTACGAACTTTGGCTTGTACTCACTAAAACGAGCGTGCCACAGCTGTACTCAGAATCAGGCCACCACTTCCAAGCCCTTCTTGTCCACAAGGGAGAGCAGCTTGAGAGAGGCTCCCTGGGATGCTTTTCCCCACGCTCTCACTTGCTGACCAGGCCGGGAGTGACGTTCAGATAGGCGGCAAAGACCGTCTGACTGGCCTTTTCACGGGTTCGCAGAGCGCGAATCTTCTTAGGCGTCATCTCCTGGATGGGCGTGAGACACAGCACGTCGAACTTGCGCATCGTCTTTTGATCCATCCCGCCGACACGGTGCAGATCGGCTGCGGTTTTATGAATGGCAGCCAAGGCGTCACTGCGATGTTTCTTTGGCATTGTCTTCTCCCGGCTTTTCCACGTTGAAGAGCCCTCCATCGTTTACACGTTGTTCGATCTCAACATCGGTGTAGCCGAGGATCACTTTAGCAAGCTCTCGAAACGCTTCCCCTCAGGCGACGACGGGCCTTCGCTACAAGCCTTCGCGGGTCTCAGCCGCCATGTAGTCAACCACGGCCTTGAGGCTGCCGGTCTCGCGGAAGACTTTGAGCTGGCGGTCGGCTCCGGTGCCGCGCTCGAGCATGGTGTGGATGTACTCGATCTCTTTGCGGCTGCCTAGTTCGTCGAGCACGTCGTCGACGAAGGCGAGGTACTCGAGGATGAGGTCGCGGACGGGGACCTCGATCTGCTTGCCGAAGTCGATCATCTTGCCGTCGATGCCGTAACGGACGGCGCGGAACTTGTTCTCCATCAGCAGGGGGCGCGAGTACTGGCGGTAGTCGACGTTGCGCGAGTGGAGGTGCCAGAGCTTGCAGGCGGTGGCCTGGATGAGGGCGGCGATGGCGATCGACTCCTGGGCGCGGAGAGGGATGTCGCAGGCGCGGACTTCGACGGTCGAGAAGAAGGGGTGCGGGCGGATGTCCCACCAGATCTTTTTGGCATTGTCGATGCAGTTGGTCTTGACGAGGAGGTTGACGTAGTCCTCGAACTCCGAGTAACTCGAAAAACTGTCTGGGAGGTTAGTGCGCGGGAAGTGCTCGAAGACCTTGGCGCGGTAGCTTTTGTAGCCGGTCTCCATGCCTAGCCAGAAGGGGGAGTTAGTGGAGAGCGCGAGGATGTGCGGGAGGAAGTAGCGGAGCGAGTTCATGATGCGGATGGCGGCTTCCTTGTCCTCGACGCCGATGTGGACGTGGAGGCCGAAGATGAGGTTGGAGCGGGCGACGAGCTGGAGGTCTTCGACGACCTGGTCGTAGCGTGGGTCGGGGTAGATCTCCTGCGAGCGCCAGTCGGCGAAGGGATGGGTGGCTCCGGCGACGAGCATGAGGCCGTTCTCTTGGGCGAGCCGGATCATGTTGCGGCGGAGGTCAAAGAGGTCTTCCTGCGCCTCCTGAATGGTGCCGCAGATGCGGGTGCCAACCTCGATGACGGACTGGTGCATCTCGGCCTTGACGCGCTCTTCAAGACGGATTTTGCCCTGGGCGAGCATCTCGGTCGCGATGTGCGAGCGCAGGTCGCGGGTCTCGGGATCGACGGTCTGGTACTCCTCCTCAATGCCGAGGGTGAAGGTGGGTCGCATGGCGGGCTCCTTGGGAGCGAAAGGCAAAGAACTTACGCGTATGACGCGGATAAGAACGGATAAATACGGATTGGTTCGTTGTGTGTCAGGACTTCTTGGACGAGGGTTTGCGTGCGGGGGGTTTGGGGGTGCCGTTGAGCAGGGCGGCCCAGCGGAGCTCGGGAGCGAGAGGCTTCTGGGCGCGCTTAATGGCAAGGCGAGCGACGGCGTCGACGATCCACTCAAAGTTGGCCGCGCCGACGGAGTGATAGTCGGCGTCGGGGGCGGGGTTCATGAAGTCGATGGCGTAGGGGATGCCGTTTTCGACGGCGAACTCGACGGTGTTGAGGTCGTAGCCGAGGGCTTTGCACAAGGTGAGGGCGTCGGCTTTGACGCGCTTGAGGAGCTTGGGGTCGTATTTGGGCGGGTCCTGAAGGTAGCGCTCGGCATGCGGGCGGCGCGGGTCGTAGGGCATGATATGGACGTCCGTCTGGCCGACGACGTAGCAGCGGAAGTACTCCTGGAAGTTGACGGCAGCCTGCAGCGTCATGCAGAGGTCGCGGGTCTGATCGTAGGCGCCGAAGAACTGTTCCGCATCGTGGACGTAGAAGACATCGCGCCAGCCGCCGCCGTCGTGAGGTTTGAGGAAGGCGGGGAACTTGACGTAGTCGAAGATGGCCTGCCAGTCGAGCGGGAACTGGAGGTTGCGGCAGGATTGGGAATCGATCTGGGGCGGGAAGCATTTATGCGGCAGAAGCGCGGTGCGGGGGACGGCGACGCCGAGCTTGGCGGCCAGCGCGTAGTTGAAGAACTTGTCATCTGCGGACCACCAGAAGGGATTGTTGATGACCTGGGTGCCGGTGAGCGCGGCGTTCTTAAGGTAAGCCCGGTAGAAGGGCATGTCGTGCGAGATGCGGTCGACGATGACGGCGTAGCCAGAAGGCTGGTCCATCTGGAGGCCGCCGAGCTGGACAAATTCGGCGCGGATACCGTCGGTTTGCATGGAGTTAATGCGCTCGACCAGGGCGCCGGGAAAGGTGTTCTCCTGGCCGAATAGGACGCCGATTTTCTTCATGTTGTCTGGTCTCCTGACGTGAGTGAGTGGATTAGTTTTCCGACGGATGATCGATGTGGTCGATGACGAGAACGTCCACGGGAGCGTGGGTGGGTTTGAGCTCGAGGCCAAGTTGGGTCTTCAGTGCTGCGTGGAAGGATGCGGCGGTGTCACCTGTTTCGGGATCGGGGAAAAAAGTCCATTGAAGCGCGAAATCATAAAGACCGGCGAGATCAGTCTGATCGACGACGGGACGGGAGATGGTTGCCATTCCGGTCATGGTGGGCAGGGAGGTGGCGAGCAGGCTCATTGGGACGCCGCGACCGCCGAAGCTGCTATGTGGGTTAGTGGACGAGAGCACGTGAGCGATGGCGCCGCACACGAGAGGCAGGTCCCCGACGGCCGATGACACGCTAGGCGAGTTGGCCTTGTCGGGCTGTGGTGTTGCGTCTGAGCAGGTGTCGGATGCCGGATGGGGCTGGAGATTGGGGCCGGTTGCGCCGGCGTGGACGAGAGTGAGACCAAAAACGGGAGCATCGCGGATTTCGTGGTGAACGACAAGGTGAAAGCGGTCGGCGAGAAGGACCTGCATCATGAGGCGCATCTGCTCGATGCTGGAGTTTCCGGGGGCTCGGGCTTCGATGTTGAATCGATCTGCCGAAGCGTCGAAGCCGCCGGTGACCCAGGCAGGGGCATTGGACTTCAGGCCGCTGAAGAAGCTGAAGCGAAGCGCCAGCTCCTGCGTGCCGGAGAGCTGGTAGGCGAAGACGATGTAGCGCCAGAGCGGCTGGTTGATCGCCGTGAAAGAGCCAGTGGCCACGGTACGGGCGTCGCGTGGATCGATCGTGGAATAGACGTTGCCCGAGTCGAGAGGGATATTGCTGCGCTGCGGGGCAGCGGTCTTATTTTGCCTGACCGAGGCTACGTCGAAGGTGAGCGTCGGCGCGGTTGCAGACACCTGGGCCGCTGCGACAAGGGCCAGAGAAGAAACGGCGGCGCTAAGCAGAGTGCGTAGGAGGGACATTCGTCGGGGCTCTCGGTAAAGTGTATCGGGTGCGTGGTGAGTTACGAGTGGTGGGAACACGCAGCATCATCACTGCTTACACGTATGTCTGAAGCATCTCTCGCCACCAGGGCCAGTCGTGTCCAGTGTTGCCGCCCCAGACATCCAGCCGGACGGGGATGGCCTGGTCGCGCAGGATGCGGGCGAACTTCTCGTTCTCGTCCCAGCATTGGTCATGTACGCCGGTGGCCAAGACGTAGGTGTTCTGGCGTATGCGTTCGAGCAGGCCGTGGTCGTGCAGGTTCGGCAGGTATTCGGTCGGCAAATGGAAGTAGCAGTCCTCGTCGTGGTAGCCGCCGAGGAAGCTTGCGAGGTCGAAGGCTCCGCTCATCGAGAGCATGGCGGTGAACAGGTGCGGGTGGCGGAAGGCGATGTTGGCCGCGTGGTAGCCGCCGAAGCTGCAGCCGAGGGCGGCGAGCAGAGGGTTGGAGTTGAGCTGGCGGAGGCAGGGCAGGACCTCGTTGAGGATGTACTGCTCGTACTGCATGTGGCGGGCGATGCGCCAGCGTGGAGGCACGTCGCGGTTGTACCAGCTCTCGGCATCGACCGAATCGACGGCGAAGAGCTGCAGTTGACCGGCCTCCAGCTTGTATTGAACGGCAGCGACCATGCCGCGGTTTTCGAAGTCGAAGAAGCGGCCGCAGGAGGTGGGGAAGACGAGCGCGGGCAGGCCGGCGTGGCCGTAGACGAGTATCTCCATCTCGCGGCCGAGCGCGGGGGAGAACCACCGGTGATAGTCGCGCTTCATGCTCCCTGCCTGCGCTGGTTCAACCCGTCCGCCTCCCGAGGTCCCTGCTAGTCTGGCTTGAGTGTGTTGGCTTTCACTTTAGCGTAATGGAGAACCTGTTTCCTTTGAAGACGCGTTTTCCCGTTCCTGCCGCGCTGCAGTACAGTCCTGCCCGCAGCTCGGCAGCGCCCGCGCGCGAGCCGGACACGGCGGGCGATCTGGGGCCGCCGAGCTTTACGGCGTTTCCCTGGCCTGAGGGCGAGGGACTTGAGCGGCTGGAAAACTTCCACTTCCATTCGGCAATCTTGCCGGATGACCGGACGGTTTCGGTGCATCTGCCGGTCGAGTATGTGCGGGAGCCGGGCCGGCGATTCCCCGTGTTCTACCTGCACGATGGGCAGAACCTGTTCGACGATCGCACCGCCTATATTCCTGGGCACACATGGCGGGCGGGCGCGACCGCGGACCGGATGGCCGCGAGCGGCGATGCGGAGCCGGTGATCCTGGTGGGCGTTGGGAACACGGGACTGCGGCGGATGGCAGAGTACACGCCGACACGGGATCCGCACATGGGTGGAGGCGAGGGCGACCGCTATGGGCGGCTGCTCGTCGAAGAGCTGAAGCCGTGGGTGGATGCGCGCTACCGGACCGATCCCGAGGCGGCGCGGACGGGGCTGGGCGGATCGTCGTTGGGCGGATTGATTACGTTGTACTTGGGCTTCAAGTACCCGGAGGTGTTTACGCGCCTAGCGGTGGTTTCGCCGAGCCTGTGGTGGGATCGGCGGAGCATTCTGACGTATGTTGCGGGGGCGGCGAAGCCAAAGCCGCCGCTGCGGATTTGGCTGGACATTGGGTCGGCCGAGGGTCTGCGGCACGTGCGGGACACGGAGCTGTTGGGGCGCAGGCTGGTTGGGCTGGGCTGGCGTGCAGGGAACGATTTGGCGGTGACGGTGGTCGAGGGCGGGCTGCATACCGAAGATGCCTGGGCGGACCGGCTGGGCCAGGTGCTGGCTTTTCTGTATTCACGTTGAGAGAGCATTTGCTAACACGAACAGCTTTGCGCCGACGGAGTGCGGCAGAGCTGCACAAGCGGGTCAGTTTTTGAAGAAGGCGATTTCTTTTCGTTGCTCGTCAGTAATTGGCAGGTTGCTTCCCCACATTGCAACTGAGCATCGCTGCACGGAGAGTCTACGGCACTCTGTTCTCCTCCTGAGCCGTACGAGGATCAGTGCGCTGAGACAAGCACCTGCATCATGTTTGCCCCGCCGAGCGAGAAGGCTAGAGCTACCGGCATGGCGATTGCTCCAACTTTCAAAAACTTCCAGAAGCTCACGTCAAGCTTTTCCTTACGAAGAGCAAGCAGCCAGAGGATCGTTGCCAGTGAGCCGGTGATTGAGAGATTCGGGCCCAGATCGACGCCGATCAGGACGACGTTGGCGAGCAGTCCTTTGATATGGGCAGCGTGCAGGGTACTGCCCGCGATCAAGCCAAGCGGCAGATTGTTGACAAGATTGTTTGCAATGGCAACCACAAAGCCGACGACGATGGCGCCGGCATGAGGAGTGAGCTTCTGCGCGTCGGCAAGCCAGCTTTGGGTGAGATTCAAAGTTCCGATACTTTCCACCGCATCCACCATGACGAAGAGGCCGGCGACGAGAACGAGAGTACCCCAACTGATTTCCTTCGCTAGCTTGAGAGGATTGCTTTTCTTTTTCATCGATACGACAGCCGTGATCACCAGAGCTGTCAGGCAGGCTGGCAAGCCCAAGTCTTTCTTCAGTTCCGAGGCAGTGAGAAGAACCGCAGTCATCAGAACGACGGCCGCTAGGACCAGTTTGCCTTCATTCCTGAGCGGTTCGGCTTCGACTTCGCACTCGATCCGCTTGCCCAGATCCTTGCGGAAGAGGAATCGCATCACCCCGTAATTCGCAACAATCGAAAGCAGCGACGGCACACCGAACGAGAGGAGCCACTGACGAAGAGGCGGCATGCCCTGGCGAAACACGACCAGGTTGGCAGGATTTGAAATTGGCAAGGCAAAGGACGCGGCATTGGCGATCAAGGCACAGACAAACAGGTAAGGAAGAGGTTCCACCTTTGCTTTCCGGACCGCTGCGAGAATCGCAGGTGTCAAAACGACCGCTGTGGCATCGTTCGACATGAAGATGGTTACGACGATTCCGATGCCATAAACCAGTGTGAACAGGCGCATGCAGGAGCCCTTCGCACCCCGAACCGCGACCGCCGACAGCCAGTTGAAGACGCCTGTTTGCCTCGCCAACTCAGAAAGGAGCATCATGCCGCTGAGAAAGAGATAAACATCCGAACCTTCAGCCACGGCTTTTCCGGCCAAGCTAAGCGGTATCAGTCTCAGGCCAACCAGAAGCAGTGCACCACCGCTGATCCAATACACCTCCGGGATGTCTTTTGGACGAATCAGCATCAGCAAGATGCTGACAGCAACGATGGCTGAAAGAATGAGATGGGCGATCAAGGGCGGGATCATCGACAACTTCTTGCCATTCTAGTTTGAAGCAAAACTAATGCCGCGAAATCATGTCTTGGGCAGACCATAAAAAGTTCTCTCGATCCAGCTTCAAGCGTCATGCCATTTGGCATAAGTCTCATCAACTGCTTGAATTGTGCCGTTCAAATCCTGCTCAACGCCGTTCGTCTTGCGCGACAAAGCATGCGAGCCTGCCGCAGTTCCGACCAGGGTTCCGTCGTCCTACCGCAAAGGTGATTGCGGATTGACTCACTTTCCCCCATACTTGTAGGGTTGGAGTTTAGTTTGTACGCATTGCGGTCTATCGTGTCTGTTTTCTGGCTGCGCACGTTTCTCCACATCATTCTGTTCTTCGAGAGGTTTTGCCCGTGTTGATGATTCGTTTAGCGCGCGTAGGCGCACGCAAGCAGCCGCACTATCGCGTTGTTGTCATTGAGAAGGATCGTGCCCGCAATGGGCGTTCGGTGGAAGTGGTGGGAACGTACAATCCGCGCACGACGCCGGCGACTGTAATTTTGAAGCGCGAACGGATCGATTATTGGACCGGCAATGGCGCGCAGCTCTCGGACCGCGTGGGCAAGCTGCTGGCGAGCGCTCCTACAAAGCCGGCAGGCACTCCAGCCGGGAGTGAAGCTGGAAGTGCCTCCGGGACCTTGGCCGCAGCTTAAGTAACCTTGCCGAGACCTGACTGGTTACCGTTTTTCGTGCCTAAAGATCAGATTCAACGCACCTCGCAGAGCAATACGAAGCTGGATAGCTGACGTAAACTCATCGCAGGTTGAAGCACTTTAGGTGCCCCAGCTGCGACGGGCAAAGGCTTGCCGGGGATTCAGCACAGAGCGACGGGACTGCCTCGAACGGATCTCTGTCTGTGGACCGCGAGATCCTCACCATAGATGAGGGCTTGAATCGCAAGCGTACGAGTCGATCACTCTCTCAGAGGTAGGCACGATGGCGGATGCAGCAGAACGGGACGCGTTGGCTCAATCCATGATTGAGCTGATCACCACCATGGCCAAGGCTTTGGTGGAGTCGCCGGAGGAAGTCACGGTGATTGCGGCCCCGGAGGGCAATGGTATGCTGCTATTGCTGAGTGTAGCGCCGGCCGATCTGGGCAAGGTGATCGGCAAGCAGGGCCGCACGGCGCGCTCCATACGGACGATTCTCGGGGCTGCGAGCATGAAGGCGCAACATCGGTTTTTGCTGGATATCCAGCGTGTCGACGACCCTCAGCCAGCCACTTAGGGCAGCGGCCCCGGACACGTATGCTGGAAAGCATGGATGCGCCTGCGATCGAACCGTCGTGGATCACGCTTGCGGCGCTAATCCGTCCGCAAGGGCGCAAGGGTGAGGTGCTGGCGGAGCTTCTGACGGATTTTCCAGAACGCTTCGGCGGAGATGCGCGCGTGTTTCTGGCCAAGCCACAGTTTGCGGGTACGATGGCTGAGGCGCGGGCGATGACCGTGCTGGGCCACTGGTTGCCGGTGGGCCGGAATCACGGGCGCGTGGTGCTGAGCTTTGCGGGGGTGGACTCGATCTCGGCGGCGGAGGAGCTGGCCGGGCTCGAGGTGATGGTGCCGGAGTCGGAGCGCGTGGAGCTTCAAGAAGACGCCGAGTATGTCAGCGACCTGGTAGGCTGCGCGGTATTCGACGGGGACAAGCATGTGGGCGAGGTGACGGGGGTGGAGTTCGCGATGACTCCGGACGGGGCGCGGCGGCTGGCCGAGGCGGCGCCGCTGCTGACGGTCGAGACGGCAGAGGGCGCCGAGGTGCTGATTCCCTATGTGAAGACGTTTCTGGTGGCTCTGGACCCGGAGCGGAAGCGGATTGCGATGACGTTGCCGGAGGGATTGGTGGAGCTGAACCGGGCAGGTCCGAAAGAGACGGCGCGGAACGAGACGGCGTGATGCGCTTTGAGCTAATAACGATTTTTCCAGAGTTCTTCCACAGCATCTTGGGTCACGGCGTGCTGCGCCGGGCTCTGGAGGCTGGGCTGGTGGAGGTGCGGACGCAGGATCTGCGAAGTTTTACGCACGATCGTCACCGTACCGTAGATGACCGTCCGTTTGGGGGCGGCGAGGGCATGGTGCTGAAGCCGGAACCGATCTTTGCATGCCTGGAGACGCTGGGGCTGGCTCCGCTCTCGGAGCGGCGGGCGGCGCGGGAGACGGTGGTGCTGCTTTCGGCGCAGGGCACCCGCTTTACGCAGGCGGTGGCTGAGGAACTGGCGGCTCTCGACCGGGTGGTGCTGGTGTGCGGGCGGTACGAGGGCGTGGACGAGCGGGTGAACGAGCTGCTGTGCGATCGCGAGCTTTCTGTGGGGGATTATGTGCTTTCGGGCGGCGAGCTGGCGGCGGCGGTGATCGTGGATGCGGTAGCGCGCCTGCTGCCGGGGGTTCTGGGCAATCCCGACTCAGCGCGGTTTGAGAGCTTTGGCGGGGACGATCCGGGCGAGGCACATGCGCGCGGGGCGGTGCCGCCGGCGACGCATGGGGCGGGCGGGCTGCTCGACTATCCGCACTACACAAGGCCGGCAAACTTTCGCGGGCATGCGATTCCGGAGGCGCTGATGAGCGGGGATCATGCAGAGATCCGGCGATGGAGGCGGCGGCAGTCGCTGGCCAAAACGTGGCGGAACCGGCCGGATTTGCTGGAGCGGGCGACGCTTACGGAAGAGGATTGCGCATTCCTGGAGACGCTGCGGGCCGACACAAAGTAACTGCCGCGGCGCATTTCCGTTGTATACTGAAGACTCGATTTCTGAACAGGAAAGCAGTCATGTCCATCCATCCGATTATGCAGAAGCTGGCCGCAAAGCACGCGCGGACCGATCTCCCCGCGTTTGCCCCCGGCGATACCATCCGGGTTCAGGTCAAGATCAAGGAAGGCGAAAAGGAGCGGCTCCAGGCCTTCGAGGGCATGGTGATTGCCTGCCGCCGCGGCGCGCAAGGCACCTTTACGGTGCGCAAGATGAGCTTCGGCCAGGGCGTGGAGCGCATCTTCCCGTTCAACTCGAAGGTCGTCGACAAGGTTGAGAAGATTCGCTCGTACCAGGTGCGACGCTCGAAACTGTTCTATCTACGCGGTCTGCGGGGTAAGGCGGCTCGTCTGCGCGAGGTGGAGCGCGTTGTGGCGAAGCCGGTTCCCGCCGCGAAATAAGTTCTGTTCCATGTCTTCCACAGAGCCGCGGCCTTCGGGTCGTGGCTTTGTATTTGCAGGTTGTTCCGGCTGTAGACTGGGTTTCATGGGTGCGCTTTTTCGTTTTCCGAACCCGCGTAAGCTGCCGCCATCCGTGCTGAAGCAGCAGTGTCTGCGATTGGTGGTGTGCAGTGACGCGCCGGAGCAGGCACTGCGGCATCGCGGGGCGACGGTGATCGCCGGGGTGGATGAGGTGGGGCGCGGGGCGTTGTTTGGGCCGGTGGTGGCGGCGGCGGTGGTGCTTCCGACGCGGCTGGCGAGCCTCGGCAAAGCGGGGTTGACGGACTCCAAGCAGCTGACGCGCGAGCAGCGGGAGCGGCTGGACCGACGTATCCGTAGGATGGCAGTGGCGGTGAGCGTTTCGGCGGTGGATGCGGAGACGATCGACCGGGTCAACATCTATCAGGCGACGCGACTGGCGATGCTGGCGGCGATCGAAGGTCTCAGCGTCGAGCCGGATCATCTGCTGATCGATGCAATGCGGGTGGATCATCCGTGCCCGCAAAACAAGCTCCTTTATGGGGACGCGCTGAGCTTTTCGATTGCGGCGGCCTCGGTCGTAGCGAAAGTGCATCGGGATGCGCTCATGCGGGAGCTAGATGCGCTGCATCCGCAATATGGGCTGGCCTCGCATAAGGGATACGCGACGCCGGAACATCGGCGGGCGCTGCGGGAGCATGGGCCGACGCCGCTGCATCGGCGGAGCTTTGCCCCGGTGCGCGCGGCGGATCCGGATGCGGCGTTAGAGGCGGAGCTCGAGACTGGAGATCTTCTATTTGACGCTGGGGAGCTGAGCGAAGAGATGGATGGGAGCGCGGTTTGGGCCTGAGACTGCTCCTGGTGGTGGCGCATCCGGATGATGAATGCTTCGGCTTTGGCGGAGCGCTGGCGCTGGCGGCGGAGCGCGGCGTGGAGACGTACGTGATCTGCTTGACGGATGGACAGGCGGCGACGCATCGGGGGAGTGCGGCGTCGGGTGAGGACCTGGGGCGAATGCGGCGGCAGGAGTTTGCGGACTCGTGCGTGGTGCTGGGGGTCATGCGGCAGGAGATCTGGGACTACCAGGACGCGCGGCTTGAGTTTGCGGACTTCTCCGCGGCGGCAGCGCGGCTTGTGGCCAAGATGCGGGAGTACAAGCCGCAGGTGGTGCTGACCTTTGGGGCCGATGGCGGCTTGAATACACATCCGGACCACACGATGACGTCGCTGTTGACGACGGCGGCATTTCACTGGGCGGCGGCGGCGAAGCGCTTTCCAGAGCTTGGGCCGGTGCATGCGGGCGAGCGGCTGTATCTCTTAAGCACGAATTTTTTCATGGATGGCCGTCCGGCTCCGCTGCCTGCGCCATGGACGCTGGCGCTCGACATACGGAGTGTGCAGGCGCGCAAGCATGAGGCGTTTACGCAGCATCGCTCGCAGCGGCCGCTAATGGAGAGCACCCAGGCGATGTTCGAGAAGTTTGGGCATACGGAGTACTACACGCTGGCGGCGGGCAAGGAGCCGCACGCGGCCGAGGTGGGGTCGGACCTGTTTGCGAGGCTGGGCGAGTAGGTGCTCTTTGGTCTGCATGGGGCTCCCTTGGTCTTTGCCGGCGAGGACTTCCCGGGGCGTGTAGCGGGCCGGTGGGTTTTTTTGAAGTCACTCTGGAACGTGATGTTTTCGGCCCGTGAAGTCGTCTCCTTAACCCGGATGGTGGCGCTGCTGCCCTGGTCGGAACTTTTGGGCTGATCGCTGAGGCCGCATGGGGAGGAGAGTGTAGTCGAGCGGTTTGGCGAAGCGGTGACACGCACGGGTGATAGTCTGCAAAGCGCATGCAATCGACGACAACGCCGCCCTTCGACCTGGCCGCTGCTGCACGGGCTGAGATGGTTCACGAAGGCTTTCTGCTGGGCGATGCGCCAGGCGGCGAGGAACAGGTGGCGGCAATCCGGGCGACGCTGGCCGAGGTTGAGAATGCGGGGAAGGATCTGACTTCCCTGCTCTGGTCGTCGATCGACAATAATACGTCGCGGGATCTGGACCAGATCGAGTACGCGGAGCGGGCCGCGGATGGCGTGGGAATCCGGGTGCTGGTGGCGATTGCGGATGTGGCCGCGGCGGTTAGGAAGGACACGCCGATCGATCACGCGGCGGCGGCGCAGACGCAGACCGTGTATACGGCCGTGCACACCTTTCCGATGCTGCCGGCGGAGCTTTCGACCGACCTGACGAGCCTGAACGAGGGCCAGGTACGGCGGGCGATTGTGTGCGAGTTTACGGTCGACGGCTCAGGCCTGCCGGCGGCGGCGGCGTCGATCTATGCGGCGCGGGTGAAGAATGGGGCGCAGCTGGCGTACTCGACTGTAGGGCCCTGGCTGGAGGGCAAGGCAGCAGCGGACGGGCGGGTGGAGGCGAAGCTTGACGAGGCCGCGCTGGCGGCGCAGATACGGCTGCAGGATGAGGCGGCGCAGCGTCTGCACAGGCAGCGGCTAGCAATGGGTGCGCTGGACTTCAAGCGAGTGGAGGCCGACCCGGTGGTGGTCGATGGCAAAGTGCATTCGATCGAGGCGGTGGCGGGAAACCGGGCGACGGACCTGATTGCGGACTTCATGATCGCGGCAAACGAGACGATGGCGGCGACGCTGCGGAAGTCCGGGCGCAGCTGTTTGCGGCGGGTGGTGCGGTCGCCGGAGCGCTGGGGGCGCATCGTGACGCTCGTGGCGGCCAAGGGGACGACGCTGCCGGCGGCTCCGGACTCCGCGGCGCTGAACACGTTTCTCGAAGCGCAGCGGGCGGCCGACCCGGTGCACTATCCCGATCTTTCTCTGGCGATCCTCAAGCTGATGGGGCCGGGCGAGTATGTGCTGGCGCGGGGCGGCGACGATGACCAGCCCGGACACTTTGGGTTGGCCGCGCTCGACTACACGCACTCGACGGCACCCAATCGGCGCTATGCGGACCTGGTGACGCAGCGGATTGTAAAGGCGATGCTGGCGGGCGAGCCGGCGCCGTATACGGATGAGGAGCTGGGGACGATTGCGCAGCACCTGAACGAGCGCGACTCGGCAGCGCGGAAGGTGGAGCGGGCGATGCAGAAGCGGGTGGCGGCGGTGGCCTTGAGTGGACGCGTGGGCCAGCAGTTTGAGGGCGTAATTACCGGGGCGAACGACAAGGGGACGTTCGTGCGGGTGTTTCGGCCGCCGGTCGAGGGGAAGATCGTGCGCGGGGCGGATGGACTGGACGTGGGCGATACGACGACCGTAACCCTGGTGAGTACCGATCCGGTGCATGCGTATATCGACTTCGCGCGGCCGTAGGTTGGGGCGTAGCATGGGAGTTCATGAAACGAACGACTGCCCTGCCTGTGATGCTGCTGCTGTTTGCGGGATGCGACAACCCGAAGACCAAGCCGACGAACGAAAACTATCTCAAGACGCTGAACGCGTATTTTCTGGAGCACAGCGATTGCCTGCTGGACGGGGCGATGACGTTTCCGCTCGAGACCAGCAACCCGGTGAAGACCCGGCAGATGGACGCGCTGGCGAAGGCGCAGATTGTAGAAGCGCACAGCGAGCCGGCGATCCATGTGTCGCGCTACATTCTTACGGCGGAGGGGCGGCGGGTGGGCGCGCACCTTTGCTACGGACACCGGGAGGTGACGGAGATTCTTTCGTCGACGCCGCCGGCGAAGGCGAATGGATTCGTCGAGACCCAGGTGCAGTACCGGTACAAGATTGAGGACCTGCCGGTGTGGGCGAAGACGCCGGGATTGTTCGAGGAGTTCCCGGCAATGGCCAAGGAGGCGAGCGGGCAGGCGACGGATCAGGCGACGCTGGCGGTGACGGGCGTGGGCTGGTCGGTTCCGGAGAAGTGAGGGCGAGGCTCCTGTTTGTCTGTTCCGAACAGACGACCCGGTGCGCAAGGTATACCCCCCCGGGGACTTACCGACTAAAGTCCTTGTTTTGTACGAGATAGCCGATTGCGTGTCTCTAAAGTCTTCATTCTGCAAGGGTTATCGGCAAAGTCTTCAAAACAAACGACTTGGGTAGCTCATCGAAAGCTCAGCAGCCATGACAAAGCTTTGGTTGCGGGCCTGTTCGCTTTCTCTGTACTTTTTTTCCTTGTACTTCCAGGATAGCAGGTGCAGCGAGCGATTATGCCAAATTTTTTCGGGCGGTAAGTCCATTCAGGACAACGGGTTAGGCTGTCACGGAGAAGGTTTGGGGCTTGACAGGCTCGAGGGTGAGCGGCTTTGTGGGAGACAAAGCCAGCGCGCAAGTCGTCGAGGATTCTGCCCTCTATCTTTTCCGAGTGCAAACCCCCATGCGTCACTGGTTTACTACGCCAACGTGACTGCGGTTGGGCCGGTGCGCAGCCCATCCTTGCTTGGGAATATCTGATCCACTTCTCGCCTGGGTCGCCAGCACGAGAAACGCAGAGTCCCTTCGGGAAGGACAACAAAAGAACGCATTTGGCGACCCCGGACGACGCGTCAGGCGCGGAGCTGGTCGTACTCGCGGCGGACCAGGTCGGGGCCGTAGGCGCGTTCCAGGCGGCGGACGGTGAAGTGGCCCTCGGCGATGCGCTGAAAGTGGTCGGTGAAGAGTACGTTGAGCGCGAGGCCGCCGGCGGCTCCGGCGATGGGGATGAGCTGGGCGGCGGCCTTCTCGCTGACTTCGATGCCGAAGCGTCCGCCGATGCGGGAGAGAAAGGAGATCAGGATGGGCGCGCTCTCCTTGCTGACGCCCTTCTGGGCGACGAAGGCGGCCGCCTCGCGGGTGACCTGGGCGAGGCCGGCGCGGGTGGCGTAGTAGGCGCTTTCAAGCGCCTCGGTGGTTTTGCCTTCGGGTCCGAGCGCGAGCACCTGCAGGCAGTCGAGCGCGACGGCGGGGTCGGAGAGGTCCTCGCCCTGGCTGCGGGCGATGCCGGCGATGGAGTGCAGCATGACGGTGGTGGTGATGGGCAGCTCGAAGGCGAGCCCCGGCAGGCCGAAGAAGCCGCCGAGGGCTCCGGTGGCGGCGGTGGTCCAGGTGTGGGCGCGTTTGCTCGACGAGGTGCCATCGGCCGTGCCGCCGAAGTTGAGCGCGACATGCAGGCAGGCCTGCAGGGCTTTATCGACCGCCATGCCGATCTGTCCCTGGGCGTTTCCGGGCAGCATGCGCAGCAGAGCCTCGACCGGCATGCCGATCTTGGCGGCGATGTTCATGGCGAGGGTCTTGCCTTCGAGTTTCTTGACGGCCGCCAGCAGCGCGGCGCGGTCGATCTGGGTGAGTTCAGTCATAGAAGATGTGCTCATGGGTAGAGACGCTGTTTGGCCCATGCGCCGTTGGTTGGGGAGGTAAAGACGATGCGATCGTGGAGGCGAAAGTCGCGCTCCTGCCAGAATTCGATGCGGCTGGGCTGGAGCAGGAAGCCGGTCCAGTAGGGCGGGCGGGGCACTTCGTTGGGGAACTTGCGCTCGTAGTCCTGGGTGAGGGCGGTGAGCTGCTCGCGGCTGCCGAGAGGGCGGCTTTGCTGCGAGGCCCAGGCGCCGATCTGGCTCATGCGGTTGCGGCGCTTGAAGTAGGCGTCGACGGCTTCGGGCGGGAGCTCGGTGATGGAGCCGGCGAGGCGCACCTGACGCTGGCGCGACTTCCAGTGCAGGCAGAGGGCGGCGCGAGGGTTGGCGCGGAGCTCGCCGCCCTTCTGGCTTTCGCCGTTGGTGTAAAAGGAGAAGCCGCGCGCGTCGGCGTCCTTGAGCAGAACGATGCGGACCGAGGGCGTGCCGTCCGGAGAGGCGGTGGCGAGGGACATGGCGTTGGGGTCGTTGACCTCGGTGGCCTTGGCGTCCTGCATCCAGCGGCCGAAGAGCTCGATCGGGTCGGCGAGGTCTTCGATCTGGGGGTCGGGGTCGGGTTTCGCGGGATTGGGTGCGGGGCTGGAATTCGGTTCAGGCATCTTCGGTGTGGGTTCTCCCATGCGAAGTTTACGTGATGGGCGGGGAGTCGAGAGCGGTGAAGCGTGAGGCGAGTTGGTGGGACCAACGGCGGAGGAAGAGGTGTGCGAGTTTGAGAAGAACAAACGCAGCTTCCGTTTCGGGAAGGACAACAAACGAAGGTTCACAAAGGGTACGGCAAAGCGTTTTACCGCGTGAAGGTTCAGAGGCGTCCGGGAAAGCAGTGTTTCAGGGCTAACTCGAGCGTGGCACGGAAACTTTGCCGGCCGTCGAAGAAGACTTCCGTGCCGGCGCGGGTGGCGGCGCAGCGTTCGGCGTAGAAGGCGGGGTCGGAGCGCAGCTTCTGGAGCGCGGCGGCGTAGGCGTCCCGGTCTCCGACGGGAACGATCACCAGGGCGTCGCCGAGCACATCTTCCGCATGCGCGGCGGGGCTGGTGATGACGGGTCGGCCGGCGAGTACGCCCTCGATGGCGACGCGGTTCATGCCCTCGGTGAAGCCGGTCCCGGTGGGCACAATTACGGCGTGGCAGCGGCCGAAGGCCTGGGCCATGGCTTCGCTGCCGAGCTTTCCCAAGAGCCGGAAGGAGCCGGCCAGGCCGCGGGCGGCAGTCTGGTGGGCGATTTGGTGGGCGAGCTCTTCCTGGGCGCTGCCCTCTCCGCAGAGCTCGAAAGTGAAGGCTCCGGGCGACGAGCGCGCGAGGTGGATGGCGATCTCGAGCAGGTCGAAGACCCCCTTTGCGCGCTCGATACGGCCGGCGAAGAGCACGCGGAAAGGCTGATCGGGCCGGTACGCGGGAGGCGGGATAGCGGCGAAGAAGGCTCTCCGGTACTGCGCGCGGACCTGCAGGACGGGACCGGAGAGGGGACCGGCGATCGCGCGGAGCTGGCGCTCGACCTCGGGCGAGACGCAGAGGGTAACGTCGACGCCGTTCGGCCAAAACCGGCCGTTCAGTTGCTGCAGGCGGCGCGTGCCGGGAGCGCCACTGCGAAAACCCCTAGGCCAGAAGGCGCAGTGCAGCATGACGATGAGCTTGCGATGCAGCAGATGCAGCGGCCAGAGCGCAAACCAATGCAGCTGGTCGGCGACGATGACGGCGTCGGCGCGAAAGCGGAGGGCGAGGCGGAGGAGCCAGACGGCGTGGCGCAGCTCGCCGAGATGGAAGGCGAGACCGGAGGCGCCGCGAGAGGGGACGGGGCGGTGCTCGACGATGATCGACCCGTGCTGGAGACGCTGCGGGCCGGGGTGGGTGGCGATGACGCAGGCGTCCAGCTTAAGGTCCCGGATGAGATCGAAGACATCGCCTGAGAAGGTTCGGCTGACCTCGGACGGGTCCTCGCTGCCGCTGATCCATTGCCGGAAGGTTCCGGCTACGTTGCCGGGGCCATCGACGTAGAGGAGGCGCAGTTTTTTTTCAGGAGGCATCGGCTTCCGCTGATCGTACACGCCTTGGGCGAACTCCCACTGGAGAGCTTACCAAGGCGCGCCCGCTGAGACTTACTGAAGCGCGGGGCCGCTGAGCGGATTGGAGGCGGCCGGCGACTCCAGATTGCCGGGCCGGACCTCCGTCGCGTGGCGCAGCTTGAGCTTGGGCACGGTGCTTGCCAGCTTCACGCGGACCAGATGCTGCTTGCCGCCGGCACCGGCATCGGCGTTGAAGGTGGCGATGTAGGTCTCGGAGATGTCATGGAGAAACTCGTTGAAGTAGGGTTTGATCTCGACGGGATTGATGGGGCCGATGTTATAGAGCTGACCTCCGGTGGCGTCGGCCACCTGCTGCAGGTAACTCTGGCCGCTAAGCGAGCCGCTGCCGCCGCGGAAGCCTGCATCGCGGTAGTAGATGGACGAGACGGCGACACCGGCCCGCTGGGCATCGGTGACTGCGGCGGCGACATAAGGGCTGTCCTGATTGGTGATGCGGTCGGATCCGTTATAGGGATCGACGCCGTTGGTGAGCATCATGACGAAGCGGGCTTTGCGGGCTCCGGAGGGATTGTCGTCGGAGGCGCCGGGCCAGCGCTTGACGAAGTCAGAGAGACAGAAGTAGGGGCTGGCGGACTCGCCGGGGATGCCCTCGGGCAGGCGGATGGAGTTCATGGCGGCCGCGTGATCGGTGGTGAAAGGCTGGACGACGCGAACGATGCCGTTTTGCATGTAGCCGACCAGCAGCTCGGAGGCGGGCGGGAGAGAGGTGGCGAAGTCGCGCATGTCATTCAGCTGGATGCCCGCGCCGCGGCTGAGGCCGTCGTCGATCAGCAGCGCGATCTGCACGCCGCCGGGGTTGACCGGGGTCAGCGAGGTGAGTGCGGTGGATTTCGAGTTCAACTGGAGGGTGAGGGTGCTTTGGGTGGGAGCCGGGGCGTTTTTCGAGTCGGTGCGGACAAGCATCTGCGTGGGCAGCAGGCCCTCGCTTCCCTGAGCATGCATGGCGAGGGGGAGAGTGCTGAAGAAAAGCGCTGCCAAAGTGGATCGAGTTGCGTTCATGAGTCTTCCTTCCAACGAACTTCCTGTTAGACGTACGTTGTGAGTCGGAGATGCACGGCGTGAGCGGCGGCTCTTCACTCACGGCCAAGACGAATGCGCAACCCGGTGCGGATGAGGAAGGGCGTCGAGAGATAGCCGAGCGGGGCCATTTGGCGGTTGTCGAGCAGGTTTGTCAGCTGCGTGTAGACGGTGAGATGGCGGGTAAAAGCGTAGGTGAACGACGCGTCCATGGCGGTGTACCCGGGAGAGAGATCGCGATTGGGGAGCAAAAGGGCGGGGTTGGCGACGAGGCCGGTCGAGCCGTCGGACTTGCCGGCGAAGACGGCGCGGAGACTCGCGGTGAGGGTGGGGCCGGTGAACTCGGCGGCGGCGAAGCCGGAGTTCGTGGGACGCTCGAAGGGCCGGGACCCGGGAAGCGCGGTGAGGACGCCAATGGGGGTGGCGGGGAAGGTGGGGTTAGAGGCGGGCGCGGCGGCGGAGCGCTCGACGAGCGAGGCGAGATAGGTATAGCTACCGTGAACCAGCAGGCGTGGGCGGGGCTGGTAGCGGAGGTCGGATTCGAGCCCTTGGGTGCGGTAGGCCAGGGCGTTCGAGAGGGTGAGTGGGGCCTGGCCGAGGAGCTCCGCCTGGTGCGAGAACTGCTGGTGGAACCAGGTGGCGCGGAGGGTGAGCTTGCCGCGGTAGAGGTTTTGGTCGATGCCGGCATCGAGGGCTCGGGAACGCGCGTAGACGGCGGCTGCGGACAGGGCGAACTGCTCGGCGAGGCTTGGCTCGCGGGCGCCGGTGGCGGCGGTGAGGTGGAGGCTGGTGCCGCGGAAGCGGCGGGTACTGGGGCGGACGGCGGTGTAGGTGAGGCCGAGGCGCGGGGTGCCGACCAGGCCGAGTAGGCCGAGTAGGCCGCTGTGGTCGACGCTGCCGGAGGCCTGGAGGAAGAGGCGGTGGCGGAGCTCGGCGGCGAGGGAGGCGGCGGCGAAGAGGTGGGTGCGCTCGGTTCGTTGGGAGTTGAGGGGGAGGAGGTCGGCGCCGCGCTCGCTGTCGTAGCGGGCGGTGAGTGAGGCGATCAGGAACGGGGCGAAGGCGTAGTCGGTGGCGTAGGCGAACTGGTCGCGGTTGGTGACGAGGTCTTCGCGGGGCGGGAGTTGTGGGAAGGTGGCAGTGCCGGAGGCGGAGTCTCCGTTGGCTCCGGTGATGGTGACGGGGAGGCCGGTTGCGGGGGTGAAGAAGTTGAGGGTTTCGCTGCGTTCGCGGGCCAGGCCGTAACGGAGCTGGTTGTGCCAGCCGAAGGAAGTGTGGGTGTCGAAGGCAAAGGTGGAGTCGAGGTTCTGGGCGGCTTCCTTGCCGAGCGGCTGGACTTCGTAGAAGGCGAAGGGGCTGGTGAGTGGCGCGGCGGATACGTCGTCGCGGAGGGTGGCGCGGAGGCTGGTGCCGGCGGAGAGGAAGTAGCCGACGTTGGCGGCGTAGGTGATGAGGTGGACGGAGCTGGCGGGCTGGTCGTTGTCGGTGTTGAGGCGCGAGAATGCGGCCAGGGCGTCGACGCGGCTGTGAGCGAGCGTGAGGACGGCTTCGTTGCGGACCGTGGAGAGCGTGCCTGCATCGCCGGAGTAAAGCAGGGTTGGGTGCAGCGTGGAGGCGAGCGCGGTGTGCAGCGCGAGGACGCCTGCCTCGGCGTCGAGGCCGTCGAGCGGGTGGGGGCCGGGCGTCAGCTCGAGGGCGGGACGGCTGGCGACGGCGGAGAGACCGGTGGAGGTGAGGCGGGCGAGGTCGAAGCCGCCGCCTAGGCGCTCGATCGCGCTGCCGTCGAGCAGCAGCTTGTCGACGGGGGCGCCGCGCAGGAGGAGCGTGGCGGGGGCGGCGGTTTGGCCGAGCTGGACGACGAAAACCCCGGGCAGGGCGGAGAGCTCGAGCAGGGGCGTGGCTTCGGTGAGCAGGCGGTCGGGGGCGATCTGTTCGGTTGGGGCAGCAAGCTGCTGGAGGGGGGTGTCGACGCCGGTCTGCTGGGCGGTGGACTGCGCCGTGATGGAGGCGGTGTCAAGGGCGATGTTGCGGGTGATGAGGTCGGTGCGACCAGCGTAGAAGGGCTCGCCGATCTGGGGCTGGAACTGCTGGGTGTGGATGGAGGCGGAGGTGAGCAGGAGGAAGCGTCCGGAGAGACTGCTGCGGATTTCGTAGGCTCCGTCCAGGCCGGAGACGGTGTCGGCGGCGTTGCGCGCGCCTCCGGTGAGACGGATGAGCTGGACGCGCGCGCCGGGGAGCGGCACTCCGGACGGGCTGGTGACGTGGCCGCGGACGATGACGGCATGGGCGGGCAGCGCGGCCAGAACCAGGACGAGCAGAAGCGTTCCCAGGTGGGAACGCGGGCAGTGCCGGTCGGCTTTGCCGGGACAGGCGTTCATGAGCGCGCAGTTCGCCTTAGGGGAGGAGCAGGAGTTTGCCGGTGGTGGCGCGGGCTTCGAGCTCGCGATGGGCCTGGGCCGCCTCGGCGAGCGGGTAGGTGTGGGCGATGCGCAGCTTGAGCGAGCCGTCGGTGACCCAGCGGAAGATGTCGCGCGCGCGCTGCTCGAGATCGTCGCGGGTGGCAACGTAATCGCGCAGGGTCGGCCGCGTGACATAGAGCGAGCCCATCTGCGAGAGGCGGATGAGGTCGAAGGGCGGCACGGCGCCCGAGGCTCCGCCGAAGAGGACGAGCGTGCCGCGGGGACAGAGGCACCTAAGAGACTGCTCGAAGGTGGACTTGCCGACGGAGTCGTAGACGACCGGCAGGCCCTCGCCGTGGGTGATCTCCCGGACGCGGGCGGAGACGTCCTCCTGCGTGTAGAGCAGGACGTGGTGCGCGCCGGCCTCACGCGCCAGGGCGGCCTTTTCTTCGGTGGAGACGGTGGTGATGATCTTTGCGCCCAAGCGCCGTGCCATCTGGATGAGCAGCAAGCCGGTGCCGCCCGCGCCGGCGTGGATGAGGATGTGGTCGCCGAACTGCGGCACGAAGGTGGCATGCAGCAGGTAGTGCGCGGTCATGCCCTGCAGCATGGCGGCGGCGGCCTGCTGGGTGGTGATCGCGCCGGGAATTTTGATGAGCTGGCTGACGGGGGCGACGGCCTCCGTGGCGTAGGTGCCGGGCACGCCGCACCAGGCGACGCGCTCGCCCGGCGCGAAGCCGTGGACGTCCGGGCCGATGGCGAGGATGGTGCCGGCGGCTTCCTGGCCGAGCGTGTAAGGAAGCGTGGCCGTGTAGCGACCCTCGCGGAAGTAGGTGTCGATGAAATTGACCCCGGAGGCTTCAATCCGGATAAGGGCCTCGCCGGCCTGGGGTTCCGGGTCGGGGAGGGTGGACAGCGTAAGAACTTCGGGGCCCCCGGTGCTTTGAATCTGAATTGCTTGCATGGCTCACCCGTTGGCGGACGTGCGCGCCTGACTCGGATGCTAGATTGATTGCACCGGTCAAGCAAGCGGAAATCCCCTGAAGGGAGAGCTTGGCCGGGAAAGGACGTATGCCTCTATACAAACATTGTTTCCTGCTGGCTCTCTGGTGGTGGGTCTCCTGGGTTCACGGTGCCGCGCAGACTGCGGACGCGGCGCGCTGGAGGCAGGAGGCACAGGCGGTGAGCATCACGCGCGATGACTGGGGAATCGCCCACGTGCACGGCAAGACCGACGCGGATGCGGTGTTCGGGATGATCTACGCACAGTGCGAGGACGACTTTCCGCGCGTGGAGGCAAACTATCTGACGTCGCTGGGCCGGACGGCGGAGGCGGATGGGGAGAAGGCGGTCTGGCAGGACCTGCGGCAGCGGCTGTTCGTCGATCCGGAGGAGTTGAAGACGGAGTATGCGCAGTCGCCCGCGTGGCTGCAGAGCTTGATGAATGCCTGGGCGGACGGCATCAACTTTTATCTTGCGCAGCATGCGGAGGTAAAACCGCGGGTGCTGACGCGGTTCGAGCCGTGGATGGCGTTGTCGTTTACCGAGGGCAGTATCGGGGGCGACATCGAGAAGGTGGACTTGCGGCGGCTGCAGGAGTTTTACGGCGGGTCTCCCGCGCTTGCCGCGATGTCGAGCGTAGGGTCTTCCGAGCGCGAGCCGGGCGGGTCGAATGGGTTTGCGATTGCGCCGTCGAATACGGCGGACCATCATGCGCTTCTGCTCATCAATCCGCACACTTCGTTTTTCTTCCGGTCTGAGCTACAGATGACGAGCGACGCGGGGCTGAACGCGTATGGAGCCGTGACGTGGGGGCAGTTCTTTGTCTATCAAGGCTTCAACGACCGCGCGGGATGGATGCATACGTCGAGCAATGTGGATGCGGTGGATGAGTATGTGGAGACGCTTACCGACCCGAGCCACTACAAGTACGGCGAGCAGACGCGTTCGCTCAAAAGCAAGACGATCCGAATCGGTTACAAATCCGGGACTGGGCAAGCGCAGAGGGAGTTTACGGCGCTCTATACTTCGCACGGTCCGGTGATCCGCAAAGACGGCGAGAACCTGGTGACGGTGCAGTTGATGAATACGCCGGTGAAGGCGCTGGAGCAGAGCTACCTGCGGACCAAGGCGCGGGATTACGCCACGTATCGCAAAACGATGGAGCTGATGGCGAACTCGTCGAACAACACGGTGTATGCGGATGCGGACGGCACGATCGCGTACTGGCATGGAAATTTCATTCCGCAACGGGACATTCGCTTTGACTACACGCACCCGGTGGATGGCTCAAACCCGGCGACGGACTGGCATGGGCTGACGCCGCTTGAGAAGGTGCCGCAGTTGAGGAATCCGGCGAGCGGATATCTATTCAACGTGAACGATTCGCCCTGGAACGGCGCGGGGCGGAGCTCGCTCAAGAAGGCGGACTTCCCTGCGTATGTGGAGCAGGGGCTGGAGTCGGCGCGTGGGCTGCATGCGATGCGGGTGCTGGAGGGGCATACGGGGTTTACGACCGAGACGCTGCGGGAGGCGGCGTTCGACAGCTACCTGCCATGGTTTGCGCGGACTTTGCCGGCGCTGCAGAAGGCTTTCGCTGGTCTTGCGCAGGACGATCCGCGCCGGGTAAAGCTGGATGCGGCGATGAGGCTTTTGCGTGCGTGGGATGATCGCTGGGGGGCGGATTCGGTGGCTACCTCGGTGGCGGTGTTCTGGGGGACGGAGCTGATGAAGTCTGCGGGGGCGGCGGCTCGCAAGGCGGGTGTGCCGAGCGAGGAATATGTGGCGACGCGGGTGGCTCCCGAGGCGCTGCTGGCGGCGCTGTCTGCGGCGGTCGAGAAGCTTACGGCGGACTTTGGCGCGTGGCAGACGCCGTGGGGGCAGATCAATCGGTTTCAGCGGATTACGGGAGACATCGTGCAGCCGTTCAACGATAAGGCGCCGAGTAGCCCGGTGCCGTTTACCTCGTCTGTGTGGGGGTCGCTGGCTTCGTTTGGGGCGCGTCAGTATCCGGAGACGAAGAAGTGGTACGGCACGTCGGGGAACAGCTTTGTGGCGATCGTGGAGTTCGGACCGCGGGTGCAGGCGATCGCGGTGACGGCGGGCGGCGAGAGCGGGCGTCCGGGGTCAAAGCACTTCGACGATGAGGCGGAACGGTATGCGTCCGGGCGGCTGCGGGAGGTGTACTTCTACCCGGATCAGCTGAAGGGGCATACGGAGCGAACGTACCGGCCGGGAGAATAAGAGAACGGCAACGGCGTCCTGACGCCGGACGGGCGGCACTTCGTGCGGTGCTGGACGCTTCGCGTGAAAGGCCAAATGCCATTACACGTTGAACTTGAAGAAGAGAATGTCGCCGTCCTTGACGGTGTACTCCTTGCCTTCGGAGCGGAGCAGGCCGGCTTCCTTGACGGCTTGCTCGCTGCCGAGGCGGAAGAGGTCTTCGGAGTGGTAGGCATCGGCCTTGATGAAGCCGCGCTCGAAGTCAGAGTGGATGACGCCGGCGGCGCCGGGGGCCTTGGTGCCGCGCTTGATGGTCCAGGCGCGGACCTCCTGGACGCCAGCGGTGAAGTAGGTGTAGAGGCCGAGCAGGCGGTAGGCGGCGTGGATGAGGCGGTTGAGGCCGGGCTCTGCGAGGCCGGCGGCTTCGAGGAACTCGGTGCGCTCGCCGGGCTCGAGCTGGGCGATCTCGGCTTCCATGGCGCCGCAGATGCGGATGACTTCGCTGCGCTCCTCGGCGGCGCGCTTCTCGACGACGGCGGTGTACTCGTTGCCGGAGGCGATGCCGGCCTCGTCGACGTTGGCGACGTAGAGTATGGGCTTCATGGTGATGAGAAAGAGGTCTCGGGCGATGAGGCGTTCGTCGTCGGTGAGCTCGGCGACGCGGGCGGGCTTGCCGGCGTTGAGGACTTCGAGCAGCTTGGTGAGGGTCTCGGCTTCGGTCCTGGCGGCGGCAGAGGCGGACTGGGCCTTGGCGGCTTTCTGGGCTTTGACGCTGCGCTTTTCGACGGTGTCGAGATCGGCGAGCAGGAGCTCGGTGTTGATGATGTCGATGTCGCTGAGCGGGTCGACCTTGCCGGCGACGTGCACGACCTCGTCGTCGTGGAAGCAGCGGACGACGTGGAGGATGGCGTCGGTGGCGCGGATGTGGCCGAGGAACTGGTTGCCGAGACCCTCGCCCTTCGAGGCGCCTTCGACGATGCCGGCGATGTCGATGAACTCCATGGTGGTGGGGACGATGGACTTGGGCTTGACGAAGCGAACGATGCGATCGAGGCGGGTGTCGGGGACGACGACGACGCCGACGTTCGGCTCGATGGTGCAGAAGGGGTAGTTGGCGGCTTGTGCTTTGGCGGAGGTGAGTGCGTTGAAGATGGTGCTCTTGCCTACGTTGGGCAAGCCGACGATTCCTACGTTCAGGGGCATAGGGCTAGTTTCTCATGTGAGGTTTGTTGGGGAGTATGAGTGCGTTGAAGCGTAACATAGGGACATGGACAAGACCATTCGGCGCGTGACAGATGTCGAGCAACAAGATGCTGAAAATTATCGTTACTGGCAGAGTCTTTCGCTTGGTGAACGGCTGGGCGCGGTTTGGGAGGTGACTCGTGATGCGTACGGCTTCAGACAAACCGATGCGGGTCGATCTGAGCCAGGATCACGCCGACCTTTTGTCCGCCTTAAATGCCCATGGAGCTAAGTATCTAGTTGTAGGGGGCTATGCGGTGGGGGCGTACTCCCAACCAAGGGCGACCAAAGATTTGGACGTATTCATTCTGTGCAGCATAGAAAACAGCGAGGCCGTGTATGGAGCCTTGGCTGACTTTGGTGCTCCATTGTCCGGATATCATCCCTCCGACTTCAACGATCGAACGTCCTATTTCCAAATGGGTGAGCCCCCACTGCGGGTCGACATTTTGCAAGTGCTTAGCGGGGTCGGCTTTGAAGAGTGTTGGGAGGCTCGCTCGTATGCGGTGGTCAACGACAGCTTTGAGGTGCCAGTCATTCCGGTGGCGAAGCTGATCGAGAACAAGCTGGCTGCGGGCCGGCCTCGCGACCTCCTGGATGTCGAGGAGATGCAAAAGACAGTGAGGCTCCTAAGAAGATTTGAGGGACCGCAGGAGTAACGCTTTAGGGAAGCCCACTTCATCCACGGTATCAGCGTAGCAGTGACTCTTCCGAATTGCGGAGGCGCAGCACGCGGTCGACGGCGTAGGGGGC
The DNA here is from genome assembly GCA_965198735.1 of uncultured Granulicella sp. GTDB lineage: Bacteria > Acidobacteriota > Terriglobia > Terriglobales > Acidobacteriaceae > Edaphobacter. The sequence continues at coordinate 1,419,617 of OZ240672.1, read as the reverse complement.
GCGGCGGTCGGCGGAGTGGAAGTGGCGGACCTGCAACTCGCCAAGCAGGCCGATGCCCATCATCTGGATGCCTCCGAGGATGAGGACGCTGGCGAGCGAGAACATGGGGGCGTGGTCGGTGTGCACAGCGCCGTGGGTGATCAGCTTCAGGGCTAAAAGCCAGAGGGCGATGGCGCCGCCCGAGAGCATGCCGACCGCGCCGATGCTGCCGAAGAAGTGCAGCGGGCGTGTCATGTACTTGAGCAGGAAGCGGATGGTCAGCAGGTCGAAGAAGACGCGGAAGGTCCGCGAGACGCCGTAGTGCGACTTGCCTGCGGTGCGCTGCGGGTTTGAGATGGGGATCTCGCAGATGCTGGCGCCGTACCAGCTGGCGAGGGCGGGGATGAAGCGATGCATCTCGCCGTAGAGCGGGATGGACTGGATGATGTCGCGGCGGTAGGCCTTGAAGGTGGTGCCGAAGTCATGGATGGGGACGCCCGAGAGCGCGGCCATGAGCCAGTTGGCGGCGCGGGAGGGGATGCGGCGCAGGACGAAGTTGTCGCCGCGCTGTGAGCGCCAGCCGGAGACGACGTCGTAGCCCTCTTCAAGCTTGGCGAGAAAGTGCGGGACCTCGCCGGGGTCGTGCTGCAGGTCGCCGTCCATGGCCAGGATGAACTCGCCCTGAGCGTGGTCGAAGCCGGCGGCGAGCGCGCTGGTCTGGCCGAAGTTGCGACGGAGCTTGATGACGAGGACGCGCGAATCGACGGCGGCGATCTCCTCGAGCAGGCGGTAGGTGCGGTCGCGGGAGCCGTCATCCACGAAGACAAGCTCAAAGCTGTCGCGGGACTCGGCCAGAACCACTTCCATGGCGGCCTTGAGGCGATCGTAGAGAGTGGTGACGTTCTCTTCCTCGTTGTGGAACGGGACGACGATGGAGTACTTCAGCACGTTCTCATCATAACGCGGGGCAAGTGGGAGAGACGTGGGCGCGGAACGGCATCGCACGTCACCGATGAGTCACTACGAAGACCACACTTTCGCTCGACGCCAGATGCAGGGTGGGGGATAGTAGTTTAGATGCACTAAAATAGGGGCAACAGGCGCGTGCCGCAGCAAAGCGGCTGCAGATCCGAAAGCGGACGAGGAACGCGGAGGCGATATGGGCAGAAAAATCGTGGGGATCGTCATTCTACTGGCAGTTCTGTTCGGCGGATTTCTTTTGTGGAGACGTCACAACGACGCACAGGCGCTAGCCAACGGAGACGTGCACTGCGACGGCTGCATGACGCCCGCGGAGCAGGCTCGGTTCGCGAAGGAAAACGCCGGCGAGACGGCAGATAGAGCGAGCGAGCGCAAGACCAAGACCGCTCGCGAGGACGCCGCCGGCGACGTCCAAGAGGCGGCGCCGACGAGTGAAGGAAAAGTTTCAGGCGCGGCTGGAATGCCGGCACAAGCCTCCTCCGGGCAAAGTTCCGACATGCAACCGGCTGCCTTGACGCTGGCCAAGAGCGGCAGTCAGGCCAACCCCGATACGCTTCCGCCGAACGCGCAGAACGGTGCGCGCTTTGCAGGAACTGGAGCGTATCAGTGGTATCGGCAAGGCAACATTACCTGGCGGATCGACACCGCGACCGGGCGGAGCTGCATCATTTACGCGACCATGGAGGAGTGGCGCAAATCAATCGTCCTCAGCCATGGGTGCGGCCGAAACGCTTGATCCAGGCCTCTCCGGGTCAGTTCTTCGGCTGCTTGTCCACGCCGCGAGCCGGATTGCCGGCATGCACCAGTTCCGGTGAGGAAACGGCTCCGAGCGTTTGCTTTTGAGTTTTCGTATCGATTCTCCGGGTGCGGGTAAACGGTTCGAGCTTGACGGACTTTCCTGTCTCGACAGCCTGAATGATCGCTTCGAGAACACGGACGTCGGCAAAGCCTTCTTCGCCGTCCGGTTCGGGCTGCAGATCGTTCAGGATGCAATCCGAGAAGTACTTCATCTCGCCGCCGAAGTGGTCGGTGTTTTTGAACGACTGCGTCGTCTTCTTCTCGCCGAGGGCGGTCGTCTGTTCGAGCGGCTTGCCGAACATGTAGGCGGGGTCGAGCTGGACACTGCCCTTGGTGCCGACGGCGATGAACGAGTTGGTGGGGTTGCCGAAGTAGGAGAGGCTGAACTGCGCGAGGCGCTCCCCGGGAAAGCGCAGCGTGACCGCGACGGTGTCGGCGAAGTCCTGGTCGAGGCCGGATTCCGGGTGCTTCGATCCGGCCGCGGAGACGACCTCCACGGGTTCGTCGCCGAAGATGTACCGGGCGGCGTTGACGGGGTACGGCCCCATGTCGAGGACCGGGCCGGCCAGCTTGCCCGAGTGCGCACGATGATTGGCCGGATCGATGGGTTGCGCGAAGGTGGACGAGAATAGATGGACAAGACCCAGGTCGCCCGAGCGCACCTTGTCGATGGTGTCGAGTGTGGCGGGCTCAAAGTGGAGCCGGTAGGCCACCATGAGCTTGGCCGTCGACTGTTTCTGCGCATCGAGAATCGCGCGGCATTTTTCGGTCGAGACCTCCATCGGCTTTTCAGTCAGGACGTGGATGCCGGCGCGGAGCGCGGGAACGATGAACTCAGCGTGCCGCCAATTGGGTGTAGCCAGGTAAATGGCGTCGAAGGTGCCGGAGCCAAGCGCCTGCCCAAATTGCTCGTAGGTGTAGGTCGCCTCCACCCCGTATCTCTCGCCCAGTTCCTTCGCTTTGACCGGATCGGAGCTCACCAGGGCCGTCATCTCTGAGTTTCCTGTGTGCTCTACGCCGGGCATCATATCTTCCTGCGCAATGTCGCCCACGCCGACGATGGCATAACGAACCTTTTGGTCCGAACCCAAACCGAGCATATCCTTCAATCCCATGAGACTCCATCCCTGGGTCGGCATCACAGCCGACACCCGCTTCGCCAGTGTTCCAGGCGGCACGGACGGTGAGATGCAGAACCGCCTCAGGAAAGATGCAGCAGGCGTTCCCAAGCATCGGCGCCGCCGCCGACGAAGTGCACGATCTCCAGCCGGTCTCCGGCGTGGACCGAAATCCCGGCCCAGCGGCTGCGCGGAGCGATCTCGCCGTTGCGTTCGATCGCGACCCGGTCGGCCTTCAGGCTGAGTTGCGCCACGACGGCTTCAAGCGTGCTGCCCTCGTCGAGAGCCTCGATCTGCCGGGGCACGCCGTTGACAAGCAGGGAAAGCGCCATGTCTCCAAGCTTACAGCCAGCCGGGCGAGACGGTCCGTCTCCGGCGGTAAGCTCAGGGCCGCAACACGCGCGCGGTAAACCACTGGCGCATGCGGCGACCGAACGGGACGATTTCTGGGCACTCGGAGAAGACGGCGCGGTTGAGCCGCATGAGAATCTCGATGGCGTCCCGCTCTCCGGCCGCGGTGTGCGGATTGCCGCAGCGCATCCGCGAGTCCACGAGGTACTCGACGGCGTGGCCGAGGGTTTCAAGGGCGCGTCCCTGCTCGGACGACCCCCTGCGGCGAACGTAGGCCGGCCGGACGCGGCGTACTTCGGGCTGTGGAACTGCGTTGGACCGGGTCGAGGTGGATCGGGCGAAGGTAAGTTCGGCGTTGAGTTCGGCGTGACTGAGTTCCGGCAAGGTCGAGACAGGCATGAAAAGCTCCTCCGACTTCCTTATCGGCGAAAAGCCGAGTGTCTTGAGTTGGGACACTCTGCTGCCTACGTTCTCTTTTACTCAGAAGCAGATGGATGGTCCCGAAGCGGCCAGAGCAGGTTCATCGGCCCCCGGCCGTGGCCGATCGGTTCGGCGCGCAGCATCGCCTGGGTGACGAAGTGCTTGGCTTGCGCGGCGGCGGCAAGCCCCGTAAGGCCCGCAGTCAGCCCGCAGAGCAGGGCGCTCGCGAAGGCGCAGCCGGTGCCGTGCGTGGCCTGGGAGACGATCTTCGGCCCGCGCAGCCAGTGCATCGGCTGCCCCGGCGCGGCGACCAGATCGTCTGCAGAGTCCAAATGGCCTCCGGTGGCGACGACCGCGAGCTGCGGGAGGCGCGCCTGAAGCGCACGCACGGCTGTCTCCATCTGGGATGGACTGCCTGCGGGAAGCCCGGCGAGCTCGGCAAGCTCGGCCAGGTTGGGCGTAATCCAGTCCACCAGCGGCAGAAGGCGATCCTTGAGATGGGCGAGACCTTCGGCATCCAGCAGATCGCGTCCGGAGCTTGAGCGGAAGACCGGATCGAGGACGACCGGCAACGCTTTCGGCTGCTGCTTGCAGAGAGAGAGAAAGCCGGCCACGGCGTCGACGTTCGCGGCATCGGCCAGCATGCCGATCTTGATGCCGGCCGGGGGCAGGTCCTCTTGGAGACAGTACAGGGTTTCGCGCAGCTGCTGCTCGCGGACAGGGTAGCTTGCCCGAACGCCAAGGGTGGATTGCACGGTGAGGGCGGTGACGGCAGCGGTGCCGAAGCAGCCGTGCGCAGCAAACACGGTCAGGTCCGCGGTGACTCCGGCGCCGGAGGAGGGATCGAAGCCCGCGATGGTGAGCAGTGTCTTCATCCAGCGATCTGGCCGGGGCGCTGACAGAAAAAGACATGAGGACTAAAACCTACAAAAGAAAAAGATCTTTTTCCGGGCAGGCAAAGCTTCCGTCCTTGGATGGAGCGGAAAACGCGGGGGGGCGAGCTCCGGAGACGCCCGCAAGGCGCGAAAAACCTATACCAGAACCCTGCCTGCCGGGCAAGCGCGGGCAGAGCTAAGTTCCTGCCTGTGATTGACTTAGCACCGATACGCAAGGAGAATAAGGGCATGGTTGAACGAAACGCCGCACGGCTTGAAAGCCTTCGCAAAAGGAATTTCGTAGCGTTGCTGCAACGTTATGGGTCTCCCGCGATCGTAGCAGCGATCACCGTTTCAGGGTTGACCAGTGCGGCGGCACCCCCTTCAGCTGGACCGCACAGCGCCGCCCATGCAGTGCCGGGATCCTCCACGGTGGCCGCCCTGCACCGCTGGTTTGAGACGGGCAAGGCCTCCTGGTACGGCCTGAAGTTTCAAGGGCGCGCGACCGCGACCGGCGAACCCTTCAACATGCATGACCTGACGTGCGCCCATCGCAGCGCTCCGCTGGGCAGCTGGCTGCGGGTAACCAATCTGCGCAATCAGCGCAGCGTGCTGGTGCGGGTGAACGACCGCGGACCAATGGTCAATGACCGCATCGTGGATCTCTCCTATGCCGCGGCGCGAGCGGTCGGTCTGACGGGCATTGGCCGGGTGCGGCTGGAGGTAGCCTCGGCGCCGATCCTGCCGCCGCCGGGAAGTCTGATGGGCATGGTGCAATCGCAACTCAAGCTGCCTTCGCTTCCGGTCGGGGCCGTATAAGGCCGGCTTATCGCCGATCTGCGGAGGTTCTCGTGTCGAGCTATGACTCATGTCTCCTGATTGCCTGCCTTCCGATCCACGCGAACGGCTGATTGTCGCCCTGGACTTTCCGGCCATTGAACCGGCCCTGCAACTGGTCGAGCGGCTTGATGGGCAGTGCCGCTGGTTTAAGGTGGGACTGGAACTCTACCTGGCGGAGGGCGATTCGGCTGTCCGTGAGCTGACGGGACGCGGGTTCCAGGTGTTCCTTGATCTGAAGCTGCACGACATTCCCAATACGGTTGCCAGCGCGGTGCGCTCGGTTTCGAGATGCGGGGCTTCCCTGCTCACGGTCCATGCCGCAGGCGGAGGCACGATGCTTGCTGCGGCGGCGGAGGCGGCGGCAGGTGTACCGGGCGCGCCTACGCTGCTGGCCGTAACGGTGCTGACCAGTATGAATCAGCGTGAACTTGCCGATGTCGGCGTGATCGCGCCTGTGGAACAACAGGTGCTGCGGCTGGGACGGCTGGCGCTTGCGGCAGGAATTCCGGGACTGGTCTGTTCGCCCGAGGAACTGGCCGAGATGCGCGCGGAATTGGGCAGCGGACCCTTGCTGGTCGTGCCCGGGATCCGGCCGGCCGGGAGTGCGCCCGGCGATCAGAGCCGGGTGGCGACGGCGTCTGCGGCGTTTGCCGGCGGGGCCTCAAAGCTGGTGGTGGGACGGCCGATTACGCGGGCGGAGAACCCGGCCGCGGCGTTTGCGGCGATGCTGGCGGAGACTTCCCTCACCTCAGACGAGACAAGCGTCTAAGGTGAGGGGAACCCGGTTTTCCTGTTACAGCTTCTCGAAGAACTCGCACGCCGAGCAGGAGATGTATACGCCGCCGGGGACGCCGCGCTCACGATCCTTGACTCGTTTTACGATGCGGGTTGGCTTCGAGCACTTCGGACACTCTGTGCCCCGGTTCGTATCCATGACCTTCTGGCGGTCGCCAGTTTTGGCAATTTTTGCCATCGTTGCTCTCCCTGATGCGCTTGATCTGGCCGGAGTGCGTGTACGAAGACGGGAAAGCGAACGTCTTTCCCCGCGCGAACGCGGTTTCCGCACTGGCCGAAGCTCTAGATTATCTCAATTGCCTGTGACAAGTCACTGCGAAGGCGGTACGCTGCCCGCGGCAGGACTGGAAGGAGCGGGCTCAGCCGGGGTGGATGCGTCCGGCTTGTGCTCGCCGGGAAATTGAACTTTTCGGTTCATTGTTCCGCCGTTCTCCGCCGGAAGCGTCTCGCCGGGGCGCTTCAGGGTAGGCGGCCCGGGCCGCTGCTCGTCGGTCGAGGCCGGCTGCGCGTCGCCCAGCGCAACGGTGCGCGTCGGCGCCGGAGGCAAGTAGCCGGCCAGCTCATCCCGGTCGTGGATCTCGATCGGCTTGCCGACCGCGGCAATCTTGATCAGGCTGACGCGGTCGCCCACGAAACGTATGAACTTCACCGGCTGCGGCTGGTGGCCGTAGATCCACTCTTCATACCGGCCCTCGGTGGCTCCTTCGCGCAGCTTGGCCTCCGGCTGGCCGAGCGCGGCGAGGACCATGCGATGATTCATGCCGACCAGCACTTCGTGCGAGTCGATGGCGCTCTTGATGGGCGCGGGCAGGGTTTCGGAGTAGGCGATCTCGCCGGTTTTGGCGCCGAAATCGACTACGGGCTGGAGCAGCGCCTTCACCTCCGGCGCGGAGACCTCCGGCAGTTTGCCCTCAAAGACCAGCATGACACGGCATCCGGTGGCCTGCTCGCTCAGGTCGGCCGGCGCGGAGACTGCGCCACCGACGCCGATCTGAACATGACGCAGAAACCTGTGCCGGACATACGGGCCGCCGTTGAGGTCGACAATGATGCGGTCCGGCTTGATCTCAAGCGCGGTGACCATGACTCGGTCGCCGGGGGCGGCGGACTGGCCTTTTTTGTAGACGACCTCCTTATACTGCTCGGCGCGCGGGGTGAGATTGCCGTTGGCTTCGAGCGTCAGGATGGCTCCGAGAGGGAGCACGCGGTGGGCAAACCCCTGTTCGGCTTCGAGATCGCGGATCAGCTCGCGGCGGCCGCGCTCGGTCATGGGTTTGTCGGGGAGCTCGACGTGGGTGGGCGTGAAGTCGGTCTTGATGCCGGCGGTGGCGGTCTTCTCGCCTACGGTGAAGACCTGGGCCGAAGCCGGCAAAACTCCCAAGCCTCCCAAGCTGAAGAGCAGCGCAGCCGGAAGAGTTCCGGAACCGAAGAGGATCGAGCGGGCGTGCGCGATGATTCTCATGAAAGCTTCCTTGTTGCTGACAGAGTGCGCCCTTTTCGCCTGCATTGCAAGTGAGCTTTGGTGGCAGCGGAGCGAAAGCGTGATTGCCTGAAAACAGGCGGCCGCCGGACCTTGAGAAGCGGTTCAGAATCCCGATGGGCCCTCGTCCGAACTCCGGGGCGTGGAGGGCAGGATCTGGACGAGAGGCGGAGGAGGCGCCGATTTTTCCATGGCGGCATGGGCTGGAGGCGGCGGCACAGTCACCTCGTAGCCTGCCGGCTGCAGTTGGGGGAAGGTGTAGTTCCACGCGTACTGGCGGGTGGCGCGGTAGAGCGCGACCATGCCGGCCAGCAGCACGAAGGCGGTCCACAGGGCAGCATCGAGGCCGAAGGCTCCGCCGGTCAACCAGCGCGGGCCGGTGGTGAAGGTATCCGCCACGGAGCCGAAGACGCCGCGGCCGGCGATGGGCAGGCCGAAGACGACAGCGGTGACAGCGCGGCAAGCGAAGTGGAGTCCCCAGCCAGTCCAAAGCGCATGCGTCCGGAGCCACGCCATGGCCAGAATCACGCCAAAGAGAGTTTCATTGAGCAGGACCACGCCAAGACTGGAGGGCGGATTGGCCAGGACCAGCACAAGCGCGAAGAGGACCGACAGCAGCAGGCTGGCCCATGAGGGTCCGACGGCCTGCATTAACCGGCGAAACGGGAAGCCGCGGAAAACGGTCTCTTCAGCCAGCGCCGCGACGAGCAGGGTGGCGAACGCGAGCAGGATAGGGAGAATGCTGCCGGGCTGGAGGTTCAGCCGCGCGTGCAGATGACCGCTGAGCAGCAACGGCAGCACGGCGGCGAGGCTGAGCGCCCAACCGATGGCCGCGCCGACGCCCCACTCGGCAGCGGCGGTGAGACGTCTGGGCAGCGGCAGGACCTCCGGCTCAAAACGTCCGCGAGTGGCGATCCAATCGAGCATGTGGAAGCCGACCACGACGAGGAAGAGCAGAAAGAGCGCGGCGATGAGCGAGTCGAAGCTGCCCAGGTGAAAGCGTACGGAGAGTCCCTGGGCTGATTTTGAGGCGAGTACGTTGGCGGCTCCAGCCCAGGCCAGCGCGACCACGCACAAGGCGAGATGCATGCCCTTCGAGAGCGGCGTATGTGCGAGAGTGCCGGCAGCCACCGGTTAGGCCTCTGCGTAGAACTGGGCTATGTTGCGGAACTTCTCGTACCGCCGCACGAGCATTGTCTCGAGGGGCTGGGCTTTGAGCTCGGCGAAGTGCTTGCGCAGACAGCGAGAGACCAGGCTGAAGGCGGCGGGCAGATCGGCCTGGGTGCCGCCCTTGGGCTCGGCGATGACGTCGTCCACGCAGCCGAGCGCCTTGACCTCGGCGGCGGTGTACTTGAGCGCGGCGGCGGCCTGCTGCTTCTTGCCGGCGTCCTTCCACATGATGGACGCGCAGGACTCGGGCGAGATGACCGAGTACATGGCGTTTTCGAGCATGAGCACGCGATCCGAGACCGCGAGCGCCAAGGCTCCGCCGGAGCCGCCTTCGCCGGTGATGGTGGCGATGGTCGGGACGCGCAGGGTGGACATGACGAAGAGGTTGCGCGCGATGGCTTCGCCCTGGCCGCGCTCTTCGGCGCTCATGCCCGGGTAGGCGCCGGTGAGATCGATGAAGGTGAAGATGGGGCGGCCGAACTTCTCGGCCATCTTCATGGCGCGCAGAGCCTTGCGGTAGCCCTCCGGGTCCGGCATGCCAAACTTGCGCGCCATGCGCTCCCGGGTGGTGCGGCCCTTAAGATTGCCGATGACCATGACCGGCTCACGCTCGAACCAGGCCATGCCGCAGGTCATGGCGCTGTCGTCGCCGAAGGCGCGGTCGCCGTGGATCTCGGTGAAGTCCGTGAAGAGCGCCTCCATGTAGTCCATGGGATAGGGTCGTGCCGGGTCTCGCGCTCTCTCGGTCCGTATCCATGCGTCGGGAACGGGCGTGGATCCCGCCTGCATCTGCGCCAGTCTGCCTGATTCCTGCTCATCCATCGCGTTCTATTGTATCCGGCTGGAGCTACGGGGTGTGGCGCAGCCGGTGGTCGAGCGAGAACTGGTTGTGCTCCACCAGAGACAGCAGAAGGAAAAAGACGATGCTGTACACAAGCTGCTGGCCGGCGACGTCCCACTGCTGGTTGGACGTGACGCCGACCGTGAGCGCCATCATGAACAGCGCGCCCAAGACCAGCGCCCCGCGTGTGAGCAGGCCGAGGATGAGCGCAGTTCCGAGCAGCGCCTCGATCCAGGGAATGGCGTAGCCGAAGCCGACGATGAAGCCGTGCGGCAGGGGAGATTTGGCCATGTGCTCGGCGGTCGTGGCTGCGAACGCGCCGACGCCGTTCAAGATCCGGATGAAGCCGTGCCCGGCGAAGTTGACGCCGAGCGCGACCCGCAGCAGGGCGTAGGCGAGCGGCTTTTCGGCAGGCTTCCTCACTGGATGACCCGCACGCCACCGCGGCCGACGAGCTCCTCGACGCGGTCGATGAAGAGGCGGTCAGCGGCGACCAACACCGCGCTCGGCTCGAGCACCGCGCAGAACTCGCCCGGCTCTTCAAAATCGAGCAGCAGCTTGCCTGTGCCGGGCGAGGCGAGGAACAGCCGCGAGAGCTTGTCGAGCAGGGCGGCGTCCGGGCTATGCAGCGGAACCTTGATGCGGAGCGCGTCCGGAAGCTTCAGCTTGATGTCTTCGAGCGCCTGGATGGTAGAGACGGCCAACTTGGGCGCGGAGTCCTCTTCGCCGCGCAGCGAGCCGCGGATGACGACGGGCACATCGATCTTGAGCTTCTCGGCGAGCTTCTCGTAACTTTGCGGGAAGGCGATCAGCTCGATTTTGCCGACCGTGTCTTCAAGACAGGCCTGCGCGTAGAGCTCACCCGACTTCTTCGACTTGGCGACCTTGAGGCCGGTGATGACGCCGGCGATCGAGATCTCGTTCGGCTCGGGGCCGTTGCCGCCGCGGCGGAAGACCTGCGGCTCGGGCTTCATCTCGCAGGCGGTGACCGTATCGACGGTCTTGAGGTTGCGCAGCTTTTCGCGGTATTTGTCCAAGGGGTGGCCGCTGACGAAGAAGCCGAGAACTTCTTTTTCGTTTTGCAGACGCGTATGCTCGTCCCACTCCGCGGCGTTGGGCAGGGCTTCGGCCTTGGTGTTTGAGACGGAGCGGAAGTCGGAGTCGAAGATGCCGAAGAGCCCATGCTGCCCGGCGGCCTGGTCTTTCTGCGCCTTCTGCGCGCGCTCCATGGCGGTGTCGAGCGCGGCCATGACAGCGGCGCGCTTGCCGAAGCAGTCCATGGCTCCGGCCTTGATGAGGGACTCGAGAACGCGCTTGTTGAGCAGGCGCAAGTCGACTTTTTCGCAGAACTCCCAAAGGCTGGCGAAGCCGCCCGTCCTGCCCGAGACCGCCGCTTCGGCGAGGAGTGCCGCGCGGGCTTCCATGATGGAGACGATGGCGTTGTAGCCGACGTTCTTGATGGCGGCGAGACCGAAGCCGATGGCTTCTCCCGAGTCCGTCCTGACTGGGGTGAAGTTGGCGTCCGAGACCTGGACGTTGGGCGGCACGACCGGGATGTTCATCTCGCGGCACTCGGAGATGTACTTGACGACGTTCTCGGGTTTCGAGGTTTCGCTGGTGAGCAGCGCCGCCATGAACTCGACCGGGTAGTGGGTCTTGAGGTAAGCCGTGTGGTAGGCGAGCAGCGAGTAGGCCGCGGAGTGCGACTTATTAAAGCCGTAGCCGGCGAACTCGGCCATGAGGTCGAAGATTTTGCCGGCTTTTTCTTTCGAGTACTTGCGCTCGGCGGCGCCGGACATGAAGCGCTCACGTTGCTTGGCCATCTCGGCGTGGTCCTTCTTGCCCATGGCGCGGCGGAGGAGGTCGGCTTCGCCGAGCGCGTAGCCGCCGACGGCCGCGGCAACCTGCATGACCTGCTCCTGGTAGACCATGACGCCGAGGGTCTCTTTGAGGATGGTCTCCATGACGGGGAGCTCGTACTCGACCGCGCGGCGGCCCCACTTGCGCTCGATGAAGTCGTCGATCATACCCATGGGACCGGGCCGGTAGAGCGCGTTCAGGGCGGTCAGGTCTTCGACGCGGTTGGGCTTGTAGCGGCGCAGAATGTCGCGCATGCCGCCCGATTCAAACTGGAAGACGCCGCTGGTGAGCGCCTTGTGGAAGACCTGCTCGTAGGTGCGCGCGTCGTCGAGCGGGATGGTGGAGAGATCGATCCGCTCGCCGCGAGTCTGCTCGATGAGCTTGAGCGCGTCGTCGATGACGGTGAGCGTGGTGAGGCCGAGGAAATCCATCTTCAACAGGCCCATCTTCTCGATGGCGCCCATGTCGTAGCTGGTGACGATGGCTTCGTCCTTGGTGCGGGTGACGGGGACAAGCTCGGTGAGCGGACTGGGAGCGATGACCACGCCGGCCGCATGCACACCCGCGCCGCGCACCAGGCCTTCCAGGCGCATGGCGGTATCGATGAGCTCCTTGATCTTCGGCTCGCCTTCGTAGGCTTTGGTGAGCGGTCCGTTGTCTTTGAGGACCTCGGCGATGGTGACGCCGATGCGGCCCTGGATCATCTTGGCGATGCGGTCGACCTCGCCGTAGGGCATGTCGAGCGCGCGGCCGACGTCCTTGATGGCGGCCTTGGCGGCCATGGTGTTGAAGGTGATGATCTGCGCGACCTGGTCGGTGCCGTACTTGCGGCGCACGTACTCAATCACTTCGCCGCGGCGGTTCATGCAGAAGTCGATGTCGATGTCGGGCATCGAGATGCGGTCGGGGTTGAGGAAGCGCTCAAAGAGCAGCTCGTTCTGGAGCGGGTCGACGTCGGTGATCTCCATGCAATAGGCGACGAGCGAGCCGGCGGCGGAGCCACGGCCGGGGCCGACGGGAATGTTCTGCTCGCGCGCGTAGCGGATGAAGTCCCACACGATCATGAAGTAGCCGGGAAACTTCATGGCCTTGATGCAATCGATCTCGCGGTCGAGCCGCGCGTGGTAGTCCTGTTCGGTTTTGCGCAGCAGGCCGCGGGCGCGGAGGTGGGCGACGTTGGTGGCGAGGCGCTTGTTGAGGCCCTCGCGGCAGACCTGCTCGAAGAAGCTGTCGAGCGTCATGCCTTCGGGGACGGGGAACGCGGGGAAGGGATTGTCGACCTTCGAGAGCTTGAGATTGCAGCGCTCCGGAAACTGCATGGTGCGGCTGAGGACCTCGGGATGGCCGGGAAACATGCGCGCCATTTCGGCGGCGGTCTTGATGTAGAACTCTTCGGTATCGAATTTGAAGCGCTTGGGATCGTTCATCGAGCCGGCGGTCTGCACGCAGAGCAGCACTTCGTGCGCGCGGCTGTCGCCATCCTCGATATAGTGCGAGTCGTTGGTAGCGACCAGCGGGATGTTGAGGTCCTGCTCCATGCGGAACATGGCTTCGACGACGGCCTTGTCCGGCGCGAGGTGGTGATCCTGGACTTCAAGAAAGAAGTTGCCACGGCCGAAGATCTCTTCGAAGTGGCCGGCGGTGGCCTTGGCCTTGTCGTAGTCGTTGGCCATGAGATGTTGCGAGACCTCACCGGCGAGGCAGCCGGAGAAGCCGATGAGGCCGCGGGCGTGACGGGCCAGAAAGGCTTTCGAGACGCGCGGCTTGCGGTAGAAGCCGTGCAGCGCGGCCTCGCTGGTGAGGCGGACGAGATTTCGATAGCCCTCTTCGTTTTCGGCGAGCACCAGCAGGTGGTTGTACTTGTCGCCATCGCCCTTGGCGCGGTGGTCCTCCGCCTGACAGATGTAAAGCTCGCAGCCGAGGATGGGCTTGACGCCTTTTTTTTGCGCGGAATCGAAGAAGTGCACGGCGCCGAAGATGTTCCCGTGATCGGTCATGGCGACGGATCTCTGGCCGATGCGATCGACATGCGCGACCAGCTTGTCGACGTCGCAGGCTCCATCAAGAAGGGAGTAATCGGTGTGCAGATGCAGATGCGTAAACTCGGCGGCCATCTCCCCATTCTAGTTGCGCCCGCGCTCCGGCCCTACGCGCCAGTCCTTTGAAGGAGCTAGGAAAACCGGTCCAAAATGGCTGCGCCGGCAAGGGGCAACCCCGCGAGACAGCGGCGTCTCTCAAGGAGTGCCGTTTTGGGCGGGTCTGCTTGCACGGCCGCCGACAGCTGACGCGGCCGATCGATTCGCCACAGTCTTCCTGGATCGGACATGCACGTGTAAGCAAGATGAGAGCCCCGGCTTCTCTGTTCCCACGAAGGGAAGGTCAAGCCCCGGGCAATTTTGGAGAAAAAAAGATGAGCAATCAACTTGCGATCGTAACCGGAGCCTCGAGCGGCATCGGTTACAACCTGGCGAAGGTCTTTGCGGAGAATGGCTTCGACCTGATTCTCGGCTCGAACGGCGAGCGCCTCGACAAAGCGGAAGCGGACTTCCAGGCCCTGGGCGTCCACGTGACCGCGGTGCAATCCGACCTTGCCAGCTTCGACGGCATAGACCAGTTTTGGAAGGCCGTGGTCTCCTCCGGGCGCAAGGTGGATGCGGCTGCCCTGAACGTGGGCGTGGGGCTGGGCGGCCTCTTCAAAGATACGGACTTGACGGCAGAGATGACGATGGTTCGGCTGAATGTGGAAGGAACCTCGCATCTGGCCAAGCACGTAGTGCAGCATATGACCGCGAACGGAGCCGGCAAGATCCTGTTCACGGCGTCGATTGCGTCCGAGATGGTGGCGCCGCGGGAGGCTGTCTATGCGGCCACGAAGGCCTATGTGCTGTCGCTGGCCAAGAGCCTGAATGCGGAGCTCGCAGAGAGCGGCGTGACCGTTACGGCGCTGCAGCCCGGGCCTGTCGACACGGACTTCTTCCACCGCGCAGAGATGGATGACACGCAGGTGGGCCAGGAAGGCAAGAAGGAGAGCGAGCCGTATGACGTGGCCAAGCAGGGCCTTGAAGCTCTGATGAGCGGCGAGAAGCATGTGTATGCGGCGAGCTTGAAGACCAAGCTTGAGGGTGCGGTGGCGAATTTTGTGCCCGACTCCGTGAAGGCCGCGATGCACGAGAAGATGGCCAAGCCGACCAACTAAGCAGGTTGCACGAGGGAAGGAAGGAGACGGAATGCAAACGGTGAAGGAAGCAAGTCGGGCAGGAACGATGTACGCTCCGATGCCTGAAGGGATCAAGGATGGGCGGGTGACTGCGCATGCCGTGCAGACGATCAACGCTGGAGCGGACGAGCTCTACAAGGCATGGTCCGATGTGACGCGTTTTCCGCGCTGGCAAGAGCACGTGATCTCCGTGACGCCGACCAGCGTTAAGACGAGTCACTGGGTAATTGGCAACCCGGAAGAAAAAAATGGCAAGCGCCTCGAGTTCGACTCCGAGATCACCGAGGATATTCCGGGCGAGAAGATTGCCTGGAGGTCGATCTCTCCGGAGGTCGAGCAGTACGGGTCCGTCACGTTTGAAGAAGCTGCGTCCGGTCGCGGAACACTTGTGACGCTGATCCAGACAATCAAGGTTCCGGCGGGACGGGTAGGCAATGCCGTCGCCGCGCTGGCGTCGCGCAGTCCTGCGCAGACGGTGAAAGAGAATCTACGGCATTTCAAGCAGATGGCGGAATCCGGCGAGGTGCCGTCGGTGGAAGGTCAGCCGCATGGCCCGCGCCGCGTGGTGGGCGGCATCAAGAAATGGATGTACGGCGAAACCAATCCGACGCCACCCGGTACCAGCGACCGCTACTAGCTATGAACGGCACGCGCACTTAGAGGAGAAGCAATGAAGGCTGTTTGTTGGATGGGTAAGGAAAAGATTGAAGTGCATACCGTGAAGGACCCCGAGATCATCAACCCGCATGACGCGATTATTCGCGTGACGCGCACGGCGATCTGCGGGAGCGACCTGCACCTCTACGGCGGCCTGATTCCCACCATGGAAGCCGGCGACATTCTTGGGCATGAGTTCATGGGCATCGTCGAAGAGGTTGGCCCCGAGGTGAAAAAGCTGAAGCGCGGCGATCGTGTGGTGATTCCCTTTACGATTGCCTGCGGCAACTGCTTCTTCTGCAAAGACGATCTGTGGAGCCTGTGCGATAACTCGAACCCGAATGCGCATGTGGCGGAAGCGTTTTACGGCTACTCCGGCTCCGCGCTGTTCGGCTACTCGCATATCTATGGCGGCTATGCCGGCGGGCAGGCGCAGTATGCGCGCGTTCCATTTGCCGATGTGGGCCCGATCAAGATCGAGAACGACCTGGCCGATGACAAGGTCCTGTTTCTCTCAGACATCTTCCCCACCGGATATCAGGGCGCGGAGAACGCGAACATCCGGCCCGGCGACACGGTCGCAGTCTGGGGCTGCGGTCCGGTCGGTATCTTCGCGGTGGCGAGCGCCTTCATGTTGGGGGCAGAAAAAGTCATTGCGATCGACCGCTTTCCGGAGCGGCTGAAGCTTGCCCGGGACCTCGGCGCGATCACGATCAGATACGACGAGCATGACATGAACATCGTCGAGGCGCTGCGCGATCTGAGCGGCGGCATCGGTCCGGACAGCTGCATCGACGCCGTGGGCATCGAGTCGCACTCCTCTTCCGCAATGGGAGTTTACGACAAGGTGGAACAGGCGATGATGCTTGAGAGCGATCGCCCTTTCGTGCTGCGGCAGGCGATTCAGGCGATACGCAAAGGCGGAACGTTGTCCATCCCCGGCGTCTATGGCGGTGTGCTAAACAAGGTGAACTTCGGCGCGGCCTTCGGCAAGGGGATCAAGATGGCGATGGGTCAAACCAACATGCACACGTACCTGAAGCCGTTGCTGCAGCGGATCGAGGAAGGGCAGCTTGACCCGAGCTTCATCATCTCGCACATCATCGGCATCGAGCAAGCGCCGAAGCTGTATCCGATCTGGCAGAAGAAGCAGGAGCAGGTCACGAAAATCGTGATCGATCCGTGGATGGACACGATCCGTCCGGAGGTCGATGGACGCATTGCGCCGGTTCACTGAGCTCGCCTTCTTTTTCGTTGGTGACGATGGTCCGGAGATCTCCGGACCATCGTTTTTGCATGGTTGCTCCTGTACCCGCGCTACAATGATCCACTTGAGGATGGTTCAAGCACTTGAGCAACGGGGCCAAAGGCCAGCTTCACGGCTGGAAAGAGATAGCTGCCTATCTCGGACGGGATGAGCGCACCGCGAAACGCTGGGAGAAGCAGCGCGGACTGCCTGTGCGCCGCATCCCCGGAAGCGGACGAGCCAACGTTTACATCCTGATTCCCGAACTGGAGGCCTGGCTCTCCGCCGATACTCCGCCCGTACTTATGGAAGCAACCGAAGTCCACTCGCCGCAAACAGAGCAGCCGGATCAGCAGGCTTTGGTCCCGCCGGAGACAAAGGAGATACGTTCTGCTTCGGTACGGAAGCCTGACCTGGCGCTCTTGCCTGGATTCCACACACGCCGGAGCTTGCCGGCGGCCTCGTTTGTCCTTGCGATTGCCGCCGGCGCCGGTGGTTTCGCTCTCCTTGCGCACAGGCTGGCCGAGAAGAAACAAACGGTTGCCTCCACACCTGCTCTGAAGCCGCACCCGGATGCGCCGCTCAAGACTGAAGTCGACCAGCAGTACCTACAGAGTCTTTATTTCCTCGAACAGCGCACCCCGCAGTCGCTGCTGGAGGCAAAGCGCAATCTGCTGGAGGTGATCGCGCATCATCCGCGGCACGCACCGGCCTTTGCCCAGCTTGCCAATACGTACCTGATGCTGCATGAGTTTTCCTCCGTGCCCGACGAGGAAGCGTATACCCAGGCGCAACGGGCCGCCTCGCAGGCGATCGCTCTCGATCCGAATCTTCCGGAGGCTCATGCCTCGCTCGGCTACATCGACTTCTTTTCCGCGCGCAACCCAGGCTTTGCCGAGAGCCACTTTCAGGAGGCGATCCGCCTCGATCCGGCCTGTGCTCTGGCTCATTTCTGGTACGGCTCTCTGCTGACGCATCAGGGCCGCTATCCGGAGGCGCTCGACCAGCTCAATCGAGCCCAGCAGCTACAACCGACCTCTTCTGCCATCCAGTCCAGCCGGGCGTTCGCCCTGGGTCTGAGCGGTCAGCGCAAAGAGGCCGTTCGCCTGCTTCAATCCCTGCTGAGGACGGAGCCGAACGCGCCCGCACCGCACCGGACGCTTGCCCATTTGAGCTTGATCCAGCCGCGCGACCTGGAGCAATACTTGACCGAGATGCAGAAGTTTGCGGAACTGCGGCAGAATGCCGAGCAGCAGCAGCTCCTCGCTCGCGCGCGGCAGTCGTTCCATCGCGGTGGCGAGCAGGCGATGTGGAGATCCATTCTCGCGAGCGAGCGCGCGGCCGGGAGGCGCTCCGGCGGTCCCAGCTACGGGATGGTGGAGGCGGAGGCACAGCTTGGCCAGACCGAGCCTTCTCTCAGGCATCTGGAGCAGCTGTTCGCAAACCACGATTCTCAGGTGATGAACCTGATCATCGATCCCCTGCTCGATCCGCTCAGGCAAAGCCCAAGATTCCATGCGATGGCGGCCCAGATCGGTCTGCGAGCAGCAGCAGGACCGCCGGGCTCGATGCCGATGTCTTAGTGAACCTGGGTTCGAGCTTCAGCCAGCAGCGGCTGGTTTGCGTCCGCGGCTCGCCACAGATCGAGAAAGGTTCGATAGGTCTGGGCGCTGTTGCCTTTGTCTCCGATCTCCGCAAACGCCCGCGCCAGCCCGATCTCCGCCACCGGATAGACGACGCTGCCGACCACAAAGGGCAAGCCGCGGTGCGAAAGCACGGTTTGGAAGTCGACGATCCCGATCTGCACCTGATGCAGCATGACATGCGCCTGCCCGCGCAGCAGCGGGGTGAGCGAGATCAGATCGAACTGCCGGGCCGGCTTCAGAATATCCAGCGCGGCGGACGGATTCTTGTCGTGCAGGGCGAGGGCAGCTTTCAGGTTCGGCACGTAGAAGCCGCGCGCAGCAAAGCTTTGCGGAAACGATTGCTGCAGACGGTCGATGTTCTGCTCCGCGTGAGCCGCGTCTCCGCAGACCGCTTCCGCGATGCCTGCATTGAAGAGAGTGTTGATGCCTTGCGGATGGTCGGCCGACTCGTGCGCGAGCGCGAGGCCTTCCTTGCAGTCGCCCAGCAACGCACGGTCAAGCGCTCCCTGAGCCAGCATGAAGGCCGCGGCCGAGCCTAGCCCGGGCACCTGCGCGGACCGCCGCGCGCGATCCCGCCAGACCGCGCTGCCGGCGGTCAGCTGCCCGATGTTATCCAGGTACAAGCCATAGGTCCAGCCGGTGCGCGTCCCCGCAGCCCCCGTCTGCATCGCTTTGACCGCGGCTGGAAGTCCTTCCTGCTGGCCTTCCAGATACATGGTGGTCAAGGTAAGTCCATTGCTCTCGATGCCCAGCTTCTGCGCCTGGGCATCCACCTGTTCGGCGGCTTCATAGCGATCGAGCGCCAGCAAGGCGTTTTCCGCCTGTCGATAGGCCTCCGAGTTGTATGGGTTCTCCGCGTAGGCCTGCTGCGCCGCCTGCAGAGACTCAGCCATCCTGCCCTGCAGACCCAGCGTCCGGGCCAGGGCTTCGAGCGCAGCCGAGTCCTGCGGATTGCGATTGAGGAAGCTCCGGATCACCGACGCGGCGCGGACGAAGTCGCCCGTGGTGTCCATCTCATACTCGTACTGGGCAAAGGTCCGCGTTCGTTCGCTCGCACTCTGTGCCGCGGCCAGGGCCAGCCGGGCAGCTTCGGCGGAGGCCACCTCGGCCCGCTGCCGCCGGTAGAGCACGGCAAGCCGCATCTGGACCTCGGCAAACTGCGGATCGGCGGCCGCGGCTTGTTGGTAGAGCTGAACCGCCTTGAGCGTCTGCCGGGCCGCCAGCGCCAGGGTGCCCTGGTCGAGCAGCTGCAAAGCCTGCAGATTTACAGTCGCTTCCCGGCTCAGCGGAAGCGCCGAGGCGCGGATGGACGAGTCGCTCTCGCCGGCAACCCGGCGCAGCGTAAGAGCCAACTGATCGATCGCTGCCGGAAGGCCGTCGAGACTCGGGATTTTTTGCTCTACGCTCGTCAGCACATCGTTCGACTCGGTCTGGAGCAGGTCGACATGGATCAGGTACGGAGGACCGGCGCCGGAGATCGTTCCGAAGAGATAGTTTTTGGCTCCGACGCGCAAGGCGGCGCGCTGCGCCAGAGGCTGTCCACCGCTCAGCCCGGTTTCTGCGGCAAGCGCGCGCCGCGCCAGTTGATACGAGTCCGCGCTGCGCAGGACGAGGTAAGGGGACTGCGCCAAGGCAAGCTGCAGCGCCTGGCCCACGGCGCCGCTCAGGATCGGGTCTCGGGTCCGGTTGTCGAGCTCCGTAAGGACGACAGAATCGTGTTCCGCGAGCAGCGCGTGCCGGAATCCGCGCTTCAGGGCGAGCACGCCGCCGGCGAGCAGCGCCAATACGGCCGCGATCACGATCGCCCGCCGCGCAGGGGCAGGCAAGGATGAAAGACCGCGCCGCGGTCTTGGCTCCTCTTCCTCGAACAGCCCGGGAAGATCCGTCGACGGCTCCTCCAAGGCAGGCTCGCGGAGCACAAGCGAGCGCGACGGCCTAAGGCTCGAAACGGGCTTGGGAAGGGGGCTGGATTCGATGGAAACGGCGCGGCTGCGCGACTCCTGTGCCACGGCCAGCCCTGCCCCGGAGGGTTCGGCGGCGGCGGCGGCAAAGGTGGGCGCGGCAAACTCCGCGCGTTGGCTTGCGAACTGCGCCGGCCTGTCCGAGCTCGGCACGCGCGCCACCGGACGCAGGACCTGGGTCCCTGCCGAGGGATGCGAGGCTGGATTGGAAGCAGAGCTGTCCAGCGAACCGGGTGCGGGGCGCGATGGGAACCGGACCGTCGAGGGATCGCGGGCCGCATCAATCCCGGAGTCCTGCCGGCGCGATTGCCGCCGGTCGCGCGCCACCGGATCGGTAGAACGCACCAGCGGCACCGTCGAGACCGCCTTGCGCAGCCAGCCTCCGTTCTTGTCCGAGAGCTTTGCCAATGCCTCTTCCAGCTCATGCGCCGTCTGGAAGCGCGCCGTCCGCTCCTTGGCCATCAGCTTCAGGATGATCTTCTCGAGCTCGCGCGGAACGGCTTCGTTCCAGCTGCGGACGGGTTCCGGAGGATGATTGAGCAGCTGCACGAAGACCAGCGCGCTGGTCGCTCCCTGAAAGGGAATGCGCCGCGTGGCCATCTCATACATCACGACGCCGAGCGAAAACAGGTCCGAGCGGGAGTCGAGCGACTCGCCGCGCGCCTGCTCGGGAGACATATAGGCCAGGGTTCCCACGGTGGCGCCGACGGCGGTGAGGTCGAGCGAACGGGAGGCACGCGCGCCCGGGCCGCCCTTCTCGATCTTGGCCAGCCCGAAGTCGAGCACCTTGGCCTGTATGCCTTTGTTCGGCTTCGGGATCAGGAAGATGTTGGCCGGCTTGATATCGCGGTGGACGACGCCCTTGGCGTGCGCGGCGCCCAGGGCTTCGGCGACCTCGCGCGCGATGCCGACCAACTCGTCGACCGGCAGGCTGACCGAGTGAATGCGATCGCGCAGCGTCTCGCCTTCGAGCAGCTCCATGACCAGATAGGGATCGCCGTCCTGCTCGCCGATGTCAAAGATGGTGCAGATGTTGGGGTGATTGAGCGCGGAGGCGGCGCGGGCCTCGCGCAGGAAGCGCTCCCGCATGCCCGGCATGGCGTACTCATTGTGCAGCAGCTTGATGGCGACTTCGCGATAGAGCCGCGCATCCCAGGCGCGAAAGACATACCCCATGCCGCCCCCGCCAAGCCGGCCGAGGATCTCGTACGGTCCGTATTTCCGGCCGATCTCCGGCGCCATCGGGAGCCCTTTCGCAGGCGGTCAACACGTATACAGCATGAGGAGTCACGTACCTGAACAGAGATCATCATAAACCTCAAGTGCCGGCAACTCGTGCCGCCAAACTGCCCCATCCGTGTCATTGACGAGCGTTCTCTTGGGCCGGCTCCGCGCTCGCTACAATCAAAGCTGTGATGACTTCCTCCACGCAACGGCCACGGCAGACGCTGCTCTTCGACGCCGACGACACGCTTTGGGAAAACAATATCTATTTCGAGCGGGCTATCTCGGCATTTATCTCCTTCCTCGACCATCGCGTCCATACCCCGGAAGAAGTACGCGAGCGGCTGAACCTGATCGAGCAGGCGACCATCCGCGAGCACGGGTACGGCCTGCAAAGCTTCCGGCGGTCGCTGATCGCGTGCTTTGAACAACTGACGACCGGCCCGGTGACCCCGGACAAGCATGAGCGAATCGTCAGCTTCGTCGATTCGATCGGCACGCAGGAGATCGAGCTTCTGCCGGCGGTCGCCGAAACGCTTCCTCGCCTGGCGGAGCGGCATCGCTTGATCCTGGTTACCAAAGGGGATGTCGCAGAGCAGCAGGACAAGCTCGAGCGCTCCGGCCTGAAGTCCTACTTCACCGGCGTGGAGGTGCTTCCGGAGAAGACCGTCGCCGCCTACCGCGCGCTGGTCGAGCATCACGCCTGCGAGCCGGAGCGAAGCTGGATGATCGGCAACAGTCCCAAGTCGGACATCAATCCATCGCTCTCGGCGGGGCTCAACGCGGTGTTCCTTCCGCATGACTTCACCTGGGTGCTGGAGCATGAGGTGGTGGCCGCGCCGCCTCCGGACCGGCAGCTGCTGGAGCTGACGTCGTTTGCGGAGCTGCTGCGGCATTTCTGAGCGGCATCCGGACCCGACGCCGGAAAGCTGAATGCTACAATTGTGCTCGGGTACTCGTCACACCGGATCGAAGCCAACGCTCGGCGTTGTCCCCGTCCGGCTCCCTGCGGAGGTGGCGAAATTGGCAGACGCACTAGCTTGAGGTGCTAGCGCCGCAAGGCATAGGGGTTCAAGTCCCCTCCTCCGCACCAAATTCTTGCCTTCGGGCACAAGGTTTACCGCCGCTCATGAATGCTCTTCTATACCTGCTCGTCGCGCTTCACGTCATCATCAGCCTGTTTCTGATCGGCGTCGTTCTGCTGCAGACCGGCAAGTCGGCCGACCTTGCCGGAGCCTTCGGCGGACAGGGCTCGCAAACCGCCTTCGGGCCGCGCGGCGCGGCCAACCTGCTCACCAAGCTGACCAGCTACGCGGCCGTGCTGTTCATGCTCACCTCGATCGGCCTCACCATCGTTCTCTCCCGCACCGGCGGCTCGGATCGATCGGTGCTTTCCAACATCAAGTCCACGCAAAGCGCTCCGGCCACCAAGAAATAGTCAGGCGCGCGCGAGCACTGAAATGATCCGCGAGACGTTTCCTGTCGGCCTGCTGCAATGCAACTGCACCATCCTCGGCGATGAGCAATCCCTTGAGGCGCTCGTCGTCGATCCCGGCGACGATCTTCCCCGTATCGTAGCCACGCTGGCGAAGCATCAGCTTACGGTCAAGCAGATCCTTGTTACCCACGCGCACATCGACCACATCGCCGGCGCGCAGCAACTGCAGCGGCTGACCGGGGCGGCCATCCTGTACAACCGGCGGGACCTGCCGCTGGTCGCGATGATGGACGCGCAGGCGGCCTGGCTGGGCATGGCGGCTCCGGAGGTGTCGGCGCCCGATACTGACCTGGCCGACGAGCTTCCGGTGCGCATCGAGGGCCTCGACGGCGTGGCCTTGCATACGCCGGGGCACACTCCTGGAAGCATCTGTCTCTACTTTCCGAAGGAATCCCTGCTGCTGAGCGGAGACACGCTCTTCGCCGGTTCGGTGGGACGGTCGGACCTGCCAGGAGGCGACGGCGCGGCCCTGATCCGGTCCATTCACGACCGCCTGCTGGTGCTGCCCGACCTAACCCTGGTGATCCCCGGTCATGGCGAGCCGACCTCCATCGAGCTCGAGCGGAAGCGCAATCCTTTTCTGCAAGGCGTGTAAATGGAAGGATTTACCGCTTATTGTTCAAGTCCGGCTTATGCTGAATCAGCTTGGGTTAACTCATTGGATTCACACCAGCCGTTCAGCTTTTCCAGTCCATCTTTGGTGATTTCCACTCGCCCGAGTGTACTGACGACCACATGCCGCCGGCCCGGCAGGCCGTAGAAGGCGCCCGGATGCGTCATCACACCCGGCCTCCGCACCAGATCGAGCGCAGGATCGCCCGTGGCCAGGGAGGACGGAAGCCGCAGAATCGCGTTCCAGCCCGCGTCGAGGCGGAGACTGTGCAGACTGGGGAAAGCCGCAATCTGAGCGAGATTCATCCTGACCCGGTCGAGAACCTGAGACCGAATGCCATCGCCAAGGGCCAGCCAGTGCGGAAGCGCGTGCTGCGCCGGCGCGTTCAGGGAGAGAAACGTGTCCGCAATGATCTCAAGCCGGCCCAGCGCCTCCTGCCGCAAAGCCGGCGGCCCGAAGCAGGCGAGCCAGCCCACTTTCATCTGCGGCAGAGCCACGATTTTGCTCAAACCGCTTACCACAAAGGTCAACCCCGGGTGTGGGCCGGCGGCAAAGCTCTGGATCTCGCCGACGATGCCATAGTCCAAGAAGACTTCGTCGACGATCAGGGCCAGTCCGCGGCGCGCGCAGAGCTCTTGCAGGCGCTCGCGTTCCGCTGCCCCGGTCCCATGCCCGGTCGGATTGTTGGGGTGCACCAGGACGACGGCCCGGGTGCGCGGCGTGATCCGGCGCTCGAGCTCCGCGAAGTCGATCCACCAGCCGAAGTCGTAGAAGAGCGGAAAGCTGTCGAGCCGCACATCATCGAGGTCCGCCAGAAAATCGAACAGGGGATAGCTCGGTTGAGCCACCAGGACGGCGTCGCCGGGGTCGCAGAGCAACCGAAACAGGAAGCTGTACGCCTCGCTGGTGCTGGTGGTTAAGATGAGCTGATCCGGCACAACCTCTGCGTGGTGGCCGGCATAGTATGCCGCGACCGCCTCCCGGGCGAGCAGAAGACCGCGCGGGTCCGGGTCGTACACCAGCGAAGCGGGGTTCCGGAGCGGCCCGAGCACCAGGTCCGCCGGGTAGTCGAAGCCGCAGACGGTCGGGTTCGAGACCGTCAGGTCAACCAGCGTCCTTCCCTGCTCGCGGGCCTGGCGCACCGCACAAGCCAGCGCGCTCTCCTCGGTGTTCCAGGCCGTGCGCGCGGAAAACCGGCTCATCTCCTCAGTGTATCGGCCAAAGCTTCGCCTACAATCAAGCTGTGTCCGCCCCAATCTTTGCTGTTCTGTTTGACTACGGCCAGGTGCTGACCGGTCCGCCGCATCCTCCGGCTTGGGCGCGGATGCGTACGGTCATGGGACTTTCCGAGGAGGATTTCGCCTCCGCCTACTGGGCTCCGCGGCGCGCCTACGATCGCGGCGCCCATACCGGCGCGGCGTACTGGCTGGAGGTCGGAAAGCATGCCGGCCTGGCGCTTGGGGACGCGCAGGTTGCCACGCTGGTGGAGGCCGATACGGCGCTCTGGACGCAGCCCAACCAGCCGATGATCGACTGGGCGCAGCGCCTGCAGAAGGCGGGGACGAAGACCGGCATTCTCTCAAACCTGGGCGATGAGATGATGACCGGCGTGCTTGAACGCTTTCCGTGGCTCGCCAGCTTCGATCTCCTGCTCTGGTCGCACACCCTGCTGCTGGCCAAGCCCGAGGCGGAGATCTACCGCCACGCTGCAGAAGGCCTGGGCGCCGCACCCGCGGAGATTCTGTTCATCGACGATCGCGAGGACAACGTCGAAGGGGCGATCGCTGCGGGTATGCAGGCCATCCGCTATGCCGACCAGGGCGGCTTTGAGGCCGAGATGAACGCACGTGGCTTGAGCGCGCTCTGGCGGCAAGGACGCGCCTGAAAAGCGGGCAGCGCTCTACTTCAGGCTGGATGCCGTCAACGTCGCCGCGGGACCTGTAGGAATCGCCACCTGCTCGACGATCTCAATGCCGAACCCCTGCAGCGCGGGCACGTGCGTCGGCGTATTGGTGAGCAGGCGGATGCGGCGAATCCCCAAGTCGGACAGAATCTGGCCGCCGAGTCCCACCAGCCGCAGCGTTCGCGTGCTGCGGTCCTCGCCTTCACGGGTGCGCTGCTCCCGCTGAAACAAAATGCGGTGCGGCTCGACGGTCCGGTCGATCCCAAAGCCGCGCGTGCCATTGTGCAGATAGACGAAGGCTCCGCGGCCCTCCGCCGCGATCAGGCGCAGCGACTCGTCGATCAGCCCGCGATGATCCGCGCTCGCCAGTCCGAACACGTCTTCGGCCAGCGAGTGCGTATGGACGCGCACCAGAAGCGTCTCCGCAGTCGTGACATCGCCCATCAGCAGCGCCACGTGCGACTCGCCGTGATCGATCTCGTTCTCATAGGCGATCATGCGGAAGTCGCCGTACGCGGTCGGCAGCACGCCCTCGCCCACGCGCTGGAGGGAGCGCTCATGCTGCAGCCGGTAGCGGATCAGGTCGGCGACGGTGACCATGAGCAGGCCGTGTTCGGCACAGAATTTGACCAGGTCCGGCACCCGCGCCATGGTGCCGTCATCGTTCATGATCTCGCAGATGACGCCGGCCGTGACCAGCCCGGCCATCCGCGCCAGGTCGACCGAGGCCTCGGTCTGTCCGGCGCGCACCAGCACGCCGCCCTTGCGCGCGCGCAGCGGAAAGACATGGCCGGGCCGCGCCAGATCGTGGGCGGTCGAACGCGAGTCGAGCGCAACCTTGATGGTGTGGGCGCGGTCGGCCGCGGAGATGCCGGTCGTCACGCCCTCGCGCGCCTCGATGCTCTCCGTAAACGCGGTGCCGAAGCGCGACGTGTTCTCTCTCGCCATCGGCCCCAGCCGGAGATAGTCGGCGCGCTCCTCAGTCAGGGTCAGGCAGATCAGTCCGCGGCCGTACCGGGCCATGAAGTTGATCGCTTCCGGCGTGACGAACTCCGCCGCCAGGGTCAGGTCGCCCTCGTTCTCGCGGTCTTCGTCATCGACGACCACGATCATCTTACCGGCGCGAAGGGTCTGGAGAGCCTGCTCGATCGTGGCGAAGGATACGTCGTTGCTGGCCATAGACACATTATCTCCCCAGATACGGCCAGATAAACCAACGCCGCCCAGCAAATGCTGTGCCGGTCTCAGAATGTGGTTCCGTTAGAGCGTGGACTCGATCTCAAATCCCCAGGCTTCGAGCAGCGCCTCCGGAATGTACTTCGAGTTCTTGTTCCGCCGCGCCCATTCCCGGAGCCGGGTGGAGCGGATGTACTGGTCCGGAGTCAGCTTGAACTCCTTCACCACCTGCTCAAAGGAGGTGACGGTCGGAACCACCGGGCCAATCGGCTCCGGCTTTCCCCAATTCGGATTACCACGACGTTTCGCCATCCTTCAGTCCTTAGGTGCAATCTATTGCAGAATCTCTGCAATAGTCTATGTTAAGCCGAAGCCGCCGAGGAATCAACCGGGGCCTGAGAAAGGTCCGGCCGAGACCTCCCTAGCGGCCGCCGGGCAGGAGCAAACCCGCAGATTTCCTACGGGATGACAACCAAAACGACGGCTTGCAAACGACACAGCGGAAGTGAGGTTTGTCTCATCTTGATCAGAGATCTAGACTATTTCTGTAAGGATTCGCTGTAGAACCTCTCCATATCGGCCTTCAGCATCTTCAGCGCTTCTACATTCAGGTACACCATGTGCCCGGCAGGGTAATAGCCGAACTGAATGTTGGCGGCAATCGCCGGCGGCAACAGCATGTGGTGCAGGTCGTACTCCGTGTTGAAGAACGGTGTCGCCAAGTCGAAGTAGCCATTGGCCGAAAAGACCCGCAGCTTGGGGTTCTTGCGCATCGCGTCCGCCAGGTCGATCGCCACATCCGGCTGCTGCTGGGCACGCCCGCCATACCCGCCTCCGCCGGCGCCGCTGGGCACGTGGCTGTTGTTCCACGCGCCGCCGCCGCCTGCGGAGTGCAGCAGATACGGCTCCTCGCTCATGTACTTCAACTCCTGCGCGAGATACTGGTGAAATGCCCCCACATACACGCCGGTGATCCCGGTATCGGATGGATCGAATCCTGGATTCTCGCCCGCCGGATCCGCGTCCAGAGCCTCGAAACGCGCGTCGTACCGGCCCAGGATCTCGTCTTCGTCGCGCAGCAGCTCCTTGCGGAAGCGCGTCGAGTTGATCCGCAGATTGCTCTCCTTCACATAAGTCACGCTCAGCCCGGTGAAGGAAGCCACTTTTTGCGCAATCGCGTCGAACTCCGCCGGCGGCAGCTTGTCTCCCTTGTGCAGCGCGACCAGGTACGGTCCGCTGGCGAATTGCCGGGCCTGCTCGACCCACTCCGCCATGGAGCCCGTGGCCTTTACCTTCTTATGCTGGTACGCGATGGCCGCAAACGACGGAAAGTAGCCGATCTCCTGCACATCGTAGCCGGGAGCACGTTCGTTGTAGTTCAGGATCGACGAGAGCAGCGTCACCCCGTTGAACTCGATGCCGTCGTTGTTCAAGGAGGCAACCAGCGCGGCCGATCGCGTCGTTCCATACGACTCGCCGAACAGGAACTTGGGCGAGTTCCACCGCTGATTGACGGTGATGTACCGCGTGATGAACTTGTTGAACGCGCGCACGTCCTCATCCACGCCCTGAAAGTCCTTGGGCGTGCCTTTGCCCACAGCCCGCGAGAACCCGGTCAGAGGCGCGTCGATGAACACCAGGTCGCTTCGGTCGATGAGGCTCGACTCATTCTGCACCCAGTGGAACGGCGCGGGGCCGGTCGCTCTGGGGCTGTCCGTGATGACGCGGATCGGCCCTAGCGACCCCATGTGCAGCCAGATCGTCGCCGAGCCCGGCCCTCCGTTGTAGAAGAACGTCACCGGCCGGGTTTTCGGGTCCGCGCCATCGGCGGTGTAGGCCGTATAGAAGATGCTGCCGATCGGCTTGTCGGCCTCATCGCGCACCAGCAGATTGCCCGCGGTCGCCGTGTAGTGGATCG
Organism: uncultured Granulicella sp.; assembly: GCA_965198735.1. Taxonomy (GTDB): domain Bacteria; phylum Acidobacteriota; class Terriglobia; order Terriglobales; family Acidobacteriaceae; genus Edaphobacter. The sequence goes on along the minus strand of OZ240672.1, from coordinate 1,391,050 downwards.
TCGTGCCGCCGCCGGTCCAGTCGTGCTTCGTCACCGACGAGGTCTCGGGCGGAATAGGAAGCGTCTGTTCCGGCGCCGTGCCCGCGGCCGCCTGCCCCGGTTCCGTCCCGGTCGCCGCGCCTCTGCGCCCGGCCGGATTTTGCGCGAAGGCCGTTACCGCCGTTAAACTGATCCCCACGATCAACGCCAGGACAGAACACACATTAGGACGAATCACGAAGCTCTCCCGCGACCCAGGTTCTCCCGGTCCGCTGAATTTCGGTTTGGATTTTGGGTAACAATCCTTATACGGATCACCCGCCTGGGAAGACGCGGAGCTCGCGTAAGTGCACGGCGAGCAGCCTTGCCGTCCTCCATCCCCGGCACCACCGTCAGGAGCGCCAATCCATGACTCGCAGGAGCTTTCGATCCGGTCGCAATCTCCAGCTCGGAATGCTCTCAAAACCGGGGTCTGCCGGACACAGGAATCTTTTCCGAGCGCCCGTCCATCTATCCTCTTGTAAAGATGAATGGGCCTTCCGCGCCGACCGCAACCTCCCGAGGTAATCATGCCCCCAACATTTCTCTCTGAAACCGAACTCGCTGTGGACGAGGAGCAACTCTCACCTGAGTCTGCCCTTACCCGGCGCACCTTTCTTCAAGGCGCGAGCGTTCTCTCGGCAGCGTCCGCCGTCGGTCTTCCCGCGCTCGCCCAGCCCGTGCGCCCGGAGCAGACCAAGGCCATCACCCTGATGGTCAACGGTGCGACGCACCCGCTGACGATCGACACGCGGACGACGCTGCTCGACGCGCTGCGCGAGAACCTCGACCTGACCGGAAGCAAAAAGGGCTGCGACCACGGCCAGTGCGGGTCCTGCACGGTGCTGGTCGACGGCCGCCGCGTCAACGCCTGCCTGACCCTGGCCTGCGCCGCCGATGGAGCGGAGGTGACGACGATCGAAGGACTGGCCCATGGCGAAGGCATCGAAAACCTCCATCCAGTCCAGGCCGCGTTTCTCGAGCATGACGGCTACCAGTGCGGGTACTGCACCCCCGGGCAGATCTGCTCCGCGGTTGCTGCCATCGACGAGTTCGCGAAGCACAATCTCTCGATCGTCAGCTGGCACAGCGGCCAGACCGAAGCCCCGCAGTTCTCGGACGACGAGATCCGCGAACGCATGAGCGGCAATATCTGCCGTTGCGGCGCCTACCCCAACATCGTCGCGGCTGTACGCTACGCCCAAACCCAACCTGGCTCCGGCCTGCCCAAAGGAGCCCGCGCATGAATCCCTTCAACTACGAACGCGTCTCCGCTCCCGAAGCCGCCATCCATGCCGGCGCGGCGCCGATGGCCAAGTTCCTGGCCGGCGGCACCAACCTCGTCGACCTGATGAAGTACGGCGTCGAGACCCCCGCGACCCTGGTGGACATCAACCATCTGACGCTCACCGGAATTGCCTCGAACCCGGATGGCGGTGTCACCATCGGCGCGCTCGTCCGCAACTCCGAGCTGGCCGATCACACGCTGATCCGGCAGAAGTACCCGCTGCTCTCGCAGGCGCTGCTGAGCGGAGCCTCCCCGCAGCTGCGCAACATGGCGACGACCGGCGGCAACCTGCTGCAGCGCACCCGCTGCTACTACTTCACCGACATCAGCTTCCCGGCTTGCAATAAGCGCGCCCCGGGCTCGGGCTGCGGAGCGATCCAGGGCTACAACCGCATTCACGCGATCCTCGGCCAGACCGACAAAGGCCCAACCAATGCCGAGACCTGCATCGCCACCAATCCTTCGGACATGAACGTCGCCATGGCCGCGCTCGAAGCGACTATCCTTGTGCAAGGGCCAAAGGGCAAACGCAGTATCCCGGTCGCCGATTTCTACCGCCTGCCCGGCAGCACGCCGCAGCTTGAGACCAACCTCCATGCGGACGAGTTGATCACGGCGGTTACGCTGCCCGCGCCGCGCTTCGCCCGCAACGCCTACTATCTGAAGGCGCGCGACCGTAACAGCTACGCCTTTGCGCTGATCTCGGTGGCTGCCGGCCTGGAGATGGACGGAGGCACGATCAAGTCCGCCGGCCTCGCTCTTGGCGGCGTCGCCCACAAGCCCTGGCGTTCGGTTGAGGCGGAGCGCTCGCTTGCCGGTAAACCCGCCAACGCACAAACTTTCGCCCAGGCCGCAGAGATGACCCTGCACGGCGCCAAGGGTTACGAGCACAACAGCTTCAAGATCGAGATGGCGAAACAAGGGATCGTACGCGCCCTGACCGTCGCCGCCGCAGGTACAGGAGCAAACGCATGATGGGCCAGCAAGCAATGAAGCAGGACACTCCAAACCCACGCCTCCGCCAAATGGATCACCGCTATGAGGGTTTGTCCAAGGTGACCGGCCAAGCCAAGTATGCCGCCGAGTTCAAGGGTCCGTTCCCGTCCAAGGATCTTCTCTACGCGTACATCGTTCAGGCCACGATCGCCAACGGCACGCTTGCATCGATCGACCGTACGGCTGCCGAGCGCGCCTCAGGCGTGGTCGCCGTGCTGACCCCGTTCAACGCGCCCAAGCTGCCTATGCCTCCGCCGCAGCCGCCCGCGCGGCGCAACCTCACCGTCCTGCAGGATACCAGCGTCAGCTACAACGGCCAGCCCATTGCGCTGGTGGTTGCCAGGTCGCTTCCCGAAGCCCGCTTTGCGGCCCGCCAGCTCAAGATCAAGTACAACGCGGAGCCTGCCAAGCTCGACTTCCATGGCCGGCTCGCTGAAGCCCGCTGGCCCAAGAATCCCGGTAAGGAGCCCGCGGGCAACAAGCGCGGCGACCTGGCCGCCGGGTTCGGCAAATCCTCGGTCATTTTGGAGCAGACCTACACAACCCCAATCCAGAACCACAACCCTATGGAACCGCACGCCACCATCGCCTGGTGGGACGGCGAAAAGCTCAACCTCTACGATTCCACCCAGTACATCTCCGGCGTCAAGATGACCATCGCCAAGCTGTTCAACATTCCGCTCGACTTCGTTCGCGTGCAGTGCCCGAACACCGGCGGCGGCTTCGGCTCGAAGGGCTCGTCCTGGTCGCATCTGCCGCTCGCCGTGATGGCCGCCAAGGTCACCGGCAAGCCGGTCAAGCTGGCGCTCGACCGCGACCAGATGTTCGGCCCCGTCGGCGGCCGTCCTGCCACGGTCAACCAGATCAAGCTCGGCGCGACGGCCGAGGGCAAGCTGCTCGCCATGCAGCAGAACGTGATTATGCCCGCCTCGGTCCTTGAAGACTTCGTCGAGCACGCCGAAGGACCAACCAAAATCCTCTACACGTCCGAGGCCAACGCCGTCTCCGCCAAGGTCGTCGACATGAATCTCGGCGTCTTCACCTTCATGCGCGCGCCCGGCGAGGCGCCCGGCACCGCCGTGCTCGAGGTCGCCATGGACGAGCTTGCCGAAAAGCTCAAGATGGACCCCCTGCAGCTGCGCCTGGTGAACTATGCCGAGAAGGATCCCGCGCACGACCGCGAATGGACCGGCAAGCATCTGAAGGACGCCTATACGCAAGCCTCCGAGCGCTTCGGCTGGGCGAAACGCAATGCCACCCCCGGCCAGCTCACCGAGGGCAACCATCTTATCGGCATGGGTATGGCGACCGCCACTTACCCGGCCAACCGCTCCACAGCGCAGGCCGTGATCCGCATCCTGCCCGGCGGCAAGGTCTTCGTCGGCTCCGGCACCCAGGACCTGGGTACCGGCATGTACACCATGCTGGCCCAGACGACCGCCTCGGCCTTCAACATGGACCCCAAACTGATCGAGGCGAAGCTGGGAGACTCCACCCTGCCCAAGGCGCCGGTCTCCGGCGGCTCGCAGTCCACTGCCTCCGTTACGCCCGCCGTCCAGGATGCCGTCGGCCAAGCCAAGCTCAAGCTCTACGAGATCGCCGTCAACGATCCCTCCGGCCCGCTTCACGGCATGAAAATGACCGACCTCGACACAAAGGACGGCTGCGTCTGCCCCAAGAACGGATCGGCTTCGCAATCGGTCGGCTTTGCCGATCTCGTCGCGAAAAACGGCGGTAAGCCGATCGAAGCCATGGGTTCCGCCGAAAAGGGCCAGGCAGCCGAAGCCTATACTGCCAACTCCTGGGGCGCGGTCTTCGCCGAGGTCGCGGTCGACAAGGACACGCACATGGTCAAGGTTCGCCGCGTGGTCGCCACCTATGACATCGGCACCTTGATGAACGACAAGACCGGCCTCAATCAATTGATGGGCGGCATTGTCTGGGGCGTCTCGTTCGCGCTGCTCGAGGAGGCGCACATTGATCCGGTCTACGGCCGTACCGCCAACGAGAACCTCGCCGAGTACCACGTTCCGGTCAACGCCGATATCGGCACGATCGATGTCACCGCACTCAATATTCCGGACACCAAGTTCAGTCCGCTCGGCGCTCGAGGCATCGGCGAAATCGGCATCACCGGAGCCGCGGCGGCGGTCGCCAATGCCATTTACAACGCCACCGGCAAGCGCATCCGAAGCTACCCGATCACCCCGGACAAAATTATGCAGGCGTAACCACTTTCAACTACTCAAACATGTATGCCGGAGAACTACTTGTTCTCCGGCACAACTTTCTGGCGAACTATCTCGCACATCCCCAGCTACCCACGACAACCGGAGTTGTGTTAGGTCGTCCGGAAGCACTGTCTGCACGTATCTGGCAAGATCGCGGCCGTCGTGGAGTATGCGAAGTATCTCGATGACGCCTGACTGCACATGCCTGAACATCACGAAATGGCGAGGTGATTTGACCCCTGATCACCCGGCCCATAATCGCGGCTAAAGGCAAGATGATAGAACCAGACTCCCGGCAGCAAATCCGAGCGCTCCTTCGCTGCTGGACGCGCCGGGTCGTCCGCAAGGTCGGCAATCGCCTGCTCGATCAGCCTTTCGTAGCGCAACGCTGCCGCGTGGCCAAACCGCTCCACAGTCCGCCTCCAGATATCGGCAATATCGCTATAAGCTGGCGCAGCAAGTCGAACTTTGTAAAGCTGGCGTTCGGCCACAGCTAACGCCGCGCGCTGCCAACACTACGAACCAAAGAGCTGATCTCGTCGCGGGAACGCAGCGTCGTGTAGTCGCCACGTTCGATCGCATCGATGCCTTCCTGGGCGGCGCTGCGCAGCCATTCGATCTTGGTCTGGTCTTCCCGTTGGCGCTGCTCCAGCAAGCGCAAGCCCTCACGCACGACTTCGCTTGCATTGCTGAACTGCCCCGACTCGATGCCGTTGGCAATCAGGCTATCGAGGTGTTTGGTCAAATGGACGTTTCGTGTCGGCATGGGCAGATTTCTTCCATAAAGCATAGATCATCATGGCAACCATTGCTGTATCGGACGCATTGGAACGAGGTCAGTCACACTGAGAAACTCACTCCTACCAAGAGCGAACACTATGCGAAACTAACCTAAGCCCTTCCAGCCCCGAAGCCATGCCCGACCTCCTCCCTCTTCTCCGCGCCACCTTCGGCCACCCCGCCTTTCGCGCCAACCAGGAAGCTGTCTGCCGCGCCGCCACCGACGGCCGGGACGTTCTACTCGTCATGCCCACCGGCGCCGGCAAAAGCCTCTGCTATCAGCTTCCCGCGCTCGCCCGCGGAGGCACCGCCCTCGTCGTCTCCCCGCTCATCGCCTTGATGGACGACCAGGCCCATAAACTCTCCGCCGCCGGCCTGCGCGTCGCCCGCATCCACTCCGGGCTCTCCCGCGACGACAGCCGCCAGGCCTGCCGCGACTACCTCTCCGGCACCCTCCAGTTCCTCTTCATCGCCCCCGAGCGCATGCGCGTTCCCGGCTTTCCCGAGATGTTACAGCGGCGCACACCTTCTCTGATCGCAGTAGACGAAGCCCACTGCATCTCCGCCTGGGGACACGACTTCCGCCCCGACTACCGCACCTTGGGCGACTTCCTCCCCGCCCTGCGCCCCGCGCCTGTCATCGCGCTCACCGCTACCGCCACGCCTACCGTGCAGCGCGACATCGCCGCCCAGCTCCACCTCCAGCAGCCGGCCCTCTTCATCCACGGCTTCCGCCGCGACAACCTCGCCATTGAGGTCTTCGAGCTCTCGAAGCCGCAACGCACCGAGTTCGCCGTCAACTTTCTGCGCGATGCCGCGCGCCGGCCTGCCATTGTCTACGCGCCCTCGCGCAAGGCCGCCGAAGAGCTTGCCGGGGAGCTGACCCGCGCACTCGGTCCTCGCGCCGCGGCCGCCTACCATGCGGGGCTCGACCCCGGCACCCGCGAACGCGTCCAGCACAACTTCCTCACCGGCTCGCTCGAGGTCGTCGTCGCCACCATCGCCTTCGGCATGGGCATCGACAAGGCCAACGTCCGCACCGTCCTGCACGCCGCGCTGCCCGCCTCGGTCGAGGCCTTTTACCAGGAGATCGGACGCGCCGGCCGCGACGGCCTGCCCTCCCGCACGGTCCTGCTGTGGAGCTACGCCGACCGCAAAACCCATGAGTTCTTTCTCGAGCGCGACTACCCCGTCCTTACCGACCTCAACCGCGTTGCCGCCGCCCTTACCGAAGACTTTCAGCTGCCCGGCGACCTGATGCCCCGCCTCAAGATGGCTCCCGACATCTTTGCCCGTGCCGTCGAAAAGCTTGCCGCTCAGGGCGTCGCACAGCTCGACATGGCCGGCAATCTCCGCCGGGCTGGTGCGGGAAGCAGCAACACGTGGCAAACAACCTATACCCAGCAGGTCGATTTCCGCCGCAGCCAGATCGACCGCATGATGGACTTCGCGCAAAACCAGCAGTGCCGCATGTCCGCGCTCATCCGTCACTTCGGGGACACCTCCGACGCCCACCGCCCCTGCGGCCACTGCGACTTCTGCGCGCCCGCCTCCGCCACCGCGCAAACCCTCGCAGAACCGAGCGCCGATCAGGACAGCGATCTCCGCGCCATCCTCCGCGCGCTCGACGGACCCTCCCGGGCGACCGGCAAACTCTTCTCCGACCTGGCGTTGACCAAGGACCGCAAAATCTTCGACGGCCTTCTCGATGGGCTGGCTCGCGCCGGGCTGATCGCGCTCTCGTCTGAAACCTTCACCAACCCCGAAGGCAGCGTCATCCCTTACCGCAAGGCGTCGCTCACCCATGAGGGCCGCGAGCTCGCCCCCGGAGCGCCGCTCGGCGTCCTGCTCAGCGGAGCACTCGGCACCAACGCCAAGCCAAAATCCCGATCCGCCCTAAAAGCCCGGGTGCCCCATCTCAGCAATGTCCCGGTTGTTGCTGAAGTAGAGTCGCCAACCTTTACTCCCGCCCAGAAGGTCCTTGAAGCCAACCTCCGCGCCTGGCGTAAAGCCGAAGCCGGCAAAACCGGCAAACCCGCCTTTATGGTCTTCGGCGACTCCGCTCTCACCGCCCTCGTTCTCGCCGCTCCACGCACCCTCCCCGCGCTGCTGAACGTCTCCGGCTTCGGCCCGGAGAAGGCCGGCCGTTACGGCGCCGACATTACCGCCCTCTGCCGCGGCGAGCTCACTCCTGAACCACCCCAACCCAGGGTATCCCCTTCCTCGACGGCTTCCCCATCGAAGAAAGGGATGGCGGCGAAGCCAACCGCTCCCATTGCTCTTGCGAGCCCCGAAACCTTCACCCGCCCACGCCCCGCCCACTCGCCAGCACCCATCGACGCCCTCGACCCCGCCCAGCAAGCCCTCGAAACCCGCCTCCGCGCCTGGCGCAAATCTGAGTCCGAGCGCATGGGCTTGCCCCAGTTTTTTGTCCTCGGCACCTCCATCCTGCGCAGCATCGTCCTCAAGCGCCCCCGCACCCTAGCGCAGCTCGAGACGATCCCCGGCATCGGCCCCGACAAGCTAGACCGCTTTGGAGCCTCCATCCTTGAGCTCACCAACGCTTGAAGCCGCTTTTCTTTACTGCACCTTGCCCCGCGGCCGAAATCTTCGCAGCTCACTCGCGCACGCAATCCCATTCAACGCCGCCAGCTTTAGATTGTCCGCGGCCAGCCACAGCCAGAAGCGCCGCCCCTTGCCCGAAGCTCCCGCCGTCGTCCGCACCCGCACCAGGATGTCTTCCTGCCCGGCCGCGCTCAGGTTGCTCGGCGGATCCGACTCATCCGACACCACGTCGATCGCATCGCCCGTCAGCGCCTGCTCGATCTCCGCCGCTGTCGTTTCGTCCTCGAGCTCCAGCAGCACCGAAGCCACATAGCCGTGAAACACGGGCGCCTGGATCAGCTCCAGATCGAGCGCCGGCAGCGCCCCTTGCCCGCACTGCGCATAGTGCCGCACAATCCGCTCCTCCGTCGTCAGCAGCGGCACTTTCGCCGAGTCTCCCAGCGAAGGCAGCACGTTGAACGCCACCTGCGCGTCATACTGATCCTTCGGCAGCGTTTGGAACGACAGCAGGTTCACCGTCTGCTGGTGCAGCTCATCCATCGCCTCGCGCCCGCCCTGCGAGGCCGGCTCCACTACCGTCGCCGCCAGACTGCGCACCTTCATGGCCCCGCTTACCCGAGCCGCTACCAGCGCCAGTATCACCGCCGCCGGGTGCGCCGCGATCACCGCCGGCGTCTCCAGGTTCAATCCCTGCGCCTCGCCTACCAAAGCTTTACGCCCTTTGAGGGTTGCGCCTACCCAGGGCGCCCGCACCAGCGCGCCCCGCTCCCCTTCCAGCCCAAATGACAGATCGACTACACTCGCCCCGCTCCGCCGAGCTTGCTGCCAGTGCTCAGCCGTCTGCTCGCGGTCCCCCGCAAAAAACACAAAGTCCATCCGGTCGAACGATCCCGCCTCCACCTGCCCGATCACCGCGGCCTCATCTCCCGCCGCCGTCACCTGCCCGCTCGCCTCTTCCTCGTCGAACAGCAGCACATCCGACGCCGCGAGCAGCGACTCCTGCAGCTCATCGGCCAGCTCCTTGCCTAGCAGAGAAGTCGCGCCCACGATCCCGATCCGGTACATCCCATCCGTCATCGATCCCCCTTTGTCCGTGCTCTACCGTACACCCAGCCGCCGGCTCCGGCTCCATCCATAGGCCAGCCGCGCCAGCACGCCAGAGACTAGGTATCCCAGTGCGATCGTGATCAGCATGATCTCGCTGAAGCGCGCGACCAATGCAATCCCGAGCGCCAGCAGCACGAAGACCTGGAACGGCTGCCGGCGGTTGCCCTCAATCTCCTTGCCGCTCCAGAATCGCCAGTTGCTCACCATCAAAAATCCCACGCCCGCCAGCAACAGCAGCCACACGAGCGAAATCCGCGCGTCCGTGATCGGACTGCCGTCGAAGCAATGGATTACCGATGCGATCACCCCCGCACCCGCCGGTATCGGCATGCCCACAAAATATTTCCGTCCCGGCCGTCCCGGGTTGCGCGGCTGCGGGTTCACGCTGATATTGAACCGCGCCAGGCGGCACGCGCCGCAGATCAGAAAGACAAAACAGAACACGACCCCGAGCGGCAGAATCCGTTCCCGCAGCATGGGATACGTGTTGAGCGGCAGCATCCGGAAGCCCCAGACATACGCCAGCAGCGCCGGCGCCACCCCAAACGTCACCACATCGGCCAGCGAGTCCAGCTCCCGCCCAAAGTCGCTGGTGGTCCGCGTCATCCGCGCCACGCGCCCATCCACCCCGTCGAAGACCACCGCGAATCCGATCGCCAGCGCCGCATGGTCGAACGCGGCCATCTCCCCGCCCGCCCCGCGCACGCTCTCGGTAATCGCATAAAACCCGGCCGCAATGTTTGCCGCCGTAAACAGCGATGGCAGCACGTACATCCCGCGGCTCGGATGCCGCGCCTGCCTGCCCACCTCAGCCGCCGCCGCCCCCAGCTTGGCTGCTTCAGCCGCCTCGCCCATCAGCCAAGCCCACCCAGATCACCCACCGGCAGCACCGCCAGCACCGTCGCCCCGCCTTTCACGCGGGAACCCGTCTTCACCCGCAACGTGGCCTCGGCCGGCAGCAGCACATCGCACCGCGAGCCGAACTTGATCAGCCCGATCCGCTGCCCGCGCTCCACCCGGTCTCCCGCCTTCAAGGTGCACACAATCCGCCGCGCCAACAGCCCCGCAATCTGCTTCAGCGCGACCTCATAGCCCGGACCCTCGATCTGGATCATCGTCTGCTCGTTGGTCAGGCCGGACTCCGGCTTCATCGCGTTCATGAACCCGCCCTCGCGATACTCCACCAGCTTCACCGTTCCGGCAATCGGCGAGCGGTTCACATGCACATCAAAGACATTCAGAAAGATGCTCAGCCGCAGCCTGCTCCCGAGGGTCGTCTCCACCCACTCCGCCTCGGTCACCACCCCATCGGCCGGGGAGACGATCTCTCCCGCCCCGGCCGGAATCGCCCGCTGCGGATCCCGAAAAAACCAAAGAAAAAACAACGCCAGCAACACCGGCGGCAGGCACACCCACCATACGTGCGTCACCGCCCAGAGCACAGCCGCAACCGCCCCCAGCCCCAGCCCATACCAGAGACCGTCTTTCACCATAGAGATCGATTATACGTCCAGCCACCCCGTTGATCGGTCGGGATCGGCCTCGCTTCCACTCGCTCCCATCCCTCGCGGCCGCAAGCCGCAGCGCATCAAAACCGCATCCTCCACCGGGTTGTGATAGTAGCCCGGCCGCCGCCCCGTCGCCACAAACCCCAGCCCCCCATACAGCCGCACCGCCCCCGCGCTCCCGGCCCGCACCTCCAACAAAATCTTGCCGGCACCCTGCTCCCGCGCCCACTCGATGACCGCGCGGCACAGCGAGCTGCCCACCCCCTGCCGCCGCATTCCCGCATGCACCACCACGCTTTCGAGCTCACCCTCCATCTCGCGCCCTATCCGGACGACCTTGCCCACCGCAAACCCGCACACATTCCGGCCCTCGGCCGCCACAAACAGTACCCGCTTCAGGCCGCCAGACCCGCTGCCTGAACCATTGCCAGACCCGCTTCGACGCAGCATTGCCGCATAGTCCGCCACCGCCCAGTGCGGAGCCGTCGCCGTCTCGCGCTCGAGCAGCACAATCTCGGTTACATCGTCCTCAGCCGCCCGCCGAATCGCCAGGTTCGGCTTCGCCACTGTCGCGTCCTGCCTCGACCTCGTCCCCATCGTCGCCTCTAATCCGCCCGGTCCTGCGCCGCCAACCGCAGCTTTCCCAGCAACTCCGCATCCGTGCGACGAAGATAATGCGCATCCGTAAGCGCGACGTCGCTCCACTCTCCCGCCCCGATCTTCCGCATCGCCCTGCGCATCATCTTCTCCGCGGCCGGCTCCCGCACCAGCCGCACCGGTTCGCCCAGCGCCTCCGCCACCCGTGACTCGCACGTCACCGCCGTCACCCCGGGTGTCTCGATCCATCCCCGTGCCTCCACCTCCGTCATCAACGCCTCAACCGCCTCCCGCCCAGCCTCGAAAACCCCGCTATAGTAGTCTCCCCGTCCGGCATCGAGCAATGCCACTTGCGCACCATCCGCCACCAGCTCCAGCCGCGACATCGCCACCATCTTCACCCCGCCCGCCTCGCACAATCCCTTTGCCACGCTCAAACCCACCCGCACCCCGGTAAACGATCCCGGCCCGGTCACTACCCCAATCGCCGCCAACTCGCCCGCCGTCCACCCCGCCCGCCCCAGCATCCCCCGGATCGCCGGCACCAGGCTTTCGGAAAATCCCCGCCCGGGCAGCCACTGCTCCGCCGTCACGGACTCCGCCTCCGCCAAGCCAACGACACCCTCCGCCCCGCACGTATTGATGAGCAGCAGCTTCATCGCTCCGGCTCCCGCAACGCCAGAAGTCCTTCGACCGCCAGCAGCAGCTCCGGCACACCCTCACCCGTGGTCGCCACTGTCCGCAGCACCGGCGGCACCCACTTCTCGTCCTCGCACGCCAGGCTCTGCATGGCCCGCACCTCCGCCTCGACCCGGTCCGCCCCCGCGAGATCCCCCTTGTTCACGACGTAAACATCGGCAACCTCCATCACCCCTGCCTTCAGGCTCTGCACGTCGTCGCCCATTCCCGGAACCAGCACCAGCAGAGTCGCGTCCACGATCGCCGCAACCTCCACCTCGTCCTGCCCGACACCGACCGTCTCGACCAGCACCGTCCTAAAACCGGCGGCCTCCATCAGCCCGCACACCGCCGCGGTCGTCCGCGTCACACCGCCCGGCGCCCGCCGGGAGGCCAGACTGCGAATCCACACCCCCGCATCCCCTGCAAACCCCTGCATCCGGATCCGGTCGCCCAGCAGCGCTCCGCCTGTATAGGGACTGGTCGGATCGATCGCCACCACCCCCACCCGCTCGCCGCGCCCGCGCAGCTCCCGAATCAGCGCGTCCACCACCGTGCTCTTTCCTACGCCCGGAGCGCCCGTAATCCCAATCCGCCGCGCGCGCCGCCCTGCACGTTCGTGTACCAGCGCCCGGCATCCCGCAACGATGGCCTCCGCCCCTGGCGCCCCATCCTCTACCAGCGAGATCGCCCGCGCCAACGCCCGCGCCTCTCCCGCCGCAATCCGCGCCACCATCTCCGCCGCCTGCTCGTCCATCTCGTCCCCATCCTAATCTCCGAGCGCGCCGAGAGGGACTTCTTTGCAGTTTGGAATAAATTCCGGGTGCCCCATCTCAGACAGTCTCACCGTCTGAGGTGGGGTTCATACACGCACTCCGCATCAGACTCACCCATGGAAACCTTCCTCAGCGGCGGCAAACCGATCCGCCTGCACGTCACTCAACCCGCCATGCCCGGCCCGCACCCCGCCCTCGTCCTGCTCCACGGCTCCGGCGGCGGCGTCAGCTTCTGGCTCGACCGCATCGCGCCCATGCTCTCCCGGCTCGGCGTGCTCGTCTACGCCGTCCATTATTTCGACCGCACCGGAACCGACCGAGCCACGCCCGCCATGCTCACCGATGGCTTCCACGTCCCGCTCTGGCTCGCCACGGTCCGCGACGCGCTCGCACACATCCGCTGCCAGCCAACCGTCGACTCCCGCCGCATCGCCCTCGTCGGCGTCTCGCTCGGCGCTTTCCTCTCGCTCGCCCTCGGCACTGAACCCAGCCCCGGTATCCGCGCCCTCGTCGATATCTCCGGCGGCCTCGTCCCTCCCTACGACGCCCAGGCCACCCCCGGCTTCCCGCCCACCCTTATCGTCCACGGCGAGGCCGACACCGTCGTTCCCGTCGCTCTCGCCCACGCGCTCCAGGCCCGGCTCACCGCCCTTCGCGTTCCCCACGAGCAGCTTCTGCTTCCCGGCGAAGGCCACTGGTTCTCCGGCCCTGCCCAACTGCGCATCCTCGGCGCGGTCGCCGCCTTTCTCGGCCGTGAGCTTAGCGGCGTACCTCGAACCTCCTCTTAGCTTCGCGCATCGAGTCCAAGCAGAGTAGTCCATTCCGTCTCGCCAGGAGATCCAACCTTATGCCCTTTCTGCTCCTTCTCGTAGCGCTGGCGGCCGGCGTTGCCAATCCCTTCCAGTCCGGCCTCAACGCGGAGCTTAACAAGCAGCTGGGCAAGCCGCTCTGGGCCACGCTTTCGGTGTACGCCACCGGCCTGGCCACTCTCCTGCTCCTTCAACTCTTCCTCCGCCAGGCGATGCCCGCCGGCCGCATCAGCAGCGTCCCCTGGTGGGCGTGGCTGGGCGGCGCGGTCAGCATCCTCTCCACCATCATTGGCCTCACCATCGCCCAGAAACTCGGCTCCACCCTCTTTACCGGAGCCAGCCTCAGCGCCTCGCTCGTCACCTCCGTTCTGCTCGACCAGTTCGGCCTGATCGGCTTCAGACAGCACACGGCCTCGCCCGGACGCCTGGTCGGCTGTGGCCTTCTTTGCGCCGGCGTGTGGCTCGTGGCCCGCTTTTAGCGGCAAGCGCCCGTAAGTCTCGGTTTTCGAGTATTCCCTCTGTATCCTCTGTGCTTGTTTGTCGTATGGCGTGACCCAGCTTGCCTAGGACCATCACTACTCCTCAAACCGCAACCGCCCACGTTCCAGGATTGAGTGCTCTGGCCGCTCATGCCTGCTCGGAAAATCGTTTCGAAAATGCGCGCCCCGGCTCTCTTGCCGGCCCAGCGCGCATTGCACAATCATCCCCGCCACTGTAAACAGATTCCGCGCCTCCACGGCTCGCCGAGTCATCCCCGCCGGCTGAGTCTCTTCCATTGTGCGCAGCTCCGCTTCCGCCCGATGCAGCCCCTCCGCATCCCGCAGCAGCCCCGCATCGCGCCACATCAACTCTCGCAACCTCGCAATCCAGTTATCTACAAACTCCTTTGAGTCAATGTGATCCGCACAACTCTTTTCCTTCAGGACGAAGTTTTCAGTCTCGACTTTACGAACTGCCGCGCTCATCCTCGCCGCCGCCGCCACTCCAAACACCAGCCCTTCCAACAGCGAGTTGCTCGCCAGCCGATTTGCCCCATGCACGCCTGTACACGCCGCCTCCCCCGCCGCATAGAGCCCCGGCAGCGTCGTCCGCCCCTCCACGTCGGTCCGTATGCCGCCCATCAAATAGTGCGCCGCCGGACGCACCGGTACCAGATCTCGCGCCAAATCCAATCCGTACTCCGCGAGAAAACCCGAGATCCTGGGAAACCTCTCTCGAAACTCCACGCCCTTGACCCCCCGCATGTCCAGGTAAACCGGCCCATGCAGCGCCTCGAGAGTGATCGCTCGAGCCACTACATCGCGCGGGGCCAGCTCCGCCTGCGGATGCAGGGCCAGCATAAAGCGCTCGCCCCGTGCATTGACCAGAAGCGCACCCTCGCCGCGGAGAGCCTCGCTCAGCAGGAAGCGCGGCGCACCCTCGCCCAGAAACGCGGTCGGATGGAACTGATAGAACTCCATATCCTCCACCGCCGCTCCCGCCCGGTAGGCCATGGCAATCCCGTCGCCGGTCGCCACTGCCGGATTGGTCGTGTCGCTATACACCTGCCCCGCGCCTCCGCTGGCGATCAGCACAGCCCCGGCCCGCACCTCGGTCAGGCAGTCTTCGCGGTCGAGCAGCGTCGCCCCCACGACGCGTCCAGCGTCCATTCCAAGATCTACCGTCGTCGTCCACTCCCGCAGCTCGACCGCCGGCAAGGTCTGCACATGCGCCAGCAACGCCCGCGCAATCTCCCGCCCCGTCGCATCTCCGTGCGCATGCAGAATCCTCGACAGGCTGTGCGCTCCCTCGCGCGTCCGGAGCAGCTCGCCCGCTGCGCCCCGATCGAACTCCGTTCCCCAGCCCAGCAGCTCTTCTACCCGCAAAGGCCCCTCGTTTACCAGGGTCTCCGCCGCCGCCCGATCGACCAAGCCGTCGCCGGCACCTACCGTATCGCTCAGGTGCAGCGCCACATCCGCCTCGCCGCCCATGGCCACCGCGATCCCACCCTGCGCGTAGCTCGTGTTCGACTCCGCCAGCGACTCCTTGGTCACGCACAGCACCCGCCCCTGCTCCGCCAATCGGATCACCGCACTCAGTCCGGCAATGCCTCCACCCACAACCAGGAAATCGTAAGAACCCATGCTCAAATGCTACTCCGCTCTGCTCGCCCGCTGGCCGCCGAACACGGCTGCCTGTTCATCCACTCCACAGCCACCCCGGCCTCTGCGATAGCATGAGGGCAGGTGCCAACCCCCGCCCAAGTCCTCTCGCTCGCCATCCCGTCGGCAACCTACGACATCACCATCGGCCGTGGCCTGATCGAAACGCTTCACCCCCGCCTGCTTGCACTCGCGGGCGGCAAGCCCTTCCGGCCTGTCCTTGTCACCTCTCCCAAGATCTGGAAGCTCTGGTCGAAGCAGGTCCGCAGCTCCTTCCCCGAAGCGCAAAGTCCAACCGTCCTCTTTCTCCCGCCGGGCGAGCAGCACAAGCGCCTCTCTTCGATCGAGTCGCTGGCAGAGCAGCTTGCCGAGGCCGGCGCCGACCGCGACACGCTCCTGATTGCGTTTGGTGGAGGCGTAATCGGCGACGTCACCGGCTTTCTGGCCGCAATCTATATGCGCGGGATTGCTTATATCCAGGTGCCCACCACGCTGCTCGCTCAGGTCGATTCATCTGTCGGCGGCAAAACCGGGGTGAACCTGGTGGCCGGAAAAAATCTCGTGGGCAGTTTCCACCATCCCCGGGCTGTGTTTGCGGATGTCGACCTGCTCTCCACCTTACCCCCACGAGAACTCCGCGCAGGTCTTCAGGAATCGATCAAGGCAGCCATCATCCGAGATCGCAAGCTTTTCTCGTATCTTTTAGCAAACAAAAATCTTGTTTGCTCAGCAGATTGTTCCATCTTGACC
This sequence comes from uncultured Granulicella sp., assembly GCA_965198735.1. Classification (GTDB taxonomy): domain Bacteria; phylum Acidobacteriota; class Terriglobia; order Terriglobales; family Acidobacteriaceae; genus Edaphobacter. The sequence goes on along the minus strand of OZ240672.1, from coordinate 1,374,806 downwards.
CGGGTCATCACGGCCTCGGTCCGGGTGAAGGCGGCTGTCGTCACCGAGGACGAGCGGGAATCCGGACTGCGCATGATCCTCAACTTTGGCCACACCCTTGGCCACGCCATCGAGGCCGCCACCGGGTACAAGCGCCTGCTTCACGGGGAGGCCGTCGCCTGGGGGTCGATCGCCGCCCTTCATCTTGGCCGGGCACGCGGATCCATCACGGCCAAGCAGTTCGCCGCCATGACGAATCTAATCTTCGAGTATGGCCCACTTCCCCGCTTTCGAGCCTCTGCCTGCGACCTCGTCGAGCGAACCGCTTCGGACAAGAAGAAGCGCAGCGGCCAACGCGCCTTCGTGCTGCCGACCGGGATCGGCTCCGTCGAGGTGGTCTACGACGTGACGGATGCCGAACTGCTCGCCGCGGCCGAAGCGATGCTGCGCGATGTCCGGCAATCCGGCAGGCCCAACGCATGACCGCTTCCCAGAACTCCCGGCCAACGATCCCGGCCGCGGGCGCCATCCAGCCCGCCGCCGACGTCCAGCAGATGTTTGATCAGATCGCCTCGCGCTACGACCTGCTGAACCATCTGCTGTCTGCGGGGGTGGATCGCTGGTGGTGGTGGCGCACCGCGCGGGTTCTCCGGCACGTTCTTGGCAACCCTGACGCCACGGTTCTCGATCTTTGCTGCGGTACAGGAGACATGACGCTCGCCCTGCTCAGACGGCGTCCTTCCACACGCTCCACAGCTCCGATTCTTGCTGTGGATTTCTCCCATAACATGCTTTTGCGAGGGAGCCACAAGCTCAGCGGAAAGAATGTCTTGAGGCTTGAAGCTGATGCTTTGCATCTCCCCCTCCCCTCTCTTTCCATGGACCTGATATCCTCAGCGTTCGGCTTCAGGAACCTGGCTAGTTACGAGGCCGGGCTGGCGGAACTGTACCGTGTGCTGAAACCTGGAGGGCAGATCGCTATTCTGGACTGCAACCAGCCCTTAGGACTTGTCGGCGCGCTCTACAACTTCTACTTTCGCAAAATTCTTCCGCGCATCGGGGCCCTGCTCTCGAATGCCGACGCCTACCGCTATCTTCCCTCTTCGGTGGAGCGCTTCCCGCGTCCTCCGCGCATGCTCCAGATGATTCAGGCCGCCGGCTTTCGCGATGCTGCCTGGACCAGCTATACCTTCGGCGTCGCCGGGCTGTATCGCGCGACCAAGCCCTGAAGTCTCCTCCTTGGACGTGGTACCTTGCTTTTATCCCCCGCCCAGGAACGAGGTTTCCGCTTGCCTGCATCCGTGTCGCAGCCGCCGTCCTCGGTTGAGCGTCAAGCCCTGCGGAAAGCCTCGCAGCGCCTGATTCCGCTGATCGCTTTGGGCTATTGCGTCGCGTACATGGATCGGGTGAACATCAGCTTTGCCGCCCTGCAGATGAATCGCGACCTGCACTTCAGCGAAACCGCCTATGGCCTGGGCGCCGGCCTTTTTTTCCTGAGCTATGCCCTCGTTGAGATCCCGTCCAACCTACTCCTGTACCGTTTCGGCGCGCGGCGCTGGCTCTCCCGCATCATGGTGAGCTGGGGCATGCTCGCCATGGGCATGCTTTTCATCCGCACTCCGCCGCACTTTTACATCATGCGCCTGCTCCTGGGAGCCGCGGAGGCCGGCTTCTTTCCCGGGGTCGTCTTCTACCTGATGCAGTGGTTTCCGCCGGAGTGGCGCGCCCGTACGGTCACGCGCTTCTACATTGCACTGCCTCTCAGTTCGACCGTCATGGGCGCGCTGGCCGGAGCGCTCCTGCACCTGCAAGGACGCTGGGGATTGGCCGGATGGCAGTGGCTCTTCCTGGTAGAGGGCCTGCCGGCAGTTCTGCTCGGTATTCTCTTCTTTTTTGTTCTTCCCGATGGCCCCGCCCAGGCATCCTGGCTCAGTCAGGACGAGCAGCAAGCGATCTTGAGCCGTCTTCCACCTGCCAAGCGGGCAGGCAGAGAGGGCTCGCTTGCCGACGCTCTGCGGGACCGGCGTGTCTGGCTCTTTGCCGCTTTCTCCTTCCTCAACCTGGTCAGCCTGTACGCCTATACTTTTTCCGCCCCGGCTATTCTGCAGTCGGCGACTCACCTCGGTGCCTCGCGGGTTGGATTCCTCATCGCCGCCACCGGACTGCTTGGAGCTGCCGCCATGCTGCTTGGAGGCATTTACTCCGACCGAACCCTGAATCGGCACGGAGTCATCGTGCCGGCCGCCCTGCTCATGTCCGCCGGCTTTCTGCTGTGCGGCTGGACCAACTCTCCTTCGATTGTCGTACTCGCCTTTGCCCTTATCGTGATTGGCTTCAACGGGATGCAGGGGCCGCTTTGGTCCTTGCCTGCAAGCTATGTCCAGGGCCGCGCGGCGGCCGCCGGCTTCGCCCTGATCGGAGCTATCGGCGTCACCGGTGGCTTTCTCGGACCGTACTGGATGGGCTTCATGCGCGACCTCACGGGCAGCTATCAACGCGGCCTAATGACCATGGCTTTGCCTATGCTGCTTGGCGCTGCGATCATGCTCTACCTGCGCCGCCTTCTTCCGGACCCGCTCAACCTGCCCACGGAACTTCGTGCATCGGCTCCGGGGAGCGAGTAGCATCGTGCCTATGAGCCGGGCGGCCGCAGAACCGAAGCTTGCATCTTCAGCCAACGCCGCCACTTTGCCGCCGTCCGCTCCTTCTGTCCGCCCCAAAGCGAAGCATTCCGCCGCTCTGTTCTCCGTTCTCGCAGCCTTCGCCATCACCTTCTTAAAGCTCCTCACCGGACTTCTGACCGGTTCGCTCGGCATGCTCTCCGAGGCCGCTCACTCCGCCATCGACCTGGTGGCCGCCGCCATCACCTTGTTGTCCGTCCACGCCGCCGACCGTCCAGCCGACGACGAACACAACTACGGCCACGGAAAAATCGAGTCACTCTCCGCCTTTCTCGAAACAGGCCTCATGCTGGCCTCTTCGGTCTGGATCATCTCGGAATCCTTGTCCCGCATCGTTCATCATCATCGCCTCGCGCTTCCAATCTCCATCTGGCCCTTTCTTGTCCTGCTGCTCTCCATCGCAGTCGATTACACCCGCTCACGCAGTCTGAGAAAGATCGCCAAGGAGCAGCACTCCGACGCTCTGGCCGCGGACGCCGTACACTTCGGCACCGATCTTTGGGCCTCGCTCGCGGTCCTGCTGGGTCTCGCCGCTACCAAGTGCGGCGAGCTGCTGCATGTGCCCGTGCTCGAGATGGCCGATCCCATCGCCGCCCTGATCGTGGCGGCGATCATCCTGCGGGTCTCCTGGTCTCTGGCTCGCCAGACCGCAGATACTCTGCTCGACGCGACACCCGCCCACCAAGGCGCAACCGCTACTCAGACCCGTCGCAAGCTCATCCACGATCTCGGCCGGATCGATGGGGTGCTCTCCGTCGATCGCCTTCGCACGCGCCGCTCCGGCTCCAACTTCTTTGCCGATGTCACCCTGGCGATGCCGCGCACGCTCACCTTCCAGCGCTCCGAGCAAATTACCTTAGACGCTACCTCGGCCATCCGGCGCGTGCTGCCGGAAGCCGATGTCGTCATTCACTCCGTACCGACCGCAACCCTTGCCGAAAGCGTCCATGACCGAGTTCGCGCCGTCGCCGCCCGCGCGAACCTCTCCATCCATGACGTCTCCCTCCAGCACTATGACAGCGCTCTTCATCTGGAGCTGCACCTGGAGTTGAACGAACGGCTTCCGCTCCGGGAGGCGCACGAGATCGTCAGTCGGCTTGAGGCCGACATCCACAAGGAGGTTCCGAACATCGCCTCCATTCTTACGCACATCGAGAGCGAGCCGGCCACCATTGAAAGTCCCGAGTCGCTGGAACAGGACCGGGAGTCTCAAGCTTTGCGCCAGACGCTGCGCCAGGTCGCCTGGAGCTTTCCTGAGGTGCTCGACATTCACGACATCCTGGTCTCGCGACATCACGACCGCGTCCAGGTGAACTGCCATTGCACGCTCTCAGACGAGCTGCCGATGGCGCAGGTTCACCAGGTCATCACTCGACTGGAAAATGCGTTCAAGCTGAAAGCTCCCGAAGTCTCTCGCCTCCTGATCCACCCTGAGCCGGCAACCGACAACCGGCGTTAGAGATAGCTCACTTCTTCCGCTCAATCGGTTAGGAGCAAGCTCGTTGCCAAGAATCGAGGAGATTTCCTTAAAATCACTTTAGAAAGCAGCGGACTCGACCCGAAGCACGTTCACCTAGCTTCGGGCTATTCTGTTCAAGCATGAAGCGGACCTTTCTTGACATCCTCACCCGCTCCGCTGCCGGTCTCCTGCTGGCGCTCGTAGCGCTCCTCTGCGCTTTCGCGACGATGCGGATCGCCATCCACGGACGCGAAGTCGCCATACCGAACCTCAGCGGACTTTCCGACACCGATGCCGCCGCCGCAGCCAGGAAACTGGGTCTCAGCCTATCCGTGGAAAACCGCTTCTACTCCTCGGCGATGCCGCCCAACCGGGTGCTATCGCAGCTTCCCTCGGCCGGCTCACGGGTGCGGCGGGGCTGGCAGATCCGGGTGACCGAGTCCCTGGGCGGCCAGCACCTCGATGTACCGGATGTGGTCGGGCAAAGCGAGCGTCCGGCTTCCCTCGTGCTGCGCCGCCTGCAGCTCGAAATCGGCGCAATCGTGCATCTGCCGGGTCCTTCCCCCGCCGGCATCATTCTTGCGCAGTCTCCTCCGCCGAACAGCAACAGCCTGACCGGGCCCAACGTCTCGCTGCTTGTCTCCGACCCGGAAGACGCCGCGGAGCGCGCCTCCTATGTGATGCCCGCAATCGTCGGTCTCTCTCTGGGCTCGGCTTCGGCTCGCCTGGCGACTGCCGGCCTGCACATTTCTAACGCCCAGGAGCCCGCCGCTCCGTCTGAGGATGACTCAACGGGAAGCAGTCCAGCAGCTTCTACCGCTCCGCCCAACCCACTCGATCCCTCGTTCGATGTGCCCGTTACGCCCGCCCCGGTGAGCTCCAGCTCGTTCATTCTCAGCCAGAGTCCGCAGCCGGGACACCGCATCGCCCGCGGAGAGGCGATTCGCGTGACCCTGGCTCCGCGCTGATTACGCTTCGAACACCAACGCGTAGAAGCCGTCGCAAGGATGTACCCCGGGCAGCGTGCGCAGCGCGTTGCTGCGGATCACGGACTCGGGTGGGAGCCTCAGTCCGGGGACACTGCCAAGCAGATGCGCAAGAGAGATGCGGGAGACTTCGGCGGGAGCTTGCGCGGCGACCTCTTCGTTCTCCTCCGGTTCGAGCGAGCAGGTAGAGTATACCAGCCGGCCTCCCGGGGCGAGCCGCAGCAGAGCCGCATTCAGGATTGCGCGTTGCCGCTCCGCCTGGCGGGCCAGGTCTTCCCGCTGGAGCCGCAGACGGATCTCCGGATTGCGCGCCAACGTCCCGGTGCCGCTGCAGGGAACGTCGCACAGGATGAGGTCGAATGATCCGGCCTCCTCGGGCAGCTCGGTAGCGTCCGCGACGGCTGTTTGGATTGCGCCCGCATAGGCGAATCGGGCAAAGCGCGCCTGCATCTGCGCCAGACGCCGGCTGCTGAGATCCGTGGCGAGGATCTCGGCGCCCGGCAGACGCTTGGCCAATACCAGCGTCTTGCCCCCGGGAGCCGCGCAGCAGTCCCACACTCGCGGACGCCGGCCTGTAAGCTCCGGCATCGCCGCCGCAGCCAGTTCGGCGACTAAGCGCGAACCCGCGTCGGTTTGTGGCAGGGCGGGATCGGCCTCAAACAAGCTAGAGATTGGATCGGCGGCGTCAGGCTCCATCTGACCGGCGGCACAGATCGTGAGCGCAGCCTCTCGCCCATAGTGATGGGTCCAGCGCTCGGCCAACCACAGTGGATGCCCAAGCCGCGCGGCAAACGCGGCTGTAGACTCGAAGATGGGCTGCTTGGGCGCGGGCGCAGCCGCCAGCTTACGCAAAATGGCGTTCACCAGGCCGGTCGCATGCGGGTGACCGGCCGCGCGGCAAATCTCCACCGACTCCGACAGAGCCGCGTGCGCGGGAATGCGATCCATGTGCAGGAGCTGAAAAGCACCTAGGCGGAGCGCCAGCAGCACCGGCTCCGGCAGCGCCTGGCCGGGCCGCTCCAGCAGAGCGCGAACCCGCGCATCGAGCGCGATCTGCCAGCGAAGAACGCCCATTACGAGCGCGGTCGCCAGATGCCGGTCCGGCTCTGAAAGAGTTTGTGTGCGGGCGCCGTGCAGCAGTTCGTCGCTGTGGGCCTTGCCCGAGGCGACGATCGTCAGGATTTCGAAGGCGGCCAGACGTGCGGGCGTGACCTTTGCCAGTGCGGTAGCCGCGCCCAGGGTCGGGCCCGCGCTGGCCGGACGCGCCCCGGCCGCCACTGCCAGGCCGAACTTCTTTGGAACCCGTCCACCCGCGGCGATTACCCGGGCGGCAGCCTCCAGCCCCGCCTGCTCCTGGCTCTTGGCAGGCAAGGGCGGCTTGTTCGTCCGGGAACGTTGCCCGGTGTTCTGCCCCTTGCTCTTCAACTGCCTACCCGCTCGCCGCGTAGCAGCTGGAAGCCGCGGAGAAACTCGCTCGCTGGCATCCGTTTCTTGCCTTCCATCTGGACCTCCAGCAGCTCGAGGGCCGCACTCGAACAACCGGCGAACAGACGATCCTGCTCGACGCGCAGCTCTCCCTGCGGACATGAAATCTCTGCTGCAGCCAGGCGAGTCACGATCAGCTTCTTGCCCCGCAGCGTGGTAAACGCACCCGGCCATGGCTGAAAGCCTCGCCAGCGATTTAGCAGTTCGGTCGCTGTGCGTCCGAAGTCCATACGCCCGTCTTCCCTGGTCAGAATGGGCGCCAGCGTCGCCCAGGCGTGGTCCTGCTCAACGGGCGTAACGCTCCCGTCTTCGAGCCCGAGGAGCGTTTGGACCATGAGGCCGGCTCCCTTCTCCGCGAGGCTCTCGAACAGGTCCTCGGCCGTCTCTTCGGGCGCAATGGGAAGCGCCTGCGCCAGCAGCATCGGCCCGGTATCCAGCCCCGCGTCAAGACGCATCGTGGTCACGCCGGTTACGGTTTCGCCGTTCGCAATCGCCCACTGGATCGGGGCCGCTCCACGGTATTTCGGCAGCAGCGAGCCATGCAGGTTGATGCACCCGTACCGCGGAAGAGCCAGCATCCAATCGGGGAGAATGCGTCCGTAAGCCACAACGAGGATTGCGTCCGGAGCCAGCGCTTCCAGGCGCTGACGGAGTTCCTGATTGTGCTTAATCTTCTCCGGCTGCAGCAATCGCAGCCCATTTCGCAGCGCCGCTGCCTTGACCGCCGAGATGTGAGGCGCAAGTCCCCGGCCCGCGACGCGATCCGGCTGGGTGAGCACAAGCTCTACTGTGTGCCCGGCCGCGAGCACCGCATTCAGCGTAGCCACCGCAAACTCCGGAGTGCCACAGAAAACCAGCTTCACCATTCACCATTTTTCTGCAGCTTGCGGATCTTGCGCAGCACCAGCTCCCGCTTCAGGCGGCTCAGGCGATCGATGAACAGGACTCCGTCTAGATGGTCGATCTCATGCTGCAGCGCGCGCGCCAGCAGCTCGTCGCCTTCGACCTCGAACCACTCGCCCTTGACATTCTGGGCGCGCACCCGCACCTTGGCCGCGCGATTGACCTTCTCCCGGATCTCCGGCAGGCTCAGGCAGCCCTCTTCTTCGGTCTGCTTGCCTTCGACGTAGATCACTTCGGGGTTGATCAGCGTCAGCTTGTCCTTCGGATCTTTGCGAAAGCTCACGTCGACCACCGTGATGCGCTTCGAGATCGCAATCTGCGGCGCCGCGAGGCCAATACCCTGCGCGGCATACATGCTCTCGAACATCTCCTCGACCAGCATCTCGAGCGACTTGTCGAACACCGTCACATCCTCGCCGCGCCTGGCGAGCACGGGGTCGGGCCACTTCACGACGGTGTGAATCTTGCCCGCGAACTTCTTCGGCGCGGGCGTCTTCTCTGCGGTCTTCGCTGCCACTCATCTCTCCTAAAATCCGCGGATCTGCTCGCAGTAGCCGGCGTAGTTGCGCTTCAGCTCCCGGAGCGAATCGCCCCCGAACTTATCGATCACCAGCCGCGCGACGGTGAGCGCCACCATCGCCTCCGCCGCCACGCCCGCCGCCGGCACGACGCAGACATCGCTGCGTTCGTATGCCGCCTTGACACTCTCGCGGGTCTCGAAGCTCACGCTGGCAAGCGGCCGGCGCAAGGTTGAGATCGGCTTCAGGTATCCGCGCACGACGACGTCTTCCCCGTTCGAGATGCCGCCTTCGAGGCCGCCCGCGTTGTTGCTCTCGCGGGAGAAGCGCGTGAACTTCGCGCCGCCGTCCTCCGGCTCGGCATCACCCTGTTCGGCTTGTGCGGACTGGTAACCAATGGCATCGTGGACCGATGAGCCCATCGACTGCGCCGCCGTCACTCCGCGTCCAAGCTCGACCGCCTTCACCGCCTGCAGACTCATCACCGCCTGCGCGAGCAACCCGTCCATGCGCTCGTCCCAGTTCACGTGCGTACCGACGCCTGGCGGCAGCCCGTGCACCACCACCTCAAAGACACCGCCGATCGTGTCGCCGGTTCGCAGCGCTTGGTCGACCGCCGCTTTCATCCGCGCCTCGGCCTCCGTATCCACGCAGTTGAGCAGGATCTCTTCTTTTGCGTTTGCGGCGACAATCTCCGGCCAGGCAGCCTCGCGTCCAAGCTCCGCCGCGCCGACCCGCAGCACATGGCTGCCAACCTCCACGCCAAGCTCACCGAGCAGCATCTTGGCGAGCGCCCCGCAGGCGACCCGCGCTGCACTCTCGCGCGCGCTGGCCCGCTCGAGCACGTAGCGTGCGTCGGCGAAGTCGTACTTGAGGCTCCCGGGAAGATCGGCATGTCCCGGCCGCGGACTCTTGACTGCTTTATGCTTCTCCGCGTCTCCCGCGCCCACCGGAAGAATCTCTTCCCAGTTCTTCCAGTCGTTGTTCGCCAAGGTCATCGCTACCGGCGAGCCGATCGTCTTGCCATGGCGCACACCGCTGAGGATGTGGGCGCGGTCCTGCTCGATACGCATCCGGCCGCCGCGGCCATACCCTTGCTGCCGCCGCCAGAGCTCCCGGTCCAGCCGCGGCTGGTCCACTGGAACGCCCGCGGGCAGGCCACTGACGAGCGCCACCAGCGCCTCCCCGTGACTCTCGCCGGCTGTCGAAAATCTCAGCATGTATCCCTGTCAGCGGCCTGTTCGGCGCTCTGTTCCGCGGCCTGTTCCGGGCTCTGTTCCGTATCAGAGCCGAAACTTGATTGTAACAATCGCGCGCCGGCGTCTGCGGCGGAGGTCTGGCCCTCAGCGGTGTCGAACTCCGGAGCGGCCGCAGCGATTCGTTCCTCGGCTAGCCAGCGTTGCGAGTCAAACAGGTTGCGGTCCATACTCCGGACCCACTCGGTAAGCTCTCCAGGGCCTTTGCCTGCGCTCTCGGCCGCCGCAAACTCCCGCCGCATGGCCGCAAACTTAGCCTCAAGATCGTCGAGCGCGCTCAGCAGCATCGCCTCCGGGGTCATCGGCAACTTGGGGCTGCCGAATTCGAGCCGGCCGTGATGCGACAGGAGCATGTGCTCGACCAAAATCCGCAGACGCTCCGGGAACGGCGCAAGCTCCTTCAGCTTCTCGCGCAACATGCCCTGCGCAATCGAAATATGCCCGATCAGCTGGCCTTCGAGCGTGTAACGGAAGCTAGTCTTCCAACTCAGCTCGCGCACCTTGCCGATGTCATGCAGGATCGCTCCGGTGACCAGCAGATCCGGGTCGGCCTCCGGGTAAAAGGGAGCCGTCGCCAGACACACCTTGACGAGCGTCAACACATGTTCGAGCAACCCGCCAATCCAGGCATGATGGAGCATCTTGGCCGCCGGCGCCGCGCGGAAGGCAGGCCCGATCTCCGGGTCATCTAAAAAGGCCAGGACCAGCCGTTGCAGGTCAGGGTTGTGGAAGCCGGCCACGATGCCGCGCAGCTCCGCATCCATCTGTTCCACGGCAAGGTCAGAGACCGGCTGAAAGTCCCCGGTATCGATCTCCGTCTCCGCGGCACCGCGCATGCGCATCAGCGTGATCTGCCAGCGGTTCTGGTACTTCGCGACCTGCCCCTGCACCTTGACATAGCAGCCCTCGCCGCAGGAAGACAAGACGTCCGAGAACTCCTCCCACATGCGCGCTTCGAGCGACCCGGTCTTATCGCTCAGGGTCAAGGCGAGGTACTGGCCGTCTCCGCCCTTTCGTTCGCGTACAGAGATCCGGGATAGACAGAAGAAGGAGATGATCTGCGCGTTTTCAAAGCGCGGAGCGTCGGCCACGTAGAAAGCTTTCATGCTGCCCTAGCTTACCAAGAGCATGGCCGGCCCGGGCTAGAGTTGGGGCGGCGGCGCCGTTGCAGCCGCTCCGGGAGCCTTGGTGCTGGGCGGCGTGTCTGCGGTCGGGGCCAGCGCCGGGCTTGCTGTGGGGGCAACGGTCGGCGCAACCACGGGCGCAGCCGCGGGCTTATCCTCCAACCGCTCCTTGGGCGCGCCCTTGACCCGCTTCGGTTTCTTAGGCTTCTTCGACGTGTCCACGCCGGCCACGCCCAGCGGAGCGGCCTGGGTCTGCTGCGTCGCCTTCTCTTCCGCCGTGATCGGTGTTGGCGTCGCAGCCGCTTTCTCCACCTGCTTCGCTCTGACCGTCTTGACCTTCTTCTGTTTCACTTCCGCTTCCTTTGCGGCGAAGCGGGTCTTGGTCCGTACCGGAGCTACGGGAGTCAGCGGGTTGTCGTTGAGATTTGCCGTCTCGACTGGAGTGGCTGCCGGAGAAGCGCCGATCCCAGCCGCTCCCGGGCTCTCCCCCGCGGCAACCACGCCGCCATCCGAGGTCGGAGTCGCTTCGCCATTGTCGCCAGGAAGCGCGTGCGTCGGAGCCTGGCCGAACCGAACCTTCTCCCGCTTTACCTTGGCCACCTTCTTGCCGTTCGCAGCCGTAGTTGTCTTAGGAGGCGAGATGCTGGCCAGACCCGTCGTAGGATCGATCGCCGGCTTCGCGTCCGGCCCGGTAATGGTCCGCGTACCCGTGGTGTCCGGCGATGCAACGACCGGCTTGCTCAGCGCAGCGGTCGAGGTTGCGCCTGCGCGCACAAACCGGGGCTTGTTCTTTGCGGTCACCTTCTTCTTCACCACAGGCGGGGCATAGGCCGTGAATACCGGCTTGGTCTCGTTCCCAGTCGCTCCCGAGTCGACGAATCCCGGCTGCACATCCACATAGGACTGCTCCCGCAGCTTGCTCAGGTAAGCGCGCATCGCGGGCTGCATCTGCGCGACGTACAGCGCCTCCTGGATCTGCGGCTCGACGCTCTTCATCGGGGCCGGCCCCGCCGCAAGATGATCCTCTACTTTTAGAATGACAAAGCCCTGCCGCGTACGGATGGGCTGGGTCGATTCACCCGGCTTCAGGTGGAACGTCTGCTCTTCGAGCACCGGCGCCAGCGCCCCGCGCTTGAACAGCCCAAGCTCGCCGCCCTGCGCCGCCGAGGGACCGCCCGACACCTTCTTCGCCAGCGCAGCAAAATCGGTCCCTTGCATCACCTGCGTCTTGATCCCGTTCGCCCTGTTCTGCGCCTGCTCAATCTCCGCCGGAGAAGCGTTCTCCGGCAGCGGCACTAAGATCTCGCTCAGCCGCACCTGTTCCGGCTGATCGAAGTCCTTCAGGTGATCCTCGTAATACTTCTTTTCCTCCGCCTCGGTCATTTGCAGGCGCCGGCCCACCTCATCGCGCACCACCTGCTGCGAGAGAATCTGGTTGCGGATCTTGGCCTTGAAGTCCTCGAAGTTCACGCCCTGCTGCCGCGCCGCCTTCTCCAGGTCGTCGAGCGAATCCATCTTGTTCTGCTTGCGGATCTCGTCGAGCTGCCGGATCACATCCGCGTCCGCATTCAGCCCCAACTCCTTGGCGCGCGAGAGCAGCAGCTGCTGGTCGATCATGTCGCGCAGCAGGTCCCGCTGCCGCTGCGCCAGCTCAGACGCCGGCACGTTGGCCTGCGCCGCCTCCTCCTGCAGCTGCTGCTCCGCCCGGGCCACGTCGCTGCGGCTGATGATCTGGTCGTCTACCCGGACCACGATGTCCTCGACCACCGTGCCGTGCGGAGTCAGCGCCGGCGGCAGGGGCGGCAGGTTCAGCTGCGGCGCGGGATTGTCCAGAGTGCTGCCATAGCGGGGCGCCTTGACCAGCTGCGCCGGCGACAGACCGGGCATCATCCATGCCATCCCAAGCGCCAGCGCGCTCACCTGTGCCCACCGCTCCTTACGTGTTTTCCGCCCGCCTAGTATCGTCTTCAAGCTCAACGCGCTCTCACTTCCTAAAAATCAGCCATGGATCTCAACGCCACCTGGATTGGACTCCGTCCAGGGCCAGCTTGGTATCGCGTCGTTTTATTCTACCCGGACGGCGTACGCGTCTACCCCGACGGCGTACGCGTCTACCCGGATAACGTATGCGTTTACCCGGACGGCGCGCGCGTCACGCAGTTCCTGGCGCCGCGTCCTCTGTCTGCCACAAAGGTGGGAGAGGCCCAGCCCGCGCGGGAACGGCTAACCAGCTCCTGCTATACTCCGTCCAATCGCACTGTGGGGCGACGTTCGCTCGCCTCCGAGGTCAATTGAAGCTCATGGCATCCCGTACCCGCCGCGCTCTCGTCTCCGTTTCGGTCTTTCTTGTCTCCTGCGGCGTTCTCGGGGCCGTGGTCGGCCAGAAGGTCTCGGCCCAGTCCGCGTCCGACGAATCGAGCCTCCGCGACTCGCTCAAGTCCTTCACCTCGGTCTACTCGATCGTCGAGCAGAACTACGCCGAGAAGATGAACGACGACCGCACGGACAAGGCCATCTACGACGGCGCCATCCCGGGCATGCTGCACGTGCTCGATCCGCACTCGAACTTCTACGATCCCAAGGCCTACGCGCAGATGCGCGAGGACCAGCACGGCCGCTACTACGGCGTCGGCATGACCATTCAGCCGCAGCTCGTCGATGGCGTCATGAAGACCTTCGTGCTGTACCCCTTTGAGGGGACGCCGTCGTACAAGGCCGGCATCCGGCCCGGCGACCTCATCATCTCGGTGGACGGCAAGCCCACCGACGGGCTTGATTCGGCCGCGATCGCCTCCATGCTGAAGGGTCCGCGAGGGACGCACGTCCTGGTGACCATGAGCCGCGAAGGCAAGGATAAGCCGCTCACCTTCGACCTCGTCCGCGATGAGATTCCCCGGCCCTCCGTCGATCTGGCCTTTGAGATCCAGCCCGGCATCGGCTACATGCACGTCACCAACTTCCAGGAGACGACCGCGCATGAGGTCGGCGATGCGCTCGACAAGTTCCGCAGCGAGGGTCCGCTCAAGGGCCTGGTCATCGACCTGCGCGGCAACCCCGGCGGCCTGCTGAACCAGGCAGTCGACATGTCCAGCAAGTTCCTGCAGAAGGGCCAGGTCGTCGTCTCGCAGCACGGCCGTGTTGCCGCCGACCAGGTCTATTCAGTCACCAGCGGTGAGCAGGGGCCGAAGTACCCGATCGTCGTGCTGGTCAATCGCAATACCGCCTCCGCCGCCGAGATCGTTTCGGGCGCCCTCCAGGATCACGACCGCGCGCTCATCGTCGGCGAGACCACCTTCGGCAAAGGCCTCGTCCAGACCGTCTTCAACATCAGCCAGAACACCGGCCTGGCGCTGACGACCTTCCACTACTACACGCCCTCCGGCCGGCTCATCCAGCGCCCCTACGACAACATGTCGCTCTATGACTACTACTATGTGCGCGACGCCTCAAACCCCAAGGACAACGCCAACCGCGAGGTCAAGCTGACCGACGATGGACGCACGGTCTACGGCGGCGGCGGCATCACCCCGGATGAGCACATCGATCCGATAAAATCCACGCACCCCGAGGATGTTCTGCTGCAGCAGCACGCCTTCCTCAACTTCGACCGGCGCTACTTCGCCAAAAACACCGTCAGCAAGGACTTCGTGGTCAACGACGCGGTGCTGAGCGATTTCAAGTCTTTTCTCAAGTCGAAGAACATCGAGGTCAGCGACGCCGACATTCAGGCCAATCTCGACTGGATCAAGGCCGAGATCAAAGCCGAGCTCTTCACCTCGGAGTTCGGCCAGCTCGAAGGCATGAAGGTGCTTGCCGAGTGGGATCCGCAGATTGCCAAAGCGATCGGGTACCTGCCGCAGGCCCAGGCGCTAGAGGAGCATACGCTCAAGCCCAAGCCGGTAACCACAGCCAGCAAGTAAGGTGCTCGATCCTGCCGGCTCCCGCTTTCTCTCTTCAGGCTTACCGGGCGCCCGGTAAGCCTTTTCGCCATCCACATCTGCTATTCTGCAACCTCATCTCCAGCACGGGAGCACACTCGCATGGCGAAGGGCGTCAACAAAGTTTTCCTTCTTGGCAATGTAGGCAAAGACCCCGAGATCCGCTCGACGGCCGGAGGGATGACCGTCGCCAGCTTCTCGCTCGCCACGGCCGATCGCCAGAAGGATCCCCAGGGAAACTGGACCGACAAAACCGAGTGGCACAACCTGGTCTGCTTTCAGCGCACCGCTGAGATCGTCCGCGACTACGTCAAGAAGGGTTCCCAAATCTTCGTCGAAGGCAAGATTCAAACCCGCTCCTGGGATGACAAAGCGAGCGGAGAGAAGAAGTACAAGACAGAGATTCTGGTCAATGATCTGTCGCTTTTGGGAGGCAAAGCTGCTGGAGACGGCAGCGGCAGCGGCGCTGGGGGCTACTCCCGCTCGAACGCGGCCTCCTCCTCCAGCACGAACTACGACCAGCGCACTCCGGCCAGCGTACCCGACTACGGCGAGAACGGAATCACCGACGACGACATTCCCTTCTAGAGCATTTTCCCCGTTGCTAGGTTTTCCCGAATCAGGCGTGCGGTGGCGTTTTCCTTAGGAGAAAACGCTCATAAGGATCGTGTCACAGCTCCACCTACAGGGGAAATGCTGTAGCCGCGATCGTTATTGGACCCGGGCGCCATACTTCCGCTCCATCTCCCGGGTCGCCGCAATCAAGCTCTCGAGCGGCCGCAACTCCGGCAGATCCGCCCCCAGCCGCGCTAGCTCCTTCACCAGCACCTCGGTCGGCAGATTCCCCAGCAGCGCATCCTGCGCGAACGGGCATCCGCCCAGGCCGCCGATCGCCGCGTCGAACCGCCGGCACCCTGCCTCGTACGCCGCCTCTACAAGGCTGGCCGCGGTCTCCGCGCGCGTATGCAGATGCAGCCCGATCTCGATGCGGTCGTGCACCGCACGCACATCCGTGAACAGGTCGGCTACCAGCCGCGGCGTCGCGAGTCCCGCCGTATCGGCCAACGAGATCTGCGACACGCCGCAGTCCACCAGCAGGTCGCAGGCGTCGATCACCTCGTCGATCGACCAGGGCTCTCCATACGGATTGCCGAAGGCCATCGAGACATACGCGACCACCTCCAGCCCTGCCTAATAGCCGAGCGTGCCCACAGCCTCCAACGCCTCAAGCGACTCCTCCGGCGTCTGATTGCCGTTGCGCTTGAGGAACTCGGGCGAGAGGGAGTACGGGAAGGCCAAGGTCGAGACCGCCTCGGTCTGGATCACTCGCTCCGCGCCCTTTTCGTTCAGGACGAGGCCGATGATTTCCACGCCGCTGTTGTCCTTAGGATTAAAGCTAGGAGGATCGAGATAGGTCAGCACCTGTTCCGCGTCGGCCATCTGCGGCACGGCCGCCTTCGAGACAAAGCTGACCGCATCGATGTGCTGGAAGCCAGCCGCCATCAGTACGCGCAGGTAGTCCGCCTTGACCTCCGCCGGCATGACCCGGGCAAGTCCCTGCCACGCGTCGCGCGGGCACTCCACAATCTTCACCATGGTCTTTCCTTCTTCCGATCCGCCCACAGGCTGACCACGAAGGCGGCAAAGCCCGCCACGGTCAGCACGCAGAGCATCTGCACAAGCGCGGACTGACGCAAGAGCCAGTCCCGGCATGGGACTACGATGGTGCGCGTGCCCGTCTCGACTATCTGAGATGCCGGCGCCTGACGATCGCCGCCTAGGAACGCCGAGCACTCATCCCGATGCTGCGCCGACCAGACCCAAAGACCCGCCGCCAGCAAGAGTGCGAACAGCAGAACGAAGATCGTGCGACGCGAGATCATGATGGCTTCACTTGTACCCTAGCCTGCCGAGTGTCATGCTAAGCGCAGGCCAGATGCAGATCTATTCTACCGACGCGCTTCTGCTGATCGACCTGCAGCCGGACTTCATGCCGGGCGGAGCGCTCGCCGTGCCCGGCGGAAATGAGATTCTGTCCGGAATCAACGCGCTTGCTCAGCGGTTCGAGCATGTGGTGCTGACCCAGGACTGGCATCCGCCGGGGCACATCTCGTTTGCCTCGGCGCACGCGGGCAAGCAGCCCTACGAGCAGGTGGACGCGCCCTACGGACCGCAGACATTATGGCCGGAGCACTGCCTGCAGCACACGGCGGGCGCGGCGCTGGCTCCGGGGCTCGACGTGCCGCATGCGGAGTTGATCCTGCGCAAGGGGTTTCGGCGCGAGATCGACAGCTACTCGGCTTTTTTGGAGAACGACCATTGCACGCCGACCGGGCTGGCCGGCTACCTGCGCGAGCGCGGCTTAGGGCGGCTGTTTCTGGCCGGGCTGGCGTATGACTTCTGCGTGCGCTTCTCGGCGGTGGACGGGCGCGCGCTCGGGTTTGCGACGGTGGTCGTCGAGGATGCGACGCGGGCGGTCGGACTGCCCGGGTCGGTGGCGGAGACCGATCGGGCGCTGGCCGAGGCAGGCATCCCCCGCATCCAGACGGCCTCGCTGTGACGAACGCGGAGTGGATTGCGACCGAGGCGACGGTGACCAGCTGCCGCTACCAGTTTCGCGCGCTCAGTCCGCTAGCGTTCGGCTTCCAGCTGGGCGAGAAGTTCCGCATCACCTTCGACTACTACGCGCATGGGCGGCTCTACTCGGATGAGTTCCAGTCGCCGGTGGCGGTGCCGCAGAACGAGCGCATCCCGGTGAGCTACAACCCGTTGGACCCGGCGCAGAACAGCCGCAGCAGCGGGGGAACTCCGATCCAGCCGGCGAGCCGGAAGGCAAAGCTCACGGTCGGCCTCATCGGGTCAGTCGTGCTGTCGCTGCTCTGGCTGGCGATCCTGCGCGGCTGCCATGCGAACTGACGACCGCGCGGCCCCTTTACACTGGAGCGGTGTCGACTTCTTCCGCGATCCCGGACCAGAACAGCGCCCTGGGCTCGGGACAGAACGCGGGTAGAGGCTTGGCGACCTCCACGCCAAACCACTTCTTTGCCGATCTCTACACCTTTCACTGGGACGCGCTCCAGCTGCGCCTGCCGCTGGTCAGCGCCTCGGCCGTGGCGCTTTGCGTCCTGGTGGGCGTAGCGGCCGGACATCCCGGCGGCGCGTTGATTGCGAGCGGCGGCGCGCTGACGATCGGCTTCGGCGCCAACCAGCGGATTGCGGACTCGCGCGTGCGGCCGATGATCTTGGGGGTGTTCGCAACGGCCACGGCAGCCTTTGCCGGAACGATTGCGGGGCACCGAGGGTTCACGCTTGTGCTGTTTTCCGCCCTATCTGCGGCGCTCTACGGCGTGCTGACGGTGCGCAACTCGGGCGTGGCGTGGGTGGGCCAGCAGGCGTCGGTCGCTTTGTTTGTGGCTTCGGCCTTTCCGTCGAACCTGCATGGATCGTTCACGCGGGCCGGGTTGATCGCGCTGGGCGGCGTGGTCCAGGTTCTTTTTACCAGCGCGGGTCTGCGCCTGATTCCGGAACTCAGAAAAGATCTGCTGGCGATTCCGCGATCGTTCTACGATCAGCGGCGGGAACTGCTGGTACGCCTGCGGCATCTGCCCGAGGCGCTGCCTGCGCCGGATCGCCGCACAGCGGCGGCGTATGCGCTACGCATGATGATTACGGTGGTGATTGCCTCCGAGCTCTACCGTCAGCTCAACATGCAGTCGGGCTACTGGGTGCCGATGACGGCGCTGCTGGTGCAGAAGCCGGCCTTCTTTGAGACGCTCACCCGCGGCCTGCTGCGCATCGGCGGCACGCTGGCCGGAGCGATCCTAGCCACGCAGCTGGCCGTGCATGTGCCGCTGGGACCGTATACGCTGGCGGCGCTGACCACCTTTTTTGCGTTCTGGTCGTTTGCGACCAACTCGGTGAACTATGGCCTGTATACGCTTTGCCTGACCTCGTACATTGTCTTTCTGCTCTCGCTGAACCAGACCCCGGGACCGGAGTTGGCAGAGCGGCGGGCGTGGTGCACCATCGCGGGGGCGCTGATTGCGTTTGTGATTCACCTCGATGCCTTGCGGCGACACCGGCAAGGGACCGAGCCGTTCGCGGACTAAACGCCCGCCAATCCGAGCTCCGCGGCATGGGCCTGCATGGCTTTGAGGCAGATGCTGATATGGTCCTCAAGCGCCAGCCCGAGCAGGGCGGCTCCAGCGGCGATGTCCTCGCGTTTGACGGCGCGGGCGAAGCCCTTCTCCTTCATCTTCTTGACGACTCCCTTCAGCTCGACGTCGTGGATCGACTTGGCCGGCTTGACGAGAGCGCAGGCGGTGAGGAAGCCGGCGAGCTCATCGGATGCAAAGAGAGTCTTGTCGAGGTGCGACTCGGGCCGGACGCCGGAGTAGTCGGCGTGGGCGAGGATGGCGTGCAGGATCGGCTCGGGCCAGCCATGCTCGCGCAGGAAGGCCACGCCGACGAAGGGATGCTCGGCGGGCGTGGGATGGCGCTCGTAGTCGAAGTCGTGCAGCAGACCGGCGCAGGCGTAGGCGCCGGTAAGCTCGGCGGCTTGATCGGCCGGGAGCCCGAGCCGCCCGGCTTCCAGGCGCCCGTAGGCCTCGCAGCAGAAGGAGACGCTGAGCGCGTGTTTGCGAAGGCTGTCGCCCAGGGTCCACTCCTGCATCAGGGCGAGGGCGTGAGCGCGATCGTGCATGTTGAGCATGGGCATGTCATTTAGGTTCATCTTAACCCTTCAGGCAAGGTTAACTTGTCTGGTTCCAGTTTGGCTTTCTTCTGCTTTTCTGCCGGTCTTGTCTGGGCTTGGCCTTGACTCTTCCGGTACCAGGGTGTCAGTCTAGGCACATCGCAGGCGACTGTTATCGGACGCTTGCGCCGCGGAGACCTTGCTCTGGCATCCGCCCGCCTAACCCATCGATGGCCACGATCACGACGCCGTTTACCCCGGCTGAGACAGCGCGCGAGGTTTTGCGCTGCGACCACTGCAAGCTCGTGCAATTTCGCACACCTTCACTTCTGTGCCGCCGCTGCCGCCGGTCGCTGATAGTCGAGAAGCCGGCTCCAGCTCCGGTAGCCTTCATGCCTCCGCCGGCGGAGGCGGAAGGAATTCAGGTGGCGGCCGCGGTGCGGGACCTGCGTCACGTGCGCAACCTGAGCCAGCGTCAACTGGCGGCGCGAATGGGCGTGCCGCGCACGTACATCTCGAAGATCGAGAACGGCAAGGCGATGCCGACCTTGTCGTCGCTCGACCGTCTGGCGAAGGCGCTCGAGGTGGATATCTCGGCGCTGCTGCGGGATGCGAGCACGCGCCACTCGAACGAGACGGCGATGCTGATGATGGATCCCTTCCTGGCGGAGATCGCGGTGTACACGGCGAAACTGGACGCGCTGCAGCGGACGATCTTCCTGAACCATGTCCGCGAACTGGCGGCGGGACGGCGCAGGACGGCTTAGCGTCGGCGCGGAACGAATGCGCCTCCTTTTTGCGGCCGCATCCACCCGGGTGCGGCCGCCCTCCGCAGGGTTTCTCGTTGCCCGCAGTGTTTGCGGCGCACTCTCTCTGCGGCAGCTTGTATGCTACCCTCAGCAATCTCTGAGGCCTTCTGTTGCGCTCTGACCAGAACCAAGTTTCCCGCCGCGATGCGATCCGGACTTCCAGCCGGGTAGGTGAGTTGTCCCCGGAGGAGTTTGCGGTCTTCGGTCAGCTGGATGCCGCGCGCTTGCCGAGGCATGTAGCAATCATCATGGACGGAAACGGGCGCTGGGCGGGCAAACGGGCCCTGAAGCGATTTCTAGGACATCAGCAAGGCGCCGAAAGTGTACAGTTCGTGGTCGAGACAGCGTCGCGGATCGACCTGCCGTGGCTGACGCTGTATGCCTTTTCGCTCGAGAACAACCTGCGCCGGCCCAAGGCGGAGGTCAGCTTCCTGATGAAGCTGCTGAAGAACTACCTGGTCGGCAACGTGAAGCGCATGAACGACAACAACGTGCGCATGGCCTACATTGGCCGGACGCGGGAGCTGCCGGCCGAGATCCAAGAGACGATGCAGTGGGCGCAGGCGGAGACGGCGCGCAACACCGGAACGACGCTGACGCTGGCGCTGAACTATGGCTCGCGGACAGAGATTGTGGATGCGGCGCGGACGCTGGTGGGAGCGCTGATCGAAGAGGCGCACACGCGCGGCTGTTCGCTCGAGGATCTGCTGCAAGTGGATGGGCTGGAGTCGCGGCTCGATGAAGCGCAGTTGACGGCGAATTTGTACACGGGGCATATGCCCGATCCGGACCTGGTCATCCGGACCTCGGGCGAGATGCGGATCTCGAACTTTCTGCTGTGGCAGATGGCGTATGCGGAGATCTTCGTGACGGATCGGCTGTGGCCGGATTTTCGCGGCATTCACCTGCTGGAGGCGATCCAGAACTATCAGCAGCGGGAGCGGCGGTTCGGCGGACTCGGCGAGGGCACGGACGAGCAGCTTGCGGGCAACGACCTCGCGCTCGAGCCGGCGGATCAGGTGGCGGAAGAGATCGAGCATGAGCTCTTGCCGAAGACACTGCTGACGCGGCGATAGCACGCTCGAGCGAGGCAATCCGTATATGCTTCACAAAGCCCCATGAAACGGATTGCGACTGCTGCTGTTTTGATTGTTGCCGTGCTTGCCCTGGTGTTGCGCGGCGACCTCTGGTTGATCTCCTGCTTTGCCGCGCTGGTGGCGGGGCTGGCGGCGTTTGAGTATCGCGCGCTGGCGCACAAGGGTGCGGTGGTCCAGAACACGGGCGCGCATATCCCGCTGTGGTGGCTGCTCGGCTCGACGGTGCTGATCTTCTTCTTTACGCTGCGGCTGCCGGACTTCGAGCTGCCGGTGCTGTCGCTGTTGACGTTCATTCTGTTCGCGTGGTCGGGCTTTCGCGCGCCGCTGAACCGCGTGCTGCTGGATACGTCGCTGGGCCTGTTCGCGTTGATTTACATTGTGTATCCGCTGACGCTGATCCCGCTGATCCGCGCGCATGAGGATGGGACGGGGCTGCTGCTGTTCCTGTTTGCGTGCGTATGGTGCGGGGACATTGCGGCGCTCTATGTGGGCAAGTATTTTGGGAAGCGGAAGCTATCGCGGCTCTCGCCGAACAAGACGTGGGAGGGCACGATTGCATCGGTGGTGGGCTCTGTCGTATGCGGCATGGGCGTGTTTTCTTTAGGCCAGTGGCTTTCCGCGCGAGGGTACACGGAGCTGCATATCGGCATGGCGGCGTGGAAGCTTGTGGTGTTGGCGGTGGCGCTGAATGCGGCGGCGCAACTCGGGGATTTGCTGGAGTCGGCGATCAAGCGTGGGGCGCAGGTGAAGGACTCGGGGACGCTCTTGCCGGGCCATGGCGGCGTGTTGGACCGCATCGATGCGCTGCTGCTAGCGGCTCCCGTGCTGTGGTATGTGCTGCTGCTGAAGGACTGGCAGACGCTGTTTCGGTAGGCAGCTGTTCGTCTATGATTGTTGTATGGCTGACGGAAAGAACATCTTCGAGTCCTTTCGGGAAGTGGTGCAGGACCTCCTCGTGCCTGAACTGAAGGCTGTGAAGGTTTCGGTGGATTCGCTACACACCGAGATGAAGATCAACAACGATGCGCTTCGGGAAGAGATGAAGTATCGCTACGAGGCTTTGGAAAAGATCATTGCGAATAGTCACGATAGTCTTGCGCAGCTGATTCGGCAGAGTGAGGAACGCAACGACAGGTCGATCCAGGTGCTCGCGGAGAAGTTCGACGGCTCGGTCCAGATTCGGGAGCGGCTGGCTACGCTTGAAGCGCGGATGCCGAAGCAGTAGGACGGAGCAACTGCTTCTGCGAAGATAGTCCTGTGAAGAAGATTGCAATTTTAGGGTCCACAGGGTCAATCGGGCAAAGCACGTTGTCGATTTGTGAGCAGTTTCCGCAAAGGTATGCGCCGGTCGCCCTGGCGGCGGGGACCAACGTCGAAACAGCGTTTCAGCAGGCCAAACAGTGGCGGCCTCGGCTGGTCTCGATGGCCTCCGAGGAACTCGCGGCGGAACTGCGGCAGCAGCTGCGAGCGGCGGGAGTCTCAGGGGTTGAAATCGTTTGGGGGACAGCCGGAACTGTGGCCGTGGCGACCGCTCCCGAGGTGGAGTTTGTGGTTTCGGCGATCGTTGGCGTCGCGGGGCTCGAGGCGACCTACGCCGCTATTGAGGCGGGCAAGACCATCGGACTCGCGAATAAGGAATGCCTGGTCGCGGCGGGCGAGCTGATCCTCGCGGCGGCGCGCGCGAAAGGTGTGGCGCTGCTGCCGATCGACTCCGAGCACAACGCCGTGCACCAGGCCATGCGCGGAGGGACGCCGGCGGAGGTGAAGCAGGTGTGGCTGACGGCTTCGGGCGGCCCCTTCCGGGAGCTGCCGGCGGACGAGTTTGCCGGAATCACACCAGCCCAGGCGCTGAAGCACCCGACGTGGGTGATGGGGCAGCGGATCACGATCGACTCGGCGACGATGCTCAATAAGGGGCTGGAGGTCATTGAGGCGTGCCGGCTCTTCGACCTGCCGGCGAGCCGGGTGCGGGTGACCGTGCATCCGCAGTCGACGGTGCACTCGCTGGTGGAGTTTGTGGATGGGTCGATCCTGGCGCAGATCTCGGTGACGGACATGCGGCTGCCGATCCTGTATGCGCTGGCGTATCCGGAGCGGCCGGCGTCGAGCTTGATCTTCGACCTGGCGGCGCTGTCGCGGCTGGATTTTAGCCCGCCGGACTTCACTCGATTTCCGTGTCTGCGGCTGGCGTATGAGGCGGCGGAGGCATCCCCGGCGGCCTGCATCGCGCTGAATGCGTCCGATGAAATCGCGGTGGCGGCCTTCCTCGAAGGACGTATCCCCTTTCCGGGGATTCCCCGTACAATCGAGCGTGTGCTCGAGCTAACACCGGCGGCGCGTCCGCAGTCTATCCGGGATGTGCTTGCGGCGGATGCTCAAGCGCGCGACTGCGCTCGAAGCGTGCTGGCCGACGCTTAGCGCAGGCGTATTTCACCGCAGAGGACGACGCTTTGTTCAATCTTTCCGGGCTTACCGCGATCCCGCAACTGGCACTGGTGCTGGGCATCATGGTGCTGGTGCATGAGGCGGGGCACTTCTTCGCGGCGATCGCGTGCGGCGTACGCGTGGAGACGTTTGCGATCGGCTTCGGCAAGCGGCTGTTCGGGTACGTGCACAACGGGACGGACTACTGCGTCAACCTGATTCCGCTGGGCGGGTATGTGAAGATGGCCGGGGTGGGCGATGAGCCGATCTCCGGCGGCGAACAAAAGCGCGCCACGCTCGACCCGGGCGAGTTCCAGAATCATCCCCGCTGGCAGCGGGCGATCATCGGCATTGCGGGGCCGCTGGCCAACTTTCTTCTGGCCATCCTGCTGCTGACGATCCTGTACATGCACCACCATGAGGTGTTCGAATACCTGGAGCGGCCGGCAGTGGTGGATTATGTGGTCCCGGGATCGCAGGTGGCGGCGACGGGAATGCAGTCCGGCGACACAATTGTGCGCTTCGACAAATTTGAGAATCCAGTGTGGGGCGATCTTGAAAATGAGCCGCACCTGACCATGAATCGCGAGACGCCGTTCTCGTTCCTCCATGATGGGCGCCGTGTGGATACGTCCATCTTTGTCGAGAACAAGGGGCGCGAAGAGGATTTCTCCTGGAGCAAGCTGGGCGCGGAGCCGGTGCGGCAGACGACTCCGGTAGAAGTGGCGGATGTGACGAGCGCGGAGAGTCCGGCGGCCAAGGCGGGACTAAAGCCGCACGATCTGCTGCTGGCGATCGACGATTTCCACCCGCACTCGGTGGAGTCGCTGCTGGATTATCTGCAGGCGCAAAAGGGCAAGCCGGCGGTGCTGACGATCGAGCGGAAGGGCGCGAACGGCCAGATGCAGACGCTACACCTGCCGATTACGCCGGTGCAGATGGAGACGACCGAGGGCAAAGGCTGGCGGCTAGGCTTCCAGCGGGTGCTGCCTCCAGAGAAGACTGAGCAGCTGTCGGTCGGGCAGGCGCTCAAGGCGTCCTGGGATGCGAACGTGAAGAGCTCCCTGCTGCTGTTTGAGGTGCTGCACCGGCTGTTTACGCGGCAGGTGTCGATTAAGGCGATGTCGAGTCCGATCGGCATCGGCGTGGTGGTTCACCAGGCGTTCGAGGCCAAGAACTGGAAGTCGGCGATCATTGATACGATGGCGATGATCTCGCTGCAACTCGGAATTCTAAACCTGATGCCGATTCCGATCCTCGATGGTGGAATGATTCTCTTTTTGGTTATCGAATCACTGATGCGCCGGGATTTGAATCAACAAGTGAAGGAGCGGGTGTACCAGGTGGCGTTTGTCTGCCTGGTGCTGTTTGCCGCGATCGTGATCTTCAACGACATTACAAAGTACCTGCCTGTGCACTTGAAAAGCTGAGCGGTGCCAGGTCAGTCGGCTCTTGTTTTTTAGAATTTCTTAAGAAATATCGCTTGGCGATGGCAGTCCCCGTGCTTATGTCCAGGCATGAGCCGCTGGACCACATTCAGCTTTGCCTGGACGTGCGCTCTTGCTGCTGCGCTCTTTTTCTTTGCGGCCGGCTCCCAAAGAGCCGGCGCACAAGGGATGGGTTCGAGCACCTTAAATCTGAACACGGAGAGTGCCGCGGCGGCGGTACACACCGTGATTCACCTGACGGCGTCACTCCAGACCTCCGGATCCTCCGCGACCGGTTCCGTAGTCTTTCTCGACGGGACCAATGCGATCGCTTCAGTCGCGCTGAACACTCAGGGAATCGCCGTGCTTGGTGTCGCCTCGCTGGCACCCGGCCCTCACACCCTCACGGCAACCTACCCAGGGGACTCGAGCCATAGTGCCGCCACCAGCGGCACAGTCAACGTCACTATCACTGGATTGGCCGTCGGTTTCACTCCCTCGGCAGGCTCAAATTCGATCTACGCCAACCAGCCAGTCACCCTGTCTGCCGCTCGGCTTCCTGCTTCCGCAACCGGCTCCGTCTCTTTTCTGGACAGCTCCACATCCCTGGCCACTGTCGCGATTCCCGGCGTCTTCGTGGCCGTGTATCAAGCCTTCGGCGACGGGATCACCTCCGGCCAGACTGTTTTGCAGACGCAGAGCTACGCCAGTCTCTTCGCCTCCGCGGAGGGCTTTTCGTCGACCAACTTTGGCGCGTCGAACTCGGCTGCCTGCGACATCCTTCCCTTCTCTCTTCTCGCCAACGGCCTCGGCCCAACGCAGACCAGCGCACCTCTCAGCTCGCTCATGGTCGGCTCGACCGACATGGACACGTATGGCAGTGCCTATCTGCCTCTGTTCACCGCCTGCGACCGGGCAGCTTTGGCCTGGCTGGCCGTTCCGCGCGAGTACAAAGTGCTTGCCGGCGATCCCGGAGCAACGGTCACCTCCGGTTCCTGGACCGTCGACCCGAACACGCGGGATCTTCGGGAAACGACCGGGGCGGGAACGGTAACGTTCGATGTCATCTCGAATGGCGGCCCGGTCTATCTGTGGTACCTCCTTGCCGACGCTCTCCCCGGCAGCTTCACCTTGACCATGGACGGCGTCGCTGACTTTACGATCTACAGCACGCAACCCACTCCCGCGATCGGCTCCCTTGACCACTCGCCCGGGATCGGCTTTGCCCTGCTCCGGTTTCCGCTTAGCGCCGGTCCGCATGCTCTCGCAGTCAACGTACAGTCCGGCACAGTGGGCATCCTGGGCGCCGCGACGCCGCCGTCTCCAGGAGCGGCCAGCGTCCATCCAACCGTTCTCGTCTCCGACATTCCGAACCAGCTCAGCACCGCTCCCGCGGCTTTCTCCGGCCTGATCGCCGCCTATACCCAGGCGATCGAGTCCTCGGTCACCCAGTTCCAGACCGACGGCCTCGATGTCCGCCTGGTGTCTACGCAGCAGACGATGCTGGGTACCGCCGCCGAGATGAATGACTCGATTGACCCGAGCCCGCTCGGCCAGTCTCACCTCGCCCAGGCTTTTGAAAGCTCCTTTGGCACCGGGGCGACGGCCCCTTATGCAAGCTTCACCGGAAGCACTCCCACGGCTTCGGTCTCCTTCAGTGCTCCCGGTACGCACAGTATCACCGCTGCCTACTCCGGAGATTCCACCTTTGCGGCCGGAGTCTCGTCGCCGATATCGATCACGGTACTGCCTCAGACTGTCTCCGTAACTTCGCTTTTCACTCGAACGACTAGCTACCCGTCCGGCTCGCCGGTACTGCTGACCGCGGCCGTCACCCCGGCATCCGCGACAGGCACGGTGACTTTCTACGACGGCACAGCTCTTGTGAGTCAGGTGGCCCTGGCCGGCGGGGTTGCCATGGTCACGACGGAGACGCTGGGGTTGGGTCTGCACCAGCTCTCCGCGGTATACAACGGCGACGCTCCGGATGCGTCTTCCGCAAGTCCCATGCTGATGGTGCAGATTACGCCGGGTGCCACTTCGGTCACTTTGACTTCCGCTTCCGGAACGGCTCCGTATGGAACATTGGCTCCCCTGACTGCCACAATCAGCCTAGCCGGCGCCACCGGTACAGTCACGTTTCAGGACAGTGTGAGTGGAGCGATCGGACAAGCAGCGGTTGCAGGCGGAACCGCCACCATCGATGCATCCTTGCTGGCAGTTGGAACGCACGTGCTTCGAGCCTCTTACTCTGGAGACGCGACCCATTTGCCGTGCACCAGCGCGGACGTGACGGTCACCATCACCGCGCTTTTGACCACGACGGCGTTGGCCGCGCAACCTGCCCAGATCAGCTTCGGCACACCGGCTTTTTTGGTCGCGACTGTATCCCCTTCGTCTGCGGGCGGCAGTGTGGTCTTTCGAGACTCTTTGTCTGGAGTGCTTGGGACGGCGACGGTCGCCGCGGGTTCTGCGGTCTTGAACACATCCGCTCTTCCCGCAGGTGTGCGAAGCATCTCGGCAGCCTACAACGGCGACGCGACCCATGCTTCTTCGCTGAGCGGGATTGTTACCGTGGCGGTCAGCGTCACTCCGAGCTCAGTGATCCTAGCGGCGTTACCCGCGAGCATGAGTGCGGGAACTCCCGTCAGTCTGATGGCGACGGTCACGCCGGCATCTGCGGCCGGTACGCTTATCTTCCGGGATCCCGCTGCGGGCGTCCTCGGCCAGGCGACGATCGACCACGGTTCGGCTTCCCTGCGCCTCTCCTCCTTACCCGCGGGTGCCTATTCGATTACGGCAGAGTACCCGGGCGATGTGGACGATGGAGCGTCCTCTTCAGCGGCCGTTCTCACGCAAGTCGTGCTTCAGCCTTCGCAGGCAACGCTGGCTGTCGCTGCGAGTCCGGTGTCTTATTCAACGGCACTTTCGTTGACAGCCACGGTATCCCCTACGACCGCCACCGGAATCGCGTCGCTTTACGAAGGGTCTACCACTCTCGCTCAGGCTCAACTCGTGAACGGTCAAGCCGTGTTCAAACTTGCCACCCTTGCGACCGGAGTTCACCAGCTTCACATCGCATACGGCGGAGACGGAGTCTACGCGCTATCGATCTCCCCGGCGATCTCCGCTTCCGTCACTCCGGCCAGCACGGTGACGACCCTGAGCCTGGCTGAAACAGCGGTGCCTTTGAGTGACACGGTGGTCTTCAACGTACGCGTCAACACTGTCTCCGGCTCGACCCCCGGCGGAACGGTCGTGATCCGTGCGAATGGGGCTGTACTGACCTCCGGCTCACTTGCAAACGTTGCTTCCGGAGTGGGCTACGCGACCTTGTCCATGGCTTCTGCGGCTCTCGGCTTCGGAACCTTTGGCGTGACCGCTTCCTACTCGGGCGATGGGAACGACTTGCCCTCCGACACTTCCGCAACGCCTGTCTCTCTTGCCGTCGTGTCCTCGGCTACCGTGACTTCGCTTAGTCTCTCTTCGACCGAAGTGCCGCCGCAAAGCCCGGTTACGCTGATTGCCTCTGTTCGCAATCCAAGCCCGGCGATCGCCACGGGAAGCATGGAATTCTTGATGAACGGTGCGGTGCTTGTGACTGTGCCGCTCGATGCAACCGGTTCCGCCACGACGCAGCTAGCTGCGCAACCGGTCGGCTCTTACACCCTTTCCGCGCAATACATGCCCTCTGGATTCTGGACGGGCAGCGTCTCGGGGCCGAAAGCATTTAGTGTCACGTTGCCGGTAGCGCTTGTTCTCACGCCCGATACGGTGAGTCTAGGCGCCGGAGCGAATGCTGCCGTGACGCTCGGCCTTACGCCGCTCTCCGGCTTCAGCGGAGCGCTGCAGACGAAGTGCACGAGCTCGGCTCCTTTCGTTACATGTTCGATCGACTCTCTTTCGTCGATCACTGGTCCTGTAAGTAGCCTGGTGCACCTCACCGTGGCGCCCAACACTCTGGGAGCCTCCCTTCCGGGGACGCGAAGCAGGCTTTTGCAGGAGAGCGGTTTCGTTGCATTGCTTGTGCCACTTTTTCTTCGCCGCAGGAGACCCATCCAGGCCCGGAGCCTCAGTCTGCTCGCTCTTTGCGCAATCACACTTTTCTCCGGCTGCGCGACTGGCGGCGATTTCGGCGCTGTTCCACCTGGGCGGCAACTTGTGGTGGTGAGCGTGACCGCAGCCGGAACAACGACAATGGCCGGCGTTGCCGTTGACGTTCACCAGTGAGCACGGCCGAGCCAACCGTTCGAGGACCATTTATACTCAATCCATTGTGCTTACCGCTGTTTTGGGTCCGCATACACCATAGATGCCGATTGGACGACTTACTCTCGAGCTCTCTCTTCCGCACGCTCAGTCGCTCAAAGACCGTCGTCAGGTAGTCCGTTCTCTCAAGGACAAGCTCAGGCATTCGTTCAATCTGTCGGTGGCAGAGATGAACGACGGAGGAACTGTTTGGAATCAGGCAACACTGGCCATCGCCGTCATTTCAAGCTCCACGCAGGTCCTCACGCAGCGTCTTCAGTCCATCGACAACGCGGCGCATCGCATCACTTATGCGCTCAGTGCGGAGATCGCCGACTCCTACGCGGAGATTCTGCCCGACTAACGCTTTAACCTCAGTAAGGAACGCCGTCATGCCTGTCTCTCGTGCCCGTACGCACCACCGTAATCGAGTCGCTCACTCTTTTTCCGAGGAGATCGGCGCCATGCTCGAAGGGGAACTCTCCGACCCACGCATTTTCCCTTCCGTGGTGACGGAGGTGGTTCTCGCGCCGGGTGGCAAATCGGCTCGCGTCTTCGTTGCGGTGCACGGAGGCGAGCAGGAGGAGGAGTCCACGCTGGCAGCGCTCACCCAGGCGCGCGGCTTTATTCGCGCGCAGATTCGCGACCGCATGGGCATCCGCCACGTGCCGGAGCTGTCTTTTGCGATCGACCGGTCGGAAAAGATGACCGGCCGGATGGATGAGCTGCTGGGGCGTATGCGGAAGCGAGAGAGCAAGCGCGCGGAGGCGGCCTCGCTGCCGGATCCGTCCGCTTGAAGCGCGGCGGGTCCGCAGGTTCATCCCAGGCGAGGCTGAGCGAAGGCAACTCTGCTACCCTAGGTTCGCTCGACATCAACCGTAAGTGACTGACCCGACCCAACCCGCCGCAGCCGGCGACGTGCGCACTCCCATGGCGGCTTCACGCAGTTCTGCCGGGGCCGGTTGGCTCCGGCGGCTGTGGAAGTATGCGGCTCCGGACAATCTATGGGAGTTTCTTGTTCTCTTCTCGGTCGGCTTATTTCTTCTGCTGTACGGGTTGACGCCGTTTACGGGGGGAGATCAGCTTGGGCTGGTTGGCGCGGACGAACCGCGCTATGCGCAGGTCGCCCGCGAGATGCTTCACCTGCACGATCAGGCGTGCGCCGACGTCCACGCCGACATGGTCCCGCGCAGCTTGAAGCGGGCCGACATCGATCATTCCCTGCACTGCCTGCTCTCGGGAACCGTGACCCCGATTCTCTACGGACGTCCATGGCTTGAAAAGCCCGCCCTCTACTACTGGCGCGCGATGAGCTTCTTCCGTGAATTTGGCGTGTCAGATTGGTCGGCGCGGCTGCCGTCGAGCTCCGGCGCGGGATTTCTCATTCTCCTCATCTTCCTCCACATGCGCCGATTTCGTCCGGGCGGCCACCTGGATGCCGCGTTGATTACGGTCTCGTGTGTCGCGATGCTCTCGTTTTCCCGTGGCGCTTCAACCGACATGCAGCTGGCTGCGCCCTTCTGCATCGGCATGCTGGGCTGGTACGCCTGGTATGAGACCGGAAAGAAGTTTTGGCTGTTCGATCTGTATTTTTTCGGCGCGGCGGCCACTTTAGCCAAAGGTCCCGTGGCGCCATTGCTGGCGTTAATGATCCTCTTCCTGTTCGTCGCCCTGCGCCGGGAGTGGACGCTGCTGCGGCGCACCATCTGGCTTCCCGGCCTGATTCTATATTTCGTCATGGTGCTGCCCTGGTATGTGGCTGTGCAGCGGCGTAACCCGACGTTCGTTCGGCAGTTCTTCCTGGAACACAATCTGGAGCGTTTTGGCACGAATCGTTTTCAGCATCATCAGCCGATTTACTACTACCTGATCGTTTTGCTGCTGGGACTAATGCCGTGGACCTTCCTTTCCGTTCGCGCGCTGATCGATGCGCTGCAAATCTCGCTTGCGGAGTGGAAGGTGCGAGGCAAAGGGGTTCGCTATCTTGGTAATGCGAGGGCGGGCGATGCCTTCCCTGAGTTCCTGGTGCTTTGGACGCTGTTACCGATCGTCTTCTTCTCGCTCTCCGGCTCGAAGCTTCCCGGATACATTCTTCCGTCCATTCCCCCGCTGACGATTCTTACCGGGGATTATCTTTACCGCATCCGCCGCACCGGCCTGGCGACCTGGCTCTGCTGGTCGCATGCAGCGCTTTGTGCGTTCATGGTCTTCGTTCTGACGTTGGCGCCGCAGCATATGAAATACGAGACCCTGGTTCCCTCGGCCGGCTGGCTGACGATTGCGGCCGCCGCGGCCCTGGTGAGCGCCTTGCTGATTGCGCTTGCGGCCAAACGACTCGGCAATGCGCAGATCAGGAGTTTTACGTTGATCCCGGTCTGCCTCATGCTGGTTTTTCTGCTCGGCTTTCACGGCCATGAGCTCGATCTGAACTATTCGGCGCGTCCGCTGGCACGCGAGATCGAGCGGCAAGCGCCGCAGACTGAAACGGTGGCTCTGCTCCACGTCAAGCGGGACATCGACTACGGGCTGGCGTTTTACCGCAATCAGCCGAGCGTGCATTACGACGATCCGGAGGAGGGTGTGCCAGAAGGCGAGCATGTGCTGGTCACCCGGTCGAACGATCAGGAGTCCCTGGATCGGTATCTTGCGGGGCGCGTCTACGAGCCGCTTTTCCTCTATGACACACAGGGCCTGGCCGTGTATCGCGTGCTGGCTCGCACCAACGTTGGCCTGCCAAAGCCCGTTTCCGCACAACAGACGAGGCAAGTCCGGTAAACTTCTAGCACCAGCGCCGCTTCGGGATGACGTCTCCACAACAAATCGAGATTCTCGACTTGCGCCACTTCACCGCACGTCAGCTTCGTCCTCTGCTGGAGCAGGAGGCGGAGATTTGGCGGCGCCGTTTGCATTGGGATTATCGCGGCTCGACGGACCTGCTGCTGCAGTATCTGGATTCGCGCATTCTGCCGGGATTTGTGGCGCTCACCCGGGGACGCATCTGCGGCTATACCTTTTTCGTGTACGAGGGCAGCAAGGCCGTGGTGGGGGATCTATATGTGGAATCCGGTCATCCCGCACCGCTCACCACCATGCAGTCGCTGGCGCATCCTCTGCTCGATGTGCTCGAGGCTTCCCCGGATGTCGACCGCATCGAGGCGCAGTTGCTGCTCTATGGCGCGGGCGCGCTGGCACCTTTGTTTCGCGGATTTTCCGTGTACTCCCGGCTCTTTCTGGAGCGTAACTTAAGGCTCCAGGGTACCGTGAGGCCAGTGCCGGTGCCGGCGACCCTGGAGCTTTGCGCATGGGCTCCGGGGTTCTACCAGGCCTCGGCGGAGTTGATTCAGGCCTGCTACACGGGGCATCTGGATTCAGAGATCAACGACCAATACCGGAGCCTGCAGGGCTCGCTGCGATTCCTCCATAACATTGTGCGGTTCCCCGGGTGCGGCACGTTCGATCCGGAGTCGTCCTGGGTGCTGCGGCGGCGCGCGTCGGGCATGCTGGCGGGCATTCTTCTCTGCTCCCGGGTTGCGCCGATGGGTCCGGAAGGTGCAGTAGCGCATGTGACGCAGCTCTGTGTGGCGCCGGAGTATCGCGGGCAGCATCTGGGGCGCTTGCTGCTGGAGCACTGTATGTGCAGTCTGCCGGCGCGGCACTACAACGCGCTTACCCTTACGGTGACCGAGGCCAACAGCGAAGCCGTGCAGCTCTACCTGAGCAGCGGATTCGAGACGAGGCATCGCTTCGACGCGTTAGTGCTGGACAAGCCGAGAGGTGGGTTGACCCTGCTGCCGCGGGAGAGCTGACGGTTCCCGGTAGCCAGAATGGACAAGGCTCGCCGGATCGGCAAAATCACGTATGCGGTACTCTGATCCCATGCCCTTCCTGCTCAAGACCGAGCCCGAAAAGTACTCCTTCGACGACCTGCTCCGCGAGGGAGAAACCGTTTGGGACGGCATCTCCAACAATCAAGCGCTGCTCTTGCTGCGCGGGATGAAGAAGGGTGAGAAGCTGGTGATCTATCACTCGAACACCGGCAAGGCCGTGGTCGGCACCGCAACGGTCGTTTCCGTCGACGCCGCCGACCCGAAGAACCCCAAGGTCACGATCAAGGCCGGCAAGCGCCTGAAACGCGAGAAGCCGCTGGCCGAGCTGCGCGAAGCTGCCGTCTTTGCCGACTCCATCCTCTTCCGCCAATTTCGCCTCTCGGTCGTGCCTCTCAGCGGCGAGCAGTACGACTTCCTGATGGCTTAGGCTGCTATCCTGAACGACGGAACTTGGAGTCACACGCGGAATGATTGATCTAAAGGGCAAAGTCGCCGTCGTCTTCGGCCTGGCCAACAAACGCAGCATCGCCTGGGCGGTTTGCCAGAAGCTCTCCGAGGCCGGCGCCTCGCTCGCAATCTGCTACCAGTCCGAGCGCCTGCAGCGGGATGCCGACGCGCTTGCCGCCGAGCTGCCCAACGCCAAAACCTTCCAGTGCGACGTCGCCTTTGACGAGCAGATCGACCAGGTCTTCACGCGCATCGCCGAGGCGTACTCGACCATCCACGTGCTCGTCCATGCCGTTGCCTTCGCCCCTGCCGACGCAATCAAAAACGATTTTCTTCAAACCAAACGCGACGACTTCCGCATCGCCCACGATGTCAGCGTTTACTCCCTTATCGCGCTGGCCCGTGGCGCAGCGCCGCTGATGACCGAAGGCGGCAGCATGCTTACCCTCACCTACTACGGTGCGGACAAGGTCTTCCCCAACTACAACGTCATGGGCGTGGCCAAGGCCGCGCTTGAATCGACCGTGCGCTACCTTGCCGCATCGCTAGGCACGAAGGGCATTCGCGTCAACGCCATCTCCGCCGGTCCCATCAAGACGCTCGCCGCCCGCGGCATCGGTGACTTCTCCTCCATCCTCAACGCGGTGGAGCAGCGCGCCCCGCTCCACCGTAACGTCGACGCGCTCGAAGTCGGCAATACTGCGGCCTTCCTGTCGAGCCCGCTCGCAAGCGGCATCACCGGCGAGATCACCTTCGTCGATTGCGGCTTCAACACCACCGGAATCTAGCAACGGAAAGAGGACCCATGAAGCTGAGTGAACTGCTGCTGCCCGAGTTGGAAGCCGAGGTTGGCAAGACCCGCAAGGTCCTCGCCAACGTCCCCGATGGACACAACGACTTCAAGTCGCACGAGAAGTCCATGCCGCTCAGCCGTCTCGCCGGACACACCGCCGAGCTTGCCGGTTTTGTCGGTGTCATTCTCACGCACGCCACCGTCAATGCCGGAGGCCCGGACGACCCGCGCAAGATTCTCCGCATGGAGACTAAGGATAAGCTTCTGGCGGACTTCGAAGAGCTTGCCGCCAAATCCGTCGAAGCGCTCAAGCACACCTCCGACGAAGCGTTCGCCGAGACCTTCACCCTTAGCCGCCAGGGGAATACGGTTTTCTCCCTGCCGCGCTATCAGGCCTACCGCAACGCGGCTCTGAACCACATGATCCACCACCGCGCCCAACTCGGCGTCTACCTGCGTCTGCTGAATGTGCCCGTCCCCAGCACCTTCGGACCCACGGCGGATGAAAAGTAGCTGAAGCAGCTTACGGCCGCCGGTAGATCACGCCGTTCTTCATCACGAACCCGACCTTCGTCACCACCGAGATGTCCTTGGTCGGATCGCCCGGCACGGCGATCACGTCCGCGTAGAAGCCCGGCTTCAGCTCGCCGATCTGGCCCTCCCACCCGAGCAGCCTGGCGCCGTTCAGCAGGTCCGCCTTCAGCACGTCTGGCGCGGACATGCCATACGCCACCATCAGCTCCAGCTCCCGTGCCTGGGTGCCGTGCGGAAACGGCCCCACATCCGAGCCCACCGCCATGGGCACGCCGGCCGCCAGCTGCTTCTTGAACTCCGCCGCATGAAACGCCTGCTGCGCCTTGCGATGCGCGGCGGCCTCTGGCGAGGCGGCATGGTTCGCAAAGTACTCGCTGATCGCGAAGGTCGGCACCGCCGGAATGCCCTTGTCCCGCATGGCCTTCATGGTTGCGCCGCTCAGCTGGTAGGCGTGGTCCACCGACATGACTCCGGCCGCCACCGCGTAGCCGGCGCCGGGCTCGCCGGTAGCGTGCACGGCGACGCCATGCCCCGGCCGCGAGTCGAAACGCGCCGCCTCCGCCACGCCCGCGCGCAGCTCGGCCTCGGTGAACTGGTATGGGGTGCTGAAGACGCCATCCACATACCGGTCTCGGCCCGTTTCATACATTTTGGTGAAGTCCGCGCCCTCTTTGCGCTGCTCGCGGATCACCTTCACGATCTCATCGGCTGAGTTGGCATAGTCGGCGTTCGAGAGGATGTGCTGCGCCGGGTTGTAGTGGATCGCGTCCTCATGGCCGCCCAGCACGTCGATCGCGTTGCCGCTCATCCGCATGCGCGGCCCTGGAAACAGGCCGCTGTTGATCGCCTCGCGCACCGCCGTATCCGCCGAGCCCGCGCCCTCGGTGCCCATGTCGCGCTCAGCCGTAAAGCCGGCCATCAAGTCCGCGCGGGCCGCGTCCATGGCCGTCAACGTTCGTTGCGGTACGGACTCCTCGACGGTTTGCAGATCCTCCGCGCCCACATGCAGAAACAGGTGCACGTGGGCGTCGATCATGCCCGGCATCAGCGTCACGTTGCCAAGGTCGATCGTCTCGGCATTCGCAGGCACCGGCCCCGCAACGATCCGCCCGCCCTCAACCACCACCAGGCCAGGCGAGACCAGCCGCCCAGCGCTCACATCGAGCATGTGCGCGGCGCGCAGCACAACGGGGCGCGGTGTCTCCTGGGCCGCTGCCACCAACGAAGTCAAGAGAACCGTCTGACCCAGCAAACATTTCATCATGATTCCTGCAGAATAGCGCACCGCGGCCTTGCCCGAGCGTGTGGCTCCATCGCTGTTTGAAAGAGTTGAGCATCCTAGCCAACAACAGACTTGGATCAGGAGATCGAAATGAAGAAAGCACTCGTTATCGCCCATGTTGCCCCCACGCTGCTTGGAGTCAGCGCGGGCCTGCGTTCGTTTACGCCCATCGCCGTGACTGCGTGGTTCGCGTACCAGGGCAAACTTCCGGTGAAGGGCACCTGGGCTGCGTGGGTCGGGCATCCGGCCTGCGTCGGTCTCACCACCGCAGCGGCCATCGGCGAGTATGTCGGCGACAAGCTGCCCAACACGCCGAACCGCACCGACCCGGTCGCGCTCTGCGGACGCCTGACATTGGGAGGCCTGGTGGGCGCCATTGTGGCGACCGCGCTTCGCCGGCCGATCGCGGGCGGGGTCGCCATCGGTATGCTGGGCGCGGCACTCGGAACTTACGGCGGCTTCGCCTTGAGGACTGGACTGAACAAGAGAGCCGGCGTGCCGGACCTGCCGGTGGCGCTGAGCGGCGATGTGGCCGCCATCGCATTGGCGGTGCGCAGCCTGAATCGGCTCACGGCCTGACCGCTCCCGACGCTCGACCGCCCGACGCCTGACCGGGAAGACGCTCAGCCCGCCTTCTCGGTCAGCTCCGCCCATCGCTGGTAGAGCCCATCGGCCTCGGCCTGCGCCTGCTCCATCTCATGCAGCGCCTTGGTGAGCGCGTCCGCGTTCGTGGCCACCGCGGGATCGTCCAGCACATCCCGCGCCGCGTTCAGCCGAGCCTCCGCCTCGTCAACCTTCTGCTCGATCGATGCATACTCCCGCGCCTCCAGGTAGGAAAGCTTCTTCTTGCCTGTCCCGTTGGCGCTGCCATTCGCAGCAGCCGCCGCATTCCCCGGCGAAGGCGCAATCGCCTCCTCCACCTTCTCGCCGCGCCACTGCTCCCACTGCGAGTAGTCCCCAAACCGCTGCGCCCCGCCCTTGCCGTCCAGCCCCAGCACCACCGTCGACACGCGATCGAGCATGAACCGGTCATGCGTCACCAGCACCAGCGCGCCCGTGTATTCGAGCAGGCTGTCCTCAAGAATCTCGAGCGTCTGGATATCCAGATCGTTGGTCGGCTCATCGAGCAGCAGCAGGTCCGCCGGCTCGAGCATCAACTTGGCGATCAGCACCCGCGCCCGCTCGCCGCCGCTCAGCCGCTCAACCGGCTGGTTCAGCTGCTCGCTGGTAAACAGGAACTTTGCCGCGTAGCTCGCGACGTGCACCACCCGGCCCTGATAGACCACCGAGTCCGAGTCCGGCGCGAGCGCCCGCCGCAGCGTGACGGCCTCGTCCAGCTCGCGCGTCTGCGAGAAATAGACCGTCTTCAGAAATGCCGCCTTCTTGATCTCGCCGCGCGTCGGCTGAATCTCCTCGCGCAGCAGCCGCAGGATCGTTGTCTTGCCGCTGCCATTTGGTCCCACCAGCCCCACGCGCACGCCGTTGGTTACCAGGAAGCTGAGATCCTCGACGATGGTCCGCGCCGTCGGTCCTTCGCCCAGCACGCACTGCACGTGGTCGAACTCGACCAGCCGCTTGGTCTGCCGCTCGGTCGCCGAAAAATCGATTCCGGCCGACGCGGTCTGCGTCCGCTGGTTGACCTCCTTCAGCTGCCCGATCAGCTCATTCGCGCTGTCGATGCGAGCCTTCGATTTGGTCGTGCGCGCCTTGGGCCCGCGCCGCAGCCAGTCCGTCTCGATCTTTACCCGGTTCTTGAGCGCATCCTGCAGCTTCGATTGCGCGTCCAGATACTGCTCCTTACCCTCAAGGAACCTGGTGTAGTTGCCCTTCACGCGCAGCAGGCCTTCGGCGTAGACGCGGTTCAACTCGACCATTTCTGTCGCCACATTCTCCAGAAAGTAGCGGTCGTGCGAGACCATCACGCAGGCAAACGGCGCGGCCCGCAGCGTCTCCTCAAGCCACGCAATGCCGGCCAGGTCGAGATGATTGGTCGGCTCGTCGAGCAGCAGCACATCCGGCCCGCTCACCATGGCCTCGGCGATCGCGAGCCGCTTGCGCCAGCCGCCCGAGAGCGTCGCCGCCTCGGCCGTGGTCTCGGGAAACCCGACCCGGCCGCTGGTCTCGCGCAGCTTGCCCTCGCGTTCGGCTTCGGCGACGTTGCCGGCGATCAGCGCGCGCTCAAGCACATCGCGCACCGTCAGCCCGGGGGCAAAGGTAGACTCCTGCCGGATGTAGCCGATACGCGCCCGCTTGCGGGTCGCCACCTCGCCGGCGTCGGGGTCCTCTTCCTCGGCCAGCACTTTCAACAGAGTCGACTTCCCGGCGCCGTTCGGCCCGATCAGCCCGATGCGATCGCCGTCTGAAACCGTAAACGAAATATCGTCAAACAAGGGAACCGCGCCGAAGCGCTTGGAGATGCCCTGGGCGTTCAAGATGGGAGGCATACCTTAGTTTAGCCTTGGATCCTGGCTCAAAGATTTCAAGCAAGCCTACAGACCCTTGCTCTCGATGGCCAGGACCTTGCCCTGGCCTGGAGCCTGCGCGAAGAGCACCAGGTGGCGCGTCGTCTCGGGCTGACCTTGGATCGTCGCCGGTGCATGCAGCGAGATGGTCGCCGTGCCATCCGCCTTGACGCTCCCGATATGCGTCAGATTGCGCGCTACCGCCACGTGCATCAGGGTGCGCCCGGAGTTCTCTCCGCGCAACACACTGGACGTGGCCATGTCGTCCGCGATCACGGCGTAAAGCTCCAACGGCGTCGAAGCTGCGCCCCTCACCGTATACGTTACCGAGATCGCTCCCGGCTGCGCGGACGCGGCATCGATATGAAGCTGCAGTGCGCTCGACGGCCCCTCCGCACGGACCGCGCGCAGGATCCCCTGCGCATCGCTGCCGGACATCTGCGCATCGCCGTTGACCACCACCTGCGGCGTATACACGCTGTCCAGGTGGAAGCGATCGCTATAACGGCTCTGCCGGTCGGTCCAGGTCTGCGCGGAGAAAGGATCGGCCCAGCCCAGCTGGTTCCAGTACGTCACGTGCTCGCTGAGCGCGACGATGAGCTGGCCGGAGGAGACACGATAGCCGTTGATCTTCTTCAACAGAGCGTCCGCCGGCGGGCAGCTCGAGCAGCCCTCCGAGGTAAACAGCTCGACCAGCACCGGGTGCGGGGCGGTTTGCGCGAGGAGGCAGGCGGGAAGCGCAACCGAAGCAGAAAAAATCCAGGCGATGGTGCGCATAGCGAACACCTCATGCAATCTCGAAGGTAAGACGGATGGAACCCGCAGAGGTGAAAACCGCCGGCACAGCGAATCCGGTCGGCGCAGCGAATCAGGGTCGGCGCAGCTAATCCAGATCAAAGTCCCGCAGAGGGCGTTCCGTCACCGGACTCTCCTTGGCCTTCTTCATGGCTTCGGCGAACTTCCGCGCCAGCACGTCCTCGCTGTTCTTCTGCGCGGCCACGGACTGCGCAAAGACCGACTCGCGCCGCGCATCCGCCTCGGCAAGCGCCTTCTTGGCCTCCGCCATGTCCTCAAACGTCTTTTTGCGCGGTGCGGCCTGGTGAGCGATCACGGCGCGGGTGACGGGATCGATCTTCAGCATGCCTTGGCACTCCGGGCACATCACTTCAAAGGCTTCGTCGCTTAATCCCATGGCCAACCATCCGAAAGTTGCTAAGCCCTATTTTAGTCCCGCACCGGATCCTGGCAGGAGGGAGAGCAACGAACGCGGTTGCACCTTCCGCGCCGCGGGTGTACGCTCGTGCTCAGAATGTTTCTGCATCGCATCCTCGCCGCAACCCGATTTAGCTATCGCAGCTCCTGGTGGCGTTTCGCGGCTGGGGATGGAATGCGCGTCGGTTGAACGGGTAATCAGCGCATTCTTCCTCTCAGCCGCGACCTCCAGGTCGCGGCTTTCGTTTGCCCCGCACATCCGCCCCTTTCTGAAAGGAAACTCCAATGACCGGCAACGCCCTTCCAGCTGACGCATCTACGTCCACCGCTTCGATCAGCGCGCCCGCCGGACTGCGGCGCATCGTCCTGATGGGCTATATGGGCGCCGGCAAAACCTCCGTCGGCCGCCTGCTCGCGCACGCGCTCGGATGGACCTTTCTCGATCTCGACACGCACATTGAAGCCCGCGCCGACGCCTCGGTCCCGGAGCTTTTCGCGCAGCATGGAGAGACCCACTTCCGGCGCCTGGAATCAAGCGCTCTGGCCAACGCGCTTGCGCACGACGCCATGGTGCTTGCCCTGGGCGGAGGCACACCCGAAGCGTTGACAAACCGTCTCCTGCTCGAACAGACCCCAGGAACGATGCTGATCTACCTCGAAGCGCCCTTCCCGACTCTCTACGACCGATGCATGCTGGAGACCTTCGCCGCACCGGAGCAGCTGCGCCCCGTGCTGACCGATCCCGCCGAAGCCGAGGCTCGTTTCCGAGCGCGCGTGCCCCTCTATCGCCGACTCGCCCGGCACACCGTTGCGACCGGAGAGCAAACTCCGGCAGAGACCGCCCAGGCCGTCCTGACGCTGTTCCCCTAGCCTCTAAACCCGCACCGAACCATCCGCCAACGAGAAAATAGCTCACTTGTCTTCTACTTGTGTCTCAACTGCATCTGAAGCATTGAAACTCAATAGAGGCAATCACTGCAGCGGGAGCCCTACGTGTCTACCTTACCCCAGGTCCGAAGCTCCTATCCGCCGGCGAGCACTGTGGCGGCGTCCTCCGCTATCGCTGAGAAGCGCGTCACCACTCGCGGCAATATCATCTTCTGCTTCGGGATCTTTCTTCTTCTCGCCCTGTGCTACAAGCTCAGCAAGGAGCTTGAGATCATCTATGTCGCCGCATTGTTCGCGGTCGTCCTGGGGCCTGCGGTCAACTGGGTGACCAGCCGGACTATCCGTAAGTACAAGCCATCGCGCGCCGTTGCCGTGCTTTTGCTTTTGTTCGTGGCGGTCGTAGTGCTTGCGCTCTTCTTTACGATCGGCCTGCCTCCCGTGGTGCGAGACCTGCGCGGCTTTCTGGTCGATCTGCCGGCGCGGATCCCCGGACTGATCGCAAAAATCAAGAAGCTGCCCATGGCCGACAAGTTCGGCGTGGATGAACTCGGCGCAAAACTTGAAAACTTCGCGGGTGCCGCCGGCGCCTATCTTTTCAGTTCGCTCCCTTTATGGCTGTCGCATATCTTCGATATTTTGACGACTCTGTTTCTGTGTATCTACTTCATCCTTGAAGGCGATCACGCCTATAACTTCTTTCTCTCCATCGTGCCCACGCAAGACCGTCCGCGGCTGGATGCCACGCTGAAGAAAGCCGAAGTGAAGATGAGCAAATGGCTCTTCGGGCAGGGTCTGCTGATGCTCAGCATCGGGGTCTGTTCGCTGATCGTCTTCGGCTTCCTGCATGTGCGCTACTTCGTTTTGCTGGGCGTAATGATGGGCTTGTTCAACATCATTCCGATCGCCGGCGCGGCGTTCAGCGTCTCGCTTGCTTTGATCAGCGCTTCGCTGGATTCCTGGACCAAAATGTTTGGCGTTCTCATCTTCTATGTCCTCTATGTGAACGTGGAAAACGCTGTGCTCACCCCGCGCATCATGCGCTCCTCCGTAAACCTTATGGGCTTAACGGTTCTCATCGCCTTGCTGATCGGCACCGCGCTGGCCGGCATCGTGGGCGCGCTTGTTGCCGTGCCCACCGCTGCGCTGATTTCCGTGCTTCTCGATGAGTACGCCGTCCAGCACTGACCTCGCCGCTGCTACGATGTGTACGTGAGTGACCCGACGTTCGCCTCGCCTGAGCGCCGTTCGTTTCTTCTGCCGATCGTACTGGCTATGGCTGCTCTGGCCCTTGCGGCGGCGCTTGCCCTCGACTTCTTTCCCGCAACGACGGTAAACGCCGAAGTGGTTCACACCGACATTCTCCCGACCACCACCGTCTATAAGGCTCAATCCATCGTGGTCGGGCAAAACGAAGTTGCCCAGACACTCTTTGTCGTGTCCACTGTTCGTGTCGACAACGGCATGCGTGTCCCGGTGTACGTCGACAACGTCTCGCTCACCCTCACGGACAATACCGGCGCGGAGCTGACCGAAAAAGCGCTCAGCAAGCAGGACATCGCTACCAGCGAAGCATCGTTCCCCAAGCTCAAACCTCTGGTTGCCGCGACGCTGCTTCAAGACGCCTCGATCGATCCAGGCAAGTCCGCGCAAGGCGTCAGCCTCTTCAGCCTCAACGTTCCAAGGACGTTATGGGACGCACGCAAATCGGCCGTTATGAAGATCGACATCTACCATCAGCAGAGCGTCTTCGTCACTCTTCCCAAGCCCTAGCAATCATGACTCGACGCCGCTGGATCGCCGACACCTTCTCCCCGGACTCCGGACACCCAACCCATGCCGCGCTTACCGGCGATCAAGCCGCGCACCTCGCACGTGTGCTCCGGGCGGAGCGCGGCCAGGTGTTCGATGTCGTCGCGGGGGGCTTCCTGCATCGGGCCGAGATCACTTCCATCGCGCCCGATCGGGTCGAGTTCCTCCTGCATGAGGAACTCGAGTCCGACGCCGCGCTGCCGCTGCATCTCTACCTGGCTGTCTTCAAGTTCGATCCTTTCGAGTGGGCTTTGGAGAAGGCTACCGAGCTTGGCGTCGCACGCATCACGCCGGTACTTGCCCGGCGCACGGAGAAGCATCTCGCCCAGGCCGCCCTCAAGCGCGTCGAACGCTGGCGGCGTATCGCGCATGAGGCAGCACAGCAATCCCGCCGCACCCAGGTTCCGGCGATCGCCGATCCCACGCCGCTGAAAGCGGCCCTCGATGCGGAACAGGCAGCGATCCGTATCCTGCTCAGCGAAACGGAGCAGACCGTCTCGCTGCGCGAGGCGCTCAGTCCCGGGCTAGAGGTTCAGAGTGATCTGGCCCTGGCCATCGGCCCCGAGGGTGGGTGGACTGCCGACGAGATGGCCTTCTTTACCGAACACGCCTGGACCCCGGTGACGCTAGGCCCGCGCATTCTTCGCGCGGAGACAGCCGCGATCGCCGCAGTCGCGATTCTCGGCAGCCTGCTGGGGTGACTTTCACGCTGAGATTCGGAACGGAACCGGTCAGATTAGACATATGGTGTGAGGTGGAGGTCGCTGAGCGAATAAATCCGCACGCCCTCAATTGATTCTCGATTTGGTAACAGAAACGATCAGCTAAAGATCCCTTTCATCTTATCCAGCAGCCCGCGCGAGTGCGGTTCGTTCTCGACCACCATCGTCTC
Source organism: uncultured Granulicella sp. (assembly GCA_965198735.1). Taxonomy (GTDB): domain Bacteria; phylum Acidobacteriota; class Terriglobia; order Terriglobales; family Acidobacteriaceae; genus Edaphobacter. Next base: position 1,331,633 of record OZ240672.1, on the reverse strand, counting down.
GCTCAGCTGCCGCATCAGGTCCTTCTGCTTGGTGGTCAGCTTGGTCGGAGTAGCTACGCGCACTTCGACGATCAGGTCGCCCTTGCCCCGCTCATTCAGGTGCGGGACGCCTTTGCCGCGCAGCCGGAACTCGCGTCCGCTCTGCACACCCTCCGGAATTTTGATCGACTCCCGGCCCTCGAGCGTCTCGATTTCAAGCTCCGTCCCAAGCGCCGCCTGAGGAAACGAAATGGGCATCATGCAGTGCAGATCATCCCCGTCGCGCTCGAAGAATTTATGCTTCTTCACCGAGAGCACGACGTAGAGATCGCCTGACGGGCCGCCGTAGCGCCCTGCCTCGCCCTCGCCCGTGTAACGGATGCGCGTATCCTGCTCCACGCCCGCCGGCACCTTGACCAGTAGCGTGTGCTCGCGCTCCACCGCCGTCTGGCCGCCGCAGGTTTTGCACGGATCGGTGATCAGCGTGCCCGTGCCGCCGCATTGGGGGCAGGTCCGCGCGACCGAAAAGAAGCCCTGCTGGAAGCGCATCTGGCCGGCGCCCTTGCACTGCGGACAGGTCGAAGGCTGCTTGCCCTTGGCCGCACCCGTGCCGCCGCAGTCGGTACAGGTCTCCGCCCGGCGCACGCTGATCTCCCGCTCCACGCCGAAGACCGCCTCGGTGAACTCAAGGGATAGATCGTAGCGCAGGTCGCGCCCGCGCTGCACCCGCGAAGCCTTGCGATTGCCGCCCATGTTGAACATCTCGCCGAACAGGTCGCCGAAGATGTCCCCCACATCCTGTCCGCCGAAGCCTCCGCCCTGAAACGGACTGCCTCCACCGCCGCCGCCCTGGAACGCGGCATGCCCGAAACGATCGTAGGCCGCGCGCTTTTCGGGATCGCTCAGCACCGAGTATGCCTCCGAGCACTCCTTGAACTTCGCCTCAGCCTCGGGATTGTTCGGGTTGCGGTCCGGGTGGAACTGCATTGCCAGCTTGCGATAAGCCGTCTTCAACTCCTGGTCGGACGCGGTTTTCGTCACGCTCAGCAGCTCGTAATAATCAATTTTGGTCACGTTCGCTGATGCCATCTCTTGTAAGTTCCTGGTTGTTGTTTGTCAGGTTTCGTGCGTAAGAAGCTCAGTCGTTTACCTGCGCAGAATTGGCCGCGATTCTCACCATCGCAGGACGCAGCAGGCGCTCGCGGATTTTGTAGCCGCGCCGGATCTCTTCCATCACCTGGTGGTCCGGATACTCGCTAGTTTCGATGCTTCCCAACGCCTCGTGGATGCGAGGGTCGAACTGCGTGCCCACGGTCTCGACCGCGGTCACGCTCAGCCCTTTCAGCGCCTCTTCCATCTGCTTCAGGATCAAGCCGACGCCGCTGCGCAGCTGCTCCGCCGTGCCCTCCGCCTTGAGCGCCAGCTGGAAGTTATCCATCACGCCGAGGAACGGCTCGATTGTATTGCCGATCGTGTACTCGCGGCTGTCGGCGCGCTCTTTCGCCTCGCGCTTGCGGGCGTTGTCGAACTCCGCCTGCAGCCGCGCCAGGCGATCCGTCATCAGGTCCCGGTCACCGCGCAGCTGCGCAATCTGCGCCTCATAGGCCACGCTGCGGTCGGCCTCCAAGCCCGGCTCCGGCTCGACGCTCTCATACACGCCCTCCATGCCCGCTTCCATCTTGTCCACAGTCGCGCCCGCGGTTTCCTGGTCCAACCCGTCTTTTACTTCATTCACAGTCTTATCTCCAAGGCTCTTTTCCGCTTCCTCTCCATTGTTGCCGATCCCGGCCCATCGCGTCATCCTGTCCCAGCTTTTGCTCCGCATGCCGCCTGACCTCATCCTCTGTTCACCGCACCCCGAACGCCTGCCGCTCGACCACCTGCGCCAGATAGCCGACCTCGGTCATCGTGCGTTCGTAGCGCATCCGCTTCGGCCCGATGACCGCGATCGTGCCGCAGTGCTCGCCTGAAAGCCGCGCCGGAGCCGCGATCAGGACCAGTCCCGCCATCTCTGGGGCCTGTTCCTCGAGATCGAACACCACCCGCACGCTCTCCTGCCGCGCGTCGATATATGCGTTCAGCAGCGCGATCAGCCTTTGTTTGGCCTCGAGCGCTCCCAGCATCTCGCGCAGACGCTCTTGGTCGTAGGCCCCGGTGATCGGCTGTGCGCCGACCAGGTTCGCCACGCCCTCCACATAGATCGTCTGCCTGGTCCCAGTGGCATTTGGCACCGCCTGCGCCCAAAGCTCTTCGACGAAGTTCATCAGCCGGTGGTATTGCTGGCGCTCATCTTCCATGCGCTGGCGCAGCTCCGCGCGCACCCGTTCGATCTCCCAGCCGCGAAAGTTCTCATTCAGGAAGTTTCCGGCCGTCTCCAGCTGCGTCTGCGACAGGTCCGCGTCGAGCGCCAGTACCCGGTCGCGCACCATGCCTCCGCGCGTTACGACCACAGCCAGCACCCGCAGCGCTCCGAGCCGCGAAAAGTGCACATGCTCCAGCTGATCTCCGCCCGGCACCGCCGCGATAGCCACGCCCACCCCGCTTGAAAGCGTGGCCAGTACATGGCTCGTCCGCTCGAGCACCGCCTGTGTCCCGGCCACATCGGTGAAATGCGCATCGATCTCATTGCGGGTGTGCTCGGAAAGCGCATGCGTGTGCGTCGGCGCCAGTGAATCGACAAATAGGCGGAATGCCCGCGCCGTGGGAATGCGGCCGGCGGAGGTGTGCGGCTGCTCCAGCAGTCCGGCCTCGGTCAAGGCCACCATCTCATTGCGCACCGTCGCCGGGCTGGCGCTCGCCGTACCGATCTGGCTGGCGATTGTGCCCGAACCGACCGGCTCGCCCGTGTCGATATAGCGCGCCACAATGGTCATGAGAATCGCCTTCTGACGCCCGCTAATCTCCGCCATCATGAACAATCCCCTTGGAAAGAGTTTACGCTGGCCGTCAAGAGCGGGAGCGGCGTCGCTTAACTGATCTCCAGCACGTCACTCTCTCCCTCCGCTACCCGCTCCGCCGCCGCAATCACCTTTTCCGCCACCGCATAAAACGCCCCGCCCAGCTCACTCCCCGGCCCGGCGAGCGCCACCGGCATCCCCGTATCCCCACCCTTGCGCACCGCGGGATTCAGGTCCACCGCGCCCAGAAACTCCAGCCCAAACTGCGCCGCCGTCCGCTCCGTTCCGCCCGCCCCGAACACATCCAGCAGCGAGCCGTCCGGCATCCGCATCTGCGACATGTTCTCGACCATGCCCAGCACCTCCACCTTCACCTGGTGAAACATCTCGAGCGCCTTGCGCGCATCCTGCAGCGCCACGCTCGACCCCGTCGAGACCACCACCGCTCCGGTCAGCGGCACCGTTTGCACCAGCGAGATCACCACGTCGCCCGTTCCCGGCGGCAGGTCGACGATCAGGTAATCGAGCTCGCCCCACTCCACCTGCTGCAAGAACTGCCGGATAATCTGGTGCAGCATCGGCCCGCGCATCACCATCGGCTTGTCGCCCGGCGAGATCAGCCCCACCGAGATGCATTTCACTCCATGCGACAGGATCGGCTCGATGCGGTTCTCCCCGACGACATTCGGCTGGCGCGACACGCCCAGCATCATCGGCACGTTCGGCCCATAGATGTCCGCATCGATCAATCCCACCCGATAGCCCATCTTGCCCAGTGCCACCGCGAGATTGACGGCGACCGTCGTCTTTCCCACGCCACCTTTGCCGCTGCCTACGGCGACAACGTGGTTGATTCCCGGAAGCGGGGTCGGTCCTTGCGGTGCTGTCTGCGGCAGTGCCATACACTCTCCATCCGGCGCGTTGAGCGGCCGGGTTGCTCCATTACAGATGCCAATCGGCCGTCAACTCGTCCCGCAGCCGCTTGCGCCGCAGCGTTTCTCCGGCGCGCATCTCGCGCCGCCGCCCGGCATCCTCAAATCGCCGCCGCTGGTGGTCGGTCTCGAGCTCCAGTTGCGGCACAACCAGACGCTCGCCCGCCCGGTCCATCGCCACAAACGTGATATATGCCGAGCTCACATGACGCAGCTTCTGCTCCCGCACGTCTTCCACCATCGCCTTCACGCCGACCTCCATCGAGGTCCGAAACGCGCGGTTGACGCTCGACTTCAAGATCAGCAGATCGCCCACACGCACCGGCGCCACAAAATCCAGGTGATCCATCGACGCCGTCACCGTGATCGCCCGGGCATGGCGCGAGGCCGCCATCGCGCCCGTCAGGTCCATAAACTGCATCAGCCGCCCGCCAAACAGGTTCCCCAGCGCGTTTGCATCGCCCGGGAAGATAATCTCACTGCGCTCGGACTGCGACTCGCTTACCTTTCGCGTCACCTCTGGCTCGAACATAACCTTAGTGTACCGGGGTAGGCGCAGGGCCGCTTGTCTCGGCTATCTCAGGCAGTAGCATGAAAGCAATGGATAGAATCGCTATGCTCTCGGAAGTTCTGCGTCAGAATCCGGCCGATACCTTCGCCCGCTACGGCCTGGCCATGGCCCTCGCATCAGCCGGCCAGTCTGAGACAGCCTTGACCGAGTACACCCGCATCCTTACCGAGACTCCCGACTATGTGCCCGCCTACCAGATGTCGGCCCAGCTTTTGCTCCAGCTCGGGCGCGGCGAGCAGGCCCGCGAACGCCTGGAGAAGGGTTTGGCCGCCGCCGAACGAACCTCCAACACCCACGCGGCATCAGAGCTATCAGCCATGCTTCAAGATGTTTCCTAAGCCCACTATGAGGACGGAACCTCTGGTCCTCACAGTGAGCAACATCCCTCATGTGACAGTCGTCCCCTCTCTAGGAACATGGCCTGATTCCAGGAGATCTCCCTTGCCTCGTTGGCGGCCTCAAATCCTGTTGCTGTGGATCCTGAACGCCCTCGCGACCCTGCAATTCATTCGCTTTTACGTCATCAGCACCCACTTTTACCTCAACCTTACCGCCTATCTCAGCGGACAGGAGCGCCTTCCGTTCCAGGAACGTGTTCTACCCATCTTGATCATGTGGCCCGTCCAGCACTCCGCCTGGCTGATGGCCGCCGCCTCGCATCGTGGTCTCAATCCGGACATGAACTCCGCGGCCACCCCGCAGACCCTGGGCTTCTATCTCGTCAGTCTCCTCTCGTTCATCATCGCCGGGTTCTACATCCTGCGCCTCTACAACGCTCTGACCGGGAGCGGACTGCTTCGCAGGCTCGTCTACCCGGCCTTCCTGGTCGTCTCTCTCTGGACCTACGTGGTCCACATCGACGCCAACTACTCATACCCGTACGACATGCCGTCGCTTGCCTTCTTTACCGCCGGCCTCTACTACATCTACACCCGCCGCTTCTGGCCGCTCGTGGCCGTCATGGTTCTCGGCACCTTCAACCGTGAGACCACGCTCTTCCTCATCGGTGTTTACCTGCTGGACGCAGCCTCCACCGGAACCACCGACCAGACCTCCTCCTTTCGCAGCCGGTTCGATCTTCGTACGATTCCCTGGGCACGCGTTGTCCTGCTCGCCGTGCTCTGGATCGTCATCAAAGCCTACCTGGCCCATATTTTCTCGCATAACAGCCGCGCGGAAGATTACATCCGGGTCAAGGAGAACCTGCTTCGCCTCAAGCCGCGCCTGCTGCCGACCTTGCTCAATATCTGCGGCTATCTTCTGCCGATCCTCTGGGTCCTGCGCAACCGCCTCAGGCCCATCCGTTTCGCCAACTACATCTATATCTTTCCGGTCTGGATCGCCGTCATGTTTTTTAGCGGGGTCATCTTAGAAACGCGTATTTATGGAGAGCTCTGCTCCTTTGCCACTGTCGCCGCCATCCTGCTGCTTGAAGATCACGCGCACCGCGCCCACGGCACCGCGACCGACGCAGAGATCCTCGAGACCGCCCAAGTCGCTCCGCGACCTGCCGCGAAAGCAGAGACCCGAGCGGCATGATGCAGGCTGTGCCTTCGACCTCACCAAAGCCGCCGGCGTGCGCTCACGTTTCGCCCGCGCTGACCATCTATACTTAAACTCATGGCGAACTCCGCATCTCTGCCCTCAACTCTCGGCGCCCTCCGCACCTCGCAGTACACCGCGGCTTCCGTCTCGCGCTCCGTCAAGGATGAGCTCCGCGACAACCTGATCACGCGCCTTCGCGAGACCGCCAAATCCAAGGAATCGCTCTTCCCCGGCATCGTCGGTTATGACGACACCGTGGTCCCGCAGATCGTCAATGCCGTGCTCTCCCGGCACAACTTCATCCTGCTCGGCCTGCGCGGACAGGCAAAATCCCGCATTCTGCGCGCGCTGACCCATCTGCTTGACCCTTTTTCACCCTATGTCGCCGGCTCCGAGCTCCGCGACAACCCCTACGCCCCGCTCAGCCGCTTCTCGAAGAACCTCATCGCCGAGCGTGGCGACGACACCCCCATCGCCTGGATGACGCCCGAGGACCGCTACATCGAGAAGCTCGCCACCCCGGACGTGACCGTGGCCGATCTCATCGGCGACGTCGACCCCATCAAGGCCGCGCGCAGCGGACAGGAGCTCGGCTCCGAGCTCACCATGCACTACGGTCTGCTGCCCCGCGCCAACCGCGGTATCTTCGCCATCAACGAGGTCCCAGACCTCGCCGGCAAGATTCAGGTCGCGCTGTTCAACATCATGCAGGAGGGCGACGTCCAGATTAAGGGCTATCCCGTCCGCCTCGAGCTCGATGTCGCCATCGTCTTTTCCGCCAACCCGGAGGACTACACCGCCCGCGGCAAGATCGTCACCCCGCTCAAGGACCGCATCGGCTCCGAGATCCGCACCCACTACCCAGAGTCGATCGAAGAGGGCATCTCGATCACTGAGCAGGAGGCCTGGACCGCGCGCTCCTACGCCGCCACCGGTCCCAACCAGGACCAGACCATTCAGCAGATCGACATTCCCTATTACATCCGCCAGATCGTCGAGCAGATCGCCTTCTCGGCCCGTGACGATAAGAAGGTAGACAAGCGCAGCGGCGTTTCGCAGCGCCTGCCCATCTCCACCATGGAGCTGGTCGTCTCGAATGCGGAGCGGCGCGCCCTCCTCCACGGCGAAAGCCTCGTCGTTCCCCGTGTCGGCGACATCTATGCCGCGCTCCCCGGCATCACCGGCAAGATCGAGCTTGAATACGAAGGCGAGATGAAGGGCGCCGATACCGTCGTCCGCGAGATCATCCGCGGAGCCGTCGCCGGCGTCTTCGACCAGCACTTTCCCGCGCTCAACACCCAGCAGATCGAGCAGTGGTTCAATCTCGGCGGCACCGTGCAGCTCAACGACGCTCAGCCCTCCGCCTCCTCGCTCTCCGAGCTCAAGCAGATCCAGGGCCTCTTCGACAAGCTCGCCCCCTTCCACATCAACGCCAAATCCAGCCCCGAGCTTGCCGTTAGCGCCGCCGAGTTCCTTCTGGAGGGCATGACGGCCCACAAGCGCATCAGCCGCTCGGAGGAACGCAGCTTTACCGCCGCCGAAAAGAAGCAACGCAATACCGATGCCAGCCAGTTCGCCGAGCGCATCCGCGAGCGGGATTTTGAAGATCCCAAATCCCGCTCCCGCCGCGGCTTCAACTAGCCCAAAGATCTGCGAAAGACAAGACCGGGTGCGCAGGCGGCGCAGAATGTTTCCTTTAAGCATCTGCAAAAGCCGCTCGGATCCTCGATAGGAGTCGTGACAAGCGATACCCACGCCCTGGGATTACCCTTGCACGCGGTGCAAATAGATCAGCGCAATGTCTTTGATCTGCGGCAGGGCTGGCTCAATCTTCATGAGAGAGCGCCGGCAGAGTTCCCGTCGAACGCGTTGTGGGTATCAGCAACTGGACCAACAACAGCCGTACCTGGGACGGTTTTGACCTTCGTCTCGGCAAGCTGACTCGTGTGGACTTGTTTTCAACCTCGGTGGTCACAGCCCATCTAAGTTCCTTGAATAAGCATGGCGCCGGTCTCACCTTTTACGGCGCGTACGCTACCTTTCCCAGCCTGATTCCCACATTTCACTCTCCCCTTACGTTTTAGTTCACAATGTACGCGGCGTGACCAGCCTGCAAAGTGTGAAAGGCAATCAGGTTGAGACGACGTTTGGAGCTGAGGTCAACGGCACGCTTCCAGCCAGATTCAGCTATGAGGCAATGCTTCACTCTAGCGCGGAAGTTACGCAGACGACCAGATCCATGCGGGACAGTCGAAAGCGTTTTCCTGTTGCCGGTTTCCCCGAATCAGGCGTGCGGTGGCATTTTCCTTGAGAGAAAACGCCTATAAGGATCGTGGCACAGCTTCACCTACAGGGAATTTCTAGAGAAGCCATGAGAAAGCAAGCATCTGTGTGAAGCGGATCTACCTGGTCGCGGCAGGAAGCTCATGCGCTTGCTCGACCGACCCCGGCGCTGGCCGCCTCCGCTTTCCGCCAAACTGTCCCAGGAACGTCTTGAGCAGCACATACAGTACCGGAATGAACAGTAGATTCAGCACGGTCGAGAGCACCATGCCGCCCACCACCGCCGTACCTACCGAATGGCGGCCCAGCGCGCCCGCGCCTGTCGCGACATAGAGCGGCATCACGCCCAGAATGAACGCCACCGAGGTCATCAGAATTGGACGCAGCCGCAGCTCCGCCGCCTCGATTGCCGCCTGCGCGATGCTGCGCCCCTGCCCGCGCAGCTGCTCGGCAAACTCGACAATCAGGATGGAGTTCTTCGCCGACAAGCCGATCAGCATCACCAGGCCGATCTGCACGTACACATCATCCACCAGCCCGCGGAGAGCAATCAATCCAAGCGCGCCCAAAATCGCCATCGGCACCGCCAGCAAAATAATGAACGGCAGGGCAAACGATTCGTATTGCGCCGAAAGCGTCAGGTATACGACTAGCAGGCCAAGCCCGAAGATGAGGATGGCCTTGCCCGCCGTCTCCACCTCTTCCAGCGCCAGGCCGGTCCACTCATACGTCATGCCAGCCAGCTTATTCTTGTTGAAGAGCTGCTCCATCGCAACCAGCCCCTGCCCGGAAGAAAGCCCGGGCGCCGGTGCGCCATCGATCTCCGCCGAGCGAAACAGATTGTAGTGATAGATCACCTGCGGACCGGAGGTCTCGGAGACCGAGATGACGTTGTCGAGCGGCACCATCGCGCCCGAGTCCGAACGCACGTAGTACTCGCGCAGATCGGCCGCGGTCCGGCGATACCGCGCATCCGCCTGCACATACACCCGGTAAGACCGATTGTTGAAGTCGAAGTCGTTGACATATGTCGACCCCATAAACGTGCTCATAGCGGCGGTGATCTGCGTCATGCTGACGCCGATCGCCTTGGCCTTCTCGCGATCGACCGAGACCGAGATCTGCGGGTCATTGGCGGTAAAGGGCGAATACATCCCGGTCAGCTGCGAGCCCGGCGCCCGCGTCGAGCCCACGATCTTGTTGACCACATTGGCGATATCGCCGAAGGTGTTGCGCCCCTGGTCCAGCAGAATGAACTGAAAGCCGCCTACCGAACCGATGCCCTGGATGGCCGGCGGCTCAAACGCAGCCACAATGCCGCCCGGAACGCCGAACAGCTTCGGCGCCACATCCGCGACAATGTCATGCGCGGTGTGTCCTTTGCCCAGCTTGGTGCGGTCGTCGATCGGCGTCAGCGGCGCAAAGATCAGGCCCGAGTTCGGCGAAGAGCCGCCCGAAAGCGAGAAGCCCATGACCGAGAACGTACCGTAAACATCTTTATTCTGCCGGATGACCGTCGACGCCTTTTCGGCAAGATCCGCGGTGTAAGAGAGCGAGGCTCCCGGCGGCGCCTGCACAATGCACAGGAAGTAGCCTTGATCCTCCGACGGCACAAATGCCGTAGGCACGTGGTTGTACATGTATGCGGTAGCCGCAAGGCCCGCGATGAATAGCACCACGATCACCGTTTTGACGCGCATGACGAGAAACGTGATGACGCCCGCGTACCATCGGCCCAGGCCCTTGATGCCGTTGTCGATCAGCTTCAGCAGCCCGCCATGATGCTGCTCCGGCCGCAGCAGAATGGCCGCGAGCGCCGGCGAAAGCGTCAACGCATTGAACGCCGAGATGGCGATTGAAAACGCGATCGTCAAGGAGAACTGCTTGTAGAGAATGCCGGTCGTTCCCGGAAAAAAGCTAACCGGCACAAACACCGAGATCAGCACCAGCGACGTCGCGATCACCGCGCTCGTCACCTCGCCCATGGCGATGCTGGTCGCGTGATGCGTGTCCGGATCGCCATCCGAGATATGCCGCTGCACGTTCTCGATGACGACGATAGCATCGTCGACAACCAGTCCGGTGGCTAGCGTAATGCCGAAGAGCGTAAGCGAGTTGATGGAGAAACCGAAGATCTTGATGAAGAGAAACGTGCCGATCAGCGACACCGGAATCGTCACGGCCGGAATGATGGTCGCGCGCCAGTCCTGCAGGAAGAGAAAGATGACCACGATGACGATGACGATCGCCTCAAACAGCGTCACCACGACTTCATGAATCGAGTCTGAAACCACCTGCGTCGTGTCCACCGCAATCCGGAAGTCCATTCCCGGCGGAAACGACTTCTGCAGGTTCGCCAGCACCGCGCGGCAGCGGTTGGCCACATCGAGCGCGTTCGCGTTGGCCAGCTGCTCAATGCCGACGCCCACCGCTTCGCCGCCCGAGAATGTCAGCGAGGTGTTGTAGTTCTCCGCGCCAATCTGCGCATAGCCCACATCCTTCAACTGCACCAGGCCGGCTCCTGCGCCGTTGGTCGCGCCTGCCTGATTTTTCAGAATGATGTTCTCGAACTGCCGCGGGTCGGAGAGACGCCCCACCACGCGCACCGCCATCTGGAAGGTCTGCTTGCCATTGTTCGGCGGCAGGCCGGTTTGCCCGGCGGCGATCTCGACGTTCTGCTCCTGCAGCGCCGTGGTCACGTCGAGCGCGGTCAACCCGCGAGCCGCAAGCTTCGCCGGATCGAGCCACACCCGCATCGCGTACTTGCGCTCGCCGAAGACCACCACATCGCCCACGCCCGGAACCCGCTTCAGCGCATCGCGAATGTAGACGTCAATGTAATTGGAGATGAACTGCGTCGAAAGCGACTTGTCCGGCGAGAGAAAGCCAGCCACCAGCACGAAGTTCGAGTTCGCCTTGGTGATGGTGATGCCGGTATTGTTCACCGCGGCCGGTAGGCGTCCCGCCGCCGAAGACACGCGATTCTGCACGTCCACGGCGGCGATATCGAGGTCATAGCCCGTATTGAAGGTGACCGTGATCGCCGATGTACCGTCGTTGGCCGAGACCGATGAGATATACCGCATCCCCTCGACTCCGTTGATCGATTGCTCGAGCGGAATCGTCACCGCGGCCTCGACGATCGAAGCGTTCGCACCCACGTAGTTCGAGCTGACGACCACCTGCGGCGGCGCCAGTTGCGGGTAAAGCGCGATGGGCAGCGTGGGAATCGAAACCGCGCCCGCCAAGATAATCAGCAGCGCGCAGACCGTGGCGAAGATCGGACGCCGAATGAAAAAATCTACCAACCTCGTACCCTCATACTTCCCTGCGGTGCGGACGAGCCCGGAGCGGCCGTCTTTGCATCATCCAAGCGCCCGCTTAACTGGCCGGGCTCACAGCCGCCGTGGCAGAAGGTGGCGGCCCGGTTAGCGGCTGCACCGGGGCGCCTTCGCCCAGGAACTGCAGCCCGGAGACGATCACGCGGTCACCCTGACCCAGCCCGCCCAGCACCGGATAATTGTTACCGACCGACTCGCCCAGCGTCACCGGCACCAGGTGCGCGGTGAATCCCGGACCCGCCGCCTTGGCCACATAGACGAAGGACTGCCCCCCGATCTGCGTGACCGCCAGCACCGGCACAGTCGGCTTCGGCGTCGAGTTCCAGGTCACCCGCGCATTCACCACCTGCTGGTTGCGCACCTTGCTTCCCGCCGGTAGCTCCGCCTTGGCCAGGATTCCCTGGATATTGTTGTCCACCTGCGGCGAAAGAAACGCTATCGTGGACTTCGCCAGGACGGCGCCGCCGGTATCCAGGATCTCCACCGGCAGCCCCAAGTGCACCAGTCCCGCACGTTCCGTGGGTACGTAGATGTAGGCTTCGAGGCCCGCCGGATCGTCGATCGTCGTCAGGACAGTCGAGGGAACGCTCGCCTGCGTTACATAATCGCCGACATGCACCGGAATGTCTCCGACGACTCCCGCAAACGGCGCTCGGATCTGGTAGTACGCCAGCGTCTGTTTCTGCACCGAGGTTCCCGCCGCGCTCGCATCGTACGCCGCCTTCGAGCTGCCGAAGTTCTGGACGGCCGTGTCGTACGCCTGGCGCGAGATGATGCCGGCCTCAAACAGCTTGCGCTGACGATCCAACTCGCCCTGATTAAAGGTATACGCGGCCTTCGATTGCGCCTGCGCGCTCAACTGCTGATCCACTGCCGCTACCTGCTTCAGCGGATCGATCTGCATCAGGATCTGCCCGGCCTTCACCGCCTGCCCGCTCGCAACGAAAATCTTTGTGATGTTGCCGTCGATCTGCGGCGAGATCGAGGCCGAGCGCCGGCTCTTCACCGTCGCCACATAGGTATCGGCGTTCGGCACCGAGGTCAGCGACACCGGCGCCACCATCACCGGCATCGCCTGCGGAGCGGCCGCGGGCGGCGCGGCGGGCTTGCATCCGAGCACACCCGTCAGCGCTGCGAAGCCACACGCCGCGCGCCAAAACGAACTCTGGGCCGCCGTCGATCTTCTGCCCGAGTGGAGGGTCAAGCTTCCGCGCACCGACACCAAAACTGCCTCCTGCAATCCCAACTTTTGTGTAGTAAAACTTTGCTGACCCGGTTTAGATTCGTCCACTCTCACGAGGATGCGAAGAGGTTGAGAATTTTGACAGACCGCTGCCAGGCTGCGTACTCTTGATCTTGGCCGCACTGTGTATTGCGCACGCGTCCCCGTCGTCCAGAGGCCTAGGACACCGCCCTTTCACGGCGATGACACGGGTTCGAATCCCGTCGGGGACGCCAACATCACTCCTTCCTGGAAGAACCCGGTTCTGTCGTCAGTAGCCTACACCACGGGCCGCCCTCCTGCGCACCGGGAATTCCATCGTTTACCTTCTCTTCAGCAGGTGCAGCGCGGACCCCAGTTCTCTATGGTCGCCATCCGTGTCGTCCTAGAGTATGGAGGCGGAGATGATTGAAGATGCGTTTCAGGAAAACGTGAATCTCCAGGTCGCCCGCCTGACCAACTTCTCCGCCCTGCTGGAACGCATGTTTCAACGTACTATCGGCTACCAGGACGGCTCTCTGCACCTTACCCTGCTGTTTGCCTCCATTCTCAAGATTCGCCAGTCCGCCCGCGCCGTTCACCTTCTCTCCCAGGCCGGCTGCGTGGAGGAGATTCTGTCCATCTCCCGCACCCTGCTCGAAGTCACCGTCAATGCCGGTTACCTGCAGGTCGCCAACTCCCGCGAGATCGAACGCTACCTGCAGTTCCATCCCGAAACTCCCAACCGCTATGCCATGGTGCGGCAGACGGCGCCGCGCTCGCTGGGCCTGCAGATCTTTCGCCGTCTCGGCCAGCTCTCCCTGCCTGGGAGCGGGGCCATTCGCCGCCGGGAGCCCACGGAGACCTGGACCTCGTTGACTTTGGCCGAGCGCGCCGCCCTCTCCGACCAGACCAGCGAGATTCCCGTGATGGCCCTGCTGGTCCAGCGCTGCTTTACCCGAGGGCTCGCCGCCGTGCAGGGCACCATCGGCTCTTTGGACGTCTTTGTCTCCGCCCTCTCGAACATGGAGACCCCGCGCCTGGAGGGTCGCCTCGCCGAGCTCACCGAGGCGCTGTTCGGCATCAATCTCTGCCTGCTGACCCTGTGCATGTACCTCAACAGCTACTTCCAGCTGCATATGGACCTTGAAATCGACACCGCCGCCCACGCCGAAGCGGGCGAGCGCAACTGGGCTTAGCCACTGGCTCAGCTACTGGGCTCAGCAACCTTTCAGCCGCTCTCCAACGTCGAAACAACATAACCAAAGAATGACGATCCCAGCCCGACCGAAGCACCCGGCCGCCGCATGAGCGAAACCGCATCCCAGGCTCCCGCCCAAACCAGTCCCTGGCGTGAGCGTCTCGCCGCGCTCAAGAACATGCCGCCCGTGCTCCACATTTTATGGGAGTCCGGCCCGGCCGTGGTCACCTGGGGTCTCGCCCTCCGCCTCGTCGTTGCGCTTCTGCCCTTCGCCATCGCCAAGGTCGCCCAATACATCATTCAGGCCATCGCCAACCACCTGCACGGCCAAGGTCTGCCCGCCAACTTCTGGATCCTGGTCGGCTCCGAGGTGGGGCTCAACATCGTCTTCGGCCTGCTCACCCGCGCCATCGACTACTCGGATGCCTTGCTGGCCAACCGCTACACCCAGCACGTCAGCGTCCGTGTCATGGAGCAGGCCTCCAGGCTCGACCTCACCACGTACGAGAACCCGGTCTTCTACGACCGCCTCGAGCGCGCTCGCGTCCAGGCCACCGACCGCCTGGCCATGATCCAGCAAATGGGCCGGCTCTTCCAGCAGGTCCTTACCACGCTGGTCTTTTCAGCCGCGCTCGCCTGGGCCTCGCCCTGGGTCGTCCTGCTGCTGGCGCTCGGCGTCCTGCCCTCGTTCCTCGGCGAGACTCACTTCGCCTTTCTCGGCTACGCCAAAAACTTCCGCCAGACCACCGCCAAGCGCCAGATGGACTACCTCCGCGAGGTCGCCGGCAGCCGCGAAGGCGCGAAAGAGGTCAAGCTCTTCGGCCTGAACAAGTTCTTCACCGACCGCTTCCAGGCCCTCGCCCGACAGATTTATCTGGAAGACGTCGCGCTCTCCCGGTCCAAGCTCATCGTGGGCGGCCTGCTCGGCATCCTCGGCACCCTCGGCTACTACGGCGCGTACGTCTTCGTCATCTGGAAGACCCTCGGCGGCCGCTACGACATCGGCCAATTCACCTTCCTGACCGCCGCCATCCAGCAGGCCAGCTCGAATCTCCAGCAGGTCTTCTCGACCGCCTCCGGCATCTCCGACCAGGCCCTTTTCCTCACCGACCTCCTCGCCTTCTTCGACATGGAGCCTACCGTCCAGTCCAAGCCCGACGGCCTTGCCTGCCCTCCCGTCATCCGCCGAGGCTTCGAGTTCAAAAACGTCTCCTTCGCCTACCCCGGCACCACCCGCAAGGTCCTCAAAGACTTCTCGCTCACCCTCTCGCCCGGCGAGCGCATCGCCCTCATCGGCGAAAACGGCCAGGGCAAAACCACCGTCGTCAAGCTCATCACGCGCCTCTACGATCCCACCGAGGGCCAAATCCTGCTCGACGGCATCGACCTCCGCGACTACGCTCTCGACGATCTCCATCGTCATATCGGCGTCATCTTCCAGGACTTCATGCGGTTTGAGATGACCGCCCGGGAAAATATCGCCGTCGGCCGTGTCGACCAGCCGTATGAGCAGGGCGACATAGAATCCGCCGCCCACAAAAGCCTGGCCGACACCGTCGTCGCTAAGCTCGGCGAAGGTTACGGCCAGATGCTTGGCCGGCGCTTCGAGGGCGGCGTCGAGCTCTCCGGAGGTGAGTGGCAGAAGATGGCCCTCGCCCGCGCCTACCTGCGCGACGCCCAGCTGCTCATCCTCGACGAGCCGACCGCCGCGCTCGACGCCCGGAGCGAGCTCGAGGTCTTCGAGCGCTTTGCCGAGCTGACCCAGGGCAAGATGGCCCTGCTGATCTCGCACCGCTTCTCGACCGTGCGCATGGCCGACCGCATCGTCGTCCTCTCCGGCGGCCAGCTGATAGAAGAGGGCGACCACCAAAATCTCATGGAGCGCGGCGGAGTCTACGCGGGAATGTTCGAAATGCAGGCAGCCAGTTATCGTTAGGCAAGCATCGCGGAGGACACGCTGTGGAAGTGACGAACGATCCCAACCAACAGGCAGCGGTCCCCGGCCACGGAGATCAGCTCAACACTACGCCTTTCGAGATACCCTCAGGCTCGCTCCCCGAGAAGCCCTCGGTCTCTGAGGACGATCTGCGCGAGCACGCCGAGCAGCTCGTGCAGGGCTGGGAGTCCATGCCGCCCAGCAAGGGATACACCGGCCTCGAAGTCCGCCTGAAAGAACTTTCCGCCAAGCTCAAGAGCCTGCTCGCCCAGGCCAAGTCCCGTGTCCACTCCAAACATCTCACCCCCGAACTCGAGCTGCTCGAGAGCACCCGCATGCTCGAAGCCGCGATCGTCTCCACCTCGAGCGCGGCCGAAGCCTTCCGCGCCCTGCCCCACATCCACCAGCAGCACACCAAAACCCTGCCCCGCATCACCAGCCTTGCCGAAGCGTATCTCTGGCGCGCCGGCGGCATCTGGTCGCCCGCATCCCTCTGCCTCTACGTCCACCAGCTCCAGCGCACCCGGCCCCTCGAGCTCGAAGAAGTCCTCCTGCTCCCCCAGGCCCTCAAGCTCGCCCAGCTTGAGTTCCTCCTCGACCGCGCCGAAGAGGCCTTCGCCGATGGCCCCCTGCCGCCGATCGAGCAGTCACCCTTTTCCGCCCCGCTGCACAGCATGCGCCGTCTCAATCAATACGAGTGGCGCGCGCTGCTCGAATCGCTTATCCCTTTTCATGCAACTCTCGGTGAAGATCCCGCGGGTGCCTTTGCCGCGATGGACGACGAGACCCGCCACAGCTACTATCTCGCCGTCGCCCGCCTTGCCCGCTGCGCCGATTTTGACGAGCTCCAGACCGCCCAAACCGCGCTTGAGCTCGCCCGCGAAGCCCAGCGCATGGGTGAGATCGACCCCCGGCGCTCGCTCCGCACCCAACATGTCGGCTTCTACCTCATCGCGGAGGGCGTCCCCGAGCTCAAGCGCCGCATCGGCTATCACGCCCCCGCCGCCGACCGCCTACGCCTCTGGCTTCGCGGGCACAACGAGGACGTCTACATCCTCAGCGCGATTCTTCTGTCGCTTGCGCTCATCGTCATCATTATCGCGCCGCTTGTGCCCTCTCATGCCTTCTGGCCCTTGATGGGCGCGCTCCTGCTCACCATCCTGCCCGTCACCCAGGGCGCGGTCGAGCTCATCAACGCGCTTGTCCTCTCCATCTTCAAAGCTGAAGCCCTGCCCAAGATGGACTACTCGGCCGGCCTGCCCGCCGACGCCTCGACCCTGGTCGTCGTTCCCACTCTGCTGCTGCGCGAGGCCCAAGTTCAGGAGCTTTTTGAGGATCTCGAAGCCCGCTATCTCTCGAACGAAGACCCGCACCTTCATTTCGCCATTCTCTCCGACCTCCCCGACACCGCTGCCCTGCCCTCGCCCGATGAGCGCGACCCCCTCGTCCAGCTCGCCCGCACCCTCACGGAAAACCTCAATGCCAAGTACGCCAACGGGCGCAGCGGCAGCTTCCTGCTGCTGCATCGCCATCGCGTCTTCAATGCCCGCCAAGGCGTCTGGATGGGTTGGGAGCGCAAGCGCGGCAAACTGCTCGACCTGAATAAGCTGCTTCTGCACGCCTTCGACAGCTTCCCCATCAAATCCGGGCCAACTCACGTGCTTGAAGGCATCCGCTACGTCATTACCCTCGACTCCGACACCCAGTTGCCCCGCGGCACCGCCGCCCGCCTGGTCGGCACCATGACCCACCCGCTCAACCGCGCCATCATCGATCCGCGTTCGCGCGTCGTTACCGCCGGCTACGGCATTCTGCAGCCGCGCGTCGGCGTCAGCGTCTCCTCCGCCTCGCGCTCCCGCCTGGCGGCCATCTACTCCGGCGAAACCGGCTTCGACATCTACACCCGCGCCGTCTCCGACGTCTACCAGGACCTCTTCGGCGAAGGCATCTTCACTGGCAAAGGCATCTACGACGTCAAGGTGCTCCACGACGTGCTCGACCGCCGCTTTCCCCGCAACGCGCTGCTCTCGCACGACCTTATTGAAGGCGCCTACGTCCGCGCCGGCCTTGTTACCGATGTCGAAGTCATCGACGACTATCCGTCGCAGCACCACGCCCACGCCCGCCGCCGGCACCGCTGGATTCGCGGCGACTGGCAGATTCTGCGCTGGCTCTTCGGCCGAGTCCCGGACGAGTCCGGCAAGCTCGTCCCCAATCCCGTCAGCTTCATCTCCCAGTGGAAGATCTTCGATAATCTACGCCGCAGCCTGATCGAGCCGTTCACCTTCGTTCTGCTTGTCCTCGGCTGGTTCGTCCTGCCCGGGGGCGCCCGCTACTGGACCCTCGTCACCGTCGTTCTGCTGCTGCTCCCCGCGCTCGTGCAGCTTGTTCTCGACCTCGGCAAAGCCGTCGCCGCTCTCAGCTTCGCGGCCATGCGCAGCGCGCTCACCCGCTTTGCCTCGTCCTTCGCCTTCGCGCTGATCAATCTGACCTTCCTCGCCCACCAGATGATGCTCTCGGTGGACGCGATCGTCCGCACCCTTATCCGCAGCCTCTACTCCGGTCAGCGCCTGCTTGAGTGGGAGACCGCCGCGCAATCCGAGTCCAGCCGCAACTCACTCGACACCTATCTCACTCTCTCCCCCGCGCTTGCGCTCCTGCTCGGCTTGGTGCTCGTCCGGCAGGACCGCCACGCCCTCTGGTTTGCCGCCCCCATCCTCGTCCTCTGGATGCTCGCGCCTCTGGTCGCCACCTGGCTCAGCTCTTCCCCGCGCACTCTCGCCGGCCCGCTCACCGCCGCGGACCAGTCCTTCCTGCGCGAGCACGCCCTGCTGCTTTGGCGTTTCTATGCCGACTTCGGCGGTCCGCAGAATCGCTGGCTCATCCCGGACAATGTCGAAGAGCGCGACCTCCTCCAAGTCCGCAAGCTCTCCCCCACCAACCTCGGCATGCTGCTCAACGCACGCCAGGGCGCCTGCGAGCTCGGCTTCCTTACCGTCCCCGAGTTCGTCGAGGCCTCGCTCGGCACCCTCGCCACCTACGACCTGCTCGAGAAACACCGCGGCCACATCTTCAACTGGTACGACATCGAGACACTCAAGGCCGTCCCGCCGCTCACCATCTCCACGGTCGACAGCGGCAATCTCGCCGCTTCGTTCTATACGCTCCATGCCGGCTGCCTCGACCTTCTCAAGCATGCCCTGCTCACACCCGACAGCTTTGCCGCGCTCGACCCCGCACACCGCAACTCCGCCCTTACCCTCGATACCGCCCTCGACTGGCTCTTCGACGAGCGCACCGCGCCTTCCGCTGGCCCCACCCAATCCTGGCCCGACGCCGAACGCGCCCGCCGCCGCGAGGCTCTCCGGACCACCGTCGAGCGCTATCTCCCCTGGCTGCTCCCCGAGTTCGCCTCCCTGCGCAACCGGAATCCAGCTTTCAGCAGCCAGCTTCCAACCATCGAGCACTTAGACGAGCGACTTCGCGAAGTGGCCGCCGCCCTCTCCTCCGCCGAAGCGCCACACCTGGCTGCCCGCCTCGCTCTCGCCTCCGAGCACGTCCTCCAGCTCCAGCGCGACCTCAAAACCCTCATCGACCGCTCCGAGCACTTCGCCGAGTCCATGCAGTACGGCTTCCTCTTCGTCCCCGAGCGCCAGCTCCTCTCGATCGGCTACGACGGCGCCAGCCACGAGCTGCACTCCGCCTGCTACGACCTGCTCGCCTCCGAGGCCCGCATCGCCTCTTTCCTCGCCGTCGCCAAGGGCGACATCCCCCAGCAGGCCTGGTTTCGCCTCGACCGCTCGCACGTCCTGGTCCGCGGCCGCGCCACCCTGCTCTCCTGGACCGGCACCATGTTCGAGTACATGATGCCTGCGCTCTGGATGCGCAGCTTCCCCAATACCCTACTCGTCAACGCGCTTGAGTCCGTCGTCCGCATCCAGCGCGCCCACGTCCGCGGCATCCCCTGGGGCATCTCCGAAAGCGGCTTCGCCTCCACCGACGCGCAGGGCCGCTACGGTTATCAGGCCTGGGGCATTCCCAAGGTCGCCCTCAAGTACGGCGCCGAGGACGGCCCCGTTATCTCCCCCTACGCGACCTTTCTCGCCTTGCCTCTCCTCCGCAAGGAAGGCTTGGCCAATCTGCGCCGCATGGCCGCCCTCGGCTGGACCGGCGCGTATGGCTTCTACGAAGCCGCCGACTACACCGGCAACGCCAAAGAACCCGAACTTGTCCGCTCCTGGATGGCTCATCATCAGGGCATGGCTTTGTTAGCCGTCACCAACCTTCTGCGCGGCAACATCTTCCACACCTGGTTCCACGCCAACCCCCGCGTCCGCGCCGCCGAGCTGCTCCTTCACGAGAAAGCTCTCAGCAAAGAGACTCTCGAAGCCCTTTCCGAGGCAGGCGAAGTGAAAGCTGCCTGACCATTCTTCCTTATATACGGGAGCAAAGCCGTCCTTCCTGCTCTAAAATCTTATGGTGAGCATCCGAGGAGCGAACCATGCATGACACCCTCACGATCGGCATTCCGGTCTTCGCCATTTTGGCCGGCATCCTCTTCAATCGTTCCGACCTCAAAGACCTTCGGTCCGAACTAAAAGGAGAGGTTAAGGAGTTGCGCGATGAAATGAATCGCCGCTTCGATGCTGTCGATCGCCGCTTTGATGCTGTCGATCGCCGCTTCGATGCCGTAGACGCCGAGCTCCGCTACTTCCACGGCACCACCGGAAGGCTCGAAGGCCGCATCCAATCTCTGGAGGGCAAGTGAACCCGGCCATCGAGTGCATCACCGACGCCGCTGCCGACCCCGCACCCGCACCCGCCGGTCTCAAATCCATCCGCCGCGCCATCCTTTCCGTAACCGACAAATCCGGGCTTCTCGAGCTCGCTCAGGCCCTCGCCGCCCACCACGTCGACCTCGTCTCGACCGGCGGCACCGCCAAGATGCTCCGCGAGGCCGGCCTCCCGGTCCGCGACATCGCCGACCTCACCGGCTTCCCCGAGATGCTCGACGGCCGGGTCAAGACCCTCCACCCCAAAGTCCACGGCGGCATCCTCCACATTCGCGAAAACTCCGAGCACGCCGCCGCCGTCGAGGAGCACGCCATCGAGCCGATCGACATGGTCGTCGTCAATCTTTACGCCTTTGAGCAGACCGCCGCCAAGCCCGGCGTTACCCCGGCCGAGCTCATCGAAAGCATCGACATCGGCGGCCCCTCCATGCTTCGCTCCGCAGCCAAGAACTTCGAAGATGTCGCCGTCGTCAGCTCCCCCGCCGACTATCCTGCGCTCATCGCCGAGCTCTCCGCCAACGCCGGCGCTCTCACCCAGGCTACCCGCTGGCGCCTCGCCAGGCAAGCCTTCGCCCTCACCGCCGCCTACGATTCCGCCATCGCCGGCACCCTCGAATTGCTTCCCGACAACCCGGATGCCTCATCGCAGACGGCACCTTCGTCTGAGGTTAGGTCGCAAACTCTCCCCCCAACCCTCCGCATCCGCGCCTCTCAAGCCGCCGTCCTCCGCTACGGCGAAAACCCCCACCAGGCCGCCGCCGTTTACACCGACGGCTCCCAGACCGGCATCGCCAATGCCCGGCAGCTCCAGGGCAAAGAGCTCTCCTACAACAATCTCGTCGACCTCGACGCCTGTTGGGAGCTCGCCTCCGAGTTCCCCGTCACCCCCGACACCCCCGCCACCGTCGTCATCGTCAAGCACACCAATCCCTGCGGCGTTGCCACCGGCTCCTCCGTCCTGGACGCCTACACCCGCGCCCTGGCCGCCGACCCCGTCTCCGCCTTCGGGGGTGTCCTCGGCATCAACCGCGAGGTGGACGGCCCAACCGCCGAGGCCATCGCCAAGCTCTTCGTCGAAGCCATTGTCGCCCCCGCCTTCACCTCCGAAGCGCTCACCCACTTCGCCGCCAAAAAGAACCTCCGCCTCCTCCAGATCACGCCGGCCCAGACCTCGCGAATTCTCAGACAGATCTCCGGCGGCTTCCTCCTCCAGGACGCCGACCACCGCCAGATCACCGAAGTCGACCTGACCACGGCCACCGATCGCCAGCCGACCCCCGAGGAGATGCAAGCCCTGCTCTTCGCCTGGCGCGTCGCGAAGCACGTCAAATCGAACGCCATCGTCTACGCCCGAACGTCCGAAGGTCATGGCCAGACCGTCGGCATCGGCGCCGGCCAGATGTCCCGCGTCGACGCCGCCCGCTTCGGCGCCATGAAGGCCGTCCTCCCGCTCGCCGGCTCCGTTGCCGCCTCCGACGCCTTCTTCCCCTTTCCCGATGGCCTCGAAGTCGTCGCCCAGGCCGGAGCCACCGCCGTCATCCAGCCGGGCGGCTCGGTCCGCGATCCCGGGGTCATCGCCGCCGCCGACCGTCATGGTCTCGCCATGGTCTTCACCGGTATCCGCCACTTCCGCCACTGACAACTTCCACCAACAACCTTTGGCTCACACCCGGGTTCCCAGAGGTGGGAGTGCTCGCTGTCCGGTCTCGGTGTACACTGCCATCCAAAGGAAGCAAGCCGTTCGCATCCAAAAGCGGCAGTTTATCGTCTAAATGATCGTTCCCAGGCATCTCCGGGACCGAGCGCAAGCCGCGGTATAGGACAAAGACACCCATGACATTGCGCCACGTGTTCCCTCTTCGCCCCTCTGTCTCGCTTCTTCCGCTGGGTCTCTTTCTGCTCGCGGTGCACACGTCCTTCGGCCAGAAGCCGCAGAAACCTTTGCAGGCGCGCGACAAATCCGTCCAGCTCACGCCCGCGACCGTTCCCGACCATGCCTCCGCCTACTACCACGATGGGCTCGCTCACCTCTATGAAGAGATGGCTGTCAACAATGGCCGGCCCGACTACGCCGCCCAGGCGGTCGAAGAGTATAAGCTTGCCCTGAACGCCGACCCCGATAACAAATTTCTCCAGGACGGCCTCGCCGATCTCTACTTTAAAATCGGCCGCATCCGCGAAGCGGTGAACGCGGCCCAGGATCAGGTCAAGAAGAATCCCAACGACATCGCCGCGCACACCCTGCTCGGCAAGGTCTATCTTCGTTCTCTCGGCGACATGCAGGGCGCCCAAACCGCTGAAATGCTGCAGCTTGCCATCGGCGAGTACGAAAAACTCGTCCAGCTCAAACCGAATGACGTTGAAACCCACCTGGTGCTCGGCCAACTCTACGGCTTCCATCACGATACCGCCAAGGCCGAAGCGCAGTTTAAGCTCGCGCATGGCCTGGACGGCAACTCCGAGGATGCCGTCCTGAACATGGCTCGGCTCTACGACGAGGAAGGCCAGCCGCAGGAGGCCGTCAACGCCCTTACGGCCATTCCCGCCGATGATCGCAGCGCCCGCATCGACTTCGCGCTCGGAGCCAGCTACGACCAGCTCAAAAAGCCCAAAGAAGCCGCCGCCGCCTATCGCGCCTCGCTCGACGATGAGCCTGACAATCCCGACACCCTCAAGGCATTGGGCGCGGCTCTGCTTGCGAACAACGACCTGGCCGAAGCCGGAACCGTCTTCGAGCAGCTGGTCACGCTCGATCCGTCCGACTCCGAGTCGCAGGTTCACCTCTCGGAGATCGAGCGTCGCCAGGGTCATTACGACCTCGCCCTCGCCACCCTGAACAAAGCCAAGTCCGCCAACAACAGCGCCGGCAACCTCGAACTGTCTTTCAATGAAGCCGTTCTTTACGACGCGCTCGGTCAGTATGACAAAGCCGTCGCCACTCTCAAGAACGTGCTCGCATCCACCCAGAAATCCGCCTACTCCGAGCCTGAGAAGAGCAACCGCGCGATCTTCCTCGATCGCCTCGGCATTGTTTACAACGAGCAAAACAAAACCCCCGAAGCCGTCGACACTTATAAGCAGATGATCGCTATGGGCGGAGACTTCGTTTCCCGCGGATACCAGGGCGTCATCGACTCCTACCGCGACGTGCATCAGTGGAAGGAAGCCGCGTCCGTCGCCGCCGAAGCCGCCGCGGCCCTGCCTAAAGACCGCACCGTGCAGCTCATGTATGCCATGCAGCTCGTCGATACCGGTCAGACGGACCAAGGTCTTGCGCTTGCCAACAAGCAGCTCAACGGCACCCCTGCTGACCGCGATACTTTAATGGACATCGCCATCATCGACCTGCGGCTCAAGCGCTCTTCTGATGCTCTTAACGAGCTCGATAAGGCCGAAAAACTCGCTTCGACTCCGGACCAGAAGCTCGGCATCGATCTTATGCGCGCCACCGTCCTCGACCATGACAAGAACTACGATGCCGCTGAAGCCGAATACAAGAAAGCGCTCGCCATCGATCCCACGAATGCCACTGTCCTCAACGATCTAGGCTTCATGTACGCCGACCGCGGCGTCAAGCTCCCCGAAGCTCTCACCATGATCCAGAAGGCGGTCGAGCTTGACCCGCAGAACGGCGCCTACCTCGACTCGCTCGGCTGGGTCTACTTCAAGCTCGGCCAGTACGGCCCCGCGGAAGAGAATCTGCACAAGGCCATTGACCGCACCTCGACCGACGCCAGCATCCACGACCACCTCGGCGAAGTGTATGAGAAGACCGGCCGGCTCCAGCTTGCCGTCGGCCAATGGGAGCGCTCGATGACCGAGTACGCCCATTCCCTGCCTGCCGATGCCGATCCCGCCGACATCGCGAAGGTCCGTCGGAAATTGGATGACGCACGCGTGAAGCTGGCCCGGAACTCCTCTACGACTAATAAAAAATCATAGCGGTTTCCCCATCCTTCGAGTCTTCTCCGAAGGGTGATTGTAGAGCCAAGCTCGACCGTCTTCCTGCCCAGTCCAAAACTTCGCCTGCCTATCCGATAAACTCGTAGAGGCGTATGCCCTCTTCGTCCAATCCGCAGGCCGTCTCGGACGCTGACCCGCTTCTCGAGACCCGCGCCTTTCCGGCCCCGCCGCACACCGATCGCACTCCCTTCGAGCGCGACCGGGAGCGTATCGTGCAGGCCCGCGCCTTTCGCCGCCTAGCCGGCAAGACCCAGGTCTTCACCTCGCGCGCCTCCGACCACTTCCGCTCCCGCCTCACCCACACCATGGAGGTCACGCAGATCGCCCGCGCTGTAGCCGCCGCGCTCGATCTGAACGAGGACCTCGCCGAAGCCCTCGCCCTGGTTCACGACATCGGCCACCCGCCTTTCGGCCACGCGGGCGAACGCGCCCTCAACCGCTGTCTCGAGCGCCACCACCTCCGCTTCGACCACAACCTCCACGCCCTGCGCATCGTCGAGCACTTCGAGCAGCGCTACGCCGCCCATCGCGGCCTAAATCTCACCCTCGCCGTCCGCGAAGGCATCATCAAGCACTCTCGCGACTACACTTTTGCCGCGCACCCCGAACTATCAGCCTACTTTCTCGACCAGTGCCCGCCTTTGGAAGCGCAAATTATCGACCTCACCGATGAGATCGCCTACCTGACCGCCGATCTTGACGACGGAGTCGAATCCGGCCTCCTTCAGATCGCTCACATCCGCGAGCACGTCCAGATACTCGCCCGCTGCTTCTACCAGGTCGAGCGCCTACATCCCGGCGTCGACGAGCGCTTCCTCTTCCACGAAGCCCTGCAGCTTATGCAGAACGTTCTCACCTCCGACCTCATCGCCACCACCCGCCGCAACCTCGAAACGCACGATCTGCGCACGCTCGCCGAGATCCGCCGTCACTCTCACCGCCTGGCTACCTTCTCCCCCGAGGTCGAAGCCGAGCGCGGGCAAGAGAAGCGCTATCTCCAGCACACCCTCTATAGTTGCCCCGAGCTTGAACTCGAGCACGATAAAGCCGAGCAAGTCGTCACCGAGCTCTTCGGCTTTTGGACCGCCTACCCCGACGAGCTTCCCGAAGGCTACATGGAAGAGATCGCCGCCGAGGGTCTGCCGCGCGTGGTCGCCGACTACATCGCCGGTATGACCGACGCCTATATCCTCCAGCAATACGCCCAGGTCAAGCGCATCCCCAGATTCATTCGCGCATGACCTTCTTGCGTCCTTCGCGAGTCTCTCTTCGCATCCTTTTGCGCTCCTGCCTTCCTATCCAGCGGCGTAACGTTCAAGAACACACCCGCCCCGCACTTTTGCTCTACAACCGCAGCCCACCCGTAAGACTGGCAACCCGCTCCACCCCATGCGACGCGCACCACCGCTTCAACCCCGTCGCAATGTTCTCGACCGCCCGCGGATCGGCGTAGCTTGCCGTTCCCGCCTGCACCGCCGTCGCCCCTGCCAGCAAAAACTCTACCGCATCCTCCGCCCGCACGATTCCCCCCATGCCGACCACCGGAATGTTGACCGCCCGCGCCGCCTCATACACCATGCGCACCGCAATCGGCTTGATCGCCGGCCCCGACAATCCACCGGTCACATTCGCAATCCGCGGCCGGCGCGTCTCCGGATCGATCGCCAGCGCCAGAAACGTGTTGACCAGCGACAACACCTGCGCCCCCGCCGACTCCGCTACCTTCGCCATCTGCGCCATCGAGGTCACATTCGGTGACAGCTTCACCATCAGCGGACGCGCGGAGACCCGCTCCGCCTGCCGCACCAGGTCTTCCAGCAGCTTGGGGTCCGTCCCAAACACCATTCCTCCATGCGACGTATTCGGGCAAGACGCATTCAGCTCGTAGAGGGCAATTCCCGGTGCATCGTTCAGCGCCTCAATCACCTCCACGCAATCCCGCACCGTGAAGCCAAACACGTTGGCGATCACCACCGCGCCCCGCGTCTTCCGAAGCCGCGGCATTTTCTCCTCGATGAACGCCCGCACTCCCATATTCTGCAGCCCGATCGCGTTCATCATCCCCGAGGCCGTCTCCACAATCCGTGGCGAAGGATTGCCCGCCATCGGCTCACAGGACAAGCCCTTGCTCACAAACGCGCCAATGCGCTCGAACGACACAATCTCCTCGAACTCTACCCCATAGCCGAACGTGCCGCTCGCCGCGATCACCGGAGACGCCAGCGCCACACCCGCGATCGTCACCCGCATATCCGGCCCGTTGGCGACCTTGGTCTTGCCTGTCTGCTCCATCGTTCTACTGCTCCGGCTTCAACGCGAACGTCAGCACATTGCCAGTCGCCGCAGATGGCCGATTCACCCTCAACAACGACGCAAACGTTGCCGCAAGATCGACCGGCGCCACCGCCTGGTGGTACGTTCCCGGCACGAAGGGCGCGCCGAAAAATGCCAGCGGCACATGCCGGTCATACGAGTATGGCGTGTAATGATTTGTGCCGGTCAGCGCAGCCTGCTCATACATCCCAGGCGTAATCATCACGTACCAGCCGCCGTTCGGGGAAAAACTGTTCAGGATCAACCGTCCTTCCTGCGTCGCCGGCAGCTGTCCCGCCTGCATCTGCGTCTTGGTGTATACATGCCGCAGAAGCACCCGCGGCGGCAGTCGTCCCCCCGGCATTGTCGCGGTAGTCTGCGCAGCATCGAAAGCCGCAGGCATGATCTCCGCCACCGCCGTCTCCGCATCCGCTTCACTCACCTTCACGCCCGCGAACGCACGCGGATCAAGCGTGATGTACGGCAGTTCGCTTTGCAGAATGTACTTCGTCTGCTGTCCCGGCGAGAACCGCGCATTCAGCACCGTCTCGAGCGCCGCGATCGCCTTCGGCAAGCTGTAGCTCGCCGCCGCCATTCGCGCCGCCTCTGCTCCCGAAATCGTCGGCCCGATACCATGATCCCCGGTCAGCGAAACCCACACATTCCCCATACCACCATCCACATGCTTGTCCACCCAGCCGAAAAAGGCATCCAGATCCACGTCGATCGCGTCGATCATGGCCCGCTGCTCCGGCGCATCCGGACCCACCTTATGCCCCAGAATGTCGGTTGACGAAATGCTGATCGTCAGCACATCGGTCGTCTCATGGCGGCCCATCTGCTCGGACGCAATCAGCGCCTGCGCAAAATCCAGCAGATATGACACACTTGCCGGGCTTGCTCCGGCGTCGTCATAAAAGTGTTCCGGGCGCGCATGCGACTCCCTCGCCGCCTGCTCCGTCCGCCCACTGTTGTTAAATGCTTTCACCCAATCCGGAAGCTTCGGTCCCCAGTATGTCGAGCTTACGAAGTGGCCCGAAGCGTGGTCCAGCCAAAACGCTCCATTCGACGCATGCCCGGACGTCAGAATCGCCGCCCGATCCTTCAGCGAAATCCCGTACAGCTTGCTTTGTCCCCGCGTCGCCAGCACCACCTCATCGCCTAAGGTCGACGCCAGCTCATTGCGCGGGGACGTCCCAATATCCGCCGCCGTGTGATCTCCCACAATCTCGTACCGTTCATCTTCGACCGAGCTCACCGGGTGCTTGGTCGACCGGTTCAGGTCCCACCACTCGTTCAAGGCAATCCCATGCCCGCTTGTATACGCGCCCGTCCCAATCGTCGAGTGCCCTGGCGCGGTCATCGTATTCGCGTAATCGTAGTAGCAGTCCGTAAAGTAGGCGCCGCGCTTCAGGAACAAGTTGAATCCCGAGGGTGTTTTGAAGTCGTCACGATACCGCTCCAGGTAATCGCCGCGAAACTGATCGATCACCAGCACAATCAGCAGCTTCGGCGTCCCACGGTAAGCATCCGCCCGCGCAGGTACCGCAAACATGCAGGGGAGCAGCGCGGCAAGCGCGGCCGACAGAAGCTTTCGGAACGGAACGAGCAGCATATACACATAGCCTATATCGGCAGTCTGCGCGGAAACTTTAGCATTCGTCCAATTTAGAATCAGAAGTAATGTTGGACCTCGCCTTCGTACGCGCAAATCTGGAGACCATCGAGGCCGCACTGCGCTCCCGCGGAGCCGACCCCGCCGCCCTGCTGGGCGACTTCGCCTCCATCGACCGCGACCGCCGCCTCGCCATCACCGAAGCCGAAAGCCTCAAAGCCGAGCGCAATCGCCTCACCGCCGAGATCCAGGCCTTGCGCCGATCCGGAGCAGACGCTTCCGGCCTCACCGACCAGACGCGCGACCTCAAGCAGCGCGGCGAAGACCTTGAAGTTTCCGCCGCCCAGGCCGACGAGCGTCTCCGCGATCTCCTCCAGACCCTCCCCAACCTCCCCTCAGCCTCCGTCCCCGACGGACGCTCCGAGCACGACAACGCCGTCCAAAAAACCTGGGGCGATCAGCCCACCTTTGATTTTTCCCCTCGTCCCCATTGGGAGATCGGCGAAGCCCTCGGCATCCTCGACTTCGAGCGCGCCGCCAAGATCTCCGGCTCACGCTTCACCGTTCACTTCGGCCAGGGAGCTCGCCTCGAGCGCGCCCTAGCCTCCTTCATGCTCGACCTGCACACCCGCAGTCCGGAAAACCAGGGCCATGGCTACACCGAGGTCCTGCCGCCCACCATGGTTAACAGCCGCTCCCTCTTCGGCACCGGCCAGCTGCCCAAGTTCGCCGAGGACCTCTTCCACGCCGACGACCGCGGCCCCTATGAGGGCAACCCGCAGGACAACGACCACTGGCTCATCCCCACCGCCGAGGTCCCCGTCACCAATCTCTTCCGCGACGAAATCCTCGAAGACGCCGACCTCCCCATCCGCTTCTGCGCCTATACGTCCTGTTTCCGGTCCGAGGCCGGCAGCTACGGCAAGGACGTCCGCGGCCTCATCCGCCAGCACCAGTTCCAGAAGGTGGAGCTCGTCCAGTTCACCCGCCCCCAGGACTCCGAAGCCGCCCACGAGACCCTTACACGCAATGCCGAAGCCGTCCTTGAGGCCCTCGGCTTGCCTTACCGTCGCATGCTCCTCTGCACCGGCGACATGGGCTTTGCCTCCGCCAAAACCTACGACCTCGAAGTCTGGCTGCCCGGCCAGGGCCTTTACCGCGAGATCTCCTCCTGCTCCAACTTCGAAGCCTTCCAGGCCCGCCGCGCCAACATCCGCTACCGTGCTCCCGGTAATAAAAAGCCCGAGTTCGTCCACACCCTCAACGGCAGCGGACTCGCCATCGGCCGCACCTACCTTGCCCTCCTAGAAAACTACCAGCAGGCCGACGGCACCGTCCGCATCCCCGACGCGCTCATCCCCTATATGGATCACCAGACCGTCCTCGGCAAACAAACCGGACCCTGGCTCAAGAAAGGCAAACCCTGATGGGCAAACTCCTCAAAAGCTATATCTTCTGGACCTACCAGCGCGGCAGCTTCCACTACGACATCATGGTCACCGCGATCCTGCTCTTCCTCTTTGTCACGCCGCACTTCATCGACTTCAAGGACCGCCCCGTCGAAACCGTCGCCCTGCACTCAAGCGAGGTCCTGGTCAAAGAGGCCGGTATGCGCGGCGGTTCCTCGCGCTTCCTCTTCCAGATTCGCGCCGACGACATCGGCAATGCCCACACCGATCCCGAGCTCAAAGCCGCCTTTCTCCGCGTCATCGAACCCATCTCCGGCGAGGTCGCCCTCGACGGCTACGAGCCCGTCAAAGACTCAAGCGGCCACACGGTCGCCTACAACGTCTGGATTCTTCGCTGAGATCTCCCGCTTAGCCTTACCGTTTCTTAAACGCTGTCATTCTGGCAAAGCCAGAATCCCCGTATTTCGCACGACCGCACCTCTCGTATCGAACCCGGGTTCCACCTCTAGAGGATCTCATGAAGATCGCCGCAATCCTGTTCGCTGCCCTGCTCTCCCCGCTTCTCCCCGCCCAGCAGCCCACCCCCCAGCTTGCGGCCACCCTCGACAAGCTCGACCAAGCCAGCGCCCACTTCACCTCAGCCCAAGCCGACTTCCACAAGGTCTTTTACAACCACTTTCTCAAGTCCGACGACGACCAACAGGACGGCCGCATCTACTTTACCCGTGAGCACGGCGCCACCCAGATGGGCCTCATTATCACGGGCCCCCAGGGCCGCACCGTCGAGTTCAAAGCCGGCACCCTGCGCGTCTTCAACCCCGGCCCCGGCTGCTTCGACACCGTCACCAAGCCCGGCATCGAGACCTATCTCACCCTCGGCTTCGGCGGCAGCGGCAAGGATCTA
Organism: uncultured Granulicella sp.; assembly: GCA_965198735.1. Taxonomy (GTDB): domain Bacteria; phylum Acidobacteriota; class Terriglobia; order Terriglobales; family Acidobacteriaceae; genus Edaphobacter. Next base: position 1,300,750 of record OZ240672.1, on the reverse strand, counting down.
GTTAAGGCCTGGGACATCACCGATCTCGGCCCCGAGACTCTCGACGGAACCAAGGTCGAAAAGCTCGAACTCGTCGCCAAAGACCCCGCCGTCCGCGCAAACATCAAGAAGTTCACCCTCTGGATCGACCTCGCCCGCGGCATCTCCCTCAAGCAGGTCCTGCTCAACCCCTCGAACGACCTCCAGACCGCCACCTACACCCATATCCGGCTCAACGAAAAAGTGGACACCAAGCCCTTCAGCTTCAAGGGCAAACCCTGCGGCCAGTAGAGCACTTTGCCATCTCAGCGGTTTCTCTTTCCGACCCTTGCGCTCCGTTTCTTGTCCGCTCTGCTGCCCAAACCCCGCTCGCCAGCACCATCAGCACAGGAAAGAACTCCAGCGTATACCGCGGCTCCGAGTTGTCCAACGTCAGCAGCAGCGCCACCCGCAGCACGATCGTCCCCAGCATCGCCCACACCACCTCCCGCTGCTCCCCCCGCCATCGCCAAAGCCCCATCCCCGCCAGAACGAAATATCCCAGATTCACCAGCCCATACCCCGCAGCCACGACCGACCCCCACATATGCCCATGCCACCGCCACCACTCCACCGGCAGCGGCAACATCTCCGTCCGCGGCCGCAGCGCCATGTTCACCACCCGAGCCACCGGCAGCCCCACGAAATACTCGAGCCGATGCGCCCCAATCCGCGCCCGCGCAAGCGCCTCGAACCGCGCATCGAGCACCGGCGTCGCGGTCGTCGTCTGGTTGTAGTCTTCGAGCACCGCCGCCGTCTCACGATACTGCTCCGCCGAATCAAATGCCCGCCCTGGCAGCGCCCCCGGCTCGATCTCATCGCTGTTGTACTTCCAGTACACCGCTTCGGTCGACGCATACTCCACCGCCCACGTCCGGTACCACCGGTTGAACCCCACCGGGTCGAATTCGCCCGCATCCATCGCCGACCGCGGCGCCAGCGGCTGAACCACATAAAACGTCCGCCAATTCCGTGCCGTCCACGGCACTAGCGGCACCAGCGTCAGCCCCGACACCAGCAGCACCGGCCTTGTCATTGCCCGCAACCCCCAGCCCCGCCGCAGAACCCACGCCATCGCCGGCGCTATCGCCGCTGCTAGCAATCCCTGCTCCGGCCGCAGCAGAACCGCATACCCCAGCGCCGCCGCGATCACAAACAGCCACCGGTTTACCCCCCGGCAGCCCTCGTCCGCAACCCGCCCCCGCCAGCGCACCAACCCATAGAACGCCAGCGCCATACAGAACAGCGTCAGCGTCTCGGTCAGCGGAGCCGCGACATAGTTTGCCGTAAACGGACACACCGCCGCCAGCCACACCGCCGCCAGCCGCGCCCTGGATCCAGTTCTGGCCCCGAACACCCGTCCCGCTATGCCCCCTGCCAGCAGGCAGCTTCCCAAATCCACCGCCGCCTGGACCAGCATCACCGCCGTATAGCGCCCCACTCCAAAAACCCAGAAACAAGCCGCCAGAAACAGCGGATATCCCGGCAGCCGGATCAGCGTGGGCCGCGGAGCTATCGCCATTCCATTCACCGTCTGCGAGAACCCGTACACATGATGCAGCAGCAGGTTCCGCGCGATCTCCCCATATACCAGCGTGTCGCCCGCAAGATACCCTTGCCGCCACACAAACCACAGCCGCAGCGCCAGACCCACCGCCAGCGCCCCCGCCACACTCATCCATCCGCTCTCCCGCGAACGCCTCTCCCCCAGCCGATCACCCATCGTCCCACCATCCTACCCGCTCCTTGCGTTGACTCACCTCGTCGTCCTGCATACGATGGGGCCATAGGTACATGCGCATCCATACGCCTCGATGAACAACTCGGTCTTTTATGATCCGCAACGAAAGCGCTGGAAACGGTTGCGGCGCATCTTCGACGTGCTGGCGCTCGCGGGTCTGCTGCTCGGCATCATCTTTACCGTCGGTGTCATCCAGATGAAGCCGCTCCCCGAGCTTCGTCTCACCTCGCAATCCCGCAATTACCGCGCCTTCACCGATCCTCCCAAACCGGTCCTCAAACCCGGCCTGAAGGCCGTGCGTAACCCCCACCGCAAAACCGAAACCAAGCCCTCCGACATCCCTCTCAACTCCGGCGAAGGCCTGCGCGCCGCCTATTATGTCGATTACGACGCCGCCAGCTACTCCTCGCTCAAGCAGCACATCAAGCAGATCGACCTGCTCTTCCCCGAGTGGCTCCACGTCGTCGGCCCCGAAGGCGACCTCACCGCCTACTCCGCCGGCGACTTCACTCCTTTCGCCGTCGTCGATAAATCCGGCGTCCACTCCGTAGACCAGGAAAACAAGGTCGCCCGCGCCATCGCCGAGAACCGTGTCGACACCGAAATCTTCCCTCTGGTCAACGATTACGACAGCGTGAAGCAGGCCTACTCCGACTCTCTTCGCGATTTCCTCCAAAACGACTCCGCCCGCGCCAACTTCCAGAGCCAGGCCGACCGCTTCCTCGCCGCCAATCCCGGCTACCGCGGTCTCACCCTAGACTTCGAGGCCGTCGATGCGGCCAGCCAGCCCGGCTACCTCGCCCTCGTTTCCGCGCTCTACACCGATTTCCACGCCCACAATCACCGCCTCTACGTCGTCGTGCCTGTCGGCGACCCCACCTTCGATCTTGCCGCGCTCGCCGCGCACTGCGATGGCCTTGTCCTCCAGAACTATGACGAGCACCAGGCCACCACCGCGCCCGGTCCTATCGCGAGCCAGGACTGGTTCCTCGACAATCTTCAGCAAACTCTCAAGATCGTCCCCAAGCAGAAGATCATTCTTGCCATCGGGAGCTTCGGCTACGACTGGACCATTGCCCAGCCAAACGTCTCCGCGTCCGCAGCCCGGGCAGCCGGACACAACCGTCCGCCGAGAAGACCCGTGCCCGCGTCCGCACTCGACCCCAAAGTCCTCAGCGCCCAGATGCTCACCACCCCGGAAGCCTGGCAAGCCGCCTACGACTCCGGCGCCCGGATCACCCTCGACCCCGACGCCCTCAACGCCCACTTCGCCTATGACGACGACGACGCCCACCTGCGCCACCAGGTCTGGTTTCTCGATGCCGTCACTGTCCTCAACGAGATGCGCGCCGCCCGCCAGCTCGGCATCGAGACCTTTTCTCTTTGGCGCCTCGGCTCCGAAGACAACTCCCTCTGGAAGATCTGGGACAAGCCCACCCGCAACGATCCCTCCAAGGACCTCGCCACCGTCGAGCCCGGCTATGACATCGACAATGAGGGCGTTGGCGACGTGCTCCGCGTCACCCGCAACCCTCAGTCCGGCCATCGCACCCTCACCCTCGACGATGACGACCAGGTCGCCCTTCCCTTTAAGATGGTTGCGTCTGAAGACATGCAGTCCTATCCGCTGCCCTACACCGTCCAGCTCTACGGCTATCATCCCCGCCAGGTGGCCTTCAGCTTCGACGACGGGCCCGACCCCGACTGGACTCCGCGCATCCTCGATGTGCTAAAAAAGTACGGCGTCAAAGGCACCTTCTTCATGATCGGTGAGTCCGCCCAGGACAATGTCGGCATCCTGAAGCGCGTCTTCGCCGAAGGTCACGAGATCGGCAACCATACCTTCACCCACCCTGACATCAGCGAAATCTCCACCACGCAGCTCGATCTCCAGCTCAAGCTCACCGAGCGCCTGTTCGGCTCGAAGCTGGGCGTACAACCCCTCTATTTCCGCCCTCCCTATTCGATCGACCAGCAGCCCGACACCAACGACCAGGCTGCCCCGGTCGAGCACATCCAGAATCTTGGCTACACCATCATTGGCGACCAGATCGACACCAACGACTGGGACGAGCACCCCCGAAAATCCCCGCAGGAGATCACCGGCTCCGTCCTCCAGCAACTGGCTGAGATGGAGACCCATCCCGACCGCCGCGGCTCCATCATCCTGATGCACGATGGAGGCGGCGACCGTTCCGCCACCGTCCAGGCCCTTCCCGTCCTCATCACCGCCCTACGCGCCCACGGTTATACGATCGTCCCCGTCGCAGAGCTCGTCGGCCTTACCCGCGCTGAGGTTATGCCGCCTCTGAACGCACACCAGCGCTGGCAGGCCCGCGCCGACTCCATCACTTTTTTCCTCCTGAGCTTCTTCAACCATGTCGTCATTTACATCTTTTACATCGGCGACATTCTCATGAGCGCCCGGCTCATCATCATCGGCCTTTGCGCCACCGTCGACCGCCTGCGCAAGCGCAAGAACTTCGCCACGCCGGACTTCTGCCCGCGCGTCGCCGTCCTCATCCCCGCCTACAACGAGGAAAAGGTCATCGCCCGCACCATCCGCTCCGTGCTGATGTCGAACTACAAGAACCTCCGCATCGTGGTCATCGACGACGGCTCCTCCGACCGCACCTTCGAGGTCGCCCGCAACACCTACGCCGAGCAGATCGCCGACGGCCGCGTCACCGTCCTCACCAAGCCCAACGGCGGCAAGGCCGACGCCCTCAACTACGCCCTTGAGCGCCTCGACGAAGAGATCTATATCGGCATCGACGCCGACGGCGTCATCGCCCATGACGCGATCTCGAACCTCGTTTGCCACTTCGCCAACCCGCATATCGGCGCCGTCGCTGGCAACGCCAAGGTCGGCAACCGCGTCAATCTCTGGACTCGCTGGCAGGCGCTCGAATACATCACCAGTCAAAATTTTGAGCGCCGCGCCCTCGACCTCTTCGACGTCGTGATGGTCGTCCCCGGAGCCATTGGAGCCTGGCGCACCTCCGCCGTCCGCACCGGCGGCGGCTATCATACCAACACCGTCGCCGAAGACGCCGACCTCACCATGAACCTGCTCGAACAGGGCTTCTCCGTCATCTACGAGGACCGCGCCCTCGCCTTCACCGAGGCCCCCGTCAACATGGACGGCCTCATGCGCCAGCGCTTCCGCTGGTCCTTCGGCATCCTCCAGGCCATCTGGAAACATCGCGGAGCTATCACGAAAAATCGTGCCATGGGCCTCTTCGCCTTGCCCAACATCCTCATCTTCCAGATCCTGCTGCCGCTCGTCAGCCCCTTCATCGATCTTATGTTCGTCTTCGGCGTCATCCACTACGTCCTCGACAAACACTTTCACCCAGAGACCGCCTCAACTACCAGCTTCTATAAGCTGCTGACGTTCTTTCTAGCCTTCCTGCTCATCGACTTCGTCGCCTCCACCCTCGCGTTCACGCTCGAGCGCAAACACCCCGCCAGCAAGGGCGACTTCTGGCTTCTCTTCCATATCTGGATCCAGCGCTTCACTTATCGCCAGGTCTTCTCGGTCGTCCTCTTCAAGACCCTCAAGCGCGCCATCGACGGCAAGCCCTTCAACTGGGACAAGCTCGAACGCACCGCCAAGATGTCCAAAGCCACCGAACAAATTACCACCTAGCCGTGCAGGTCTTGCCCCAAGCAAAACGGCTATACTATCGTTGTACCGAGCGGGAGTAGCTCAATGGTAGAGTAGCGGCTTCCCAAGCCGTTGGTTGCGGGTTCGATCCCCGTCTCCCGCTCCAGACCAAGGTAATCCAGATCGCCGGAGCTTGCAGGGCTGTCATACCTTCGCCGAGAGCTTCGTTCGAGGTGACCTCATGGCCAACAACCAAATCGTCTACCTGGAGCTACCGGCCGGCAATGGAGCTGCGATGAAGAGCTTCTACGGCTCACTCTTTGGCTGGACCTACCAGGATTACGGCCCGGAGTACGCCGCTGTCCATGGCGCAGGCCTCGACGCCGGCTTTCACGCCGGCAGCGAAGGCAGGCCAAGCGCGCCACTGGCCATCATCGAGACGGATGCGCTTGAAGAGATGGAGCAACGCGTACGTGAAGCCGGCGGCATCATCACGCTCTCCATCTTCGCCTACCCGGGCGGCCGCCGCTTTCACTTCACTGATCCCAGCGGCAACGAGCTCGCCGTGCTTCAGGTGGATTCATAAGCAATGGCCTACGCGTTACGCAATTAGAGTCCGTCCTACTGATTCACGCCGCTTGCCAGAAAGCCTCCATCGACCACCAGGATCTCCCCCGTAACAAAATTCGAAGCCTCACTTGCTAGGAACACCGCGGACCCCACCAGCTCCTCCGTCTTCCCGAACCGGGCCATCGGCGTCCGCATTCGCAGCTCTTTTCCGCGCTCGCTCTCGTCCAGCAGCTTCTGGTTCAGCGCCGTCCGAAATACGCCTGGAGCGATCGCATTCACCGTCACTCCCTGCGCGCTCCACTCCACCGCCAGCGACTTCGTCAGCGCACCCACCGCCGCCTTCGAGCATGCGTACGCCGTCACCTCCTTCAGGCTCACAAACGTGTTCAGTGAAGCGATGTTGATGATCTTGCCCGAGCCCCGCTCCAGCATGTGCCGCCCAAAGATCTGGCATGCCCGCAGCGTGCCCGTCACGTTCGTATCCATAATGTCGTCCCATGTCTCTTCCGACACCGAGATGGTCGGCTCGCGCTTGATCTTGCCCGCGCAGTTGATCAGAATATCGACCTTGCCGAACTCCTTGAGCGTCCCCGCCAGCAGCGCCTCCAGGCTGGCGCGATCGCCCACATCGGACGTCAGCCGCAGAGCCTTGCGTCCTGCCGCTTCAATCTTTGCCGCGGCCTCCTCCACCTGCTCCTGTCGCCGCGAACTCGCCACCACATCCGCTCCCGCCTCGGCCAGACCCACAGCCATCGCCAACCCAATGCCTGACGTCCCGCCCACCACCACCGCTACCTTACCCGTCAAATCAAACAACGAACTCCCCATTGCCTCTCCCTTTGCGACCTTTGCGGGTCTCTCTTTGCGAATTTTGCGCTTAGTGTCTTGTCTTAACCCGGCTGACCCACATGCGCCAGAATCTCATCCACCACCACATCCGGCGCACGATCGTTCATCACGCAATATGCCTCCGCAGGCTTCTCCAGCGTCTTCAATTGGCTATCCAGCAGCTTGGGCGTCATAAACTCGTGATGCCGCGCCGCCAGACGCTCCGCAATCATCGCCGGCGAGCCATCCAGCAGCACAAACTGCACCGTGCTCTCCGGCATCTCCGCCGCCAGCGTCTGCCGATAGCTCTCCTTCAGCGCCGAGCACGCCAGCACACCGCCCTTGCCCGCCTCCAACCAGCCGCGCATCAGCCGGTTCAGCGACTCAAGCCAAGGCTGCCGGTCCGCATCGTCCAGCGGATGCCCCGCCGCCATCTTCTCCTTGTTTGCCGGCGAATGATAATCATCCGCATCCGCAAAGATCACGCCAGCCCGCTGCGCCAGCAGCGTGCCGATCGTCGTCTTGCCCGAGCCGCTCACTCCCATCAGCACCACAATCATCGACTGCCCCGCTTACTGGCCAAGGAACACCGGCTTGTACGCCGTTCAAACAGGTTGGTCGTCACGTTCTTCGCCACCAGCTCTTCGTTCGCCTCAAGCGCCTCCAGGTATCGCGGCCCCATCTTCACCGCCCACCTTGAAGCCTACATGCAGCAGCTGCCGGAAGCTTGGGTTGTACGCCGCATGGTCTTGGTCATGCCGCAGCGCATCGGTAAACTTCGCGCTCGTCCAGCCGTTTACTTCTTCTGGCGACGGCAGCCTCACTTTATCGCCTCCGCATACATTTCATTCGCAATCCCGAGCCCAGAACCACCCGCCTCCGCGAGCCCGATCAGCTCCTCGAGTCAGATCACGAGCCAGATTCTCGCTGAATCGTTTGGTGAACTGCGCCACATCCCCCCACATACTCACGCCCTTGTTGAACCGCCCGGAAACGCCAGCACGCACGTCTCTAGCTGAGCCTTCGCCCGGCGCGCAAACCGGTCGCCCTCACCGAGTGAAAAGCGCGGCAGTTCCAGCGCATCGCTCATCTTATCCCCGCTTCCCAGGCGTACGCCGCGCCGGCACTGGTCTCACCAAGGTACCGCACCCAAGCATACCCAGCCGGCTCAACGACGGCAATCAGCCCGCAGTTCGGCTTGCTAGTCCCTGAACCGGCCCTCATAGGCCCACAGTCCCAGTCCCGGGTTCGAGATGAAGAAGATCTCCTCCCCATCCACCGCATTCCACCCATCTACCAGCTTTGCCGGATCGTATCTCGCCTGATAGTCCGCAAGCTCTCCAAACTCGTAGTGCACGCCCTCGATTTCGGCCCGCGTCAGGTGCCCCGGACAGTAGCGAATCCGAAAGCGCCCCTCGCTCGATCCATGAATCAAGTGCGCCGCCGCACTCAGGTTCGCCGCCAGGTCGGCATCCACCTTCACCGCTGCGAGCGTCGCCGGTGTCCCACAATACCCATATTTTCGAATCAGCGCATCGATCGCCGCATCTTCACCAAACTCATGCACGCCCGGCGCCAGCACAATCAGCTCCGCGTCGTCGGCCAACGCCATCCGGGTCCGGTACACGCTCTTGTTCCCCAGCCACGTCGACCGGAACTCATGCGGATCCAGGAAGACGACCGCTTTCCTGATCTCGCGATCCATCATCAGAAAATTGCATTTCAAGCTCAACTGCGCCGCGCACTCGAACGCCTCATTGCCCTCCGAGATGTACAGCCCGCGCATCACCAGCTTGCCCTCGGCGTTCTTGTTTACCACCGTCTGCACATAGACGATCTGCGGCAGCGCGCCCGTAAAGTGCTCGCTCGCATAATTCAGCACGCGCCGCACCGGCGTGTCCGCGCGCCCCATCATCCGCTCCATCCCATACACCGCGCCCAGGAAGTGCGAGCGATGAATCCCCATCACGCCGCCCGTGCCCACAAAGATATTCTTGGATCCGTTGGCCATGCCGACGACTTCGTGCGGCACCACCTGCCCGATCGACAGGATGAGGTCGTGCCCTCCCCCGTCTTTCTCAGACCGGACCAGCAGCTTATTGACCTGCGCCGGCCACGTGTAATCGAGCTTGCCTTCGCTTACCTCGTGCATGAACTCGCCCGGCACCTCGCCCAGCGTGACGATGTCGTTACGCCAGTCATGCACCCGGAACAAGCCCCGCGGCGTAGCCCCGTACATCGCCGCAATCTCCGTGTCGCTCATCGCTTTATGCGTTCCCAGCGCCGGCAGCACATCCAATAGGCGATCGCCGTAAAACTCCCACGCCATCTCCGTCAGCCGCCCACTCATCGAGTGCATCCGCGTAAAGTCCGGAGGGACCGCCAGCACCCGCAACCGTTTTCTCTGCTCGTCCAGCTTGGTCAAGGCCTCGACAAGCCCGACCCGGATCTGCTCCGCCGATAACTCCGTCTCCGGCGACCCCGCTGCAAAAAGTAAACTCATGCCAACTATTTTAACTTGGTCGCTTGAAGCAGCAAGGGGACCCGGGTCCATAAGAGGCACACTGAATGAGTTCCTTGCCGCTGAAGCCTTGGCTTGGTCACTAGACTTTACCCAAAAGACATCCGCACAATAACCGGTCGCGTGAAGGCAGTTGTCGGGGACTTTGACCCTTGCCCGCTTCTCAAGTCTCCCCGCAGACGATTCGTCGCGGATATGCAGACGATTCATCGCGGATAGAGAGACTGGAAGAAAAGATTCCGAAAAGTCATCGATGTTGGTGCCCGGAGGGGGACTTGAACCCCCACGCCGCTTTCGCAGCTGCGGATTTTAAGTCCGCTGTGTCTGCCGATTTCACCATCCGGGCCCAAGCATGAGGCCGCTGTGCAGATTCCATGCTACTGTACGCGGCTTACCTGCGGAGCGTACAGCATGCGGTACATCTCGCGGTTGCGCAGGATGGCTTGCACGTATTCGCGCGTCTCCGTGAAGGGAATGGACTCGACAAACTCCGGCAGATCCTTGTACTCGCCGGCCGCCATCCACTGCCTGACGGGCACGTCGCCCGCATTGTAGGCCGCCAGCGCATACTCCGGCTGGCCGCCGAAGCGATCTAGCACCTGCCGCAGATTGCGCGTGCCAAGCTGTAGATTCATCGACGGATTCAGTAGCTCGCCGGGCTGAAACCCTTTGACGCCCTCGCGTTTCGCATTTTCCTTTCCCACCGAAGGCAGCAGCTGCATCAGCCCGTACGCATGCGCCGGGCTGACCGCTCCAGGGTTGAACTCCGACTCCTGCCGGATGAGCGACGCGACCAGGTACGGATCAAGGCCGTTGCGCTCGGCATCGGACATCAGATCGCCCCAGTAAGGCTGCGGGAACATCAGCTTCCAATACTCCGTCGGCACCTCCTTGGCTGGAATGGAAAAGAAGGAGATGCCGGAGTGCTTCATGGATTGCAGCGCGCGCGTGTACTCGCCGTAGGAGGCATAAATCTGCGCCTGTGCGAGCGCGCCCCACTGCGCGGCGCCCGCGCCCAGGGCAATCTCCGGGCCGATATACTCGTTCAGCGCAGCATTGGCGAGCAGCTTGGCTTTGATCACGTGCGGGTCGCTCTGCGGAACCGCGTCGATCAACTCCGGCACATTAAGCTTGCGAACCGAGGCGAGCGCCGGCGCGGGCGCAACCGCAGGCGCCTGGGCAGAGATCACCGCCAGCCGCTGCCGGGCAAGATCGCCATAGTAGAAGTTGGTGTAGTTCGCATTCAGGGCGCGATAGTAATTCGCAGCCTGCCCCAAGTCATGCTCCTCGTCCTCAAGCATGCGCCCGCGCCAGTAGAGGGCGCTCGAGGCTTCGACCCCGGCTGGATAACGAACGATCTGCTCGTCCATCCACTTGGCGGAGTCCGCGTAGCGGCGCAGCCGGTAGTACATCCACGCCACGCGCCAGTGCGCCGAAGGAGCATAGATGCTGTTGGGAAAACGCTCGACCAGCAGCTTGTAGTGATAGATCGCCTGGCCGGTGTCGTGGGTCAGCAAATACATATTTCCGCCGGAGTAAAGCGCCTCCTCAAGCCACCGGCTTTGCGGATAGCGGCTCAGCATATCCGCGATCAGCGCGTCATGGCCGGCGCGATCCTTCTCCGTCCGTGAAATTTCCGCCAGCAAATACATCTTCAGCGCGGCGGTATCGTCGCCGGTGGTGGGAAGCTTTTCGGCGTCGTGACGGCTGAGGCGCTTGAGCTTCAGGTCGCAGACGGCGGTATAGAGCGCGAGGCCATCGCGATCGGACGGACTCAGGCTCGCATCACTGCGGACCGAGTTGTACTCATTCAGGGCGTCCTGATAGCGCTTGGCATTGAAGAGTTGATCTGCGTGGAGCTTGCGCTCAGCGGCGCTGGGCGGCGTGCCGAGTGCGTTCAACTGCACCAAGGCCTGGCCGGCCTCATAGCTGAGCGGCTGGTTCACGTAAATCGAGCGGAAGAGCGCCGACGCTTTTCCGTTCTCGCCGGCCGCTTGATAGGCGCGGGCAAGTGCGAGCTTGAAGTCGGGGTGGTCGGCTTCCGCGGTTCCGAGCAGAGGCTCAAGAATTTTCACCGCGCCGGCTCCGTCCCTCTGCTGGACGAGCGCGTTGGCCAGCAATAGCGGCGCGCTCACCTCAAAAACGCTGTCCGGATGGCGGTCGGAGAAGTGGTCCAGCAACGGCACTACCTCCGCGGAGCGTCCTGCGCCGATCAACGCCTGCGCGCCCAGGAAATCCGAGTAGTCGCTCAGGGCATCGCCCGTTCCGCCCGCTCGCTTGTATGCATCCACGGCGTCCGAGTAACGATGGTCAAGGGCGTACGCATGCCCCAAAGCCAGATAAGCGGTCGCCGCGCCAACCCCCGGGTGACCCGACGCATAGATGGAGACGCCGGCAAAGCTCGCGGCCGAGCGGGTCGAGGCCAGTTGCTGCGCCATCGGCCGCAGCTGCGAGGTGGCGACGAAGGCGCTATTCAGCCGAACGACTCGCTCCGTTGCGGCGGCTCGCACTCGTGCGGTCGCTCTGGAGTCGGCGCGGCCGGTGCGCTTGCCGGCCAGCTTCTTGCCTTTCGCGGATACGGCTACAGTTTTGTGCGACGTGGTCGTTGACCGGGTGATGGCCTTGGCCGATTTCGCCTTGAGCGGTTTGGCGGCAGTTAGGGCAAAGCCCGAAGAACTAAGCGAAAGCACCGCGCAGAGCAGGGCAGGCAGTCGATGGGAATACAGGAAACGCAACCTTATCCTCTCTCCGGGCACGTAGCCTCAAGATAACTCTATCGGCGCATAGCTGCAGCGGGGAAAGCAATCTACGCCCGATTGTGGCCGTGACTCAAAGGAGATACACACCTGGCCCAGGCCGTGCCTTCTTAGACGCGCTTGACGCGGCTCGGACAGGAAGCGGTCCTAAGCGATCCTCCGCGTTGCTCCTGCCCTGTTTGACGTTTAGTATGTGGGTTGGACGCATACGTTCCTCAGCAGCGTACCGCGCGCCTCAGAACTTGCAGCATCGTTTCCCTATGCCAGCCATCCAATCGTCAGAATCCGTTGAGATCCACCCTGACGTCGAACTTGTCGCGCGGGCCAAGGATGGCGATGCTGCTGCGTTTGAAAAACTCGTCCGGCAGTACGATCGGCAGATCTTCCGGGTCGCCCAGCACATTACGCAGAATCGCGAAGATGCCGAGGACATTACGCAGGACGTGTTCTTCAAGGCCTACCAGAAGCTCGAGCAATTCCAGGGAAACTCAAAATTCTCAACCTGGCTGGTCCGCATCGCGGTCAACGAGTCGCTTATGCGGCTGCGTAAGCGCAAAACTTCGAAAACCGTCTCCATGGATGAAGACGTGCACACCGAAGATGGATCGATTCCACGTGACTTTGCCGAATGGCGGCCAAATCCCGAGCAGGAGTTCAATCAATCCGAGCTCGGCGAGATTCTGCGCAAGACCATTCAGGGTCTGCCTCCCGGTTTCCGCACCGTCTTCACGCTTCGTGATATTGAGAACCTTTCGACTGAAGAAACTGCGGAGGCGCTCGGCTTGAGTGTTCCCGCAGTCAAATCGCGTCTGCTTCGCGCCCGCCTGCAGCTTCGGGAGAGGCTTAGCCGCTACTTCAAACGAAAGGAGGGCCAACCCGCATGACCTGTACAGATTTTCTCGCTCGCCTAACCGACTACTTCGATGGCACCGTACCCTCAGACCTGCTCGCCGAAGTACAGAAGCACATTGCCGAGTGCAAGCACTGCGAGGTGGTCCTCGATTCAACCACCAAGACCATCAACATCTATCGCAATCAGGAGCTCTACGACTTCACGCCTGAGGTGGAGGAGCGCCTGCACGCAACCATCATGACGCGCTGCTATGGTGAGGTAAAGCAGACCATCAAGTAGGTGCACGTCAACGATAAGGCTGGATGGCTGCCCGGGGGAGTCTTCCGTCGGCGGCATTGGCGCCGCGAAGAGACTTACTAAGATCGCGATTCTGACCGGCGTAGATTCCGAGAACATCCACCTTTCCATCCTGTCAAACGAATGTCCTATCCTACGCATACACTGAATCCATCCAGTGAATTCTGGATCGGGAGCGACACCCTCATGTCTTCGATTGCAACCAAAACCGGCGATACCGGTATGACAGGGCTGGTCGGCGGCGTTCGCCTATCGAAGGCGGACCTGCGCGTCGAGTCCTACGGCACGGTCGATGAGCTCGGCGCCGCCCTGGGCTTCGCCCGCAGCCTTTGTTCGCAGGCAGACGTCAAGGCCTGGACCGAAGAGATTCAGCGCACGCTGTTTCGCGTCGGCGCCGCGCTTTCGACTCCGCTTGAAGCCCGTCGCGCGAAGCCGTTCCTCCAGATCGAAGACGTCGACCGCCTCACCCAATTGGTCTACGAGATCGAGTCGACCGAGGGCATTCTCTCCGACTGGTCGCTTCCCGGCGCCAATACGGAGTCCGCCGCCTATGAGGTCGCGCGCACCATCTGCCGGCGCGCGGAGCGCCTTGCGGTGCGCTTTGCCGAGAGCTCCATCCGTGAAGAGCTGGTGCCTGAGGAAGTGCTTGCTTACCTGAACCGGCTCTCGGATCTTATTTGGCTCTTTGGGCGCCTGATCGAGCTGCGCGCCGGCGTCGATGCCCGGCTCCGCGACGAAACCAAGGCCGGCCCGGACTTCTCGCGCGCCTGGTAGCTGCAGACTGCCTGCGCAAAGGACATCTCTCATCGAGGCTCCACCATCTGACTTCTGTAAGCAGCTGAGCGGACGCCGAGCATGGCGCGCTGGAGAACGATTTGCACTTTGCTATCTTCGGCCTGACCATCTCCTCCTCGTGGGGAAACGGCCATGCCACCCTCTGGCGCTCTCTCATCCAGGCGATGCTTCGCCGCGGCCATCGCGTAACGTTCTTTGAGCGGGATGTCCCTTACTATGCGAACGAGCGCGACCTCGATGCGCTTCCCGCCGGCGGCACGCTGCGCCTCTATCCCGATCTTGCCTCCATCGAAGCCGAAGCCCGGCGTACTCTCGATGCAGCCGACGTTGCCCTCTGTACCAGCTTCTGTCCCGACGGCCCGCTTGCCTGCGATTGGATTCTCCGCAGCGACGCGCGGATCAAGGCGTTTTACGATCTCGACACACCGGTCACCCTTGATGCGCTTGCGACCGGAACCGAGGTTGCCTATCTTCCCGCGGCTGGCCTCGGCGCGTTCGACCTGGTCCTGAGCTACACCGGAGGGCTCGCGCTTGAAGCGCTGCGGAGCCGGCTCGGAGCAAAGTTTGTCGCGCCTCTCTATGGCTCGGTCGATCCTGACACTCACCGTCCCGTGGCGGCGCTTGAGGAGTACCGCGCGGACCTATCCTATCTCGGCACCTATGCCGCGGACCGCCAGGAGCGGCTGGCGCGGCTGTTCCTCGAGCCCGCCGCGCGTATGCCCAACGCTGCGTTTCTCATCGGCGGCGCGCAGTACCCGGAGAGCTTTCCCTGGGCCGCCAATATCGCCTTCAAGCGGCACGTTCCACCGCCCCGGCATCCGGCCTTCTTCTCCTCCAGCCGCGCCACGCTCAACATCACCCGCGCGGCCATGGCCCGCTATGGATTTTGTCCCTCCGGACGCCTGTTTGAGGCCGCCGCCTGCGGCGTTCCGCTGCTCAGCGACACCTGGGAGGGCCTCGACAGCTTCTTCCAGCCCGGACGCGATATCCTGCAGGTCAGCACCGCGAAGGATGTCGTCGAAGCGCTCTCGCTCTCGGATGCCGAGCTGCGCGCCATGGCGGCCGCCGCCCGCGAGCGCACCCTCGCCGAGCACACCGGCGCGTGCCGCGTCCAGGAACTGGAGCGCCTCTGCGCAGCCGTTTTTCAACCCGCCGCACAGAATGCGCAGGAGGTGGCCGTCTGAGCATCTGGGGCATCATTCCAGCCGCCGGTGCGGGAAGCCGCATCCAGCCGCTCGCCTTCTCGAAAGAACTCCTGCCCGTCGGCAGCCGCATGGAAGACGGCCAGGAGCGTCCGCGCGCGGTCAGCGAGTATCTCGTCGAGCGCATGATCCGCGGTGGCGCCGACCGCCTCTGCTTCGTCGTCTCCCCCGGGAAAACCGACATCCTCGAGTATTACGGCTCGCGCGTCTGGGGGGCGGAGATCGCCTATGTCGTCCAGCAGCGCCCCGGCGGTCTCTGCGACGCGCTCTTCCGCGCCTTGCCTCTGCTCCATGCCGAAGACTCCGTACTCATCGGTCTGCCGGACACTGTGTGGTCGCCCGAAGAGGGCTATGCGAGACTACCGGAGGACGTGCTCTCCTTGCTGCTCTTTCCGGTCGATCATCCCGAGTTCTTTGACGCGGTCATCACCTGCCCAGACGGAACCGTGCAGGAGATTGAAGTCAAGCAAAAGGGCGCGCACTCCAATTGGATCTGGGGAGGCATCCGCATGCCCGCGCACGTCTTTCAGGAGCTCCATCGCCTGTGGTGCCGGCCGGAGCGAAAGGACGAATACCTGGGCACGCTGGTCAATGCCTGGATCGCAGAAGGAGGACGGGCGGTGGGTGTCCAGGCGGGCGAGGCCTACGTCGATGTAGGCACGCTGCACGGCTATCGCGCCGCCCTGCGCTGGCTCGAAGCGCACTCGGAACGGGAGAATGAAGCATGCTTGTAAGTCCATCCACACAGGAGCAGCGCAGCGCACTCGAACAGCAGATCGAGGAGCTCGGCCCCTGGTTCCACAACATGGAGCTCCGCGGCATCCGCACCGCGCCGGACCACTTTCTGGGCGACTATCCGGCCGTCAAGTACGCCCATTTTCGCACCTCCCTGCCCGCGGACATGTCCGGCCTTACTGTGCTCGATATCGGCTGCAATGCAGGCTTCTACTCGCTTGAGATGAAGCGGCGCGGCGCGGCGCGCGTGCTCGGCATCGACACCGACGACCACTACCTTCGCCAGGCTCGCTTTGCCGCCGGGATCTCCGGTCTTGACGTCCACTTTGAACGCATGGCGGTCTGGGATGTGGGCGCGCTCCAGGAACGATTTGACCTCGTCATCTTCATGGGCGTGCTCTACCATCTGCGCCATCCTTTGCTCGCTCTCGATCTCATCCATGAGCACGTCGCCAAAGACCTGCTGCTGTTTCAAAGCATGCAGCGCGGCAGCCGCGCTATCGCGGCTATCGAAGAAGACTACGACTTCAACGCTCCCGCGCCGTTCGACGAGCCAGGCTACCCGAAGATGCACTTCATCGAGCATCGCTACTCGCACGATGAGACCAACTGGTGGGTGCCCAACCGCGCGTGCACCGAGGCGATGTTGCGCGCAAGCGGCTTCCGCATCGAATCGCAACCCGAAGACGAGGTCTACGTCTGCCGTTGGCATGCGCTCGAAACGCCGCCGGACGGTCCGCACTGCGTGTATCCCAGCGCCGGTTCCGCACGCTGATGACCGAAGCCGAGGCCTGGCTGGAACGCGCCGAGACACTGCTGACCGAACGCAGACTGACCGATGCGTGGCCTGCCTTCGCCCAGGCAGAATCTCTCGGAGCCTCTCGAGACCGATGCGATGCCGGCCGCTGGATGACGGCCATGTTCGCCGGCGACTTCGAGTCCGCCTGGCGCGCCAGCGACGCCCTGCGCGTGCGCAAAGCACCCGACCCGCACCGCTTTTGGAATGGCGAGGACATTCGCGGCGCTCGCCTGATCGTCCGCTGCCTGCACGGCTTAGGGGATACGGTGCAGATGCTCCAGTATGCCTCCCGCCTGAGCGCTCTGGCGGCGTCCGTTGTCTTTGAGGTGCCGCCGCGCCTGCTGCAGATAGCCTCCTGCTTTCACGGAGTCACCGAGGCCATCACCTGGGGTGAGCTTGCACCCCGCCAAGCGCCGCCTTGGGATGCGCAAATCGAAGTGATGGAATTGCCTTATCTCTTTCGATCCACGTTGCAGGATCTTCCCATGGCAACCCGCTACCTTGAGCTTCCGGCGGAGAAGACACAAGAGATTGCCGCAAAGATGGGCGTCTCCGACTCGGTTCGAATCGGCCTGATCTGGGCTGCTGGTGAGTGGAATCCGGAGCGCTCTATCCCTCTTGCCGCATTCGATTCGCTGCTTGCGAATAAAGCCTTTGAGTTCTGGAATCTGCAGGGTGGATCGGTGGCCGGCGAAGCAGATCCCAGGCGCATGCACGACGCGCAAGCGATCTGTGGAGACGGTCTGCTCGCCCTCGCGGCCACCATCGCCAACCTGGACCTTATCATCACCGTCGACACGCTCGGCGCCCATCTGGCCGGAGCCCTGGGCACGCCCGCCTGGGTGCTTCTGCAGCAGACCGCCGACTGGCGATGGATGCATGCGCGCAGCGACAGCCCATGGTATCCGCACATGCGGCTCTTTCGCCAGCGCCGCGAAGGCGAGTGGAAGCCCGTCATCGATGCCGTTCGCTTCGCACTTACGGAGGGCCTATGAGCTTGCAGAACAATACGGTTCCACAGACCCGCCGTTGGGATGAGTACGATGCCTATCTCTTCGATATCGACGGAACCCTGATGCAATGCACCGACGCCGTGCACTACTTCGCCTTCTGCGAAGCGTTGACCGCGGTCGCAGGACGCGCGTTGAATCTCGACGGCGTGGTCGCCCACGGAAACGTGGATGTCGGCATCCTGCGGGACGCCTTCGAGATCGCCCGCGTTCCCGAACAGGTGTGGCGCCCGCGTCTTGCGGAGATGCGCCGCTTCATGTGTGATTTTGTGCAGCAGCGCACCGCAGACCTGTGCATCCAGGTACTGCCGCACGTACGTGAGGTGCTGGCCCATCTGCGCGGCCGCGGCGCGGTGCTCGGCGTAGCCACGGGCAATCTCGCTGGCATCGGTGAGATCAAGCTGTCCCATTGCGGACTGCTCTCCTGCTTCGATTTTGGAGGCTACAGCGATGCCTGCGAGTTCCGGCGCGACGTCTTTCGCGCAGCCTTGGCAAAGGCGCGTACACTGGCCGGCGAACAAGCATCGGTATGCGTCGTCGGCGATACTCCCGAAGACATCCGCGCCGCCCGCGCCAATGCGCTACCCGTAATCGCGGTAGCCACGGGCATCTACTCGTACCAACAATTGCTCACCGAAGCTCCCGAGTGGTGCATTCGCTCACTCGCCGAGCTGACGACGGCTGCTCGATCAGCCGAGGCCTGATACGATCTGCTCAAACTGTATTGCTCGATGCTCCGAGCTATGAGCATCGAGCACCCGTTGCTGGGCGCGCTGGCCCATCTGCTCCCGCTCCTCATCGCTTATCTCCCGCAGGATGCGCGAGACCTCGGCCGCATTGTTCGGCAACAAAATCTCTTCACCGGGAGTGAGAAACTCCGGCAGCCCGGGCCAGTCGTCCGATACGATTGCTGCGCCGCATGCCGAAGCCTCAAACAAACGCACCGAGGGCGAGTAGCCCGCGGCCACCATGTCGTTGCGCGTGATGTTCAGCGTAAACCGGCTCGAACAATAGAAAGCAGGATGATCCCGTGGCGGCACATGAACCATGCGCCGCACATTGCTTTGCCAGCGAATCTCGGCATCAGGATACTGCGGCCCGGCGACCAGAAAGCGTTGCTGCGAAACCAGCGCCGCCGCGCCATCAAGCAGATGCATCAGCTTAGGCTGACGGTCCGCCGCATAGGTCCCCAGGTAGCTCAGATCGCAGCTGAACTCCGCGCGCGCAGCAACCGGTCGATACAACTCCGGATCGACCGAGCAATAAAACGCAATGGCTTGTTGCGCATGAAACGTCTCTTCGAGCTCACGCAGCGCCGGGCCTCCCGTAAAGCTCAGGTACGCGGCATAATGAGGAATAAGCGCGGCCGTAAGATAGTCCGTGCTTCCACGGCTGCGCAGCTGATGCAGCGTAATCGGCGTGTCGATGTCGTAGAACACGATGGGACAGCGGACCCTGTCCAGCAACGCGGAAGTCGCAGCGACAGCATCCGCAAAATAAGACCCTACGACGATCACATCGGCATCCGAGCTCGCCGCGAGCAGCGCCTCCGACTCTCGCTCCCAGCTCTCATACAGCCGCACCGTGCAGAACTCCGGCTTCGGCAAATCCCGGTTGCTGCGGTACCACTCGACATCTTTCTCGATAAACGTGATGCGGTGTCCACGGCCTGCGAGAGCTTTCAGCAGCGAGCGATACGTCGTCGCGTGTCCGTTGCCCCAGGACGAAGTAATCGTCAACCCAAACACGGCGATCTTCATGCCGTCGCAGAACTCCGTGCGGCTTCCCGCGCAGCCAGACAGAACCGAAAAGCGGCATCGGCCTGCACGGCGCGTTGCGCGTACGTGTGATCACGCAGCGCACGCGCATGAAATGCCGCGCCGATCTGCCGCCGTGCCGCGTCATCGTGCATCGCTAACGCATCCACTACATCCTGAGCGCTCTTTATCACCAGGATTTCCTTGCCGGGTTCAAAGCAATCATCGATGCCTGGCCAGTCGTCGCAGAGAAGGCACGTGCCGGCTCCAGCTACCTCGAAGACACGCGTCGGCGGCGAAAAGCCGGACAACGCCATCGACGCTCGGTTGATGTTCATCACCATACCGGCAGAGCAGTTCACGCGATTATGCTCGGAGGTAGGCACGTGACCGATATACCGCACGTTCGGCGGCATCGGCTTGTCTCCCCAGCCTTCTCCGCCCAGCAGAAAACGGCTGTCAGGAGCAAGTTCCGCGGCCTGGAGAAAGAGCTCTTCCACGCGCGCCTCCCGGTCCGGCAGCCGATTGCCAAGGAACGCCACATCGCAGGCCAGCGTAGGATCAGCAGCCACGGGAAAGTGGGTCTCCGGGTCGAGTCCGTTATACATGCTGAAGTAAGCTCGTGCGCCAAACTTCAGAAAATGCTCTCGGCAGTAAGGTCCGCCGCCATAGGTCAGCACCGCATCGTAGCGCGGCATAAAGGTACGAAATGGATCGTCCGCATGTGCATACATGCGCGCCAGCGTCGCGGGCGCATCCACATCCCAGTAGGTAATCGCACACTCTCGCTGCAGCTCCAAGACACGCCGCTCGAGCGTCTCATCGTCTACCCCAATGCCGCTATGCTTGACCACCACATCGGCGCCCGCAGCTAAAGCCAGCATCGCATCCAGGTCCGCACCCGGCTGATACACAACGGAACGCGCATACGAGAAGTCGTCCGAGTCTCTATGCTGTTGCCGTCCGTATGCATCCGGCTCGGCAAAGGTAATCTGATGACCCATGCGCGCCAGATATTTGTAACAGCCACGGTAATACGTAGCCGCGCCATTCCAATACGAAGAAACAAGGCTCGATCCGAAAGCAAAGATCTTCACGCAAGCAGCTCCTGACAGATATCGGTAAGCTGCTGCGCGCGGTGATCGCACGTATGCCGGGCGAGGATCGTTTCGAGTCCCCGTGCCGCTTGCTCCTGTGCCTGCGCGGGAGTGCCGAGCAGCCGCACCATCGCACTCTTCATCTGTTCCCCATCGGTGACAAAAAGAAAATCACCTTTGCGAAATAACTGCTCCGTGTCCTGCCACGGCGCGGAGATAAGCGGAATGCCGCAAGCCAGCGCCTCGAATACCCGAATGGTCGGAATGCCGGGCATGGCAGAGCTGTACTGCCGCCGCGGAAGATGCACCGTCAGCCCAGAGGAGCCATAGATGCACGGCGCCTGCAGGTTGGGAAGATAGCCGCCGTACTGCACACCCGCCTTCGCCAGCGCACCAAGACCTTCCGCAGGGTAACGCACGCCGTAGATCGTAAAGTGCCACACCCGAGCAAGGCTTGCCGCAGGTTGGAGAAAGAACTCCTGGATCTCCGTTGACCGTTCCTCGTCCCCCCAGTTCCCAATCCACACCACATCCGCACTGCGCTCCGCAGCAGGCTGCGGGCGAAATACTGAAATATCCGCAGCCTCATGCAAGGTCCACACTCGGCGAAGTCCAAAGCGCTCACGATAAAGCGTACGAAGAACGTCGCCGAACGCCAGAATGCCATCGAACCGCTCCAACCCAAATAAAGCGATTTGCTGGGGAGAAGAGGATGCACGATGATGCGTGTCGTGAAACAACAGCTGAAAGCCCAGTTCCTCTCGCAGCTGAAGTAGAAGCTGCGCCAACGCAGGCGGATTCCACTCATGCAGAATCACAATCTCTGTGTCACCCAGCATCTCTCGCAAATGCTCGCAAAGCCGGCCGTCTTCCTCCTGAGAGGCGTAGGTCCTCACGTTTAGATCCGTATAGGTCTGCGCGAACTCCTGAAGCGCACGCTCTCCCTCCACTTCCTCCCCAAGATTCTCGATCGACCACTCCGACGCCGGTTCAAGCAACGTGACGTCATGGCCCATTGCAACCATGGCGCGCATCAACCCGCGCAGAAAATGCGCATTGCCATTGTTCCAATCGGAGCGGAAGGAGTGCGCGAAGTAGGCCAGACGGAGCTTATCCTGCATGCGCGGCAAGCTCCCTTGCACCAGCCGAAGAGCGTGCCAGCAGCTCATCGTAGAGGCTCTCGTACTGCTCAGCCATGCGTGCGGCCGTAAGCTGACGCGCCCGCTCCTGCGATCGCCCCTGCGCCTCAGCGATCGACTGTGGAGAGAGTGCCGCAAGCAAACGGCTCAGCGAAACCGCATCCGAAAAGTAGAGCGCGGCGTCCCCCCATATCTCGCGAAACGAGGGCAGATCGTGCAGCAGCAGAGCGCAGCCGCACTGTGCGGCTTCAAGCGGCGCAAGCCCGAAAGGCTCATAGCGCGAAGGCCCGAGATACAAGCTGCTTTCTTGAAACAGCTCAACAATCTCCTGTTCCGCAAGCGGTCCCAAGAGTTTCAGGCTGCCTGTGTCGAGCGCAGCTTCCGAAGCCTCGAAGCGCTGCTCGCCCGCAACCAGGATCGGGAACGGTGAAGAGACCTCCGTAAGCAAAGCAAGATTCTTTGCCTTATCCCAAAGCCGTCCAACCGAGACCGCCTGCGCACGCCGCAAGCCTCCTCGCGTCCAAGGCAAAGTCCTGCCGTTCAGGATAACCTTCGGCGCAGATCGAAGCGGATAGAGCTCGCACAGCGTCTCACCCATCCACTGCGTCGGCGTCACCACGGCAGCAGCCCGCTCCAGTCCGCGCTCCACCAGCACCCGATACCGCGCAAGCCATGCAGTCTGCTCCAATCCGTGCGGCTGGCAAGCCGCAGCCCAGCTCAGCACGTCGCTATGCGCGGTGATCACCACCGGTATTGCCAGCGGCAGATCACCGAAGCAAAACTGGCTGCTGTGCACTACGTCGGCTCGGAAGCTATCGGCCAACCCCAGCAGGGCAGTCCTCCCCTCGCTGGAAGCACGGTGGTTGTTTTCCATCCACTCCAGAGGAGCTGTAGAAGCCTCAAAGCGAAAACGCTCGCCATGGCAATGACGAAGACGCTCGCATGCTTCCGCCTGCGCAGCAGAAGGCTCGCGGCCCAGGCTAAGCAGAGCCACCGAGTGCCCACGCTGCAGCAGTTCGCTCGACAGCTCCTGCGTAAAGGTCCACACGCCGCCCACGGTATCCGTGGTCAGCAGGATGCGCATACCAGCTCCACTTGCCGTCCGCCTTCGAGCTCCTGCAAGGAAAGCGGCTGCTGGTCCTGAATGTCGCTGTATCCCTTGTCTGCGAAAAGCTGAAGATAAAAGCTGTGCGCACGCTCCCAGGCCGACTCATCCGGCTGCGCGCCAAACGTAGTTACATATTCCGGGCTGCCTGGAAAAGGAAACATCGGCACCGGTTCACTCACCCACACGCCTTTGCTCTTCAGGCCCGTTTGCCACGCCGTCACCAGCGCCGGATCGTCTTCCGGCGTCTTGATCAGGTTCGCCTGCACCCATGGAATCCGCTGCTTGGCGTACACCAGCAGCTCCGTAATTCGGTCGGTGGAGATGCGGCAGTTCTTGTTCATCGCATCGCGGCCTTCATCGGTGATGGACTCAACGCCACACTCAAAACTAACGCAATGCGCCCGCGCCAGCAGATCGATCGACGCCTCATCCCACAGGTCGATCCGCGTCTGAAACCCGATCGAAACCGGCCTTTGCGCAAGTGCCTCGAGCAGTTCCCTCACCTGCTTGCCCACCCCAAAGATCTCATCGATAAAGTAGATATAGTCCACGCCACGCGCGAGCAGCGCATCGATCTCGCTCAACACCGCCGCAAGAGTGCGCTCACGGTATTTGTTCCGAAACAAAGTTTTATTGCAGAAGGTGCACGCGTACGGACATCCGCGCGCAAATTCAACCTCCGCTCCATGATGGAGATGATCCGCGCCATTGCCAGGAAAGATGTGGTGGAGATGCGTATGCCGCTCGACCGGATAGTCCGAGTAATCCAGCGGACCAAGCATGCGCATGTCGGTTGCGCCCAGGCCCGGCGTCGTGTGGATCACTCCCTTCGCATCGCGCCAGCAACAGCCGGCGATCAGCTCCCAAGGCGTCGTTGCCAGTTGCGGCAAGGTCTGGTCAGGCTCGCCTCGCAGCACGAGGTCGGCCCCGGTCTTCTCGAGCGTCGAGAGCGGCGTCACCGAGCCGTGCGGCCCGATCACCACGCGCTTCGAGCAACGATCGAGCGCAGCGATCCAATGACGCGGAACGCGCAGCTCCGGTTGTGGGCAGCGCCAGAAGAGATAGGAAGGCGCAGTGGGCAGCACAAGAAAATCTTCGTCAAAAGCCTCAAGCCGCGCGCGCACCTGTTCCGGCGTCAGGTCTTCCATCCATGCGTCGATCAGCAACACCTCTTGCCCGGCAGCACGCAGCATCTCGCGCGCGGAGAGCAGCTCGAGCGGAAAGTGCGGCTCGGCGCACCCGAAGTAAGTCGAACCCTCAAAGCTCCAGAGCGGATTGACGAGAGCGAACCTCATGCCACCTCCTGGCCAACCAGGTCCGCTTGGCCGCGGTCCGCAGCCACAAATGCTTCGCGCTGCAAGCTGATGATGGCGCGATTTTCCCGCCAGAAGCGATGGATCGCCTTGAGCGTCTCGCGGCACGAGCAATGCGCTCGCCAACCCGTGTCCGCTTCTAGCTTCGCCGTGCTTGAAACATAGAGCGGCTGGTCTCCCGGACGAACCGCGCTGTAGCGCACAATCGGCTCTATGCCCGTTTCTTCAGCAATCGCCGCCAGCATCTCCAGCACAGACACCGAGCGCACCGGCCCGCCGCCCACGTTATAGATCTGGCCCGCGGTTCGGCCTGCAAATCGATGCGCCGCCTCCATCGCATCCATCAGATCGTGCACATGAAGGATGTCGCGAACCTGAAATCCATCGCCATAAATGGTAATCGGCCTGCGCTCCAAAA
Organism: uncultured Granulicella sp.; assembly: GCA_965198735.1. Classification (GTDB taxonomy): domain Bacteria; phylum Acidobacteriota; class Terriglobia; order Terriglobales; family Acidobacteriaceae; genus Edaphobacter. Next base: position 1,276,183 of record OZ240672.1, on the reverse strand, counting down.
CCGAATAAACAAAATGCGCAAGCCAGCCCTGGTCTTCCGTTCCGAACTGCCGCGGACCCGCAATGCACGACATGCGAAACACCGTCGTACGCAAGCCGTAGATGCGCGCATAGTCCCGCACGTACTGGTCCGCCGCGCCCTTCGAGCATCCATACGGCGAATGGAAGTCGAGCGTCTCTGATTCGGTCACGCCTGCGAAGTTTGCATCCTGCGCGCGATAGCGCATCGCCTCCACATGCACCGGAACGTTCTCAAGCGAACCATAGACCTTGTTGGTTGAGGTGAACAAAAGATACGGATTGCGGCCAGAACGCCGCGCCGCCTCGAGGACATTCACCGTCCCTGCCGCATTGATCTCGAAGTCGCTCCGAGGTTCGTCCACGGACGTCGTCACCGCAACCTGTGCCGCCAGATGATAGATCTCCGTCGCATCCTTGGCAGCTTTCAGGACCGCCGAGGCATTGCGAATATCCCCTCGCTGAAACTCCATGCGGCTTCCCGCCGGCAATCCCGAAAGCCACGCCAAATTCTGTTCCACACCGCTTCGGGAGAGATCGTCAAAGATACGCACCCGAGTGCCCGGGTCTTGCAGCAGGCGCTCAGCCAGGTTCGAGCCGACGAAGCCCGCTCCTCCCGTAATCAACACCGAACGTTGCGCACCGGATCCCTTCATGCGGTCAGCCCATAGGTGCTCAACTCTTGAAGCATGGTCTCGGCCTTATCTTCTGCCTGCTGTCCGGCCAGCCACGTCGCAAGCTCGCGGAATCCCTGCTCATGCGACACCTTCGGCGCGTAGCCCAGTAAGCGTCCGGCGCAGGTCAAATCCGCGAAGCAATGACGGATGTCTCCAGCCCGGTATTTGTGCGTGATCACCGGCGCCAGTTCCTGCTTGCCGAGCGCCGCCGCCAGAATCTCCGCTACCCGCCGAATCGTAATCGGTACGCCACCGCCCACGTTGATCACTCGATCGTTCGACTCGGGCCGTTCCATCGCCAGCATATTGGCGCGCACAATGTCGTGCACGTGCACAAAGTCTCGCATCTGTTCGCCATCTTCAAACACCAGAGGAGCCTGATCGTTGATCAGCCTCGAGGCGAAGATGGCCGCCACCCCGGTATACGGATTCGAGAGCGCCTGCCGCGTCCCGTATATGTTGAAGAAGCGCAACGCCGTAACCGGGATGCCGTACGTCCGCCCGAAGATGAGACAAAGCTCTTCCTGGTCGCGCTTCGACAGCGCATAGATCGAGTTGATCTCGGACGGCTTGGTCTCGCTCGTCGCCTGCGGCCGAAGCGCTCCGCCACAAGCCGTGCAGTGCAGCTCCCACTGCGACTGGCGAAGCTGCGCCACCGGACGTACGGAGGGAAACGCGCTCTGCCCGCAGTCCGAACACACATATGCGCCCTCGCCATAAATCGACATCGAGGAAGCCACAATCAGCTTTTGCGGAAACGTTTTGTTGTCCAGCATCGCCTGCAGCAGCTCTGCCGTACCCTGGGTGTTCACGCTCATATAGCGGCTAATCTCATACATGGATTGCCCCACGCCCACCGTAGCCGCGAAGTGGAAGACCACATCCACGCCGGCCAGCACCTCGCGCAGACGGTTGGGATCGCGCACGTCACCTTGAACTAACTCCACCTCAGACGATAGGTAGTCGGGCATGCCGCCCTGGTGCACCTGTGGCGTCAGATCATCGAGCACGCGCACCGCATGTCCGGCCGCCAGCAATCCATCGGCCAGGTGCGAGCCGACGAAGCCTGCTCCGCCGGTAATCAGTATTTGCTTCGATTTTGCTGATGTAGTCATCGCGTGGGAAGCGTCTCCTGGGCTGTTGTCTGGAAAGCCGGTCTGTCCTTCTCTGTTTTTACCGGCGCCGCATAACGCTCGACCGCCCACGCAGCGAACTCCGCGAACTGCCGTGGATCGAGCGGCGGGCTGGTGTGATGCTCCTCGAGACCCAGATGCGCCGGGGTAAAACAAAGCGTCAATGCAACGCGAAACGGAGCGAGCGCGCGCATCTGCCGATCGAACCACTCCGTAGCCTGCGGCCGATATGAGTCCGCCCAGCTCAGGCCGGTACGCAGATACTCCACCTTATGCTCCTTCATCCACGCCGTCGCATCCTCGAGCCGCGGATCTTCAAAATGAAACCACTGGCAAAACCCAACACTGCTATCCGTAGGAAAGTATCGCACTGCCAGCTTGGGAGAACCATCATCTTTGACCAATCCTAGATAATAATGACGGTAGTACGACGAACCCTCCGCCTCCTTGTGGCGCGTCTCCGCCGGCCAGCTGGCAGGAAGATCGAACAAACTATACCAGTGAATCCGTTCCACGCGCCCCTTCAAGAGCTCGAGCGTCCGCTGCAAACCGAACTCCTGCACCTCTTCCGCGCCAAAGCTTGATACACCTACCTCAGTCACCCACACCGGCAGGCCGCTCACCTCGGCGGCTTCCGCCACACGCTCCGGCCACTCGCTCAGCTGCCAATGATTCCAGTCCAGCGGAAACCCGTGCACGCCCACCGCATCCACGTGCTGCATCACGTCGTAACTCGCCATCAGGCGCAAAAAGTCGCAGTCGCACGAAGAGACGCCTCCGAGCACAATCGGAAGGTCGGGATTGACCTTGCGAATCGCCGCCGAGGCGAGTTTTACCATCTCCGCAAAACGCTCCCATCCGGGATCGAGTTTGAAGTTCCAGTGCGAAAGGTTATTCGGTTCATTCCACAAAACGACCGCTTCCACCATGCGAACAGGTCCCTCTATCTTCCAGCTGCATGTACGTCGCACTTGCACTGTCTTTGCCATCTTTGGGCAGGTGCAGCGGAGCGACGCTTCACATGTCTGTCACAGTGTTATGTAACGATGTACTTTGGAATGCAAGTAGATGCTTGAGGTTGCCTGACCCGGCCTCCGTGCCTCGAATAGCTTGATCGCATCGCGACCGCGCTTTCGCCACCCGCTTCCTCTACGCCAATACCCACGCAGCCGGACCTTCCTGGACCTGGAACAACGGAAGTTCCATCGTGGGCAATGTGCTTGAAACTTTACCTTCCCCGGACCCGGCCAGCATCCCCTGGCTGCTGCTCGAAGCCCACACCACTGGCCCGACCACGGGCGCGCTGACCCCGATCACCCGTATCCGCCGCTCAGACACGCACGGCGGCACTCCGCCCGGCACCGGTTGCGACGCAGCACACGCCAACGCCGTAGTGCGCGTGCCGGACACCGCCACGTATCTGTTCCACCGGTAACCCAGATAGCGGCTACAACGTCAACCGCATCACTGGATCTTCAAACGGCGTCTGGCCCAAGTAAAAGCGCCGCGTACCGATCTGCTCAAAGCCGTGCTTGCGATAAAACGCCATGGCGCGACGATTTTCCGGGTGCAGTCCCAGCAGCAGGTGCGGCGCCCCAGCGTTCCGGGCGTACGCAACGGCCGTCTCCATCAGACGCTTCCCTGCCCCGCCTCCGTGAAACCGCGAAAGCACGTAGATCCGCCGAAGTTCCAGATCTTGAGCGTCCACCAGCTCCGGAGGAAACTCCGGCAAGGTCAGCAGCGCATACCCAATCGGCGCCGCGCCCGGCTCCACCTCCGCCAGCCACGCGCGAGATTTCGGCCGAGCAAGCTCCGCTTCATAGACTCCCGGCACATGCAGCTTCGCGCAATGGGCCAGCAAAGCCGCGCCCGGAAGAAAGCCGGCATAGGCATCGAGCAGCGTCGCAGACCCAATCACGGCCAGCGTTGCAGCGTCCGCAACCGTGCACTCTCGTAGGTGAACGTCCATCTTGGCATCCTATCCGCCCGCAGCAGACAAAGCGCATTTTGCGCGAAAATAGCTCTCATGCCCTCCGTTTCCCCACCCTCCTTCCGCATGCCCGCCGAGTGGGAGCCGCACGCCGCTACCTGGATCGCGTGGCCCCACAACCGCGAGGACTGGCCCGGCAAATTTCAGGCTATCCCCTGGGTTTATGCTGAAATTGTGCGTCATCTCTCCGCAGTCGAAGATGTCCACATCCTCGTCGACGACCAGCCCGCCGAACGCCGCGCCCGCTCCATGCTCAAGCGCAATGGAGCCAACCTCGCCCGCACCCACTTCCACCTCTGGCCCACCGACCGCGTCTGGCTGCGCGACTCCGGCCCTATCTTCACCCAGGATCCCGCCGGCAATCTCTCCATCGCCAACTGGCGCTTCAACGCCTGGGCCAAGTACACCAACTGGCGGCACGACGACCAGATCCCGGAGCGTGTTGCCGCGCTCTATGCCTTGCCGGAACGCCGTCCATGCCTCCCGGCGTCAGAGGGCGAGCAGCGCCTGGTGCTCGAAGGCGGCAGCATCGACGTCAACGGAGCGGGTCTGCTGATCACCACTGAAGAGTGTCTCCTCTCCGACGTCCAGCAGCGCAATCCGGGAGTCTCAAAGCAGCAGCTCGAACAAGCCTTCCGCGATCATCTCGGCATCGAGCAGACCCTCTGGCTGCATCGCGGCTGCGCCGGAGACGACACCCACGGCCATGTCGACGACATCACGCGTTTCGTCGGCCGCAACACAATTCTCACCGCCGTCGAGCCCAGCACTGCTGATGAAAACCACCTGCCGCTGGCAGAGAATCTGCACCGGCTTCACGCGGCGCGCAACCTGGACGGCGAGCCCTTCGAGATCGTCACTCTGCCCATGCCCGCACCCGTGACTTTCGCCGGCCAGCGTCTTCCCGCCAGCTACGCCAACTTTTATATTGCCAACGCTCTCGTGCTGGTTCCCACCTTCAATGACCCACACGACCGCCACGCTCTCAACACGATCGCCGCCTGCTTCCCCGGCCGCGATGTCATCGGCATTCACGCCGTCGACCTAGTCTGGGGTCTCGGCACCCTGCATTGCCTGACCCAACAAGAACCGACGTAATGAGGTTACTTCGCGGTGATAGATGTAGATGAGGCAGTGGGGAAGGTGAACAGTTATTAGAGAAAATCATGCCCCCGTTTTGGTAGTTTTCTAACAAGTAGGTTGGCTTCATCAAACAAAGCGACCTAATGTATCCGCGCAATCTGCCGCGGATATAACGTGTTCCGCGGAAACTCCCGCGCTAACGTATTCAGCAACTCCCGAGCTTCCCCAGGGTGCTTGTCCTTCCGTTTCGCCACAGCCAGCATTACCAGCAGATATGCGGCAGATACAAGAAGGCAGCGAACCATAGATGACTCAAAGATGGAGTATGCCTCCGTCGTTCTGAGCCGCAATTTCCTCGTTCGAAGCACCCGGGCCACTCACGTCCAGTACAGCACCCGGCAGCCTGGCAGCACCTCCCCGATCGCCCCATAAAACCACGCCTTCATCGCCGCCATGGGGTCCTTCGGGTACACATACTTGAAGCCGCCGAACTTGTTCCGCTTCTGTGTGCGCCCACTCTCTTCGAGATCAAGCGTCGTCTTCGGGTACCAGCCCAGCAGCACCTCCTTCGACCCCGGCGTAAACCGGTGCGTAATCAGCTCCGCCGTCAGGTCCACGCCGTCGATCCCCTCAAGCGCCGCCGCCACCGCCGCCAGCAGCGCCGAATACTCCGCCTGCCAGCCCTCCACCGGCATGATCGGCGCAATCGTCAACCCCACCGGATAGCCCGCCAGCGCCATCGCTCGCAGCGCCCGCAGCCGCTGCGTCACTCTGGCCGTGCCACCCTCGAACTCGCGCGCGACACTTGCCGCGTTGACCGAAAACCGCACCCGCGTCCGTCCCCGATGCTCGAGCGCCAGCAGCCGTCTCACCCCATCGAACTTGGTCGTAAACCGCAGCTGCACCGGCGCCTCCCAGCTCCCGAAGAAGCCGATCGCCGCCTCGAGCGCCCCAGTCAGATGCTCAATCCCCAGCGGATCCGTGTAGCAGGAAGCCTCAAACGTCGTTCCCTCGCCAACCCGCTCCGCCGATTTCGACGTCACTCCACCCAGTCCCACGTACGCCCGCAATCCCTCGAGGATCTCCGGCAGATTCGCATACGCCCGCGTAATCGGCGGCCCGCTCAAGCTCCCCGCCAGGTAACAGTATTGGCAATGCGCTGGGCATCCCTGCGCCACATGGAACTGCCAGTCCGCCGAGGGTGGGATCGGCTGCAACTTCCGCTGACCCGGCGGCGAAACCACGATCGCAAACGAAGTCTTCGCCAGGGCGTAAGCCTTTCTCTCGTCATTCCCGGCAGAAGCCGCCCCAAGCCCCATCAGCCGGTTGTTCTTCAGCCGCACCACCTCCGCGCCAAAGCTCTCCGCCCGCGCCAGCATCACGCGCCCATGCTCGAGCGCGTAGGCTTCCGGCGTGATCAGCACCCTGCGCGGCCGCCACAGCTTACTCTGCGCGGTCGCCTCCGCTACGCCGGCCGCCGGCCGTACTTCGTCCTCTGTCGCACACCTTTCCATTCCTTCTCAGAAGCACCGGTCTGCCTCAGACGCTGCCTGACCCGCCGATATCTCTTCCATCCCTCTACAATCGAGGGACATGTCCGCACCAGATTCCCGCCCTTGGCCGCCGCCGCCCGACCTTCCCTCCATCCAGGAGCTCGTTCGCACCGCCGACCCTGAAGGACTGATCGAGGTCCACGGGGCGCCGCCGGATGAGTACGAACCCGAAGAACAGGCGATTCTCCAAGCTCTTCACGGGCTATCCACTGCTGAAATCCTCGCCGCCCACATCCTTCCCTCCATCGAACGAATTTGGCAACGAAGCTTCAACCTCTCCGACGAAGATCTGTCCAAGCGTCGTCCGATCCTCCTCGCTCTCGCAAAGGAGATCGAGCGCTTCTTCGGACCAGAGTCTCAGCCCCGCACCCGCGCACAAATCCTGGACGAAACTTAGAATGAACAACTTTCTCTGGCTCGAACAGTGGTATCACCTCCATTGCGACGGCGATTGGGAGCACGCCTACGGCATTCACATCGAGACCCTCGACACCGGCGGCTGGCACGTGCGCATCGATCTCAAAGGCACCCGCTACGACCAGCTTCCCAATGTTGAAGTCAAGCGTCTGCGGCATAGCGAGACTGAGTGGATGGTCTGCCGCCTGCTCGCCGGCACATTCGACGCGAAGGGTGGACCCCTGATGCTCGGGCCCATCATCCAGACCTTTCGCAACCTGATCGAGAGCTACCCCTGAGCCCCGACGAGCTCTTCCTACGCGCCGCCATCGCCGAGGCCCTTCACGCCCAGGACGCCGGCGAAGTCCCCGTCGGCGCCGTCCTGGTCCGCGACCACCAGATCCTTGCCACCGGCGCCAACCGTGTCATCCGCGACTCCGATCCTTCCGCCCACGCCGAGATCGTCGCCCTCCGCGCCGGCGGCCGCGCCCTCGCCAACTACCGCTTGCTTAACTGCACCCTCTACGTCACGCTCGAGCCCTGCGCCATGTGCGCCTCCGCCATCCTCCATGCCCGTCTGCGCCGCCTCGTCTACGCCGCGCCCGACCCCAAAGCCGGCGCCTGCGGCTCAGTCCTCGAAGTCCTCAACCACCCCCGCCTCAACCATCGCGTCGAGGTCACTCACGGCCTGCTCGCCGAAGAGTGCAGTGCCCTGCTGACCAACTTCTTCCGCGTCCGCCGCACCGCACTTGCTTAGCGTGCTTTCGCGTTTCTTTGCGCTCTCATCGTTGTCGTTTTCCGCATCTATCTCTCCAGACATCAAGGAGCTTTCATGCCTCGCTTCACCGGCAAAGTCGCCATCGTCACCGGCTCGTCTTCCGGCATCGGCCAGTCCATTGCCATCCGCCTCGGCTCTGAAGGCGCCTCCGTCATCGTCGACTATCGCTCCCACATCGACGCCGCCAACGAGACAAAATCCAAGATCGAAGCCGCCGGCGGCAAAGCCATCCTTGTCTCCGCGGACGTCACCAAGCCCGCCGACGTCCAGAACCTCGTCGAGCAGGCCTATACTCAGCTCGGCGGCTGCGACATCCTCGTCAACAACGCCGGCGTCGAACGCCGCGCGCCCTTCTGGGAGGTCACCGAAGCCGACTACGACCTCGTGCTCGACACCAACCTGAAAGCCGCTTTCTTCCTCTCCCAGCGTTTCGTTCAGAAAGCCATGGAGGCCAAAAAGCCCGGCCGCATTATCAACATCTCTTCCGTCCACGAGGACATGGTCTTCCCCAACTTCGCCAGCTACTGTGCCGCCAAAGGAGGCATGCGCATGCTCATGCGCGATCTCGCTATGGAGCTCGGCCCACACCAGATTACGGTCAACAACGTCGCCCCCGGAGCCATCTCGACGCCCATCAATACCAAGATGATGGCCGACAAACAGGAGCTCGACGCCCTGCTCAACAACATCCCGCTCGGCCGCATGGGAACGCCCGAAGAGGTCGCGGGCCTGGTCGCCTTTCTCGCCTCCGAGGATGCCGCCTACGTGACCGGGAGCACCTACTTCATCGATGGCGGCCTCATCCGCAATTACAAAGAGCAGTAAATCCGCCTACCTACCTTCGTACGGATGCCATCCTGTTCCACCCTATCCGTTCGATCCCTTGCTCTTGTTCTACTCTGGTAACTCATGCGCATCGCTTATCTCGACTGTTTTGCCGGCATCTCCGGCGACATGCTCCTCGGCGCACTCCTCGACGCCGGCGTGCCGCTCTCCATCCTTGAAGACGCCACCCAAGCCCTCCATCTCGGTGCCTCCCTCACCGTCGAGACCGTGGACCGTTCCGGCATCTCCTCGAAGAAGGTCACCGTGCTCGAACACGGCACGCCCGCCGAGCCGGAACTTCCGCTCAGCCACTCGCACATTGAGCACCAGCACCCGCACGATCACTCTCACATCCACCAGCCCCAAACGCAGCATCTGCACAAGACCGGTCACCCCCACACCCACGAGCCCGGCGAGGCACATACCCACGAGCCTGGCGAGGCACACACCCACGGCCGCTCCCTCACCGTTATCCGCACCCTGATCCAGGCCTCCGCTCTCACCGGCTCGGTCAAGTCTCTTGCCATTCGCGCCTTCGAGCTCCTCGGCGCCTCCGAAGCCAAAATCCACAACGTTTCCGTAGACGACATCCACTTCCACGAAGTCGGCGCGGTCGACGCCATCGTCGACATCGTCGCCGCCTCGGCCGGCATCGTTCACCTCGATCTCGGCGCCTGGCATAGCTCGCCGCTCAACGTCGGCGGAGGCATGGTGGTCTGCGCCCACGGCACCTTCCCTGTGCCCGCGCCCGCCACCGCCGATCTCCTGCGCGGCCTTCCCACTTACAGCGCTCACGTGCAAAAAGAGCTCGTCACCCCCACCGGCGCCGCCCTCATCCAGGCGCTCTCCCCCACCTTCGGCCCCCAACCCGCCATGCAGGTCGAGCACATCGGTTACGGCGCGGGCTCCCGCAACCCCAAAGACTTCCCCAACGTCCTCCGCCTCTCGATCGGCGAAAGTTCGGGTGCCCCAGGTCTCGCCTCTGAGACCTGGGTTTCCGGATCACCGCAGACCTCTCCGGAAGCTCAAACCGTGACTCTCCTCGAAACCGCCCTCGACGATCTCTCCCCGCAACTCATCGCACACGTCGCTGAACGAGCCTTTCAACTCGGCGCCCTCGACGTCATGCTCACCCCCGTCCTCATGAAGAAGGGCCGCCCCGGCACGCTGATCACGTTGCTGTGCGACGAAGATCACCAGCCTGAGTTAACCCGCCTCCTGCTCACCGAAACCAGCACTCTCGGCCTGCGCATCTCGCGCCAGCAGCGCGTCTGCCTTGACCGTCAGCATACCTCTGTTTCTACCCCTTACGGCGAGATCCGTGTCAAAACCGGAACCCTCAACAACGAGGAACTGAACGCCGCCCCCGAGTTTGAAGACTGCCGTGCCGCAGCAGAGATCCACAACGTTCCGCTCAAGCTCGTACAGCAGGCTGCCATCGCAGCCTATCTCACGTACAAAGCATGACACCCAAGTTCATCCTGGACGTTCTCCACGAGGTGCAACGCGGCTCGCTCACCCCGGACCAGGCCTCCACGCAACTGGCCAATCTTCCTTACGAAACTCTCGGCTCAGCGGAATCCGACACTCCCGAAGCCCGCATCGACCATCACCGCGAGCTCCGCACCGGCCTGCCTGAAGTCATCTACGCCGCCGGCAAAACCCCCGCGCAAACCGCCGAAATCTTCGCCCGCATGGCCGCCGCCAGCTCCTGTGTCCTCGCCACCCGCGCCACCGCCGACCACTTCGCCGCCGTCCACGCCCGCACCCCCGCCGCAGTCTGGCATGAGCAGGCCCGCTGCATCACCTTGGACCCTACCCCCGCAGCCCTCACCCGCGGCCACATCGCCATCCTCTGTGCCGGCACCTCCGATCTCCCCGTCGCCGAAGAAGCCGCCGTCACCTCTGCTCTCTTTGGCGCCCGCGTCACCCGCCTCTACGATGTCGGCGTCGCTGGCCTGCATCGCCTGCTCTCCGTGCGCACGCAACTTCTTGAGGCCAACGCCGTCATCGTCTGCGCCGGCATGGAAGGCGCCCTGCCCTCGGTCGTCGGCGGCCTGGTTGCCGTCCCCGTCATAGCCGTCCCTACGTCGGTCGGCTACGGAGTGTCCTTCGGAGGTATTGCCGCTCTGCTCGGCATGCTCAACTCCTGCTCCCCCAACGTCACCGTCGTCAACATCGATAACGGCTTCGGAGCCGCCTACTCGGCCACCCTGATCGCCCGCGCCGCCTCCCGCTAGACCGTCTCTGACCGTCCTTTTTCCCCGGTCTCTTGACCGAGCAGGCCGGCGTTCAGGTCTACTTCGCCGCTCCCACAGCCCATGGCAGCGCGGCATCCACAAAAACACCACCGCAGAGGAATAGCTTGTGCGGTGAAAGTAGATTGCTTTCATAAGCTGGCGATTGTTTGCAAAGATGTGTGAAGTGCAGACACTCCTTGTCTGACGAGGTGTCTGCACCGCGAAGACTTACGCCACTCCAATTACCGTACACAGTTCCTTCACCGCGTCCGCGCTCTTATTCAAAGCAGCCTGTTCTTCCCCGGTCAGCTTGATCTCGATGATCTTCTCGAGGCCCTTCGACCCTAACTTGCACGGCACACCCACATACAACCCGTGAATGCCGTACTCGCCTTCAAGGTACGCCGCGCACGGCAGAATCTTCTTCTTGTCTTTCAGGATCGCCTCGACCATCTCCACCGCCGCCGCGCTCGGCGCATAGTAGGCCGAACCCGTCTTCAGGTGCTTCACAATCTCCGCGCCGCCGTTGGCCGTGCGCGTCTCCAATTCCTTCAGCCGCGCCGGCTCAATCAACTCCGTAATCGGAATGCCCGCCATGGTCGAGTAGCGCGACAAGGGCACCATCGTATCGCCATGGCCGCCCAACACAAACGCCGTCACGTTCTCGACCGACACCTGTAGCTCTTCCGCAATAAACGTCCGAAACCGCGCCGAATCGAGCACGCCGGCCATGCCGATCACGCGCTCCCGCGGCAGCTTCGCCTTCTTGTACGCCGTCTGCGCCATCGCGTCCAGCGGGTTCGACACGATAATAAGAATCGTCTCCGGCGACGCGGCCACGACTTTCTCGACCACATCGCTCATGATCTTGAAGTTCGTATTCAGCAGATCGTCGCGGCTCATCCCCGGCTTGCGCGCGATGCCCGCCGTAATGACCACAATGTCCGAGTTCGCCGTATCCGCATAGTCGTTCGTACCCAGGATCGCCACATCGCGCTTCTCGACCGGCATCGCCTGCAGCAAGTCGAGCGCCTTGCCCTGCGGCACACCCTCGACCACATCGAGCAGCACCACATCCGCCAGTTCCTTCGCAGCCATCCAGTGAGCAGCGGTAGCGCCAACATTGCCGGCCCCGACAATCGTTACCTTCTTACGCATAATGTTCTATTCTCCAGTGAGGCTTTCAGATAGTTCGAAATCATCATACGTGGCATCGCGAATCGCGTCCGTGCACGGTCGTATATCGACTGCGCATCTACTGTCGCGTGAGGACGCTCCCCGAGTAGCCAAACCAGTTATCACAGGCACCACCCACCACCAGCAATGAACTCAGCTTGATCGTGCTGGCAGCCACATCCGTGACACTTCCATGCAGCAGCAGTCTTGAACCGTCATTCATCGCAAACTGCTCTTCTACGTTGTCCCCAAGCACGGATCCGGACGGGATATTCGCAGTACCGCTGGTGAAGCACGACGAGCCAGTCACCTGGATCGTCCCGCTCAGCGCGCTCTCGCTATTCACCGGAGAACCGTAGAGCGGGGGGGCGAGGCTTGCAGGGCCGCCTTGCACAAAACTCATAGTCATTGAAGACGCAGGCGCGGCTGGCGCATTTTGAGGGCCGAGCGTTCCAACCCCGAGAAAGGTTCCGCCTATAGCCTGGATAGGCGCCGCGGTAAACGTTCCCGAGACCGGAAGGCAGCCTGGGCTCGAATTCGTCGCGGTGTAGGTGCCCGTCCAGTTCCCACCGGCTGCTTGAGGAGCCTTCCCGTGAACGCTGAGCACTACCGTCGGCACCAGCGTATTCACTTGACTAGTCTGCAGCGTAAAGCTGCCATCGGCTGCGATCGTTGCCAACGGCAAGGCTCCCGAGCCGCCCACCCCGCCATTGCTGCACGGGTAGAAAAACGACATATCGGCCAGCACCTCACCATTGCTCACATCCAGCGTCATCGTCAAACCAAACTGTTGCGGCAAAGGAAACAAAGGACCTGACACCGGAAGGCTTCCTGCAAGAAGCCAGTTGCCCTTAAGAGCATTCAACTCCGGAGCAGCAACGGGAGTCAAAGGTGATTGCCCGCATCCGGAAAGCATGATCGAAAACAGCAGCACGGCAAGCACGAACTTAGGAGGGCGTTGAGCGTTCATCGCTGCTTAAATGTAGCTCAACTTTCTTGCATGAGGAATATTTTGTTCTCCACTAACTCTGTTCCATACTCCAGAAATACAGCGCATTGCCGTCAAGGTCGTGGAAGTGAACGAACGCGCCTCCGCTCCCTCGCACGACCGATCCTACCTCCAGTGCACCACCCTCGACAGCCTTGACCCGCGCGGCTTCGATGTCCTCGACGGTCAAGCCAAGCATGATTGCACCGTGCGTTCCAGGCTCAGGCTGTTTCGGATCCTTCGGATGAAGTCCAACCGTAAAGCCACCAGCCTCCACGGTAGCCCAGTCGTTCCCATAATGCGAAGCCACCTTCATCCCCAGCACACCCGTGTAGAACGCAAGCGCCCTATCCATCTCCGTGATGAATACAGTTGCATTCCCGCCTATCACCATGACCGGCCTCCGATTACATGTTCTCAATCATCCGGCTAGCAAACTCACTCGTCTTCGCCTTCGTCGCCCCTTGCATTTGCCGCTCAAAATCGTACGTCACATATTTCTGCTGAATCGTCTTCTCCATCGAGTTCTCGATCATTCGCGCCGCTTCGCTCCAGCCGATAAAATCGAACAGCATCACGCCGGACAGGATCACCGAACCCGGGTTGATCACATCCTTATCCGCGTACTTCGGCGCCGTGCCATGCGTCGCCTCAAACACCGCATAACCGTCCCCAATGTTCGCGCCCGGCGCAATGCCAAGTCCGCCCACTTGGGCCGCCGCCGCATCCGAAATATAATCTCCGTTCAAGTTCGTCGTCGCCAGCACCGAGTAGTCGCTCGGCCGAATAATAATCTGCTGAAAGATTGAGTCTGCAATGCGGTCGTTGATCAGGATCTTCGACTTCCACTGGCCATTGCCGTGTGTGGCGCCGATCGTCTCCACCGTATGCCGCACCTCAGCCACAATCTCTTCGCCAAACTCCTTCGGCGCAAACTCAATGCCAGGCTCAACCAGCGCCGCGTTGGCGCCATGCGTCAGTGTAGGATCCGCCTCTAGATTGCCCAGAATCCAGCTCTCGCGCTCGGTGATCACCTGATCGCGAAACTCCTGCGTAGCTACTTCATAGCCCCACTCGCGAAACGCGCCCTCGGTAAACTTCTGAATATTGCCTTTATGCACCAGCGTCACCGTTTTGCGATTGTTCTTGATCGCATATTCGATCGCCGCCCGCACCAGCCGCTTCGACCCTGTAATCGAGATCGGCTTCACGCCCACACCCGAGTCCGTTCGGATCTTTTTCTTGCCGCCCTTCAGCATGTCCTCATTCACGAAGTCGATAAACTTCTTTGCCTCCGGAGTCCCCTCACGAAACTCGATGCCGGCATAGATGTCTTCCGTATTCTCGCGGAAGATCACCACGTCCAGCTTCTCCGGATGCTTCACCGGACTCGGCACGCCCGCATAGTACTTCACCGGACGAATGCATTGGTAGAGATCCATCAACTGCCGCAGCGCTACATTAAGGCTGCGAATGCCACCGCCCACCGGCGTCGTCAGCGGCCCCTTAATCGACACGCGAAAGTCCACTGTTGCCTTCACCGTATCATCGGGAAGCCAGTTCTGCGTCTGGCGATAGCTCTTCTCGCCCGCCAGCACCTCATACCACTCCACCTTGCGCTTGCCTCCGTACGCTTTCTCCACCGCGGCATCGAAGACTCGCTGCGAGGCCTTCCAGATATCTCGCCCGGTCCCGTCGCCCTCGATAAACGGAACAATAGGATGATCCGGCACGGTGTACTTGCCATCTTTGTACTCAATGGATTGACCGTTGACAGGAACTGGAATACCGTTATAACTCGATTGCATGAAGGGTTCGACTCCAAAGATTGAATTGTGCCAAACCTACCAGCTTTAAATTGCGACTGACAACCGATGCATTCGTTTACCGCACACTTTCTTCGTTTATCGGATGGACCGCCGATCCGGGGAACCCGAGCGGGATATCCGATGACCGAAGATGCAGGTCGCGCTGAGGGAACGGCAGCTCGATTCCATGCTGCTTGAATATTCCGAACAGGGCAAAATAAAGGTCAGACCGCAGCAGCTGCGGTGTGTGCGCACGCTTGGACGTCCAGACCCACAATTCAAAGTCCAGCGAGTTGTCCCCATAATCCTTAAACAGCACTTGCGGACCTGGCTCTGCTAGTACATCCGGATGCGCCCGCGCCGCCTCCAACAGAAGCTCGCGTACCTGCTCGGGGTCTGAGTTGTAGCCAACCCCCACTGGAATGTGAATCCGCACATTCGGATCGTTCGCCGTCCAGTTGGTCACGGATTTATTGATGAACTCGTTGTTCGGAACGATGATCACAACATTGTCGTTGGTCCGGATCCAGGTCGAGCGCGCCGAAATCTTCACCACATCCCCCAGGGTCGCCTCAGTCTCGACCCGATCGCCCATGCGGATCGGCTGTTCAATCAACAGGATCAGCCCGGCAACGAAATTCGACACCACATTCTGAAGTCCAAGCCCCACCCCGACCCCAACCGCACCCCCAAACACCACCAACGAGTTCAGATTCAGACCCAACGACTGCAATCCGATGAACATCCCGCCCAGGAACAACAGGTAGGTTGCAAACCGTCCCAGGGCAAACTTCTGCGCGTCCGGAAGATGCAGATGAACCAGTAACCTGCTCAGCACCACTTTCTGCACAAAGTGAGAGATCGAGAAGAGCAGAAAGAGAAAGACGCTCGCCTTCGTCAGAAACAGTGGAGTCACCGGCAGCGCGCCGACTTTGAAAAATGTGTACAGCAGAAGGCGGCGTGGCTCTGCGGAAAGCAGGCCCACCCAGTCCGGAACCAGCAGCAACGCACAGGAAGTCACATCAGCTTGGACGCACGGCGGCCCGCCTCCGCAATCAAAGCTGGCAAAAAGCGCCCCGGCTACCCCCCGGAGCGCCTCTGTTGCCAACATCTTCAGAAGCTCCTGAACTAAAACTGTCCCCACAGCAACTGGTTGTACACATCATGATGAAACTGGATCTCGCTCGACTTCACGATCGTCCCTAGCAGCCGCGGACAACGATCCGCCGAAGCCTGCTTCAGGTCCGCGTACCGTGCCTTCACATCCGCTCCCAGCATCTCGGTCGTCCACGCCGCCTTGCGGAAGTCTTCAAGAGCTGTGTAAACATTGTCCGGCAAGTATCGCTCCGCCTGCCGCAGGTTGTCGATCTTCGAGATCTCGCCCGTCAGCCCTGTCTTGAACAGCGAATAGAGGACCATATACGGATTTGCATCCGGACCCACCGACCGCACCTCCACGCGCGACGACTTTTCATTGCCGATCGGAATCCGCACCATCGACCCGCGATCCGTCGCCGAAGCCTTGATCTGGTTTGGTGCTTCAAAGTGCGGATCGAGCCGCCGATACGCGTTCACGCTCGCGTTCAGCAAAAGACACAGATCGTTCCCCGCGGTTAGAATCCGGTCCACAAACTCCCATCCAAACTTCGAAATCTTCTCCTCGCCCGCCGGATCCCACATCAGGTTCTTGCCATCCTTGGTCACCGAGATGTTCGTATGCATGCCGCTGCCGTTTACGCCCGTCACCGGCTTCGGCAGAAAGCTTGCGCTCATGCCCATCTGCGTCGCCACCTGCCGGCAGATCAGCTTATACAGCTGAATCTGGTCCGCCGCCGTCACCACATCGCCATACGTGTAGTTGATCTCGAACTGGCTCGGCGCAACTTCCGGATGGTCCTTCTCATTCTCAAAGCCCATCGCCCGCTGCACTTCAGCCGTCGTGTCGATGAACTCCCGCAGCGGATCGCCCGGCAGCGAGTGGTAGTAGCCGCCCTTGTTCGTGTACTCGAACACACCCGTCTCGAGAAACGCCTTCTCCGCGTCGATCCCGTCGAAGAGAAAACCCTCGATCTCGTTCGCGGCATTCAGCGTATAGCCGTTCTTGTCGAACATCTCGCCGGCAAAGCTCTTGAGCACACCGCGAATATCTCCGGCATAGTGGCCGCCGTTCTTGTCGATCACCTCGCCGAACACCAGCACCTTGCCCGCGCCAAACACATCCGCTGGCGTCCAGTAAAACGCCGACCAGTCGAGCGCCAGGCGCAGATCGCTCTCCCGCTGCGCCGTAAAGCCGCGGATCGACGAACCATCGAACGTTAGGTTGTCATAGCTCTTCACCAGGAACTTCTTATCGTAGTCGAGCATATGGAGCCGGCCTTCGAGGTCCGAAAAGACCACCGTCACCGCCTTGATCCGCTTCTCCCCGGCCAGATATTTCAGCCGCTCTTCCTGCAGCTTCTCGATCGGCACACGCTGTTTGCGCTGGTCCTTGGCCGCCAGGTTGAGGTCTTCGAGTTCGCTGTACGAAAGCTCCAGAAAATCACGATATTCGCTCGACATGTTGCTCCTTTAATTGTGGGTACACGCGTTCCAGGATTCCGGGTGCAGTGCGTTTCCAACTGAACTCATGATTTGTGTGGACTCGTCCGTTCATAAAGTTATCAGAAATTTCTTGGGCGTCCGCCTTGGCTTAACCGCTTGTTTACAGCTTTCTTGCGCTACACTGGTCTTCCGGAGACGACCACATGGCCACCCTGCCAAAACCGCATACGCCAGCGCCTGTCCGCAGCTCACGGCGGCTTTCGGAGTCCGTCGCCGCCACCATCGCCAAGACTCACTTGCTGGAATTGCTCGATACGGTAAGCCGAGACCGTCGCCCCATTACGATCACCAAGCGCGGTCAGCCTGTCGCTATGCTTGTGCCCATCGAAGAACAGCCGCGCAAGGCGCTTTGGGGGTGCATGAAAGGGAGCATCCAGATCACCGGCGACATCGTCGGCCCCGAGCCGGACGTATGGGAAGCGATGGAGTGACCGGGCTTCTGCTGGACACGCATGCGTGGCTCTGGCTGGTTGCCGCCGACCCCGCTCTCAAAGCTTCCACGCGCGAGGAGGTGGAAGCAGCCGCCGCCGCATCTTCCCTTTATCTTTCGCCGATCTCCATGTGGGAGGTTGCCCTGAAACATTCACGCGGCAAGCTCGCCCTTGACCGCCCCGTCCGCGACTGGCTGACCTACGCCGCGAATCTGCCCGGTCTGCAACTCGCCGCCATCACCCCGGCGATCGCAGCCGAATGCGCCGCCCTGCCCCAGGCCTTTCACGGCGATCCAGCGGACCGTCTCATCGCCGCCACGGCGCGCACGGAAGGGCTTCGCCTGATCACTCATGACGACGCCCTGCTCAAACTTGCCGACCGCGGCCTCTTCCAGGCCATCGCCACCTAGGACCCACCGTGCCTCTTCGTAAAAAAATCGCGCTCATCCAGATGTCCTGCTCCCCCGACACCCAGGAAAACCTCCATAAAGCCGCCGCCTTCATCCGCGACGCCGCCCGCGCCGGGGCCAACCTCGTCTGCCTCCCCGAGCTCTTCCGCGCCCAGTACTTCTGCCAGCGCGAAGACCATGCCCTCTTCGACCTCGCCGAGTCCATCCCCGGCCCCTCCACCGAGCTTCTCTCCGCTGTCGCCCGCGAAGAAAAAGTCGTCCTCATCGCCAGCCTCTTCGAGCGCCGCGCCCCCGGCCTCTACCACAACACCGCCGCCGTTCTCGAAGCAGACGGCTCCCTCGCCGGCCTCTACCGCAAGATGCACATCCCCGATGACCCGCTCTACTACGAAAAGTTCTACTTCACCCCCGGCGACCTCGGCTTCCGCGCTTTTCCGACCAGCCACGGCAAGATCGGAACCTTAGTCTGCTGGGACCAGTGGTATCCCGAAGCCGCCCGTATCACCTCGCTGATGGGCGCCGAAACCCTCTTCTATCCCACCGCCATCGGCTGGCATCCCAGCGAGAAAGCCGAGTTCGGCGAAGCCCAGTACAGCGCCTGGCAGACCATGCAGCGCGCCCACGCCATCGCCAACGGCGTCTTCGTCGCGGCCGTCAATCGCGTCGGCCTAGAGCATGGCGACGTGCAGCACCAGGGCGTCCTTATGCGCGGCCCCGAAGGCGCCGGCCTCGAGTTCTGGGGAGGCTCCTTCATCGCCGACCCCTTCGGCCGCGTCCTTGCCCAAGCTTCGCACGACAAAGAAGAAATCCTCCTCGCCGAGATCGACCCCAAACTCCTCGAAGACACCCGCCGTAACTGGCCCTTTCTCCGCGACCGCCGCATCGACGCCTACACCGGCCTTAACAGACGTTTCCTCGACGAAAGCTAACGAGTGCCGGGTGATCCTGAGCGTGTTGGTCAAGCGCAGCTTTGCGCCTTGCAGTTGCCGTGCTTACGCCTGACGCGCAGCCGCTGTTCTGCATGAATATCCCGTGACTTTACAGGAATCATGCAACTGTCGCCTGCGAGCCGGGTCTTAAATGGTCAGATATGCAAGGGGAAGTCACGTGCATCGAACGAAGTTTCACCTGAATGTTGGTTTTGTGACCATGCTGGTCTGCCTGATCGTGTCACTTACATCGTTGTTCGGTTGCGGAAATGGAAGCGCACCTAGCACAGCCGAGCCGGCGCTCAAGCCTCCAACGGCAAACGTTGGCAATCCGTACACAGGGCAGGCGGGTATGGCGGTGAGCTTCAATGGAAGCGCATCAAGCGATCCTCAGGGGCAGGCGCTGAGCTTCGCGTGGAGCTTTGGCGATGGCGCCAGCGGAACAGGCCCCAACCCGACCCATGTCTATGCGGCGGCGGGCTCATACCCTGTGTCGCTCACGGTCACGGACACGGCAGGGCTTCCATCGCTGGCCGCCACGACGACGGCGACGATGACACCGGCAGCGGATTTCAGCCTGAATGCGAGTCCGCAGAGCCTCTCCTTGGCGGGAGGAGCGAGCACAACCTTGAATGTCACGGCGGGAGCGCTGAACGGCTTTAGCGGCCCGGTCACGGTGACGGTGAGCGGACTTCCCGGCGGGGTGACGCAGACGAGTACCAGCTATGCCTTGACCCCTGGCGTTCCGGGGATGGTCGGCCTCCGCGCGGCTGCGGCGGTGCCCTCGGCCATTACGCCTTTTACGGTCACGGCCACCGCCGGCAGCCTGACGCACACGGCACAGGTGATCCTGACCACGGGAACGGCGGCCGATTATGCCATTACCACGTCCACACCGGCGCTGAGCATTGTGCCGGGCTCCACCCAGATGATGACAGTCACGGCGACGGCGGTGAACGGCTTCAACGGAGCCGTGATGGGTTCGTTGAGCGGCTTGCCTCCGGGCGTCTCCGTGTCGCCCGCGAGCTTCGCGCTGCCGCTGGGAACGGCGGTTCCGGTGACGGTCACGGCGGCGGCCGGGTTAACCGCGGGGAACAGTGTGCTTACCCTGTTGACCTCATCGAGCACGGCGACGCACACGCTGCCGATCTCGGTGAACGTGGGCTCGGAGCTCCACTCGATTGCGCTGTCCACGCCGGCCAGCCTAAGCGTGGCGCCCGGCGGCTCGGCAATCTTCGATGCCATCACCTACGGTGTCGGCGGGTACCAGGGGCCGGTGAACATCCAGGTGAGCGGACTGCCGGCGGGCGTGACCGCCAGCCCGTCCAACTACACGGTGAATCTGTCGCCGGTCGGGATCGGCTCAGGAGAGGTGAAGTTGACGGGAGCCTCGTCGCTGGGCAACGGCACGGCCTCGTTCACCGTTACCGCGACGGCGGGGACGCAGACTCAGCAGAATGCCGTCGTCCTAACCACGGCACCGACCAACGTGGTTGCGGCAACCATCAATCCTGCGGCACCCGGCACGGCCTTTCCGCCATACTTCATCGGTTTCTCTCTGCCGCAGACGACACTTGAGGAGTTTACGGGCACGGGCACAACCACCTATCCCAGTTTCATTAATCTGCTGGCGAACCTTGGGCAGTATGTGGGTGCTCCGAGCATACGGTCCGGCTTGCCATCCGTCACCATGACGGAACTGGGTCCGCTGACCAACGCGGCGACCTTTACGGCGGGTGGTGTGACCACCAAGCCGAGCTATATCCTGGGGACCTCGGCGACCTACAGCCCCGGTGAGGCTGCGGCGGGGCTCGCGCAAGCAATCGCGGAGGTGGGCAGCGCCCAGATTCAAGGGGTAGAGCTCGACAATGAGCCGGACCAGTACGTGGTGAACGGCTATCGCCCGGCGAACTGGACGTATACGGATTGGCTGACGGAGACGGCCGGCTATCAAACGACGTTTGCGCCGTATCTCACGGCGCCACAACTGGTCGTGTCCGCGGAGTCGGGACGCACCTGGGATCCCGGCATCCCGGCGTTGATGACGCAATTGTCCGGTCAAATCTCAACCTTTACGGCGCATGTGTATGCGCTTGATTCGTGCAACAACAACATTCCAACCATTCCGCAATTGATGGAGGATCTTTCCACAGCCAGGTATTTCTCGCGCTACAGCGCCCTGGTCCAAACTCTAAGTCCGGTGTCGGTGCGTGTGGGTGAGGTAAATTCAGTCGCCTGTGGAGGCTTTGCCGGCGTGAGCAATACCATGGCTGCCGCGTTGTGGGTAGTGGACATGGCGTTTGAGTCCAAGGCAGGAGGAGCGGCCGGGTTCAACTTTCACTCGAACGGCGCTGTCTCGACAGGACCCTATCCGTACGATATCGGTTTTAGTAACAATGGCAGTCTGAGCGTGTACGCCCCGTTTTATGGTGTGTTGTTTCTGGCGCAGGCGATCCAGAACGGTGCCAGCCCGCTTCCCGTGGCGATCACGCAGACCGCAGGCAACGTGAAGGTCTGGGCGACGCTCGATGCAGCGGGAACCCTGCGGGTGGCGGTGCTCGAAAAGGATCTGGACGGGCCGGCTCAATCGAAGACGGTGGTGCTGGATCTGGGAAGCTATCAGAAGCCTGGAACGCTGACGACGTTGACGGCGCCGAGCCTGAGTGCAACCAGCGGAATCACAATCGGCGGGCAGACGTTTGACGGGACGACCAATGGAGAACTGACCGGACCCGCGGTATCTTCACAAATTGTGCCGGTCAATGGGGTCTATACCGTAACGGTGACCGATGGGACGGCGGCGATGCTGACGGTGGCGCACTAAGCGGGCAAGCTGAGGCGCAAAAGCCGCCTTGCCGGAAGGAACGAGCTAGAGGACGACCAGGCTCTCCTTTTCACCTCAGCTTCTCACCCATCGCATGCCCTAAACTCAAAAGGTGAGTTCCCCGCCACACGCTCTCCGCGCCCTTCCGCTGCTTCTCACCCTCACCAGCTGCAGCCGCTCCACCTTCCCCACCTACCCGGCCGGCTACCGCGAGTTCGCCTACATCGCCAACCGTACCGGCAACTCCGTCACCGTCCTCGACCTCGTCTATCTCCGCCCCGACCGCACCCTCTCAGTCGGTGTCTCCCCCGTCGCCCTCGCCGTCAATCCGCAGCGCGATGAAGTGTACGCCGTCAACACCCAGCCCGAGAGCCCCAGCGGCTCCGTCACGATCATCGACACAGCCCAAAATATCGTCGCCGCTACCATCCCCGTTCACCGCAATCCCACGGCGCTCACCGTCGACGCCAGCGGTCGCCGCGCCTACATCGTCAACACCGGCTCCAACTCAGTCAGCGTCCTCTCACTCGACCTTCGCCGCGAGATTGCCGCCTACATCACCGGGGACCGCCCCAGCGCCGCCCAGCTCTCCCCCGATGGCCGCACCCTCATCGTTACCAACCGCGGCAGCGGCACCGTCTCTCTCTTCTCCGCTTATGAACCCGAGAGCTTCGCTCCGCCGCTCGTCTTGCGCGCCACCCTGCCCGGCTGCCCCGGCGCGACCAGCCCCGTCATTCTGCCAGACTCCTCGAAGGCCTTCGTCGCCTGCTCGCTCGCCAACCAGGTTCTCGCCCTCTCGCTGGCCGCCGCGCCCGGCTCCTGGCCCGCCCGCCAGGACGCCACTCAGCTTAAGGACCACGTTCTTGCCCTTCTTGACGTCGGCAAAGATCCCGAACAGCTCACCCTCAAGCCCGACGGTGGAGAGATCTTCGTCTCCAATCTCGCCTCCGACTCCGTCAGTGAAATCTCCACCCAAACCAACGAGGTCGGCAGCACATTCGCCATCGGCGACCGTCCCGCCCATGGCCTGGTCAGCGGCGATGGCAGCGCCCTCTGGATCTCGAACTCCGGTGCCGATTCCCTCTCGCTCTACTCCATCTCCGACGGCAAGTTCATCTCGAGCCTCCGCCTCGGCAACGCCCCCGACGCCCTCGCCTTCTCCGCCGATGAGCACCTCCTGCTCGCCGCCGACACCCACTCCGGCGACATCGCCGTCATCCGCACCGCCAGCAAGCTAGGCCCCGCCCTGCTCACCATGCTCCCCGCCGCCGGCGATCCTTCCGCCATCGTCATTAAAGCCATGCCTGCGAAACGCTAGCTGTATGGTCCCGCAGACAGCGGTGTGGATTGAGTTTTGAAGCGCTGCGATGTTTACCAGAGCGTACCCATGTATTCGAAACTACTAACCTCTTCTACCTGGGTTTGGATCGTCTTTCACCGGCGTTTTCGCTCCAGTCTTTCCGCATGTGTTCTACCGTGCTCGGGATTCTTCTATGGTCAAAGTTGTATCTGGAGTGCGGCAGGACACCGATCTTAGCGGCTATCCTTCCCCTTCATCTTCACCTCCGAGTGCACCCGCCTCGTCTCCGTCCCATCCGCCTTTCCCGAGATCACCACGCTATCCTCTCCGCTGGTAAACCGCAGTGAGGCCCCCATCACACTCCCTTGCACCTGATCCACCATCTTGGCCGAATCGCTTGCCGTCCCCGTCAGTACAAACGTCTGGTCTGCGGCGGTATACGTCAGCCGCTGCCCTGTCGCCCTGCGTCCTGGCTGCTCCAGCACCACCGCTCCCGTGCCCACAATGTGATCCAAGCGTCCGCCTAGGTTGACTGGCGCTCCACCAGCGGCACCGTGTCCGGGCGCACCGGCCGCCACCGGCAATAGATAAACCGTCGCCTCCTCCGACCGCATCGTGCCATCCTTGTCCTGCACGCGCACATCTCCTACGAAATGCACCTGCCGCTTCGCATCGTCGTAGGTCATCTCCCGGCTGAGTATCCGTACCGGCGGATCGGGCGGCGCCTTGGCCGGATGCTTTGGATCGCTGCTTGCCGCATCCACCAAGACCGTATGCACCGCAGCTTCGGCCCCATGCTCATCCCGCGCTATTACCGTCCGCTCCGTCCGGTGAAACTCCAGCAGCGGCGCCTCCACCTGCGACCCGCCCTGCCACATCTTCGCCCTGCCGCCCAGAGACGGCCCGCCAAAGAACTCGCTCACGCCCGAATCCTCGTGAGAAACAGCGCGCGCTGCCAGCACATGCATCGCTTCGGCAGAGCTTTCCGCCGGCAGATAACTCACCCGCACGGACCCGTCCGCCGCCGAGTCACCCGTTCGATGGTCCATCTGCACCCGGTCCGCGAACAGCGCGCTTTCGGCATCCTGCACCTGCACCGCGCCGGTCAGCACCAGCCGGTCTGCATCGGCATCGTAGGTGGCCACGTCGCTCTTGGCATGCTGCACCTGCGCTGCCGCCGGCTTGGCTCCCGCCCCGGCAATCGCCTTTCTCGGCAGCTCTCGTATCACGCTCACGAGGCCTCGCTGCACAGCCTTGGTCAGGGCCGCCTTTCCCGTCTCATCCGGCCTGAACTCTGCATCCAGCATCTCCCCCGTGCTGGTCTGTCTGCTAGTCAGCACACCCTTCGCATCCCGTGAAATCTGCTCCAGAGACGTTCTTTCCCGACCCTCCAGCCCCGTCAAGTGTGTGCCCGGCTTCGTCGCGGACGGCCCATCTTTCTTAAAGTGCGCCGTCAAGACATCGCTTCGCACAACACTCAACGTGCTCGACTCATCCGGCCGGCGATCCACGGTCCGCAGCACGGCCCCATTCTGGCCCGATGCCACCGCCCCGGTCAGCAACACAGGCTGCTTCCCTCCGCCGGCAAGCGCAAGATCCACCTTGGCCGCATTCAACTGCCGCTCGCTGCCGCTCTCCCGTTCCTTCATCTCGACGCCGCCGGTCACCAGCGCGTGCACCGGACGGCCTACCGCATCGAACGCCACCTGCGCCTCCTCTGCATGCCCCTCCTGCTGCCGCTGCGCGTCTTTCGCAAAGAAGTGCACGTTCCCCATCCAGTGCTCGAACCGGGGCTGGCCTGCCTCGTTCAAATCGAGCTGCATCCGGTCCGCGCTCGTGCTCTCCTGTCCTCCGCCCCGGCTCTCCGCGGTCAGCAGCACACGGCCTTCGGCGTCCACCTGCTGTGGCGTTCCATCCGCGGTCACATGCACCACCGCATGCTCCGCCGCGGCTGTATCTTCTCCCGCACCGTTCTCCGTGACCAGCTTCGGGCCGTCCAGCTTGACGACATTGCCGTCTCGATCCATCTCCGCGTGAGCCGCCGTCAACGTCATGGGGCGGCCCTCGGAGCTCGCAGCCGCACCCTTGTTCCGCAGACCGCTCACCCTTACCGCCGAACGCAGAATCACCACCCCGGAGCCGGAGTCATACGACGCACCCAACGCCGTTCCCGTCGATCCGCCCACCTGGAAGTCCACCTGCTCCTCCGTCGTAGCCGAGCGCTCTTTCTGCCGGAAGATCAAGCCACTGGTCTTGATGTGGATCGCACGCGCGTCGTCCTGCCCGTGCTGCGGTGCGGCGCGTGCGTGGACATCCTCCCCAGGCTGCTCGCGTGCCGGCGCGGTCAGGTCGATATAGACGTCTCCCACCGCACGCAGAATGCCGCCCTTCTGGTCATATTCGAACTGGCTGCCACGGATACGGTCCGCATGCTCCGCGTCTCGGCCGTACAGCAGGATATTTACGTCATGCAGCGTAAGCGTTCCGTTCCCATGGTCGATCTGCTTGGCCGCATGCACCGTAAAAATCTTGCGCCCGCCGACGGTTTGCGAATACGTAAAGTTGTCGCTCTCCTGCGTGATCGTCGCGCCCAGCCGTCCTGCCAGCCCGGCAAGCCCAAGATCCAGATGCTTGAGCTTGTAGCGCGCATACCCCAGGAATACCCCCACGGCCGCCACCAGCAGCAGCGCCACGACCAGAAGACCCGCACGCACGCTCTTCAGCGAGACCCCTCTGCCTGCGCGCGCCATCAGCTCTTCTCGTCCTCCTCGACCCGTTCCCCGGCCGACCGCTGCCTACGCGTCCAAAGCGCCATCGAGCGTTGCAGGTTCTGCGGCGTCAGGATGCCCACCATGCGCTCACCCTCCACCACCGGCACCAGTTGAGACGAAGCCCCTGGCTGTCCCGTCACCCGGTTCAACGTGGCGATCAGCGGATCGCCCGGAGCCGCCGTCTGAAAGCTCCGCGTCATCACTCCCTGCACATAACCGTTTCCGGTAGCCTCCAGCGCCTCTAAGATCGTCTGCCGGGACACCGCACCCACCATGTTGCTTCCCCGCACCACCGGAAATACATCCTGCAAACTATGCCGCGCCTGCCTCACCGCATCCTCAAGCGTCGCCGAAGCCGACAGGATCGAGTAGTCCGTCAACATCACATCGCTCACCTGCACGCCACCCGGGTTCGCCTGCCCCAGCAAGCCCTGGCGCTCGATCTGCGCCCCCAGCAAAATCCCGATCCCCGCCATAATCAGCCACCAGTTCACGGTGATGAGACCCACGGCCATCAAACTCAGCGCAATGACAGGACTGAGCCGCGTGTAGCTTTGCCTTCCGCCTGGCGCGCCGGTCGCACCGGCCGGCGTCCGCAGTAGCTCTGCCCGCACCACGCGACCCGCGTCGAGCGGCCAGGCCGGCAGGAGATTCAGCGCCGCCAGCAGCAGATTCACCCACACCGCCGTCCGCAGCAGGTGCAGCGGCGTCACCCAGCGCACCTCCCACACCCGGACCTCCGGCGCAATCGTAAGGATGAGCCCCGCCAGCGTCAGCCCAAACACAAAATTTGCCGCAGGACCCACCAGAGCCATGCGTTTCTGCACCTTCGCTTCAGCCGAGCGCTCCGTCGCTTCGGTCGAGGCATACGTCGGCAAGCCTCCCGTCGGCAGCAGCAAAATACTTTTCAGCTCCATCCCATACCACGCCGCCGCCACGCTCCGCGCCAGCTCCCGTACAGCCACGGCCAGCAGCAGCAGCAGCCACAGCCCCGCCCCACGCACCAGCGTCTGCTCCAGGTAGGCTGCCCAGCTCATGGCCAGGACCAGCAGAAACAGAAAGAACGAGTGCAGCCGCACCTCCACCCCGAAGATCCGGCCCAACCGGAACGACCACCCCGTCATACTCACGATTGTATGCGCCTCGCCGCGGTGCACTCGTAACGCTTCGCCATTACCATCAATCCCATGCGCGTCATCGCCGGAACCTACCGTTCCCGCCTCCTCACCGCTCCGCCCGGAACCGCAACCCGCCCCACCAGCGATCGCCTCCGCGAGACCCTGTTCAACATTCTTGCCCCTCGTCTGCCCAACTCCGCCTTTGCCGACCTCTACGCAGGCACCGGAGCTGTCGGCATCGAAGCCCTCAGCCGCGGCGCGCGCCATGTCTGGTTCGCTGAAAATGCATCTCCTGCCCTAAAAGCCCTATACGCCAACTTCGCCTCCCTCCGCATCACCGCCAACTACACCGTCGACCATCGAGGCGTCCTGCCTCTCCTGCAAAAACTCACGCACACCCTCGACCTCGTCTTCCTCGATCCCCCTTACGAGGCCGAAGAGGCCTACGCCCAAACCCTCGGTTTGCTCGGCGGCCTGGCCGGAGCCAAATGCCTCAGCCCTCAAGCTCTCGTCATCGCCGAACATGCTACGCGCGGCGACTTTGCCCTCGCCGACCGCTACGGCCGCCTCGCCCGGACCCGCCAACTCAAGCAGGGCGAAGCCTCCCTGAGCTTCTATAGCTGTTCCGAATAGTTCTTTGCATGCTTCAGCCTCACCCGGAAGCAAACGCTCCTCCTGTATGCCTTCCCGTCCTCAAGTTCACGGCAAACTCCAGCTCCCGGTCCGACCTTAAATCCCACCCCCACCCTCGCATCTCGCCTCCTTCGACCGTCCCAATCCGAATCCCCTCCCATGACAGCCGCGCCGTCTGCCACGCCAATCCCTCAGCACCCCATGCGATGATTGAGTGAAACCCTATAAACAGTAGCAGCCGCGCTTCCAGGAGCACCCGCACCTCCACCACGGGCCGCAGCCCGATCTGCGTGCACCGCTCCGGCATCCGCGCATCTGCCACATACGCATACCCCCCCGCCACCGCGCACAGCTCCTCCGCATTCGGACACCCATGGACCTCGGTCGGCATCGATGAATCGCTGAATCCCAGCGCGCACGTTAGCAGGTACGGCCCACCCTGCCGCGGACGCACCGCCAGCTGCAACGCCCCGCGTGCCAGCGCCTCTTCCTCGCCCGCCACCGGCAGCGGCCACACATATTGCCGAGCCGGTGCAATCAGCGGCGGCCTCTGCAGCACCTCCGCCGTCCACGCCTGCGCAAACCCGGCCTCCGCGCTCAATGGACCGCCTCCAGAGCTCGCTCACAATCCTCGAGCAGATCCGCCGCATCCTCACAACCCGCGCTCAGCCGGATGAACCCCGGCGCAATCTCATCATGCCCCCACCGCGCCCGCCGTTCCGCCGTGGTCGCCACTCCGCCAAAGCTGGTCGCCTCCGTAATCAACTCCGCCACGGCCAGAAACCGCTCCGCGACCCGCTGATCCCGCAGCGTAAAACTCAGCACCGGCCCAAAATGCCGCATCTGCGCCGCCGCCACCTTATGGCCGGCGTGCGTTGTTAATCCCGGATACAGCACCCGACTCACCTCTC
Source organism: uncultured Granulicella sp. (assembly GCA_965198735.1). Taxonomy (GTDB): domain Bacteria; phylum Acidobacteriota; class Terriglobia; order Terriglobales; family Acidobacteriaceae; genus Edaphobacter. The sequence continues at coordinate 1,247,591 of OZ240672.1, read as the reverse complement.
TCCGCGTCTCCAGAAACTCCGCCAACGCCAGCGCATTCGCCGAGCTCTGCGCCAGCCGCAGCGGCAGCGTCGCCAGCGACCGCAGCAGCATCCACGCCTCCATCGGCCCTGGCACCCCACCGGTCAACGTCCGCTGCCGATCCACCCGCGCCAGCAGCTCCGCATCCCGCACCGCCACATGCCCCATCAGCACATCGCTTCCTCCGCTCATCGCCTTCGAGTCCGAACACACCGACAGATCCGCACCCAGCTCCAGCGATCTCTGCCCCAGCGGCGTCGCCGTCGTAGTGTCGCAGGCTACCAGCGCTCCCGCCGCATGCGCCACACGGCACACCGCCGCAACGTCTGTAATCTCCAGCTCCGGATTACTTGGCGTCTCCACCCACACCAGCTTCGCCCCGGCCACCGCCGCCGGCTCCGTCAGCTCTCCCGCCGGCACCGTCCGTACTCGAACCCCGGCCGGCACATACATCTCCTCCAACAGCTGCCGCGCCATAAAGTACATTCCCACCGGCAGCACCACTGTATCCCCCGCCCGCAGCGTCGCCCCGAAAGCAGCCGCCACCGCCGCCATCCCCGACCCGAAACACCGCACCCCCGCCGTTTCTTGCCCGTCCGCAACCTCCATCTCCCCGACTGCCCGCTCCAGCTCCGTCCACGTCGGGTTATGCGAGCGCCCATAAGTATAGAGTGTCGCCCCCGGATCTCCCACCACGTGAAACGGCGCCGCAAACACCGGCCCCGCATGGAGCGGCTCACCCGGCACCGGTTTCGTCAGCGTCGAACGAATTACCCGCGTCGCTTCCCTCACCTCTCACTCCTTTTTGCTCAACCGCCAAAATGCCGCTCTCACCAGATCTCCGCTACTCACCAGATCGGCAGAAATCGTGGATTTCTTTAGCGAAACAATCCACACATCGATCCACAGGCACCTCTATTTCCGAAAATGCTCCCATCCGCCCGCCCTCAAGTTCTGCGCTAACCCGTCCGCACTCAACAGCTTCACCCCAAACGAACCCGGCATCACCCTTCCTATCCGGCTCACCGGCACGCCTGCAATCTTCCCCGGCACCCGCACTCCCGCCCCGGCTGTGAATAGCAGCTCGTAATCCTCCCCGCCATGCAGCCCCTGCTCGAGCGTCGCCCCCGCCCCCAATGGAATCCGCTCCGCCTCAATCTTCGCCCCTAACCCCGACGCCTCACACAACCGCCGTACATCCGATGACAACCCATCGCTCAGATCCATGCATGCTGTCGTCAACCCTTGCCGCAGCAGCGCCCGCCCCACCTCAATCCGAGGCTCCGGAAACGTATGCGGATGCGCTCCCGCCACCCTCGCCTGCCGGCGCGCCTTCACCCGCCCCGAAGCCAGCCCCGCCAGCTCCACCGCCGACCCGCCCAGCCTCCCAGTCACATAGATGCCGTCTCCCACCCGCGCTCCCCGCCGCCGCAACGCGCGCCCCTGCTCGATGACGCCCGTCACGACCACATCCGCCAGAATCTCCGCCCCCGGCGCCTCACTCGTATCCCCGCCCGCCAGCTCCGTCCCCCACTCTTCCGCCAGCGCCCCAAACCCAGCCATGAATCGATCCACCCAGCGCACATCGAGTGGCGCCGGCATCGCCAGCGAGAGAAACGCCGCCGCCGGCCGCGCTCCCATCGCCGCAACGTCCGACAAACCCCTCGCCAAACACCGATGCCCTACCGACTCCGGCGTATGCCAGTCCCGTCGAAAATGCCGCCCCTCCAGGCTGAAGTCCGTCGTCACTACCATGTCCGCGCCCGCAGGAACCCGGAGAATCGCGCAATCGTCTCCGATGCCCACCCGCACGGCCCGGTTCCTGACCTCGCTGCGCTCCCGTATTCGCGCAATCAGGTTCAGCTCGCCGCTTCCGTGAACCCGTTTCTTGCCGCGCGCCATCGTCCTTAAAGCATACCCTCCTTGCCGGATGCGAAAGCTCTTTGGTACCCTACTCGCAGTAAGTCTCGCCCACTCGCAAATGACAGTTTGCGAATCTCATTCTTCCCGACTGAGTCTTCCCTCCCCGGAAACCCGTCTTCCTCTTCGTCTGCCTAACCCCTTGTACGGGACCCTGTCTTGATCTCAAAAAAACGTTTTTACATTCTGCTTGTCAGCCGCGAAGAAGACGGAACCCTCAAAAAGGTGCCCATCCCCGTCCACTACGCCTATCTTCTCGCCGCTGCTGCCGTCGTCGGCCTCTTCACCGTAACCGGCCTGGCCGGCTCTTACTCGCGCATGCTCATCAAAACGGCCCGCTTCAACCAGCTTCGGCAGGATCACCAAGCTCTTCAGCAGGACTACGCCCACCTCGCCGAGCAGGCCCACCAAAAAGACATCCAAGCCGCCTCCCTGGGCTCGCTCGCCACCGAGGTCTCGGCCCTCTACGGCCTCACCGCCGGCAAGCTCACCTTCCATACCGGAGGCAAACGGGTTCGCGACGCCGCCTCCGACGCTGTCGCAACTGCTCCCCTCAAAGACGCCTCGCTCTACACCACGGCCTCCTATTACCGCTCCGTCAACGCCTTCTACGCCCTGCGCGACTCCGACATGAGCGGTGATGCTGGGCGGCTCGCCGGCGGTTCCACCGGGTTCAGTCCCTCCCTCGGGCGCATGGCCAATCCATTGCTTGCCGGCCACGACCTCATCGGTCCAAGTTTGAGTGACGATGCCTCCACCACGCCCACGCTTTGGCCCGTTGTCGGCCCCATCACCTCCAGCTTCGGGGAGCGGGAAGACCCCGTCCTCGGCGGAGGCGAAGCCGAGTTCCATCCCGGCATCGACATCTCCGGTCCGCTTGGAACCCCCATCCACGCCACCGCCGACGGCATCGTCTTAGCCGCAGAGATGGTCAACGGCTACGGACGCATGGTGCGCATCGACCACGGCCACGACCTCCAGACCTGCTACGGTCACATGAGCGGCTTTGCCGTCACTGCCGGCCAGTCCGTCTCCCGCGGCCAGGTCATCGGCTACATCGGCCACTCCGGGCGAGCCACCGGCAACCACGTTCACTACGAGGTCCGCATCCACAACATCCCGGTCAACCCGCACAAATATCTGCGCAGCACCCTCGCCGACCTCGGCAACACCTCTGCGCCCGCCTTTTAGCAGCAGTTCTTCAGCAGCTACAGCTCGTCGCTGTCTTTCCTGCAGATCAATCAAAACGAGGTCATCTCGACCGAAGCGGACAGTCCATGGAACTTACAGGGCAGGCAAGAGGGGACCCCCTCCTGCCCTGTAAGTCAGTAGTACGGGCCGTACGGACGATAGGGGTAGTATCCCGGATAGTAGCCGGGAGCCACATACACCGGCGGATACGCCCGGGGAACGGGACGTCCATCCGCGCCCGGGGGAACACCGTACGCCAGTCTCTGCATCTCTTGCTGGGACACGGTAGCTACCGTCGTCGGCTGGGCGGTATGGAAGGTCACGATCGCTTCTGATGGAATAATCACCTGACCATGGCCCGAAGCAGCCGAAGAGCCTAGTCCGGCAGCCGCGCCAATGCCGCCGCCGACCGCCGCACCCACTCCGCCGCCTGCCAATGCGCCGATCAGCGCTCCAGCTGCGCCGAAGCCGGCCGTCTTGTTCACCGTCTCGATTGTTTTGTCGCCGCCATTGTGAGCCCAGACATTCGTCACCAGAGGATAGGTCTGGCCGCCCAGGATCACCGAAGTAAGCTGAATCGACATCTCGCCACGCCCGGTCAGCGCACCGGATCCCTTCGCATCCACGACCGTACCCTGAACAGCGGCGCCGCGCGGAATCGCGATCAGTCCGTTGGCCGCCACGTCATTAACGACAATGCCGTCAAAGACAGTGCCGGGCTGCGTCTTGTCGCTCCGCAGCGTCCGGTTGACGCGCACTCGAAGCAGGGTTCCGTCGGGAATCACCACCTGCTGGCCGGCCACCTGACCGCCCTGCTGCATATTTTGTCCATAAGCAGGGGGATACGGCTGCTGGTAACCGGGGTAAGACATCGGCCGGCGCGGATAAGGGTAGCCCGCCGGAGGATAAACCTGCGAACTGCTCGACTGCGACGGATCCGCAGGATATTGGCCATTCGGGTACTGGGCGGCAGGATATTGGCCATTCTGATAAGGAGATTGCGTGTTCGGCGGCTGAGTTGGGTACGGAGCACCCGCGGTCTGATTTGGATACTGATTCTGGTTCGGATACGGAGTGGGATACGCTTGGGGCGCGGCCTGCCCATTCGGCTGCGCTCCTGGAGCGGGCGAAACCTGGCCATTTGCTGCGTTCTGCCGTTGCTCAATCTCGAGATCAAGCTGCTGATCAGCATCAGGATTGTTGCGCTGCGGAACCGGAGCGCTCCTTGGATCGGCCGGAGTATTTGTCAGCGGAGCCGTCTGCGAGGCGACAACCTGGCCGTCGCTCGCCGGTGCGGGTCCATAGGTGCCATCGGAAAGCAGGACAAGCGGGCTGGCCCCGGATGCCGGTGGCGTCGAAGCCGAGGGCGAGGACCCCAATCGCAGTTCGTCCACCACCTTGATGACACCGTTCGTGTTCGCGGCCAGTTGTTCCGCCCTGGTGCGAGCCTGTTCGTTGCTCACCGTGCCGCTCAGGGTAACCGTTCCGTTAGTTGTACGTGAAGTGATCTGTTCGCTTGCCAGCTCCGGAGCGCCGGCAAGCGACTTGAGTACGCTCGACTCAACCTGATCGTCCGACAGAGACGTCTGGGCGACCCCTGCCCCGGCCAGCACGCCAGCGATGAGAGTCGCGCGGCCTGCGATTCGCAGCACTTCGGCCCCACGCAACGGATGAATTACGTCTTTACCCCTTGAAACTGAACCTTGTATTGCCATGAGAGATTTCTCCATCGTGTATCAGCTCGTACATAGAGGAAGACGCAAGTTTTTGAGGAAAGTTACGGTAGGAGCCCGGGATTCAGCGAAGCAGCGGTCCATCGAGGGCTCTTGCCATTGACCCCCATTTCATTGGAAGGGTATATTGAATGTGCGGGGTGGAGCAGCCCGGTAGCTCGTTGGGCTCATAACCCAAAGGTCGTAGGTTCAAATCCTACCCCCGCAACCACTTAGCGAAACTTCCAACCCGGAATAACCCGGTGTAAGAGCAGAAGGATTTGCTCCGCCGGGTTTTCGCATGTTTGGACGCCTCCCGTCATGGGTTATGAGCTCCTCAAAATTCTGCTAACGACTGCTGCGTTTGCCTCGCGCTTTGCTTCCATCAGCGCGTTGCCGTACACGTTCATCGTGGTCGAGATTTGGGCGTGCCGCATAAGCTTCTGCTGCACTCCCATCGGTGCTCCTGTTTCGTCCAGCCAGGACCGGTAGGTATGCCGGAAGGTGTGCCAACCGATGCTGCCGTACTTGCCGGCTGCATCCCACCGCTCATCGTGCAGCGGTAGGCGCTTCCCGTTCGGAACCGGAAAATCGGTCTTGCACCACTCACCTGCGACGGCCCCACAGTTCGGGCAATCCACGAGACAGCAACCAGCGGGACGGATGTAGTCCTGCCCAATTGGCGACGCGTGGAAATGCCGCCCCGTCATGGGGCTGACAAACAGCAGGTCCGACTCGATGATTCCGGCACCCTCGTCTCCCAACTTGGCGAGTGCATCCCTCTCAGCTTCGCGAATGAAGTCGAGCAGGATGGCGGCGAGGTCCGGATCAAGAGGCAGTTCGTCCTCCGAGTATTCCGTTTTGACCAGCTTCAGCCGACCATGGACGACTGCTCGAACGATCTGCATACTGAGCTTCCCGAAGTGGATGTCTGGCTTTTCGAGAGCCAAGACTTCCTCAACGCGAAGACCCGAGCATTGCGCGAGTAGCGTCATCATGCGGTACGGCTGCGGAATCAGCGGAAGGATCGAAAAGAACTGCTCAACAGTGAGGATCACAGGTCGTTTCCGCCGTTTGCTGATGCCCTTGATTTCGACAAACTCCATCGGATTGCGTTGCCACTCGACCATCTCCCACAGCATGGCTTTCTCATACAGGCGATGTATGACGGCCTTGATGTGACCTTTGGTTTTTGGCGCGGCTTCCAGATTTCGTAACCACTCCTGGACGTTCATCGGCTTCAGACGAGTGATACGAGTGGTTCCCCACTTCGCACGAACTCGCTTGATGACGCTGAGGTAGGAACTGGCTGTCGAAAAGCTCAGCTCGCCTACGTTATCGCAGGACTCACCGGGTCGAACCTTCTTAATTTCAAGCAGGCGTTCTTCCTCAATGAAGCGATCCAATAACGTATCGAAGGTGGGCTCGCCGACGGCTAACGTCGGGTTGTCAGTGTTGAGTTTGAGCACAAAGGTTTCCAAGTGCCGCTCGACCGCGGTCTGCGTTGGAAACTGTTCTGTGCTGAAGTACATGGACTTTTCCTTGCCGGTTTGGGGGTCCGCGTAACGGTACTCCCAAGCCGACTTGTTATTGGCTCGCGGCACCCGCCGCAAATAGCCACGTTGATAGCGTTGCCGGGTGAATTTCAAGGATGTTGCTCCTGTCTAGTCACGTCGGCCCGATCGGTTGTATTCAATTTTAGGCCAGCTTCAAGCCAGTTATTCAGCGAACTCAGCCGAAATCTCCAGCGTTTCCCGACCTTGAAGGCGGGAACTTCATGCTGCCGTGCCTTGCCCTCAAGGGTCTTCCAGTGCATGCCCAGCACAAAGGCCGCCTCGTGGAGATCGAGCAGCGGTTCGAAGTCCGGAGTAAGGGTTCGTGAATTTGCTTTCGCGGCTGAGAGCATACAACCTCACTTTTAAAAGAACCCCAAGGAGGGGCGGAGATAACGTACGTGCTCTGAAGATGGCCGAAGATGCCTGTAGAGTCCAATTCATCGCAGGGGGTCACTTATCAATGACACTGATAACCACACATCAGCCCACCTTTCCCACAGCCATACCATCTAACTCAATCAGCTTCACGATGGGACGCGCCTGCGCGCCGATACGTTGAAAGAACCGACCGCCCAGCCCCCGTCCTATCCCCATTTTGCGAAGTTCATGGGGGTGCGGTGTGCTCAAGAACGACACGAAACTGATGGAGTCGGTGGTTGCCCTTGCTGAGGAGCTGCACTTTGGGCGAGCTGCTCGCAGATTGCGCATCAGTCAGCCGATGCTGACCAAAAATATTCAGGATGTAGAAGCCTTGATTGGTGGTTCTCTGTTTCTCCGAGACCGCAAACACGTTGTACTGAGCGATGCGGGCCGCGCCTATGTGCAACAGGCTCGGCTCTCACTTCTCCACGGCGAACGAGCGGTCCAAGCTGCAAGAACGGTACTTCAAGGCATGGATGAGACTTTCCATGTGGGACGTACTCCATACGCCGATCCCTTTTTGGTTTCCACGCTTCTCTCTATCCAGCTCCCACTCTTTCCACGTCTGAAGATCGATCTGGCCAGCAAGTTTTCGATAGACATTGTCCATGATCTGGTGGGGGGCTTGGTAGATTTGGCGATTGCTCACGAACCGCCGGAATCCCCCTTACTCACCTGTGTTCAGGTCGCGGAGCAACCGTTCTACATCGCTATGGCGAAACGAGATGGATTGGCGTCTAACCCGTCGGTATCGCTAGATCAGATGGACGGTCGACATTGGATACTCTTTGAGCGCCAACTACATCCGCCAGTTTATGACGCGATTATCCAAGCGGCGACACAGCGAGGTGTCCGTCCTCGGAGCATTCAGCACGTTATCGCCCCGGAAGAGGCATTCCCGTTCGTAGCGGACGGATCCGCCATTGCCTTTGTGGTAAAGGCTGGCGCATTGCTCATAGCGCGCAACGGGGTGACCGTGCGACCGCTCAACGAGTCGAGTCTACGACTTAAGACGTGCCTGGTCTGCCGAGCGGATGATGATTCAAAGATCGCTAGCGAATTCGTTCGCGCATACATGCGCAAAATGCCCGACAAGAAGAAACACCAGCAGCTGGCGCTCGCAATTTCGGCATAAGCCAATCACTCGGCTGAAGTTGGCTTCTTGCGGGGCACTTGATCGACAACTTGTATTTCGATCTGCCCTGCCCAGTCGCAATTAGGGCAGGCCACGATTCCAGTAGTGATCGCTCTTAGGTCTAATTCCGCTAGGTTGATGACCTGTCCGCAGCTAGGACAGACGTGAACGCTCTCCCATGATTGTGCGCCTTCTTTGTCTGCAGAATCTGCCGCCATAGGTCTCCGAGGGTGTTCCTTACTAATTGTTGGAACCGCAATGATGATCAGGATGATCTTGGCGGCTAACGATTTCGGACGGCTTGCTAAGCGGACGAAGGAAGCGCCATACGTGAGTCTTGGCAGCTGTATGCAGAAACTCCCCGACCTGGGCGCAGAGCTTCATTACGAAGTCTCTGCACCCCGTGACTTAGCTTCCGACCGCCTCTCGTGCGGAAAAATGCCAGCGGGCGGGTTTTCCAACTCGTAACCAATCCCGGCGTGGCATTGGGAACGTCCTGGACGATTTCATCGACCGCTGCAGCGTACTTGGCTTCGAGATTTAGCAATACACCGGCGTCGCTCGCCAGCGGGCCGGCGGCGCGCAATGTGCCATTGTCGAGGAATTGCTTCAAGTAATCGTGGTAAGCTGGATAAAATAAACTTTAACTTCTTACCGCTATTTGGAACGTACTCAACAACTGTCATGATCTTCATTGTTAGTCCTCCGATGTTGGGGTCGATTTTGCGTGGGACGCATTTAGGCAGCGTTGTAATATTCTTGCGGAAAACTAGTGGGCAACGGGGATAGTCGCAACGATGGCTTAGCGATCCGGTGCCATGTTCGTTTTCGACAAGCAGGGGTGATCAGCGACAGATGTTGTCACTTGCTCCCTTTGGCTTCCTGTGCCGACCAATAGGCGAGGGGATAGACTTTCCAACTCGTGATTACGCCCGCCGCGACAAAGGGATCTCCTTTGACAATTTCATCGATTGCCTCGGCGTCTTCGGCGTCGAAGATCCATAACGCTCCGGCGTCATCCGCCAGCGGTCCAGCAGCGCGCAATTGACCGTTCTCGAGAAATTGCCTCAAGTAGGTGCGGTGATCGGGATGGATGGACTTAACCTTTTCTTTGTCTGAACCGTACTGAATGAGTGCCATGAATTTCATAATCTGTTGCTCCCATATTGCGTGAGTTCTGCGTGAACGTTCCGTAGGCAGTGTTGTAAGGTCATAGCAAAGAGCACAAGTGCTAAAGGCGTCAATCGAGACCCTCTTTACCTGGTGCCCAATAAGCCTTCACTTTCCTCTTTGAGAGAGCCCATTCGTTCTGGTTAAGAATTCGTCGAAGAGTCTGGATCGAAGATCCGCACCCCGTGACGATCAAATCTTTCGCCCCCAGTTCTTGAAGGCAAGAACTCAGAGCTTCTGCGGCGCGCACCAAATGGGAATCGTCCTTCGCTCTTTCGAATAAGAGCGCGTCCTGAAGTTCAATCGCCTCGAGAGCTAGACGGGCCTCAACCAGAGAGTTGACTTCAAAAATCAGGCGAGATGCCACTGCCTCGCCGAGATGAAGTCGCAAGTTGCTCGCGACCGCGAAGGAAGTTTCATCACCGAATAGCACACATGGGACCGCTAGCGCAGACAGTGCCAAAGAGGAACTTGGACCCATATAGCGACACTCCTCGGACACTTTCGCGGAGGCTGCCCATGAAGACCCTGGCCCGGCTGGTTGCAGGTATATCAGCAGCCTAAGGAGGCCGCGGTTCACATCGATTGAAAGCGGAGTGTAGACACGCTTGTGGCCGTTTATGAAAAGCGCGAGTTTGGTGCCAGGTTCATGTTTGACTTTCTTAAAGGCGTCTGCCTGGAGCTCAATGATGCGGAACTGCTCTGACACAACGACTACACTTTCGATGCGGGCCGATGAGAACAACGTTTCGGCAACAACCCGTAATAAAGCGCTTTTGATGATCGACATAGTCTTATCCTTTGCCTCGGATCTCATGCAGGGCGCGTCGTAATACACCCAACACTCGTTGTTTCTCTTCGAGTGGGGAGTCCATCTTGCTGAACAGAGCAGCCTTAAGATCCTGGCGAACTTCAACGAAATCCGTTTTCATTTGCCGCCAAACCTTGTTGTTTTGGGCGTCAGGTCCGCCGCCCCAGGTCTCCACCGTCGATTCTTCTTGAGCGACGTCCCTCTCAAAATGCGCGACTTTGAGGCCGTAACGCTTTAGGGACTGCAGAACAGCGGTTGCTCTTTCCTGATTCGCGGAGAGGTGCCGCCTGCCTTGCCCTGTGATGGTAAAAAGTCTTTTGCTGCCATCGGCTTCACACCTGGCATATTTCAACTGTTCAAGCGACGCCAAGACGGGATACACCATACCTGGACTCGGCGCATAGACGCCGCTTGAGTATTTACGTACTGCCTTGATGACCTCGTAGCCATACCTCGACCCCTCCAAGAGCATTTGCAGAATGAGAAGTTGCAAGTCGTCAGACGCAAGCAGTTTCCCTCGTCTGAGATCCAATCTGCTTGGCTGAAAACCTCCAAAGGTCGCTTCGATGTTCAGATCATCGGCGGGTCGGATTCCCTTCGTGGCCATGGTCTCTCACCTTCATAGGCTAATATCACAACATATATCATATGATATGACGTTCGATGACCTCTCAGGATTCATTGATTTGCGAGATCGCCTGCATGCAATGTCTTCGGTGCTAGTTTGGCTTCCTTGAAAAACGTGACATCCGCGTAACGGCAGATTTGCCGTATGGCGTGAGCCCTCCAGGTTTATACACCGATAAAGCGGACGCAATGAGCAATACAATGGGCCCACCTACGGGATGATTGATGAGTTTGCCCCGTGTATGGCTTATCGCTCTTGTGGATAAGGCATTCTGGCTGGCTGCTTTGGCAACCAGATAGACGTTTGTCATGTGCTTCGCCAAAACGAAACTCACAGTCCTGTCAGCAGCAGCTTGATTCTGTCCCACCGGTGCCCAACGAGACCCCAAGGCCCGGCGAGCTAAACAACAATGCCGCTAGCGAACGCGGCTAGACTGAGGGGAATCAGAACGTCGTCGCCGATGAGTATCATGTTGTGAAGGGAGTTTGCGACGAAGACGCTGACCGGGTATTTCTCAGCGACATCATAACGCGTCGCGCTCTTATCCTTCTGGATGATGCCTATTTCTCTTTGGCATAAATGCGATACAGAGGATCATGAAAACAGCGATTAGACCGGATGCAGTGAACCGGCCCAGCTCTAGGCCATGCTCAGCACGTGGCTTTGTAAGCAGATCGCCCATGTTGGCGCCAAGAGGCCGTGTCAAGATGAAGGTGGTCCAGAACAGGATGGTGCGGCTTATTCCGGTGAAGAAGTAGAGCAGCGCGACAAGGGCTATCAGGCCAACAAAAAGCAAGACGCCCCAGCCGAAGCCAGTACCCTCGCTCGTCCAGTCGCCAAGTGCCGTGCCCAATGTATTCGAGAAGAGGATAGTCAGCCAATAGAACAACTCGGCTTTTGGTGTCACGATATTGTTGACCGAAACTGTACCGATCGCCCACTTCCATAGAGCAAGCGAAGCGAGCACCGACACGAAGAGAATCATTGATCCACCCGGATAACCGATACCGAGTGAGCGATCTGCGAAGTCGGCCATGGTTGTGCCTGCAAATGTCGTCCCAACAATGACTGTCCAGTACAAAGTGGAGTGGAAAGCTTTGGCGCGTATCTGTAGTGCAACAAGTACAAAAAATGGCACCAGGAAGATGAGCGTGCTTACCGCGTAGCCGAGGTTGAGCGACATGGAGAGCGCATCTCCACCAGTCTCTCCCAAGGTAGTTGCCGCAATCTTGATGATCCAGAACGCCAGAGTGATCTCGGGCACTTTGCTCACCGTGGCTCTCAATTGTTCTTTCATCGTTTGCCTCCGGTCAGTGTGGCGGGCACAATCGCTCCGGCTAGAACCCATCGTTCGACGATCGCGATGTCCGCATCTGACAGACGCTCTCGTTTACTGGGCATTGGCATTGGATCGTTCGGCGGTCCCTCGTGTCGAATGAGGCGGACCAGAAGCGAGTTCGTCGCATCTCCCGGGATTATGACTGGCTTGTTCCGCCGATCCAAGAGCATGTCTTGACGCGAGCCTAGACTCAAGCCTCCGCGGTGGTTTGATTCCCCATGGCAGCGAATGCAGTGAGCAGCGAAGATTGGCTGCACCTGTTGGGTATAAAACTCTGGTTTGCTTGCGTCACTTTGAGCTTGTGTCGCTTGACTATCGACTAAGCTCATAAGTGCAGCCATGGCCACAACCATCGACAAGATCTTCATTCATCTATCTTGATGGCTGGTGATTGGCTCTGCTGTTTAGAACGGTGTGAAGTTGTCTAGATTTGTAGTCTTCGCGCGAACGAACGGCGTTCCATTATGCCGGCCAAACGTACAGATAACCGAGCCCACGGACACTCTGTATACGGTCGCAACCATCGGTACGAGGACCAAGCTTTCGCCTCAGATTGCTGATATGGAGGTCGATACTTCGGTCGAACGGCACAAAGGCGCGCTCAAGTATGTTTGCCACAAGCCACTCCCTCGTCAGGACCTCTCCTGGCGCTTCGCAGAAGTTGCGCGTGAGATCGAATTCCGTTGAGGTCAACTTGATCTGTTCCCCTTTTCGAAGAACCATACGCAACGCGAGATCAATTTCAAGATCTCCGGAATAGATCTTGGGTGGTCTTCCAGCACTGGAAGGTCCTTTCCAGGCCGAGCGTCGCAAGATAGCCGTCATTCGAGCCAGTAATTCACGCGTGCTAAATGGTTTTGGCAGGTAGTCATCCGCACCTAATTCGAGCCCAAGGATGCGATCCACTTCATCGCCTTGGGCAGTCAGCATGATGACCGGCGTAAGCGTCTGCTTTCTAAGCTCCCTGAGCACATCGAATCCCCGTGTATCGGGTAACATCACGTCGAGCACGATGAGTGCGAATGGGCTTTCTAAGGCGCATCGCAGCCCTTCCTTGCCTAGAAAAACTGTTTGCAGGTCAAGGCCCTCCGAGGCGAAGCGTGTTCTCAGAAGCTCACACAGGTCTTGATCGTCATCGATCAAAAGGATCTTCGGTCTTTCGATGCCGGCAGGTGGCTGCATTGAAACACTTCCGGAGTTTGGGGCCACGAATGGGATGCGCGTCATAGAACCATTGTCCTCCATGCCGGTTCCTTAAGGCTTAGGGGAAAACACCGCGATCCGAGGTGCGCTCAGCAGCGCCGCGTAGGTTAGGTACACGCGATGCGTCTGGGGATCGACAATCAGGGTGTGGGCAAAAGGGTGGGTATGGATGTTGTCGAGGATGCGATAATCTTCCCCCTCCTGCTCGATCACCGTCATCACACCCTGGATGCCAGCGGTGTAGATGCGATGACGCTCAAGATCGAGGGCAACTGAGTCCGGCTTGCCACCGACCGGCAGGAAGGCGATCACTTTGTGTTGTTCGAGAGAGAAGACCATAAGTTGCGAGCTTCCCATACAGACCGCGTAGAGGCGACCTTGGGCAGAATCGAGTGCCAGCCCAGATGGACCGACGCATGGCGCCAGAGGCCATCGACCGACGACAGCACCAGTTTTCAAGTCGACCGCTGCGATCTCGTTCGTGTCATGCAGGTTTTGATAAATGACGCCGTGCTGCGCGTCGGCGGCAGGATATTCGGGCTCGCCTCCTAGCGGAATTGTCGCTACAGTTTGGAGCTTTACCGGGTCGATGATCGTTGCCAGCCTAGGCGTTCCGTTCGCGACATAGATCATGCGGCTCGCAGGATCATAAATGATTGCGTCCGCGTCGTCCGCGACCGGAATTCGCCCCAAGAGGTTAAGGGAACTGGGTTGAAACACGTCGACTACGTTCTCGTCGCCGCGCGTGACAAATGCTTTGTCTTCGTCCGGAATAACCGCGATGCCATGAGCATTACCGGTCCCTCGCTGCTCTGAAACAGTTGCGAGCGGCCCACCGTGATCGTTGGTCAGCTGCACTTTGACGACGCTGCCTGAGAGCATATTACCGACGAAGATCGTGTGGTTGGAGAGAGCCATGTAGTCGAAGATGTTGAGTATGCGATCTTTCGGCAGCTCGATAAATCCTTCAAATTTCATGGAGGAGGCAGAGCTTGGCTCCCCGACGTGGCTGAGGTAAGCAATTGCAACAACGAGAACCGCCAAACCCGTAATCACAATGCGCCCTCCCCACCTCAACACCGCTTTCAACAGCCGCTTAGATTTCTTATCGCGAGTCGAGTGGTATGACTGCACTTCGTTCTGCATCGTGTCTCCGTAGTTTGTGGTCCTCTCCTTACGCCTTCCGGCATAAGTGAGTAAGAAAGGCAGGCGCGAGCCAATGATCACAAGCATCAACCAATAGGCCCAGCGGTGCCGTCAGGATGTGATCAGATTCGTCATGATTTGTACGTTCTTGATGGTTCTAGCTGAGCGTCGAAGACTTCCCCGTGAGGGTATGCGCCGGGGCAGCTGCATGATCTAGAGGAATCTCGATAAGAATTTCCAAGCCCGACGGAGACAGGTTCGTCGCAAGAATGGACCCTCGGTGCATCCGAACTGCTTCAAGAGCAATGGCCAACCCAAGGCCATTGCCAACCTGTGAGACGGAACCGCCTTTTACCTGGAAAAATGGTTCAAAGATCGCAGAAAGATAATCTTCCGGCACGCCGGGCCCATGATCACGGATGCGCACCTGAACGGACGTGCCTATTGATTGATCTATGACTTGAAGATCCACCAACACCTGAGCGCCCGTCTCCGAAAACCGGATTCCGTTGCGAACAATATTTTCAACAGCACTTCTCAGCGCCGTTGCATCTGCAGGCAAGTCCAGCCGTGCCAAGGCGGAGCGGAACAGAACACGCTTCCCATTCGCCCGTGCCTCAAAGTCTCCGTCCGTGCAAACTTCTTCCACGAGCTGGACCAGATCCAGGCTCTCGCGTTCCTGGTAGCCCAAACCGGTATCGAGACGGGATAACGTGAGCAGCTGCCCCATCACAATATCCAACCGGCTTACATCTCGATCGAGGTGAGCTAAAGCGTTTTCCGCTTCTGAGACCCGGCCATCACGGAGAACCTCGACGGCAAGTGTGATTCGAGCTAAGGGAGACCGCAGCTCATGCGAAACGGAATTGAGCAAAGACTTCTGCGATCGTATGAAAGATTCCAGCCGGGAGACCATCCCGTCGAAGTCTCTCGCCAAAGCAGCAAGCTCGTCGCCTCGCAGATGTACTTCCGGTGCGACCCGGGCACTAAGGTTTCCAAGCGCCACCTCACGCGCCGCAGCCTGAATGTGATGTACCGGAGAAACGATGTGGTATGTCAACCACCAGCAAAGCATCGTGACCACAGCTCCGATTGCAGCCACAAACCACAATGCCGAAAGACCCCAAATCTCGCGAAACTGACCAGGGCCGTCTCGCATTTCGAGCAGAAGGGTATAGGGGCGCCCTGATCGGCTGAGATATCTGTAAGCAGCAAGGTGCGGGCCGAAGACGGTCAACTCCCCCAGTCGGGCCTCTTTTGCTACACGCACTCCATTGGGAGGGAGGGGCCTCGACAGAACATCCGCGTAGAAGCCGTCGAGAAGGAAAAGCGTTCCCTGATTCTGGCGGAAGTTATGTTCCGAGAATTGGGTGAATGCAGGCACTCCGCCAACCTCGAAAGTATCAACCGCTTCCGCCGCCAGCAGCGGGGCGACGGTGGCGTACATATTCCCTTGGGGAACAACGTGCACGCCGGTAAGCGCACTGCCGACACTGGCGGCTATATGGATCCCAATGGTGGTAACCCAGAACCAAGCAAAGATTTTGAAGAAAAGCCGCGATCTCGGGACGTTTTGTAGAACCGATTTACCTCGAATTATGAGGCTTTCCAACATGGCGCCTCCTTTGAAAACTCATCCCGCGAAGAACTCCAGTTGCCGGATTTTAGAGAGGTTGGGTCTGGCATGAAGATCGAATCAGTAGCCTGATCGCATCCCTTGCGAGAAATCTCTGAGTGGACGCTGATGATGCAGAAACCGGCGAACCTAAACCAACTTCAAGCGCTGACCTTTGCAACCGGTTATTGCTGACGCTTGAATGATTTCGATTCCTGTTGCTCTGATGTGTACGGAACACACGATCCCACACCGAGGTTACCACGCCAAAATTACGATGTTCCAACGGTGGTGAACGCTATGAGCGGCCCATCTTTTTCTGAACCATCGAAGTGGTATTCGATTGATGCGAATCGTATGTTCGACGTGAGGAAGAATTTAATAGTAGCAGTAACCACTTGCAATTCCACAGATGAAGAATGAAGCGAGGTGAAGATTAAGAGCCCGATTCAAAGCAGCCAGACCAGTGTTAGCGTCATTATGCTGGTAGGAACGAAAGCAGCGGAAGGTCTCTCGGGGTTATCGTGGTGAGCTGCATGAAGAAGATAAAGAGACTGCGCGGAGCATGAAGCAGCCAACGGTGAATTGAATATCCAATAAGACTGAATATCATCAAGCCAAGCAATTATGGCGGAGGGCCAGTTCCACTGATGTCGAGTGCCGAGATACGCGAACAGAAAGGGACAAGTAAGGTCAGTCACACATGAAGCCCAATAGTTCGTCTGGCTCTCTGAGACGACCTGCGCAAAATCTCGCGTAGCACGGCCGAGATCCCCCATCCTCACAGCTAAGCGTAGCTTCGGTTTGCCTTTGATCAGGCTGCATCCCTCATAACGATGAGATCGCGATGTCATCCACAGCCTCATCCTGACGGCTGCAGCCGCGACGCATCATTCATGGTTGTTGCTTAACGGGCTAGACGGTCCGCCAGAACCGGGGGCTGTCTTGGGCACGTTTTTCGTTATCCTCTTGCTGACAAATTCCTGGAGTACGGCTTGAGCGGCACGTCCGCCGATCCCTATAGCCGCGTTGGTGAAGACGAGTCCCACTCCGCGGTCCGCATGAGGATAATAGGCGTTGGAGAGAGCGCCAGAAGTCATCGTCCCTAAAAGATACGAGTAATTTGGCATGGTCCTGCCACTATCGCTGCGTGCTACAAAGGCACTGCTCAAAGCGTGGTAGAACCGCGACTTCGTCGTACCAGTGCCCTGGTAGAAGTAGCGGGGATCTTGATGGAGCATGGAAGCGAATACCGCGTGGCTTAGGAAATCGCTGGAGCGCCCATCGGCGAACTGCGCAGCCCAACGCTTGCCGTAGCCAGCTGCTCCCTGTCCATATCCTCTGTACGTGTTGTTTGCTTGTTCGATGCCGGCGGCGACACTGACGCCTATATAGGTGGTCCAATCGAGAGTGTCATGTGCGGCCAGCGAGTATTTTTGCTTTGTAGTCATCGGGGCTGCATCCGGGACATAGCTAACGTAAAAGACCGGTGCAAAACCGAGAAGACGTTGTTTCTCTTCCTGCTTTATCTGTTCTGCCGCAATCTCCTCCGTCGGACGAACCTCCACCGATGTGCTCGTAGATGCGATGGCCAACAGTTTTCTCGGAACGTCATAGGCTTGCCCAGCTTCCAGCACGATAAGACCAGAGGTAAACGGCTCTAGCCCATCAGCATCAATCACAACATCGTAGGAACCGGGTGGAACAGCCGTGAAGACAAAAGCACCGTCCTCCTGCGACCGAATCCTCCGGACCTGGACGCCAGTGGCGGTGTTTAGTGTTATCCGAGCGCCAACAACCCTTGCTCCACTCGGATCAAGCACAACGCCTGAAATAGTTCCTCGGTCTTCTGGGCTTTGCGCACCTGTTTGAGGTAGCGGGGCGTCAGGCAGATCCGGTCCTACAACCGTAGCTGTGAAACCTAGTTGTTGAGCATTCGCAGAAATAAAAGACGAAAGAACCAACAGAGAAAGGCTGTAAAGGAAGATTATGCATCGCCGGCGCTCGTTTGCCTCGGAGGCAGTGGTCCCTGTGACTTGAGCATCATTCTCAGATTTCGGAAGCGCTAGCCTTGATTTCTCAAGTTCGTGCGGAGTCTTCATGTCCTGACAGTAGCCTCCAAAGGGGATGTATGCGGTCAGGCTTCGTGTGTTCCTGTAAGCAAATGTAGGGATCTGGTATCGGAGCGCAGTTATAGTGGCTGTGCTCTGCTACAAATCCATACCATCCCTGACTGCGCGGCGGTTCAGGCGGCGCTACGTTAAGCAGATGGAAACCGAAAGACGATTCTCAACGCTAAGCCAATCCGAGAGCGACTCGACTGCGGTCGTCCCTCTCGCAAGAGTTCCTCTGTCAACATTGAAGCGCGTAGCTACCGCGTCAGCCCGTTATCTGCTCGGCTTCCTTATGACGATGGGTGGCTTCAATGGCTTCCTTCATTTCGCCAACCATCCTTTGCCCATTCCATTGCTTGCAAAGCAATACATGGAGGCTCTGCTTAACTCCCACTATATGATGGGCGTCGCCTTTGTAGAGGGCGTGGCTGGCATACTGCTGCTTGCTAATAGGTATGTGGCTTTGGCGCTGACGATTCTGGCAGCCATCCTCTTCAATATCTTGCTATATCACGCCACCCTGGAAACAGAAGGCACCGGGGCAGCCATTGTCGTTTCTTTGCTCTGGGTCATTGTGTTCGTCAGGCACCGTACGGCCTTTCGCGAACTTCTCAGGGGTATTCCGTAGCGTCAGGCTTCCTGCGTCAAATGTCGTGTTGGGGACGTTGCTAAGCAAGAAGTCCTGTGCTTCGGAGTCGTTCTGATCGCCTTCACAGCACTCGTGTGGCTCGACCCCGCTGCCTTATTCATCTTAAGAACACTCTACTCTCAAGGCCGGAACCTGGATGGAACGCTGCATCTGTGGGCAGCTTTGTAGGTAATGCTAAGTCGCAATATCGGAAGTTTCCCGCTCTAGAGGCGATATGAGGGTGTGCCAACTAGTTGACTGGCGGGAGACGCGTTTGTAGGGAGTCACTTGTGGTCATCTGCGAGTACCCTCCACATCGTTCTGGACGCAAGCATTGCATGCCGTTCGATGTCGTCTGAACTGGCGCTCGACAGGCCATGCAAGGCATCCTCGAAGATCCTGGCGCGAAGCAGTCCCTCATAGGTAGCTGCATCCTGGACCGCATCTCGCCTGGTCCAGGCTCTTTCTCGGAAAATACTTCTTAGATAGGCGATCAGGATGCCTGTCCTGCCCCGTGCGATGGTTTGTTGGTACTGCCGTCCGAGTTCCGGAAAGCGGGCGGCGTCGCGTGTAACCGCACGATAGAGCGCCAGCTCCTCCTCTGAAAGTAAGTGCCGGAGATACTCCTTGCCCGCTTCGAAGAGTCCCTGCTGTGTTGCTTTTGAGAACCATCCGAATCGTCGCCGGAGGGCGTTCTCCGAGGGGATGTCACCTGCAAAGAGATTGTCAGTACAGGCTCCAACCATGACCTTGCTGAAGAGTTCATCCTTGTTCGAAAAATGGCCGTAGATCGTCTTCACGGAGACGCCGGCGGATTTTGCGATGGCATCCATGGATGCCCCAGAAAAGCCGTCGCGAAGAAAGTTCTCGCGAGCCGCAAGAACGATGGCGCGGTCCTTTTCAGCGATCAGCTCTGTCTTGGCCGTGCGTTTAAGGCCGCGTTTCGTGAAACTTTTCGCCACCCCTCAAGAGTAGACAGTTCTTCCTGAATCGACAACGAACGTTTTATCATCTACGGTTGAAGCAGGGGAAACGTTCGTTGTAGCAAAGTGCCGTTTCGACGCGATCCCCAACGGCTGGAGGAGACGAGATGAAGATCGGGATTATAGGAGCAGGCAACATCGGATCAGTTCTGGCGCGGCACTTCCGGCAGCTAGGCCATACTGTGTTGATCGCAAACTCGCGTGGACCAGAAACACTTTCTCAGATCGCCCGTGAGACAGGTGCCGTTCCCGTCCCTGCTTCGGAGGCAGCAAAGGGCGTCGATTTGCTTGTGCTCACGATTCCCCTGAAGGGCGTGCCCTCGTTGCCCAACGGTTTGCTCACCCATCTGCCGGTGACCGCGCCGATCATCGACACGGGAAACTACTATCCGCCGCGAGACGGCCGAATCCGTGAGATCGACGAAGGACTGGTGGAGTCCGAGTGGACCTCCCGTAACCTGGGGCGCCCAGTGATCAAGACATTCAACAACATCACCGCGGACAGCCTGCGGCGCAAAGGTCTTCCCAAGGGCGCGAAGAACCGGATTGCGCTCCCGGTGGCGGGAGATGACGCTCCGTTAAAGCGGCTGGTCATGAACCTCGTGGAGGCACTCGGCTTCGATGCGTTCGATGCGGGCCTTCTGTCGGAGTCCTGGCGCTACCAGCCGGGAACTCCGGCCTACTGCCCCGATCCGACAATCGAGCAGTTGCCGTCGCTTCTGCAACGTGCCGACCGTGAAAAGGCACCAAAGAATCGAGACAGTTCCTCAAAGATGCTGGGCAATGTCGTTCTTGAGTTTCCGCAACCGGAGTTGGTCCGCGTTATTCGGCTTTCTGCAGGCCTGGACACACTCAGACCCAGAAGTTGGATGGCACTCGTTCGCCTGCTCTTTGCAGTCCTGGGCTCCCGACTTACAGGTAGATAATGACAAGTCGCATTGTGGGACGTTGACGCCAGAACGGACTAATGGAGCATGGCCAGTACGCTCAAGTGGCGTGAGCTGCGTTTCTCGTTACCTATCAATGTTGTTCATTCTTGCGGTCTTATAGCGTCGGCGAGACGCCCTATGTTCGTGACGGTCCAATACCAAAGTGGGTAAATTTCACCCAGGATCTCGCGGCCAAGGTCCGTCAGGGCATATTCAACACGTGGCGGCACCTCAGCGAAGATGGTCCGCTTTACCAGACCATCATGTTCCAGCAACCGAAGCGTCTTGGTAAGCGACTTCTGGCTCACTCCTTTTACTTGCTCCAGTACACGGCTGAAGCGTATGGGAGAATCTGCCTCATCCAGCACCGCCATCGTCCAAAGAGTCCACTTGTCTGCAAGCTGACTGATCGTGTGCCGCGCGAAAAGCTCCTGCTCTGAAGTGAGCTGCTCGCACAGGGCATCTGCTTCCGCCCAATCGATCCTCAATCGTTACCTCCGGGTAGCTACGCGCAGCCAAGGTGCCTTATTGCAATCGGATACAAGCTGAATCATACTTGCGGCGAGGTGTGCGGAAAACACCGAAGGAGAGATCATGAAGAACCGTGTACTCGGCATGTGGCGTCCAGAAACGATTACTGCCATGGTAGGGGGAAAGACATCAGAGCCTTTCGGGCCAAAGCCGACCGGGCTTCTTTGCTTTCACGAGAGCTTGCATTTCGTAGAGCTCATGTCCGACCCAAGCGTCCCACACTTTGCGAGTGCTGCGCGAGAAGCTGGGACAGCCGAAGAGGATAAAGCCGCAGTGATCGGAAACCTCGCCTTATTCGGCACCTACACCGTAGACGGTGAAGGAAACTTCACAGGAAACCTGGTACAGGGCTGCACATTCCCTAACTGGATCGGCGATCAACGAACAGCCGAGCAGTTGAAAGAAGTTGTTGACGGTGATCACATGCGAGAAATCTTCCAGAGTGGAGATGTGCGCGTGGAAATCCACTGGCAGCGTGTCATCGCACCCTAATAAGCCGGTAGACAGGCTAGGTCCTGTGAAGTCGCAATAGCGGAAGTCTGGCGTCCCGGACCCCGTCTCCGGATCAACGGGGGGCTGACTGGCGTGAGATGCGTTTATCAGTAGCAATGACCGTGGAAGATCCCAAGCTGCAAGCCTAAAACGGGCGCAGAGCAGTCGGTGCCAGGCCAACCGAAGGTTTACTGATCCATAAGCGAACTGCCAAGTATCTCGTTTGAGAGTTCGGGATCATCCACGACTCGTGCGAGGATCAAGCCGCCGACCATGGTGGCCAAAGCGTTGATCGCCTGCTTTCTCTTGTTGCGTCTGGAGGACCAGGGAAACCTCTCTCCGAACTTCTGGAGTAAGCTCCGAACGTGATGCGTTACTACAGCGCGGGTCTTCGGCTGCGTCTGAAAGTCGGTAGCCAACGCCGCCATGATGCATCCGTTCCCCGGATCGTCGCGGTGTTTTGGACTGAGATAATCGCGAATCATGGCCTGCTTTCCTTCCTCGGAACGGGTGAACTTTTCCAAAGCGGCCATGCTCTGATTGGAAGCGTGGGCGAAGGCCTCCGCGAGCAGATCTTCTTTTGAATCGAAGTGGTTGTAAAACGAGCCGTGGGTCAGCCCGGTTGCCGTCATGATCTCGCTGATGCTTGCGCCGGAAAAGCCTCGCTCGCGAAACAGCCGGGACGCAGCCTGCAACGCCCTCGTGTGCCTCTCAGCCGTTTCCGCTGCCGGATAGCGCATTGTTCCTCCTTCAACCTGTCTATTGACATTATGCCTGATAGCCATCATGCTTGAGAAGTACCAAGCCTTACGCGCGTCAGGCTTGGACGGAGGAGAACACACATGAGCGAAACAAAAAGATTGGGAACGGCAGTCGTGACGGGAGCCTCGTCGGGCATTGGAAAGGTCTATGCGGAAAAGCTTGCAGCACGGGGTTTCGAGCTCATCCTCGTTGCCAGGCGGGCCGAGCGGCTTTCGGTGTTGGCAGAACAACTGAAAGCAAAGCATGGCGTCGGCGTGGCGAACATTGTTGCCGACCTGAGCAAGCCGGAAGATCTGGAGCGGGTAGCCCAGCATCTCGAAGGCGACTCCTCGCTCACGCTGCTGGTCAATAACGCGGGCACCAGTGTCATGGGTGCTTTTGCGGAGGCAAAGGCCGGAGTAATCGCGGACATGCTGCACGTCAATGTGCTGGCTTTAACCCGGCTCGCCCTTGCCGTGCTGCCCGGCTTCAAGCAGCGGGATCACGGGACACTCATCAACATAGGGTCTGTTTTGGGGTTCTACGGCTATCCCGGAACAAGCGCATACAGCGGCACGAAGGCCTACGCACTCACTTTCACCCGAGGCCTGCAGGCTGAACTTGCCGGCAGCAAGGTCAAGGTACAGCTTGTCGCGCCTGCAGGCACAGCGACTGAGGGATGGGATAGCACAACGGTCGATCCATCGATCGTGATGTCGGCGGAGGAATGCGTTGAGGCGTCGTTGAAGGGTCTGGATATGCAGGAACCAACGACCTTGCCCTCTGTGAACGATCTGCATTTGCTGGCCAGCTACGAGGCCGCCGCCAGCGCACTCATGGCTGCGTCCCAGACTGGCAAACCTGCGGATCGATACAGCCAGGCTCAGTAAGTACTCTCGGAGGCAGGGTGAGCACAACCGGCTCGCCCTGCTTTCACCTGCAAGCGAAGTGTGTTTTGCAAGCCCCTTAAGACTCCATGGTCGGTACCCGCAAGTCGCATTGTGGGACGTCGACGCCAGAACGGACTAATGGAGCATGGCCAGCACGCTCAAGTGGCGTGAGCGGCGTTTCCCGTTATCAATTGCGTCCTCAGCGCAGATGCTCCCGGATGATGAGATCCTCTACGCGCCGTTTCACCTCGTCGCGCACCTTCCGCGCCTCGTCGGTCGGCATGCTCTTCGGATCGGATAGAGGCCAGTCCTCCCGGCGAAGACCGGGAACATACGGGCATTTCTCTCCGCAGCCCATCGTCACGAGGAGTGTCGCGCCCCGCGCCAAATCCTCTGTGAGGAGCTGAGGTTGAGCGTGGGATAGGTCAAGGCCAATCTCTTCCATGATCTCCAGAACTACAGGGTGTACCCGTGGACCGGGTTCAGTTCCCGCTGAAACAGCCCTAGCTTTCTGAGGATTGGCAAGCTGATTGAAGAAAGCCGCCGCCATCTGTGACCGTCCAGCATTGTGAACACAGGCAAAAATATAGGTCGGCATCAGGAACGCGCTCCAGGTTTGATGGCATAGACCTTCACGCTGGCAGCCGCTGCGTTTACGTCGTAGGTGTCAAGTAGGGATGAGAGATCGTTGTACAGAGAGGAGGGGGCTGGCGTGCAGCAAGGGTCCTGAACAACGGCAGACGGGCTGCTCTCTGCCATGGCCGGTGAGCAGCAACCGGCCTGGTTCTCGACCTTCTTGTAGGCGTTCAGGTCAGCCCCGCTATCGACGATCTCAACATACTCAAAACCGGCCTTCAGCAGCTCTTCGCGATACGTCTCAATCCGCACGGCTCCGGCGATGCAGCCAACATACGCGGCAAGGCTCGATGCGATTGCCTCTGGCAACTCGGCCTTGAGCGCGATATCACTCACCGCGAGCCGTCCTCCCGGCTTCAGAACGCGAGCAATCTCACGGAAGACGGCGGGCTTATCCGGTGCAAGATTAATGACGCAATTGGAGATAACGCAGTCCACCGACTCATCTGGAAGCGGAAGGCTGTCGATCTGAGCAAGGTGGAACTCCACGTTGGTGTAGCCGCCCTTCTCAGCATTGGCTTGTGCCCGCTCGATCATGGAGGGGGTCATGTCGATGCCGATGGCTTTGCCCGTTGGCCCAACCTGTTTGGAGGACAGAAACACGTCCAGACCGCCACCCGACCCAAGATCGACGACTACCTCGCCAGCGCGAAGGTTGGCCGTAGCCGTAGGGTTGCCGCAGGAGAGCCCCATGTTGGCCTCCGCAGGGATGGAAGTCAGCTCTTCCGGGCTGTAGCCGAACGCTTCAGCAACGGCCCTGACGCCCTCATGGTTGCTTGAAAGGGTGCTCTCCGCGACCGCACCATATTTCGACTTCACTGAATCCAGTAGTAGTTCCAACATAAGGCCTCCTCACATACGCTGAGACGACTATATGAGTTGCTTTCGCATACGTCAAGGCGTATACAAATATCATGACAGGAAAGCAGACGTACAACTTGGAGCGGTTCTTTCAGGCGCTGGGGGACAACACCCGCCTTCGATTGCTGAACCTCATGCGTGATCAGGAGGTCTGTGTCTGCTACTTCGTGGAGATCCTGGGTGGTCCCCAACCGAAGATATCCAGACATCTTGCCTACCTCCGAAGCGCTGGAATCGTAGAAGCGCGGCGGGAAGCCAAGTGGATGCATTACCGGATCGTCATGCCACCGCATATCGGCGCAACACAGGTACTGCGCCAGACGCTTGACTGGCTGAAGGACGAAAAGCAAATGCAGGTAGATCGTGCGCGGCTGTCCAAAGCCTGCTGTGCTCCCTCGAAGTATCCGCTGCTGGACGGTGCTCCGGTGCCTACGCCGGTCGCCGTCCCTTCTGAGGTTTGCTAATGTCTACCGCTCCCGTCACTCAGGGCCAAATCTGCGCTCCTGCGGCCCGTAAGAAGCTGTCTTTTTTAGACCGCTTTCTGACGCTCTGGATCTTCATGGCCATGGCAATCGGTGTTGCCATCGGGCACTTTGTGCCCTCCTCGGCTGGGTTTGTGAACCGCTTTCAGAGCGGCACGACCAACATCCCGATCGCTATCGGTCTCATCATCATGATGTTTCCCCCGCTTGCGAAGGTCCGCTACGAAAAGCTGGGAGAGGTCTTTCGGAATAAACGAGTGCTAGGGCTGTCGCTCGTGCAGAACTGGATCATTGGCCCCGTCCTCATGTTCCTGCTGGCTATCACCTTCCTGCGTGGCGAACCGGCCTACATGCGTGGTCTGATCCTGATCGGTATCGCCCGGTGTATCGCTATGGTGTTGGTGTGGAATGAACTTGCCGAAGGGGACACGGACTACGTTGCCGGTCTGGTCGCCATCAACAGCGTCTTTCAGGTGCTCTTCTACAGCCTCTACGCCTGGGTCTTTCTAACGGTGCTGCCCAAGTGGTTCGGCCTGCAAGGGAGCGTCGTTCCGATTGGGATTGCCGACATAGCCAAGAGCGTCGGCCTCTACCTTGGGGTACCGTTCGTGGCCGGCTTCTTGACCCGCTTCGTCTTGGTCCGTACCAAGGGAGAGCAGTGGTACCGTACTCAGTTCGTACCGCGCATCAGCCCGCTTACGCTAGTCGCCTTGCTGTTCACGATCCTAGTCATGTTTTCGCTGAAGGGTGACTTGATCGTGCGGCTTCCGCTGGATGTGGTTCGTATCGCGGTTCCGCTGGTTGTTTACTTCCTCATCATGTTCCTGGTGGGCGCGGAGCTTCTGGATGGGCAAGAAACTTGGGGCCGACTACGCACAGTCGGCAACCCTCTCCTTCACAGCGGCTGGAAACAACTTCGAGCTGGCGATTGCTGTAGCCGTCGCGGTCTTCGGTCTCAACTCCGGTGAGGCATTCGTCGGGGTGGTCGGGCCTTTGATTGAAGTGCCAGCCCTGATTGGATTGGTCAACGTTGCCTTCTGGATGCGGAAGCGTTACTTCAGCTCAGGCCCGACCGGGTTTGCAGTTCACCCAGGAGAGGATGCGCCCTAGCCGACTTGCGATCAGTAACGACAAGTCGCATTGTGGGACGTTGACGCCAGAACGGACCAATGGAGCATAGCCAGCACGCTCAAGTGGCGTGAGCGGCGTTTATCGTTATCTATCCTGAACAAGGAGCATAAGTCTCGCCACTACGAGTACGGCGCGGGAAATCCTGGAGGTCGGCGGCCCTCAAGTGCGGAACATGAAGGCCGCCAGCGCTGGATCATAGTGTGGATGAGGCTTGCTCCGGCAGAAGTATGAGCTTGCCGTGAGCTCGCCCGCTGAGGCTTTCTTCGACGGCTTCGCGCCAATTATCTAAGCTGAAGGTGCGAGATACCGGGATTGTGAAACGTCCTTCGGCCGCAAGACGGGCGTAGTGACCGAGGACGTCATACCGAATGACGAGGTCGGACTCATTTCCCGACGTACGCACGCCAAAGTCTTTCGCATCTGGATCGCCTATGCTCATCACCCGTTGCGGATCTCCCTCGACGAGCCTGATGAGATCGGGCAGCACTCCCGAAGCCGTCGCAGTTTGCAAGGCCAGATCGGGGGCTCCAGAGGCGAGTTCGCGAACCCGATCCACCATTCCATCACCGTAGGACGTGACCTTGGCACCGAGATCTCGCAAGCGGCTTGCAAAGGTCTCTCCGGCGGTTGCGATCACGTGCGCGCCTCGCAGGATCGCCATCTGGACGGCCGCGAAACCTACCATCGTTCCTCCGCCGTTGATCAGGATGGTCTGATCCTTCTTCAGCCCGAGAAGATCGAGCGTACGGGTTGCAGTCTCAACAGCCATAGGTAAAGCGGCGGCCTCGATCAGGCTGAGGCCATCAGGTACCGACTCCCAGACCGCAAGGACGGCATAGTCCGCTGCACCGGCGCTTGGCTGACCCATGAAGTCTGGAACGCCGAAGACCAGATCGCCCACACTGACGTTCGACACGCCGTCGCCCAAGGCATCCACTGCCCCTGACACATCGAGGCCGATGCCGCGTGGGAGCGAACTTGCCATGAAGCCCTGACACAGGGCCCAATCGGCAGGGTTGAGTCCGCAGGCGTGAACTCGCACGCGAATCTGACCAGCGCCTGGGCTGGGAATAGCAGAGTCTTCCATTTGCAGCACCTCCAACGGTGCTCCGTAACTATGGAGGCGAAGTGCTTTCATCGTGCGAGCATCGAGATTTGACATGATGTTTCTCCTCACTTTGGCTGTCATGCAGATGTTTCCAGGTTGTTGAGAAAGAGTGCAGGCTGCTGCCGTCAGATAGAATTGTCAGTGACTGACAAGACTTCATTGGCAGGTTGATAGTACACGTATCGTCAGCCACTGACAAATAGGAGCAAGCCATGCCGAGAGACAGCAGTAAAGTGCGCCGGCGTCTTCAACTGGTAGCGTTGGAATTGTTCCAGGAAGCTGGATATGAGGCGACTACGGCTGCACAGATCGCGGGGAGGGCTGGGGTGACTGAACGCACGTTCTTCCGTCACTTCTCCGACAAGCGAGAGGTGCTCTTTGATGGGGAGGCTTTGCTGAGCGAGGCTTTGACAAGGACGATCCGGAGCATGACGCCTGAACTTGGCCCATGGGATACGTTGTTTCAAGCCTTCCAATCTGTGGAGCAGTTGTTCATCGACAACCGCGCCTTTTCAGAGCCCCGCCTGCGTGTCATTGCCGCTAGTCCAGCACTTCAGGAGCGCGCGCACGCGAAAGAAAGATCTTTGACTCTAGCCCTTGCATCGGCATTGCTTGAACGTGGCGTCGACAACTCGCTCGCAACGCTAGCGGCGCAGATGGGAATGGCGGCACTCGCTCATGCCTTTATGTCCTGGATTGCTGGCTCAGGCTCTCTCGACGAACATCTCGTGCGTGCTTTTCACCAAGTACGCGATTTATCTTCATCCGGTTTACAACTGGCTCAGAGTGCGCCAGAAGCCACCAGGTCCCGGAACCGGCGTGAGGCATAGTGCGATTATTCCCATCACAGCCTGCAGCGAACCGCCCTCTTCTACTCCCCAGAACATGACGCCCTCTTGCATCCCGTGACGAAGCTTTTCACCGGTCATTGATGACGGTCCAGATCTCATTGAAGTCATGCTCATTGCAAGATCGGATCATAGATCACATCGTCGAGGGACTTCAGTTCGCTGTCTTGAACGAAATTGCTCTCCTTTTCGGTACTGCGACGACCCGGCGATAACGGGCCGGGGTCACCCCAAGCTGGATGATCGGAAACTATCAAGTCCGGTTCGTATGGTAGCAAGTGGCAGCAATGCGCTTCCTTAGCCGAGGAACGGGGAGCGTCTTCTGGGCGCAACTAGCGAGCGGGAGGCGGTGCCAAGCGGGATGAGGGCCGGGAGAAACCAAAGAGGGTTCTCCCGCCGCGATTTTGATGCCGGTCGGGAGACAAAACGGCCCCGGACGAATCCGGGGCCAGAGTGGATGGATTTAGGCGGCCTTCTGTTTCTTGGCTGTTGTCTTCTTCTCGGCTGGTTTGACGAGAGTTTGAGCCGCCTTTGGCTTGTTGGCTCTCTTGGGTTTGGCCTGGGGTGGAGCGAACAGGGCCTCGGCTTCGGAAAGCAGGTCGGGGGTGGTGTCGCGGGCCAATCCCAGATGGTCGGTCAACGCAAGACGCAGGGCAAAGCTGGTTAGCTTTTCGTCTGCGGTGTTGCCAAGCGCAGCCAGTACGATCTCCTGCTCGGTCTGTTCGTGATTTCCCTCGTCTCCTGCGAAGTGGCTGGCGACTTCCTCAAGGAAGCTGTACGGGTCGATGTAGACCACCAATCGCAGAAACAACCGGAGTTGCGTTGCCGTGAACACGGCGGGAGTCTGTTCGAGGATGCGGTCGAAGGTGGCAAGACGTGCCTTGCGGTGTTTTTCGCGGCGGGCTTGCTCGGCTTCGTACTCCTTCTGTTGGCGCTCGGACTCGGCTTTACGCTCCTCCTCTTTGCGCTCCTGTTCGGTTCTGTACTCGGCCATCCGCTCCTCGTGCTCGGCCTCACGCTGTGCTGCCTCTTCCTCCGTCTCCTGTGCGGCAGCGGGTGCCATGATGGGAGGCGGGTCGGCGGCAACGCGGGCAGCTTCGCGCGGGTTGTGTACCGGGCAATCCGGGTCAACGCAGACTGTCAGTGTGCGTCCGGCATGTTTGCCGAACACAATGAGGGCAGATTTGGTGTGACTGCATGGCGGCTCGGCGTCCGGGTTGTCGGGGATGTCGAGTTCGCGGTACTGCTGTTTTTGCAAGGCTCCGGGGTGCTGCTCCTTCGGCGCTCTCCATGCCGTTTCGATGGTGACAAGCTCAGGCCGCGCGGCAATCTCGCGGTTGATGTGCGCCGTCACCTTCCCTTGGAAGCATGGCGCGTCAAGGCACTGGTCACCCTGCACGTCGGCAAACAGACTGGTATTGAAGCCGCTGCGCCGTGGGCAGGTGACGCAGGCTCCGGCAGTTAAGTTCAGGCTTGGGTCTTCCCGGTCGAAGGGAGCGTCGGCAAGGTTCAAATAAAGATTGGTCTGTATCCACGCACTGAGGTGCTTCGCTGGAAGCAGGTGCGCTTCTTTGTCCTGCCAGTCCTTGCGCCAGCAGTTGTCGAACGCATCGGCCTGATGCTCCTGCGGTAGACGCGCAATCAACGCTGCATGGCTGGCGGTGATGCGCTCTTGCTGGAATGCCTCTGCTACTGCGGGGATAAGCTGCAACAGACTCAGCCTCGCATAGATGTGGCTGGCACTCTTGCCCGACTTCTCGACCAATGCGGCAACGTCGTAGCCCGGAAGGTCAAGCAAGCTCTGAAAGCCTTGGGCCTCTTCGTAGGGGTGTACGTCTTCACGCTGCGAGTTCTCGACAAGCTGCCACTCAAGCGCCTGGGCATCCGTGAGTTCCTTGATGCGGGCGGGGAGTGAGAACTCTTCGGCAAGCTGTCCCGCACGGAAGCGCCTCGCACCTGCAACGATCTCGAAGGCGTTGTCTTTGGGACGCACGACGATAGGCTGGATAAGTCCGCTTGACCGGATAGACTCGGCTAGTTCCTCCAGCTTCTTTTGGTCGAACGTCTTGCGGGGGTTGGTCTTGGATTCAAAAAGCTGGTCGATGGCGATGTATTGGAATTCGCTGCTGTTCTGCATGATGCGCTCCTTGGGCTGTGGTTGGTGGTTGGGTTGCGAAGCGGACACGCTGCCCTGTCACCGCTTCGTAGGCGGGAAACCTGGGTTAGGCGTGTTGCTTTCGCTGCCGCTCGAAGGCATCGGCGAAGCCCTGCTGTCGCAGGTTCGTGTCCCACAGCTTGGCGAAACGTTCATGCTCGGCGTGTAGCTGCGGGTGATAGCAGTAATGGGCATCGCGGATGAAGCGGCTCCACTGCTCGATGCCCGCGTAATCGTTGCGCCAATAGAAGGGGTTGAGGTGTGCGCCCCCTGCAAAGCCAAGCTCGAAGCACATTTCGGGATCGCGCATGGCATCGCCGTTCTGTTCTCCGTAGTGACAGACAGAGAGGGCGGGAAGCCCGCATGGGCCGGACTCGTCAGTGGCCTCGATGACCAACGCCATGTAAGGCGGGTTTTCGATGTGAAGATGGAGGCCGTGGTGCCAACCTCCGGCCTTTTGCAGAATGTCGAGAATGGTTTTCATGCCGCCACCTCCGCGAGTTCTGCGGTGTTGGCGGGTTCCGTCTCGGCGGGTGCCTCGAAGGTTTCACCGAGGATGCAATCGGCGGCGCGTTGTGCGTTGGCGGCTGCATGGACGATGAGGCGGTTATCCTCTTCCAACTTGGAAATCCAGTTCTGGATGTAGGCGGTGGTGTTGCGGTCGGTGTGTTCGTTGGCAATGCCAGCGATAGCGCAGAGGAAGGCCGCGCCCATCTCGGCGACTAACTCTTCTTTGCTGTAAAGCTCATCCCCGAAGTGGTCGCCAAAGGTGCGGTTCAAACGGCTTTCGTGGCCTGTGCTGTGGACTAATTCATGAAAGAGGGTGCTGTAGTAGTGGGCTGCATCCACAAAGCGGGAACGTGCGGGCATGTGTACGGAGTCGGTGCGCGGTCGATAGTAGGCGCGGCATTCGGTGGGGCTGGTCAGATGCAGAGCGGGGCGGCTCTCCCATCCGGTCACGATGGCTTCGCAGGTTTCGTCCTCGTCGATCTCTGGCGCGTTGGTGGGCTGCACGATCTCCGGCAGAGTGAGGCCGTCGCACTGCTCGACGTTGAAGACGGTGTAATGACAGAGAACGAAGGGGGTGCGCTCGTCTTCGTCCGTCTTTGTGTCGTCCTTCGTGGCGTGGGGAAGCTGCTTGAAAAAGACGATGGGCGTTCCGCGTTCACCTTTGCGGACGTTGCCTTTTAGCTCCTGCGCCTGTTTGAAGGTGAGCCAGAATGGAGAGCTGAAGTCGCTCGACCAAAGCAAGAGGATGTTGATGCCTCGGTAAGGCTTGCCCGTATAGAAGTTGCGCGGGAAGGGGCCGCCCGTAAATCGCGGTGTGTTCCACGGCTTCTCCCACGGAATCAACCCCGCTTTGAGGCTGGCAATGATGCGGTCGGTAACGGTCTGATAGATACTCGGCCTGTTGCTGATGCTTGTTTTCTTCATGGTGTTACTCCCCTCGCGGTTGCTGTTGCTTTTGCTTGTCCGCTCGCAAAGCGGCGGCATGGGACATGCCGGACGCCTAAGTGGCGAACGCGGGGGTAGCAAACGGAAAGGCCTTCGAGCGGAGCTTTTTGGGGGGACCGCGCGCAGCGTGGGGGAGCCAAAACCCGGAGGGCGAATGGCCTTGCAGAGCGCGGGGGGCAGCGCCCCCTAGAGAGGCCCGTTTTCCTTATTCAGCGTGCGTAGCACGGAGATCTATCGGGAGGGCGTTGCGGGAGGGAACGTCCCGCTGAGGTGGGTGGCTCAGGACGCAGGGCGGCCAGAGGCAAGGGAGGAAACTTCCTCCCTTCCTAGTCGCTAAGAACGAGTTTTGGAAATGGAGAAGAAGAATTAGCTAGGGATTGCGGGCGTGGTGTAGTCCTTCAAAACCTGTGGCTGTCCGCCTTCGTCGCGCGTCCACTTGGCTTCGAGTGTCATTTTGACGCCGAGACAGGCATTGAAGCTGGAACCGTCCTCGAAATCAATGATGATCTCCGGACCGTATCTGCCGTCTTCAAAGAGGGTGATGGACCGGACGACTTTTCCGGCAAGGTCGCTGCATTCAATCATGGGGATGTCCTCCCGGTGTGATGGAAATTACGTTAACGCAAGACTGCTCAAACTGGAACGGCTTTCGGTGAGAATTATCGCTCTTAATCGGCTATCCCCATAGTCGTTTGCCGTTCTCTGGCACTCCCTCTTGTCGCTTGATCGGAGGCTACGTTCTACGCTGATCAGCCTCCGCAACTATTATACGCAGCGCGTAATATACTTGCGGTGCCACAGTGAGGTGTGGCGACATCAAAGACAAACAATCCGAAGAGCGATCCTTCCGTTGTCTTTGGTGAATTGCTACGCAAGCGACGAACAGAGCAAAACATGAGTCAAGACGCTCTGGCGGCGAAGGCCGGATACGAGAGAGCGTTCATTAGTCTCATTGAACGCGGCAAGACGAACCCATCTCTACGTTCCATATTCGATATCTGCACTGCTTTGGATATCCGGCCCTCGGTCTTTCTCCGTCGGGTAGAGAAAGCGGCCAACTTTGAATTGCCCTCTTGAGTTTAAGTTTTTGCGTAAGTGGGCAAAAAGCCTACTTGTAGGGCCAACCGTGGGAGTCGCGTGTCTCGATACCGAAGCCTTTTGAAGGCGAGGCGAGATTGACTTCCAACACCTCAGTGTCGCTGAGGTCTTTGCGGTCAAAGCTGAGGCGGACTTCCACTTCAAGTTCTCGCTGACGATGTACGGTTTCGTCGCGGTGCTCGACGTATAGAAGGTCTCCTTCGTCGTAGCTCGCGGTCGATGAATCACTATAGGAAAGTTCTGCGTCATACTCGCATAAAAAATTTAACTGGAGCACAGCTTCATCCTCGTCTATTTCGAGGATTTCAGGCTCTCCGTCCAAAGTGCACTCTGTGACCTCGATATCAGCGTCCCCATCTTCGTCATCGACCCAAAAACCGAGGGATTCAAATTCTTCCGAGGCTCGTTTGGCGATGTACTTCAGGTGGACCGGGGCCTGCTCACGAAGGAACGTAGCCAGCTGCTCGTTATCCGAGGCGACCTGATCGAGCACCTTAGCGAGGGTCGCATGGGAATGCAATTTGGGGAATGTGTCGCACGCTTCGCGGAACAACTTGTCGTCAGAAACGACGAACATCTCCGTGTCGTTGTCATCCGCCCATTCGCCGAGTGCTTGCACTGCGAACGCGTCCGGAAACTCGGA
This sequence comes from uncultured Granulicella sp., assembly GCA_965198735.1. Taxonomy (GTDB): domain Bacteria; phylum Acidobacteriota; class Terriglobia; order Terriglobales; family Acidobacteriaceae; genus Edaphobacter. Next base: position 1,214,001 of record OZ240672.1, on the reverse strand, counting down.
TTTCTTGTTTTGAGCATCGCCGAAAGGGGGCTCCCCTGCGAAGTACTTTTCAAAAATCTCGTCGCCTGATAACGACGTCGCCGGGAGTATGGTCGCCTTGGTTTCTTTGAGGAATGCATCGAACTGCGCGATCAGGTCCTTGGCAATCGCCTTATCCTTGAGCTTCGTCATCAAGGTCTGAACTTCTGCGATGCTTGAGTTGTGGAGAGCGGATGCTTTGTTGACGAACTGACGGTGGAGCAGGAGTTCGTCTGCTACAGCCTGACGGATGCGTGCCTTGACCTCGCTGACGGTGATGTCAGCCATTACCAACGCTAGTCGTCCAGACAAGATAAGTTTCTTGAGCGACTCGAAAGATTTGCTCGTGAAGCAAAATCCGCTAGCGACGAACACTTGGGTATCCAACGCGAGTGTGTCGATGATGGTATTCGTGGCCATAGAAATCCAAGATGGCTATCGCAGTCAACTGGTCGATTCAACATTCATCCACGAATACATTGTGGAGCGTTTCTTATTAGACATTACATTGAGGACGCGTGTGGGGTAGATACAACGAGTGCCATAAGGCTCAGGCAGCAACTTGATGCACGTAAAAAGGGACTTCTTTATCGCTGAGAATGTGCTCGAGACGCTGTTTACAGAGGGCCATCGGATTCAGCCACTCGGATAGGTAGGCTTCCTGAATCGTGATGACAGTGCGCTGATGACCTGTCGCTGAGACTTCCGGCGTCGGCTCATCGGTGATCGCCGCGAACGAATCGAGTACGACTCCGTGGCGGTCGCTCCAATGATCCCAGAGACAGGCCACGAGCATGTCTTGGGAAGGCTGCGGATCGAATTCCAGGACGAGGTTCTTTTCCTTCTCGTCCGGCGCGAGCTCTCGGTGTTCGTAAAGGTGAAGCGGCACATTCTCATAGAAACCGCTAATGACCATGACAGCGTGATGCTTGCCATAGATTTCGCGCCAGTAGTCGTCCAAGCTGTCGCGGCGCGCGTTATACGTCCCCGGAAACCTTTTGTCATAGGCTTCCGGCTTTCCAGCGAGACGGCAGGTGTAACGCATGGGGCGAATCACGGTGCGTCTATTCTCTGCGATGAGCACGGGCGCATACGTCATGGGAAAGATGCGCGCGTCTTCGTTGTTCGGCTCTGTCCGGCGAAGGTCGGCAAGGCGGTCAAGGAACGTCTGCACTTTCTTGGTGCCGATACGCAGGTCTTCTCTCGCCTTCTTTGTTTCGCGCTTGGTGAGTGATTCCTCAGCGGCGACCAGGCGGCGCCGCTGGACGAAGATCTCGTTTTCCCATTCCGCCTTTTTGTCCTTCAGGTATCGCGCAATGTACTCGTCCGTGCGGCGTTCGGTGTCGGTCTCGGGATTCTGAAAGTTGCGCTGGAGGTCGCGCGAGGCTTTGATGTCTTCTCCCTCGGCGCGGCGGCGAAAAACATCCTCGAACGCAGCCCAGTCCACTTCCGCGCTATAGCGGCGGGAAAGGTGTTTGAGGTTTTGCTTTACGCGCGCCGAATAGCACATATTCTCATTATAGGACTCGACTAAAAGAAACTTCCTGCTTGAAATCTATGACTTACAAGGACTTGCACATGAAATGGGGCGCTCTGCACTTGACTCAGGGTGGGTACAAAAGGCGAATATAAAGCGAAGGTGTCTCAATGGTCTCCGCCGCCACAATCCGGATGCAGGTGGAATCCGCGCTCGCGCGAAAGATTCCGTCTGCTCTGACACCGCAAGCGAAGATGGTACGGCCCGTGGCCGCAACGGGGATCGACGCTCTCGACGACGTGCTCCGAGGCGGTCTACCGATTGGGGCGGTGAGTGAGCTGGTTGGCCCGGAATGTTCCGGGCGAACGTCGCTGGCTCTCTCGTTTCTCGCTCAAGTCACGCAAGCCGGCAAGGTGTGTGCGTGGATTGATGTTTCCAACAGCTTCGATCCGCTGTCGGCAGCGGCCATCGGCGTCGATCTGACACGACTTCTTTGGGTGCGCTGCGGCGTGCAAGCTGGCAGAGTCGAACCGACGAGCCGGCACTTCTCTCTGCCGGAGAAATACCTGGCTCCTCCGTCGATCAAGAAGGGGCTGCATGGGGGTGGGTTTGGCCCTCATCCACGAACGGAAGCCAATGGGCTTTCAACGGCCGTATCCGGTTTGTTGCATCCGCAAGCCTTCGCGCCGCGCTGCGCGGAACCGCAGCGTTCGATTCGGCCAAAGCAACAGACGGTCGAACCCGTGCGTCCTGCAACGGGTCGTGCTGTGACAAGTACGGCGCGTTCGTCCAAGCCCTGGTCAAGAATTGAGCAGGCGCTGCGATCGGCAGACTTGTTACTCCAAGGCGGCGGTTTCAGTGCCATCGTGCTTGATATGGGCAGCTTGGCTCCCGAGTTCGCTTCGCGGGTCCCGTTGGCAACGTGGCACCGCTACCGGCTTGCCAGCGAGCGAACGCAGTCCAGCATTCTGCTGCTGACACAGCATCCGTGTGCGAAGAGCAGTGCGGAGCTACTACTTCGTCTGCATCCCGCAGCTCCCCTTGCTGACGAAGCCACGGTCTTTACTGGCCTACAGCCGCAAGCGGAGGTAGCACGGCAACGGTTCACGCAAAACGAGGGCAACGTCGTTTCGATACGCAAGCCGCCACAGCGAGCGAACACCGCATCCTGGCAAAGCCGGATGACATGGGCAGGCCAACGATGACACAAGCCAAAGAACTGTATGCCTGCCTCTACGCAAAGGAGTTTCCGGCACAGGCGCTTTTGCGTCTTCGGCCCGGCCTGCATTCCAAGCCTTGTGTGGTGCTGGAAGGCGAAGCGCCCACCCAGCATGTGTGTTCGCTGAATACAAAGGCTCGGCTGCTTGGCATGGAACGTGGCATGACCCGCGTCGAGGTCGATACCTTTCCTGAGCCGGTGGTTTTTTCGCGCTCACCTCAATCCGAGGCAGCAACGAAAGCTGTCTTGCTCGAATGCGCTGGGGCATTTTCGCCTCGTGTCGAAGATCGGAGCGAAGCGAACGCATTTCTCTGTGGCATCGACATCGCAGGAACAAAGAACCTCTTTGGGCCACCGGAGATGTTGACGCGGAATCTGCTCCAACGGGTGAGAGCCCTTGGTATCTCCGCGTCGGTAACGGTGAGCACGAACCTTAACGCGGCGGTGAGTCTTGCGAAGGGGCTATCGCGGAAAACTTCGTTGCATGTCATCGCAACGGGGCGTGAGGCGGCAACACTCTCCGTTCTGCCATTGTCGGTTCTCGATCTGACAGAAAAGCAGACGGAGACGTTCGGGCTTTGGGGCATTCACACGCTCGGCATGTTGGCGGCTCTGCCGGAGAAAGAGCTTGTGGCCCGCATGGGCCAGGAGAGTCGTCGTCTTCGGCAACTGGCACAAGGTGAACTGCCACACCTCTTTCAACCAGTAGAGCCGATCTTCACGCTGGAAGAGCGCGCGGAACTCGACTCCCCGGTAGAGATATTGGAGTCGCTGTTGTTTGGGCTTGCTGTCATGCTCGAACAACTCATACTTCGCGCAAAGGCCCGCATCCTGTCGCTGGCCTCGGTTACGGTGACGCTCACGCTCGATGGCGGCGGCACACACACGCGCACCGTTCGGCCCGCTCTTCCGACAACCGACAAACAACTCTGGATCAAGTTACTTCACCTCGACCTCGAAGCTCATCCGCCTTCGGCTGCGATTGTTGGCGTCATGCTTCACGCGGAGCCAGGCAGAACCAGCAAGATGCAGCTCGGCCTATTCTCGCCGCAGCTTCCCGAAGCATCTCGACTCGACGTGACACTAGCGCGCATCCGTGCGGTTGTTGGAGAGGACTGCGTGGGTCGCGCTGTTTTGCAGGACACGCACGCGGCGGAAGCGTTTCGTGTAGAGCCATTCACCGTACCTACCGGCGAGTCGGTCGTGCCGACAAGCCCGCACTCCCGCGCGTCGATGCGCCAGCTTCGACCACTGGAAACGGCCTCGGTGACTTTACAGCACGCAAAGCCGACATACTTCTACTTTCGCGAGAAGCGGTACAACGTGGAACACGCTTATGGCCCGTGGGCCGTGAGCGGCGATTGGTGGAACCCCACGCTGTGGGGGGCCGAGCAGTGGGATCTTGTCGCTCGGGCGCAGGACGGAGCAATGCTCTGTTGCTGCATGGTGCGCGATGTTTTGCTAAATCGCTGGCAGATGGCGGGGCTTTATGACTGAACGCTATATCGAGCTTCACGCCGCCAGCGCCTTTTCGTTCCTGGAGGGGAGCTCCCAACCGGAGGCATTGATAGAACGCGCCGTCGCATTGCAGATGCCCGCGCTTGCGCTGCTCGATCGCAATGGTTTCTATGGGTCAGCGCGTTGCCATACCAGCGCGAAGCGGAACGACATCTGGGCGCATGTCGGCGCGGAGGTTGCCGTGTCGAGTCTGGGTTCAAGGCTCACGCCTCCGGCATGGCTCCCGTACCAGCATCTCCCGGAACCCGCTCGTGTCTCGCTTCTGTGTGAGTCGCGCGAAGGGTATCAAAATCTCTGCCAGCTCATTACGCGCTTCAAAATGCGCGAAAAGACAAAGCAGGAAGGCGCGGCAAATCTCATTGACCTGCAGGAGTATGCCAGGGGACTCGTTTGCCTGACAGGGGGTGACGAAGGGCCTTTGGCGGCGGCGCTTATGCGTGGCGGCGAGGAAGCTGGCCGCGAAGTGGTCGAAAACTTGATCCGCATCTACGGCCTCCAAAATGTCTATGTTGAACTGCAACGGCACGGTGAGCGAGAGCAAGAGTGGAGGAATCAGGCAGCAGTGCGGATTGCTGCGTCACTTGGGCTTCCGTTACTCGCGACAAACGGGGTTCGATACGCCACAGCGTATGACCGGGAAATCCTCGACCTCTTCACCTGCGTCCGTAATCACACGGAGCTGGATAAGGCGGGCCGGTTGCTCTCGGTGAACAACCAACGTCATCTGCGCTCGGCGAAAGAAATGACGGCGCTCTTTCGGGATCTTCGCAGGGCAACGGAAAACACCTTGGAACTGTCATCGCGCCTGCAGTTCGAGTTGAGCGATCTGGGCTACGAGTTTCCGCGATACCCGGTGCCGGACAGTGAAACGATGGACAGCTTCCTGCGAAAGCGTGTGGACGAAGGTATTGTTCGCCGTTATGGGCCAAAGCGCGACTCAGGATTGTTGGACCGTGCGAAGAAGCAAGTGGCGCATGAGCTGGAGCTGATAGCAAAGCTGGGGTTTGCGGGATACTTCCTCATCGTTTGGGACATCGTGGAATTCTGCAAACGCCACGACATTCTGATTCAAGGCCGAGGGAGCGCGGCAAACTCGGCCGTGTGCTACGCGCTCGAAATCACCGCGATTGATCCGGTCGGCATGGAACTGCTCTTCGAGCGATTCCTGAGCGAAAGCCGCGGAGAATGGCCGGACATTGACCTCGATCTGCCCTCTGAGGACAAACGCGAGCAGGCAATCCAGTATGTGTATCAGCGCTATGGAGAACTGGGCGCGGCCATGACAGCGAACGTCATCACGTATCGGGGCAAGTCCGCAGCGCGTGAAGTCGGCAAAGTCCTGGGATTCGATCAAGAATCGCTGGCTCGACTGACGAGCCTGGTCAGTCACTTTGAATGGCGCGGCCCAACCGACACGATGGCTCATTCATTCCAAAACGCGGGCTTTGACGTAAAGCATCCACGCATCGCGAAGTATCTCGAACTCTGTATGAGGATTCAGGATTTGCCGCGTCACCTCGGCCAACATTCCGGCGGCATGGTGATCTGCCAAGGACAACTGAACTCGATTGTGCCGTTGGAACGCGCTTCGATGCCGGGCCGAACGGTGGTGCAATGGGATAAGGAAGACTGCGCCGATCTCCACATCATCAAGGTCGACCTACTTGGCTTGGGCATGATGGCGGTCCTTAAGGATTGCCTCGAACTGATTCCCAAGCACTATGGCGAAAAGGTCGATCTCGCGCAGTTGCCGGAAGACGGCGAGGTGTATCGCACGTTGCAACGTGCGGACACGGTGGGGATGTTTCAAGTCGAGAGCCGTGCGCAAATGGCATCCCTGCCCCGAAACCACCCGGAGAAGTTCTATGATGTGGTGGTTCAGGTGGCCATCATCCGGCCTGGGCCGATTGTGGGCAAAATGATGCACCCGTACATGCGGCGACGCCAGAAGAAAGAGGCCATCACGTATCCACATCCTTCGCTGGAGTCTGCGCTGAAGCGAACACTCGGTGTACCGCTTTTTCAGGAGCAACTTCTTCGCATGGCGATGGTGGTGGCGAACTTCACGGGAGCTGAGGCGGAAGAGCTGCGTCGTGCAGTTGGGATGCGGCGCTCCTGGGAACGCATGAAGAATCTCGAAGGAAAGCTGCGAGCGGGCATGGCCGCGAACGGCCTCGATGCTGCCACTCAGGAAAACATCATCCAGAACATCAGCTCCTTCGCACTGTATGGCTTTCCCGAATCGCACGCTGCGAGCTTTGCTCTCATCGCGTATGCGTCCGCGTACCTCAAGGTGAAATACCTTGCCGCGTTCACCTGCGCCATCCTCAACAACCAGCCAATGGGTTTCTATTCTGCTGCCGTTCTAGTGAAAGATGCGCAGAGGCATGGTCTTCGGGTAAAGCCGATTGATGTGCAGGTATCCGAATGGTCCTGCACGCTTGAACGTGAAGGTGATGATAGCTTGTCCCTCCGGCTCGGTCTGGGCTATGCGCGGGGCTTACGGAGTCAGGCCGGCGAAGCGATAGCCACGTCCCGCAACACGGACGGAGCCTTTGTATCCGTCGAAGAGCTTGTAGCGCGTGTGCCTTGGCTCAATCGCAAAGAGCTGACGTTGTTGGCTCGGATTGGAGCCCTCAACGAGCTGGACGGAATCGGACATCGTCGCGACGCGCTTTGGCAGGTCGAACGAGCCGGTAGACCCGAAGGCCCTCTACTTCGGCAGAGGAGCGAGTTTTTGCAGGAAGAAGCTGGTGTTATGCCACTTCAGGAGATGAACACCGAAGAGCGTTTGATAACAGACTACGCGGGAACGGGCCTCACGATCGGGAAACATCCGATGGCTCATAGGCGCCATGATCTGCGGAGACAAAACATCCTCTCGGCGGAAGACTTGAAGACCAGAATGGACGGAGAGTTCGTACGAACCGCTGGCTGTGTCATTGCACGACAACGGCCCGGTACAGCGAAGGGCTTCATCTTCCTCTCGATGGAGGATGAAACGGGCATCGCTAATGTCATCGTTACGCCTGACCTGTATGAGCGGCAACGGTTGATAGTAACCGGGAGCAAATTCATCTTCGCCGAAGGTCTATTGCAGAATCAGGATGGAGTGATTCACGTAAAAGCGACGCGCCTCCAATCCCTAGCGGACCAAACTTTGGAGGTTCGTTCTCATGACTTCCACTAACAGAGAGCCCCAGGTTGGAGGACACCGGCGCGAAGTTGACTTCCAAAAGCTCGGGCCGGCTCTGCTGATTGCTTCGAGCTTGGTGCTTGCAATTCGGACGGCTCGATGGAGCCCGACAACTAGCGATGGTCTTGCTCATGTGGAGTGGGAAAAGGAAGTGGAGCATAGCGTGCGGATTGCGAAAATCGTCCTTTCACACCTGACTGCTCGAAGTCCTGAGCTTTTTCAGACAAAAGAGGTGCCTTGGTACGTTGCCACTGACCAAGAGGTGCCAAAATGACGAGTAGATTCGCGATCGCCGCAATGGCGATCAGTTCACGAAGTCGATCGTCGTGAACTGTTTGAGGAACCTTCCTGAACGGTATTTCTGCCGCTTATCATCCTTATAATCAATAGTATAAGCTATAATACCGAAGCTCCAATGGCCCCACTGTCTCTAGAATAGAGGGATAGTCCCGCGAAAAAATCGCTTCAGATCGCTCAATTCGAGCGACCGGAGGAGAGGCAATGACCCATTTCGAGGAGATAACCAAAACGATTTCTACGATGCCGGCCGCCGCGATGCTTACGATTGTTCTGCTTGCAGCGTTCGCTCTTGCGGGGTACGCCATTTACGCGATCCTTAGCGTCACGAAAGGAAAGCCCTGATGTTGATGAATAAGTGGGTGCGACTTCCCTCGGGCTGGATCGAAGCTCAAGGTCTCCGCAAGCTCCGATGGGGTAAGCATGGAGGCTCTGGCAGCACCGCGGCTCTAATGGTCCTTGCGCCTATCGGCCATTTCGCCAATCCGGCCGACGGAGTGGCCCAGCTCACATACGATCAACTGCAGGTGGCCACCGGCCTCAGCCGGGCGAAAATCTCCGAAGGTTTGGGTCTGTTGACCGATTTGGAGATCATCGCTCGATCGAGCGAACGCCGAAGCACATTTGCAATTCAGTCTTATGGCCCTCCGGAGGCTGGCGGTTGGGCCAAGTTTCCGACGCGGCAAATGTACAACGCCGCCGGAAACATCATCGCCTTCGAGGATTTCAAACTTAGAAGCCGTGCCGAACTCGAGGCTCTCAAGCTCTTCTATCTTTTTGTGGCTCGAAGAGCGAATGACACGAATATGGCGAACATCAGTTATGACAAGATCGAAGACTACACGGGGATCGACCGGAAGCGCATCAAGATTGCGCTCAGTGTTCTGACAACCAACAACATGGTCCATGTTGAACAGTTACCGCGATCGTCCGGAGACCAGGGAATATCCTATGCGTATCGCGTCGTAGGAATTGACTCGCACGTACATCAGGGCACTCGTAATCGGCGAACTCTTTAGCATCAACGAAGGTATGCGCATGGCAGAGCAACCCGAACTTCCACACCTACGCGATCTCATGGGTGATGCATGGGTCGATGCGGAAATATTCGGTGAAAACCCCCAGCACGCTCTCGGTCGGTGGTGGCGTAAAGACCCTGCAAATGCTTGGCTGCCGCATGTTGAATCGCTCGTGCGCAATCTGCTGACAAGCAACAGGGTTACGTTGGATCGTGCGGCACTTGCCGCCAAATTGAAGGCCGAGTACGTGTCCACCCTGGCAGAGCTGGAGACCGCAGTGTTCCTCGAACAGTCTGGATTCCGAGTCGTACTGGAGCCTTTTGCTCCCGAGCGAGGAGCAGACCTCCGTGCAGATTTCGACGAAGTGCCTTACTACTTGGAGGTTCGGGCGGTTGGTGACTCCGAAGAAGATGATCGCTTCAATGGCGTAAGCAATGAGCTGTTCGCTCTTCTCAACACTATTGGCTCGCACTATTCTGCGAACATCACTGTTGGGGATGAATATGCGCCGCGTGGGCCACGTCATCGTGAAGCGATGAAGGTGGTAGTTGAGAGTCTCAAGATTCTTGAGGAAGAACAGTGGGAGCGAGCCACCCTCTACTACTCTCCAGAAGGAGGTTCGTTGCTGAATCCGGGGGGCGACTACCCAGGTCATGCGACTGGCGCTTCAGGAACACTCCACCGAAACGTCATCGATGCTGCCGACTTTGTAGTGCGCTTTCGAAACAGAGGGGCGCATCATGACCAAACAACTGCGACAGCGGTTAGACCGTTCAAACCTATCCCCGAGCCCGATCAGACGCATAAGAGACTGAACAAGATTATGAACAAAAAGAGAGAGCAGTTACCTAAAGACTCTCGTGGGATCGTAGTAATTGATTGCTCAGATCTTTTTATGTTGACGGACTTCTCAATCGATGCCGCGCTTTACGGTGACCTGATGGTTCACTTCGAGCCGGTGACGCCGGGCCAACCGGTTGGGCCGCCTATCCCGTATCGCAATGGTCGCGGGCTTTTCGCCAAGACTTCAAGAGTTTCAGCGGTCCTGTTCCATCGGCGCTTCGTGGAGGGTGGAACAATTAAACAGGATTGGCAGGTCTACCCCACGAACAGAGCGAACGCAGACACGATTCGCCTCGGTGCCGTCGAGCTGGGTCGGTTTGGCCAGTTGGGCGATCGCGCGAACCTCGCCGCTGAGGAAGCACCCGGCAATACTGCATAGAGTCGGGTGTCGTCACGGCTGGGTTGAGCTACCGACCCGGTTGTTGAGCAATAAGACGCAAGGGTCACCGTGTGGGGTCAGAATCAGAGTCTTCTGTTTTGCGCGAGTGATTGCGACTCGGAAATTCTGTCGTGTCTCATCGTCGGCATTCGACAGGAGATTCGATTGCACGATGCGATCGGGATTGGCAACAATTTGTCGCTTTGCGGTGCGCGGCCAGCCCTCGAAGATGATGACCTCATCGAATTGTTTGCCTTTTGCTTTGTGCATATTCATGACGACAACGCCTGTCTCCGGTTTCGCCGTGGTGGCAAAGTGTTCCTGCAGGAAGGCATGTTGGATGATCTCAAGGGCGTGGCGATAGCATCCGTTGTCGCGCCAATCTTGCGACAGCCCCTGGCGTAGAACGGTCCCGCGTTCAAGTAGCCGAACATTTCGCACTTCATGTGCAATTTCGCGCAGCTTCGGGCAGCTCCCATCTTTGAGGATGCGGCGCACCGCAATCCAATCTTTGTCTGGATCGCCCGACAGTAATAACTGCCGAACTTCGTTGTAGGTGGAGAGAAGGTTCACAAGGATGCTGTTCGCTCGAATTTGCTTTCCGGCTGCCCGGCGTGCAATGAACTCTTCGAATGCGCTGCGAACACCTTTGCTCGCCTGCATGTCTCCTTTGGTGATTTCTCCACCGCCGCGTCCTTGAAAGTAATCAGACACCAGATCGACGAAGCGAGCGAAATGATTGGATGAAGGATCAGGTTGCAGTAAATATGCGATGACATAAGCACTCAAAATCGGGCCCTCCATATCTACTGAGGAGGCGTGACGAATGGCGGTCATCCCTACAGGCGGTTCGCTAAAGACATCCGAGACAACCTGCATGAGCTTTTTGGTAGGAACAAGCACAGCTAGACACCAGTCGCGCCTACCTGTCTCAGCAAGCCGCTTCCGGGAGTTGTATACCTCCGTTACTAGGGACGAGTATGCTTGGCCTTCATTTGCGGGATAGAGCTTGCGTTCGACACCTCGATAATCCGCTTGGCGAAAATGTCCCTTAAGAACATCGTTGCCGAAAACGGCGATGTCGGTTCCGTTACTTCGGTGGTTATCGTCGCTCAAATCGTTACAGGTCGGGGCGAAAGCTGCGATGAAATGATTGAGTCGCTGCGGGTCCGCTCCAATCCATCCGTAGATACGTTGCTCCGGGTCTGCCAGGGCATGGAGAACGGAGGTTTTGCCTAGCTGCTGAACCACGTACCACTGAGCACCATTGGTGTCTTGAAATTCGTCCAAGACAATGACGGGATATCTGTTTGAGACAAGGGCTCTGACACGTTCACTCTCTGCGAGAATCTGTCCCGCGTACAACGCAAAGAGGTCAAAACAGATGCGGCCTTCTATCTTGGCCAACCTTTCGCGTTCGGCAGTCTCCCGCATACTTCTCTCAAGTTTCTGCTCCTTTGTAGCCTTGCGCCCGTACTGAGAACGGATATCGGAAAGAGCTATGGACGCCTGAGGCGGCGTCATAATCGCAACGTAGCGCGGCAATCCGATCAAGTAGCCGTGGCTCTTCAGAATGCGCCAAAAGAACGAGTGGTAGGTGTCGACTTCGATTTTTTGCTGGAGGGCAGCGGGAATTTTTTGTTCGTATTGGATCGCCTGTAGGACGCGAGATACGGTAGCGCGGACGAAACTGAGAAACAGAATTCTCTGCTCGGGCTTGAGCTGTTTTTGAGCAAGATCGGCGGCCTTGATGATCGCGACTGTTGTTTTCCCAGAGCCGGGCCCACCTTTTACAAGCATGTGGCCAGTGGCGGCTAAGATCTCGAATTGTCGCTGCGTCAGCTCCATAGGTTATGGCGCAGACTGTGCGGGAGGCTGAGGCACTGACCCCGCTGGAGGGGGAGGAATCGGCGGGGGCGGTGGTGGGTCACAGAGAAACGCTAGCGATTTGCAGGCATCACGCAACCATTGAGGTATTTCATCCTCAGCACACTGGGCGAGAAAATCTGCGATGCTCCACTCAGCCTTCGTAGCGCAGAAATATTCAAAGAGCGCGTCTTGAACCGACGAGCCTGGCGCCTGATATTTCACTGAGAGACGTGGCGGCCAGGTGATCATCTGCGCGAAGCGTACCATTGCGGCTTGGGTCGTGTTCTTGAGGACGAGGTTCTCGAAGCCATCTTCGGAATGCATGTAAAGTTGTTGCACTTGGCCCTCAATGAGAAGCCTGGCCGGGTCGAGTTGCTTGTCACATAAGGCAAACGTCGTTTTGCCGATGTCTTTGTAGAGCTTTGCGAGATCGGCGATGTTGCCTTCGCCGCCCGCGTCGATTGTGCAGATTCCGAGCGATTCAAGAGCGCGATATGCGTTGGGGTGCATTTCTGCTAGATGGCGGCATACCACAGGGAATGCGGAAGCCTCCGTCGCTCCCTAGGCGATCAGAACTCGACGAGCCAGCAGACCTTCACAAAACCGGGTCCGAAACTCTTGCCGATACCGTTTGAGTTTTACGCTATGGGGCAAAGCGATTTGCGACTGCGATAACGTTCCAGCGCTAGTCCGTGCAAGAACTACGGTCTCTTCGAGTTTGAACTCTTCCAGCACATACGGAGAGTGAGAGGTAAACAACGTCTGGGAGGCGAGCTTTCGAATCTCGTGAACGATGCGCTTCTGCGCGTACGGCGGTATAGCGGTCTCAGGCTCTTCCATCGCAAAAATCACGTTCTGCTTATCTTGAGCGATCTGCGAGAGCATCGCCAGCACAAGCATATTGATCGTTCCCGTGCCCTGACGATAGAACGGGGCCGAGTGGTTGCCGTCTCCTGTTGCAATGAAGGCGGTAATCACTTTACGGAGATGTTCTCGCGTGAGATTCGACACCTTCAAGTGAGGTTCAACGCCCCACTCTTTTGGCACGTACCGCTTCAACGAATCGTTAATACTCTCCAACACTCCGGAAATGCCCAACTTGGGATCGCTGGCAACCGAATACGATTCCAGCTTTGCAATGGTCGCCTCCCACATTTGCGGCCGTACATCCTTAAGCCTCAGCACGATATCCAGGAGACTGCCGCGCTCCAAGCTGAGTGCGCGCGAACCGGTTCGCAACGATCTCAAGTACAAAAACCCGCAGAGTTGCTTGTCCTTCTTGGAGAAGTGAACCGGCAAGAGACTCTCAGTGAGACTCCGAGTGAAGTAGGTACGACCTTCGAAATCGTCTTCTTCCGGGTCATAGTGGCCGATGAAGGTGACACGCAACGCTTCCGAGATACACGCTGCATCGACCCCTGCTGGTTGAGGTAGTTGATACAGAAGAGCCTGAGAAGTATCCCAGAATTCGATGTAGTCGGAGAATCTGGCCTTTTGAACGTCGGTCAAATGGCTGATCGTTGCTTCGATTTCTATTTTGGGAGCCGGCACGGTTACGGCGATAGCTGTCGGCGAGGCGGGAATGATGGCTCCCGGTACAGGGGGAACGGATGTTGCAGCCGCGGGAGGAGGCGGTACGGGAACCACGGTTGCGAGGTATTTGCCTTGATAGAAGTCGTGCTCGTCGACGCAAGGGGTACGACCTAGACGGTCTGGACCCAAGACCAGATCGAGCGCCTCAAGGACAGTGGTTTTCCCCGTGTTGTTATCCCCGATGAGAACGCCATGCGTGGGGAAATGGAGCGTAGCGTCGTGGATTCCACGGAAATTCTTGATCGATAGGCGGCAGATCTGCAAAATTCACCTCGGCAATGCAGTGCGAGCCCAAAAAAGCCGCCAATACGGCGGCAGACCCATTCTACAGAACGTTCGTCGGATCATGAGTTCATTCGAAATTCTGAAGCCGAGGTTTTACGATTTCGCTACCGAGTGTCGGGATAATGATGATGCTGCGTTCGTCAAGATTTGCGCATTGAGGCGGCGCGCTACACCGAGACGTCTGCGAAGCTATCGATTGGTTCAGAATGGACGTTGCCGTCGATGTTCACTAACACACCGTCGCTATTAAGTTCTCGTGAGGTGTGGCTGAAGATGTTGTAGAAGCGAGGTGGAGTATATGGTCGTGATTGACCCAGACGTATTTGGATTCAAACGTCTGACCATAGACAACTGGCTCTCAGTTGATCCTGCATGGGGAGGCGTAGTCATGTCCTCATCGCGCCCTGATCCTTCCGAAGCCTGGGTCTTCGATATTGTTCGCAGTGACCTCGCTCCCGGAGTGCCGGTTAATATCCGGAGGCTGTTTGAGATCGCGCGGGGTACGTTGGTTTATAGCTTGATGTTCTACCCGCTCCTGACCCTTGGAACGGAACAGATGTTTCGAGTCTTCGAGGCATCGGTTACTGAGAAGTGCAAAACTCTGAATGCGCCGGCAAAGGTGAAAACCTTCGCGGACAAAATCAATTGGCTCGGACAGCAATCTGCGATTGGTCCACAGGACGTGGTTCGTTGGACGGCGATTCGTCATTTACGAAATGAGGCCTCCCACCCAAGCGACCAGAGCATTCTGCCTCCGAACGAGGCGTTGCATGTCGTGGATATTGCAATTGAACTGATAAACCCACTCTTTAGCGGAAACGGCTAGATGTCGAAAAGGAAACGTAGTGCTCTTGATCCTCGGCATGGGCGAAGACACGGCGAACATGGCAGAATAGAGGGAGTTACCAAGTTGTCTGAGGGGGCTACCGGGCATGGCCAGGAAGATCGGTCGCAACGAACCATGTCCATGCGGTTCGGGAAAGAAATGGAAAAAGTGTCATGGCGCTCCCGCTGATGATTCCGGAAAGCAGTTCCCCCGGGACGATTTCTTCGAAGCGTTCAAGGTAGACCGTTCGCTCAAGATTCTCGATATCCTTCCTCAGTTGTCGAAGCTCACGAAGGAACTGCGACAATTCGACCTAGTAAAAGTTCTATCCGCAGCAGCGGCCGTTGCGAGCCTGGCAGACAATCACACGTTGACCTTCCGCCTCGACACGTTAATCTTTCTGGCGGCTTCCCATTGCGCTGGAGACCGCGTGCCAGCGGTTGCCGACCTCCGGCGCTGGCTGAACGCCGATATCACCGCATCCGATGTTTATCGCTTTGAAGACCCCCCTGAAGATTTTGCGGTGGGAATCGTCAACACCGACGAGGGGGACAGGCTAGTCCTAAACGGATATCTGAGCGGTCCAGATGCCTACCTGCAAGATGTCTTGGACACTTTGACGTCTGGACCGGGACTCGTAGAACCGATTCATCGTGCCGCTAGAGCAGCGTTGATGGTTTCGAATGAACTTATTCATCGGCGTGGATACAACCGTCACACTATGGGCAACCCTGGTCATGGGGTCGCCCTACCCAATGATGACGAGAGTCTTTGGCGCCTTGTCGCGTCACAAATCGTTACCAATTCGGATGTCGCTAGGTTCGCGGTTTCAGGGGCCGAACTATCGGCATTCATCTGCACGTTAGAAGAACTGAAGTTTTCATCGCTCCAAGCACGAGTTGTTCACAACCGCGAGAAATTTCTCCTCGCGATTGGCGATGCGTTCCTCATTTTGTTCCCTACGTCCATTGCTGAGTCGATCGTCGCGTACGCTTTGGCCGAACTCAGGCGGCTAAACGCTCTCCGGCAATTCGGAGGTGCAATTACTAGAACCCAAGCGCGCCGGTGCCTTGCAGCCGCAATGCACGCCTTTGAGCAGGAGGATGTTGTTCGGACGGGCGATGGGATGGAAAAGGGCGGCGGGCCACCTGGTATATCGGAAATCGCCTTTCATCTTGATGGCAACAAGTGTCTACACTTTGTGATCGTGCATGACGACATTGTCGCTGCACAGGCGGCAGGGGTGAATGGAACATGGACACCGGCTCAGAACCCAGCTCTTGCAGAGTATTTCGAACGGGTTGCAACCGTGATGTCACGGAGGCCGGGAATCGAAGGTGGCCTTACCCTCGTAGTAATGGCGGGAATCGGACGCTCTTATGAGATCGCCATTCCGACCTCTTTACCGGCTGGTTGGTTCCTTCAGGTTTGGTCTCTCTTCGATTTCGAGCGCCTCGTATGGCTTGAATCCGATTGGCCAATGACCCTTCGCAAGCTATCCCAACAGAGGAAGGTATTGTCGGACTACGAAATTGAGTTCATTGGTCCCGACGACGCAACTCTCTACGGACATTGGCGAGAACGGACATACCATCTGATTCCAGAGATGGCACTTGATCAAGGGCCGGCGCTGATCGAGATTAGTTGTAGCGAAGTTCTGCCCTTGCGGGCGAAAGCCCGTAAGGGTCTAGATCCACATTCCATTTACCGGCCTGATCGACAGGAGTGGGTCCGGGTGTGTCGTACAGCGCCCATTTCCTATTTCAAGGAGGATGAAGAGCGCCCCCGTTATGGCTCTCCAGATATGGCCGCCTTGGGATTTCTCGAAGGCGTGATCGAAACGCTACAAAGAGCATGGTGGTTGGACTGCAATCCAGCACATAGCCCTCAGATCGATCGAGCTTACCTTTACAAAATATGGGAGACGGGACAAATATGGCTGGAGCGCGTTGTGCCGAAGCTTGAGGAAATGCTTGACGGTTCGCCTCGCGAAAATATCATCATCACGCTTGACACCTCAGAGATCTCGCCGAGGTCTGATTGGACGGAATCGGCGATCCGCGCCATCGCGCCCGTCAGTTCCTATTCTGTACAGCCAAATGAGCACGGATTCACCATCTCTCTGCCGAACGCTTTTGTTGCCATGGGCCGCAATCCAGAGAATTTGGCGGAGCGGATGCTTGCAGAAGCAATGCTGCGCGGTGCCGCGTCGTATGCGGGGCTCGCACTTTCGAACGAAAGAATGGGCGAAATCGTACAGAGTCTCAACATCTCTCCGGCCGAACGCCATATGCACATGTTCACATTGAACGATCATCGCGACCATCTTCTTGAGTTTGGGAGCGGTGATCCGCAGCTATTGAAAGATGCTGACCTTTATTTCGCTACTGCCGGAATCGGATACGACGCGGGATTGAGTCCAACCATCATCTCCGATCGAGACAAATGTAAAGAGACTTTAAACGGAATCGTCGATGCGTTCTGGTCTCGCTGCCGTGCGCGTCTCATCTGCATCAATCGAAGATCCCTCGTCGTAAGATGTCTGAAAAACAACGAGGCGGTTCATGCAGAACAAGACAATTGGACTCGAACCCGCCGTGCAGTAGTTGCACTGCATACTGACAAAACAGACATTCTTCGAGCTTCGCAGAGGGCTCGGGAAGAGATGGATCGGACACAAATTTCCCATCGCATTATGGTTGAAATGGCGACTTGCACCTCTCCGGCGGATGCCGGTAGAGAAGCAACCCAGGAAGATATCGACTATTTGGGAGCACAAATTCTCCAAATGGCAGCAACGGCGCAAGAGTCCGATGCAATGCGTGCAGGAGCAATACCGCCTTGGTTAGGTATCTCCTTGGCCGGAGACCTTCGCTTGTCGTCGGATTTCTCTGAACTGATGAGACCTTATCTCTTCAGTCACTTTGAAATCACTCATCGGAGAGATATCGAGGAATACGATCAGAATTTCATTCTGCCCAAACGAGGAACGAAAACCGAGGAGGAAGCTTTCGGAGCAGAATTCGTGAGTGCATTCCACGAGGAATATGGAATTTCCCCAATCAGGATCGCGGAAATTTCGACCATCCTCGCGGAGGATGCGTATGAGGAAAAGACCGATGTGGTGGTCCGTACACGTGCTTCTTTCATGGAACTACTTTCCGACAAAGGTTTTAGCGACATTGAAATTCAGAGCCTTATACGTCATTTTGTGTTGCCAAACCGCGCGGCTTGGGACAAAGCCTCTCCTCCATTTCGGGGCAAGGACTGGTGGCCTTGGCGCTATCGGCGTCACTTATCAGTGATGGCGCGCCCACTGATCGCTATCAATGACACGGAACTCGCATATGCACCTGGATTCTGTGAAGATGCCTTCCGCCACGTCATCATGGAATCTCACACTGGAGCCTTTGACACCGAGTACTTCAATTCGCGGTCGATGAAGGAATACATCGGTGCTGCAAATGGAAGACGAGGTCTTCTTTTCAACCAGTCCGTAGCGGAGGTCTTTAGAAACGCTGGATGGCGTGTTTCGGTTGAAGTGAAAATGACGCAATTTCAGGCCCCGCACACGGCGGCATCTGGAGACATCGATGTGATCGCTATGAAGGATGGCGTTGTTTATATTTGCGAATGCAAGGAGCTGCTGTTTGCGCGCACAATTACGGAGGTCGTCGAACAATTGGGGAGATTCCGTGGACACCACGGTGACTCACTCTGGAGACATACGCGGCGAGTCGATTGGGTCCGTTCTCATCCGGCGAAGATGACCGAAATAGCAGGATGGGAGTCAACGGAAATTCGATCTCTACTTGTGACAAGCAAGATCGTGCCAATGCAGTTTACGTCGGATTTTCCGGTTGAGGTACTTTCGATCGATTCCTTAAGCGAACGCTTAAGGATAGCCGGCGATGGCGACCTCGATTAAGGTGCTACGAAACGCTACGCCAGACAAAAAGGCTTCGACCGGATCACGAACTTCGATCTGCAATGATTGTGTATCCGCTAGCCCGTTGAGAGGATAAGAATCGCGAGCGGTAGAATTGTCCTTTCGCGCACAACGCAGGAGACTAGCCGTGAATGCAGACAAGCTAGAGAGACGCCGGATAAGAGTCCTGAAGTACATCGAAAATGAGCGATCACTCGTTGAAGAGATGGCACAACGACCGCGCCAGGCAGACGACGCCCTGCGTCAAGAGGACACCGACCTATTCAACAAGGTCATGCAACGGTTCAATGAAATTCAGCAGCGTGCCGAGTCGGAAGGAGACTATGACCGACTTGGCAATTTGATGGACGATGCGGAGACACAGGGCCAGTACCGCGCTTATTTTTGCCCTGCAGGAGATATCCTGCGTGAAGGAAAGTTGGTCATAAGTATCGTAACAACAGAATGGGGACTACCTAAGTCAGTCACAGATGACCTCCGAAAAGTTGAAGACGACCTCAAGAAGCCAGCGGAGGCGCGAGCCGCTTTACATTTTCTCTTTTCAGAACGGGATGCGTGGGACGACTATACGGATGATTACGAAGACACAATGTGGGATCTTACCCGTGTACTCTTTGCTCTTGCTGTTGGATTGCCTCTAGCATCTGCCGAGTGTTTTCGCTACGCTTTCCATCCCCATTTCCGTTTCCTGCTCGTTGTCGGCGTGCTCGGAGCAGGCATCGCAGGAAGTTGTGTGAGCATCATGCAAAGGATGCCGGAGTTTGATGTAAGGCTCTCCAATGAGCTCATTGCATATCGTCGACGAATTATGAGCAGAATGGGGGTAAGCATCGCTGCCAGCTTGATAGGCAGTGCTCTCTTGGGATGGGGTATTCTTCCGGTGTCAATTCAAGGACAGACATTCACTGATGCCGTTCGTGCATCCGCCACGTCCATCTGTAGCGGTGTCGATATGTTGTTGTTGTTGGGTGTTCCGATGTTGCTCGGTTTCAGTGAACGCGCCTTGACCGCCATCGAGGAGCGACTCTTCGGTGGGGCAGCGAAACGAAAGGGAGCAAGGTGAAATCGTCCTCCAAGTTGTTTAAATCCCCAGTCCGGCGGACATCTCGATAGCGGAGGTTTTCGTGACGGCCTGGCTGAGGCTAGCTGTCAGCGACGAAGCGGCGTTTGTGTAGATTTGTGCGTCGTGTGCCGCGCGCGATACCGAAACGTATGCGAATCGTGGGTTAATCAGCTCGGGATGGGAATTGGTGTCGATATTCACCAGTACGCGATCTGCGGTGAGTCCCTGGGAACTATGACTGGTGACAGCGTAGCCGTGGTCAAAGTGCCGCATCTGGTTTGCGTCGAAGCTGACGGATTTCCCGTTGTCCATCTTGACGGAGAGCTGGCCGTTCTTGTCGATGCGTTGCACGGTGCCAAGGTCGCGGTTGGCAACTCCCAGTTCCTTGGAGGGCGCGGTGAAGCTCAAACGATCGCCCACGGCAAACTCCCGTTCCAGCTCGCGGTAGACGGTCACGCCGTATAACCGCGCAGGGCTATAGGTGACAGTTTTTCCGTCCTCTTTCTGGACGGTCAGCAGGTTGTCTTTGGGGTGGGTAGCAGTGACCTGCGTGTAACTTTGCTTTTCAATGCCGATGTCCTGACTACCGCGCGGATAGTGGAGTACGTCATTCACGGCATAGCGAGCGGCCCAAGTACGGTCAGCTCCGGTCATGTCGGAACGGGGGGCGAGAACCCGCATCGCGTGATCTTCAGAGGCGATCTTTCCTAGGGCTTGCAATTCGGAGCGGACCGCCTGATTGATCTGACGGCGCGAGGCGTTATCAGGGGAAACAACGATAGTGTTGTCTGGGCTGGCGGCGTAGCTCCGGGCAATGGCCGCGATGCGCTGTTGCGGGTCGGCAATCTCTGTGACGCGGCCCTGCTGTTCCAAGAGCGCGACACCTTCGGCGATTTCGCCGCGCGACAAATGCTCAACGGCCTGCAATAGCTCGGGGGCCTCTCGTTGGCGGACGATCTGGTCAAGCTGTGCCGTCCTCATCCCTGCATTCACCAACTGCTCGAATGGCTTGCCGGCTTCGACTCCCTGATGCTGTCTGGTATCTCCAATAAGCAACACGCGGTCTCCGGAATCCAGCTTGCTGAGGAAGTCGCGCACTTGTTTGGTGCTGGCGAGGCTGGATTCATCGACCATGTAAAGATGCCGGTCGGCGGTAGGCTGGCGGGCGCGAACCAGAAAGCCCTGTAAGGTATCAGCGGAGATCCCGGCATCACGGAGCTGGTTCGCGGCACGGGAGGTCGGGGCGAAGCCTTCGACGACATAGCCTCGCTGTTCTGCGGCTTCGCGAACCGATTTCAAAAGGGTCGTTTTGCCGACACCGGCCCGCCCCTCCAGCCCTTGCACCACATCGCGCGAGGTCAAAATCTCTTCGGCGGCGGCCCGCTGTCCGGCGTTCAAATGCTGCTGCTTTTCTGTGTGGGCGACAGCGGCCTGGATAGGCATGATCTGTTCGGCACGCCCGCAGCCTTGCTGCATCTGGCGCAGAATTTCTTTCTCGGTGCGTATCGTCTCTGCTGTTGTGAACTGCCGCCCGGTCTCGTGTTTCTGTCCGGGAACAAGCTGGAACTCACCGGAGGCGACGCGCGACTCGAAGCTGGCCCGAACTTCGGCATAGGTGACTTCACTCATTCCGCGGCGCAGGGCGTCGCGGAAGAGGTCGCGTTCATCGGTGACGGCTTCGCGCTCGAAGCTTCGCTCGCGGGCAAAGGTGACCGCTTCGCGGGCGAGTTTCTGCACGGTTTCGGGAGTGCGTTCGGCGGTGTGCTTGCGTGCGCGCTCCTGGGCCTCAGCCACGACTTGATCGGGCGGGTTACCGTACTCGGCGGCAAGCTGCCGATGGCCCGCAAGCACCTCGGCGGGCGTCTGCATGAGTTTTTCGCTGCGGCTGGCATGTGCCGCGATATCCGCCGCTTCATATCCGTGGAGGCCGTGCTTTTCCATGCGCTCGCGTATCTGATCGCGGCGTGCGCTAGAGGCGTCAAGATACTCCAATGTGTATCCCTTGATCTCAGGTGCTCCGCTTCTACCGGCTTCGATTTCATACCCAAGATTCCGAAGTCGATACGTCAGTTCTGATTGATATACGGCAGTTGCGAACTGCTGAGAATCGAAGTAGCCGTGCTCCTGGAGCGCTCGGGTTTGCCCGTTCTCGCGCTGGGTGACATTGAAGATGACAGCGTGGGTGTGGAGTTGCGGCGCGGCATAGCCGTCAACCGGACGCGCGGTGTCGTGCTCGAACTTGGCAACGACGAACTGTCCGGTGGTTTCGGCTGGGTGGTTTCCGCCAATCCGTGCTTGCGTGTATCGTTCCAACTCCGTTAGCGCGATCGTCACGGCTTCGGAGTGCGCTGTTCGTATTCGTTCATCGCCGCCTACCAGAGCTGTCAGCGACACCGACTTTGGCGGCGAAAAGGTAGCATCCCAACCCGCGCGATGTTGTACGGAGTTGACTGTCTTTCCGTCAGCGTTCGCGTACTCAAAGGACTGGCGGTGCATAACAAGCTGCTCGGCAGTGTACGGATGCTGCCCTTCGGATAGACGTTGAAATTCTTCCGCGCCTACCGCGCCGGACAGGCCAAACTTCTCCGCAAGTTGTCCTTGCCACTGACCCTGCACCTTCTGTCCCTGACTCCAGTAGTTCTGGTCAGGCGAGGTGAATTCGCGCTTGTGGTAGTCCTGTAATTTAGAGGCCGAAAGCGCTTTGGAGATTTGCAGCATAGCCTAGTCTCCGAGCGAGAATCCAGCCTGTACGGATTCTGCGGCTTCTTCGAGCGCATCGGGTTGGGAAGGTTTCTTCGCAAGCGTCTTCGGATCGAAGGTAAGGTCGTCATCGTCCAGCGGACGCGGCACGAACGCGGCCTGGGTGGCGGGAATGTCGTGATAGGCAAATGAGAATCTGGCTACCGTGTTTCCCAGCTTCAGGAAGGCGTGTCTGTCGGGGAGCCCGGAGATTTCCGAGTCCAGTACCAAAGGCTCGACCTGGCGCTCCACACTGAAGTTGTTGCCAGCCCGTAGTCCGGTGGAGTGGGTCTCCCGCAGCCGCTCAATCTCAACCTTGCCGATGGCGTTCGAGACCCACTCGGCAGCCTTGGGCTCCGTGATTTTCAGGAATATCTTGGTCGCCGGCTGCGATAGCATCACCTCGGCCAGATGCCCGTAGATCATCTCAAGCTGGGCCTTCCCTTGGAAGCCAAGGATGAGGGGGTTCTTTGCCTTTCTGTTCTCGGTAATAGCGGTATGGAGTTGCGGGAGACGCTGCAAACTCGCCAACTCGTCCAGCACGAACCAGACCGGATGCTGGCTCTCTTTGGGCTCATTCAGGAGACGGAGCACAAGCAGGTCGATCCATAGACTATGCAGGGGACGCAGCGCCTCTCGCTCGCTCGGTTTCGACGTAATGAAGATCCATCCCTTGCGATGGTCCGACCATTCGGTCGCGGTCCAATGGCTCGTCGCTTTCTCTTTCCGTGGGAGCATTCGCAAGCTGTCCGCGATTAAGCCAAGGGAGGCCAGGACGCCATTGCGCTGCTGCTGCGCACCTTTCGCAATCATCATCGCCATCTCGGTATTTTGCACCCGGCGGTCGATCTCGTCGGGGTTCGCCATCCACTCCACCAACTCCTGCGGCGTTGGGCCGAACGTCAGCAGGTGGGCAAAGATTTTCTGCGGTGTCTCGGTGAAGAATTCGCCCTTTTTGTCTGTGGTCGGTTGGTACAGGGACGCGGCAATGGCTCGGGCTTCGGCACGGCGGCGCAACTCTTCGGACGGTCCCCAATAGGGGCAGCGCGCATCGAGCGGATTCAAAATGATGTCGCCACGGTCGGCGTCATAGAACCGCTGCACGAACTCGCAGGCGGGGTCATACACGATGGCGGAATGGCCGCGCTCCTTGATCTGTGCGAGGAGCTGCATGACCAGCCGGGACTTGCCCGCGCCGGTATCGCCCATGATTTCGATGTGCTGCCCTTCGGCGCGTAGGGGGATGCGCATGAGCTCTTTGGACTCGGTGGTTTTGAACCCGATGCCATCGCCCTTGACGACCTTATTGAAGCCGTTTGGAGAGACCAAGACGGGGCCTTTTAGCAGCCGTCCATACTTCAGCTCTTTGAGCCGTCGAACGTCTTTGCGGACGGCGAATGGGAGCTGGAGAAGAAACACGGCAAGCCCTGACCACAGCGGTATGCCGAAGATGCCTAAGAGAGAAGCGCCGTCATAGACGAAGCGGCGAAGGTAGTCATGAAGAGGGCGGTTCATGTAAGCAACCTTCGGTCCCCGATAGAGAAAAACGACGCCGGAGGCATGAGCCGCTGCGGAGAGCGCCAAGGGTATCGGATTGCCGATTAGCTGCGGCGTAGAACCTGGTTGCACATCGGCTTCCGTGACAGGCCGGGTGTGGCGCTGGCGGTCTGCCACCGTAACAAGCTGGTACTCGCTGCTCTGGCGCATGGTGCCAAGGAAACCCGTTTCGGCATAGCAGGAGAGGTAATAGCGTTGCAGCGGAGTCATAACAAAAGCGAGGTGGAGGTAAACGCAGACGACGGTCACCATGAGCGCAACAAACACGGCTCCGAAGCTGTAGACGGGATAGTGCGGCGGACGAACGATGGTTTCTTTGCGGCCCCATTGTGTGTCGGTCATGGCTGTTCTGTTGTCCCTTCCGCATAGCTGGCGAGCATGTCTGCAGCCGCTTTGCGCTTATTGGTTTTCACGTACCGGAGCATTTCTTTGAACTGCTCCGGCGTCATCTTTTCGCCGCGCAGCAACGGCTCAAGGGTGTTGATGAGCAGGAGACGTAGGGCTTGCACTTCGGCAAACAACGCCGCCCCATCGCCGTGTTGCTGTGCGTTCGCGGCATCCAGCAAAACTTCCCGCGCCCATTCGCGGAGGTTCTTTCCGCAGCTTGCGGCAACCCGCAATAATGCTCGTTCTTCAGTGCGGGTAAACCGCGTGGCAATGCTCTGGGTGCGGGTTTCCCGTCCCTTGAGCCGCTGCAGGCGGCCTTCGATTTCAGAGGTCTGTGAAAGCATCGCTGACCTTTCTGAGGCCAGCTTCGGGCGCGGTTCCCAATGGAACCGCGCCCGAATTTGGCCTCGGCGGCAAGCCGCCTGTTTTCTGCACGTTTCCCGTTGGAACCAAATTGGTTCCCAACGCAACCCTTTCAGGGATGGATTGTCTACGTTCTTCCGGCGCGCAGCGCCGTAGTGGCCCTGCCCCGGAATTGAATGGAGGATCATGCTTTCGATCCCGCCGCTACAGCCGGGGTTTGTACTGCGGGCTGCGTCGCCACAGCAGGCTTCTTGCTGGCCTGCTCAACGGCATCGGGAACGGGTGCCTTACGAACTCGCAGAGTCTGCGTGACATTGGCCGCCTGTGGCGTCTTCAAATACTCCTGAAACTCACGATCCTTGTTGAAGGTGTAGCCGACACCCTGCTCGATAACGTCATCGGCAGTTGCGCGAGGCTGTCCATGGGAGCGGAGGAAGGTGACATACTGATCGACCAAGCGAGCGGTTGCGTCAGTAAACCGAACTGAGGCGTTGACGTGGCGGGTTTGAGTGATTTCTAGCAGTGGCATTGCATTCTCCTTTGGTTGATGAATCAGGCAATCTTCGAGCGGGCAATCATGCGATTAGCCGTCGTCGCGATCTCTCTCGCACGAGCGGAACAAAGCGTGGCGGGAATCTCGGAGCGACGGCGTACTTCGAGCATCGTGATTACGTCGTCAATGGGTGCGCCTTCGAGCAACCAGAGACGGGCTGAAGCCATGTCCACGGTGCGCTGGGCGTAATAGAGAGGATTGGGTTTGTCGGCGCGGCGGGAAGCCAGCGTGTGCGTGAGCTTCACCGCATCCTTGCCGTGGGCCAGCTCGTCGAGAACCCAAACCCAATCCTGCTCGGAATGTGTGTGCTTTCCGGGCTGCATTGGCCGTGCGATTCCGCGCAGCGGGAGCGCGGCATTGTCGAGATGAAAGTCGCCAGGATTCCAGACGGAATCGGATAGATATTCAACGGTGACGAGGTGTGCGGGCGAATACTTCTGATTCAAGAATCCGGGAATGCGGAGTACGCGGTTGCAGTCCGTACAAGCGCGGTCGCCGCCAAAGACGATGGAGAGCTGCTTCAGCGTGGTTTCCTGACGCTCGAAGTCAAAGCCGTCAACACGCCAAAGCGCCTGATACTTGCCTGGGGATGTTGCGAGGACCACGGTCGGAGAAGGAACAACATCTGAAGCCCTAAGCGCAGCGACACGGGCATCCCCATCGAAGTCGATATCTATATACAGGTGACGGACGGATGCAATGCACTCTTTAGTGCGACGGCGGCTGCCGGAGCGGAGCGGATTGGCAGCGACATAGACGTTGGCACCAGCATGGTTCTCGTGAGCGAGCCAACGAAGGTAGGCAGGCGCAAGCGCCTGTTCTAGTCGAACGATCCGCTGCGCGGGGCGGTCCGCGCTCTCACTGCGCAGCAGGAGAGCAATGGTCTCCCCCGGAGCGAAGCAACGGGTAAGAAAGTCTGTGGCAGTTTGGCTCATGGCGAATACCTCGGATGCGATGGAATGTTGCAGGGCTTTAGCGTGAGGAAAGCCCGACTCTCACCGGGCCTTCCCGCGCATGATGACAAGCCCTAGAACGGGATGTCATCGGACGGCTCCGGCTCGTTGTCGAGATCCTCTTGGGCCGCCTTCTCGGCCCGGTCAAGTTTGAGGATGGTGAGAACCTGGATGCTGTCGGTGCGGACTGGCTTCTTTGCCTTCTTGGGCGTGTACTCGTAGTGGCGAATCTTGCCTTCGAGGTAGATGTGCTCGCCCTTCTTGAGCGTGGCGGCAAACTCGCCGAACTTGCCGAAGACGATGCAGCGGTGCCACTCGGTGATCTGCTTGTACTCGCCGCTCTCTTTGTCCTTGTAGCGTTCCGATGTGGCTAGGGAGAAGGTAGTGAAGTTGCTGTCGTTCTTGCCGGTGCGAACTTCGGCATCGGCTCCGAGGAATCCCATCAGTTCTGCTCTGTTCTTGTTCATGGTCGTATCTCCGTTTTGAATTCCCGTTCTTGCTCGGGTCACCCTTGGCAAAGCCAGCGAGTGGGCCCGGCTCCCAAGTGCCAAGGAGTGCTTTCTTGGCGGGGCCCGGAAGAAGTTTGTGCGGCGTTCTTGGCCGCGTTTACAAACTTGTTTTGGGAGGAACCGAGACCCCGCAGGGGCGCTGCAAGCGAAGCAGAACGACGCCGAGCCGCAGGGCGCCGGTTTGGCCCCGAAGCAGTGACCGAGCATGACGAGGAATTGATGTGGAGAGATACGCCTGGAAGACAGAGCGCCTTCACGGGTTCCTGACGATGCCAAGTCCCGGCAATGCAACTTCCTTCTTCTCGCCACGAACGCTGGAAAGACGAGCGGCAGAGCATCACCGCTGGCACTGCGATTCAGGCTGCGGTCTCCACGTCCAAGAGCACATCTTTCCGCCGAAGTTGCCGACACCCGATGCCCAGTAAGAAGACTGTCTGCAACGAATCCGGTTGTCATCGCTCACCTCATGGCCGGGCGTTAGTCGGCCTCGGCCGGAGCGCGGTAGATTTCTTCCGTCTGAAATGCTTGCTCGGCATGGGCGTATCCAGTGACCGAGATCAGCTCGCGCACGCGGCGGCGGCCTGAAGCATTTCGCTCGCAGTAGAGAACGAAGTCGATGGCTTCTGCGGTCTCTGACCGCACGAAACCATGATTCAGATTCGGTCTGGCACTGAGAGCCAAGTCGGATAGCCGATTGAGAGCGTCCCACGCTGACTTTGCGTGGATGGTCGAAAGCGTTCCGCCGTGGCCGGTGTTCATGGCTTGCAAGAGGTCATAGCCGCACTCATCACGGATTTCACCCATGACGATGCGGTCGGGCCGATGCCGAAGAGCGGCGGCCAATAGCTGGCTAGGAGTGACGGCGACTTGGCCAGGAACGGCCTCCACTGCCTCCCAACGAACCGCATTGGGATGCGCAATCTTCAACTCCGCCGGTTGTTCAATAACAATGAGGCGCTCATGGTGGGGTACATGATCGAGCAGCGACTTCATCAAAGTTGTCTTCCCCGAACCGGTTCCGCCGCTGATGATGCCGTTCTTTTTCGCGTTGACAAGCTCGACAACCGCATCCCGGACATGCGCCGGTAAGCTGCCTGAAGCGATCAATTCATCGCTGGTGTACCAGCGGTTGAATTTGCGGATGGTCAGCGTAGGCCCATGAATGGAGGATGGAGCGCCGACGACGGCGACACGGGAGCCATCGGGAAGGCGCGTATTCAGGATCGGATTCTGGCTCGTGAGGTCTTGTCCGAGGAGCCGTGCGACGCGCTCGATCGCCGCCTGCAGCCGGTCGTTCGTGTACGGGGTCGTCAGCGGGATATGCTGAACGACCCCTCCACGATCTGCGTAGACACCCGTGGTTCCATTAATCATCAGGTCAGAGATGGACGGGTCTAGCAGAAGCTCACGCAGCTCTTCTGGGAAGAACGGCAATATCAGTTGGTAGCTCACCGCGACGCTCCTGCGGGTGGGGTCGCCGGTACAGCCGGCGACGCGGTAGTTGCTCCGGGTGCAATCGGATCTACGGAGAGCCGGTTCTCGTGGAACTCTGTGATGGTTAGTCCAAGCGGATTGATCGTCTCGAACTGCGGGAAGATGCGGGCCTGATCGCTGACCTGTTTGGGGTTCAGGTAATACGTCACGCTGATACCCCAATGCTCGACGCGCGGCTCGTGCGAGTTGCGCGGAGAGTAGAGCTTGTCGATCGCTACAAGCGCCGTCCCACGTGCCATCGTGACGCCCTGAACGACCTCCTGCGACATGGAAGTGATGGTGACGTTCTTCACCTCGACCTCGCTCTGCTCAATCTGCCCACCGATAACCTGCGAGACGAGGTGATTGGCGTTGTCGTCGGTCATCAGTTGAGAAGAGAGATTGGCTGACAAGAAGTAGTAGTTGAGCGGATACTTCTTGGCGATTGTGTCGCGACTGATGGTGTAGCGATAGTTGGCCCAGTCCGTAAGGTATGTTCGGACCTCACCTTCGCGCGGACTGTAGTTCAAATCGCTATATTGGATCGCTTGAGCGCGACCCATCTCGTCGATACGGATGTAGCGGTTGGCAATGGGGCGTCGGGCGAGCGAAAGGTTCAAGCCCATTGAACCTAGAAGTAGAACTGTTCCGCATCCGATGATGAGGCGGTACGCCTTCCGTTCGGAGTAATGGGAAGCGTAGATCTCATTGCCGATCTCGTCAGCAAGCGCAGCCTGTTTCGGCGTGAGAGATTTATCAATTGGAAGAGTGTGGGTGGACATGGCGCGCATGACTCCTTTCTGTTACCGCATGGAACACGACAGCCGTATAAATCAGCGCGGCAATCAGTGCTCCGAATAAAAAGAGTGCCAGCAGACGCCGAAGGACACGTGACCTGCCCACGGCTCGTGCTGAGAAAAACGCGAGTAGAAAATTCCACATATCAAGCACCTGCTTTCGCCACTAACGCGGCTACACCTGCGGCTGTTTGCGTCGCTGCGGACGTGAGTCCAGCGGCACCGCCAAAGATCGCCTGCGTCATGCTGGGGATGAAGAGCATGTTGATGATGAACGCCACAAACACCATCAAGCACGGGATGAGGTTCGCCATCCACATCTCCATCGAATAGTTGCCGTTGAACGTCTGCTGAATAAACCCGTTCATGAACCCCGCCCAGACGAAGATAAATGCAGCGGCAACGGCGCGAATCATGGCGAAGCTGATGAGCACATCAAGAAAGTGAAAGAACTTGGCGCGGAAATTCTTGGTCATGAGAAGGGGGATAAACACCGGACCGAAGAGAGCAGTCACGCCGTACAAAATGAAGGAACTGCAATTGATGACAAACAGAATGGCCGAAGCCAAACCAAGCATGAGCTGCACGACGACGTAACAGAGGATCTGAAGTGGTGCAGTGAAAGACGGCATGGCGGTGTTGTCGCCAGCGGTCTTGAGGAGCTGGAGCAAATTGTTGAGCGAACTCTGATCGAAGGCCGCGACCATTGCCTGGGCAATGTAGGAAAAGAAGTGATTGATGCCGAAGCTCGCACCGGGGAATGGGTTCACCCAATAGTTTTCGAGCAGGCAGCAGATGATGAGTTTCAACAGAAAATTGGTAAGGTCGCCCACATGGACATGATCCTGATGGAGTCGGAAGCTCATACCGGTGGTGCTCCAGTTGATGGACATGCTGACCAGAGTGAAGAGAGCGATACAGCTTAGCTCGGTAAGACCGAGCTGCGTCAGCGCACCGCCGTTCTGGGTGGTGAGGTTCGTCAGATTGTTGGTGAACTGATACAGCCAATCGACGCCAGAACTGGCGGAAGGAAGGGCCTGCGCTAACACAAGAATGGATGCCATATCGCTCTCTCAATCGTGGGTCGTGGTTGGATTAGGGAAGGTAGGTCGTCCAGGTACTACCTTCATTCGCGGCGCTCACATCGTTCGTGGAACGCTGCTGCTGAACAAATGCTGCCGTGTTCATGTCCTCCGCAGCCGCGTTGCGGCGTTCCATGTTGGCGACGGTCATCTGTCCTGCAAGGCAGACCTGCAAGCTGCCTTGGGATTGCATCTCCGACATCCGCTGGCCTTCTGCCGCGTTCAGGAGATTGAGCTGCTGGACCTCCGCGTTGGTCGAATCGCTGTTGTCGAACTGGCTGGACATCAGCGAGCTATTAGCCGTGAGGTTCGTTGTCCTGCCTGAACGGTACTGACCCACGGCCGTGAGGCAGTCGGGCGAAACGCCGTCCGACGTTTCGATCATGGCGAGCTGCGACATGCGGGAACTGCCGAGTTGCTGTCCGGCAAGGTAGGTGCTGGCATTGCTGTTCATCGGCACCGTGGCCGTCTGCCAACCGGTCAGCGATGCGTTCGGGTTGTTAGCGTTCAGTGCAATCTTGATGCCGGCAGTTTCGCCGAACATGCTGGCTACGTTCACGTTCTCAAGAGCATGGAGTTCGGTCTGCCACAGTTGCTTCGCGGAAAAGTGCGTGATGTTGTTCTTCAGCATGTTGTACTGCGACTCAAGCGTGGTGAGTTGCGATACCAGGCTGGCGTAACTGGTCGGGTCGAAGACGATATCTCCGATACCGAACAGCGCGAAGCTGGGTGTCGCGGTGAGAAGCAGAGCCGCGCCTGCCCCTAAGAGCCACTTGCGGCGTTTGGTCAGTGTGACTTTCATAAAGCCTCCTGTGCTTGGGTTGAACTACATGCATTGCGGGCAGGTCGGGTCGAGCCTGTCCAGGGGAAAGCCGTGGACGTGGGTTGCATTTGCAATCGCGTCCGTGGCGGTGAGGTAAATCCATGCAAGCGTTTCGCGCCCGGTAGTTGTCCCGATGAGCAGGAGAACGAGCACAATAGCGGCCGTGATTGCGGAGACCTGATACAAGCGATCGAGACTAATCCTCTGCATAGCGGTCACTTCTCCTCTGCAAGTTGGCGGGCAATCTGCAGAATCATCGCTATCCACTCCGCGCCGCTGCGCTCGATAGCCTCGGGAAGCGTGTATCCGATCTCGGCGAGCCAATCGGCGCGATTGAGAACCAGGGCGACGGCAACTTTCTCACCGGTAGACTGCACAGCCCAGGCTTCGTGACCGCCCTGTTTGGCATCACGGGACTTGCGAAGCAAATGTGCGAAGCGATCATTCATCACAGTGCTCCTCTCTACAAAGTGGGGCTGACGCGATGCTCCGCGTAGGACGGGACAAGCAAATCCGTGCCAATGTACACGCGCGCGCGCGAACCTTCCTTGAGCGTGATGACGGGCAGGCGATTCAGGAAGTGATTGAGAACCTGTTCGCCCTCTTGGGCAGACTGCTCGGAGATGCCGTTGCGAATCTGGGTTGAAGGCGTGAAGACGCTTCCGTTGTTGCCGATCTGAGCAAGGCCGCCCAAGCCACCGATCGCTGCCGCGGCTGCGAAGGCTTCGAGATAACCGTGATTCACCTTCGTGGCCATACCGGTTGTGCCGATCTGGTCAAGGCCGATGAACTTCGCGAACTCCAAAGAGAATCCGTCCGGGCAGATTGCGCGATGGAAGGTGACGAACACCTTGCGCTGCTGTTCGCTACCAACGCTCTGTACAGTTCCAAGCAACCGCGTTCCTTGGGGCAAGAGAAGCTGCTGATGGTCATGGGAGTAGAGGTCGGTGGTCAGGTCCAGCATGATCGGGCCGCTGAATCCGCCGTCGATGTGGTTGGTGACGACCGCCTCCAACACTGTGCCCTCAAAGATCCGATACAAGCGCCCATCGTAGGTGTCGAAGTCATACGGCCCCATCGGGTCGGCCTTTGCGCTCGGTCTCGTTTGTTGATCTGCGCTCGCCTCCGCAATGGCGGCCTTTTTGGCAGAGGCATCAAGAGTGGGCGTAATGGCTTCGCCGCTCGCTTTGGACGACGCCTCCTGACGCTCGCCGAGCACAGCGGTAGTCGTGGGCGCGGCCACAGCGGCGTTGCCGGAGTGCTGGAAGTCGATGGCGACGGTATCGCTATTGATGGCGTCCTGTTCCTGTTTTTCCCGCGCAAGCTGCTTTTGCTTGGCCTCCGCCTGCGCTTCCGAGACGTTGGAAGTGTGGGACGGTGCATTCGCGCTGTTGCCGTAAATCGCGTCGCGCTGGGCGGCGGTCATTGGAGGTGCGCCAGCGGCCTCCGGGCCGGGCGTCTCTTGCGCCGCCTGTAATTGCTGCATGGCGGCTGCGAGCTGCTGTTGCCTCTGGGCGAGGTCGGCATCCTGCCGGGCCTGCGCCTGTTGCTGGGTCTCGAAGCTCGACACCTGCTGCGGGTTTGCCGTGGCTGGCCGCATCGGCAACGCGCTCTGCGACGCCGCCTTCTTGTTGCCGCTTACCAGACTCGACAAATTGGCGATGCCAATAAGCGCGATGATGAGGACCAGTGCAATGACCAACGGCATTCCTTTACGCACGGGCGGCTTCGCTTCTGGCTGTTCGGGAACGGTGGCGGGTTGATTCAGATTTTCGTCTGCCATGACTATTCCTTTCCTTCCGCACGGTGAAACTCGACCTTCTGCTTGCCGATGGAGAGATAGCCGTTGTCGAGCTCCTTCGGCACGGTGTAGAGACCGTTACTGAAATCGAAGTTGATGAGCGACGGTTTCTTCTCCTTCACCTCATAAAGCGCGGGTGTCTCCTGGAAGTGGCCGCGCAAGTAGGTGAACTTGTCGTCATGCCATATCTGTTCAAGGCCCAGCGCATTGCCTTTCTTGGTGTCCCAGGTGTAGTCGAAGTGGAGTGTGCCGGGATATTTGCTGCGATACGTCTCGGCCTTTGCGTCCTCAGCCTTCAATTCGGCGATCTGCGCAGCTTTGGCGGCTATCGCCTCCTGTTTGGCCTTCTCCAACTCAGCAGCCGGAACGAACACCGGCAACTCGACCAGCCGGTTCTTCGCGGCCTTGTCGCCCGGCGTGATGAAGACTTTGGAATCGAAGTGAGCGTCGGCGTCACTCGACACCTCGCGAAGCTGAAGGGTGTACTCGTTGCCGTGGTCGGACACGATGTGAATGTCCGTCGTAGCGTTCGCCACCTTTGGCTTGACGCTGATGAAGCGGCTGGCGACGTGGCCGCCGTCAAATACCCAATTCACCGTGTCTCCGGCAAAGACGTTGGCGACCTTCTCCTCAGCAGGCAGCATAATGAGCGTTGACTGCAGGAGGCCGGCACGGATGGCAGGCGGCGTGTCTGCCTCCGACACCGTAACGGTGCGCGGCGCGGCGGGTTCCAGATGGTGAGGCTGATCGGTTGCTGCGTGGGCGGCGGCGGCCAAGCCGAGACCAAAGCAGATGACGAGGATGATGGGCGGTTTCACTGGTAGTCCTTTCGGTGGAGGTGGGATTAGTTACACAGTCTCGCCCTGGGCGAAGCGCGTGATGCCCTCGGTGAGTCCGTACTTTTCGATCAGCTTGGTGCGGCGAACACGGTCCTTCGGCTTGGTAGAGAACGTGGCGTAGCTGCGCTTATCGAGCCGCAGCGTCACCACTTTGGTGAGCCCGTCGCGACGGATGTATAAGCCCTCGCGATCTTGCAAGCTCTCGAAGAGAGCGAGCTGCTGTTCGTTCATCTTGA
This sequence comes from uncultured Granulicella sp., assembly GCA_965198735.1. Taxonomy (GTDB): domain Bacteria; phylum Acidobacteriota; class Terriglobia; order Terriglobales; family Acidobacteriaceae; genus Edaphobacter. The sequence goes on along the minus strand of OZ240672.1, from coordinate 1,180,338 downwards.
ACAGCTCGGCGTATCGCTTCCGATTGAAGGTCGCGTCCTTGAGAAACAGGAAAGACGTGCAGGAATTCACGATGCTGTCGGCGTTCGCGCCGAGGTCATCGGCGGACTGGCCGATCATGGTCACGCCGCCGAGGTTCTTACGAACCGTCTTGATGGAAGCGAGCGCAGCATCCAAGAGCTGCTTGTTCTTCATCGAAGAGAAGATTTCTTCAATGAGGATGTGCTTGGGAACCCCAAGATTGGCGGGGTTATAGAGCACATCGTTGATCCGGCGGAGGAGCCAAACCATCAAGGGCTCTATGAGGTCGGCGTACTGCTCGTTGTTCACGCCCTGGAAGTCGAAGCATTGAAGGCGCGAGAGCGAGAGGCTGTCTTGAACATTGTCGAAGACGGCGTTGTAAATGCCTTTGCCGACCCATTTCGAGAGATAACGGTCGAGCTTCTTGGGCAGGAAGAGATTCGAAAGGCGACGGTTTTCAGGATCGAGCAGGTACATATCCTGGACGGCCTTATGAATCACGTCGTCGTCTTCCGGCTCCAACTCCGCGCCGCCATTGGTAAGCAGCAATTTGATGAACGAGTACAGAAACTTGATGTTGCTTTCGGTAGGTTCAAGAGAGAATGGATTGATGCGCGGGCCGTCTTTGCCTACTCGATCAACCTTGCCACCGTATAGCTCGACCACGCTTTCGTAGCTGCCGCCGATGTCGAAGATGTACGTAAAACCACCATACTTCTGCTCAAGAGCAATCGCCGCGTTCCCATGCACGGACTTACCGGAGCCGGTTGGCCCGATGATAAGCATGACGCGCACGCCGTCCACATACACGTCCTGAAAAAACGGCGTCCGCGTGCGCGTCTCGAAGATGTTGAGGTATTCCGAATCCAGGTCATCCGAGTGTGGATGTCCGATACTGGGCGCGAATACCGAGGACAGCCGCGCGTGATGATCCTCCGACAACCACAGCGGGAAGATGTTGAACTTGTGATTGCCGGGGAACATAGCGTAGAAGCCTGAAAGGTTCCCAAGCGTTTCTTCCATCACTTGCGCCCTTGCATCAACGAAGATCCGATGCACAGCGGGGACAACATCGCGAAGTTGCTCTGGGCTTCGCGCAGCGAGTAGGAGACGGAGGGAGAATTCTCCCTGCGCCTTCTTGTCGAGGCCACGGATCACTTCGCTTAGGTCATCGACGTTGATGTTTGCGGCCTTCGCTCCCGCGCCGGTTTCTAACGACGCAGTATCGCGTCCGCTCATCACACGGGTCAGAACGCCGACCTTGAAAAAAGAGATGAACTTCTCCTGGGAGTCGATTTCCTTGCGAGCCGCCGCCGTGGACTTCACCCGCCATGTCGAGCACAGCACGCTATCGCAGTCGAGAGTGAGCAGGCCGGAGAAAAGGCAAGGCCGCGACGCTTCTGGTGTCGTCTTGAGAGAGAACATCTGTACGTGGCGTTTGCCCACCGTGACGTGGTCGCTGTGCCATGCGACCGGACTCTTCACGATCTGCCTGTCTACTCCGGTGTCGCTGCGGAGCTGGTCGCGCTCGGCCCACTCTTCAAGGTTGAAGAGGTAGCTGAAAAACTGGAAGGTCTCGGTCTTATCAAGCAAACGCAGTCCCAACGAGCTGCCGAGATGGGACTGAAGAATGGTTGCGGTCTTCTCAAGATCGGACAACATGCGCGAGGTATCGATGGCGTTCTCTTGTGGCTTGCGCTCGAACGCTTTGGCTTTTGATGGCTCCAGCGTCAAACACCAGTGAAGGTCAATGCGGCGGAAGGCTGCATTCTGGTTCAGGAAGTTCAACCGGTCGGACGCGAACACCTCGGTGACGGGATTCGTATAGTTCGCCTGGCGTGGAAGCTCGAACCCCGACATCACGCGCGTGTACTGATAGAGACAGGAGCCTTTGGGGAGTCCGCGGAGCGCGCCTTCGATGGAGCGCATACGCGAATCAAGCTCAAGGTCGGTGACACCCTCCTCGTCTATACCGGTCAGGGAGAAAAGGCATCCATAGCCACCTCCCTTCAGCGCGAAGATATTGGGGCTGACGAAGCGTGCAATCGGAACGATGCTGCACGCGGCTCCCGCCTTCGCGAACCACGGGGTATGTTTGACTTGCTCAGTGTTTGCGCGGGTCATAGTAGCTCTTTTGGTTGAGGCTCAGGCCCCAGAGCTGGAACATCTTTGGGTGTTTGCGAATGATTAGCCAAGCCGCGACGGCCATCGTCGGGAAGCTCAAAATCGCCAGCAGTCGGAACCCTACGAGGAAAACCGTCACGTTCACAAACACAATGGCCATCCATGTCGAGAGGTCGAGCCCTAGCTTGGCTCTGGGCCTGTTCATGGCCTGATTGATCGGTAACGGTTCTCCCCGCTTGGTCATGTCGATGCACCTCCTACATCGACTGTCCGGTCAGGCTGCCTATCCAACCGGCACCCCAGCCGAGCACTCCGGCACCGAATAGCGCACCGAAGAGTCCTGGTATAGCATCTTGAAAACGACCACTCATCATGCGGATTCCCGCGAAAATGAGCCCGCCGAAGCAGATAACGGCACCTGCGTAAATCGCAAAAGTTTTGAAGGTCCCCATCAAGGTTTGCGCCCCGGAGAAATCCATCGTTCCCTGGGCATGAGCAACGCCGGCGAATGTAAGGGCGACCAGAGTCGGCCCCATCACGCGCGCGGCACGGAGTAGCGTCTGTTTTGAGAAGAGTCTTGCCCACCTCTGGATGGGCCGGGAATCGAGCCTAACTTTGATCTGCATTGGCACCTCAATCGACCGTGGATTCGGTTGCGATATGGGCAACGTAGAATCACTCGGTTCACGGAGTCCAATAAATGCGAGAGGGTCGCTTATTCATCAGGGGAATAAGCGCCGGTCTTGGAGCGCCCTTCGGGGCGACTAGTACGCGGTGATTCGGCACTCGCGCTTATTTTGATCAGCAGGTTTGCCGTTACGCACTTCTGCGTGAAGAAAACGTTCGTGATGACTGCCCGCTTGCGTCGAGCGGTCGAACAGCGCACGGTCCGGATGTCAGTGGAAAAATCCTGTTCCGTCTCCAGCCGTTCCCTCTGGATCGAAAATGCCCACAAGGCGATCAATGGGCCAACAAACTGCACGTTCACACCACAATGCGTTTGGGCAACGACCACGCGAAGCACCCGGCTTGACCGGTATTGTCGACCACATGGTTTTGCGGTTGTAACCGGTCCAGCTATCGAGAACGGCGTTTATGAGGAGCAACGCGTATTGATAGACTCGCTTATGGCGCCTTCCTTCGACTTCCAACCACACCTTTCGAGCGTCTACCTTGGGCTGAAGCCCTTGGAAGAGGACGATCTGGAAGCCCTATACCTGGCGGCGAGTTTCCCCGAGACGTGGGCGGGACATCCTTCGAAGGATCGATACCGGCGAGAAGTTTTCGAACCATATGCGAGAACGCTTATGGAAAGTGGAGGGACGCTCGCAGTGATCGACCGTTCGGACAACCGCATCGTCGGTTGTTCCAGGTTTTACGTGTCGCCCGATCATCCCGAGAGCATCTCGATTGGATTTACCTTTCTACATCACACCCGCTGGGGCGGGAGGACGAATTTTGAACTGAAACGGCTCATGCTGGATCATGCTTTCGGAACTTTTTTCGAGGTTTGGTTCCACATCTCTCCGATGAACATCCGCTCCCAACGAGCGACGAGAAAACTCGGAGCGGAATACATGGGCGATGCTGTTCTCGATCTATCCGGTCAGGCGGCTCTGTGGATGAGCTTTTGTCTTTCGAAGGAAAGCTGGGAACGAACATGCCGGGATCGCCAGGAGGCGGGCGGTCCATAGTCACCGCTTCCGAGAACACCTTTATGAGGACTAACCGGAACTCAATGAGCGCATTGGCCTGTTCTCGATAGTTGAATTCGAGATGTCTAGCGTTCGGCAAAGCGCGGCTTACTGATAGGCGCGCCAACCGGCGATGCTTGTTTTGCCGGGAGGAGTGCGAGCAGCGTGCCTCCGATCACGACGAACATGACGATGTCCTGGGGGCTATCCTGCCTGTGCGTCCCGTGAGCTATGGCGTGCGCCGACATGATGGTCATCGTGAACGCGTGGGCAAGGCTTGACCACGCGCCGTAACCGATCATCAACCGATGCTTCGCCGGCTGCTTAACAGCCAGCAACAGACACACACCAAGCACCGTGTTAAGGCAAAGGAACATCGGCATGACATCGCTATGCTGGCTAAGCCACTGAGCGTGCCACAGATTGTCAAACAGGAGATAGCCCCAAAAGCTATAAAGCAAGCCCACAACAACCAGCACTACCTGTAAGGCGCGTTCACGTTTCATACCGTCCTCCGTTTTTTTGTGATCGTCCGCAGTGATGCGTTCGACATTAGGAACCCTGCGAGGATCCGCAGTGGCTGCAGAATGCTTCCCCCCCGCGAATAGGCTTGCCACAGGAACCGCAAAGCCTAAGGAGAGGCCCTCGGAACAGAAAATAAAGAATGAACCCAATAAAATTGGGTATGAGGAAAGCGGCAATCACCCAGGCCCAGGCGGGCTTTTGACGTCTTTTTGCGTCCCCGTAGACATAGCCGAGGGCAAGGAAAAAGGCCGCGGTGAAGACGCCAAACGTTAAGCCAAACCAAAGCGCTTCCGGCATCGCACTGAGAAATCCTCTGGCGGCAAGTAGGGAACGGCCCTGGCCGGAAGCAAAATAAAGCACCCAAATGGGGATAGCCAGTGCCGCGATGCCCATGGCAGGTCGGGGTAGAATCTTCCGCCTTGCCGTTCTTAGTGAGACAGCCGCAACTACAATTCCGGCCAAAAACGCTATCAGTAGCACCGCCGATTGCTGTGTCATGCAATCCCTCTATTCTCACCAGACGCCGCGAGCAGACATAAGGCCGCGCAAAGAGATGGCAGCAGCCAAAAGACGAGCACGCCTGCCTGGACTTGGGCAGAGACAGAATGCGCTGGGACCGCCAGGCGCTCGACTGTCTGGTACACGAGCTCCGATCCGACAAAGGACATCGAAAGTGCTACAGCAAATGCAGCCCAGTTCTTGAATGGCACGCTGTGCTGTCGCATTGTCCCGGTCTGATGCAGCTTGAGGGCTGCCAGAACCCTGGCATTTAGGGTTGGATTCACATCGAAGGAAAAACCGCTGAGGCCCGCGATAACCCGGTTGCTGGCGCTGAGATACTCCTGGCATGGAGCGCAAGTGGCGAGATGCTGGCGAAGAGATTGCTCCTTCTCCGCTGAGAGGACGCCCGCCAGACTCTCGTTGATCATGCGTTGGAAAGTGTCGTCGTGGTCAATATTCATGCTGTGTCTCCCTCGAACTGCGGCCGCAGCGTTGCCAGTCCTCGATAAATTCTGGAAGCTACGGTAGAGACCGGCGCTCCCACAATCACAGATATCTCCTGTAGAGATAAATCTTCTTGAAAGCGCAGCACGAGGGCTTCGCGAAAGACGGGCTCCAGGGTTTGCAGCGATTGGGCAAGCCGCTCAGCATCTTGTGTCCGCGCAGCAAGCGTATAAGGCGAAGGCTCACCGGATGCAGGCGATGTGCGAACATCATCCTCCTCATTTGAGTCCAGGCTGAACATCGTTCGCTTACGCATGGTATCGAGAGCAATATTGCGTGCCACCCTGAAGAGCCAGGGTTCAAAGCGGGACCGCCCGTCGTACGACCCACCTCGCTCCAGGACTCGGAGCCACGTCTCCTGCACGAAATCATCAACTCCATCACGTCTGCCCAACAGCGAGACGAGATAACGAACAAGCCGGTATTGGTATTGCTGGACCAGAGACTCAAGGACGACTACATCTCCCTGACGCAACCCAAGCGCGATTCGTTGCGTTTCGATTTCCATGCACGCCCTCGAAGTCAGCTCATAATCGAACATACGACGGGTATACGGACCATGGCCCCGAAATTACGAAAAGTCTAGAAAAGCAAAGGCCCTTCTCGAGTGTGCCAAATCGCCGAGTCACACCGCCGAGAACCCGATTAGTACCCACGAGTCGGCTTGTGCGAAGTAAACCGCAGCTGACGACAAGAGCGTTTAACAGGAGTTATGCGACCATGTGGTGTGGAGCTCTCACCCTAATGTCCGCTGCGTTTGCATTCGACAACCATGAAGTCAGCCCAGGACTGCGCATCGTTCGACTTCTCACCGATCCAGGTGAAACGATCCCCGGAGATGTTGGTATATGTGGCCCTCGTGTACGCTTGGGCCGCAATCGGTTCCTTAAAGGAATAAGTGATCGCTCGGTCGGTGATGCTTATCCCGCCTGCGTCCCCCGACACCAGATCGGTCCATGTTCCCGACAGGGCATTTAGCCACTTGATGTGCCATTCCTTTTTGGAAGCGTCATAGGTTCGGAAGTTCATTCCAAGTACGACCAGTGCTCCTCTGGGGTCTGTCATTGTGTACTCATCTGCGATGGCGTATCCATCGAGGATGTAATGTCCTGTCCAAAGCACCTGAAAGTGCTGCCATCCCCCATCTGCCGACTTCAGCCTCGCGTCACAACGCCACTGACCCACAAGGAATGCGAATCGAGAGAGTTCTTGTGGTGCCTTCAGGTTTATTTTCCCGGCTTCTAGCCCAATCTGTCCCATGGACCCTTCCTTCGCAGCAGCGTTAGCCACTGAAGCCGCGCAGAACACAGAGAACGCGGAGAACAGCAGGGCTCTCCTCGACCAGATACGGGCTGTTTTCACGGGCTATCCTTAACGTCGGCTTGCAATGCACAATAAAGCTTATCTGGTTTCGTTCCGTTAGGAACGGGAAGTCGGCTTCTCGTCAGCAATGATGCTCCGGGCTGCTAAGTTACACCGCAGGTGCAGTCAGGTGGATACGATCTTTCCGCTGAGGGCCAGCGACGCCCGCAGAGCATCGTTGATCCGCGTTTGCCAGCCATCCCCGCTCGCCCGAAGCGCCGCCATGACATCGGCATCCAACCGGATTTTGACCGCCTCTTTCGTGACCTCCTGCTTGCTTCCTATTGGGCGACCGCGACGGCGAGCGACAATCTGTTCTGGTGTGTGAACCTGCGCAAAATTGCTGGCCTTAGCCTGGGCCAGAGACTCGCGCAATCCCGGCAACGCTTGGCCTGCATCCTCTTCGATTGCGCGGGCTACTTTGTTTACGTCCATCTTCTTCAGTGTCTTCATGTTTCACCCCCGCTTTATGTCCTTGGGTTTCACGCTGGCTCGCACAGCCTTGGCATAGACCATCACTAGCAACACAATCTCTTCGTCTGTCAGGTGAAAATAGATCACCCTCACGCCGCCGCGCTTGCCCATCCCAGCACGGCTCCAGCGTACTTTGCGGGCTCCGTCCGCGCCTGGAATGACATCGCCTGCATCCGGGTTGCCAGCGATCCAGTCGATGAAGGCTTCGCGCTCTGCATCGTTCCATACCGCTCGCGCCTGCTTTTGGAATTCGGCAGTTTCTACGACAGTATGCACGTGTTTATTGTACCCCCATTTAAATACATACGGAAGCCCTTGGTCGCGACATTCCTATATGTGCTCTCTCGCGCACATCGCTTCGGCGAGGCTTTCAAGGGGCTTGAGGTCGCCCTTCTCAATGAACTCGACAGGCGCTTGGTTCTCAAGATGTTTATTAGGCGCGTTGAGGAAGATGCGGGCGCTCTTTTTGTTACCGGCGTAAAGCTCCACGATGGCCACCCAAACGCGATACAAGCGACGAAGTTCCGGCTGCAGGCTGCTGGCGTCGGGGTGCTTGCGAACACTCGGAGCCTTCTTGCCGATAGCCACAGCAATCGTTGAGACCGGCAGTTGGATATCGCTCGCAATACGAGAGGCATCGAGTCGGCCGGACCGGGGATTGAAGAGGGCTGGGTCGGCGCTCGCAAAGGCAGGGGTAGCCGACATTCAAATCACCTCTAGGCACCATGATAAAGTCTCATTCAGGTATCGAAAGGTATCGTCAAAGTTATTCTCGCCGGGTTGGAAATCCAAAGGTCGTTGGGTTTTCAACCCGGTTTCAACCCGATGCAAAAAATCCCTCTTCCTACTTTCAATAACTTACGACTACATAAGGCTCCCGATCGGGCCTTGCAACTCGTTGAAACTACGTTTCTACTCTCACTCATAACCCAAAGGTCGTAGGTTCAAATCCTGCCCCCGCAACCACTTAGCGAAAACGTCAACCCCAGATAACCCCAAATAAGAGCGGTCACAAAACCTCTTTGGGAAGTATCAAGAGCGGTTGGCGTTTTTTGCATGGGCTTAAGCGCTCCTCAATGCCATCTTTACGACCTTGCTGTTGACCTCCCGCTTGGCCGTCATCAAGGCATTTCCGTACACGTTCATCGTGGTCGAAACCTGCGTATGCCGCATCAATTTCTGCTGCACGCCGATAGGCGCAGACGTGCTGTCCAGCCAGGAACGATAGGTATGGCGGAAGGTGTGCCACCCTACGCTGCCGTACTTTCCAGCAGCCTCCCACCGCTCGTCGTGCAGCGGCAGACGCTTCCCATTAGGAGTCTTTCCAGCCTCAAGACACCAGACACCTACTCCGGCTCCGCACTTCGGGCACTTCACCAAGCAGCAGCCAGCGGGACGAATGTAGTCCTGCTGCGCCGGTGCCGCGTGGAAGTGCCTGCCGGTGGCAGTGCTCGGAAACACCAGGTCCAACCCCACGAGTGGGATTGAAATCCCGTTTTGCGCCTCGCGTTCGGCTCCCAACCTGCGTTTCCAGGTGAGAAGGACCTCTGCGAAGCCGGGATCAAGCGGAAGTTCGTCCTCGGAATAGTCGGTCTTCACGGTTTTGATTCGGCCATGTACGACCGCCCGGACGACCTTCATACAGAGGTTCTCGAAGTCGATGTCTTCCCATTCGAGCGCCAGAATCTCTTCGGCACGGAGACCGGTGCATTGGGCGACCGCCACCATCGTCTGGTAGGGCTCCGGCAGCAAGGCGAGGATCTGGTAGTACTGCTCGACGGTCAAGATAATCGGCCGCTTGCTGACGCCCTTGATTTCGACCAACTCCATCGGATTCCGCTGTCACTCCACCATCTCCCACAGCATGGCCTTCTCGTACAGCCGATACATCACTGCCTTGATGTGGCCTTTGGTCTTGGGTGCGGATTCCAATTCTCTGAGCCATGCCTGAATCAGCATCGGCTTCATGCGCGTGATGCGGGTGGTTCCCCACTTCGCGCGAACTCGCTTAATGACGCTGAGGTAGGAGATTACCGTCGAGTAGCTCAGTTGGTCGTCCTTGAGGTGTTCACCGGGGCGACTTTGCTGATTTCCATCATGCGCTCGTCCTCGATGAACCGATCAAGAATCGCGTCGAAGGTGGGCTCCAACACTGCCAGGGTCGGGTTCTCTGCGTTTAGTTTCAGCACGAAAGCTTCCAAATGACGCTCCGCAGAGGTCTGCGTCGGAAACTTGTCGAGCCCCAAAAAAATCGATTTTCTCTTCATGGTTACGGGTCCTGGTAGCGGTACTCCCAGGCCCATTGATTGTTGGCCCGCGCGACTTTGCGCAGGGTGCCGCGTTGAAAACGCTGCCGTGTGAACTTCAAGGATGTTGCTCCTGTCCAGTCACAGCGGCCCGATCGGTTGTATTCGATTTTATGCCAGTTATTGAGCCCTGTGCTCTCACAATGGGAAGTACGGATTGTGTCATGCGCATTACACCATAAACGTTGGTCCGTAGCTGCCTTTAAATTTGTTCAGGCAACATGGCTTGCAGCACGCCAAGACGACCATATCCTGCGTTGTTCAATAGCACATCCAAGTTTGACCTGTCTGTGGCGGCGGTCACAGCCGCCTCTATCGATGCAACGTCGGTCACATCGAGCGAAGTGACAAAAATGTTTGCTTATTAAGCCGGCTGTCCGCTCTTTCGGGATCGCGCATCGTGGCAACCACATTCCAGCCTCGCTACGCGAATGCATAGCTGTTGCTAGTCCTATTCCAGAGCTTGCGCCTGTGATAAGAATTGTCCTTGCCATAGCAAATTACTGCTTTCGAGTATGTGCTATGTTCCGAGGCCATGAGTCTTCAGGCAGCGGAGACTTTGAATCCAGTCGCGGCTTCTACCGCACGAGTCAGCATGGCCGGATCAGATACTCCCTGATAGTCCATACGTGGTGTGTAAGGCAGTTCCAGCTTCGAAACCTCTTCAGTCGTCAGGGTCACTTCGAGCGCCGCTATCGCGTCGTCTATATGCTTAGTCTTAAGAGCACCCACAATGGGGGCGGCAACGATGGGCTTGCTGCGCAGCCATGCTAGGGCAATACTTGCCTGGCTGACACCACGCTCCTTTGCAAGTGCCGCTACTGCGTCAACGATCTTTCGATCGCTAACTGCGTTTATTTCGTCTCTATGGCCGGCATCGGCCTCTTTTTCGGATCGCGTTGTTGACTCTCCCCACGGTCGAGCAAGAACGCCACGTGCAAGTGGGCTATAGACGATAGTCTGCACGCCTTCATCGGCACAGAGCGGCAGCATCTCCCGCTCCTCCTCGCGCATAACCAAGTTGTAGGTGTCCTGCAATGACACAAAACGCATCCAACCGTTCGCTCTCTGTAGGTTGAGCGCCTTGCTGAACTCCCACGCCTTCATGGAAGAAGCACCGAGATAGCGCACCTTTCCCATCTTCACCAGATCGTGAAGCGCCTCCAATGTCTCTTCCCATGGAGTCACTTGGTCGCGGCGATGAATTTGGTAGAGGTCGATGTACTCGGTGCCAAGCCGCCGTAAGCTATGGTCGACTTCCGTCATGATCGCCTTCCGAGACAAACCAATCGCATTAGGGCCATTGCGCGTGGCCGCAGACACTTTAGTAGCGATAACAACGCTATCGCGGTTCGTGAAATCCTTAAGGGCTCTGCCCAAGATCTCTTCGCTGCCACCGTTCGAATACAGGTTGGCGGTGTCGAAGAAGTTGATTCCGCCTTCGATTGCGTGGCGGACCAGTGAGCGACTGGCCTCTTCATCAAGCGACCAGCTGGGATAAGCGCGGGTCGGTTCCCCAAAACCCATGCAACCGATGCAGATTGTGGAGACGTCAAGACCTGTGTGACCGAGCTTCTTGTATTGCATGTTGCCTCCCAACCGGGTACAACGGGATAACTCTCCGGTTACACGAGAGCGTACCGGAGAACTCTCCGCTTTAGCAAGGGCTATGACAGAAAACGACAATTTGCGTGCCGATGCACGGATCAACAGGGATCGTATTTTGGATGTGGCGCGCGACGCCTTGGCCGCGGACCCTGCTGCATCCTTGAACTCAATTGCCAAGCTAGCCGGCGTGGGTGCCGGTACGCTCTACCGTCACTTTCCGAGCCGTGAATCTCTGGTGCTCGGCGTGTATCGAAAAGAGATCGACACCTTGGTTGCACTTGCGCCGACACTACTCGCCAAGCACCCGCCGCTCAAAGCTTTCCGTGTATGGTGCGATCGCCTAGCTCAATCCGGCAAGATGAAGTACGGAGTCGCTGACATCGTCCATGCTGCCACCTCAGATCAGAACCTTCAGGAAACATACACACCTATGCTAGGTGCGGTACAGCAACTGATTCGTGCCTGCGAACATTCACGGGAGATACATGCCGGATTTGATCCGGAAGATTTCCTGGTATTTGTAGGACTTCTATGGAGAATTCCTCCAACTTCTGCCGGAGAGGCGCGCGTCAAGAGGCTTCTGTCGCTGGCGTTTCGCGGCTTGGGCGCAAAAGACACGCCCGCATAGAGTCCGAAGCTGTACAACAGTCCGACTTGAGGTTTGCAGGCACGCAATCGCACGGTTTCGATCGGCACACTGACGGTGGATCATCCTGAAGTTCGATTTCCAGAGATTGCGACCGAGCAAGTTTGTTTGAGATCAGTAATGCCAAACGCACCTGTAATGAATCAGAACGCCGCAGGTCGGCCCGGGGAGCTGCGAGTGTCTAGACACTCACCGAGGCTCCTCCAAAGACGGCGCATTGCCGCGGGATGGTGTGAAGAGGCTGTACAGCATGCGCGGGTCGGCGGGCGCGCTGAGCCGATCGAGTGCCTCCCGCTGCTCTGACGAAAGCACGATATCCAGAGCAGCTGCGTTGTCCTTGACCTGCTCGGCGCGGCTGACACCCATCAGCGTCGAGGTGATTCCGGGCTGTCCGCAGACCCACGCAAGCGCGATACGTGCGGGCGCCTCGCCGGCCTCTGCTGCGATTTTCTTCAGGCCGTCCACAATGGCCCAGTTGCGCGGAGTGAAGAGCGTGTCGCCGAATGGATTTGCTCCATCCAACCGCTTATCTCCTTCTGGACGCTTCTCATCTTCAGCTGCGGCATCACGCGGTAAACCACCTGCGCGCGGGAACCGGCTTCGACGATAGCGCGGTCGTACTTGCCAGTCAGCAGTCCAAACGCGAGCGGGCTCCACGGAACCACCCCCATGCCGAACTCCTTCGCAAGCGGTAGGTGCTCGTCTTCGATGTCGCGGTTCATCAGCGCGTAGAAGTATTGCAGGGCGATGGGACCCGCCGCACCGCGCACCGCTGCCAGAGTCGCCAGCTTGCTGACGTACCAGGCCGGTGCGTTCGACATACCCCAGTACCGTATCTTGCCGGACCGGACCAACGCGTTCATCGTTTCCAGCAATTCTTCTGCCGGTGTTACTGAGTCCCACACATGGATCCAGAACAGATCCACGTAGTCGGTGCGCAGCCGCTTGAGGGAACCTTCGAGAGCGGCATAGATATGCTTCGCACCGTTGCCGCCGGTGTGGACTCCCTGGCCTGCGGCGAACCCGGCCTTGGTGGCAATGACGATTTGCTCCCTCAGCTTACGATCGGAAACGAACTTGCCCAGCATCTCTTCGCTTCGGCCTCCGGAGTAGACATCAGCCGTATCCACGAAGTTGCCGCCCAAGTCTAGGTAAGCGTTGAAGACGGCGCCGGAACCGGCTTCATCGAGCCCCCAGCGTGCAGTTCCAAAGGTCATGGTTCCAAGGGCGAGTGGGCTAACAATGAGACCGGAGCGGCCGAGGGTGCGATAGTTCGTGAGTGACATGGATGGTTTCCTTAGTGTTCGCTACGGAACTAAGTACACCAGCACTTGCACCCGAGAGTCAAGATGTTTCATAGTGATGGCTATGCAAATGGAAGAAGCGACGGTGAAGCGCAGGCCCGGACGCCCCTTGGGCTTTGATCGCGATGCCGCGTTGCATCAGGCGATGCTGCTGTTCTGGCGACATGGCTATGAGGCAACTTCCATCCACGATCTGACCGCTGCCATGCAGATCACCCCGCCGAGTCTTTACACAGCGTTTGGGGACAAGAAGCAGCTGTTCCTGGAAGTGGTACATCGTTACGTATCAGGCCCGGTGACTTCTGAGTCGATCATTGATCAAGCGCCGACGGCACGGGACGCAGCCATGGGTCTGTTGCAAGCGGCCGCCATAGGCTTCACCGGCGAGGACACTCCATCCGGTTGCTTACTCGCAAGTTCAGCGATCAGTTGTTCCCCTGCCGCCGCCGACGTGCAGAAGGCGCTAAGCGAGATCCGCCTTCGGATCAAGGAGAGTCTCCGGAAGAAGATCGAGTTGGAGAGCAGGAAGCGCGGTGCCAAGCCCAGGATGGATGCGGAAGTAATGGCAAGCTATGTCATGGCGCTGATCCAAGGGATGTCTACCCTGGCACGTGACGGGGCTGATCGGACAAAGCTCATGAAACTGACAGAAGCAGCGATGCGGGCGTGGCCAGTCTCTTAGATAGCGGGAACCGCCGTTGGTGAAGTTGAGGCCCCAAGCAGCGTAGAGAGGCACCTGGCGGGATCCATAGTGCTGATGGACTGTGTTGAGTTGTAGCGAGAAGAGACGGCGCTTACGATAGCAGGAGACCAGAATGACGACGAGATTCGGCGCAACATCCACGGCAGAAGAGGTGCTCGCAGGAGTGGACCTGAGCGGTCGGCGGATCCTGGTGACTGGCGTCTCGGCGGGAATTGGCGTGGAGATCGCCCGCTCTCTTCTTGCGCATGGCGCGACGGTTGTTGGTACTGCACGCAACCTGGATAAGGCAAGAGCGGCAACCGAGCAGATGCGCGCTCAGCCTGCGCTCGGAGCAGGCCTGGAGTTGCTAGAGCTCGATCTGGCTTCGCTTGCAAGCGTCCGCACCTGCGCCAATTCGGTTCTATCCACTGGCCTGCCCCTTGACGGAATCGTTGCGAATGCCGGTCTGATGGCAGGGCCTAAGGGAGTAACGGCGGATGGTTTCGAAGCCCAGTTCGGAACCAATTTCCTTGGCCACTTCGTCTTGATCAATCGCCTTGCCGGGCTGTTGAATCCCGGCAGCCGCGTTGTCATGGTGTCCTCTGCGGGCCATCGGCGCAGCGACGTGGACCTGGACGATCCCAACTTTCAGCAGACTCCCTATGACCAGTACCTTGCGTATGGACGTTCGAAAACAGCGACCATCCTCTTTGCAGTCGAGTTCGATCGACGTTTTAAGTCCAGAGGCATTCGCGCCGCGGCTGTTCATCCAGGAGCGATCCAGACTGAAACAGTTCGGAAGCTGATCGAAGCGCTTGGTGCTGGCAAGGATGCAGCTGTTGCGGCTTTCGATTGGAAGACTGTGCCTCAAGGAGCGGCAAGCTCCGTCTGGACGGGGTTTGTCGCTCCAGCGGATGAAATCGGAGCAATGTATTGCGAGGACTGCCATGTCGCGGAGGTGAACGATGATCCCTCCGCAAAAGTCGGGGTTCGTTCTTACGCCCTTGATTCAGATCGCGCAAAGGCTTTATGGGCGAAAGGAGAAGAGATGGCGGGTGAAAGTCTTCCAACGGCGCATCCCAAACAGTAACTCTCTCAGAACAGGTCCTACCAATGTATGGTCCGCCGCGCGACTGCAAGGGTTAGTTTGGGCGAGAAGACAAATCTGCGCAAATGTATTCGGCCTTTGAGTGGAGCTGCTTCCTCCTGGCCATGATGAGATGCGCGCGTGTCTGGCCTTATAAACGCCTCGGTCGTTGAAGACCATTCTCAGGATCAGGCTTGTGACACGCCGTGTGACTGTTCTTTCGTCCTTGCTGTCCTATGCAGACTTCGGTGGGGAACTTTACCAATCGTCGTCGTGAGGGAAAGTGGGAATGCGGAGCGTTTCCAAGCCGAAGGCGTCTTTTTCTCACTTGCTCAGGCTGTCACAGCGGTCGGCCTGTACTCGTTGCCGCTCGACAGGACCGCCCAGGCGATACGGGCGAGCTTGTTGGCCATGGCGACTACGACGACGTTCTTATGAGCTCTGGCGTCCAGCTTGTCCAGCCAGGCTCCAATGGGCGCACGATCTCGCCTGATGCGCAGCACGGCAGCTCGGGCGCCATGAATCAGGATTTTGCGAAGGTAGACGTTGCTTCGCTTACTGATGCCGAGCAGCTTGGCCTTGCCTCCGGTCGAGTACTGCCGCGGCACAACGCCCAGCCACGCTGCGAACTGCCGGCCCTTGCGAAAGGCAGCGCCCGTGCCGATGGCAGCAACGATGGCTGTCGCAACCACCGGCCCGATACCAGGGATTTGCCGGATACGGGTACAGCCGGCGTCCGCAGCAGAAATGCGCTCCAGTTCGTCGTTGAGCTCTTCGACCTGCCGCTCGACAGTCTTCCACTCATCCCACAGCGTGTTGATGAGGTTGCGCATTAAGGGCGTCAGGTCAGCTTCCGCGTCCTCGAGAATATCGGCCATGGCAGCCTTAAGCTTCGCCGGCATCTTCGCAAACACCAGACCTCTTTCAAGCAGGAACGCGCGCAGCTGGTTGATTACGGCCGTCCGTCGAGAGATCAGCCGGTCGCGAACACGGTGGATCGCCTGCAGATTCAACTGGTCATCCGTCTTGATCGGGACGAAGCGCATGTTCTTATGGTCGACTGCCGCAGCGATCGCTTCCGCATCGACGAAGTCGTTCTTGTTCGACTTCACCAAAGACTTCACAAACTGCGCCGCAAGGAGTCGAACATCGTGGCCTTGGCTACGCAAGGCACGGCCAAAAAAAGGAGCTCCTGAGCAGGCCTCCAAACCAATCAGGGAAGTCTGCAAATTGGCCGTATAGGCCAACCAACTGCTTCTTCGAAAAACTTCTTCACCAGCAGCTTGCCAGCCGCTCCCAAGACCACAAGGTGAAAGGTCGTCTTCCCAGGTCGATGCTATGGACTGAATCTGCTTCGCCATGATCCTCCTTGCCGAACCTGCTTCTACGATCCTCCTGGTGACACAGAAGAATCAAGCGGCGGACCATCTCATTAACGCCCATGTGATCAGTTGAGCGACGCTAACGTGGTTCAGGCACAGGCGTTGTGCCCGCATCCCTATTTGCGGGTGGCCGGAGGGGACCAGCTGACTCCGGCCGGGGTGACGGAGATGACGAGCGGGCCCTCGTCTCCTTCCTTGAGCTCGGGGCCGGGGATGTCGTGCTCTTTGTTGGCGGTATCGGTGTAGATGAGCTTGAGGTCGCCGGAGCCGAGAACTTTGAAGCGGTAGGCGTACGCCTGGCCGGGGGCAAGGGTCTGGGTGCCGAAGCTGGCGCTGGGGTAATCGACTTCGACCAGGCTGATGGGCTGGGGGGTCAGGTTGCGGACCGAGGCATCGATGTAGTGCGAGTGGCAGCCGGCCAGCAGAAGGAGCAGTGCGGCCAAGGCCGGCAGGCGGGAGAAGCGCATGATCTGAGGATAGCAGTCAGGGTTCGCGGCGCTTGCGCAGGAGCTCGGGGAGACGATGGAAGAGGGCCACGGCGCGGAGCCACTGGCGATTGTCGATGGCGGGATAGCCGCTGACGATCTTGCCGGGCTCGACGTCGCTGGGAATGCCGGTTTGGGCGGTGGCGACAACGCCATCCCCGATGGTGCAATGGCCGGCGACGCCGACCTGACCGGCGAGGATGACGTTGCGGCCGACGGAGGTCGAGCCGGCGAGCCCGACCTGGGCGCAGAGCAGGGTGTTCTCGCCGACGCGGGAGCCGTGACCGACCTGGACGAGATTGTCGATTTTCGTGCCCAGGCCGATGCGGGTTTCACCGATCGAGGCGCGGTCGACGCAGGCGTTGGCCTGGACTTCAACATGATCTTCAAGAACGGCGGGGCCGGACTGGAGGATTTTGTACCAGGCGGGCTGGCCGGGCTCGGCGGGGGTGCGGGCGAACCCGAAGCCGTCGGCGCCGATCACGGCTCCGTTTTGGAGCGTGACGTGGTCTCCGAGGCGGCAATGCTCCCGGACGACGGCATGGGCGTGCGCGGTAAAGCTTGTGCCGACAATAACATGCGGGTAAAGGACAACGTGGGGGTGGAGGATTGCGTCGTCGCCAAGAATGACATTCTCTCCGATGACGACGTAGGCGGCGATATGGGCGCGGGCTCCGATCCGCGCGGAAGACGCGATGATGGCGGTGGGATGGATGCCGGGCGGGTAGGCGGGCGGCTGGTAGAAGAGCTCGATAGCTTGGGCGAAGGCGAGGTACGGGTCGGGGACGCGGAGGGTGGGGGTGGAGAGCGGAGCGAAAGCGGGCTCGACGAGGATGGCAGCGGCGCGGGTGGTGCGGGCGAGGGAGGCGTAACGCTTGTTGGCGACGAAGGTGAGCTGGCCGGGGCCGGCGTGCTCGATGCCGGCGATGCCGGTGATCTGCGCTGAGCCGTCGCCTTCGAGGGAGGCTCCGAGCCGTTGTGCCAGATCGGAAAGTTTCATGGGGAGGATTGTAGCGAATTGGGACATTTCTGCGGTTGTTGTCCAGCTCGGCCGATGAAGTGAAAGACGGAGTACAAAGTTCCTTGGCGCGGCTTCGGGATCAGGATGAGGTGAGGTTTGGGGGGATGGGGAAGAGGGAGGGTTGTGCGGGTTTTTCTTTGGGGAGCGGAGCGGGTTTGGTTTTCGAGGGATGGGTGATGACGGCGAGCAGCTGCAGGCGTTCGATGGCGGTGTGCGGGAGGTAGAGGCGTTGCGTGTTGGAACGGATATCGGGCGGAACGAGGAAGAGGCCGCGGTCGTCGACGAGCGCGTCGAGGAGGGCGCGGTCGAGGGGGGCGAGGCCTTCAAGGAGATCGCCTCCGTGCAGGGTAAGGCGGAGCCAGAGGCCTTCGCTGCGCGGGCGAGCGAGAAAGACGCGGCGGGTGAGCCGCTCGGGGTCGGTCTGGTCGGCAAGGTTAAAGTCGCGGACAAAGGCGATCCACCGAATGGAGTCGACGGGGACGGGGAGAATGCGGCCTTGGAGGTCGAGCAGCTCGACTTGGCGATCTGCGAGGATGCCGGTGAGCGGCAGGTAGCCGGGCTGCAGTGTGCCTTCGCGGGTGCGGACGATCACCTTCTTGCGGGACGTAGGCATAGGCGGACGGGCTCGCTGCGAGTGGCCTCCAGTGTACGGCTTCAGCGGCGGGATGTCGGGTATAGCCGCAGAAGCGGCAGCAACGATAGTCAGACCGGCCCCGGCTGTGGTACATTTGGGTTTTGCACAGGACTCAAAATTCGCGCTAAGTGGCGCATTATGTATGAGTTATCGGACGGCAAGAGCCGCCCGCGGAGAGTACGAGAGAGGTATGGCCGACTACATTTATCTGCTTGAAAATCGTCTCTCCCCGGCACAGCGATCGGCCTTGCTGGCCGTGCGCGAGGTGGCCCGGACGGCCGAGATGACCGTGTTTCTGGTGGGTGGGGCGGTGCGCGACCTGACCAGCGGCTCTCCGGTCCGGGATTTGGATGTGGTGGTTCAAGGAAATGCGCTTAACTTGAAGAAAGAAGTGGAGAAAGCCGGTGGAACGATTGCCGGTGAGTCGGAGGCTGGGCAGGCCTTGTTCGTACAGTTTCCGGGCAATGTGCGGATGGAGGTCGGCAGCACGCTGAGTGTCACATTTCCGAAGCCGGGCAAGCCGGTAGTGAAGCCGGCATCGATCCTCGAAGACCTGCGGCGACGGGATTTCACGGCTAACGCGATGGCGTTGTCGCTCAATGGCGGATCGTATGGATTGCTGATGGACCCGGTGAATGGGGTGGCGGACATCGAGAACCGGGAGTTGCGGCTGGTCAGCAACTACGGATTCATTGAAGATCCGGTGCGGATGATTCGCGCGGCGCGGCTGATGGCGCGGCTGGGATGGGTGCTCGACGAGAAGACGCAGGCCCGGTATGAGACCGGGAAGAGCGAAGGGTACATTGCGGCGCTGTCGGAGTTTCACCGCGGGTACGAGACGGAGGAGATCTTCCACGAGGAAGATCCGCTACGGGTGCTGAAGCGGCTCGAGAGCGAGGGCTGGATGCAGCACCTGGCGCCGGCGTGGACCTCGGCCAAGGTGAATATCGCGGAGCTGGACCGGCTTCGCGAGGTGCAGACGCAGCTGCAGATGCAGGGAATTCATCCGGATACAGCGGCGGCGAATTTTCCTCTGCTGGTTGCCAAGCTGGCGGCGAAAGAGGTCGAGGCGATTACGGCGAGTTTTCCTCGGCCGGGATTTGTAAGTGCGGTGAAATCGCTGGAGGGCGAGGCGAAGGAATTGGGGACGCAGCTGGGGGGCAAGGGTGCGGCGTTGCCGTCGCAGTCATGGAAGCTGCTGACCTCGGCCAAGCCGGAGGTGGTGTTATGGCTGGCGTACGCGAGCCGGAGCCCGGCGCTGCAGGCGAAGTTCAAAAGCTTCTTTACCGAGTGGCCGGCGGCGCGGCAAAAGATGCCCTATGTGTTGATGCAGGAGATGCGGATTACGCCGGAGCTGCCGGGGTATGAGGATCTGCTGGAGAAGCTGTTTTTTGAGCTGATGGATGGCAAGCTGACGACGCCCGAGGAGATCAAGGCGTACCTCGAGCCCTACTCTCCGCCGGCGCCGCCGCCTCCGGTGAGTTTGCGCCGGGCGCGTACGGCGAAGAAAGAGGCGAAGCCTTCGAAGTCGCGGGCAAAGAAGGGTGTGAAGGCCGACGAGCAGGAGGCAGGTGAGGAGGGTGAGCCGGCGACTGCGGAGCCGGAGGTTGTGGCGCCCTCACCTGCGGCGGTTGCGCCTGTCGCCGTTGCGCCGGTACCGCCGGCCCCGGCCCCAGCACCTGTGGCGCTTCCGGTGGAGCGGCCGAAGGTTCCGGCTGCGAAGGCGGCCGAAAAGCCTGTCGTTCCGGTGGCAGCGAAGACGGCCGCCAAGGAGACGAAGAGTGAGCCTGTCGCGGCGAAGGCTCCGGCCAAGAAGGTCGGGGCAAAGGCGGCTCCGGCTGCGGCGGCAGCTGCCACCTTGCCGGCTCCGGTGAAGGCTCCGGGGAAGATCGTGTCCAAGGCTGCGCCGGGGAAGCAGGCGGCCAAGAGTGCAGCGAAATCAGAAAGTAAGCCGGCGGGAAAGAGCGCAAAAGCGCCTGTTGTTCCGGCCAAAAAGGCGTCAGCCGCACCCGCGAAGAAGACGTCTGCCGCACCTGCAAAAAAGACGGCCGCACCTCCTGCGAAGGCGGCGGCTGCGAAAAACTCCGGCAAGGTTGGCAGCAAAGGCGGTGTCGCGGCCGTTCCGGCGAAGAAAAAGACTCGTCGTTAGTAGCGTCCCGGTGATGCGGCTGACCTGCGGACCAGCTCGAGGAGCCTCTCCATTCCCGGACGCTCGATAGCAAGCTGTTTGCGAGGTTGCTCGGAGTAGTTTGTCTGCATCTTACAATGCGAGGTGTGGATGCATGATTGTTGCGGTTTTACAAGGCTCGACGCGTTCTGAGCGTATGGGGGATCGTGCCGCGAAGTGGGTGATGGGGCAGTTGAAGGCCCGGGGTCATGAGGCGCATCTGGTGGATGCTGGAGAGCTTGCACTGCCGATCATCGACAAGATGTGGAAGCAGATGAAGAACAGCGAGGATCCGGCGGATCGCGACCTGAAGGCCAAGTTAGCGCCGCTGGCGGAGTTGTATGAGCGAGTGGATGGATTTGCGATTGTGTGCGCCGAATATAACCACAGCGTGGCGCCTGGACTAACGAATCTGATCGACTACTTTCTGGAGGAGTATCTTTACCGGCCGTCGGCGATTGTTAGTTATTCGACGACACCGTTTGGTGGAATGCGCGCGGCGATGCAGCTGCGGGCTTTGCTTCCGGAGACCGGCATGGGTTCGATTCCGACCATTCAACCGATTCCTGCTGTCGATAAGGCTTTGAGCGCGGAGGGCGTGGCGTTGACACAGGAGCTGGTGGAGAAGTCGGGAAAGTTTTTCGATGAGTTCGAGTGGTACATGATGGCGCTGAAGCTGGGCCGGGAGAAGCAGGATCCGCGCAAGAAAGGGTAGGGTGGTACCCTGCTCTGTCCGCTTGCATGAAGGTAACCGATTGCAGATTGCCTTTGCGAACAAAGAGGGACGATCCTGAAGACTTTGAATGGCTTTTCACTTCGAGAACAGCCATTGCGGCTTAGAGAAACGACGTCGATTCTTATCTATTCGTCAGAGTCGATCGTCTCGCAGCCGCAAACTGTTTTGGAGCCATGCCGTAGCGCCGTTTGAACGCAGCAGAGAAGGCGCTCTGAGACTGGTAACCGACATGGATCGCTATGTCAGCCAGTGCCTCCTTTTCGCTTACCTTTGCGCCGCAAGCGTCATTCGCCAGCGCGTGAGATAGGCGATGGGCGTTTCTCCTACCGTCTTCTTGAAGAACTGGGCCAGCGCGGTTCGGGATAGTCCTGCGGCATGGGCCAGTTCTTCGAGCGTCCACGCGTGTGCCGGCCGTTCATGGATACAGGCAAGCGCTGTTCTGATCTGCGGTTCGGCAAGAGCGGCGAACCATCCCGGGCCGTGACTGCTTTGCTCCTGGTGCAGACGTAACGCGTCGATGAGCAAGGTATACGCTACCTGCTGCGAGATTAAGGTTCCGCCTACCTGTGGTTGGCGCATCTCGTCCAAAAGACGCTGCACCGCCCATCGCATGGAGGCGCATTGCTGATCCCCGGTCAAGAGAACGATCGGCGGCAGGACGTCCAGCAGAAAGCCGGCATTTCCTTCGAGATCGAAATGGGTTCCAAGCAGAACAAAGTCCTCACCTGGAGTTATTGGGAGCACGCCGTTGTACCGGGCTACACCTGAGACGATCGTGCGTACATCCAGCGGCGGGAGATCCAGATCGCTGGCGATGACGAAAGGTTTCCCGTGCGGTAGAAGGAGGCAGTCTCCCTGGTGAAGCCGGACTGAAGGCTCATCCTCGATGCGCAGCCAGCAGGTTCCTGCAACGACCATGTAGCACTGATGCCCGGATAGGCAGGCAATTGCAGGGACCATGGATCGCCTGCGGAAAGCGCGCCAGTGACATAGGCCCGTGGCTTGAGCGATGAGAGTACGTCTGAAAGAGGATCCATCGTATTTGTACGCTCGCACTAGGATGCTGTACTGCCAAGCATTGGTCGCACAGAATAGACCGCCTAACCTCCCTTAGGGGCCTTCTTAGGAGGTTCTCTAAGGAGAGTACATGCCAGCAACTGCAAGCGTCACGACACGAACCATCCGGTTTCACGGCTACGGTGAACCGGCCGATGTGTTGCGATTAGAAGAGACGATTCTGCCCGCGCCTGCCAGTCAGCGTGTTCGCGTGAAGGTCCGTGCCTGTGGTCTGAACCCAGCCGATTGGGCCTTGTGCCGAGGCCTGTTCGCCGGCAGCCTTCCACGTGGTATCGGTTTGGAGGCTGCTGGAGTTGTCGATGCAGTCGGCGGGGACGTGCAGGATGTGGAAGCCGGTCAGCTTGTGTTTGGTCCAGTGGATTTTGTAAGCACCGCTAGCGCGGGTGCTTCCGATTACGCCGTTCTGCAGCACTGGACTCCGATTCCGGACGGGCGGGACGAAACTCAAGCTGCGGCTCTGCCGATGGCCGTCGCGATTGCCTATGGCAGCCTGGATTGCCTTGGCGTTGAAACCGGCAGGACGGTGTTGATCAACGGCGCGGGGACTACGATTGGGTTCGCGGCGGTTCAAATCTCGATCTTGCGCGGAGCACGCGTCATCGCCACTGCCGGCGAGACCTTCGCGGCTCGTCTGCGTGCTCTCGGCACCGTCGTCACTGCCTATGGGGAGGGTTTACCGGAAAGAGTTTCGGCACTGCCCGGTAAGGCGCCTGACCTGATTCTCGACACAGCGCCGGTGAGTGGCGCTCTGCCCGCGCTGGTTCAGATTGCCGGTGATCCCAGGCGTGGGATGACGATCAGTGACTTCGCGGCTACAAAAACACTGGGCGTCCGCTCCAATCTTGAGGAACCTGGGATGCGCATGCGCTATGACGTTCTGCAGGAGTTCGCGGACCTTGCTGCACAAGGCAGGTTTTCCGTTCCGATCGCCCGAACTTTTTCCCCTTGACGATTGGAAGACGGCGCTCTCCGTCAGCGAAGCTCAGAAGGCGCGGGGGAAACTGATCCTTCTGCCCTGACTTCTTCTGGATCTGCCGATACTGGTAAGCGCAAGGTGATTGCCGGAAGCTGGTCGATCTCCGCCGCGGATGCCGGCTCCACTCGCGTTAAGAGTGCCGAGCTTGGCTACCGTGGCGGACCGTGGTATACAGCTGATCAGCTCCAGCGGGGGCACGGAAGAGGCAGGGTCGCTTGCTTTGCTCTAGCGGAAGCGGCGCAGGGTAAGGACGGCTGCAGTGAAGACTCCTCCTCCGGCCAGAATCATCAGGGCAATGGCACGTCGGTAGGCGGTCTGGACAGCCGCGGGCGTGGCGCGCATCTGGTCGGCGCATTGGCTGCAACCCTGGGCGTAAGACGGGTTGGCAGCCAGGAGAGTCACTGCCAGGATCAGGCCGGCGACGGTGTTGGATCGACGGCCTCCCGTCATTGGCAGAAGGCGAGCAGGCTGAAGAGGGCAAGCCACAGGAGACCCATCGAGTGCCAGTACCAGGCGGCGAGATCGACCAGGATTTGCCGATTTTCGAGCTGCTTGGAGGCGAAGAGGCCGATCAATGCAGTGATCAAAGCCGCTACTCCTAGCAGCAAGTGGAGACCGTGGACGCCGGTGATGAGGAAGAAGGAGTGGCTGCTCTGGCTGGAGTAGAAGTGCACCCGCTGCGTGGCGAGCTGGTCCCAGGCGGCAAGCTGGCCGGCGACGAATAGCATGCCGAGCACAATGGTGGCGACGAGCCAGGGCATGGTGCGGCGGGTGATCGGTTTGCCGAGGCCGAGCCACTCGTCCATGACGTGCATCTCGCGGAACATGTGGCGGCGCGCGACCTCCATGGTGAGCGAGCTGAGGAGCAGGACGGCGGTGTTCAGCCAGAGGATGGGCGGGAGCGCGGTGGGCAGCCACTCGTTGATATAGCGGGCATTGGCGTCAATGTGGCCGCTACCTTGCGCGACGAAGAAGACGCTGACGATCGCGACGAAGAACATGAAGACCGCGGAGAGGCCGAAGAAGAGGCCGAGCCGGTAGCGGTCGAGGCGCTCGCGCGGGCCTGGGCGTCCGCGGCGGCGTTCGTTCCAGTTGTCCGGGTCGCCGCCGCCACCGGTGCGTTTGTCGGTCGGCGGACGTCTTCCACCGCCGTGATCACCGTCTTCGAGCTCGCGGCGGCGTTTTTCGGTGCCTGGAGGCGTGACTGGGGGCGTGATGATTGCCGGCATTGCGATTCCCTCTGCGAAGCGTCCCGTGAAAACAGCTTACTCCGGAATCTCGTCCTGTGCCCACTGCGGCGTGAAGCCCTCTTGGGCGGCATTGTGGAAGTAGTGGCAGGGTCCAATACGGACGGAAAAATGTTGGCCGGATGCGGTATTCAGAGCATTGGACGGGGCCCATTCGAGGGTAGTTGCAGACCAGGCATTCTCTAGGGCGAGCGGTCCGTGGCGGAGGCTGAAGGCTAGGTTGACGAGAAAGAGGATCTGGCTAGAGGCGAGGACGAAGGCGGCGTAGGTGATGTGGCGCTGTACGGACAAGGTAGGGGCGAGCAGGACGGCGGCGGCATTGTGCAGGCCGTCGAACTGGGCATAGTGGCGGGGGGCACCTTCGAGGCCGGCGAGGTGCATGGGGAGAAAGGTCATGTAGGCGAAGATCAAAGTGAGCCAGAAGTGCCAGCGGCCGAGCGACTCGTTCATAAGGCGAGCGGGAAGGCCGGCGGCGGTGCAGAGGAGGGGGAACCAGTAATAGGTAGCGGCGAAGAGGCCGAAGATGCCGGCCATGGCCATGATGAGGTGGAAGTGGGCTACCACGAAGTAGGTATTGTGCAGATACTGATCGAGGATAGGCTGGGCCAGGATGGGTCCAGAGAGCCCTCCGGCGATGAAAAGGGATACAAAGCCAAGGGCGAAGAGCATGGGCGTGGTGTAGACGGGTCGCGAGCGCCAGGTGGTGGCGAGCCAGCTGAAGACCTTGGCGGCGGAAGGCAGGGCGATGGCCATGGTGGAGATAGAAAAAGCGGTGCCGGCGAAGGGATTGAGGCCGGCGACGAACATGTGGTGTCCCCAGACGAGGATGCCGAGGAAGCCGATAAGGAGCGTGGTGGCGATCATGACGCGATAGCCGAAGATTTTGCGGCGGGCGAAGTTGCCGAGGAGCATGGAGGTGAGGCCCATGCCGGGGAGGATGGCGATGTAGACCTCCGGGTGGCCGAAGAACCAGAAGAGATGGAGCCAGAGGAGCGGGCTGCCGTTTCCGGAGGTATGGAGGGTGCCGTTGACGAGGTCGCCGAGCGGGAGAAAGAAGCTGGTCCCGGCGTGGCGGTCGAGGAACAGGAGGGTGAGCGCGGCGAAGAGGACGGAGAAGGCGATAATGGTGAGGATGGCGGCGGTGAACCAGGCCCAAACCGTGAGCGGCAGTCGCTCCCACGTCATACCGGGGCAGCGGTGGGCGACGATGGTGGCGAGCAGGTTGATGGCGGTTAGGATGGAGGCAAGGCCGAAGAGGCCGATCGAGCAGAGCCAGAGATCCATGCCTAGGCCCTGGCCGGGACCAGCGGCGGCGATGGCGGAGAGCGGGGGATAGGAGGTCCAGCCGGAGATGGCGGCGCCGCCTTCGACGAAGCTGGAGGAGAGCAGGACCAGGAAAGCAACGAGATAAAGCCAGAAGCCGAGGGCGTTGAGGAGCGGGAAGGCCATGCGGCGCGCGCCAATTTGCAGAGGAACGATGAGCGAGCCGAAGCCGGCCTGCGGGGCGAGCGTCATGACGAAGAAGAGCATGAGGGTGCCATGCAGGGTGACGAGGGCAAGATAATCTTCGGGCTTGATAGGGCCGAAAAAGGGGAGAGTTCGGTCCGGCCAGACGAGGTGGAGGCGCATGGCGAGCGACATGAGCGTGCCGACAGCTACAGCCGCTAGGGAGAGCAGGAGATAGCGGATGCCTAGGATGCGGTGGTCGGTGGTGAAGAGGGACCGGGCGCGGGTGGGATGCCGCGCTGTGGTGGTGGGAGTCATGGAGTGGGAGCCTTTTCGTGCTCGGTGAGCCAGGCGGAGAAGGCTTCAGGTGGGAGGATGCGGAGGTTGGCGGTCATATGGTAGTGGCCAAGGCCGCAAAGCTGGGAGCAGAGGATGGCGTAGGTGCCGGGCGTGGTGGGGGTGAAGTGGATATGAATATCCTGGCCGTGGCCGGAGTTGGGGACGGCGTTTTGCTTGAGGCGAAGGGCCGGGACGGCGAAGCCATGAACAACGTCCTGGGCGTGGAGGCGGAGGTCGACTTCGCGGTTTGCGGGGAGGACGAGCTCGGAGGTGACGAAGTCGTCGGCGGCGCGTGGGTCGGCGGGGTCGAGGCCTAGGGGATTGCCTTCGCCGGGCGCGATGAGCTGGGGCCGGGTCTGGCCAAAGGCGGCATCCTGGCCGGGGTAGCGGAAGTACCAGGCGAACTGCATGCCGGTGGCTTCGACCTGGAGGGCGGCGGGGTCGGGGCCGGTGTAGCGGGTGGCGGCCCAGAGGCGCTCGGCGCGTAGGGTGAGAAAGGCGAGGAGGAGGGTGAGCGCGGCGAGGGGGAGATACTCGACGAGCGCTTGATTTCGAGGTTTTCCACCGGATTTCCGCTGAAGAAAAAGGCCGATTGCGCCGATGAGGTGAGCAGAGGCGAGGAGGGCGAGGGCGATCCAGAGATTGAGGTAGAGGTGGCGGTCGAGGGCGGGGCCGTGTGTGGAGGCATCCGGGGGCAGAGGCCAGAGAAACAGGCCTGCCAGCGGGATGGAGGGCGGGGTCACGTCTTTAGGATACGGCTTTAGTAGACGGGGCAGCCGGTCGTCATGCGAGTGGCTGTCCAGCAGGTGGAAACGGACTTGGCGGCGGTGATGACCTGAAGATTTTCCTGACCGCCGGCGGGGTCGAAGGCGGCGATCTGGGCGATGGTGGCCTTGGTGTCGGCGAAAACGTCCGGGGCGAGGTCGAGTTGGGGCAGGGAGAGGATGACGCGGGCGCGCAGGCCAGGATCGTCCGAGGAGAGATAGGTGAGGAGGGCGTGATTGAGCGATTGCGACTGGTTGGGTTTGGAGGCAATGGCGTCGACCAGGTCGGAGCGGGAGGAGGCGGTCTGGTCGGAGCGGCGAACAAAACGGGAGATGACGTCCGCGGTGGTGTCACTGACGGGGCCGAGCTGCAGCAGGTCGGAGACGACCATCTGGCCGACGGTGCTGATAGCGTCGTCTCGCTTGAGATAGGCGAAGAGTGGAGGATAGATGGACGGCGGTGGGTCGGAGGTGAAGCCGCCGAGGACGATGGCGGTTTGCAGGCGGTTGGGCGGAAAATCGTCGATGAGATGGGAAGCTATGGCGGGGATGGCGGGGAAGAGAATACGGGCGAGGCCGGGCTTGTAGCTAGGAGGGCTGGCAGGGAGTGGAGGAACAGGTATGGTGGCGGGTTCAGAAGGCGGTGCTGCGGGGACTGTGGTCGAGGCTTGGACGGGGAGCGATGTGGTAGTCTGCAGGCCTCCCAGGGCAGTCAGGGCCAGTTGGCGGACGGCGGCGTCTGCATTTTGGAGGGCCTTGAGGAGCAGCGGCAGAGCTTCGTTAAGGCCGGAAGACGTGGGAAGCGGGTCAAGGGGATCGAAGCCGGCAATCTCTTCAGGTGTTGGCGAGTGTCCGCCGGCCTCGCGTTGGAGGACAGCGCTCAGACGTGAAGCAAGCGAGGGAGCTGTCTCGGGCGCCTGAGCTTTGGATGCGGAGATGGGCGTCAGCAGGAAAACTGCGGCGAACAGCGAGGCGAGGCGCATGGCTAGAGGGACTCGGCTGAGGCCGCAGGTGTGAGCGGCGGGGATTGGTGCTCGGCGATCATCGTGAGGAAGAGCTGGTGGATGCGGGTATCGGCGGAGAGCTCGGGGTGGAAGGTAGCGGCGAGCAGGTGGCCTTGGCGGATGAGGATGGGCGAGGGGGTGTGCTGGTTTTCAGCGGCGCGGGTGGCGAGGGTCTGAACGGCGGGGCCGGTGCGCGTGATGCGCGGGGCACGGATGAAGACCATTTCGAGGGGACCGCCGGGAAGCTCGGTGGGAGTGATGAGGATGGTGGAGTCGAGCTGGCGTCCATAGGCGTTGCGTTCGACGGTGATGTCGAGAGCGCCGAGGGAGGCCTGGGCGGGATTGTGGACCTCCTTGGCGAGCAGGATGACGCCGGCGCAGGTGCCGAAGGTTGGCGTCTGGCGAACGAAGTGGCCGAGGACGGAGAAGAAGCCGTCGCGCTCGAGATGGCGCAGAAAGGTGGTCGACTCGCCGCCGGGCAGGACGAGGCCGTCAAGGTCATGAAGCTGGCCTGGCCGGCGAATCAGTTTCGTTTCTGCGCCGAGGGAGGCGAGAGCTTTGGCGTGAGCCTCGTAGGCTCCCTGGAGAGCGAGGACGCCGACAACCGGTTTGGTTTGGCTGGACAAGGTTGTTTACGCTCCTTCCATCAGAAGGCAAGGTCTTGTGGTGAACAAACTGATTTGGGAATCTTTGTATGCCTTCCTTTGAATCGCTTTGATAGAAGCATAAATGGCCTTATGAATTACAGACGCTTTCCCGTTCACTCTCGCGGCACGCTCCATCTTGCGCCGGCTGTTGGAGCTGAGACGAAGCGGCAAGGTATGTACATTGGCGGCCTCGTGGAGCTTGAAGCCTGGATGCCGCCGTTTCGTGACCCCTTCCGGGGATGTTCCTCCATGGAAGGTGCCTGTAGACTCAATTCCGTAGGTCCCTTGGGAGTTCGATTGCCAGGCCGCAGCACCATACTTACCCTCCT
This sequence comes from uncultured Granulicella sp., assembly GCA_965198735.1. Lineage (GTDB taxonomy): Bacteria > Acidobacteriota > Terriglobia > Terriglobales > Acidobacteriaceae > Edaphobacter. The sequence continues at coordinate 1,151,248 of OZ240672.1, read as the reverse complement.
CGTCTGCGCGGCGACGCTCGCGAACACACCCGCGTACGCCCAAAAGAAGCTCAGCAAGGAAGAGAAGGCCCAGCAAAGAAACGCCAGCTTACAAAGGCCGCTGACCGCCGCGCAAAGTGCGCTGATCGATCAGGCCGTGGTTCAGGAAAAGGCGATCACCCAGATCCTCAAAGACCGGAAGCCCATGGTTGAAACGTATATCCAGACCATGCGCCCCGACCCGGTGTTGCGGGAGATTCCCGACGCCGATCTCCATTTTTTGGGACGTCTTCAGCTCGACCTAAACATCAACGTAGAAAACTACGAACAAAAGAAAGCGAACGCCAACTCCAAGCTGAACAACAAGCACGGACTCCTAAAGGATTCGATGGAGGCCGTCTCCGGTCTTGCCGGCCGTGCGCACTACAGCTTTAGCCAGATTGGCTTTGCGCAGATGCTGCTCATCGATCTAAACGACTTCGACCGGCAGCACTATAACTTCTTCTTCGTTCGCAATGACTTTCTCGGCGCTGTGCCTACCTCAGTCTTCGACGTTGTGCCGGCGTTACAGAACTCGGCTGGGCGCTTCTTCGGCCGCATCTGGATTGAGACCGGGCACGGCAATATCGTCCGCATAAACGGCGAGTATGCCGGCGCCCAGAAGGATTACCACGAGTACCCCCACTTCGACAGCTGGCGCACGAATGTCCAGCCGGGCATGTGGCTGCCCACCAGCAGCTACATCGAGGACATCGACCCTAAGAGCAAGACTTTCACGCTGAATTTCAAGGCCAGCAATCATGTATGGGGGTATGCCCTGAAGCTTCCCAGTGAGATCGAAAACACCTCCGTCGAGGTGCAGAACGCGACCGATCTCTCCGCTGGCGCCCAGGACCAGGGCCCCCTGGCCGCGCAGCGCGCCCTCTCTCAGCAAGCCGAGAACAATGTGCTCGACCGGTTGTTCCAGGCGGGGCTGCTTGATGCTCCAAGTGAGTTCGACAAGACGCTCGCCAACCTGGCTAACAACATTCTTGCGTATAACAACGCTGCCGTTGCGTTTCCCGTCCGCGTTCGTACGCTGCTGACCGAGCCGCTCGAATCGTTTGCCGTGGGCAATACCATTGTTTTATCCAAGGGACTGATTGACACGACCGCTATTCTCAGCGCGGACGGCGACCAGCAGCTCGGCAATCTGAACGCGCTGCTCGCCTTTCAGCTCGCACATATCCTATTGGGTCACCGGCTTGATACCACGTTTGCCTTCAGCTCTCGGCTCATGTTCCCGGATAACATGACCTTCCGGCGCATTCCGATGCACCACACCGACGCGGACAATGCAGAGGCTGCGGTTAAAGCGGTAGAGTTGCTGCAGCCGAAGGAGCTTTCCGACAGCCAGAGGCGCTTTGGGCTTTATCTTCAGCAGCTTCAGGCCTGGATCCAGCACCTTCCTACGCTGACGCAGCCGCTGATCGGCGACGGCCTGGTGAAGAGCGATACGGACGCGACCTTTTGGCTCGGGCCTCTGATGGCCCGGAGCGACAAGCTCGCGGTGCAGAATCTGGATCAGCAGGCGGCGGTTTCTCTGTCGAGCTTTCTGACCTTCGATCCCTGGACCGATCAGCTGCTTGCCTTGCATGCGACGCTCCAGCCTATTTTGAATGCCAGCGACAAGAAACCTTTTGAGATTGCGCCCATTTATCTAAAGCTGGCCTACTTCCAAGGGCCGGCTCAGGGCGCTGGCAGTCCTGCCACTCCGGGCGCGAACACAGTGCAGCCACGCCCGTAGTGCGATTTCCGGCAGGTGTAGCTGGCCTAAAGAATGACAAGCAGATCCTCGGCCTACGGCGAAGAATGAGCACTTTGTCATGGGAGAGCGATCGCTGCTGGAGAACGGATTAGACCGCCTGTTCAGCCTCGCGCATCCAGCCCACCATCACCTCGTGGCCCACTGCGCCTGCTTGCTGCCGCAGGATCTTGCCCGCAGATAGCACCAGGAAATTGGGAATGCCCTGTACATGGTATCTCGCGGCGAGCCCCGGCTCGGCCTCCGTGTCGACCTTCAGCACGATCCCGCGGCCGGCTACCTCCTTCGCGGTTCGGGCGACCTCTGGAGCCGCCGTCCGGCACGGTCCGCACCAGGCCGCCCAGAAATCCACCAGCACGGGCACCTTCGAGCCCTGCACAATCTCGTCGAACTCCGTTGCGCGGACGGCGATCGGCTCGTTGATCGGCCCAAGGGCGACCTTACATGCTCCGCACCGGCCCGTGTCTGCCAGATGCGCCGCTGCGGTCCGATTGCGCTGTCCACAGGTGCTGCATACTCGGATGACGCTCATCGATTCGATCCTCTTTCCTTGTCCATGCAAGAGAAAGCGCTTTCCTCAATCGAGGAGAGCGCTTTTACCTTTGACTCAGACACGATCTACCGGCGGCCGCCGCCGCCATGAAATCCGCCGCCATGGAGTCCACCGCCGGCCACACCAGCACGAAGACCGCCACCGTAGCCATAGCCGCCACGATAGCCAAAACCGCCGCGGAAACCGTATCCGCCGTAGAAGTAGCCGGGCGAATAGAACCCAAAGCCGAATGGACTGTAGAACAGGCCGTCACCCGGGAACCACGTATAGCCGTAGAGGCCCGGAGACCACGCCCAGCCCGGATAGAGACCTGCGCCGGCGTATTCGGTCCCATAGGAGGCGTTCGCCTCGCCCAGGTACTGCGACCGCAGCGAGCTCCAGTTGTACAGGTCGTCTTCGGAGCTCTTCTTATCGAAGCCGGTTCCCTTGAAGGCCGTTCCGTTGAGCGAGAGCTCATGGCCGCCCTTGACGTCGACCCACTTCGGGGCGTCTTCGGACTCCGACACGGCAGCTTTGCCGCTGAAGACCTTGAGCTCTCCGGAGTTTTCATTTACCTCATAAAGTCCGCGCTGCACCAGGTCGACCTGCGCGCCGCCGCTGCCGTTCGGCACGTCAATCTGCAGATTGTTCGCTTTCGAAAGCTGATCGACCTCAATCTCCGCGCGTCCGCGCTGAAGTGCGACCTCGGTGTGCGTCAAGCCGGGGGAGACCATCTTTACCACGCTGTTGTCATCGAGGCGCAGGAAGACTCCGGGAGTAAGCAGCATCTCCGCTTTGCCGTTGCCGGTGGAGAGCAGCTGGCCGGCGTCCACCTCGGTGTGGCCGATGGATGCGCGGGATACCGCAGACCCGTTGACCGCGGCCTGTCCTTCTACATAATTGATGGTCCCTGGTCGGGCTGGGTTCGTGCCCTGCGCAAAGGCAGGCGTGAACAGAGTCGCCAGGGAAAGCAGCGGAAGCGCTTTCAACCTGAACATGTCTCAAAACCTCTCTTTACTTAGATGTAACGCTGGGCAAAAAGTCGCGCATCCCGGTCCGCCCGGGGATGTCTGCAAGCCGGCACCCCCCTGGTTAACACGGAGGTCGCAGCCGTCCCGGCCAAAGTGCTACAGCTTTCCTTGCGTGCCGTTGCTACTTTGATCTTGCGCGATCCGCCGGGTTCCTTGAACGCTCACCCGAACGAGCTGCGTGCTTTCCGAACCGTAACGCCTTGCAGCAAATTCCTGTGAGGAGCACGCCGCGACCACGGCGGACTTCAGCAGGGTTGATGTCCTTCTTGTTCTGTGATCGGTCGATTCCACAACAGCCGCGAGCATGCCAGTGCTCGCGGCTTTTGTCTCAGGCCTTCACGCCCATTCCTGCCAGCACACCGCGCATGTAGGCGAAGCTCTCGATGACGCCCGGCATGGGATCCTCGGCGTGGATCTCGTATTCCAGGTCCACGAACCCCTTGTACTGCATCGCAATGAGCTGCTGGAAGATCGCCTTGACCGGCATCAGGCCCTGCCCGACGGCGACTTGGCTCTCCTTTTCGGTCGCATTGGCGAGATCTTTCATGTGCATGTCGAATAGCCGCGGCCCGACGGTCTTGATGGCTTGAACGACATCGTCGCCGGCGCGCATGCTGTGCCCGACATCGATGCAGCAGCCCATCCGCGGATCCATGTTCCTGACCGCCTTGAGCACATCGAGCGGCGAATGCCAGATTTTGTCCTCCGGCCCGTGATTGTGGATGGCAAACCGGATGTTGTAGCGCTTAACGAACTTTTCGATCCGCGGCAGCGTCTCCGGCGTTGGATCTCCGGCCACAATGACCGTTGCACCGGCGCGCTTGGCGTACTCGAACTTCGCACCGATATCAGCATCCTCATCCTTGGGAAAGTAGAGCGTTCCCACCGCGGTGACCCGAATGCCCGCTGCCTTATATGCATCGACCGCTGCCTGCTCCGCCTCTGCTGAAGTCGAAGGAAGGTGATCCTTGACGTCCTTGCAATTGATATTGGTCAGGCGCAGCTGCTGCATGTCCGCGATGACCTGCGCCCGCGTGAAGTTGCGCAGCGTATAGCTTGCCATGCCCAGCCGGATCGGAGAGGAGCCGCCAGCACTCTGTTCTGCTTCGATCCGTTCCGTGTGAAAGCCTGGAACACATCCAGCTGCTGCCATCCAAGCAGCGCTACGAAGAAACGTTCGCCTAGTCCCTAAAAAATCCATAGCACGAAGCTTACCAGCGCCCTGGCATCTTCGGCTTGCATGTGTCTGCGAAAATAGAGGTGTCATGGTTTCGCACCGGCTGCAGGATCAGCTCGATGCCATTACGGCACGCACCCGGTCGCTGGTGCAGCCGGAGCGGCTCGCGCTCTCGGAGTCCGCCACCGCCGAGCTCTTTGCCTCGGGCATCGAAGACCGCATTCTGCCCGCCGGCGCTCCTGCTCCCTCGTTTTCGCTTGAGGACGCCCAGACCGGCAAACATATCCAATCCGGCGACCTGCTTGCGCTGGGGCCGCTGGTCGTCAAGTTTTTTCGCGGCCGCTGGGATCCCTATTGCGTGACCGAGCTCGAGCGCTGGCGCGACCTCTATCCCAGGCTTCGGCAGCGGCATGCACTGCTCGTGGCCATCTCCCCGCAGACCCGCCGCCAGAATGACTTCGCCGTCCAGCAGTACGAGCTTCCGTTCCCGGTGCTCTCGGACCCGGGCAGTATGCTCGCCGGCCAGTTCGGCCTGGCCCATACGATCCCGCAGCGCGATCGCCGCTATTACCAATCGATTCTGGTCAACATTCCTTTCGCCAACTCCGGCCTAACCTACGACACGGCGCCCGACTCCGCGTGGCGCCTCCCCCTGCCTGGACTCTTCCTCCTCCAACCCGATGGCGCCATCACCTTCGCCAGGGCCTTCGCCGATCCACGCGTCCGCCCCGAACCCGAAGACCTCCTCGCCTTGCTGCAAGTCTAGCCTTGCATCGAACCCGTCCACCTGCGCGTCTCACACACATGGCCAAGTCCGGCACTCCGAAGCTCGACGAGGAGCGCTTCCACGTCATCGCGCGCGTCATGGCCGATCCACGCCGCTTCGCCATCCTCCAACAGATCGCCTCATGCGCGAGCACCCTCCCCTGCAGCGCGCTCGATGTCCACGACGAGATCAGCCCGGCCACCATCTCCCACCACCTAAAGGAGCTCATCGAGGCCGGACTCATCGAAGCGAAACGCGACGGCCGCTGCATGTTTCTCTCCTTCCGCCGCGACCTCTGGCAGGCCTACTGCAAACGTCTTGCCGCGCTCTGAAGCAAATTCTTGAATCCTCCTTCACTCCCCGCCATCAGTTAGATGAACGTCGAAGTATTCGACGGAATCGGAATTCTCTAAGGATCGAATCATGGCAAAGCTCACAGGCAAAATCGCAGTCGTTACCGGAGCTTCCAAAGGCATTGGCGCAGGCATAGCAAAGGAACTCGCCAAGCAGGGAGCGTCCGTCGTCGTCAATTACTCCTCCAGTAAAGAAGGCGCAGACAAGGTCGTTGCCGGCATTATCCAGGCCGGCGGCAAAGCCGTCGCCATCGGCGGCAGTGTCGCCAAAGTCGCGGACATCGACAATCTCTTCGCCGAGGTCAAAAAGACCTACGGCACCGTCGACATCCTGGTCAACAACGCCGGCATTTACGGGTTCGGCTCCATCGACCAGGTCACCGAAGAAAGCATCCAGAGCGTGTTTGCCGTCAACGTGACCGGCCTGCTGCTCACCACTAAGGCCGCGCTCGCTCTCTTCCCGGAGACCGGCGGCAGCATTATCAACATCGGCTCCATCGTCAGCGAGACCACGCCTGCCATGATGTCGATCTACAACGGCACCAAGGGCGCCGTCGACGCCATCACGCAAACCTTGGCCAAAGAATTGGGCCCGAAGAAGATTCGTGTGAATGCCGTCAATCCCGGCATGACCGTCACCGAAGGCGCCGCCGGCATCGTTGAGACGGACATGGCGAAAGCGATGATGGCGCAGACGCCGCTGGGCCGCTTCGGCCAGCCGGAAGACATCGCGCTAGCGGTCGCCTACCTGGCCTCTGAGGACGCGCGCTGGGTTACGGGAAGCCTGCTGCAGGCCGGCGGCGGCCTCCGCTGACGCTCTGCCGTATTTGTCATTCCTCAGAGGGAATCTGCCTGCCTTCCGCCCGCACCCCTGACTACAAGGGTGCGGGCCACATTTTGACTTACTTACCCTTCCGGTAGCGCTCGATCAGCGCGTTGGTGCTGGTGTCATGCTTGAGCTCGCCGGCGCCTTCGAGTTCGCCTAAAATCCGTGTTGCCAGCACCTTGCCCAACTCGACGCCCCACTGGTCGAATGAATCGATATTCCAGATCGCGCCTTGCGTGAAGACGCTGTGCTCGTAGAGCGCGACCAGTGTGCCGAGCAGTTTCGGTGTCAGTTCGTCCGCCAGAATGATGTTCGACGGCCGGTTGCCGTCAAAGACGCGATGCGGCACCAGCCAGTCCGCCGTGCCCTCGGCTTTGACCTGCTCGGCCGTCTTGCCAAACGCCAACGCCTCGGCCTGCGCGAACACATTCGCCATCAGCATGTCGTGATGCCGGCCCAGCGGGTTCAGCGATTTGAAGAAGCCGAGGAAGTCGCACGGAATCAGGCGCGTTCCCTGGTGGATCAACTGATAGAAGGAGTGCTGGCCATTGGTGCCGGGCTCGCCCCAGTAGATCGGCCCGGTTTCGGTGGACACATGCGCGCCTTCAAGCGTGACGTGCTTGCCGTTCGACTCCATGGTCAACTGCTGGAGATAGGCCGGGAAGCGTTTCAGGTATTGTTCGTAGGGCAGAATCGCCATGGTCTGCGCGTCGAAGAAGTCCGTGTACCAGACCGTCAGTAAGCCCAGCAGCACCGGCAGATTCTGCGCAAACGGAGCCGTCCGGAAGTGCACATCCATGGCGTGGAATCCAGCGAGCATGGCGCGGAAGTGCTCAGGCCCGATGGCCAGCATCGTGGACAAGCCTATGGCTGAGTCCATTGAGTAGCGGCCGCCCACCCAGTCCCAGAAGCCGAACATGTTTTGCGTGTCGATGCCGAATTTGGCGACTTCTTTAGCGTTGGTCGAGATCGCCACGAAGTGCTTCGCAATAGACGCATCGTCCTTGAGCGTAGCCAGCGCCCACTCTCGCGCCGAGTGCGCGTTGGTCATGGTCTCCTGCGTGGTGAAGGTCTTCGAGGCGACCAGGAACAGGGTCTCGTCCGCGCTCAAATCCCGCACCGCCTCGGCAAAGTCCGTTCCGTCCACATTCGAGATAAAGCGGAAGGTCATCTCGCGGTCCGAGTAGAACCGCAGCGCCTCATAGGCCATCACCGGTCCCAGGTCCGAGCCGCCGATGCCGATGTTGACCACGTTGCGGATGCGCTTGCCGGTGAAGCCCTTCCACGCGCCCGAGCGCACCTTGTCCGCAAAGCCGGACATCTTGTCGAGCACCTGGTGCACCTCCGGCACCACGTCCTGGCCGTCCACCACGATCGACTCGTCCTTAGGCGCGCGCAGAGCGACGTGCAGCACCGCGCGGCTCTCGGTGACGTTGATCTTATCGCCGCGGAACATGGCCTCGATTTTGTCCTTGAGGCCGCACTCCTGGGCAAGCTCGACGAGCAGCCTTAACGTCGTATCGTCCACGCGGTTTTTTGAGTAGTCCAAAAACAGGCCGGCAGCTTCCGCGGTATAGCGCGTGCCGCGTGCCGGATCGGCGGCGAATAGATCCTTGAGCTGCTTGCTTTCAAACTCCTCATGGTGCGCTGTCAGCGCATTCCAAGCCTTGCGGTCGAAAAGAGCCGTTCCCTGCGATTTAGTAGCCATACACTCCGCTGTCCCCCTGCCAAGAATAGCCCGACTCTGCATGGGATGCTTTGAGCGCACCCCAGCGACGCCCCCTCGCTTCGACCAGGCATTTCGCCTGACGGCTGGACCGGACGGCGCAGGGTCACGCCTACTTGCGATGGGGTCGAAACCAGCCTTGCACCCGTTCGTCTGTGCGTTTATCGTTACATTAGTCCGTCTATCGCACACAGGTCATTCCGGCCGGTGTGCTAGGCGGCCTCAAGGAAGCGTTATGCCCGCATCGACTCCTGCCGCCCTGCCCCCATCGACCCCTGCACCGGCCACCCGCATCTCTCCCGCTTCTACGCTCGACCAGTACCAGGGCGATCCCAACTTCATGACGTCGCTCGCCCGCGGGCTGATCGTGATCCAGGCCTTCACCCAGCAGAATCCGCAGATGACCATCTCGCAGCTGTCGGTCAAGACCGGGCTCTCCCGCGCGGCGGTCCGGCGCTGCCTGTATACGTTGACCAAGCTGGGCTTTGCCGGCATTGAGGACGGCCAGCGCTACGCTCTGCGGCCGCGCATGCTTTCGCTCTCGCACACGTATACGACGTCCTCGACGCTCTCGACCGCGGCCCAGCCGATTTTGGAGCGCATGTCGCAGACCTTCCGCGAATCGTTTTCGGTGGCTACGCTCGACGGCCAGGAGATTGTGTATATCGCGCGCACCCAGGTGCCTTCCCGCGTGATGGCGGTCGATCTGCATATCGGCTCGCGCCTGCCGGCGTACTGCACCTCGATGGGCCGCGTGCTGCTGGCGTATTTGCCGCCCGAGCAGCTGGAGGCGTACTTCGGCAAAGCCGAACTCATCCCCCACACGACCCGCACCATCATCTCCGCCGACAAGCTGCGCGCGGCGTTGCGTACAGTGCGCCGGCTCGGGTATGCGTTGGTCGATCAGGAGCTGGAGGTCGGGTTGCGGTCGCTGGCTGTACCGGTATACGCTCCCTCGGGACGCGTCGTCGCGACGATCAATCTCTCTGGAAATGCTCCGCGCATGCCGGTTTTCGATATGCAGACTCACTTTCTGACGCCGCTTCGCAATGCCGCCAGCGAACTGAGCACCTTTCTTCGCTAGTCCTTGCTTTGGTCCTGCCCGGTGCGGACCCTCGCTTCTGCCGTAGTCTTGTTGGGACGGCCGGAGCGGGGAAGTAAACGCACACGGCCTTTGACTCGTCGTATAGTTGCGCGCATTGAGGAAACACATTGGAGTCCGTCTGCCTGTATAACGAGTTCAATTTTCAAAGCAAAGATGCCCTCCCCCTACGCAGCGCCGGATCGCGGCTCGATCTGGCGATCGTTCTGCCCACGTACAACGAGCGGGAGAACATTCCCCTCGTCCTCGATAAACTGGACGATGCTCTTGAGGGGCTTGCCTGGGAGGCGATCTTCGTCGATGACGACTCTCCGGACGGAACCGCGGAGATCGTTCTAGCGCACGCACGGCTGGATGCGCGCATCCGGCTGATCCATCGCGTGGGACGGCGCGGGCTTTCATCCGCCTGCATCGAGGGCATGCTCGCGACCTCGGCGCCGGTGATCGCGGTGATGGACGCCGATTTGCAACATGACGAGACGATTCTGCCCACGATGCTGCGACGGCTGCAGCAGGAGTCGCTCGACCTGGTGATCGGCACGCGCAACGCGGAGGGAGGCAGCATGGGCGAGTTCGGGCGCGCCCGCCGCTTTCTAAGCCGCAGCGGACAAAAGATCAGCCACTCCGTTTGCCGCTCCAGAGTGAGCGACCCGATGAGCGGCTTCTTTCTGCTGCGGCGGCCGTTTCTGCAGGAGGTCGTCCGCGAGATGCAGGGCCAGGGATTCAAGATTCTGGTCGACCTGCTCGCTTCGAGCCCCCGTCCCGTCCGCCTGGCGGAGGTCGGGTATACCTTCCGCTCGCGCCGCTTCGGGGAGAGCAAGCTGGATGTGGTGGTCGGCCTGGAGTACGTGTTTCTGATCCTCAACAATCTGCTTGGCGGCGTCGTTCCTGTTCGGCTGGCGCTGTATCTTCTGGTTGGCGCGCTCGGCCTGGCCACTCATCTCGTCATGCTTCTGGTGCTCAGCCAAGCCATGCACCTTCATTTCGTCGCCGCGCAACTGATCGCCACCTTGGTCGCGATGATCGAGAACTTCTCGCTCAACAACCGCATCACCTTCCGCGACCGGCGTTTTGAAGGCGCCCAGATTGTTTCAGGAGGCGCGCGCTTCGTGCTGGCGTGTGGGTTCGGCGCGTGGGCGAATGTCGTCTTCGCCCACAGTCTCTGGCAGTCGGGCACGGAGTGGTACCTGGCCGGGCTCGCGGGGATCGTGCTCGGCTCGGTGTGGAATCTTTCGATCAGCAGCCTCTTCACCTGGGGCCTGCGCAGCCGCACCCGGCGCGATGAAGCGATCGATACAGCCTTCGCGGGTGAGGTCAAGGTATCGCGTTGAACGACGATCTTCAGGCAGTCCGCTCGCGGAGCGTCTTTGTTCTCTGGATTCTTGCCTTCATTACCCTGGTTGTCTGGGCGCGGCTCGGCGGCGCGGGTTGGGATGTCGGCATCTATCACGCCGGCATGCGCTCGCTCCGCGCAGGGCATGACCCCTACACGGATGCTACCTCGATTCAACGGCTCTTCCATGAGCAGCTGCTTGCCAATCCGAAACTTCTGCTGCAGGATCCTCCTTTTAGCTATGTTTACTCACCGATTACCCTGCCGCTGCTTCGCCTGATCGGGACTGTCCCTGTCTGGTTGAGCGGCGGGATGTACTATCTGCTCTACTTTGCCGCGGCGCTCGGCCAAGTCTGGGTGACTTTCCGCGCGGTCGAAGGCAGCGAGCGACCCTATTTTCGCTATCTCGCTCCTGTGGCCATCTTTTTTCCGGGCTTCCTGGCTGACGCCACCATCCTGAGCGGCAACGTTGCGTATATCCTCTATGCCGCCGTTCTCCTGGCTGCCGTTCTCGGCTGGCAACGGGGTACTTGGGGCTGGTTTTATCTTGCCACCCTGGCGGCCAGCTGCGTGAAAGCTCCGCTGCTCAGTCTCGTCCTGATTCCCGCTCTCTCCGGCCGCCGTCAGTGGCTTCCGGTTGCCGTTACCGGCGGCGCCGGCCTGGCGCTGTTTGCCGTGCAACCGCTTGTGTGGCCTACGCTGTTTCGCCATTATCTTGAAGCGGTCGATCTTCAGTTTCGCTTCAACCGCGACTTTGGCTGCAGCCCGGCCGGTCTCTTCGGCGACGTTCTTTATGGCCACGGCGTACCCTACTCGCCGGCCAGCATGATCTTTTTTCTCGCGTACGCCCTTCCCCTGTTTGCGCTCCTCGTTTCTCTCTCCCGGCTTTATCTTCGCGGCAGCTTTTCGCTCTCGCAATGGATGCCCGTGATGCTCGTGGGCGTCATCCTGCTCAATCCGCGCATCATGGAGTATGACACCGCGCCCATCGCTCTGCCTCTGGCCCTGATTGCGTGGCGGGTGCTCGCGCGCTGGACCAGGCCACCTCGCAGGATTGCCTGTCTCAGCCTCCTCTTCGTCGCCGTCAACGCGGTCGGCGGATTCAGCTGGAGCATCCGCAAACTTACGGACGGACCGCTGCTCGTTCTCTTCTTTGCTGCCGGCACCTGGAATCTGCTCCAGCTGGCGCGCGATGCGGGCAACCAGACCTCTTCGGCTGAGCAAACGCACGTGCAGACCAAGGCCATGCTGCTCAACTAGCCGCTCTCCGGGAGAGAGAACTGTCGTAAGAAGGAAAGCAGATCCTCCGTTTCGCCGAAGGAAGGCGACTCCTTCTAACGAAGCACTGTTTACTTCGCCCGTTCCCAGCAGCGGACAAAGGTCCCTCCCGCCGCGCTGCTCATGGTGACGCTTCCTACTGGAATGACCACGGCCTGGCCAACGCCGAACCGCACCTCGTTCGCCGCGGCGCTGCCTTTGGTGCCGACGACGCAGCCCACGCCATCCATCTCCATCTCAAACGTGAGTCCCGCCGGCACCTCGAAGCGATCGACCACAAAATATTTCTCGTCGATAAGCCGCGTGTATCGTTCTGTCGCTACCGACTCGACGACCCCGGCCTTGGTCTTGGTTTTGACGACGCCTAATCCTTGCTCCAGATGCAGGTCCCGGCCGCGTCCGTAGTCGAACAGGCGGTAGGTTGTATCCGAGGTCTGCTGCACCTCAAGCAGCACCAGCCCCGGCCCGATCGCGTGCACCGTTCCTGCGTCGACGAAAACCATATCCCCAACCTTCACCGGAACGATCTGGAGCAACACTTCAAGGGTGCCGTCTCCGGCTGCGGTGCGCACTTGGTCCAAGGTCACGCCGGACTTCAGCCCGCAGGCCACCGTCGCTCCGGGCTCGGCTTCAAGCACGTACCAGCACTCGGTTTTGCCTCGCGGCAGGCCCAGCTTGGCCGCAGCCTCGTCATCCGGATGCACCTGGACGGAAAGCTTCTCGCTCGGAAACAGCATTTTTACCAGCAGGGGAAACTCGCCTGCGCCGGATACCCCGTCGAGCGTTCCTACGCACTGCTGGGAAAGATCTCGCAACGTGCGTCCCGTCTCCTGGCCCGTCTCAATCACGCACTCAGCGCCGGTGAGCCAGGCCTCGCCCACCTTGCCGGCGACTTGCGTTTCCTCATACCAGGGCTTCAGATCCGTCCGTCCCCAAACACGCTCAACAAAGATCGGTTTCAGCCGAAACGGCCGCAGGTTGTAGTTGTTAGTCGCCATCGTCGTCATCCTTCTTCTGCTTCTTGCGCTTCATGGTCAGTTGCGATGGAATTGCCGCATCCGGCCGCGCGTCCTGCCAAAGTATCAGATTCAGCTTCTGCGCGTCCGCACGGTCGGCGTGACTGAAGTCCATCTTCGCTGACTCCCGCGCTCCCCGCGCCGTGCCTGCATTGGCCGTATAGATCAGGCGATTGGTGTCGTTCGAGCGATCCGCCGTAAACGCCGCCTGGTCTCCCGGCCCGGTAAATAAGCTGCCCATTGCCGAGCTCAGCGCATCGTTGTTGTTCATCGGCGGCAGCCCGAGCACCATCTCCATCGTCCGCACCATGCTCACCGTCGAGTAGAAACGGCTGTCCACAAACGGTGTTCCGCCCTTGCCGTGCGGAGCGTACTTGCTCACCACCACGCCGATGGAGCGATGCGCATCCACATGGTCCGCCCCATTCTGCGCATCGTCTTCCAGGATGAAGAATGCCGTGTCGTCCCAGAACGGCGACTGCGAGATCGCCTCCACCGCGCGGCCTACGGCCAGGTCGTTGTCCGCAACGGAAGCTTTCGGCGTAGGGCCGCCCGGCGTCGTTCCCCCGGTATGGTCGTTTGCCAGCCGCAGCATGACGAAGTTGGGCATGGTGTCCTTGCCCTTCTTCTTGTCCGCGATCCAACCCGCGAGATGCTTCTCGAAGATGTCCTCGCGTACCTGGTCGGGAACCCGCAGATTGAAGTCCGGGGCCTCCGGCGCAAAGTGTCCGACCAGCTCGGGTTTGGTCGGCCTGTTCGCCTCGATCAGCGGGATGGCCCACGGCCACTTGTTGATGCCGCCGCCCCACACATCGGGCAGGGTCTCGCCCGGCTTGACCTCGTTGCGCTGCGAGCACGGAACTCCTTCGAGCATCGGCCCCTGCCGCGAGTCCGTCTGCGCTCCGGCCCCGCGCCTTGGATTGCAGAACGTCGTCGAGATGAACTCGCCAAAGTGATAGAGCGTCTTGCCGTGCCGGGCCAGATTGCCCCAGATGTAGCCGCTTGAAGGCTCATTGATATCCGGAATGTGCTGCTCAAGCGGCAGCCCCTGGCTGACCACACCCTCAAAGTCATAGCCGTGCTGTCCGCCGCGGTAGTTCAGCTGCCAGGTGCGCTCCAGATAGTCCGTGCCGATGGCGGTGTTCGACCATACATGCCCGTCGCCTGAAACCTCGGCCGAGTCGTAGAAGTTATCGAGCACACCGAACTGCTTTACTAGCTTGTGGAGATTCGGCGTCACGTCCTCGCCATACATGACCAGGCTAGGATCGCCGTTGCCGACAGGCTTGCCGTTTACCTGCAGATCGCCGAGCAGCTGATCGTAGGTGCGGTTCTCCCGAATGATGTAGATGACGTGCTTGATGGGGCCGCCGTTGGCCGCGAACCGCGGATCCCATGCAAGACGCTCCGCCGCCGCCTTCATCCGGTTGTCCGCCAGTACCGCGGCGGTCCTCGCCTTCAAGTCTTTTTCCGCGCTTGCCGCATCCATCTGCGCGATCGATCCATGCAGCAACGTCGCGATGTAAGTAAACGGCTGCTTGAACCGCGGGCCGGTCGTCTCCGCGGTCGGTTTCTGGGGAAAGTTATTCGGCCCCGTACCCGTCCCTTTGCCTGTAACCACATACAGCTTTCCGCCCGAGATCGCTACCCCTGTTGGCAGCCACTCGGTTGGGAGAAAGCCGAGCGGCTCAATCATTCCTTTTTCCACCGTGCCCTTGGTCAGCTTGCGCGTGTCGAGCACAGCGACCGCATCCGAGCCCATGTTCGCCGCGTAGACACGGCTGCCGTCCGCGCTGACCGCCAGCGCCTCCGGCTCCGCGCCAAAGAAGCTCTGCCCCGGCAGCCGCACATCGAAGTAACCTTTCAGCTTGAAGCTGCCTTCCGTCAGGTCGAGCGCCGCGACCGCGTCCCGATTACCGAGGGCCGCATAGAGCGTCTTGCCGTCGGGCGCGAGCGCCAGCGCATCCGGATGTGAACCTGGCCGTACCGGATCGTCGTTTTTCAGCAGCGGCAGCTTGCGCCCGACTGCCCCCTTCGCCAGGTCGAGCTCCACCACCTCGCTGCCGTTCCATAAGGCCACAAACGCCCGCTGGCCGTCCTTGGTCACTGCCAGTGCGACCGGATAGACACTCGGGACCACGTTCGTCTCGCTCAGGTCGAAGCGCGTCTCTACCTTGCCCGTCGCCGCATCCATCAGCCACACATCATCCGATAGATTGCCCGCCACCAGCAGCTTCGACCCCAGGACCGCAATGGCCGCGGGGTAGGGCAGCCCCTGCGTCCGAGCTGCGCTCGGATCCGCAACTCCAAAGGCCTCGCCTCCGCCCAGCAGCGTCGTGCGTCCGGCGGCCAGCTGCGGCGGCGCAATCTTTATCATGCGCTCGCGCGTCAGGCTGCCCTCGCGGAATCCATACACCTGGATCCCCGACCCGGTGTCGTCTCCCTTGTTTCCCTCCGGGTCCGCGGAGGAGACGATGCTGCCGTAGAGCGTCTGCCCATCGGCTGAAAACGCCAACCCTGAGAAGAGGACCTGCTTCGAGTTCACCAGCGTCCGCGTATCTGGAAAGTCCTCGACCTTTCCCGTCCGCGTGTCCATCACCGCGAGCGACTGGTGGTAGCCCGACGCATAGGAGCCGTACCCTCCATTGACGGTCACGATGTACCGCCCGTCCGGACTCACTGCCATCGTCACCGGCAGGGAGCTCAACTGCCTTGGCTCACCCGGCACGACGCCATGGATCTCCTTGCTTGTCGGCAGGTCGATTTGCCCGCCCGGCTTCTCCATCGGCGCCTGCGCCCAGCCACGCACCCCAACTGAAACCACCACCGCCGCCAGCGCCATCCGTCTTGTCATGCTCATAGCCTATCAATGGCGCGTGAATATTCGTTGACGCAGGCTTCGCACCGCTCAACTAACACCAAAGTGGTAGACGCGCTCGCCAAAGAATGCTAATTTTGGCTCATTCCCAGAGGAAACCAACGAATGCTTCGTCTCTTCTCCGCCCTGCCTGTTGCTCTTGTGCTCGCCCTTCCCCTCGCCGCCAAAGCCGACTCGGTCTCACTGACCCTCGCCAGCCCTACCGAAGTCGGACATCCCGGAACCTTGCTCAACTACACCGGAACCATCTCCGCGCCGCTCGCCAATCTCGGCAATGAGTCCCTCAACGGAGACTCCTTCACTGTTAGCTCGCCGCTCACCCTCGACGACACCGCGTTTTTCTTGAATGCGCCTCTCTTTCTCGCGCCTGGACAAACCTATACCGGCGTCCTCTTCGACCTCATGCTCCCCGCCAGCACGTCTGCCGGCCTGTACGCCGGTAGCTTCACCCTGCTGGGCGGCCCGGGCTCCTCCGAGAGCACGCTGGCAACGGCCGCCTTCACCGCCAGCGTCACCCCCGAGCCATCGAGCCTGGTCCTGCTCGGTACCGGCCTGCTCGGCGCGGTCGGCGCAGCCCGCCGCAAGTACCGCCGCAGCTAGACTGTCCCGTCCACTTTCATCGCTCTCCGCCCCCCGTTGAATTCATCTCCCGTTGAGTTCATCTGGGAGGCAAACTGTATCCGACAAACGCCCTTACAAAACTGTTACAACGCTCTCTTCCGCGGACTGCTAGCGTTGATCTCAGCAGCAAGATGAGGACGAACCCAGATGACTCCTGCCACACTTAACACCGAAACCGAAACCACCTCTGCCGCGAACACTTCGAGCTACGCCGCCTTCCAGCAGGACGCCATTGCCACGGCCGAGACCCAGGAAGCCCGCATCCAGTCCGAGCTGCAGGATCTTTCAAACGCCAAACCCCGCTCGACCGCCGAGCAGGTTCGCCAACAGGTGAAGCAGGACCTGCGCATGGGCCGCGAATACCAGCAGGGCCGCATCAACTGGATCACCACCGTCGTCATGGGCCTGTTCCACGTCCTCGCTCTCGCCGCGCTCTTCTGCTTCTCCTGGAAGAATCTTGCCGCTTTTGGCATCATGTACTTCCTGGCCATCAATGTCGGCATCGGCGTCGCTTATCACCGCCTGCTGACGCACCGCGGCTTCCGTACGCCCAAGTGGGTCGAGTACTTCGTCACCGCCTGCGGCACCATGGCGCTTGAGGGCGGACCCATCTTCTGGGTCGCCACCCACCGCGTCCATCATCAGAACTCCGACCAGGAAGGCGATCCGCACACGCCGGTCGACGGCACCTTCTGGTCCCACGCCGGCTGGATTCTCTCCGGCCGCGCCATGCATTCGGAAACCGCGCTGCTCGGCCGCTACGCGCCCGACCTCACCCGCGATAAGGTGCACGTCTGGCTCTCGAAGTATCACTGGCTCTTCCTCACCCTCACCGGCTTCGCCCAGATCGCGATCGGCGCCGCCCTCGCGCAGCCCGGCCATCGCCTCGCCGGCGGCATCAGCATGATGCTCTGGGGCACGATGCTCCGCGTCGTGGTCGGCCTGCACGCCACCTGGTTCGTCAACTCCGCTACCCATATGTTCGGTTCGCGCCGCTTCGACACCCGCGATGAGTCCCGCAACAACTGGTGGGTCGCGCTGCTCACCGGCGGCGAGGGCTGGCACAACAACCATCATGCCCACCCCGTCAGCGCCCGTCACGGCCTCGCCTGGTATGAGTTCGACATCAACTATTACTGCATTTGGGTTCTGGCCAAACTAGGCCTCGCCCACAAAATCCAGATCGCAAAATTCGATCCTCGCAATCCTAAGCCGGCCGGCAGCAATTAAACTCAGTATCGTTCGCACGTATGCTGTAAGTGTCAAAAGCCGCCAGCCTACTCGCTGGCGGCTTTTGACACGTGGTTTCATTAGGGTCTTCTCGAGCACGATGACTTATCCTTTCTTCGACTTTGCGGCCGCGTTTTCCTTGTCGCTTCAAGGTACTCAGGGAGCTTTTAGCGGCTGAAAGAAACAGCTTTTTTCGTCGCTTCAACGTATGCCTTACCTTTCTAGTCCGGTACGGAGTAGAAAGGGTATATGCAGTGGATTGTGATTCTTATCGCCATCGGCGCGGGCGCTCTTGCACCGTTACAAGGAACCAACGCCGAACTCTACAAGCACTGGCAGCAGCCGATCTGGACGACGGTGTGGGTTTACCTGAGCGGGCTTGCAGCCATTCTGCTGATCCAGGCCGCCTTCCGGCAGCAGCTTCCCGCGCATGAGGCGGTGGCGTCCGCGCCCTGGTGGGCATGGATAGGCGGCGCGCTGTCAATCGTGACCACGCTGGCCGCGCTGATGTTTGCGCAAAAGCTTGGCTCAGGCATGTTTACCGGGCTCAGTCTGACGGCCTCGATCCTGGTGAGCATTCTGCTGGACCAAATGGGATGGATCGGCTTCAAGCAGCACACGGCTTCTCCGCTTCGTATCCTGGGTGGCCTGCTGATGGTGGGCGGCGTGTGGCTTGTCTCCCGCTACTGACGGAGCTTGGCTATCTGACGAGAAAAAAGATCGTGAGGATTGCGATGGCGACAGCAACTTCCACCGTGCCGGCCGAGTTTGAGACCGATCTTCCGCCACGGCTCGATCGGCTGCCGTGGTCGCGCTGGCATCTGCGCATGGTGACGGCGCTGGGGATTACGTTTCTTCTGGATGGTCTGGAAGGAGGGGTGGGCGGGTCGCTTTCAGGCGCTTTGAAGAGCTCTTCGACGTTGCATTTCAGCGACGCGCAACTCGGGATTACCTCAACGGGCTATCTGCTGGGCACGGTGCTGGGCGCGCTGATCTTCGGGTATTTGGCGGATCGGTTTGGGCGCAAGACGTTGTTTACGCTGACGCTGGCGGTGTATGTCTGCTCGACCGCGGCGACCGCGCTCTCCTGGAACCTGGCGAGCTTTACGCTATGCCGGCTGCTGACGGGCGCGGGAATCGGCGGGGAGTATACGGCGATCAACTCGGCGATCGATGAGCTGATTCCGGCGCGGATGCGCGGGGCGGCGAACCTGGTGATCGGGTCGACCTTTTGGATCGGGGTCATTCTCGGGTCGCTGGTGGCGGTCGGCTTTCTCTCGCCGGCGGTCTTCGGACTTCGCCTGGGATGGCGGTTTGCGTTCTTGTCCGGGCTTCCGATCGCCGCGGTGGTGATCTTTGCCCGGCGGCACATTCCGGAGTCTCCGCGATGGCTGCTGACCCATGGCCGCCATGCGGAGGCTGCGGCAGTGGTGGATGAGATTGAGGCAAAGGTGCGCGTGCAGCATCCGGACCTTGCGCCGGTGGAGCATACCGTGCCCATGCACTATGCGCGCGAGGGCACGTTTCGGCGGTTGGGTGTGCTGTTTACGCCGCGGTATCGGGGGCGCGCGGCGCTGTGCCTGGTGCTGACGATGGCGCAGTCTTTCTTCTATAACTCGGTGTTTTTTTCGAGCACCTTGGTGTTGCTGCGGTTCTACGGGGTCTCGGCGGCGCATGCGGGAATCTTGTTTTTGCCGCTGGCGCTGACGAATTTCATCGGCCCTGTGCTGCTGAGCCGGCTGTTCGATACGGTGGGCCGGCGGACGATGATCTCGCTGAACTTCCTTCTGACGGGGCTGGTCTTTGCGGCGTCGGATGTGCTTTTTCTATATGGACGGCTTTCGGTGGTGGGGCAGGCAGGCT
This sequence comes from uncultured Granulicella sp., assembly GCA_965198735.1. Lineage (GTDB taxonomy): Bacteria > Acidobacteriota > Terriglobia > Terriglobales > Acidobacteriaceae > Edaphobacter. The sequence continues at coordinate 1,131,733 of OZ240672.1, read as the reverse complement.
GGTGGGCGGCGAGTTTCTTCTTTGCGGCTTCGGCCGGCGGCTCGGCCTACCTGACGACGTCGGAGTTGTTCCCGCAGTCGGTGCGGGCTTCGGCGATCGCTATCTTTTATGCCGTGGGAACGCTGCTGGCGGGCGTGCTGGGGCCGGTGATCTTTGGCAGGCTGCTGACGCAAGGGACGCGGCTGCCGATCTTCTACGGATTCCTCGCGAGCGCGGCGGTGATGGTGGCGGCGGGCATTGTGCAGGCAATCTGGGGGGTGGCGGCGGAGCAGAAGAGTCTGGAGGAGATTTGCTAGACGAGTGCTTGCGATGAGTGGCTGAAGCTTAGAGGGTGGGCTCGATGAGCGGGAGTTTGGCCTGGTAGGAGTGGACGTGCTGCGCGATGTAGGTGGAAAGGCCTTTGCCGGCGCGGGCGAGCTCGATCATCTTGGCTACGTGGCGGGGGCCGGGGGCGAGGGGGCCGTAGACGTAGCGGTGCTTGGGGTGCTGGAACTCAAGGATGAGGGTGGGGCCGGCGATCTCGTAGGTGAGGACGCCGGTGTTTGGGTTGGCGCTCTGGTAGGGGAGTTTCATATCTGAGACACGGATGAAACACCGTCCACGGCGGCGGCTCGCACCAGGGCGCCATCCAGGGTAGCCAGCGGACGGCTTAGGAGCAGGGCAAGCTCGATGTACGCTGCGTCGTAAAATATAAGGTTATTACGATCGCACAAGATAAATACCGCCTTGGCCTGGTCAGCCGAGAGCGGCGGTTCAACGCGAATGGGAAGCGCGGCCAGTTCGTCCCAGAAGAGCGATGCGCGACCCTGAGGGATACGCCTTTCCGGGTCTCGACGAGTAGACCGTTGCTGAGCTCGGTCGGCCAATGGGCAGGAACGACGATGCTATCCGTTTCAAGACGGCGCGGCAGGCCCAGAGTCCAGGCAGTCTCTTCGTCTTTGAGGCACCAGAGGAGGGTTGCGGAGGCGTCGGCGATGAAGACCGCCATCAGTACTTACGGCCTTCGTTGATCAGGTCCTTGATGCTCAGGCCGCCGAGATGCGTGCCTTCCCGAAGTTCGAGGATGCAGTCGATCGCCTGCTGGATAGTTCTGGTGGAAGGCTCAGGTTTTCGCACGTCAGGGTGGTGGGCTACAAGTTCCTCGACGTAGTGAGAAAAGGCCAAGCCGCAAGCCTGAGCCTGGGAGGTCAGTTGGGCTTCGAGTTCGGGCTGGAGGTCCAGGTGCGCCATGATGGAATTAGCGTAGCAGACAGGGGTTCCTAACAGATGAGAAGGGGCAGAAGACCGCTGCGGTCATCGATCTCAAGGTGCACAAGGCGCTCTGAGAGGATATCGAGGATGTGCTAGTCTCGCGATCACGGCGGAGCGAGAAAAGTGTACCGCTCGCGAAAGTCAAGGCAGGGCTCATCGCGAACGGCACGCTGCGTGGGTTAGGTATGCGGTTGAGCTGAGTGCCCGTTCTAGAAGTCGCTTTGCGCGCGGTTCGGCAAGGAGGATCATCGCGAAGCAGATTCAGTCCATAGGCATCGACCTGGGAAGACGACCTTTCACCTTGTGGTCTTGGGAGCGGCTGGCAAGCTGCTGGTGAAGAAGTTTTTCGAAGAAGCAGTTGGTTGGCCTATACGGCCAATTTGCAGACTTCCCTGATTGGTTTGGAGGCCTGCTCAGGAGCTCCTTTTTTTGGCCGTGCCTTGCGTAGCCAAGGCCACGATGTTCGACTCCTTGCGGCGCAGTTTGTGAAGTCTTTGGTGAAGTCGAACAAGAACGACTTCGTCGATGCGGAAGCGATCGCTGCGGCAGTCGACCATAAGAACATGCGCTTCGTCCCGATCAAGACGGATGACCAGTTGAATCTGCAGGCGATCCACCGTGTTCGCGACCGGCTGATCTCTCGACGGACGGCCGTAATCAACCAGCTGCGCGCGTTCCTGCTTGAAAGAGGTCTGGTGTTTGCGAAGATGCCGGCGAAGCTTAAGGCTGCCATGGCCGATATTCTCGAGAACGCGGAAGCCGATCTGACGCCCTTAATGCGCAACCTCATCAATACGCTTTGGGATGAGTGGAAGACCGTCGAGCGGCAGGTTGAAGAGCTCAACGACGAACTGGAGCGCATCTCTGCTGCGGACGCCGGCTGTACCCGCATCCGGCAGATCCCTGGTATCGGGCCGGTGGTTGCGACAGCCATCGTTGCTGCCATCGGCACGGGCGCTGCCTTTCGCAAGGGCCGGCAGTTCGCAGCGTGGCTGGGCGTTGTGCCGCGGCAGTACTCGACCGGAGGCAAGGCCAAGCTGCTCGGCATCAGTAAGCGAAGCAACGTCTACCTTTCGCAAGATCCTGATTCATGGCGCCCGAGCTGCCGTGCTGCGCATCAGGCGAGATCGTGCGCCCATTGGAGCCTGGCTGGACAAGCTGGACGCCAGAGCTCATAAGAACGTCGTCGTAGTCGCCATGGCCAACAAGCTCGCCCGTGTCGCCTGGGCGGTCCTGTCGAGCGGCAACGAGTACAGGTCAACCACCGTGCCAGCCTGAGCAAGTGAGAAAAAGACGCCTTCGGCTTGGAAACGCTCCGCATTCCCACTTTCCCTCACGACGACGATTAGTAAAGTTCCCCACCGAAGTCTGCATAGGACAGCAAGGACGAAAGAACAGTCACACGGCGTGTCACAAGCCTGATCCTGAGAATGGTCTTCAACGACCGAGGCGTTTATAAGGCCAGACACGCGCGCATCTCATCATGGCCAGGAGGAAGCAGCTCCACTCAAAGGCCGAATACATTTGCGCAGATTTGTCTTCTCGCCCAAACTAACCCTTGCAGTCGCGCGGCGGACCATACATTGGCAGGACCTGTTTCCCCCGTCGGGATCATCGGGTATTCCTTGAAGTCAGGGGAGAGTCGGATCGGGTCAGAGTGCTTCGCAGTACGCAAGGATCAGTTTGGCGAGATGCTCTCTCAACTGGCGGACGGCTTTTGGTGAAGGACTGGTTTCCAGATGACCACGAATTGTGCTTGCCAGCGTCAGAAAAATCATGTGCGTCATATATTTGAGGTCCACTGAGGCTGGAATCTTTGCCGTCTGGAACATTGCCAGCATCGCGGTTTCGTAGCGCCGTCGAATCCTGCCTACGATGAGATCGCCGCCCGGCTCGGCAGCTATGCGATAGAGAGCCACTGAAACATCGCGGTCCTTGAGTTTCCCATTGACGAAACGATTGACCAGCTCTGTGACCATAACCTCCAGCGGCTCGAAATGGTTCGCGGAACAAACCTGTTCCACAGCGCTCGTGACCCTGTCCATATGCTGCTCGAGCACGGCGAACAACAAAGACTGCTTGTTCGGGAAGTACTGGTAAAGCGTTCCAACGGACACCCCGGCACGTTCTGCAACCCGTACGGTCGTCAGGCGTTCCTGTCCAGATCGAAGTAAAACCTGAATAGCCGCGTCGTAAATGGCCTGCACGGTTACCACCGACCGGCTCTGTTGTGGCGCTTTTCGCGGCTCCAATCCAAGCAGGGCTTCTTTTGTCATATGCGAATCAAAACCTGAACCTTCCTTCGTATCCTCAAGGAAGGAGATAAAACATGCAACAGTCAAAAAAGATCGCTCTGGTCACCGGGGCAAACAAGAGTATCGGGTTCGAGGTCGCGCGTCAGATTGCTCAAGCTGGCTGGACGGTGCTGGTCGCCGCGCGCAATGAGGAGTTGGGACAAGCGGCAGTCGCAAAGCTGAGGGCAGACGGTCTCGATGTGTGTTTTATCCGTCTTGATCTGAACGACCATGAGACGGCTGCAATTGCAGCGGAATCGATCCGGACGCACTTTGGCAGGCTCGATGTGCTGATTAACAATGCCGGCATTGCCGGCACAGCCGATGGACCGCCGAGCAAGACCAGCCTTTCGGACGTGGAAGCCATCATGCACACCAACTTCGTGGGAAGCCTTGCGGTGACTCAGGCGATGCTGCCGTTGCTTCAACAGGCAGGCAGCGCACAGATTATCAATGTCTCCAGCGAGCTTGGCTGCATCAGCCGGCAGACGGATCCGGCGTGGAAGTTCTTCCCTGTGAAGGTTCTGGGCTATTGCGCCTCAAAAGCAGCGCTGAACATGCTGACCGTCCAACTGGCTTATGATTTCCGCGATTCGCATATCGCGGTGAACTCCGTAAACCCCGGCTACACGGCAACGGACCTGAATGGACACAGCGGTCCGCAAACCGTGGAAGAGGGTGCCGCGGAGATCGTGCGCCTCGCGCTGCTGGAGGCTCCGCCAACTGGCAAGTTCCTGGAGACGGATGGCGAGCTGGCCTGGTGAAAGCGGGCGGAGCGATGAATCCTCGCTCCGCTTTCGACGCTGCCGATTTCTTGGCAGTCAGTTCAGGACTACATAAAATGAAGAAGCTGTAGCCAAGCGAGGAAACAGATGATTGTCGTCACCACGCCCACCGGAAAGATCGGATCGCAAGTCATTCCACATCTTCTTGCCGCCAAAGAATCAGTTCGAGTCGTCGTTCGTGACCCATCCAAACTCGCGCCGGAAGTCCGGGAGAACGTGGACGTCGTCACCGGATCATTGGACGATACGGCCACAATGGAGAAGGCTCTGAAGAATGCCGAGAGCGTTTTCCTGGTGGTGCCTCCGTCTTTCTCCGACAATAACGATGCGGCATACTACCTGCGTTTCACCCGACCGGCTCTGAATGCGATCAAGAATCAGGGTGTGAAGCGGGTCGTCGACGTCTCCGTGCTGGGACGCGGAACGGGACTTGCCAAGAAGGCAGGACCGATTACAGCCTCTTTGGCCAAGGATGACGCGATCGAGCAGAGCGGGGTTGATTACCGCGCTCTATGGTGTCCTGCCTTGATGGAAAATATGCTTAACAACGTGCAGAGCCTCAGACATCAAGGCATGTTCTTCTCGCCCAGCCACCCGGCTGTAAAGACGCCACAGGTCGCCACGAAGGATGTCGGTGCCATGGGCGCTAAACTCCTGCTCGACCGTGCATGGACGGGACAGGGCGGCCGTGCGGTTCTTGGACCGGAAGACCTTTCCTTCAACGACATGGCAATTATCATGTCCGAGGTGCTTGGCAAGACGATCCGCTTCCATCAGGTGCCTGGAGATGCTTACAAGGCGCAGTTAATCCAGTACGGCGCGAATGAAGTGTTCGCGCAAGGCATCGTGGATATGCTGATCGCGATGGACAATGTCGAAACCCGTACTGCCGAGAACACGACTCCCACCAGCTTCCGTCAGTGGTGCGAGGAATCGTTGAAGCCTGCCGTTCTCAGCTAATCCCACCAACGACCGGTCTCAATCGGTGCCGGTTGAGACCATGACGCAAGCGGAGCTCCCACTGATTCATCCTAGAGACATGGGTGGTTTCCAAACCGCTCCTGCCGCAAGGCTTCGCTCAAAGCGGCTCGGATAAACTGCAAACCAGCTGTGCCGTTTGCCTTCGCAGCGATCCATCGAAAACAGTCCTTTAATGCCGCTCAATTGAGCTGATTAGTCTGTCGCGCAGGCCCGAAGTCTCACACCACCAGAAGTTTTGTAGCAACAGAACTGACTCGCTCATCGAATCGGTGTCTTGGCTCGGAAGCATCTGGACCGACGAACACAGTGCCCGGCTAGTGAGATAGGAGAACGACATGACCAAGAAGCTGCCTCTTCCCCTTCTTTATTTGTTTGCCTTGTCGGCATTCGGTCAGGCGCCTCGTGTGCCTTACTCGAACCAGCCGATACTCAGCGAATACACCACAAGAGTCTCCGAACACGTGTGGGAGATCAAGGGCTTTCCGAACATTGCAATCGTTGTCGGCAGCCGTGCAACGCTCGTGGTCGATACAGGAATGGGTCCAAAGAATGGAGCCAGCGTCGCACGCGCCGTGGCCAAGCTCGCGCCCCAGAACTCAAAGATATTCCTTACGACCACGCACTACCACACGGAGCATGTGACGGGCGAGTCCGGCTTTCCTCCTGGCACTATCCTCATCCGAGACGCTGTGCAGCAGCAGGAACTGGAAAAAGACGGGCAGGTGCTCACCAATCTCTTCCGCGGCATGTCGGCGCAGAATGAAGAACTGCTGACCGGTGTCGTCTTGCGCTCGCCGGATGTTCTGTTCGACAAAGAAGTCACCCTCGATCTCGGCGGTGGTGTCGCGGCCCGCCTGCTCTGGCTCGGTGGGGCTCATACCAGAGGAGATGAGCTGACCCTTATCGAGCCGGATCGCACTCTGATTTCTGGGGACGTGGTGCAGAACAAGACCATACCGAACATCTTCGGCCATGACAGTACGCCTACCGAATGGCTTTCCACGCTGGACAAAGTAGCCATGCTGAACGTCGCACACGTGTTGCCGGACCATAGCGAACCGGGCGATGGGTCCCTCATCGCCGCTGAGCGGGAGTTGATCGTCGCGATCCGTACGCAAGCCCTCGCGCTGAAGCGCCAAGGAGTCCCGGTCGAAGCTGCTGGAAAAGAGATCAGCGCCAGCCTGAAGCGGCAACATCCCGACTGGCCGGACACCAATGCATCTACATTTGTGAAGAGCGTTTACGTTGACTCTGGCGATACCCACTAGGACTCGCTAGCCAATTGAGCCCGTCGCGTCCAGGGACTAGTAGAGCTGCTGCGTTCCAGAATGAGGAACAGGGACGACCTGCAACGCATCATGGTTTTGGGTAATAGCTTAAGTCGTAGGTGTGAATGGCAGAGGTGTCGCTGAGGATTCGGTAATTGTATGCAGCACAATCTCTAAAGGTCGCCAGGCCGATCTGAGATTTAGATGTTTCTAAAACACCTTTCGAAGGTCCGTTTGAGGCAATTGCCGCCCGATGGACGATCCATTCTAAATCTTGAGCTTCTTCCACGAGATACTGAATCACGGCCTCATTATCTTCGTGTTGCCCGATGAGATCGCCGAATCGTGCGAGCGTGCTTCTGAGCACCCATGAAACGGGAGGAAGACCTCCTTTATAGGGCCTGGTCAGAGCTCCCGCTTGATAGAGAAATCGTTTCACACCCTGACGCCGCATCGCGGGCACCAACTGTTTGACGAACCCGGCGTTGATCTTCTTGTGTCTCTGGAGCTTTGCATCTCCCAACATGGAGATTACAAAGTCGACACCATCCAACAAGCCATCGAGATTGGAAAGATCCGTGACGGACCCTTCGTGCACTACCAGATGCGGATTCCGGATCGCAAGTTTTGCTGGATTTCGGGCTAATGCTCTCACTCTCTGACCATCTTCAAGCGCCAGAGAGACGAAGTGCTGCCCGGTCTGTCCTGTGGCTCCGAAAACCAAAAAAGTTGCTGGTTGACTCATCATCTCCTCAAACCGCGTTGCTGTGAAGGCTGCATCACCAAGAATTTCTGAGCCTATGAGTGTCAGGGCTTCATTGCCAGGATTTTAGAAACGGAAACAGGGGTTTTCGATTTCGTTGCGGCGGCCGCCAGGACGTCGACAAGTGCACAGCATTCGTTGATGCCCGTAGCGAGCAAATTGCGGAATTCCGCTATGCGGGACATCCTTCGCAGCATGTAAGCCCCCATCCATGCAGGACTTATCGCCAGCCATCGCTTCTCTGAAGGATATAAGGGGTACCCAAGCCGGCGGATGAGCCTGAAGCTCTCCTTCATGCCACGCGCAAGCACCATGGCCTCGTTCCAGGAAGCAGCATCTCCACGTCGAACAGCCGCCACGGAAACACTCTCAAACGCTATGCACAGCGGCGCATGACAGCGAAGCCAAAGCATCATCTCCGGCTCAAATTCAGCAGGCAGGCCGGCTGCAATAAACACGTCTACCAAATTTTCGGAACCTATCTTCGTCTTCCGGGCAGTGCGAATGGTGGCCTGCAGTCTTCCATCTTTATTGAAATCAGCCTGTACAAACGGCATACCAAAGGAGCTTCGCTGAGCACCCACGGCGTCTCGCAACCGCTCCGGTTCGAAAGTGTTGAACATGAACAGGATACGTTTCGCGACGCTCCGCTGTAGGGCCGGCAGCACCGTATCGATCTGGGGTGCCAGCAAAGTGACGATGATGAGGTCGTACGAGATTTGCTCGTCCAGGCTGTCGGCTAGAACCACGTCTGCCCGCTCGCCCTTTGTGTCCAGGATCCCATGATCACGCTCGATCTGCTGCAATCGAGCAGACTGCGGACGCGCGATGGCTGTGACCCTGTGGTTCCCAGTGCGCGCCAACTGAAAGGCAAAGGCGCTGCCAATGCGGCCGGTGCCCAGAACCGCGATACGCAAAGGCTCGTTAAAAGAGTGATCCACGGTCATGCCCATAATAGGGTCTAGTATGGATCGGGGTGGGTAAGCGTACAACGCTCGAAAGTCCACTCTTTATGCTTTGGAGTCCATACTTGCTCGAAGATACTCTGTCATCCAGTAGCGACTCTCTTTCTGTAGCTCTCTCGAAGATGAAGCTACGGGCATTCAACAATGTTGCGCTCGACGCCGGGCGAACATGGGCAATCGACTTTCCCGCATATGACGGCTTTACGCTCAATGTCGTGCAAAAAGGGGAATGCCGGCTGGCCATCGAAGGTCGCCGAGATACGATTCAGCTCAAAACGGGCGACTGCTTTCTTCTTACAGGCGGAAGGAAGTTTTCTCTTGGAAGCGACCTTACCTGGCCTGCTCGGTTCAGGGCCGAGGAACTCTATGCCAAGGCACACGACGGAATGGTTATCTGTCAGGGCGGCGGAGATTTCTTAGTGATTGGAACAATCTTTCGCTTTGAAGGGCATCTACCGTCTTTACTTTTCGGTCGCTTGCCGCCAGTCATCCACGTTGAAGGAGGCTCCGATCAAACGGCTGTTTTACGGTGGAGCCTTGAGCGATTCAGCACTGAGCTGCGTGGAAACGGTGTGGGGCGATCTCTCTTCTTAGGTCACCTTGCGCCGATCATGCTTTTGCAGATGCTGCGCATATACCTAGCCTCCTCGCCGAAAGATGAAAACTGGCTTGTCGCTCTCTCCCATCCGCGGCTGTCCAAAGTGCTCGCTGTAATGCAATTGAGGTACGAACGAAACTGGACCCTCGATCAGCTTGCTGACCTCGCAGGGATGTCGCGCTCGGGATTTGCTTTGACTTTCAAGAACAAGGTGGGAGTCGCACCGATGGTTTACCTGACGAACTGGAGAATCCAGATTGCCTGCGAACTGCTTGAAGCCGGAGAAGACGCCATCGCTACCGTAGCGGCAGCCGTCGGCTACCGGTCAGAGAGCGCGTTCAGTGTGGCGTTTCGCAACATCGTGAAGTGCAGGCCGGGCGCGTACCGGCGTCCCAGTCGAAGCGAGCTGAATAGTCCGGCGGCTGATAGGCACGAGATCGTGCCTAAAACGTCCGGGAGCATAAGAGTTTCTAAAGGAAAGCCATGATGGAGACGTACTTTATTCGCGACCTGCTTCTGCACGAAGTCGAAACTGAAATCGGCAAGACACGCCGGCTCTTTGAGGCGCTACCCGAAGGAGCGATAGACTTCAAGCCGCACGAGAAATCCATGACCCTCGGCAGACTCGCAGGTCACACCACTGACCTGTTTCGATTGATGGCGCTCACGCTTACCCTCTCTGAGATTGACATGGCTGTTGCTTGGCAGCCCTACACCATGGTGAGCAAGGGGGAGTTGCTTTTACGCTTCGGACAAAACGCTGCTAGTGCTCTCGCAGCTTTTGAGCAAACCTCGGATGCCGCCTTCCATCATCCTTGGACAATCAGGCGAGGCTCGAACGTGCTTTTCTCTGGGGATCGATTTACCTACTTTCGCAATCAAGGGATCAATCAGATTGTTCACCATCGCGCTCAACTCGGTACGTACATTCGAGCATTGGGACTGCCCCTACCTGGAATGTATGGTCCTTCCGCAGACGGTATCTAGATCTGCTGACCGCGGCGGCGGCACGGCTGCCCACAGCTGGAGCCGAGATACCCGTAAGTAGGTACATAGATTGGTACCGGCAAGTCACATGAGCGTCAGTAATCCCTCCCGGCGCTTCTCCTAGGCTGCTCCCTCAACGGCGGTTAGCAGGACCGATTCGCCTAGTCCGAGACCATCGGGTATTTCCGTAAAGTCAAGGGAGAGTCGATCGGATCGGAGCTGATCGGAGAAGAATCACTCACAAGCGATGATACAGCGTGCGGTTTCAGGCTGCTCATGGTTGAAAGGTGGCGATGAACTCCCACGCCTTCAGTGCGGCTTTGCGGTGTGGTTCCGCTTTCGCGAGGTAGAGAGAACTTTCCGTCACCTTGCGGAGAGCGGCAAAATTGGGGTAGCGAACCAGAGCCACCGCATCCCACTTCGGCTCTGTTGGTCCCAGGATCGTCTCGGCTACCGTTCCCACATAGATGACTTCGATGCCTTCCACGCCAAGTTCCGCTGCTACCTGATTGAACGCAGGCGCATATCGCTGGATGTAGGCTTCCATGCCGGAGCAGGGCTTCTCGTTTACAGCCTCATACTGTGCCTCTGGAAAGAACGCCACGAGGTTGATCATCGTTACCGGAACTCCGCTCGGGATCTTCGCCTCCGCCGCACGGACATTGTTCAAATCGAGTTCTACTTTGCTCATTGTTGTTCTCCTTTGGCTTGGTTTGCTGGCTCGTCCACAGATGCCCAGTGGAGTTCCAGGGCTTGCGCGACCTCGAGGCTGCGCTCCACGATGGTCCAGTGACCGGCGTTCAGTTTTAGAATCCGTCTGGCCTTGGTATCCAACGCCAGTTCATCTGCGAATGCGACGGGGCATGCTGTGTCTTCCTCACCCCAAAAAACGAGGCCTGGTGCCTGTACCTTGCTGAGGTCCGGTTGCCATTGCTTTCCAACTTCCTCGGCTGAGCGGTAAAGACGGAGAATGCAATCCCCCATTCTTTGATCGATATGCCTCACGGCTTCCCTGGCACTCTTTACGGGAAGGCCCGCACTGGCCATAAAGTCGACGACGGCAGAGGAATTAAGCTCCTTGAACCACACCTCGCCTTCGTCCGGCGTCTGCCAGATTTTTGCGAGGGGATGCCACTTATAGGTCGCGCTGACCGGGCCGCTGCCTGCTGCCCATGAACGAATCAGGTCGGGCCGCAGCGAGGCCACGCGCATCGTTAGGATGCAGCCCCAATCGTGTCCAACGAGATCGACCGGCTCACCCATATCTTCCAGCTGGCGAATGATCCAGTTCGCGTATTCTTCCTTTGTGGCGTTGAAATCTAGCGGAAGGGGCGCGTTGAAGCCTGGCAAGGCCAACGCAACAACATCCTGGCGAGCCAAATGTTTGCGGAGCGGCTCCCACACCCGATAGGTGTCAGGGACGCCATGGACGAGTACAGCCGGCATGGTTCTCCTCCTGCGGACGACGTCATCGTGTCCAAGATCGACATTCTGACATTTTGATACAACTTGTAGGAATAAGATTCAAGAATGCCGAAAAAGATCACTCAAATCGGAACGGAGGCAAGGAAAACTGCAGCCGTAGAGGCAGCCACCGTGGTGTTTCTGCGCTATGGATACGCGCGTACCACGATGGCCGAACTTGCAGCCGCAGCGGAGTTGTCACGACCAACGCTGTATGAACTCTTCCCTGGCAAGGATGATCTTTTTGCAGCGGTGATCGAGCGACTCAGCCAGCAGACGATTCGGCAGTACCGTAACATGCTGCCCAGGCTCAAGACGCTGCGCACGAAGCTCCATCATTTCTGCGGAGACTGGGCTACACACGGTCTCAAGCTGATCGAGCGTCACCCCGACGCAAAGGATCTGTTCGATCTCAAGTTTCCCGCCGTGCGGCACATGTACGAGGACTTTATCCACTTTCTTGTCGAAGTCATCACGGATGAGAATCATTCGGCCAAATTCCCGCTGGAGAAGATCGTGCGCAATCTGGTGTTCTCGCTTCGCGGTCTGAAGGATGCTGCGAAGAGCGTCAAACACATGGAAACGCTTGTCGAGCTACAGGTGGATATTTTCCTGGCGACGTTAATCTCGGCAGGTTGAAAGAAGGCAGACGTTCCGCTTCGGTCACATCGGATTGGCTTGTACCTGCTACCAGAGTGTCAGATCAGTAATGCAAAATTGTATTCTCGTCAGTAAGACTGATAAGAACAAGCTTGCGAAGCTGTTTCAGCTATCTCATGGGGCTAAGTGTGCGTCGAAGAAACGCGTTATTTCGCCGTAGGCTTCTTTCGTGACCGGTGCGCTGAAATCCGAGTTGAATTGCGCGTGGGAAAGGCCTTCGTACATCTCGAGATCTGCCTCGATGCCAACCTCGCGGAGCTTTCGCTGTACACGGACCGTGTTGGACAGAAAGAGATCACGCGTACCGGCGGTCAGAATAGTGGGCGGAAGACCGTGCAAATCGCCGTAAACAGGCGACAGTTGCGGATCCTTAAGATCGTGGCCGTGAGCGTACAGACGCGCAACCCGGCTGAGGTAGCCGTCGTAACTGACGACCACGTTGTCAATCCATTCGTTGGTTTTGTAACTGTCACCCGTACCCGTCATATCGGACCATGGAGAACCCGGAGCAATAGCTTCGGGCAGCGGTAAGCCTTCCGCCTTGGCGCGCAGCATCAACGCAAGCGTCATGCCGCCTCCGGTTGAAGTACCTTCCACCGCGATTCGTCGCGGGTCCGTGGTCGCGACCAAAGCGCGCCACGCAGAAGTTACATCATCCATTGCCGCAGGGTACGGAGCATCAGGAGGCATACGATAGTCGATTGAAAGAACTCTGTAGCCGCCATACGCGGCCATCAGCATCGCCTCTCCGGTACCCGCCTCGCCCGGGCCGAAGATGTACCCTCCTCCGTGGATGTGAAAGATGACCTGGTTCTTATGCGCCGCCGGGATCATGCGGGGAGTCAAGACGTACGCCTTGACTCCACCCAGCACGGTTGCTGATATGGAAACGCCCAAAGCCGCGCGCTGTAGCTTAAGGCGCGGAACGGTCGCTTCGGCAGCTCGCGTTACGATCGTCCTCCACGCCGCGTCGTCCGGTGGGTTCAGGTTCCAAAACGTGGAATAGGGCGCGCCCACCAGCGCCGCCGTAGCGGCGTCAAGATTTTCCGGCACCGGGATAAGCCGGGCCGGCGCAGCGCGTTGACCGGCTTTGCTGTTTGCTTCCGCCTGTTGCCCAGCTGGCATCACACGACCGGGGTCTTGCGCTGGGGCCGAACCAGCCACCGCGAGGGCGAGCGCCACGGCATACAAGTGGCTCATGGCGCGCCCTTCGAGATACCGCGTGCACGCGAAGCAACGGCTCCGCCCGCCTGACTCTGTCGCCGGTGAGCTCTCAAGCCTCACAGCTGGGACCCGCCCCCATCGACGGGGAGTTCCGCTCCGGTCGTATAGGTCGCCTCAAACGCCAGGAAGACGGCCGCCTTGGCAATCTCTTCCGTGTTGCCCACTCGCTTCATCGGGTTGCTCTCCGCCATTTGCTTGTATGTCTTTTCAAGGGCTTCCTTGGGCATGATCTTGTCCAGAATAGAAGTCGCAATCGGGCCGGGACTCACAGCGTTGACCCGGATACCGCGCGGCAAGAGCTCCCGGGCCAGGCTGCGCGTCATGGATCGCACGGCGGCCTTCGTCGCCGCGTAAGCGCTCACCATCGGATACCCCATCCCATTCACAACGGAGGTCGTGAACACCACGCCGCCTCCCTCCCGCATCCATGGAGCGAGCTTTTGTACCGTGAAGTAAGGCCCCTTAGCGTTGACCGCGAAGAGGTCGTCATAATCGCCCTCTGTCATCTCTTCGAACGCGGCGAAGCGCGTCTGCCCCGCATTCACGAACAGCGCGTCGATGGGTTGGAATTCGGTTTTCACCCGATCGGCAAGCTTTCCGATGTCGGAGAGCGAAGCTGCGTCGCTTTCAACTACGATCGCGTTCTCGCCAAATTCCTCACGCGCCGCATCCAGGGTCTTCTGGGTCCGGCCCGTGAGCAGCACCTGGGCTCCCTCCGAGATCAGAAGCCTGGCGGTGGCGAGTCCCATGCCACTTGTGCCTCCCGTAATCAGTACACGTTTTCCTGCATACTTCGCCATGTTTTCCTCCCTGTTCTTAGAAGCCAAGCTGAGTCATACGCTTTATAAGACTCCCTATCCCATTCAGACGATCTATTCTCAGGGTCCAAGTAATCGGCTTGATCGTCTAACGGTGAATGGACCCGCTGTCACAAATCATCATTCTTCTGAACCCCCGCACCTACAACTGCGGCGGGTTAAACCTCGGCGCAGGCTCGGCGATTCAATTTCCGAAACACGATGGTCTCAAGTGTTACGCGATCGTCTCTGGAGAGGCATGGCTTTCCGTGGAGGGTGTTTCTGGTCCCGTGCATCTCCAGGCTGGTGAATGTCTTCTGTTGCCGCGCGGAAAGCCCTTTCGACTTGCCGGGAGCCAGGACAGTGCCATGGCGTCGTACACCGGCGTTGAGGCGGTGCAATGCGGAACGATCGCAACGTACACCGGTGGAGGGCAGTGCCTGCTGGTTGGAGCGCATTACACTTTCAGCACGACACAGGCAGGCATGCTTCTCAACCTGCTGCCTCCCATGGTGCATCTCACCAATCCGGCAGAGAACGTAGCTCTTTGCTGGACCTTGCAACAGATGACAGAAGAGTTGCAGCATCCGCGACCCGGCAGCGTGGTAGTCGCTCACTCGCTTGCCCGGATGATGTTTGTTCAAGCAGTTCGCATCTATATCGAGGAGTGCGCAAGGGACAATCTTGGAGGTCTCTCGGCGCTGGCGGATGTGCAAATAAGCAGCGCAATCTCGTCCATGCACCATGAACCCGCTTATGCCTGGACGGTCGAAAAGCTGGCGCAGCGGGTCGGCATGTCTCGCGCTGCCTTTGCCTCGCGGTTCAAGAGCACGGTCCGGCAGTCGCCTATCGAATACCTGACGCGCTGGAGGATACTGCTTGCTGAGGACAAGATGGTGAATACAACGGATTCGATAGCCGCAATCGCGCGATCGCTCGGATATGAATCAACCAGCGCCTTCGGTAAAGTGTTCAGGAAACATACTGGTCACAGCCCTCGCCACTATCGCAATGGGCTAAACACCCCGGCTGCACCAATCTCGTAAGGGTTATTGCAAGAGCACTCCTCAACAACAGCGCATCCCGCCCTCCTGTAGCAGTTTGGTCCTGCCAATGTATGGTCCGCCGCACGACTGCAAGGGTTAGTTTGGGCGAGAGACTAGTCTGCGCAATGTATTCGGCCTCGGGTGGAGATCGTCTCTCCTGGCCAGGATGAGATGCGCGCGTATCGGTCCTTCTAAGTCGCTCGGTCGTTGAAGACCACGAGCAGGATCAGGCTACGAACACGCCGTTGTGACTGTTCTTTCGTCCTTGCTGCTCCTATGCAGACCTTGGTGGGGAAACTTTATAACTCATCGTCGGAGTGTGGGAAAGTGGGAACGCGAAGCGTTTCCAAGCCGAAGGCGTCTTTTCCTCACTCGCTCAGGCGGGCACAGCAGCCGGCCTGTACTCGTTGCCGCTCGACAGTACCGCCCACGCGATGCGGGCAAGCTTGTTGGCCATCGCGACGACGACGACGTTCTTGTGGGCTCTGGCATCCAGTCGATCGAGCCAGGCCCCGATCGATACGCCTTCACGCTTGATCCGCAACACGGCCGCTCGCGCACCGTGGATCAGGATCTTGCGCAGGTAGCGGTTGCCTCGCTTGCTGATGCCGAACAGCTTGGCCTTGCCTCCGGTCGAGTACTGCCGCGGCACGATGCCCAGCCAGGCAGCGAACTCCCGGCCTTTACGGAAAGCGGCACCGTTGCCGATCGCCGCGACGATGGCGGTCGCAATGACCGGTCCGATGCCTGGGATCTTGCGAATGCGCGTGCAGCCGGCGTCGGCTGCGGAGATGCGTTCCAACTCGTCGTTGAGCTGCTCGACCTGCTGCTCGACCGTCTCCCACTCGCCCCACAACGTGTCGATCAGGTTGCGCATCAGTGGCGTCAGGTCGGCTTCTGCGTTCTCGAGAATATCTGCCATCGCGGTCTTCAGCTTCGCCGGCTTCTTCTCGAACACCATGCCACGCTCCAGCAGAAAAGCCCTGATCTGGTTGATCACCGACGTACGTCGTGCGACCAGCCTGTCGCGAACCCGGTGAATCGCCTGCAGGTCCAGCTGGTCGTCGGTCTTGATCGGAACGAAGCGCATGTTCTTGCGGTCCACAGCCTCGGCGATCGTTTCAGCGTCCACGAAGTGATTCTTGTTCGGCTTCACGAACTGCGCCGGAATCAGCCGAACGTCATGGCCTTGCTGGCGCAGCGCTCGCCCAAGAAAGTGAACCCCGGCGCAGGCTTCCAGACCGATCAGCGAAGTCTGGAAGTTGGCCGTGTACGCCAGCAGCTGCTTCTGCGTGAACTTCTTCTTCCCCAGCAGCTTGCCAGCGGCTCCCAGTGCCACAAGGTGAGAGGTCGTCTTCCCCAGGTCAATGCCAACGGACTGTATCTGCATAGCGATGATCCTCCTTGTAAAAAGCTGCCTCTACCATCCTCCCAATCACTTAGGAGAATCAAGCGGCGGACCATTTCATTAACCGCATTCTCGTCACCAAAGATGCAATGGCGCGAAGTGCGTTATGAGGGCCTGGGCTCCCTCAAGGCATCCCGCAGGGCAACAGGACTCATGCCTACTTTCTAGAAGAGGGCCTGCATCTGTTCCGGCGTTCCTGGTTGCTGCAGGTCGGCGGGCGGAAGAGTGCGTGAGTTTGCCGCAACTCCGAATTCGGTAACAACCTTCTCAAAGCCGCCTGGGAAGTAGAAGTTTAGGAGCCGTGTTTGATCGACTTCGACGCGAAAGCTGTGAACGCAGCCGGCAGGGATATAGGCGAGTGAGCCAGCTTTGGCAGTGACTTTCTTCTCGCCTGCGACGAGAGTGATTGCGCCATCAAGGATGTGCGCCATTCGAGTATCAACGTGCTTTGCGGATTGAGAAAGCCAAGGATCTACTTCGCGGTTCTGATGTAGCCATCGAGGCGGTCGGCATCGCCGTTGGCACCGACAGCGCAAGTACCTTCGCTAGGCTGTTTCGGCGCGCTGCCGGTCTGATTCCCAGCGAGTATCGAAGATTGCACCTAGGCGCTACCCACCCGACAGCGCGCACGCTGTGACCTAGGGGATGCAAGAACAAACAACTGGTCCGGCCATCATCATGAAGCTGTCGGTCGAGTAGCCGCTTCACAATATCCGACTAGCTGCGGACATCGGCCTAGGCGATCGCCGGCATTTGAGCCGGCAAGCTGGAAGTCCGCCCCGTCTCAGCAGTGTTCTCTAGCTTATGAGCCGTTTGGTCCCCTCGGTGCCGTTCGAGCAGACCGCTAAGATGGTGCGTGCCGCAAACTGATCCAGTAGACATGAGGGATTGGTAACCGGAAACCGTATTGTGGGAAGGAATGATCCCGCCTCAGGAAAGGCTGTACAGGCCCTGGTTCCAGTGTCGGTGTTTCCCATATCGGGGCTTGACTTGAGGCCTAAGAGCTGCATTCAAAGCATGAGGCAAGCCGTTGCGCATCGGATGTGCGCATGGGGCTTACTACCAACTCAATCCGCTCTAAGCTAAGTAGAGACTTCCGAATGTTGATCAAAGAAGATGCGTGCGGCTTCCACGTCCGCGCGCCGAGAAAATGCCCACATTGCTAATGCGGTTACAGGGATAAGTACATCGGTGCCGAGCTCGGTGAGTTCGTAATCCACCCGGGGCGAAATGCTTGACGTTACCTTGCGAGTGATGTAGCCGTCTCGCTCCAACCCTCGCAGGGTGGTAGTAAGAACCTTCTGTGATATCGAGCCGAGACTGCGTTTCAGTTCGCTAAACCGCATGCTCCCACGGAAGAGCATGGCAATAATAAGAACCGACCATTTGTTGCCCACACGTGCCAGCACATCACCTACTGAATGACAAATGTCCGCAGGTAGGTCGCCAAAACCGATGGATCGGCAGGGAGTGGTTACGTTCAGGTGACCTGGTTTCATCGAAGTGCCTTCTTGTGACCTGGTGCAGTCACTTTTTAGTGTGTCGGTATGCAACAGATATCGCAAGGAAATATCGGTCTTCCAAGCCCCGAGTCAAGGGAAACCGTACTGGTCACGGGCGGCTCGGGCTACATTGCCGGCTGGATCATCGTGCATCTCCTGGAACAGGGCTACCGTGTCCGCACCACTGTGCGCAGCCATTCACGCGAGGTCGCCGTCCGCAACGCGGTGGCAGGACAATTACCTGGAAGACCGCCTCACTTTCTCTGTTGCCGACCTGTTGAATGACGACGGATGGAGCGATGCTGTCAGTGGATGCGACTACGTCATCCATGTAGCTTCCCCCATGGGTCAGGGAGAGCGAAGGCCGACCTCCTGTCCCCGGCTCGCGAAGGAACGATCCGCATTCTGGAGGCCGCTCGCGAAGCTGGTATAAAACGTGTTGTCCTCACTTCGTCCACGGTCGCTGCGAAAACTTGCGTTAAAACAGGGTGAAGCCAAACGAAAGCAACTAACGAGAGCACGTGGACCGATCCTGAGGAGAAAGGGCTCAGCGCGTATGCGCGTTCCAAAACACTCGCCGAACTTGCCGCGTGGGAGTTTGCCGAACAAACAAGCGGCACCATGGAGCTGACAACAATCCTGCCTGGGATGGTGCTCAGGCCCGTGATGACCGGCACCATCTCTGGCTCGGTCGAGCTCATCTCCCGGTTGCTGACAGGAAAGGTTCCCGCTCTCCCAAGGATTGGCTTCAGCGTTGTTGAGGTGCGCGATTTAGCGGCTTTACACATACAAGCCGTACGTGAACCGAAAGCTGCAGGGCAGCGCTTCCTCGGAGTGGCCGATTTTCTTTGGATGGAGGACGTGGCAAGACTTCTGCGAGACCATTTCGGTCAGCAGGCTTCAAAAGTGCCTACCCGCCGTCTTCCAGACGCCGTTCTCCGACTGGCGGCCCTGTTTCAGTACGAGGCCCGCTTCATGGCTCCGATGCTTGGCCAACGTACACATTTTGATGTGAGCAAGGCGGCCATCCTTCTTGACTGGAATCCCCGGCCAGCATCGGAGGTTGTGCTTGCATGTGCAAGCGGTCTCATCCGGCAGCATCTCGTGTAGACCTGGACGCGGACAGTCCATCAGCTTCTTAGGAACCCTACCGCGATTGCTGGCGTACCGCAACATCCGGCACACCAAATTTTTGCCTTAGTACGCGTAGCGATGGGTCGTATGGGAGATCAATGACTCGTGGATCAGAATTGCTTCAATCAGCGTGGCTGGCATCGTTTCCACCCTCGCCGCAGCCTTGGGTGTGCTGGTCGTTCAGGGCAGCGCACGCCGAACCGCACTGCTCGGTATGTGGCGTTAGGAAGCTCTTTTCCTTCCCGATTCAGCCTTGGGCCTCGGCTGCGGCAGCCTGTCATCGGACCTGAGTAAACGTGCAGGTTCCGGGCTCAGGTCGTCCTGAGTCGTCTGACCTTCGGTCATTCTCCATCTGGTGATGAGGACGTTTATCACAAGTGACTCGCGTACTTGGCGCGAACGTGTTCCCGCGGAGAACTGCCCCCCCCCTCCCTTTTGACGCCGCGCTGAATGCGCTTTCGGATCTGTATCCAACTTTGGAAGCTATCGAGGAGATAGAGCCTTGCGGATTCTTCAGCCGCTTCGCAGCTACCGGCATGCGCCAGTGCGTCAGGTATCTCATGGGCGACTTACCGACCTTCTCCTTGAAGAGTTGCGCAAAGCCCGTTCGCGACATTCCTGCAGCGTGAGCCAGATCTCCTGGACTCAACACGGCTCCGTGCTTTTCAATCAGTCGAGAATCTCAACGCTTTCGAGGAACTACCTTCAGACAGTGAACGTATCAACCCTCAGAAGGGACACGATGAACTCAGCCAGGGCACAGCTCTACGCGCGGTGGATCGGAGTCTTGTATCTTATCACGATCGTGGCGGGCGGATGGGGAGAGTCACATGTGCCAGATACGTTGCTCCTCGCCAACGACTTAACCGGAACCGCGCACAAAGTGGCCGCTTCGGTAGTCATTTTTCGGAGCAGCTTTGCTGCCTACCTCATTGAGGCGACCTGCGACATCACCCTGAATGTTCTGCTCTATGCGTTGCTCCGACCCACTAGCCGCAACCTGGCTTTATTAGCGGTGTGCTTCGGTCTGATGGGAACAGCCACCTTTGCAGCGGGAGAGATGCTTTACTTCGCCGCCGCTTTACCGTCAGTAGACGCCGATGTTGTCAGGGCAATTTCTTCGGAGGCGCAGGCGACGCTTACCTATTTTTGTCTCACGATCTTCGGGTATTGTTTCGGCATTTTCGCCATATTTTATGGCGTCGCAGCAGCGATACGGGGATACCTAATTTTGCGCTCCGGCTACCTGCCACGGGTCCTTGGCGCGATTGTCATGCTCGGGGGAGCCAGCTTTATCGTCAAGAACGTGGTCATCGTCATCACCCCGCATCACGACAAGCCTTACATCATCCTTCCCATGTTCCTCACGCTCGTTTCCATGGCGCTTTGGATGCTGTTTAAGGGCATCAACCAGGCACAATGGGATGCAAAGCAGGTGGGACTTTCAAACGCCGACCGGAGATTATAGACTCCAGCATGGAGCAGAATGGATGCATAAATGGAAACTTCTCCTCGCGTGAAAGCAAGGATTGCAGGGTTCTTTTATCTTATGATCTTCCTTGCAGCGCCGAGCGGTGCCGCAAGCGCAACTCCTCTGAAGATGACGATCAATCTGGCCTGCGATCTTGCCGTTGCTCTGCTGCTGTATGAGCTGCTCAGGCCGATTAGTCGAAGTCTGTCGGTCTTGGCGGCCCTCTTCAGGGTCATCTTTATCTCCGTGATGTCCGTAACCTCGCTCAACTATTTTGGTCTGCTCCATGTTTTCCAGAAAAGTCGGTCTCCGGAGGCCTTCGATTCTGGTTACGGCATCGCTCTCATTCCTTTTGGAATTAGCTGCCTCCTGATCGGGTATCTTGTCTTTCGATCTACCTTCTTGCCGCGCATACTTGGCGTGCTGATGGCAGTGGCCGGAGGCGCTTATCTGATCTTTCTGTGGCCAGCGCTGGGGAGTCGCTTATTCGTTCCGTGGGTTGTGGTGCCTGCTGTAGTAGGCGAAGCGTCGCTGACTCTGTGGCTCTTAATCATCGGCGTTAACAGCGCGCGGTGGAATCAGGAAGATACGGCAGCGCAGACGGAAGCTGGTTATCTACTGTAATCAGCTTACGGGCGTTAGTTTGCGGCAGCATTTTCGCAGCCCGACGGAGATCAGTCCCGATAAATGGTTTTCTCGTCGGCACCCAACCACTGACGAGAACGGTGCTTGTCGGGATCTAACTGTCTTTCGTAGGCGTGATCCTTAGACCTGCGCTGCACTACCGTCGACGTAAAGTTGAGAGCCGGTGGATGTTCAAGCCGAGCCGTTCAGCTTCCGCAACTCTCCTCAAGCAGATGTAAAAAAATGTAATACTGGCAACGACACACATTTAGGAGGGGTCATGCCGACCAGTACGCGTTTCGCCGTTGCGGTTCATGCACTGGCCGCGATGGCGGTGAGCGATGGGAGTCCGATGCGTTCCGAAGACCTTGCCTTTTCTGCAAACACGGGAGCGGTCGTTATTCGCAGTATCCTTTCGCGATTGAATGACGCTGGGCTGACGAGATCACAACTCGGAGCTGGCGGCGGAGCACTTCTGGCCAAATCCGCCAACTCGATCCGGCTTCTCGACGTTTACAAAGCGGTTGAAGACATGGAACTGTTCTCGATGCACCGCACACCTCCACGAGAAGCATGTGCGGTGGGAGGGAACATCCAAGCGGCGTTGCGGCCGACGCTGGATCGAGCGAGAAAAGCTCTGGAAGCGGAACTGAAGAGCGTCACCATCGCCGATGTCGCGAAAAAAGTGGCTCAACTTGGGAAGTTCACCGTTCCGCTTACATGGTAGACTTTGCTTATTAAGAAGTGTCGTCATGTCGACGACACTTCTACGTTATTTGCGGATGAGGGCGGGCGGTCATCGACCACGTTAGTCCCAGCCGAGAATTGAAACTAGAGGGAGATCTTTATGTCAGTGGGCATCATTGGTACGGGAACTCTTGGTACAAGCGTCGCGCGAGCCCTCGCTGCGGCAGGTATCGAAACAGTCATTTCAAACAGCCGCGGTCCTGAAAGTTTGAAAGACTTAGCCGAGCAACTCGGTAGTAGCGTTAGAACTGGCACGACCGAAGAGGCTGCGGCTGCTGATGTTGTTGTTGTTGCCGTTCGTTGGGTCGATGTAGAGCGAGTCCTTTCTCCTCTTCCGCCCTGGAACAATCGCATTGTCATCGATGCTACGAACCCGGTGGCCTTCCTGGAGCCAAACTCACCCGATGCGAATGATCCAAACAATCCCCTGGCCGCCTATGGCATCAAGGCAGTGGATCTTCATGGGCGCGACTCCAGTGCCGTGTTTAGTGAAAAGGTCGAAGGTGCAAGGGTTGTCAAGGCGTTTAATCATCTCGACGTACGCACTCTAGTGCCAAAATCGAGCAACGGTTCTCAAACCGTGCTCTTCTTCTCGGGCGACGACCCGCAGGCTAAGAGCGAAGTGCGTGCGCTCCTTGATCGCGCAGGTTTCTTCCCGGTCGACTTGGGTCCGCTCGCTGTTGGGGGTCCACTCGCGTCCCTTCCTTTTGGCGCACTGGCCGGCGCTGTCTTTACAAAGGCGTAAGTCGAGGGGGTCGGAGGGCGCTCCCCCTCCGACCCGCTTGCTCGGCCGGGAGCCTAGAAGCTTCTAAGGACTTTTTACCTGACTAGGTTTTGGTGGGCGGTGTGGCATGCATCGGCGGGCAGTGGCGCTGCCATCCGCACGAGTATGGCTCGTGGTGAGCGGTGTATCAGCAGGTGCGGAGAGGTGATCCTTTGATCGACTGCTCAGCCCTAACAGTAGAGGACGCTCTGTCTCAAGAAGATCTATGCTCAGAAAGTACATGTCACCCTTGCACCGGTCCCTGAAAATCGCATTCTCGTCAGTAATCGGCGGGCGGAAACGAATGAAGAAAAGAATCGCTGCTTCGTTCCCGCGCACGCATCCGCTTTCCGGTTTATCTCCTCAAAGCCAAAGCATGCGAAGCAACCACCATTTTCTAGCGGAGCGTGGCTGGCGAGTCCTTCTCTATTGTGAAGTCAACTGTTGGCTGCTTTGGGCAGCCTGTTTCATGCGGTTCCCCGCACCCGATCACGCCGGTCCGCACCGGTCGTTCGCGCCCGGAGTCACAGCATAGTTGCGCGCCGAGCAGCCGGTTTTCGCCAGGCTCGCGCTCGCCAGCGCCACCGTGCCAAGCCTAAAAGCTCTTTGCGGCTATTCTCTTCAGATGCCATAGCGGTGCTCTTCAAGCGGTAAACTCGTTCAACCTCGGACCGCGCTATCATGGCGTCTCATGCAGAATGCATTGGAGAAACTGATGGGACCAGCGCCCTTCGTGCTGCCAAAGGGAAAGTCTCGCCGTGCATGCGGTCGCACCTCGCACGGAGAACGCTCTAAACTGTCCGGGGAGACCTCCGCTCGATGAAGGCACATCGCTTCTCTAGTGTTTTGGTCTTCGCTCTTCTGAGCATGGCGCACAGCTCCATCGCCCAGCTCGCTCCGCCGGCCTCCCCAACCAGAGCCGCCGGCACCTTCACCGACCCTCTTCTCCCGTCCGGCCCCGACCCCTGGGTCGTCTGGTGGCACGGCTTCTACTTCTACTCAAACACCACCGGCGCCAATCTAACTCTGCGTAAGACCGCCGACCTTACCAGCCTGCGCAACGCGGAAAAACAAGTCGTCTGGACCCCCGAGCCCGGCCATCCCTGGTCCAAGGAACTCTGGGCGCCCGAGCTCCACCGCTGGGGCAACAAGTGGTACATCTACTTCGCCGCCGACGCCGGAGAGAACGCCTCCCATCGCATCTACGTCGTCGAGAACGATAACGACGATCCCACCGAGGGCGCCTGGACCCTCAAAGGCGAAATCGCCGACCCCACCAACAAGTGGGCCATCGACGCCACCACCTTCGAGCTCCACGGCCAGCACTATTTCGTCTGGTCCGGTTGGAAGGGCGACAACGACGGCGAGCAACGCCTCTACATCGCCCACATGAGCAATCCCTGGACCATCGACTCCCCCCGCACCGAAATCTCCGAACCCACCTACGCGTGGGAGACCCACGGCGACCTCCCCCACCGCCACGTCAACGTCAACGAGGGCCCCGAGTTCCTCGCCCACGGCAACAAGATGTTCATCGTCTTCTCCGCCTCCGGCTGCTGGACCGACTTCTACACCCTCGGCCTGCTCGAAGCCAGCCAGGACGCCAACCCTCTCGACGCCAAAAGCTGGACCAAGATCGACCATCCCTTCCTCTCCACCGACCCCGCTTCGCAAGCCTTCGGACCCGGCCATAACGGCTTCTTCCAATCCCCCAACGGCCAGGAAGACTGGATCATCTATCACGCCAATCCAGCAGCAGGCGAAGGCTGCGGCGGCTTCCGCTCCCCGCGCATCCAGCGCTTCACCTGGGACGCGCTCGGCCGCCCTGACTTCGGCTCTCCCGTCCCTCTCGGACAGCCGCAGCAGAAACCCGCGCAGTAGAAGCTCCGAAGGCCGGCAGAGAGCTTTCACCCCGCCAACAACCATCCGTACACCGCCTCACCCCCCACCCGCCGTTGACGACTAAACTAACCACATGGCACGCGGCTTCTTTCTTACCTTCGAGGGCCTGGACGGCTCCGGCAAAACCACCCAGCTCCGCCTCCTCGAAGCTCGCCTCCGCGCCGAAGGCCACTCCGTCGTGACTCTCCGCCAGCCCGGAGGCACCCCGCTCGGCGACCGCCTCCGCACCCTCCTCCTCGACTCCCACCCCGAAGCCTCCGACCGAGCCGCCCCCATCACCCCCCTCGCCGAGCTCGCCCTCATGTTCGCCGATCGCGCCCAGTCCATCGCCGAAGTCATTGAGCCCGCCCTCGCCGCCGGCTCCCTCGTCCTCTGCGACCGCTACACCGACTCGTCGGAGGCCTACCAGGGCTTCGGCCGCCGGCTCGGCTCCGCCCCTATCCTCGCCCTCCATCAGACCCTCTGCCACAACCTCCAGCCCGACCTCACCCTCCTGCTCATGCCCGACCGCCACGCCGCTCTCGCTCGCGCCCGGGCCCGCAACACAACCCACGCCGGCCCCCAGGAAAACCGTTTCGAAGCCGAACCAGACACCTTTTACCAGCGCGTCGTCGCCGGCTATGAGGCTATTGCCCTCCGCGAGCCCCACCGCGTCCAGGTCTTCCGCAGCTCCGCCGCCATCCCCGAGATCGCCGCCGAAATCCTCACGCTCGTCACCTCTCACCTCCCCCAGCGGGTAGCCCACACCTAAGCCATGTCCACCACCCTGCCCACCCTCGCCCCTCCGCCTCCCGTCCATCCGCCCAAGCTTCGTGGCGAGTGGATTCTCCCCCCGGGGCTCCCCCGCAGCCTCCCCTTCTACGCCCTCAAGCCCTGGGTCAAGCTCGGCAGCCCCATCCTCCTCTTCGAATACCTCCACCGCACCTACGGCAACATCTCCCATTACCAGTTCATGGGCACCCCCATCGTCTTCGTCAACGACCCCGACTACATCCGTGAAATCCTCGTCACCCAGGCCTCCGCCTTCGTCAAGGAGCGCACCGTCCGCCGCATGAAGATCCTCCTCGGTGAAGGCCTCATCACCTCCGACGAGCCCTTCCACATGCGCCAGCGGCGTATCGCCGCCCCGGCCTTCCATCGCCAGCGCATCGCCGCCTACGCCGATCAGATCGTAGCCTCAGCCCTCACCGCGTCCGAAAAAATCCAGACCGGCCAACCCTTCGACATCGCCGCCGCCTCCATGAGCCTCTCGCTCGAGATCGTCGCCCGCACCCTCTTCGACACCCAGGTCGACGCCGACATCCTCCGCATCAACGACGAAGTCAACACCATCATGGACCTCTACAACTTCATCGTCGCCTTCCCCGCCATCGAGCGCTTCCTCCACCTCCCCATCCCCGGCATCACCCGCTTCCGCCGCGCCAAGGCCTCGCTCGACCAGGTCGTCGACCGCCTCATCCGGGCCGGTAGGGAACAAGCCAAACGTACTGCCATCGATTCCGGCTCCGAGGACCGCGGCGACCTCCTCACCATGCTCCTCAGCTCCCGTGCCGAGATCCTCGACTCCGAAGGCCGGCCCACCGGCGAGTTCGAATCCATGTCCGACACCCAGGTCAAGGACGAAGTCCTCACCATCTTCCTCGCCGGCTACGAGACCGTCGCCAACGGCCTCACCTGGACCTGGTACCTCCTCTCCCAGAACCCCGAGGTCGAAGCCCGCCTCCACGCCGAACTCGACGCCGTCCTAGGCACCGCGACCGGCCCCCGCGCCCCCACCCTCGCCGACTACCCATCCCTCCGCTACACCGAGCAGGTCTTCGCCGAGAGCATGCGTCTCTACCCCCCCGCCTGGGCCATGGGTCGCATGAGCACCCGCCCCGTCACCCTCGGCCCCTACCGCTTCCCTCCCGGAGCCCACTTCTTCTTCTCCCAATACATGATGGCCCGCACCCCCGAGTACTTCCCCGACCCACTCCGCTTCGACCCCGACCGCTTCACCCCCGAGGCCAAGGCCGGCCGCCCCAAGTACACCTACTTCCCCTTCGGCGGAGGTAGCCGTCAGTGCATCGGCGAATCGTTCGCCTGGATGGAGGGCGTCTTCTCGATCGCCACCCTCGCCAGCCGTTTCCGTTTCCGTTACGCCGCCGCCACGCCCCCCGAGCCGCAAGCCAAGATCACCCTCCGCCCCAAAGGCCCCCTCATGATGCAGGCCGAGCCCCGCTGACTCCTTGCTTGTCCTTCCTAAAGGAAATCTGCGTTGCTTGTTCTTCACAAGAATTCGGAGCTCCACAACACGACCTGCAAAATGTTTCCTCAGCTAAAATCGTTGGGCTATGCTGAGACCCTGTTTTCTCGTCGTCGACCGTGAATACTCCGGCTCCATCTCTACCCGCAAACTCGTCATCGAAACCGCTAAATTCAACGTCATCACCGCCTACAGCGGCGCCGAAGCCCTCGAAACTCTGGAACATTTCCCCCATGTCGACGGCGTCGTTCTGGACGTCTCCATCTCAGACGTACCCTGCGCTGCGTTGGTTCAGCGGCTTAAACAGCGGCAGCCCAAGCTCACCATCATCGCGGTCGGCAGACATGCTTGCGATGGCGCGGACTACAGTGTGGAGTCCTTCGAGCCGAAAACCCTGCTCGATCTGCTCAAGAAGCTCCATCCTGATCAGACTGCTCAGATCTTTGAACACGAGAAAGCACTTTCGGACGATCGATAGGCCACCCCACGAGGTCCTTCCCGAAGGGAACCAGCTTGCTGCCGTCTTGGCTTGTCCTTCCCGACAGAATCGACGTTTATCTCTCAGCCCGGATACTTCACCCTAAAGCGCTCGCGTAAACTATTCCGACTGCTCTGGATATCCGTTGAGGTGGGCAGTGTCGGAGAGAACGTTGGCCCCTGGGCTCCAAAACCTGATTCCTTGCAGCGGCGAGATGTCCGATCTCGTCCGCAGTCACAATTGGTCTGCTTCACTCGGTCCTATCGAACAATGGCCCGGAGAGTTGCTCTCGGTTGTGAACGTGGTGCTCGCGGCTCCATCGCCGATGCTGATTTACTGGGGTTCTGACCTGACCCTGCTGTACAACGATGCAGCTCGCCCGATTGCCAGCGTGAAACATCCCGGAGCCCTCGGCGCTTCGGCGAAAACCGTCTGGGCCGAGGCATGGCACATCATCGGGCCCGAAGTCGAGCGTGTCCTCAGCAAGGGAGAGAGCGTTCGTCATGAAGGAGTTCTCGTCCCTCTTGAGGACAACGGCATCCTGCGGGATATGTACTGGAACTATTCTTACAGCCCGATCTACGTGAGAGGCTCGGTGGCTGGGGCTCTCCTCGTGTGCCAGGAAGTCACGACCGCAGTTTTGGCGACACGGCGGCTTCACGCCTCTGAGAACCTTGGCGCTCGGATTCTACACAGCATCGGCGATGGCGTTATCGTCACGGATGCAGAGACACGCATTACCAGAATGAACCCCGTCGCGGTCGATCTGACCGGATGGGCGGAAGACGAGGCGCAGGGAAAGCTGCTGGCGACGGTCTTTCGGATCGTCCATGAATCGACCCGACAGGTAGTCGAGAGCCCGGCGGACAAAGTGAAGCGGCTGGGAACGGTCGTCGGCCTGGCGAATCACACCATTCTCATTGCGAAGGATGGCGCCGAGAACCAGATTGACGACAGCGGCGCCCCGATCTTTGAAGAGGACGGCTCGCTGAGCGGGACCGTGCTTGTCTTCAGAGAGGTCAATGAAAGGCGGCGCATCCAGCGTGAGCGCGAGATCCTTGCCAAGAAATTGGATGCGGTCATCGAGACCACTTCGGATGCGGTCGTAATTATCGACCGTCAGTGGCGATTCACCTATCTCAATCGGCGCGCGAGCGGAATACTCGGTCCCAGCGAAGGCCTGATTGGACGGGACATCTGGCAGGCGCTGCCTGCGATGATCTATCCGGACTCGCCCTTTGTCTACAACTATCACCGGGCTATGGAGGAAGCAATCCCGGGCGACTTTACCGCGGAATATCCGGAACCGCTGAACCTTCGCCTCCAGATCATGGCCAGGCCGACACCCGATGGGATCGTCGTCTTCTTTCGCGACGTTACGCTGGAGAAAGCAACCGCGGACGCCTTGATCCAGACTGAAAAGCTGGCGGCAGTCGGCAAACTGGCTTCGTCGATCGCACACGAAATCAACAATCCGTTAGAAGCGGTGACCAATCTGCTATACCTCGCCCGCACGACGTCCGAGCCATCGAGCATTCCTGCGCTGCTTGACAATGCAGACCGGGAGCTTCGCCGCGTCGGCAATATCGTGAATCAGACCCTCCGCTTTCACAAGCAGGCCAGCACACCCCAGCCGATTCGCTGCGAAGATTTGTTCTCCACGGTGCTCGACATCTACGAAAGCCGCATCCGGAATGCAGGCATCCGTGTCGAAAAGCGGAAGCGAGCCAACAAGCCGGTGACCATCTATGAAGGAGATGTGCGGCAGGTCCTCAACAATCTCGTTGGAAACGCCATCGATGCCATGCCGGCCGGAGGCCGATTGCTGGTACGAAGCCGTGAATCCACGGACTGGAAGACCGGCCGTCGCGGCCTCACAATGACCATTGCGGACACGGGGAAAGGCATGCCGGCTTCGACCCTGCGCCGAATCTTCGACGCTTTCTATACGACGAAAGGGATTGGCGGGACCGGACTGGGGCTTTGGATATCACGCGAGATCATGCATCGGCACAAGGGCCGGATCGCGGTCCGAAGTTCGGAGATGCAACACCAACACGGAACGATCTTCACACTGTTTCTGCCTTTCTGAATCGGAACCCCGCGTACCCCTTGACACATTTGCTGTCCCTGAGGTCTTGCGGAAAAGAAAAATGCGCGGCTGACCAGCTGGCTCCCTCCCAACCCTTGGATCCCGCTGGTAATTGCATCGAGAGTGCGGGACAGCATACACAAGGCTGTTTGTCTCGGCTCATTTCAGCCTGCTGCAATCCCCGGGGAAAACCCTGCACAAAGGCCTCCAGACGCCGCTCGGCCGCGGTCTGCATGGAGATCTGTTCTGCGCCGAAGCAAGGGAAAACAATCAAACAGTCTGCATCTGCGAAGGGTGGCGGCGCGCCCACCAGTTGAGGAGCAGGCGGCGGCAAGGGCGCTCAACATAGAGGTGCATGAGGATGGCGAGACAGGTGACGAGGAACAGGTTGACGGCGGCTTCCGGCAAGCTTTGGTCGTAGCCGAAGCGGAGGGCAAAGGAGTTGAAGACGATGTGGATGAGATAGAGGGCGTAGCTGGCTTCGCCGAGCAGGACGAGGATGGGAGCGGAGAGCAGGCGGGAGAGAAGGTTGTCTTCCGCGAGACCGAGCAGCAGCAGAGTGTAGATCGGGATGAGGAGACCGTTGTGGAGCACGACGTAGGGCAGGTGGCCGGCGAAGAAGAGAGCGAGGGCTAGAAGCCCTGAGCCGGTGAGGGCACAGGTGACTGCGGCTTTGGGCGAGGGCCGGAAGCGCAGGAAGAGCCACGCGACGGACATGCCCGCTAAAAATTCGGGCAGGGCGAAGATGGGCAGGCGATTGATAAGGAAGACGGTGTCGAGACCGGGAACGCGGTCGAAGGTTTCGATCCAGGAGGCGTCGGGGTAGAGACGCCAAAGGACGAGCGGCGCGGCGATGGCGAGGGCGTAGAAGAGGGCGATCCAGGCGAGGGCGGAGCGGTGGGTGCGGGGACGGATGCGCAGGAGGACGAAGGGGAAGACGAGATAGAAGAAGGCTTCGCAGGAGAGGGTCCAGGCGCTGGCGTTGAAAAAGTTGATCATGCGCATGGACCAGGATTGCAGGAGCAGGAGGTCGGCGACGAAGGCGAGGATATGGATGCGGGAGTGGAACTGGCCGGCGTAAACGAAGCCGGCAAAGAGCGTGGAGACGAGGTAGACGGGATAGATGCGGGCAAAACGGGCGAAGAAGAACTTGCGGGTGTTGCCGCGGCCGCGCTCGTACTCAGCGGCGTGGGCGTAGGTGAGGATGAAGCCGGAGAGAAAGAAGAAGAAGCTAACGCCGGTGTAGCCGACGCTCATAGCGGCGGCGAAGATGCCCCAGCGGGTGAAGGGACGGACGAGATGATAAAGCGCAACGTGCAGCGCGGCGAAGAAGCGGACCGAGGTGAGGGCGCGGAGAACCGGCAGGCGCGGAACGCCGGGGGTCATAGCTGGGCTGCGCGGGTCGGGGAGAGCCTGGGTGGGAAGCATGAGGAAGTGCTGCGATTCTATCTGCAAGCAGAACGTCCGGACGTGGCCGGATGACGGGCGACACAAAGAACGGAGCGCAAAGGACGCAAAAGCATTTCGAACGGGTAAAATCAGAACTTGTTGTGCGCGGACGACGGCGCACCAGCCGCACTTTATTGGAGGAAGCTAGTTTTGGCGAAACGTGACCGTTTTTTGTTTACCAGTGAGTCCGTCACCGAAGGCCATCCGGACAAGATTGCCGACCAGATCTCGGATTCGATCCTCGATGCCTGTCTGAAGCAGGACCCAATGAGCCGCGTGGCATGCGAGACCTTGACCTGCACGGGGCTGGTGGTGATCGCGGGCGAGATTACGACCAAGGCGTATGTGGACTTCCAGGATTTGGTGCGCTCGACGGTGGCGGAGATCGGGTATACGCACTCTTCCTATGGCTTTGACTCGAATACCTGCGCGGTGATCTCGACGATCAACAAGCAGTCGCCGGATATTGCCATGGGCGTGGATACGGGCGGCGCGGGCGACCAGGGCATGATGTTCGGGTATGCGACCAGCGAGACGCCGGAGCTGATGCCGCTGCCGATCTCGCTCGCACACCGGCTGAGCGAGAAGCTGTCCGAGGTGCGGAAGTCGGGGCTGATGCCGTATCTGCGGCCGGATGGCAAGAGCCAGGTGACGGTCGAGTACGCCGAGGTGGGCAAGCCGGCGCGCGTGGACGCGGTGGTGATCTCGACCCAGCACGATGAGGATGTAACCAATGAGCAGCTACGGGCGGATGTGGAGAAGAATGTAATTCGCGCGGTGATTCCGGCGGAGCTGCTGGACGGGCAGACCAAGTTTCACATCAACCCGACTGGCCGGTTTGTGGTAGGTGGGCCGATGGGCGACTCCGGACTGACCGGACGCAAAATTATCGTGGACACGTATGGCGGCATGGGCCGGCATGGCGGCGGCGCGTTCTCAGGAAAAGATGCGACCAAGGTCGATCGCTCGGCGGCCTACATGGCGCGGTATGTGGCGAAGAACATCGTGGCATCCGGATTGGCGGAGCGCTGCGAGGTGCAGCTGGCCTATGCGATTGGGGTGGCCGAGCCGGTGAGCGTGCTGGTGGATACCTTCGGCACGGGCACGATCGACGCGGACAAGCTCGAAGAGCTGGTGCGGGCAAACTTCAGCCTAACGCCCAAGGGCATCATCGAGACGCTGAAGCTGCGGCGGCCGATCTTCAAGCAGACGGCGGCCTATGGACACTTCGGGCGCACGGGCGCGGACTTCACCTGGGAGCAGACGGACAAGGCCGCGGCGCTAAAGGCGGGCGCGACCGAGGCGGTTGCGGCAAAGTAAGCGCTTCGCAGCAGATCCAAAGGGGCGGGCCCGCGCGGCTCGCCCTTTCTTATGGCGGCGATGACCGCGCAGGATGCGATGGGGGAAATGCAGCACGCATGCATAAAATCAACGGGAGGAGACAGTCATGCTGATTCGCAACCAGTTTGCCATTGAGTTCGACATGCCTTGCGAGGCCGCGATGATCGGACTGCTGCGGCTGCATCCTTCGCTCGACGGGCAGCAGCACGGCGAGGAGAAGCTGCTGGCCGAACATATGGACGCAGGCGCAGGGCAGGCGCTTGCGACCGACGAGTACCTGGACGGTTTCGGCAACCGGTGCAGCCGGTTTGTGGCGCCGGCGGGCCCTCTTCGCCTGACGGGAAGCAGCACGGTCGAGGCAAGGGCGGTGCCGGATGAGATTGCGACCGAGGCGCGTCAGCATGCGGTCGAAGACCTGCCGACCAACGTGCTGCAATTCTTGTTGGCGAGCCGGTATTGCCAAGTGGATGCTATGTCGCTGGTTGCGGGCGACCTGTTCGGGCACACGACGCCTGGATGGGCGCGGGCGATCTGGATTCGCGATTGGGTGCATACGCATGTGCACTTCGACTATCGCTCGGCGCGGCCGCAGAAGACGGCGCTCGACGTGTTTACGGAGCGCGTGGGCGTCTGCCGGGACTTCCAGCACCTGGCGATTACGATGTGCCGGGCAATGAATCTTCCGGCTCGCTATGTGACCGGATACCTTGGCGATATACGGCGGCCATTCGGTGGACCGGGCGATTTTAGCGCCTGGTACGAGGTATTTTTAGAGGGCCGCTGGTGGACGATGGACGCGCGCCACAACGATGGGCGCCTGGGCCGGGTGCTGATGGCGACCGGCCGCGATGCGACGGATGTGGCGATTACGACGAGCTTCGGCGTGGCGAATCTGACGTCGTTCCTGGTGGATAGCTTTGAGGTGGATGCGGAAGGCAAGCCGGTGCCGCTGCCGGCGAAGGTTACCGGTACGTAATTTGCCGGCCGTGCTCTCAGCCCTGGAGTGCCTTCACCCAGCGCAACCTGTACAGCGAGTTGGGGTTCTTATAAGCGTACGGCGAATGCGCTTGTAGGAGAGCGCCGCTGCCTGAAAAAGAGGAGGAACGATGAAAGTTACGACAGTTTTGCTGAGCGCGTCGCTTCTTTGTTTGCCGGTTTCCGGAGCGCTTGCGCAGCAGACGACCCCTGCGCAGAGACACTCCATCCGGGCTCGCCAGAGTAGGCAACAGGCCCGCATCGCCCATGGAGTCCGGGATGGACAGATCACTCCGAAGGGTGCCTCGCGTGCGGAGGCCAATCAAGCTAAGGTATCGTCTGAGGAGCACAGCATGCGATCCGCCGACAATGGACATCTGACCGCGCAGGATCGTCACACGCTGGCGCGTCAGCAGGATCGCACGTCGCAGGGCATCTATGACCGAAACCATAACCAGGCCACAGACCCAGGTGTAACCCCGAAGTAAGAGATGAGCATCTCCCGAAGATGCGAGTACAAGGAGCGGGCGCCGGAAAGGCGGCTCGCTCCTCTTGTTTGAGGACAGGTTCGCAGCAGTTTGGCTGCAATCGGCGGAGTGTGGCGTTCAGCCGGGGAGTGGAAGATACTCGGTATGACGATGACTTCCGAGAGCTCAACCTA
This sequence comes from uncultured Granulicella sp., assembly GCA_965198735.1. Taxonomy (GTDB): domain Bacteria; phylum Acidobacteriota; class Terriglobia; order Terriglobales; family Acidobacteriaceae; genus Edaphobacter. The sequence continues at coordinate 1,097,858 of OZ240672.1, read as the reverse complement.
TATGCGCAAGGTGGCCGTGCCGAGCCTGTTTCCGGGCAAAGCGTGGCAACAGGTGCTCGAGCGCGATGCGCGCGCGGATGGGCAGTTTTTCTACGCCGTGAAGTCGACCAAGATTTATTGCAAGCCGAGTTGTCCGAGCCGGCGGCCTACGCGGAAGAACGTGACGTTCTTCCCCACGGCGGAGGCGGCGCGCGGGGCGGGGTATCGGGCGTGTCTGCGCTGCGAGCCGGACCGGACGACACCGAAAGCGGACCCGCAGGCGGAGGCGATTGCCCAGGTGGCGGAGTATCTGCAGCAGAAGGGCGGGGAGCGGACTCGGCTGAAGGATCTGGCCAAGGTGACGGGCGTGGGCAAGTTCACGATCCTGCGCGGATTCAAGCGGGTGCTGGGCGTCACGCCGGGGGAGTATGGGCGGGCGCAGAAGGTGGCGGCGTTCCGGGCGAAGGTGCGGGAGCCCAAGGTATCGGTGACCGAGGCGATCTATGACGCAGGCTTTGGTTCGAGCAGCCGCCTGTATGAGGGCGCTGCGGCAACGCTGGGGATGACGCCGACGGCGCTGAAGGCGGGCGGCAAAGGACTGCGGATCCGGTATGCGCTGGCGGAGTGCCCGCTGGGCAAACTGCTGGTGGGAGCGACGGACCAGGGAGTGTGCGCGGTGGCGCTGGGCGATGCGGACAAGAAGTTGGTGGAGGAGTTGCGCGGACGGTTTCCACAGGCCGAGCTGAAGCGGATGGACCGCGAATTGGAGTATGCCGTGGCCGCGGTGGTGGGTAGTCTGAACGAGCACGGCGCGGCCATTGCGCTGCCGTTGGACGTGCGGGCGACGGCGTTTCAGCATCGGGTGTGGCGGGAGCTGCAGGCGATTCCGCGGGGCGAGAGGCGGAGCTACTCGGAGATTGCGGCAGCGATCGGCAGTCCGCGCTCGGTGCGGGCGGTGGCGGCGGCCTGCGCGGCGAATCCGGTGGCGCTGGTGGTGCCGTGCCATCGCGTGGTGGGCAAAAACGGGCATCTGACCGGGTATCGGTGGGGCGTGGAGCGCAAGCGGGCTCTGCTCGAGCAGGAAAGGTCGTAGCCGTTTGGTCGAGTCGGTGGGCAAGGGATACAAACCGTGGATTGTGGCGAGCGTGGCGGTGCTGGTGGGCTCGCTGCTGCTGCTGATCACGACGGTGTTTATCGGCTTCGTGTATTACAGCGAGACCGGGCAACCGCTGTGGGTGGTGCTGATGGGCGTGGTGTCGGTGCTGGGGATCGGGGTAGGGTTTGGCGGATTCTTTCTGCTGATGATGGCGGCAGGGTGGCTCTCCTGGCGGAAGGACCGGCGAGTGCAGGTGCTGCCGCCGGAGCGCGAGGCGAAAGATTCCTAGCAAACATTTTGTGAGTCGCAAAGGGAGCCGTCCGGGTCCAACGGGGTACGGGTAAAGTATGTCCATGGGCGCGACGGTAGAACAAGGGAGTGAAGTCGACGCAAAGAAGCTGTTCCGCAAGATCTCGTGGCGGCTGATTCCCTATATCTTCCTTCTTTACATTCTGGCGTATCTGGATCGCGTGAACGTGGGGTTCGCGGCGGTGGAGTTCAAGCGCGACCTGCACCTGAGCGATACGGTGTTCGGCTTGGGCGGCGGGCTGTTCTTCATCGGGCAGCTGATGTTCGACCTGCCGAGCAATCTGCTGCTGCAGAAGGTGGGGCCGCGGCTTTGGATTGCGCGCATCATGATCTCCTGGGGAATCATCGCAAGCTGCATGATGTTTGTTGAGGGCGAGCACTCGTTTTATGCAATGCGGCTGCTGCTGGGCATCAGTGAGGCAGGGTTCTTCCCTGGGATGATCCTGTACCTGACGTATTGGTTTCCCTCGGGTGAACGGGCGCGGGCGGTAGCCAAATTCATGACGGCGACCTCGATTGCGGGCGTGGTGGGCGCGCCGCTGTCCAGCTTTCTGCTGAAGCTGGACGGAGCGGCAGGGCTGCACGGATGGCAGTGGCTGTTCCTGATGGAGGGCGTGCCGACGTTTCTGATGGGGATTTCCGTGCTGTTTGTGCTGAAGGATCATCCGGACGATGCGGGTTGGCTTAGCGATTCCGAAAAGAAGTGGCTGGATGCGGAGCTCGAGCGTGACCGGAAGGAGGGCGGAGCGAGCGAGAATCATCGGCTGCTCGATGCCTTCAAGCTGCCCATGGTATGGGTGCTGGCAATCGTGTTCTTTCTCGACCAGGTGGGCGTGTATACGGTGAATCTCTGGATGCCGCTGCTGCTGAACAGCTTCGCTCATCTGGGCGGGGCGAATGCGGCCAGCGTCATCGCCCGGTATGCCACGGTCCCCTATGTGGCGGCCGCGGTGTTTACGGTGATCGTGGGCTGGTCGAGCGATCGTACCGGCGAGCGGCGGTGGCATATCGCGGGATGTTTCCTGCTGAGCGTACTGGGCTTTGCGTGGGCGGCGTATGCGCACAGCCTGGTGTCGGTGCTGAGCGCGATGACACTCGCCGCGATGGGCTACTGGAGCTTGATGGGGCCGTTCTGGGCGCTGCCGACGCGGGTGCTGGGCGGGCAGGCCGCGGCCGGCGGGGTGGCGATCATTACCATGATCGGCAGCCTGGGCGGCTTTGTGGGCCCGACCCTGACGGGCAAGTTGAAGGACATGACTCATACGTTTTCCGCGGGTCTGCTGGTGGTGGGCGGCATGGCCGCGGTGGGCGCCGGGATGTGCTGGCTGCTGAAGCCGGCGGGCGGCGCGGAACAGCGGCCCTCGTAGAGCGGCAGGCAGCCGAGAGCGAAACAGCGCGAGAAGATGCTTGCTGGACGCGGCGCTTGGCTATGCGGTGGAAGTAAGCCCCGGATGTGTGTATCTCGATGGGAGCGGGGTAAGGCTTTTTCTGCTGCAGGTTCGGGGGCCGATGCTATCCTTGGAATGCTTTTTATTTCATGGATCTCTGAGGTTTTTATGGCGACTGCGACGATTGGTCAGGTAGAGAAGACGGTAGCGCACGAGTACAAGGTAGCGGATATCTCGCTGGCCGATTTCGGTCGCAAGGAAATTGAGATCGCCGAGCAGGAGATGCCCGGGCTGATGTCGATCCGGCGCAAGTACGCCGCGGGCAAGCCGCTGCAAGGTGTGCGCGTGACCGGCTCTCTGCACATGACGATCCAGACGGCGGTGCTGATCGAGACGATGGTCGATCTGGGCGCCGACGTTCGCTGGGCGAGCTGCAACATCTTCTCGACGCAAGATCATGCGGCGGCGGCGATCGCGGCGGCCGGTGTGCCGGTGTTTGCCTGGAAGGGCGAGTCGCTCGAAGAATTCTGGTGGTGCACGAACCAGTCACTGAGCTTTCCAAATCCTGATCCAGCGAGTAAGGGCGGGCTGCTGGGGCCGCAGCTGGTGATCGACGACGGCGGCGATGTGACATTGCTGATTCATAAGGGTTACGAGATGGAAGATGGCGACAAATGGGTTGACTCGCCTTCCACGTCCACAGAGGAGGGCGTGATCAAGACGCTGCTCAAGAAAGTCCATGCCGAGTATCCGACGCGCTGGCACGATGTAGCCAAGGAGTGGAAGGGTGTCTCGGAAGAGACGACGACCGGCGTGCACCGGCTGTACAAGATGATGGAGAAGGGCACGCTGCTGGTCCCGGCCATCAATGTGAACGACTCGGTGACCAAATCGAAATTCGACAACCTGTATGGCTGCCGTGAGTCGCTGGTCGACGGCATCAAGCGTGCCACGGACGTGATGATTGCCGGCAAGGTGGCCGTGGTCTGCGGGTTTGGCGATGTAGGCAAAGGCTCGGCGGCAAGCCTGCGCGGACTTGGAGCGCGGGTCGTCGTGACGGAGATCGATCCGATCAACGCGCTGCAGGCGGCCATTGAAGGCTACGAGGTCACGACGATCGAAGAGACACTGGGCCGCGGCGACATCTATGTCACCTGCACCGGCAACGTGGACATCATCACGGTCGAGCATATGAAGCTGATGAAAGATCAGGCCATCGTGTGCAACATCGGGCACTTCGACAACGAGATCCAAATGGAGCCGCTCAACGGTTCGGGTGCGGTGCGGACAAACATAAAGCCGCAGGTGGACAAGTACACGTTCGACAACGGCAACAGCATCTTCGTGCTCGCCGAAGGGCGTCTGGTGAACCTGGGTTGCGCGACCGGGCACCCGAGCTTTGTGATGTCGGCCAGCTTCTCGAACCAGACGCTCGCGCAGCTCGATCTGTGGGAGAAGAAGGATGAGTACAAGGTTGGGATTTATATTCTGCCGAAGCGGCTGGATGAGGAAGTCGCACGGCTGCACCTCGAGAAGATTGGGGTTAAGTTGACGACCCTTTCCGACAAGCAGGCGAAGTATCTTGGGGTAGCTGTGGAAGGTCCGTACAAGTCGGAGATTTATCGCTATTAAGCCGCGGTCCTGACTTAGATGAAAAGAAGCCACTTCTTAGGAAGTGGCTTCTTCTGTTTGCAGCGCATTGCATGGATTCAGTGAAGTCTTGCTGGTGAAACAGATATCGATCAACGACGAATCAGGATGTCGGTGCTGCAGAAGTAGACACCAGGGAGAACAGAGTGTTGCGTTCAGGAGAGCAAGTTCTTTCTCAAAGACGATCTCTTATTTAGAGTCGTGTGGCTTGCCACGCATGTTGGGAGCAGGCTTGCGCAACTGCGTCTCTCAACTTGCAGCTGGCGGTTGGTAGTCTGCCGCGGTTACGATTTGTACCCCGGGTGTGGTCGTCAGTTGTGGATCGATGAGGACGATCGTTGAAGCGCTGCCAGTAACGTAAGCCACGGCGGCTCCGGTATACAGTTTGCCGCCGGTTGCGGTGGGGGTTGCGCCGGCAGGCAAGGCAACCAAGGTGTAGGTTCCGGCCGGAACGCTCAAATAGCCCGTGTTGTTATTGAAGCTGACGCCGGCCACGACGGGTTTCTGCGTAACGACGGTCGAACCGCTGGGAACGAGGTAGAGGTCGAGCGCTCCGGCGCGGACAGACTGGTCGATGAAGCGCAGGTTCACCTGTCCGAGCGGCGAGGCGGTGCTCTGGTCCTCGAGGATGAGTTCCTGCAGCGCGTTCGAGTAATTGCCGATCAGCACGGTGTACTGCGCCTCCGCGGCAAAGGTGCCCGTGGCGGTAATGAGTTGCGAGTGGGTTCCAGCCTGGTCAGCGCTGATGTTGTATGCGCCGGGTGTGATGGGCACGTAAGAGGTAATTGTGCCAAGTCCGAGATTGTAGGCCAGGATGGCCGTGCCCTGATAAACGTCCAGACCAGGCGCATCCGGCGAAGCGTCGAGAAGGCGCACCTGCGAGATGACCGGGGTGCCGGTCACGCTTTGGCATCCTGGCAGCGAAAGCAGCGTAGAGAAGGCGAGCAACGAAGCGAAACGGCGCCCACGCAGGGGTAGACCGCTCATGGGACTTTCCACGCAAGCTTGCTGAGCAGGGAGCGCATCGTGCCCTTATGCTAAACGATGGCGGGAGGGAGAGACAGCCGGAAACGCTCGGCGGCCTTTTCATTGCATGCATCTTTTGGGGGATAGACAGCTACTTGGAGCGCTTCGCGATGATCATTCCCTGAATCTTGGCGTAGGTGTTCCCGGGGAGGATGCCCTTCTGCGTAAGCTGATTTTTGGCGGTATATGGGCGCCCCTTAATGATGCGGTTGGCGTAGGCGTCGCCGATGCCAGGCAGCGCCTTCAACTGGTCGCGGGTGGCGGTGTTGATGTCGAGCAGATCGCCCTGCGGAGCGGCGGGGGCGGGCTTCGCCTGGGCTGTGATCTGCGGCACAGGTGCAAGAAGAAGCGCGAGAACGAAGACGGAACTCAGGATGCGGCGTACAAGACCCATGGTTAACGGCTCCAGTGGAGAATAAGATCCGGTTGCTGATAAGAGTACCGGAGGAAAGCGGCTTCGGCGTGAACATTCGACGCGTTCGGCTCTGCTTTCTTTTTCTCTTGCGCATCGGGGTCAAGGCAGTTTGACAAGCCACGACAGAGGCGGCTAAGTTGGAAGGGATGAGTCTTTTTCCTAGGCATCGCGGTCACTGCCATTTCCATCATGCTTCGGCGTGCAGGCGGCAGTCTTCGATGCGGTGAACCAGGCAAGCATATGAGGATGGACAAGGCCCGCCGGCGCGAACTGCGCGAGCGGGCCTTTCTTCGTGTCAGACCATCAAGAAACGTTAGGAGTGCAGGTGAGCAAAGTGACGATCGAATTTGAGAAGAGTGATGGGCTGGTTCCGGGCGTGGTGCAGGACGCGAAAACTGGCCAGATGCTGATGCTCGGCTTTGTGAGTGCGGAGAGCTATGCGAAGACGCTTGAGACAGGCTACGTGACCTTCTGGTCGCGAAGCCGGGGAAAGCTTTGGATGAAGGGTGAGACCAGCGGCAACCGGCTCCGCATCGTCTCGGCTGCGACCGATTGCGACAACGATGCGCTGCTCTTCCGAGTGGAGGTGGAAGGCGATGGCCTGGTGTGTCACGAAGGCGTGGTCAGTTGCTTTACAAAGGATCTGACGGGGGAGGTGCGTGTTGGCCAATAAGCTGAAGCTGGGCATTCCCAAGGGCAGCCTGCAGGAGGCGACGATTGCGCTGTTCGAGCGGGCGGGCTGGCGGATCTTTGCCAGCGGCCGCAGCTATTTTCCGCAGATCGACGATGTGGAGCTTGACTGCATGCTGGTGCGTGCGCAGGAGATGGCGCGCTATGTGGAGCATGGCGCGCTTGATGCCGGCCTGACCGGCAATGACTGGGTGCTCGAGAATCAGTCGGATGTAGAACGCGTGACCAGCCTGACCTACAGCAAGGTGAGCCGCGGCACGGTAAAGTGGGTGCTTGCGGTGCCGGAAGACTCGCCCTATCAGAAGCCGGAAGACCTGGCGGGAAAGATCATCGCAACGGAACTGGTCGAATTTTCGAAGCGTTACTTCGCGGACAGGAACATCCCGGTCAAGGTGGAGTTCAGCTGGGGCGCAACTGAGGTGAAGCCGCCCATGCTGGCCGATGCGATCGTGGAGGTGACGGAGACGGGCTCGTCGCTCAAGGCGAACCGGCTGCGGATCATCGAAACGTTGATGGAGTCCGAGACGCAGCTGATTGCGAACAGATCGGCCTATGCCGATGCATGGAAGCGCGAGAAGATCAACAATATCTCGCTGATGCTGAACGCGGCCATTGCGGCCCACGGGCGCGTGGGATTGATGATGAACGTGGCTTCGGAGTTGATGGCGAAGGTGACGGCGGAACTGCCTGCCTTGAACTCGCCTACGGTTTCGCAGCTGTCGAACGGCAGGGGTTTTGCGCTGAATACGATTCTCGATGAATCGGTGGTGCGCGAGGTCGTTCCCAAGCTGAAGGCGGCGGGAGCTACCGGAATTGTGGAGTATCCGCTGAGCAAAGTGGTTTTGTAACTGATTCAGTTACAGAAAGATTCCGGATGAAGCTGATCAGGACGTATGGCAGGAGCGCGAAGGCGGCGAGGGCGTTGATCGAGGCGATCGAGGGCCGCGGCGCATCCAGTACGGCCAAGGTAGAAGGCGTGGTTTCGACGATCGTTGCCGATGTCCAGCAAGACGGCGATGCCGGTCTTCGTCACTATGCGGAAAAGTATGACGGTCTGGCTAAGGGAGCAGCCCTGCTTGTCTCGGGGGAGGAGATGCAGGCGGCGTGGCAGGCAACGGCTCCGGAGTTGCGTGCGGCGATGGAGTTGGCGCAGGCCAATATCCGGACCTTCGCCGAAGCGCAGAAGCCGGCCGAATGGATGATCTCGCCTGCGGAGGGCGTCAGGACGGGGCAGATTGTGCGGGCGCTTTCGGCAGTGGGCTGCTATGTGCCGGGCGGACGCTATCCGCTGCCTTCGACGTTGCTGATGACGGTGACGCCGGCGCAGGTGGCGGGCGTGGAACGGATTGTGGTGTGTTCGCCAAAGCCGGCACAGGAGACGATGGCAGCAGCGTGGCTTGCGGGGGTGACGGAGTTCTACCGCGTAGGCGGGGCGCAGGCGATTGCGGCGATGGCGTATGGAACAGAAACGATAGCGCGGGTGGAGAAGATTGTCGGGCCGGGAAATCTGTACGTCACGGCAGCGAAGACGATGGTGCAGGGCGTGTGCGGGATTGACATGCCTGCAGGGCCGACCGAAATCGGAATCATGAGCGACACGGGCGATGCGGCTGGGATTGCGGCGGACCTGGTGGCGCAGGCGGAGCACGATCCGGAGGCGCTGGCCGTGCTGATTACGAGCAAGGAGGTTCTTGGGGCTGAGGTGCTCGCCGAGGTGAAGCGACAGGCTGAAGACAATCAAATCGCAAAAGTTTCTTTGGCGGCGCAGGGAGCTGTATTTGTCACTGAATCGATTGCAGAAGCCCGCAAACTCACGAATCGGCTCGCGTTTGAGCACCTGTCGGTGGATGGCGCGAGCGACTTGGCGTGGGTAAAGAACGCTGGATCGGTGTTTATCGGGCGGTTTTCGCCGCAGTCCATGGGGGACTACGTCTCCGGGCCGAATCACGTGCTGCCGACCGGACGCGTGGGCCGGGTGCGCGCGGGGCTGAGTGTGGCGGACTTCCTCAAGGTGATTACGGTGCAGCAGTACAGCCGTCAAGGACTGGCGAAGCTGGGTCCGCATGCGATTACGATGGCTGAAGCTGAGGGCTTAACGGCACATGCGCAAAGTGTGCGGGTCAAGATGGGGAGAGGGCGATGAGCTTGGCGACAGAGATACGGACGGTGCAGGCGCGGCGTGCGGTGCTCGAAATGCCCGAGTATCATCCGCCGCTGGCTGGGCGGGATGCGCTGCGGCTGGATTTCAACGAGAACACGTTTGCGCCTTCGCCGAAGGTGATGGAACGGATTGCCGCGGTCACGGCGGAGGGGCTGACCAAGTATCCGGAGCGCGAGCCGGTGGAGCGGAGTGTGGCCGCGCACTTCGGGTTGGAATCGAATCAAGTGCTGCTCACCAATGGCGTGGATGAGGCGATTCACCTGATTGCCGTAGCGTTTCTCGAAGAGGGCGATGAGGCGCTGGTGTGGACGCCGAGCTTCTTCATGTACGACGTCTCGGTAGCGCTGATGACCACCGGCGGACTCAAGAAGGTGCAGTCGGACGCGACGCTGCAGTTCCCTTTCGAGCGATTTCTGGCCGGAATTAACGATCAAACCAAGCTGATCATTGTGGCTTCGCCGAACAATCCCACGGGCGCCGTCGTCGAGCGACAGCAACTGTTACAAATAGCCGCAGCGGCTCCGCAAGCGGTGCTGCTGATAGATGAGGCGTACTACCATTTTCATGGCGAGACGACCCTGATGGATGTTCGCACCGTGCCGAATCTGCTGGTGACGCGCACATTTTCAAAGGCGTATGGGTTAGCAAATCTTCGGGTGGGAATGGTTGCCGGGGATGCGCGTCTGATTGGGTTTTTGAAGAAGGTGAGCTCACCCTACAACGTCAATGGTGTCGCGCTTGCATGTCTGCCGGCGGCGCTGGCGGATGAGGCCTATGTGCAGTGGTATGTGGAGCAGATTCGAGAGGGGCGTACGCGCATGATGGCGGGGCTTGATGCGTTGCATGTGCCGTACTTTCCGAGTGAGGCAAACTTCGTGCTGATGCGGATCGGGGCGAAACATGCGCAGTTGGTGAAGGCGATGCGGGCACATGGCGTGTTGCTTCGGGATCGCTCGGCGGACCCGGGATGCGATGGATTTGTGCGCATCACGATCGGGGTGGAGGCACAGGTTACGCAAGGGCTGGAGGCGCTGCGGGCGTCGCTTTCGGAGATTGGCTGGACGCCTGGGGTTCCCGCGCAAGACGAAGCCGCCGTTCTTGCGGAAGGGCGCGAATATGAGTGACGCGGTGCGGGTTGGCAAAGTCAAACGCGATACGACCGAGACGCAGATTGCGCTGCGGCTCACGGTCGATGGGCAGGGCAGTTACAAGGTCTCGACCGGCATACGGTTCTTCGATCACATGCTGGAGCTGTTCACGCGGCACGGCGGGTTCGACCTGGAGCTGACATGCACGGGCGATCTGGACGTGGATCAACACCATACCGTTGAAGATGTGGGAATTGCGCTGGGCGAGGCATTCCTGGAGGCGCTGGGCGATAAAAAAGGCATTCTGCGCGCCGGGTATTTCGTGATGGCGATGGATGAGACGCTTGCGGTGGCGGCGGTCGATCTCAGTGGGCGCGTGGCGTACGTGGTGGATGACCAAGTGACGGTGCCGGTGGTTGGGGACTTTCAGACTGAATTATTGCCCGACTTCTTCGACGGATTTGCGCGTGGGGCGAAGGCCAATGTGCATGTGAAGACGATGTATGGGCGCTCGAATCACCATAAGATTGAGGCGATCTTCAAGGCGTTTGCGCGGGCGATGCGCGGTGCTTGTAGCCGGGATGAACGGATGCGGGAGATGCTGCCGAGCACAAAGGGCCTGCTGTGATTGCGGTGATCGATTACAAGGCAGGCAATCTTACCAGCGTGGTGAAGACGCTGACGTATCTTGGCGCGGAGACGCAAGTAACGCAGGATCCGGAGTTCGTGCGGCGAGCTTCAAAGATTGTCCTGCCGGGGGTGGGACATTTTCAGGCCACGAGGTTGTTAGAGGAACTCGGGATTACGGAGGCGGTGCGCGAGGCGGTGCGCAGAGGGTCGCTGTTTCTGGGCGTGTGTGTGGGGCTGCAGTGGTTGTTTGAGGGATCGACCGAAGCTCCGGGGGTAAATGGGCTAGGGCAGTTTGCCGGGTGGTGTGAACGCTTCCCTGCCCTGTATGCAGGCGCGGAGTTGAAGTCGCCGCATGTGGGTTGGAACTCTCTCGACACGGTGCGGGAGAACTCGCGTTTGCTGCGAGGGATTCAGCCGGGTGGGTTTGTGTATTACACGCACTCCTGGCGTGCTCCGGTAGTTCATGCTACTGCTTCGGTGACACATTATGGCGGAGCGTTTACGGGAGTGGTGGAGCAGGAGAATGTGATGGGCGTGCAGTTTCATCCGGAGAAGTCAGCGGAGGTCGGATTGCAGGTGCTGCGGAACTTTGTGGAAATGTAAAGACGGCAACGCGGATACGGCCGATACGAACGGATCAAGGCGGAATTTTGTTGACGAAGAGAATCATTGCTTGCCTGGATGTGCGGGGTGGGCGCGTGGTAAAGGGTGTGCAGTTTGTCGATATCGTCGATGCGGGCGATCCGGCGGAGCTGGCGCATCGGCATGCGGCGGCGGGAGCCGATGAGATCGTGCTGCTTGACATCACGGCGACCCATGAGGGGCGCGGCACGCTGCTCGAAACGGTGAAGCGCACGGCGGCGAAGCTGTTTGTGCCGTTTACCGTAGGCGGTGGCGTACGGAGCGCGGAGGATGCCGCGGCGGTGTTCGATGCGGGAGCGGATAAAGTGTCCATCAACTCCGCGGCGATTGCGCGGCCGGAGCTGATTGGGGAGATTGGCGGGAGCTTTGGCGCGCAAGCGGTGATCGTGGCTATGGACGCGCGGCGGGGTGAGCGTGGTGTGGAGGATGCCGAGGTCTATGTCAACGGCGGGCGCAAGTCTACGGGCTTGCGAGTTGTGGATTGGGCTCGAGAGGCCGAGACTCGCGGCGCCGGAGAGATTCTGCTGACGAGCATGGATACCGATGGGACGCGCGGGGGATTCGATTGCGAGTTGACCGTGGCGGTAAGTGCGGCAGTGCAGATTCCGGTGATCGCCAGTGGAGGTGCCGGGACGGCGGCGCACTTTGTCTCCGTATTTCGAGAGGGTAAGGCGGATGCCGCGCTGGCCGCGAGTATCTTTCACTTTGGCGTGACCGATTCGCGGGCGCTGAAAGCTGAGTTAGCGAAGGATGGCGTAAAGGTGCGGCTGCCTTGTTGATCGATGACTTTAGTTTTGGAGAGGCGAGACGTGCTGATTCCTTCAATTGATCTTATGGGCGGACGCATTGTCCAGCTGGTGCATGGCGAGACGCTGAAGCTGGCGTTTGATGACTTTGAGTACTGGATCGGACGGTTTGCGAAGTATCCGCTGGTGCAGCTGATCGATCTGGACGCGGCGATGCGGCAGGGCGAGAATACGCGGCTGATCGAGATGATCTGCGGGCGTCTGACGTGCCAGGTGGGTGGCGGCTTGAGGACGGCGGAGGATGGGCGAAGGCTGCTCGATGCGGGGGCGAAGCGGGTGATCTTTGGGTCGAGTCTGTTTGGTCCGTCGCAGGATGCCGAGCAGAAGCGGCGGCATAAGGTCATCCATCTTGAGTTTGCCGAAGAGTTGAAGAAGGCGCTCGGCGAGGAGGCGCTTTGCTTTTCGGTGGACACGAAGGGCGGCAAGGTGGCAGTCAAGGGCTGGAAGGACTCAGTGGAACTGACGCCCGAGGAGGCGATTACGTGGCTCGAGGACAGCTGTGCGGCGTTCCTCTACACGCACGTGGATACCGAAGGCACGATGCAGGGCTTCCCGATCGAGATGGCGGCGATTCTAAGAGCATGTACGGCGAAGCAGTTGATTGTCGCCGGTGGCATCAAAGAGCGGCGGGAGATCGAGGAGTTGGATGCGATGGGCGTGGATGCGGTGGCGGGGATGGCGGTGTATTCGGGCGCAATGGAGGCTTAGCAGGCCGGCCTCTTCGTCAGCTCGGCGTCGTTGTTTCCAGGCGTTCCATTCGCTGGCTGGATCGAGCGCACGTAACAGCGTGGTTTAGTTCTCCGCCAGCATGGTTCCAAAGTTCCTGTCGGATGAGGTTTACCGGTCGCCGGTATCGCCTTCCGGGATGGCGTAATACCCCTTGCGGGTCTGGATTTGCAGGCCCTTGCCGCAATCGAGGCTGATGGCGCGGAACTTGCCATTGAAGTCGAGATTCTTCGGTGTGTAGCTGAGCAGGTATTGGGTGCGCAGCTCGTCCTGGATCTGGTCGAAGGCTTCCTGCAGCTTTTTGCCGTTATTGCCAACGTTGATGACGCGGCCGCCCGTGTCATGGGTGAGCTGCTGCATCTCGCGGTCGCCGGAGTAGCCGAGGCTCAGCCCGGAGTAGAAGCCGCGATCGGCGATGAGGATGACATAGACAATGGCATTGGCCTTCTGCGCGGCTTCGGTGGCGGTCTTGAGGGTCTCTTCCGAGCCTTGCTCGCCGCCGTCGGTGAGCATGACGATGACCTTGCGGCCGGCCTCGGGGCGCAGCTTATCGTGCGCGGCAAGGTAGACGGCGTCGTAGAGGTGGGTGCCGCCGACGCGGGCGTTGCCGGTAACGCCGCCGGAGCTGACGCCGGTGTTGATGCGGGCCTTTTCCATGGCGCGCTGCAGCTCGCGGGGCGAGCTGGTGTAGTCGGCAAGCAGGTCCACGTTGATATCGAAGGAGATGAGGAAGGCTTCGTCCTTGGGCTTGAGGACATCCTTGAGGAACTCAACGCCGGAGGTCTGCTCGAGCGGCAGCACGGTCTCCTGCGAGCCGGAGGTGTCGAGCAGGATACCGATGGTGAGCGGGAGGGTCTTCTCTTGGGTAAAGTTTTTGATGACCTGCGGCTCTTTCGGCCCGCGCTCGGCGCCTTCGCTGAGAACGCAGTCCTCTTTTTTCAGATCGGTGATGAAGCCGGATTTATCGCGGGCGGAGAAGTAGACGTTGACGAGATTGGTGCCTATCTTCAAGGTCTGGAGCTGGCCGATGTCGACGGGCGCCTCGGCGGGGGCGTCGGACTTGGGCGGCGGACCGGTAGGGCTTGGCGCCTCCTGCGCGCGGGCAGAGGACAGCCACGAGGCGGCGAAGAGGACAGCGGCGGCAAGTGCAGGAAGGCGCATAAGCAGTTAGACGGTGGATTGGGATGCGCGTACGCAGGTTTGAGAGCGGGGCAGCGAGTAAAAAGGGTTGGACACCCAGGGCGCCGGCTGACGCGTCCAACTGGATACCAGGCCATCGCTCTTCGGGCAGGCTGGTACTCTTGAACATACGCGTTGCTGGCCTGATAGGAGAAGTTCTGACGTGAAAGAAAAGTTGGCCGTAGCGGCTCTGGTTTTGACGATGGCAAGTCCCCTTACCGAGGGGCAGCAGGCGACACAGCTGCCTGGCTCGCCGGCTCCGCAGCAGCAGGCGATTCCGGATGCGCCGAAGCCGCAGACGCCGGGCATCGGCGCGGTGACCCCAGGCCAGGGGACCACGTCGACTTCAAGCGGCACGACCGCGTTGCCCACGGACGCGGTTCCGGACGACCAGTTCCAGCAGGCTCCGGTGACGGGTTCGTTGCCGTCTACGCCTGCGGACTCGTTGCCGGATGAGGACCCGGGCGCGGCTCCGGATCTGCCGGTGACGCCGATCGGCTCAGAGGGGCTTACCAATGCGGGAACACTGCGGCTGCGGGTGAACTACGTGGAAGTTCCGTTTACCGTGAAGGACTCGAAAGGCCGGCCGGTGCCGGGGCTGACGTGGCGGGATGTGCGGGTATATGAAAATAATGTCCGGCAGCAGCTGCGGCGGTTCATCGTCGATCCGATCCCTATGTCGATGGCTGTTGTAGTCGATCAGAGCCTCGATCGGCATGTCATGGCGACGGTGAACAACGCGCTTGGAGCTTTGAATAGCGCATTTGCCCCCTATGACGAGGTTGCGGTTTTCACCTACAACAGCTCCCCGACGGAGATTACAAGCTTCACGGGTGGGAATAGCCCGCGTCTGATCGCAGCCATCGACCGCGCCAAGGCTCCGGGGCGAGACCAGTACTACTATGCACCGGGCGAGGGTTTAGGTGGACCAACGGGCATCAAAATCAATGGCGGCGCGGACGACCACATCAATCCACTTACGGCTGGCGGACCGGGAAGCCCGACGGGCGTTTCGAGCAACCAGGTTCCACGTGAGGTGCATACACTCAATGACGCAATCCTTGAGGCGGCGAAGGCCACCACCAAAGCCGGTAAAGGCCGGCGACGGGTGGTCTATGTCATCTCGGACGGCAAGGAGTACGGCAGCATCGCGAAGACCAAGCAGGTGATCAAATACCTGCAGACCAATAAAGTTGAGGTGTTCGCGACGGTAGTAGGCGACTCGAGCCTGGAGGGAATCGGCTTTCTGGATAAGATTCACCTGCCGCTGCTACCCATCATGCGGGACAACATCTTGCCGGTATATGCGAATGCGACGGGCGGCCAGGTCTATGCGGATTTCCGGCAGAAGGCGATCGAGAAGAGCTTTGCGCAGATTACCGAGGCCGTGCGGAACCAGTATGTGATCGGGTACAACTCGCGCGAGTCGTTTCTCGATGGCAAGTTCCGCAAGATTGAAGTCAAGGTGATGCGGCCCAATCTGAATGTCATTGCCAAGTCAGGCTACTATCCCACGCCGGGCGATAGCCCTGCGCCGGTGACGCCGCAGAAAACGGCCCTGCAGTAAACAGTGGAAACGCTTCTGGTGGGGAACGCCGCGTTTGGTTTGGTTTCGGCGGTTTTCTGGGGCGTGGGCGATTTTTCCGGCGGCATGGGCGTAAAGTCTGCCGGGGGTTCAACCGAGGCGGCGCTGCGGGTGGTGCTGCTCAGTCATCTGGCCAGCTTCAGTGTATTGATCGTGCTGGCCACGCTGTTCGGTGGACCATTTCCGCATGGGGCGCCGTTGCTGTGGGGGTTGGCCGCCGGGGTAGCGGGTGGGCTTTCGCTGAGCGCTTTTTACATTGCGCTGGCGCGGGGTGAGATGGGGACTTCGGCGGCGATCAGCGGTTTGCTGGCGGCGTTTCTGCCGGCGGTGGTGTCGCTGTTTTCTGACGGCGCTCCCGGTTGGCGGCGCGGGGTTGGGTTCGTGGTTGCCGGCGGAGCGATCTGGATGATCGCGGCCGGGAAGGCGGAGCGGGAAGAAGCTTCGACGGCGTGGCTGGCGATCGCGGCCGGGGCGGGATTTGGCCTGTACTTCATCTTCCTGAAGCATGCCGGGGCCGCGGGCTGGGTGTGGCCGATGGCATGCGCGCGCATGGGCAGCATGAGCACGTGTGCGCTGCTGCTGCTTGGCTTGCGCGGCGGCGGACCGGCCCGGGTGGGTAAGCAGGCGATCGGATGGGTGTTGGCAACGGCGCTGTTCGATACCAGCGGCAATCTGCTATTTGTGGCGGCCAGCCGGGCGGGACGGCTGGATGTGGCGGCGGTGCTGGCGTCGCTCTATCCGGCCTCGACGATCCTGCTGGCGGCATGGGTGCTGAAGGAGCGGCCTACGCCGCGGCAGGGCTGGGGCATGGCAGTGGCGCTGGTGGCGGTGGTGCTGATCGCAGCCTAGAGCTTGATCTTCGAGACGTCGACCGTGGGCTTGGGGTAGGAGAGCTTCAGTGTGGAGAGGGCGTCGACAAGGATGCCGGAGACAGCCACATTGCGGTACCACTTGTGGTCCGACGGGATGACGAACCAGGGGGCGTGCTTGCGGCTGGTGTGCGAGAGGATGTCCTCGTAGGCGTCCTGGTAGTCGGACCAGAAGGCGCGCTCCTTGAGGTCGGCTTCGGAGAACTTCCAGTGCTTGTCGGGGTCGTCGAGGCGGGACTGCAGACGGCTCTTCTGCTCTTCTTTCGAGATGTTGAGGAAAAATTTCAGGACGAGAGTTCCATTTTCGAAGAGCATGGACTCGAAGTTGTTGATCTGCTCGAGATGCTCATCGACCTGCTTGGCGGACATGAGTTTGTGCACGCGGGGTGAGAGCACGTCCTCATAGTGGGAGCGGTTGAAGATGGTGATAATGCCGCGAGCCGGGGCGGAGGCGTGGCAGCGCCAGAGGAAGTCATGGCGGGCTTCAAGTGGAGTGGGCACCTTAAAGCTGGCCACCTCGCAGCCTTGAGGGTTGATACCGGAGAAGATGTGGGAGATGGTGCCGTCCTTGCCGGCGGTGTCCATGCCCTGCAGAACGATGAGAACGGAGTGCTGCTGGCCGGCGTAGAGGACTTCCTGAAGCTTGGCGAGAGCTTTGCCGTTTTTTTCGAGCAGCGCGTCCGTTTTGGATCCATGCGTGAGACCTCCAGTGGCGGAGGTCTCCCAGTCTCGGAGGTGGACTTTGGCGTGGGGCTCGACGAGCCACGGGGACTTGAGCTTCATGGGTCTCCTGGAGCTTTGGTGTCAGATCCTGGGTGCGGATGGTCCATCAAGCACAAGCTACAGCGAGGCTGACCTGAGAATTCCGGCTGCGCCAGAATGACTGCGTTTTCCAGTATCGAGAGCTTATGACTTGAGGATCGTGTCCTGCGGGGTCTCGGAGGCCTTGGGAGTGACGCTGTGGGCAGTTTCACCAGGTTTATTGACCTCGTCCTGCACGCCCTTCATGCCGTCCTTAAAGCCGCGCAGGCCTTCGCCCAAGCCCTTGCCGAGCTCGGGCAGCTTCTTGCCGCCGAACAGAACCAGGACGACAACGGCAATGACCATCAGGTGCGTTGGTGTAAAGAACTCTCCCATACTCTTCTCCCGTGCCGCGCTTCGCAACGAAGCAGAACGGCACTTACTATTATCTCACCTGCAAGCAGGACGTTGCGCGTCTCCTGTTGGATGCCTGCCGCCGGGCGGCGGGCCACGCGGGAACGGGGCTAGACGTTATATTCTCGTGAGAAGAGTTTGTTTGCCCGATTGGACACCCTAGAGCGATGCAGAGATGGACGAGTTTGGCGGCGTGCGGCCTGGCCTGCGCTGGATTGGCCTTATTGCCGGGCCAGATGAAGGCGCAAGGCAAGCTGGCGGCAGCGGCGCCGGTCACCTACGACAACCGGTACGAGATTTACGGGGGCATCAACCTCCAAAACTTCCAGGCCGGGCAGGACCTGCCGAAACGGATGAACTTTGGGGGCGTCGAGCTGAACGGGACCTACTGGTTGACGAGCAAGGTAGGCGTGGCGGCGGATTTTCGCGGCGAGGCGGGAACGACGCCGGTGCTGGCCAATCCATATACGACGCGGCCGCTGGTGGTAGTGTATGAAGGGCTGCTGGGCGCCCAGTATCGCGGGCCGAAGAGCCAGCGGGCGGCGATCAACTACCACGCGTACTTCGGGGTAGGCGCGGGAGATTTTACCGAGACGCCGGTACCGGCGGGAGAGAATATTGGGCTCTATACGAACCGGGTGAAGCCGATGGCAGCCCTGGGGGGCAGCGTGGACTTCAACCGGTCGAAGGCGTTGACGATTCGGCTGTCGCCGGACTTAATTTTGGAACACTTTGGGACCGAGACACGGGAGTTCTTTGCCATCTCGGGTGGCGTGATGTACCGGTTTGGCCACCGGTAGAGCAAACACGAGCACAGAGGACACGGAGGTTGCACAGAGAAGTACGGAGGGTACTTTGTGACTTCTCTGTGTGCTCTGTGCTTGTTTCCTAGAAGCTTCCGCCGGTTTGCATGAACTCGGGGGAGACTGGGTTTTCATAGACCGAGTAGTCGCGGGTGACGACGGTGAGACCGCTGGGCGAGACGAAATATTTTTTGCGGTCCTCGTTCTGGTCGTAGCCGATCACAGTTCCGTCGGGGATATGCACATCCCGGTCGATAATGGCGTGGCGGATGCGGCAGTGGCGGCCGATGTTGACGTGCGCGAAGACGATCGAGGAGTCGACGTCGGCATAGGAGTTGACGCGGACATCGTGCGAGACGACCGAGTTGCGCACGACGGCTCCCGAGACCACGCAGCCGGCGGCGACGATGGAGTTGATGGCCATGCCGGTCCGGCCGGGCTCGCCGAAGACGAACTTGGCGGGCGGGTACTGGTAGGCGCGGGTACGCATGGGCCAACTCTTGTCGTAAAGGTTGAAGATGGGGGTAACGCCGGCGACGTCCATGTTGGCTTCGTAGTAGGCGTCGAGGGTGCCGACGTCGCGCCAGTAAAGCGCGTTCTGTTTATTCTCATCGACGAAGTTGAAGGCCATCATCTTGCAGCGGCCGAGTAAGCTGGGCAGAATGTTGTGGCCGAAGTCGTGCTTGGAGGCGGGGTCTTCGGCGTCACGCATGAGCTCCGGCAGCAGGACGTCGGTATTGAAGATGTAGATGCCCATCGAGGCATCGACCATGTCGGCGAGGAAGGGTGAGCGGGCCTTGGTCTCCTTGGGTTTTTCTTCAAAGCAGGTGACTTCACCGTTGCGGGCGACCTCGACGACGCCGAATTGGGAGACCTCGTCGGGACGGATGGGCAGGGTGGCGAGAGTGACATCGGCGCCAGTCTCGCAGTGCTGGGCGAGCATGCGGGCGTAGTTCATCTTGTAGATGTGGTCGCCCGAAAGGATAATGACGTGCTTCGGTTCTTCCGAGCCAATCGAGTAGATATTCTGGTAGACGGCGTCGGCGGTGCCCTGGTACCAGGATTTCGAGACGCGCTGCATCGGCGGCAGAATCTCGATGAACTCGCCGAGTTCGTTGGCGACGACCGGCCCCCAGCCCTCGCGGATGTGGCGGTTGAGTGAGAGAGCTTTGTACTGGGTGAGGATGTAGACGTGGCGTAGGTCGGAGTTGATGCAGTTCGACAAGGTGATGTCGATGATGCGGTACTGCCCGGCGAAGGGCACGGCGGGTTTGGCGCGGTCGCGGGTCAGGGGGAAAAGTCGTTCACCGGCACCGCCGGCGAGCAGGACACCCAGCGTATCTCTCATTCAACCACCTTCCGGGACAGACTTGCCCTGCTTAGCTTAGTGCCTGCAGGACCCATGTGAGATGCGAAATGTTGGGCTAAGTCGCTCGATTCGGCGCATGAGACGAATAGGGTATGGGCTGCCCTAGAGGGTGCAGGAGCGTAGTACAACTTTTCTTCTCCCGGAGTGTACTTTTTTCTTGCAAGCTCCCACTTTTGTGTTACTTTTACTTCAGCACTGTACTACTTTCTCCTTTGGAGTTTCTCTCATGCGTTTCTCTGCTTTTCTCTCCCTTGCTCTGTTTTCTGCAGTTGGCATTTCTGCCGCACACGCCGATACTTTGGTCTCCAATCCGGACTTTGCTTACCATCCTGCGGCATACACCTTCCCTGGGTATGCCGTACCTGTTCCCGGCTGGCACGAGATCGGCAGCAGCGTGGGCGCGACTGGATTCAATCTCGACGGCTTCTACAACAACGGAACGTTACCGGCCGGCGACGATACGGTGGGCTTCATTCAAACTTCGGGCGCGTTGAGCACCAGCCTGCGCAATCTGGTCATCGGCCAAACGTACGTTCTGAGCTTTCTTGAGAACGCGCGCTCCGCGGATGGATACGGCTGTTGCAATGCAAGCCCCACAGTGACGGTGTTCGTCGACGGCACGGCGGTAGTTGCGCCGGCCACAATCAGCGCGGTCGGCGGAATCAATCCCTTTACCGCAGTTTCGACGGAGTTCGTGGCAACGCGCCGGTCTGAGGACCTGACCTTTACCGCGAACACCGGCGGAGCCGACGGAACGGCGCTGTTCAGCGATGTTTCCGTGGCCCCGGCGCCGGAACCGTCGAGTTTGGCTTTGCTGGGCACGGGATTGTGTGCAGCCGCGGGAACGATACGCCGCCGAATCAAGCGGGCCTAGGCAAATCGGGAACGAAGAAGGCGAAGCCGATCTTGGCTTCGCCTTCTTCGTTGAAGCTCTCAATCTTCAGACTGCGTTACTGTTCGCCTTCGCTGAGCGTAATCCGGAGCGACTTCAGGAAAGAGACATCGTTGTTGGTGAAAGGTCCTTCGCCGGGCTCGCCTGCGGTGAGTTGCAGCGGCGCAGCCTCCTCTTCCTCTTCTACTTCGTTCAGGCCGATCGTGGCTTCAAGCATGAGAAGGACATCGAAGCCTTGTTCTCGAATATTTTTGACGACGCCAGCGATATTCTCTGATTCGGAGACGGACTCGTGAATGGCTTCCCCAAGCTTCTGTATGAGGTTTTTCACCTTCTGATTCAATGACACCTCCGGCATCCCGTTACATTCATTTTACGCGATTGGAGCACTTTGAAGCGGCTGACTCGCATCGGGGTCTTCCGCGGGGTGAGAGCGATCGGGGTGCCCGGGAACGGCTGCGGGTTGTTCAGGCATGGAGCCATCCTGCTTGAAGCAAAGGATACGCCGGGTCCGTTTGAGGTGCAATGCATGGATTGGGGGATGGATTTCGGGAGCTACACGACGGTATGGTGGTCGGCCCAGGCGGACTGCAGCGTCTTCGCGAGATCGTCGACAGACTGTGCACCCGGAGCGGCGTTCTGGAGCATGCGCGCATGACGGATCAGCGAGTAGCCAAGGGCAAACGAGACGCCCGCCAGAAGGAAGATGACCTTTTTCATAGGGTGAGACTCCCAAAACGTTAGGTGAACCAGCCGTTTGCTTGGATGCACGCTTTCCGGTTCATGATGAAGGCAGCCGGGTACGGATTAGACTTTGAGGATGGATCGGGTTCGGTTTGGCAGGGCGTTGGGGGCAGGGGCGCGGGAGGCGGCGCGCGCGCTGGTGAGGGCGGCGGATGCGGCGGCGGCTCCGAACCCGCATACATCGGCCAGCGGATCGAATGCGGCTCGGCCGGCCGGCGGAAGGACGCGGCCGGAGATCCAGTCTCCTGCCAGGGCAGAGGGTAGGGCCGGGGTTCGGGCGGCCGGGCAGGTGGAGCGGGCGCGCAGGTCCGCGGCGGCCACGACGGCGGGCGTGCGCGAGGGGAGTACACGTTTCGGCAAGGCGGTGTGGAGGCCCTTCGTGAAGCTCTCCGGAGTGCTCTGGCTGGAGATGACGGGCGTCTTCTTCGGGCTGTTTGCAATCACCGCCGCCGTGGGAGTCTGGAAGAGCCGGGGCGAGCTGCATGCCGTCGGCGTGACGGAACACCGGCTTTGGTTTGCGTTGGGCATGCTGGCGTTGTTTGGATATTTTTCAATTTCGAGTTTTGTTCGGGCCCGTAGGCGTGGGCGAGGATGAAGGACGTGGATCACGCCTGGTGGTCAGCCGGCAGGAGCAAGAACCGAAGAGTCATTCCGGCTGCGCCGGGAGCCTTGTAGACTGATCGCTCAATGAGTGAGGCGCAGAAAGACGGCAACGGCGTGAGCGCTCCGCCGAAGACGAGCTCCGGGATTCCGGTGGACGTGCTGTACGGGCCGGAGGCGGTGGCTGCGGAGACGGTGATTGGCAAGCCGGGTGAGTTCCCGTTTACGCGCGGGATCCAGCCGACAATGTACCGCGGGCGGCTGTGGACCATGCGCCAGTACGCGGGCATGGGCGATGCCGAGGAGTCGAACCGGCGCTACAAATTTCTGCTGGCCAACGGGACCGCCGGGTTGAGCGTGGCGTTCGATCTGCCGACGCAGATCGGCTTTGACTCCGACCATCCGATGGCGCTGGGCGAGGTGGGCCGGGTGGGCGTCGCGATCGATTCGCTCGAAGACATGCAGCGGCTGTTTGAGGGGATTCCGCTCGATACCATCTCGACCTCGATGACGATCAATGCGACGGCGTCGATCCTGCTGGCGCTCTATGTGGCGACAGCGCGGCGCAGCGGGGCGGCGGTGAAGCGGCTTAGCGGGACGATCCAGAACGACATTTTGAAGGAGTACATTGCGCGCGGAACGTATATCTTTCCGGTGCCTGAGGCGATGCGGCTGGTGACGGACATCTTCGCGTGGGCGGCGGCGGAGGTGCCGGAGTGGAATACGATTTCGATCTCCGGGTACCACATGCGCGAAGCGGGCTCGACCGCGGCGCAGGAGCTAGCATTTACGCTGGCGGACGGCAGGACGTATGTGCAGGCGGCGATCCATGCCGGGCTCGCGGTGGATGCGTTTGCGCCGCGGCTGAGCTTCTTTTTCAACGCGCACAGCAACCTGTTTGAAGAGGTGGCAAAGTTTCGCGCGGCGCGGCGGATGTGGGCGCACCTGATGCGGGATCACTTCGGGGCGCGGAATCCGCGGTCCTGGATGCTGCGCTTTCACACGCAGACGGCGGGCAGCACCCTGACGGCGCTCGAGCCTGAAAACAACCTTGTGCGGACCACGCTGCAAGGGCTTTCGGGCGTGCTGGGCGGCACGCAAAGCCTGCATACCAACGGCTTCGACGAGGCGCTAGGCCTGCCGACCGAGGCGGCGGCGCGGCTGGCGCTGCGCACCCAGCAGGTGATCGCATATGAATCCGGAGTGCCGCAGACGGTGGATCCGCTGGCCGGCTCGTACTTCGTGGAGGCGCTGACCGACCAGCTGCAGGCGCGGGCGCAGGCGTATCTGGACACGATTGCAGGCTTCGACACGAGCGGGCGCGGCATGGGCATGATTCAGGCGATCGAGCAAGGGTACGTGCAGCGCGAGATCCAGGCCGCGGCCTACGAGTACCAGCGCCAGGTGGAGGCCGGCGAGGCGATCGTGGTGGGAGTGAATCGCTTTGTGAGCGGCGCGCCGGAGGCAGGCACGCCGGTGCAGCGGATCGACGACGGACTGGAGCGGCGGCAGGTGGAGCGGGTGCGTGCGCTGCGGATGCGGCGCGAGCGCGGGCCTTGGAAGGCTGCGCTGCGCGGCGTCGAAGACGCGGCGCGAGGGCAGGAGAACCTGATGCCGAGAATCCTTGCGGCGGTGGAGGCGGAAGCCACGGTGGGCGAGGTGGCGGATACGCTGAGGCGATGTTTTGGCGAGTACCGCGAACGGGTGGTGATTTAGCCGGCCGCGTACGCTTCACGCACGCAGCAGCCGCCGCACCAGCTCGGTCGCGGTGCCGTACAGGGCATGCGAGGAGAAGCCCTCCCACTGCAGGACCTGCGGCGTCTCAGACAAGGGCGGCAGCAGCGTGAGCGTGGGCAGGATCAGGTCGTTGCCGATCGCGAAGACCACGCAGCCGAAGACGGAGCCGAGCCCGATCTTCGTCAGGCCGCTGTATTCGGCCGCGATGCCGTAGACGGCGCCGCTAAGGGCTCCCGTCGCATAATGGGCGATGGGTGTCGCGGTTTTGCATTGCGCCGCGTTCAGCTCAAGACCTATGAGCTTGACAAGCCTGGCAGCGGTCTCAGCGTGCGCGGCATGATAGTGCTGCAGCTGGTTCTCCTGTTGTGAGGAGTACGTGTGCGGAGAACCGGAGACATCCTCCAGAGCGCGGCTCGTCCGCATGAGTGCCCTCTTATAGAGATCCAGGGCCGCCGTGCCGATGAGCCCTCCGATCGCTCCAGCGACACACCCCAGCAGCGGCGAGCGTCTGCCTTTCATGCATATCCCTTCTTTCTCGAAATTCCCTCTCAATACGCTCAGATGCGTCCGCGAACTAGATGGCTCGCTCACGATCGCCCTTCCATCCGCTTCGCCGAACTCCACGCCATGCTGCCTAGAACCATCACAGCCGCGAGCAGCGCCACCCAAACCAATCCCGGGTGCCGCTCCGCGAATGGCCTGACCTCGAGCGGAGCCACATAGGCGGGATTCACGGTCTCCGGCCCAAGCCGCGCCACGATGGCCGTCTGCCCCGGCTGAAAGACGCGCGAGAGGTCGTAGACCGGCGCCCTCATTCCACTCGCGCCGGAGTAGAGGGCGGCGGGGGCTTCCGGTGCGTCGAAGCAAAGCTCTCTTTGCCGCATCTCCAGCCGTACGGATTGCAGGCGCAGCGGGCGGTCGTCGCCATTCTCGACCGCGACCTCCACCTTGGCTGCGCTTTGCAGGTTCGAGCCCAAAAGCGCGGGGACGCTCAGGGAGCTCTGCCGGATATTCTCGCCGTTCTGCGTCAGGCGCACCCGCGAGATCTCGCCCTTTACCTCTTCGCTGGCGGGCTCCTCGCCCCCGTTTGCCTTGTCGGCGCGGGCAAGGATGCGGACCGGCCGGCTGAAGTTCGCCCTGTCTCCGGGCGCCGGGACGAAGCTGACGCGCTCGACCGGCACATGCGCGGGGAGCACGAACTCGGCAATCGACTCGCGTCCGCGCTCGATCAACCTGGAGGTCTCGGCCACGGGCGTATAGAGCGCCTGCGCCTCGCGGCTCGGGGGCACCTGGGCGGCTTCAACCAGCGTGGGCGAAGCCTCAAAGCCAGCCTGCCCCGGCGCCTGTGAGAAGGCGAGCTCGATGTGGAGAAAGGGAAAGCTCGACTCGGGCAAGCCCACCATCGTACTGCGGCCCAGCCGTTGTCCGCTCAGGTCGAAGAGCATATACGTTCCGAGCGCCGTCCCCTTGGCGTCCTTCAGGCTCTTGAGCCCGGTAACCTTGGCTGTCGCGAGGAAGTTCTTGCCGCCCAGCTGCAGCACGAGCCCGCTGTAGAGCCGGCCGGGCATCTGCAGGTCAAAGCTGACCGTCTGGCCCTTCTTGCCCAGGTTGAGAACCGTTGCCGGGTCGCTCGCAAAACCGGTCTCCGAGATGGTCAATGCATAGGGGATCTCCTGCGCGCCCGCGCCCTGCCCGTCAAACAGACGCACATCCGCCAGCGCCGGCGCGGCATGCGCGTACATCGTGCCGTCGAGCACCGCGCACGTTTGCTTACCCGTCGCAGCGGCCGGCAGCCCAAGCTCGCGCCGGTACCGGAACTCCGCCAGCTTCGGACCGGCGGAGGCTGGCGCCAACTGCAACAGCCCGGCGATCGCGAGCGCTCGGGCTTTCATGGCTGCCTCGCCATGCTCTCGCCGGCGCCGGTTTCCCGCAGCCCGTCGTCTTGGCCAGATACTTGCATTGCGCCGCCTTTCCAACAGATTTGCACCGCTCTTCCACCGAAATTCCAACCGTCCTCTGCGGCACAATACAACTTTCGTCTCTTTGCCACCTACTCTATCGTGTCATCGACTCACCCGGGAGGCTCTTCCCCCTCCCTCCCTGCCCTGTTACCTTTGTCGGGTGCGAGAGACCTCCCCAAGCTTGCGGCTGATGATAGTCGACGATGATCCGCTCAGCCGCGAAGTCGTGGCCGTGCTGGCCGCCGACTCCGGCTTCTCGGTCGAAGCGCATGAGTCCGGCGATTCCGCACTGCACGCGCTGGCCGCCTGCCGTCTGTGCCGCCCGGACGTGATTCTCGCCGACCTGCAGATGCCGGGATTGTGTGGAGAGCCGCTCGCCCGGCAGCTTCGCGCTGCGTGCGGCGACGACACCGTTCTGCTCGCCATGAGCGGCACCTCCGTTTCCTGTGAGGTGATCCGTTCGTTCAACGCCTTTGTTCTCAAGCCTTTCTCCATGGATGAGATCTGGTCTGCCCTGCACCGTTCCCGCCATCCGCCGGCTGTACCAGTGCAGCCGAGCCCGGCGGCCAGTCTGCCCTCAGACATACTCAACCTGGACACGTACGCTTCGCTTGCTGACGTGATGCCGAAACAGCAGCTGCGAGGCCTTTACGCCATGTGCCTCGACGATGCCGACGCCCGCATCGAGACGCTGCGCCAGGCCAGCCTCGCCCGCGACCCAAAAGCCTGGATCCGGGCCGCACACTCCATCAAAGGCGGGTGCGGCATGGTCGGCGCGGTCGAGCTTGCCAGCCTGGCCGCCGAGATGGAACGTACCGGATTACCTTCTGTTGGCAACCTCGCTCCTTTTGAAGAATTCCTCGCAGCGTCCAGCCGCCTCCGGCGTATGCTGGACGCTCAAAACTGAAAACTAAGGTGACCTGTGCTGAAAACTTTGGAGATCGCTGACCGCATGAAAACGCCCCTGAAACGCAGCTCCGCGATCCTTGCGCCGACGATCCGCATCGTGGTCGCCGACGATCATCCCGTCGTCCGTTTCGGCGTCAAGAACATGCTGATGCATGAAGAAGGTTTTGAGGTCGTCGGCGAGGCTGAAGACGGCGATGTCGCCATTCAGCAGGCGCTCGAGCTCGAGCCCGACATCCTGCTGCTTGACCTGATGATGCCGCGGCTGCCGGGGCTTGAAGCCATGCGCGCCATCATGACCAAATCGCCGCGGGTCAAGATTATTCTGCTCACGAGCACGATTACGACGCAACAGGTCATCGAGGCGCTGCAGATCGGCGCGCGCGGCATTGTGCTCAAGGATGCCGTGGCCGGCGATCTTTCGCAGGCGCTGCGGGCGGTACTGCAGGGCGACTACTGGATCGGCGGGGAGCGCGTGGCCAACCTGCTCAAGGCGCTGCACGAGCTGATGCAGAAGGCAGCAGCCGTGCCCGAGCGCAAAACCTACGGGCTGACTCCGCGCGAGCTGGAGGTGGTCCAGTGCATCGTCGAGGGCTGTAGCAATAAGGACATCGCCCGCCAGTTCACAATTTCAGAAGAGACCGTGAAGCGCCATCTCTCGAACATCTTCGACAAGACGGGAGTTTCGACGCGGCTCGAGCTGGCGCTGTTCGCCATCGCCCACAAGCTGGTGAGCGCCGACGCCTAGCGCTCTACGTTCCACCTCAGCCGCGATGAGACTGCGTCTGAGATGGGTCGACCGGTGTCTTAAGTAGATGGCGGGCTCAGCTGTAGCGAAGCCAGCGCGCAATCTCCGGCAGGTTCGGCTTTTTGCCATACATAAGGATGCCGACGCGGTAGATACGGCTCGAGACCCAGAGGATGGCGGCGATCGTCAGACCCATCAGCACGAAGCTGAGCACGATCTCCCAGGGAGCGACTGTGGTCAGCGAGATGCGCAGGTTCATCAGCAGCGGGCTGCAGAACGGGATCAGCGAAACCGCGCGCGCGAGCGTTGAGTTGGGCGACGGCACGATCAGGAAGGTCATCAGCATGCAGAACGCCAGCGGCAGCACCAGGAACATGTTCAGCTGCTGGAGCTCCTGTTCGGAGTTGGTCATCGCGCCGAGCGCCGCGGCAATGCTTGAGTAGAGCAGATAGCCGAAGAGAAAGTAGGCCACGAAAAAGACGATTTGCGTGGGCGAAAGCGGCATGCGCCCAGAACCGAGCAGGCCCGACGCCAGCGATGTGCTGCCGAGCACGAAGGCCGCGGCCATCCACACCCCCACCTGCGTAAGGCCGACCGCGCCGACGCCGAGGATCTTGCCGGCGAGCATCTCCTCCGGTCGGATGGTGGCGAGCAGCACCTCGAAGATGCGGCTGCTCTTCTCCTCGATGATCGACCGGGCCGTGTTCATGCCGTAGAGCATAATGACCATATACATGAGCAGAAACAGGGTGGTCGCCGCGGCGTAGGCTGCGCGCGAGTCGCCGCTTGAGCTGGTGTCGATGGCCACGGGCGCAAGCAGGTCGCTGATCTCCCGCGATCCCATGCCCGCGCCGTCGAGACGCTCGCGCATCAGCACGGATTGAATCGACGCCTGCAGGATACTCACGGTGGTCGCGTCGCCGGCCGAGCGCGGCGTATAGGTAAACAGCGGACGCGCGCCTGCTGCCGATGGCGTCACCCAAAGATAGCCGTCGAGGCCGGCCCTGCTCTTGATGTCGCCCTCAAGCGCCGCGCGCACGGCCGGCGAGGGCGTCTCGACATCCACGCGCATGCGGCTGCGCTTGCCGTCTTCGAGCATCTGCTTGAGGTCCGCCGCGAAGCGTGGGTCGGCGCTCACGATGGCGATGTGCGCCGACGACTTGCCGGTATTGGCCAGGAAGCCGCTGACAAAGACGAACCCGCCCATCAGGGTCGGGATGAGGATGGTGGCAAGCAGAAACGCCCGCGTGCGCACCCGCTCCAGGTACTCGCGCCGGGCAATGAGCCACGTATTCTTAGAGCCGCTAGGCATCGACGTTCTCCCCTATGGTTTCGATGAAGATCTCTTCGAGCGTCGGCTCGGTGACCTCGAAGCGCGTAATGCGCGTGCCGTGCGCGACGGCGTGATCGAGCACGGCCTGTGCGGCTTGCGCCGGGTCAAGGCCGTCGCGTAGCACAAGCTGCACCTGCCCCGCATATTGCTTCGCCGAGCCGACCGCCGGCAGCCGCAGAAAGCTGTCATCGCCGGCGAAGTGGACCTGAATGCGGTTTGCCGGGTACTTGGCCTTGATCTCGCGCATAGACCCTTCAAGCACCAGCTTGCCCTGGTAGATGATGGCGATCCCGTCGCACAGCTTTTCGACCTGATCCATGCGATGAGTGCTGAACAGGATCGCCTTGCCCTGCCGCCGCAGATCGACCAGCGTGTCCATCAGCAGCGTTGCGTTCACCGGGTCGAGGCCGCTGAACGGCTCGTCCATGATGATGAGATCGGGATCGTGCAGCAGCGCGGCGATGAACTGAATCTTCTGCTGCATGCCCTTTGAGAGCTCTTCGGTCTTCTTGCCGGTCGCTTCGCTGATCTGCAGACGCTCGCACCAGAGATGGGCGCGTTTGGCCGCGAGTGTAGCCTCCAACCCGTGCAGCTGTCCCATGAAGACCAGCTGATCCATCACCTGCATCTTCTTGTAGAGCCCGCGCTCTTCGGGCAGGTAGCCGACCCGGGCCAGTGCCGCGCGCGCGAACGGCCGGTCGAAGAGCGACACGGTCCCTGAGTCCGGCCGCGTAATGCCGATCATCATGCGGATGGAGCTCGATTTGCCCGACCCGTTGGGTCCCAGCAGCCCGAACATGGTTCCGGCCTCGATGCGCAGCGTGAGCCCCTCCACCGCGATCTTCTCGCCATACGCCTTACGAATCCTATGGAGCTCAACAATGGGCATGGCCTGCGTCAAGTCTAGCAGGGCGCCGCCCGTGCGCTTGACGCGCAACGCTATCCATAGCATCCCAAGGAGGCGCTCGAGCCGTTGAAAGCCATGGAATGGCGATTGGCTATGACTCCCATCGAACCGGCCAAAGCCGGAGCGAAGCGCAAGTCGAAATCAGCAGCGGCCTCGCCGAACTCCTGCCTTGGTAGCATCTCCCTGTGCCCCTCGAACTTTCGACACCCATCAAGTTCGTCAAGCGCGTGGGCGAGCGCATCGCCGAAAACCTGGCCAAACGCGGCGTCGAGACCGTCGAAGACCTGCTTTACCACCTGCCTTTCCGCTACGAGGACCGGCTTCACCCGCAGCCCATCGCCGAGAAGAAAGCCGGCGAGATGGCCTCGCTGCTCGGCGATGTCCGCGGCTCTTCGCTGCTGCGGACCAAGGCCGGCCGCACCCTGCTGGAGCTCACGCTTGGCCTGTCCGCGCCCGGAGTCGACCTCACCGGCCCCTCGCCCCGCGCCGGCCAGGCCACCATCCAGTGCACCTGGTTCAACGCCGCTTACCTCCGCGACAAGTTTCGCCTCGGCCAGCGCGTCGCCGTCTACGGCAAGCTCGAGCCCTCCCGCTCCGGAGGCTCCGGCCGCTTCAAACTCGTCCAGCCCCAGTTCGAGATCCTCCCTGAGGCGAACGCCACCGGCCCCGACGCCGAGTTCGCCATGCTCGAGATGGGCCGCATCGTGCCCATCTATGAGAGCCTCGGCGGCACCACCCCCTGGGGCGCGAAGCTCACCTCCAAATGGACCCGCCGCGTCCTCTGGAGCATCTTCGAAGAGCTCACCGAGACCGGCGCCGAAGCCGAAGAGACCCTCCCTTCCGCCCTCCGCGAGCGCCTCCAGCTTCCCGGGCGCATGGCCGCCCTGCGCGCCCTCCACTTCCCCGAGGCCGGCACCTCGATCGACGACCTCCAGGCCGCCCGCACCCCCGCCCACCGCCGCCTCATCTTCGAGGAGTTCTGGTACCTCGAGCTCGGCCTCGAGCTCAAGCGCAAACGCCTCCGCGAGCGCCTCGGCACCCAGTTCTCTACCGGCCCCGAGGTCCGCCAGGCCCTCAAGCAGGTCCTGCCCTTCCACCCCACCCCCGCCCAAAAACGCGTTCTCGGCGAGATCGTCGCCGACATGCGCCGCCCCCAGCCCATGCGCCGCCTGCTGCAGGGTGACGTCGGCTCCGGCAAAACTATCGTCGCGCTCCAGGCCGCGCTGGTCGCCATCGAAAACGGCTTCCAGGCCGCGCTGATGGCGCCCACCGAGATCCTCGCCACCCAGCACTTCCTCAGCGCCCGCAAGCTCCTCGCCGACAAGCTTTCGCCCTCCACCGGCAAGCCATACCGCGTCTCCCTCCTCACCGGCTCGCTCGACGAGGACCGCAAACGCGAAGCCCGCCGCAACGTCTTCTCCGGAGACACGCAGCTCGCCATCGGCACCCACGCCCTCATCGAAGAGAAGGTCGAGTTCGCTCACCTCGGCCTCGTCATCGTCGATGAGCAGCATCGCTTCGGCGTCCAGCAGCGCTTCAAGCTCATGCGCGCCGGCCACGCCGACCCGGACGTCCTCGTCATGACCGCCACGCCCATTCCCCGCACGCTGGCCCTGACCATGTACGGCGACATGGATGTCAGCGTAATTGATGAGCTTCCGCCCGAGCGCACCCCCATCCTGACCCGGCGGACGACCGAGGAAAAATCCGCCGACGTCTGGTCCTTCGTCCGCAAACAGGTCGCGCTCGGCCGCCAGGCCTACCTCGTCTACCCCGTCATCGAAGGAGAGAAGAACGACCAGCCGGAGCTTGACTTCGCCGAGGATACCGCCGCAGCGGAGCCGGAACCCACGCCCAAGTCACGCGCAACACCCGAGCGTCTCTTTCCCGCACCCAAGCTTCGCGCCGCCGCGCAGATGCGCGGAGCCACCCAGATGTACAACGAGCTCCACGCCGGACCCCTCGCCGGCCTCCGCCTCGGCCTCCTCCACGGCCGCATGTCGGCCGACGACAAAGATGTCGCCATGCGCCGCTTTCAGCGCGGCGAGACCGACGTGCTGGTGGCCACCACCGTCATCGAAGTGGGCGTCGACGTCCCCAACGCCTCCGTCATGGTGATCGAGCACGCCGAGCGCTTCGGCCTCGCCCAGATGCACCAGCTGCGCGGACGCGTCGGCCGCGGCTCCGCCAAGAGTTACTGCGTTCTCGTGACCGGAGGCAAACCGTCCGAAGCCGCCGAGGCCCGCCTCGACGCCATGGTCCGCACCCAGGACGGCTTTGCCCTCGCCGAGCTCGACCTCCGGCAGCGCGGCCCCGGCGAGTTCTTCGGCACCCGCCAGGCCGGCCTGCCCGCATTCCGCGTCGCCAACCTGATCCGCGACCGCGACCTCCTCGAGCTCGCCAAGCAGGAAGCCGCCCGCTTCGCCCAGACCCCCGACCCCGCCCTCACCCCGGAAGAGATTGCCGGGGTGTGGGATCGCCTGCGGAAGCAGTGGCAGCGCCGCTATGGTCTGGTCGAAGCCTGAGCCCAGCCGTGCCCACGCGTTGACGCCCGCTCCGATGGCCCGTCTAACCACCCATCCCAGGCTCCGCAATGGACTGCGTTTATTTGCTTCTCCCCGGGCATACTTCTAAACTAAGGGTTGAAAAACCAGCAGCCATCGGTACTGCCGCACCAGAAAGTCCGTTTGCCCGAGAGGCCCTTGCGCCGGGCCAACGGAGAGGTTTGAAAGGTTCAATGCGTCGTTTCCTCACTCTCGCTGTCCTTATCTTCTGTTCCCTTCCCTTTGGCGTCTCGATCTCCGGCTGCCACCACGCGGCGGCTCCCGTGTATTGCAACGGTCAGAACTCCGGCGTCGTCGTAGGCCAGACGACGACGCTCGATCTGGAGCCGCGGTTGACGGGCGTCTCGCTCAATCAGGGACAGATCGGCCAGATCAACGCGCCCAGCGGCAAGGATTGCAAGGGAAACTCGGCCTCCGTAAGCGGAACCGTGTACGGATCGTCGAATCTTAGCTTGGTGGATGTCGCTCCCACGACCGGCCGTATCTGCGCCGGCACCTGGAACCGCAACACCGGCGGCGGCATTGCGGACTTTACCTTCTGCACACCCGGACCGGTCAGCGGCATTGCCTACATGACGGCCAGCGCCGAGGGCGTTACGTCGAATTCGATTCCCATCTATGTGCATCCGGTCGTGACCAGCGTGGTGCTAGGAGCGTCCTCGACCAACTGCAGCACGGACCCCGCGAGCAACTGTTATGACCCCACCCAGGCCGGGTCGTGTCTCGCCACGCCCGTCGCGGTCAGCGCGTACACCGGCACCGCCTGCTACTCGCAGGGAACCAGCGCCCAGCTGGTCGCGCGCAGCTTTGCCGGTACCGGAAGCACGCAGACCAACATCAGCTGCCAGGTCGGCCCGCTCACCTTTACCGCCACCACCGCAGCCGTGGTCACCATCGACACCAACGGGCTCGCCACCGCGGCCCAGCCCGGCACGACCACCATCAACGCCGCCACCTCCCAGGCCTCAAGCACCGCGGGCTTCTTCTCCACCTGCGCCCCGGCCTCCATCACGCTCGCCCAGGTCGGCAGCAGCACCGCGCCCTCGGCTCCCATTGCCGTCAACCAGAACACCGCTCAGGCGCTCTCGGCCACGGTCATCGACACCGCCGGCAACCCGATCACCAACATCACCCTCGAGTATGAGTCGACGACGCCGCAGACGATTCCCTCGGGCAGCGCTACCATCACGCCGCTCTACCCTGGTGCCGCCACGATCACCGCCATCTGTCAGCCACCCAGCTGCAACACGGCGCCTCTGAATGAGATCGGGCTTGCGCTGCCGGCCAGCACCGGAACCGTTGGCGCGCCCGTAGGCAACGGCACCGCGATCACCTCAAACCCGGTCCAGATCAACGCCGTCGGTCCCGGTGTCAACACCGTGCTCTATATCGGCTCCACGCAATCGCAGTATCTGCAGCCTTTCGACTTCACTTTGCCCACCCAGGGCGCACCCATCCGTCTGCCCTACGTGCCGAACTCGCTCGCCCTCTCCGAAGATCAAAGCACGATCTACATGGGCACGCCTAACGAGATCATGATCTTCGCCACCAGCACGAACTCCTTGACGAAGGAAGACATGACGATCTCCGGGACTGTGCTGACGGTCTCGCCGGATAACGGCACGGTGGTCATCACCGACCCCGTCCGCAAACTGACGTATCTTTATACGTCAACCGGCGCCATCACCTCCGAGTACGGAGCCGTCGCCACGCGCGCTTCCTGGAGCCCCGACTCACAGACCGTCTACATCACCACCAACGACGGACGCCTGCTGGTCTACTCCACGTTTACGGGCTGGACTGCCGTCGCGCTGGCCAACACGGCGACCGATGTCGCCGTCACCGTCCCCAGCGCGGGCGCCTATCTGGCCGAGGGAAGTGCCGGCGGCCTGCTGGACGTGCGCACCGACTGCCCCGCGACCGCCGTCTCCGGAACAGGCATCCAGACCGTGACCAACAACACCTTTTACCCCGATCTCGGCTCGGTCGCCGCCACTCCGGAGCGTCTGGCCGCCACCAGCGACGGTCTCCACATTCTTGGCGCAAACGTCACCAGCTTCGTCGACGTCACCACCAACGCCAAGCGCGGCAGCTGTCCTGTCCCCTTCACCAGCGCACCCGGAACGCCGCTTCCGCTCGGCGTCGCTGCCACGGACGTGAACAACGTGCTGGCGACGACCGACTCCGCCTATGCCTTCGTCACCTATCTCGGCGCCGGCGGTACGCTGCCGGAGTACACCCAGTCGGCTCCGGGAGGGCACGGGACCATCACCCAGGTTGCGCTGCAGAGAACCAGCGCCGGCACTCCGGTCGCGCCGGTCTCCTCCACCCTGAGCGCGGACAACCTGTTGCTCTATGTCGGTACCTCTGGAGACAATGTGGTGCATCGTCTCAGCCGCGGAACCACCGGCTTTGCGGACACGCTTACCCCGATTGTGCCGCTGCTTCCTCTGGCAAGCGGAGCCGCGGGAACGGCCACGCCGAACCTGCTGGTTTCGAGGCCGAAGAAGCCGACGTCGTAAACACTTGCAGCCATTCCGCCTGAGCTATGACTTGGTGTCAAGTACCTGAAGCGCCTAAGTCGTTGCTATGAAAGCAATTGCTTGTGGCATAGTTGACCTGCGCAAACCGGTATACTGAAGTAGACGTAAAGGCAGCAGCCGTTTGTTTTTTTGGGCATGTTCCGGTGAGGAGAGATAAAACCGTCTATACCGGACCGGAAGTCCAGACTCAACTCATTGTTTTTGAATACTTTGCGTACTTTCGCTAGGGGTGGGGGTATCTCGATCCTCAACCCAGCCGCGCCTTCAAAAGATCCCGGGCCACCGCATCGAGCACGCCATTCAGAAAGTGGATCGACTCCGGGGCCGCATACCGGCGCGCCACCTCCAGGCTCTCATTGATCACAATGGCCGCGGGCGTCTTCGGGAAGCCCAGCATCTCAGCGATGCCGCAGCGCAGCAGGTTGCGGTCGACCACCGGCATCCGCTCCAAACGCCAATGTTGCGAGTGCTGCTCGATGAGCGCGTCGATCTCCGCGCGCCGGCTGGTTGCGACGCGGTAGAGGTCCTCGGCGAAGCCGCGCGTCTCCTCATCGACATCCGTTACCGAGGGCCAGAACAGCTTGCGCACCTCGTCCGGCGTCTGCTTGCCGAGATCGCCCTGGAACAGCATCTGCATGCTCAGCTCGCGCGATTTCCTGCGCGTGCCCACTAAGCCGCTCCCTGGAGCAGCTTGCGGCGCAGCGAGACCATCTCTATGGCGGCGCTGGCCGCCTCGAAGCCCTTGTTGCCAGCCTTCAGCCCCGCGCGGTCGAGCGCCTGTTCGAGCGTCTCGCAGGTCAGCACCCCGAAGGCATGCGGCACGCCGGTCTCCTGCTGCGACTGCCCGATGCCGCGCGCGACCTCGGTGTAGATGGCCTCGTAGTGCGCCGTCTCGCCGCGCAGCAGGCAGCCGAGCGTGACAATAGCGTCCACCTTGGCCAGATTGGCAATGGTCCGGGCGGCGTTCGGAATCTCCCACGCGCCCGGCACGCGCACAATCTCGATGTCGGCCTGGGCGGCTCCGCTGCGGCGCAGGCAATCGAGCGCGCCCTGCAGCAGCCGGTCGGTGATGACGGTGTTCCAGCGCGTGGTAATCACGGCAAACTTCATGCCCTCGGCCGAAAGCCCGCCCTCGACCGCCGGCGGCTGCCCATGCAGCGGGTTCTCCGACTGCCAGAAGCCGAGCCGCAGGCCCTCCGGCAGCGCCAGCGTGAACAGCCGCGAGTTCCAGTGGGTGGCCTCAAGCTCGCTCACCTCGGCGACGGTATGCTCCTCCGCGATCCAGCGGTTCACGGCGGCATGCAGCGTCTCGAGCTGGGTGGCCTCAATCAAAATCCGCGGCTCGGCCGGGGCGCGCCCTGTGACCAGCTCCAGATTTCCCACAGGCGCGAGAAAGGGCGAGCCCTCGCCTTCCTCCGTCTTCCAACCCTTCGCCGCCTCAAAGCCGAGAGCGGTCAGCAGCCGCGTCAACTGCGCGTAATCGCCGGCTCCACTCACCTGCTCGACGACGGTTATTCCCTTGATCATGGCTTTGATTGTATTCTCAACCTGCCTCGTACTTCTGGAGCCTGCCCCATGGATGATGTGACCCCATACGTGCTGCCGACCTATGAAACAGTCCTGCTGACGATCGACGGCGGCGGCCCCGTGGCCCTTGTGACGCTACATCGGCCGGAGGTTCTGAATGCCTTGAATGCGCAGCTGCTCCATGATCTGGAAGCCGTCTTCACGCTGCTGACTGCGAATCCGGCGGTCCGCGCCATCGTGATCACCGGCGCTGGACCGAAGGCGTTTGCGGCCGGCGCCGACATCGGCGAGCTCTCGAAGACCGACTCCGCTTCGGGCGAGCAGCTCGCACTCCGCGGACAGGCTATCTTCCGCAAGATCGAAACCTGCGGCAAGCCGGTCATCGCGGCCATCAACGGCTTCGCGCTCGGCGGCGGATGCGAGCTTGCGATGGCGTGCACGTTGCGCGTGGCTTCGGATGCTGCGCGGCTCGGTCAGCCGGAGATCAAGCTCGGCCTCATCCCCGGGTACGGCGGCACGCAACGCCTGCCGCGCCTGGTAGGGCGCTCGGCTGCGCTCAAGCTCATTCTTACGGGGGAGATGATTCCGGCCGCAGAAGCGCTTCGCCTCGGGCTGGTCGACGAGGTGGTTCCCGCAGCCGGTCTGCTTGCGCGCGCAAAGGCCCTGGCCTTCACCCTCGCGGGCCTGGCTCCGCTTGCGTTGGCCGCCGCGATCGAGACCGTGGACGCAGGCGAGGGTTTGCCGCTGGAGCAGGCGCTTGCGCTCGAGGCCAGCGCCTTTGGCCGCTTGAGCAGCTCGGCCGACAAGCATGAAGGAGTAGCCGCCTTCCTCGAAAAGCGCCCCGCCACCTTCACCGGGCATTGACGTTGCGCTATTCTAGAAACACTGTGCGTATCGCGTTTGCCACCGTGTTTGCCGCCGTTTTCCTGAGTCTTGCCGGATGCTCAAGTGCGCCGCTGGTCTCTGCTTCGACCAGCAAGGCTGCCGAGAACGAGCGCCGCCAGCAGATGGAAAGCACGCGGGCCGAGCTCGAGCTGATCCCGCTGCCCTCGAAGGCACGCTATCTTGCCGTCAAGTCGCTGACTACCTGGCAGAATCCGTACCTCACCATCCAGGGCAGCATGGTGACCCTGCACGTAACGCTGGCCGACGCCAATCCCTCGCAGTTCGGCGCGGGCGGGCTGCTTCGCCCAGTAGGAGCGCGGCAACAGTCTCTCAACGTCCGCACCGCCGACCTGCCCTCCGCGCTCAGCGCCATTCCCGCAAGCGCCTGGCCCTACGGTCGCGTGGTCGCGGTCGAAGAGGCGCATGACGCGCCGCCCTCCGCGCGCCCGGAGCTGCGCCGCAACATGGAGACGGCTATGCGCACGCTGAACGACCTGGATCTGGTCGTATACGAGTGGCAAGAGGGCGGAGTGACGCTGAAATAGCGATCAGGGTTGAAGGGTCAGGGTTGAAGGGTCAGGGGTGACGGGCCGAACACTCACCGCTCCTCTTCGTGTGCGCTAAGATTCCTGAACGTGCCTACTCCAGCCCTTCTGGTTTTCTGCTTTTTCTTTGCCCTGGTCACCGTCGTCGGCTTCCTCGCCGCGCGCTGGCGCAGACCCGTTGCCGGCATGCACTCGCTTGAAGAGTGGGGGCTGGCCGGACGCAGCTTCGGCACATGGGTCACCTGGTTCCTGATCGGCGGCGACGCCTACACGGCCTACACCGTCATCGCCGTTCCGGCAGCGCTCTACGGCGCGGGAGCCAACGGCTTCTTCGCCCTGCCCTACGCGATCCTCGCCTACCCCTACATGCTGCTGGTGCTGCCCCGGCTCTGGACCGTCTGCCACCGGCACGGCTATATCACCTTTGCCGACTTCGTCAGCGGACGCTACAGCAATCGACCGCTCACGGTGGCCATCGCCCTCACCGGTATTCTCGCCCTCATGCCGTACATTGCCCTGCAACTGGTCGGCATCCGGGTCGTGCTCGCCGCGCTGGGCCTCCATGGCGAGTGGCCGCTGGCCGCAGCCTTCGTCATCCTGGCCGCCTACACCTACTCGAGCGGGCTGCGCGCGCCGGCGGTCATCGCCATCGTCAAGGACGTCATGCTCTGGATCATGGTGCTCGTCGCGGTCGTCTGGCTGCCGTTGAAACTGGGCGGATACGCGCACATCTTTGCTGTCGCCAACCAGACGCTCGCGCACCATACCCCTGCCACTTCAATTCTTCTGCAGCCAAAGCAGTTCCTAGGCTATTCGACACTGGCCATCGGCTCGGCCTTGGCGCTGATGCTCTACCCGCATACGGCGACGGCGATCCTGAGCGCTTCTTCGGCAAATACCGTCCGCCGCAACGCCGCCATGCTGCCCGCGTACAGCTTTCTGCTGGGCCTGATCGCGCTGCTCGGCTATGTTGCGATCGCGGCCGGCATCGTCACCAAAGACACCAGCTCGGTGGTGCCGCTGCTCTTTCTCAAGATGTTCCCGGAGTGGTTTGCCGGCTTCTGCTTCGCGGCCATCGCGGTCGGCGCGCTGGTGCCGGCGGCCATCATGTCTATCGCCGCCTCGAACCTCTTCACGCGCAATCTGTGGGGCGAGTTCACGCGCACCCCGATGACGCCGCGGCAGGAGTCCGCCATGGCCAAGATCGTCTCGCTGCTAGTTAAATTCGGCGCGCTTATCTTTGTGCTGGAGCTCCAGACCGCCTACGCGATCCAAATGCAACTGCTGGGCGGTATCTGGATCGCGCAGATCTTTCCCGCGGTCATCCTGGGCGTTTTCACGCGCTGGTTTCATCCATGGGCGCTGTTCGCGGGCTGGTGCGCGGGCATGGCGTCCGGCACGGCGATGGCCTGGTCGCTGGGCTTGAAGAGCTCCGTATACCTGGTGCCGCATGTGGGCGGAATGTACGCGGCCGTGCCCGCGCTGATGCTCAATCTGGCCGTCGACGTCGTCTTGACCGTGGTCCTGCGGCCAACCGGCTGGGCCCCCGCGATCGACCGCACCGATCCCTCCGCCTACATCGGATAGAAGGCAAACCTGCATCTGACGGCAGGAGGACACCCAACCGATGAGTCTCATCGAGCAGTTCGCCAACGACTTTGTTAACAAGCAACTTGCGCAGCCGCCGACCCCCGGTGCTCCCTCGCCCGCAGACCGCTCCGTGGTGAAGGGCATGCTGGCCGGCATCGCTGCCGGAGCCGTAGCCACCGCGGCCAAGACCCTCGCCGAGCGCATGTATCCGCCGCGGACCGAAGGTCAGCCGGAGCCGCCCGACCTGATTGCGGACAAAGTGGCCGACGCCGTCTCAGGCCACGAGCTCTCCCCGGGCGCGAAGTCCGTGGCCAGTGAAACCATTCATTG
Organism: uncultured Granulicella sp.; assembly: GCA_965198735.1. GTDB lineage: Bacteria > Acidobacteriota > Terriglobia > Terriglobales > Acidobacteriaceae > Edaphobacter. The sequence goes on along the minus strand of OZ240672.1, from coordinate 1,058,480 downwards.
GGTCTTCGGCATTGCCGCCGGCGCGGCCTACGGCGTGCTCGCCGAGTTCTACCCCGCCGCAACGTCCCGGCATGGAGTCAACTTCGGCATGACTCTGATGGCGCTCACCCATGAGTCGGCGCTTCCCGCCTTCGGTCTCTCCGCCGCTCCCGGAGACCAGACGTCCCGCGAGAAAACCAGCGAGATGGCAACGCACATGGTCTACGGCCTGGTGGCGGAGACAGTTCGGCGCAACGTCCGGAAAGCTCTCTAAGCAATCTCCTACCCCGAAATAAAAAGACCCGCGAGTCGCTCCCTGCGACCTTCGCGGGTTTTTCTTTGCGTCCTTTGCGCTCTATTCTTGCATGGACTAACTAGCCATCGGATGCTTGACCGGCCCCTCGTTCACGGCCGCGGATTGTGCCGGCTGCGGCGCGGGAACATGCTTCTTGGGTCCGCGTTTGCGCGCCACCAGCACCCGGATGCGCTCCAGCAGCTCGACCGCTGTGCCTGCGCCTTTGGGCAGGAACGCGTCCGCGGCCAGCGCCCGATCCTGCGCCGCCACCGTACCGCTGACGATCAGCGCCGGCAGCGCCGGATGAATCTGTTTCGCGCGCCGCACCAGCTCGTTGCCGTCCATCCCCGGCAGCAGCAGATCCGCGATCAGCAGGTCGAGCGCTCCCGGAGCCGTCCGCTCCAGAACCTCCAGGGCCTGCTGCGAGTTGGTCGTAGCGATCACGCGATAGCCGCGCGTCTCCAGCAAAAACGTGCGTACCGACAGCGTTTGCTCGTTATCGTCGACGCAGAGAATGACTTTCTTTGGGCGCATTGGGATCCGATCTCTGAGGTGATGCGAAAGATGCCGGCTGTTTGGCCGACCCCCATCGCAGAGGTGAGGTGTGGACCGCGGCCCTGGTCCGTCCGGCTCCGGCAGCGAGCGCCGGAGCGAGGCGAAACAGGTCTGGGCAGCCGCTCGTGCCTACGCTCTTCCACCCTGCGAGCGAATCAGGCGAAGAGCAAAGCTCTCCTGCCTGCCTCGCGCACCCTTGAGCGGGGCGATTCGAGCAGTGTCCCCAGCCCGCGACGCTCCGCAGTGAACGGAGACAGCGAGGACCGCGGCTTGAGAGATCGGGCTTCCGCGCAGATTGCCACGTTCGCCGCCGAGACGCACCGGGTCCATCGCCTGCGTGTGCTCGGGACCCGGGACCGGCCGTGTCGACGCTCTTCGTTCTGGCGACGTGAGGCGGAAGATCCTTGGGCTCCGGCGAATGCAGCCGAAGAGGATGCGAACAGGAAGCGAGCGACTACGAAGCGGCCCGGCTTCTCTCAATGCAAAATGTGAGAGATACAACCAACAGCAACACTGGGAAAGATACCCGCCGCCTCCCGCCGTACGAGGAGTGCCGCTTCGTCTCCAACGCTTCTCAACTTACGAAGGTGTACCCAACTTGGCAACCGGAGAAGAAAGGGCGAAACTGCCGCCGGTTTGGCCTTGCTCATCCACCGATTGCGAAACAGCGGCGTCAATGTTGACCTTCCGTGAATCACGGATGTGGGAAAGTCTCCTCCCGGGGCAGGAAAAACCTCCCGAATGCAACTTCGGTGGTGCTTCCTCCCACAAACACGCTATGGACTTTTTGATCCGAGAGGCTGGCTTGCACATGAATGCGCGAAGGCCGGCGCATCTCCACCCCCTGCGCAAAGATCGTCGAACGTCCGCTTTCAATCAGCCCATGGCGGACCAGATAGGCAATTGCACAGCCGGAGGCTGCCCCTGTGGCCGGGTCCTCGCCGTGGTAAAACTGCATGCGATTGCGGAAATCCGCGCCGCTGCCTGGCTCTGCCGTTGCCATGCAGAAAAAGAACTTCGCGTCCGACCGCGCCAGATAGGCCTGTGCGGCGGCTTGTGGGATGGCGAGCCGCCCCAGCGCCTCCAGCGAGCGCAGCGGCACGATGCAGAAGGGCACCCCGGTCGAAACAGTCTGAATCGGCCGAGTCTCCTCTAGATCGTCCAGCGGCAGGCCCAGCGCGCGCGCGATGTCCTCCGGCGCATGGGTTGCACCGAAGACGGGGTCCTGCTGCTGCATGGTCCCAAAGACGATTCGTGCGAAAGGTTCTGCGGGTTCGAAGCGCACCGTGATCGGCCCTGCGTTCTCGCGCAGCGTAATCCGCTCCGCGCCCTTAAGCGCCGGGTGATGCCACCAGAGCCAGGCCGCCGTGCCCAGCGTAGGGTGCCCGGCAAACGGCAGCTCCTCGGCGACGGTAAAGATGCGCACGCGCACCCCGTGCTCCACCTCGCTCGCCGGGTCGTCCGCGGGAAGCACAAACGTCGTCTCAGCCAGGTTCGTCTCCCGCGCCAGCGCCTGCATCTCGCCGGTCGAAAGCCCGCGGGCGTCGGTAAAGATTGCCAGCGGATTGCCTTCGAGCGCACGCTCGGCGAAGACATCCACGACCGCGTACTCGAAGCTCCGCGAAGATTTCTGTGCGTTCTGAACCGGTATCGCCTGCATGCATATCCTTTCGCCCGCGCCGTCTCGCTTGATGCTACTGGACGAACATTACGCGTGGCCAAAGCAGGCGTTGAGCGCCAGGCCGAGGCTCAGGTAGAGTGGACATACCTCAATCATTCCAGTCACCGGAGAGAAAGACCGTGCGCGGTGTTCGCCTTGTTCTCGCATCCCTCGCCTTCGTTCCGCTCGCGGCGGCGCAAGCGCCGGTCCAAGCTCCAGTCCAGTCCGGCCGCTTCACCGCAGACGACCTGCCCAAAATCGTGCGCATCTCCGACCCGCAGATCTCGCCCGACGGCAAAACCATTGCGTTCATTGTTGGCCGCGCCAACCTCAAGGAAGATCGCTGGGACACGGAGCTCGAGTTCATCGACATCGCCAGCAAGGCCATGCACGCCATCACGCATGACCGCCAAGGCGTCGGCTGGCTGCGCTGGTCGCCCGACGGCACGCGGCTCGCCTTTCTCGCCCAGGACACAGACAAGAAAGCGCAGGTCTTCGTCCTGCCGCTGGCCGGTGGAGAAGCCCTGCAGCTGACCCATTCAAAGACCCCGATCCGCCAGCTGACCTGGCAGCCGGACGGACAGGCCGTGGCCTTTGCCGCCGCAGACGAAGTGCCCGAGAAGAAAGATGAGGCCAAGTTTGAGGATGCCTTCGAGGTCGGCAACAACAGCTATCTCGAGCGCGCGGCGGCGATGCCGGTCCACCTCTGGACCATCCCCGCGGCCGGCGGCACAGCCAAGCGCCTCACCAGTGGCACGTGGTCGCTGCCTGTGACCGCAGCCCCGGCCGGCCCGCCTCCGGAGGTGAGCTACACGCCGGACGGCAAGTCCATCGTCTTTATCCGCGCCGCATCGCCAATCACCGGCGAGGGCGAGTCAAGCCGCCTGGAACTGCTCAACGTCGCGACCGGAGCCATGCATCCGCTGACCAAGGCCACCATCGCCGAGGGCGCTCCGCGGCTCTCGCCCGACGGCTCTCAGGTCGCCTACAGCTTCCCGCGCGACGGCAAGCGGCGCAACGAAGAGAGCGTCTATGTCGTGCCCGCGAGTGGTCCGGCGGGCGCCGGCCTGGGTAAGGATGTCACCTACGCCCTCGACCATGCCATGAGCGCGGCGGGCTGGATGCCTGACGGCAAATCGCTGCTGGTCGCCGGGCCGGACGGCACCAAAGCCGGCATGTGGCTGCAGCCGCTCAAAGGACCCGCCAAGCGGCTCAATCTCGGCGCGCTCATACCGGGCGCGGCCAACATCGGCAAGGACGGCTCGGTAGCCTTCACCGCGACCGACGCCACGCATCCACCCGAGCTGTTCTACATGGCTCGCCCCGGCGATCCGCCGGCCCAGATGACGCACCTGCAGACGGCGACTGAGGGCAAGACGCTCGGCAAGCAGGAGACGATCACCTGGAAGAGCGACAAGTTCACGGTCAATGGCGTACTGACCTACCCGCCAGCTTACGCCGCTGGCCAGAAGTACCCTCTGGTGCTGTACATTCACGGCGGCCCGACGGCGACCTCGCTCGAGACCTTCACGACGTCCTCGCAGATCCTGGCCGCGCAGGGCTGGCTGGTCTTCGAGCCGAACTACCGCGGCAGCGACAACGAAGGGAACGCCTTTGAAGCCTCGATCGTCAACGACGCCAGCGCCGGGCCGGGCCGCGACATCATGGCCGGCGTCAACGCGCTCGAAGCCCGCGGCATTGTCGACGAGAAGCGCATCGCGGTCAGCGGCTGGAGCTACGGCGGCCAAATGACGGCGTGGATGATCGGCAACTATCCCACAGTATGGAAGGCGGCCGTCGCGGGCGCTCCGGTCACCGACTTGGTCGACCAGTACACGCTCAGCGACAACAACGTGGAGCGCGCCGCGGGCTACGGCCCGTCTCCCTTCGTTGGCGATAACCTGAAGAGCTACGCCCTCCAGTCGCCGCTCAGCTACGCGTATCGGATCAAGACCCCGACGCTCATCATGAGCGATGTCGGCGACTGGCGCGTCACCACCACGCAGGCCTATAAGCTCTTCCACGCGCTCAAAGATAACGGCGTCCCGGTCAAGTTCATCGCCTTTCCCGTGCCCGGGCACAGTCCCGCTGATCCCATCCGCTCTCGCGACGTGTGGCGGCGCTGGACAGCCTGGCTGAACACCTACCTGAGCAGCGGCACGGCTCCCCTCGCAAGCGTAACGGCTTCGCCCTAAATTATCGGCTTCCACGGCTGCGCGAATTAGGATCGCAAAAAGCTGGTGAAGACTTACCTCGATCAAACTTTTTTTTGGAACGTGAATGAAGGTTCTTCGTTGCGCTCAGGGCTTGCTGCCAAAAGCAGAGGGCTTGCTGCCAAAAGCGGAAACGCTGCGATCCTCACGTAAGCGACACTCCTTTACTTTCGGGAATAAGCAACGCGGTTGTGAGTAAGTCAATGACGTAGAGAGAAGCAAGCAAAGCGATGGCTGTTGCGAAAGAGTATTTGTTCGCGAGAAATCCGATGAGCAACGGACCGAACCCACCGAGCGCGCGCCCCACGTTGAAAAACAGATTTTGCGCAGTCGCTCGCGCCTCGGTTGGATACAACTCCGAAATGAGCGTGCCATAACCGCCCAGCATCCCGTTCACAAACACGCCCATCACGGCGCCGCCTACTAAAAGCGCGAAAGGATGATCGAGGCGAGAGTAAATGAGCACCATCACAGCTGCGCCTGCCTGGAAGGTGAAGAAACTGGGACGGCGGCCAACCCGGTCTGCCAGTTGGCCGAACAGCCATATGCCACAGCTCATCCCGATCACAGTGAGAGAAGTCCAGAGCGCGGATTTTGTGAGCGTTAGCCCGTGGCGAGCGGTCAGATAATAAGGCAACCAAGTCATCAGGCCGTAATATCCGATCTGCTGTACCGAGCAGAGTATGACCATGCCTAAACTGATCCATTGGGTCGGCCGATCTTTGAAGAGCAAGGCCAGAGGAAACGTGGAATGACCCTGCTGCCGTGCTTCCAGGAAGACCTTTGGCTCGGGGAGCATTTTGCGCAGCAAGAATGACCCGAGTACGGGTACTACTCCGAGAAGAAACATGCCACGCCATCCCAGACGAGGCAAAAGAATCGGGGTACATAAGGCTGCCGCGAGGATCCCGGCCTGTCCGCCCAAGGCGACATAGGAAGAAGCGCGTGCACGCAACGCGGCCGGCCAGGTTTCCGCTACCAGCGCTAGACCAACTCCGAACTCTCCACCGAAACCCAAACCTGCCAGCGTTCGATACGTCAGCAGATCCCAGTATCCGCGAGATACGGCGCACAATCCGGTAAAGAGACCGAACAAGAGAATCGTCCAGGTCAAAATTCGAACCCGCCCAAAGTAGTCGCTGAGAAGTCCGAATGCGATTCCGCCTGTCACTGCGCCCAGCAGCGTTCCGGTCATCAAGGACGCAGCGCGTGTCGTGCTCAGAGAAAAAGACACGGAGATCGGCGCTAAGAGGAAGACGAGCAGGAGCAGGTCGAAGCCTTCCACACCGAAACCAACCGCTGAGGCCCAGCACGCCAGAATGGCATGGCGATCCGGCTTTGCTTTTATGGATACATCTCGGTCGTCGATCTGCGTTGTCAAAGATCTTCCTTCATCCTGTTATGCGCGGCTGTTTTCTTATGATGTTTCGCCAGTTCCCGATCACCAAAAATGAAATCGATGACTTACTATGAGTTCTGGTCTTTGCGCAGCCAGTTGGGGATAATGTGAACCCTGGCCGGCTTTCGATGCAATCATCTGACGACTGGGCACGTTCACGTGCGAGATGAAGACATGCTGTGATGTGTTTTAGAGCCGGTGAGCAAACTACCTGGAGAAATGGATGCTAAGCAGCGCACTCTCCGTTCCTTCAAATTCGCTTATAGTCAGGAAAACGTGTGATTAGCGCGGCATCGCCTTGGAAGCATGACAGGCCGCCTCACCTGCCATGCCGTATGGGCGAACTTCCCGCCGCCGTCCTCTTTCCGGGAGATCCCGGGCGGGTTGATCTGTTTGACCGGGTTCTTAAGAACTTTCGCATACTTGGGCAGAATCGCGAGTACCGCGTGGGTGTAGGAGACTTTGACGGAGTCGAGATCGGTGTCTGTTCTACCGGCATCGGCGGCCCTTCGACCGAAATCGCTTTAGTCGAGGCGGCTGAGCTCGGATGCAGATTTGCGCTGCGGGTGGGTGGTACGGGCGCGCTCGATCCATTGATTCCGTTGGGGTCCTTGCTTGTGGTCACGGAGGCGGTACGCGGCGGAGGCGCCGCAGCGCTGTACGCCGGCGCTGATCGTAGAGCTCTCGCAAACGCGGAGGTCCTAGACGCGTTGAGACAGTCCCTTGTTCACGCCTCGCAATCTTTCCACAACGTCGTTGTTGCCTCAGTGGACGGCTACTACGCCGGCCAGGGACGCGCTTATCCGGGTTCCGCCGGTGCAGTTGAGTCCATCCTCGCGGAATATCGTGCAAAGGGAGTCAGCTCGTTGGACATGGAAGCTGAATCCGTTCTATTGATTGGAGAACGGCTCGGATTGAGCGCCGGTGTACTGCTTGCGGTCCATGCAAACCGGGCTACCGATGGGTGGTTGGAGGATTATGAGCTGGCCCAAAAAACTATGATTCGCGTTGCATGCGATGCCTTGTCACGGCTCGTCCTGAAGAGGTCTTTGCGTGATGAATCTCCTAAGTAAAATACGACAGGAGATTCGCTCAACCATTGAGCGAGTGCGGCAGGTCCTTCCTGCTTGCCTAGAGCGTGTTTCATAAACACCGTCTTAGTGTGATCCAGAGACAGGCGAGGTAGAAGAAGGCTTGGTAGGTACACAGCAGGTGCTCATGGCGCACGAGGAGTCGTCGGAACTGTCCGAGCCAGGCGTTGGTGCGCTCGATGATCCAGCGGCGCTTGTATCGTCTGAGCTTCCTGCCGTCCTCATAGCGTCGGTGCTTGCTGCTTTTGCGATAAGGCACGATCAGGTCGATGCCCCGTTTGGCAAGCCTTTCGCGCAAGGGATCGGAATCATAGGCACGGTCTGCGATTACTCGCTTCGGCTTCTGTCGCGGGCGGCCTCTCGGGCGGGGGACTTTGACCTCGGCGAGCGTGGCTTCCGCAAGCGTAACTTCTCCCGGAGAGGCACTTTCAAGCCGAACTCCCAGCGGAAGACCGCCACCGTCGACCAGTACCATCCACTTTGTGCCCTTGCCGCGTTTGGTTTTACCGACCGCAGAGCCCCCTTTTTGGCCGGCGCGAAGCTGCCGTCCAGAAACGTCTCCTCCCACTTCAGCAGCCCTTTGCCATCGAGGGCGCCCAGCAGCGTTCGCCATGCATCCAGCCACACGTCCTGCTCTTCCCACAGCTTCAACCGTCGCCAACAGGTCGCCGGAGAAGGATACTGCTCCGGCAGGAACCTCCAGGCAGCCCCTGTTTGCAACACCCAGAGAATGCCTTCGAGACAAGCCCGGTTGCATGCCCACGGACGGCCTCGCCTGTCTTTGCGCCGCTTCGGCTCAGGCAGCAGAGGCCCGATCAACTCCCATTGCGCATCGGTCAACAACTCGAATCGCTTCTTGCTCATGCAAGAAGTTCAACAAAGCTCCATCCTCAAACAAAAGAATCAAGCTTGAGGCCGTACCCATTTATGAAACATGCTCTAGGACGGCTTCTACCCGAAATAAGGTGTTCGTAGTTTAGTACAAATGCCCTCGGAGGAAGGTCGTCCTGATTCGCTAAATAACGTGCCGTTGAAGCTAACCCAACTAAGAGAACATCTCACCAAGCTGGTTATTGCCTATGGCGAAGCTATGTGAAAGTCAGACACTTTCTCGAATATGCTATAGACGATTGCCATCTGAAGGGCTGATTGTTCTTTACCATCGCCCACAATCATTGTGGGCACTTAGTTAACCTGAGCTGTGAAAACGGCATCTCTAGCCGGCTCGATAACCGCTATGATGAGGACAGACCGCGGCGGCATTGCGCGTGCCAGAAAGCCAAGCGAAGCCGAGGAGCGTAGAAGGTAATGATGAAGTCGCGTGAGGTGCGTTTGCGAAGCCGGCCGGAGGGTATGCCGACGGCGGAGAACTTCTCCTTAGCAACAGTGACGCTTGGCGATCCGGGATCGGGTGAGATACAGGTCCGGAACATGTGGATGTCGGTCGACCCATACATGCGCGGGCGCATGCGCGACCAGCCAAGCTACGTTCCGCCGTTCCAGTTGGGCGAGCCGCTGCAGGGGGGAGCGGTAGGGATTGTGGTTCAGTCGAACTACAAAGGACTTGCGGTAGGGGACACGGTGCTCTCCATGTTCGGCTGGCGTGAGGCGTTCAACGTTCCGGGTTCGTTGCCGGATACCTTATTGCGCAAGATCGACACAACGGCGATCGCGCCCGAACTGTATCTGAGTACGGCTGGACTGACTGGATTGACGGCATGGGTGGGATTGTTGGAAGTAGCGAAGGTGCAGCAAGGAGATGTGGTCTTTGTTTCAGGAGCGGCCGGCTCGGTGGGGTCGACCGCATGCCAGATCGCGAAGCTGAAGGGCGCGACCGTTATCGGCTCGGCGGGCGGAGCTGAAAAATGCGCGTATCTGCGCAGCATCGGAGTGGATGCGGCGATCGACTACAAGGCGACGGGAACTTTTTTCGATGCGTTGCGACAGGCGGCGCCGGACGGCATCAGCGTGTACTTCGATAATGTGGGCGGAGAACAGCTGGACGCGGCGTTGCTGCTTGCGCGGCCATTCGCTCGCTTCGCCTTGTGCGGAATGATCGCAGGCTACAACAGTGAGCCCTATGCCATGCGCAACGTGGGAGTCGCAGTAGGCAAGCGGCTGCGATTAGAAGGCTTCATCGTGTCTGATCATTTCAATGCGATGCCGGCGTTTCTAACGGAGATGATCGAGTGGATCGCTACCAACAAAATCACATCGGCTCAGACCGTAGATGAAGGCATCGAAAGCGCGGTTGGAGCGTTCTTGAAGCTGTTCACGGGAGAGAACCTCGGCAAGATGCTGGTTAAGCTCAGCTGACTGTGCAGCCTCTAGAGTTGGCTTGACATGCTGAAAGCGGAGTTGGAGCGCGAAGGATGATAGATCACGGTGAGCTACCTAATAGGATATTCATCCACGTATAACAGGCTGTCCGGAAGCGCGTTGTTTCCGGGTGGCCGGCCATCTTTGGCGTAATGAACGGAAGGCGCGTTTCTCCTTACCTAGCGGCACAACAAACATTAGGCCTGCGCTCTTGAGCGAAAGGTTACTTCCCCGATATGTAACTTGGCAAAGTCGATTGCATAAACGGATGCCTTATACCTAGATCCGTCTATCTTTAGGCGACTTGGCTTCAGAGAAGGGAGACTGCTCCTTGCGACGGTCCGGGTTACCGTAGAGATGAAGGATATGTCTCTTCCTGAGATAATGTGGTGAGCGCGGTATTCCTTAAAGAACGTAAAGAGCAGTTACGGAAAAGCAGCGCCGTACTTACCGGAGGGTAGTCTTCCGGCAGGTGCGATTGCAGGGCGTGCTTGCAAGAGTTTTAGCGGCTAACTCAGGACGATATGGATCTTAAGCAGCTACGGTCTTTCATCATTGTTGCCAAAACGCTCAATTTCGGTCGTGCCGCAAGGCAGCTCTATCTTTCGCAATCGGCGCTTTCGATCCAAATACAGCATTTGGAGACACATTTTGGCGTTCCTCTGTTTGTACGAAACCGACGGAGCGTTCGACTTACAGCCGCTGGGGAAGCGATTCTTGCCGACAGCGAGGAGCTTCTGCAACGCATCGCGGATATAGAGCTACGGGCCGGAAAGATCGGTTCAGGCGATGTTGGACACCTCCGTATCGGCTTTGTTGCATCCGCAACCGCGCAAGTGATTCCCGCTATAGTCCTCGCATTCCGCAAGCTTTATCCCGGAGTGGATCTCGAACTTAAAAATATGCCGACCGTTCAGCAAATCGAGACATTAAAGACTGGAAGCATTGATGTGGGCTTTCTTCGATTGCCGGTTTCCGTCGACGGTCTTTCCATCGAAGCGATTCATCGAGAACGCTTTGCTGTAGTGCTTTCAAAGGCACATCCACTCGCTTCGGCTAAAACGCTTACAGTCCGCGAACTCGCTGCAGAGCCGTTTGTCGCGTATGGACGAAAGTGGGCTCCCTCCTTCTACGATCACTGGGTAGCAATTTGTCGCAGAGCGGGCTTCGCTCCCAATGTTGTACAGGAAGTGGCTGAAATGGACACGGCGCTGGTGCTGGTAGCCGCAGGCATTGGTGTTGCCATCCTCCCGGAAGGAATTGCACGGCGTAGCCGATCGGGCGTGAAGGTAAAGCCGCTCACACGCGAAAGATCTGTCTCTGAGATCGGCGTTGCGGTGCAGACGAATCGCACAACGCCGCTGCTGCAACGATTCGTAAAGGTCTCAAAACAAGTCGGCGCCCGCTGATCACTCAGGCGAATGCTAAACAATCCTGTGATGCATGCAGACGATCAGAGTGAATCGAAGAAACGCACACTGAAATCTGCAAATCCGTTTGTAATGGAAGAGACGATCTTGCGGCTTCAGCTCTGGCAAGACGCGAACGACCTCAGGAGACTACAGATGACCTCAGACGAAATTTGCAGTGAAAAAGAAATTCACATTGACCTGGAGAAGGTTGCGGCGCCTTTGTCTAGAAGGAGGTTTGTTGGGTCGGCGGCTCTAGCGAGCGCTGGCTTTCTGGGCGCCTCGGCGTTAGCACAAAGCCGCTCTGAGCAGAAGGCTGGTCGAACCCCGCCTAGCTCCAGCGATCCGGGGCCTGAAAACCAGCCACTGCTCAAAGAAAACTCAAACTCGAACACACCACCCTTTACCGATCACGGAAATCCCGGGCCGGTATGGTTCTCCTTCGATCTAGCGCCGAAGCGGATGCAGGGCGGCGGCTGGACACATCAGGTAACGCAACGGGAGTTGCCGCCTTCTAAGGACATCGCAGGCGTAAACATGCGCCTTACGGCCGGTTCCTTTCGGGAGCTCCACTGGCACACGGCCGATGAATGGGCCATCGTGTTGACTGGCAAAGCGCGGATCAGCGTCATGCAGCCCGACGGCAAGATGTTTATCGAAGATATCGGTCCGGGCGACCTCTGGTATTTTCCGGCGGGCTTCCCTCACTCCATTCAGGGCCTCGCAGACGACGGATGCGAGTTCCTGCTGGTCTTTGATGAAGGTGCGTTCTCAGAAGACGACACGTTCCTGCTTTCGGAGTTTCTTGCGCATACCTCGCCGGAGATCGTGCAGAAGAACACCGGCTGGTCACGGAAGATCTGGGATCAGCTTCCAGCAACGGAGCTATATATCTTTGAAGCTCCGCTTCCCGGCTCGCTTGAAGAGGACCGACGCTTCCTCGGAGTCAACCTCGAGACGAAGAACAGATATACATTCAAGATGTCCACAATGCCGGCAACGAAATCCACACCAGGCGGTGAAGTCCGCATCGTTGATTCCAGTAATTTTCCTGTCTCTCTCAATATCGCCGCTGCCATGGTCACATTAAAGCCAGGCGCCATCCGTGAAATGCACTGGCACCCGAATGTGAGCGAGTGGCAGTATTGGATCAAAGGCACAGGCAGGATGACCGTCGTGACGACTGGAGCGAAGGCGCGCACGATGGACTTTAATGCCAACGATGTTGGGTTCGTTCCCACAATGGCGGGCCATTCTATCGAGAACACCGGGACCGAGGATGTTGTCTTCCTCGAAATGTTCAAAACGTCTCGTTATCAAGATGTCTCATTGAATGAGTGGATAGCGAGGATGCCCGATAAGATGGCGGAGGCACATCTTAAGATTGCGGCTTCAACTATTCGCAAGGCTCCACAAAATAAAAATTTGATTTAGAAGGATAGGTGACGAAGCAATGCGCAGCTTTCGGTTGTCAGCCAGCCGTCTTCGCTCTTGATCTTCTGTTTCTGGGGCATTCTGTTCTATTCCTTCAGTGATCAGAATGGATTCGGGCCTTGCACTAACAATGGACAACAGCAGTGGAGAGATCCAGGGATCTCTCCACTGCGCGGACGAGATGACGGCTTTACGATAGTTGGGTTCGTTCTTCGCGGGTTGGCGGTTTTTAGTCTGAGATCAGCTGCGGAAGAAGTTGCGGGCGAGAAAGAAGACGTTGGCGGGGCGCTCGGCGAGGCGGCGCATAAAGTAGGGGTACCATTCGGGGCCGAAGGGGATATAGACGCGGACGCCGAAGCCCTGGGCGGCGAGTTTTCTTTGGAGGTCGCGGCGAACGCCGTAGAGCATCTGGAACTCGAAGAAGGCTTTGGACAAGTTGCGCTGCTCGAAGAAGCGGCAGAGCCGGTGAATGAGCGCTTCGTCGTGGGTTGCGATGCCGCAGAAGACGCCGCTGGTGGCAAGATAGAGCATCAACGCCTCATAGTTTTGGTCGACGTCGCGCTTGTCTGGGAAGGCGAGCTGGGGCGGCTCCTGATAGGCGCCCTTGCAGAGGCGGATGCGGATTCCCTGCTCGACTAGGCGACGGGCATCGTCCGCGGTGCGGTAGAGATAGGCCTGGAGGACGGTGCCGACGCGCTGCGGCCAGATGCGGTGGAGGCGCTCGGTGAGCGCGAGAGTGGGCTCGGTATAGGCGGAGCCCTCCATGTCTATGCGCACGAAGCTGCCGACCTCTTCGGCGTGGACGATCATGCCGGCGAGGATGGATTCGGCGAGGACGGGGTCGAAGTCCAGGCCGAGTTGGGTGAGCTTGACGCTGACGTTGGCGTTGAGCTTGCGCTGGGCGATCTGGTCGAGAACCTGGTGGTAGACCGCAGCGCTGCGGTGCGCGTGTTCGGCGTCAGTGACGCTTTCGCCGAGTGAATCGAGCGAAACGGCCAAGCCTTCCGCATTGACTTCGGCGGCGGCTTTGAGTGCGGCTTCGACGGTCATGCCGGCGATAAAGCGGCTTGAAAGCTTTCGGCCGAGGGTGGAGCGCTCGGAGAAGGCGCGGAGTTGCGGGTTCCGGGACAGGGAGATGAAGAACGAACGCAGCAAGGATACTCCTGAGGAATGGTCTTATGGCCCGGCTGAAGCCGTGTCACAAGACAAAGACAAGATGCAGATTCCCTTCGGGGAAGGACAACTAAGAACAGGCTATGAATGGAAGCAGGTCTTGTTCGAGAGACAGCTCTCAGCGACGTCGTTCCGGCTATTGAATTTGCGGGGCGTCGGCTTTGACGGCGTGGGTGACGGGTGCGGTGACCATACCGCTGGTATCTTTCATCGCGGCGATGGCCTGGTCATAGCGGCCGGCCAGCGAGTTGTAGCGAATGACGGCCATCTCTTCAAGCATCTTCATGCCGTCCTTGAGGTAACTCATGCGGCTACGCTCGTCATGGCCCCAGGTGACTGGGACTTCAACGATGGAGAAGCGGAGCTTGCGGGCGATGAAGAGGATTTCGGGGTCGAATCCCCAGCGCTCGATGCGCTGCAGGCGGAAGATGACCTGGGCGGCCTCGCGCCGGAATGCCTTGAACCCGCACTGGGTGTCTTTGAAGGGCAGACCCATGACGCCTCGGGTAATGCCGTTGAAGCAGCGGCCGAAAACCTGGCGGTAGAGCGGCTGCTGAATGGTCTGGCGCGCGCGGTCCATCCAGCGGGAGCCGATGGCGACGTCGGCACCGGCGGCAATTGCGGCGAGGAGGCGGTTGGCCTCTTCCATGGGCGCGGAGAGGTCGGCGTCGGTGAACATGACGATATCCCCGGCGGCTTGCAGGAGGCCGTTGCGGACGGAGTAGCCCTTGCCGCGATTGCCTGGGTTTTCGATGAGGTGAAGGCGCGGGTGAAGGTCCATCCAGCGCTCGACGATGGCGGCGGTCTCGTCTTTCGAGCCGTCATCGACGACCAGGACTTCGGCGTCCCAGCCCTGCGCATCGACGCAGGCCATGACGCGCTCGAGCGTGGCTTCGATGCGAGAACACTCATTAAAAGCAGGGATAACGATACTCAGCTTGGGATGCGACATGCGGCACACTTTCTTTTTGAGCCGGTACTTGGGTGAGGATCCGGCTTCGTATGATGTGGACCGACGTTCGGGGACAGGTCGCTCGCGTCCGGCGTTCATCATACTGTATGGAATAGACGCATGAACATCCCTCTTGACGCATATTCTTGCGGGCAGGCTTTCCCTGCTAGACTCCATCCATGCCGGACGAGCTCAACCCGCCTCCGCCGCCCCCTGCTGGCGGCCCCCCGTTCTCTCCTGGAAGCTCCGCGTATCGGACTCCTCCGTTTGCTCCACCGATGTATGCCCAGGCGGGATTTGCGCAGCCCGGGTATGCGGGTGCGCCGATGTATGCTCCGCGGGCTCTGCGTCCGGCATGGTTCTGGCCGCTGGTGATTCTGGGCAGCCTGCTGGTGCTGGGCGGTGTGCTGTGGGCGGTGGTGTGGTCGGCGATGCGCAGCCTGAACGGAAACGCGACGCCGGCGTTCAACTCGGCGAGTATCGCGGTGATCGATCTGGACGGCGTGATCGTGGACGCGGACAAGATCGACACGCAGCTGCGCAAGTTCGGTGACGACGATTCGGTGAAGGCGATCCTTCTGCACATCAACTCACCCGGGGGAGGCGCGGCGGCATCGCAGGAGATTTATCACGAGGTCATGCGCGTACGGCAGGAGAAGCACAAGAAGGTTGTGGCTTCGGTAGAGTCAGTGGGGGCTTCGGGCGCGTATTACATTGCGAGCGCGTGCGACCGGATCTATGCCAATGAAGCTTCGGTGGTGGGCTCGATCGGCGTCATCATGGAGTGGACCAACTATGGCGACCTGATGCGCTGGGCCAAGCTGAAGAGCGTGGTGATCCACGCTGGGGCGCTGAAGGATGCCGGGGACCCGACGCACGATATGACCCCGCAGGAGGCCGCCTACTTTCAATCGCTGGTGGACAATATGTACACGCAGTTCGTGCGGGATGTGGCGGATGGGCGGCATACACCGGCGGCGAAGATTCAGCCGCTGGCGACGGGGCAGGTGTGGACAGGCCAGCAATCGCTGGGCCTGGGGCTGATCGACCAGCTGGGTGGCTACCGGGTGGCTCTGATCGATACGGCGCGGTCGGTAGGGATCAAGGATGAGCCGGCGATTGTGCGGCCGGCGAGCGCGAAGAAGGGATTGGCAGGGCTGCTGAACGGGGATAGCGATGATTTGTTTCCGAATTCCGGCAAGCTGCTCGATCGTTCGCCGGGCTTCTACTTTATGTGGAAGTAGTTTGGCGGCTGCAGTAGAGTTCTGGTAGCGGATGAATGTGAAGGCCGGGCCCTGTTTACACGTCGCCGCGGGCTGCGCCGAGGAGATTTGTTTTGACCAAAGCTGACCTCGTTGAGAAAGTCACCGCGCTTGGGGATCTTACGCGCCGCGACGGCGAGATTATCGTGGATGTGCTGTTCGATTCGGTCATCGGCGCGCTGAAGACGGGCGACAAGATTGAGATTCGCGGGTTTGGAAGTTTCCGGACGCGGCAGCGGAATCCGCGGATCGGGCGGAATCCGAAGACGGGCGCGAAGGTGGAGGTTCCGGCGAAGAAGGTGCCGTACTTCAAGCCGGCGAAGGAGCTGCGGGACCTTATCAATCCGAAGGGCTAGCCGATTTTGCGCTAGACACGACTCCACCCACATGCCTGGATCGCTTGCTGTACGCACCTCCGCGCTGACCCGCCGCTTCGGTGACTTTACGGCGGTGCATGAGGTGCATTTGGAGGTGGCGCAGGGGCAATTTTTCGGGTTCCTGGGTCCGAACGGCGCGGGTAAGTCGACGACCATCAAGATGCTGACCGGGCTGCTGGCGCCGACTTCAGGGTCGATCGAGATTCTGGGCGAGGACTTTACGCATAAGACAGTGGCGCTCAAGCGGCAGATCGGAGTAGTGCCGGAGGGATTGGCGCTGTTTGGTCGGCTTACAGCGCCCGAGTATCTGCGCTTTGTGGGCCGGATGTATGGGCTGGACGCGCGGACGACGGGCGAAAGGAGCGAAGAGCTGCTCGAGTTCATGAGCCTGACGGCGGACGCGAAGAAGCTGGTGGCGGACTTCTCGCATGGGATGCAGAAGAAGCTGGCGCTGGCGGCGGCGGTGATCCATGGGCCGCGAGTGCTCTTTTTGGATGAGCCGTTTGAGGGCGTGGATGCGATTGCGGCGGGGACGCTGAAGGCGATGCTGCAGGGGATGATCGCGCGCGGGGTGACGATCTTTCTAACGTCGCATGTGCTTGAGATTGTGGAGCGGCTGTGCGATCACGTGGCGATCCTTCAGCGCGGGTCACTGGTGGCGCAGGGGTCGCTCGAGGAGCTGCGGGCGGGAGTGGAGGCGCGGCATGCGGGGTCGGGAACGGCGGGCCGGGCGACGGGCCGGATGACGCTCGAAGAGATCTTTCTGAGCGTGCTGGGGACCAGCGGAGTGGCGCCTCCCGAGCAGGAGCTGTCTTGGCTGAGTTAGAGATCGAGCTACGGGCGCCGATCCCGGCGGCGCAGCAGTTTCAGGCAGTGGCGGAGCTGCGCTGGCGGCTGTTTCGCAATGGGTTTCGGCGCAAGGGGAGTAGGGGCGAGTTGGTGGCGCGGGTGGTGGTGCTGCCGCTGGCGGGCTTGCTGCTGCTGGCGCCGGTGGTGGCGTGCTTTGGGCTCTCGTATGCGGCGGTGCGGAGCGGCAATCTCGAGGCGCTCAGGGTGATCTTTACGGCGGTGTTTGTGCTGCAGATGCTGGTGAGTGTGCAGATCTCGCCGCCGCAGCTGAGCTTTACGCCGGAGTCGCTGATCCGGTTTCCGCTGAGTTTTTCGCGGTACCTGACGGTTCGTTTGTTTCTGGGGCTGCTGAGTACGTCGACGGTGGTGGGAACGCTGTGCCTGCTGGCGGCGGCGGCGGCGGTGACCGTGGCGCGGCCGCGGCTGGCGATGATGGCGTTTGGGGCGGCGCTGGCGCTGGCAGCGGCAAACATGCTGTTTACGCGCATGGTGTTTGCCTGGGTGGATCGCTGGCTGGCAACGCGGCGGGCGCGCGAAATCGTTACGTTGCTGGTGTTTGCGTTTTCGATCGGCATGCAGTACGTGAATGTGACGGTGACCAACCTGGGCCATCGCAACACGCATGCGCAGCAGCGCGAGAAGATTGCAGCGGCGATGCACCTGTACAAGCAGGCACAGCATTCCATGGCTGCGCTTCCGCCGGGGATGGCCGGGGCGGCGATCGGAAGCTTCAGCCAGGGAGCCGTGGGCGCAGCGATGGCGGAGATTGGCGTGGTGCTGCTGTACGCGGCGGTGTTTCTGGCGGTCCTGGCGTGGCGGCTGAAGCGGGAGTATCGCGGAGAGAATCTGTCTGGAGAGACTTTGTCTGGGGTGACGTCTTCTAGAAGGAGCGGTCCGCGGGAGCGGAAAGCCGGGCGCAGTTTGACGAGGGGCGGCTTTCGCGGGGTGAATGGGTTTGGCGGTTCGGGGGCGCTTGGGGCGTGCGTGCAGAAGGAGTGGATTACCCTAGGGCGGAGCCCGTCTCAGTTCTATGGGCTGCTGGCTCCGCTGGCGATGGTGTTTCTGTTCGCGGGGCGGATGGGCAGCGTCTCGCGGGGAGGCATGGTGTTTCCGGCGGGGGCAGCGTACGCGCTGCTGGGGATTGCGGCGCTCGCGTATAACCTGTTTGGCGCGGATGCGGGAGGCGTGCAAGTTTACCTGCTTGCGCCGGTGGAGATGCGGACGGTGGTACTGGCGAAGAATCTGTTTGGGTTTGGCCTGGCTGCGCTGCAGGTGGCGCTGCTGTATGCGGTGCTGCTGTTTACCTCGGGCGCGCCGCCGCCGCGGATCGTGCTTGAGACGGTGTGCTGGGTGGTGTTCGCGGCGCTGGTGAACGCGACGATCGGCAACGTGCGGTCGATCACGGCGCCGAAGAAGATGGATCCGGGCCGGGTGGCGCGCAAGCAGGCTTCGCCCTTGAGCGCGTTAATGAGTGTGGGTGCGATGCTGGCTGCGGTGGCGCTGGGAGCGGCGCTGCTGGGGCTGGCGAGTCTGCTCAGGCAACCGTGGCTGCCGGTGCCGGTGCTGCTGGTAGGCGATGTGGCCGCGGGGCTGCTGTATGGGGCCGGGCTGGGCCGGGTGGACGGCGCTGCGTGGAGGCATCGGGAGGCGTTTCTCGAGGAGCTGTCGAAAGAGCCGGCTTGAGGCGATTTCGGGACTTCGAAAGGCATTCCGATTGCGGGAGCCAATGGTGAATCTTACTTCGTGGATCGCGCGTCTATGAGACCAAGCCGCTGCCGGTTGCAGACAAAAGTTACCGCAACTATTGCGA
Organism: uncultured Granulicella sp.; assembly: GCA_965198735.1. Taxonomy (GTDB): domain Bacteria; phylum Acidobacteriota; class Terriglobia; order Terriglobales; family Acidobacteriaceae; genus Edaphobacter. The sequence goes on along the minus strand of OZ240672.1, from coordinate 1,039,703 downwards.
TGAGATTGGGTCAGCATGAGAACGGCCAGCACGCAGAACCAAAGATGCATCACACTCCCCGGAGACTGATCTCAATGAAGCTTTTCCTCTCCTTTTCACTTTCACTTTTTATCGGGATATGTCTGCTGTTCGCAAGCGAACACCAAGCCTGGGGTTATGTCGATCCCGGATCAGGACTGCTCGCCATGCAGAGCCTTGCCTCGGTGCTGGCGGCGGCAGGTTTCTTTCTTCGCCGGCAGATTCGTGCCCTGTTTCATCGCGGGGAGAAGGCACCGGCTTTGGAAGTCCGTACGAAAGAGAACAATCCGGCTAATCTTGCATGAGATTGGCTGTATCGGAACAAAAGACGGGGCTGGTGATGCCTTCGCCTGAGGAGTTGCTTCCGACGTTCCGCGATCCGGCAGGATCTCTAAGGCTTGTGGGTGAACTTGCTCTTCGAGAGATCCATGCCCCGGCGCGTGAAGAGCTTCGTGCGTTTTTGGCTTCGGACTTTTACCGGCGAGCGCAGGCGCGCGGGGATGTGGTCTCGAGCGAGATAGTGGACCGCGCGGATGGCTTTCTGCTGTTGCATCCACGTGTGCCTGTTCCGGCTTATCCGTGGGAGTGGACTTCCTCGCAGTGGCTCGCGGCGGCGCGGCTGACGCTTGATCTGTGCGAGGAGGCATTGGCGGAGGGCTGGATACTCAAGGATGCCACGCCGCTGAACGTTCTCTTCCTTGGCGCCCGTCCTGTGCTGGTGGATGTGCTCTCCTTTGAGCGATGGGATCCGGCCGCTTCACTTTGGCTGGCGTATGGTCAGTACACGCGCACATTCTTGTTGCCTTTGGTGATGAACCGGCTGCTGCATTGGCCGCTGGAACTCAGTTTTTTTCGGCGGGACGGGTATGAGCCCGCTGAGTTATATGACTCGCTGCGGTGGCGGGACCGTCTCTCGCGCACGGCGCTGTGGCCGATCACGCTGCCTACTTGGCTGGACCGCCGCAAAGGCGCGAGCGAGAAGGCGACGAGCGCGGTGAAGCGGACCGGCGATCCGGAGTTGAACACCCACATTCTCAAGCGCACGTTAGCGAGTCTGCGGCGCAGCACGGAGGCCGCGATGCCGGGGACTACAGGCTCCGCGTGGGCCGAATACGTGCAGACCTCCACGCATTACACGGCTGCGGACAGCGCGGCGAAGCATGCCTGGGTAACGGATGTGCTGGAGCGGCTGAAGCCGGCATCTGTGCTGGACATTGGCGCGAACACAGGCGAGTACAGCCTGCTAGCGGCGAGCCAAGGCGCGGAGGTGGTGGCGCTCGAGCGGGATGCGGCGGCAGCGGAGCGATTGTTTTTGCGGACACGCGCGGAGCAAGATGCGGGAAAGAAGATACAGACGATTCATGCGGACCTGGCCCGGCCGACCGCGGCTGCGGGCTGGGAAAATCGCGAGGCCAGTTCCCTGCTGAGCCGGCTTGCGGGTCGCTTCGATCTGGTGATGATGCTGGCAGTAATCCATCACCTGTTGCTGATGGAGCAGATTCCGCTTGCGGCGATTCTGGCGTTGTGCCATCGGCTGACAAAGCGGTATCTCATCGTGGAGTGGGTTCCGGTAAGCGACCCGATGTTTCAAAGCCTCATGCGTGGACGGGACACGCTTTATGGACACCTTAGCGAAGACGAGTTGCGGGCCGCGGCCGACGGTTCATTTCGACAGGAGGAGCGCTTCGCGTTACAGAACGGGCGTATTCTGTACCTCTTCGAGAAAACCATGAATGCTTAAAGGACGGGTGTTCCGGCGATTGTGCCAGTGCGTTGGCTTGGCGTCATTGGTACTGGTGCTGAACTACGGGGAGATGCTGGGCGGCGGGCGCGATGTGCGCATGCATGTACCGTTGCCGCTGACGGGGATCGCGCTTGCGCAGGTCGCGGACATCGTGCTGCTGGGGCTGATTTTTTTTGCGGTGCTGGCTCCGCTGCGGGAGACACGGCTTTGGCCGTGGGTAGAGTCGCTGCTGGCGATCGGCATTCCGCCGTACCTGCTGAGCCGCAATTACACGCTGTTCCCGGTGACCTGGCTGGCGGGACTGATTCCAGTGCTGACGGTGATCTGGGCGGCGGGTCTGCTGCTGCTGTTGATTGCGTTTCCGCCGATCTATCGCCGACTGATGCGGCTGGGGGATTTTGCGGGGATGTTTCTGGCGTTCTTTGCGCTTTCGAGCATCGTTCAGCTGCTGTGGACGACGGTGTGGCGGCCGCTGCCGCAGCAGTACAGCGCGGCCTGGGCGAAAGCTGCGCAGCCGGCGCGGACGCATCCGCTGATCGTGTGGATCATCTTCGACGAGCTCTCCTACGATCAGCTGTTCGAGCATCGGGCGCGCGATCTGGCGTTGCCGAACTTCGATGCGCTGCGCAGCCAGAGTACGTTGTTTACGGACGTACAGCCGGCGGGGCTGAAGACGGTGAAGATTATTCCATCGCTGCTGACCGGACATGTGGTGGATGATTTTGCGTTCAGCATGAGCAATCGCTTCAAGGTGCACTACGAGGGCCAGCGCGGCTGGCATGCGGTGGATGGCAGCCAGACGGTCTTCGCGGATGCGCGGCAGAACGGCTGGCGCACCGCAGCCGTGGGCTGGTACAACCCCTACTGCACGATTTATGCGGATGCGCTCGACAACTGCTACTGGACCAATTGGGACAAGTTCGATGGGCCGATGGCGCAGCGGAAGAGCTTCTGGTTGAACACGTTTACGCCGCTGCAGCAGGTGGTCCGGGAGGTGAAGTCGAGGGCGCGGGCGGATCGTGATTTGTGTTCCTATGATGTGCGGCAGCGTTACCAGACGCACGTGGATTTGGAAAGCCATGCGTTGCAGTTGCTGAAGACGGACCAGGCCGACTTTGTCTATCTGCACCTGGCGATTCCGCACAGTCCGAATATCTGGAGCCGGGCGGATGGGGATTACACGCAGTGGTGCGACAGCTCATACCTGGACAACCTGGCGCTCGCGGATCTGGAGCTGGGTCGGGTCATGCGGCTGCTGACGAACTCGCCGCGGTGGAAGGATACGACGCTGATCGTGGAGGGCGATCACTCCTGGCGAGTACAGCTTTGGGACTGGCTGCCGGCATGGACGGAGGAGGACGACCATGCATCGAAGGATACGTTTGACACGCGGCCGGCGCTGTTGATTCACCAGGCTGGGCAGACGGCGGGAACGAAGGTGACAGAGCCATGGCCGCTGCTGCGGGTGCATGCGGTGCTGGAAGAGCTGGTGCGTGGGAAGCCGGCGCTTTGACCGACTCGAGAGCCGGATGGATCGCATGCAGGCTGACTTTTTCCGGATTCATCGGGAGATGGGCCGGAGGGTGCCGAGATCAGCCACTTCAAGGGGGCAGAGGTAGGTTGACGGCAGCGGCCTGCGAAGCCGGGCTGGACCATGGTCATGGAGAGCGAAGGCAAACACAGATTCCCTTCGGCGATGACAACAAAAGCAAGAGACGCGCTTTGACAAAGGGCTCTAGATACACTTTGACCCGCTAGCTTACGATCGCGATTGGCGCAGCCGCTACGTGGCGGTAAGTGGGTTTAAAGCCTAGCTGGCGGGCTACGTTGAGAATCTTATCGAACTGCAGGTTGATGGTGGCTCCGGCTTTTTGGGTGACTTCGTCTTCGATGGGCAGGTCGAAATCATCGGCGCCGTAGAGCAGACCTTCGAGGGCGCGCTCATTTTGCGTCAGCACCGAGGTGCGGATGCGGGGAATGTTGTCGAGGTAGATGCGGCTGAGCGCAAGGTGGCGGAGGTACTCGGCGGTGGTGATCTCGATGCTGCCAAGCCGGCTGCCAAGTGGGGTGAAGTAGGGCTTGAAGGTCCAGCAGAGAAAGCTGGCGAGGCCGGGGGTATGGTCCTGAAATTGGCGCGTGCGCTCCAGGTGCTCAATGCGTTCGTCGATGGATTCATCAAAGCCGATGACCATGGTTGCGGTGGTCTTGAGACCGGCGGCGACGATGGCTGCCTGGGCTTCAAAATACTGCGCGACGGTGTACTTGAATTTGCTGTGCCGGCGGCGAAAGTCTTCGGTCAGGATCTCGGAACCGCCTCCGGTGATCCAGCGGACGCCGGCATCGTGGAAGCGTCGTGCGGTGGTGGCGTAGCCGAGTTTGGCGTGGTCAGCGAGGTACATGAACTCGGCAATGGTGAGGGCGTAGAACTCGAGCGCGTCGCCGTATCGAACGCGGATGGCGGAGAAAAGATCGCAGTAGTAGTCGAGCGGAAGGTAGGGGTTGAAGCCCCCGTTGAAGGCCGCGAGATCTCCGCCGAGCTCGAGCAGTTCGTCGAGCTTGCGGAAGACCTGGTCTCGGCTCAGGACGTAGCCTCCGTCCTGTCCGGGCAAGCGATAGAAGGCGCAGTAGTCGCATTGCGCGACGCAGACGTTGGTGTAGTTGATGATGCGCATGATCATGTAGGAGCATGCGTGGGGAGCATGGAAGCGGCTGCGGACGGCGGTCGCGAGCTCGCGCAGGAGATCGTCGCTCGCGTTCTGCCAAAGCCAGAGGGCGTCGGCGGAAGAGATGCGCTCACGGCAGGCGATCTTGCGGCGGATCTCGTTAGTGCTGTCGATTCCGGTCACACACTTAGTTTAGTCCTTGTGCGTTGGCCGGAGAGCGGCGGACGGGAAGCTTCAAGCGCGGCTGACACTGGGATCAAAGTGGGGTTGAATTCACGGTGTGAGGCTTTACGCGGCATTTCCCCGTGCCTCATCCTTTTTAGAGGATCAGGAACACTGCCTCGGTTCTCTTCTAGCGCCGCTTATCGTAACATTCTTGCAGCAGCCTCTTCGCTGCAACTAAACGTGTGGCCTGCTTCGTCTCTAGGACTGTGCGGCGGGAACACCCTCGCGCAAGGAACAGGAGACCTAGTTGCACGCCGAATCCAACGAGCGGCCCTACATTCCAGCCGATCACCAACTGCCCGCTCCACCTACGTCCCATGGTCCGAAACGACGCGCCTGGGTGCGTGTCGTGGTGTGGCTTGCGCTGATTTTGCTGTTTGCCTTGATTTTCCTACTGGTCATTCGGCATCGTGAGGCGCCGGCGGCACGAGCCCCGCGACGCGGTCCGGGACAAGGTACAGCGGCCGTGAATCCGGTGACGGCGGAGCGTGGCGACATCGGCGTCTACCTGGACGCGATCGGCACCGTGACCCCGGTGTATACCGCTTCGCTTACGAGCGAGGTCAGCGGCATCGTGATGGCGGTGCACTTTCGCGAAGGACAGATGGTGCGCAAAGGCGAGCCGCTGATCGAGATTGACTCGCGTCAATATCGCGCGACGCTGCTGCAGGCGCAAGGCCTGCTGCAACGCGATGAGGGCGTGCTGGCGCAGGCCACGATGGACCTGGGACGCTACCGGGATGCTTGGAACCGCAATGCGATCCCAAAGCAGACGCTCGACGATCAGGAAAAGATTGTCGAGCAGGATCAAGGCACGGTGAAGAACGATGAGGGGACCGTGCAGTTTGATGAGGTGCAGGTCGGCTTCACCCACATTGTGGCTCCGATTACGGGACGCGTCGGGCTGCGGCTGGTCGACCCGGGCAATGTGGTACCCGCGAATGGAACGACGCCGCTGGCGGTGATTACGCAGATTCAGCCGATTACCGTGGTGTTTACCATTGCTGAGGATTCGATCAACCAGGTGGCGGCGGCAACGCACGCCGGGAAAAAGCTGACGGTCGATGCGTATGATCGGACCGACCAGCACAAGATTGCGAGCGGGACGCTGCTGACGCTCGACAACCAGATTGATACGACTACGGGTACGGTGAAGGCGCGCGCGCAGTTCACCAATGCGAATGCGAGCCTGTTTCCGAATCAATTCGTGAATACGCGGCTGCTGGTGAGCACGCTGCACAACGCGACATTGATTCCTACTTCCGCCGTGCAGCATAACGGGCAGGCGGCTTTTGTGTATGTGATCGCGGAGAATGTGGCGCATACGCGCACGATCAAGCAGGGAGTAACGGACGGATTGACGACGGAGGTCGAAGGGATCAATCCCGGAGACGTACTGGCGAACAGCAGCTTCGAGCGGCTGCAGGATAATGCGAAGGTGGCGATCTCCAACCGCCCGCAACCGAAGACCACCGGCAACAGTGGGAGCGGCGCGCCTTGAGTCCTTCGCGTCCCTTCATTCTGCGGCCGGTCGCCACTGCGCTGCTGATGGCGGCGATCCTGCTGGTCGGCATTGTGAGCTACACGCAGCTGCCGGTCTCGGCGCTGCCGCAGGTCGATTATCCGACGATTCAGGTGCTGACGTTTTACCCGGGCGCCAGCCCAAATGTGGTCGCGACGACGGTGACCGCGCCGCTCGAGCGCCAGTTCGGCGAGATGCAAGGCTTGAGCCAGATGACCTCGACAAGCGCCGGCGGCAACTCGGTGATTGTGCTGCAGTTCAATCTGACGCTCGACATCGATGTAGCCGAAGAAGAGGTGCAGTCAGCCATCAATGCGTCGCAGAGTTTTCTGCCCGCCAACCTGCCTTCACCCCCGGTGTACAGCAAGACGAACCCGGCCGATGCGCCGGTGCTGACGCTTGCGATTACGTCGAACAACATTCCGCTTCCGCAGGTAGAGGACCTGGTCGATACGCGGCTGGCGCCGAAGATCTCGCAGCTGAACGGAGTGGGGCTGGTAAGCATCAGCGGCGGGCAGAAACCGGCGGTGCGCATCCAGGTCAACCCGACTTCGCTGGCTTCGTTCGGCATCGATCTTGAGTCGCTGCGCACGGCGGTGGCAAGCTCGAGTGTGAATGCGGCGAAGGGCAACTTCGACGGGCCGCGGCAGGACTACCAGATCGATGCGAACGATCAGCTGGTGACGAGCGCGGATTATCGCAAGGTGGTAGTGGCGTATCGCAACGGTGCGCCGGTGATGCTGACCGACGTTGCCAACATTCTGGATGGTGTCGAGAACAGTACGCAGGCGGCTTGGATGAATCTGACGCCGGCGATTGTGCTGAACGTGCAGCGGCAGCCCGGCGGCAACACGATCAACGTGGTGAAAAGTATTAAGGCACTGTTGCCGCAGCTTGAGGCCAACCTGCCCAAGGGTATCGAGGTCACGACGCTTACCGACCTGACGACGCCAATTCAGGCCTCGGTGAACGATGTCGAGTTTGAGTTGCTGCTGACGATCGGCTTGGTCGTCATGGTGATCTTCCTGTTTCTGCGAAGTCTTTCGGCGACCATCATCCCTGCGGTGGCTGTGCCTTTGTCGCTCATCGGAACGTTTGGCGCGATGTACGTCTTGGGCTATAGCCTTGACAACTTGTCGCTGATGGCGCTGACCATCTCGACGGGCTTTGTGGTGGACGATGCGATCGTGATGGTTGAAAACATCTCGCGCTATCTTGAAGAGGGCGAGCCTCCGATGCAGGCGGCGCTGAAGGGCGCGGAGCAGATCGGCTTCACGATTCTTTCGTTGACGGTGTCGCTGATCGCGGTGCTGATCCCGCTGTTGTTTATGGGCGATGTGGTGGGGCGGCTCTTCCGCGAGTTTGCGGTGACGCTGGCCGTGACCATTGTGCTCTCGGCGGTGGTCTCGCTGACGCTGACGCCGATGATGGCGGCGCGTATTCTGAAGCACAATCCCGAGTCCCAGCAGGGACGCTTTTATAAGGCCTCCGAGCGTGTGTTTGAAAACATGATCGCGTTTTATGGGCGCACGTTGACCTTTGTGTTGAGGCATCAGGGCGTCACGCTATTGGTGGCGCTGGCCACGCTGCTCTTGACGGTTTACCTGTACATCCTTATTCCAAAGGGCTTCTTTCCGATTCAGGACACGGGCGTGATCCAGGCCATCTCGCAGGCGCCGCAGACGATCGGGTCGAAGGAGATGGCGGTTGAGCAGCAGGAGTTGGCGAAGGTGATCCTGCAGGATCCAGCGGTTGAGAGCCTGTCTTCTTTCGTCGGCGCGGATGGCACGAACACGACCAATAATAGCGGACGCATGTCGATCAACCTGAAGCCGCTTGAGCAGCGCGATGCGAGTGCTTCAGACATCATCCGCAGGCTGCAGCCGAAGCTTGAAAAAGTAGGCGGCATCGAGCTCTTTATGCAGCCGGTGCAGAACATTACGGTCGACGATCGCGTGAGCCGGACGCAATACCAGTACACGCTTGAGGACCCGAACCAGGAAGAGCTGGATGAGTGGGCCAGCCGTTTCGTGACAAAGTTGAAGCAGCTGCCGCAGCTTGAAGATGTGGCGACCGATCAGCAGCTGGGCGGCTTGGCGGTGTCGCTTATCATTGATCGTCCGACAGCTTCGCGATTGGGCGTTGCGCCGACGACGATCGACAATACGCTTTATGACGCATTCGGCCAGCGCCAGATCAACACGATGTATACGCAGCTGAACCAGTATCACGTGATTCTAGAAGCGATGCCGCAGTTCCAGCTCGACCCGAACAAGCTGAACCGAATTTTCATTCAAGCGAACGCGTCAGCCACGGCTACGGGAGCAAGCGCGACCAGTTCGTCGGGAACGGGGTCGAGTTCGGCGGGCTCGAATGCATTGACCGCGAGCGCGGCATATACGCCTTCTTCAAGTGTGCTTGCGCCGCCGGCGAGTGTGCTTACTTCGGGCAAGACCTCTACGGCAGGTGGGGCGGCTTCTTCCACAAGTACGGCGAACAGCTCGACTCCGAGCAATGCCGTGCCGATGAGCGCGTTTTCACGCTTCGAGACGACTACGGAGCCGCTTTCGGTTACGCACCAGGGGCAATTCCCGGCGATCACCGTTTCATTCAATCTTGCCCCGAACGCGGCTCTGGGCGAGGCGATCACGGCGGTCGACAAGATTCACGACGAGATGCACATGCCGGCGAGTCTGCAGGCTGATTTTCAAGGCACGGCGGCGTCGTTTCGCAACTCGCTTTCGAGCGAACCGATCCTCATCCTGGCAGCGCTGGTCACGGTGTACATCGTGCTGGGTGTGCTCTATGAGAGCTTCATTCATCCGGTCACGATTTTGTCGACGCTGCCTTCTGCGGGTGTGGGCGCGTTTCTTTCACTCATCCTGTTTCATCAGGATCTGAGCGTGGTGGCAATCATCGGCATTGTGCTGTTGATCGGCATTGTGAAGAAGAACGGCATCATGATGGTTGACTTTGCGCTCGAAGCGGAGCGGCATCATGGCAAGAGCTCGACGGATGCGATCTATGAGGCTTGCCTGCTCCGCTTCCGGCCGATCATGATGACGACGATGGCGGCGCTGCTGGGCGGATTGCCGCTGGCATTTGGCACCGGCATCGGCTCCGAGCTGCGGCGTCCTCTGGGCATTGCAATGGTGGGCGGCCTGCTGCTAAGCCAGGTGCTGACGCTGTATACAACGCCGGTGATCTACATCTTCTTCGACAACCTGGGCCAGCGTTTCTCGCGCAAGCCGCACAAGACCGAAACCGGCAACGAGCCCGAGGGCGCCGGGCCGGACCCGCAGGCGGCAAGCGCTCTATGAATATCTCCGCGCCCTTCATCTCGCGGCCCGTGGCGACGACGCTGCTGACGATTGCCATTGCGATTGCGGGCATGATCGCCTTCCAAGTGCTGCCGGTTTCGCCGTTGCCGCAGGTGGATTTTCCCACCATTGCGGTCGCGGCGAGTCTGCCGGGGGCAAGCGCGGAGATTATGGCTTCATCGGTCGCGACGCCGCTCGAGCGGCAGTTCGGTCATATTGCCGGCGTGACCGAGATGACTTCTTCAAGCACGCTGGGCACGACGAGTGTCACGATTCAATTCGATTTAAGTCGTGACATCGATGGCGCGGCGCGCGATGTGGAAGCGGCGATCAACGCGGCACGCACGTATCTTCCGGTAAATCTTCCCTCGAACCCGACCTATCGCAAGGTGAACCCGGCGGATGCGCCGATCATGATTTTGGGCCTGACCTCGGACAAGTACGGGCCGGACAAGCTCTATGACGAAGCTTCGACGGTGATGGAGCAGAAGCTCTCGCAGATCTTGGGCGTGGGCCAGGTGAGTGCCGGTGGAGGCGCGCTGCCCTCGGTGCGGGTGGAGGTAAACCCGCAGAAGCTGGCCGGCTATGGGCTGGCGATGTCGAACATTCAGTCCGTGCTGAGCCTGCAGAATACAAATCTGGCGCGAGGGCAGATTACCGACGGCGACCGAAGCGCGGACATTGTGGTGAACGGGCAGATCTCGCATGCCGTGGACTATAAGCCGATCGTGGTTGGCTTCCATAACGGCGCGGCGGTGCGTCTGTCGAACGTTGCGGATGTGATCGATTCGGTGCAGAACGTGCGCGCGGCGGGCTATCTGAATGGAAAACGCTCGGTGGTTTTGATTGTCTTTCGCCAGCCCGGCGCCAATATTATTGACACGGTGCAGCGGATCTATGACCAATTGCCCGCGCTGCAGGCTTCCATCCCGAACGGTATCAAGATCACGGTGGTGCTCGACCGCACGACGACCATCAAGGCCTCGGTGTTTGACGTGGAGCGGACGCTGGTTCTGTCCATCCTCCTGGTCATCTTTGTTGTGTTTATCTTTCTGCGCAATGGCCGCGCGACGCTGATTCCCGCGGTGGCGGTGCCGGTGTCGTTGATCGGCACGTTCGCAGTGATGTACCTGTGCGGCTACAGCCTGGACAATCTTTCCTTGATGGCGCTGACGATCTCGACGGGTTTCGTGGTCGACGATGCGATCGTAGTCATGGAGAACATCTCGCGGCATCTGGAAGACGGCATGACGCCGATGGCCGCGACGTTGCGAGGAGCGAGCGAGATTGGGTTTACGGTGCTGTCGATCAGCATCTCGCTGATCGCGGTTTTCATTCCGTTGCTGCTGATGGGCGGCATCGTGGGACGGCTCTTTCGCGAGTTCGCGATTACACTCTCGACCGCCATCCTGGTGTCGATGGTGATCTCCCTGACGACCACGCCGATGATGTGCGCCTACATCCTGAAGGACGAGCGCGGCGTGGAGCATGGACGCCTGTACAAGACGACGGAACGGTTCTTCGACTGGATTCTCGAGCTCTATCGGCGCAGCCTGCATTGGGTGCTCGAGAATCCGGGGCTGACCTTGACGGTGCTGTTTCTAACCGTGGCATTGAATGCGGTGATCATTGTCAAAATCCCGAAGGGCTTCTTTCCGCAGCAGGACACGGGTTCGCTGGCGGGCGGCATGCAAGGCGCGCAGGACTCGTCCTTTCCTTCGATGAACGGGTCCATTCAGCGCGCGGAGGCGGTCATCGGCAAGGACCCTGCAGTGCAGAATGTGATCGGCTTTACCGGCGGCAATGGCGCCACCAACACCGGCAATATCTACGTGACGCTGAAGCCGCTGAATGTGCGCAAAATCGGCGCGCCGGCCATCATCAATCGCATCCGGCCGCAGCTGAACCGTCTGCCGATTGCCTCGACATTTCTGCAGGCCTCGCAGGATCTGCGCATCGGCGGCAGGTCGAGCAACGCGCTCTATCAGTACACGATTGAAGCGGACAATGTCGACGATCTGAAGACGTGGGGACCGAAGTTGTTTACGGAGATGAAGAAGCTGCCGGGGCTGCAGGACGTCAACTCCGACCAGCAGAATGGGGGCCTGGACGAGCGGCTGGTGTATGACCGGGTGACAGCGGCGAAGCTTGGACAAACGGCCTCTTCGCTTGATTCGGCGCTCTATGCCGCGTTCGGCCAAAGCGAAGTTTCGCTCATCTACACGCAGCTGAATCAGTATTATGTGGTGCTCGAAGTGGCACCTGAGTACTGGGCGACGCCGGCCGGGCTGAACAGCGTTTTCTTTCACAATGCCAGTGCCTCGAGTGCGACCGCGACGGGCAATACTCCGCTGTTTACGATGGTGAAAGCCAGTCCGAATACGACGCCGCTGGCGCTCAATCATACGGGGCTGTTCCCTTCGGTGACGGTGTCGTTCAATCTTGGACCGGGCATTTCGCTGAGCGATGCGACGACGGCGATCGATGCGATGCAGCAGCGGCTAGGCACGCCAACCTCGATTCACGGCCTGTTTGCCGGCACCTTGCAGGCGTACCAGCAGTCGCTCAGCTCGGAGCCGGTGCTGATTGTGACGGCGTTGCTGGCCGTTTATATCGTGCTGGGAATTTTGTATGAAAGCCTGGTGCATCCGTTGACGATTCTCTCGACCCTGCCTTCGGCGAGTGTTGGCGCGATGCTGGCGCTGATGCTGTTTGGCGAGGACCTGAACGTGATCTCGATCATCGGGATTGTTCTGTTGATCGGGATCGTGAAGAAAAATGCCATTATTATGATCGACTTTGCGCTGCAACAAGAACGCGAGGGCGGCATGGATACGGAGGCGGCGATCTTCGAGGCATGCGTGCTGCGCTTCCGGCCAATCCTGATGACGACCATGGCTGCGCTGTTCGGTGCGCTGCCCTTGGCGTTCGGTTCAGGAACAGGCTCTGAGCTGCGGCGGCCTCTGGGCATTACAATTGTCGGCGGGCTGATCGTCAGCCAGCTGCTGACGTTGTATACGACTCCAGTCGTATACCTTACGCTCGACCGTCTGCGCCTGCGCCTACAAGGCAAGCAGCACGATGACTTTCATCCGGAGGGCCGCCATGTGCCAGCACCCGCGGAGTAATTTGCTCTTTGTGACTGCGCTCACCGTGGCAACGCTGATGCTTGCGGGCTGCCGGGTGGGGCCGAAGTATCACGTCCCGGCGGCTCTGCCGCAGGTGCCGCCGCCGATCTACAAGGAGTCTCCCGCGCAGTTTATGGAGGCGGACGGATGGAAGACGGCGCAGCCGGGCGATGCGATGCTGCGCGGCAAGTGGTGGCAGATTTACAACGATCCCGAGCTGAATGCGCTTGAGGATCAGCTGAATATCAACAACCAGACCGTGAAGCAGTACTTTGAGAATTTTCTCGAGGCGCGGGCGTTAGTGGCACAGGCTCGGTCGCAGCTTTATCCGACGTTGACCGTGGGTCCTTCGTTCACGCGCTCGCGGTCTTCGTCGAATCTAACGAATGCTACTGGAACAACGGGCACCACCGGAACCACCGGAACCACGGGAACGACAGGAACCACCGGAACGACGAGCACAGGCACGATTACCTCCACGGGACGGCAGAGCTCGATCCTTTCCCTGCCCTTTGATGTTTCATGGGAGCCGGACCTTTGGGGACGGGTGCGCAACCAGATCCGCGAGTATCAGTTTGCGGCGCAGCTGAGCGCGGCGGATCTCGAGAATGAGCGGCTCACGGAGCAGGCTTCGCTGGCCGTGTACCTCTTCGAACTGCGCGGGCAGGATGCATTGCAGGATGTGTACAACAAGACGATCGAGGCGGACACGAAAGCGCTCGAGCTGGCGCAGGCGCAGTATGAGACGGGGGTGGGCGACCAGATCTCGGTAGTGGAGGCGCGGAATACGCTGCAGAATGCGACGGCTACGGCGACCAATGTGGGCGTGCTGCGCGCGCAGTATGAGCATGCGATCGCGGTGCTGATCGGGACGAATCCTTCGGATTTTTCAATTCCGCCGAAGCCGCTGAACGCCGCGCCTCCGGCCATCCCGGTGGGCGTGCCTGCGCAGCTGTTGGAGCGGCGGCCGGACATCGCCGCGGCGGAACGGACCATGGCTTCGGCCAATGCGTTGATCGGCGTAGCCGATGCGGCGTTCTATCCGGCTGTGACCCTGGGCGCGACGGGAGGCGTGGAGAGCTCGACGCTGAAACATCTGTTCGACTGGTCGAGCCGCATCTGGTCGGTAGGACCGCAGGTGTCGGAGACGATCTACGATGCAGGGCTGCGGCGGGCGACGGTGAACCAGTACATCGCCACCTATAACGCGGATGTGGCGAGCTACCGGCAGACGGTGCTCACGGCGTTTCAGCAGGTGGAGGATTACCTGGCGGCGGTGCGCATTCTTTCGCACCAGATTTTGCAAACGCAGCAGGCGGAGCAATCGGCCCAGCAGTATGTGAATCTGGAGCTGGGGCGATACCAGACCGGGATCGATCCGTATGTGGATGTGGTGACTTCGCAGCTAACGCTGCTGAACGATCAGCAGAATCTGGCTTCGCTACGGACCGAGGAGATGACGGCGTCGGTGCAGTTGATCGAGGCGCTCGGCGGAGGATGGGATCGCAGCGATCTGCCGACGCCGGCGGCAGTTTCAAAGAAGCTGAGCGGGGCGGAGACGACGATCCAAAAGTAGCTGCGCGTGTCGCCTGGCGACGGTTTAATGGTGGGGCGAACTGCGTAGACTTGAGGCATGCTTGAACATGGAGGCAGCCGGCCTGGATTCGCGTCTGAGATCGCGGGCTTGGCGGCTGCGGCGCTGGTATGCGGCGGAGCCGCTGCGGGACTGGCGTATGGCGTGCGAGGGCGGTCGGCGCAGATCTTTGGGCGCTCGTCGTACCGGGGCGCGGGGCACCGGCGGTCGGTGGCGTTGACGTTTGATGATGGTCCGAGCGAAGGCACGCTGCGGCTGCTTGAGTATCTGGCGCGGGAAGAGGTGCCGGCGACCTTCTTCCAGTGTGGAGCGAATGTAGCGCGGCATGGCAGCGTGGCGCGGCAGGTGGTGGAAGCCGGGCATGAGATTGGGAATCACACCTACACGCACAGGAGGCTGTGTCCGCGGCTGAGTCGCAGCCCGAATTTGCTGGGCGCGGCGGAGGTGCTCAAGGAGTTTGCGTCGGCGCAGGCGCGGATTTCGACGGAGACCGGAGCGGTGCCTACGCTGCTGCGCGCCCCTTACGGCATGCGCTGGTTCGGGATGGCGTCCGCGCAACGCGAGTTGGGCTTGCACGGCGTGATGTGGACGGCGATCGGCAATGACTGGGAGCTGCCGCCTTCTGCGGTCGTGGCTCGGCTGCTGCGTGGGCTGACGCCGGGAGCGATCTTCTGTTTGCATGATGGGCGGGATATCCGGCCGCATCCAGACATTGGAGCTACGCTCGCGGCGACCAAGGAGTTGATTCCGCGGCTCAAGGATGCGGGATACGGATTCGAGACGGTGAGCCAGATTTTGGCATAAGTGTGCCGAACCGGCCCAGCGTGCTGGCATGTCGACTTTTGTCGACCAAACGAACGAGTAGCAAGAAAATTGCGTCCAAAGATGCAACGGAACCGTAGAGTATGCAGTCCCCGCCGAGGAGTTCTCCCGAATGAAGTCCACTTCCGTACTGGCCGTTGCTGCCCTTTCCCTCGCTTCGCCTTTGTTCGCAGCCGGTTTCGGTGTGGACATGGGTGCGGTTGCTCTCGCCGATTCTTCCGACTTCACCATCAGTCAGCAGACGCAGATTCCAGGGACAACTCTCAAACCAGGCTCGTACACCATCCACGTGGTGGACAAGCTTGCTGACCGGACGATTCTCGAAGTGGACAATGCCTCCGGCAAGGCGATGGCGACCTTCCTGGCACTTTCCGGCGCAGGGCTTCCGAAGTCCTCAACAGGCAAAATTGCCTATGATTCGGGAACGGATGGGAAGAATGCTCTGCGCGGGTTTGCCTTCCCCAAGGGCCCGACACTTGAGTTTGTCTATCCGAAAGCCGAGGCGGTCTCGCTCGCCAAAGCCAATGGCAACAAGGTTCCAGCGATCGATCCTGCCTCCGAGGGGCGCGTGGCCGATCCTTCGCTCTCAAAGAGCGATATGCAGGTCGTGACGCTCTGGATGCTCTCGACGACCAAAGTGGGTACGGACGGGACGGGCCCAGGCATCAAGGCGGAGAAGTATCAGCAGCAGGTGGCGAGCAATCATCCGCCACGGCCGGCGATTAAGGAACTGCCGCACACGGCGAGTGAGCTTCCCCTGCTCGTTTTGCTTGGGGCCGGATCCCTGCTTGGCGGTGGATTGCTGAGTGCGCGCCGGAAGATGATTGCTTAGACTGCGACCACGGGCCTCGATCTTCATGCGAAAGCAGTCGCTGTCGCTTTGGCTGGAACGCGCTCTGTATGTTGTAGGCGCGTTCTGCCTCTTTCTAGTCTCGTGTTTTGGCGCGGGAGCGGCCATGTCCAGGCGCGCCGCCCTGCATCCTAGCGCACTGCCTGCCCAGGTTATACGGGAGACGCAGGCCAATGCGATCGCGGCAGAATCGGAGGTGATTGGCAGGCTAGAGATTCCGAGCCTCAGTCTTACCGTGCCGATTCTCTCCGACTACGATCCGGCCAGCCTGCGTCGGGGCGTGGGACATATCCGCGGCACAGCAAACGCCGGGGGGCTGGGGAATTTCGTGTTGGCTGGGCACCGGGATACGTTCCTTCGTCCGCTCCGCCGTATCGCCGCGCCGATGGTGATCAAAGTCGTGATCCGCGAGGGAACGTATGAGTATGTGACCGATAGTACAGAAGTTGTAGATCCGGACAATCTGGACGTTTTAGATATCCACAATACTCCGGAGCTTACTCTGATCACCTGCTATCCCTTTGATTTTGTTGGAGCTGCGCCGCACCGTTTTATTGTGCACGCACACCTCATGTCCGCTTCGCCCGCCAATCCTTCGTAGTATCCTGCGTTCATCAGTTCAGGAACTGAGAACGAAGGAACGACCTGAATGCGCACCTACCGTTTGTCTCTGTCCCGCTGTCTGCTCGCCGCAGCTTCTCTGGCAACCTTGGCCTCTACGACGCCGGCCCCGGTACACGCGCAGCTTGTCGTGCAGTACGGCAACAACGGTCTGCAGGGACTTTCTTACAGCGGACAGGTGCTTGAAGATATTGGCGCGTATCCATCGGATTCCTTTCATATCTGGCACATGAAGGCGACCGACCTGAGCGGGAATGTGTTGACGAATGGCCAGTACGGCTGGGGCGAAAACAACAATGGCCGCAGCTGGAACCTGGCGACAAAGACCTGGACGTACCCCTTCAGCTGGGGGCAGATTACGCTGCAATATGTGCAAAGCGGCGATACGCTGAACTTGGTCGTGAGCGAGACGAACAACGCCAACTCCGGCATCATCTTCGATGGCGCAACGATCTACCCGCTGGTGCTGAATTTTCCGCAGCTGCCTGCCGGTTTTGCCAATCCGAGCTACTCGCAGTATGCATACAACACCACCGCTCCGAGCGTGACGGCAGCCGACTGGGGCAGCGGCGAGGTAGTATCGGTGGTCGCCGATGCTGCGAAGCCGCTCTATAGCGGGTTCCAATCGTCCGGCAATGGAAACGCTTTCAGCGCGGCGGTGAGCAGTACGACGCCGGATGGGCTGGCGACGTTTCTTCCGCATAACGACCGTCCGGTAATGCCGGGGCAGACAGATACCTATACGGTGTCTTTGCGCTTTGCGCCCTCCGGAACCGGAACCGGAACGTTGGCCGCAGACGCCTACCGAAATTGGGCAACGACCTGGCCTCCGCAGCTGAACTGGACCGACCGCCGGGTGATTGGGACGGTGTATCTGGCGAGCTCGCCGACAGGCAATGTGAACCAGCCGGCGGGATATCCGAACAATCCACGGCGCTACTTCAACGACAGCAACAGCTCGGATTTCGATGTGACCACCGCGAGCGGGCTGGCCAAATTTCAGGCTCGCATTCTGCAGCAAAGCGTGGCGAATGTGCAGAATCTGCAACGCCTGAACGCCCAGGGAGCTGTGACCTGGGACATCGAAGGAGAGCAGTATCCGCAGCAGACGAGCTATGTCTGCTCGCCGGACCAGATTGGGACGGTGGCGCCGGAGATGGAGAGCGTAGTCACGGATACGACCTCGCCCTATGTCGGTATGCACCTGGTGGATGCGTACTTTAAGACGATGACGGATGCGGGTTTTCGGGTTGGGGTGTGCGTCCGGCCGCAGCACTTTGCGATCAATCCGGATGGCACGGCGCAACAGACGTACCTGCCGGACTCGGCCGTGGCCGCGGAGCTGATCCGCAAGATGCAATACGCGCACGGACGATGGGGAGCGACGCTGTTCTATCTCGACTCGACTGTCGAGAGCGATGGCGCGGTGCTCGATGCGTCGATCTTCCAACAGGCGACCGCGGCTCTGCCGGATTCCCTGCTGATGCCGGAGGAGTCGACTCCCAAGCACTATGCGTATACCGCGCCATTCCTGTCCTTTATCTTCCACGGCGATTTGGGGACAAATGGCACGATCTATAACTATTATCCGCGGGCGTTCAGCGTAAATTTGATCAATGACGTGAACGCGTCGACGCTGGCTGCGAACCAAAGTGCGTTGACGGCCTCGGTGGCGGCCGGCGACATTCTGATGGCGCATGCCGATTACTGGCAGGCGAATAACGATACGATCGTAGCGATCTACCGGAATGCGGCTCCAGTTGCGCCAACGCCGGCTCCTACGCCCACACCTCCCGTGCCTACACCGACGCCCACACCTCCCGTGACGACGCCCACACCGACGCCTCCAGTGACGACACCTGCACCAACGCCGCCACCGGCGCCGGTGGCGCCCACGCAGCCAAGCTCCGCCGTGGCGATCACTTCGCCCAACCCGGGAGATACAGTATCGGCAACCATCAACGTTCAGGGCCAGATTGGGGTGAGCCTTGATGCCGCGGGATCGTACCTGATGGTCGATGGGGTGGAAATTGGGACCAGCAGGATCTCGAGCAGCCCCTTTGTCTATCCGTTTGACACCACCTCGGTCTCGAACGGTACGCATGTGCTGCAGCTGTGGGCGCACGACACGACGAACACTACGGATTTGTCTCAGACCGTGACGGTGACCGTCGGGAACACGGCGAGTCCGGCGCCGGTGACGCCAGCGCCGGGCATTCCGGTGGCGGCCAGTCCGGCGTATCCGATTTCGCTGACCTACCCGGTAAGCGGACAGGCGGTCTCGGGAGTGGTGCAGGTGACGGGAGTCATCCCGCAGGCGCTCGATGCGGCAGGTTCGTATCTGATGCTCGATGGCGTGGAGGTCGGGACGCAGCGGGTGGACAACGCGCCATTTGTCTATTCGTTCAATGCCTCCCAGGTTGCGTCCGGCACCCATACGCTGCAACTCTGGGCGCATGACATCTCCAATGAGACGCTGGTCTCGAATCCGGTCACGATCAGCATCGCGGCTCCATGAGCACTTGTGCGTGAGGGGACGGCGGATGGCCAGCCTCGCCTTCCTGACCGTATCGGCGCTGTTGCAGAGCGTCCAACATAACGGCAGCACGTGCCTGCCAAGTCGCTTGATGACTGGCAAGCCAGCGAGTCTCGGTAAGACCGTCGTCGAAGTTTTGTCGACCGAGCTCGCGCAGAACCTCGATCATGCGTTCGGCATTGGGTGTGAGATAGAGCAGAGGTTGTTTTCTCACGAGCTCTTCGAGTCCGTCGGTGGCCACCATGGCTCGACACGCGCAAAGGTGCTCATAAAAACGTGTGCTCGATCCGGAGTACGTCGGCTCGCGGCGGAGATACGGCAGCACGGCAACGTCAAAGGAGCGTGCGAACGCGGCTAGATCCCCGTAGGACTGCTTGCCGACAAAGTGGCTGCGAGGATGGTGCAGGACGCGGGTGCGCGCGGCATCATGCCGGACATCCGGGATGGCCATGGTGATGGGACCGACAAAAGCCCACGAGAGCTGCGGCAGCGCATCGAGGACCTGCTCGATCAGCAACCAATCCATGTTGCCGGCCAGATTACCGATCACGCCCGCAATGGGCCGTGATACATCCCGCAGCGAAGCAGGCAGCGGACCCGGCCGGTCCGGAATGTTGGTGAGCACGTTGGCGGCGCGTGTGGCGTTCGGGACAACCTGGATTTTCGATGGATCGCACCCGGCTTCCTCGATGAGGTAGCTCCGAAGACGCTCGGAGTTTGGGCAGACCAGCGTGGCTCGGCGGCACATGCGCCGGTCCAGCGCGCGAATGTCCACGCCGTGCGTGCCCGCGTAGGCAGCAATCAGGTCGGTAAGCCAGTAAACGACTGGGCCCTTCCAGCGCTCGGCGACCGAGGCGAAGTATGGCACGGTGCAGATGAGCGGCGAATCTTCTTCCTGGAAGGTTTCGGCGCGCATCATGGCAGAGATGGAAGAGCCGGTGAAAGCGAGGCGACGCAGACCGGTTCGAGCGAATCCGCGCATGAGCGGAAAGTGCACGCGCCGAAGATTTCCGGAGACGTCTGCCGGCTCGGCGGGAGAGGCCTGGCGCATCCAGGGAAAAAAGGTGCGCCGTGGCTCCCACATGATCACCGGAACGGACTCAGCCAAGGCACTGGCAAGCTCAACGTCGAGAACGTCCGAGACTTGCAACAGGTGCCATGGGCTGGTTCGGTTCGACATCCTCAACTCCCTAGGCCGCGTGCGTGAATGAGTCCGCAGCCGTTTCAATCAGGGCTTGCTTCTCTGAGATCGAGACCTGCACATGGTGCAGCACGGACATGGTGAAGCTGGGTCGAGAGGTCTGGGCAACGCGCGTCAGCAGCAGGCTTCCGCGCTCGCCCAAGGCGAGATCAATGGTACAAAGAGGAGTTTCGCGGCCCGGCGTAAAAACTTCTTCAAAGCGCTCGCCATCCAGCCGCAGGATGATCCAGCAGAAGCCCAGGTCCTTGGCGATGAGGCGAATTACCTGCCAGCACTCCTCGGGCGTTTCGACCCCGGCAAGCGTCTTCTCGAGATCTCGGACATAAATCTCTTCCTGCACGGCACGCAGCATCATCTTGTGGGAGATGGTTCTCCATGCGGCGGTGAACTCAATGTAGTTTAGCCGGCTGACGCCGATGAGTACGAGCAGGCAGAACAGGAACAAAATGGGCCAGCCGGCCCCGGTGCCGCCAAAGCTCTCAAAAAGAGCAAATGAGGCAAAGAGCCCGCAGACGCCATAGAGGAGGAGCGCGGCGCCGCGCGTGGTGAAGCCAAGGCCGAGCAGCATATGGTGGATGTGCGAGCGATCTCCCTTGAAGATCGGGACGCGGCGCAGGAAGCGGCGGCCGATCGCAAGGGTTACGTCGATCAGCGGCAGGGCAAGAGCCATCAGCGGAGCGGCCATGCCCAGCATGGTCCCCGACTGCCGGCTCCAGATGAGGCCGAAACAGCCCAGGATGAAACCGATGGTAAGGCTGCCGCAATCTCCGAGGAAGACGGAGGCCGGCGAGAAATTATAGCGAAGGAAGGCGAGCAGGCAGCCAGCCAGCGGCATGGTCGCCATGGCTAGACCCATGTTGCGACTGATGATGGCGACCAGCAGCGTGGTGGTGGTGGCGAGCAGGCCCACACCGGTGGCGAGACCGTCCATGCCGTCGATCAGGTTGACCGCGTTGGTGCAGCCGATCAACCAGACGATGCTGAGCACCACCGAGACCCAGACGGGAGCATTGCCGATCGACATACGGGCGCCGAGCGAGACGGCGAGCACCGCGGCCGCAACCTGGCCGGCCAGCTTCTGCCAAGGCTTGATGCAGATGATGTCGTCGATCAGGCCGGTGAGAAAGACGAGGCCAGCGGCCGGAAGCAGAGAGCGCAGCAGGGTGCCGTGCTGGATGTAAATTCTCGAGCCGTCGGGAGCGAATAGGTAGACCAGCCCAAGCGCGCCGGCGTAAGAGAGGACAATGGGAATGCCTCCCATTCTGGGAACAGCTTTGGCATGAGATTTGCGGCCCCCGTCCGGGCGATCCATGATGTCGGCACGCACAAAGATATCGCGCAAGAGCGGTGTAAGGCAGAGACATAACAGGAAAGCAGTGATTCCTAACGCCAAAATCGCAATCATGATCCCTCCTCGGGAGCTATCGTTCCTGGTTGGGAGCTTCTAGAAGCATTTCAGGGGATACAGTGGACAGGTGCTGCAGGACTGGTTTGCCGTGTTTGCCTTCCAAAATCCGGGCGATCCGCGCAATTCCCAGGGGAAGATCGTAGTGGTCTGTCAAAGCTTGGCGTGCCCGCGCACCAGCGGCGTGAACTTCCTGTAAATCAGAGGCCAAGGCCAATAAAAGTTCGGTTAAGCCCTCCACATCGCCGCAGTTTATGTGCCAGCCACAGCGATGCAAATCAATGGTTTGGGCCGGGGTCGCGCGCCGGGGACCTATAAACAGTACGGGCCGGCCAGCCGCAAGGATTCCATAAACTTTGCTTGGCACAACCGATCCCCAGCAATCGTCGCTCTGCGTGACCAGGCCGATATCGCCCACGGCCAGGCCTTCGTTGAGCTTGTCGCGAGCGATATAGGGGCGCAACTCGAGAGAGTGAATGCCGTTGGCCGCGCAGAACTCCGCCAGCTGCCGGCGCTTGTCTCCGCTGCCCACAAAGATGAAGTGAAATCGGGGATCGTGCTTAAGCCGAAGCATGGCGCCCGCGAGGGTATCTAGATCATGCGCAAGACCGAAGTTGCCGGAGTAGAGTAGGACCAGCCGGGAAGGATCGCCCGGGCGAAGCATAGGTGTGATTGCCTCTCCATTGGCCCAGTTTTCCGTGATGTGAATCTTCTCCGCAGGCACGCCACGGTCGATCAGACGGTCGCGCATGCAGGTGCCCAGCGCAAGGATGCCGTCGGCGTGCCGGCGCGAGAAGTCGGCGAGCAGACCGATCACGCGATCGGCCACGCCGCCGGATGCAAAGTAGTTCAGGCTGATGGCCACGTCGGGGTAGATGTCCTGCTCCCAGATGAAGTGCCGGGAGCCGCGTAGAATCTTGACCATCGACCCGAGAAGCGAGATTAGCGGAGGGGTGGTGAGCGAGACGACCACGTCCGCGCGCTTCATGGTCAGCGCACGGAAAAAAGCCGAGACATAGAAGGAGAGATAGGAGAGCACGCGTCCGACGAGGCCCCGGGTAAACGGCAGCGAGCGCACCCGCAGGATCTCTACTGGCGGCTGTTCCCCGCCGGCAGCGGCGGCGTAGCCTCCGTCGCCGCAGATCACCGCGATCTCATGGCCGCGGCCGGCCAGGCCTGTGGCTAGATCGGTGAGCTGCTGGCTAGTGGCCGAGGAGTCCGGCCAAAAGAATTGGTTAATAAAAACGATCTTCATGAACGTGCCTCCGCAGTCATCTCGTGGAGCTCTCCGGCGGCCGGCTTGATCTCGCGGCGTCGGACAAAGCGGGCTGGGTTGCCGGCATAGATCTCGAACTCGGGAACAGTGCCGGAGATGACGCTGCCGGCGGCCGCAATCGCACCCGGCTCGAGCACCGCGCCGGGGGTAAGGATGCATTTGGCGCCGGCCCAGGAGCCATCGCCCAACTGAATGGGCGCCATCATCAGACCGAAGGCCGGGTCACTCCAATTGTGATTGCCGGTGCAGAAGTACGCGCCCTGGCTGACGCAGACGTCATTGCCCAGCCGGACCGTGGTGAGATTGTCGATCCAGGTGTGCTCGCCAATCCAGCAGTCATTGCCGATGACCAGATGCCAAGGATACTTCACGTCGACAGAGGGTTTGATGACCACGCCAGCGCCGATCCGTGCTCCGAAGGCCCGAAGCAGGCCAACCCGCAGACCCGACGAGGGAATCCAGGCGGCGCGCAGAATCGCCTGCCCGAAGAAGAACCAGAGGGCTCGCTTGAGCAAGGTGCCTCCAGGGTCGTACCAGGAGTTGTCATAGCGGCCGAGTTGAACTCGATTGGTTGTCATGACATTCACCGAAAGTTCCCTTCGACGTGCCGCGGCACGGGTCCACCCAGCACCCAGCGATAGACCTCGGCAGTCTGGCGAGCGACGGCGGCCCAGTTGTAGCGCTGCTCGACAAGACGGCTGCCGGCCAAGCCGATCTCGCGATTCTCCGCGGGACGGTTTTTGAGCAGCTCGTGCAAAGCCGCAACGAGCTGCCTTCGCTCGGGCTCGATCGTCCAGCCCGCGCCGTGCTGCTTCACCTCAGGAAGATTGCATTGCCGAGTGACGACCACGGCAAGGCCCATGCCCATAGCTTCAAGCGCGCTCATGCTCAGGCCTTCTGAATGCGAGGGTAGGGTAAAGGCTTCAGCCGCGGCCAGCGCGCTCCACTTCATCTGGTCGCGCAGCATGCCGGTAAAGGTGACCTGGCCCTCGATCCTGTGTTGGGCGACGATGCTTTCGAGCTGCGCCCGGGTGCCCTCCGAGTCAGGTCCGGCAACCACCAGATGCGCGTCGCGGTGCCGCGGGGCAATCTCGGTCCAGGCCCGCAGGAGCAGGTCCACGCCTTTTTTCGCGTGCAGCCGGCCTAGAAAAAGAATCAGCCGCTGCCCGCGGAGCTCGGGAAACTCGGCAAAGAACGGCTCCGGATCCCGCAGCCCGGGCAGACTGACTCCGTTAGGAATGACGGCGACCGGCCCCGCACAGCCAAAACGCTCATAGTCGCGCGCCTCGGCTTCGGTCAAGGCGAGCCGGCAGGCGGCTCGACGCACGTTCGAGCGCTCGACCAGCGCGGCATAGAGCAGCTTCTTCCAGCGCTTGTTGCGCAGCGCCCAGCGCTCCAACATGCCATGCGCCGAAAGCACATAGGGCTTGCCGGCCGCGGAGGCCGCCCGGCACGCTTCCAGGGTGCTCTGCTCCCAGAGGCCATGGATGTGCACTCCATCGACGCTCGCGATCTTCTGCTCAAAGCTGCTCTTCAATCGCTGGTTATGCAGCCAGCTGCCCCGGCCCTGAGGCCAGTAGCTCAGGAGCGCGGGACCGATACCACAGGGCTCGAAGTGTTCTCCTTCGAGACAGAAGGCGGCGATCTCGGCGCGGCAGTTGGTGCACTCGGACAGCGCCTGCCCGAGTGCCGGCACGGCGCTGCTCAGCCCTCCATACCTGGGATCGAGATGCGTCACCACATGGAGCCAGCGGCTGCGCACGACCGGCAGCTCGACGGGTCCGGAAGAGAGGGGGTGCTCTGTCCTGGGCAAGGCGAATCCCATCTTATTTGCTCCCTTTCAGGGCGCCGGTCATAGAGGAAGCGGCGGATGAATCGTTGCATCGAGTGTCTGAGGTGCGAGAAGCTTGGCTCCGATGGCCAGCCCGCTCGACATCAGCGATGCGGGCGATCTCCAATCCGAAACTCTCCGGAGAGTAACGGCGGACCATGCGGCGCGACTCGGCCCCCATGGCCTGAAGACCGGCGACGCTGAGCGACGAGATCCGGTGCATGCGCGCGGTTAGGGCCAGCCCATCCGCAGGAGAGAAGACAAAGCCATTGCGGCCCGGCTCAACCAGATCGGCGGCGCATCCGCAGCGGTCCGAGACCAGGACCGGCAGGCCGGCGGCCATGGCCTCGTTGACGACCAGTCCCCAAGGCTCGCGCGTGCTGGGAAGAATGAAGCAGCCCGCAAACGCGTAGTACGGAAGCAGGGCGCGCGAACTCTTCAGCCCGGGAAAGTATATGTCCGCGCCGAAGCCGGAGACGGCAGCGGCTTCCCGCAGCGAGGAGGCGAGAGGGCCGTCGCCCACCAGCACCAGAGGCCACGCGCCACCCTCGCGACGATACGCCACCCAGCTCTCGAGTAGGCGGAAGATGTTTTTTTCTTCGGCAAAGCGTCCGACGTAGACGAAGTACGGGCGGTCCGGAAGGCCGAACTCGGCGGGAGATTGCCCGCGCAGAGCGTCGGTGCCCTCGGCGAACAGGTGGTTGTCCACGACATCGTAGAATCGCGCGGTGCGATCGGCGGGAAAGCCCAGCTGCTCGAGATAGGTGAGATGTTGCTCACCGCCGGCGACCGCCCAGTCAAAAAGCGCGCGCAGCAACAGACCTTTGGCCCACTCCTTCCAAGCCACGCGCGGATGATCGTAGGCCGTGCTCTCGGTCATCAATACGCTAACGGAGCGATGAGATTTGGCCCAGAGCGCGGCCGCAATCGCAGGCAGGGTATAGTACCCGGGTACCAGGACGGTCTCCGGCTCGAGCTCTGAGAGCCGGCCCCAAAGTGCGCGCGCCAGCTGAAGCTTGCCGGCCTGTGCCCAGTTGCTCTGCGGCTCAAGCGTCTCGATGGCAAGCCCCGTTGGCAGATCCTCGCGAAACTTGAGTCCCGCGTGAACGCCGACGCCGCCCACCAACTCGAGACCGGCAACCTTGCCGGCCAGCGTCGGCGCCGCATTCAGGCCGCGAAACCGTGCCACGTGGTAGGCGTACCAGTCAATCCAGATCACGGCCACGCGGCAGGAAAAACGCTGAGTATCAGACATGGGTCAGCCTCCTCGATCGGTCGGAACCAAGCGGCATACGTCCGCCGGAGAGACGCGGACGCGCCTGGGGTTGAGACTCCCGCAGCGCCCAGCGAAAGGTAATCCAGCACGGAATAGAAAGCAGCAGAGTGCGGAAGATGACGGCCTCCATGGTCTGCATGACGAGATAGATTGAAAGCGCGGAGAGGATAACGTACTGGGCCGACCAAGGACCGCCGCGCTCGACCGCCCGCTTCCAGACAAAGCCGTAAATCCAGCCCAACAAAGCCATGATGCCGATCGCCAGCCACCATACCTCGACAAAGAGGTCGGCGATGATGCCCGGGGCCGACCCATTGGCGCCGACCCAGCCCAAGGCGTCGCCGAAGCCCTCCCCGGTGCCGGCGTTGTTGAGCAGTTCGGGAACGCCGAAGTCCTCGTACTTGGTCGGCCAGATCGCACTGGGGATGGGGCGAACCATGATCTGGGCAAGGTAGCGCCGCATCCAGAAGTAGTGGTCGCGCTTTTCGGTGGCGATGACGGTTCCGGTGCCATAGATGAACTCGTTGCCGGTATCGGGCTTGTCAACCACGGCGCTGACATCGGTCTTCATGTCGAAATCCGAGCCGATATAGATGCTGCTGCGATTGGTCACCAGAAACATCGCGAGCCAGCCCAAACAAACGCCGGCCAATCCAACCGCAACCAGAGGCGGACGCTTGACGCGGTTGAAGTACCAGCCCATGGCCAGCACCACGACCAGAGCGAACGTCGGTCCACGCCGGCCCATGAGCAGAGCGCTCGAGGCCCATGGAAATCCGTACAAAGCGACCAGAGGAAGCCCCAGCCAGCGTGGGCCGCCGGCCGAAAGAGAGAGCATCGAGAGCAGGATGCCGACCAGCAAAAGCAGGTTCCCGTCACGCACGTAACCGCTGTCGTCCCAGCCGCCGCCATAGGAGTTGCTGAATGCGGCGGTAAAGCCGCCGACATTGACGATCGAGATGCCCCAGCAGGTGAGGCCGATCGCTCCGGCGATGGCGGAGCCGATCATGAGGCGGCGCAGCCCGAGCGGAGTCAAGAGCGGCCGGCCGGAGGAATCGATCCGCTTGACTCGCAATCCGACGCTGAGGCAGGCAATGACAAAGGCGGCCACGCCGCAGATATTCAGGGTCTGCACGTGGATCAGCTGGTCGGAATCGAAGAAGCGCGCCAGTCCGTCGGCTTGGAGCAGCTTGAACGGCATCCAGCCATAGAGAAAGGCCATCATGGGGCCGATAAAGATGAGCGGATGAAAGACGTCGCGGCTGCCGTCAAAGGCGATGACAGTGCCGCAGATGGCGATTGCGGCCGCGGCCAGTAGCATGAGCTCAAACATGGCGAGGCCTCCGGAAGACGGTCAGCCGCGCCCAGCCGGCGCTGGCAGCGCGCTGCATGGTCTGAAGCCGGGGCAGCCAGCCATAGCGGCGGCCGAGCGAAAACAGCGCCCAAAACGCGCATAGAACAACGGCCAGCATCAGGCCGGTCGTTCCCCAGGGCGAACGGCTGCGATTGCGTACGAAGGCGAGGACAATCAGCAGCGCGCTGTTGGTGGCGCCGATCAGATAGCTCGCGATCATGCCCTGCGGGACGTGGTCCTTGCGCTTGAGCGTCAGCAGCACAAGGCCGCCGGCGAACAGATGCGCGAGAAAGTAAATGCTCATCGCCGCCGCGGCGCTGCCCTGACGAAAGAAGAAGACGCTGGCTGCTCCGGCGACCACCACGGCCCAGACCGTGTTGATGACGCCGGTGGCGCGGATGGAGACGATGGTCAGGCGCGCGGCGGCCGGAGCGTTGCCCATGTGAACCACGGCGACGGCCAGACCGCAGGCCGTGGCCAAAGCGGCGGAGTCGTAAGTATGGCCGTAGAGAAGCCGCAACACCCAAGGCACGACCACAATGCCAATGCTGGCCAGCAGCGAAGCTACGCCGAGCGAGGCAAAACTGCACAAAGCCATGACCTGGTGCGGCGTGCGCGAACGTTCCCCTTCGGGATCGGCCATGACGGCATAGCTGCCCTCGGTGAGCAGGCCGGGCGCGATGCCGGCGAGATTGCGCAACTGGCTGGCGATCGCGAAGAAGCTCATCTGGACCAGTGTCGTATCGGCGCGGGCGACCAGCGTCGTAAGCCACCACCCGGCGAGATTTGAGCCGATCAGACCGGAGAGCTGCACAAAGCCGAACGACCAGACCTCCCGCAGCATGGGACCGAGACGCAGAGCTGGGGCGGGGGCGCTGCTGCGCTCGGCGAAAAGCCCGAGAGGTCGCGCCAGCAGCAGACAGATGGCCACCGCCGCCGCGGTAATCAGGCCCTGCGAGACAATCATATGCACCGGGCTGTGCCGATGGGCGGCGGCCGGCAGCAGGATGATCATGCCAACCCCGACCAGGACTGAAAGCAGCACCAAAGCCCGCAGCCGGCGCTGCCCGACAAAAAAGCCGCGCGCGCACTCGAGCAGAATCATGCCTACCGCGGACAGAACGGCCCACTGCAAAAGCCGGGTCAGCACCGGTTTCCCGAGAAGATGCGCAATCGGCCCAGCGCCGAGATAGAGGCCGGCGGCGGCCAGCAAGGCTGAGGTGACCGAGACGATCGAAAGGGCGCGCGCCAGGGTCGAGTAGCCGGAGGAGCCATACGGATACTTGCCCGAGAAGCGGGCTGCGGTCGAGCCGATCTGGCCGGCGGCATAGGTGGAGATATTGTTGGCCGTCGAGATGGCAAGTGAGTAAGCGCCGAAGGTTGACGCGCCGGCAAAGCGGGCGGCGAGCACGTTGGCGAGAAAGCCGCTGCCGCGCTCGATGAACATGCCTAGACCCAGGGCGCTGGTGCCGGCCACGACATGTCGGGTGACATGTGCCGGCAGAGCCGAGCCCTGGCTCGAATCTTGGGCCGGAAACGGCTGAGGCTCGACCGCAGCGCCGGCCGCGACCGCCTCGGGATCCGGTTGGACCGTGCGCCCGGCGTCCTCAAGCACCGACGAGGTCATGAACCCACCGTCGCCGTCTCGGCCGCTTCCGGATGGGTGTGATACCGGTAATAGGACTCGTAGTAGCCCGGCTTGCCTTCGCGCGCCGGATCAAAGTCATTCAGAATCGTTCCGACCAGCCGGACGCCGTCATGCTCAAACAGATCGCGAGCCGCTGCGGCCTGCTCGCGATCTGTATAGCCGGCGCGGAAGACGGCAATCACGCCGTCGCTCTGCCCGGCAAAGATGCGCGCATCGGCCATATGCAGCACCGGCGGGGTGTCGATCAGGACGATGTCAAAGTCGTGCGAGAGACGGGTGAGCAGCTCGCCCACGTACGACGAATGCAGCAGACCGACGATGTCTTCGCTGCCGCTGCCGCACGGAATCACGAATAGGTTGGAGATGTTGGTTCGTTTGGCATAGGAGGCGACGGGGGTCGAATCGAGCGAAACCTCGCCGCGCAAGATGTTCCGCAGACCGAAGGCGCTCGAAACGCCGAAGGCTTTGTGCAGACTTGGCTTTCGAAGGTCGCCGTCGATCAGCACGACACGCAGCTTGGATTTGCTCAAGGCTACGCCTAGGTTTGAGGTGACCGTAGTTTTCCCTTCGCCCGCGGTCGGGCTCGACACAACGTAGGTGCGGGTGCGCTTGCCCGAGTCCGAGAGCAGGATCGAGAACGTAGCGTTGCGGTACGCCTCCGCCATGAGCGAGAAGTCGTCTTCCCAGCGCGCTAAGGACAAGGCTTTGCCGGACTGCAGCGCGGCTTCTCCCGATCCCTGCAAGGCGAGACCGGACGCGGAATGCCGCTTCGCGTTAAGGCGCGCGCCCGGCTGCGCCGCTGGAATAACTCCCAGCTCATGCACATGCAGGTAACGAGGCACGTCGCCTGGAACGCGGAAGACGCGCGACGAGCGGTCTTTATAGAAGGCAAAGCCGATCCCCAGCAGCGACCCTAAGGCGAGGCCCGCGCCGGCGGAAAGCTTGCGCCGCGGCGCGAACGGGATCCGGGGCGCCTGAGCCCGGTCGACCACGCGCACCGTCGAGGCTTGGAGAGCAGAGGCCAGGCCTGCTTCCTTCGAGCGCTGCAGAAGGGTCTGATAGAGCGTTTGCTCAGACTCCACCTCGCGGCGTAGTAGGCTCACCTGGGCCGCCCGCTGAAGATCGGACGAGACGTTGGCCTCCTGCGCGCGATAGGCGGCAGCAAGCAGATCCTCGCGATGCCTGGAAGCCTGGAATTCGTTCGTCTGGCGGCCGGTGCTGGCCTTGGCGGAGGCTTCGAGACCTGCCTCGGCTTCGCGGATCTCCGATCGGACGTGGATCACCTTGGGATCCGCTTCCTTCAGTGGCGGAACCAGATTTGCAAGTTGCCCGCGCAGCTCAGCCAGCTTCACCTGATAGGCACGATACGCAGGATTGTCGATTACATTGGGCAGCGTATCCACCTGCGCGCGGCTTGCCACCTCCGCGTCCGCCTGCCTCGCCATGCGATCGGTCTGCGCTTTGACCAGCTCATCCTGTAGCTCCCGCAGCCGCTCTTCGCCGACCGTCGAGCTCTGCGTGCTCAGCACCAGGCCATTGCCGCCGGTCGCGGCTTCAAGCTTGTTCTCCGACTCCTGTGTCTTGGCCCGCAGCTCAATGGCCTGCTGATTAAGCCAATCACTCGTCCGCCGCGCCTGCAGCGTGCGCGTATCCAGATCGCCTTCGGCAAATTTGGAGGTGATGGTGTTACAAAACAGCGCCGAGAACGCCGCATTGTAGGAGTCGCACGTAATCTCGACCAGCCGGGTCACGCCCATCGGCTTTACCTTGACGCGCATCGCCGCATCTTCGACCAGCGCATCGTAGGCCATCGGCTTGGATCCGGGCAAATGCAACGTCCGCTCCAGACGCGAGAGCAGATCGTCGCGGTCAAGGGTGTCCGGATGCGGCATCGCCTTCAGCACCGCCACGGTCTGCTGCATCAGCGTCTCGCTCTGCAGCAGCTTGATCTGCGTCTGGAGATTGAGATCCGCGGCCTGCGCTGTATTATCGCCGGAGACAGTTACGCTGCGCGAGTCAAGGAAGTCGCTGTTCAGGCCCTGAATCTCAATCGACGTCCGAGCCCGGTAAAGGGGCTGGGAGCTCAACCCGAAAGCGATCAGTAGAAGCATGCCTGCCAAGGCCGAAGCCAGAATCAGCAGCCGATGCCGCTTCAAGGTCGTTAGATATTCCGCCGGCAGAGTCTGCCGTGACGAAGCCGCAGAGCCGCCGGACACCTCAGGAGCCAGAACTATGGGGCCACCTTCGCGAAGCCGTTCCGTGCGGCGCAGACTTGTCTCGTTCTGTTCTTCGTTGAACATAGCTTCTCCAGGAGCGTTCGCTAGGGCAGCATGCGGTGGCTGCGGGGACTCTACTGCCGGTAGATCGCGACACCCGCGACTACTCCGAGCGCGGTCTCGAAAGCCCGTTCCGAGATCGCCTTCGCAGCGCTGTTGGGAATGAACAGAACGTCGTTCGCGAACAGTGGAGGATTGGGCGCCTTGCCCGCCATGATTTTATCGACGTCCACCAGGATCTCTTTCGGCGTCCCGTCGCCTCCCGGGGCTGGACGCAGAATGCGGGCGCGCTTGCCCGCGGCATGCGGACCCATCCCCTCCGCCAGAGAAAGCGCCTGAATCAGCGGCAGGCTGGTGTGGGTGGACAACGTGAAGCCGCCCGCCTTCCGCACATCCCCGACGACATAGATCAGCTCCGCCTTCGGAATCGAGATTACGTCGCCTGCTTCGACCAGAATGTTGTCCGCGGGATTCTGGGCATGGATCAGATTATCGAGCGAAAACCTTCCAGTGCTGTAACCCTGGCTCAGCTCGACGTGCCCGTCCGCTAAGGTCAAGGGAGCCCGGCCGGCCTGGCGCGTCACGATCACCTCGTTGCCCGCATCCGGCCGGATACCGCCCGAGAGCGAGATCACCTCAAGCAGGCGCTTGGGGCCGTCGAGCTGATGCACTCCAGGAGTATTGACCGCGCCCAGCACCGACACCGGTGTGCTTTGGTTCTGGGTAAGATTGAGCACAATCTGCGGCGCATCGATGTATTTCGTGAGGCGAACCGCCATCTCGGTCTTCATCTGCGCCAAGGTAAGGCCGCTCGCATGCAGGCGCCCGATCAAGGGCAGGTCCACAAACCCATCCGGATCAATCTGCAGCGGCCGATTGGGAAAATCGTCCATATCCGTGACCTGGATCGAGATTTGATCTCCCGGACCAAGCACGTACGCCGCAGAATTATCCTCGCGCCGCTGCAGAGAACTCTGCGCGGGACACAGACAAGAGAGAGAGAAGATGAGGCAAAATAACGGTAAAGCGGTCAGATACTTCATAGTGTTATCCAAGTGTCCTGAGTACGAGTAGAGACGATCGCCGGATGTATTGCGTCGTCTGCTGGCTACACCTCCGGAATGATTGCTTGCACAAAGTCCTCCAAACAAGATCGATCTTCCGTAGCAGTCTTTTGAGCTACGTTTCAGGGACGAAGCCGGTTTTGCATCCCTCGTATTGAGTATCTGTCATTGAGCTGCCAGAACATCCAACATTATGGAAAAACTTTTCGATGTGAATCCCAAGTTGGGAAAACATTTCCTTAGACGGAAGCGGACTAGCGTTTTCTAACGGGTATTCTCTTGGTTGGGCTGTTGTAGGTCGGGTACACTCGGTGGAGTTCGTGCAAGGCTTGGAATGATTGAGCTACGCTCCACCATTCGTGTTCTTCTTGTCCTCAGCTTCTCCTCTGGAGTTTTCTCTTGCTCTCCAATCCTGCTTCAGATGAAAGGGCGACGCTCCCGGGAATGGCATACCGTTCCGGCGCGCCCGCATCGGCCCTGCGCGTGCTGGCGTACGTGCACCTAAGAAATATCCACGCCTCCACGGGCGCTGGACGCACCGCGCGACAGCTGACCGAGCATCTGGCGCGGCGGCCGGACCTTGACCTTCACGTGCTGGCCGATGCCGGAGACAAGGCCCGCATTCTCCCTTTGGTGGGAGAGCCCTGGACCTCGTACACCTATCATACCTTTCCAGACGACACCTCCCGGCAGCAGGCGCGCTGGTTTCTGCTGAATGCCCCGCGGGCCGAGAGGTTCTGGCCGGAGGCGCAGATTGTGTTTTGCACGGCGGAGTCGTACGTGCCGGTCGCCCAGGCTCGGCTGGTGGTGACCGCGCACGATGCAGGCTACTTTGAGCAGGTGGCGCACCGCCGCGAGTTGGCGTTCTGGAAGACTCGCCTGAAGTGGTCGCTGCTCTTCGGACGGCTGGCGCGCAGGGCGGATCTGTTTCATACCGTGTCGGAGTTCTCGGCCGGGCGCCTGGCGCATTTTTTTCCAGAGATCGCAAGCCGCATCCGCTGCGTGCCGAACGGTGTGACGCCTCACTTTTTCGACCCCGTTCCGGAAGCCGGGACGGAGTTTCTCCGCCAGGCCGGATTGGCCGACCGGCCGTTCCTGCTCATTCCTGGTGGTTTGCACTTTCGCAAGAATGCGGAGCTGATTCTGACCGTGCTTCCGGATCTTATCCAGCGTTTTCCTGACCTTACGATCGCCGGAGTGAACCATAACGATCCGGTCTACATCGAGCGAGCCGCGGCTCTGGCTCCGAACCTCCGCCTGCTCGGCTTTGTCTCAGACGAGGCGCTGCATGCGCTGTATGCTGCCGCGACCATCGTCTGGTATCCGTCCCGGTACGAAGGCTTCGGCTTGCCGGTAGTAGAGGCGATGGCCTGCGGCGCGCCAGTAGTGGCCAGCAACGGATCTTCGATCCCGGAGATTGCCGGCACAGCGGCTCTGCTGGCCGATCCGGAAAATCCGGAGGCTCATCTCGCCGCCCTCTCAAACCTGTTGACAGACGAGCGGGCGCGCGAACAATTATCCGCCGCTGGACGTGTGCAAGCCCGGCGATTCACTTGGGAGCAGTCGGCCACGCGCTTGAAGCATGAGTTTGACAAGCTTCTGTAACTACAACATTCTTGGTTGATTGGAGTCTTCCAGGTCTTGTCTAGCAAACCCTTGGCTTCCACCCTTCCCTCGGACTTGCCTTTGCCGGCGCGACGCGCGGTCGTGGTTCATGCCGGCGCGCGGGATGCGTACCAGCTGGCGTTGGCGCTGAGTGAGGCCGGCCTGCTGGAGGCGCTGGTGACCGACCTTTTCTGGACCGGGGATCGCTCCTGGGCTCGACTTCTGGAGCGGATGCTGCCATTAAAGGCAGTGCGGATGCTGCGTCAACGTACCGTCGCGGGTGTGCCGGCGGAGAGGGTGCGGATGGCGCTGCTGGCCGGCCTGCGCACCTTGGCGTTCGAGAAGCTGCCTGCTCTGCCCGGTCCGATCCGCCGGCGGGCGCAGCGGGCGGCCGACGCGACCCTGGGCCGGATGGCCGGACGGCTCGCACAGCGGCGTGGCGCCGCGCTGGTCAGCTACAGCTATTACGGCTTCGATGCGTTCCGCAACTACCCTCATCCGGCGATGCTATTCCAGATGCATCCTCATCCGGCGACCATGCGGCGGATTCTGTCCGAGGAACTGGCCGCTCATCCGGATTGCGCGGCATCGCTTGAGCAGGAGTGGGAGCTGGCCCTGAAGCCCGAAGATTTTAACCATTTAGTCGAGGAGACGAAGATGGCTACCCGGTTCCTGGTCGCTTCAAGTTTTACGCGCGACAGCCTGATCGAAAACGGCGCCGCGGCTTCCGCAATCACGGTCATTCCCTATGGTGTGGATCTGGAACGGTTTCGTCCGGCGGCCCAGGCCAGGCCGGCGAACGGCATGCTCAACCTACTGTTTGTCGGCAGAATCAACCAGCGCAAGGGGATTAAGTATCTGCTGGAGGCGCTCCGGCTGCTAGGAACGCGGGGAATCCAGCTGACGATCTGCGGCCGCGTGCTGGATGATCTGGCGCTGTTCAAACCGTTTACCCATCAGGTGGAGATTCGGCCGTCGGTCGGTGCCGAAGAGCTGGTTCAGGCGTACCAGGCGGCGGACCTCTTTGTGTTTCCTTCAGTGGCGGAGGGCTTTGCGCAGGTGCTGCTGGAGTCGCTGGCTTGTGGCTTGCCGGTTCTCTCGACCACGCACACGGCGGCGCCGGACCTGATTGAGGACGGCGCACAGGGGTTCATCGTGGCGCCGAGGAGACCGGATCTGCTGGCGGAGAAGATCGCCTGGGCGGCCGATCACCGGCCAGAGCTGGCGCGCATGGGAGTCGCGGCCCGGCTGCGTGCGGAGACGTTTACTTGGGAACGGTACCGCCAGAAAACCGCTGAGGCCGTACGGACGTTTATAGAGAGGGGCTAGCCCGGGATGCGGCAGGTGACGAAAGTTTGTCGCTTTCCGGCAATTTTTCTGTTCACCCGGAGCGACTCTCGCGTATCATCGGCGTGTCTAAGCATGGCGAATGATCAAGATGACCTCAGACTAAGCCCAAAAGAGAACTACCGGGCCATCAGGATTTTCGTCGACGACATGACATGCTGAGCTACCCGGAGACCCGGGAGCGGATGTTACAGCTTTTTATCTCTTTGCCTGGAGCTGCTGCGATGAATCTTTCCCGACAAGTTAGAGAAGTTCCGCCCATAGCGGCTCGTACCCCACGCGATCCCTCTCTCTACTATCTTCCGAGAGACGTAAGTTCCCGTTTTGGAGCCCGTCTGCGTGAGTTGAGGCGCGAGCGCAATTTAACCCAGTTGCGTATGGCGGTCGATTTTGGAATCGACCGCAGCTTTATCAGCGACGTGGAGCGTGGCCGAAAGTCCATCTCCCTTCCCTTATTGGAGGTCATGGCCATCGGCTTGAATATGTCGCTTTCGGATTTGTTAAAAGATATTTAGTGTTTTCGTCTCATGCCAAATTCAATTTTGGTGGAACCTGCGATTTGTAGGCTACAAGCGACGAAACTACAACCTCTGTGGTCTGGGCTTTCGGCAGAGATCATGTTCTTCTTGGGCTGGAGAGGCGCACTCGCCAACGGTCCTGGAGTGCGTCGATAAGCACATGAATCATGGAGAGGTGGTCGCGGTACAGATGGCGGGAGACGGTGTCTTTGTTGAGTTTGCGGATGGGCTGGCAAGCTTTTTTCCGGCAGATTTCCTGCAGCTTCATCGGGAGAGCGCCCCGAACCAGCTTTTTGTGCTCGGGAGCGATGGCAGCGACGAGGTCGGCTCTGTGCCTCTTTTTACCGAGAGAGAGGCGCTTCCGTCCCGTGCTTCTTTTTTGCTGACCTGAGTCTCTGTTTTGCTGCAGCTTTCGGCAAATTAATGGCCGGAACGGCTCAAGTTCTGCCGAAAGCCGCCGATATACTTCCTGTAGGCTGACGTGAGGAAGTATCTTGAGACTCTTTGCAGTCGTTTTGTTGGTGTTAGTCAGTTTGCTCGCTGAGGCGCGAACCGTTGCTCAGGAGGGCACTCCTGCTGTGCAGCTGAGACGCGCCGAGGCGGCGATCACGTCCGCGCATCTGCTGCGCCACATCACTGAGCTTTCTTCCGATGCCTACATGGGCCGCGCGCCAGGCACCGAGGGCGAGACCAGAAGCGTGGCGTACCTCATTGCGCAATGCAAAGAGATCGGGCTTTTGCCGGGCAATCCGGACGGCAGCTGGATCCAGAAGGTTGCGCTCTGGGGCATCCTTACCGAGGACAGTACGCTTCAGGTTCAGGTTCGAGGCAAGGAGATGCTCCTGGTTGCCGGCCAGGAGTACGTGGCCTGGTCTGCGCTGCCGGTCAGCAAGGTCGATGTTGTTTCGAGCGGCCTAGTCTTTGGCGGATACGGCGTGGTGGCGCCGGAGTATCGCTGGGATGATTACGCCGGCGTGGACGTGCACGGAAAGACGGTCGTTCTGCTAAGCGGAGATCCACCGGTGGTGCTTGCCGCCGATCCTTCGAAGTGGGATGAGAAGATGTTTTTGGGGCGCGCGCTGACGGTCTACGGGCGTACGGGGACGAAGCTCGATACGGCCTTTCGGCACGGGGCAGCAGCGGTGATTCTGGTCTCCGCGACGCCTCAACCCAGCCCGGCGATGCTGCAAAACTACACCCGCGAGGTGATGACTCTACGCGGCTCAGGAGAGCGCGACCGGGTTCAGGCTCAGGCGCTGCTCGGCACGGATCGAGTGGCGGCGCTGTTCTCCGCAGCCGGAGTGGACTTCGTCAAGATGCGGGCAGCCGCGGCTCGGCCGGGATTTCGCGCAGTGCCATTGTTGGCAGAGGCTACGTTTCACATCCGCTCGCGGGTCCGCAAGGTCGATTCAGCCAATGTGATTGCCCGGATTACCGGCAGCGACCCGCAGCTGAAGAGCCAATATGTGATCTACAGCGGACACTGGGATCATCACGGCCAGGTGGGAGACAAGATTTACCACGGAGCCAGTGACAACGCAGCTGGATCGGCGGGCGTGCTCGAGCTGGCGCGGGCATTCAAGACGATGCAGCCCGCACCGCGCAGAACCATGCTCTTTCTCTGGCCCACGGCGGAGGAGAAGGGTCTGCTGGGAGCGCGCTATTATATTCTTCATCCGCTTTACCCCCTTGCGAACACCGTGGCAAACATCAATCTGGATTACTTCAGCAATTGGGGCTGGGGACGTACGCACGACTTTTCGATTGTCGGTCTGGGCAACTCGACTCTGGACGACCTGACGGCAGAGGCGGTCAAGGCGCAGGGCCGGGTGATCACGGGCGACACGGCCCCGGAACAGGGCTTCTATTTCCGCTCGGATCATTATGAGTTTGCCCGAGGCAATGTGCCGTCCCTCGAAACCAGTCCGGGTATTGATTACGTCGGAAAACCGGGCAGCTTCGGGCCGGAAAAGCGCGCGGAGTACATCGCTCACGACTACCATCAACCTTCGGATGTGGTGAAGCCGGACTGGGACCTGAGTGGAGCCGTGGAAGATCTGCAAGTGCTTCTCGATGTCGGCTACCGAGTTGCGGAGTCCGACAGCCGGCCCATATGGAAGCCCGACGCGGTCTGGCGGCCGAAAGTAGAGTGAGCACGAAGCGAGTCTCCCAATGAGCACACGCCGTAGTTTTCTGTCGTTCTCCATTTTGGCCACGCTGCGTCCTTTCGCTTGCATGGCTCAGGTTTTGTCGCCTGCACCGACAACTCGCCCGAAGATTGCGGAGATCGATCGCGACCGTATTCTCGCGGCCGCACACCGAGCTCTCGCCGAGCCGCCCAAGCCGAGCAAGGATCCGCAAAGCCCGGAGTATCTGGCGTTTACCCTGGCGGTTCCAGCACTGGCCGCGGCGGCTCAGATCGACTCCGAAAATGCGGCGAACTATGGTGAGCATGCGGGCCTGCATTTGCAGGCATGGCTGCTGGACCCGGAGACGCG
The DNA here is from genome assembly GCA_965198735.1 of uncultured Granulicella sp. Classification (GTDB taxonomy): domain Bacteria; phylum Acidobacteriota; class Terriglobia; order Terriglobales; family Acidobacteriaceae; genus Edaphobacter. Next base: position 1,001,361 of record OZ240672.1, on the reverse strand, counting down.
GTTGCCGACGACGCCGGCGTATGCCGCCTTTGAGGGGGTGACCGATCGCTCGGCCCTGGCGGAGATGGCGGTTGCGCTGCCGTTCCTGACGCTCGAGCCGGGACTGCAGGCGAAGGTCAAGCTGTGGTTCGCCGATTATTTGGAGTGGCTGACGACCGATCGGACGGCGCTGCTGGCGCGGGATGCCAAGAATCACCATGGGAGCTCCTGGTTGCTCCAGGCGGCGGCATTTGCGCGCCTGGCGGGCAATGACACAGTGCTTGCCGAACTGCGGCATCGGTTCAAGACCGTGACGTTACGCGCGCAGATCGAGGCAAGCGGCTTCTTTCCGCATGAGCTGCCGACGGAAAATCCGTTTCGCGATTCGCTGTTCAACCTGGACCTGCTGGCGGGCGCGTGCGTGCTGATGACGACGCGGTTCGAGAGCCCGTGGGAGTACGAGCTGCAGGATGGTCCGGGGATGCGGGCGGCGATCGCCCGGTTTGCCCCGTATCTTGCGAACCGGGCCAAGTGGCCGTATCCGGCGGATCGGACGCACTTCAGGCTGTTGCCTGGACGGCGGCCGGCGTTGGTGTTTGCGGGGCGGGCGTATCAGCAGGCGGAGTATGTGACCTTGTGGCGAACGCTCGATCCCGATCCCCAGGACCCGGAGATTCTGCGCACATTTCCGATTCGCCAGCCGCTGCTCTGGCTGTCGCAGCCCAGGCCCGCAGCTCCGGCGTCCTAAGCCAGTGGGCAAAGCGGCGCTGTAATCGTCCTAACATGGACGTTGCCGGAGAAAAGGGCAGCACCGTGGCTCCGTACGCATCCAAAGGGCAAAGGAGCGAACCTATGCCGCAATCTACCCACGACCATGCCGCTGAGTACCACAATCTTGCCGCCCATGCGCACGCCGCTGCTGCGACGGCCCACGGGAAGGGCGACCACCTGAGCGCACATGAGTTGTCCAAGCAGGCGCACGAGCACTCGCATGTGGCGCACGAGCACTCAAAGCAGCTCCATGAGCGTGCGGAAAAGCTGGTCAAGGAGGCTGAATCCATGGAAGAGAAAACAATTCAGCCTGCGGATCGCCCGATGTAGTTCGGCGCATCCAGTCCGCGGAGGCCGTAGCATGGAATCGTGCGCATACCCTTCACGGATCTTCAGCAGGCTCTCGAGACCGCGCTGTTGCCTCTTGGATTCAGCGCAGACCGGGCTGGTTTATGCGCACGTCTGTTTGCGGAGACAACCCGTGACGGCGTGTACACCCATGGGCTGGCGCGTTTTCCCAGATTTATTGCGACCGTGAAGCTCGGCGTCGTTCAGCCGTCGGCAAGCCCGAGCCTGGGAAGCGCCTTTGGCGGGCTGGAGAGGTGGGATGGCAATTTTGGGCCCGGCAATTTAAACGCGTGGGCGTCGATGCAGAGAGCCGTTGATTTGGCCCGCCAGCATGGCATCGGAGCGGTGACGCTGGCGAACACGAATCACTGGATGCGCGGCGGAACCTACGGCTGGCAAGCTGCGGACGCGGGTCTGTTCGGAATATGCTTCACGAACACGCTGCCGAATCTGCCGGCCTGGGGAGCGGTGGCGCCGACGGTGGGCAATAATCCTCTGGTGCTGGCGGTGCCGCGTCCAGGCGGGGGCCATGTGGTCGTTGATATGGCGATGTCGCAGTATTCATATGGGACCTTGAGCGCGTACGCGAAGCGCGGCGAGCCGCTTCCGTTTCCAGGAGGCTTTGATGCCGGCGGTAAGTTAAGCACGGATGCCGCGGCAATTTCCGCGACGGAACGCGCTCTGCCGATCGGGCTTTGGAAGGGCTCGGGGCTGTCAATGACCCTCGATCTGATTGCGGCGATGCTCTCGGGCGGGCTGGCGACGCACCAGATTCCACGCGATCCGCTGCGCGAGTCGGGTCTTTCGCAGGTCTTTGTAGCAATTGACCCGAGCCGTCTGGGTGCGGACCGCGAGGCGCTGGACGCAACGGCGGACGGGGTGCTTGCCGACCTGCATCGGGCGGCGGCGGTGGATGTGGCCAAGCCGGTGCGCTATCCGGGCGAGCAAACGCTGGCGACGCGCGAGGAGAATCTGCGGCTGGGAGTGCCAGTGGATGAGGAGCTTTGGCGGCAGTTGCTGGCGCAGGCATATTGATAAGGCTCGATACTCATCCAAGGCACATGCTTCTAAGCGAAAAATTGGCGCGCCTTCATGAGACTCTGCTCCATCTCGGCTCCGTGCTGGTGGCGTACTCCGGCGGAACGGACTCGGCGTATCTGGCCTATGCGGCGCACCGCGCGCTGGGGCCGCGGATGCTGGCCGTCATCGCCGATTCGGCTTCCCTGCCGCGAGCGGAGCTTGCCGCGGCGCTGGCCTTTACCGCGGTCCACTCAATTCCGACCCACATTCTGCAGACCGATGAGCTGGCGAATGCCGACTACGCCCGCAACGACGGTCAGCGCTGCTTCCACTGCAAGGACGAGCTTTTTACGCAAATGGAAGGTTACCGCGCCGAACATGGCTTCGCCCACATTGCGTTCGGGATGAACCTGGACGATCAGTCTCCGGGCGAGGCTACGTTTCGGCCCGGCCAGCGCGCCGCGGCGCTGCACCATGCCGTGGCGCCGCTGGTGACGGCGCAACTGACCAAGCCGGAGATCCGGCAGCTCGCCCGGGAAGCCGGCCTCGAGATTGCGGACAAGCCTGCCTCCGCTTGCCTGTCCTCGCGCATCGAGTATGGGCGGCCCGTGACGAATGAGGCCTTATCGCAGGTCGAGCGCGCGGAAGATGCGCTGCATGCGCTGGGCTTCCCGCAGGTGCGGGTTCGTCACCATGGCACCCTGGCACGCGTCGAGATTGCCCGGCAGGACTTGCCGCGAGCGCTCACGATGGAGGTTTTGGACATTATGACTGCTGCCTTGCGCCCCCTCGGCTTTACCTACGTCACGCTCGACATGGAGGGCTACCGGACCGGCAGCATGAATGCCGTGCTCACCTGCATCACGCCTGCGGCACGGTAAACTAGCACCATGGAACTCCTCGTTTACTCCGCCTCCTGGTGTCGCGACTGCCGCGAAGCCAAGCGCTTTCTCACCACGCACAACATTCCGTATCAGGAGATCGACATCGAGAAGACGCCCGGGGCGGCCGATCAGGTGATGGAGAATGTGGGCAAGCGCGCGATTCCGCAGTTTGTGCTGGACGGCAAATGGATCCAGCCCTATAAGCCCGGCCGCGGCTTCCTGCATGAGGAAATGTCCGAGCTGTTTGGCGTGGCCAAGTAGCCGCCGATGATCCCGCGCTATACACGCCCGGAGATGGGCCGCATCTGGTCGGATGAGAACAAGTATCGCTGCTGGCTTCGGGTGGAGATCGCGGCGAGCCAGGCGCTGGCGGCGGCCGGTCTGGTGCCGCAGCGTGCGGCAGATGCGATTCGCGACCGCAGCGGGTTTACCGTGGCGCGCATCGACGAGATCGAGGCCGAGGTTCGCCATGATGTCATCGCTTTCACGACGACAGTAGCTGAGCATATCGGCGATCCGGATGCCTCGCGGTGGCTGCACTACGGGCTGACTTCGACGGACGTGGTCGACACCGCGCAGGCGTTGCAGATACGCGAGGCTTCGGCGATGATTCGCGCCGGGATTTTTCGCCTGGCTGAAGTGCTCAAGGTGCGTGCGCTCGAGTTCCAGCACACGCCGATCATTGGCCGCACGCATGGCATTCACGCGGAGCCAACGACCTTCGGTCTCAAGCTGCTGCTGTGGTACGCCGAGATCCAGCGCTCGCTCATCCGCTTCGACGCCGCTGCCGAGGACCTGCGCGTGGGCAAGCTCTCGGGTGCGGTCGGAACGTTTGGTCACTTAAAGCCGGAGCATGAAGAGGCCATTTGCGCCGCGCTCAATCTCAAGCCGGTGGCGGTAGCGACGCAAGTCATTCAGCGCGATCGCCACGCTGCATACATCGCGACCCTGGCCGTGCTGGCCTCAACGCTGGACAAGATTGCGACCGAGATCCGTCATCTGCAACGCACCGAGGTGCGCGAGGCTGAGGAGTTTTTCTCTGAGAAGCAGAAGGGCTCGAGCGCCATGCCGCACAAGCGAAATCCCATCACCAGCGAGCAGATTTCGGGGCTTGCGCGCGTGGTGCGGGCCAATGCGCAGACGGCGTTTGAGAACGTGGCTTTGTGGCATGAGCGCGACATCTCGCACAGCTCGGCCGAGCGCGTGATTTTGCCCGATACGACTACGCTTGCCGACTACCTTCTGCAGAAGACCGCCACTTTGATTGAGAAGCTGCTCGTTTATCCGGCGCGTATGCTGAAGAATCTGGAGTCGACCGGAGGGCTGATCTTTTCGGGCCAGCTTTTGCTTGACCTGGCCGAGTCCGGGATGAGCCGCGAGCACGCGTACCGGCTTGTCCAATCGCATGCGATGCGCAGCTGGAAGGAAGAGCTCGTCTTTCGCGATGAGATTGCCAAGGTGCCGGAGATTACTTCGCGGTTATCACCGGAAAAGCTGGTCCGTGCGTTTGATTATGGGCGTCAGTTAGCGAACGTCGACGCCATCTTTGCGCGGGTTCTGGGAGAGTCTTAGCTCTTGGAGAGTCCGGGCTCAAGCTTCGGAGCCATGCTTAGTTCGATCCGCTCCATACGCCGTTCCAGATTCATCGCCTTCATCTCCGACTCATGGTTCGCACTTACGACGCTGGTCAGAAGTTCTATCCGCGCCAGCACTTGATCGAATTTCGCCAAGGTGAGCTTTTCGCTTTGCGCGAACCGCTCGTCCATGCGCTTGTCCATCTGCTCGAAGCGCTTGTCAACCTGAGCGAACCGCTCGTCCATGCGCTTGCCGATCTGCTCAAAATGCTCGTCAACCTGCTCAAAGCGCAGATTCATTACCCGCTCTACTGCGTCCAGGCGAACGTTGATCGCTTTCAGATCCGGGGCGATTACATCCTGCAGCACCTTGCGCGTATCGTCGATGACGCTCATTTTCTTCCTCAAAGCTACTATACCGAAAGCTCCGTTATTTTCGGGGCACATCTCCAGGACTTGGACGTGATTTTCGGCTTTCCATGATTCCGTTTTCTGACTCGCTTATTCAGATCGTCGATGCGGCTCTCGCCTCCGCCGCTCAGCGTGCCGGCCCACACCTCTTCTGCCATTCTGGCTGCTCGCCCTGCTGCCATGGCGTCTTTGAGATTACCGCGCTCGATGCTGAACGGCTCCGTGAAGGTCTGCTTCAGGCAGAGGCCGAAGACTCTGCGAAAGCCCGTCGCCTGCACAGCCGTATCGCCGCCGCCCGCGAGCACCTCGCGCCCTTTTTCCCCGGCGATCCCGGCACCGGCATTCTCTTTGAGCATGAAGAAGCCGAACAACAGATCGAGTTGTTCGAAGAGGCCTTCCACGCTGACCCCTGTCCTATCCTCGATCCCGCGACCCAGACCTGCGATCTTTATGCGCATCGGCCGATCCTGTGCCGCACCTTCGGGCCGCCCATCCGCAATGACCATGAAGACCCCGACGCCGGAGTCGCTATCTGCGAGCTTTGCTTTACCCAGGCTTCCGATGCCGAGATCGTCGCAGCGGAGATGGATTCAAGCTTCCGGCCTCTCGAAGCGGCACTCAACCAAACGTACAAGGCCCAACGTCCGCACAGCGGCCCGACCATCGTCGCTTTGGCCTTTGCAGACATCGAAGTTCCTTGCGATGACACGCAAGGGCGATAATCAATCTGTGCTCCAACCACGCATTCTCACTCTTGCCATCACCGGAGCCTCAGGCTCGCTTTATGCCGTCGAAGCGCTGCGCAAACTTGCGGGGGACGAACGTGTGAAGCATGTCGACCTGATCGCCTCCGAGTCCGCCCTGCGCGTGCTCGCGGAAGAACTTTCTCTTTCCGGCCGAAATCATTTTGCCGAAAAGATTCTCGGCGCACCGTGCGACAAGATTCAGCAGCATACGGACGAAAACATCGGCGCCAACATTGCTTCCGGATCCTACCCGAGCGACGCGATGCTCGTGCTTCCCTGCTCCATGGGTACGCTTGCCAGCATCGCGCATGGGCTTGCCTCTTCGCTGATTGGGCGTGCCGCGGATGTGACCCTGAAGGAGCGCCGGCCGCTGCTGCTGTGCGTTCGCGAGACGCCGTTCAACCGGATCCATCTACGCAACATGACGCTCGCCGCCGAAGCCGGCGCGACCATCTTTCCCGTAATGCCGACGCTCTACAACCTGCCGCAGACAACGACCGATATGGCTGGGCAGTTCGTCGACCGGGTACTGGCGCATCTTGGTTTGCCGCAGCCTGGGGCATATCAATGGACGGGCGAGTGAACCTACTCCGCTTTGCCCGGTACGGTTTTTTCTACGCCGGTTAGCGAGGGCTGGGCCGTCAAAAAGTCGAGCATCCCATGAAGCACCGGTCTCGAGCACTCGCTCGGAGTGAGATGACCGCAGCCGTCCACAATCAGCATGGACGAGCCGGCGATCTTATGGTGAATCTCTTCTCCGACTGCGAGCGGGATTAGTTGGTCGAGCTTGCCCCAAACAACCAGCGTCGGTTGATGGATCTCGCCCAGCCGGAGGTCCATCAGGTTCTGGCCTGACTCCATCGAGTGCACGCTGCGAGTAATGACCCATGCATTTGCCTGCAGGCGCCGGATAGCGGCGCGGCTGGCAAAGGCGGGGAGAGGCTGAGCATGCGGAGTCAGCATCGAGATCAGATGAGCCAGCCCGGCCGCATCCGTCGGCGTGAACAGGCTTGCGTCGAAGGTCGGCCGAAAGTAGACGCCGGCCGAATCGAAGACGATCAGCCGGTTGACGAGTTTGGGATGATCCGCCGCCAGCTTCAGCGAAATCCATCCGCCCATCGACCACCCACCGACATCCGCGTGTTGCAGCTGCAAGGTCTGCATGAAGTCCGCGACGAGCTTCTCTTCGAGCGGGATGGAGTAGTCGACATCCGGCTTTGCGGATCGTCCGTAGCCCAACAGATCGGGCACGTACACATGGAAGCCGGCGGCAGCGAGCGACGAAATCAACGGCGACCAGTCCTCTCCGCGCGAGCCCAGCCCATGGATCAACACCAACACGCGGCCGGCGCCTGCAGCGTTGGGCGCCGTGGAAGGCATTGCCTCGAAGTAGTGCACGCGATTGCCTGCAATCTCGATGGACTCGCTGCGCACATGCTGCCGCCAGAGCTTGTAGCGGATCAGGTTGTCGCTCACCCAGAGCGGCTCAAGGAAGAACGTTCCAGCCGCAAGCAGGAAGAGGATTACGAGCACGCCCAAGGAACGGAGGAGAGCCTTACCGATCGACACTGCCGTCCTCCGGGATCCATCTGTGCCTTGGAGAGAGACGGTCACTTCAGCCGCAGCGCCTTGCCGTACTCTTCGCCGAAGACCGTATGCTGTACTGGGAAGCGGCCTCCATCGAACTTGTCCGCGCCCTTCAGGTGGCCGACGCAAAGCAGAGCGACGACCCAGTAGCTGAGCGGCAGGCGCAGCGTTTCATGTACCTTCTCCTGCTCGAAGCCTTCCATGGGCGCGGTGTCGTACCCAAGCACCTCGGCCATCAGCAGCATATGTGTAAAGGCCAGCGTGACTTGTTTCGTGAGCCACAGCTTCATCTGGTCCGGCGTAAAGCTCGACATATAGTTGGAGACGCTGGTTTGGGCCTGCGCCGCATAGCTCTCCGGCATGCCGCCGGCCAGTCCCATCTCGAGCATGCTGTGCAGGTCCTGCCGCCAGCCATCCATGTCACCGCAGGCTACGATCACGACCGAGGCCTCTTCGATCTTGGCTTGGTTGTAGCTGGCGGCGCGAAGCCGTTTGCGATGCTCGGGCGCCTGCACCACGACAAAGCGCCAGGGCTGCATGTTGTAGCCGCTCGGCGCCTGCAGGCCGGCCCTGAGGATTTGTTCGAGATCCTCGGGCGGAATGGGAGAGCCATCAAAGCTCGGCGTAGAACGCCGCGTGGCGATGGCTTCGCTCAGCGTCTTGACGGCCTTGGCAGAGATCATGCGATCTTCGTCCTGCGGCGGTTCGCTCTCTCGCTCTTCAGAGTCATGTTCCGATTGAACGCCAGTGGCGAAATGATGGCAAGCGGAAACGCGGAAGGGAGCGCTTCGTGCGCCATGAGATCGTTTCTTTTCTTGAAAAGCTATGACAGGATCGGACTGCGCGCCTGGACTCAATGAATCTCAGTCATGGCGAGCTCGGTGGCATAGGGGGAACCTCCGGGCGCCTCGGCAAAGACCCACACGCCGTGAAAAGCCTGCTTGAACTCCGGATGGGCCGCGACCAGCGCGGTCATGGCGTCCACGTTGCGCTTGCGCGCGGAGGCAGGATCGCCCATGGCGTCGACCTTGAGGTGAGCCGAGACATCGACCTTGTCCTTGCCAAGCGAATCGTCGACCGTGACCGAGGTGAACCGATACTCGGCGCCATCGGGTCCCTTGACGACCAGAGGCGCGTCATTGCTCAATCCGCTGGCCACCGCGGGTGGTGCGTCGGCCGTCAGCTCCGATTGGAGCTTGTCGAGATGCGTGCTGGAGACAAAGTTTGCCGGCAGCAGCAGCGCCTGGGCCTGCTGCATATACAGCCAGGAGTTCCACTGCTCTTTCTCTTGGGCAAACGCGCGCGCCTGCTTCCAGTACCAGACGCCGTCATGACCGGCGGCGGTGAGCGCCTTGGGGTACAGCCCGGCGAGATCCCATCTGCCGTTTTCCTGCCGCATCAGGAACGAGAGCCGCCATGGCGCGGCCTCTTCCATGCGCACCATGGCGAACGCGTAGCGGCCCGGAGGCAGCTGCGGAATGGAGAACTCCGCCGTAGCCTGAGATTGATTGAGCGTGCAAAAGAAGCTGGCATCGGGATTGGCCCCGTTAGCGCCCTTAACCAGCGTGGAGGCGTCGAGAAGGTAGACCTGCTCTACCTGCGGCTGCGCGCCCCGGACCATGGGAGCCGTGGCGTTGACCACATTGGCGACGCCGGTAAAGTCCTTCTGGTACTCGGCGATAGTATTGCTCTTCAGAGCGGCTTGATCGTCGGCCTGGATAGCTTTCGTGAGCGTCAGGGCGGCAGCGGCCAACATCTCGCGTTCCATCGGTTTCATCTGCGATTGGGTGGTGCACACCTCGGCTGCGTGTGCGCCGGCCGCCAGACCTGCAGTCAGCAGGCCGGCCGACAGAAAAACTCCAAAACCCTTCATTCCCCGCTCCATAACGCGTACAGATTGAGTGTATCGGCATCGAGCCAGTACCGCGTAGGCGTTAGACTGACCGTAGTGCGCGAAGGTCGTCGAATGTCTATGTTCATGGAGGACAAACCGGCTCGGAAGTTACTCCGGAGGTGCGGCGCGCAACGATGGATTCCGGGCAAATTGCTGAGCTTCGTCCTGCTGGGCGCTGCAACCGGAGGGCACGGACAAGCGCTTCCAGCCACATCTCCCACCCGGCCTGCAGGCGCGAGCGTTCCCCCTCCATCTCCGCGAACTGCTTCGAAGCGCGTGGTTCGACAGGCTCAGGTGGCGTACATCGCGGGCAGGCTTCAAGTGAACGCGGATAACTCGTCGCTCAACCAGATTTTGCGTGAGATCGGCCGCATAACCGGCATGAAGATCATCGGCGGCGTGGCCGAGGAGCGCGTGTTCGGCAGCTATGGCCCTGCCGATCCGTCGACGGTGCTGTCGGCGCTGCTCGACGGCACCGGCAGCAATATGATGCTGCGCTTTGACTCCGCCGACAGGCCGGAGGAATTGGTGTTGACTCCGCGCCGGGGAGGCGCCACGTCGCCCAATCCGAACGCCTCCCAATATGCCGGCCGGGAGGACGATCTGCCTCCAGAGCGCCGGCTCGGACCTCACCAGCAGCCCTTGTATCCTGGAGTTTCTCCTCCACAGGCTCAGAATCCGTCCACGCGGGTACCGCAGCCCGCCACCGGATTGCCGCCAAGCGCTTCACACAATGCGAACACCACGACGCAGCCATCCCCAAACGGCGTGAAGACGCCGCAAGAGATTTACGATCAGTTGATGAAGATGCAGCAGCAACAGCAGAAGCCGCCGCAATAAATCTTGCGGCTAATTTTGCGCTGCGCCCAGCGTCGTACTCTGCGTCTGCGGAGCGCGCGCCGCGGCCACCTGCCGGGCATGCATGCGAAACACCCGGAACATGCCGGTACACAGACCATACGCGGCCAGCACTCCAGAAGCCAGCGACAAGACCACCGCACAGATCAACATCAGCGACGAAACCAAACCCACACCGTCCACGCGCATCACCCTTCCAGACCTCCTCATTTTCGCGCACCACGGGTGAGGCAAATGTGAATAAACGGGTCGTGTACCCGGTTCGTTACGGGGAGTCAGGATCAGGTAATCTGAGTATTGGCCTAGAGCTCCGAAATCTTTCCCTATGAGCACCGTTCTTGAACCCGCTTTTGTCCCGACCGCTCGCCGCAGCGGCATCACGCACATTACCGTTCGCGGCGCGCGCCAGCACAACCTGCGGAACGTCAGCGTCTCGATTCCGCGCAACACGCTGACCGTGGTGACCGGGCTCTCCGGCTCGGGCAAGTCTTCGCTCGCCTTCGACACGATCTACGCCGAGGGGCAGCGCCGTTATGTCGAGACGCTCTCGCCCTACGCGCGCCAGTTCCTCGACCAGATGGAGCGGCCCGATGTCGATGCCATCGACGGCCTCTCGCCGGCTATCTCGATCGAGCAGAAGACAACCTCGCGCAGCCCGCGCTCGACTGTCGGCACAATCACCGAGATCTACGACTATCTGCGCCTGCTGTACGCCTCGGTAGGCCAGCCGCACTGCCCCAACTGCGCGCGGCCTATTACTCGGCAATCCGCCGAACAGATCGTCGAGCGTATCGTGCAGCTTGCGCCGGGCGAACGCATAACGGTGTTCGCGCCAATCGTCCGCGGCCGCAAGGGAGAGTTCCGCGAAGAGCTGGAGGCGCTCGATCAGCAGGGCTTCCGCGCGCGTATCGACGGCGAGATGACCGAGCTGACCGAAGGCATGCGCCTCGAAAAGCGCAAAAATCACACTATTGAGGCGATCGTCGATCGCGTCATTCTCAAGCCGCTTACGCCCGACCCAACCAGTGCCGAAACAGTTAATGCCGCGCTAGCCGATGCCGCCCCGAAATACGACACGCGGCGCCTCGAAGCTTCAGTGCAGAAGGCGCTGCAGATGGGAAATGGCCTGGTGCTGATCGCGATCCAAAGCCCCGCCAGCCGCGACCAGCATGAGACGCTTTACTCCTCTACCATGGCCTGCCCGGACTGCGGCATCAACGTGCCCAAGCTCGAGCCGCGCAGCTTCTCCTTCAACTCCAACTACGGAGCCTGCCCGGAGTGCCATGGGCTTGGCTCCATCTACGACTTCGATCCCGGGAAGACGATTACGGACTGGTCAAAGCCTTTGCTCGACGGCGCCATGGGTCCAGGCTCCGGCTCGCAGTACCTGCTCAAGCTCATCAAGCTGGCCGCCGACAAGTACAAGATGGACCTCAAGCTGCCGTTCAGCCAACTTGCCAAGCAGCAGCAGGACCTGCTTCTCTATGGGCCGCCCGCCAACGAGGTCGGCCGCACCGGCTTTCATGGCATCTTCGCCTATCTCCGCGCGAATCTTGAGGAGACTAAATCCGAGGGCTACCGCGAGTACATGATGCAATACATGTCCGCGACCAGCTGCCCACGTTGCCAGGGCCGCCGCCTACGCCCGGAGTCGCTCGCCGTCACCATCCCCATAACCACACCTCCGGATGCCTCCTCTCAGACCGCCTCACCGCCTGAGAGGGGGTCCTCGAATCTCTCCATTGCCGACTACACCGCACTCTCGCTCGCCCGCGCTCTCGACGGCGCCCGCGCCATGCATTTCACCGGACGCGACCGCCTGATCGCCGACCGCTTGCAGCGCGAGATCATCGAGCGACTCGAGTTTCTCAACGCCGTTGGCCTCGGCTATCTGTCGCTCGATCGCTCCGCCGCGACCCTCTCCGGCGGCGAGGGCCAGCGCATCCGGCTCGCCACCCAGATCGGCTCGCGCCTGCGCGGTGTGCTGTACGTTTTGGACGAACCTTCAATCGGCCTGCACCAGCGCGACAACCAGCGCCTGATCGCCGCGCTCGAACGCCTGCGCGATCTCGGCAACACAGTCCTGGTCGTCGAACACGATGAAGACACCATCCGCAAAGCTGATTATGTCCTCGACCTCGGTCCCGGCGCCGGCAAGAACGGCGGCTTCCTCATCGCCGACGGCACGCCCGCCGAGATCATGGCGAATCCCGCCTCGGTCACCGGCCAATACCTCGCGGGCAATATTCCCATCGTGACCCGGCCCGCGCGCCTGCGCGCAGACGGCTCGGAAGACCTGTCCCCGCGCTCGCTCACCGGCCGCTGGATTACGGTGCGCGAAGCCCGCACGCACAACCTCCAAAGCGTTACGGCGCACTTTCCGCTCGGCGTCATGACGGTCGTCACCGGGGTCAGCGGCTCGGGCAAATCGTCACTGGTGAACGACATTCTTTACCGCTCGCTCGCCAAGGAGCTCTACGGATCCCGCGAAGAGCCCGGCCAGCACGGTGCGGTCATCGGCGTCGACCAGCTCGACAAGGTGATCCAGATCGATCAGTCGCCCATCGGGCGCACGCCGCGCTCAAACCCCGCCACCTACACCGGCGTCTTTGCCGCCATCCGCGATCTCTTCGCGCAGCTCCCCGAGGCTCGCGAGCGCGGCTACAAGCCCGGCCGCTTCTCCTTCAACGTCCAGGGCGGACGCTGCGAGGCCTGCCAAGGCGAAGGTCAGCGGCGCATCGAAATGAACTTTCTTCCCGACGTATATGTCCTCTGCGAAGTATGTAACGGTCGCCGTTACAATCAGGAGACCCTGCAGGTTCGCTTCAACGGCTACTCCATCGCCGACCTGCTTGAGCTCGCCATCGCCGATGCGCTGCCCATCTTGAAAGACATTCCTTCGGTCGGGATCAAGCTGCAGACGCTGGTCGACGTTGGTCTCGGCTACATCCATCTGGGCCAGTCCGCCACCACGCTCTCCGGCGGTGAGGCGCAGCGTATGAAGCTTGCCCGCGAGCTCTCGAAACGCCAGACCGGACGCACCCTCTACCTGCTCGATGAGCCCACCACCGGCCTCCACTTCGATGATGTCCGCCGCCTGCTCGACGTGCTTCATCGCCTCACCGACCTCGGCAACACGGTCATCATCATCGAGCACAACCTCGATATCATTCGCAACGCCGACTACCTCATTGATATGGGACCCGAAGGCGGCGAGTTCGGCGGCCGCATGATCGGGCACGGCACACCCGAGCAGCTCGCCAGTGTTCCCGAATCGCACACCGGCCACTTTCTGCGGCCGCACTTTCCCGGTCTTGAAACGGTTACCCCCAACCCGAACGCCGGCGCGCAATCCGAGACTTTGGCCGCCGCGCCTGACGCCGTCAAGCAGCCGCGCGGCAAGTTCGTTCCCAACCAAAAGAAGACCGGCATGCCCACGGGGGCCGCCTCGCCTCCCTTGAAGAAAGCCGCCACGAAACGTGCCCGCAAGGAAAGCTGACATTGGTCACGCATCGCGAGAAGAGGCACGTCCATGTACGATGAGCGGAGAGCCTTCATGCGCATCTGTTCCCTGCTCCCCTCCGCCACCGAGATCCTGTACGCGCTCGGCCTAGGCGACTCCGTCGTCGGGGTCACGTTCGAGTGCGACTACCCGGAAGACGCTCGGCGCAAGCCCTATCTTGTGGGCAGCGTTCTCGAGCACGATCTCTCCCCGGCAGAGATCGACCGTGTGGTATCTGAGCACGCAGCGCGCGGTGAAAGCATCTACCGCATCGATCAGGAGATGCTTGAATTCCTCCGCCCGGACTTGATCGTGACGCAGGAGCTGTGCGATGTGTGCGCCGTCAATACCTCGCATCTTGCCAAGGCGCTGCACGGATTGTCCTTTCAGCCGCAGATCGTCTCGCTGACCCCGCATACCCTCGATGACGTCCTCGCTGACATTGCGGCAGTCGGCCGAGCCACCGGCCGCGACATCTGCGCCCAGACGCTTATCGATTCCCTCAAGGATCGGCTCGCCACGGTCCGCTCGCTGCCCAAGCCGCATGCGCCGAAGGTCGCCTGTCTGGAGTGGCTCGCACCTCCTTTCAACGCAGGCCACTGGGTGCCGGAGATGGTCTCGCTCGCCGGAGGCATCGATCGCCTGGGCTCCCGCGGAACAGACAGCGTGCGCATTCATTGGGAGCAGGTGCGTGCGCTCGAGCCCGACATCCTCCTCGTCATGCCCTGCGGCTACGACGCGCAGAAGGCCGACGACGAGTATTGCCAAACGGAGTTTCCCGAATGGTGGTCCACGCTTCCGGCCGTACGTCACGGCCGCACCTACGCGCTTCATGCCAATGCCTTTTTCTCCCGCCCGGGACCACGCCTGGTCGACGGCGTAGAGGTCCTGTACGCGCTGTTGCAAGGCGACTTCAGCCGGCCGTTGCCCAAGGACGCATGGCTAACGCTCTAGCCGCGCCGGATAGATCCAGCATGCCCACCCAACGCCTCCCCAACCTGCTCCACCTGCTTCTGCTTCTGGCTCTAACGTTTCTGTCGCTTCTGTTTTCCGAGGCTCTGATTCTGGCGCTGCATCATGGCCGGCCCATGCTCGACACGCTGGCCGACGCGCGGCTGCAGATCTTCGCCAGCGTGCTCACTTACCTTCTCACGCTATGTGCCTGTTTCGCCGTCTTCCGGCCACTTTGGCACCGCAGCTTTCTGGATGGCGTATCTTGGAACGCTCCCGCGGTCAAGCCGCTCTTTGCGCTGGGTGGCTTGGTGCTTGGCTTTGCCGCGCAGGGTGCCTCCACACTGCTGCCGAACCCCAAAAACGATATTCCGGTTGAGGCGCTGTTCCACAATCCCGCGCTGATCTGGCTTCTGGTCGCCTTTGGCACGCTGCTCGCTCCTCTGTTTGAGGAGATCGTCTTCCGCGGCTTTCTTTTGTCTGGAATCGCCCTTGTCGCCGATTACATGGCGCTGCCACGCGATCTCGAAGCCGTGACCGCGTGGCGCGCCTCCAACGCTTTCTCGACGCGTGCCTGGACGCTATCCGCGCTGATCACCAGTGTCCTATTCGCGCTGATCCATGCCCCGCAGCTTGGCTATACCTGGCCTGCGGTGATGCTGCTGGTCGGGGTCTCGCTGGTCCTTTGCCTGGTCCGCATCCGCACCCGTTCCGTGGCTGCTTCAACGTTGGTGCATGCGTTCTACAATCTCTCCGTGTTCCTGACGCTGTTCGTTTCTACCGACGGGTTCCGGCATCTGGACCGCATGTAAAAACACGCACACGCACAACACATGTGCATTGGTGTAGCATAAAAAGCATGGCTACCAAACGGCAACGCAGCCTTCCCTCGCGAACGGTCGTTGTGCTTGAGCCGGAGGACAGAAAGTCACTTCAGCGGCGCGCTGAGCAGGACAACATCTCCGCCAGCGAGGTGCTTCGCCGTTCTCTCCGCGCCTACACCACTCACTCGGCTCAGCAGGATGAGGAACATCTGCGCGCTCTGATTGGCGAAATGAACGCGGCACTCGACGCGGCGCTTGCCTCGACGCGCGACGCTCGTATAGAGATCCGCAAGAACCTGGACCAAATTGCGCAGCGACAAAAAGATCATCTGCAGGAAGAGACGGCGGTATGACGATCGGCACCGAGATCCTGTCCATCGTCAAGAAAATCTTTCTTGTCAGTGACGAGCTGACCCGGCTCTCTGCCGAAGTCAAGGATCTGACCCGTGTCAGCAACGATCATGATATTCGGCTGGCAGTGATTGAAACAACGCTTTTGCTGACGCATCGTTCTTCTAAACTTATTCTGCCCGGCAACGCAAATGACTGATCCCCGGTCGGCACTCCTTGATCTGCTGGCGATACATTCTTTTCGTCTCGGCGATTTCACCCTCGCCAGCGGCCAACGCTCGGACTACTACATCGACTGTCGCGTGACCACGCTGCACGCCGAAGGCGGACGCCTGGCCGGCATACTCATGCTCGACCTGATCCGCGAACATCTGCCGACAGCCCAGGCGGTAGGCGGATTGACCATGGGCGCCGATCCTTTGGTAGCGAATACAGCCTCCGCGAGCGCATGGGAGTTGGCGGATTATCATGAGTTTCTCCAACTTGATCCGGAGGAGGATCACGGACCGGAGCCTCTGCTGATCCACGGCTTTCTGGTCCGCAAAGCTGAGAAGGTGCATGGAACCGGCCGTCGCGTGGAAGGCTTTCTGCAACCGGGCGCCGATGTGGTGATCGTCGACGACGTTTGCACTACGGGCAGCTCGACGATTCTGGCGATCGAAGCGGCGCGTGAGGCGGGCATGAACGTCATTGGCGTCCTGTGCCTAGTGGATCGCGAACAGGGCGGACGAATCCACATCGAACAAGCGTTGGCTGCTTTCGCAGGAGACACAAAGCTTCCCTTCTTTTCGATATTTACGGCGAGCGACGTGCGCGGCGCTCACCTCGCCCTGGACGCCCGCTAACGTTAGGAACTTGTTGAAGAACTGCGTAGCGGCGCGTCTTTGCGTGGTTGACGATGCGGGAACTGTGTTCTGGTGTTCGAGCTTGTCCGGATTAGACTTGCTTTGCGCTGCTGAGGTCTTGGTGGAGAGCCGTTTGAGGCCGTCCCACGTACTTTCAGGCGCAGTCCGGCCTGGGTCTTACGCGGGTTGCTGGGCCATCAGCCTTGGCAGCCGGAGCAGGTTGTGCGCGGCGCAGCTGAAGACGAAGACTCAGTCCACCCTGTGCAGGCCGCGCACCTTGACCTGCCGCACCGGACCCGTCTGCTTGAGCCAGCCGAAGCTCTTCTCGATCAGCCACCGGCAGCTCAGGCTAATTGCGTACCCGGCGTGCCGGGTGGTCCTCGCGTCCATGTTGGAGCGGCGTTCGTTGTCGTTCTTCACGATGTGCGGCGTGACCTTGAGGGCTCGCGCGGCGCGCTCGAAGTCGGCCGTGCCATCGCTCTTCCTGTCTAGCCGCGTGTCCGGGTCGGTGGTCGACTCGTGCGTCTCGTTGGAGCGCTTGCCGCCGCGGAAGTACGTGCCGTCGTCGCCGCCATCCTTGTTCCGAAAGCTCTTCTACGAAGCCCACGCACCGATCAGCGTGCCGTCGACGGTGAAGGGATCGTCGGACATGAAGCGCTGGCCTGCGCGACCACAGCGGCGAAGAACTGCTGCGCCACCTCGCTGGTCAGCAGGCGCTCGCGGTTGTTCGAGAACACCGCATGGTTCCACACCGCGTCATCCATGCCCAGGCCGACGAACCAGCGGAACAGCAGATTATCGTCAAGCTGCTCGACCAGATGGCGCTCCGAACACACCGAGTAAAACGCCTGCAGCAACAGCGCCCGCAGCACATACTCGGGCGCGATCGACGGGCGCCCCGAAGCCGAGTACAGGCTGTCGAATTCCCCGCTTAACGACCGCAGAGCCACATCCGTCATGCGACGCACCTCACGCAGCGGATGATCCGCAGGCACACGCTGCTCCAGGGTCACATAGCTGAACATCCCATCCTGAACCCGCTCGTCTCCACGCATAGCTCCAGAGACGAACAGCAGCTCA
This sequence comes from uncultured Granulicella sp., assembly GCA_965198735.1. GTDB lineage: Bacteria > Acidobacteriota > Terriglobia > Terriglobales > Acidobacteriaceae > Edaphobacter. The sequence goes on along the minus strand of OZ240672.1, from coordinate 983,736 downwards.
GGAAAGTCTTAAATCAGCAAAATACCGGAACCTATTTCAACAAGCTCTTAGCTAGCGGGTCAGGATAAGCGGGCCATCTTTCGTAATAGCGACCGTATGCTCAAAGTGAGCGCTGTAACTTCCGTCCACAGTCACCGCCGTCCATCCATCCTTGAGCACTTTCACTTCTGCCTTTCCGGCGTTAATCATCGGCTCGATCGCAAGGACCATGCCGGCGCGCAGGCGCGGACCTTTTCCCCGGGTGCCGTAGTTGGGCAACTGCGGATCCTCATGCATCGCCTTGCCGATTCCATGTCCAACAAACTCCTTGACCACGCCAAAACCTTCTGCCTCGCAGATTTCCTGCACGGTAGCGGAGATATCGAAGAGGCGGCCGCCCGGAACAGCCTGCTCGATCGCCGCTTCAAGGGAAGCCTGAGTCACTTTGAGCAGCCGGCGCGTGGTCGCGTTCTGTGGTCCAATCGCGTAAGTGACCGCGCAATCGGAGTAGAAACTGTCGAGCACAAGCCCGCAGTCAATCGAGAGAATGTCGCCGTCTTTCAAGATGGTCTTCTCGCTCGGCATTCCGTGAACTACCTGCTCATTGAGCGAAGTACAAAGAGCGGCAGGAAAGCCGTGATAGCCCTTGAACGCGGCCTTGGCGCCGAAAGAGTCGATCTTCCGGTTTGCCACGCGCTCAAGCTCCATGGTGGACACGCCCGCCACCACCAATGGCCGAAGCGTCTCATGCACCTCATGAAGAAGCTCTCCAGACCGCCGCATTTTCTCTATCTCAAGCGGAGTCTTCAACATGATCGCCATAACGGTCAGGCGCTCCCATGAGCCTGGGAATGGGTGCGAAGACGTTTGAGCTCGGAATGAATAGCGGCTGTCACCACCTCTACCGGCGCGGCGCCGTTCACCTCGCTGAATCGTCCTTGACGGAAATAGTGATCGATGACCGGCGCTGTTTGCTCATGGAAGCTCCTCATGCGCTGTTCGAAAACAGGTTCCGTGTCATCGTTGCGCTGCTCAAGTGTTTCTCCATCCAGGTCACAGATATCAGGGACCAGAGAAGGATGACTATAGATGTTGTAAATGTGTCCCTTTGAACAGATCCGCCGGCCCGTGATTCGATGCAGTAACTCGTCATGATCGACCTGGATACGGATAGCAACGACCGGGTAAGCAATGTTACCGCCGGCGAGAGTACCATCCAGCCAATCCGCCTGAGTGAGCGTTCGCGGAAAACCATCAAGAATGTAGCCCTGGGTACAGTCTGGACGCTGTAGCCGTTCGGCAACCATCTTGTTCACTAAATCATCGGGGACTAACTCACCTCGCTGCATACATTCATCTGCCAAACGGCCTAACTCAGTGTGTTGCTTACGGTGCTCGCGGAGAAGATCGCCTGTAGAGATCTGTGGGATATGGAAGGCAGCCATCAGCAGCTTGGCTTGGGTTCCCTTGCCAACGCCCGGCGCGCCAAGTAAGAGCATGGGGCCAGGAACAAAGAAGGAAACCGGATTTCCTGATTCACTGTTCGCCAAGTTGCTCGTACCTACCAGCTACGGCGGCCGCGAATGCGACCGGACTTAGGACTAAATCCGTCATAATGCCGCATGATCAACTGCGACTCGATCTGTTGGATCGTATCCATGGCAACCCCAACAACGATAAGCAGTGAGGTTCCGCCAAAGTAGAAGTTGACGCCAAGACCGCTCGTGACCCACACCGGCATGCGCTCAAAGATGCCGCCAATCAGAGGAATATGATTAAACTTGATGCCGCTGATAAGAAATGTGGGAATGAACTGAATGATGCAAAGATACAGTGCGCCGACCAGCGTGATGCGAGTCAGCACATCATTAATGAAGTCGGAAGTACGCCGGCCGGGGCGAATACCGGGAATAAAACCGCCATACTTTCGCATATTGTCGGCAATATCATCCGGACGAAAAACGATTGAAATATAAAAGTAAGCGAAGAAGATGATGGCGAGAATAAATGTAAGCTCATAAAGCGGCTCGCCGGGAGCAATGGCGCGCAGGATAGGCCCAAAGAATGAAGTCTCGGACAGCTTCGCCGAGCCGAAGAAACTCATCCCAGAGAAGAGCAGAGGTGCCGAGAGAATAGAGCTTGCAAAGATGACCGGCATAACCCCGCCGGAGTTAACTTTCAGCGGCAGGTGCGTCGACTGACCACCCATCATGCGCCGGCCAACGATACGCTTTGCATATTGCACGGGGATGCGACGCTCGGAGCGCTCGACGAAGATAATGAAGGCAACTACGCCGATCATCAACGCCAGTAAGATCAGAATCGCGATCGGGGTAAACGCTCCCCAGGCGCCCGTGGTGGCTTTGGTGTAAAGGTCAGCGACACCCTTGGGCAAGCCATCGACGATCCCGGTAAAGATCAATAGCGACATGCCATTGCCAATGCCGCGCTCGGTAATCTGCTCGCCCAGCCACATGATGAAGGCCGTACCTGCGGTAAGCGTAAGCACGCACAACGGAATGAACCCCCAGCGCGACATGGTAACCATGGACGAGCCGGCGTTGGTCTGGGTCAGCGTCAAGGCAATGGCGGTGGACTGAATGATGCCGAGCAGCACAGTGACATAACGGGTCCACTGCGTGATCTTGCGGCGTCCGATCTCTCCTTCCTTTTGCAGCTTTGCGAGCGGCTCATAGATCACAGTCAGGAGTTGAAAGATAATGGACGCCGTAATGTAGGGCATGATACCCAGGGCAAAGATGGTCAGCTTGCGCAGATTGCCGCCGGAGAAAAGATCGACCAGGCCAAGCGCAGAACCGGCGTTCTGATTGAAGAACTGCGCAAGCGCTTTGGCGTCAATGCCAGGTGTCGGGATGTGCGCGCCAACGCGGTAGACGGCAAGCAGTCCCAGGGTGAACAGCAGACGCGTGCGCAGGTCCTGAATCTTAAAGATGTTGGCGATCTTTTCGAACATCGGAGGGTCCTTGGGCCTGCATTTCCGTTCAGCGTGTCTTTATTCTATCCCTAGAAATTCATTCCCGGCCTGAGCCGGGACAAAGCAAATCTCTAGGCTGCTGCGCTGCTCTCGCTGCCGATCAGAATGGCCTTGCCGCCGGCCTTCTCAATCGCTTCCTGGGCGGCCTTTGAGAACTTATGGGCATGTACCGTAATGGCTGTACCAATCTCACCATTCTTAAGTACTTTGATTAGTGAGTTCTTACGGCGGCGCAGGCCCAAAGCAACGATCTTGTCGAGCGTAAACTCCGTCTCGTTCTGCGCGGCCTGAAGCTCTGCGAGACGGTCTAGACCAATGACCGTGTACTCGACACGGAAGATGTTGGTAAATCCACGCTTGGGAAGACGCCGGTGCAGCGGCATCTGGCCACCCTCGAAGCCACGCATGAGCGAGGATCCCGAGCGTGAGCCTTGTCCTTTATGTCCGCGGGTCGAGGTCTTACCCATGCCTGACCCCATACCGCGGCCGACACGCTTCTTGTTTTCATTCGCCTTCTTGGGCGCACGTAGATTGGAAAGATTACGGAATGCCATAGTTCCTCGCTGAACGCCGGTACGTACCGACTCGCTTATAGATATAAATTCTAGGTTCGCTGTAACTCTAAAACTACTCTTGGACCACCCGGACCAGGTGAGGAACTTTCTTCACCATGCCATGAATCGAAGGCGTATCTTCGCGCTCAATGATCTGGTTGAGACGTGTAAAACCAAGTCCCTTGATGGTCAGCTTCTGTTTTTCAGGCGCACAAATCATAGAACGAAAATACTGCAGCTTCATCTTGCTTACCTCTGCCATGACACTCTCCGCAACTCTGGTCCTGAACTAGTATCCAATCCTGATCCTAAAGCTCTTCTACGGTCTTTCCACGGCCTGCGGCAACCTCAGCACGATCCCTCAGCTGCACAAGCGCATCGAAGGTGGCCTTGACAACATTGTGCGGATTCGCTGTGCCAAGCGACTTGGTAAGCACATTCTGAATGCCGCAGGAGGTCATCACGGCACGAACCGTCTTGCCGGCGATCACGCCAGTACCTTCTGGCGCCGGCTTGAGCATGACTTCGCCTGCTCCGAAATGACCTAACACTTGGTGCGGAATCGTCGTCTCAGTCAAGTTTATTTTGAAGAGATTTTTCTTCGCCGATTCAATCCCCTTACGGATCGCCTGCGGAACCTCTTTGGCTTTCCCAGAGCCGAAGCCCACAACACCTTCCGCGGGATCGCCAATGACAACCAGCGCGGCAAAAGACATGTTCTTGCCGCCTTTGACGACTTTCGTGACGCGATTGATCGAAACAACCTCATCCTTCAGATTGAGCCGGTTTGCGTCCAGCTTCTTGCGCATTGCCATCGTATTTTCCTGTCCTGAGCGTTCAAATGCAAATCTAGAGGAAAGCTTAGAAGTCTAGGCCGGCTTCCCGTGCGGCATCGGCTAATGCCTTGACACGCCCATGATATAGATAGCCGCCGCGATCGAAAACCACTTTCTTGATGCCTTTCTCCTGCGCACGCTGGGCGATCAGCGTACCCACACGCTTGGCCGCTTCCACGTTTCCGCCGTATGGAACCTCTTCGCCCTTCTTACCGGCAGAGCAAGCCGAGACAAGGGTAACTCCTTTAGCATCGTCGATAAGTTGCGTATAAATGTGATTGAGCGAGCGATACACGTTCAGGCGGGGACGCGCAGCGGTGCCTGACATCTTCTCGCGGATGCGTGTATGGACGCGTTGACGAATGACGTTGCGTTGACGCGGGTTGATCATCTTCTGTCTTCCTTCCTAGCAGCGTCGCCAGAGTACTGGCGACGTTCGGTTTATTCTCGCCGGCAGCGGCTTCTAACATTTTCAAGCTACCGTATTACTTTGCCCCGGTCTTACCGACCTTCTTCTTAAGCTTCTCCCCTGTATACCGCACGCCCTTGTTCTTGTAAGGATCAGGCTTGCGTAAGGAACGCATGTCAGCCGCCACTTGGCCGACCTTCTGACGGTCGATTCCGGAAACAGTGAGATGAAGCTGCTTCGGATCAATAGCAACTTCGATCCCGGTGGGCAGAGGAAATTCAATCGGATGAGAGTAGCCGAGCGTGAAAACAACCATGTTCTTGCCCTTCAACTCAGCGCGATAACCGATGCCGACGATGTCAAGTTCTTTCGTCCAGCCGGTTGTCACCCCGGTGACAGCATTGTAGACCAGTGCGCGAGCCAGTCCATGAAAGCCCGCCTGCGAGTCATTCTCCCGCTCCACGAGAAGATCGTTCTCTTTCTTCACCAGCGAAATCCCCTCCGGGATCAACGCCGTAACCCTGCCCTTTGGGCCTTCGACCAAGACAGTATTGCCATCCACCGTGTACTTCACGCTTGTGGGTAAAGCAATCGGTTTCTTACCAATACGGGACATCGTAAATCCTTCTAATGGCTTGCGAGTCGTAGCAATTTGAATCGTCGCCATTCCACTGCAGCCCAACAAACAATGAATAAAACTAAACGTTTTAACTAACAGTTACATTTCCTAGAATAGCTTCTACCAGACCTCACACAACAATTCGCCGCCCACACCTTCCCGGCGAGCCTGACGTCCGGTCATCACGCCCTTCGGTGTCGTCAGGATCGCAATGCCGAGCCCACCTTGTACGCGACGGATCTCATCCTTGCCCTGGTACACGCGGCAACCCGGACGCGAAACACGCTTTAGGTCGCGCATCACACTCTGATTATTCGTGTCATATTTCAGGTATACCCGCAGCACCTTCATGCCCGCCTCTTCCGCAGGCTTGTAGTTTGCGATGTATCCCTCTTCTTTGAGAATGCGCGCAATCTCCGCCTTCAGCTTGGAAGCAGGAACGTCGAGCTTTTGGTGGCGAGCACGCATGGCATTTCGGATACGTGTTAGAAAATCCGCAATAGGATCAGTCAGGTTCATCGAATCTCCTTCACTTCCCGTTCGCCCGGAGTGTCTCTTCGGGAACCTGCGAAAGTGTGTATAGCTTCAAAGCTCTACCAGCTGGATTTCACCACACCCGGAATCTCGCCTTTGAGAGCGAGCGATCGGAAACAAAGACGGCAGACGCCGAACTTACGCAGAAACGCCCGTGGGCGACCGCATAGCTGGCAGCGATTGTGCTGGCGGGACTTGAACTTCGGCTTCTTCGCGTCTTTGACGCGCTTTGCAGTGGTTGCCATTGTCTCTTGCTTCCTATTTGTTATCTTACGCCGTATAAAGCAGACCTACGCGCTTTGCCGGAACGGCATGCCGAAAGCCTTCAACAAAGCGCGCGCGCCGTTGTCATCGCGTGCGGTAGTCACAATCGTGACATTCATACCCTTGATCTTATCCACCTTCGCATAGTCAATCTCAGCAAAGATCAACTGATCCCTAAGTCCGAGCGTGTAATTTCCTCGACCGTCAAGGCTTTTCGAAGACACTCCGCGAAAATCACGAACGCGTGGCAAAGCAATCGAGATTAGCCGATCAAGAAACTCATACATAGTATCGCCGCGCAAGGTGACCATGGCACCAATCGGCATACCTTCGCGTACCTTGAACTGCGCAATCGACTTTTTTGCTTTTGTCGTGACCGGCTTCTGCCCGGCGATCGCAGCAAGATCGGCGACCAAAGGATCCATGATTTTGACGTTCTGCGTCGCCTCTCCCAGGCCCATATTGATCACAATCTTCTCGAGCTTCGGCACCGCCATCGGGTTGCGAATGCTTAGGTCTTTTTTCAGGTTCTCTTTGATCTCGCTGTCGTATTTTTCACGCAAACGTGCGGGCATCTGTCTATCGCTTTCTCCACGGCTTCGGGGTGTAACACAACCTCTTTTAGGCTGCCACGTGTACCGTTTCGTGGGGTGGACCGTCTCTTAGTATACTGGATTTCAGACTAGATAGATCATTTCTCTACTTCTTCTTGCCCTTTTCCGGAAGAACCGATTCATTGGTCTTCGCGAAACGAACCTTGCGGTCGCCGTCCATGCGCGTCCCCACCCGTGTCTTGTTTCCTTCGGAATCGAGCAGCATCACATTCGAGAGATGAATCGTCGCTTCCTGCTCGGCGATGCCGCCCTTGATGTTGCGCTGAGGATTTGGCTTGACGTGTTTCTTCATGATCATCACGCCCTCGACCAGCAGACGATGTTTATCCGAGAGTACACGCAACACACGTCCCTTTTTGCCGGCGTCTTTGCCAGTAATCACAATGACCTGGTCATTGCGCTTGATCTTGATCTTCGACTTGGTTTTTTCCTGTACACGAACGGGCATCTTGCCTATCCTTCCTCGGCGATCTGGCGGAGCCGGAATCCGCTTTGAGCTTGTCCCTGAACTGTGACTAAATCACTTCAGGAGCGAGCGATACAATTTTCAGAAACTTTTTATCCCGCAGCTCGCGAGCGACCGGACCAAAGACGCGGGTACCGACCGGCTCCATACCATCGTTCACCACTACCGCAGCATTGGAATCGAAGCGGATGTAGGTTCCGTCCCTGCGGCGAGCTTCCTTTCGCATGCGCACAATGACGGCTTTCACCACTTTGCCTTTTTTGACCGTACCATCCGGCGCGGCTTCCTTCACGGCTGCCGTGACGACATCCCCGAGACCGGCTTTCTTTCCTAAGCCTCCGCCGAGCGGCAGAATAACCTGAAGCTTACGCGCGCCCGAGTTATCGGCCACCTCGAGCATCGTACGCATCTGTACAGACATAACACTCTCCTTCGTTCCTATGCAGGAAGTTAGATCATATAAGTTATTTGGCAGCTATCGGGACGTCTGCCTTGGAGAGCGCCGGCTCGGACAGACTGGAACGGCGGACGATCTCTTCAAGAGACCAGCGCTTCAGCTTCGACAATGGCCGCATCTCACGGATGCGCACGACATCCCCCATACGAGCGGAGTTCTGCTCATCATGCGCATAGAATTTTTTATTCGACTTCATAACACGCTTGTACTTCGGGTGCGCTTTGCGCATTTCGATCTCGACGACAATTGTCTTCTGCATCTTGGTCGAGACAACGATGCCGATCTTCTCGTTGCGGCGGCCAACGCTCTGCTCGGAGAGCGGCGCAGGCGATGTGCTTGGGTGAGTCTGAGTCTCGTCCATGATTATGCCCTCTTCGCTTTCCGTTCGGTACGTGTGCTCTTTGCCGGCGCGACGTGGACGGCAACAGGATTGGCGGCCTTCCCGGCAGCAGTCGCACGCTCACGCGCAATCGTCTTTGAACGCGCAATGTCGAGCTTCAACACGCGCAACTTCTTCACGCCTTCCTGGTTGCCGAGACTCTTCTGAAAACGAAGACGAAATAACTGCTCGGCCGCTTGTTTCTCGGTCGTAACCAACTCTTCGTCACTGAGGTTGCGAATCTTTTCTAATTCCATCCTGTATCCTTCCGCCTGAACGGCATGGCAACTTAGCGGCGACTTACTTCGCAGCTATGACTTCTTTGACATCGTGGCGCATCACGAAGCTCGTCTTGAGCGGCAGCTTGTGAGCCGCAAGACGCATCGCTTCCTTGGCCAGCTCCGGCGTAACGCCCTCCATCTCAAACAGCAGACGTCCTGGACGAACAACACAGACCCAGTGATCCGGCGCGCCCTTGCCTTTGCCCATACGAGTCTCCGCCGGCTTTTTGGTGATCGGCTTGTCCGGAAAAATCCGCAGCCAAACCTTGCCGCCACGCTTGATGAAGCGTGTCATGGCGATACGGCTTGCCTCAATCTGGCGGTCGGTGATATAACCGCACTCCATCACCTTGAGGCCGAAGTCGCCGAACGAAAGATCGGACCCGCGCCACGCCTTGCCCTTCATGCGTCCGCGCTGCTGCTTGCGGAACTTAACCTTTTTCGGCATCAACATATCGAAAACTCTCCACAACAAAATCGTTTAGATCGCACTTCGCTCGCTTAATCCTCTAAGCTGAAAACGCACCGGCGGTCGCGGCGGCTGGTGTGGACACGCTCTGGTCGCGGCGCTTACGCTGCTCGTAGATGTCGCCTCGATAGACCCAGGTCTTTACTCCAATAATTCCATAGGTCGTCTTCGCTTCCGAGAAGCCATAATCGATATCAGCCCGCAACGTATGCAGCGGCAGACGGCCCTGAAGATACCACTCCGAACGCGCAATCTCATTGCCGTTGAGACGGCCGGAGACGCGCACTTTGATCCCCTTGCAGCCGAAGCGCAGCGCCGAGTCGACCGACTTGCGCATGGCGCGGCGGAAGCTGACCCGCTTTTCAAGCTGTAGAGCGATATTCTCGCTCACCAACTGAGCGTCAAGCTCAGGTTTATTGACTTCGAGAATGTCGATGAAGACCTCACGGGAGGTGCGCTTCTGGATGTCGGCTTTGAGCTTGTCGATCTCAGCGCCCTTGCGTCCGATAATGATGCCCGGGCGCGCCGTGCGGATGATCAGGCGGAGCTTGTTGCCGGGGCGCTCGACTTCAACCGAGCTGACGCCCGCCGCCTTCAGCTTCTCGCGCAACTCGGCCTTAAGCTTGACATCCTCAACCAGCAGTTTGTCATAACCGCGCTCGACGAACCAGCGCGACTTCCATGGCTTGTTGATGCCGAGGCGAAACCCATACGGATGGACCTTCTGTCCCATAACTTTCCTTTGTCGATCTGCGCTGCCGGTTGAGCCGGCGTGCGCGTGCTGCGAAACTTTAAGTGTATCGTCTCCCAAACGCTTGCGCGAGAGAGACCGTGGGCAACTAAGCTTTTGCTGACTTCTTGCCGGAGGACTTCGCGGCGGCCAGCTTGCGCCTTTTCACCGGCTTTCCGGCTGCAGCGCTCGTTGAATCGGCAACTAGGCCTTCCGCCGCTTTGCCCTTCTCAGCTACCGTGACCGTGATATGGCACATCCGGCGCTGATAGCGGAACGCCCGTCCCATCGGCGCAGGCCGTATCCGCTTCATCCGCGGACCTTCGTTCGCGATCGCGGTATGCACGTAAAGGTTGTCCACATCGACATCCAGGCCTTGCTCATCCGACACATAGGCTGCATTCGCGATTGCGGACCGCAGCACCTTCTCGATGATAGGCGCCATGCGCTTGGTCGAGAAGTGAATCGTGTTGATTGCCTGCTCGACGCGCAGCCCCTTGATCAGATCGAGGACCAACTTGGCCTTCTGCGGGCTGGTGCGTTGAAACTTGGCCTCCGCGCGAAACTCTCGAACTTTGCTGATTGACTTTGCCATTCTCGTATCCTTCTCAAACTAACGTCCGCCTTCGTCCCGGCGGGCAGGTGTGCTGCTTCCAGTTCACTTGGCTTAGCGCGGCTTGGCAGCGCTTTCCGCTTTGGCGGAGTGACCCTTGAATGTGCGCGTCGCGGAGAACTCACCCAGCTTGTGTCCGACCATGTTCTCGGTGACATACACCGGAATGAACTTGCGGCCATTGTGCACGGCGATAGTATGCCCCACAAACTCAGGAAAGATCGTGGACCGGCGGGACCAGGTACGCAGAACCTTCTTGTCATTGGTCTGGTTCATGACCGTAATCTTGGTCATCAGGTGGCCATCGATGAATGGCCCTTTTTTAGCGGAACGCGACATAACTCACTCCAAAAACTGCATGCTGAGTACGACGAATCTGTTGGCCAGCCTTCTTGCTCAAGCAAGCACAGGCCGTAAGACTTGGTGTTGCTTGTTTCATCCCGCTCAATTATTTGCCCTTATTCCGCCGCTGCACGATGAACGTGTCCGTACGCTTATTGTTACGCGTCTTGTAGCCGCGCGTCGGCTGGCCCCATGGCGTGACCGGATGCCGTCCGCCCGAGGTCTTTCCTTCGCCGCCGCCGTGCGGGTGATCGACCGGATTCATCGAGACACCGCGGTTAGCGGGACGAATGCCCTTCCAGCGGTTGCGTCCCGCTTTGCCGATCGTCACATTTTCATGATCCGTGTTGCCTACCTGGCCGATGGTCGCCATGCACTCGACGAGCACGCGCCGGGTCTCGCCGGAGGGCAGCTTCAGCAGCGCATAGTCGCCTTCCTTCGCGACCAGGCCGACCTGCGCACCGGCGGAGCGTGCCATCTGCGCGCCCTTACCAGGACGCAGCTCGATGTTGTGCACGATCGTGCCAAGCGGAATATTCTTCAGCGGAAGCGCATTGCCGACCAGGATGTCGGCCTCTGGCCCGGACATCACCGTCTGACCAACCTTCAAGCCGACCGGCTGAATGATGTAGCGCTTCTCTCCATCCACATAGTGGACCAGAGCAATACGCGAACTGCGATTCGGATCATACTCAATCGTCGCTACCGTCGCCGGGATCCCGTGTTTGTCACGCTTGAAGTCGATGAGGCGAAGCTTCTGCTTGTGCCCACCGCCCTGGTGACGGATGGTCATCATGCCCGTGCTGTTGCGGCCGCCGGTGCGCGGCTTTACAGTCAACAGCGGCTTGTGCGGCTTGTCGGTCGTGATGTCGTCGTTGACGAGCTTGGTCTGAAAGCGCAGCGTCGGGGTAATCGGTCGAAAACTCTTGATCGGCATAGCGAAAATCCATTCTCCTGGCGTGTACCAGATATGTGCTGCACTAGATGCTGTTCAGATACTCCGGCATCTTTTCGCCGTCCTTGAGGACGACATAGGCCTTCTTCCAGTCAGGGCGATAACCGGTAAACTTGCCGCGGCGGCGCTCTTTACCCTCGACGATCGCGGTACGCACCTTGCTCACCTTGACCTTGAACAGCACTTCTACTGCCTGCTTGACCTCGGTCTTGGTGGCTTTTTCGGCCACTTCGAAGACCAAGGTATTCTGCGTCTCTTTGACCTGCATGCCCTTCTCGGTAATCAGGGGGCGGCGAATCACGGTGTAGAGAGTCGGCATTATGCGGCCTCCTGGGTGGCGGTGGCATGCTGGCGCTTCGAGACGGCTTTTTTCAACGTCTCTTGCAACGCATACAGCGCGTCGACAGAAAAGATGGCGTGCTCGTAACGAAGCAGGTCATAGGGATGAACTTCAGACGAGAGCACAAGCTCAACGCCTTGCAGATTGCGGCTGCCGAGGTAAAGCTTCTCCTCAAGCTTGCGGCTGGACTCTACCAGCAGCGTCGTTTTGCCGGCTTCGAGCTTGCGGAGAGCCTGCGCGTAGAGTTTGGTTTTGCCCTCGGCGAGCTCAAAGGTATCGACCACCGTCAGCTTGCCGTCCTGCATCTTGGCGGCAATGGCCGAGCGCAGCGCGCCCATCAGCTTCTTGCGCGGGAAAGCGTACTCATAGCTGCGCGGCTGCGGTCCATGGACCGTGCCGCCGGAGCGCCAGAGCGGCGAACGGATCGATCCAATACGGGCGCGGCCGGTGCCCTTTTGCTTCCACAACTTCTTACCGGATCCCGACACATTCTTCCGGGTCTTGGTGGCTGCGGTGCCTTGCCGGAGCGAAGCGCGGTAATGCTTAACCGCCTCCCAGAGCAGCGCGTCGTTGATCCCGGCAGCGAATACCTCGTCAAGCAGTTCAAACTGCCCAACCGTATCGCCTGCGAGATTTTTTACGTCCATGTTCGCCATACCTTCTTCTCTCTTCGCCCGCGATCCATGCCGCAAGCCGTTCTCTTGTTTGTCCGCCATCAGCGCGGCTGCTGTCGTGCTCTTACTTGCCTTACTTCTTCTTGCTGGGCGCAGCCTTCTTTGAAGCCTTGAGCGCATCCTTCGTCTCAACACCGGCAAACCCTCGCCGCTCCCGGGGCGGCGCCTTGGCCTTCGAGATGAGAACATAGGCATCGCGATGGCCGGGTACGGCGCCTTCGACTAGCAGAAGGTTGTCTTCGAGATCGATCGCACGGATACGGAGATTGCGGACCGTTACCTGCTCAGTGCCCTGATGGCCCGGCATGCGCTGGCCCGGAAAGACGCGCGATGGAAAGGAAGACGCGCCGATCGAGCCCTGCACCTGAAACATATGCCCATGTGACTTAGGACCGCCGCCGAAGCCGTGACGCCGGACCACGCCGGCAAAGCCGCGGCCCTTCGAGGTGCCCACCACGTCGACGAAGCGCTCGCTTTCGAAGATGTCGACCATCACCCGGTCGCCGGCCTTAACGCTGTCTTCGCCAGCCGCGTTCACAACGGGAACCTCCTTGACCATTCTGACAGGAGGAACGCTTGCCTTGGCAAAATGACCGGTCATGGCTTTATTGATCTTGGACGCCTTGATGAAGTCGATATAGCCAATCTGTGCGGCTTCATACCCGTCCTTCGCCAGCGTTTTGAGCTGTGTAACCACGCACGGGCCGGCCTTCAGGACCGTGACCGGGTGCACATCGCCGCGCTCATCGAAGATCTGCGTCATGCCGACTTTCTTGCCTAAAATGCCTAACACTGCCATCTTGATTCCTCTCCGCATCATGCCCGCCTGGGCACTGCCGGTTGTAAACTTAAGTGAGAGCTACTTCTGTACAGTCTTGATCTCGACATCGACGCCGGCCGGAAGATCGAGCTTCATCAGCGCATCGACGGTTTGCTGCGTCGGCTCGAGAATATCGATCAGCCGCTTGTGCGTGCGAATCTCGAAGGCCTCACGCGACTTCTTATCCACATGCGGTGAACGTAAAACGCAATACTTGTTCTTCATCGTGGGCAGCGGAATCGGACCCGCAACCTGGGCCCCGGTGCGCTTGGCCGTATCCACAATCTCGCCCGTCGACGTGTCAAGCACGCGGTAGTCATACGCCTTTAAACGAATCCTAATTCTCTGTCCTGCCATATCGCTTCTCTTTTCCTGTACCAAAGAACAGTTGGAGTAGTCCGCCGGGGATCAAACCTCTGGACCCGCCGGCGGCCCTCGTTCTTCAGGCTTCCTAGTCTTACTTAATAATCTCGCTGATCGTTCCCGCGCCCACGGTTCTGCCGCCCTCGCGAATGGCGAAGCGCAGCCCCTTCTCCATCGCCACCGGCGTATGCAGCGTAATCTCAAGCTGAATGTTATCCCCCGGCATGCACATCTCGGTGCCCGCCGGCAGCTTCGCCGAACCCGTCACGTCGGTCGTCCGGAAGTAGAACTGCGGACGATAGCCGTTGAAGAACGGCGTATGACGCCCACCCTCTTCTTTCGACAACACGTACACCTCGCCCTTGAAGTCCGTATGCGGCTTGATCGAGTTCGGCTTCGCCAACACCATCCCGCGCTCCACATCTTCCTTCGCAATGCCGCGCAAGAGCAAGCCCGCATTGTCCCCGGCCAGCCCTTCATCGAGCTGCTTTTTGAACATCTCGACGCCCGTGCACACCGTCTGCCGCGTCTCGCGGAAGCCGACAATCTCGCACGCCTCGCCCACCTTCACCTTGCCGCGCTCAATGCGCCCGGTCACCACCGTGCCGCGCCCCGAGATCGAGAAGATATCCTCGATCGGCATCAGGAACGGCAGGTCGATCGCGCGCTCCGGCTGCGGAATGTACTTGTCAACCGCATCCATCAACTCGTCGATCTTGGCCTCCCACTGGGCTTCGCCATTGAGCGCGCCGAGCGCAGACCCACGGATGATCGGCGTATCGTCGCCCGGATAGTCGTACTTCGACAAGAGCTCGCGCACCTCCATCTCGACCAGCTCGATCAGCTCTTCGTCCTCAACCGCATCGCACTTGTTCAGGAACACGACGATGAACGGCACGCCCACCTGCCGGGCGAGCAGCACATGCTCCTTGGTCTGCGGCATCGGGCCGTCGGTGGCCGCAACCACGAGAATCGCCCCATCCATCTGCGCCGCGCCCGTAATCATGTTCTTGATGTAGTCCGCGTGGCCCGGGCAATCGACGTGCGCATAGTGCCGGTTGGGCGTCTCGTACTCGACGTGCGAGGTGGCAATGGTGATGCCGCGCTCACGCTCTTCGGGAGCGTTGTCGATCGTATCGAAGGAGCGAAACTTGTTCGAAGGATTGTGCTTCGACAACACCTTCGTGATCGCCGCCGTCAACGTCGTCTTGCCATGATCGATGTGCCCAATCGTCCCAATGTTCACATGCGGCTTCGACCGGTCAAACTTCTCCTTGCCCATAATGCTCTCTCCTAGTAAATTCTGGATACAAATCTGGTTCGTACAAAACCTGAGTGGATCAGGACTAGCGTTCCTTGTCCTTGCCGGT
Organism: uncultured Granulicella sp.; assembly: GCA_965198735.1. Lineage (GTDB taxonomy): Bacteria > Acidobacteriota > Terriglobia > Terriglobales > Acidobacteriaceae > Edaphobacter. The sequence goes on along the minus strand of OZ240672.1, from coordinate 968,673 downwards.
CTGCTTGGCGATAATCTCTTCAGAGACCGACCGTGGCGCCTCTTCGTACTGCTTGAACTGCATCGAGTAGTTGGCGCGGCCTTGAGTGGCTCCGCGCATGTGAGTGGCATACCCGAACATGGTGGACAATGGAACAGAGGCGCGAATCGCCTGCGTGTTGCCCACCATCTCCATGCCCTCGATGCGTCCGCGCCGCGAATTCAGATCGCCGATGATCGTGCCCATGTAATCTTCCGGCACCGTCACTTCAACCGCCATGACCGGCTCCAGCAGAACAGGCTTTGCCTTACGGGCGGCCTCCTTAAAAGCCATGGAGCCGGCTATTTTGAACGCCATTTCGTTCGAGTCAACATCATGGTAACTGCCGTCATAAAGCGATACCTTGATATCCACCATCTCGTAACCGGCGAGAACGCCGCCCTGCATGGCTTCCTGGATGCCTTGATCGATCGGCTTGATGTACTCTTTGGGAATCGTTCCACCCTTGGTATCGTTTGAGAACTCGTAGCCTTTGCCCGGCTCGTTCGGGGCGATCCGGATCTTGGCATGGCCATAGTTACCCGAACCTCCAGTCTGCCGGATGTACTTGCCTTCCGCGTCCGCGTTGCCGCGAATCGTTTCGCGATAGTTCACCTGCGGCTTACCGACGTTCGCTTCCACTTTGTACTCGCGCATCATGCGGTCGACGATGATCTCGAGGTGCAGCTCGCCCATGCCGGCGATGATGGTCTGGCCGGAGTCAACATCGGTACGTACGTTGAAGGTTGGGTCTTCCTGCGCCAACTTCGAGAGCGCAACACCCATCTTCTCCTGGTCGGCCTTGGTCTTAGGCTCGACGGCCACTTCAATCACCGGCTTCGGAAAGTCGATCGACTCAAGCACCACCGGAGACCGGTCCGAGCAGATCGTGTCCCCAGTAATCAGGTTTTTAAGCCCGACCGCGGCGCAGATATCGCCAGCCATGATCTCCGTAATCTCTTCGCGCTTATTCGCGTGCATCTTCAACAGGCGGCCGATACGCTCCGTCTTGCCGGTGCGCGGATTAAGCGTTGTGTCGCCGGTCTTCAGGATGCCCGAGTAGATCCGGATGAAGATCAACTGTCCGACAAACGGATCCGTCATGATCTTAAATCCGAGCGCCGACAGGGGCTCGGCATCATCCGCCTTACGGATGATCTCGCGCTCCATGTTCTCAGGGTCATGGCCAATCATGGGAGGAATGTCGAGCGGACTGGGCAAATAATCGACCACGGCATCGAGCAGCGTCTGAACACCCTTGTTCTTGAATGACGATCCGCACAGCACCGGAAAGATATTCATCGCGATGGTGGCCTTGCGGATGCCGGCCTTCAGTTGGGCTTCGGTCGGCTCCTCGCCTTCAAGATAAAGATTCATGATGACATCGTCGGAATCGGCGACAGCTTCAATCAGCGCCGCTCGCGCAGACTTTGCCGTATCGAGCAGGTCAGCCGGAATCTCTTCGATCGAGTACTCCGCGCCCATCGTCTCGTCGTGCCACAGGATCGCCTTCATGGTGACCAGGTCCACCACGCCCGCAAACTTAGCCTCGGCGCCAATCTGGATATTGATCGGAACCGCACGCGCGCCCAGACGATCGACAATTGTCGAGGTGGCATAGACTGCGTCCGCGCCGGCCTTGTCCATCTTGTTGATGAAGCAAACCCGGGGAACCTTGTACTTGTCTGCCTGCCGCCACACGGTCTCGGACTGCGGCTGCACGCCGGCAACCGCGTCAAAGCAGGCAACCGCGCCGTCGAGCACACGCAGGCTGCGCTCTACCTCGGCCGTGAAATCCACGTGGCCAGGCGTGTCGATGATGTTGATCCGCTGGTTCTTCCAAGTGCAGGTCGTCGCGGCGGAGGTGATGGTGATGCCGCGCTCCTGCTCCTGCTCCATCCAGTCCATGGTCGCGGTGCCTTCGTGTACCTCGCCGATACGGTGGGTAATGCCCGTGTAGAACAGGATGCGCTCGGTCGTCGTCGTCTTGCCGGCGTCGATGTGCGCCATGATCCCGATGTTCCGGCAACGATTCAGAGGAATAGTGCGTGCCACGGTCGTATCTCTTCTCTGCAGGCGAGCCTGCGGTAAGTGCAAACGGCAGAAACGAAAACGTTGTTGAAACGATCTTTACCAGCGATAGTGGGCAAACGCCTTATTGGCTTCCGCCATGCGATGAACATCTTCCTTCTTCTTCATCGCCGCACCCCGGCCGTTGGCGGCGTCGAGCAACTCAGCTGTCAGCTTCTCGACCATGCCCTTCTCGCCGCGAGCCCGGCCAAAGGTGACCAGCCAGCGAATCGCAAGCGAAGTCCGCCGCTCGGGCAGCACTTCGATGGGTACCTGATAGTTCGCGCCGCCGACGCGCCGGCTCTTGACCTCAAGCAGCGGCTTGCAATTCTCGACCGCCTTCTTGAACAGCTTGAGAGCCTCGTCGCCACCCTTCTGCTCGAGGTTGGTCATGGCGGTGTAGAAAATGCCCTGAGCGGTCGACTTCTTGCCGCCCCACATCATCGAGTTCACAAACTTGGTGACCAGCGTCGATTGATAGATCGGATCCGGGGCGACATCACGCTTGGCGATAAAACCTTTTCTCGGCATAGCTTTTCTCTTCTTCCTCCAGGGCCGTCGACCTCTCAAGCCGCTGAACCTATGAATCACATAAATCACTTTGACAAAGGAATCCTGACTTGCGCCACGACTACTTCGCCGCCGCCTTCGGACGCTTCGCTCCATATTTCGAGCGGCTCTGCATGCGCTTCGCCACTCCGACCGAGTCGAGCGTGCCGCGCACCACGTGATAGCGAACGCCTGGCAGATCCTTCACACGGCCGCCGCGGATGAGCACAATCGAGTGCTCCTGTAGATTGTGGCCGATCCCCGGAATGTACGTCGTCACCTCAATGCCGTTCGTCAGGCGGACACGAGCCACCTTGCGCAGCGCCGAGTTCGGCTTTTTAGGCGTCTGGGTATACACACGGGTACAGACACCGCGGCGCTGGGGCGAGCCCTGGAGCGCGGGGCTGGCGGTCTTATAGCGAGTGGGCGTACGGCCCTGCTTGACGAGTTGATGAAACGTAGGCACTAGAAACTCCTGAATAACCAAGTACATCCAACTACATCTAACCGGTTCACATTCAAGCTGGCATTTCCGCTTGCTCCCGTGCGTTAAGGCGCGTAACGCACGAAGAGGTGAGGACGCTGAAGCGCCTCGCGCAGAAATTGTCCCTGCTGTACGTCTGTCCATCGAAATCAGACGAAATACAGTCGACGGTGACCGAACCTACCCTGCCGCTAAGCCCGGAATAAAACCGATTCCGTTTCGCTGTTCGACGATCGCATAGCCCATACCGAGGGAGAGGGTGCCGCAGTCGCGTTTGCGAAGGGCCGCAGACAAGGTTCACTAGCTGCATGAGAGTCTGCGGTAAAACTGAAATTGTTACTTACTATACCAAAGCATGTTGGAGGATCGAGCCTGGAACGTGCCAACGTGAAGATTGCATAGACTCTCAGCGCAACCTTCTAAAGGTAGCAGGGCATGGCCATGGAGTCAAGGACCGTTCAGGCGACCGCCGCGGCGATCTCCGTCTCCTGCTGCCGGACGCGCGCCGGGCGCAGAAAGTGCCGCTCCACCGCGTACCAGGAGAAGGCGGCCAGCAAAGCGACCGTAAATACCAGAACGCAAAGAGCCAACCAGGGCGAACGTGCGAAGAATCCGAGGCTGATGAAGAGCTGGACGGTGGGAAAGTGCAGCACGTAGGTGCCGTAGGAGAAGTCTCCGAAGCGCGTCACTCCACGCACGGCCGGCAGAAGGAACGCAATGGCGAGCACAAACAGCGGAATGCCGAGCGCACGCAGGGGAAAGAAGCTCCAGCCGCAACCGATGCCGCTGGCGATGAGAGCTACCGCCCAGACGATCCCTGCGTGCTGCTGAAACCAGTCGAAGTAAAAGTAAACGGCGGCACCCACAACAAAAAAGGAGAGCTGGCCGGGCAGTTGGACGCCAAGGGAGTGGTGGCCCTGCGCCTCGACCGCTATACGATAGCTGACAGAGAGAAGAAAGCAGCCGCCGAGCGCCCAGGCTGAGCCGATCCGCCGGCAAAGCCAGACCAGAATGGGGACAAAGAGGTAAAACATCACTTCGATCTTGATGGTCCAAAGGGCGCCATTGACCGGCGAAGTATCGTTATGGGCGAAGACGCCGGGCAGATCGGGGTGTAGGAAGTTGGCAAAGCTGAGATTGGCGGCCATGTACTTCCAGGTAGCGGGGGAGGCAAGAAAGCGGGCTAAGGGCAAAGTAGAGACGGCTGCGCCGAGCACGAGTGAATAGAGGAAGGCGAGCCAATAGCCGGGCAGGATACGTTGGGCGCGGCGGCGAAAGTAGCCGGAGGCGGTGCGGGAGCGGTCCCAGCTGGCGACGATGAGGCAGCCGCTGATGGCAAAAAATCCCTCGACGAGAAGTTGAGGGCTGAGCCAGCGACCCAGGAAAGCGAGGCCCGGCGCGAGGCTGAGATCGGCAGTATGCACGAGAACGACCAGCCATGCGAGGACGAGCCGCAGCAGATCGAAGTTGTTCTCGCGCTGCATGCGCATGAATGTATCACGGCGAGTACTCCCCGTCCTTCCCTCAAAAGTAGTGCCATTCTCCACCATTCCAAGTAGCTATGAAGTACAACCTGCCACTCTGACCGGCCTTGATTCTCCGCGGTGAGCACTCAGACATCGCGCACCCGGCTGGCATAGCCAATCACCTCGTCCAAGCCCTCCGTCGACTCACATGGAGAAGCTTCTAGTCGTCCTCCACGATGGATGGACTCGCCCGCGAGAGCGACCGCAGCATGCATTCAGGTAAAGCCGTCACCGAGTCCTCGTGCCTCTACTCTACCCCGCCCTGATGCCTTCCTATGCCCATATGCGTTCTCCTTTCCTTCGCTCTATCCGGAGACACTGCACATAGGTGGCCACCTTACTGACGAAAAGCCTTAGAAATTTCTAATCTTCGCTAGGAAGCCGATCTACCCGCACCTCTTGCAACCTCCTTACGCCGTCACTCCCAAAACCTTTACAATCACCCGCTTCTCCCGCTGTCCATCGAACTCCGCATAGAACACCCGCTGCCACGTCCCCAGGTCGAGCCGGCCGCGCGTCACCGGCAGCGTCGTCTCGTGATGCAGCAGCAGTGCCTTGAGGTGGGCGTCCGCATTGTCCTCACCCGTCCGATGATGCTTGTATCCCGGCCAGCTCGGAGCCAGCTTCTCGAGCCACGTCGAGATGTCCTCGATCAATCCATCCTCGTTATCGTTGACATAAATGGCTGCCGTGATATGCATCGGCGACACAAAACAAAGTCCATCCACGACCCCGCTCCGCCGCACAATGTCCTCTACCCGCGGGGTGATGTGCACCATCTCATATCGATCTTCTGTCGTAAATGTCATGTACTCCGTGTGCGCCTTCATCGACCCTCCACGACCGTTTATACGCGTCTCTGAAGCCGACTGGACTACCCTCAACCCATGCACCTCCACCTCGCAACCACCAATCCCGGCAAACTCCGCGACTTCGCCCACGCACTCACGCCCGGCCACATTCTTACCCCGCTCCCCGGCCTCGATGCCATCCCCGTTCCTGAGGAAACCGCCGACACCTTCGAGGGCAACGCCCGTCTCAAAGCCCTCGCCTACTCACGCGCCAGCCCGGATCTGCTCATCCTCGCCGATGACTCCGGTCTCGAAGTCGACGCGCTTCATGGCGCTCCCGGCGTCCGCAGCGCCCGCTTTGCCGGCGACCGCAACTTCCGGACCAACCGCCCGCTTCCGCCGGACCAGCGTAACAATCTCTGCCTGCTTGACGCCTTGGCCAGCACCCCGGAATCTCAACGCGGCGCACGGTACCAGTGCGTCCTCGCACTCGCCCGCGACGGACGGATCCTCGCCACCGCTGCCGGCTCCGTGGAGGGCGAACTCCTCGCCGTAGCGCGCGGCTCCGCGGGTTTCGGTTACGACCCACTCTTCCTCCTGCCCGGCGAAGGCCTCACCATGGCCGAACTCGGCCCCACAGCCCGCAGCCGGCACAGTCATCGCGCCCGCGCTCTCGCCGCGTTGCTCGACAAAATCAACAAGAACGGTCTCTCGCTCCAGCAAGAGGTCAAAATCGCACAAACTTATCGATAACCGCACGAAACCGTCCAGACGCATTGACGCTCTTCTTCTCACGGCGGAATAATCAGATGCCGTACCAGACTCACCGTTCTTTGCAGGAGCAACCATGGCCGCCGCCACACCCGTAGCCCCTCCCGATCTCGCCTCCCACCGCGGAGTGCAGCCGCTGCGCGCGGGCCAAGGCCATTCCTTTTTGTGGCGCCGCCTCCACTCGCTATCCGGCATCGTCCCCATCGGCGCCTTCCTCATCGAGCACATCGTCTCGAACTTCGAAGCGCTGAACGGTCCCCTCGCTTACGCCCAGCAGGTCAAGTTCCTCAACGGGCTGCCCCTCGTCCGCGTTCTCGAGTGGGCGTTTATCTTTATCCCGCTGCTCTTCCATGCCGGCTACGGACTCTTCATCACCTTCCGCGGACGCGCCAACGTCAACGTCTATCCCTGGGCCTCGAACTGGATGTATATCACCCAGCGCGTCACCGGCATTATCGCGCTGGCCTACATCATCCAGCACGTCTGGCGGCAGCGCTTCTCGGGCGTCAGCCTGCCGGAGCACCCCGGGGCTGCGTTCCACAAGGTCCAGGTCGAGCTTTCGAATCCATGGATGCTTTCGATTTACGTCATCGCCATGATCGCCACCTGCTGGCACTTCGCTTACGGGATCTGGCTCTTCTCGGTCAAATGGGGCATCACCCCCGGCGACCGCGCCCGCAAGCGCTTCGGCTACGTTTGCGCCGCCGTCGGCACCGGTCTTTGCGCCCTAGGACTCGCCGGCATGTGGGCCTTCGTCAGCCCCAAATACGCGAATGCTCCCGCCGACGTGATGCCGGAGCAGCCCGCCGGCGTCATCCTGCCCGCACCTTCAATCGCTCCACCGAATTCCACTAACCCATCGCAACCCGGAGCCGTCGCCCCGCAGTAACATCGCGCCCGTTGCATAACCTTGGCGTCCTTCGCGCCCCAGTTTTTGTCGCTTTTGGCTTGAGGTAAGAACATGGCAACCACACCCCGCATCATCGTCGTAGGAGGAGGCCTCGCGGGTCTCTCTTCCGTCATCAAAATCGCCGAAGCCGGCGGCAAGGTCGACCTTTTTTCGATCGTGCCCGTCAAGCGTTCGCACTCCGTCTGCGCCCAGGGCGGCATTAATGCCGCCAAGAACCTCAAGGGCGAAGGCGACGACGTCCTCAAGCACTTCGACGACACCGTTTACGGAGGCGACTTCCTCGCCAACCAGACCCCCATCAAGAACATGACCGCTATGGGTCCCGCCATCATCGACCTGCTCGACCGCATGGGCGTGCCTTTCAACCGTACTCCGGAAGGCCTGCTCGACTTCCGCCGCTTCGGAGGCACCCTTTATCACCGCACCGCCTTCGCCGGTGCTACGACCGGGCAGCAGCTTCTCTACGCGCTCGACGAGCAGGTCCGCCGCCACGAGTCCGAGGGCAAGGTCACCAAATACGAGGGCTGGGAGTTCCTCTCCGCCGTCCTCGACGAAAATGGCGTCTGTCGCGGTATCTCGGCCATGGATCTCCGCTCCATGGAGGTTCGTACCTTCCCTGCCGATGCCATCATCATGTGCACCGGCGGCATCGGCGCCATCTTCGGAAAGTCCACAAATTCAGTCGTTTGCACCGGCTCCGCGCAAGCAGCGCTTTACCAGCAGGGTGCCTACTACGCCAATGGCGAGTTCATCCAGGTTCACCCCACCGCCATACCCGGCGAAGATAAGCTCCGCCTCATGTCCGAGTCCGCTCGCGGCGAAGGCGGCCGCGTCTGGGTTCCCCGCGACAAGAACGACAAGCGCGTTGCCAAGTCCATCCCCGAAGGCGAGCGCTGGTACTTTCTTGAAGAGTGGTACCCCAAATACGGCAACCTCGTCCCGCGCGACGTGGCCACCCGTGCTATTCACAAGGTCGTCTACGAGCACGGCATGGGCATCGACGGACAGCCCATGGTCTATCTCGACCTCACCCACATCGACCGCGCTACACTGAACCGCAAGCTCGAAGGCATTCTCGAGATTTACGAGAAGTTCGTCGGCGACGACCCCCGCGACGTTCCCATGAAGATCTTCCCCGGCATGCACTACACCATGGGCGGTCTATGGGTCGACTTCGACCAGATGACCAACATCCCCGGTGTCTTCGCCGCGGGCGAGGCCGACTATTCCATCCACGGAGCCAACCGTCTTGGCGCGAACTCGCTGCTCTCCTGTATCTACGGCGGCTTCGTCGCCGGCCCCAACGCCATGAACTATGCCAAGGCGCTTCCCGCGCAGTCCGGCGATGGCGGCCACGCCGCCGAGTTCACCCGCCAGACTCAGCTGAACCAGCAGCTCCTAAGCTCCACCGGTTCCGAAAACCCCTTCAAGCTTTGGCGCGAACTCGGCGACACCATGACTCGTCACGCCACCATCATCCGGTACAACGCCGGGCTCGCCGAGGCCGACGCCAAGATCGTCGAGCTCCAGTCCCGCTACCGGAACCTCAACCTCTCCGACAAGAGTCAGTGGGCCAATACCAGCTTCGCCTTTGCCCGCCAGCTTGCCAACATGCTCGAGCTCAGCCGCGTCGTCGTCCAGGGCGCCGCCTGCCGCAACGAATCCCGGGGAGCCCATTACAAGCCTGAGTATCCCGAGCGCAACGATGCGCAATTCCTCAAAACCACGAAGGTCTCCTACGTCGACCACGCTCCTAAAATCGAGTGGGAAGATGTCGACATCTCGCATATCCAACCACGTGCCCGAAACTACGCGGCCACGGCATAATTTGGAGCTTTTGAACGCCAACATACCTCCGGCAGGAAACCATCATCCTATGAAACATGCAAATCGATCCCCGACTCACGCTAGCCATCTACATTGGCGGACCCATTCTCTTCATCGCTGTCCTCATTTTGCTCTTCGTCTACACCCGCAACCTGAAGACCAAACAGGCGACCATGGCAGCCAAGGGCCGTCCGCCCATCAGTAAGGAAGAAGGCATCGCCATCGCCACCGAGTCCAAAAAGCACTGAAGCCAACACTTGGCCGGCCCAGCAATGGTGAAGATCAACCCTGAACCCGTCTTCTCGCCGAAGACGTCAGCACCCGATTGAGGGCACCACTATGGCTACTGCAACATTGCCGACGCCGACCACCACCGCCGTAGCACAACGCACCGGAACCCGTACCATCAAAGTCGAAATCAAGCGCCAGACCGCGCCGGACGCTCCCGCGCGCACGGAAAAATTCGAAATTCCTTATCGCCCCGGTATGAATATCACCTCGGTGCTTGGCGAAATAGCCGCCGAGCCCATCACTGCGGACGGCCGCGAAACCACCGCTATCGCCTACGACGCTAACTGTCTTGAAGAGATCTGCGGCTCCTGCGCTATGCTCATCAATGGCAAGGCGCGCATGGCCTGCTCCGCCCTGGTCGATAAGCTGCGCGAAGGCGACGAGCCTATCACGCTGGCCCCGCTCTCTAAGTTTCCGGTCGTCCGCGATCTCGCCGTCGATCGCTCCGTTCTCTTCCAGAACCTCAAAGCCGTCAAGGCCTGGGTGCCGATCGACGGCTCCTACGACCTCGGTGCCGGCCCGCGCCAGGCCCCGCAGATCCAGGAGCAGCGCTACCCGCTCTCCAACTGCATCTCCTGCACCATCTGCATGGAGGTCTGCCCGCAGTTCAACGATTCCACCAACTTCGTCGGCGCAGCCACGATCGCGCAGGTCAAGCTCTTCAACATGGATCCCAGTGGCTCGGTCCTCAAGGAAGAGCGGCTCCGCGCCTTGGCCGGGGATGGCGGCGTCCAGGAGTGCGGAATGGCCCAGAACTGTGTCGCCGCCTGCCCCAAACAGCTTCCATTGATCGAGGCCATCTCGGACGTCAGCCGCGACGTAGTCTTCCAGCAGGTCAAGGATCTCTTCGCCCGCTAGATCGAATTCAACACTTGCATCAACGTAGAAAGGACGAAATCCCGCCAGCTAGGCGGGATTTCGTCGTTACATCCATCTTACTTAGTAAAAAGAGTGCTTCCTGGAATCCTCTGTTCATCCGAAGTAATCCGGTTCTCTGCCCGTTTGGCGCTTTCCATGGCGTCCTTATTCAACCGGCTCTCTTCCGACTCTTGCCCGGTCGACTCGATCGCCTCATGGGAAGGCCGTCCCGGAATCTTCGTCGCATCCAATCCTTGTGCCATAGTCCACCTCTTCTCTACTGGATGACCGCCAAGCCTAACGAGTTGCCAAACCCCTGCATAGCCGGCTATTTCTTCGCTAGGACCGAGATCTTATGAATCTGCGGAGGCTCCGTAAACAGCTCGTTCGCCTTTGCCATCAACGCCTTGGCGATCTCTCCATGCAGATGCGCGTCCCGCGCCGCTTCCGTGTCAAACGTATCGAAGATGCTGTACGCCCCGTCGTCTTCCTTAATCGCGAACCAGTCGACGGTCCCCTGCTCCGCCTGTGCCATCGTTGCGCCCTGCGTCAGAAAGGCCTCGACCTCGGCCTCTTTCCCCGGCTTTGCCTTCATGCGTCCGTACAGCGCCAGCTTGCTCATCGTGTGTCCCTCCACAATGTTGGATGCGCGGGTCGGCCTTGCTGCCCGGCTTTGCTCCCATCTTCCCCATGCACTAGTCTTAACTCCGTGATCATGCGTGCCCGCTTCGCCCTTCTCTTCGCCGCCTCTCTCTTCGACGCGAGCCTCGCCGTCGCCCAGACCTCAACGCCTCCCGCCCTGCCGGACGCTCCCGGCGCAGTCGCCGCCCCCAAACCATCTCCGGTCCCCACCGGACCCACGGTCGTTTTCGACACCTCCATGGGCCGCCTGACCTGCAAGCTCTTCGACAAGGAAGCACCCGTTGCCTCGGCCAACTTCATCGGACTCGCCGAGGGCACCAAAGACTGGACCGACCCCATCACCCAGCAGAAAGTCCGCGGTAAGTCGTACTACAACGGGACCACCTTCCATCGCGTCATTCCCGGCTTCATGATTCAGGGCGGAGACCGGCGCGGAGACGGCACCGGCGACGCCGGCTACTACTTCGACAATGAAAGCGTCCCTGACCTCACCTTCGACGTTCCCGGCCGCCTCGCCATGGCCAACGCCGGCCCCAACACCAACGGCACCCAGTTCTTCATCACCGAGCTGCCTCAGCCCGATCTCGATGGTAAATACACCATCTTCGGCCAGTGCGACGCACATTCGGTTCTCATCGTCGCCACCATCGCCCGCGTCGATCGTGACCGCAATGACAAACCCTCCACCCCGGTCACCATCGACAAGGTAAGCATTGTGCGCGAAGGCCAGCCCATGCCGGCGCTTCCGCCACAGCCCGCCGCGGCTCCCGTCCCGGTCTCACCCGCTTCCGCGCCCAGCGACACCCCGCTCGCGCCGCCGCCGCTCGCCCCAAAATCCGATCGCTGATTCAGCGCATCGTATGGGTGGCACCTCACGCACTTCCAACAAGTAAGGAGCAACCTGTACCCATGCCCACCAAGCCCGGCACCTACGCCACCTTCAAGACCAGCGAAGGCACCATCACCTGCGAGCTCTTCGAGACCGATGCACCCAATACCGTCAAAAATTTCATCGACCTCGCTGAAGGCTCCCGCGAGTGGAACTCCCGCTCCAAGAAGGGCGACAAGCTCTATGACGGAACCATCTTCCACCGCGTCATCCCCCAGTTTATGATCCAGGGCGGGGATCCTGAAGGCACCGGCATGGGCGGCCCAGGCTACAAATTCGCCGACGAGACCAAGGGCAGCCAGCACAGCTTCAAGCAGCCCGGCAAGCTCGCCATGGCCAACGCCGGCCCCAACACCAACGGTAGCCAGTTCTTCATCACCGTCACCGACACCGGCTGGCTCACCGGCAAACACACCATCTTCGGCGAAGTCGTCGAGGGCTACGACATCGTTGAGAAGATCAGCAAGCTCCCCCGCGACGGCCAGGACCGCCCCAAGACGCCAGTCGTGCTCGAATCTGTCACCATCGACCGCGTTTCTTAGATCATGTAGCTGTATCTTGCGCCATTCCTCCAGCAGCGATCGCTCTCCAAGCGAGTCCTCCGCCCTAGGTGGAGGACTCGTTTTGGACTCAGAATCCAAGTGCAGCCATCTCTCACAAGTGGTGAGTTGCACGGGAAAAAGCTGTCGTCAGCAGCAGAGCTCTTCCTCCACACATAAAGACTTCGGCCTCCAGATCTTCCGGGCACTAGAACATACCATCAAATCCGTTGCACTTGGACCCTGAGCGCACCTGCTTCTCGCGTATCGGAACAGCTACCCCCCACACGAGGCACGTTCTAGTTCCACCCGAAACTTGGGACATGGTTTCCGCCAGCAAACGGCCGCTTTTCTTGAAACTTCGCATCCAAGTTCCCGAACCACCAAGGAGCCTCCTCATGGAACGCCGCGACTTCCTCAAATCCGCCACCGCCAGCGTCGCTGCCGCTGCCACCCCCGCGCACGCGCAGGCCGGCCACACCTCCGACCGCGCCCCCGTCAGACGCGCCGAATCTCCCAACATGATCTACCGCGAGCTCGGCACCACAGGCGAGCGCGTCTCCGCTATCGGCCTCGGCGGCTATCATATGGGCAAGGCCGGCATTACCCAACAACAGGCCATTAGCCTTATCCGCCAGGCCATCGACCGCGGTATCTCTTTCATGGACAACTGCTGGGACTACAACGATGGCATCAGCGAAGTCCGCATGGGTCAGGCTCTCAAGGACGGCTACCGCCAAAAAGTCTTCCAGATGACCAAGCTCGACGCCCGCACCGCCAAGGACTATGACAAGCAGCTCGAGCAATCCATGGGCCGGCTCGACACCGATGTCATCGACCTCGTCCAGTTTCACGAGATCCTCCGTTTTGAGGACCCCGACCGCATCTTCGCCGACAATGGCGCCATCCACGCCGCCATGGCCGCGCGCCAGGCTGGCAAGATTCGCTACATCGGTTTTACCGGCCACAAGGACCCGCAGATTCACCTGCGGATGTTCGAGGTTGCTCAACAGAACGGCTTTAAGTTCGACGCAGTCCAGATGCCGGTCAACGTCTTCGACGCGCACTTCCGTTCCTTCACCAACAACGTCATTCCGGTTGCGGTCAAAGCCGGTACCGGCGTGCTCGCCATGAAGACCTTCGGCGACGGCCACCTGCTCCAAACCAACACCTTCAAGCCAATGGACGCTCTGCGCTGGGGACTCACCGTGCCCGGCGTCTCCGTCGTCATCACCGGCATGGAACGCCCCGAGATCCTCGACCAGGCCTTCGCCGTAACGAAGAATTTCAAGCCCATGCCTGAAGACGAGCAGGCCGCTCTTCTCGCCGGCACCCGCGAGGCAGCGCTCACCGGCAAATACGAGCCCTTCAAAACCACCAACATGTTCGACGGCACCGCGCAAAATCCCAAATGGCTTGGCGGCGATCAAGACAAGGAGATCAATCCATCCGCCACGCCCCCGAGAATGATCCCCAGCTAAAGACGTTTTCAGCAGCGATAGGGCTCCCCCTATCAGTTGTCATTCTTCAACGCAGGCGCAGGATCCGCTTTTGCTTTTAGCGAGAGAGCTACACTCATCGAAGCAACGATTCTCGATATACAAGCTCAATCAAGGCCTGTTCTCCTACGGAGCGCAGGCCGAAACGCAGCAGAGAGAACACCCTTAAATCGCATGAGAAGAATATGGTGGAGTTGAGCGGGATCGAACCGCTGACCTCCTCGTTGCGAACGAGGCGCTCTCCCAACTGAGCTACAACCCCACACTCTCAAAGCCAGCCCCGCACTCGGCAGGACGCGCTCTACTCAATGCCAAGTGTATCAGCACCCCCACTCGCGCTTCAAACTACGCTGTCCGGGCTGTACACCGTGCACCGCACCTCGGTTCCGGCCGCCAGCGGCTTCTCGACCACCAGCCACACCGCCCCGTCCGCGTCCTTTGCCGCCGCCGTCACCGGAATCGCCAGCCGCGTTCCCGAGCGAGTCGTCGCTTCGAGCATCCCCCTATCGCCCTCGGCAAACTCCGCCGGATCGAGCGTCACCGACCACGTCCCGGCCAGCCCCACCCGCGCTTCCAGCCGAATATCCGTCACCTCTGCCCTGAACGTCTTCAAGCGTGCAGCGCCTTCCCCAGCGTCTCCATCTCGTAGCGGCTCCCAATCATGAACGGCGTCCGCTGGTGAATCGCCTCCGGCCGCAGGCCCAGAATGCGCTCGACGCCGTTCGTCGCCATGCCCCCCGCCTGCTCCGCAATCAATGCCAGCGGGTTCGCCTCATACAACAGCCGCAGCTTGCCTGTCGATTTCACCTTGTTCGGCGGATACAAAAACACTCCGCCCTTCAGCAGCGTGCGATGAAAATCCGCCACCAGGCTGCCGATATACCGCGCCCCAAAGCCCTCGTTCTGCAGCCCAGCAATGTACTGCCGGTACCCCTCCGGCCACGAAGCCACATTTGCCTCGTTCACACTGTAATACTTGCCCCGCTCCGGCATCTTCATGTTCTCCTGGCTCAGCACAAATGCGCCGATGGTCGGATCGAGCGTAAAGGCATGCACACCCTGCCCCGTCGTATACACCAGCACCGTCGAAGGCCCATAGAGCACATAGCCCGCCGCCACCTGGCTCATCCCCGGCTGCAACACCGATTCCGTCAGCGATCCCCACGTCAGCCGCCGATGCACGCTGAAGATCGTGCCCACATTGACATTTACGTCGATATTCGAGGACCCATCCAGCGGATCGAAGACAATAATGTACTTGCCCTTATCCAGGCTTCGGTCAAATACCACCGGCTCCTCATCCTCTTCGCTCACCAGCGCCGCCACTGAGTCGCGCGTCCCCAGGCAATGAATCAGCGCCTGGTTCGCAAACACATCCAGCTTTTGCTGCTCTTCGCCCTGCACATTCTCCGATCCCAGCGCGCCATAGATGTCCGTCAGCCCCGCCGACCGGATCTTCGCCTCGATCATCTTCGTCGCCAGCGTAATTCCGCTCATCAGCCAGCCGAACATGCCACGCCCCTCCGCCATTCCCTCTTGAATATGCTGTTGTACCGTCGTGATCATTCTGATGCGCCTCGCTTCCATACTAAGCGAATACCCCGCCCGCTCAACGCGCAGCGGCCGCCGCCGGTAGCCCAGGTACGACAGCTTTTCCGTCTATTCGACCCGCCCGGCCATGTACTCTTCCCCAAGTGACTGCAGTCTAACCAGCATAGAAAGCTGTTCGGCAAACAGTCAGACGGAACGGCCCTCAGAACGAACTTTTCTCCAGGAGCAAGTTTGAACTTCCCTCTTCGGCTCGTGCTCTCCGTTCTTGCGCTTGCGACGCCCACCCTCGCCATCCCGGCCCACGCACAATCCGCGCCCACCGCCACTCGCACCCTGCGCCTCTCCGTCTTCGCCGGAGCCAACGGCACCTTCACTGGACTCAGCGGCGGCAGAAACGCCGGCATTGCCGCGGGAGCCGACCTCAGCATCCGCCCCTACTTCTCGCTCGAGCCCAGCATTGAAGTCCGCGGCACCTATCCCGTCCACGATGGAACCATCGACGCACAGAAAAACATCCTCGGCGGTCTCAAAGTAGCCAAACGCTTCGGGCCCTTCCATCCCTACGGCGACATCCTCTTCGGCCGGGGCGAGATCGACTACCAGAACGGCTATACCGACCCCTCCGGCTTACTCCGCTACTACAAAACCGTCTCCGGCGTCCTCGCTCCCGGAGCCGGAGTCGACCTCGACGTCAGCCCTCGCTTCAGCCTCAAGGCTGATGCCTCGTTCCCCCGCTACGCCACTCCGGTCACACCCTCCGGCTACCTCTTCGGCGCATCGGTGACCGGCGGCCTCATCTATCGCTTCCATTTCGGCAGCTTCCCCGGCGCACGCCGCTGACCGCCAGCAGCTTCGCTCTTCGCCTTCTCCTGCTTCGCCTTGTCGCAGATCCACTCGAGTTTGCTCGCACGCGACGCCCTCGCGCCCAGCCCGAACCAATATCTTGGTGACTCTCTAACGATCCATCTCAGCATTCACAGGCAAGACGTTATTGCTCCTTTTCCGTCTCTTGCTCTTCCAGCTCCATCTCCGCCACCTGCACACCCCCGCCCCGCGTCTCGACCAGCACCTGGATCCGCCCTTCCGCCTTCTCCAACTCCAGTTTGCACGCCTCCGACAAGTGCACGCCCTCCTCGAACAGCCGCACCGACTCCTCCAGCGTCAGATCCCCACGCTCCAGCCGCTCCACCACCGTCTCGAGCGCCGTCAACCTGTCTTCAAACCCCGCCATCGCTGCCTCTCCACCTACTCGCGTCCAAATCCCAGCACCTGCGCCGCCGCCTTGTACTTGCCGAACGGGGCGCTGACCTGCACACCCTGAACGCTGCCCCGCACCTTGGCCAGCATCTCCCGCGCAATCGCAACGCCTTCCGCGCGCGCCGCTTCGGGCGTCTCCACCCGCGCCATGCGGTCGAGGATCTCCTGCGGCATGCTCACCTTCAGGTCCTTTTTCATGAACTCCGCATTCTTCAAGCTCGTCAGCGGCCAGATGCCCGCCACCATCGGAATCCGGAAGCCCTCAATCCGCTTCAGAAACTCTTCGAGCAGCCGCAGATCAAACACCGGCTGCGTGATCCCAAACTCCCCTCCGGCCTCCACCTTCGCCGCGAACCGCCGCACCTCGTTGTCGATGTCCGGCACTCCCGGGTTCGCCGCCACCGAGATCGTAAACCCCGCCGATCCGCCCACCGGGTTGCCGCCCAGGTCCAGCCCATGGTTCAGATCCCGCACAATCTTCGCCAGCCCAATCGCATCCACGTCGAACACCGCGGTCGCATCCGGGTACGAGCCCATCTTGGGCGGATCGCCCGTCAGGCACAGGATGTTCTTCAATCCAATCGACGCCGCCCCCAGCAGATCGCTCTGGATGCTCAGCAGATTGCGGTCCCGGCACGTGTAGTGCAGCACCGTCTCGATCCCCACCCGCTGCTGAATCTGCACGCACAGGCTCTGCGCGCTCATCCGGGCGCTGGCCCGCGGACTGTCCGGCACATTGATCGCATCCACGCCCAGCACATGCAGCTCCGCCGCTCCTTCGAGCTCTCGGCTGCAATCAAAGCCCTTCGGCGGCACAATCTCCACCATCGTGCAGAACTGCCCCGAAGCGATCCTCGCCCCAATCTTCGACCGCTCTCCCAAGGGCGGCGGCTCGATCACGCTCACCTTCGGCTCCGCACCCGTGACGCCCGACTCCACCACCTCGACGCCCGTCGTCTGCGCCTCAAGCGCCCGCAGCGCCCCACGCATCGCGCGAATGTCCTTGGGCGTCGTGCCGCAGCAACCGCCGATAAACGTCGCGCCGGCCTTCACCAGTTTCCGTGCAAAGCTCGCCATGTACTCCGGCGAGCTCAGGTACAGACTGCGCCCTTCTACCTGCTTCGGCGTTCCGGCATTGGGCATTGCGGCCAGTGGCAGCCCGGTCGCGCCCCGCATCCGTTCAATCGCGCCCAGCACCACCGGCGGCCCTTCACTGCAGTTGCACCCCACCGCGTCCGCGCCCGCCTTTTCGAGCGCTTCCGCAGCTTCCTCCGGCGTACCCCCGTCCAGGCACTGACCTTCTTCATCGACCGTCACCATCACGATCACCCGGAGCCCGCGGCTCTCGCGTTTGGCCGCCCGCACCGCCAAGGTCGCCTCAAGAATCGACATCATCGTCTCGATGACCAGCAGATCCGCGCCCACACCCAGGCCGCCCTCGGCCAGCGCCTTGACCTGCTGCGCAAAGGCCGCGTACGCCTCCTGCTCGGTCACCTTCGCGTCCTTGCCGATCTTCGCCCCGAGCGGCCCGATTGCCCCGGCCACAAACGCCTCGCTCGCCTGCTTGTCCCGCACTTGGGTCACCGCCTCGCGCGCCAGGCGAACCCCGGCCACGTTCAGCTCCCATACCCGGCCCTCCAGGCCGAAGCGCTCCAGCCGCACCGCGTTCGCCCCAAAGGTGTTCGCCTCGATCACCCGCGCGCCCGCCTGCAGGTACTCCAGATGCACCTCCCGCACCAGCTCCGGCTGCGAGACGTTCAGCTCGTCATAGCAGCGATTGATAAAGATGCCGCGCCCGTACAGCATCGATCCCATGGCCCCGTCGCAAAGAACCGTCCCACCCGCAAACAGCTCCGCCACCGGATCCAACCGCGCCATGCCTCCATCCTACGGCAGCTCCGATCTTCCTCCAAAAACCGCTTCCCAAGCCGCCCTGCCTTCGTCTCACCTTCACACCGGTTTGGTATACTCGCAGCAAGCCCAAGGCAAATAAAACCTAGCCGCTGCACACACGTTCGGAGCCGCTCAAGTTGACTATCCGCAGTCTTTTTCACCCCCGCATCGAGCGGAACGCCGCATCCAGCAATGCTGCTGAAGCATCGACAGACGAGATCGTTCCTTCCCCGCTCGAGACGCCGAGCCGGTTTCGCCCGATGTGGGCCTTGGCTGCGATCCTGACCGCCTGCATTCTCCTCGGACTCACCGCCTGCGCGCACGATTATTACGCCTTCCCCGAGTACAACTTCGCCGGACGGCCCATCCCGCCCAGCCAGCTCGCCCAGCGGGTCCTCGTCGGCGTCACCTCCAACGGCGCCTCCACCGGAGCCCTCGTCATTCTGGACGGCCAGCGCGACATCCGCAGCAACATCCAGAACACCGTGGCCGGCTTCTCCATCTCGGGCTACAGCGGCTTTCCCACCCTCATCCTTAATTTTCCCGAGCAGCTCCGCGGCTACGTCTACTCCAACACCTCGCCCTACTCGGTCACCAGCATCAATTACTCGACCGAAGCCTCGCTCGGCAGCGCCGGCAGCTTCAACGGCGCGTCCACCTCGCTCGCCATCGCGCCCGACTTTATCCACGTCTTCTCCGCCGTGCTTGGCAATGGGCAGCTCGTCGTCGTCGATAACTCGACCGGCGGCACCTACGCGCTTAACCTGCCCAACGTCTACCGGGTCGCGGTCAACACCGGAGATACGG
Source organism: uncultured Granulicella sp. (assembly GCA_965198735.1). Taxonomy (GTDB): domain Bacteria; phylum Acidobacteriota; class Terriglobia; order Terriglobales; family Acidobacteriaceae; genus Edaphobacter. The sequence continues at coordinate 949,501 of OZ240672.1, read as the reverse complement.
TCGCCCTCGCCATGGTGAAGAACTCGAACGCGCTCTACCGCGTCATCAAGCTGCCGGTCAACTCCGTTAGCCCTCCCGGCGCTGTTGACTGCGAGCCCCAGGTTCTGCCCGTCTACTGCGTCGTTCCCGTTCCCGGAAACTTCGACCGTCCTATCGGCGCCACTTTCTCGCTCGATGGCTCGAGCGTGTACGTGGAGAACTGCGGTATCGAGTGCGGAGGCGGCGCCAACGGTGGAGCCGGCGTCAGTGTCCTGCCCCAGGGCGCGCTTTACATCAACTCCATTCCCACCTCCCTGCCCTATCCCAACGTCGTCACCAAGACCGTCTCCATCCCCGGCGGCGTCACCGACGCGATCCTCGACGGTACCAATCTCTACACCTCCGGACAGTCTCTACAACCCGATGGCCTCTTTGCCGGCAATCTGACCGTCGTTCCCCTTGCCACTCTGGTGCCCAACCCACCAGTCTCCATCTCCGACGGCACCCACACCCGCATGCTCTTCGCCGACGACAATACCTTGTGGATCGGCTCGCAATTCTGCGCGACCGGCGAACGCGCCAAGCTGGGCCTAAACTACAACTGCCTCACCCGCTACGATCTCGGAGCCGGTACCGCCTCCATCGTCCCCGCGCTCACCGCGGCGAATCCCACCGTGCCTTATCCGAATGGCGACAATAACCTCGTCTACTACGGCTCGCTCACCGGCATCTGCTGGGTGCAGAACTTCCACAAGGTGTATACCGCCTACGGAGGCCAGGTGCATGCCTTCCACACCGTCGATGGCTCCGAGATCAACAACGTCAACATCACCGTGCAGGGCACCGCACTCGACGTCGCCTACATGGACGCGCTCACCAACCAAGCCAACTAACTTCTTTCCCATACCAGCACCAGAAAGCTCCGGGTGCCCCATCTCACGCAGTCTCACCGCGTGAGGTGGGGAGGTACACTCTCGTCTAGCCACGTCTTAAATCCCCTACACAGGAAGTGGGATCATCGACATCCTCGCCATCGCCGCGCACCGGGACGACGTGGAGCAGACCTGCGGCGGCACCCTGCTGGTCCAGCAGGCGCTCGGCTGGCGCACTGGGATCCTTGACCTCACCCGCGGCGAAGGCGGCACTCGCGGCTCCGCCACGGAGCGCGAAGCCGAGTCGCTTGAAGCCGCTCGTATCCTCAGGGTCACGCACCGCGAGGCGCTCGACCTCCCCGACGGCAACGTCCAGAACACGCTCGAAAACCGCCTGAAGGTTGCTGCCGTTCTCCGCCGCCTGCGACCCCGCGTCGTGCTGCTGCCCTACTGGCAAGGCCGCCACCCCGATCACTACACCTCCGCCACGCTCGGCTACGAGGCCTGTTTTGTCGCCGGCCTCGCCAAGTCAGACCTCGAAGGCACGCCGCACCGTCCCTACAAGATCCTTTACGCCTCCCTCTACGCCGACGTCCGTCCCACCTTCGTCGTCGACATCACCCCGCACGTCGAGACCCGCCTCGAGTCGCTGCTGGCCTACCGCTCCCAGTACGGCGACCAGCCGGAGGGCAGCGGCCTCTTCGTCCCTCGCGAGGAGATTCGCGAGCGGACCTTTTCGATGGCCCGCTATTTCGGCCTGCTCGCCGGCGTGCGCTACGCCGAGCCCTTCGTCCAGAAGGAAGTCTCGCTCGTCCACGATCTGCTGCACCTGCCCGTCGCCTCCCTCTAAGCGGCTGTCCTGCCTAATTTGTCCTTCTGCAGCAAACATAAAAGATGTGCTTCGAAAATCCCCGCGCTCATCCTCCTGTGCATAGAAGACCTTGATTTCTCTCCTGCGGCACTACACCTCCCGCGATCGGCTTCTACCACTTCTGTTGTACATTCCCCATTTATCTCGCATGGCGGCGCCTGTCTGGGCTTAGATTCCTCTCAGTAAGGAAATCCAATCGTCTTTGATCCTCGTTGTGAACAGTAGCAAGATCAAAGTCGTCGACGTAAAACAAGGCAACCAGAAAGGTAAGACCGTGGACAAATTGACTCAGCTTTATGAAAAAGCCGTATCCCGACGCAACTTCATGGCGGGTGCCGGCGCGCTCGGCGCAGCCGCCGTCCTCGATGGATGTTCCTCGGGCAGCACTGCCATCACCACGCCCGTCAACCCTGTCACCCCTGTCACGCCCGCTTTCGTCGACGCGGATTACCTAAACTTCGCGCTCAACCTTGAGTACCTCGAAGCTTCGTTCTACCTCTACGCGGCCACCGGCAGCGGCCTGCCCGCCGCCAGCATGGGAACCAATCCCGGAACCGTCACCGGCGGAGCCCAGGTCACCGGCCTCACTACAGCCCAGCAGAATATCCTCAACGAGATCGCCTTCGACGAGCTCTCGCACGTCAACTTCCTGCGCAGCGCCCTCGGCTCCGCCGCCGTGGCCATGCCCAACATCAACATCGGCACCGCCTTCCAAACGCTCGCCACAGCCGCGGCCGCAGCCACTCCGTCGGCCAACCTACCCACCACCTTCAGCCCCTACGCGAACTTCACCAACTTCCTCGTCGGCGCCTTCATCTTTGAGGACGTAGGCGTTACCGCCTATACCGGTGCGGCTCCTCTGCTCACGTCCGCAGCCAACCTGAACTACGCTGCCGGCATTCAAGCGGTCGAAGCCTATCATGCGGCGTACGTGCGCACGACCATCACGGCGATGGCTCAGGCGGCTGGCTCCTCCACAGTGATCGGCTATGCCAACGCTGTCTCCGCTCTTCGCTCTTCGCTCGGCGGCGGCATGGAAACACCGCTGATCGCGCTTCCCGCAACCATCGCCGCCAACGGCAACTACACCGCCAGTGCAATCGTCGCAGCGACTACCCAGAACGCCATCGCCTTCGCCCGCACGACCGATCAAGTTCTTCACATCGTCTACGGCACAGCCAACGGCGCGGGTGTTGCTTCCGGAGTCTTCTTCCCCAACGGCCTGAACGGCAACATTAAGACCACCGCAAGCTAGTTCAGCCTGCACGACGAGTAGAAGCCATCGAACTCAGAACCTTCGCGGTTCCAAGGAAGAATCCACATGCCGACTCAAGAAACTGCTGTTCTCGACAACATCATCGCCAGCCGGCGCTCCCTGCTGATTGGCGGCGGGGCGGCCCTCGCTGCCCTGGCCATGACCAAGCCAGCCGCGGCCGTCAATACCGTTACCGCCTACACCGATAACGACATCCTGAATTTCGCCCTCAACCTCGAATACCTCGAAGCCAACTTCTACTACCTCGCCGCTTTCGGAACAACCATCGACGTAGCCTCATCCGCTTCGACGACTGCCGGCGCTCAGGTCCTTGGCATCAATGGCGTTGCCGGCAATGGCGGTGCCGCTGCTGGTGTCGTCGCCAACGCGGGAGTGACTGGCGCGCCTGCCGCGTCCACTCTCAAGGTGCCGTTCACCAATGCCGCCATCGCCGGATACGCGGTCGAAACGGCCATCGAGGAAGGCAAGCACGTCAACTTCCTGCGCACGGCTCTCGGTTCGCTCGCGGTCGCTCAGCCTGCGCTCAATCTCACCCCGGCGCTCTTCCTGGCCGTCGCCACTGCTGCCAACGTACCCACCAGCTACAATTTCAACCCCTACGCCAACGACGCCTTCTTCCTGCTCGGCGCCTATATCTTCGAGGACGTCGGCGTCTCCGCCTATCACGGCGCGGCTCCGCTCATTACCGGCAAAACCACGATTCTGCCCGCAGCGGCCGGCATCCACGCCGTCGAAGCCTACCACGCCGGGCTCGTCCGCACCTCCATCAACGCCAACGACGCCGGAACGGGGATCAGCGCCGGTTTCCCGGCCGGAACCCTGACCGCCGTTACCGGCCTGATCTCCACCTTCCGCACCAAGCTTGCGCAGCAGATTCCGCAGTCGCCCGCAAATCCGGAAGATCCCACCCCGGACGACTACGGCCTCGCCACCCAGATGGTCACCCTCAACGGAAGCGCCACAACCGCCACCCAGATCGTCGACGCCGACCCCAAGATGGCCACCTCCTTCGCCCGCAGTACAGCGCAGGTACTCAACATCGTCACAGGCGGCGGAGCCGTCGCCTCTGGCACGGCCAAAGGCGGTTTCTTCACCAACGGTCTCAACGGTTTGTTCTCCTGATCCACTGACTCTCATCTGCCTCGGGCCCCGGAGTGAACCTCCGGGGCCTCTCTCTTTACTCACCCAAGCCGCTGCCGCAAAAACGCCACCAGCTCCGCCGAGCAATACTCCTCCGCGCTCCCCGAAAACAGCCTTGCCCGCCGCACCAGGCTCGACGACACTCCATCCCAAGCCACCCGCTCCAGGCTTCCCCCCGTGAGTACCACCGCGTCCGCCCGATCCAGATACCGCTTGGCCGACTCCTTGAAGTCCGCCGTCTCCGCATCCAGCACCGACACAAACACATCCGGCTGCAGAAACCGCAGAATGCTGTTCGACTCAATGATGGCGTTCTCCGCTCGCGCCAGCTCCCGCCGAAGCCTCGGCATCGCCTCCGCCAGCTGCCCTTGCCGCGTCCGCACCCAGAACGACCGCGCCGCGCCCGCCGCCAGATACCGCGAAGAGTCCGTCCCACTCTCCCGCTCGCGCTCTTCGCTGATCGCAATCGTGTGATCTGCCGTCTCGCAATCGCACGGCTCGCCGTTTGCCGAGCAGACGCCATGCCCAAACTGCGTAATCTTGAACGCCGTCCAATATTTTTCCGGAGTCGCCGCGATCAGACCCGCCATCACACTCGTCTTCCCGATATTCCGCGTGTGCCCCCCAACCACCACCACCGCCATCACTTCCGCCCTTTCGGAATGCGTTTCAAGCCGGCGCGCATCTCCGCCACCTCCCGAAGATACTCCCGCACCGGCTGCGCGGGCGTCCCCCAATAGACCATGCCCGCTCCGTCGATGCGCTTACCCGGCAGCACACCCCCCTGGCCGCCCAGGATGACGCCTCGCCCAATCGTCACCCGCTCGCCCAGGCCCACCTGCCCGCCCAGCATCGCTCCATCTTCGATCACACACGAACCCGCCATCCCCACCTGCGCCGCAATCACTACGTCCTCCCCAACTACGCAGTTATGCGCCACATGCACCAGGTTGTCGATCTTGGTCCCCTGGCCGATCCGCGTCTCCCCCAGCGCTCCCCGGTCGATGGTCGTATTGGCCCCGATCTCCACGTCATCGCCGATCCACAGCGTCCCAATCTGCGGAAACCCGACATACCCCTCCGCTGTAAGCGCATACCCAAAGCCCGCCGAGCCCAGCACCGCCCCTGCCTGCACCTTCACCCGCCGGCCCAGCGTTGTGCCCGGGTACACCACCACCCGCGGCCCAAGCACGCATCCCTCGCCCAGCTCCACGCCCGCCCCAACATATGCCCCTGCGCTAATCTCACACCCATCCCCAATCCGTGCCGTAGCCTCAATCACCGCCGATGCATGCACCCCGCCTCCGGGCCGCTCTGCGAACCACCGCGCGTATACCCGCGCAAACGCCGTCCGCGGATCGCCCACCACCATCACCCGCGCATCCCCGTCCCCGCCGGCGCCTGCCAAAATCGCACCGGACCGCGAAGCTAGCGCCGCACTCAGCGCGCGCTCGTCACTGGCGAACACCAGCGTGTCCGCCTCCGCCGCTGAAATCGCCCCCACCCGCGCAATCTCCCGGCTCCCAAACTCCACCGGCGCCCGCACCCCGAGCAGCGCCGCAATCTCCGCCACCGTCGGCATCAGTACACCCCCGCTTCCCCGGCCGGCCGCGTCTTCCAGCGGCGATGCATCCACAGCCACTGCTCAGGATACTGCCGCACATACTCCTCGATCGTCGCCGTAAACCGCGCCGTATTCGCCAGCACGTCCGCCTCCGTGTCTCCGGTCCGCGTCAGCGCCAGGCGCTCGCCAAAGCGCAAAACATACCTCCCCCGGCCCTGATCCCACAGCAAAAAGCCAGGCACCACGGCAGCTTCGGTACGCAGCGCCACCTTGGCCAGCCCGGAGGCCGTACACGCCGGCAGCCCGAAAAATGGCACAAAGACTCCCTGTGGCGGCGTCATATTCGTGTCCATCAAAATCCCGACCGTCTCCCCCGCATGCATGGCCGAGATCAGCCCGCGCGCAAAATCATCCTTATGGATCACCCGGTTGCCATGCAGACACCGCATCCGGTTGACGAACGCGTCCACCAGCGGGTTATCCAGCCGCCGGATCACCAAGCCCATGGGATACCCGGCCATCGAGTGAAAAAAACTCGACAACTCCCACGCGCCGAGATGTCCCGTCAGCACCAGCACGCCGCGCCTCTCGGCCTGGGCGCCGAGATAGTGATGCAGGCCTTCGTATTCGATAAATTTTCCGGCCCGCTCCGCCGTGTAGTGCCGCATCAAGCAGAACTCCGCCAGCAGAGAGCCCAGATTCCGGTATACCTGCCGCAGCATCTCGCGTCGCCGCGACTCCGTCCAGGCCGGGTAGGCGATCTGCAGGTTCCGCAAACCCACGCGGCGCAGCCTCCCCAGAAGAAAGAAAGCCGTAGTCCCAAGTGCCCGGCCAACCGACCGCGCCAGCCCTCGGGGCAAAGCTCCCACACCCGCCACCAGCAGCCACAAAGCCCCAAATTCAAACCGATGGCGCAAGGTGGCCTGCCGTGCACGGTCGTTCTGGCGTTCAGCCGTCAAGCCTTTAGTGTACGGGAGTGTAGTCCTGTCACCGTACGCCCTTCCAAACGGCTCAGGCTTGGTCTAGGATCGAACCTACGCCTATGACCGCACTTCGAGACGTACAACAGAACGCGGAGACCACGACAGGATTCGCCTCGTCCTCCGGCAAGATGTTCGGGACCTACTTCACTCCAGGCAAGACCTGGGGCTTTAAAAAGACTGATCTCCTCGATCCGCGGGCCCGGCGCGTCTTTGAAAATACGGCGCTTGCCTGCTCGTTCGACGCCTACCCGTACCACATGCCACTCGAGGCGAAAGCCGGCCCCTGCGTCACCGCGGACGGCCATCCGATGCTCATGATGTCGTCCTACGACTACCTGGGGCTGATCGGCGACTCCCGCATCGACGCCGCCGCAATGGAGGCCATACGGCGCTACGGGACCAGCACCAGCGGAGCCCGGCTCCTCACCGGCACACTAGATATCCACCGCAAGATGGAGCACGCCCTCGCCGGCTTCAAGGGCACCGAAGACGCGCTCACCTTCAGCTCCGGCTACCTGGCCAATCTTGGCGTCATCTACGGCCTGTTCGGCTCCTCCGACCGGGTCATTATGGACGAGCTTTGTCATCGCAGCCTGCTCGACGCCTGCCGCATGTCCGGCGTCCAGCTGCAGCGTTTCCGCCACAATGACCCGCAGTCGTTGCGCGATGAGCTTAAGAAGCCGAACACCGCCAACCGGACACTCATCGTCTCGGACGGCGTCTTTTCGATGGACGGCGACATCTGCTGCCTGCCGGAGTTGATCGCGCTCAAGAAAGAGTTCGGCTGCTTCCTGATGATCGACGAAGCGCATGCCTCCGGCGTCCTGGGCGCCACTGGCCGCGGCACCGACGAGCACTTCGGCATCGACACCGGAGAGGTCGACATCTGGACCGGCTCCCTCGCCAAGTCCATTCCATCCAACGGAGGCTTCATCGCCGTTACGCAGGAGGTAGCCATCTTCCTGCAGCATGCCTCGTCACCATACATCTTCTCCGCCGCGATGCCGGCTGCTTCAGTCGCGGCAATCTCGACCGGCTTGGCCATCTTGCAGCAGGAGCCGCAACGGGTCGCGCGCCTGAAGGCCAACGGAAACTTCCTCCGTGCGGGTCTCCGGCATCTCGGCTATGACGTAGGCCTGTCGCAGACGGCGGTCATCCCCGTCGTCCTCAAAGACGAGCAGACCACAGCTCTCTTTGCCCGTACGCTGCGCAACTTCGGCATCATCGCCGCCCCAGTCATGTTCCCGGCAGTCGCGCAGGGAGCGGCACGGCTGCGGCTATGCGTCACCGCCGCCCACACCACCAACCAGCTCGAATTTGTTCTGGACGTCTTTCGGCAGATGGCCGCCGCCGCTTAGCGCCGTGCCGTCCCTGGTCACCGGTGCAAGCGGCTTTCTCGGCGGCCGGATGGTGCAGCTGCTCTGCGAGCGGGGTGAGGAAGTGGCGATCCTCGCCCGCCCCGGCTCCGATCTGCGCCACCTTCAGACATCTCCCGTTCGCATCGTGCCGGGCGGCTTGTCCGATCGCGCGGCCCTGCAGGAAGCGGTTCAGCACGTCACGCACATCTTCCACTGCGCCGCCTGCTCCACCGACTGGGCCTCGTACAGCACGTACGTCGAAGCAAACGTGATCGGCACCCAGAACCTGCTCGCCAGCGCCCAGCAAGCGCCCCTGCTTCGGAGATTCATCCACGTAAGCACCACCGACATCTACGGGTACCCGGAAACTCCCTGCAGCGAAAACCATCTTTTCGTCGACGCCGGCCTGCCCTACAACCAGACCAAGGGCGCAGGCGAAGCCGCCGTGTGGAAGGCGCACGCCGAGGGGCTTCCCGTTACAGTTGTTCGCCCTGCCACCATCTACGGTCCGCGCGGGAAGGACTTTACCCAGGAGATAGCCACGCTGCTTCGCCAACGGCTGATGGCGTACGTCGGCGGCGGCCAGGCAACCGGCGGCTTTACCTACGTCGATAACGTCGCGCACGCGATGCTTCAAGCAGCCTCCAGCGCCCGCACCTTGGGCCAGGCGTACAACCTCGCCGACGGCACCAATGCTACTTGGCGCGACTATGCCACGCTCTTTGCGCAGCAGCTTGGGACAAAACCGCCGTGGATCGATCTTCCGTTCGGGGCTGCCATGGGTCTTGCGCGGCTGCTGGAAGCGCCACACCGCGTCTTGCGCCTGCCGGGGCGGCCTCTGCTCACCCGGCACGCCGTGCTTCTACTCGGCCGCAATCAGGAGTTCCCCGCGACCAAGGCAAGGAACGATTTCGGCTTCCGTCCTGAGATTTCACTTGAAGAGGGCATCCGCCGATCCGTAGCGTGGCTCGCGGACGCAGCGGCTCCCAAACGTGCTTGATCCTCCATGATCTCGACTTCGTGGAGAGAGACCCTGTGTTTTCGATCACAGCACCAGCCAAGAGAGACATGCCTTCAAGACATCTTCCGGAACGCAAGCACCGCGTTCAAGCCGCCGAAAGCGAACGAATTGGACAGGCACGCCTCGATCTCGAGCGTTCGCGCTACATTCGGGATCACGTCCAGATCGCACTCCGGATCCGCCGCCGTAAAGTTGGCGGTGGGCGGCAGCATCCCATGGCGCAGACTCAGGATGGATGCGACCGCCTCGATCGCGCCCGCCGCGCCCAGCGCATGTCCATGCATGGATTTGGTCGAGCTGATGGCCAGCCGGTCCGCATGAGACCCGAATGCTGCCCGAATGGCCGCGGTCTCGGTGCGGTCATTGGCCAGGGTCGCCGTGCCATGCGCGTTGATGTAGCCGAACTGGTCCGGCGCCAGCCCGGCATCGAGAATCGCCTTTCGCATCGCCCGTTCCGCGCCTTCGTAGGATGGCTGCGTCAGATGGCTCGCGTCCGACGTCATGCCGAAGCCGGCAATCTCCGCCAGCGGCGTGGCCCCGCGCGCGGTCGCGCCTTCGAGCGTCTCAAGCACCAGCATCGCCCCGCCCTCGCCCAGCACCAGGCCGGACCGATCCGCCGAAAACGGCCGGCAGGTGTCATTGCTGATCACCCGCATCGCCTCCCAGGCCTTCAGCCCGCCGAGGAACATCGGCGCCTCGCTGCCTCCCGCGATCGCCATCGGCGCCATGCCCGAGCGCACCATCCAGAACGCCTGGCCGATCGCATGCGCCGCCGAAGAGCACGCCGTCGACACGGTATAGGCCGGCCCCTGCATGCCGTACTGGATCGAGATGTGGCTTGCCCCGGCGTTGCTCATGCTCAGCGGAATCGTCAGCGGATGCACGCGGGTGCGCTTGTGATGAAACAGCTCCCAGTAGCCGTCCTCCTCGGCGCGCCGTCCACCGAGCGACGTGCCGGTCACGATTGCGCCGCGCTCCCGCACGTCCTCGGTCCACTCCACGCCTGCCTGGGTGACGGCCTCTTCCGCGGAGATCAACGCGAACTGCGCAAAACGATCCAAAAAAGCCAGCTCTTTCGGCGGAAACGCAGCGGCGGCGTCGTATCCGCGCACCTCTGCGGCTTTCTTGAACTTCAACTGCGCCGCATCCACCAGGGAGAGCGGGCCAATGGCGGGGCGTCCTTCTTTCAGCGCTTCCCAAAACTCCTGCTGGTCCCGGCCCATCGCGCAGATCACGCCCATTCCAGTGATGACGACACGCGCGCTCACTGCGCCGGCGAAGACTCCGCCTTCGCGTCTACCAGCTGCGTAATGCCGTCGATCATCTGCCGCAGGGTCGTCACCTGCTTGGCTTGTTCATCGTCGATCTGGATGTCGAACTCACCCTCAAGCTCGAACAGGATGTTCAACCGATCGAGCGAATCGATGCCAAGCTCTTCAAAGGTGCACTCGGGCCGCACTCGGTCGAGCGGCAGTCCCTGCTTCGTTGCGATCACGCGGAGAGCGCGATCCTGGATCGTTTCAGAGATCGTTTCAGACATCGGCCTCACCCACGGAACCTGCTTAGAATAACCCCGCTTTCCGCGGAGTGACGCGGTCGGGCTTGCCTTTTTACGCTCGGAGTTTACGCAGTCTTCATTGAACGCTTCGATCCTGCTCTGGTACGAACTTCAAACTGCTCCGGCAGGAACCTGCCGGAATACTTGTTCTTTCTAAATTTGGTAGCGTTACCGGGGCTCGAACCCGGACTCTTCGCCTTGAGAGGGCGACGTGTTAACCAGTTACACCATAACGCCATACGCATGGATACAGCCGTGCGATCCGACTCCATGGAAGACCCGGAGGTCTCGACCGCGGAACCCTTTCAGTGTAGCAAAGCCGCTCAAAGCTCGCCAAACCTAAAGCCCAAGCTTCTTCACTTCGTCGTTGTAATACTTGCGGTACAAGATGTCCCACTCCTGCGAGCCTTCGACGATGATCTTGCGCTGCGAAGCGATCTTCTGCCGGGCTCCCGCGTCGAGCTTCATCTCATCGGTCAGCAGCTTCTCAAGCGCCTTGCGCGCCTCCTGCCGGATCGTATTCCGGTCTTCCAGAAAATCGCACTCCGGAATCTCCGCCAACGTATCGGCCACCACGTGCGCCAGCTTGTTCAGCTTGTCTCGCGTGATCCTCACAGCACCGCCTTGTACTGGTTCACGAGTTTGATCTTCAGCTTCTTAAACATCTCCGGATAGCTCGCGCCGGTCTTGCGCATATCCTCCTGGATCGCCTCCAGAATGACCCGGACCTCGTCGTTGATCCGATCCTCAAGCGACAGTTCTTCGACCAGCCCAGCCGTCACCCGCTCGCTCAGCACAGCCGGTTTCTCGGTGCGAATCACCTTGGCGGCGACCAGTTGTTTGACCGTCTGGCGCGCCAGATACCCGACGTAATCCTTGGAAAAAATCATGATTGATGAAGCTCAGTATAGCACCGCGTCTCCGCCGTTTCCGGCATTCGGCACGCAATCAACACGCACAGCGAACACGCATATCTGCGACAATCAGACGTGATGCCATCCGACAATCTGCTCTCCCTCAAAGACGACATGGTAGCCTTCATCGCCGGCCACGGACTGCGCCGCATGCCCGCCTACGTCACCGAAGAGGTCCCCACCGTGCTCTTTGAAGATGACGACGCCGACGCGTGGAAGGACTTCGTCGAGCATGCCAAGGCCGCCGGGACGCCCTTCCTCACCATGAGCGAAGTGATCCTTGAAAAAACCGACGTAACCGTCCTGCTCGAACAGTTGCGCGACCACACCTTCCCGGACGACGAAGAACTCGACATGGACGACGCCGAGACCCTCCTCAAGCACGTCGGCAAAGCGGGCTACCTGCAGCTCGGCTTCGCGCACCAGGGCGTCATGTTCCTCTTCGAGACCTCGACCGAGTGGTACGACCGCTTCCAGGACCTGATGGAGGCAGCCAGCGACATTGGCGGCCTCGTCGTCGACGACCGCGACGAGTAGCCCGCTGATGCCGCACCACCGCTCCTGGCAGGTCCTTTCCGCCGACCCGGCCGCCGTCGCCCGCCTGCGCCAGTTCCTGGACTGCCCCGAGCCGATCGCACGCCTGCTCGTCTCGCGCGGCATCGACACCCCCGCCGCAGCAGAGCGCTTCCTCAACCCCTCGCTCGACGACCTGCACGACCCCATGCTCATGCTCGGGATGACCGCCGCGGTCGCCCGCATCAAGGCCGCCGTCGTCCACGGCCAGCCCATCCTCATCTACGGCGACTACGACGTCGACGGCACCACGGCCACCGTCGTCCTCAAGACCGCCATCGAGCGCATCGCTCCCCCGGACCGCCCCGCAGAGGTCAGCTTCCATGTCCCGCATCGCTTGCGCGAGGGCTATGGCATCCAGGCCTCGCGCCTCGCCCAGGCCGCCGCGGCCGGCGTTCGGCTCGTCCTCTCCGTCGACACCGGCATCCGCGCCTTCGCCGCCGCCGCCGAGGCCCGTTCGCTCGGCCTCGACCTCATCGTCACCGACCACCATCTCCCCGACGGCGCGGAAGGCCTGCCCGACGCCTACGCTGTCCTCAACCCCGCCCAGCCCGGCTGCCCTTACCCCAACAAAAATCTCTGTGGCGCCGGCGTCGCCTTCAAGCTCGCTCACGCCCTGCTCGCCACGCATGCCTCGACCGAGCCGCAGCAAACACGCCTCCGCAACGTCTTGCTGCCCAGCTTTCTCAAGCTCATCGCCATCGCTACCATCGCCGATTCGGTCGCGCTTACCGGCGAAAACCGCACCATGGTTGCGCTTGGACTGCACGCGTTGCGCCATCCCGTCCAGCCCGGCCTGCGCGCGCTCCTCCAGGTCGCCGGGCTGCCGCTCGACCAGGCTCCCACCGCCACCGAGGTCGGCTTCCGTCTCGCGCCCCGCATCAACGCCGCCGGCCGTATGGACATCGCCTCCGACGTCGTCGACCTCTTCCTCACCCGCGATGCCACCGTCGCCTCAAGCCTCGCCGAAAAACTCGACATCCTCAACACCGAGCGGCGCGCGTCGGAAGCCGCCGCCCTCGAAGCCATCGAGCTCCAGCTCCTCTCCCTGCGCGACCCTTCCGGCGCCTTTGCCGGAGAGTGCATCGTGCTTGACCACCCTGAGTGGCATCGCGGCGTCCTCGGCATTCTGGCCTCGCGCGTGGTCGACCGCACCGGCCGTCCCGCGCTTGTCATCCGCTCCGAAGCCGGCGAAGCGCACGGCTCCGGACGATCTATCCCCGGCTTCCATCTGCTCGACGCGCTCACCGCCGCGCACACCGCGGAAGCGTCTGCTCGCGAAAGCCTCTTCACCCGCTTCGGCGGCCATGCGCACGCCGTAGGCTTCTCGCTGCCGAGTGATCGGCTTCCCGTCCTGCGCTCCCGGTTGCGAGCCCACTCCTGCGCCATCCTCCGTCCGGAATTGCTCTCGCCCTGCCTCGAATGCGACCTGGAGGTCGATCCAGCGGAGCTGAGCCTGGACCTGCTGCGCTGGCTGGAGCGCTGCGAGCCGTTCGGCATGGGCAACCCGGAGCCGCTCCTGCTTGCGCGAGGGCTCGTGCTGACCGGTCCTCCACGCATCATCCAGGACCGCCATCTCTGTCTTCCTCTCGCGCCTGCTCCGAACGGCCAGCCTCGGAGCGCCATGGGCTGGAGCCGCTCCGGACGCACCTCCTGGGCCGAGCGTGCCAACGCTCTGCGCCTCCTCCCCGGCGCACGCGTCGACGCGGTCTTCACCCTGCGCGAGAACAGGCATCCGCAATACGGCGGCCTGGAACTGATTCTGCAGGAGCTCGCTCCGAATCCAACGAACCACGCGTGAACATATGACGAGCAAAAGACAGTGGAGTGGTTTGATCGCTGCCCGCTGCGGAGAGCTTTTCTCGAAAGCGATCGCTCTTCGGACGCTGCGGGCATCTGAGCAGCGATGATCCCCCCCCCGACCTCCACGTTCTCTCCGTGAACGTCCTGCACCGGAACAAGCTGATTGTTGATTTTTCAGACGGACGTACCCATCTCTACTCCATGGAGAGTCTGCTTACCCTCGTGCCGGAGGCAGTCTATACGAGTGCAGACGCAGAGGAGGACGATCCAAACTGACCCGCTGCCAAAAAAGCCGCTTCGTCTGTGGTCCGATCGACTCTTATATACTGACGTTTTTACCCTATGGTGAATTCCGGTCCAAGCCGTATCCTCTCTGCCCTGCTTTGGGGTGGAGGCATCCTCCTTGTCGCTCTTCTCGTTTTCTTCGGAGTCCGCAAGCTTGGCGGCGTGGGGGAGGTCGAGGTGCGGGTCGTCCCCGTGACCTACCAGACCCTCTCCAAAGGCGACTCGGCCAACGGTAAGGTCGAGCCCGTAGGCGAGTGGCAGGCGCACGCGCCCTTTCCCGGGGTCATCAAGAAGCTCTATGTCGGCGTCGGAGAGCATGTCTCAAAAGGCATGCTCCTGGTCAAGATGGATGACTCCGGGCCGGCCGCCCGCGTCGCGTCTGCGGAGGGCATCCTCGCCGCCGCGGAATTAACGCTGCACGACCTCGAAAATGGCGGTTCGCACGAGGAGCGTGCCCGCTTTTCCTCCGACCTCGCCTCCGCCAAGCTCGACCATGACGATGCCGCCCAGAAGTATGCCGCTCTCCAGCAGCTCTTGGGCAAAGGCGCCGCTTCGCAGTCTGAGGTCACCGCCGCCCAGCAGCGTCTCCGCGCCACCGAGCTGACCCTGCAGACCGCCCAGGGACGCAACACCGACCGCTTCGGCTCCGGAGACCTGGTAAACGCACGCGCCCGCGTCGCCGACGCCCAAGCCAACCTCGTCGCCGCCAAAGACGCCCTCGCCGACGTCGACATGCACGCCCCCCAGAGCGGCACCGTCTACTCCGTCCCGGTCTCTGAGTCGGACTACGTCCCCGCCGGGGACGATATCCTCGACCTTGCCGACCTGATGCACGTACAAATCCGCGCCTACTTCGATGAACCTGAGATCGGCCTGCTCGCGCGCGGCCAGCCCGTCGAGATCACCTGGGATGCCAAGCCCGGCAAGGTCTGGCACGGCCACATCGAGCAGGCCCCGACCACCGTCATCGCCTACGGTACCCGCAGCGTCGGCGAATGCATCATCACCGTCGACGACTCAAAAGGCGACCTGCTGCCCAATACCAATGTCACCGTGACCGTCACCGAGATGCAGAAGAATCACGTACTTACCGTTCCCCGCGAGGCGCTGCACACCGACGGCGCGGGCAGCTTCGTCTACCGCATCGTCCACGGCGAGCTGGTCCGCACGCCCGTGCAGGTCGGCGTCTTCAACCTGACCCGGGAAGAGATCCTGGCAGGGCTGAAGGTCGATGACCTCGTCGTGCTTGGGCCAAAGTCCACCAGCATCGAGCTGGCCAGTGGATTGAAGGTCAAAGCGGTTTCATGATCTCGACATCCATCTCTGTCGCAGCCCGAAGCCGGACGACCCGCGGGTTCTCTCTCGTCTTCCTGCTTACCTCCCTGCCGTGCCTCGGCGCGTACGGCCAAATCTCGCTCACCTCGGCCGTCGACCTCGCTCTGCGCAACAGCGAGCGGATCAAGATGGCGGAGTCGGACGTGGACCGCGCGCGCGCCGCCTTCGCCCAAACCAAGGACGTCTACATTCCCAATCTGGTCGGATCGTCCTCCGGCCTCGGCTACGGCTACGGCTTTCCGCTCGGGCCGCCGACGCTCTTCAGCATCTCCTCCGGTTCGCTGGTCTTTAGCTACTCGCAAAAAGACTACGTCCGCGCCGCCGCCGCCGGTCTCCAGTCCGCCAGTCTCGCTCTGCGCGATGTCCGGCAATCGGTCGCCGAGGACACCGTGAATACCTATCTCGACCTCGCCCGCACCGAGCAGCAGCACGGCGCCGTGCTCGAAGAGCGAGGCTTCGCCGAGCGCCTGCAACAGATCGTCAAGGACCGTCTCGACGCCGGCCAGGACACCGCCATGGAGTACACCCGGGCCCGCCGCACCGGAGTCCAGCTCCGCCTCCAAACCCTGCAGCTCGACGACGACATCGCCACCTACCGCGATCATCTCTCGCGTCTGCTCGGACTTACCGGCGCCGAAGTTCACACGCTGCCCGACAGCATTCCCCCGCTGGTCCTCGACAGCGGCAGCGGCAGCCAGGCGACGCCCAGTGCTGTCGAGGACACTCCCGGCGTCCAGGCAGCCTTCGTCTCCATGCACCAGAAGTACGAGCAGGCCTTCGGCGACGCTCGCTATCTTTGGCGTCCGCAGGTCTCCTTCGGTGCGCAGTACAGCAAAGAAAGCTTTTACAACAACGGTTATCTTGCTTACTATCCGTACGTTACAGGCGAGAACCCACTAAACGGCCTGGGTGCCGGTTCCCTGCCCGCCCAGTCGGCCGCTTTCGCCGTCAACGTGAGCATTCCCCTCTTCGACCAGGGCCGGCGCGACCGCGCTCGCGAAACCATGGCCGAAGCCGTACACTCCTTCCACGACGCCCGCAACATTCGCGACCAGGAGCTTGAAGGGCGTCTCCGCCTGCAGCACAGTACGGCCGAGCTGGCCGCGCGTGCCGAGCTCGCCTCGCTCGACCGCGACATGGCCCAGGAGCAGCTCGAGGCTGTCCTCGTCCAGACGCAGAGTCCCGGCGCCGGTCCTCTGCTGACCCCCAAGGATGAGCAGAACGCCCGCATCGGAGAGCGTCAGCGTTTCGTCGAGCTCCTCGACGCCCAGTACCGTCTCCGCCAAGCCGAGGTGAATCTGCTTCGGCAAACCAATCGTCTGGAAGACTGGCTGCGCGGCTCGCTCTCTCCAACCGTAGCGCCCGTGCCCTGACGCACGATCTGAATTAATCAGACGTACCGGCTCTGCCCTGTCTCTCACAACCAAGAAATATAGCCAGAATGGTAAACTTGGATATACCTCATGACGACGCCTTTGAAGACCCTGCTCCTGAATCCGCCCTCGTTTGAAAACTTCGACGGCGGCGCAAGCTCCCGATGGCCCGCGGTACGTGAGATCGAGTCTTACTGGTATCCTGTCTGGCTCGCCTATCCGGCCGGCATGCTTGAAGGTTCACGCCTGCTCGACGCCCCCCCGCACCACGTTACCGCCGACGAAACCATCGAGATCGCCAAAAGTTACGAGTTCCTCGTCCTCTTCACCTCTACCGTCGGATGGGCGGGCGACCATGCGCTCGCGCAGGCCATCAAGAAGGCCAATTCGTCCATCAAAATTGCGTTTGTCGGGCCGCCCGTCACCACCGATCCCTATCGAGCGCTGAACGAGTGCTCCGCCATCGACTTCGTCTGCCGCCGCGAGTTCGACTTCTCGGTCGTCGAGTTCGCCAATGGCAAGCCGCTCAACGAGATCCTCGGCATCAGCTATCGCAACCCAGCAGGCGGCTTCTTCGACAACCCGGACCGCCCGCAGGTCGAAAAGCTCGACAAGCCCGACATGCCCTGGGTCACCGATATCTACGCCCGCGACATGGATGTGACGCGCTACAACGTGCCCTTCCTGCTGCATCCGTACGTCTCGCTCTATTCCACCCGCGGCTGCCCCGCCCAGTGCACCTTCTGCCTTTGGCCGCAAACCCTCTCCGGCCACGCCTGGCGCAAACGCTCGACCGACGACGTCGCGGCCGAGATGGCCCACGCCAAGCAGCTCTTCCCGCACGTCAAGGAGTTCTTCTTCGACGATGACACCTTCAACATCCAGAAGGCGCGCACGGTCGAGCTCTGCGCCAAGCTGAAGCCTCTCGGCCTCACCTGGTCCTGCACATCGCGCGTCACCACCGACCGCGAGACCCTCAAAGCCATGAAGGACGCCGGATGCCGCTTGCTGATCGTCGGCTTCGAGTCCGGCGACCCGCAAATCCTTAAGAACATCAAGAAGGGCGCCACCGTCGAGCGCGCCCGCGACTTCGTCAAGGACTGCCACGACCTCGGCCTCATCATCCACGCCGACTTCATCCTCGGCCTGCCCGGCGAGACCAAGCAGTCGATTCGCAACACGATCGACTTCGCCAAGTCGCTCGATTGCGAAACCATCCAGGTCTCGATCGCCCACGCCTACCCGGGCACCGAGTTCTATGACTTCGCCGAGAAGAACGGCTTCATCACCAACCAGAAGATGGAAGACGATGCCGGCCACCAGATGGCGCACATCGAGTACCCCGGCCTGCCGGTCGAGTACGTCATGGAGATGGTGCACCGCTTCTACGACGAGTACTACTTCCGCCCCAAGGCCGCCTTCCGCGTCGTCTGGAAGGCCGTCGTCAACCGCGACGTACCACGCCTCTATGTCGAAGCCAAATCCTTTATGAAGCTTCGTGCCCAGCGCAACAAGGCCTCGCGCAAGATGAAGGAAGAGAACGCCCTCAAGCAGCAGGAATCCGTCAGTATGAACGCCTGACGCGGATCCGGGCAAAAGGGGCCACCTGGTCCCCTTGCTAAACTCAGACATGCGCTTCCGCCAAAAGCTTCCGGTCACTCGGTTGATCTGCGAGGCGATATGGATTGCACTTACTGGCGGTTGGGTACACCGGGCGGGCATACCCGCCGGTACCCACAGCATGTATCAGGTTTCACTCGCCTTCTGGATCTTTCTAACACTCTGGACCGTGCTCAGCTACCTGACCTGTTGGTGGGTCATCAGCGCCGACGGCATTCACGAAAGACGCATCTGGAGCACCAGATTTGTGCCGTGGGAAGAAGTCCAACGTATCGGTCCTTATCAGCCGAGCTCCAAGCCGCTTTTAGGGATGATGGAGATCACCTACGCGCGCACCGGACCTCTTTCTGATCGCGGCAGCATGGTACTCCGGCCCGGCAATCGCCAACAGCTTCTCGCGTCCCTACAAAGTCATTTACCTCCTACAGCTTTCGAAGTCTAGAGCGGATTTCCCGTTGGTAGACCGCTCATTTACTTTTGTCGTCATTCTGGCGCAGCCGGAATCCCCGTATTTGTCATTGCATCGGCACTACACCATCAGGGAATCAGCTATAGATAACGCATCGCCTCCCGCGGCAAAACAACAAAGTTGCACAGTCGACAAAGGACACGGCCCGATTGTCGATTCCACAGCCACGTGCGTGGATTTCGTCGTTCCCTCTTGCCGAGTCACTTCCCGTTTCTTCCATATCTCCTTAACCCCCTAGACATTCCTGGCATCGAAGTTATCCGGAGCGCCTCCATCGGCGCATGGGAGATCCTGCTGTGCTCAAAGCGACACAACCGGCAACTCTCCCCTTCTCCGCCGCCCCTCTTTTAGAATGTTCACAAATGACCCATCGCCTGTCTCCCCGGCAGTACGCCACGCTGGCTGCCGTCGTGTTCACAGCTTCCTTCGGCGATGCTCTGCTCTCGCGCGGCATGACCCAGGTCGGCTCCGTGGATCTTCATCATCTGCCGCTTCTCTTCCACGCCCTCGCCAATCTCAACGTAGTCCTCGGCATCGTTCTCCTGATCGGCTTCTTTGCCAGTTACATGACGGCCCTGTCCTGGGCCGACCTTACGTTCGTCATGCCCGCCACCGCTTTCGGTAATGTCGTCATCGCCTTGCTCAGCCGTTTTTTCCTGCATGAGCACCTGTCGCTCTCCCGCTGGATCGGCATCCTCCTGCTCACCTCCGCCGTCGGCTTCGTCGCCAACCGCCCAGTCCGCACCGATCTCAAAGCCCACGCAGCCCCGAAACTCCCCGTCACCCACTCCGGGGTGGGCGTCTAGTGCATTCCACACCGAAGCTCATCGCTTGGACCTGCATCGCCTTCGTCGCGCTGCTCGCCATTGCGGGCGAGGTCCTCATCGCCGCAGCCATGCGCCAGATCGGCGATCTCGACCACGTCCGCGCCATCTCCGGCCTCACCGGCACCGCCCGCACCGTGCTCGCCAACCCCACCTTTCTCGCCGGAGCCCTTTGCATGGCGCTCAACTTTTTTGCCATGCTCTACACCCTCTCCCGCGTCGACCTCTCGCTCGCCGCCCCCGGCATCGCTTCCTTCAACTATGTCGGCAACGCCATCGCCGCACGCTTCTTTCTCCACGAAAACGTGGATCGCCGCCGCTGGCTGGCCACGCTCTTCGTCTGCGGCGGCGTCTTCCTGCTCACCCGCTAAAGCCGTTCCGTAACTTTGCTTGCGGGTCCATGGAGCGTCGTTGAATTGACGTGGCGCTTCAGTCCACCGTCAGGGTTTTCGATCAACAGTGCGAAATCCCGCAAAGTGGAACGGAAAGGATGAGCCGCCAGTTCGATTGAGCTTTCCTCCAGAAACCGCAGTCTCCCAATCCCTGGACGAGGCGATATTCGGCCTTCCCCCAGGAGCCGAACGCGATGATGCAGCGTGGGTCGGCGAAATTGCGAGAACTGTTCGACTGCAGCTTGCAGGCGGGAGGGAAGGAGACTCTCCATCTGCAGCGGGTGCGCGTGGGTCGGCGAGATGGAGTGCGGCAGTCCTGTCAGCCGTCGGTTTACCATAACGTACAATCGTCTGAGCTCTGGACGAGTTGAATTTTCCATCGATTCGCCTTACACTTTTGTTTGCAGACGAAGTTGTTCCGTTGGTACGACAAACCCGTGAGGATACCGGGACTGGTTGGAGCGTAGGCCAGGCGGCGGAAACGATGAGTGGGCGAAAGCCCACTTTTTATTTGCTCTAAAGGTTTTTGCGGCCGGAGCTGCTATGGCGTTACAGATCGACCAAATTCGGGCACTCGCGGAACGCGTGGCGGCGTCGCACTCTCTCGAAATTGTCGATCTGGAGTTTTCGGGCGGAGCCAAGCATCGGACGCTGCGGGTGTTTATCGAGAAGGACGAGGCGGGCCGGGCGCGGCTGGCAGAACTGGCGGCCGACGAGAATTCCGAGCTGCCGAAGGGTGTGCCGGCGGAGATGCTTTCGGGCGTGACGCATGAGGATTGCGAGGTCTTTACGCGGGACTTTGGGACGGTGCTGGACGTGGAAGACCTGGTGCCGGGCGCGGAATACACGCTGGAAGTTTCGTCTCCGGGGCTCGAGCGAAAGCTTTCCCGGCCGGCGGATTTTCTGCGGTTTACCGGAGGGCTGATCAAGCTGCAGACGTTTACGGCGATCGATGCGAACCGGCACTTTCAGGGGAGGTTGACGGAGTTTCGGGACGGCACGCTGACGGTTGATCTGGGCGCCGTGAAACAGAAGGGCAAGGGCCGGAAAACGGGCGTGGCGGAACAGGTGATTGCGGTGCCTTTGGCGAATGTGGAGAAGGCTAATTTGCTTGCGGAGATTTAGCTGTGAGATGTCGGGACTGAAACAAAGCAAATACGGGATTCTGGCTTCGCCAGAAGGACGACTTAAGGGCAGTGAACAGTAAGGCTGAAATTTCTACGAAGAACTGAGACATCACTATGGCAAGTCCGCTATACCAGTCGATTGAAGTGTTGAGCCGCGAAAAGGGGATCGAGCCCGAGATTGTCGTTTCGGCGATTGAGGATGCGATCGCGCTCGCGACGCGCAAGTACTACAAGACGCAAGAGAATATGCGCGCGGAGATGGATCGCGAGTCCGGCGAGATCCGGGCCTACGTCTTTAAGACGGTGGTCGAGACGCCGGAGCTGGTGACGGATGAGGCGAATGAGCTGACGCTCGACGCTGCCCGGGAGATGGCGCCGGAGGTCGAGGTGGGCGGCGAGCTGCGGTTCTATAAGGACACGTCTCCGCTGGGGCGGATCGCCGCGCAGATGGCCAAGCAGGTCATCTTCCAGAAGGTGCGCGAGGCCGAGCGCGACACGGTGTTCAACGAGTACAACCATCGCGCGGGCGAGGTGTTGAACGCGACGGTGAAGCGGCTGGAGCCGATGGACGTGATCTTCGACCTGGGCAAGGCGGAGGCGCGGATGCCGAAGCGGGAGCAGAGCCGGCTGGAGCAGTTCGCGGTGGGTGAACGGGTGCGCGTGGTGCTGTTGCGGGTGGACCGCGCGGCGAAGGGGCCGCAGGTGATCGTGTCGCGGGCCGCGCCGGCGCTGGTGCAGAACCTGTTTCAGTCCGAGGTGCCGGAGATTTACGACGGCACGGTGACGATCCGGGCGATTGCGCGGGAGGCCGGGGAGCGGACCAAGATTGCGGTGATGAGCCGCGACAAGGACGTGGACCCGGTGGGCGCGTGCGTGGGCATGAAGGGGATGCGCGTGCAGTCGATCATCCGCGAGCTGCGCGGCGAGAAGATCGACATCATCGAATACTCGGAGGAGATTACGACGTTTGCCGAGAAGGCGCTGCAGCCGGCGAAGGTGGCGCGGGTCTCCATTACAGATTTAGACGAGAAGCAGATCGAGGTCATCGTCGACGACACGCAGCTTTCGCTGGCGATCGGCAAGAAGGGCCAGAATGTGCGTCTGGCGGCCAAGCTGCTGAACTGGAAGATCGACATCAAGTCCGAGGAGGAGAAGCGGCAAGAGGTCGAGCAGCAGATGCAGGCGATGTCCGGCGGGCCCTCGACGCCGATCGAGCAGGTGTCGGAGCTCGGCGAGGCGGTGCTCGAGAAATTGATCGCGGCGGGCATCACGACGGTTGAGGCGCTGGCTGACATGACGGCCGAGGAGCTCGGCGAGGTACCGGGCATCGGCGAAAAGTCGGTTGAAAAGATTTCCGTGGCGGTGCGCCACTACTTTGGCCAGTATGAGGAGGGTGAAGATCGCCCGGTGCCTCTGGCCGTGATTGAAACCAGCACGGACGGACCGATTGAGGAGCAGGAGAGAACATCGATGGCCAAGACCCCGGAAGAGATTCTTGCAGAGGCTGCCGCGGCAGGTGAGCCGCCGGTTGAGTTGAACGGTCTTTCGACCGAAGACGTGATCGATGCGGAGGAGGCGGAGTCGGCCTCGGATGCGAACGACGATGCCGACCGCCGGGAAGAGGCGATCGAGATGGACAACGACACCATCGACACGCTGGTTGCGGATAGCCAGGAAGTGTCGGACGAGACTGTGGATCAAGACGGGCACGACCGTGGTTAGAGCTACGGAGTATGGTATTTGCTGCCTATTCAACGATGTTAGAGATAATACTCAACAGCAGGACCTTCCTCTTCAAAACGAGGCGCGTATGAACGGCTGACGGCTTGAACGGGAAGACAAAGGGACGGATGACCAAAGTTAGAATCAACGATCTAGCACGCGAACTGGAAGTGAAGAGCAGGCCGATTCTCGATGCGCTCGAGGCGATCGGCGTCTCCGGGAAGACGCACTCTTCGTCGATTGACGAGGATCAGGCCGAACGTGTGCGCGCGTATTTCAAGGGCGACCGGTCAGGCGTGGCCAGCAAAGGCCACGGCCAGGCGGCGGACAACCGGCCGAAGTTCGATCTGTCAAATGCCTCGAAGCCCGGAGATGCGATGCGGGCGATTCTGGAGCGCAAGGCTGCCCAGAACGGTGGGCCGGCGGGTTCGGCGGGAGCACAGGCGCCTGCGCGCGCGACGCAGGTAGCTGCGGCTTCGGGTGCGCGGCCGGCCGCGTTTGTGGCTCGGCCGGTGACGGTGGCTGCTCCGGCGCGGCCGGCTGCGGCTGTTCCTCCTCCGCCGCCTCCGCCCCAATCTCCGGCGGCAGCAACGCCCGCTCCGGTTGCGACAGGACCGAAGAATGGACCCGCGCCTGCGGCGGCAGCGTCCGCACCTGCGTCTCTAGCGATAGAGCCGGTGGACGCTCCAGCTGTCCCGGTAGTTCAGGCTGCGCCTGCTTCCCCGGCGACGACGGCGGTTTCTTCCAGCGCTCCGGCGACCCCGGCTCCGCGGCGGATTGTGCCTCTGCCAAATCAGGGTGCGCGGATTGTCGCCCCGCCGCCTGCTCATTCAGCGGCGCGGCCGGGAGTCAATCCGGGTGCGCGTCCTCCTGCCAATACGGGCGCGAATCGGCCGCATGTGACGATCGCTCCGCCTTCGCCTAGCGTGCTGGGCAAGGCTCCGTCGGCGGCCCCGGTCGTGGTGGCGGCTCCGGCGCGCGTGGTAATTACCAATCCCCCGCGCCCGCCTGCTCCTCCGCCCGCACCTGCTCCTGAGGCGGTTGCGCCGGAGCCTGTGGCCGAAGCCGCTCCCGCGACGGTAGAGGCTCCACCGATCGCGGCACCGCCGCAGCCGCGCCGTGTCATTATGCCGCAGACAGGTCCGCGGCCGATTTATACGGCTCCCGCGCCTGCTCCTGGAGCGGCGCCGCGTGGACGTCCTATCTTCGAGCGGCCCCGGCCGAGCTTTCCGAGCAGCGGCCCACAAACCGGTCCGGGCGGACCTGCGGGTGCACGTCCACCGATGGGGATGGCTCCTGGGGCACGGCGTCCAATGCATCCGACGCGCCCGATGCCGGGCGGCGGTCCGGGCGGTCCGGGGGGAGCGCCTCGTCCGGGCTTTACCCCAGGGGCCCGTCCCGGCTTCCCTGCCCGGCCAGGATTTCCGCCGCGGCCGGGTGGCCCGGGGGGCGCGCCTGGAGGCGCTCCCGAGGGCGGTCCACCGGCCGGCATGCGGCCGGCGCGTCCTGGACAACGCCGAGGAGGCCAGCGCTACGAGAAGGTGAAGGAAGGCCCGATGAAGGGCTTCCAGCCGCCCCCGCGCTATGGCGGCGTGCAGATGTCGCGCGAGCCGATGCCGATCACGAAGACGATCACGGTGACCGAAGGTATCAGCGTCAAGGATCTGGCCGAGAAGCTGGATGTGCGCGGCAAGGACCTGATCGCGGTGCTGCTGATGAAGGGCGTGCTCGTGACGGTCAACCAGTCGCTCGATGGCGAGCTGGTAAAGGATGTGGCGCGCCAGTTTGGCGCGGATGCGTCGGTGATTTCAGTCGAGGAGCAGCTAGAGAACGAGGCGATCGAAGGGCTGCTCGAGGACACGACCGATATGGTCGAGGTGGTGCGCTCGCCAGTGGTTACGGTGATGGGCCACGTCGATCATGGCAAGACATCGCTGCTCGATGCGATTCGCTCCACCGATGCCGACCTGGTCGATGTAGCGGGCGGCGAAGCGGGCGGAATCACGCAGCACATCGGCGCGTACAAGGTCAAGATCACCAAGCCGGGTTCGCCTGCGTTCGGGCGCGAGATTGTCTTCCTGGACACCCCGGGCCACGAGGCCTTTACGCGGATGCGCGCCCGTGGAGCCAAGGTGACGGACATTGTCGTGATCGTCGTCGCGGCCGATGACGGCGTGATGCCGCAGACGATCGAGGCGATCGACCATGCACGCGCGGCGAAGGTGCCGATCATCGTGGCGGTCAACAAGATCGACAAGCCGGAGGCAAATCCGGCGAAGGTGATGCAACAGCTTGCCTCGCGCGGAGTGCAGGCCGTGGCTTTGGGCGGCGATACGGAGTTCGTCGATGTATCGGCTAAGAAGCGGACGAATCTCGATGGCCTGGAAGAAATGATCTGCTATATCGCCGATACAAACGAGCAGAAGGCGCAGCCGGAGCGGCCGGCCGTGGGTACGGTGATTGAAGCCAAGCTTGACCGCGGACGCGGCGCGGTGGCTTCGATCCTGGTGCAGAACGGTACGCTCAAGACGGGCGACAGCTACATCGTCGGCAACACCTTCGGCAAGATTCGCGCGATGTTCGATGATCGCGGCCGTTCGATCACCGAGGCTGGACCGTCGACGCCGGTCGAGATTCTGGGTCTCGAAGGAATGCCCGATGCCGGGGATACCTTCCTGGTAATGGCGGATCGCGACAAGGCCAAGGGCATCGCGCAGTATCGCAAGATGAAGGAGCGTGAGGCGCAGCTGGCGAAGAGCTCGCGGGTGTCGCTCGAAGGACTGGCCGAGCAGATCAAGCAGGCCGGCGTCAAGGACCTCAACGTCATCGTCAAGGGCGACGTGCAGGGTTCGGTCGAGGTCATCGCCGAGGATCTATCGCACATGTCGACCGAGAAGGTGCGGGTGCGCGTGCTGCACTCCGGTGTGGGCGCGATCACGGAGTCGGACGTGCTGCTGGCGTCTGCCTCGAACGCGATCATCATCGGGTTCAACGTGCGTCCGGACCGCAACTCGGCCGAGGTGGCCGCGCGCGAGAACGTGGAGATCCGGCTGCACTCGATCATCTACGAGCTGCGCGACGAGATCACCAAGGCGATGTACGGGCTGCTCGAGCCGGTGTTCAAGGAGAACTACGCGGGCCGTGCCGAAGTGCTACAGGTCTTCAAGATCACCAAGGTCGGGCAGATTGCCGGCTGCCGTGTGCTCGATGGCGTGATCAAGCGCAACTCGCAGGCACGTCTGATGCGGGAGGGCGCGGAGATCTGGAAGGGCAAGATCAGCTCGCTGAAGCGCATGAAGGACGATGTGTCCGAGGTACGCGACGGGGTCGAGTGCGGTATCGATCTGGCCGGGCACAAGGATATCCGGGCAGGCGACACGATCGAGACGTATACGACCGAGAGGCTTGAAGATGAGCTGGGGCGCAACTCGGCCGAGTTAAAGCGGCAGCAGATTGCGGAGCTGAAAGCCGCAAAGGATGCGGAACATGAAGTGGCACGGGCCGAGGCTAGCATGTAGTTCGGCTTACTTTGCTGAAGCGAGGGCCGGGAGCGATCCCGGCCCTTCATCTTTTGCAGAACGTATCTTTTGCAGAAGGCAGATAGAGGCCAGGCAAGACCTCGGTTGCCGTTCCAAGCAGAATCTCGTCGAAAGATTCCGCATTCAGCGGCGGTTCGGGTCCGGCGTAGATCGTACGGATGCCGCGCTGCCGGGCAAGGTGAACGAAACCCGCCGCTGGATATACGGAGCCCGAGGTACCGACGACGAGCAGCTGTGTGGCTTGCTGAAGCTGGCGGGTGATCTCTTCCATCGCCAAAGGCACTTCGCCGAACCAGACGATGTGCGGACGAACGGCATGTCCACAGACCTGGCAGCGGGGCAGGTTGCCGGCGTAGACGGCGTAGTCGGCGAAGGGCTGGTTGCAGCGCTCGCAACGCGACTCGAAGAGCATGCCATGCATGTGGTGGACGCGCCGGGAGCCAGCCTGCTCATGCAGATCGTCGACATTCTGCGTGCACAAATAAAAGCGGTCGCCGAGCCGGTCTTCAAGAGCTGCCAAAGCGCGATGCGCGGCATTGGGCTGTGCGGCTCTTGCGGCTTCTCGGCGTCTGGAGTAAAAATCCCAAACGAGGGCGGGATTCGCGCGCCAAGCTTCGGGAGTCGCGACCTGCTCGACGCGGTAGCCGGCCCATAAACCGCCTGAGCCGCGGAAGGTGGCCAGGCCGCTCTCGGCCGAAATGCCGGCGCCGGTGAGCACGAAGAGTCGATCGTCCGCGGTGAGTCTCATGGCTCCATGATGCGCCTGCGGACTCCTAGCTGGCGAACGATGCTCTACACTGGGCAGGCATGAACCTTGACGCGATCCAAAACTCTTTGCGGGACGCCGGTCTGGACGGCTGGCTGTTTTATGACCATCATCATCGGGACCCGCTGGCCTACCGGATTCTCGGCCTCAAGGAGCAGGCGCACGTCACGCGGCGCTGGTATTACCTGATTCCCGCACAAGGTGAGCCGCGCAAGCTGGTGCATCGCATTGAGCGTGGACGGCTGGATACGCTGCCCGGCACGCTGGACGAGTACAGCTCATGGCAGGAGCTGGAGCAGAAGCTGGCGACGATGCTCGACGGCTCGAAGAAGATCGCGATGCAGTATTCGCCGCGTAATGCAATCATGTACGTTTCGATGGTCGATGCGGGGACGGTCGAGATGCTGCGGGAGCTTGGCAAGGAGATTGTCAGCTCGGCGAATCTGGTGAGCCACTTCGAGGCGGTCTTGAGCGAAGAGCAGATGGCGACTCACTTTACCGCGCAGGAGAAGCTGGACGAGATTCTCAGGGCGGGATGGACGCACATTGGGGAGCGCGCGCGGCACGGCGGCACGGATGAGTTTTCGGTCGTCACCTTCCTGCAAGTGGCGATCGAGCGGGCAGGTTTGGTCACCGAACATGGACCGAATGTCTCTTGCGGTGAGAACGCGGCGGACTCGCACTATGAGCCGGCGGCGGCGAGTGCAAAGCGCATCGGGTCTGGTGACTTCGTGCTGATCGACATCTGGGCGAAGCTTGCGGGGCGGCCGGACGCCATCTGGTACGACATCACGTGGACGGGCGTGATCGACCGTGAGCCTACGCCGCGGGAACAAGCGATCTTCGCGACTGTGCGCGAGGCGCGGGATGCGGCCATCCGGTCAGTGGAGGAGGCATTCTCCTGGGGCGAGCCGATCGCCGGATGGCAGCCGGACGACGCAGCGCGTGCGGTGATTCAAGCGGCTGGGCATGCTGAACACTTCACCCATCGCACCGGACATAACATTGCTACGGAGCTCCATGGACCCGGCGCTCACCTCGACAATCTGGAGACGCATGATGTGCGGGCGATCCTGCCGCATACCTGTTTTTCGGTCGAGCCGGGGCTGTATTTTCCTGGCGAGTTCGGCATCCGCAGCGAGGTAAACATGATGACCTATCCCGGACGGGCCGAGGTAACCGGTCCCATGCAAAGCGAGCTGATACGCGTTTGAAACTGCTATCATAAAAGATGATGGCGACTCCCGCACAGGCTGCATCCCGGCCTATCTCTCGTTCTTCGACGTTCCCTCTGCTGGCGCTACTCGCGGGTTGGCTGATTCCTGGGGCGGGACACCTGCTGCTGCGTAAACCCATACGAGCGTTGCTGCTGTTTGTCGCGATCTTCACCATGTTCGCGGTCGGCATTGCACTGCAGGGCAAAGTGTATGCGCCGAACACGGGCGACTTGCTCGACATTCTTGGCTTCGTCGGACAGCTTGGGACAGGCTTGCTGTTCGTCTTCGCGCACGTGCTCGACTGGGGACGGACAAGCGTACAAACGGCATTGCAGGATTACGGCACGAAGTTCATCGTAGTTGGAGGTCTGTTGAATATTATTGCCGCGGTCGATGCGCACTCGCTGGCCAACGGGAGAAAGGCCTCTTGATGCTGAGTCATTTCAGCGCCATGCTGATCTTTGCGCTTTGTATCTCGATCGTCTTCGGCATCACGCAGCGAGCTGCGCCTAAGAGGATGGTTCAATTCGGTGCTTTTACGTTTGGGATTCTGGTCTTTGGGACGATTGCGGCAAGCTGGCTGATGTATGTCATCAAGCGATAAGTGAATAAGCAAAAAATACCCCACCTTCTTTAGAAGTGTGGAGATATTTTCTTTAAGTTAGAGTAAGTGCACTACGGCTCGGCGTTCGGATCCGGCGCTTCCCCTGGGGTCTGTTCTTCAAGCTGCTTCTGCATCTCTTCGCGCTTCTTCTCGCGAGCTTCCGCGCGCTTTTGAGCCTTTTCGGTGAGTTCCTGCTCCGCGCCCAGCAGCTCAATGACCGCCATCTCGGCCGCATCACCCTTGCGGGCATAGGTGCGCACGATGCGAAGATAGCCGCCGGGGCGTGTGCTGTAGCGCGGCGCAACGGTCGTAAACAAGCGAGCGACGGCCGCATCGGTCATCAGGTACGCAAGCGCCTGGCGGCGGGAGTGCACGTCGCCATTCTTGCCGAGCGTAATCATCTTTTCGATGATCGGGCGCGAAGCCTTGCACTTGGTGATGGTCGTTTCCACGCGGTCATTCAGGATGACGGAGGTAACGAGATTGCGCAACATCGCGCGACGATGAGAGGTGTTGCGGCCTAGCTTGAAGCCGCCATTCCGGTGACGCATGGTGTGATCTCCTTCGACTCCCGCTTGTGCGGAACTCGGATTGCTTCGTGTTGGTTCGTGTTGCAGAAAGTATGGGTCAGCAGGATGACTCCTCCTGACCCGGGTTGACTAAAAGTTTTCAGGTTCCGAGGCGAGGTCGAGTTCATCTTCCTCGTCCTCATCCTCGTCGTCATCGTCGTCGAAGCTGTAGCTTGCGGCGAGCGTGGCTGCGGGCAGAACCGAGGTCGGTCCGGGAACTGGATTACCGTTCTCGTCGATCTTCATACCGAGCGACAAACCCATCTGCGCGAGTATCTCTTTAATTTCATTGAGCGACTTGCGGCCGAAGTTTTTGGTCTTCAGCATCTCGGCTTCAGTCTTCTGGATGAGCTCGCCGATGGTGGCAATGTTGGCGTTCTTGAGGCAGTTGTAGCTGCGAACGGACAGTTCGAGCTCTTCGACCGAGCGATTGAGATTCTCGTTGCGAATCGACGGGCCATCAAGTCCACCGTCATGACCGGCTTCCATCTCCTCTTCAAAGTTGATGAAGATGGTCATGTGATCCTTGAGCAGCTTGGCAGAGAGCCCGAGCGCGTCGGCGGGAAGCACGGTGCCGTTGGTCCAGATCTCTAGAGTGAGCTTGTCATAATCGGTGATCTGACCGAGACGAGCGGCTTCGACGAGGTAGTTGACCTTGCGTACGGGCGAGTGAACGGAGTCGACAGGAATGAACCCTAGGCCGAGATCGCCATCGAAGTTCTTATCGGCGGAGATATAGCCGCGGCCGCGCTTGAGACGCATCTCCATGTCGATCTTGCCGCCTTCGGAGATGGTGCAGATGTATATGTTGGGGTCGAGGATTTCGACGTCTCCGTCAGCCTCGATCATGCCGGAGGTGACCACGCCGGCAGCGTCGGAGCGCAGATAGAGCGCCTTGGGACCATCCCCATTGAGCTTAAAGGGAATCTGCTTCAGGTTGAGAATGATGTCGGTCGCATCCTCAACGACGCCGGTGATGGACTGGAACTCGTGCAGCACGCCTTCAATGCGAACGGCAGTGACGGCCGCGCCTTCGATGGACGCAAGCAAGGTACGCCGGAGCGCATTGCCGATAGTCGTGCCGAAGCCACGCTCGAAGGGCTGCGCGCTGAATTTGCCGTATTTGGGGGTGATCGACTCGGTGTCGACTGCGAGACGCTTGGGCTTCTGGAAACCTCTCCAAAGCATAGGTATTTCTCCTTTTCCGGCACACCGCGATGCATTTTGCGGTTAGGCGGATCGTACAGTTGTGAAACAACGACACGAGCGGCCAACTCCCGTTCGACCTACCCGGGAGCAAGCAGCTAGAAACTGGATGAACTTACTTCGAGTAAAGCTCGACGATAAGCTGCTCGTTGACCGGCATCTGGATCTCGTCGCGCTTGGGCAGAGATACAATCTTGCCGGAGAGCGCGTCTCGGTTGATGTCCATCCAGGTAACGGACTGCAGGCCGCCGGCAAACTGTTTGGCTGTTTCAAGAATGCCGAGAGCCTTCGAGTTCTCACGTACGGCAATCTCATCGCCGACCTTGCACTGAAAGGACGGGATGTTGACCTTGCGGCCATTCACCGCAATGTGTCCATGACGAACAACCTGGCGTGCTTGGCGGCGGCTGGTCGCGAGGCCCATGCGATAGCAGACGTTGTCGAGGCGCGTCTCAAGTTGCTGAAGCAGAAGGTCACCGGTCACGCCAGTCTTGTTCGAGGCCTTCTGATAGTAGGCGCGGAACTGAGTCTCGAGAGTGAAATAGATGCGCTTGGCTTTCTGCTTTTCGCGCAACTGAAGACCGTAGCCGACTACTTTCTTGACCTTCTTGGATTGGCCATGCTGGCCCGGAGGAAAGTTACGCTTTTCTACGGGGCACTTCTCAGTAAAACACTTGGGTCCTTTGAGGAAGAGCTTGACTCCGTCGCGCCGGCACATGCGGCAGACGGGTCCTGTATAACGTGCCATGATTCATCTCCTGTATCGAGGGTCGATCGCTTTACACGCACATGGGCGCTTCTTCGCGATCCTTGGTTATTGAGCGATGCTCCGATGCATGCGAAACCTGGAGCATTTGGGACAACTGAACATCAGACGCGGCGGCGCTTGGGAGGACGGCAGCCGTTGTGCGGCATGGGCGTGACGTCGCGAATAGAGCGAACGTCAATGCCTGCCGTCGCAAGAGCGCGGATGGCGGACTCACGGCCCGAGCCGGGACCGGAGACGCGGACATCCACCGAGCGCAGGCCATGCTCGCGTGCGCCGTTGGCAGCGCCGACCGCGGCCTGCTGCGCGGCGAAGGGAGTTCCCTTGCGAGAGCCGCGAAAACCGAGCGAACCAGAAGACTTCCAGCTCAGCGTATTGCCGGTCTGGTCGGTGATCGTGACAATGGTGTTGTTGAACGACGCCTGGATGAAGACGAGACCGTAAGGAACGTTTTTCCGCTCGCGCTTCTTGAACTTCTTGCCTTTGCCGGCACCAGCCTTGGCGCCGGTCTTCTGCTGGTTTTGTGTCTTGGCCATTATTTCGTCGCTTTCTTTTTGCCGGCTACCGTGCCCTTACGCGGGCCTTTCCGGGTGCGGGCGTTGGTGTGGGTGCGCTGTCCGCGGACAGGCAGATTGCGGCGGTGGCGCAGACCGCGATAGGACTGGATCTCGATCAGACGCTTGATGTTGAGCGAGATTTCCTTGCGAAGATCGCCTTCGATCTGGCCTTCTTTCTCGATTACCTGTCGAATCCGGTTGAGTTGATCTTCATCGAGCGTTCCCACCTTGACCATGGGATCGATGACGGCTTCGGTGAGGATTTTCGCGGCTCGTGCATCGCCGATCCCGAAGATATAGGTAAGACCGATGCGCGCCTGTTTATGGTTCGGTACGTCGACGCCAGAGATACGTGCCATCTAGTTTCCTTTGGTTGAGGTTCCTCCGGCATGGCCGGGAACAAGGTGAATGGATTGCGGAAAGGTCTGCCAGGTTCAACGCAAGCCTGACGTTCGGCTAACTAGCCCGGCAGGGCCGCTTATAGGAAGCAGGATTACCCTTGACGCTGCTTGTGCTTTGCGTTCTCACAAATGACGCGAACCACACCGCGGCGATGAATGACTTTACACTTGTCGCAGATTTTTTTTACGGACGCACGAACCTTCATAGAACTCCTAAATTGCTTTCAGTCCAAATTCAAGCCAAACGGATAGCTTTTGATGAAACAGATCGTTTCAGCTCAAGGCAAGCAAAGCCTATCGCTCTTACTTATAGCGATACACGATGCGGCCTCGATTGAGGTCGTAGGGGCTAAGTTCAATCGCGACCCGGTCGCCGGGAAGAATTTTGATGAAGTTTTTGCGCATGCGGCCTGAGATGTGAGCCAGAGCCTGGTGCTTGTTCTCAAGCTCCACCTTGAACATGGCGTTGGGCAACGTCTCGACGACGACTGCCATGACTTCAATTGCATCTTCCTTCGACAAACGGATCTCCTTGCACGCCTCCGCCGGAAATCTCTTGTGAGACGATCCAGTCAACGCACCATCTCTGATACTACCCTAACACTGCTTTTTTTCCAAGAGGCCAGCCGGATAGACCCATCCGCAGGGTGAAACCCGGCTGATCGAGAGCGCAATCAGTGTTTCTGGGCCGGCACATGCTTCCCTACTGCCAGGTTTCCTTTCCCAACAGGAGCGTGTTGGCCAGAGCGTTTCCCCCACGAGGAAAAACGGCAGCGATCGCTCGCCGCAAAAGCCGTGGTGAAAGCTGCCTTCGCGATCCCAAGATGTCGCTGACGGACTCTTCGAGAAAGCCATGCTGCATGGAATGGAATGTGCCGCCTTCAAACGAGAGCAGCTTGGTTCCGCGTTCAATTTCATGCTGCAGGTAAAAGAATCGCATCACCGTACTGAGCGAGTATCGCTTCAGGCTGGTGTGATTGAGTACCCAATCTACGATGGCCTGATCCTTATAGCGCCGGCCGCCGAGCGTCGAAACGTATCTCGATCCGTTGATTGTGATTGTCACACAGAACCCATTCGGGCTCTTCAACAATCGATAACGCCACCGCATGACCCACTCAGGATACGGGTAGGAACTGTGAGCATTGAGATCAAGCAGTTCGTCCTCCGTCATATGGGAAGTGCTATGAAATACAGCCTTCAACTCGTCGCTCGCCAGGCGGGCATAGTGGCGAAGATTCCGGCGCGTTCGTGCCCCAAACTGGGCAAACGTTTCATCCAAGGTCGGCTTTAAGGGAATAGAGCGCCGCAGACAACGGGTTTGCGTGGCATACCGTGCAACAAGATTCCTCTCGGGCGCCTGTGCCGCGAAATCAATCCCATTCAGACTTAGCATCACCACATGAGCGCCACGATCAAGAAGATATTCCATAACATCCTGACTGGCATGACAGCGCTCCTCTCGAGGAGCAAGCACGGTAAGTTCCCCAGTCAGATCAATTGGAATCAGCACTCCAGAAGGTAAGCCGGCAACTCGGTATTCGCGCAAGAGAACGGCAAAGCGTCTGTCCTCTGCGCCGGTAGAGATGATCAGATGAGGAATTTTTGATCCAAAGAAGGGATCCGCCAGTAAAGACTCCAACTGCTCTCCGGCTTCACGAATACCAATCCGCCGCCCATACGCGGTAACTTCCGGCTTCAGCTCGAGTACAGCTTTACGCCCCTTGAGATGAATGTACCTGGACATTGACTCCAAAGGGTCAGGTCAAATTTCGCTGACGAGCAGCACCGTACAACCCGTACCTCAAGCATACACATACCGTGTGATTGAAGTAATACCTCGTCTTGCAGATGATTGCAGAAATGATGTCTTGCTGCGCTGAAAAACTTATGAACACTACATCTCTCTCAAAACAAAATAAAAATCATAGTTTAACATTTGGTTTTGGGCTGTTCCCAGTAAGAATCGACCGGTGGTCTCCGGGTTCTCTAGTGATACGTATCT
The DNA here is from genome assembly GCA_965198735.1 of uncultured Granulicella sp. Taxonomy (GTDB): domain Bacteria; phylum Acidobacteriota; class Terriglobia; order Terriglobales; family Acidobacteriaceae; genus Edaphobacter. The sequence continues at coordinate 914,812 of OZ240672.1, read as the reverse complement.
GGAGCAGCGTTCTTGCTGTCACGGTACTCGCCCTTTGTCTGGCACAAGGCTTAGCTCAATCGCCTAGCCAAAGTACCTCTGTGAGCTCTGTCCCGAGCTGGTTTACCCACTGCGCGGGCGAGAATGGCCAGTGCAGCTTCACGGGGCCAGCGCAGGTCATCTTCGGCACGGCATCAGGAAGTAACCCGTTGAGCGGTCCCAATGGCAGCTTTTCCATGCAAACTCTCAACGGCGGTACTGTCTGCTCTGGCAGTGTCTTCGGTGATCCAGCTCCAGGTCAAGCGAAAGCCTGCTGGGCTGGACCAGTAGCGAATCTCGGGACAGGCTCTATCGTTGAAGCCGGTGGATCAAACTATACCTTCTACGTTCAAAATTTTGGCAACTGGGATGATAATCAGCGCGTGGTGGTGGGGCTTTACCATCTCGACCCTACCCTCGTTGAAGCCCAGCTTCGACAGATGTACGCAAGTGGACAAAGAAAGGTAGCTCTCTTCATCTGGTACATGCCGTTTGAGAGCTCGCTGAGTCCGGGTGACGGCATTCCCTTGATCTGGCCGGATGTTTATGGAGCTTACATCAATTCGAGCGGGGGCAGGCTTTCCGGCCAGGCGCAGAGTAATTTGCAAGCCATTCTTGGGTTGGTACAACAGATTGGCTTCAATCAGGTCACCTTGCGCTTTGCGCCGATCGGTGCTGCCAATCCCAGGACATGGGGAAATACCTGGAACGAATCCGTGTTTGAAGAGGACGAGCAGTTTGCCTTCAACACGCGACAACTTGCGGAAAGCGCTCTGGCAGGCTCCTCGATCAAGCGTCTCTACGATCTTGGAGTTGAGCAAGCTGGAGTCCCTCATTATCTGACCCAGGACGGCGTGACGTACACCGACGGGCAAACGCCGCAGTGGACCTCGCGCCTTTGGGCAGACTATGTCCGCGCATACGGCGGGTCCGATTCGTACGGCTTCAGCATTGCGTATTCCTATGGAACACTCCAGTCAGCTATTGCTGAATACGACGCGGCAGGTACGCGCCCAAGTACTTACGCCGTCGATGTTTATGGTACCGGGGCTGTTTGGAACATTTACCAGGAACTGCTTGCAGCGGGAGAATCAACCAAGCAAGTCATCGTCCAGGAGACACAATATAACGATGCAGGAATCATGCAGGATTTCCAGACCGCTCTGCAGCACATCCCGCTGACCATTTCTTATATCGATCAGTGGCCAACGAACTCCAATACTCCCAATGCCGATGGAATGTCGCCTCCGACAAACTATGGAATCTACGGTGGAACCACGACACCCAGTGGCACCCTGGTCGGGCATCCCTGCACCGTCACTGTTGGCCAAAGCACATGCACCACGGTCGTGAGCTGGTCAACCTCGAATTCTTCGAGCGCCGCGCTTTACGTAAACGGTGTACAAGCGGTAAACCTCCCGAACATCACAGGTACGCTTACCGGAACAGCTACGATTACGCTGAGTCTTACACCGACAACCCTGGTCCTCGTGCAGAACCCCAGCAGCGGACCTGCTCTTTCTGCGTCAACGAATAACATCAATACCCAACTAAATCTCACCGCGATCAGTGGTACTCCTCCAACACTTTTCAGGGCGGGTCTAGGCGGCGTATTGAATCAAGCTGTATGGATGACCGGTTCGGATATCTCCTCGGGATGTTCGGTCAACCTCTATGACCCGAACGGCTCTGCTTCCGTGCCTGTGGCAAGTGTGACGAACGTGAGTTGCCAGTCGAATAGCCTCGCTTTCGCGATTCCGGTGACCGTCGCCAACAACTACGCAGCAATCGATCTACGTGTGGTCAATCAGAACGGGCTCTCTTCTGGACCGTTGACGGTAGCGCTTGAGCAGATTCCAAAGCTCACCGCGGCTGGTCTGGGTGGCACACTCAATCAGACGGTATGGGCAGTAGGCGCAGGCATTACCTCAGGGTGTGTGGTCAACCTTTACGATTCTAACGGCTCTGCAACAATCCCCATGGCGAGCATAACCAATGCGAGTTGCCAATCAAATAGCCTTTCGTTTGACCTTCCGGCATCCATTGTCAACAGCTACTCAGCGATCAACTTCAGCGTGGTCGATCCGGACGGTTTATCCTCCGGAGAGCTGACCGTAGCCCTCCCGAACGCGCAAAGAGTTTCCCTCACCGCGGCTGGTTTGGGTGGAACCCTCAATCAGGACATATGGGCGATCGGTTCAGGTATCTCTCCAGGGTGTATGGTCAATGTTTACGACCCAAATGGCTCCGTCACTGTTCCAGTAGCAAGCGTAGCCAATGTGAGTTGCCAGTCCAGTAGTCTCTCGTTCCATCTCCCTCCATCCGTCCTCACCCAGTACGGAATCGTCAATCTGAGTGTCGTCAACCCGAATGGATTCACCTCCGGACAGCTCACGGTGGCACTTCAGAGCGCTCCCTGAACTGTCAAACAATACTCGAATCCACCTCTTTGTATAGCTCCGGGTCCAACGGAAATTTGCGCGCGAAGTGTGCCCCAGAGGCCAACATGTCAGAAATATCCCCCCGGTTGATCGGCCGCGGAGAAGGAGTATTTTCAAGCCAAATGGCATACCGCCGGTTATTGTTTTCAACGGTAAGCCCGGGGCTATTCAGCAGGATTGTCTGGAAGTAGCTCTCATCCGGAATGGGGCGTCTTTTCTGATAAAAGCGGCGCAGAGTGCGGCTCTGTTCCGTGTCGTCCAGCAATACTTCAGCGGCGCGCCGATTGATCGTGTGCCAGAAGTCGCCGGCAAAGGGACGGAACTTTGAGGAAAACGGAGTGAAAAGACGCGTGAGCACCGGGTGACGTGCGAACACGGTTCGATTCCGCATCCCGATGTGCTTGCGTATGCGAAACGGAATCAGATCGAACGCCATATAGCGATCCCGCGCCGTCTTCATCCACTTTTCCGTCTTGAAGTTGGTCACAATGGAGTTCGCGTCCTGAGGCTGCACGCACCCCTCGGAGATCTCGCGAAAATCGAGCCAGGCGTCGGCTTTAGACCTGCTCAGGTCAGCGAGGATGCGTTCAGCCGAACGAATGGGGTAATCAGCCCCACTCAAACATACCGCCCAGTCGGGGGACGCGCTCTCATACAGCAAACGCAGCGCCTTGAGATAGGCATCCACAAGGACCGGCTTGCCCCATGCTGTCGGCACCCAATCCTTAACTAACTGAACTTGGCTGGGGAGACTGGCGGGACTGAGGAGGCTTTGACCATAATCATGATGAATCGCAATCGGAGGGTTCCCAAACATCTCCGAAAGCCGCTTGCACAAGTACGCCACCTGTTCTGGTTGCGTATGCGTCATCAAAACAAATCCAATCTGTGACGCCATCTCACCTCCGGTGAAAAGTTTTATACATATGCCTTGCTGAAACCTTCGAAGCTAGCCCCGGTGAGCTTTCCGAATCAGCCTGAATGAACAGAAAGATGAACATTTCACGGGAATCGAATCTCAAAGCGTATGCCCACCAGACGAGGAGAGATGTACCGCAAGCAGGACGACAGTCACTAGCAGAAAGGTGGACAACATTCTTTGTAACTTACGTCTTTTGTTCCAGTAACTGCTGGTCCTCTCTGCCTGAGAGATGCGCTCGATCCGCTTTCGGAATGCCGGGCCGTAGAGGACTGGATGGTAGATCATGTCTGGAAGCTGACGAAACGTTCCATCGGTTCCATCTATCGGCTTATCAAAGCCGAGTGTATCTAGCGTATAGGCCGGGGGATTGAAGTCATTGAGATCAGCCGCCGACAGGCCAGCGTATGCGATTTCGGTCGCGACGAACGCTTCGTCATTCGGCCAGAACAGTCGGTCTCGTAAAGAGAACCGACCCTTTTGCCGCTCCTGAAGACAAAGGTCAATCGCCTGTGCCGAAAGCCGGACGAAGCAGAATAAGGCACGGTGTACGCCTGTGGACCGTGCACGTGCCGTCTGGCTCCACCACCAACCGGTCGTCGGTGCGCGGAGATACGGCGTTAATAGATCAACGTTTGTCTGTTGATCGAAGCGCTCGAACAGTGCCGAGTCCGACGAGAAGGTGTGCTCAACATCCGGTTCAAGCATCCAGAAATACTTTTCTTGAGGATACTGCTGACGCGCTAAATAGAAAACGTAGTCTCCATTGCGCCACGTGAAATCTTTCGGGCAATATAGTCCAAGTTGAGTGCAAGCATCCTTAGTAACACTGACCTTTGGAAAGGGCGATACGTCGATGCTGCCTTTTGTTTCGTCTACCGCAAGAACGACAGAATGACCGCGAACGTCCTGGAGTCGCTCCATGAGGATACGTTCACGCTTACTGAAGACATGCGTTCTAACGAGGATCACCTATTCTCCAGTATCTGTTGCGACAAACGGACACGATGAGATCGATACAGTGTCACTTTTGCAGCGAGCTGTTTACCTGCCCGTATGCCCGGAATTTCAATTGTCATATATGTAATAGCCGCTGTAAACACCAGCAGAACTGTTCCTGCTAGTCCAAATAACCAGTGGTACGCAGCGGAATGGATTGCAAGAAAATGAACGCCTTCCATGTGGTAAATACCACTCAGAAAGAGTCCTTGCAGCAGGTATATGCCATAGCTAACGTCTCCAAGGCGGCGGGCAGGTCTGCTCAGCAGCAGACCAAATAAGGTGCTACCCGAACAAATCAGGTAGAACATGCCGCCTAGAAGCAGCATGGGAACACATTGATAAGAGTCATCGAAAGCGAATACAGCACCAAGCAGAAAGAGCATAAGCGCGGAATTGATATGATCGGATAGTCGGCTTAGAAGTTCACGCTTCTGCAGTGAGGCGCAAAGCATACCCAAGAGGAATAAGCCAACCATTGTGGCGGAAGGGTTGAAGCTTGACGTCAGGTGGGTTGCACGGCGAATCATGCATAAAATAATTCCTGGAACGATAAAGATGAGGTCATTTCTGCACTTTTTAGCAACGAATGCAATTAAAGGAAGCGCACAGTAAAAGCCCCATTCCCATTGAATCGACCATGTCACGCCTGCAAGCAATTGATAAGTGTTCTTGTATCCATTCAAATCAGGGTGTGCCAGGAGACCCAAAGAGAGCCACTGAAGCAACTCACTTAATAGTTGCAATTTGTGGACATGCAAAGAAAAATGAGTAGATAAAAACACCCAAAAGATAACGACGATCACAGCGACAAGGTAAAGCGGCCCAATACGAAAAATGCGGCCGATGTAAAGTTTCACCCAGTCTGGATTGCCTCCTTGGCGCATCAGGGCAGACCAGAACAAGTAGCCGGTGATCATAAAGAAAGTAGATACACCAATTGGACCAAGTGCCGAGTAGAACCGTGTAGGTGGAGCAGCCCAAGTTCCGTCGGCGAGGAATTTGTGATAAATCGCTACGTGATGAAACACGACGGCAAGCGCAAGGAAGCCACGGAGACCATCCATATTCCAGAGGCGGTTTTCGCTTTGGATTGGCGGGATGTCAGCGACCTTAAGAACAGGTAGACATGCCACAAGGAGAATGATAAAAACAGATGCGAAGAAAGGCCAGATCGAATAGTAGCCAAGTTGAGAACTAAGCAATGTTTCTCCTTAAGTTCTTCTGCTTATGCGAAGGACGAAACGCGAATCTAAGATTGCCGCAGCACGCTGCCGATGCTGCGCGCCATCTTCAAAAATTCACTTCTACCTGGAAGCATCATTAAGAAAAGTACAAAGAGGCTATAGCTCAGGATCATGAGTCCTATCATGTCGGCAAGGGTCGAAGCAGAGCGCATCCAAAAGAGAGGGATGGCGACAAGCGCGATCGCGATACAGAAAGGAGACACCGTACGCACGATTTCTGCTAGGAGAAGATCGCCTTTTCTCGTCATCACATAGAGCATCAATGGAACTTGAATAAAGGTAAACGAAAGAGCGGACAGGCAGGCCACACCGACTGCTCCCCAGTGCACGCCAATCACGAACGACAGAATGCTGATCAATGCAGTAGCCACTGAAGCCTTCATCTGCTCTCCAGTTCGATTCTGCGTTGTGAAGACCCAGCCGGTGCTGGAAAAGATGGGTGCGACCAATCCGCCGAAACAGACCCAGGCAAAGATGGGCGCAGCTGGCGTCCACTTGGCACCGAGTAGGAGCGGCACTAAATTTTTGGCCAGGACCACGCAAAGCAGCATTCCAGGCATGGTGAGGGTGAGTGCCAGTCGAAGCATGTGCTTATAGCTGGTTTTGTACATGTCAGGCTTGCCTTGAAGGCGCGAAAGTAGCGGAACCGAAACTTGACTGATGGGCGAGAGAAGCTGGTTGAGTGGTTGAATGGTTAAGGTGTAGCTCCGATCGTAAAGACCAAGCTGCACTTTGCCCGCAACCGCTCCGACAATCATGTTATCGGCGGTCATGCTAAAGTACGTAGCTACATTGACAAATGTGAGGTTAGCCCCAAAGCGCAGAAAAGCACCCAGATTAGGGGCATTTGTTGAGCGGTTCGGCAGCCAGCGTGCGTAGATAAAAGCCAGGATCACACTCGCGAGCGAGGTGGCCAATTGTCCGATCACGAGCGCCCAATAGCGAAAGCCATCGACTGCCGCAAGCACCGTGACGATCGCACCAATGACCAGGCTGGCGACATCGATGAGCGCGAGCGGCCCAAATCTCATATTCCGTTTTAATAACGCGCTGGGAACCAGGCCAAGCGTACCCAGGATCAGCAGCCCTCCCATCGCAATGAGCAGACGTGTAGTGCGAGGCTCGTGGTAGAGATGACCGGCGAGAGGCGCAATCAAGCTTAGCAGAGCAGCGAGCCCAAGACTCATCAGCATGTTGCGCCAGAAGAGCGCTGAAATCTGGTTTTTAGTGATCTCTGGCGTTTGAACGATAGCCTGACCAAATCCCAGATCATTGAATGTACCTAAAAAACCCAGGATGGGTGAGACCATGGCCACCATACCAAAATCCGCGGGGGTCAAAAGACGCGCGACCACCACCGCCGAACCGAATTTGGTGATGAACTTGATCGCCTGCGCACCAAGGGTCAAAAGACCTCCATGCACGGAACGGCGTTTTAAATCTTGAGCGTCAAAGGTGGATTCCAGTGGCTCCGGTGGAACCCCTTCCACCGATTCCGAGATGGTCGAAGACACTACTGGACCCCGTCCGGAAAGACGACTGAGCGGATAACATCCAAATAGGCGTGACCGCTTACCGAATCCGGTTCGACATAGTTTCCCTCGGCCCACTCGTTCCAGGCTTTCAGGAAGACGATGCGATGGTCCGTGGGATAGGGGGCGACACGGGTGACTGCTTTCTTCAGGTACTGCTGAAAGAGCTCCGGCGTTTCTCCTTCATAGACGACGCCTCGGTGAGCGGAGCGTGGCGTATTATCCCAGCCGGGCAGCACGCAGGGAAGGAAGCGATCTCCTGGCGGAAGATCTTCCAACGCATGAGCGACTACGTCTTTGTACTGCAGGCGTGTGGGGCGTCTCCAGCTTGCCGGCTTGAAGGCATTGAGCTGGCGTCCGAAATTCAGCTCCTTCCATCTCCGGCGCAGGTCGGAACGCTTGGTAGTCTTTGCGACCGTCTCAAGAAAATCCTGAGGAGAAAGCAGAGTCACGGCATCAAACGGCTTCAGAATATCGCCATGATAACGATCCACACCAGCACTGTACTGGTTAGAGATGGCAACTAGATAAATTCCCGGATATCCAGCCTTCGCGGCCAACTCGCGCCAAACCTCAGCAAACTCTGCCGTGGATGGCATGTCATGAGGGGCGAAGATGACAAATACCGGCTTCCCATCGACTTTGATATAGCGCGGATCTTCGAACGCTTTGCGCGCCCAGGTAAAGTGCAGCTCGTGATCGGCCCGGCCAGGATACTCCTGCTCCATGAGCACTGAACCGGGATTGCCATGCCAAATGCCGGTCCAGGATTGATTTGCCCAGGCAAGACAGAACGGAAAGTCGGGCTTGCCGCTATCGCGCACTTCTTCAAACGGACGTTCGATGATGCGCCGGCCGTGACCCCACCAGTAATGCCAGTAGCAGAAGCCCTCGACGCCAGCGCCGCGCGCCAGTTCCGCCTGCTTTTCGCGAGTTTCGGGAACCCGCAGATCATAAAAACCCAAATCAGCAGGGAACCGTGGCTGTCTATGGCCAGGAAACATTGGTTTCGCTTTGGCTACATTCGTCCACTCGGTAAAACCAGAACCCCACCATTTATCGTTTTCAGGAATAGGATGAAATTGGGGCAAGTAGAAGGCGATCACACGTGCAGTCGGAGAGATTGTTTTCATAGCGGCTATTATGGGCCAACCTGCGGTCGAGTGATCATCTGTCATTCGCGAGGCATGCTTGAATGATAATTCGTTGTACTTCTTCAGAGAAGATTTCCTCTAGTTTAGCATCCTGTTCCCTGAGCGCTAAATCAAATCATCCTGCTTATATGCTTTGCCGCTTGCTCCATCCGCTGTGCCGGGACGGAGGCGTGCAGACTATCCGGCGGCAGTGGCGCGCATGGGCCGGGCCTAAGCGCCAGCATTGGCCGCTCGGCTAAATGCCAGCTCAGCGCACCTAGAATGATAGAGATCAAGGCGAGAGCAAGAGCAAGTGCTCTTGGTAACACATAGATGAAAGTAAATTCCGAAGACGATCTCGTGAGAGAAGACTTTCGATCTATCGGCATGGGTTATGTTGCCGATGATTAATAAATGACTTCATTAACGAGTCGCTTGAGATACTGCCCATAGCTGCTTTTACCGAGCTTGCGGGCCACTTCTTGCAGCTGAGCCGCATCAATCCAGCCCTGTCTATACGCGATCTCCTCCGGACAGGCAACTTTGAGGTCCTGTCTTTTTTCGATCGTCGAGATGAACAGCGAGGCCTCGATCAGCGAATCATGGGTGCCGGTGTCGAGCCAGGCGATGCCTCGGCCCAGCACTTGGCAGTTCAGCTGTCCGCGCTCCAGGTACCATCGATTGACGTCGGTGATCTCGAGTTCGCCACGCGGCGAAGGCTTTAATCCTTCGGCAATCGAGGTGACCTGGTTGTCATAGAAATAAATTCCGGTAACCGCATAGCGTGACTTCGGTTTTTCGGGCTTTTCCTCAAGTGAGATGGCCTTGCGATCCTTATCGAACTCCACAACACCATAGCGCTCAGGGTCATAGACCGCGTAGGCAAAGACGGTGGCTCCTCTCTCGTTTGCACGTGCCTGTTGAAGAACCTTCGCAAAGTCGTGGCCGTAAAAAATATTGTCGCCGAGCACCAGGCAGCATCCTTCACCGGCCAGAAATTCCTTGCCGATGAGAAAAGCCTGTGCCAGTCCGTCTGGCGTTGGCTGAACGGCATACTGAATCCTTAGCCCCCACTGCTCGCCGGTGCCCAGTAGCTGCTCAAAGCGCGGCGTATCCTGCGGTGTTGAAATGAGCATGACCTCGCGGATCCCTGCCAGCATCAACGCACTCAGCGGATAGTAGACCATCGGCTTGTCGTAGACCGGCAGCAACTGCTTGCTGATCACCTGTGTCACCGGGTGCAGACGTGTGCCGGAACCGCCAGCCAAGATGATGCCCTTCATCGCGTCACCGCCTCGGTACGTTCGCTGTAGTTGGTGGAGACCCAGCGCTGGTAAAGGCCCGAGGTCACCTCATCCACCCACTCCTGATGGGTCAGGTACCATTCCACGGTCTTGCGCAGACCGGTCTCGAAGGTCTCCTGCGCCCTCCAGCCAAGTTCGCGTTCCAGCTTGCGAGCGTCAATGGCGTACCGGCGGTCGTGGCCTGGACGATCCGTGACGAAACGGATAAGGTTTGCATGCGGCGTGTGTGGGCTGTCCGGTGCGAGTTCATCGAGCAGCGCACAGATGCGGTGCACCACATCGAGGTTCGCCTGCTGGTTTCCGCCGCCGACGTTATACGTTTCTCCGACCATGCCAGTCTTGAGCACTGTCTCGATGGCCCGGCAATGATCCAGCACAAACAGCCAGTCACGTACCTGCTGACCGTCGCCATAAATGGGCAGCGGCTTGCCGGCGAGCGCGTTGTGAATAATTAGCGGCAGCAGTTTCTCTGGGAACTGCAGCGGACCGTAGTTATTGGAGCAGTTGGTGATCAGCGTTGGCAGCTTGTAGGTGTGCTGCCAGGCGCGGACGAGGTGGTCGCTCGAAGCCTTGCTCGCAGCGTAGGGCGAGTTCGGCGCAAAAGGTGTGTCCTCATGGAAGGCTGGGTCCTGCGGCTCGAGTGTGCCGTATACCTCATCGGTCGAGACATGAAGGAAGCGGAAGCGATCTTTGGCCTCGCCCTCAAGCCTCTTGTAGTACGCCAGCGTTGCGTTGAGCAGGTGAAAGGTTCCCATGACGTTGGTCTCGAGGAACGCCTCGGGTCCATGGATCGAACGGTCGACGTGACTCTCGGCGGCAAAGTTGACCACTGCCCATGGCCGATACTCCGCAAGAAGACTGGAAACCAAAGACTCATCGCCGATATCGCCACGCGCAAACACGTGATCTGGATTGTTCTCGAGAGCCCTCAGGCTGCCCAGATTGCCCGCATAGGTCAATGCATCCAGATTCACGACCCGGCCCAGCTCAGATCCTACCCAATGCAAGACGAAGTTGGCCCCAATAAAACCGGCGCCTCCTGTGACAAGAATTGTTCCAGTTTGTGTGTCCACCCTCGAAATTCCCCCCGGTTCCCTGGTCATGTCGAATTCTTCATCAAATGCCTTGCCAGCATAGCGCGCAACGGTCGCAGTCAAGATAAGCCTGATTGTGAAAACAGGACCTACCTAAAATAAGTCTATTCTACAGACTCAGCGCGTCTGCGTCATTGAGTATGGCACAGTGATTCTCCCAGGCTGTGTCATGGATCAAACGGTGAATGAAAGCCACGGTTAAGACAGAAGAGATTTGCATGAGCGAAATGGATGCCACTCGACGCCGCGCGATTTTGCTCAGCTGTGCGCTTCTTGTTTCAGCCGCCGCCGCGTCACTGCTGCCCGACCCATGGAAGGTGATGCTTCATCTGAAAGGTACACTGCACCCTTGGCTGCATATCCTGCTTTTTGGCTGGCTGGCTGCCATGTCTGAGCTTATACCTCGCCGGCTCATGCTCAAGATCGCACTTGTCTTGTCTTTAGCAGCCTTTGGCGCTGCAACAGAGTTGATTGAGTCCCTGAGATTCCACACATCTGTGGAATACCGCGATCTCTGGACGGACATGGTCGGCGTACTTCTCGGCCTCTCCGCCGCATTGCTTATCAGGCCAGAACGGATAGCAGAGGATGCCTGACACGCGTCTTCGGAACGGAACCTGGTCCATGTGAAGTGGTTAGCCATGCGCGCAAAAGACGCGTCTCGAGATGCTTATGCTCCTCGTAACTCCCGGCCGCCGGCGCATAGACTATATACAGTTGTTTTATCCGACAATTTACATTCATATTCCGCGGCTGGAGTGGATCAAGCTTATGCCAAGAAAGCAGGTGTCGGCCCCCGCAGAAGATTTGTCTGGTGTCATTTCATCGCTGCCTCTGTGGCCGCAGTAAACTGACATCAGTACTCCAGGAGGACCGTTGTCGGCAACGATTGGATTCGCTCTGCTTACCCATTCTGCACCTGAACAGGTGGCGTACCTGTGCCGTCGACTCTCCACGATGTTTGATGATCCACCCATAGCCATTCATCATGACTATGGCAAATGCCCTCTCGATCCCACTGTTCTCCCTGCTCATGTGGCAATCGTGAAGGATTGGGGCCAGACCGAGTGGGGAAGGTCGAACCTCGTCACGGCCTACCTAAAGGCCTTGCGTCTTTTACATGAAACTGCCTCGCCCGATTGGACGGTTTTTCTAAGCGGCGCTGATTACCCTATCCGCTCAGCGGACCAGGTGATGAACGATCTAAAAAACACCACGGCTGACGCTTGGCTCGACTTTAGAGAAATCTCCGAAGGCTGCACTCAGCCAAGCGACGCCTATTCTATCGCCGCAGCCAGAAATTTCAAAACAGACAGATTTCTTAAGTCTGCGCGCGAACGTTATCTTGGCTTCGACATACTTCCATATCGCGTCCGCAAGCACATTGGTCTGCGCAACTGGACCCTCTATGCGCGTCATCCTCTTCTTACTCGAGCATTTACTCCATTTTCTTCCTCGTTTCGACCCTTCGCCGGCGATCAATGGCATACGATTAACCGTCGCGCTGCCGAGATCCTGCTGGAGGAGAACCATCAAGCCGAAACGCTCCGCCGTTTTTACCGAAGAAGAGCAATCGTTGATGAAAGCTACTATCACACCATTCTGTTGAATCGACGAGAATTAAGAATACAGAACGATAATCATCGATTCGCTTTATGGCTTGAAGATACACCGTCGCCGCAACTGCTCACACGCAAGGACATCCCCGCTATGATGAACTCAGGTGCGCATTTTGCTCGAAAATTCCCCTATGATCCAGACCTTTATGCCGAAATTGATCGGGCCGTTGCTAGCACGTAACGCATTAATCATGTGTTGATCTAAGACCAAAATGCGACGCCGGTTATTCCTCCGCCAGGCCACATCTGTCCTGTCTGCCGGAGTATTTTGCCTATAGTTATAGCTTTCGCTTACAAGTGAAAGACTACAGTTTCCGCCTACGGCGAAGGATAAAAGTTTTACCTCGGAAATCGCAGCTCGAAGAAACTGCGCTCAACAGCTTACGTTGCTGCTGCACTCTGTCACAGACGACGTTCTACGTGCATCGTTCCCTGCGAGTGCTTGAGTGGTTTTGTCCAGTATCCTCAAAAAATGATTTTGCCGGCAAACTGCACATTGAACGGCTCCCCTGGCCCGATACCCGGTGCGCTGCTGTTATTGCGTGTCGTGGTGATGCGCCCAAAGGTCGAAGAACTCAGGGTTGCCGTAGAGGGATTGGCCAAATTGGTGTAATTGAAGATATTGAACATCTCCGCACGCAGCTGGAGGGTTATCCCTTCGTGGAGGGGCGTGTTTTTGACGAGCGAGGCATCGGTCGTGAAGAAGCCTGGGCCGCGGAAGGCATTGCGTGCAGAGGTGCCAAAGGAACCCGCAGCCGGTGTCACGAAGGCAGCGGCAGTGCCCACGGTGGAGGCGCTGGCGGTCGTGCCCAAGCCGTTGATCCACTGCACAAACGGGGTGGCGCCGGCCGTGGCGGGCTGGAAAAATTGGCGGTTCAGGCCGGCTGTCGAGCTGCCGATCTGGTTGGCGCGATCCTGAAACTCACCCGTGCCGCTTTGATCCACGCTGCCCAGTTTGACCGAGAACGGCGTACCGGTAAACGCGGTGATAAAAGCATTGCCTTGCCAGCCTTGGGTGAGCAGAGGCACGCGATGGCCGATCTGCGGCGCCTCATATACAACGTAGCCGTTGAAGGTATGGCGGACGTCGAAGTCGGAGTTGCCGTACTCCCCCGCCAGATTGTTGGAGTTCTGCGGTGCAAAGCCGCGCGTGCCGGAGACGACGTCGAGCGCGTGACCATAGGTATAGGAGCCCTGAGCGGTCAGGCCATGATAGTTGCTGGTGCGCAGCAAGGCCTGGAAAGAATTGTAGTTGGAGGTGCCTTCGCTCTCGACTTGATTGATGGCGCCGATAACTCTTGCATTGGCGATTGCCGTGTTGCCGTAGAAGGGTCGGCGTGTCAGCTCCGCGGCAGTGGTGTTGGTCGTGCCCGGCAGAGCGGAGTTGATGTCGCGCAGATCGAAGAGCCGGCGCCCCAGCGAGCCCACATAACCAAGCTGCAGAATGGTATTGCGATTGATTTGGTACTGCGTATTCAGGTTAAAGTTCTGCACGTACGCCGTACGAAAGTTGGGGCTGATGGTCGCGAGACCCTGTGCCGCCGGACCGGCCGCACCCAGGAAGGGATCGACGCCCGTGGTCCAGCGATAAAAGGTGCTGCTTACGTTGACGACCGGGGTGGGGCCGGTGGGATTCGCCTGTACGCCGACCGCGCCGCCGTTGCCGGGACGATTGTCAAAGAAGCCGTTGAAGTTGGGCACATCGAAGTAGACGCCGTAGGTGCCGCGAAGCTCAAACTTGGGAGCGGCCTGATATGAAAAGCCGAAGCGCGGCGCCACGTTGTTTTTGTTCTGCGGATATACGGCGGGAAGGCCACTGCCGCCGGCCAGCACCAGGCCGAAGGCATCCGCGCCGGCTGTGCCGGGCCGGAAATCCGAAAGAGTGCCGGTGGAGGTGAAGGGGCCGTTGTAGGTGTAGCGAATGCCGTAATTCAGAACCAGCGTTGGCGTGAGCTGAAACTGGTCTTGCGCGAAGATGTCAAAGGCTTTCTGGTAAATGCTGCGGCGGAGCACGCCTTCGGTAAAGCTTGAAGAGGCGACAAAGCCGGCAAGGTAGTCAGCCATCGCCTTCACGTCAGAGGTGGCGGGGTCCTGTGCGGCCGTGGCATAGGGCGTGGCACCCGCAGGCAGGACGGCTGCGATCGCCGGGTTTCCAGAAGCACTACCAGTGAAGCTGAAGGTGCCGCGGGTGTTGCGCTGATACTGCAGGTCCATGTAGTTGCGGCGGAACTCTCCGCCAAAGCGGAACTGGTGCTTGCCGAAGATGTAGGTCGCAGTGTCGGTGAGATGGCCGGTGTAGTCCTTGCGGCCTAGTGGCTGGGTGACGCCGATCGAGTCGAGGCCGTTGATGCTGATAGAAGGCGCGCCGAAGAGCGAAGGGGTGGTGACGCCGGTATTCAGGCCAAGAGCAGGAACATTCTGGCTGTGAACCTCATCGTTGAAGGTCTGGTTAAAGACGCCGACACCGGCCAGCAGCTGATTGGAGAGGTGACCCGTAATGGCCCAGTTGTGGACCGCCGTAAAATTCTGCGTGATATCCGGCGCTTCCTGATAGTACTGGTGGACGTTGGTGCCGGCGGCGGCGAACTGGCGGCCGGTGCCGATGAAGGCGCGAGCCGAGAGCGTCTGGCGCGGGTTGAGCGTGTAATCCACCTTGCCGATGGAGTTGTAGCTGTAGCCGGTCTGCGGGGTCTGGTCCAGGTAGTTGCCCGCCGTGGCCGGTCCAACCGGCTGGTTGCCCTCAGGCCAAAGTGAGAGCACGCTGAGCGAAAGCGGATTGACTGGAATGTTGTGCGCCGCAAGCAGAGCCGTGGCCGCCTGCACGTAAGCCGTAGTCGGCTCGGTCGCCGTACCCGAATTTTGGATCAGGTACTTTTGCTCTTCGAAATTCACGAAGTAGAAGAGCTTGTCCTTGACGATGGGACCACCGGCCGAGCCGCCAAACTGCTCATTGCGCAGCTTCGGCTTTCGCTGCGTCGAGAGCAGGAACGGGCTCTTGGCCGCGAAGAACTCATCGCGGTTGAAGTAGTAGCCGGAGCCGTGAATCCGGTTGGTCCCGCTTTTGATGGCGAGCGAGATAAGGCCGCCGCCATTGCGTCCGATCTCCGCATTGCCTTGCGTGGCCACGCTGAACTGGTCGATGGCGTCGATGGGCAGGGTGACGCCGGCGATGCCGCCTACGCCGCCCTGATTGGCAGCCGAGCTGTTCTGCCAGATGTCGTTGTCGTCCGCGCCGTCGATCTGATAGTTGTTCTGGTTGGTGCGCGTGCCGTTCAGAGAGCCGGCTCCGTTGTAACCGGGTACGATCTTGATCAGCTGCGTGAAGTCGCGTCCGTTGAGTGGGATGTTCTGCACGGCGCGGTCATTGACGACGGCGTTGTTGGTAGAGGATTCCGTATCGAGTGAGACGGCCGCAGCGTTGACCTGCACCTCCTGCGTGGCAGCAGCGAGATTCAGCTTGATGGCAAGCGAGTAGACCTGGCCGGAGGTGACGACAATCTCCGCGATCTCTGTTGGAGCGAAGCCGGCAGCCTCAACTCTCAGCTTGTATTTGCCCAGGGGTAGGTCTTGAAAAGCGTAGTCTCCAGAGCTGGTGGACTCGGATTGCCTGGTAAAGCCGGTATCGGTACCGACGAGGCTGAGCTTGGCGTTGGCCACAAGCGCGCCGGTGCTGTCGCTCACCGAGCCGGCGATCCCGCCGCGAAACGTCTGCGCCATGAGGTAGGGCGCGGTGATGCCGAAGATCAGTGCGGGCATAAGGCGAGAGACTTTGGACTTGCTGTGCATGCTTCCCCTTTGGGTCGTTGTTTCTGCGGAGCGCCTCCGCGCGCTGCTGCGGAAGGTACGAAGACAGAGCTGGAAGTGCTCCGGACGAAACGTTTTAGAGCAAATCATGGAAAACAGGGATGTGCGGGCCTGCTCCTGCTTGGAAAAGACATATCGCCAAGACAGTAGGTGGTTTTTCCAGCGCTCGGGTCAGTGTTGAACCGCGGACTCAAAACGCACAGAAAAGAAAAACAGTGGATTGACGGAAGTATACCCACAAAGAAGAATTTTCTGCAAAACAAATGCCAAGGTCTTGCTCGATACCGCATGCGATGGCGAGAAGCCGGGCCTGCTTGGCTCAACCGAGGCGGCGGAGACACATGCCGAAGAGCGCAGGCGCGGCTGCCTCCAGGCAGGTCACGGATGCGTCCAACGCAAAACTCGCATGCAGCTGCCGGCCGACGAAGAATGCGCCCGTCAATTGTTCGTAGAACTGCGCAACGATCCGCCGGCCGGTCCCACGCTTTTCAAGCGCAGACTACCAGAGCAGCAGCCTTACACGCCCAGTCCATTGCTGTGAATGACAGACTTGTAGAACTGCGCGCTCAGTTTTAAACTCCGCTTCTGGGTAGCGAAATCGACATAAACGATTCCGAAGCGTTTTCCGTAGCCATCCGCCCATTCGAAGTTGTCGAGCAGACTCCACAAAAAATAGCCCCTGATCGGAACTCCTTCCGCCGCGACCCGGCTTAGTTCAGCCAGATAGTTCCGCAGGTACATCACGCGGCCGCTGTCCAGAATCTCACCGTTGGCGTTCACGACATCGTTGGCGGAGCAGCCGTTTTCGGTGATATAGATCGCCTTCGGCCTCCAGAGCTCGTGCGTAAGGCGGCAGGCCCAGCGGATGCTCTCCGGCCCGATTGTCAGCCAATCGCTTGCCATGTGGGGAAAGTCTGGCGGCGCGTGAAGGACCTCATACCCCTTCGCTCCCTCGGCTGCTCTCACGTACGTGGGTGTATAGATATTCAGGCCGATCATATCCAGCGGCGAACCGATCATGCGCATCTCTGCCGCGGTAAAGACAGGTGCGTCCGGCCCAAGCTCCTGAAGATACTCTTCGGTGTATCGTCCTTCACAGATAGCGGTCAAATACGCAGCGTTCTCCTGGCGCATGGCTGCGCGGGCGGCGGCAACGTCCTGTACAGCCTGCGTTACCGGCACGACGGCGGTCGGGTTCTCCGCCAATCCCACGCGTGCAGTGGGCGCCTGCACACGGATGGCCTGAACAGCCAGACCGTGCCCGAGCAGGGCGTTATGGGTCAGCTGTGCGAGCCGCTTGCGTCCGACCCTCAGTCCGGGAGCATGGGTTCCATTGCCGTACCCGAGCTCCACAAACGTACGGATTTCGTTCATGGTCAGGAAGTAGTTCACACCAGCGCTGGAGAGCCTACCGGCGGTGTAACCCGCGTACTCGGCATAGAGGTGCGCTGTCTCCACGTTCTCCCATCCTCCTCGATCCTGAAGCTTCTGTGGAAGATCCCAGTGATATAAGGTGCAAATGGGCTCGATTGCGTTCTTGTGAAGTTCCTCGACGAGACGAAGGTAGAAGTCGAGGCCACCGGGGTTGGGAGCTCCTCCACCCTCCGGAAACACTCGAGGCCATGCAACGGAGAAGCGGAATCCACGCACGCCAAGGTCCGCCATCAGGCGAACATCGTCGCGGTAGCGGTCGAAGAAATCGTCGGCCACATCGCCAGTGTCACCGTGGCTGACCGCCCCCGGAGTGTGGGCGAAGGTGTCCCAGATCGATGGGCCGCGGCCATCTTTTCTGGTTGAGCCCTCCACCTGGTAGGAGGCCGTTGCCGTGCCCCAGAGAAAATCGGCTGGAAAAACTCCAAGAGCATTTTTCGGTGGCGAAACGGGCGGCGTGGCTGCGGCCGCAAAGGGAGCTGCCGCAGCCGCAGCCGCTACCCTGCCGAAGAAGCTTGCGAACATTCGCCTGGAAATACGGGTATCCATTGCATCCTCGGATGGGTCTGACGAAACAGAAGCGTCTGCGAAGGGCGAAGAAGATGCGAGCCGGTCGCCCGGCCGCAGGCAGGTTATCGAACGGTAAGTGACAGGGTGAAGCTGCTCGGTAGGTTACCTGCGCCACTTGTGGGGACGGCTGCCGTTCCGCTGGGCGAGCCGATAAAGTTCACGACGAGGTTCGACGTTCCCGCCGGTGTCGTGGCGACGCTCGAGGAGCAGCCACCCATCGAGAGCAGGACGATGCCTGACCCGGCGAGCACGAACAGCGTGCAAAACAGACCCCGGGCAGGAAGCGATTTGCGGACGCGCCAGCCCGTCAGCAGCAGAAGACCGCCAAAGGGCAACAGCCATCCGGCCACGGTCGTCGGAGCCGGCGTATCGGTCGTGACGGTCAACGTGATCGTCTGCGGGCCCGGGATCATCGTCGCACCGCTGGCGTTCACAATGTTTGTGAAGTAGATCACGCCCGGAGTGAAGCTGCATTGCGTGTTGGCCGGCAGGCCGGAGCAGGACATATCCACGCCTCCCGTGTACCCGCTGATAGGGGTAACGGTAAAGGTCGCGCTTGCCGATCCAGGTGCCGTCACCGTCAGCGCAGTGGGCACATTGGAGAGAACATACGTTGGAGCAAGCACGGCAACAGCGATCGAATTGGAGACAGAACTGGCAAAGCCGCTGTCCCCGCTGTAGGTCGCCACGATCGTGTAGGTGCCGGTGGGCAGGGTGGTGGTTGTGAGCGCGGCCACGCCGGTGGAGCTGAGGCCAACGGTTCCGAGCACGGTCGTTCCTGTGGCAAAGGTAACGGTGCCTGTGGGCTTCACGGAGGCGAGACTGGAGGCGAGGGTGGCCGTAAGTGTGGCGCTGGTTCCTGGAGGAACCGGTGTCGCAGAGGTGATAGAAGACCCCAGAGAGGTCGTCGTCCGGACCAACGCAACCGACACGATCAAGGCCGTGCCCGTGCTGCTGGCGAAGTTGGCGTCGCCGCTATAGGTCGATGTGATTGTGTTTGTACCCGCGGCAAGCCCGCTGACGGCGATACTAGCCGACCCGTTGGTGAGCGTGACGGGAGAGTTGTACGCGACGCCGTTGACGGAGAACTGCACCGTGCCCGTCGGGGTGCCGGACGCCGCAGCCACGGTCGCGGTCAGGGTAACCGTTTGACCGAAGGTGACCGCACCGGCGGGAGCGGTCTGGGTGAGCGTTACGGTTGGCGTCGCAAGGTTGACTCCAGTCCCCGTGAAGGCGACCGTGATCGGAGAGAAGTTGATCGCGTTTGAAATAAAGGAAAGATTCTCGGTACGAATGCCCGTCACAGTCGGAGAGAAAATGCCCGCAACGCTGCAGCTGGCGCCGGAGCTGAGCGTACCGCCGGCCGTGCAGCTGCCTGTTCCGCTGGTTGAGGCCGCAAAATCCGTGGTATTGCCTGCGGCCGTCTCCAGTGGAGAACCAAAGGTGACCGCGAGATCACCGTTATTCGACAGGGTCTCGCTTTGCGAACCGCTCGAGGAGCCTACATTCACTCGGCCGAAGCTTAGCAGACCGGCCGTGCGCTGAATCTTCACGACCGCAGGCGCGCCTGCATCCGCCACATAAAGATTGCCCGCGCTATCGGCGGCAAGGGATGCAGGCGTGATGAAGCCGGAGCCCAGTTGGCCGGTTCCGTTGGTGTTGTACGCTCCGCCGGTGAACGGAATGCGGAGAATTGTAGCGACGCCGAGTTGCTGAACGTACAGAGTGCCGGAGTCGCCGACGGCAATCGCCCCGAGTGATGTGAGGCCAGAGGCGACAACGCTCGCCGTTCCATTCACGATCTCGGTGATAGTGCCTGCGGTTCCGTCCGTTACAAACAGGTCGCCCGCGCCATCGAATGCGAGACCGGCGGGCGCAGTGAAGGTCGCCGACAGTGCGACGCTGTCGAGCAGGTTGAGCACGCCTCCCTGATTGGGAACCCGCAGGACGGTTCCTGCGCCGGTGTTTGCGATGTAAAGATCGCCGTTGTTTGCAAATGCGACCGAGGACGGCGCATTCAAGCCCGAGACGGCCACGATGGCTGTGCCGTAAGCCGTGCCGTCATAGGGGATCATGACGACGGTATTGGCACCCTTGTTCGCGACGAAGACGGAACCGCCCGGTGCGATCGTCAAGCCTGCCGGCTGCGTCAGTCCGGAGGCAATGGGAGTTGAAGCCGTGGTATTCGGCGCGAAGAAGGAGACCGTGCCCGCGGTCTTATCCGCCACCGCCACGCCACCGGAGGCGCCTGCGGCAATGCCGTCCGGTGCGAGGAAGCCTGTACCCAATGTGGTTTGTGCGCCTGGGTCCGCAACCAGACCCGCGCCTGATCCCTGTGCCGCAACAAGCAGCGCGCCGATCGTGCCCGTGCTCGAGGAAAGGACGACCGCGCCGTTGCGTATGCCGATGGTCGACGGTGTAGCGGTCAGGGTCAGGGTGCAGGAGGTGCCTGGCGCGTACGCCTGGCCGATGGCGCAGCTTCCCGCACCGGTGTTGGTGATCTCTGCGGAAGCGATCGTTCCGGAGGCGTAGCGTATGGCGGCCAGGGTCTGCGCGCTGTTGAACAGGACGTTCACGGTCTGCGCCGCAGAGGCCGTTCCCACGGCAGTGGCGCCAAAGCGCACGCTGCCAAGCAAGCTTCGCAGGATATTGGTGCCGTCGGTCGTGGAGTACACACTTCCATCCGTGCCGAGGCCCACGTCATACGCGGAGCTGTAAGGCAATACCGCAAAGGCCTGCGCTCCACTGAGTGCGCCGCTGACAAACGGTACCTCCGTCACCGTGCTGTTGGTCGAGACGAAGACATTGCCGAAGCTGTCGGACCGGAGCCCGTTGATGGCGTCGAACGCGTACGCGACCGCGGCCGGCGTGGCTGCACCCGCGGGCAGACTGTAGAGGACGCCGCCCGTTGAATAAGCGAGGTCGCCGGCGGCATCGGCGGCGACGTGTGAGTTTGCGTCCAGCGTCACGCCGGGGACCGTGCTGCAGACGCCGGCAGGCGTGATCTTGAAAAGATTTGTCTCATTGTTGCCGGCTGTGTAGACGTTGTTGGCTCCGTCCACCGCGACTACCTGGGTGCCGAGATAGTACGCATCGATCGGACCGCAAGGAGCGAGTATATCGACCGCGGTGCCGCCACCGACGGGCACCTGCCACAGATGGCCGTGATAGTCCGTTGTGTAGGCGAAGCCGCGATTGTCGACCGCCACACCTTTGGGATAGCTCAGCGTGTCGGGGATGAGGGTGATCTGCGGGCCGCCGTTTGCCGGATTTTCCACAAACGATCCATTACCAGACACCGTTGGATTGATGTTGGGCAGGGTGAAGAACTGGTTGCCGCTGGCATCGACGGCGATGGCCAGCGTTGCCGCGCCGTTCGAGGCGACGGTGATCTGCGAAGAGGTGGCAGCTGCGGGCGCGGTAAAGCTCTGCGCCGCAGCCAGGCCGGCCGAAACCGCCAAGCAGAAAATGGACAGCTTGAGTGCCCTTGAGATCCAAAGTGAAACCATGGTGCGTCGTCTCCCGATTCTTGAAACTTAGAAGTTATACTTGACGGCGACTTCAACGACACGCCGGCCTTCCTTGATATTGCTCACGCCGAAGCCCGGGGCCGGCGTGGCCAGGTAAGGCGAGGCCGTCTCTCCACCGACAGCCAGATTGCTCAGATTGAGCGCGATCTGTTGCGGAAACGAGGTGCTGAAGCTGGTGAGCGGATGGTTGAGAAAATTGAACCCAGCCAGCCGGAACTGGAGATTGCGCTTGTTGCTC
The DNA here is from genome assembly GCA_965198735.1 of uncultured Granulicella sp. Taxonomy (GTDB): domain Bacteria; phylum Acidobacteriota; class Terriglobia; order Terriglobales; family Acidobacteriaceae; genus Edaphobacter. The sequence goes on along the minus strand of OZ240672.1, from coordinate 892,933 downwards.
ATGGTGAAGGTCTTGGCCAGCGTCAGGTCTGTGTTGAAAAATGCCGGACCATGAAGATAGGGGTAGTTGAAGGGACCGTTCTGTCCAATCTGCGGCAGGTGGAAACAGCTTCCGTTCACAAACTGGTTCGCCGCTGTATGCACGGCCGGGTTGCAGGTGGTAATGGGCTGCAGGTTGACGTCGGGAGTTCCCAGAAACGTCTTGTTGTCGACATTCAACTGCGTCGCACTGCCGGTCGCGCCCAATTTGCCCTGCAGGTTGAAGTTGCTGTAGTAGGTCGCTTGCAGATCGGGTCCACTCTGCAGCCCCGTGATGCCCGACACTTGCCAGCCGTTCGCCACCCCGGCGATCAGGCGCCTGCCCTTATAGGGATTGCCGACATCGTAGGTATAGGTGGCGTTGAAGATGTGCGTCCGATCGAACGACAGCGGCCCGTAGTTGTTCCGCAGATCGGTTGCATCCGTGGCGTTGCCGTTGTAATAGCCATCCCGGATGCCGAGCGCCTTGCTCCAGGTATAGTTCAACCCATAGTTCAGCTTGCCGCTCTGCTTGTTCCACGACGTTTGCAGCGCACTGTAATTGGAGTAGAGAACGTGGCGTGGCACGTCGATATTTCCATACTGTGGATAAGGACGGTAGGAGTTGATCTGCGTGGTCGTCAATCCGTCGATCAAACCTAGCGGGACGACGGCGCCGGTCACAGGGTTTGGCCGAAAGAACGCCCCGAACGGAACGGGATTCACGTTTTGCAGCGTGAGATTGATAATGTTCACGTTCTGCGCCGTAAGATCCGTTCCCTGGTTGCCGGCATAGCTGACCTCAAACTGCGAGTGCCTCGGCAGCTGCTGATCGACCGTGAAGCTGTAGGTGTAGGTAAGGGGCTGCTCGTTGTCGCCCTTGGCCAGCCCATATGCATTTACCGCGTTGCTGTTGGTGTAGTTACCGGCTCCAACTGTGGCATTGTTCAATGGCGAGATGAAGTGCAGGTTCTTAAGCGTCACGCCCGCGCCACCGCTCACGGCCGCCACCTGAACACCCTCTGCGAGCGCTGCGGCGGATTGCACCACGTTGTAATTATCGTGATTGCGGTACATGCCCCAGCCGCCACGAACCGTCGTCCGGCCGTTGCCGTAGACATCGTACGCCAGGCCGACGCGCGGCTCGACAAAGGCAATCCGCGAGGGCACTCCCGAAGTCGGGACTGCGGAGTTCTTGGCATGCCAGGTGAAGCCCGCCGTGTTCGTTCCATCATTGAGCGTGGAGGGATCGAAAACCGCAATGCCGATGCCGTGCTTATCGTTCCATGGGCCAAGATGCTCGAAGCGCAGCCCATAATCCACCGTCAGGCGAGACGTAATCTTCCAGGAGTCCGTCGCATACCAGTCCACATTCCAGAAGTAGAGGTTCTGGATGGGAACTATGTTCTGTTGGCTGTATTGCTCGATTTCACCTTCGAAGAAGTTGGCGGTGTAGTTCCCCGTAGAGGTTACCAACGCCCCTGGAGCGCCGGGGGCGCTGGCATCGGTAAAGGTGGACCCGTAGTAGTAATCCGCGATCTGGCCGTTGGTGCTCGAATTGGAAGGCAGAAGACGCTGATTGTTGGTCACCTGCTGCACATACACACCGCCCTTGATCGTGTGGGACTTGACAACATAGGTGATGTTGTCGCCCGCGGAAGGCAGAAACTTCTTGGCGTAGGGAGTCGCGACGCTGAAGTCGGGAAACATCCCCAACGGCAGGCCGTCAAAGCCATAATCGTGCAGCTGCGGATACTGCAGGCTGCTTCCCGGGAACAAACCTTGGTAAGGATAGCCGATGGTTGAGGAAAGCAGCGCGGACGGCGTCTTCGCGCCAAACTCCTGATCGAGAAAAGTCACATTCGCGGTCGTCTCATTGGTCAGATTCTGCGAGAGGACCAGCGTCAGGTTCAACCCCGCCGTCTGTGAGTTGATCGTGCTCAGCAGGCCGCCGCCGGGCGTGTCCACTCCGCCCATGTCTGCTCCGCTGTTGGCGGGCGAGTAATACGGCACCTCAGGAATACCGCTGCGGCCGCGCTCCACGTTGTAGGTGCCGAACAGCTTTGCACGATCGGAAAAGTTGTAGTCGACGCGGGTGCGAGCCTGGTATAGATCGTTGTTCTCCAAGTTCGTCGTCACTAAATTGTAGCCGTCGCCCAGGTTGGCCCGGTTCGGCATTGGAAGCGCGTTGAGCAGCGCCTTTGCGCCGGGATCGCCGTAGGGGGCAAGCTGGCCGGGGCCGATGGCGTTGCCGTTGGAGGCGACGATCGGCACGAAGCCAATATTGTTGTAGTTGGCGTTGAGAATGTTGGAAGTGCCGTTCGTGTTGCAGGAGATTACCGGACCCAGGTAGGCCAGCAGCGACGGGCAGCTGAAGTCGCCGCCACGCATCGCCGCGGTCGGCACCAGCGCCTTGGCAACAGCCTGCGAGGCGCTTCCGTATGCATAGATATTGCGTTGGGCGTAATCTTCCGCGCCCACAAAAAACGTTAGCTTGCGGGATTGGTTGAACTTCGTTCCCGGAATCAGCAGAGGACCGCTCAGGTTCCCGCCCGGATAGATGAAGCGGTCGTTCGGCTTCAACTGACCTTCAAATTTGGAGAGCGCGTCCTGCGAATTCAACTGGTACGTGCGGGCGTACGCATACAACTCGCCATGAAAGTCGCGCGTTCCGGACTTGCCCACGGCATTCACAATAATGGGTCCGTTCGAGTTCTCCGCCGTGAAGTTTGAGGTCTGTACCTTGACCTCTTCCACCATGTCCGTATTCACGTTCTGAACCGAATCTCCATAGTTGCCCGGGTCGGTAATGTTTGCCCCATCAGACAGCAAGGTCACACCGTTGGCCGAGTTGCCGTTTGCGGCATAGGAGCGCAGCGCTCCGGTTACGTTGACCTGCGAGGCGTCGTAGCTCGAATTGTCGATGCTTCCGGACGTCTGTGCGATCGCAAAGCCGGGAAGTATCTTCACCAGCTCCCCGACATCGCGGCCTTCCACCGACAGCTTCTTAATGTCGTTCGCCGTGATCAGTGTGCTCTTCTCACCACTGTTGGTGAGCCCGGCGTCTTCGGAGCTAACGTTGATCGTCTGCGTCACCTCACCGATCGCCAGCTTTACCTTCGTAAGATTCTTGTTGTCCGAAGGGTCCAGGTGAATGTTGTGCAGCAGCGTCGATTCGAAGCCTTGCATCGTCACGCGCACGTCGTAGTCACCGCTGGGCACGGCGGCAAAGACGAAGTTGCCATCAGAGTTCGACTTGGTCGTCCGCTTCGCCCCACTTTGCACATTGGTCAGAGTCACCTGGGCGCCAGGGATGATGGCGCTGGTGGGATCGCTCACCGTCCCGCTCAGCGTTGCGGTCGTGCCCTGTGCCAAGACCGCGAGAGGCGAGAGCGCCAGCACAGCGCCAGAAAGGACGAGCCTGAACGGAAGCAGGAACGGACCCACCCGCGAGACGTTTGCCGCTAAACGGAAGAACTTACTTTTCTTGTGTTGCATAGGACAGCCTCCAGGAGCTTTGCTTCAGGTATGTTTTCTTGTGATCCACTTAGGGCAGCTGCGCTCCTGCTATTGCGGCTGCACTTTGAGAAAGTCGATGTCCGGCGCCGAGCCAGAGGCGCTGGCGCCATCTGTGACCAGGGCTATCGTGTGGTGCCCTGCGGTCAGGTGAGCGGATCCGGCCTTGATCTCGACCCAATGACCTGTGGCTCCGGTGTCGGGTACCGGCAAGGGTTTTGACACAGGCTTCTGGTCCACGTTGAAGTGAAGACTCGCTCCCGAACCCGCGCTGGCCACACGCGCCGTCAGCGCATACTCGCCCTCTTTTTCAACCTGGACTGAGTAATTGATGTAGCGATTCGCCTTGAGCCCGGCAAGATAGTAGCCTCCCGCGGGATCGTCCGATCCTGTTGCGGGCACAATCTGCCTGACCTCTGGACCAGTCTCACCGAACTCATTGCTGTAGCTGTATCCCATCCCGCCGGTATCGAAACTCTCCATCTGCACGACACCGGGCAAGGAAACCGCCGCTCCGTCATAGCCGGCGTCCGTCCGCGTGACGTCCACGTAGTCGAAACGAACGACGTTCGGAGCCCGGTTGTCGCGTGCGGTCGCAATCAAACCCGCGGTGGCGTCGTGCGGCATGGGCAGCCGTGTGTTGCCGATTGCGGTCCAGTTCTTGCCGTCCGCGGAGGCATAACCGGTAAACACGTCGCCCACCCGCCCAACCTTGACCCAACTCGCCTGCCCCTTATAGGGCACGTCCGAGGGCACATCGCCCTTGGCCAGGCGATAACGGAAGTGCACGCTGCCATCCGGCGAAACGAATGTCATGGCGAAGATGGACGCCGCACCTCGGCCGTCGCGCAACATGACCCCACTCTTGGCCTGCGCCACCTTGCTCGTCTGGTCGATCACATGCGCGGTAACTTCGCCGTCTCCGCCGAGCCCGCGATAGGCAAACTGAAACTGGTCGAAATGACCGGCAATGCCGACGCCTCCGCCCGCCACCGTATAGATTCCACTCTTGAAGGCGGAAGAGCCCGCAACCGCCGGCCCGCCCGCATCGTAGTTGCCCCATCCCTTTGGCAAGGCGCTTTCATCGCGCTGATACACCCGCACATAGTCGAGAACCATCGTCGGTGTCGGCCCGGTCGACGCATCCGGGTAGCCAAAAAAGCCGCCGCCCATGGCAAGATTCAGCAAAAGAAAGAAGGGCCCGCGGTCCTGCTCCCAAACCTCATGTCCGGTAAGCGTTCCGACGGACTGCCGCTCGTACAGGTAGCCGTCCACGTAGAAATCCACTTCACCCGGACTCCAGTCCACCGCGTACTGGTGCAGGCCGCCGGAGGGAAGGTTGGGGAAGGTATAGTCGCCGGTCAGATCGATGTAGCCGTCGGACGAGCCCGGTGCTTTGGGTCCATGCACCGCGCCGTGAACGGTCAGCGCGTTAATGGTATTGGTGCCCGGCATCGGATTCCATTGCTCCATCACGTCGATCTCACCGGTTGCCGGCCAATGGACCTGCGGGCTCGCTTCTCCCATGGCCCAAAACGCGGGCCAGATGCCCTTTCCTGCTGCCGGGATGCGGATGCTGGCCTCAAGCCGGCCATAGCGAAACGTCTGCAGACTGTTCAGCCGCGCCGACGTATACACCGGCGAGACAATCTTCTTGGATCCAACCGTCACGGTCTGATCCGTCTTGACCGCAACCACCACCAGGTGGCCTCTGCCGTCCAGATAGGCGTTCGGCTGATTGGCCTTGCAAGGCGTTACATCGGACGGCACCGCGCAGTACACCTCAGCCTCGTCGTTGCCAGCCAGAGCAGCTCCGTTGCCGGCCTGAAACTTCCACTTCGCCGCGTCCGGCGGAGCACCCAGCTGACCGTCGAACTCATCGCTCCACACCAGCTTCCAGGGGCTCTGCGCGTGCAAAGCCGACAGGGCGCCTCCGAGCAGGAGGAGAAGTACACCAGCGGCCAATCTGCCTGGCCAATGCAGAGCAGACACTCTGCACCCGCTAAAACGCCTTCCTTGCTTGCTGCAAACGCACACGGCAATCCCTCATCCTTGGTCCGCAGAACACCGTTGGCCGGGCTAAAAGCCCTTTAGTGAATCGATTCTGTGGCGCCGCCTATCTTCACCAATCGAAGCAGGCTCTGTCAATACAATTCTTAAACGGCATGAGCTGCTGCAAAATAGCTGCGTGGCGATACGCAGTCTCTCTACAATGGAGGACATGGGATCCGAACGCGGCGAAAAGCGCGTGGAAGCCGGGCGAACGACGCTACTCACCGTGGCGAATCATCTCGGCGTCTCGCGTACGACTGTGTCCATCGTCCTGAGCGATGCGCCGGCGGCTGCAAATATTCCGCAGAGTACGCGGCAACGCATTGTGAGAGCGGCGGCCGAGCTTGGCTACAGGCCTCACTTCATCGCCAGCTCCCTGCGCAGCAAGCGAACCATGTCGATAGGAATTATGGTGCCGGATATGGGCGAGGGATACTTCACCCTCATCATGAGCGGAGTCGACACAACCCTGCGCCAGGCACGGTACTTCTACTTCACCGCCTGCCACTACTGGCAGCCGGAGCTGCTCGCCGAGCACCCGCATCAACTCACCGAGCGGGGCGTCGATGGACTGCTCCTGATCAACACGCCCGTTCCCCACGGGCTGAACGTTCCGATGGTCACAATCTCAGGACACGAGACCACCAATGACGTCACCAACATCGTGATCGATCACGAAGAGGCCGCACGGCTTGCGCTCGAGCATCTGCAGAAGCTCGGGCATAAGCGCATCGCCCTGATGAAGGGCCAGGCCTTTACCCTTGATGCCGAAGAGCGCTGGAATTCCATCCTCGCGATAGCGCGGGACTACGGCTTTGAAATGGATGACGGTTTGCTCATTCCTCTTGTGGTCGGCACCTGGTCGCCGGAGCTCGGATACGCTCCCGTGCACGACCTGCTCGCCCGCCGCAGAGACTTCACGGCCATCTTCTGCTTCAACGATATTGCGGCCATCGGCGCCACCCGCGCTCTGTTCGACGCCGGCCTGCGAACTCCGGAGGACGTTTCCGTCATCGGCTTCGACGATATCGTCGGTGCGGCCTATCATATTCCGAGCTTGACGACGATCCATCAGCCGCTTGCCGAGATGGGCTCGCGGGCCGCCGGTCTCCTGCTCGAAAAGATCAAGTACCCGGACAAAACTTTTCCAAACAAGATCACACTGGCGCCTGAACTTATACAGCGCGAGTCTACAAGAATGACCTCCACACCAGAGTCCGATGCGCCGCCAAACATTGGTAAAACAAGGTCGAACTCACTGGATGATCCAACGTTAGAAAAGTCACCTCTCAGACTCTGACTTCCCGCAGGTCGAAACGGCGAGGCCGGGGCCGTTACGGGTGTTCCGGTCAGCGTGTCGCACCTGTGGCGCCGACATCGCGCGGCTGGGCTGCCGGCCGAAAGTCGATCCACGCTAGAATAGTCAGGCCCTTCGAGTGAACAGGTTCCGCTAGAAACACAAACAAACGCCTACGGAATGAACGTCAAACACTCCAGCGAGCTGGCTGCCCTTGCTCATCTATCAATCCATCGTAAGGGGTTTGTTTGGTGGACCTGATCGGGATCGAACCGATGACCTCTTCCATGCCATATTACAGGTGCCACCCTAAGTTATTGTCGGCACAATACTTATGAGCCGATAAAACCGGCCTAATTTGCAGTATTTGCGACCAAAAATCCATCATCGGGTTTAGCTCTTCTCGTCCGTGAGAATTTGTCGGAATGACGGTCAGCGATACCTCCTTGGAGATGCTCCTCGAAACCCGACAGCAATTGGTTGCGGAGACTAGCTCCCGTCTCGATGAAACATCTCAAGCAATTGAAGTCCCAGATAGATCGTCCGCGCGGCAGCTTTACTGCAATCAGACAAATACATGCGCGACAATAGATGAACGTGGCTCGTTCCCTAATGCGGGCCTGAGGTACGGAAGCATCGCGCTGATATGCCTGTACTACCTGGAAACCTTAGGAAGATTGCTTGTGACGAGCTGCAGGCAGGAGACGAACGCTTTGATGCTATCGCGACCGCAATCCGGTACCGCTCCGAGAGCGCCTTCAGCACAGCCTTTGCGAAAAATCATGAAGCGCAGACCGGGCGTGTACCGGGGGACGGAGTCGCTCCGCGCACATGGACAAGCGGCCGCAAGGTCCTAAGGGAGCTGCTCTGAGTTGGCTTGAGAGAGAGTTTCGCAATACGCAAGGATGAGCTTGGCAAGATGCTCTCGTAACTGACGGACCGCTTTTGGCGAAGGGCTGCTTTCCAGGTGACCACGAATCGTACCTGCCAACGTCAAAAAGATCATGTGCGTCATGTATTTGAGGTCCGCTGAAGCTGGCATTCGCGCTGTCTGGAACATCGCCAGTATCGCGTCTTCGTAGCGCCGCCGAATCCGATCGACAATCAGGCTGCCTCCCGGTTCCGCGGCGATGCGATAGAGAGCTACCGACGTGTCCCGATCTGTGAGCTTCTCATCGATGAAACGGTTCACCAGCTCTGTGACCATGATCTCCAGCGGTTCAAAGTGGTTTGCTGCGCAGACCTCTTCCACAGCCCGCGTGACCCTGTCCATGTGTTGTTCGAGTACCGCAAATAATAACGATTGCTTATTCGGGAAGTATTGGTAAAGCGTTCCGACCGAAACCCCGGCTCGTTCTGCAACCCGTACGGTCGTCAGTCGCTCCTGGCCAGCTTTCAGCAAAACCTGAATAGTAGCGTCGTTGATTGCCTGAACGGTGATCACGGATCGGCTTTGTTGCGGCGTCTTTCTTGGTTCCAGCTCAAGCAGGGCTTCTTTTGTCATATGCGAATGGAAACCTGAACCTTCCTTCGTATCCTCAAGGAAGGAGAGAAAACATGCAAGAGACAAAGAAAACTGCCCTTATCACCGGAGCAAATAAAGGCATCGGCTTTGAGGTGGCGCGGCAAATTGCAAGAACTGGTTGGACCGTGCTGGTCGCTGCGCGCAACGAAGAGCTTGGAGAGCAGGCGGTCGCAAGGCTGCGAGCAGATGGTCTGGATGTGCATTTCGTCCGAATCGATCTGGACGAACACCAGACAGCCACAACCGCATCTGAAGCAATTCGAATTCAGTTTGGCAAGCTTGATCTTCTCGTCAATAACGCGGGAATTTCCGGTAAAGCCGACGGACCGCCGAGCAAGGCAAGCCTTTCGGATGTAGAGACCGTGATGCGAACGAACTTTGTGGGAAGCGTTGCGGTGACGCAGGCCATGTTGCCTCTGCTTCAGCGGGCCAAGAAGGCGCAGATTATCAATGTTTCTAGCGAACTCGGCTGTATTAGCCAGCAAACCAATCCTGACTGGAAATACTTTCCGGTAAAGGTGTTGGCCTACTGTGCCTCCAAAGCTGCGCTGAATATGTTAACCGTCCAACTCGCCTATGAGTTCCGCGATGAAAACATCAGCGTGAATTCTGTCAACCCTGGCTATACGGCAACGGATCTGAACGGGCATAGCGGTCCGCAGACCGTGGAAGAAGGGGCCGCGGAGATCGTGCGCCTGGCGCTGCTCGGCGCTCCACCGACCGGTAAATTTCTAGAGACAAATGGCGAACTGCCCTGGTAATGCAATCGAGCATGGATCGTAAATGATAGTCCGCATTGCAGACTGTTGATCTTGAGAGTTACTTCAGAACCTACGGCAAGAGAACTATTTAACGTGAGGGAAATATGATTGTTGTCACAACACCCACAGGAAAGATTGGATCGCAGGTGATCCCGCGCCTGCTTGCTGCGAACGAGGCTGTTCGGGTTGTAGCGCGAGACCCTGCAAGGTTGCGCCAGAGGTACGCAACAGGGTCCAGGTGGTGACCGGCTCGCTAGACGATGAAGCCGTCATGCAGCAGGCACTGGAAGGTGCGGAGAGCGTCTTCCTGGTTGGTCCTCCCTCATTCACCGATCACAACGATACGGAGTATTACCTCCGCTTTACCCGACCGACGCTTGCGGCAATCAAGAGCCAGGGCGTGAAACGAGTCGTCGATGGGTCGGTGCTGGGAAGAGGTACGGAATGGGCGAAGAAGGCAGGGCCGACTACGGCATCGCTCGCGAAGGATGAAGTGATTGAGAGGAGCGGAGTGGCTACCGCGCCCTGTGGTGCCCGGCGCTGATGAAAACATGCTCAACAACGTGCAGACCATCAAGCAGCAGAGGATGTTCTTCTCACCGAGCCACCCGGATCTGAAGACACCTCAGGTAGCAACAAAGGATGTTGGTGCGATGGGTGCAAGATTCTTGTTGGATCGGACCTGGACGGGCCAAAGCGGCAGTGCTGTGCTGGGACCGGAGGATCTTTCCTTCAACGACATGGCAGCGATCATGTCGGATGTGCTCGGCAAGCAGGTCCGTTTTCAGCAAGTGTCTGGGGACGCCTATAAAGCGCAACTCATCCAATACGGAGCGAACGAGATTTTCGCTCAGGGCATCGTAGACATGCTGACCGCCAAAGACAATGGCATGGACAACTTCGAAAGGCGCACACCCGAGAACACGACCCCAACCAGCTTCCACTGGTGGTGTGAAGAGGCTTTGAAACCGGCGGTCCTCGGCTAATCGCTCACAATCTCTTACCCGGCGCAGGTTCTCATGCTGCCGGCCAGCATGACAAGGAAGGCGGAGCGTCCCATGATGATGCATCTTTGAAATGAAGGTCCGGTCCAACCCGCGCCCCAGTTGCATGGACTTGCACAGGATGTCTCAACCGAGCTGCAATCATGGCCGGATGATCGCAGTCACACATTGGCACTTGGGCGATCCAACGCGCGTAGATGGAGCTGAGTTCCACGTCCAGGGCTTTTGCAAAGTAGAGAGAACTTTCCGTCACCTTGCGGAGAGCGGCCCAATTGGGGTATCGGACGAGAGCGACCGCATCTCATTTCGGCTCTGCCGGCCCCAGAATCGTCTGGGCTACCGTTCCCACATAGATTACCTCAAGGCCTTCCACGCCCAGTTCCGCTGCGACCTGATTGAACGCAGGCGCATACCGCTGGGTATAGGCTTCCATCCCGGAGCACGATTTCTAGTTTACATCCTCATATTGTGCCTCCGGGAAGAAGGCCACGAGGTTGATCATCGTCACGGGAACACCGCTCGGAATCTTCGCTTCTGCGGCCAGGACATTGTTCAGATCGAGTTCTACTTTGCTCATGCATAAGAGAGGTGCATTACCGTCGCGATCCCATCAAAATGCTTTCGTGCGGTTCTGCTCAAAGGTGGCACGGGCCTGTTCTACTTCCCCGATGTGTTCTTCCGCCCACATCCAGACGCCACAGAAAGCAGCACTGAGACTTAGGCCGAGCGTAGTCAACCGGTACTCCACCTTAGGCGGGATGACCGGGTGCACAGTCCTCGCCACGAGCCCTTCGCGCTCCATGGAGCGGAGGGTTTGCGTCAGCATTTTGTAGCTGACAGCGGGCACACACTCCCGCAGGCGAGTGAAGCGCAGTTCCCCCTTTTCCGTTAGCGCCTCGATGACCAGCATCGTCCATTTATCGGCGACACGGCCAATCAACTCGGTCACAAGTGCCTCGACGCGGTCTTTCGACTCGACCGATATTTCGCATTTTTGATAGGCCTCTAGTTGCGCAATCTGCTTTGGGGAGATTCGTGGATTATTCGCTATAGCGATACTCTCTTTCTAGTGCGTATTGAACTAAGAAGTGCCTACTTCCCATAAGAGAGTGGCAAGCCTATAGTCTCACAGAGACGCGGAACTGAGGCGTCTTCAAAGGGAACATGATGCAAACACTCCAGCAAGGCAGCAAACTTCATGTGGGGCTGCTCTATGGCGCTTATGGCTGGCTGCTGCTGAGCGGTCTTCTACAGTTCGGCATCGATGTGGTCTCGCAGGCACTTCGTGGCAAACGCGTTCCCGGTCCTGAGACGACGTTGTACTACGGCTTGAACACGGCGTATGCGCTGAGCCAGATTCTGTTTGCCGTACTCGCTCTCTTCGCAATCAAGCAGGGATTGACTTCACTCGGCAGATGGGCCGGAGTGTCCTTGGGCCTGATCGCTGCTACTGCGTGGCTGGCACTCTGCTTCCGCTTCCTGGAATATTCGCAGCCACGGGCGACAGTGCTTGTCTTCATGGCCCTCCTGCTCGGAGCGGCTTTCACCTTCTGAAGCCATACCGCATCATCCATGAAAGGAAACTATGAAGCTAACAAACAGAACAGTCCTGATTACCGGGGGTACAAGTGGCATCGGCCTGGAACTTGCGAAACAACTTGTCGCCCGCGACAATACAGTCCTCATTACCGGGCTCGACTCCGAGAAACTCAGACGAGCCAAAGTCGATCTGCCAGGAGTGCATACCTTCCAGAGCGACGCTACGAACCCGGACGACATCGCGGCGCTTCAACAGCGGGTTGCTGCCGACTTTCCAACCTGCGACGTCCTGATCAACAACGCTGGAATCATGCGCAACCTGAATGTCAATGCACAGTACCCACTCACGGACGTGACCAAAGAGATCGACGTTGCGCTCAGGGGACCTATCCAGATGGTCCAGGCGTTTCTGCCGCTCCTGAAGCAAAGCCCCGAAGCGCTCATCGTGAACGTCTCTTCCGGGCTGGCCTTCGTACCCTTTCCGTTATCGCCGATGTATAGCGCGGCAAAAGCCGGTCTTCATGCCTACACGCGGTGTCTTCGCGTGCAGCTCAGAGGATCGAAAGTAGCGGTTGTCGAGCTTGCCCCCCCAGGCACGGAAACCAAACTATTCCGGGATGAGTTCCAGGCAGAGATGAAGGCGCAAAAGGCAATGCCGGTAAAGAAATTAGTAGACCAGGCCATTGCCGGAATCGAAGCGGGGACGACGGAGATCCGGCCTGGCTTGAGCAATGTCCTTTACCTCCTGAGCCGTCTTGCACCGGGGCTCCCATTCGGGCAGATGGCGAAGATGGTTCCCGCCGCCGCAAGGTGAGCCAACTCCGATACACCGTTTTACCCATCCCAAGTCACCGCAAGGAGAGGACATGAACACCGTTGTCTCAAAAGATGGGACAAACATCGGGTACACCGTGACCGGCCAGGGTCCTGGGCTCATCCTGGTGCAGGGAGCCATGGGAACAGCCCACAACTACCGTGACCTCGCACAGGCCCTTTCATCGGACTTCACGGTGTACACGCCGGACCGTCGCGGACGCGGCATGAGCCCCAAGCCCTTCACGCCAGAACACAAAATTGAGCGGGACGTGGAAGATATTCAGGCTCTATGCCGTTACTCAGGGGCAACGTCCATCTTCGGTCTCAGCTCTGGGGCGGTCATCGCCCTGACCTGCACACTGCGCATCGAAGGCATCCGAAGGGCAGTGATCTATGAGCCACCCTTCTATTTCCATCACGGGATCGATAAGCAGCGGGTGGAGCGGTTTGATCGAGAGGTCAGCAAAAGACACTGGGTGGCCGCTATGACCACGGCTGGAGAGATAGTCAAGCTGGCACCGCTATTCATTCGCCTGCTGCCACGCTGGTTGCGGGAGCGCTTCACGGCAAAGTTCATACAGGGGCTCGGAGGGGGAGGAGGATATGCGCCTTTAGAGGACCTGCTACCGGCGATGCGCTTCGATTTTGCGGTGGTCGGTGAGATGAGCCAGCAGACAAAGATTTTTGAGCGGCTTCAAAAGAAGGTGCTGTTGCTCGGGGGAACAAGCATCCCAAAATACCTGAAGCTTGCGTTAGAGGAACTTGCGCGCACACTTCCAAACGTCACTCGGCGCATCTTGCCTGGCCTCGATCATGCGGCTCCTTGGAACGCTGAAAGGGGCGGCGCGCCAATGGTCGTCGCCGATGCAGTGCGCGAGTACCTGCAAAACTCACTCGCCTCCATCAATTTAAGGGACTATCAACATCGTTGAACTTCATCTTGCTTGACCAATCCGGCCAGAACGGAATGGTTCGAAGCCGATTCAAGGCTCGACCACCACAGACGCGTTTAGCAGGATTTATCCTTTTCCCGAAGCTAGGCTTTAATGGAGGGTCCATGAGGCTTCATGGCGTAGATTTGCGCGCGGTTGGTGTAGTGCTCACCGCAGTGAGCATGTCAGCATATACTCAAACGTCCGTGCCGTACGTGGGGTGCCCTGGAGACGGTCAGACCGGGCCCTACCAAGCTGCGAAAGGCTCACCGAAGCCGGTCAACCTTCCGCTTGAGGTCGCTAATAAGCTAGCGTGGTATGAGTACAAAGGTGATGCAGGTCAGATTGGAACGCTCGGCCCACGTGGCTGGAACTGTTTTGTCACGATCGGCTCCAATGGCGAAACTCTTTATGTAGCTCCTGAAGCGCTGGACAGCGCCAAGATCCTTGAACACAAGAACTGGAAAGGCTTCACAGGGGCGGCCATACAGCTCTCCGGCTCGGAAGGCGGCACCTCCGGCCGCTTCGAAGTGGCGCAGATGGTGGCTCGTGTATTCCCGGCATATCGCGGCTACGCCCGCAAGATCATCCAAGAGGGCTTTGGTCCCGCCTCAGACTATCCATTCGGTCCTTTCCCATCCGACCACCTCGCATACAAAGGTAAAAAGCTGGTCGAATTCACCACGCCAGCCCACCACAAAGGCCTTGGCACAATGTCGTGGCTTTTGCCGTCCGACCAGCCCATCACCGGCTTTGCCCTACTCACCATCGGACCTAACATCGACACCGGGCTTCTACAGTTGAGCTTCAGGCTTCCGGAGTCGCTTTCTTCCCTCTCTGCGACCCTCGTCCAGCAAGCTGAGGCGGACGCCTCTTCCGATCGGTACTGACAAGTCGAATTTTCGTCACTAACGTCTCAGGGCAGGGTTTGATCCGCCCGATGCGGCCGACCTACGTGAAGCGCGTTTTTCAGAACCGCTCAACAATGAGGTTAACAGCTACAAAATACAGACAACTGTACAGTCCTCTGAAAATATGGGAAGCTTGAGTTGTGAGCAATCCGACCGATGCCCGATTGCACGATCTTTCTCCGGTTTTGGCCACTGAACTTCGTGCCTTCGCTGGAAAGCTCCGCCGCCATCTAAGGGACCACGGAGCCAATCACGACTTCACCCCATCCCAGGTATCCATCCTGCTCCGGCTGGAAAACGTCGGCTCAGCGGCTGTCTCGACCCTGGCGCGAGCAGAGGGTGTGCGTCCGCAGTCTATGAGCGCTGCCGTTGCCGTGCTGCTGAAAGCGGGACTGGTCAAAGGTGCTCCAGACCCGAACGACGGCAGACAAACACTTATGTCGCTGACGCCTAAATGCCTGAAATGGCTTAAAGAAGGCAGGGCTGCCAAGCAGGATTGGCTGACGACAGCTATCGCGCGAAAGCTCTCTATGCGTGAGCAGGAACAGCTTCGCAAGGCGATGGCACTGTTGGGCAGGCTTGTTGAGGACTGATGTGCTTACCCCAATGCAAACTAAGGAGCTTCGAATGTCTTTGACCACTCTCGATCCAGTCACGGCGCTGCTCGTCGTCGATCTGCAAAAGGGTCTTACCGACCATCCCTTTCTACAGCCACTAGACGGTGTGCTGGAGAAGACAAGCCTTTTGCTGAAGGCGTTCCGAAAAGCCTCGCTGCCTGTCGTGTTGGTCAACGTGTCTGCGCGTGCACCCGGGCGCACGGAGCAGGGTCCACGCGGCAATGCCATCTTTACCGAAGAGTGGACCGATCTGCTGCCAGAACTTGACCAAACGCCCGAGGACATCGTGGTCACCAAGCGGAGCTGGGGTGCTTTCGCAAACACCGATCTCGAAGACAAGCTCAGAACTCGTGGTGTGACTCAGGTGGTTGTAGCCGGCGTCGTGACGTCTGGTGGGGTTGAAGCAACAGCACGCCAGGCCTATGAGCAGGGTTTTAACGTCACCTTGGCACTCGACGCGATGACCGATGTCCGCGAAGAAGCGCAGGAGTACAGCATGCGAAACGTTTTTCCTCGCCTGGGTGAAACGGGGTCCGCCGAAGAGATCATTTCCATGCTGGAGAAAAGGAGCGCACACGCATGAACTGGATTCATCTGGTCTCGTATTTCTTTGGAGGCGTTTTCATCGCCAACGCCGTTCCACACTATGTGGCGGGCATCATGGGTCGCTCGTTTCAGAGCCCCTTTGCTTCGCCTCCCGGCAAAGGACTCTCCTCCTCGAAGATCAATGTTCTCTGGGGTACGCTCAATGTGATCGTTGCTTATCTGCTTGTGGCACGCGTTGGTGACTTCCATCTTCGGACGACGATCCACGTGTTTGTGTTCGGTCTGGGTGCGCTGCTGATCAGCCTGCAACTGGCACATCATTTCGGTCAGTTCCACGGGGGCAACAAGCCATCGCTCCAGTAGGCAAGTCGGGCAGCATCTTCCGCTCATTGAAGAGCTACAACTTCCGCTTGTGGACGGCAGGGGCGCTTATCTCGAATGTCGGCACGTGGATGCAGCGTGTCGCTCAGGATTGGCTTGTACTCACGCATCTTACCCATCACGACGCGTCGGCGTTGGGTGTCGTGATGGGCCTGCAGTTCGCGCCGCAGCTCCTGCTGCTACCCTGGACCGGCCTTGCCGCTGACCGGCTTAACCAGAGAAAACTGCTGATCACCACACAGGCTGGCATGGGTGTGTTTGCTCTGCTCTTGGCAGCGCTGACCCTTGCCGGTGTAATTCAGCTCTGGCATGTGTATCTGCTGGCCTTCTTATCCGGCTGCGCTGCAGCCTTCGACGCTCCCGTACGCCAGACGTTCGTTGCGGAAATGGTTGGGGATGGCGACCTGTCCAACGCTGTCGCCCTCAACTCCACCTCATTTAACGCGGCGCAAATGATCGGACCTGCCGCTGCAGGACTGATCATTGCGAAGGTCGGAATTGGATGGGCGTTCCTCCTAAATGGGCTCTCGTTCGGCGCTGTGCTGCTTTCTATGGCAGCCTTTCGTATCTCCGAACTTCGCACAAGCGCTCGGGCACGGCGAGCTACGTCCGGCTTCCTGGAAGGTTTTCGTTATGTGTGGGGACGGCCTGATCTGAGAGTGGTCCTGCTCATGCTGTTTTTGATTGGCACCTTTGGCTTGAACTTCCCGATCTTTATATCCACCATGGCCGTCAACGTCTTTCACTCGGATGCGCGGGCGTTCGGCCTGCTTTCGTCCTTCATGGCCATCGGTACGCTGGGGGGAGCGCTCTTTGCAGCCACCCAGAGCAGGCTGCGCCTTGCGTCCTTGGTGACCGGCGCGGGCGTTTTTGCCCTTGGATGTTTGCTGGCGGCCTTGGCTCCGGGATATTGGGGCTTTGCAGCAGCCCTGGCGTTGATCGGTGCGGCGTCGATTACCTTCACAAACGGAACCAACAGCCTCATGCAGCTCTCGACAGAGCCGACCATGCGGGGCCGGGTCATGGCCCTGCGGGTTGCCATTGCACTCGGAGGAACACCCGTTGGAGCTCCTTTCGTAGGCTGGGTAGCCAACCACTTCGGGTCTCGATGGGCACTAGGCGTCGGTTCGCTTGCGGGCATCCTCGCAGCACTGATTGCTGTTCCTCTGCTCAACGCCAAGCAGTTGCCCATGTCTCTGAATCCGAATTCCCACTCAAGTGCAGAATAGACCTCTAATGAGACGCAGGACCGCTCCGCACCTCGGAAAATCTGCTACTCGCTCATCTGGTTAGGAATGGTAAGTCGCGTTCTCGTCAGTAACGTTTCGCCGGGTGTCTGACCCGCCTAAGACGCCACCTTCCGTGAGGGGCGAATTCACTTTCTATCGTCTTACCGACGAGAATGCGACCAACGAGGAGTTTGGGTCGATGAGTGAAATGGCGATTTCCGCACCAATCCAGGCACCTGCCTGACGCTTTATGGGCGTTAATGAGATGGTCCGCCGGTTGATTCTTCTGTGTCACCAGGAGGATCGTAGAAGCAGGTTCGGCAAGGAGGATCATCGCGAAGCAGATTCAGTCCATTGGCATCGACCTGGGAAGACGACCTTTCACCTTGTGGTCTTGGGAGCGGCTGGCAAGCTGCTGGTGAAGAAGTTTTCGAAGAAGCAGTTGGTTGGCCTATACGGCCAACTTACAGTGTTCCCTGATCGGTTTGGAAGCCTGCTCAGGAGCTCATTTTTTTGGCCGTGCCTTGCGTAGCCAAGGCCACGATGTTCGTCTGATCGCGGCGCAGTTTGTGAAGTCTTTGGTGAAGTCGAACAAGAACGACTTCGTCGATGCGGAAGCGATCGCTGAGGCGGTGGATCGCAAGAACATGCGCTTCGTCCCGATCAAGACAGACGATCAGTTGAATCTGCAGGCGATCCACCGTGTTCGCGACCGGCTGATCTCTCGACGGACGGCCGTAATCAACCAGCTGCGCGCGTTCCTGCTTGAAAGAGGTCTGGTGTTTGCGAAGATGCCGGCGAAGCTTAAGGCTGCCAGGGCCGATATTCTCGAGAACGCGGAAGCTGACCTGACGCCCTTAATGCGCAATCTCATCAATACGCTTTGGGATGAGTGGAAGACCGTCGAGCGGCAGGTGAAGAGCTCAACGACGAACTGGAGCGCATTTCTGCTGCGGACGCCGGCTGTACCCGTATCCGGCAGATCCCTGGTATCGGGCCGGTGGTTGCGACAGCCATCGTTGCTGCCATCGGCACGGGCGCTGCCTTTCGCAAGGGCCGGCAGTTCGCAGCGTGGCTGGGCGTTGTGCCGCGGCAGTACTCGACCGGAGGCAAGGCCAAGCTGCTCGGCATCAGTAAGCGAAGCAACGTCTACCTTCGCAAGATCCTGATTCATGGCGCCCGAGCTGCCGTGCTGCGCATCAGGCGCGCGATCGTGCGCCCATTGGAGCCTGGCTGGACAAGCTGGACGCCAGAGCTCACAAGAACGTCGTTGTAGTCGCCATGGCCAACAAGCTCGCCCGTGTCGCCTGGGCGGTCCTGTCGAGCGGCAACGAGTACAGGTCAACCACCGTGCCAGCCTGAGCAAGTGAGAAAAAGACGCCTTCGGCTTGGAAACGCTCCGCATTCCCACTTTCCCTCACGACGACGATTGGTAAAGTTCCCTACCGAAGTCTGCATAGGACAGCAAGGACGAAAGAACAGTCACACGGCGTGTCACAAGCCTGATCCTGAGAATGGTCTTCAACGACCGAGGCGTTTATAAGGCCAGACACGCGCGCATCTCATCATGGCCAGGAGGAAGCAGCTCCACTCAAAGGCCGAATACATTTGCGCAGATTTGTCTTCTCGCCCAAACTAACCCTTACAGTCGCGCGGCGGACCATACATTGCTCTTGAGGAAAACGCCACCGCACACCTGATTCGGGAACCCCAGCAACAGGGAAAAGGCTCTAGCTTGCCTGGAACGGCCGTGCGCCGAGCCGGTCCTTCCTGCATGCCAGCCGAGCGGCAAGGCGCGGGCAGGCGCTGCCGCGTGGGACGGAAACGTACAATCTCCGGATGGGCAGGATTCGCGTACTCTCCGACCAGGTGGCCAACCAGATTGCCGCGGGCGAGGTGGTCGAGCGGCCTGCGTCGGTGGTCAAGGAGCTGCTCGAGAACGCGCTGGACTCTGGCGCGACCCGCATCCGCATCGAGGTCGAGGGCGGCGGCCGCAAGCTGATGCGGGTGGTCGACAATGGCTGCGGCATGGTGCGGGATGACGCGCTGCTGGCCTTTGAGCGGCATGCCACCTCGAAGCTGCGCAGCTCGGACGACCTGCTGTCGATCGCCACGCTGGGCTTCCGCGGCGAGGCTTTGCCGTCGATCGCAAGCGTGGCGCGGGTCGAGCTTGAGACCCGTTCGGCGGAGGACGCGACCGGCACCGTGGTCGAGATGGCCGGCGGCAAGATGCTGCGGGTGGACGAGGCCGGGCTGCCCGAGGGAACCACGATCGCCGTGCGCGACCTGTTCTTCAATACGCCCGCCCGGCGCAAGTTCCTGAAGTCCGAGTCGACCGAGCTGAGCCACATCGCGGCGCTGGTGACGCACTACGCGCTCGCGCATCCGGCGCGGCACTTCGAGCTACACACGGCCACGCAGGCCCTGCTGGTGGCCCCGGCGGTGGCCAATGCGGGCGAGCGGCTGTTCCAGATCTTCGGCGCGGAGACGGCGGGACTCATGATCCAGACCGCCGCGGAGCTGGACTTCACCCGCGCCGGGCTGCCGGAGCCTCCGCCGTGGCGGCGCGACGAGCACTATGAGGCTCCGGAGCCGGGCTTCCTGCGGGTCAGCGGCTTTGTCTCGAAGCCCGAGTTGCAGCGGCTGAACCGGAACTCGATCTACGTCTTTGTGAACCATCGCCTGGTGCGCGATAAGCTGGTGCTGCATGCCTTGGCGGAGGGCTACCGCAACGTGATCCCGCCGGCCAGCTTCCCGGTGGTGCTGCTCTTTCTCGAAATGCCGCCGGGCGAGGTCGACGTGAACGTCCATCCGGCCAAGACCGAGGTGCGCTTTCGCCAGCCCACGTTTGTGCATGACTTTCTGCGCGATACGGTCCGGACGTCGCTGATGAAGACCCGGCCGGCGGCGAGTTTCGCCTCTGCGCTGAGCGGCGCGAACTATGCCAGCGCGAGTGCGAGCCTGCTGCTCGATGTAAGTCCGCTGCCGAGCGGCCCTGCGCAGCCGTTCTTCCATCCAAGGATGGCCGAGTCGACCCTGCCTCCGGAGTCGGAGGTGTTTACGGGCGGCGAAGACAGTGCTCCGTTCGGCCTGGAACCGGTGCCGGTGGCGCCCTCGCCCGGGCGGCTGGCCTTTGGAGAGGGCTCGCTCGCGGTCGGCTACGATGCGCCGGTCGAGCGTACCCGGGATGGCGGGCGAGTGATCGAGGAGCCGTCGCTGCACTCGCTGGCGACGCTGAAGCCGTTGGGGCAGCTACGCGACTCGTTCATCCTGGCGGTGAACGAGGAAGGGCTGTGGATCGTCGACCAGCATGTGGCGCATGAGCGCGTGCTCTTTGAGCGGATCCTGCGCGAGCGGGACACCGAGCAGGTGCAGCGGCAGCGCCTGCTGATGCCTCTGCTGGTTGACCTGCTGCCGGCCCAGATGGCGGCGTTTGCACGGATCGCCGAAGAGCTTGAGCGCAATGGCTTCGAGGCCGAGCCGTTCGGGCCGCGCACGCTGGCGGTAAAGGCGGCGCCGGTGGGGCTTGAAGGCAAGGAGCTTGAGGGCATGCTCGAAGAGGTGCTCGGCATGGATGACCGGCTGCAGCAGACCGAAAACGCAGAGGCCCGGAGGCGCAGGATCGCGGCCAGCATGGCGTGCCACGCGGCGGTTAAGATCAATATGCCGCTCGAGCGCGAAAAGATCGAGTGGCTGCTGACCGAGTTGGGCAAAACCGAGCATCCGACCAGCTGTCCGCACGGCCGGCCCATCGCGCTCAGGTATTCTCATAGAGAGATTGAACGTGCGTTCCAGCGCATCTGAAGACAGAGCTTGGCGTTCCGAAGGCATACTCGCGGAGTTTTGAGCCGGCTCTTTCCGGACATTTTGACATCCGTAACTCTTCCCTTTAGGTAAGGGAGCTCATCGGCGCCGTGCTCAGCCGGCGCCTGGGCAGGAAGGCAATACCAAGACATGAACGACGATCAGAGTTCCGATACAGGCTCGCCCGACAGCAGCCATCCAAGTCTGCCGGCGCGATCCAATCCGCGGCCGGCCACCGTTCCGGCGCCTCCTTCCGCAGAGCAGTTTGCCGCGCAGCGCACCACGCACTGGCACCAGGACGAGCAGCCGCTCTTGACCACGGACGCCCTGCGCGCGTGGCTGAACCGGAGCGGCCTGGTGGCGTATGGACCGCGGGTGCATCAGCTGGGAGCCCCTGCGCCCTCGTGGGTGGAGGCGGTTCTGGGCAAAAAGCTCGACGCGGAGGCAGAACTGAGCGGCATGGAGGCTGTGCAGACCTTGCTGACGCGGCTGATCGCCGAGGGAAGCGCGGTGCCGCTGAATCTGCTGGGCGCGGCCGGAGGCGCGGGAACCGATGTGCCGGACTATGTCGCGTCGGCGGCCGTATTCTCGTACGTCTTCACGCTGCGCGGCAACAAGGCATGGAAGCAGCCGCCGGCCACCTCGGGCGCGATCAAGGTCTCGCCACTTGGGTTGGCGACCTACGAGATGCTCTCGGCCAAGGGGACGCTGTCGGCTTACGACCTGGCGACGCAGCTGGGCAAAGAGGTGACCGAGACCGCGGTGCTGCGTGCGCTGACCGAGCTTTGGGGACAGCTGCGCGTGCTGCCGGCGCCGCAGCAGGCCGAGGGGACCGGACCGCACGCGGCGACACTGTGGGAGTTGACCACGGCCCGGTTTACCAAGCAGATCAAGGCAGGCGCGAACGCCGGGCAGCCGAGCGCGCTGAGCGCCCTGATCTCGCTCTACCTGGGACAGGCGCTGGCGGCGACCGAGGAGGAGATCGAGACGTTCCTCTCGCCGCTGGCTGCGCGCTCGCGGGTGCGAGACGTGATCCATGCACTGCTGTCGGCTCGGCAGCTGGAGACGATCGTGGTCGAAGGCAAGACGCTGCTGCATGTGGCCGGTGAGCTGCCGGCGTTCGCGGCCGCCGCTTCCGGCCTGAAGCCGGAGACTTCTGGGAGTTCTGGGGCGGAGGAGTCCGGATCGCGTATACGGAAGTTTGCCGCCAAGCCGGGAAGCAAGATCGGCACGGGATTGCGATCGAAGAGCGCGGGAGGCAGGCCTCCGCTTGGGGCAAAGCCGGCTTTCGGCAGAAAGCCGCAAGCAGGCGACCGGGAGCGGCGGCCATTTCAGCGGGAGGGCAAGCCGGGCTTCGCCAAGCCGCGCTTCGACAAGCCGTGGAAGGAAAATCGCCGGCCGCGTCCGGAGGCCGAAACGCCGGCTGCTGGAGCGGAGAGCGCAGGCGAGCCAACCGCGCGGCGGGCTCCCCGGCCCCGCCCGGAGGGTGGTGAAACTCCGCGCCGGACCTTCAGCAAGCCGGGAACCTTTGGGCGCAAGCGCGAGGGCTTCGGCGGTAAGCCGGGGCCGGGACGCGAGGAGAATCGTACGGCAAGGCGTGACTTTGGGGCTAGTCAGGGCCGGCCGCCGCGGCGCGAGTTTGGTTCCGGTGACGGACCAACGCCGCGGCAGGCTGCCGGCGGGCGTCCGGCAGCCGAAGGGTACAAGCGGCCGTCGAGTTCCACGGGCTCCTATCCGCCGCGGCCAAGGCGCGAGTTTGGGGCCAAGCCACCGTTCGGAGCCAAAGCGGGCCCTGGACGGGACCGCGGCGAACGCCCGGAGACAGGTGAGGCGCCGCGCAAGGTCTTTCGCAAATTCGACGCGCCGCGCGAAGGCAAGCCGTTCCGTGCGCGGCCGGAGGGTGCCGGGCGCAGCTTTGAGGGCAGACCCTCTGCCGGCCGTCCAGCACGTTCGCCCGATCGCCCGGACGAGGCGCGTGAAGAGCGTCCGCGCACGGGCTTTGGGGCGAAGCCGGCGGGAGCAAAGCCGTTCGGCAAAAAGCCGGGCGGGAGTGGATTTGTAAAATCCGGCGGGCCGTTCGCCAAGTTTGCCGACGGCCAGAAGCCGTTTCGCAAGCCCGGTCCGCCGCGCAAGGGAGCGGGCGGCGGCAAGCCGGGTGGGGGGTTCAATCCAACCAAGCGGCGGCGGCCGGAAGGGAACGGGTAAGTGGGCATGGCGGAAGGGAGAACGCAGCCAGTGATTGCGATCGACGGACCGGCGGGGGCGGGCAAGAGCACGCTGGCGGCGCACCTGGCGCGGCGATTCGGGTTCCTGAATCTTGAGACCGGGGCGATGTACCGGGCGCTGGCGCTCAAGGCGATCGAGAGCGATCTCGATGTGGACGAGGGGGCGGCGATGGTCGAGCTTTGCCGGCATACGAAGATTGCGCTCGAGCCGACGCGCGACGGCAACCGGGTGCTGCTGGACGGCATGGATGTGTCGCGGCGGATCCGGGACGCGGACGTGACGGCTTCGGCTTCGCGCGCGTCTGTCCATGCCGCGGTGCGGGAGTGGATGGTGGCGCAGCAGCGGGCGCTGGGGGCGGCCGGCGGGGTGGTGATGGAAGGCCGGGACATTGGCACGGCGGTGTTTCCGGATGCGGAGGTGAAGATCTTTTTGGATGCGGCGCCGGAGGTGCGGGGAAACCGGCGGTTTCGGCAGGTGGCTTCGCATGTGCATGAAGCGGCTCCGGTGACCGAGGCGGCGGTGCTCGATGAGATGAAGGCGCGGGATTTCCGCGACCGGAGCCGGGAGCTGAGTCCTCTGCGGCCGGCCGAGGGAGCGATCGTGCTTGATTCGACCGCGATGTCGCTCGATGAGGTGCTGGCGCGGAGCGAGGAGATTGTGCGGGCCCGGCTGAAGAGCTGAGCGGTGCGACGCATGCACAGGAATTTGGGCAGCAAGGAAAAGCAAACTTTTTTGTGTGGAAAGTGGTTCCATGTGCTACTGTTGGTACAACGTTTGAAACAGATTGGTTTTCTGCAATGCGGTATTGAGTGTCGAACCCCTGATCTGTTGCTAGCGGCAAATTCAAGAAAGCTTTAAGGAAATAACGAAAATGGAACAGGGAACAGTGAAGTGGTTTAACGATGCCAAGGGGTTTGGCTTCATCAGCCGTCAGAACGGCGAGGATGTGTTTGTTCACTACTCGGCGATCAATTCAAACGGTTTCAAGAGCCTCCAAGAGGGTCAGGCTGTGCAGTTCAACGTGGTCAAGGGACCGAAGGGCTGGCAGGCGTCTGACGTTCAGCCTCTCTAATTCCATGGCGTCGTGAGCGGCTCCTGTCTGGAGTGCTCCCACGATTTCACCAACAGATTTGCGATGGGAATGGCTTCGGCTGTTCCCTTTCGCATTTAAAGGCTGCCAGTTCCTGGTTGAGGTACTCCCCCTCCCCCTGTTTAGGGCTAAAGTCTTCATAGGAAACAAGTTAGGTCCGGACTTGGTCTGGACTCATTGCGGTAGCGATTTGTAAGCAAATACGGGGATTCTGGCTGTGCCAGAATGACGACGGTGAAAGCGTGACTATTCAACTCCTGTATCTATTGTAGAGGTTTGCGTAGGGTCAGTATGCCAACTTTGTTTGGCTGGTAAGTACTTGATAATAGAAGAGATCGTGGCGAAAAATGAGGTACTGGGGCTTGACACACGGATTTTTGGGCCAACGTGCGGCGACCTTCAGATGAGCTCGTTTTGGGTTAATCAGCAGGAACAAGCAACAACAAAGCGAAATTCGGGGTCTCTCCACTGCGCCGACGATGAGACTGTCCGCTTCGGTCAAGATGACCTCGTTTTTTGAGTGGATTTAGGAAGACAAGCAACAAAGCTTACGAGAGAAGCTTCACTTGAGCTGGCCGAGGAGCGTGGCCACAGCCTCTTTGAGCTGCGCGTCTTCTCCGGATTCGGTTTCGCCCAATGGACGGGCTACGTCGACGTCCACGGGCCGCGGATGCATCTCCATGTCTTCCCCCTTCAGGTCGCGGATGCGGTCGCCGGGGACGCGGACGGCCGAGCCGTCGATGAGGCGCTGCGATCCGGTAAAGATAATCCAGCCAGCGGTGGGCGTGCCGACGACCTTGCCGAGCGAGAGCGCGCGATAGCCCTCGGTGAAGTCCTCGCCATCCGACAGCGTCGACTCGTTGGTGACGAGCACGGTAGGTCTACCGAGCGCCCGCTGGCCGAGAGCCTGCCGGCTGGGTACGGTCGCCCCGTCGCGCGGCGTCATCTCAAGATAGTTGCGGCGGGTGAAGACATCGATGACCCGCCCGTTGACGTAGCCGCCGTTGTTGTTGCGCACGTCAACCACCACGCCCTGCCGGCTCTCATTTTGGGCGTCGAGATCGATATAGAGTTGCGCCAGATCGCGGTCTCCCATGGCGGCGAGATGGACGTAGCCCAGCTCGCCGCCGGAGATGCGCTCCACATAGGCGCGCCGCTCCTCGACCCAGCCGTTATAGAGCAGGCCGGCCTCGACCTGGAGGGTGACAGGACGCACGATCGCGTCGCGCGTCTTGGCACCTGTCTGGATGCGGAGGACGACCCGTTTTCCAACCTTGTCTTCGAGCAGGGCATCGAGGTTGGCCGCGGGCTGGATGGGGTTTCCGTCGACGGCGAGCAGGCGGTCTCCGGGATGGACGGTGCCTTCAAGCGAGGCGGGGCCGAGCGGCACGACCTCGCGCACGATGAGCTCGCCTTTGGCCTCGAAGGGCTCGCGCTCGAAGCGCAGGCCCAGCCTTCCGGTGCGCACCGCCGGGGGCGCTGCCTTGGCGATGCCGGAGTGCGAGCTGTTCAGCTCGCCGATGAGCAGATTGATATCGCGGCGCAGCTCGGGTCCGGTGCGGGCTCCGGCGATGTAGGGCTCCCATTGATTGCGCAGAGCGGTCCAGTCGTGGTGGTTGAAGTCGGCGCGGAAGAAGCGATGGTCGAGGGTGGTCCAGGCTTGCTCGAAGACCACCTCTTTTTCACGGTTGAAGTCAACCTCCATCGAAGCGGTGACCGGGATGGTGCGCGCGACGCGGGTTTCGACCGAGATGGCGCGGATGCCCGAGGAGGTCTCGACAGGGGACGGCGTCATGGGGTTCTGGCTTTCGAGGTAGAAGAGGGTGTGAGAGTCGGGCGACCAGGCGAGCGAGGACTTGAAGGCGGAGGTGGAGGTGAGCTGGCGGGGCGAGGCGGGCTCGCGGGAGAGCTCGTCGAGCGAGTAGGTGTAGAGATTGGTCTGGTCGGCGACGGTGGCGATGAAGGCGAGCGTCTTGCCGTCCGGGCTGATGACCGGCAGGCGCAGCTCCAGGTGCAGAGGCAGCAGGGTGAGGCGGCCGCGGATGCCCTCGAAGACGATGCGGGTAGGCTCGATCTTTTGAGAGATCCGGGGCGTCCGGGGCGGGCGAGGCTGGGAGGTCTCGGCGGTGGGGGATTTGGCGGGTTCGGGGCTGGACTCGGAGGGAGGCGTGGCCGGCAGCGGGTCGGGCGCCGGGGTGGGCGCCGGGGTGGATGCGGGAGGGGTGGATGCCGGGCCGCGGGGCGAGTCGGGCGCGCCGGGCGTGGACTGCTGGCGGAAGAGCTCGGTGAACTGGTCTTCGCGGAAGGCGGGGACGTGCGGCACGAGATCGACGCGCGCCAGCTGTGGAGTTTCGCTGCGCTGGGTGGTGTCAAAGAGGATGTATTTGCCATCCGGCGACCAGGCCAGGCGGGAGGCCGTTTCGCCATTGGCGAGGAAGGTGAGTGGACGCGGCTCCGTGCCGCCGGCCGCGGGCACGGCGAAGAGATTGCTGAAGCCGTTGGCGCCGGTGGGCACGAAGACGATCCACTGCGAATCCGGCGACCAGGCGGAGATGCCATTGTCGATCTCACCGCGGGCGAGGACGCGGTCCTTGACGGGGTCGAGGGTGAGGACGTGCAGCTCCTTGCGGTTGCGGACGAAGGAGAGGCTCTTGCCGTCGGGCGACCAGGTTGGATCGACGTCGAGGTCGGCTCCCTGGGTGAGGGCGCGCTCGGCGTGGGTGGTGAAGTCGTAGAGATAGAGGCTGGAGCCGTGATCGCGCTCGGAGCGGTAGACCAGCTTGGTAGAGTCGGGCGACCAGCGCGGGGCGCTTTCGGCGGCGTCGGTGCGGGTCAGGCGCTGCGCTTCCCCGCCCTCTTTGGCGCCGGCCGCGAAGACATCGCCGTGGTCGACGACGGCGAGCTTGGTGCCGTCGGGCGCGACGGCGAGATCCTGCCAGTGGGTGAGCGCCAGATGCGTCATGCCGTCCGCGCTGGGCGCTCCGTGCAGGACGATGGGCAGCTGGCTGGCGCTGCCGCTGCGGGTATCGAGCTTCCAGACGGCGAACTGGCGCTCGAAGACGATGGACTTGCCGTCATAGGAGATGGTCGGCCACAGGCAGCGGCCGCTGGTGAAGTGGGTGACCTGGCGCTCGGCCCCGCTGGCGGCATCGGCGCTCCAGATGTTTTCCGCGCCGCTTTTGTCGGACATATAGAAGAGCGTCTTGCCGTCGGGCGACCACATGGGCCAGGCGTGCTTGGCGTCTGCGGGCAGAAGGCGGCGGTAGCCGGGCTGGGTGGGCGACGAGGCGTGAAGCGGCATCATCCAGAGCTCGGTCTCGTCGATGTGGGCGTGGCCGTTGCGCCACCACTGCGCGGAGGAGATGCCCTTGGCGAGGAGCGCAATCTGGGTTCCGTCCGGGGAGGGCGCGGACTCGAACTCGCTGAGATAACGCTCGCGGGAGACCTCGAGAGGCGTGCCTCCGGTGGCGCGGACGCGGAGGATGTCGGTTTGGCCGGGGACGTCGGTGGTGTTCGAGGTGAAGTAGATCCACTGGCCGTCGCGGGACCAGCCGTCGAGGTTGCTGAGGGAGTCGGAGAAGGTGAGGCGGGCGAGATCGCCGGTGGCGAGGGTGAGGACGTAGATGTCGCCAAGGCCGGTGCGGGTGGAGACGAAGGCGAGCTTGGCGCCGTCGGGCGAGTAGAGGGGGCGGGCGTCGTCGGCGGCGTTGGCGATGAGCAGGCGGGCTTCGCCACCGGCGGCGGGCGCGGTCCAGATGTCGCCTCCGGAGGCGAAGGCGATCTCCTTGCCGTCGGGGGAGAGGGCGGGGGTTTGGAGGGATGGCTTGGCGAGTTGTGCGGCAGCTAGGAGGGTCGCGGCTGGGACGGTCGCGGCCAAGAGGAAGAGCAAGGATGGGAGTGCACGTGGACGCAAGGGTCGCCTCGGAGGAAGAGCTGCCGGCTGGATGTCTGAGTATACGGTCGAGCGCGGAGATGAGACGCAGAGTGCCGGTGGGTAAAGGTGTCGCAGTGGGAACAGGGTACGACCCCACCTCAGATGGTGAGACTGTCTGAGATGGGGCACCCGGGCGTTGTTTGCTAGGAGGTGACGGAGCGGGGCGCGGCGATCGCGCGGGCGAGGGCGGCGAGCGAGCAGAGGACGATGCCGCCGGAGGTGTCGATGAGGACGTCCGAGAGCTTGCCGGTGCGGCTGGGCAGGAAGGTCTGGTGGAACTCGTCCGAGCCGGCGATGCACATGGCCGAGGCGACGGCGTAGACGTTCGCGGTGACCAGCCACTGCTGGAAGGTGAGGTCGAGGCGGCGGCCGAGGAT
Organism: uncultured Granulicella sp.; assembly: GCA_965198735.1. Lineage (GTDB taxonomy): Bacteria > Acidobacteriota > Terriglobia > Terriglobales > Acidobacteriaceae > Edaphobacter. The sequence goes on along the minus strand of OZ240672.1, from coordinate 864,359 downwards.
CAGCAGCCAGGCGCGGAGAAAGGTGAGGCAGACAAAGGCGTAGCCGACGAAGTGGCCGCATTTGCGGGCGAGGTGGTGGTACCAGGCCCAGTGGACGTCGGAGATGGGGCCGGACCAGCGCTCGACGATGGGACGGAGCCAGCTGCTGGTGTTGGCGGCGGAGAAGGTGTCGGTGGACTCGGTGGCGATGATGAGGAGGGCAAAGGCGACGGGGAGCCAGATCCAGAGCTGGCGCCAGCCGCGGGTGCTGCGGCGCAGGAAGTGGGGGTCGGGTTTGGTCAGGAAGATGGAGGGCATAAAGACCAGGGGTCAGGGGAGCTATTCGACGTGGTAGTTGGGGGCTTCGCGGGTGATGACGACGTCGTGGACGTGCGATTCGCGCAGGCCGGCATTCGAGATGCGGACGAAGCGGGCGTTGGCTTGCAGCTCCGCGATGGAGGCGCAGCCGAGATAGCCCATGCCGGAGCGCAGGCCGCCGACGAGCTGGTAGACCATGGCTTCGAGCGGGCCGCGGTGGGGGACGCGGCCTTCGATGCCCTCGGGGACGAACTTGGCGAGGCGGTTTTGGGTGGAGCCCTCGCGGGCGGTGAGGTTGGGGCGCTCGACGTCGCCGAAGTCGTCGAGGTCGTTCTTGCCCTGGAAGTAGCGCTCTCCGGAGCCCTGGGCCATGGCGGAGAGCGAGCCCATGCCGCGGTAGGCCTTGAAGGAGCGGCCCTGGTAAAGAATGGTCTCGCCGGGGCTTTCATCGACGCCGGCGAAGAGGGAGCCCATCATGCAGACGCTGGCCCCGGCGGCGATGGCCTTGGTGACGTCGCCGGAGTACTTGATGCCTCCATCGGCGATGACGGGGATGCCGTGTTTCGAGGCGGCGCGGGCGGCTTCGCTGATGGCGGTGACCTGGGGCATGCCGGCGCCGGTGACCATGCGGGTGGTGCAGATGGAGCCGGGGCCGATGCCGACCTTGATGGCGTCGGCGCCGGCGTCGATGAGGGCGAGGGCGCCGTCGTGGGTGGCGACGTTGCCGGCGAGCAGCGCGACGGCGGGGTGCGCTTTCTTGACGGCGCGGACGGCTTCAAGGACGCGCGAGGAGTGGCCGTGGGCGGAGTCGATGGCGAGGGCGTCGACGCGGGCGTCAACCAGAGCGGAAGCGCGCTCGAGGAAGTCGCCGGTGGCGCCGATGGCTCCGGCGACGCGGAGACGGCCCTGCTCGTCTTTCGAGGCGTTGGGATACTTGAGCTTCTTCTGGATGTCCTTGACGGTGATAAGACCTTTGAGCTCGTAGTCGTCGTTGACGACCAGGAGTTTTTCGACGCGGTGCTGATGGAGGATGTGCTCGGCCTCTTCAAGCGTGGTGCCGACGGGCACGGTGATGAGGTTCTCCTTGGTCATGACGGAGTTGATGGTGAGGTCGGTGCGGGAGACAAAGCGGAGGTCGCGGTTGGTGAGGATGCCGACGAGCTTGCGGTTCTTGGTGACGGGCACGCCGGAGATTTTGTAGCGGCGCATGACCTCGAGGGCGGCGGCAATGGTTTCCTCGGGGGCGATCGTGACCGGGTCGACGATCATGCCGGACTCGGAGCGCTTGACCTTATCGATTTCGCCGGCCTGCTGCTCGATGGTGAGGTTACGGTGGACGACGCCCATGCCGCCCTGCTGGGCCATGGCGATGGCGAGGCGGCTCTCGGTGACGGTGTCCATGGCGGCGGACATGAGGGGGGTGTTGAGGGTGATGGCGCGGGTGAGGCATGTCTGGGTGCTGACCTGGGTGGGGACGACTTCCGAGTAGGCAGGAACAAGGAGCACGTCGTCAAAGGTCAGGGCTTCGGGGATTTCAGACAGAATCATGCAGTCTATTGTTGCACTGCGGGGCGAATAGAGGATTACGGACGTGTGCCCGAAAAGACAGATTGAAAGCGCGGCGCGGGCCGGATACGATAGAGGGAGCCGTGGTCAACTTCGCCCAGATTGCCGCAGTGGTGACGGTGGAGGCGGTGTTGTTTGCGGCGGCGCTGGGTCTGCTATACCGGCTATATGGGCGGATTTTCGCGGTGCCGGCGCGGGTGGCGGTGGGCGCGTTTGAGCGCGGCGTGGTGCTGCGCGGGTCGGCGGTCGAGAAGGTGCTGGCGCCGGGGCGCTACTGGATGACGCCGGGGCGCAGCCTGGTGCGGGTGGACATGCGGCCGAAGCCGCTGCAGATTCCGGCGCAGGAGCTGATTGCGCTCGATGAGGCACGCATCCGGGTAAGCCTGGGCGGCGAGCTCAAAATTCTAGATCCGGCGCGGTTTGTGGCGGAGAGCTCGGATGCGGCGGGGGCGTTCTACCTGGAGCTGCGGCAGGCGCTGCGGATTGCGGCGACCGAGCTGCCCAGCGAGGCGATCCTGGGGTCGCAGTCGCTGCTGACGGCGCGGGTAGGGGATCTGCTGATCCCGCGGGCGGCGCAGCTGGGGGTGGAGCTGACGCGGCTCGATGTATGGCAGGTGGTGCTGGTGGGCTGGCCGCATCCGGCTTGAGTGGGAAGCGCTTCCAGAGAATGGATGTCGTTATGGCGACTAACCCTCGCCAACCGAGATCAAGAGCGGCGTGATACAGCTAGTCGCATCGCAGTAGGAAGCAGACAGCGGGCAGCGACAGCTCTGCCACAACAAGTTGTCTTCCTTTGCCGCAGGCGGAGGATGTGCTTCTCGCGTTTCTAGACGGTTCCATCCGCCGGAGAACCCACATTCAGGAGAATCTGCGATCCAGTAGATCGTTCGTCTACTGCGCTTCTCTTAGTGTCGTCCCCGAACCGAAGAGAGGCTTGCGAATTCCTCGAAGAGAGGAGGAATCTCAGGTGTGCCTTCAAGCAGGAATCCTCACCGGCCTTCGCGCAGCCTTGCGGCTAGGCGCTCGGGCAATCCCGCCATAAGGATGCGGCCCTGGCTGGCTACGAGATCGTAGGGAACCCGGTGGAAGGTGATCTCGCACGCCTCGGAGTCGTAGATTGCGAAGGCGGCACGCCAGTCGTGATCGCGCGGCTGGCCGACCGAGCCCGGGTTGATCAGATGGCGCGTGGCCGGCAGGAGCTTGAGCGTCCACAGGCTGGCCTTGGGATCACGGTGCGCTGCCGCCGGGCTGTATTGGGGACGGAGCTCCTGCCACTCATGTCCCTTTTGCGCGAAGCCGCCCTGAATATGCGTATGGCCGAAGAAGGTGATGGGCGTCTCCATCTGCTGGAGCGGCGCCCAGGCGTCGCGCATATTCAGGATGTAGACATCCTCGTCAAGCGGCGAGCCGTGGGACAATGTGATTCCGGCCAGTTCCGGGGCCAGCGGTCCTTGCGGCACTTCGCGCAGCCACTTCAGGTTCTCTTCGGTCAGTTCCGTGCGGGTCCATAGGGCGGCGTTGCGGGCGACGGGGTTAAAGGCGTTCGGCGAGGTCAGGCCACAGCAGACGCGGTCGTGATTCCCGCGCACAACCTGGGTTTCGAGTGGGCGGATACGCTCGATGACCTGGTTGGGACTGCCGCCATACCCGACCAGATCGCCCAGATTCCAGAGCTCCTGGTACCCGTGCTCAAGCGCGGCGGCTGCATCGAGCACCGCGCTTAGGGCTTCGAGATTGGCGTGGATATCAGAGAGGACGAGAGCTCGCATCGGGCGCTCTGACGATTATCGCAGGAGCAAGGCGCAGAATACGTTCAGCGCAGGGTGGCGAGCGGCTGAGAGCGGTCGGTGTGCATCGTGGGTGCGCTGGCGAGCAGTTGGCGGGTATAGGGATGCTGCGGAGCGCGAAAGAGCTCAGCGGTGGAGGCCTGCTCGACTAGGCGCCCGTGCTGCATCACGGCGACGCGGTCGGCGATCTGGCTGACGACGGCTAAGTCATGCGAGATGAACAGCATGGAGAGCCCGTGAGTCTGGCGCAGGTCGCGCAGCAAGGCGAGAATCTGGGCTTGGACGGTAACGTCGAGGGCGGTCGTCGGCTCGTCGGCGACGAGGAGTTTAGGACGGTGGATCAGGGCCATGGCAATGAGGATGCGCTGGCGCTGGCCGCCGGAGAACTGGTGCGGGTAGTCGCGGAGGCGGGCTTCGGGGTTGGGCAGGGCGACCTCCTGCATGGCAGCCAGGACGCGGCGGCGGACCTCGACGCGGGGGAGCTTGGGGGCATGGGCGCGGAGGGCTTCGGCGATCTGGTCACCGACGCGCATGACGGGGTTGAGGGCGGTCATGGGCTCCTGGAAGATCATGGCGAGGGCGCTGCCGCGGAGGCGGCGGATGCCGGCCTCGGGAAGGGTGTCGAGGCGCTGCCCGGCGAGGGTGAGGGTGCCGGTGACCCGAGCGGTGGGCGGGAGCAGGCGAAGGAGGGCGAGCGAGGTGGCGGATTTGCCAGAACCCGACTCGCCGACCAGGCCGAGGGTTTCTCCGGGGGCGATGGTGAAGGAGAGATCGTCGACGACGGTGCGGGAACCGAAGGCAAGGGTGAGGTGGGCGACTTCGAGGAGGGGAACGGGCATGGGGAGAGTGTAGAGTCGCTTTCGGCTGAAGCATACAGCCGGACCTGCACGCGGCCTGAGTTTTTCGCTAAAATCGACCGTTTCAGGCTCATGGAATCGCCATCGCCGCCGATAAGGTGTATGCAGGGGATCGGGATTCGTTGGGGCGGAAGGCGCGTCTAATGGAGGGATGATGCGGCGCGGGATTTGGTTTGGATTGGGTTGCGCGGTGTTGGGCGGGGCCGGGCCGACGATGGCGCGGGCGCAGATGCATGCGGTGAAGAAGCCGGAGACCGTGGTGCGGGCGGTCGCCGTGTATGAGTGGACTGGCGATGCAGCCAAGCCGACGGCGAGCCGCGTGGTGCCGGTGTCGGTGTTTATCGATGGGCATCTGGAAGATGGCGGCGTGTACCTGGCCCGGCCGGTGCCGTTTGAGCTGGATACGGGGACGGTCTTCGAAGTGCAGAAGGCGGGAGCGCCGGAGGGAACGCTGGATCTCTCGTACACGCGGCACTATGTGTCGAACGGTGTCGCGGCGTTCGATGATGGATGGATTGGCTATGGTCCGTTCAAGCCGGCGCCGAAGCCGGTGCTGGTGGCGGCGAAGAAGAGTGGGCCTCTGCCGCAGGTGGTGACCAGCGGAGGGTCGGGGCCGCACTTTGCGAACAGTGGGGCGGCCGCGAACGGAAGCGCCGCGGACAAGAGTGCGAGCCAGCCGGTCGACCGGAGCGGGGCCGTAGGTGGCGGGACGACGGTTTCCGCGGACAAGGATCCCGATGCGCCCACGATGCGGAGGCGGAACACGGATGCGAGTGGGACCACGGATACGGCGAGCGCGGATACGGACTCGTCGAAGGACGTGGACCGGCCTACGCTGAAGCGGCGGACGCCGGCGGAGCAGAAGGCGGCGCAAAAGAAGAAGGATCTGGCCTCGGTGACTGGGTCGGCATCGCTGAACGACGATCCAGACCGGCCGAATCTGCATCGTGGGAAGCCAGCGTCGCGGCTCGATGAGGAGGATTTGCCGCCACTGAAGGGCATGCCGGCGAATCTGCGACAGGCGGTGGCGGTGTCCGACGCGAAGGATCGTCCAGAGCACCCGTTTGAGCGCCTTTGGGAGAGCGAGGACGAACGTACGCAGGTGACGGCAAGCCTGGAGGCGATGGCTCGGGCACAGCTGGCCAAGTACGATCTACCGGCGGGGCCTGCGACGGCTCCGGTCGCGGCACCTGCGCCTGCGGCCAAGGCTCCGGTGCGGACGGGCGCGGGGGCAACGGCGGCGGCGCGGGCTCGGCAGAGGAAAGCAGCAGCGGCAGCGGCCAAAGCAGCAGCTACGGCGGCGGTTGTGCCCGTGGTGCTGAAGGATGAGGCGGTCAAGGCGTACACGCTCAGCTATGGCGGAGCGGCGACCTATGTGTATACGGCGGTTTCCCCAGGAGCCGGCGGGGTGGACCGGTATGTGTCGGTGGTGGCCCAGCGAGAGCCGGTGGGATCGCTCCAGCTGGCGCTGGCGAGCGTGACCGATGCCAAGCATCTGGATCGTACGCCGTGGATGCGGCTGGTCGATGCCGTGGACGCCGAGGCTTCGAACCGGGCTTCGCTGCTGTTTGAGCTGCGGGCGCAGAGTTCGCGGCAGTTTGCGCTGTACCGGGTGATTGGGGCGGAAGCGGAGCAGACGTTTGTGACGGGTGTGCCGGAATAAAAGAGCGGCCAACCTGGGCTAAGGGCGAACCATGAGTGTTGCTGTTTGTTAGAAGGACTGCGCCTTGAGCCAGGAGCGAAAGCTTTCGCCTAATGCCGGATGCTTGATGCCGAGCTCGACGGTGGCTCGCAAGAAGCCCTGCTTGTCGCCGGCGTCGTGGCGTTTGCCGACGTAGCTATAGCCGTAGACCTTTTCATGCTGGAGCAGGGCCTTGATGGCATCGGTGAGCTGGAGTTCGCCGCCGGCGCCGGGGGTGATGCCTTCGATCATCTCGAAGATGCGTGGGGTAAGGATGTACCGGCCGATGATGGCGTTCTGCGAAGGTTGAGTTCCGGGTTTGGGTTTCTCGACCATATTCTTGACGTCGAGCAGGCGGGGGTTTCTCGGGTCGATAGTGCAATCGAGGCAGCCATAGGCGGAGATGGCGTCGCCTTCGACGACTTCGGAGCCAAGAATGGAGCAGCCGACTTCCTCGAAGGCCTCGACCATCTGCTTCATGCAGGGAACTTCCGCGTCGACGATGTCGTCGGGGAGAAGGACGGCGAACGGTTCGTTGCCGACGATCTCCTTGGCCATGAGTACGGCATGACCGAGGCCGAGGGGCTCGGGCTGGCGGGTGACGACGACTTTGGCGAGCTTCGAGACGGACCGGGCGATCTCAAGCAGGGCGGTCTTGTTCTTGGCGGCGAGCGACGCTTCGAGCTCCGGGTTGGCGTCGAAGTGATCTTCCATGGTGGTCTTGCCGCGCGAAGAGATGAGGATGATCTCCGTACATCCGGCGGCAACGGCCTCTTCGACGCCGTACTGGATGAGCGGCTTATCCACCAGGCAGAGCATCTCCTTGGGCGTGGCTTTGGTGGCGGGGAGGAAGCGCGTGCCCATGCCGGCGGCGGGAAAGACTGCTTTGCGGATCTTCTGAGGGGTCATGGGGAGTTGAGGATCTCTCTCGGGATTGGTTTAGAGCTGCGAGATGATCGTACCAAGGCGGCGAAGAATTGGGCATGACACATCTGGGGGGCTTGATAGATTCTTAGCTACAGAACTAAGCCCTTGTCAGTTGAACTGACAAGGGCAGTGAAGCCCATCTTTCTTGTAGTTGGCTCTGAGGACTTCTGCCAGGCCGAAAGCTTATTTTAGTCCAAGATCAGACCGTAGGCTCCCAGCCTTTCTGATAATCGCGTCCCCAAAGCTTCATGGCATCGGGGTTGTTGAGGACGTGGCCGGTAGAGGTATCCACCTTGAGCTTGCTGTCCGTACGCCAGGCGATGTTCGAGAGTTGAACCATCGTCACGGACACGTTGGCGATGTCGATCGGCGAGTGCAGTTTTGCTCCGGTGCGGATGCCGGCGATGAGGTTGGCGAAGTGCGCGTCGGTCATCGAGTCGGCGCCGATGGTGTCGGCGGTCGAGCTGGATTGGCCGACCTTGTACTCATCCTTCTTGTGGCCGTTGAGATCGTAGATCTCATAGCCGCCGCGGTCGATGAGGACGGTTCCGGTGGTGCCGTGAATGGTGGTGCCGCGCTCGCGGCCGTACATGGGCATGTTATTCGCGTTGTGGCACTCCCAGCTGATCAAGTGGTCGGGATACTCGAAGCTGGTCATCATGGTGTCGTAGTACTGCCAACCGTCCTTATAGGCGTAGCGACCTGCCGAAGCGGTCACGGCCTGGGGATAGCCGAGCCCGAGCAGCCAGCGCGCCACGTCGACCTCGTGCGTGCCGTTGTTGAGCGACTCACCGGTGCCGTAGCGGAAGAGCCAGTGCCAGTTGTAGGGATGAACGTTTTCCAGATACTCGCTGCGTGGAGCAGGACCCTGCCAGAGGTCCCAATTGAGGGTAGCGGGCACGGGAGCGGGGGTGTAGTTGGTCGGCTTGCGATTGTTGGTGTACCAGGTCTTGGCATAGTACGGCTTGCCGACCACGCCGCCCTGAATCATGCCGACCATCTTGATGGTGTAGTCCGACGACCGCTGCTGGTCGCCGACCTGCACAAGCTTGCCGTATTTGCGCTGGGCGGCGATGAGAAGCTCGCCCTCGCGGGGATTGTGGCTGGACGGTTTCTCGCAATAGGCGTGTTTGCCGGCTTTGAGGGCGAGAATGGCCATGGGCGCGTGCCAGTGATCGGGAGTCGCGATGGTGAGAACATCGACATCCTTGGAGTCGAGCACGCGGCGGAAGTCACCTTCAGATTTCGGTGAGTAGCCGAGCGTCTTCGTGGCCAGGGCGCAGAAGCTGGTCAGGATGGTGGAGTCCACGTCGCATACGTGCGTGATGCGCGCCTTGTCGCGATTGTTCGAGAGCGCGGAGAGGTGAGCTTTTGCGCGGCCATTCAGGCCGCAGACCGCGAAGTTGACGCGTTCGTTTGCGCCGGCGATCTGGGCGTAAGACTTAGCAGTGAAGGGGCTGGCCGCGGCGACAGCGGTTCCCGTAGCGGCGAGGGCGAATTGAGTGTTGAAGCTGCGGCGTGAGAGCATACGTCTCCAGATTGGGCACAAGCGGTGCGCACAGCAAGGATACGCTTGGAGAAGAAGGCTCGTCTAACCTCCGGCCCATGAGCCGGGCCGGCGCGCTGAGTGTGTTGGCGCGTTGCCGCCAAGCCATGCCCGCGGCCCCGCGGACCTTTACGCCAACAGTCCGGATACCGCGTGATCCTCACGGTGCGGCAGGTTGTGTTTCTCCCGCTCTGGGCGGTCAGGATCGGGACCGCCGTGCTCACAGCGGGCCAGGGTCTGCTGCATGGTTGGGTACAGCAGGGCCATCACCTTCAGAGGATGGCTGGCGAGTTCCCGGGGAAAGCCGTTCAGCAGAGCCCGCAGAAGATCCACGCCCTGGCCGTCCTGCACGGTAATGCGGCTCTGATCGCGAAGGATGCCGCCGAGGTTGGCTGCGGTCGGCACCACCACCTGGCCGGGAATCTGGTCCTCTTCGCGCACAAGGTGCCAGCGCCGGATGAAGTCGATCAGCTCCTGGTCGGGGTTGACGCCCATCTCGGCAAGCATTGTATAAAGAGGTCCGGAGAAGGAGGCGCGGGTGTGCCTCACCGGGCAGGCGTCCAGGATGGCGATCTTCGACGGCGAGCTGACCCAGCTGGACCAAAGCAGGTCGAGGCCGTAGCCGCTCAGGTTTTCCTTGAAGGTGGGAGCGCAGAGATCGAGGAATGCGCGGCTGAAGACAGGGCACATGACCTCCACAAAATTGGTATAGCGGAGCAGGAAGGATGTGTTCTCCATGGTGATGCTCCAGTGGCCCATGTGGCTGTCATGGGTGAGGGCAGGCTGGGCGAGTTCGAGGCCGTGGCGCTCGCACAGGAGAAACATGCGGTTGAAGGTTTCCACGCCGGCGGCCAGATCGTCGTCTGCGAAACAGACGTAGTCGTAGGAGCAAAACAGGTTGCGTTTCTGGGTATAGAGGGAGTGCACCGCCCGCATCTTCGGACCCCGGATGTCGGAGCCGGCAGCGCGGATCACCTCGACGCCTTGCTGATCGCTCCATGGGCAGTCGGAGCCGTAGGCATGGACCAGCAGGTCCCAGGTGCGTTGCCCGCCGCCCTCCAGCCAGGTGGGATGGAGCGAAGCGTCTCCGGCGCGGACCACGATCAGGTATCTGCGCCCGCTGCCGGCGAGCGAGCTCGACGCCGCATACGAGGGCGCGTCCGGGTTGCAAATGGAGGCGGGGCGAGCTGCCTGCGCTGCTGCGCGATGCGGGGCAATCAGGGCCTCGATCGCCTGCTTCTCTTCTACCGTCAGCAGGGCCGCATGTGGGTTCAAGAGCTGGGAACCCTCTTCGAGCCGTCCTTGCGCGAGCAGCAGCAGGCCGAGGTTGATGGCGGTCTGCCGATGCGCGCTGTCCAGCTGGAGCGCGCGGCGGTATCCCTTCTCGGCCTTGGCGAGATCGCCGGAACCGCACTGCAGGGTGGCCCAATCGTTCCACAGCTCAGCGGTTTCGCCGTTGAGCAGCGCAGCTTCCAGATGCTGGACAGCCTCGGCGGTTCGGCCTTCCTGGATCATCTCAGCGAGCCCCAACGTGGCGGGAACGCGTGTGCTGTTCGGATGCGCGGTTTGCTTGTCCATCGTTTCGTCGGCCTTTCTTCTGCGTTAACCCGCAGCCATCCTGGTCAGCGTTGAGCTCTCCTCAGGCGAAACCGCCGTTCCATGCGGATGTGCGGCATTCGATCTCAGCAGAGATCGCTCTTCGAGCAAGTCGCGGAAGCCCGTGAGCAAATCGATGCGGGGTGACCATCCAGGCAGAGAAGTTCCCTGCCATGGCTGCATCAGTTCGCGCTCGCGATAGGGTCTCGCTCCCCAGGCGACCCGCAGAGGACGGCCGGCAGCCTGTTCGAGCAAAGCTGCAATTTCGCGGAGAGTTCGTCGTTGACCTCCGCTCACGGCGTAGGTAGCCGCCGAGAGACAGTCTGGATCGCGCAGCAGCTCCGCCGCCTGCAAATAGGCGGCGCATAGGTCGTCCACGTGGAGCAAGTCGAGGATCTGCTCTCCTTGGCTCATCTCGAGAACGGTGTCGTCTTGGAGAGAATCCAGCAGCAGCGATAGCAGCTTTTTTCTCCGGTCGCCGCGACCGTAGGTGTCGAAGAGCGACAAGGTGATGGCTCGCACGCCGGCAGCTTCCACGTAGTAAGTCAAGACGTCCTCAAACGCCTGCTTGGTGGCCGCGTAAAGATTGACAGGAGAGTAGGTATCGCGTTCGAAATGTTGCCAGCAGGTGCCCGTGTTGACCAGCGCGGAAACACCGGCGACCCTCATAGCTTCGAGCAGCTGGGTTCCAAGGAGCACGTTGGACTGGAGCAGCGGGAGGACCTGCTCCGGCATGTGCTGGGCGACGAAGAGCGAAGCGAGATGAAAGACGACGTCCGGCCGGCTGCGCTCGATAGCGTTGCGTACGTCGGAGATCTCTCCCCGGTAAAGATGCGTTGGTACACAGTTCCGCTGCTGGCGGGCGCCTGGCCGCACCAGCAAATGGACCTCCCAGTGCCCGGCGAGCAAGGCCTGCACGAGGTGCGATCCGGCAAAACCCGTGCCGCCCGTCACCAGCGCTCGCCGGCGGGTGTGCGCGCCCAGGACGGCGTCAGAAGACAAAGGGAGTCTCGAATTCGTCGAGCGTGGGCAAATCGCGATCGCGCTCTGAGAGCACCGGATCGGTGATCGGCCACGGAATGCCTGCCGAGTCCCAGCGGATGCCAGCGTCCTGCTCCGGCGCGTAGACCGTGGTGAGCTTGTAGTAGAGAAGCGCCTCGTCGCCGGTGACGCAAAAGCCATGGGCCACGCCCGCCGGGAGATAGAGCGCGTTGGACTGCATGCTGCTCAGATTGACCGAAATATGCTCTCCATAGGTGGGCGACCCTCGGCGAAGATCGACCGCGACATCGAAGGCGTTGCCGCGCAGGCACAGGACGACCTTGTCGTGTTCCATCGGCGGCGTCTGGAAGTGCAGGCCGCGGAGCGTCCAGGGCAGTGAGTAGGTCGAGTACTCTTCGGCAAAATCGGTGCGCAGGCCGAGATCCTGCCACAGCGGACGGTGAAAGACCTTGGCGAAGAAACCGCGAGCGTCGCGGGCAACGGTCGGGCGCAGCTCAAAACAGCCAGGAATGCGGGTCTTCACCACGGCGATCCGGGGACGCACCAGGAGGTCTTCCTCGACCGGGCAGGAAGGCTTCGGCGCAAGAACGGAAAGAGGCGCAGCAGGCCTTCCGCGTGACTCGAACAGCTCGGAGTAAGTCATAGCTCCGGGAAGCATACTGCGGCGGCAGGCCGCGTAGTGCTGCACGTCGGTTGTAACGCCGGCTCACGTTCGACGTATGGGCAAGGCTTGCAAGCTGTACTACTCTCCTGAGGCGGAGCGCGGAGCCGGCTCCTTGAGTACGCCCGGACATGAACGAACCACATCCTTTCACCAGGACGGCGATGCGCTCGACGAAGGATCCGAGCCTCGAGACAGACCGTGCCGACCGTGAGATCGCGCGGGCTCACGGATTGCAGCAAAGCGGCGACCTGCACAACGCGGCGCTTGCCTACCGGCGGGCAATCCAGCTTGAGCCACGTTCATTCCGGGCCTTCAACAATCTGGGCACGCTCTTTGCCTCCGTAGGGGACAGCGAGACGGCGCTGACGTTTCTGCACACCGCCCTGGCGCTGAACCCGGAACTGGCAGAGATCCATAACAATGTGGGCAACGTGCAGCTTGCGCGGAACGATCTCCCGGCGGCGATCGCAAGCTATCGTGCGGCGATCCGGCTCGAGCCGGATAGGGCGATCTACTACAACCATCTCGGCAACGCCCTGCGCATTGCGGGAGAGTTCGTCGAGGCCGAACTCGCTCTGAACAAGGCGCTTTTCCTGGAACCGCGCTATGCCGAAGCTTGCGTCAATCTGGGATTCGCTCTCGCCGAGCAAGGGCGGCATGGCCCGGTCGAAGCGCTTTACCGCCGCGCGCTCGGGCTGAAGCCGTCCCTGGCCGTGGCCCACCTCAACCTGAGCCAGCATCTTCTGCGCCATGGCAAGCTTTCCGACGGCTGGCGGGAGGCGGAGTGGCGCTGGCAGTGGAAGCAGTTTCCTTCCCCTGCGCGGAACTTTTCCGAACCGCAGTGGCGCGGCGAACCGCTTGGCGGCGCGACGGTTCTCCTCCATGCGGAGCAGGGTCTGGGCGACACGCTGCAGATGCTGCGCTATATTCCGCTGCTCGCGCAACGCGGTGCCCGCATGATCCTTGAAGTTCCCCAGCAGCTGCTCTCGCTGGCCGCGTGTCTTCAAGGCGAAGCGCAACTGCTTGCTCGCGGAGAAGCGCTTCCGCCGTTTGATTGGCACTGCCCGTTGATGAGCCTTCCGCTGGCTTTCTCGACAACCCTCGAGACCATTCCGTGTCGGACGCCCTACCTGAACGCCCCCCGCACGGAGCGGCCTGTCTGGCTGGGGCCCGCGAGTGCCGGCCGGTTACGCATTGGCCTGGTCTGGGCCGGCAACCCGAAGAATACGGTCGACCACCGCCGGTCTATGCCTCTGGCTCAGCTTGCTCCCCTGTTCGCGGTGGAGGGCGTGGATGTCTACTCGCTGCAACGGGGCGGCGCACCCGGCGAGCTCGCCTCGAGCGGCCTCGCCTTTGCCGGAGCGCTCCCCGAGTCGGGCGATCTTGCCGAGACTGCCTCCGCGCTCGCGCACCTTGACTTGGTTATCACGGTCGATACCGCCATAGCCCATCTGGCCGGTGCGCTCGGCCGTCCGGTATGGATTCTGCTGCCCTTTGTCGCGGACTGGCGATGGCTGCTCGACCGCGAAGACAGCCCCTGGTATCCGGCGGCCAGGCTGTTCCGGCAAACGGCGCCGATGGGCTGGAGCTCTGTCGTGGAGCGGGTCGCCGGTTGCCTGCCGGAGCTGATCGCAAAGCGCGGCTAACCGAAAGGGCGTACCTGGACGGTAGACTGCGCGTGCTCGTTGCGGGTGATCGCGAGCGGCGGCAGGCAGACGTAGGCGTGGATGCGGGGATACAGTTCGTTCATCATGCTGTCGATACCGGTGTTGGGCAGGACGCGGTTCAGCACCGGGTAAAACGCCTCCAGGGGGCGGATGGGCAGGCAGTGCTGCAGCAGCTTGGCGGCTCCACGCGGAGAGACCGACTGGCACAGCGTGCCCAGCGAGCGCTGCAGACGATAGGTCGCGGGCTTCAGCGGCAATCGCTGGAAAGCGGCGGTGTTGGCCCGCAGGCCTGCCTGGTCGAAGACGCCGACGCATGGAGAGACGCCGGGCAAAAGGTCGAACGCCAGGATGGAATCGAAGTTCCAGCCCCATTGAACGATGTCCCAGTCCGGCGGCAAGGAGGCCAGGACCGCTTCGGCCAACGGCTCGAACTGATGATGCAGAATGGCGTCATCCTCGGCCAGCGTGATCGGCGCGTCTGTCATGCTCGCCAGCTCCCACTCGCCGAGATGCGACAGCGCGCAGCCGATCGCCCCGTCGGTGTAGCCGGGCATCTCGCCGGCAAGGGCATGAACGGCCTGCAGGTCCTTGCGCGAGCAAACGGAGCCATCCACTGCAGCAACCCGGAGGGGATCGGTGAGGTGCCGGTTCACCTCCAGAAACGCTCGAAGGCGATCCTTGCTCCGGTCGAGATTGAGAAAGCGCACCTGCATCGTGAGGTCATCCGGAAACGTCGTTACGCGCGAAGATGTGGCATGAGAAGGCGCGTCGCTAAGGCAGGCGCTCCTCCCCGCTTTGGGAAGCGACCACGATCAGGTCCACTCTGCGGTTCATGCGCCGCCCCTCGGCGGTGGCGTTGTCCGCAACCGGATGGTAGGGGCCGTAGCCGGCCACGGAAACTCGTTCCGGCGGGAACCCTGTGCCGTCCAGGAGCAGCCGCAGAACGCTCATGGCGCGCGCGGTGGAGAGCTGCCAGTTGGAGTCGAACAGGGCCGTATGGATCGGCTGATCGTCCGAATGCCCTTCCACCCGGATCTCCACGCCGTGCTGCCTTAGCACCGCCGCCGCCCGGCGCAGCTTCTCGGCGGCGCCGGGCAGCAGGGTCGCCTCTCCGGAGTGGAAAAAGCCCAGCTCGCGCAGGCGGATAACCAGCCCATCGGGCGTCTGTTGCAAGACAATCTCATTGCGGTCGAGCGCCTCGCCAAGCACATTGCGCAGCTCTCGCTTGAGCGCGGCGGTGTCGGCCTGTGGCACAGGAGCCTTGTTGACATAGACGGTCCGCTGGCTTCCGGGAAGGGGCATCGCCGCCCCAGACGGTAGGGATTGAGCCGTACCGGTTCTTAACTCCTCGACGCCGGAGTGAACGGCCGTTGAGATTGTTCCGACAGACCCATGCTGATGCCAGAGCGAAGCCAGGAGCACAACAAAGACGGCCAGCAGCAGCGTCACGAAATCCGCGTACGAGAGCAGCCAGCGATCCGGCGGAGGAAGTGAGCGCGCCTTTTTTTCGTCCGTGCTTTGGCCAGTTTGTCTCACCGGGAGATCAACTCCAGGGCAGGCAGCACACGCCCATAGGCGGTGCGTTGATGAACGTAGGGCTCGAGCCTTTGCCTGAGAGCCGAAGCGCTTAGTCCTTCTAAGAGCGCGGCCACGGCTTCCACCGTCATCTCGCGCATCGCCTGTCGTTCTTGGAGGCGAATCCGGAGCTTGCCGGCCAGCGGAAAAAGCAGAAGATTAGCGAGACCAATGCCGTAGAACGTCGACACAAACGCAACCGCGATGCCGCGACCGATCTCGCCAAGATTGTCCAGATGCTGCATGACCTGAATCAGGCCGAGCACGGCTCCGACGATGCCAAGCGTAGGAGAAAAGCCGCCGGCCGCCTCAAGAACTCTGGAACTCTGCTCTTCCCGCTCCTCCCGTTGCGCAAGTTCAACTTCCAGAATGGTCCGGAGTTCGCTCAGGCTCACCCCATCCACCGCCAGGGTAAGCGCTCTTTGCAGAAAATCGTCCTCGATGTCCTCGAGCTCAGCGTCGAGCGACAGCATGCCCAGGCGCCGAACGCGCGAGCAGTACGCCGCTAACTGCTCGATCAGCTCAGCGGTGACGATGCGAGGCTCATAGAATGCGTGGCGCAGCGCCTGCGCCGTACCGCGCAAGGCAGGCAGCGGAAACTGCATCATCACCGCGCCCAGAGTGCCGCCGAGCACAATGAGCGCGGCCGTAGGCTGCACAATCTGCCGCACCGTCCCGCCATCCAGCAGTAAACCCGCAACCACGCCCGAGATGGCGAGAAGCATGCCGAACAGGGTGCCTCGATCGATCCGTCGTCTGCTCATCGGTCAGGGAAGTCCATCTTTGCTGTTTGCTGCTGCAAGCCGAGTGCCATCGCAAGAGCTTTTCAAAGACCCAGTCCTGTCCGGATTTCCTCATAATCCTCTACTTCTAAGGCGAGATCGAGTGAAAACGCTGGCTCTCGCCAAGGGGAATGAGCGTTCCATGAGAGCCAGCCGCGGATCGGAAAAAAGGCGAAGAAAAAGTAAAGTTACTCTGAACGAAATCGCCTTCTCAGCCGATAAGCGTATTGCAGCAAGAAATGACCTGCCCTCGAAGAGCGATGCTCAGCAGTGGCCAACAAGCTTAGAAGTCAACCAACGAAAAAGGAGCAACACATGTCACTCAGCATCCTGAACAATATCCCTGCTCTCCAGGCAGAGACTCAACTCTCCATCACAACCGCCGCTGCGAACAAGAGCTTGCAGCAGCTCTCCTCCGGTTCGCGCATCAACTCCGGCTCGGACGATGCCGCCGGACTGGCCATCTCCGATGGACTCAACGCGAACGTGGCCGCGCTCAACCAGAGCTCGCTCAACGCGACCAATGCCGTTGGCTCGCTCCAGACGGCGGATGGCGCCCTTGCGCAGGTCACCACTCTTCTCAACCGCTCCGTCACTCTGGCCACCGAGGCAGCCAACACGGGTCTGAGCACCTCTCAGGCAGCAGCCATCGATAACGAATTTCAGGCGCTCCTGAAGCAGATCGGCAATATCAGCGTCAGCACCAACTTCAACGGCACCGCTGTCTTCGGTTCCACGGTTTCGGCATTCACCAGCGATGGAACCAGTAACGGAACGATCAACATCGACGCCACGGTCAGCAGTGTCAGTGTGTCGACGTTGGCTCTCAATGCATCCAGCCTGACCTCCTCGACCTCCGCTGCCAGTGCGCTGACCGCGATCACTGCGGCAATCTCAACGATCTCGGCTGAGCGCGGCACCCTGGGCGCCGCAGTCGAGCAGCTGCAGGCCGCTTCCACCGTCGATACCAACGAATCTCAGAACCTGGTCAGCGCCTCCAGCAACATCACCTCAGCCGACATCAGCACCGTGGTCGCTAACGATACCAAATACAGCATCCTGCAGCAGACCGGCATCTCGGCTCTCCAGCAGGCGAACCAGCAAGCTGAAACGGTCCTCAAACTGCTGCAATAAGCAACTTAGGCGGCCGCTGAGCAGCATCGGCGGCCGCCTTTTCTTCCCGGCATGCTCACGATCTAGAGGTCTGCACCTATGGGAACTACGTCCACACTCAACTCCGTGCTCTCGGCCCTTGGCGGCTCCAACGGCATTGACGTTGCTTCGGCTGTCAATGCGATCCTCTATGCGGATCGCGCTCCGGAGCGAGGCTGGCAAGCCCAGCAAACCACCTTGTCCAACGAAACATCCGCTCTCAATCGATTACAGACGGAATCCTCAAACCTCACGAACGACTTGAGCGCACTTCAGGATCCGGCCGGAGTCCTCAGTTCCGCGGTGGCGACCTCGACCAACGGCAGCTTACTGACTGCAAGCGCGGTACCCGGCACCCCGTCGAGCGGCCACCTTATCGGCATTCAGAACCTGGCGGTGACGGGCTCCTGGTACAGCGCCGCGCAGACGAGCAGTTCCGCACCCCTGACCGATGGCAGCTTCGAGATCACGGCTGGCAGCGGCAGTCCCACGACCATCATCGTCGGCCCCGGTACGGATACCCTGGATGAACTCGCGGCGTCCATCAACGGCCAATCCCTGGGTGTTACGGCCAACGTCGTCACCGATAGCAGCGGCGCCCGGCTTTCGCTGGTGGCCGACAACTCCGGAGCCGCGGCTGACTTTACCGTCACAAACGACAGCAGTGTAGCGTTCACACGGGCCAACACAGGTGCCGATGCGTCCATCACGGTGGACGGCGTTCCCATTACGAGCGCCTCAAACACGGTGACCGGCGCGCTCAGCGGGGTGACCCTGAATCTGCAGGGCGCCGCGTCTGGAACTGAGATTGGCCTGCAGATCGGGCCCGACACTGCCTCCATCAGCTCGGCCATCAACACTTTCGTCTCGGACTACAACACATTGATCTCGGATGTGAACTCGCAGTTCACCTATAACGCAACGACGAACGTCGCGGGTACCTTGCAGCAGGACAGCGCTGTCCAGGGACTGCAGAGTGAGCTTCTGCAAGCGAGCAACTATCTCGCCAGCAGTGGAACCTACACGACGTTGACCTCACTCGGCATTACAACTAATTCAGATGGAACGCTCTCCGTCAATGCTTCCACGCTTGACAATGCGATTGCGGCCAACAGCACAGCCGTCGCCTCCTTTTTTCAAGGAACAGCTGATAACGGGTTTGCGGGGTCCCTCAGTCATACGCTCGGCACCTATACGGATCCAACCGAGGGAGCCTTTACAGTCGATCTGCAAAGCATCAGCAGCGAGAACCAGGACCTTACGGATCAGACCAACACGCTGGAGCTGTATCTCACCTCACAGCAGACGATTCTTACGGCCCAATACAATGCGGCGGATATTGCCATTCAACAATTGCCGGAACAGATCAAGCAGGTGCAAGCGCTCCTGAACCCGAACTCGAATAGCTCCTCCTCGTGATCCCTATGACCAACAAGATAAACTCTCTCGCATATCGGCAGGCGGTGACGCAACAGGCTTCGGTCGTTGGACTTGTGATCGCGCTGTACGACACGCTGCTCGGCAATCTTCGGCGCGCCGCGGAGGCTATGGATCGCGAAGACATCCAAGGCCGCTGCGACGAATTAGTGCATGGATTCAAAGTGCTGCAGCAACTCGATGCCATGCTCGACATGGAACGCGGCGGAGAAACGGCGGTCAAGAATCGCCGCTTTTACAACCATCTCCGCGGACAGATGCTGGCGGCCCAATTCAAGCTCTCCTCGGAGATGCTGAAAAAACAGATCGGGCTCGTATTGGAAGTACGGCAAGCATGGCAGCAGATCGACACTATGCTGCCCAGTCCGGATCGGGCTAAACTCTCTCCGCTCACGTCGACAGTTGTTCCATATACAGCCCGGCAGGGTGGTGAGGCGGAACCGCGCTCCTCCTTTTCCTGTTCGGGCTGAAACGCGCAGGAGTCCCTCAGACACAAAGAACCGATTGCGTCCTGACTTCCCTTGGTACATCTAAGCTCTGCGAGCCGAGGATGTCAGAACGGCGACACAAGAGGTGGCATGCGTCTGTCGACGACGTTTTTTCTTGCATTCACGGCGCTTCTGCCGCTCATCAATCCTGTCGGTTCGGCCCTCGTTCTTCTCGGCTTGATCGGCGATGCACCAAGCAGCGTCTATCGCTCGCTTGCGCGCAGGATCGCGGTCAACAATGTCATCTTCCTGGCCGTGATCGATCTGTTTGGTTCTGCAATTCTGAAGTTCTTTGGGATCTCGTTACCCATCGTTCAGGTATCCGGAGGCCTTGTTATCGTGGGCCTCGGCTGGTCCTTGCTCAATCAGAAAGATTCCGGGGCAAGTGCCCGGGAAAAGAAGGCTGAAGCCGGTGCCGGACCCGACGAGCTGACGCGCGCCGACCTTGAAGCGCGAGCCTTCTACCCCTTTACTTTTCCTGTGACCTCTGGCCCGGGAACGCTGGTCGTCACACTCACATTGAGTGCGCGAGACTCAAGCAGTGTCCTGACACTCGACATTCTGGGCCACGTCGGACTCCTGCTGGCGGTCATCGCGCTCAGCGTGCTGGTCTACTTCTGTTACGCGTACGCTCCCCGGCTGACCAAAGCCTTTCCAGCCACAACGGTCAACGGTGTGTTGCGGGTCATGGCTTTTATCGTCGTGTGCATCGGATTCCAGATTGCCTGGAACGGCCTGAACGCCTTGATAGTTTTGAATAAGTAAATATATGGGTCCGGCAACCCTTTAGCGCATTTCCTTGTAGGTGTAGCTGACGCCACAATCCTTGTGGGCGTTTTCTGTCGAGGAAAACGCCACCGCACACCTGATTCGGGAATCCCAGCAATAGGAAAAGGCTTTAGACTCTGCCCGCGCGCCTCTGAGCCAGCACAAGTCCGCGCGGCGTCGGCAGAAAGAGGCACGACAGCAATCCCTGCGCTTCGAGAGAAAAAGCCGCTTCCCGTACCGTTTTCACATGCGAGCTCGCATCGTGCATCAGGATCAGTCCGGTGGGCCGCATCTGCGGAAGAAAGCGCTTCACCTCCGCCTCGCGAATGGGCACGTCGGAGTCGGAAAACAGGAGGTCGATCGTTCCCGGCACCTGCATCTCAAGCGATGACTCATTGCGAAGTTCGATGAACTCCCGAACATCCGAGCCGGCGATCTTCTCCTGCGCCTTGGCGAAGACCACTGGATCGAACTCGCAGGAGATGATCTTGCCGAAGCCGTTGGCGCGTAGGCCTTGCGCCATCCACACAGTGCTGACGCCAAGAAACGATCCTGTTTCCACGATCAGCTCCGGCTTCAGGGTGGTGACAAGCGTCCGCAGAAACTCGAGCACCTCGGCCTCGGCGGTCATCGAATCGTACATATGCCAGAGCTCCGGATGCGGGCACTCGGGCGTAGCGCGGTGATACTCAGGCAGCAGCGCGCCCCCGGCGCGCTCCGCCTGCAGCATGATTTTGTGCTCCTGCTTCAACTTTTTGAACAGACCCATGAACCGATCTTAACGTGGCTGGAGCGTGTAGGTGATGCCGGTGGTGAGCTGGGTGGAGTTTCGTTTAGAGCCGGCCGGGGCGTTGTTCAGAAAATCTTCCACTGCTCCCAAACTGAAAGCGAAGCCTTTGTAAACCGGAATCTTCAAGGCTCCCTCCACGTGCGCGGAATACGCATTTGGCTGCTGAGTGGAGGAGTTGGTCTGGTGCCAGGCCGGAGAGATACTGCCAAACTCAGTCAGAACCAGTCCCTTTGTCGATAGATGGCGCAGCCAGTTCTCCGTGAAGGTGGACCCGAAGAGGTTCTGATCCTGCACGATGGCCGTGGGAAGTGAACTTGTGTTGAAAAGGACTGCTTCTCAAAGTGCACATCGGCCTTGACGTCGAGCTCCTGGCGGATGTTCTTGATTATCGTAACGCCAACGCCGCCGCCGTAGGCCTGCTGCAAGCCGAGCTGCGAGGAGAAGTTGTGGTCAAAGGTAAACGATCCGAAGGCATACAGACGCGAGGAGAAGTATTCGTCCCGCTCGAAGTTCGCGTGGAAAATGTTGGTCTCATCAGTGAGAACTCCACCCTGCGCGGTCGTTCCATAGGACTGGTTGTAGTTAAGGATGCTGCGGTCGCGCGCTGGAATCCACGGGACCGCCGGGGTGCCGCGCGTCAAAGTGAGGCTGCCGTTGAAGGTGGTGGAATCCTCGGTCGCACGCACCAGGCTCGCTCCTGCGGTCACCGAGCCGGCCCAACCCTGCAGTAGGCCGGCTCTCCGCAGCGCCTTATCGAAGGCAGCGGCATTCATCAACATGCTGGTATCGGCGATCGGCCCAGTTCGCGGCCCGGTGCGGGTAGCGATGGTCAACGTCTTCTCATCGGCCTGTACACTGCCCACCGGCACCAAGGTCAAGGCGTCCTGCTTGGAGAGTTTCAGGTTCTTCTCGATCCATGCGAAGTGCTGCGCGGACGTGAGCGTCTTCACCTTAGCCCAAGGCACAGTGATGGCGCCGGCCATGGCGCTGTTGAACGTAAGGCCGGCAGCAGTTGCTCCGGTCAGCGTTCCTGTAAGCTGCTCCCCATTGATAAAGACGAGCACGTCCGCGGCGGCTAGCGGCTTCGATTGGGCCGGCGCCGCAGTGGATAGAAACAGGAGAAGCAGGATGACGATTGGAATAGCGATCCTCCTGAATGGTTCCGCTCAAAAAGTTGCGGTGTCGACCTACACGCGCAGTGCTAGCCTACAAGAGGAGGCCGGGATGAAGCTTCTGCGCACATGCCTGCTTGGACTTTTCCTCGTCGCCGGACTCCTGTACGTCGGCGATTGGGCCATATGGAAGGTAAAGATGGCGCACGGCACCGGAATGGGACAGATGACCGTGGGCCGTCTTCAGGTCGCGGCTCTCAAGGGCAACAAGGAAGAGTACTTCCCGGACGGAAACGAGGAGGTGGCGTGCAGCCGCTCACTCTTCCCGCAGGCGGGGGAGGGAGCGTGCTGGTGGCTCGCACAGCACCGCGTCATCTACGAACGGTAAGGAGACAGCTAGCCGCTCACGCCTATCCGCGCGGAAGAGACATTCACGCAGTTTCCCTGTTGCTGGGGTTTCCGCATCAGGCGTGCGGTGGCGTTTTCCTCGAGAGAAGACACCCCATAAGGATCGTGGCGCCAGCGACACCTACAGGGAAACTGCTTTAGCTATCCTTCCGGTAGAGCAGGTTGCGCATGGCGGCACGGCGCGCTTCGTTGGCTTCTGCCATCGATTTCCGCTCCTCCGCATCCATTTTCTGCTTGCCGTTCAAGTCCTCAACGTCAGGCGCGCTGCACTCCGGGCAGCGATTGGCAAATCCAGGTTTGCCGGGCTTCAACTCAAACTCTTCCTCGCACACCACGCAGATTTTGATCGGAAACGCCATACATTCCAGTCTATTCCTGGGCAAGCGATTAGAGCGCGTGGACGTTGGTGGTGCCGCTGTGCAGGAACTTGTGCAGCTTGATCGCGGGAAAGACCCTCCGCACGCGAGGCGATCCCGTATGGAAATAATCGACGGTCTCGCGGAACACAGCGGCTCTAGCTCCGCCGTCCAGCTCCGGATCCCCGATCACCAGCGCAGTACGGGCGCGCAGCAGCAGCTCTCCAGCCACCTCGGCGAGCACTCCATTTTGTTTGTCGATGTGATCGGTCGCCTTCAGCCAAGGGTTGCAGCGCATCAGGAAGTCATGCGAGTAAAGCCCCAGCAGGCAGCGCGCCATGGGCGAAGCCGGCAGGTGATCCCAGGCCACGTGGCCGTTGACCTCCTCCACGCTGCGCCGGAACCCCGGAAAAACCACGCTGGTGTCATGGAGCAGAAACGCGTAATCGAAAGGCCAGCGAAGCGGAGCCTCGTACAGGGCGCTCCACTCCCACGCATCGTGCGTGCTGAAGGCATAATCGACGCCGTCGATCGTCCGATGCGAAGATTCAGTGCATCCGTTCACGACCACCTTGATGCGCGCCGGCTCGATGCCCTCCGCAAACAGCTGATGCAGCAGGGCGGGAACCGTGCGCTCGTAAAACTTCAGGCACGAGGCAACCAGATAGACGATCGTCGTACCGCTAGGCAACGGCGTATGCGGAAGCAGGCAGAGCTTTTGGGCTGAGTAAGCCAGCTCCGGTTCATCCGAGAAAAAGCCGATGGGAATGTCGCCCATGGATTGAGTCCAGGTGGAGCTTGGAATCCACTTGTTGCCGGCGGTAATGAAGGCAAACGCCCGATCGCCTGCAACCTCGCCATGAAGATAAGGAATCCAGCTGCCTTCGTTCGGATTCCCATAACCGGAGATGCGGCCCTCGGGTTGTAAAGTGAGCAGGCCGATCGGCTCGATCAGCAAGCCCGCACGGAGATGCTTCACGCGCCCGAAGAGGTGCGGCTTCCCGATGAGTTGCGTCATGTCTACGCCGGGGCTAGGGACGGGAAGGTCCTTGAGGGGGGTGATGCCGCTGGCTCCGGTGATAATTCTGCTCCTCGATGGATGGCTCCGAGGATTATAGCTGAGTAGAGGCAAGCCAAGTTTCGGATGCAGCGCCATACGTTCGACGATCGACGCCATGGTCGCGGCGGCGGCTCTGAACCGCTCCGGGAGTCATCTTCTCCAGCGCGGCGACCAATACAAGCCGCAACCGGCACAGCGGTACCGAACCGACGCGCACGGCTTATCCCCTTTCCACTGACTTACCGAAACGATCGATCCGCTCTTGTGCTTGCGAAGACAGCGAAGATAGCGGACCAGCATCTCGAAGCTCACCCTGAGCGCCGATGTCTGCGCCGACGCTCCGACCCTCGAATGCTGGCCGGCACCGGCTTCGGGATTGCCCGCAAAGGCGGAACGAAGCGAAGCGGCAGCCGTGGTGTTTTGGGCTTCGGTCATAGGGCGTCCTCTGGAGAGCTGCAGAAGCGGCGAGCGGCTCCAGGATCACATTAAACCTCCCGAAACGTCTTCACCATGCCACTTTCGTTGCACCGGTTGCCAAGCGAAGCTGCTCAGAACCGGGACCTCGTCCACGCGAAGCAAAGACAACAGCGGCTTGCCTTTGCTTCGTCTTATCGCTTGGAAGTGTGTCGTTCGAGTTTTACACTGAGCCTGGAGAGTTCCTGCCTATGTCCACCGTTTCGGCGCTCGCGGTCGCCAATCAATTCATCCAGCTTGGCCTTGCCGATGGACGCCCGGTCGATCCGATGAAGCTCCAAAAGCTCGTCTACATCGCCGAGGGTTGGAGCCTGGTCAAGCGGCATGAGCCTTTCATCCGCGAGAGCGTCGAAGCCTGGCCCTACGGCCCGGTGGTCCCGCAGCTCTACTCGGCATTCAAGAGCTATCGCGCGGCGAACATCCATCGTCCCTGCCCTGTTCCGCCCAACACTCCCGCGCTTGAGGCCGAAGACGACCAGCTCATCCGCCAGGTCTGGCAGCAGTACCGCGGCCTGACCGCGATCGAGCTCTCCATGATGACCCATGAGCAAGGCTCCGCCTGGGACCTCGCCCGCAAGGCCGCCGATCCCGCCAACGCCAGCCCCGTCATTCCTCCGGCGTTCATCCGCGACGAGTTCCAGCGGCGGCTGAGGAACACGCTCTAATGCCGGAGCCCGCTCCCGCAGCGCCCCCGGCATCCAGTTCCGCTCCGCCGTTCGAGGGCCTTCTTGCATCCGCGGCCCACTTCGCGGCGCTCGAGAGCAACGTCGCCGGCGCCGCCTCGGTACGGGATGCGGCGCTCGAGCTGCAAGGCTTCAGCGACGGAACGCTCTCGCCTGTGAAAGACCAGGAGGATCACTTTGACTGGACCCTGGACTTCTGGCTGCGCCTCAGCTTCTTCCTCTTTGCCCTGCTCATCAACGTCTGGTGGGACTACAACGTACGGCAGATGATCTGGCAGTCGGGCCGCACCAATGCCGGCTTCCACCTGAGCGACGGCGTCCTCATCGCGCTGCTCACCACGTCCATCGCCAACTTCATCGGTCTTTTGACGATCATCGCCAACTATCTCTTCCGTGAGCGGCCAAGAATCGTGCAGGCTCTCGAGCAGTCGCGCCAGGCCGCCAAACTGCCATCCTGAGCGCCGCTTACTGCGGATCGCCCGGCAGCAAGCTTTCAGAGAGCGTCGTCAGCTTGGCCTGCCCGCCGCTGTAGGTGATCTTCCAGATCTGGTGGAACACCGGAGCCTCCCATGCCGCGGGAGCGTCCGCCACGCCGAGCGCCGAGGCCAGCGCCGGAATCTGCCCGTGGTGCCAGCAGATCAGCACAGTCTTGCCCGCATACTTGCCCCCCAGCACCTCAGCCGCAAGCGGTCCGGTAGCCCGTTCGTCAAAGCCGTGCTGTATGGGCAGCTTCAAGAGCTGGGCCAGCGGAGTCACGGTCTCGACCGGCCGATTGCTGCTCTTGCTGCGGGCGGTCGCAAAGATTGCATCCGGCTTCGGCAGCCGAGGCGCGGGAGAGCCGGGCATCTGCACAAACAGCGACGGCAGCGCCTCCGCACGCTTGAACCCGGTCGGCGTCAGGTCGGGAGAGTTCTCCTCGGGCGCCGGTTTTTCCGCATGCCGGAGGATGTAGATCACAGCGGGGTACTTGTCCGCGTCCTGCGCCCCGGCGCACGGAAGTTCGACGGCAAGCACGGCGAAGAGGAGGGCGAACAGCAGGCTACGAAGCGTTTTCAAAGACATCCTCGCGCGTTGGAATGAGTCCAGTGTCCTTGAAAGGGCGCCGGATAACAACCGGCTCAGGCCGCGGCCGCGGCTCGGACCGCCTGGGAAGCCTCCTGCACCGCGCGCACCGTCTGCCGGATCTCCTCCTCCGTCACAGTCTCGGTCAGCGTGAAGCGCACCACGGTCTGCGCCACCTCCGGCGAGAACCCCATCGCCAGCAGCACATGCGAGGGCTCATCCCGCCCCGCCGCGCAGGCCGAGCCGCTCGAGCAGACGATCCCGCGCTCCTCCAGTTGCAGCAGCATCGCCTCTCCGCTCGTCCCCGGAAAGCAGAAGGAGGCATGCCCAGGCAGCCGCTGCGCCGGGTGCCCGGTCAGGAGAGCCTGCGGCACGCCGGCGAGCACACCCGCAATCAGCTCGTCCCGCAGCCGCAGCAGGCGCTCACTCCGCTCCGCGCGCCCGGCCGTGGCCAGCTCCAGCGCGCGCGCGAAGCCGACCGCCCCCGCCACATTCTCCGTGCCGGAGCGCCGCCCGCGCTCCTGTCCGCCGCCGTGCAGCACCGGCTCCGCCTGCAGACGGCCGCGCAGGAACAGCACGCCGACTCCTTTGGGCGCGCCCAGCTTATGCCCGGAGAGGCTCATCGCGTCCACCGCTAACGTTTTCACGGTTATGTCCAGCACGCCGCCGCCCTGGACCGCATCCGTATGCATCGGCACTCCTCGCGCCTGGGCAAGTGCAGCCAGCTCCGCCACCGGCTGCACCGTTCCCACCTCGTTGCTCGCCAGCATGACGCTGACCAGCGTCGTATCCTCGCGCAGGGCAGCCGCCAGCACCGCTGGCTCTACCCTTCCGAATCGCGACACAGGCAGCCGCGTAACCTCGAATCCATGGTGCCTTTCCAGGTAGTCGCAGGAGGCGAGCACGGCCTCATGCTCGATCGGCGAGGTGATGATATGCCGCCCGCGCGGATTGGCCAGCGCAACTCCTTTGAGCGCGAGGTTGTCAGATTCCGTGCCGCCGGAGGTGAAGATAACCTCGCTTGCCCGGCAACCAAGCAACGCCGCCACCTGCCGCCGCGCTTCGGCCAGCGCCTCCGCGGCTCGCTTGCCCAGCGAGTGCTGGCTGGACGCGTTGCCAAACTCGCCGGACAGATAGGGCCACATCGCCTCCAGCACCTCGCGCCGGACCGGGGTCGTCGCAGCCGCATCCAGGTAAATCACGCCCGCTCCACGCGGCTTTCCGAACCCAAATCCAGGCTTAGATCCATACCTAAATCCAGACCCAGATCGAGCGCGCGCACACTATGCGTCAACGCACCGACGGAGATCACGTCCACGCCCGTCTCCGCGATCTCCCGGATGCGCGCCAGTGTAATCCCGCCGCTGGCTTCGATCAGCGCGCGCCCCGCTACCTGCGCAACCCCGGTCCGCATGTCGGCGGTAGAGAAGTTGTCGAACATAATCGTGTCTACCCCGGCCGCCAGCACCGCTTCGATCTGCTCCAGGCGATCCACCTCGACCTCGATATGAGTCGTGTGTGGAAGCGCCTCCCGCATCCTGCGCAAAGCCTCCGTCAAGCTCGCGCCGCCGCCCGCCCCGACGACCGCCAGGTGATTGTCCTTCGCCATCACCGCGTCCGAGAGCGAGTAGCGATGGTTGTGTCCACCCCCGCAGCGCACCGCATACCGCTCCACCAGGCGCAGGCCCGGCGTCGTCTTCCGCGTGTCGACGATGCGCGCCTTGGTCCCTGCGGTCTCCGCAACATACTGTGCCGTCAACGTGGCAATCCCGGAGAGCCGCTGCACGAAATTGAGCGCCACCCGCTCCGCCTGCAGCACACCCCGCGCCGGCCCCTCCGCCTTCGCGAGCACATCGCCCTTGCCGAATCTCTGCCCATCCTCGAGGCTGAAGGCCGTCGCAATCCGGGCATCGGTCAAGGACATCGCCGCGCAAAACAGGTCCGCCCCGCACAGAACGCCGGCTTCCCGGGCCACCAGTTCCGCCGAGACCCGCGCCGCCGCTGGGATCAGCGTCTGCGAAGTGAGGTCGCCCCAGGGCGCATCTTCCTCGAGCACCATTTGGACTAGAGCATTGACGGCTGCCCGAGAAGGCCGCATTGCATCGTTCCCCATCATTTTCCTACCGGCTTCAAGCTGAGCATCCGCTCAAGCGCCACGCGCGCCGGCACCGCCACCGACTCCGGCACCGTGATCCGGTTCAGCACCTCGCCGCGCTCGAGCGCCTCCAGCACCCACGCCAGGTATCCGGGGTGAATCCGGTACATCGTCGAGCACGGACAGATCACCGGGTCCAGGCAGAAGATAGTCAGCTCCGGATGCTGGTTGGCCAGCCGCCGCACCAGGTTGATCTCCGTCCCGACCGCAATCGTCGCGCCCGCCGGAGCCGCGGCGATCGCCTTGTTGATCACGTCCGTCGAGCCTGCCAGATCCGCCGCGTCGACCACCTCCATTGGGCACTCCGGGTGCACAATCACGCGCACATCCGGGTACTTCGCCCGCGCCTCGGCAATCTGCGCAACCGAAAACCGCTTATGCACCGAGCAGAACCCATGCCACAAAATCACCTTCGCCTTGCGGAGCGTCTCGGCATCCGTGCCCCCCATCGCCCGGCGCGGATCCCACATCGGCATCTGCTCGAGCGGCACGCCCATCGCCTTGCCGGTGTTGCGGCCAAGGTGCTGGTCCGGGAAAAACAACACCCGTTGCCCGCGCTCAAAAGCCCAGGCGAGCACCGTCGACGCATTTGAAGACGTGCACACCACTCCGCCATGTTCGCCGCAAAAGCCCTTCAGCGCCGCCGACGAGTTCATATACGTGATCGGAATCACCGGTACGCGACCCTCTCGATCCGGCTCCGTCCCCAAAAGCTCTTCGAGCTCCTCCCAACATTCCGTCACCGAATCGAGGTCGGCCATATCGGCCATCGAGCAGCCCGCGGCCAGGTTCGGCAGGATCACCGCCTGGTCCGGCCGGGAGAGCATGTCCGCAGTCTCCGCCATAAAGTGCACGCCGCAGAACACGATCGCCTCTGCGTTTGGCCGGGTCCGCGCCGCCTGCGCCAGCTGAAACGAGTCGCCCACGAAGTCCGCATACTGGATCACCTCGTCCCGCTGGTAAAAGTGTCCCAGCACGACGACGCGCTCGCCGAGCGCATGTTTGGCCGCCCGGATACGCAGATCGAGCTCCGCCGGCGACGCCTTCCGATACTCCTCCGGCAATACGCCCTGCTGCGGAGCGAGCGCCGGCAACCTGTCCAGCATGGACGCTCCCGGGCCGTAACCCGGCGTCTGCGCGTCGAACACCCACGGTCCCTCGGCCAGCGCGGTCGAACAGGTCGCCACGCCCGCTGGCTCTCCAGCCCCGCGCTGCTCCCGGATCTGAATCAACTGAATCGTACTGTCCACAGATTCCACTTGACTGTCCTTCACGGTCTCGCTGTCTGCGCGAGCCCTGATTCTTGCCCCTTGCTTTCCCGGGGCTTCTTCGCATCTATTAGAGTATCTTTCGGACGAAAACGACGCTAACCTCTGCAGCCCGCCTGGGGCCAATTGGGTCTGATTGCGCGTCGAAACCTTTTCGGCCGCATCCAATCACCGTTTCTCGTATGATTTGCTGCGAGAGCTACGCACAGGGAGACCGAATGTCTTTGCGCATCAACGACACCGCACCCGACTTCACCACCGAAACCACCCAGGGACCCGTTCACTTCCACGAGTGGATCGGCGACGGTTACGCCATTCTCTTCTCGCATCCGAAAGACTTTACCCCCGTTTGCACCACGGAGCTGGGCTACATGGCCGGGCTCGCCCCCGAGTTCGCGCGCCGCAATACCAAAGTGATCGGCCTTTCCGTCGACCCCATTGACAAGCACGGCAAATGGGCCGACGACATCGAAGAGACACAGGGCCACAAGGTCACCTTTCCGATGATCGGCGATCCAGACCTCAAAATCGCCAAGCTCTACGACATGCTCCCGGCCGAAGCCGGCGACAGCTGCGAGGGCCGCACCGCGGCGAACAACGCGACCGTACGCACCGTCTTCGTCATCGGCCCCGACAAAAAGATCAAGCTTATGCTGAGTTACCCCATGAGTACCGGCCGCAACTTCGATGAGGTGCTGCGCGTGCTCGACTCGATCCAGCTCACCGCTGAACATAAGGTGGCGACCCCCGCGAACTGGAAGTCTGGTGAAAACGTCATCATTCTGCCCGCGGTCACCGACGAGGAGGCCAAGGCCAAGTACCCGGACGGCTGGCAGTCCCCCAAGCCCTATCTGCGGATCGTCGCGCAACCCGGCAAGCCTCAGACTCCAACCGCCTCAAAGCCTGCCTAGAATCCATCGGCATCCGCGGTTATTTCAGCCAAGGGCTTGCAAAAAGTTGTCGCCGAGACCGAACTTGCCTTCTTGGGCCACATCGAAGAAAGCGGCGAGGCCGGCCTGACCTCCTAGCCCAATGCAGAGGACGAGACGCAAAGAGTCAGCGCCCCGATTGCTTGGTCATCGGCGAGTCCTCTGCAGGTGATCCTGCTGCGATCAGTCCGTCTCACGGAACCCGAAGAGTCGCATCCAGCGAACGCGGAAACCGCAGCACCGCCGCCCACTCCCCATTGCGCGACGCCTGCCATACGACGTCGCCATGCAATAGCCCGGCGACCTGCTGCGGCCCTAGATCGCGATGAAAGTCGTAGAACTGCGTATCGCTCCGCTCGGTCGCGCGGCTCAGTGAGAG
Source organism: uncultured Granulicella sp. (assembly GCA_965198735.1). Taxonomy (GTDB): domain Bacteria; phylum Acidobacteriota; class Terriglobia; order Terriglobales; family Acidobacteriaceae; genus Edaphobacter. The sequence goes on along the minus strand of OZ240672.1, from coordinate 833,891 downwards.
ATGGCCTGGCGGCGGCGTCCACTTGGTCGAAAACACCAGCGCCGTATCGTACGCTCCGGGGTCCTGCGCGGCGTGCTCGATCTGCTCGCGATCGAAGTTGTCGATGGCCACCGTCTTGATCGGACGCCGCGTATAGCCCAGCTCCGGATGCTGCATCTCCGCCGTCGCCGGCCATGCGCTCAACACCGTCGCCTCCGGAAAGCGATGCGCGATCACCGCGATGGCGCTCGCATGCAGCAGCACGAAATCCCGGTAGGTGAGGTTATCCTCCGGCGCGAAGCTGTACGGCGGAGGGAAGAACAAACCTGCCAGAAAAGCCGCCGCCGTCAGCGCACTCAATCCATACAGCACCCGCGGTCCGCGGCTCTGCCACACGGCCACGCACAGCAGCAGCTCCAGCGGGTACATCGGCAGCAGGTAGCGCGTCAGCAGCGCGCCGCCCAGAATCGAAAAGGCCAGCGCATTGCCCGCCAGCACGATTCCCACCGCCATCCACGCCGGCCGCAGCGCCGTCAGCCGCGCCGCCCGCGCCCGGATCGCCGGCATGCGCAGCGCCGCCACCGTCGCGACCACCGGCACATACAGGTTCATGTGCACGGTAAGGTGGATGACCCGATGCCACAAGCTCACGGCCACCCGCGCCGCGCTGAAGTTCGCCGTCGCGTTGTAGCGCAAGAATTCAGCATTGCCGAACACAAATCCGGTCTTATGGAAGTGATACGCATACCATCCGGCCAGCGGAAGCACCGGCACAAAGAGCGCCGCCAGCCACGCCAGCCGGACCCGCGCCTGCTTCCCCCGAGGCTCCGTCACCAGCAGCGTCAGCTCCCACAGGCCCAGCGCCAGCGGGGTCACGATCGCGGTCTCCTTGGCCAGCGCCGCCAACGAGAACAGCCCCGCCGCAGCAATCAGGCTCGGCCCGGTTGCAACCCCCACATACCGCCCAAAGAAATAGGAGAGCGCCCACACTGTAAACGCCGCCGCAAACAAATCCGCATGCGCCATCGTGCTCTGCGCAAACCACACCGGATAAAGCGCCGTCAGCAGCGCCACCAGCGCCGCCGCGGTCGAGTCCGTCAACTGCCGCGCCAGCCGGAACGCGCCCAGCAGGGCCGCGGCCGCGATCATCGCCAGAAACGTCCGCGTGCCGCTGATCGCCGTCCCGCCCACATGCCACCACGCCGCCAGCAGCACCGAGGGCAGCGGCGGATGCGCATTGGTCAAGGTGGACTGCGGGATCAGCGAGCCGGTGCGAAAGAAGTCGAGCGCCGCCGGAATGTAGTAGCCGGCCTCATCCCAAAAGTAGGGCAGGCGCAGCAACGGCCAGTGCGAGAGATAGATGGCAACAAAGAAGAGCGGGTACAGAATCCAAAGCGGAAGCGGCTTCTCAACCGGCGCGGCCACCGCACTGAAGTGCGGACGATTCGCTCCCTGCGCACGCGGACGAAGCAGCACATCCACCTCGGTTTCTCCCCGCCGTCAGCAGCTTAGTTGATCGGACCGCCGTCCGGAGGAACCTGCGCCTTGAACACCGGTTGCGGCTGCGGCTGGCCTTGCGGCTCGAGCGCCAGCCGGCCGAAGGTCGACTCATACTGCGCCAGGTTCTGCCCCAGCACATTCCAAAGCGCCTTGGCCTGCTGCGGACTCAGATAGATGCCCTGAAAGTTATCGAGATCGACGAACTCCGGCGCGTCCTGGCGCATGGTGCCGAAGACCAGCTGAAAGTCCCATACGCTCATCTTGACCTGCACACTATTCGCGTAGCTCTCGCGATAGCCTTCCACGTTCTTGAGCCGGATCTCGGGCTGCTGCGGTTCCGGTTTCGTCTGGCTCATACACTTCCATCCCTGCAAATTTTTGGTGCGAAAGGGGGGACTTGAACCCCCACGGATTGCTCCGCCAGATCCTAAGTCTGGTGCGTCTGCCAATTTCGCCACTTTCGCGCACCCTTATTGTACCCGGCATCGGGAGTCAGCCCAACAAACCGCCGCCTTATGCCACCTTATAATGAGTCGTGCGGAAGCTCGTCGTCTCTCGTCCCGTCTCGCTCGCCCTCGCCCTCGCGGCCCTGCTCAGTTGCGCCCTAAGCGCTTCCCAAGCCCTCGCCCAAGCCTCCTCCGCGGCCAGCGCCAAGGAGCCCGGCGGCCGCGTCGTCCTGGTGCTGCCCTTCGACAACCGCTCCGGCCAGCCCACCCTTAACTGGGTCGGCGACTCCTTTCCCGTCACCCTCAACCAGCGCCTCAGCTCCGCCGGCTTCCTCACCATCTCGCGCGACGACCGCCTCTTCGCCCTCGACCATCTCGGCCTGCCCGCCGGCTTCCGCCCCACCCGCGCCACCACTATCCGCATCGCGCAGACCCTCGACGCCGACTACGTCATCGTCGGCAGCTACAACGTGCAGGGCGAGCGCATCCAGGTGCAGGCGCAGGTACTCGAAGTCGACAAGCTCAAGCTCTCCGCGCCACTCGACGACTCCGCCGAGCTCTCCCGGCTCTTCGACATCGAAAACGCCATCGCCTGGAAGATCGCCCGGCAGGTTCAGCCCGGCTTCTCCGTCGCCCAGCAGACCTTCCTCTCCGCCTCCGCCGGCGTTCGCCTCAGCGCCTTTGAAAACTACATTCGCGGCACCGACGCGCCTACCTCGCAGGAGCGCGTCAAGCGCCTCGAAACCGCCGTCCAGGACGCCCCCGCCTACGCCGAAGCCCAGCTCGCCCTCGGCAAGGAGCTCTACACCAGCCGCCAATATGACCAGGCCGCCGCCGTGCTGGCCAAGGTTCCGCAAAGCAGCCGCCTCGCCCTTGAAGCCAACTTCTATCTGGGCCTCGCCCGCTTCAACGCAGCCAAATACGCCGACGCCGCCAACGCCTTCTCCTTCGTCGCCTCGCGCCTGCCGCTTCCCGAAGTCGTCAACGACCAGGGCGTCGCGCTCGCCCGCCAGAACAAGGACGGTACCGCGCTCTTCCAGCGCGCCGCCAACGCCGACCCCAACGACCCCGACTACCACTACAATCTCTCCGTCTCCTTCTACCGCCGCGGCGACTTCGCCGGCTCCGAGCGCGAGATCGAGGCCGCGCTCAAGCTCAAGCCCACCGACACCGAAGCCCAGCAGATGCGCGCGCTCATCGCCGCCGGCCGCCAGGCGCCCGCCTCGGGCGGCTTCGAGCCGACCACCCGCTTGCGCCGCGTCTACTCCGAGGCCGGCTTCCGCCAGGCCACCTTCCAGCTCGACCAGGTCCGCGCCATCCGCCTCGCCACCCTCCCCAAGGACCAGCAGGCCACCGAATACACCCAGCTCGGCCGCGACTACCTCGCCCAGGGACTGCTCCCCGAAGCCGAGCAGGAGTTCAACTCCGCCCTCGCCGCCGATTCCGCCAGCGCCGCCGCACACGCCGGCCTCGCCCAGTTACGCGAACGCAGCGGCGACCTGGACCAGGCTCATCAAGAGGCGCAAACCTCGCTCAAGCTGAAGCCCAGCGCCGCCGCCTGGCTCGTGCTCTCCCGCCTCGACCTCCAAAAGGGCGATGTCGCCGCCTCCGTCGTCGACGTACAGAACGCTCTCCGCATCGATCCGAAAGATTCTTCCGCCCTCGGCATGCGGCAGGCGCTGCAGTCCCGCGGTCAAACCGTGCCATGAGCCTCGCCCTCTCCCGGCCGCTCGCCACGCCGGACGCCGCGCTCGCCGCGGTCGTCCTCGGCATCCTGCTGCTCTACCTGGAGTTCAACCTGCCCGGCACCGTTCTTTCCGGCTGCCTGGGCACACTTTCGCTCATGCTCGGCCTGTTCGCCTTCAGCCGCATGCCGATTCAACCTGCATCCCTCGCGTCCGCATGCGCGGGATTCGGGCTGCTCCTGCTTGCGATCGTCTCCCGCCGCGCCCTGCTTGCCGCGGCCCTGGGCTGGGCCGCGCTGACCGCCGGCTTGCTCCACCTCGTCGACCCGTCCCGGCACGCCGGCGCCGTCCATCTGCCGGCCGCTCTGCTTGCGGGTCTCCTCTTCAGCGCATCCACCGTCTGGCTGGGACGCGTCGCCCTCCGCGCCCGCCGCAACAAGCAGAGTCCCGCGCGAGCCTCCGCCCATCTCGCAGAGTAGACTGAACAACAGTGATCTTCGGTAAGGGAGTCAGTTCCTGATGATGAACGTATTTCGCCGGCGCCTCGGCACACGCGCCGCTTTTGCCTTAACCCTTGTAACCGCCCTTGCCTCCGCCCAGCAAAAGCCCGAGACCGCCCTCAGCCGCCAGCTCGCCCACATCGACCTCGCCGTCAACGCCGCCGGTTCCTTCACCACCAACACCTCCGGCATCACCTATCTTCCGCAGCTGGTCGCGCTCAGCCCCAGCAATACCGTCGGCGCGCTGGCGCAGATCCGTTACACCAAATCTCCCCTGATCGGCGCTGAGTTCAACTACGGCTTCGTGCGCTACACCGACAACTTCACCGTCTCGAACGTCACTGGAACCCCGCCCTTGAACGTGCCCTACGTCCTCGGCGCGCAGACCAAGGTCAGCGAGTACTCCGTCGCCTACATCGTCCATGCTCCGGGCAGCTACTTCGGACTCCATCCCTTCGGCGGCGTCGGCGTCGGCGGCTTCCAGTTCGCGCCCACCGGCGGCGGCGGCCAGGGCCTGCCCAAGGAGCCGCGCGGCGTCTACCTTTACGAGCTTGGTGCGGATGCCGCTTTGCTCGGGCCGGACTTCGGCGCGCGCGTACAATTCCGGCAGCAGTTCTTCGGCGCGCCCGACTTCAACCAGAATTACCTGGCCAACAACAAGCGCTCCATCACCTCGCAACCCACCATCGGCTTCTGGTACCGTTTCTAAAGCGACCCCGGTCGATTCGATCGTCCGTTCGTTGTCCTTCCCCCGAAGGAATCTGCGTTTGCACTTGGCTAGGCGCCCACAGGAATCACGCCAGTGAACAGTCTGACCGATCCTCACGACGAGAATATCCCCACCGCGACGCCAGACCGCGAGATCACCCTCGGCACCACGCTTCTGCTCGGCATCTTTTTCGCTCTCGCTGCCCTGTGCGCGGCCTTCTTCGGCTTCGGCTACTCGCTCGGCGCGAAACACACAAGCGCGGTCACCGTCCTCTCCGAAACCCAGCCAAGCCTTCGGCTGACCGGCGCCAAACCCGCTGCTGGTAGCGCCGCTCCGGCCGCAAAAGCGCCCACCGATCCAACCGCGGCGCCCGCCCCCAAACCCGAACTCCGCACCCCCGGGACGGCAACCGTCGATCCAACCCCAGCCGAGCCTCTCGCTCCCCGGGCCCGTCCCCCCGCCGAGACCACACCGGTAGCAGCAAGCGCTCCGCCCCCCGCCCCGGCTGCTGGAGCCACGCAATTCCTGGTCCAGATCGCCGCCGTCACCCATCAGGAGGACGCCGACCTGATCGCCTCCACCTTGACCCGCCGCGGCTACGCGGTCCATATCCGCCCCGAGCCGCAGGACCAGCTCCTCCATGTCCAGGTCGGCCCCTTCGCCACCAAAAAGGACGCGGAAGCCATGCGCCAACGCCTCATGGCCGACGGCTTCAACGCCTATATCAAATAGGTCGAGTAACTCCGTTCGACGTGGCTACAAGATCGCGTTCTCCTAAGCGCAGCGAAGGACCCCTGGATTGGTCTTTGCCGTTGTTCGTTTTTGCTGGGCAGCACCAGGTCCTTCCCTCTAACCTGCCGCGACGGCACGCATGCCCGAGCTCAACGGCCGCATCCTCTCCGGCAGCGCCTCCGCGATGGCCGCATGCACCGCCGTCATCAACTCTTCGCGCGTCGCATATCCCGCCGGGTCGATCGGCCTCAGCAGCCGCACCTCCACCACTCCGGGTGCAATCAGCGTCTTTCCCTTGCGCAGGCATCGCTCCGTCCCGGACACCGCCACCGGCACGATCGGCGCCCCGGTTCCCTGCGCAAGATAAAACGGTCCTTTCTTGAAGCGCGACAACCTGCCGTCGAGCGACCGCGTTCCCTCTGGAAACACCACGATAGGCAGGCCTTTGCGCACCGCCTGCGTCGCCGCGGCCACGCTCGCCTGCGCCGCATCCCGCCGCGACCCGCGCTCGACCGGAATGAACCCGCCCAGCAGCATCGCGCGGCCCAGCAGCGGAATGCTCATCAGCTCCTTCTTGAGCAGCACCACACACCGCTTTGGAATCATCGGAATCAAGGCAGGCGGATCCAGATTCGAGACATGGTTGCACATGAAGATGCAGCTTCCGTTTGCTGGAATGTTTTCCAGGCCACGCAGATCCACGCGCACCCCGGCCAGCCGCACCCCCGTCCGCGTCACCCACATCGACGCCCGGTAGAGCCACGTCACGTCCTTTGTGATCAGCGTCAGCGGAATCCCTATCAACCCCACGGGAATACCAAAGACAAGATAAATGCAGAGCAAAGTGAGCGTCGCAAAAGCATCTCTCAGCGCGCTCATAGCCGTTTCCGAGGGACACAGAGGGCCACGTCAACCAGCCATGCTAACGGTGAGATGGGCCTGCGACGCCGGGGCCTGCGCCTGCTGACGCAGCGCCTGCGGCAGCAAGTGAAGCGTCTGCGGCAGCAAGTGATAGATATTCCCGAAGCCGCCATTCGACAGAATCGCCACGACATCCCCGGGCTCAAGCTGCGGAGCCAGGGCCGCAACGATCGCCTTCGCATCTTCCCGCACCTCGGCCGGAACGCCACGCTCCCGCAGCGCGCGCACGACCGTCTCCGGCACCAGCCGCTCCGCCTCCGCGATCGCGCCTGAGTTGAACACCCCGGCCAGCACCACCCGGTCCGCCAGCGCCAGGCTCTCGACCAGCGCCTCCGCGAATACATTGCGCCGCAGCGTATTCGACCGCGGCTCAAGCACCGCCCACAACCGCCGCCCCGGGTACGCGTGGCGCAGCGCGGTCAGCGTCTCGCGGATCGCCGTCGGATGGTGCGCAAAATCGTCGATCACCGTGACCCCGTTCACCTCCGCCCGCACCTCTAGCCGCCGCTTGACGCTGCGGAAGCTTGCCAGCGCCTCCACAATGGCCTCCGCCGGCACACCCTGTCCCGCCGCCAGCGCCGCCGCGGCCGTCGCGTTCAGCGCGTTGTGCTCGCCCGGCATCGGCAGCAGAAACTCGGCGAAGAACTCGCCCGCACGCTCCAGCCGCCAGCGCATTCCGCCCTCTACGTGCGCCAAATCCCGCACCCGCCAATAGGAGTCAGCAGCCTTCCCGTACCGCTCCACCGCGCAAAATGCTTTTGCAACACATTCGGTTACATTCTCGCTGCCGTCGAACGCCACCAGCCGCCCACGCCGGGGAATCAGATTCACCAACCGCTTGAACGCCGTCTTCACCGCCTTCAAATCGTCGTAAATATCCGCGTGGTCGAACTCCACATGCGTCAGGATCGCGGCATCCGGAAAGTAGTGCAGAAACTTCGGCCCCTTGTCGAAGAATGCCGTATCGTACTCATCGCCCTCAAGCAAAAACGGCTGCCGCACACCCTCACTCGGCGGCCGCACCAGGAAGCTCGTTCCAAAGTTCTCCGCCACCCCGCCAATCAAAAACGAAGCCTGAAACCGGGCATCGCGCCGCGCCGCCACCTCGTACATCCAGGCCAGCATGCTGGTCGTCGTCGTCTTGCCGTGCGTCCCCGCCACCACCAGCGACTCGCGCCCGAGCAGAAACTCATCATGCAGCAGCGCCGCCATCGAGCAAAACGGAATCCGCCGATCCAGCACGTGCTCAAGCTCCACATTCCCCCGCGAGATGGCGTTGCCCACCACCACCAGATCCGGCGCAGGCGACAGATGCGCCGCGTCGTACGGCTGCTGCACCGCAATCCCCAGCTCCGCCAGCTGATCGCTCATCGGCGGATACGCCGCCGCGTCCGACCCGCTCACCCGATGCCCGGCCGCCTTCAGCATCCCGGCCAGCGAAGCCATCGCCGTGCCGCACACCCCGATCAGATAAATATGCCGTCCCGCCCCACGCTCTTCCATCCCCATAGCCTATCCGCGCACCGAGGCTTCGGCAAAGTGCATGCGCGGGTTCGCCCCGTCGCGCAGGTCAAGCTCCACCTCGACGCCCCACGGCAGCGTAATATTCCCGCCCTCCACATGCCCGCTGCGCAGCCCAATCCCGACCGGCCCCGCGAACTCCCGCAGCGCATACAGCAGCTGCTCTTCGAGCGGAGGCTGCCCCGCCCAATCCACGCACTGCCCCATATCCCCAAACACAATTCCCGTCACGCGCTCCAGCATTCCCGCCAGCCGCAGATGCACCAGCATGCGGTCCCACTGGTACGGCTTCACCCCCACGTCTTCGAGGAACAGCACCCCCGTCGGAGGCTCCGCCGCATACGGCGTCCCCAGCGCCTCCACATAAATCGACACGCACCCACCCGTCAGCGCACCCTCTGCCCGCCCCGGCCGCAGCACCCGCAGCCCAGCCCCTGCATCCAGCGTCCACGGCTCCATCCCTTGCAGCGCCCGCCGAAAACTCTCCACCTCCGGCCCCGGCGGCTTCGCAAAATCCGAGGCCACCATCGGCCCTTGAAAGCTCACCAGCCCCGCCTCCCGCATAAGCCACACGTGCAGCGAAGTCACATCGCTATAGCCCACAAACGCCTTCGGATTGGCCCGGATCAGCTTGCGATCCAGATGCGGCAGCAGCTCCGCCGCCCCCCATCCCCCGCGTGTGCAGAACACGGCATCGACCTCGCCGTCCGCGAACGCCGCATGAAAGTCGCTCAGCCGCGCCTCGAGCGTCCCCGCATAGTTCAGCGGGCCCCGGTCCAGCGCATGCGGAAACAGCCGCGTCCGAAACCCCAGCGCCTCGAGCGCCGCCACACCCCGCGCCACCGCCTCCGCATTCGCCAGGCTCGCCGGCGAAACAATCCCGATCATCGCCCCCGGCCTGAGCGCCCGTGGTTTCGTCAGCCCGCTCAAAAGGCCTCCCCCACACACAAAATCTCGGCCGGCCCGGTCAGCAGCATCGGCTGGTCCCGCGCCGGCCACACCACCCGCTGCGGCCCGCCCTCCGCATACGCCGTCAGCTCCCGCGCCGCGTCCCGCAGCACCATCGCCGCGGCAGACGAAGCGCACGTCCCCGTCCCCGACGAAGTCGTCGGCCCACACCCGCGCTCAAAGATCCGAAACTCAATCTCCCCCGCCGCCCGCATCTTCACAAACTCCACATTCGTCCCATGCGGAAACAGCGGACTGCCGCTGATCTTCGCCCCCAGCGCCTGCCAGCTCAAGCCATGCGCGCTGAAGTCCTCCGCCTCCACAAACAGCACAAAGTGTGGATTGCCGACGTTCACCATCGCCCCCGACACCTCGCCCACGCCGTCGACCACGATTGTCCGCGGCATCACCCGCGGCACGCCCATCCCGCTCTCCATCTGGAATACCGTCCCCTCGCGCCCGATCACCCGGCACGTCCGCACCCCGCCATGCGTGCCCAGCGCCATCTCCTCCCGGCCCTCGCTGTGCGCCAGCCACGCCGCCACACACCGCGTGCCGTTGCCCGAGAGCTCCGCCTCGCTGCCATCCGCATTGAAGAGCCGCAGAAACATACTCCCATCGGCGCGCCGCTCGAGAAACTCGATCCCATCCGCGCCGATTCCCGTATTCCGCGCACACCAACGCCGGGCCAGCGCGGCATGATTCCGCCCCGCCGCCGTCTCCTCCAAAATTAAAAAATCATTCCCGCACGCATGCGCCTTCACAAACTTCATCATCGCGTTCGTGTTCCCCCTCACCACCCGTCGTCATTCTGGCAAAGCCAGAATCCCCGGTATTTGCTTTCTCCAGAGACCCGCTAACTCCCCTTGTGATACCGGTCCGACTCATACACCCGCACACACGGCTGGTTCGTGCTGCACAGAATCGTCAGCTCCGTCAGTCCCTCCGGATGCCGTGCCACCGCCTTCGCGATATCGTCTCCCGCCACCGCCACCACGTAGTTTGCCGTCTGCGCCGGGTCCCGCATCGCATCCCGCCAGCGATAGTAATCGGACGGCCCAATCGTCTGCTTCAACGGGATTCCCGCCGTCTGCAGCGCGCCCACATGCTCCGAGTTCTCCATCAAAATCGTCGCGCCCGGCAGAAACGTCATCAGCTGCTGCGCCAACGGCTGCTCGAGCGCCAGCCGGCCCCGCGAGTTCACCATCGCCTCCTTCAGCACCAGCGGCGTCTGATGCACCATCAGCACCAGGTTCAACACCACCAGCATCAGCGCCACCGGCTGCACAAACCGCACCGCCAGCGGCCGCAACTCTCCCAGCCGTCCAACCAGCAGCGCCAGCGCATACACCGCAAACAGCGCCAGCGCCGGCAGCATCTCCATCCCGTACCGCGAGTTGTAAAACGAGTGCGGATACAACTGCGGAATGAAGATCGGCACCGATCCATACGAGATCGAATACACATAAAACGGCAGCGGCAGCCAAAGCAGCAGCCACACGCGCGAGACTCTGTGCCCGAGCGCCTGCCACGTCCCCCACAACGCCCCCGCCGCCACCAGCCAGCCCGTCTCCCACCACGCCGCATCCACCTGCGCCGTGCGCGCGTACAGCATCAAGGACCACGCCGGGTTATGCCATCCCCAGTACTTATGCGCGCCCGGCGGCGACGTCTTCCGGTCGATCTCCTTCGGCGAATACGGCCCGCGCAAAAAATCCAGCCAGTCGTGCCCAAACACATGGTTGTACCCAAACCAAAGCAGCGGCCCCGCCACCGCCAGCACCGTGAAGACCGCAAACACAGGCCACACCGAACCCCGCGCCCGCTGAGCCCTCCTGCTCTCCACCTGCGCAGCTGGCGTCTTCAGCAACACCCAGGCCACCACGCACCACACCGCCGCACCCAGCACCCAGCCGTCGTAGCGCGTCATCGTCGCCGCAAAAATCAGCAGCCCCACCCACACCAGCCGGCTCCGCACCAGGCCAAACTCCGCGCGCGCCACCGCATCCACCAGCTCCAGCGTCAGCAGCACCATCCACGTAAAGAGCGCCAGAAACAACGGCTCCGTCATCGCCGTCGTGGCCAGGTAGAGCAGGTTCGCGTTCAGCCCGAAAAACGCCGTCGCTACGAGCGCCCAGCGCGGCGCCAGCAGCCGCCGCGAGAGCCGGTACATCCCCATCACGCCCACGATGTAGCAGGCAAGCGAAGGCCACGCCCCCGCCATCCCGTCCTGCCACCACGCCATCTTCCACACAAACGGCAGCATCAGCAGATGCGGCAGCGGCAGCCACACCCCGCCCAGCGTCCCCAGCCCCGGCGCGTTCGTATCCAGAATGCCGCGCGCAATCCCCAGGTGCGCCACCGCGTCGCCATACAGCAGCATGTCCCCATGCAGCGCGCTCAGCGAAAGCGCCAGGAATCCCGCAATGATCGCACCGATCGCCACCCGCAGCGTCTCATGCCGGGTCGCCGGCACGACTGCGTCCGGGTCTGTTACCAGTGGAGCCGCCCGCAACGCAGACGCCGGTCTAGCTCTCCGTGTGCTCAAGGTGCGAGATCTCCCGGAACAACCCAAAGCGGTCGTCGATCTCCGCCTGCCGCACATGCTGCAGACGCTCCGTGCCGAACCGCTCCACCGCAAACGACCCCATCACGCCGCCATAAAACAACGCTCGCCGAAACACCGCCGGGGTAAGCTGCCGTTGCGACGCAAGATAGCCGTAAAATCCCCCGGCAAACGAATCACCCGCACCGGTAGGATCGACTACGTCCGCCAGCGGCAGCGCCGGCGCGCGAAACGGCCGCGTATCCGTTCCGCCAAACATGCGCGGCCCAAAGAACGAGGTCGCGCCATACTCCCCATGCTTGATCACCAGCGCCTTCGGACCCTTGGCCATCACCGCGTCCGCGGCCTTCACCATATTCGTCTCGCCCGAGAGCATCTTGGCCTCGCCGTCGTTGATCAGCAGCACATCGAGCTCCTTCAGCACCTCAGCCAGCGCTGCGCCATGGTCGGCAATCCAGTAGTTCATTGTGTCGCCGCACACCATCTTCACGTTCGGCATCTGGCTGCGCACCCGCGTCTGTAGCTTCGGATCGATATTGGCAAGGAACAAATACTCGCTATCGAGATATTCCTCCGGAATTTTCGGCTCAAATGTAGCAAATACATTCAAATCCGTGCCCAGCGTCTTAGCCTCATTCAGGTTTCCCGAGTATTCTCCCGTCCAATGAAAGCTAAGTCCCTTGGCATGCTCAATCCCGCGAATGTCGATTTTGCGATTGGTAAACACGGCCTCTTGCTCCGGCCCAAAATCCTCACCTGCTACAGCAATCACGCGCACATCGGTGAAGTAACTCGCCGCCAGCGCAAAGTGCGTCGCCGCTCCACCCAGCACCTTTTCAGCCTTGCCATGCGGCGTCTCAATCGTGTCGAACGCCACCGAACCTACCACTAAAATCGACATGCTCACCTTTCCAGCTACCCGATACGACTTACTACGAACTATCTAGAGATACTTTCCAATAAGTAAGTCAAGCCGCTGCTTCGCAGCCTCCGGAATCAGCGTCTTCTCCGTCATCATCGCAAACTTCAGCGCCTCCGCATATGGACTCTTTCCCTGCGGCAACGCGGCCACTGCCGCCCGCACCACCTTGCCCGCGTTCGCCGAGTTCTGGTGCATCACCGCCATCACCTGCTCGACCGTCACATCGTCGTGGCCTTCGCGCCAGCAGTCGTAGTCGGTCACCATGGCCAGCGTGGCATAGCTCATCTCCGCCTCCCGCGCCAGCTTGGCCTCCTGCAGGTTCGTCATGCCGATCACATCCGCGCCCCAGCTCCGGTACAGCCGGCTCTCCGCCCGCGTCGAAAATTGCGGACCCTCTATGCACACATACGTCCCGCCCAGCTTGCCCACGACCCCTACCTGCTCGCAAGCCTGCCGAAACGCCTTCGTCACCACGGAGCACACCGGGTCGCCGAACGCCACATGCGCCACCACGCCCTCACCAAAGAAGGTTCCTACCCGCGCGAACGTCCGATCGATAAACTGATCCGGAATCACAAAGTCCGTCGGCGTATGCTCTTCCTTCAAGCTCCCCACCGCCGAGACCGACAGGATGTACTCCACCCCCAGCATCTTCATTCCGTAGATGTTCGCGCGAAAGTTCAGTTCGCTCGGCAGGATCCGATGTCCCCGTCCATGCCGCGCCAAAAACGCCACCGGCCGCCCGTCCAGCTCGCCCACCATGTACGCGTCCGAAGGCGCCCCAAACGGCGTCTCGACGATCTGTTCCTGCAACCCCGTCAGCCCCGGCATCGAGTACAACCCGCTGCCGCCAATAATCCCGATCTCCACCTTCTGCACAGTGCTCCTTATGCCGCGTTACCGAAATGAAGTATACCGTTCCAGCGTTTTCGGCTTGACCATCCCCGCACGCATCATCTCCCCCAGCGCACCCAGCGTAAGCTCATGCCCTCTGTCTCCGAGCGCCAGCCGCATCGGCCCGCTGCCCTGCACAGCCCGCACCTGGTCCCGCAGCTTCCGAGCCGTCGCCAATGGAAACCCCTCCGCAACGAACAGTCCCCGCTCATCGAACGACAGCAGCACATCGCCCTCGTTGGTCGTATACACCTGCTCGTCCTCACCCATCTCATCCGCCTTGCGCTCCGCCAGCTGTGAGTACTTCCGCCCCAGCTCCGCCGTATACAGCTTGGCAAACGTCTGCGCCGCCTCCGCGCTCTTCCAGCGCGACTCGTACATCACCCCAATCGACGCCGTAGTCGCCTTCTCCGCCGCCGTCGCGCTCTTCCGCTGGCCCGCGTAATACACGCCGCCATCCCACTGCGGCGCCAGCGCCGCCGCCATCTGCGGCCCGCCAAACAGGCTCGCCATAATCTCCACGTCCAGCTCACCCATTACACCCACGTCATACGGCTCATACTCGGCATCGAGCAACCCGTGTACATCCCCCAGCCGCAACACCGGCACCGCCACATGCGCCAGGTACGCCTGCGGATTCATCACCTCGAAGCTCGAGTTCGGCGGATTGGCCAACGCCCCCGCAAACGCCAGGCTCTTGCCCCCCTTAATCAATAGTGCCTGCTCGAAGCTCAGCCCATCCGCATACGGAAATACCAGCGAGCGCTGCAGCAGCAGCGGCGCGCGCGACATGATCGGCGAGCCGCTCGAATCCGCCGCCGCCTGCTTCATCCTCTGCCCGATCTCCGGCTCGTTCGCCAGCGTCTCGCCCTTGGGCAGCCCATAGTCGACGAACACCACCATCGCCTGGCCCTCCGCCACCGCCTGCCGCGCCGTCTCTTTCTCATCGACCGCGATGCGCTCGGCGTCCTCGCTCGCCGTCTTCGACGTGCCCTTGAAGCCGCTGTCGCTCCACTTCTCGAGGTTGACCTTCTGGTCCTGCAGCGCATGCGTCAGCTCGTGCGCCAGCACCGGCTTCTGGTCGTCCGGATCGATCCAGTTCAACAGGTTCACTGTCTTCGTCTTCTCGTCGTAGTACCCGGCAATCTGCTCCGTCAGCAGGCTCAGCAAAAACGGCTTCAGATCGAAATCCCGGTTCAGCAGACCGAACTTCTTCAGCACAATCTCCGACCGCTGCAGCCGTTTCGCGCTCTCATCCTCCTCAAACGACTTCACCAGATACTTATTCACCTCATCCCGCGTCACCAGCCGCCGCTTCACCTTTACCACCGGCGGCAGCCCCGTATCGTTGGCCGCGAAGCTCATAATCTGGTCCACCGACTCGAACAGTTCCTTCGCCTGCCGCGGCGTCATCACGATCTCGCCCTTCGGCTTGGCCGGCGGCCCCTGCGGAACGGGCGGCGTCGCCGTCTGCGCCCCTGCCCAACTCATCCCCGCAATCACGCAAACAACTATGCCGGCCACACATCCCAGGTCTTTCCGCCAGCTCGCCAGATCCAAGTGAATCCTCCCCGCCCCGCTATAATCCAAGTGTACGCAGATGTTCCGCGTGCTTCCGCCTATGAGCTTCGCCGCAATCACCCAGTCCGCCGAAGCTCCGTCCAATGCCGGTCCCATCGCGCCGCTGCTCGCCTCCGCGGCCCTGATCTGCTTGGACGAGACCGCCTGGCTCCGCGTCACCGGCGAGGATCGCGTCCGCTGGCTGAACGGCATGGCCACCAACTCCATCCAGGCCCTTACTCCCGGCCAGGGCTGCTATACCTTCTTCCTCAACGCCCAGGGCCGCATCCAGGCCGACGCCACCGCCTTCCTCGAGCCCGACGCCATTCTCCTCGAAACCAGCCGCGGCCAGCTTCCCAAGCTCCTCGCCCACCTCGAGCACTTCATCATCATGGATGACGTCGAGCTCGAGCCGCTGGACGGCCGGGCAGGCCTGCTGCTTGCCGGTCCCAGCGCCGCCGCGGTGCTCACCTCGGCCGGCATCGACGCCGCCCTCCCGCCTCTCACCTTCACCCAGCTGCCCGATTCCACTGCCCTCATCCACGCGCACAGCCCGCTCATCCCCCGCTTCGAGCTCTGGGCCGGCCCCGCGGCCATCACCATGCTCACCTCCACGCTCCTCGCGCACGGCGCCGCCGCCTCCAACGCCGAAGCGCTCCACCAGCTCCGCATCGCCGAGGGCACACCCCTGTTCGGCACCGACATCCGCGACAAAGAACTACCCCAGGAGACAACTCCGCCCGGCATCTCCTCCCGCGCCCTCCACTTCAGCAAAGGCTGCTATCTCGGCCAGGAGATCGTCGAGCGCATCCGCTCCCGCGGCAACCTGCACCGCACCTTTTCGGGCTTCGTCCTCACCGGCGATCTGCCGCCCGCTGGAACCTCGCTCTTTGACGCCGCCGACCCCGGCAAGCCCATTGGCGAGCTGACCAGCGCTACGCGCCTCGATCTCCCCGGCGGTCCCGCGCAACTCGCCCTCGGGTACATCCGCCGCGAGGCGCTCGATCGCGCCGGCAGCATCTCATACTCCAGCGGCGTCGCGACTCCCGCAGCACTTCCCTTCCACCGTGCGCGAACCTAGTCTTCTGAAACGAGCCTGACCATGCCCGAAAAACCGCTCCCGTTCGTCATCACCGACCGCCGCAAGTTCACCACCGAAGGCGAACCGCGTCCCGACGCCGATCCAACACCCGAGCGGATGCGAGATGCTGTGCCAGCAAGCACGCAAGACACTGAGCCAGCCGGCCTGCATGAGCCGGAGTCGCTCACGCTCGCCCAGCCTTCCCGGAGCCAAGCCTCGGAGCCCGCCGCCTCCGGCTCCCTTCGCCAGGTCCCGTACAGCATCTCCGCACCTGAGGCTGCCGTCGCGCCCGAGCCTTCCGCCGGCGATCTCGACGCCGACCTCCCCCCAGCCCCCACAGCCGAGCAGATGGAGCAGTCCCGCCTCGCCTACCAGGCCACCTCCGACCGCCTCGAAACCGCCCTCCGCGCCGCCAATCCCGGCGCCGACCACCCGCCCGCCCTCACCTTTGAGTCGCTCGTCCAATCCGTCTACATGCAGGCCATCCTGCAGCTCGGCGGAGGCACCCAGGAAGGCCAGCAGCCCCAGGTCGACATCCTCGGCGCCAAGCAATCCATCGACATGCTCGGCGTCCTCAGCGACAAGACCGCCGGCAATCTCGCCCCGGCCGAAGACACCATCTTGTCGAGCGCTCTGTTCGAGCTCCGCCTCGCCTTTCTCGAGATCACCCAGGCCCTCGCCCGCTCCGCCCAGCAGCGCGCCGCCGGCCCCGCCACTCCGCCGCCGCCCGGCGCTCGTCCCGGCCCGAGCATCGTGCGGTAGCCACGCAGCGGATGGACGCGACCCTCACGTTTCTCGGCAGCGGAACCTCCATGGGCGTGCCTACGCTCGGCTGTACCTGCGCCGTCTGCCGCTCCGCCATGGCTCCCGGCGGCGACCCGCGCAACCGCCGCACCCGCCCCTCCATCCGCCTCGACTTCAACGGCCACACCGTGCTCATCGACACCGGCCCGGACTTCCACGCCCAGGCCCTCCGCGAGCGCCTCACCCGCGTCGACGCCGTCTTCTACACCCACCACCACGCCGACCATATCCTCGGCATGGACGATCTCCGCCCGCTCAGCTTCCGGGCCGAGATCCCCCTCTTCGCCGACGCCCCCACCGCCGCCGCCCTCCGCCGCGTCTTCGGCTACACCTTCCGCACCGAGAATCGCTACCCCACCAGCGCCCGCGTCGCCCTCCACGAGCTGCCCGACACCCCCGGCGCCGTCACTGCTCTCTTCGGCGCCGCTTTTCAACGCATCCCCATCCTCCACGGCCGCGAAACCATCACCGGCTATCGCTTCGGCGCCGCCGCCTACCTCACCGACCTCAGCGATCTCCCACCCGCGTCCGTCCCGCTGCTTGAAGGCCTCGATCTCCTCATCCTCGACGCCCTCCGCCGCGAGCCCCACCCCAGCCACTCCCACCTCGCCAAGTCCATCGCCTTCGTCGAACAGCTCAAGCCCCGCCGCGCCTTGTTCACCCACATGTCCCACGACCTCGACCATGCCCTCACCGAAGCCGGCCTGCCCCCGCACATCCGCCTCGCCTATGACGGCCTGAAGCTCGAATTCGACATCGCCCCCCAGGACACCCCGGAGCCGGCCGTATGAAGATCTTCCGCTCCCTCGCCGAGATTCCCCCGAGCTTCGGCCCCACCATCGCCACCATCGGCAACTTCGACGGCGTCCATCGCGGCCACCGCTGGGTCATCGACCAGGTCCGCCGCCGAGCCCACGCCCTCTCCCTCCGCTCGCTCGGCCTCACCTTCGACCCCCACCCCATCCGCGTTCTGCGCCCCGATGCCCCCCATGCTCTTATCACGCCGCTCCCGCAAAAACTCGAGCAGCTCGCCTCCACCGGCATCGATGCCACCCTCGTCCTGCCCTTCACCCCCGCGCTCGCCCAGCTCACCGCCGAGCAGTTCGCCCGCGAGATCCTTCGCGACCGCCTCCACGTCCGCGAGGTTCACGAAGGCGAAACCTTCCGCTTCGGCTATCAAGCCTCCGCCGACATGCAGGGTTTTGAGGCCCTCGGCGCCCAGCTCGGCTTCTCCGTGCACGGCTACGCGCCGCACCTGCTGCGCGGCGGCCCCGTCTCGTCCAGCCGCATCCGCGCCCTGCTCGCCGCCGGCGACGTCTCCCGCGCCCGCGCCCTGCTCGGCCGGCCGTTTACCCTTTGCTCACATCCCGTCTCCGGCCGCGGCTATGGCACGCGCTACACCGTCCCCACCATCAATCTCGCGCCCTACCCGGAGCTCCTGCCCGCCCATGGCGTCTACATCACCGCGCTCACCGTCGGCGCCGGTCCAGCCGCCGAGTGCTTCGAGGCCGTCACCAACATCGGCAATCGCCCCACCTTCGGCGCCGACTCCTTCACCGTCGAATCCCATCTACTCAACTTCCACCCGCTCTCGCTCACCGAGCAAACCGGTCTCGAGCTGGCCTTCCTCAAGCGCCTCCGCCCTGAAGTCCGCTTCCCTTCCCCCGAAGCCCTCCGCGCCCAGATCGGCAAGGACGTCCGTCAGGCCACCACCTACTTCCGCCTCGCCCACATCCTCACCAAACGAACCTGAAGCTTCTCTGCGAACCTCTGTGTTTCTCGGCGTCCTCTGTGCTCGTCTTTGGCCCTAAGCTCCAGGCGGAGGCGAAGCAACCGGCGGAGGCACGCTCTCCGGCAGAATCGGCACAGCCGGAGCACTCGGCACCGCCCCAGCCGGCGGCTCGGCACTCTTAGGCTCCCCATTCTCTGAAGCATCCGGCGCTGCCTCGGCGTCCGGAGCCTCCGGTTTCTCCGCGTCCTCGGTCACCGCCAAACGCTTCTTCGGCGCACCCTCCGCCGGGAACGTCTCATCGTCCTTACCCTCGATCGCCGCCCGCATAAAATCCATCCAGATCGGCAGCGCCGCCTTCGCCCCCGTCTCTTTCTCGCCCAACGACTGACGATTGTCAAAGCCAACCCACACGCCCGCCGTCACCGAAGGCGAAAACCCGATAAACCACGCATCCGTGTAGTCGTTCGTCGTACCCGTCTTCCCCCCAAACGGATGATGCAGGCTTGCCGCTGCCGCGCCCGTCCCATAGGTCGTCACCGCCTTCAGCAGCGTCATCATCATGCGCGCGGTCTCGACCGAGATCACCTCATTGACCTGCGGCTTCGGCGCGTCGAGCGGCACTCCATCGGCCTGCGTCACCTTGCGGATATAATGCGGCTCAATCCGTATGCCGTCGTTCGGAAACACGGTATACGCGCCCACCTGCTCGGCCAGCGTAAGGTCTGCCGCGCCGATCGCCACCGGCAGAAACGCCGGCAGGTTGCTCGTAATCCCGAACCGCTTCGCCACCTCGATCACCGTCTTGATGCCGACCTGGTGCGCCAGCTTCAGCGCCGGAATGTTGCGCGACTCGGCAAAGGCGCTGGTCAGCGTCATCGCGCCCCGGTAGTCCGGCTCATAGTTGTGCGGCGTATACCATCCGTTCGGCGTAGGAAACGATGTCGGCGCATCCACCACAATGTCGCCCGGCTTCGCGCCGTTCTCGATCGCCGCCGTGTACACGTAGGGCTTGAACGACGACCCCACCTGCCGTTGCGCCTGCGTCGCCCGGTTATATTGGCTGAGCGCATAGTCCCGCCCACCCACCATCGCCATCACCTCGCCATTCGAGTTGTCGATCGCCATCAGCGACGACTGCACGCCCGAGTCCTGCTCGAGCGCCGCCTTGCCCTCGCCATCCGGCTCCATCGACGTCACCCGCACATACACCAGGTCGCCCATCTTCAGAAAGTTCACAGCCGAAACCTTCTCCGTCCACGCCCAATCCTGCTGGCCGAGCGTCACCCGCTGCGCCCCCACCTTCACCGTCACCAGCCGCGGCGTCACCTCCGTCACCATGCCGTGCACGTAATCGCCCGCGGCCACCGTCGCGAGCCAGTCCGGATGCTTGTACGTCTCCGCGTCCAGCCCCGCCAGGATCACGTTCTGCAGATTGCCCTTCCATCCATGCCGCCGCTCGTACTTCGCCGCGCCCTCGAGCACCGCCTTGTTCGCCACCGCCTGCAGGCCCAGATCGAGCGTCGTATACACCCGCAGCCCCGCGCCATGCACCTCTTCGACGCCGTACTCCTTCTCGAGCTGCCGCCGCACCTCCTCGACAAAATAAGGCGCGATGCTGTTGGGCACCACCTCGAGCTTCAGCCCCAACGGCTCCGCCTTGGCCGCCGCAGCCTGCTGCGCGGAGATCTTGCCGTCATGCAGCATCTCCTGCAGCACCAGGTTCCGCCGCCGCAGCGCCCGCTCCGGATCCCGGATCGGCGAATACGACTCGGGCCCCTTGGGCAGCGCGGCCAGCAGCGCAGCCTCGGCCAGCGTCAAGTCTTTGACGTGCTTTGAAAAGTAGTATTCGCTGCCTGCCTCAAACCCATAGCGTCCGTGGCCGAGATAGATCTGGTTCACATAGAGCGTCAGAATCTGCTGCTTGGTAAAGCGCCGCTCGATCTGCACCGTCAGGAAAATCTCCTGCAGCTTGCGCGTATACGTCTTCTGCGAGGAAAGAAATAAGTTGCGCGCCAGCTGCATCGTCAAGGTGGACGAGCCCTGCGCCCGCGAGTGCAGGTGAATGTCCTGGTACGCCGCCTCCGCCGCGCGAAACAGGTTGACTCCCCAGTTCGATTCAAAGCTCTTATCTTCGATCGAGATGATCGCGTCCTGCAGCACCTGCGGAATGTCCGTATACGGAATCACCACGCGCCGCTCCAGCGCGAACGAGCCGATCTCCCGCCCGTTCACATCCAGCAGCTCAGTCGTGGTATCCGGCCGGTACCGGGCCAGGTCTTCCATCTGCGGCAGGTCGATCGAATACACCACGACCAGCCCGCACAGGATGCCGAACAGCGCCGACAACGTCAGCAGCAGAGGAAACATCCGCCGCGGAGCGCCTTGCCCGGCCGGCAGCCAAAACCAGTCCGCAACCCGTTGCACACGTTGCCGCCGGGACTTGCCTGGCGCGGCGGCAGCCTGCGCCTCAGCCTCTCCGGACTCGGTAAAAAGCGTGTTCACAGCCCTCTCACCTTACCACGGGGAGGGATGGCCGTTTCCGTGCCGTCGCTCGAAGACGATCGCTCAGGCGGCCTTGGCCTTCAGCAGCTCCAGCCCCTTTGAGAGCTGGTCATCCACCTGCACGGCAGGCTTCTTGGGCGCAACCGGATGGGTCGCCGAGGCGTCGTCCTCCTCATCGCTCCCGTTGTCGTCGAAGTTTCCGGCCACCAGCACTCCCGGCGTCACTCCGTCATCCTGCAGCTTCTTGCCCGAAGGAGACTCGTACTTCGCCACCGAAAGAATCAGCGCCGCGCCATCCGGCAGCTCAAAGGTCTTCTGCTGCGCGCCCTCGCCGAAGGTCTTCTCGCCCACCAGCTCGGCGCGCTTCGAGTCCAGCAAAGCCGCCGCCACCAGCTCACCCGGACCCGCTGTGCCCCGGTTGACCAACACCACCATCGAACCCGTAGGCACCAAAGCCTTCGCCGGATCGGCCGTATACGTTACCTTCTGCACCCGCTGGCCCTCGAGCGTCGCAATCGTGCCCGACTTGAGAAACACATTCGCCAGCCGCGTCGCCTCCAGCATATCGCCCGCAGCCACATCGCGCAGATCGAGCAGAATCTTCTTGTTCCCCGCCTTGTCCTCGGCGCGCAGCTTCGCCTCCACCGCCAGCACATGCTCCCGATCCAGCACCACCGGCTTCAGGTACAGAATCGAGGCGTTCTCATACATCGTTTCAGACACAGGCGGCTCGGCCACAATCGTGCGCGTCATCGTAATCTTGTCCGGAACCGCCTTGCGCGGGCGCACCACCGAAACCGAGACCTCCGACCCAGTCTGCCCATCGAGCATCATCTGGATCATCGCCAGCGACAGATCCCGCGTGTCCACGCCATTGATCGCCTCCAGAATGTCGGCGTCCACCAAGCCCGCCTTCTCCGCCGGACTGCCCGGAACCACCGAGACCACAGTCGCATAGCCGAAACGTTTGGACACGTGGATGCCGACCTGCGCCTTGCCCTCGCCTTTGGCCTTGTCCGCTTTGTAAGCCTTGTAGTCCGTCGGGGTCAGATAGCTCGAGTCCGCGTCCAGGGATTCAAGCAGCCCGCGCAGCGCGCCGTTGGTCACCGATGGAATATTCGGGTCGGAGACATAGTCGGACTGAATGTGCCGCAGCACCTCGCTGTACACGTCGATCTGCCGGTAGGCTCCATCCGCCTGCTCCGACGCAGCGCTCACCGGGCTCTCGCGAAGGCCGAGAAACACCGTCAGTACCAGAACGACAGAGACAGCCAGCAGCAGGATCTTCGGGGTCTTCGGCATAAGAGCGTATCTTCTCCAGACTTTTCAGGCGCAGACGCGGAGGCAAAACAGTTCGCGCACTCCTTGGACGGATGCCGGTAGCGAAATGATACTCCCCTCGTCTGGTTTGGCTACCCTGAAATTTGCGCAGCCACCGCTGACCGCGAAGACATCGGCTCTTCCCAATCGTCCTGCCAGAAGCCCGGCTGCCCTGAAAGCGCGCTTTTTATAACACGCGGCAGATATTCCTCCTTGCGGCCAAGTTGATAGCCCATCCACTTCGTGGTTGTGCGCAGGAGCGCCGGCAAGATCGAGGCCGGATTCTTCCTCAGCAGGTAGCGCAACTCCGATTGAACGAACGCGCGCCCTTCGTTCCCTGCATGCCCGAACGCCTCCATCAGCCATCTCTCCCGGCCGTGGTGCACCCCAATGTCGAAGTAGCGCGAGAACTCTTCGCGCACCGTGAACGCATGCGAGTGGACGACCGTCGCCTCGGCCTGGTAGCCGATCTTCCATCCCGCCATGAGCATCCGCGCAGCCACCGTCACCTCCTCGGAGACGATGGTGTCCTTCGGAAACCCGCCCACCTCGTCGAACGCGCAGCGGCGGTACGCGGCAAAGCTGTTGGAAAAGAAGGCCGCCTTGATGCCAAGTTGCATGCGGCTCTCTAAGGTGCGCACATCGCTCGCCGCCGGATAGTTGAACAGGCGCGCATGCCGCTCGATCGGACCGGCTTGTTCGCGCGGCAACTGACGCCCGTACGCGGCGCCAACCTGCGGATCCTCAAACGCCTGCAACAGCAAATGGATGGGAGCGTGCCCGCATGGCAAGGCATCCTGCGTCAAAAAGATCAGCACCTCAGCCCAGGGAAGAGAGTCCGCCGCCATCTGCCGCGTGGCTCCGTGCCTGAACTGCTCCTTGGGAATCTTCTTCAACGGATACCCAGCACGCCGCACCAGCGCACACGTGTCATCGATAGAGCTCGAGTCGATCACCAGCACACGTTCTTTGGCAACCCCCTCGCGCTCCAGCGCAGCATGCAGCCCGGGCCAGTAACGACTGCCGTTGTAGGTCGGAATCACAAGGGCAGCATTCTTCCGAAGCTGGAGGCGAGGCGGCTTTTTGGCTTTCTTCTCAAGCACCGTCATGGCTTTCAAATAATCCGCACCAACCTGATGGAAGCAATCCCGTTACACCCGCTATCAACCGCGCCGATCTTAACGCCGCTGCTTTTGTAGGACGATAATACCGCATAAAGACGTTCTGGCAAACGCACCGAAAGTGGGAGGAACACGCTCCGACCCACCCTTCCTCCTGCGCGGGACAAGGGCTGCTGCCGAAGTTCCGAGCTCCTCCCGCTTCCACTCCCTCGCTTCGCATGGCCTATCGGCATTCTCCCCCAAGAGCGTCTTAACAGCATGGACGAGGACGCGCAACGAGCGCCGCCTTCGTCATCTCTACAACCCTAAGCAATACACAAGGTCGCGCGGCAGAGAGGTCATTGGGCGGTGTTCGCACATCGGGCTGCGTCCGCACGGCAATTCGCACGCTCTCCCCTCATGACGTGTCCACCTCCGCCGCTAGACCAAGGACCTGGCCCCTCGCTTTTGTGGACAGCTTCACTCACCAGAGGACCGCGCTCGACAGAGGACTTCAGAGACTCCCGGCGGGCGAGTTCGCCTACAAAATCGCCACGGTGCGTCGGAGCCCACCTGCTCTCCCATCCAGCCTAGCGAACCACGTTGATCGCGGCCGCGGCCAGACCGAAGGAAGACAGAATCTGCGAGTAGTCCAGCGCATTGCGAAGAGCGCTCGGCTTGATCAGCTTTTCAGGAATGACGATCGCGTCGCCCGCATAGATCGACGACGAATCGAAGGTGTTGGACAACACGCCCTGAGTCCGCTCCCGGCTGAAGATCGATCCATCGGCTCGAATGATGAAGGCATGCTTACGGTCCGCGACGCGGTTCGGTTTGCCTGCCAAGGCCACATAATCTTCCACGCGGCGCTTGGCGTCGAACAGGAAGACGTTCTGCCCATACACCGCGCCCACCACACTGACCGTGTTCGGCTTGGACGGTATTCGGAACACATCGCCATTCTCGAGCGGAATCTTGGGAATCGCATCCACCCCGAAGCTCGTCGGCCGAAACTCCAGAACCACCCGCCCGGTGGCCCGCAATTGACGAAGCTGCGCAATCAGGCTGCGCTGCTCGTTTAGCGCGTTCGGGTCCAGAATGCCGGTCGAGGAAGACGCCGCCCGCACCGCCGCTTCGCGCTCCATGTCCGTGGATAGCGAAGAGATGTACTCGTTCAGCCGCTGCTGCTGAAAGACGCGCGCGGAATCGCGCAGAAAGCTGCTTCCATACAGGTACGCCTTGGCGGTCAGACCGCCGGCGCGCTGCACCAAGGATTCCAGGTCCTCGCCCGGCCGGACGCTATACACCCCGGCGCTCACAAACTCGCCCTCCAACCGCACAAACTTGGTCTGCTCTTCCAACGGCACCGGAATGTCGGCCTGCGAAAGAATTGTCACCACGTCCCCTGCCTGAAGCTGCAGGTCCTGGCTGGGATCGTGATCCTGCACCAGCCGCCCCAGGTGGAACGGCAGCAGCGAGCTCTTCAGCGTCACCGGGTCCAGCCGCTCGATCACCGCGTAGGACCAGTCGATCTCCGGCGCCGGTATCTGTATCCTGTGCTCGACATAGTCCGGCGGAACGCCTGTCCTGGGCTCCGGGCCTTGTCCGAGCGCGCCCGGCTCGGCCGTCGAATTTCCCTGCCGGTTCTGCACCAGGCTTCCGGCAGAGTTCCCGTTCGCGGCCGCGGCCGTTCCCGCAACGCCCATGCCGAACAACGTGGCCGCCGTGGCATCCGTCGCCGTGGGCGCCGGCAAGCTTTGCAGCAGAAGCCCGTCGGCGTTGCTTTGCTGTATCTGGTTGCCGGGCGCTCCCTGGTTGTTTCCCGGCAGGTTCGAGCCGTAACTCGAATCGTTATAGCCGTTATTCAACTGGTTCGACGACGGATTGTTGTACGGATTCTGCGGGTAGCCCCGCTGCCCATTCACCGGAAATCCATTCCGGGAGGGAGTCGTTTCAAGCGGCTCGAACAGCGGTGTTGGCACGCCCAGACGATTGCGTTCCCGCCAGTAGCCGCTCGTCAGCAGCGACTTCGTATCCGGCAGGATCTCGCTCAGGCGCATGCCCTCATGCCAGGAAAACCGTCCGGGATTGGCCAGATTGCCGCGGATCGTCACCGACTGCTCATACCCTTGCGTGATGTGATTGACAAACAGCACATCGCCATCGCGCAGCGCCATGGTGCGGCCTTCCTTCGCCACGTCGATCGTCAACGCCTTGCGCTCGAGGTCCTGGTCGATCCGCTCGAGCGAAATCGTGCCTTGGCGCGCCGTCGACGTGTAGCCTCCAGCCAGTTCCAGCAGGTCTGGCGTCGTCGTCTCGCCGCGCAGCTCATAGATGGCCGGGTGCCGGACGCTGCCCGCCAGCGCCACCTGAGGGCCGGCCGCGGGAATGAAGATCGTGTCTCCCTGCTGCAGCCGAACGTCCTTCGTCTTGTCTCCGCGCAGCACCAGGTCGTAGAGATCGAACTCCGTCGGCGGCCCGTCCGGATGCCGGATCTGGATCCGCCGCAGCGACCCTTGCACGTTCGGTCCGCCGGAGACGAACAGCGCGTTCAACACCGTGCTCAGCGCGCTGATCGTATACGCACCCGGCTTGCGCGCCTCGCCCACCACGTACACCTGGATCGACCGAAGCTGCCCCAGGCTCACCGAGATCCGGTAGTTCCGAAACGTGTGGTTCACCTCGGCGCTGATCTGCGCCTGCAGCTCATCCGCGCGCAGCCCCGCCACGCGCACCGCGCCCACCTTCGGGATGTAAATCGACCCCGACGTGTCTACCGTCAGCTGGCTGTTGAACGACTCCGGCCCCCACAGCCGCACCAGCACCTGGTCTCCCGGCCCGACCACGTAATCGTTGGTCACGGGAATCTGATCGGCCGGCGCGAACGTCGAAGGCGCCTGCCGAAACAGGTCCCGCCCAAAGATCGGCAGCATCTCGCCGGTCGAGGAGCGGACCAGCCGCTGAAAGTCCGTAACCGGGTCCGGAGGCAAAAGCTCTTCCTGCCGGTACCCGGACGTTGGCCGCCGGGCAGGATTGCCCGCCTGGTCCACATACACCTGTTGCGAATCGTTACTCCTCTGGTTCATCCCGGAGTCGGTTGGGACGGCCTGCCCCAGTTGCGGAATCGAGACAGGAATTTGCGTCTGTGGATCGGTCGCCGCGCGGCACAGCGACGTGCTGCTGTAAGCCGGGTCGCTGCAATTGACCTGGCTGCTGCCGGAGATCTGTCCGAAAGCGGACACGGCACACATCGCAAGCAAGATCCCGGCGCCCAGGGTCAGACTCGTCCTTGAGCAGGACTGTCGCGGAGCAAGCAGTGTTCCCGGAAGATGTACCCGCACAGCCAAAACAGCGTTCCCTGCCTGCATTCTTCCCGTCGTCATCCCAGCCTTGCAACGAGAATAACAGACGGTCCTCGACAACGATTCCGATCCAGACGATCACCGGGATCCAGCTCTGTCCGGACGCAAAACAGAGCCCGGACGCCTACCGGGAACCCGGCCTTGTCCTAAAATGACCTAGCGCATGAAATCCTTTCTGGCCGGCCTTTCTCAAGTCTCGACTGTGGGATCTCTCTCCCTCCGTTCTCGGCTTCTTCTTGCCTCCTGCCTTACTCTCGGCGATCCTGCCATGAACCCGCAGGCGCCGCCCCAGCAGGCGCCCGGCCTGTTCGCGCAGCCGCGCTTCGGCGTCCAGTCCGCGCCCTACACCCTGCCCGGCAATCACCCGTCCACCGACAGCGATCGCATCGGCTCGACCAACGTCCCCATGGACAGCTGGGTCTATCCCGTGCTCGAGCGGCTCGGCTCCATGGGCCTCATTCCTTCGCAATCCGTCGCCATTCGCCCCTGGACCCGTCAGGAGTGCCGCCGCCAGCTCCGCGAAGCCGAAGACATCCTCTACGGCTTCGGCAGCCTCGACGTCAACATACCCGACGCCCTCCACGCCGAGGCCGAGCGCATGCTTCCTGAGCTCGAATACGAGCTCTCCGAGCCCGACGGCCGCGCCACCGCAACGCTCGAGTCCGCCTACGCCCGCGCCGGCGTCATCGCCGGTCCCGCCCTCACCGACGGCTTCCACTTCGGCCAGACCTGGTGGAACGACTTCGGCCGGCCCCTCGGACGCGGCGCCAGCTCCATCGAAGGCTTCTCCTGGCGCGCCGTCGCGGGCCGCTTCTTCCTCTACGATCGCCAGGAGATCCAGACCGGTCCCGGGCTGCCCGCCGTCACCGCCGCCCGCGCCACCCTGTTCAATCAGCTCGACAACATACCCTTCGACCTGCCCGGCACAGCCATTCCGGCCGGAGCGCTCATCCTGCCCTCGCCGGCGCTCTCGGCCTACGTCCGCCAGCGCCCCATCGAGCTCTATGCCGGCGTAGCCTTCGCGGGAAACGCACTCTCGTTCGGCAAGCAAGAGCTCTACTGGGGTCCCACCACCATGGGTCCACTCTCCTTTTCGAGCAACGCCGAGCCAACCTACAATCTCCGCCTGGTCGCCACCAGACCGCATCCGCTCCCCTTCTTCCCAGACCTCGGCACCTACCGCTTCGATGTCGTCTTCGGCAAGCTCTCCGGCCACAGCCACCCCGCGCGGCCCTACTTCAACGGCCAGAAGATCGATCTCACGCTCGGCCCTTACTTTGAAACAAGCTTCACCCGCTGGTCCATCCTCTGGGGCGTCGGACATCCCATCACGCTTCGCTCGCTCAAGAACAACTTGTTCAGCAGCAGCTCCACCGGAACCAACTTCCAATACGGCGACCGCGAGGATCCAGGAGACCGCAAAAGCGCCTTCGACTTCCGCCTGCACGTCCCTGGACTCAGCCAATACGTCACCCTCTATGCCGATTCCTACGCGGACGACGAGCTGAACCCCATCGACGCACCCCGCCGCGTCGCCTGGAGTCCGGGAATCTATCTCGCCCGGCTGCCCCATCTGCCGCACGCCGACTTCCGCTTCGAGACCACCAGCTCCGAAGAGCTCAGCCAAGACGAAGGCGGAACCCGCTTCTTCATCAACAACCAGTACCGCGACGGCAACACCAACAAAGGTTTTCTGCTCGGCAGTGCCGCCGGCCGGGATGCCCGCGCCTTCGAGGGCAGAATCGGGTACTGGTTCTCCGACCGCACCCGCACCGAACTCGCCTATCGACAGACCAAGGGCGGCAATTTCCTGCCCGGCGGAAGCACCCTCTCCGACGGCTTCGCCAACGTCAGCTTCGCCTTCAGCAAAAGCTGGTCTGCCCAGGGCTTCGCCCAGTACGAACGGTTTCTCGTCCCGTCGTACCTGGCCGGCAGCCAGCACAATGGAAGCGCCCGCCTGCAGATCACCTGGACGCCCCAGAAAAGCGTCGGCCTGACCAAGTAGTTTAAGAATGCAGGTTCGGACCTCACTGCCAGCCAGACGAATCTGTCCCCGCCTGCCATTAGAATAAAGATGAGGATGCCTCCAGCTTGAGTTCGGCAAGTCAGATCGGACCAGTCCAACCCACGCTTCCACTGAGCTCGCCACAATGCATCGTGACCGCGGCCCCCGTCGTCTCTCTGCACGCCGCACCCTCGCTGGATGCTGAAGTCATCTCGCACTCCATCTATGGCTTCGAGCTCCAATGCCTCGACACCCATGCCGAATGGATCCAGGTCTGCGCCGCGGACGCCTACGCCGGCTGGGCCCTCCGGCAGCACTTCGCTCCTCGCGTGACGCCCTCCACCCGCCCCGTCCGCGTGCACTCCCTCAGTGCCAATCTCTACCGCGAGCCCGACATCAAGACCCACGCCCCGCTCCTTCGCCTGCCCTGGGAGGCCCGCCTCGAACCCCTTGCCGACCCCGAACAGGCAAGCGATCGCTGGCTGCACATCCGACTCCTCGACGGCCAATCCGCCTTCATTCTCCGCGGCGACGTCACTCCCTACGACTATCCCGGCCACCCCCTCACCCCTGAACAGATGCTCGCCCTCGCCCATCGCTTCCTCGGCATCACTTACACCTGGGGCGGCATCTCCACCTTCGGCTTTGACTGCTCGGGCCTCCTGCAGACGCTTCACCGGCAGCGCGGCCTCGTCCTTCCCCGCGACGCGCAAGCCCAGTGCGACTGGCCCGGCTTGGTCGCCGTCCCACCCTCCAGCCTGCTGCCCGCGGACCTCCTCTTCTTCACCGAGCACCCGCCCGCCGTCACCCACGTCGGCCTCTTCCTCGGCGCCGGAGCCTTCCTCCACGCCACCACCGAAGGCCGCCCCGGCGTCCAGATCAGCCGCCTCGCCGACCAACCCTGGCGCACCCGCCTCTGCGCGCAACGCCGCCTCCGCCCATGAAGCGAACCGTCACGCCCCAGCCCGCCCGCATCGAGCTCGAAATCAAGCGCCTCACGCTCCGTCACACCTGGACCACCACCCTGTCCTCAAGCGACGTCCGCGACACCGTCCACCTCCGCTACATCCGTGACGGCATCACCGGCCACGGCGAAGGCGCGCCCATCCCCCGCTACGGCCAGTCCGCCGCCTCCGCGCTCCAGGCCCTCCAACCCCTCCTCCCCTGGCTTTCCACTGCCGACCCCTGGCGCTTCGACTCTTTACTCGCCCACGCCCGCGCCCTCCTCGGCCCGCACCAGCCCGCCGCCCTCGCCGCCCTCGATCTCGCCCTCTTCGACTGGCTCGGCCAGCAGCTCGACCTGCCCATCCACCGCTACTTCGGCCTCGATCCCGCCCAGGCTCCGCTCACCAGCTTCTCCCTCGGCATCGACACCCCCGAGCGCATCCGCCAAAAGACCCTCGAAGCCGCCCCCTATCCCATCCTCAAGATCAAAGTCGGCCCAGACTCCGACCAAGCCTCCGACGAGGCCACCCTCACCTCCATCCGCAGCCTCACCTCGAAGCCCATCCGCGTCGACGCCAACGAAGCCTGGACCGATCCCGAACAAGCCATCCGCAAGATCCGCTGGCTCGAAGCCCTCGGCGTCGAGCTCATCGAGCAACCCATGCCCGCCGCCATGCTCGCCGAAACCCGCTACGTCCGCAGCCGCGTCCACCTGCCCATCTTCGCCGACGAGGCCTGCACCCGCGCCTCCTCCATCCCGCAGCTGCGCGAGTCCTACGACGGCATCAACGTCAAGCTCGACAAGACCGGCGGCCTGCTCGAGGCCACGCGCTGGATCGCCCTCGCTCGCGCCCTCGATCTCAAGGTCATGCTCGGCTGCATGGTCTCCTCCTCCTGCTCCATCACCGCCGCCGCCCAGCTCGCGCCCCTGGCCGACCTCTGCGACCTAGACGGCCATCTCCTCCTCGCCCACGACCCCTTCCACGGCGTCCAGGTCGAGCAGGGCCGTCTCCTTCTGCCCGACCGCCCCGGCCTCGGCCTCGAGCCCTAACTCTCCGGAATACGAACAACTCCCGGGTGCCCCATCTCAGACAGACCCATCGTCTGAGGTGGGGAACGTACAAGATTCTTGCGACCCACATCCGCGGCATTCTGGTATAGCCAGATCCCCGGGCACAATCCCTCAAGCCTGGCCGGCCCCCTCTCACCCCGCGAACCCGATTCGCCATTGACAAGCAAGCCCCTCCGTTGTCAACTGGACCACATCCGGATTTGTTTATCGAGCATTCACACATGCTCCCCCTGCGAGTGGACGAAGTCCTTGCTGGCCGCTCTCCACGCGCCGATGTACCCCTTCAAGGAGACCGCGTCTTGTCCATCTTCACCCGTCCCTCGCACTGCCTGGCGCTTCTGCCTCTTCTCTTCCTCGCCGCCCTCCCCGCCCCGGCGCCAGCCCAGGAAGTCACCGGCAGCATCAGCGGCACCATCACCGACCCCTCCGGAGCCCTCATCAAGGGCGCCACCGTCGTCCTCACCAACACCGACCGCAATCACGCCGAGCGCACCCTCACCACCAACGCCTCCGGCTTCTACACCGCCACCTCCCTGCCCCTCGGCACCTACACCGTCCAGGTCACCGACGCCGGCTTCCAAACCCAGTCCGTCACCGGCATCGTCCTCCACGTCGACGACAGCCTCACCATCAGCCCCCGCCTCACCGTGGGCTCGGAGGCCAGCATCACCGTCGCCGCCGACGCCCTCCAGGTCAACCTCGAAGACGCCCAGATCACCGGCCTCATCAACGGCACCCAGGTCCGCGAGCTCGTCCTCTCGACCCGCAACTACGAGCAGCTCCTCAGCCTCCAGCCCGGCGTCGCCTACACCGGCACCACCGACCAGATCTATCTCGGCCCCACCAACCCCTTGGGCGGCGCCAACACCGTCGCCTTCTCCGTCGGCGGCCAGCGCACCAGCGCCAACAACTGGACCATCGACGGCGCCGACAACGTTGACCGCGGCTCGAACCTCACCCTGCTCGCCTTTCCCAGCGTCGACGCCATCGCCGAGTTCAAAACCCTCCGCGACACCTACTCCGCCCAGTACGGACGCTCCGCCGCCGGCCAGGTCAACGTCGTCACCCGCTCCGGAACCAACCAACTCCACGGCTCCGCCTACGAGTTCTTCCGCAACGACGACCTCAACGCCAACAACTACTTCAACAATCTCAACGGCATCGCCCGCCCCCCGCTCCGCTACAACGACTTCGGCTACACCGTCGGCGGCCCGGTTTACATCCCCAAGATTTACAACGGCCGCGACAAGACCTTCTTCTTCTTCTCGCAGGAGTTCCGCCGCGTCATCACCTACTCCCCCGTCACTTTATACGTGCCCACACTGGCCGAGCGCGCCGGCACCTTCCCCGTAGCCGTCTGCGCCAACGTCGTCGTCAACGCCGCAGGCACGCAAAGCTGCGCCACGCCCGCAGGGACAACGCAGGTTACCAATCTCTCTCCAACCGCCCAGGCCTACCTCAAAGACATCTTCAACAATGTACCCGCACCCAACGGAGCCGCGAGCGGTCAGGACATCCATCAACTCACCCAGAACGGCCGCAATATCTTCAACGACACCCAGGAGTTCGTCCGCATCGATCAGGCCTTTGGCCAGAAGCTCAACGTCTTCTACCGTTTCCTGCATGACAGCATCCCCACCACCGAGCCCTTCGGCTACGGCGGCGGCACCAGCTTCCTCGGCGCGCAGACCACCAGCACCAAGTCGCCCGGAACCCAGCAGCTCGGCCACGTCACCTATATCGTCACGCCTAGGCTGCTCATTGACGGCGGCTATGCCTACTCCTTCGGCTCCATCCAGAGCACGCCCATAGGCACCGCCACCTTCGCCAACTCACCCGACATCAAACCCACCCTGCCCTATCCCGTCACCACCGGCGTCGTCCCCAACATCGCCTTCTCCGGCTTCAGCGGCCAGACCGGCATCAGCCAGTCCGGCATCTACAACGACTTTAGCCGCAACCACAACATCTTCGGCAACGTCACCAAAACGCTCGGCACGCACACCTTCATCGTCGGCGCAACCTACGATCGCTACCAGAAGACCGAAAACTCCACCGGCGTCAACCAGGGAACCTTCACCTTCACCGGCAGCAACGCGCAGCTCCCCACGGCTACCGCCCACACCTCGGACGCGCTCTTCGACCAGGCCTTCGCCGACTTCCTCACCGGCATCGCCACCGGCGGCTTCTCGCAGGCGCCCATCGCCGCCACGCCCAACCTCCACGCCAACACCTACGAAGCCTACGTCCAGGACAACTGGAAGGCGACCCCGCGCCTCACCCTAAACTTCGGTGTCCGCTACAGCTACTTCGCCCAGCCCACGGACTCGAGCAACCTGCTCAACAACTTCCTGCCCTCGCAATACAATCCCGCCAACGCCCCCACCATCGATTCCACCGGCAGCATCTGCCGCGTCGCTCCCTGCGCCAATACCTACGGCCTGAACAGCGGCGTCCCCAACCCCAACTTCAGCCCCACCAACGGCCTCGTCTACGTCAATCCCGCGAACGGCCAGGCCTCCCCCTACGGCAACAAGGTCGGCCAGGCAGACACCAAGAACTTCGGTCCGCGCCTCGGCCTCGCCTTTGATGTCTTCGGCGACGGTAAGACCGCCTTCCGCATGGGCTATGGCACCGCCTTCGACGCTACCCTCTTCGGCGACTACGAGATTAACACCTTCAACAACCCACCCGTGCTCCCGGCCAGCTACACCTTTACCAACCTCGACAATCCCACCACCGGCCTTGCCGCCATTCCCGCGCTGCCGACCATCTACTCCGAGTCCGAGCACTTCCACACCCCCTACGCCCAGCAGTACTCGATGGGCGTCCAGCAGCAGCTCACTCCCTCGCTCACCATGGACGTCAGCTACGTCGGCAGCCACGACACCCACCTGCTCGGCTACATCGACATCAACTCGCTCCCCGTAGGCGCCGCCAAGGCCGCCGGCCTCGTCCCCGCCGCCGGCATCACCACCTCCACCCAGACCAAGGTCCTCAACCAAATCCGCCAGTATAAGGGCTACGGCGGCATGTACGGCGACGACACCATCTTCTCCTCCAACTACAACTCCCTCCAGGTCGCTGTCAAGAAACGCTTCAAAGGCAAAAGTCTCATCGACGGCAACTACACCTGGCAGCGCCTGCTCACCAACTCGCCCGCCGACCGCAGCGGCGCCCCGCAGGACCGCTTCAATATCGGCCAGGAGTACGGCCGCAGCATCCTCGACCGCACCGACTACGCCTCCATCGACTTCGTCTACGAAATCCCCTTCTACATCCAGCAGAAAGGTCTCGTCGGCCGCGTCATCGGCGGCTGGGAGGTCTCTTCCATCGTCGCCCTTGACTCCGGCCTGCCCGTCACCGTCGCCGCCAGCGCCGGCGGCACCATCAACGGCACCACCTTCGCCGACGTCGGCGGTCTCGGCATCATCGGCTCCAGCCCCGCCGGCTTCCGCCCCAATCAGCTCTTCGACCCCCGCCAGGGCGCCCCCAAAACCCGCCAGGAGTGGTTCAACACCGCCGCCTTCGCCGCCCCCAGTGCCGCCCTTGGCATCCCCGGCAACGCCAAACGCGGCACCATCATCGGCCCCGGCTTCAACCGCGAAGACCTCGGCCTCTTCCGCAACTTCCGCATCGTCGAACGGCTCAACTTCCAGCTCCGCGGCGAAGCCTTCAACGTCCTCAACCACACCAACTTCGGCGCCCCCGCTGTCACCTCCACCACCGCCTCCACCTTCGGCACCATCACCAGCGCCCGCGAAGCCCGCATCCTGCAAGTCGCCGGAAAGCTGACCTTCTGAGCAATCGCCCGGGTGCCCCATCTCAGACGGCACTTTCGTCTGAGATGGGGGGACGAACTCCCAGCCGACAAAAACCTTGTCAAGCCCCCCAGCCTTACTCCGCTCTACTAACTCCCTTCTCCTCATGCACTTAGCTCGCCAAAAGAATTGGCATAGTTCCCCCCGCCCATCCGGTATCCTAAAAGAGTGGATAAAAGCAAGTTACTCTCGCTCGAACCTATGCAACAAGAGTCGTCATTCTGGCGAAGCCAGAATCCCCGTTTGTCTTTGTCCCGGCAGGAAACCAGCTCTAACCTCTTTGTTTTGAAGATTTTGCCTGTAACCTCTTTGTTGAGAAGACTTTAGCTTGTACCAAATATGCAACTGCAACAAAACAAGTGACTTACCGGATACACCCCCCGGGGGGGGTACCCCACCCAACAACCGATGCCCATCGCTCCCATCCGCGTTCTCGTCGCCAAACCCGGACTCGACGGCCACGACCGCGGCGCAAAAATCATTGCCCGCGCCCTCCGCGACGCCGGCATGGAGGTCATCTACACCGGCCTCCGCCAGACGCCCGAGATGATCGTCTCCGCCGCCATCCAGGAGGACGTCGACTGCATCGGCCTCTCCATTCTCTCCGGGGCCCACAACGTCATCGTGCCCCGCATCCGCGATCTTCTCCTCGCCCAGCACGCCGAAGACATCCTGCTCGTGCTCGGCGGCACCATCCCCGCCCAGGACGAGAGCCGCATGAGGCAGGCCGGCGTCGCCGCAATCTTCGGCCCCGGTACCCCTCTCCAGACCACCGTCGAGTTCATCCGCGCCCACACGCGGGAGAGAAGCTTCCTGCTGCCGGCCGGGAGCGTACCTTAAACTGAACCGATGACCTCAGAATCCCGCGTGCGCGTCCGCTACGCAGAAACCGACCAGATGGGCGTCGTCTACCACTCCAATTACCTCATCTGGTTTGAGATCGGGCGCGCCGACCTCATCCGCGCCCTGGGCCTCGACTACCGGTCCATGGAACGCGAAGAGAACGTCAGCATCGCCGTCGTCGAAGTCACCTGCCGCTACAAGGCTCCGGCCCGCTACGATGACTGGCTGATCGTACGCACCACACTGGCCGGCATCCGCGGCTCGGTTCTCCGCTTCACCTACGCGCTCCATCGCGCCGAGGACGACCTGCTGCTCTGCGAGGGCGCCACCACGCACGTCGTCGTGGGCGCAAACATGAAGCGCGCCCCCATGCCGCAGCGCTACGCCGACGCCTTCCACAAGGCGCACGTCCCGGCTGCCTCGTAAGCGCAGCCGAACCTAAAAAGGAGGATGCGAGACTCTCTCGCATCCTCCTCGTTCTTTCAAAACCTTAGAGCTTACGCGACGACTTCGATCCCCATCGAGCGCGCCGTACCGCGTATGCTCCTCGCCGCCGCTTCGACGGTCGTCGAGTTCAGGTCCGGCATCTTTTGCGTGGCGATCTCCAGAATCTGCTTCTCGGTTACCTTGCCCTTCTTGTCCTTGTTCGGCGTACCGGAGCCCTTGTCGATCCCCGCGGCCTTCTTCAGCAGCACCGGCGCCGGCGGCGTCTTGGTGATAAAGCTGAACGTACGATCGGCAAACACGGTGATCACGACAGGAATCGTCAGCCCGGCCATGCCCGGGTCCTTGGTCCGGTCGTTGAACTGCTTGCAGAACTCCATGATGTTGACCTGCGCCTGACCGAGCGCGGGCCCGATCGGCGGCGCCGGCGTAGCCTTGCCGGCCATCACCTGCAGCTTGACGTATCCATTGATCTTCTTCGGTGCCATCTCATCCTCTCAACTTCCGGCTGCGGAGACTGTCCGCCGCCCATTTGTCCTGCAGAATCTCTAATCGACCATCTTGTCGACTTTTGAAAACTCGATCTCGACCGGCGTCGGACGCCCGAAAATGCTGACCATCACCTTCAACGTCTGCTTCTCTTCGTTCACATCGTCGACCGCGCCGTTGAAGTTGGTAAACGGCCCCTCGTTGATCCGGACCTGCTCGCCCTTGTCGAACTTCACCTTCATGGCGGGCTTGTCCTTCGCCACATCCGCCCGGTTCAGCATGCTGGCCACTTCGGTCTCGCTCAGCGCCACCGGACTGTCGCCCGTCCCCAGAAAGCCCGTCACCCGCGGCGTATTCTTGATCACATGCCACAGGTCGTTGTCGAGATCCATCTCGATAAAGACATATCCAGGCAGGAACACGCGGTCGATGGTGACCTTCTTGCCGTTGCGCAGCTCGGTCGTCGGCTCGAGCGGAATCTCGATTCGGCCGATCTTCTGCTCCAGGTTGTAGGCGCGGATCCGGCTCTCGAGCGACTCCTTCACCTTGCGCTCGAACCCCGAGTAGGCGTGGATGATGTACCACTTGAAGTTCTCATTGGCCGGCGGTGCGAGATGTTCGCCCTCGCCCTCGGGCGGAACCTGCTCTTCCATATTCAATTCCTCGACTGCCATACCGTAAACCTTCTTCCGCGCCGCAACGCCTCAAACCTAAACTGCCGAACCTTTATCCGCAGCCAGTTAGCTCAGTTCGACTTGGCCAGGTGGTTGAAGACGAACGTGATGGCGTTGCCGGCGATCGCATCCACAATGGCAAAGTAGCCGGCGAAGATGAAGACCGTGACGATCACCACAATCGTGGTGTTCTTGACCTCCTCGCGCGAAGGCGTGATCACCTTCTTCATCTCGGCGCGCACGTCTTTGAGGAACTCGCCCAGCCGGGCCGGACCCGTCCTGAGCCGGTCCAATCCGGTGCTTGGCTCTGCCACTAACGCTGTCGTCTTCGCCATCGCATTGCCTCTTCTGTCTACTGCCGCTACATCGCATCGAAACTGGCGGGGGAGCTCGGATTCGAACCGAGAAGTTCGGTTTTGGAGACCGACAGTTTAACCGTTGAGCTTACTCCCCCAAGGTGCGGGAGAGCATCGGCTCGCCCGCGGAACAGCTTACTTGGTCTCTTTGTGTGCCGTGTGCTTGCGGCAAGTGTTGCAGAACTTCGAGAACTCCAGACGGCCCGTGGTCGTCCGCTTGTTCTTGGTGGTGGAGTAGTTCCGGTTCTTGCAATCGGGGCACTGAAGCGTAATGATTTCGCGCATGTTGTTCTCCTATCGTGGCCAGCCACTTCGGCTGGCAAGCAGCTTGCCCATTTCAAAACAAACGTCCGGCACGCCGCGACGCAGGCTTGAGGCGCCTGCAACCTGTAATCCTGATTGTAAACGGAGGCAGAGCGGTCAGGCCACGCCCGGCTTATCTATTATCGACGAAAGCCGGGCGAATTACCACTGCGGCTTAAAGAAGGTCGGCCCAAAGCCGCGAAGTTGCCAATCGGAAGCCGGGAACGACCGCGTCCGCCTCCACCCAGTCGGGACGCGTGAGGACCTTTGCCGGCAAGCCCGGCTGGTAGATGCTTACCGTGGCGGCGTAGGGATCGATCATCCAGGCCAGTTGCGCGCCGTTGGCGATCCACATCTCCATCTTGGCTTCGAGTACGGAGCGGCGGTCGGAATCCGAAAGAACTTCTACCAGAAATTCAGGGCAGACCGGAGCGAAGCCACGCCTTTCCGCATCCGTCAATCGGCTCAAGCGAGTGTTGGAAGTCCACGAGGCGTCGGGGCTGCGGACGGCACTGGTAGGCAGCTTGAAGCCAGCGTTCGAGCTCACGCAAACTCCGTCGCTCGTCTCTGCCCAGTCAAAGAGCTTGGCCATAACGAACATCTCGCGCTGCCCACCATCAAAGCCCAGCGGCGACATAATTTCCAGATCTCCCTCTTCGTTCCGCTCGATGCGGTACGGTCGGTTGCGCCGCGAAAACGCAATGAGTTCCTCGTCGCTGAGAGACTCCGGAAGACGGATCGTCACGGGCATGGAAAGACCCGTGAGCGAAAAGCTGTCCAACTCGACGTATTCGGCCAGTGCCGCCATGCGGTGATTCTACCCGACTCAACGCATCCGGCTGCAAAGAAGAACGGCGAGCCGAAGCCCGCCGTTCGATCCTCAACCAGCGAATTACTTAATAATCTCGGAGATCGTTCCCGCGCCCACGGTCCTACCGCCTTCACGAATGGCGAAGCGCAGCCCCTTCTCCATCGCCACCGGCGTGTGCAGCGTAATCTCAAGCTGAATGTTATCCCCCGGCATGCACATCTCGGTGCCCGCCGGCAGCTTCGCCGAACCCGTCACGTCGGTCGTCCGGAAGTAGAACTGCGGACGATAGCCGTTGAAGAACGGCGTATGACGCCCACCCTCTTCTTTCGACAACACGTACACCTCGCCCTTGAAGTCCGTATGTGGCTTGATCGAGTTCGGCTTCGCCAACACCATCCCGCGCTCCACATCTTCCTTCGCAATGCCGCGCAAGAGCAAGCCCGCATTGTCCCCGGCCAGCCCTTCATCGAGCTGCTTTTTGAACATCTCGACGCCCGTGCACACCGTCTGCCGCGTCTCGCGGAAGCCGACAATCTCGCACGCCTCGCCCACCTTCACCTTGCCGCGCTCAATGCGCCCGGTCACCACCGTGCCGCGCCCGGAGATCGAGAAGATATCCTCGATCGGCATCAGGAACGGCAGGTCGATCGCGCGCTCCGGCTGCGGAATGTACTTGTCGACCGCATCCATCAACTCGTCGATCTTGGCCTCCCACTGGGCTTCGCCATTGAGCGCGCCGAGCGCAGACCCACGGATGATCGGCGTATCGTCGCCCGGATAATCGTACTTCGACAAGAGCTCGCGCACCTCCATCTCGACCAGCTCGATCAGCTCCTCATCCTCAACCGCAT
This sequence comes from uncultured Granulicella sp., assembly GCA_965198735.1. GTDB lineage: Bacteria > Acidobacteriota > Terriglobia > Terriglobales > Acidobacteriaceae > Edaphobacter. The sequence continues at coordinate 794,493 of OZ240672.1, read as the reverse complement.
CGCACTTGTTCAAGAACACGACGATAAACGGCACGCCCACCTGCCGGGCGAGCAGCACATGCTCCTTGGTCTGCGGCATCGGGCCGTCGGTAGCCGCAACCACGAGAATCGCCCCATCCATCTGCGCCGCGCCCGTAATCATGTTCTTGATGTAGTCCGCGTGGCCCGGGCAATCGACGTGCGCATAGTGCCGGTTGGGCGTCTCGTACTCGACGTGCGAGGTGGCAATGGTGATGCCGCGCTCACGCTCTTCGGGAGCGTTGTCGATCGTATCGAAGGAGCGAAACTTATTCGAAGGATTGTGCTTCGACAACACCTTCGTGATCGCCGCCGTCAACGTCGTCTTGCCATGATCGATGTGCCCAATCGTCCCAATGTTCACATGCGGCTTCGACCGGTCAAACTTCTCCTTGCCCATAATGCTCTCCGTCTTCTAGTTATTGATCTCGTACTACACCGGCATCAGGTCCGGTCTATTTGCTTATGTTCTAAGCGCCCACTCCCTCAGTAGTATGCATACAGCTTGAAGAACTTCTGCCGCAGCTCCGCCGGCACCCGCTCCAGGCTAGCCAGGTACAGCTCACGGATCTGACCCTGGTCGCCGTTGCCCAGCTTGGCATACTCTTCCTCCGTCGGTCTGCCCAGCAAGCCCTTCCGCAGCACACTTTCAAAGTCCCTGATCCGCATGCCCTGCCGGGCTAGCGCCTTCAAAAAATCGGCCACCCGGCTTGAAGCGAAAGATCCCTCGATTGCCGAGCGAACGGCCGCAAACGACGATGGATCCACGATCGGCATGACCGGCTGCTCAAAGTTGCCGATCGGCTCGTTCATGTTTGTGTCCATGCTCAATCCAGAACTCCTGCAAATACCTTAAATTTGGAGCGGGAGACGGGAATTGAACCCGCGACCAACAGCTTGGAAGGCTGTGACTCTACCACTGAGTTACTCCCGCCTTGCCTCATGCGATACGATCTGGAGCTGGCGGAGAGGATTGAACTCTCGACCTCTCCCTTACCAAGGGAGTGCTCTGCCACTGAGCTACGCCAGCTGAACTTCTACGACCCTTCCATCTTACGCGAACGCGCCCAGCCAAGCACCACCCGCACACTAAAAAAACCCAGAAGTACCCAGGTGAGCGTCCGATACTTGCCTGCCTCCATCGTCCAGGCCACAGCGACGGCAAGCGCCGCAAGCGTACCAAGCGCCACGGCCATTCTGCCGGTTCCGGACGGGCTCAGGTCCAACGCCATGGTCGCTGCCCTCGCGGAGGTAAATGGTGCACAGGGGAGGATTCGAACCTCCGTAACTCGAAGAGTGGCAGATTTACAGTCTGCTGCCATTAACCGCTCGGCCACCTGTGCACATCTCGCTGACCTGTGCCGCACGCGAAGCATGCTCACCGACATCTATAACTCAATAGCCCAAGCTGTCCGGAGTGTAAATTGGAGCTGACGAAGGGATTTGAACCCCCGACCCTCTGATTACAAATCAGATGCTCTACCAGCTGAGCTACGCCAGCGCAAACAGCGTATGGTGAGCCAACCCGCGCACAGAACCCCGCGACCAACCCCACATATATCTCTAAATTAGCATAGGCATACTATGCCCGGCAATCATTTGAGCCCGTCAGGTCGAGTGCCGTGCTACAGTAAACGCGTCCAAACCACATCAGTTTAGGAGCCTGTCTGTGCCAGTTCTTCGCAAAGCTTTCCTCGCTTGTCTTTTCGTCGTCCTCGCAGCCACGTATGCTCCGGCCTATTCACAACAGATGCTCGACAACAGTGCCGTCCTAAAGCTGATTAAAGGTGGATTATCGGATGATCTGATCGTTCAGACGATCAACGCCCAACCAGGCAAGTACGCCACCACTCCCGACGATCTGATGCGCTTGAAGTCGGCCGGTGTCTCGGACAAGGTTCTCGGCGCGATGATCTCAAAGGGAGTCGCTCCTGCTGCTCCCGTTGCTTCTTCCACCAGCTCTACCGCTCCGGCCAGCATCAACGGCTTCACCGGCGTTGATGAGATCGGCGTCTACTACAAAGACAAGGCCGGGCAGTGGATCCAGCTCTCCCCCGAGATCATTAACTTTAAATCCGGGGGCGTTCTCAAATCCATCGCTACCAACGGCATTGTCAAGGGAGACAAGAACGGCCATATTCCCGGCAAGACTGCAAAGCTCGTCCTTACCCGCCAGACCGACGTTCTGATCTATGCCGCCGAAGGTGTGTCGCCCGAAGAATACCAGTTGCTCAAACTGCGCGTGAACTCGGATAACCGAGAGTTCCGCTCTGAAACCGGCGGAGTCTTTCACTCCTCAGGCGGTGCCCAGCGCGACGTAATCGAGTTCAAGCCGGTCAAGGTAGCCCCTCGCATGTATCAGTTCACCTTGGCGCCTGACCTTCCCATTGGCGAATATGGAATCCTGCCTCCTGGATCGCTGTCAAGCAGCAACGCCGCGAGTGCCGGCAAGATGTTCACCTTCAAATTACCCGAGTAGGGCGTCCTTTTGGGTCGATGCTGGTACCACATCTGCGGATGCCGGCATCGACAGCTTAGCTGTCTTACCCGTGATGTGAACTGTTTATGCTTGCGACCACGTCTAAGCTCACGAAAGTGCTTCCTCTCCGAGCCATGAATCTGCCTCGACTCCTGATGGTTCTCGCTGCTGTGGCCGGGTCTTCTCTCCCGGCGCAACAGCATACCACCGAGCCACCCACGGTCATTGAAGGCCCGCAAACACCGGGGCCGCCCGTCCTGGCACCTGAGGGCGCTCCAGCGCAACCAGCCAAGGAGCCTGTGCTTCTGTCCAATGACACCGTCCTGCGCATGCATCAGGCCGGGCTGTCTGACGACGTCATCGTTCAGACGATTGCCAACCAGCCCGGCCGCTTCGATACCGACGCCGAAACTCTGATTGTGCTTAAACAAGCTGGCATCGACAGCGTCATCCTGTCTGCCATGATCAATAAGGCTCGCCGCCCGCTTACGCGGCTGCTGCCGTCACGGCCACCGGCCGAAATCCAGCTCTCGCCCGTCAACGAGATCGGTGTCTACTTCAAAGACAAAAATGGTCAGTGGCAGCCCATGGAGTCCGAGGCGGTCCACATCAAATCCGGTGGCTTCGTCAAATCCACCCTCACCCGCAACATCATCAAGGAGGATCGCAACGGCGTCGTCAGCGGCCGCGAAGCCTCGCTCCTGCTGCCCCGTCCGATCGAGTTCCTGATCTACACCCCGGACGGCGTGACCGCGTCCGAGTACGAGCTGGTTCGCTTCCGGCTCAACTCCAAGGACCGCGAGTTCCGCGTGCTCACCGGCGGCGTCATCCACTCGACCGGCGGCGCCCAGCGCGACGATGTCCCGATCACGCTGACCAAGGTCGGCCCCCGCGCCTGGACCTTTCGCCTGGCCTCGGACACCCCCGGAGCCGAGTACGGCATTCTGCCGCCCGGAACCGGCAACGTGACCAATGGCGGCAAGATCTACACGTTTGCCATCTCAGAGTGAATGCTGACACGCCGCCAGTTTGGGAAGCTCTCCGCCATGACCGCCGCGGCGGCGGCCCTGCGTCCAGCCCAGGCGACGACCGCGCCTGACTTCACCCTTGAGATCGCGCCCTGCCTCCTCGAAGCCTCCCCCAAACATAAAATCCAGACTGTCGCCTACAACGGCCAGATCCCCGGTCCGCTCTTCCGCATGAAAGAAGGGCGCGAAGTGACGGTCGAAATCCGCAACCGCTCCGCCGACCCCGAGGTCGTGCACTGGCACGGGCTGTTTCTGCCGTCAGAGATCGACGGCGCCACCGAAGAAGGCACGCCGCTCATCGCCCCCGGAGCCACCACCCGCTATAGCTTCACCCCGGAGCCCGCCGGCTTTCGCTGGTACCACACCCACACCTTCGCCGGAAAAAACCTCCGCAAGGCGCAGTACGGCGGCCAGCACGGATTCCTGATGGTCGATCGCGCCAACGACCCGGGCCGCTTCGACCAGGAGATCTTCCTCGCGCTGCATGACTGGGAAGGCCGCGACATGAGCAGCGACGACGGCTCCATGAACCCGGTCTACGATGTCTCGACCATCAACGGCAAGATACTCGGCTGCGGAGAGCCGCTGCGTGTCAGGCCCGGCCAGCGTGTGCTGCTGCACATCCTCAATTCGAGCCCGACCGAGATTCACTGGATCGCGCTCGCCGGCCATCGCTTTCACGTCGTCGCGCTCGACGGCAACCCCGTCCCAACGCCGCAGACCCTCGACATGCTGCGCCTCGCCCCGGCTGAGCGCGTCGACGCCCTCGTCGAGATGAACGCGCCCGGCGTCTGGGTGCTCGGCGAAGTCCGCAAGCACGTGCAGGCCGCGGGCATGGGCCTCGTGGTCGAGTACGCCGGCGCCACCGGGAAGCCGGTCTGGAACCAGCCCGAGGATCTCGTCTGGAACTACCATCCGTTCGCCTCCAGCAGTTCCGCCCAGGCCAGCGCCGGCGCAACCCGCATCGAACTCGTCTTCGACTCCAAGTTCCAGGGCCATGGTAACGAAGAGCTCTGGCGCATCAACGGGCAGTCCTACCCGCACACCGCCGAGCCCGTCCTCCAGCAAGGCCTGCGCTACCGGCTGGTCCTGAAAAACGACAGCATGGACGACCATCCCATGCACCTGCACCGCCACCAGTTTGAGGTCCGCACGGTCGACGGCAGCCCGGAGATGAGCGGCCTGATCAAGGACGTCGTGCTCGTGCCCACCAAAACCACCGCAGAGATAGAGTTCCTCGCCAACCATCCCGGCCGGACGCTCTTCCACTGCCATCAGCAGAACCACATGGATCGCGGCTTCATGATGGTCTTCAAGTATGCGTAACACCTGGATCAGTCCGTTGGCTTTGCTGGCCGGCCTGGCGCTGAGCGTCACAACCGCCTATGCCCAGGGCAACTACGAGATCCAGGTCTATGGCTCGGAGACCGTCGCGCCCAGGAACCTAATGGTCGAGCTGCACTCAAATTTCACGCCCGAAGGCCAAAAGTATTTCATCGATGGCGTCCTCCCCACGAACCACCAGGAGCACGAAACGCTCGAGCTGACCGAGGGCCTCACCAGCTGGTCCGAGGTCGGCTTCTACGTCTTTACCAGTTGGCAGGATGGCCACGGCGTCCAATGGGTCGGCGACCACATCCGCCCCCGCGTCCGCGCCCCCGACAGCTGGCACCTGCCCGTCGGGCTCAGCCTCTCGACCGAGATCGGCTACCAGCGCGCCGTCTACTCTCCGGACACCTGGACGTGGGAGATCCGCCCCATTCTGGACAAAACAATCGGCCGCTGGTACTTCGCGGTCAACCCGGCACTCGAGCGCACTTGGCACGGCCCCGACGTGAATCTGGGTCTCGGCTTCTCCCCCGGCGCCAAGATCAGCTACGACTTCAACCGCCAGGTAAGCGGCGGCTTGGAGTACTACGCCGACTACGGCCGCCTGGGAGCTGTTTATGCCTTGCACGATCAGCAGCAGCAGATCTTCGCGATCACCGACCTGAACGTCTCCCCGGCGTGGGAGATCAACATCGGCGTCGGCGTGGGACCCACCGCCGGCACCGACCACCTGATCGTCAAAGGCATCCTCGGCCGCCGCTTCAACTGGGGAAAACACTCTGTCGTCGAGTGATCTCACACAGCTCCGCCCACACGCCCTGCGATACACTCACTCTGCATGCGCAAGCGCACCGTTTCCACGCTCGTCGCGGTCTTGGCCCTCGTCTGCGCGCTTGCGGTTGGCGTGTATGTTTGGCAGGTAGCTCCTCCCAGGGTCGCCCGGCTGCTGCCCGAGTCCGACGCCATGCTCTACGTCGACCTGAAGCCGCTCCGCACTGCCACCCACTTCGACCGCAAACCCATCTCCCCCAACTCCTTCCAGCCGTTCATCGACGCCACCGGCATTCTGCCTGAGCGCGACCTCGACGCCTTCGCCCTCGCCCTGCACCGCCTGCCCAACTCCAACGGCCCCAACGGTCCCGACGCCTTTTCGCTGGTCTTCGCGTGCCGCTTCAACCGCATCCGGCTCGCCCGCTACCTGACCGCGATCGCCACCGCGCAGGAGACCTACGCTGGCCGCACCATCTACGCCGTCCCGTCGCAGGGCCGCATCGTCCGCGTCGCCATCCTCGGCTCCGACCTGGTCGCCACCTCGAACGCCCCCACGCCCGAGCAGATCCACTCCATGCTCGACCGCGAGCGCACCGCCGCCGCCAACCCATTTGCCGGCTCCGCGCTGCTCGAGGCCCGCTTCCCGGACGTGACCGCCTTCTCGACCGCCTGGGCCATCGGCCGCATCGGCCTGCCTTTCGCGGAGGACGGCCGCATCTCTATCCTCGGTCTCGAGCTTCCGCTCGCCGCCGGCTCCGCCTTCGTCGCCAGCCTGCGCTACACCACGCACCTGTCCCTGCGCGTCGACCAGATCGCCTTAAGCGACGCCGAGGCCGCACGCACGGCGCACTCGCTCAATAGCCTGCTCAGCCTGATGCGCTCCATCCAGCTCGCGCAGCAGCCTGTACCGCGCACCGCCGCCGAAGCCGCCCTCCGCGACTTCCTCAACTCCGCCGTCATCACGCAGCACACCGGCCGTGTCACCCTCACCGGCAGCCTGCCCGGGAACGATCTCAAGGACCTCACCCGCATCGAGCCGGCTCCGGCAGCCCGATAGCGCTCGCTCCGAAATGCATTTCATGCCTATCAAAGAAGCCCTCCCCGAAGCTGAACTTGGTTCGCGGAAAGCGGTAGAATTTTGCACATGAGATTCGCCGCGCCGTCCCTTTCCGCTCTTCTGATCGCAGCCGCCCTTCCCGCAGCTTCGCAAGCCCAGGCCGGAGGTCAGACCGGCCAGACGATCACCGGCCCGGCTGCCTTCGGCGACTGGAATCAGCAGCAGCCTGGCGTGCGCCGCAAGATCACCGTCGCCGACCTGCCGCAGCCCAAGCCCGAAGAGGCCGTCAACAACGGCCCGCACCTGGTCGCCCGCCCGGCGGACGCCTGGCCCATCGCCCCCCCGGGCTTCAAGGTCACCCTCTACGCCGGCGGCGACTTCACCCCCACCGCGGCCTCCTCCTCGCAGAACAACCAGGCCCCCTCCGTCCCCGTCGCGCCGTCCACCTTCCGCGAGCCTCGCCTGATGCGCACCGCTCCGAACGGCGACATCTTCCTCTCCGATTCGCACGGCGACAAGATCTTCGTGCTGCGCGGCATCGGTCCGGACGGCAAGGCGCAGACCGTCTCCACCTTCGCCACCGGCCTGAATCTGCCCTTTGGCATCAACTTCTATCCCGCCGGCCCCAATCCGAAGTGGGTCTATGTCGGCAATACCGACTCGGTCGTGCGCTTCCCGTATCACGTCGGCGACCTGGTCGCGACCGGCAAGGCCGAAACCATCGTCGCTCAGCTGCCCGGCTTCGCCCAACTCCGCGGCGGCGGGCACTGGACCCGCGACGTCGTCTTCACCACCCCCAGCGGGCAAGACGGCGCGAAGATGCTCGTCTCGGTCGGCTCGGCCTCGAATGCCGACGACCCGGACACCCACCCCAACGAGTTCCACCGCGCCGACGTGCTCGAGTACTCCCCCGAGGGCAAGTTCCTCGAGGTCTACGCCCACGGCATCCGCAACTGCGTCGGCGAGGCCATCAACCCGGTCACCAAGCAGCTCTGGTGCTCGACCAATGAGCGCGACAACCTTGGCAATCACCTCGTGCCTGACTACGTCACCAGCATCCAGGAGGGCGGCTTCTACGGCTGGCCCTGGTACTACATGGGCGGCCATCAGGATCCGCGCCTGCCCGAGCCCTGCGCCAACGGCACCGGCCCCAATCTCCAGGCCGCCAAGCTCGACGCCGACCAGGCCAAGAGCTGCCAGCGCACCGACCTGGCCTCCAAAGTCATCACCCCCGACGTGCTCGTGCAGCCGCACATGGCCTCGCTTCAGATGCTCTTCTACCCCAACGCCGGCGACTTCCCGAAGAGCTTCGACGGAGACATCTTCGCCGCCGAACACGGCAGCTGGAACCGCGCCGGCCGCGCCGGGTATGAGGTCATCCACATCCCCCTGCACAACGGCAAGGCGGACGGCACCTATGAGGACTTCCTCACCGGCTTCGTCACCAAGGAAGGCCAGGTCTGGGGCCGTCCCGTCGGCGTTACCGTCGGCAAGGACGGCAGCCTCTACGTCACCGACGACGGCAGCCGCTCCGTCTGGCGCGTCACCTGGACCGGCCAGTCCAACACCAAAACCGCCTCGCGCTAAGAGAGAACGCTCGGGTGCCCCATCTCAGACGGCCTCATCGTCTGAGATGGGGATCACGCTCAGTTCAGCTTCTGCAGCCGCCCTACCAGCTTCTCCGCCAGCGGCTCCCCGCTCTCGGTCCAAAGCAGCCGGCTCGAGATGCCGCAGTGTTTCTCCACGCTCAGCGTAAACGCCAGCAGCATCTCCACATTCTCCTTGATGTGTTTGGCCGCCTCCGCCCGCGCGTCCTCGTCATCCCACACCTCTTCTTCGTCGAACACCCAGCTCGCGTCGAGGCCGAAGTCCACCCGGATCAGCCCATTCTGCTCAAAGGTCTGGTCGTCGAACTCCGGCCCAAAGGCCAGCACCTTGACCGTCTTCGGCACGCGCCGCCAGAGGCCATCCAGGCCGCCTTCGCCCGCCTCATACTCCCAAAGCTGCCACTTCATCTCGAACTCGTAGGCCGTGTCTTCATGTAGCAGTTCCATCGCCTCGGCCACGGCGTTCTCGATATTCGCGTCGGTCGTGTCCTTGCTCTCCTCCGCGCGTTTGTCGAGCACATACACTCGCTGGTACACCGGAGGCTCCGAGAAGCTGACCGGGTATGCTGCCGCGGCCGCCACCTTGGGCAGCCCGCTCACGCGCGCAAACTGCCGCAGCACGCCCACGGTCGCCGCCGGCAGATGTTCAAACCGAAAATTGGGATACCACAGACTCAGATAAAGCTGATCCGCCATGAAGTGATGATAGTCCTTCGTGGTTCTGACGAGAGCCGACACACGGTATCCCCCTCCCCCCACCAGAAAGTCTCAAAGTCTTGTTTCGATGGAGGTTAGGTCTGGACTTCGGTCTGACTTGCGAGCTTCATAAACTGCACCATTTGTGAGGCACCCACTTTCTTCGGAAGCGCACGCAGAGGATCGGCGAAACTTATCTCCATGGACCCACAGGCAGACAAACCTCTTGCGCCCGGCCTCTACCTGGTCGCCACCCCCATCGGCAACCTGGAAGACATCACTCTGCGCGCCCTCCGCGTCCTGCGCCAGGCCGACAAGATCGCCTGCGAAGACACGCGCCAGACGCAGAAACTGCTCAACCACTTCCAGTTCGCCACCCCCACCGTCAGCTACCACCTGTTCAACGAAGCCGAACGCGCCCGGCAGCTGGTGGCCGAGCTCCAGGCCGGAGCCCGCATCGCCCTCGTCTCGGACGCCGGAACCCCCGGCATCGCCGACCCCGGCACCCAGCTCGTCCAGGCCGCCATCGCCGCCGGCATCCCCGTCTTCCCCATCCCTGGAGCCAATGCCGCTCTCTCCGCCCTCATCGCCAGCGGGTTATCGTCGGAGAGCTTCACCTTTCACGGCTTCCTGCCCTCGAAGGCCGGAGCCCGCCGGTCCGCCCTCGAAGCCCTCCCGCGTACGCCCCTAACCCACCTCTTCTACGAAACGCCCCACCGCATTCTCGAAGCCCTCGCCGACCTCGCCGCCCTCTTCGGCCCCGCCCAGCCCATGGTCCTCGCCCGCGAGCTCACCAAGCTGCACGAGGAGTTCCTGCGCGGTCCCATCAGCGAAGTCCAGACCGCCCTCAACGCCCGCTATCAACTCAGCGGCCAGCTCCGCGGCGAGATGGTCCTGCTCTTCACTCTAAGCGCAGAAGCCGCGCATCCACTCGCCATGAGCGTCGCCGAAGCTGTCCGCCACCTGATGACCACGCAGCAGCTCCCCGAAAAGGACGCTCTCAAACAGGTAGCCCGCGACCGAGGCATCGGCAAATCCGAAGCCTATCGCGAGTACCAGCGCGACGCGGGCAAACCAAAGCGGTGAAGCTCTCGCCTCACCGCCTCACCGCTGCCCTGCGTTTGAACTAGGCCCTGCTCCCCACCAACTCCTCATTTGCAACCAGCGCGGGATAATCCACGTATCCCTCCGGCCCATGCGTGTAGAACGTGTCCGGATTTGGCTCGTTCAGCTTGGCACCCGTCTGAAACCGCTTCACCAGGTCCGGGTTCGCAATGAACAGCTTGCCGAACCCCACCGCATCCGCCTCGCCGGCCTCGATCACCTGCTCGGCCTGCGCCTGCGTGTACTTCTCGTTGGCGACGTAGACCCCGCCGAACGCCTTCTTCAGATCCGGCCCCAAACGGTCGTCCCCGAAGTACTCCCGCGCCATCAGAAACGCCAGCTTGCGCTTGCCAAGCTGCTCCGCGAGGTACAAGAACGTCTCCCGCGGATGCGCGTCGCCCATGCCCATCACGTCGCCGCGCGGAGCCAGGTGCATGCCCACGCGATCCGCCCCAAACACCGCGCTGGCCGCCTCCGCAACTTCAATGTGCAGCCGCGCCCGGTTTTCGACCGGCCCGCCATACTCATCGTCGCGCAGGTTCGAAGCCGTGTGCAGGAACTGGTCCAGCAGATAGCCATTCGCCCCGTGGATCTCCACGCCATCGAATCCCGCTTCTTGAGCATTCTTTGCTCCCTGGTAGAACTCCTCGATGACCTGCTTGATCTCGTCCAGCGCCAACGCCCGAGGCACCTCAAACTCCTTTTTCGGCCGGATCAGCGTGACCGTCCCCGGAGGCGCGACCGCGCTCGGCGCAATCGGCTGCCTGCCGCCCAGAAACGACGAATCGCTCACCCGGCCCACGTGCCAGATCTGCGCAAAGATGCGTCCGCCGGCCTCATGCACGGCCGCCGTCACCGGCTTCCAAAGCTCGGTCTGCTCCGCGCTCCAGATTCCCGGAACCTGCGCATACCCCACGCCCATCGGCGACACCGGCGTGCCCTCGCTGATGATCAGCCCGGCGGTCGCGCGCTGCCGATAGTAGTCGACCATCAGCGGCGTCGGCAGATGATCGACCGTTCCCCGCAGCCGGGTCAGCGGCGCCATCATCACGCGATTGGGAAGCTTCAACGCCCCCACCTGCAACGGCTCCAGCAGCTTGCTCACACGACCCTCCAGGACCTACATAAATCAGATGTCCTGAAGCGGGGAACGATGCCCGATGCCTGACCTCTCATCGGGAGCCGGCAGGAACCAGCTCACCCCGCCACCACGATCTCCGCAAAATCCGCAACTCCGCCGAAGTCGCCCAGCGTCCGCGCCAGCAGCGCCAGCCGGTTCGCGCGCACGGCCTCGTCGGGGTCCATCACCATCACGGCGTCGAAGAACGCATCCACCTGCGGCCGCAGCGTAGCGATCGTCTCGAGCGCCGCCCGATAGTCCTGCCGCGCGCGCAGCTCCGCGACCTTCGGCTGCAGGTCCGCGGCTTTTTCGGCCAGCGCCAGCTCCGCCCCATCCTTCAGCATCGCCACGTCGAGCGTGTGGGCCGCGGCAATCTTCTTCTCGCTCGCCTGCGCCAGGATATTCTTCATCCGCTTGAACGCCGCCGAGACCGCCCGGAAATCCTCACCCGCCCGCACCGCCGAGACCGCCTCCGCCCGCGCCACGGCATCGCGCACATCGTCCGCGCCCACGGCCAGCACCGCCGCCACTACGTCATACGCCTGCCCCTTGGCCTCGCGCAGGTAGAACTCCAGCCGCTCGGCGAGAAAGACCTCAACCTTCCCGATGAGCGCTGCGTCCCCGGAGCCCACTCCCGCCTGCGCGATCTCGCCCAACGTCAGCGGCAACACGCCTTCAGCAAGAATTTTGACGATCCCGTTGGCCGCCCGCCGCAGCGCAAAGGGATCCTTCGACCCCGTCGGCTCCAGCCCCAGCCCGAACATGCCGGCAATCGTATCCGCCTTGTCCGCGACGGCCAGCAGCTGTGCCTCGACCGTGCGTGGAATCTTATCCTCCATCGAGACCGGCCGGTACTGATCGTAGATCGCCGCCGCAGCCGCCTCGCTCACCCCTTGCGCCCGAGCATACAGTCCGCCGATTTCGCCTTGCAGCTCGGTAAATTCCTTCACCAGCTCGGTGGTCAGATCAGACTTGGCGAATTTAGCTGCCTGCATCAGCGCGTTGTAGTTCACTTGGAGCTTCTGTACACCAGGACGATCCGCGAAGATCCGGCATAGCTGGAGCACCCGCTCGGTCTTCGCCGCGTAGCTCCCCAAATCTTTCTGGAACGTCACCTTCTCAAGCAGCGGCAGCCGCTCCTCAAGCGTCATCCGCTGGTCGAACTCCCAGAAGAACCGCGCATCGTTGAACCGCGCCCGCAGCACCCGCTCATTGCCATGCCGGATCACGGCCTGCCCGGCGTCGTCGGCCTCCGTATTCAACACCGCAAGAAAATACGGCGCAAGCTTCCCATCCTTGGTCTCCACCGCAAAGTAGCTCTGGTGATCCCGCATCACGGTCACCAGCACCTCTTCCGGCAGCGCAAGAAACTCCTTGTCGAAGCAGCCCAGAATCACGCTTGGCCACTCCGTCAGGTGGGTCATCTTGTCGACCAGCGCATGGTCCTCGCGCCAGCGCGTCCCTTCCGCCGTCCGGCACACCCGGTCGAGCGCCTTGCGAATGGTATGCCGCCGCAGCTCCACATCCGCCATCACATACGCCTTGGTCAGCGCATCCGCATACTGCTCGGGCTGACCAATCACAATCGGCTCGGCGCCGTGCAGCACTCGGTGCCCGTAGGTCACGCGCCCGGCCGTATACCCGCCAAACTCGACCGGCACCACCTCGTCGCCGAGCAACGCCAGCAGCCAGCGCACCGGCCGCACAAACCGCTCCGGCCGGCCCGCGCGCCAGTACATGTTCTTCGCCCAGTAAATCCCCGCCAGCTCCTTCGGCAGCTCCGCAGCGATGACCTCCGCCGCCGCGCGACCGGACTTGCGACTCGTCGCCGCCACGTAGTCCCCCTTGGGCGTCGAGACGATCTTCAACTCCTCGACTGCCACGCCGGACTTCTTCGCAAACGCCACCGCGGCCGGGCTGGGCTGCCCATCCCTATAAGCGATCTTCACCGCCGGCCCCACCAGCTCCTCCGCCCTATCCTCCTGCCGCCCAAGCACCCCGCCGACCCGCACCGCCAGCCGCCGCGGCGTCGAGAACCCCCACGCCTCCGCCTCCCCCCTCACCAGCCGCTCCCGCCCGAGCAACTCCACTACCCGCTTCCGCAACTCCGCCTCGGCGCCCGCGATCATCCGCGCCGGCACCTCTTCCAACCCGATCTCCAACAAAAAATCCATCCGCCAGCTTTCCTCTGTGAACTTCTGTGCCGTCTCCGTGCCCTCTGTGCTCGTCTTGTCTTATCGCCCCGCCAGCGCCGCTTCCTGCCCCGCGTACGCCTTCGCCACGCCCACCACCAGGGTCCGGATCCGCGCCATCACGCCCACCCGCTCGGTCACCGAGATCGCCCCCCGCGCGTCCAGCAGGTTGAACATTTGCGAGCACTTCAGCGCCAGCTCATAGGCTCCCAGCACCGGAAACCGTCTCAGCTCCAACGCCTCCATTGCCTCAAACCCGCGCGCCCGGTCGAGCAGCCGCAGACACTCCGCCTCATATAGCCGCAGATGCTCCCACAAGGAAGGGACATCCGCGTAGTCGAATCCATACGCCGAGAACTGCTCCTCCTCCGCCAAACGCATCTCGCCATAGGTCGTCCGCTTGCCGCCTGTCTCTCCGGGACCAGCCGGCTCCACCGCCCACACGATGTCATAGATCGAGTCCACATCCTGCAGAAATCCGGCGATCCGCTCCAGCCCGTACGTAATCTCGCCCGAGATCGGGTCGAGATCCATGCCGCCGCACTGCTGGAAGTACGTGAACTGCGTAATCTCCAGGCCGTCGAGCATCACCTGCCAGCCCACGCCCCATGCGCCGCCCACGGGCCACTCCCAGTTATCCTCCTCGAACTTCAGATCGTGCTCGCGCAGGTCGATCCCAATCGCCTGCAGGCTCTCGAGGTAAAGCTCCTGCACATTCGCCGGCGGCGGCTTCAGGATCACCTGCATCTGCGTATGCCGAAACAGCCGGTTCGGATTCTCGCCATAGCGCCCGTCGGCCGGCCGGCGGCTCGGCTGCGCATAGGCGACCCGCACCGGCTTCGGCCCCAGCACCCGCAAGAAGGTATCGGGCGACATCGTCCCCGCACCCACCTCCACATCGTACGGCTGCTGCAGCACACAGCCGCGCTCGGCCCAGAAGCGCTGCAGTGTAAACAGCAGCTCCTGGAATGTGAGCGCCTTTTTCTTCTCACCAACACCCATCGCGCGGCTCGTCTCTCCTGCACATCCTGGCAATCCCACGATTCTACCCGACAGACCAGCCCCGCCCCGCTCAGCGATAATCTCCCTGTGAGCACACTCGCCCCCACCCCCATCCAGCCCGGCCAGCTCGGCCAGCTCCACGCCCGGCTCGCCCCTCTGCAGGCTCGTCTTGCCGCGCACCCGCTGTATGCCTCGATCCGCACGCCCGGGCATCTCCGCCTCTTCATGCAGTCGCACGTCTTCGCCGTCTGGGATTTCATGTCGCTGCTCAAGGCCCTGCAATCGCGGCTCACCTGCACCTCCGTCCCCTGGATCCCGACCGCCTTCCCGGAGTCCCGCCGCTTTCTCAACGAGATCGTCTTCGGCGAGGAGTCCGACCTCTACGCCGGCCGTCCCATCTCGCACTTCGAGCTCTACCTCGAGGCCATGCAGGAGTTTGGCGCCGATACCGCCTCTATCGCCGCGCTTCTTGCCTCCATCACTCCATCCACCTCCGTGCACGCCTTCCGCACGCCGGCCGGCGCCCCCGAAGAGGCCTGCCGCTTCGTCGAGACTACGTTCACCCTCATCCGCTCCGCCTCGCTGCCCGCCCTTGCCGCCGCCTTTACCTTCGGCCGCGAGGACGCCATCCCCACCATCTTCCGCGCGCTGGTCCGCGAGCTCGACCAGCGCGAAAACAACCTCACGAAGTTCGTTTGGTATCTCGAGCGGCACATCGAAATCGACGGCGAAGACCACGGCCCGCTCTCGCTTCGCATGATCGAGGACCTCTGCGGCGAGGACGACCAGCTCTGGGCCGAGGCCGGCGACGCAGCCGCGCAGGCCATCGAGGCGCGCCTAGAACTGTGGAACGGCATTCTGGCCCGCATCCAGGCGGCTTCCCCCGCCTAGACCCGCAGCTTGGTTCGCCATCCGACAAAAAAGTGGTCGATTCACGTTTGAACTCCCACTTTCCTGCTATGGTCCTCGCAGAGGTTCTCTGCTTATGCTCCGCGTTGCCCCTGGAATTCAGAAATCCTGCCTGCTCCTGGGCATGGTTGCCGCGCTCACGTCCACCTCTCTCGCCGCCGGCATCTCCGCCACGGCCACGCTCTCGGAGACGCAGGCCTCCGCCGGCCTCTACAACTACGCCCTGACTCTGAACAACACCGGCACCACCTCGATCGGCACCTTTTGGTTCGCGTGGGTTCCCGGAGCAGGCTTTCTCACCACCACGCCAAGCAGCATCAGTTCTCCCGCTGGCTGGACCGAAATCAACACCAACGCAGGAGACGCCATCCAGTGGACCTCGACCACCAGTCTCCTGGCCGCGGGACAGTCCCTCAGCGGCTTCAACTTCACCAGCACGGAGTCTCCAACGCAGCTGCTGGGCACGTTCGCCGGCTCGCCAACCGGCGCAGGCGCGGGCGACCCTGACCTGACCTCCGTCGCCTACGCCGGAGCTCCTCTTGTCGGGACCGCCTCTCAGTTCGTTGTTTCGGCCGTGGCCGTGACTCCTGAGCCTGATTCGCTCGTGCTCACCCTTACCGGCTTCGGTCTGGCCGGCCTCGCAGCCCTTCGCCGCCGCCTGCACCGTAAAGTATAAGCAGGCTACTGAACCCGCACGCTCATCCAAGCTCAGCGGCTCGCTGTCGAGCTTGGGTGAGTCAACTCCCTGACCTCCGCTGAAACTCGCATCGCCGCCCGCAGACCCTTCACCCGGTCGAGAATCCGCTCCGCCATCACCCGTTTCGAGCTCTCCTCCAGCTCCTCCGTCGTCTCTGGCGTCAGCCACAATCCAGCATTCCGCCCGGCATCGAAGCCAATCCCCGCCCCCGATACATCGTTTGCCACGATCGCGTCCACGCCCTTGCGCAGCAGCTTCGCCCGCGCGTTCGCGGCCAGATCGGCCGTCTCCGCCGCGAACGCCACCACCAGCGTTCCCGGAAGCCGGCGCTCAGCCACCTCCGCGATCAGGTCCTCCGTCGCCTCGAGCTCCAGTGTCATCCGGCCGCCGCGCCGCAGCTTCTCGGGCGAAACCTCGCTCACCCGAAAATCCGCCACCGCCGCCGCACCGATCACCACCGTCGCCTGGTCCAGCCGCGCCAGCACCGCCGCATGCATCTCCGCCGCCGTATTCACCCGCACGGTCTCCTGCCCGGCCGGCCCGTCCAAACCCGACGCCGTCACCAGCGTCACCCGGGCTCCGCGCTCCGCCGCCGCCTCTGCCAGCGCATGGCCCATCCGGCCGCTTGACCGATTGCCCAGAAACCGCACCGGATCGATCGCCTCACGCGTTCCGCCGGCTGTCACCAGCACATGCTCCCCTGCGAAGTCCTGTCGCCGTGCCAGCCGCCCCAGCACCGCCGCCGCAATCGCCTCCACCTCCGCCAGCCGCCCGCTGCCGGTCATCCCGCAGGCCAGATACCCCGCCCCCGGTGCGACAATCTCCGCGCCCCGGCCCTCCAGCATCCGCACATTCGCCTGCGTCGCCGGATGATTCCACATATTCACATTCATCGCCGGAGCCACAATCACCGGAGCCTCCGTCGCCAGATACAGCGTCGAGATCAGGTCGTCCGCCAGCCCCTGCGCCAGCTTCGCCAGGCAGTTGGCCGTTGCCGGCGCAATCACCAGCGCGTCGATCGCCTGCGCCACCGCGATATGCTCAATCGCAAACTCGCCTTCCCCTTGCGTCGCAGGCCCCCATAAGGATCCCAGCACCTGCCGCCCGGTCAGCGCGGCAAACGTCAGCGGCCGCACAAACTCCTCCGCCGCGGCCGTCATCGCGACTTGCACCTCGAGCTCCGCCGCCTGCAGCAGCCGCGCCAGCTCCGCCGCCTTGTACGCGGCAATTCCACCCGTCACGCCCAGCAGCACTCTCATCGTTCCCTCCGCACCGGGACCAAGGACCTCGTCGTCCGCCGGGCGCGTCTGTCCAGTGCCGCTCCACCATCGCCTCCAGCGGATACGGCCCGAACGCAGAAATTATAGCTCCACCAGACACTTCAGGCCCGCGCCAGCGCCCGCGCGCTCAGCAGCCGCCGTTCCAGGTGCCGCTCCAGCAGCTCCACCGCGAACACCCGCAGCTCCGCCCCGCGCGTTTTCGGCCACTCCTCCTCGGCCAGTCCCGCCACCGTCCCGCGAAACATCCGCGCCGCCTCCGCCACCCCCGCCGCACTCAAAGCCACCGCGCCCGGCCGCCGGTCCTCGTCACAGGTCACCCCATCGGTCGTCGCCGAATACCACACCGGCCCGCCCGCCAGCCGCGCCCCGCACACCAGGCAGCTCCCCAGCTCCGGCATCCACCCCATCAGCCGGTTCATCCACAGGCAAAAATACGTGACCGGCATCCACACGCGGCCAATCCCCAGTTCCGCCAGCACCGCCAGCGTGAGCCGAAACACCGCATCCTCGACCGCCCCCTCCGGCAGCTCCTCGAGCACCTCCGCAATCAGCTCGAGCGCCGCCACCCGCGCATAGTCGACCCCACCCGTCAGCGGCGAGCTGACGATTTCAAACGCATCCAGCCGCACCAGCTCCTGCCGCGGCCGCTCCGCCCAGCTCGCCCGCACATGCGTCATCGGCTCGAGCGCTCCGCCAAACCGCCGCCGCGACCGCAGCGCGTGCCGCGCCACACCCTTCAACCGGCCATGCTCGCGCGTGAAGAGGCTCACCAGCAGGTCCGCCTCCTGAAACGGCCATGTCCGCAGCACGATCGCCTCGCCCACCCGCGGAATCGCCCGGCCTTGCTTCACCCATTCACCCCACAAAGCAAAACGCGCGACCCAAGAAGGCCGCGCGCCGCAATCCTGCTTCTAAACCCTGCACTACCGCCCGAAGTGCGCTGCATTCTTCTCCTGAAACGAAGCCCACTTATCCGGGAGATCGTCCCCGGCATAGATCGCCGAAACCGGACACACCGGCACACACGCGCCGCAATCGATGCATTCAACCGGGTCGATATATAGCTGCTCGTTCTCGCCATAGCCTTTCTCATCCTTCTTGGGGTGGATGCAATCCACCGGGCACGCATCCACGCACGCCGAATCCTTCGTCCCGATGCACGGTTCCGCAATTACATACGCCATCTCTCAGCTCTCCCTTTAGTCAAATCTTGATCGCAATCGCTTCTGCCAGTCGTTCCCGGACTTAGATGCTGATTCTATCAGCAGCCTTTAGTGAACGGCTCAGGAGGCGGACGACCTCCTCACCGCATCCGCTCTGGTGTGTTGCGAACGCACCCACTCCGCCAGCCACACCGGGAAAATAGTCTCCCCACTAGCCTCGATCTCGGCCGCCGTCCACCAGCGCACCTCCTTCATGATGCTGCGCTCGGCTTCGGTCACTCCGCTCAGCCGAGGCCCGCTGCGCAGTATCTGTGTGGTGAAGAAGTGATCTGTGTTGTCCATCATCTCGCCCCAGTGCTCAAACCGGTTCTGCTCCACGCGTACCGGCCCTTCGACCGCGATCTCTAGCCCAAGCTCCTCGCGCACCTCACGCGCCGCCGCGTCGGCCGGAGACTCGGCTTGCTCGACCTCGCCGCCTGGCGTCGCCCAGAACACCCACGGCTCCCCGCTCCGCAGCACCTCAAACCGGATCAGCAGCACCTCTCCAACTTCCGAGAAAAGCAGCACCCGCGCCGATGTACGCTTCCGCTCACGCACAGATCAGCGGCCTTCCGCCGAACTCGGATCATTGCTGTTACCGGTTCGCTTGCGATCAGAAAGCCAGCCGAGGATGACGGCAGTCCAGCCGATCAAAACAATACTTCCACCACAAAGCAGACCCGCTACAACGCCCATGAAGGTACCGAGACCACATTGCCCGTCGATCTGATGCGGAGAACAATCGCCTGCTCTCCCAGTGCTATACCCAAGGCCTAGTACAAGAAGAGCGGCAACAAGTATGAGCAGCAGACGAAGTCCAAGGGACATGCTGGCCCATGAAGGTACGCGACATCGACGCCACCAAGGCAGGCACACCTACTTCGCCGCCTCACGCCGCGCCCGAAACTCCGCCGGACTCGGAATCGCGCTCACCTCCCGGCCCGCAAACATATCCGCAAACAGCTCCTGCATTTGTCCAAAGATCTTCCCATTCGTCGCCATCACCTCGCGCGAGTCCAGCGTGAACTTTCCGCCATCGAAGTGCGTCACCGTCCCCCCGGCCTCCTCGACCAGCAGATACCCCGCGCTCGTATCCCATGGGTTCAGGTTGAACTCCCAATAGCCATCCAGCCGTCCGCAGGCCACATACGCCAGATCGAGCGCCGCCGACCCCGCCCGCCTGACCCCATGCGACCGCAGCGTCACCTCCTGATACAAGTGCACATTGGGCGAGCGATGCCGCTTCTGCGAAGGAAAGCCGGTCGCCGTCAACGCCTCCTCGAGCATCGCCGTCTTCGACACGGCTATTCGCCGCCCATTCAGCCATGCGCCCCGGCCTCGCTCCACCACGAACGACTCGTCCCGCAGCGGATCGTAGATCACCCCGGCCACCATCTCGCCGTCCGCGTCCTCGGCCAGCCCCGCCGCCCGCCGCTCCAGCCCCAGCACCACGCAGAACACCGGGAAGCCGTGCGCGAAGTTGGTCGTGCCGTCGAGCGGATCGACATACCAGCGATACTCGCCGCCCAGCCGCTCCCGCGTGCCCTCTTCGCCGTAGATGCCATGCTCCGGGAACGCGTCGGCGAGCCGCTGCTTGATCAAGGCCTCGCTCGCCCGGTCGGCCTCCGTCACCAGGTCGACATCGCCCTTGTACTCCATCGCCACGCCCCGCTCATAGAAGCCGCGCAACAGCGCACCCGCCTCGCGCGCAATCCCCTCGGCCCTGCCCGCAAACACAAACTCCGCCACGTGCGTCCTCCCGTGCACTACTTACTGGCATAGTACCCGGTCCGGTAGCGCAGATTGATCCGGCTCTTGTCTGCCGGGTCCGTTACCTCCACCTTCAGCGCCCGATACCCATCGGCCCGGCTCTTCACCGTCCGCTCCGGCGCGTAATATCCCAGCACGTACTGCGTCCGCAGGTCGTCTGACACCTTCGCAAACGCCGGGCTCAGATCCTTCGCCGTCTCGATGTAGTAATACTTGCCGCCGGTATCGTTGGTCAGCTGGATCAGCGCATGCTCGCCGCCCGTATTGCGCCCCGCATCCGCGTAAATCGGAATCACGACCAGCGCATACACCATCACGCCCGCCTTCTGCGCCTGCTCGAGCGCCTGTTGATATTGCACCCCGTGCGCCGTGTCGCCGCCATCGGTAATGAGCACCAGCACCCGCCGCCGCCCATTGGCCGCGCTCGTCTCTCCCAGCCGCTGGCTCGCCAGGTAAATGGCGTCATACATCGCCGTCGCATCGCCGCGCTGCAGCTCGCCCAGCCCGTTTTCAATCCGCGCCTTATCCGGCGTAAACGACACAATCTCCCGCACGTTGTCCGCGAACTCCATCAGGTCCAGCTCATCCTGATCCCGCAGCAGCGCCTTCACAAAGCGCTTGGCTGACTCCTTCTCAAGCTTCTCATTGCGCATCGTGCTTTCACTTCCGTCGATGGCCAGCACGATCGACAGCGGCGTCGCCGACTCCTTCTCAAAGAACGCAATCTTCTGCTCCTTGCCATCCTCCAACAGCCGGAAATCCGCCTTGCCCAGCCCCGCCACCGGAGCCCCGTTCGCGTCCACCGCATTCACCGCCACCGTCACCAGCCGCGACTCGAGCGTCAGCGTCGGCACCTGGTCCTGCGGCGTCCGGCGCTCGATCGGCGCCTGCGCCCCGCACATCGCCACCCAGCATCCCCAACCCACCGCCGCTAACCAGGCCAACCTCAACCGTACCTCAATCCGCCGTGCACCAGAGTAGACGTACCTCCTACCCCAAAGTCTTACCCAAGCGGCACTGTCTTTGTCTGCGTCCTTTGCGCGCTTCTCCTTTCGCGTCTTCTGCGTCAACGCTGTTGTCTTTCCTACCTCAACCCAAGCTCCTCCGGAAACGGCTCCCCATCCGCCCAAACCGCCCCATCCACAAAGGTCTCCTTCTTCCAGATCGGCACCTGCTTCTTGAGCGTATCGATTAGCCAGCGGCAAGCCTCGAACGCCGCCCCTCGATGCGCGCTCGCTACCGCGATCAGCACGCTCGTCTCCCCTACCTGCAGCCGTCCGAGCCGGTGCAGCATCGCCACCTCCCTTACCCCGAAGCGCGTTACGGCCTCAGCCGACAACGCCTCCATCTGGGTCAACGCCATCTCCCGAAACGCCTCATAGTCCAGATACACCGTCTGCCGCCCGCGCGTGTTGTTCCGCACGATCCCGTCAAACACGCACACCGCCCCGTCGCTTCCAGCCTTGATCTGTTCCATGACCTCCGCCGCAGGCAACACCGTCTCCAGGATCTCCACCCTCACCGCGCACCTCCACTCACCGGCGGCAGCAGGGCCACCTCATCGCCCTCCTGCAGCACGGTCGTCCTGCCGGCATACTCGCGATTCACTGCAACCGCAATGGCCCGCCACACCGCCGGAGTTCCGGAGACACGGCCTTGCAGCAATCCAAGAAGCGCCGCAACCGAAGCGCCATCCGCAAGCTCAACCCCGTCCCGCTCGAGGCCAAAAAACTCCTTCAACACCCCAAAGTAAAGCACCTGAATATGCACACCACCATCTTATTTGGAGGATCGTTCCGCCTTGGCCTCCGCCAGCAGCTTCCTGCCCTTCGCCGCAAGCTTCTTCTCATCCGCCTCCGATTTCGGCACCGGCTCACCCCAGGCCGCAGCCTGCAGCGCCTGCCGCGTCGGCTTGCCCTCTTTTACGACCGGCCCGGGAGGCGTCGTGAAATGCCTGGTCAGAAACGACCCCTTACGCATCTTCTTCTCCGGTGTGTCCGCCACACCCTTCACCCCCGGCCGCAGATGCCCGCCTGTCGCCTCGTTATAGACACGGCGTCCTTCCGCCGTCAGCCCGCCCTTCGGGTCCTTGCCCTCTTTCGGCAGCGACACGGAACGCCTGCTTGGCGGCTTTGCAGCCGTACTGTTGCCCGCCGCCTGCTTCACCGCTACGCTCTTCTTCGCCGCCGCTTTCTTTCCAGCCGCCTTCTTGGTCGCCATGGATCCCTCTCTGCTGCATAAGAGCGAGTTCCCCGCAACAAAGTTGACTAGCCCCGGCAAGATCGATGCTGCACCTGCTTGTGCCGGACAACTCGATGGAGCGCCGAAGCAAAAAGGCGGACTGGCTGGTTCTCCAGTCCGCCCACCTTGTCTCAAGCCACTTTAAGCCGCGACAGCGCTTAGCACTTCCTCCCGTACCTCCTCATCCTTCTCCTCCTCAACCGCGTCCTTCGGCAGAGCGACGGCAAGTACGTCCTCGATCCGCCGCGCATAGTGGATCGTGATACCCTCCGTCTGTTCCGGCGTCAGGTCCTCATCCACCTGCTGCTTGCAGTCGACTGGCAGGATCACATCCCGAACGCCCGCCCGCTTGGCCGCCAGGAACTTCTCCTTGATTCCGCCCACCGGAAGCACATCGCCGCTCAGCGTAATCTCGCCCGTCATCGCCAGCAGCGGCCGCACCGGCTTATCGGTCATCAAGCTCACAAGCGCCGTCGCCATCGTCACGCCCGCGCTCGGGCCGTCCTTGGGGATGGCTCCGGCCGGCACATGGATGTGAATGTCCTGATCCTTGGTGAAGTCTTCATCGAGGCCCAGCATCTTGGCATTTGACCGCACCCACGTCAGCGCCGCCTGCATCGACTCCTTCATCACGTCGCCGATCTGTCCCGTAATGTTGAAGCCGCCCTTGCCCTTCATCTTGTTCGCCTCGATAAAGAGGATGTCCCCACCCGCCGGCGTCCAGGCCAGGCCCACCACCACGCCCGCGCGCTTGGTCCGCTCGGCAATCTCGGTATCGACGCGCACCTTGATCCCGCCCAGAAATTCATGCACCACCTCGGGCGTAATCGTCAGCTTCTCCGTACGCCCCTCGGCAATCTTGCGCGCCAGCTTGCGGCAGATCGTGCCAATCTGCTGCTCGAGCTTGCGCACTCCCGCCTCACGCGTGTAGTGCCGCGCTACCAGCGCCACGCTCTCGCGCGGGAACTCGATCATCTCCGGCTCGAGACCGTTTTCCTTGATCTGCCGCGGGATCAGGTAGCGCTCCGCAATCCCAACCTTCTCTTCCTCGGTATACCCCGTCAGCTCGATAATCTCCATGCGATCGAGCAGCGGCCCGGGAATCGTGTCCAGCTGGTTGGCGGTACAGATAAACAGCACCTTCGACAGATCGAACGGCTGATCCAGGTAGTTGTCCCGGAAGGTATTGTTCTGCTCCGGATCGAGCGTCTCGAGCAGCGCACTGGCCGGATCGCCGCGGAAGTCGCGTCCCAGCTTGTCGATCTCGTCCAGCATGAACACCGGATCCTTAACCTCGACCCGCTTCAGGTGCTGGATGATCTGCCCCGGCAGCGCGCCAATATACGTCCGCCGGTGCCCGCGGATCTCCGCCTCGTCATGCATGCCGCCCAGCGAGATGCGCGAGAACTTGCGATCGAGAGCCCGCGCAATCGACCGTCCCAGCGACGTCTTGCCCACACCCGGAGGCCCGACAAAGCAAAGAATGGGTCCCTTCATATCCGGCTTCAAGCGGCGGACCGACAGGTAATCAAGAATCCGGTCCTTCACCTTCTTCAAGCCGTAGTGGTCTTCGTCCAGGCACTTCTGCGCCTTCAGGATGTCTACCTCGCCCGAGCTGGTCTTCGCCCACGGCAGCACGGCCAGCCACTCCACATAGTTCCGCGTGAGCGAGTAATCCGCCGCCGCCGGATTCATCCGGCTCAACCGGCCAAGCTCCTTCAGCGCATCCTTCTGCACCTCTTCCGGCATGCCCGCCTGCTCGATCTTCTCCTTCAGATCGGCAATGTCTTTCTGGGTGTCGTCAAGATCGCCCAGCTCTTTCTGAATCGCCTTCATCTGTTCGCGCAAGTAGTAATCCCGCTGCGACTGCTGCACCGAATCCTGCACCTCGGTCTGGATCTTGTTGCGCAGCTGCTGAACCTCCAGCTCCTTGGCCAGATGCTTGTTGATTCGCTCCAGGCGAGCCGTCACCTCCGGCATCTCCAGCAGCTCCTGCTTGTCGGCCGTCGTCAGAAACGGCAGGCTCGACGCGATAAAATCCGAAAGCCGCCCGGGCTCGTCGATATTGATCGCAATCGTCTGCAGATCGTCCGACAGCGTCGGCGAAGAGGTCACGATCTGCTGAAACTGGCTCACCACATTGCGCTGCAGCGCCTCCAGCTCCGGAGACTTGGCCGGCTCGATCTCGGCGATCGCGTCGAACTCAGCCGTCATGAACGGCTGCAGCTGGGTGTACTCCCCAAGCCGCACGCGCTCATTGCCCTCGGTGAACACGAATAGGCTTTGGTTGGGCATCTTCACCACTTTGTGCACCGTGGCGCGCGTCCCCACTGCATGCAGATCGCCGCCCTCCGGCGTATCCAGCCGCGCATCGCGCTGCGCCACCACCAGAATCGTCTTCTCCTCGCCCAGCGATTGAATCAGCTGAATCGAGCTCTCCCGCCCTACCGTCAGGGGCAGCACCGCATGCGGAAACAGCACCGTATCCCGTACCGGCAACACCGGAACCGAACCGGCAATGGCGTGAGTCTCGCCGGCTACTTCTCCCGCCTTGGCAGTGGGCTTGATGACGCTTACAAAATCGTTTGGCATGTTGAGTGTCCTTCTATCAAGTTATCAGCTATTCGATGCATAAGGTGAAACGGAAGACTCAGCCGATGGACTCTGTTCTCTGTATCGGCAAATCGCGAAAGATCTTTAGTCGCTCTGTGAACTTTCCGTTCCGGACGACACCCCAGCGCTCCGGTAACGCCCAAGCACTCGCAGCTGCTGGCAGGATCGCTCCAGCTCCTGGAGAGCTTTGCCGATCTCCTCGTCCCTCTCAAAACGAACATCCAGAAAGAAGATGTACTCCCAAGGACGCCCCGGAACCGGCCGCGATTCGATCCGGGTCAGATTCAGACCCGCGCCTGAAAACGCTCCAAGCGCTCCGAGCAGCGCTCCCGGACGATGCTCCAGGCGGAAGGCCAAACTCACCTTATTGGCGTTTTCCGGCCAGTCCGCGCCATTCTCGCGCGTCAGCACGTAGAAACGCGTGAAGTTGTCCACATGATCTTCGACGCCCCGCACCAGTACCTCCGCTCCATACTGCTGCGCGGCCAGCTCCGGAGCGATTGCCGCGGCATCGGTCCAACCTGCTTCCATAATCTGTTTGACGCTTCCCGCGGTGTCGTAGCTCGGCGCCGCTTCTAGCTCCGCATGCGCCCGCAGCCAGCGCCGGCACTGCGAAAGCGCGACCGGATGCGACAGCACGCGCCGCACCTCGGCCAGGGCGACTCCGGGCCGCACGATCAGGTTATGCCGGACCCGGAGCATGCGCTCGCCCACAATCTTCGCCCGGTATTCAAGCAGCAGATCGTAATGCTCGAACACCGACCCGTGCAGCGTATTCTCGATCGGCAGCACCGCGCACTCCGCACCTCCGGCGGCCAGCATCTCGAACACATCCACGGACGTGGCGCAGGGCACAATGCGCGCCGACCCGGACGAGCCGCTCGCTTCCGCGTACTCGAGCGCCGCCAGATGACTGTTCGATCCCGCTTCGCCCTGGATCGCCATCTGGATGGACGACTTCTGCGACTCTTGCCCGATTCGATTCGATTCCACTTCCAGACTCCCCAAAAGACTTGACAGGACAACCCCGTCTCTCTACGCCGCACCTTACCAGATGACGGCCACGCGGCCGGTTTTACGCCCATGGCGACGAGATTGCCGGGCTCACTCTCAGGAGAATTGCATGCTCTGGACCATCACCATTCTGCTCGTCGTCTTGTGGGCCGTCGGCCTTGTCAGTGGCACCACGCTCGGCGGTTGGATCCATATTCTGCTTGTGCTCGCAGTCATCGTACTGATCTTCAACCTGCTCTCCGGACGCAGAGCCATCTAAGCAATCTAGCGCATATCGAATCAAGCAAGCATACGTGAAGGGGAACGACATGAACGAAACCAAAGCGGAAGGTATGTTCGACCAGGCCAAAGGCAAGCTCAAACAAGCGTTCGGCGACGCTACCGGAGACCAGCAGACAGCCAACTCAGGAGCCGCGGACCAGGTGAAGGGCAGCGCCAAGGAAGCCTGGGGGAATGTGAAGGAAACCGCCAGCGACCTGCACGGTCGATCCGCCGGCACACGCGATGCACAAACCCATTCCCCAGGACACGACATGCGCGAAGAGATTACCTCCGGCGCGGAGAACCTGAAGAACAGCGTCAACCGCGGCCTCCAGAACCTGGAACATAAGGCTCACGAGTAAGCTGCGGTGTGCAAGAGAGACCCGTCCACAGGGCGGGCTTTTCTCTTGCGGTGCCTAACGGCGCAGCTCGATGGCTACGGCCACAAACGCAAAAAAGAGTATGGAGATAATGCCGTTCAGCAGAAAGAAAGCGGCGTTCATCCTCCGCAAGTCCCGCGGGGATACCAGGCTGTGCTCATAGAGCAGCAGCCCCGCCACCAGCGCCGTGCCCACATAGCCCACCGGCCCCAGAGCAAACAGCCGATCCAGCCACAGCGCCAGCGCCACCATGACCACGTGCATCGCCCGCGCGATCTGAAACGCTCCCTCTAGACCGAACGCCGCCGGCACGCTATGCAGGCCGGCCTGCCGATCGTGCTCGAAGTCCTGGCATGCGTACAGCACGTCGAACCCGCCCACCCACAACATCACCACGGCCGTGAGCACCAGCACTCGCCCGTCGAGCGTCCCCCGCACCGCGATCCACGCCGCCGCCGGAGCGATTCCCAGGGCCAGGCCCAGCACCAGGTGCGACCACCGCGTCACCCGTTTCATCAAGCTGTAGCCGAGCACCACCGCCAGCGCAACCGGCGCCAGCGCCAGCGTCAGGCGATTCAACAGCGCAGCCGCCGCGATAAACACCGCGCAGGCCGCGATCACAAATCCCAGCACAAACGTGGGGCTCAGCAGCCCTGCCGGCAACGCCCGCGTCGCCGTCCGCGGATTGGCTGCATCGAGCTTCGCATCGGCCAGGCGATTGAACGCCATCGCCGCCGACCGCGCCGCGACCATGCATACCGCGATCAGCACCAGCTTCGCCGCCGGAGGCCAGCCGTTCGCCGCCAGCATCGCCCCCGTCAGCGCAAAGGGCAGCGCAAAGATCGAGTGCTCCCACTTGATCATCTCAAGCGTCACCGCGGTGTTCCTGGCCAGCGTCGTCATCGAGTTTTCTACTTGTAACGCTTGCGGATCTTGTACACGATGCTGAACACCCCGGTCTCATCGCGTGTCGCGACCACCGACAGATTCGGGTTGAACTCATACTGTACCGCGATCAACTGCTGCGCGGACGAGTTCACGTTGGTCGCATAGGTCAGTGTAATTTGCCTTGAAAGCTGCTGCTGGACCGTGATGCGCGCGGTCGAGTTCCCCAGCGTTCCGATGAACGCCGGATCGATCTTCACGCTGCCGCCCCCAAACAACTTCGACACCCGGCTGCTCACCGTCGCGTTCAAGGCTCCGCCCAGCAGCGCGCTCGTCGTCGGATCGGTCCCCGCGGCAACCTGCTGCTCCTGGTAGATCTGCGCCTCCTCCTGCGTGCGCCCCAGCGCCAGCAGAGCGAAGATATCGGCCTCGCTCAGCGGCGGCTCGGAGCGATACGTCGGCTGCAGGTTCGTCGTCGTTCCATGCAGGCCCACCGTTACGTCGTACGTCTCGACCCGCGCCGTCGCGTCAATGTCGACCGTGGGATCGATGCGCACCGGATTGGTGAAATAAACGTCGCCGCGCTGCAACTGATACTTGGTCCCGGCAAACGTCGCGCTCCCATCCGTGATCTGGACCCGGCCCAGAATCGAAGGCTCCGCCACCGTCCCCCGTACCGTCAAAGTCACGGTCCCGGCCAGCTTCGCGTAGCTGTTCTGGAAGTCCAGCTGCGGCGAGCTGTTGACCTGGATATCCAAGCGAATCTTGTTTGAAGCCGCGCTCGGATCGGGCGGCGCTTGCACCCCGCCCGACCCGGCAAACGCCGCAAAGTCCACATCTGCGCCCACGCCAAAGCGCGTCAGCAGCACATTGCCGCTCAGCAGCGCGCCCGACGTGCCCCCCTGCAGATGCAGGCTGGCGTTCGATGTCGCGCTCAACCCATACAGGCGCACCCGCACCGTCTCGCCCGTCGCCGTCAGGTCGGCATAGATGCCGTTGCGATACGTCAGGAAGCCGCCCACCTTCAGCAGTCCGCCCCCGGTCATCGCCGTCAGCGTCTGCACGTTCAGCCGGTTCTCATTGAAGACCAATGTCCCGTTCATGTTGCTCAGGCCATTCGGAATGCCCTCGACAGCCGCGTTCACATTCTGGAACTGCACCTTGCCCGTCAGCTGCGGATCGCCCAGCGTCCCGCCGGCGCCCACCGAGAACACCACCTTGCCGCTGGTAATCAGGTCCGGATCGAAGGTTTGCGCCAGCGCCATCGACACGCTGCCCAGCGTCTGGATATCCAGTCGCCCGCTTTTCGAGTCCGGCTGCCTGGTCTTCGGGTTGATGGCCCCGAACACCTGCGCCGTGCCACTGGCGCGCAGGTCCGTATCCGGCCCTGTAATGTGCACCTGGTCGAGCGTCGCCAGCCCGTTCTTCAACCCGATCGTCAGCGGTTGCGCCGCCTTAAACGTCAGCCCTTGCGCGGTCAGCGAGAAGGCGCTGAACTGCGCCCGACCCGTGAGCCCCGTCGGCTTGGCCGCGGGTCCGCTCACGTCCACGACGCCCGCGATCTCGGACGTTGCCTGCACGCCGCTGCCCGGTGAAAACGCCGCCAGCACCTTCGCCACGTTCAGCCCGGACAGCGTCAGCTTGGCCGTCGTCTGGCAATCGCCCGTCAGCTCCGTCTGCCCGGCCGCCGCCACCTGCGCGCCCAAGAGCGCCGTCTGCAGGTTGTAAAAGACCAGCTTGCCCCGGCTGTACGCGTCGAGCGTCGCACTGCCGATTGGCTGCCCGTCCGCGACCAGGTTCGTCACCTTCACATCCGCCTTTAGGTTCGGCTCTTGCAGCGTGCCGTTCGCGTCCGCCACCAGGTGGATCACGCCATCCGCATTGATCTTCTGCTGCTGGACCGTCGTGAACTTCGACAACTGCAGGTTGTCGCCCTGAACATGCCCATGGAAGTGCTTGTTGCCCAGGTTGTAACCGCCGTTGCCGGCAATCGTCATCCCGTGCAGCCGCACCGAGACCTGCGACGCTTCCACATCCTTACCCGTCACCGCCAGCGTCACATTCACCGCCTCGTACGGCTCGCCATAGGCCACGCCGTTCACCAGCCCGATCGACCCGCTTCCGTTCAGGTTTCCAAACGTTCCCGCCACCTGTGCGTTCACGTTGATCGTCCCGGTCACCGGAACGCTCTTCTGCTGGCCCGCAATGGCGAGCAGGTCTTGCAC
The DNA here is from genome assembly GCA_965198735.1 of uncultured Granulicella sp. GTDB lineage: Bacteria > Acidobacteriota > Terriglobia > Terriglobales > Acidobacteriaceae > Edaphobacter. The sequence continues at coordinate 764,613 of OZ240672.1, read as the reverse complement.
CTTCGCATTCGCTAGCTGCACCTTCGCGTTCACGCTCGTGCCGTCGTCCCACACATACGTCGGCTTACGATGCACGTATACCAGCCGCGGCTTCACCGCCCCTGAAAGATGCAGCACCGCCGAGCCCTGCGTAATCGTCGAGCTCCCCACCGCCAGGCCCTGCGGCGTGTACTCCGCATCCGCCACCAGCGAGTCGATATGCACGTCCGTCGGCGTGGACGCCGGAGCCGCGGCGGCCGGTGCCGGCGAAGTCAGCGCCGCGCTGACCAGGTTCGCCGGCGGAGCCGCCGGCGCCGGAGGCGGCAGAATCTGTCCCAGTAAAATCTCCAGGTTCGTCGCCTCGAGATGCCCCTTCACGTCCAGCTTCGCAAGCTCGCCCATGGCCGTTCCATGAAACTGCGCCGAGCCGTGCAGCGCAATCGGGATCGCCGCCGCGCCCTTCTTGCCGTTGCCCGTCACCCCCAGCGTCCGCAGCAGCTGGTCGTACTCGCCCAAATTGCGCAGCGACAAATCCACGTTCAGCTTCGTCAACCGATCCCCGCTGCTGACCCCCAGTACGCCGCTCGCCCCCAGCGCTGATTGTGGCGTATTCAGCGCCACCCGCGGCAGGCTCACCGTCTCGGTCTTGCCGTCGTAGTGTCCCAGCAGCTGTCCCGTCACTGGAATGTCCGACCGCGCACCACGCCGCCGCACTCCGGTCGGCCCCAGTTTCAGGTCCGCGTCCACGATCACCGTGTCCGCAATCTCGGTCGCCGGGCCGCCCCACTCCGCCTTGATCGGGCCGGAGAGCGCGGTATCGAAACCTAAATCGCCGTAGTCTTTCGGAGCCGTCACGTCCAGGATCGTCCGCAGCGGAATCCGGTCCGCCGTCACCGTCAGGTAGGCATGCGCCGGAAGCACCGGCGGCGCGGTCGGGGGAGCTACACCCGCGCTTTTGCCCGTAATCGCTGCTGAGGTCTTGTTGGCCGTCGTCGCCGCCCCTTGCACCGTAGCCGACTGCGGCGGGGTGTTGGCCGGCACCTCGCCCAGCCAGTTGTCGATCTTCAACTCACCGGTCGCGCTGCCTCCGCCCGGCAGATACCCGGTCAGCGCCGTAAGCAAAAGCTGCGACGGCGTGATGTGCAGCTGCGCCCCGCCGTTGATGTCGTGCAGCCGCACACTGGCGTTGCGGTAAGCGGCATCATGCAGCTTCGCCTCACCCACCAGCAGATATCCCTCCTTGCACTCGGGATCGGGCGGCAGGCTCTTCGGAGCCGAGGTCACCGCCTCCTGCTTGCTGCGAAACCGCTGAAACAGCTTCGGCTTCTTCTGCGCCTCTACCGGAGCCATGGTGCAGTTGTGCCCGCCCACATGCAGCTCCACCGAGCCCGCGTCCAACCCGTCCACTCCGCCGAGCACCTGCACCTGCTTCAGGTCGAGCGATCCATCCACCTTGGCCTGCCACTCCGGATGCGCAAAGTGATTCAGCCCCCCGGACGCCGTCAGCTCCGAGTGGTCTCCCGAATGAAAGTCGAACGACTTCAGCAGCGCGATGTCGCGGCCCACCTCCGCTTCCAAATGCAGGCTGGACTTCGCTTCCGGCTCCTTCGCAATCTGCGTCACCAGGTCGCGCAGATCGACCGTCGCCCCATACCGGTCCGTCTTGACCAGGTAGTTCACCTGCGCGTTCAGGTCATGCGCCGCCAGGTTGAACGGAATGGCGCGGTCGTTCACCTGCGCCAGCCCATGCACCAGCTCGACGTCCTGCGCCTTTAGATCGAGCAGCGTATCCATCACCGGCTCGTTCGATTGCGTCGTCTTCTTCGGCACCGGCTGGTTGGTCTTGCCCTGCTTGTCGATGATCAGGTGCACCCGCGGCTGCTCCACCCGCAGCAGGTTCAGCCCGATATGCGACGCGATTCCGGTCCCCGAGACATGCGACAGAAAACTGAAAATCTTGATGCGGACAAGAATTTTGTCGGCGGCCAGGTACGGCGCTTCTCCCGGACCTTCGAGCCCATGCACCACCAGCCCGTCCACCTCGACCGCCAGGTGCCAGAAATCGAAATGCACGCCGCCGATCTCGACCCGGCCGCCGATCGAATCTTCAAGCGTGCTGACCAGCTCCTTGCTCACCCGCCGCTGAAAGTCCGGCGTGCGCGTGTAATACGCCGCGCCAAAAAAAAGCACTACCAGCAGCAGCGCAAGGCTGCCAAACAGCCAGGCCACCGCCAACGCCAGCTTCCCGCCCAGACTCCGCCGGCCCCGCCGGTTTGAGGCAGGCCGGTTTGGGCTAGGCCGGTTTGGGCTAGGCCGGTTTGGGCCAGGCCGGTTCGAGCTAGGCAAGGGCTCCGGAGACGCCGCGCTTCCGCCGGGCTTGATCTCGTCACTCACAGCGACCCCTCTTCCGGCTTCATGATACGCACCGATCCCTGCGCCTTCAGCGACCGCAGCCAGTCATCGAGCAGCGCCGTCACCCGCTTCTGCAGCAGCAGCACCCGGATCTGGTCCGAAATCGCCTCAAGCTTCGGCGCCGTGAGCCTCCGCCGCGCAAACTCCGGCACCAGCGTCTTCGCGTAATACTCCTTGATCTCCGCGGGCGTGATCTGCACCCCCATCTGGAAGCGCTCATCCACAAACTTCAGCAGCTCCATCCGCTGCCGCCAGCGCTCCGTTACCTCCGCCACCGTGAATCCCTGCGCGTTGCAGAACTTCGCCCACCCCGCTTCGGTCTCGCAGTGATACTGCTTGCAGGCCGGAATCTCCGCCTGCACCTTCTTCAACTGCTCCTCCGCCTCGGGCAGCGTCACCTCATCGCCTGGCTGCAGCTTGGCCTGCTGCAGGATCAGCGCGCGGTCCACCAATCGCTCGATCTCCGCCTGCCGCGACGCCGGAGGGTCGACCGACGTGAACGGCTGGAACGCCTCAAAGCGATGCTCTTCCTCGACATCGCTCTCAAGCACCAGGTCGCCGTTTACCACCGCAATCACCTGGTCGACCAGCACGCCCGCGCGCGCGGTCGGTCCTTCATCCGAGAGCGGCTTCGGCGCAGGCGCGCCGGCCTCCACCTTGCCCAGCTTGCTCGCCGAGGGCGCCTGCCCCGGAGCAGTCTGCCCGGGAGCGAGCGGCGCCGTCTGCCCCGGCTTTGGAGGCGCGCCCTGCAACGGAACCGGCGGAGCCGTCTGCGCGCCCGCGAACCCCACCGCCAGCACCAGCAGCGCGGCCCACCCCGGATTGTTCGCGCGAAGATTCATCCTAGAAACTCTGCCCAATGCTGAAGAAAAAGTTGAAATGCCCCGCGTTGCCCACGTACGGCGGCATGTTGTTGTAGAAGTGGCCCGGAGTGCTCTCCTGCGTGATCACCGGGTAGCTCGGCGGATTGAGGTTATAGCTCAGGTCCAGCCGGATCGGCCCCACCGGCGTCTTGTAGCGCAGGCCCAGCCCGATGTCATGCGAGAAGTAATTGAAGCTGCACGTGCCCACCAGCACCGACACGTTCTGGCAGGTCTGCTCGTTCGGCTGGTGCACGCGCAGAAAGCTCGGGAACATATCCTGGTAATGCTGGAAGACGTTCCCCATATCGTGAAAGATGACAAAGGCGACGCTGTTGCCCACCACGGGCAGCGTCGCCGCCGGCAGCCGTAGCTCGAACGTATTGATGAACACCGCCGACCCGCCCACCGGGTAGCCCGTCTGCAGGTCGCGCGGGCCCGCATCGTTGATCCCGAAGCCGCGAATGGAAGTCGCTCCACCCGCATACAGGCGCTCGGACAGCGGAACCTGGTTGCAGCTCGCGTTGGTGTTCACGAGGTTTCCTTCGCAGGCCACGTTCGGCGTTCCATCCGGATTCAGCAGGTTTGGATTCGGGCCATAGGACGCAATGATGCCCACCCGCGTGTTGCGCGCAAACACATACTTGTTCTTGCCAAACGTGTAGTATGTCGAGTTCGTCACGTCGGTCCGGTTGAAGTTGGTCTGCGACCCGAACTTCCCCGAGGCAAAGAAGTTCTGCACGCTGGTATACGTGCCCTTGTCCGCGTCGAGCGGGCTCGGCGACCGCGTATCGTGGAACCACGTAATCCCCGGCCCCGCCACCCGCACCGGCTCCGACAGCAGAGGAATCAAGCTCGCCGAGATCGCCAGGCTGTTCGGGTTCACCGACACCCGCCGGTACTCGAAGTTATAGATAAACGAATCCTTCCGCCCCACCTTCTGCGTCACCCGCACATCCGCCTGCAGCGTCTTGGCCGCGAACGTCGTAATGTCCTGCACGTTGCTGTACCCGCCCGAAACCTGGAAGGAAAGCTTCGGACGCCCGTACCAGTGCGGATTCAAAAACGTAAGGTTCGCCACCGTCTCGAGCAGTCCATAGGTCGTATGCAGCGTCAGCGTGTCGTCGGTGCCGCGCAGGTTCAGCCGGCTCACATCGAGCGATACCCGCGGACTCGCCCCCGCCTTGCCCTCCTGCGCCGCCGTTGTACCCTGCTGCGTGCAGTACTGGCATGCCGGCAGCCCGGTCTGCACCTCGAACCCGAAGCCGTACGTCACGTCCCAGCGCTTGGCCTCGGTCACCTGCACGATGACGTTCTTCACCTCGGCGTCGCCGGCCGGATTCTGCACCGCCGCCACCACCTCGTTGAACAGCGCCAGATTGTACAAATTCCGCTGCGTCTCAAGCAGCGCCCCCTGGTTCAGCGGCTCGCCGCTGTGCACCGTCACCTGCTTGGCCACCACCTCCGGCTTGGTGTAGTGAATGCCGCTCTCGAGCACCTTGCCCGTGAACACCTGCTTGCCTTCAATAACGTTGTACGCGATGTCGGTCTTCTCTTTGTCCGCCGGATCGGGAGTCTGCTTCACCTCAATCCGCGCCTGGTCGAACCCATCGCTCAGCAGGTAGCTCAAAATCGCGTCGCGGTCGCCAGAAAGCGTCAGCAGCGAGAACGGCTGGCCGGCCTGCGCCTGCAGCAGACCCCGCAGCACCGCCTGCCGCTGCGCGTCCACGCCCGTCACGTCGATCGACCCAAACTCCTGCTGGTCGCCCTCGTCGATATTGAAGTTCACCGCGATCGACGCGTATTTCGCCGGCTTGCCGCTCGCCGTCGTGGTCACATCCGTGGCCGTCGCGGTCACCTTCGCATGGTTGAATCCGTTCGCCCGGTAGAGCGACGTGATCGACTTCTCGTCCGCCGTCAGCAGCTGCTGGCTGAACCGCCCGCTGCGCTGGTAGGAGTCCGCCTTCTGCACCTTCAGGCTCTCCTTCAGCAGCTCGCTGCCAAAGTACTTGTTTCCGTGCACCTCCACCGAGGTCACCTTGTGCCGCTCGCCCTTATCCACCTGGAACAAAACCGTCTGCTCCCCGGTCGCGGGCTTCTCCTGCTTCACCCTCACCACCGCATCGAAGAAGCCCTGCTGCTGCAGATAGTCCTTCATATTGAAGGTTGCCTCATTCAACAGGTCGATATCTACCGTTCCCTCTTCATAGATTGGCACCAGCAGGTGCAGACGGCTCTTTGAAAACTTCGCCCCCACCACCTCCACCTTCACGATCGGCCCTTCCTGCACCATGAAGTCGTAGTTCAACGTCTTGTTGGCAGTATCGTAGGTTGACCGCTGCAGCGTCACCGTCGCCTCCAGCCGGTCCTTCTTCTGAAAGCGGTCGCGCAGGTTGCTCAAAGCATTGCTGGCCGTATCCCGGCTCACCCGCGTACCGCGCTTCAGCTTGGCGCGCTTGCGAAACTCCTCGAGCGTAATCCCCGGGTCCGCGCCTTCAATGGTCACGTTGCCCACGCGCGCCAGCGGACCCACGCCCACCGTATATGTCACGTTCACCTGCTGGCCCGCGTCGTCGCGCACCGTGGTGGCCGTCACGGTCGGCTCGTAATAGCCGTTTTGCGCCAGCGCCAGCTTCACCGCGTCCGTGCCCGTCTGCACATCCGCGTTCAAAAACGGCGAGCCCGGATTCAGCTTCGTGCTGTACTCCAAGAGCGACGCCAGACGGTCCTCCTGCACGCCCGCAATCTGCACCCGGCCCACATAAAACCGCGGCACCCCGGCAAAGATGAGCGTCAGCCCCGTCCCCTCCCGCTCCACCCGCACGGCAATGTTGCGGTACCGCCCCGTCGCGAACAGCCGCCGCGTCGTCTGCCGCACCTTCTCCGGGTCGAGCGGCTCGCCCGCCTTCTGCGAGAGCTCGCCCTGCAACCGGTCCGACTTCTCAAACTCCACGCCCTCATACCGGATCGCCGCAATCGGCTGCCCCGCGAACTCGAACAGGTTGTCCTTCAACGGAGTCAGCTTGGACTCCGTCTGCGCACTCGCACTGGTTGCCGACTGAGGCACTCCAGCCGCTTCCGGATTCGCAGACGCCTCCGGAACCGCTCCCCCCTGCGGCGTCGCCGCTGTCGCCGCGCTCGGATGTGTGCTCTGCCCGCCCGTCACCGGAGACGCCGCCGGAACGCCCTGCCCACGCGCGCCCGCCTGGCACAGGATTAGGCCCCCCGCCAGACAAACCGTCTCCCACACCGGCGTTCTCGCGCTTCGCCTGTTGATCTGCCGCAATCCCAACACTCAGGTGCCCTTTATCCGCCGGCGCTTCCGCCGGTGCAAACAGTGGTCGGCATCAATACTTCCCAGCCTGTTCCATCCTAAACGCACCGAAACCCTCCTGACCAGAGACCAAACGTGGTACGGCCACCCTGTGGTAATACCTCCTCGCCCCGCTTCGCCCCACCCAGTCTCTATACTCGACACAGCCGCAAACCGCGCCCCACTCTCCTCATGCCGGACTCCCCCACCAGCGACTTCCGCACCCGCTACTCCCGCCAGATCCTCTTCCCCGGCATCGGCGAGGCCGGCCAAGCGCTGCTCACCTCCGCCCGCGTCGCCATCGTCGGCGTGGGAGCCACCGGAGCCGCCTCCGCCTCGCTGCTCGCCCGCGCCGGCGTCGGCCATCTCACCCTTATCGACCGCGACTTCGTCGAACCCTCCAACCTGCAGCGGCAGATCCTCTTCGACGAAGCCGACGCCCGCGAAGCCTTGCCCAAGGCCGAAGCCGCCCGGCGCAAGATCGCCGCCTTCAACTCCTCCATCCACGTCGAGCCCGTCATCGCCGACCTCGTCCCCGCCAACATCCACGCCCTGCTCGCCATGGCGGACCTGTTGCTCGACTGCACCGACAATTTCGAGACCCGCTATCTGCTCAACGACTTCGCCGTCCAGCAAGGCAAGCCCTGGATCTACGCCGCCGCCGTCGGCGCCTACGCCGCCTCCATGACCATTCTTCCTGTACGCCTTGTCTCCCGGGAGAACGATCGTCCCACCCCCTGCCTCGCCTGCCTCTTTCCCTCTCCGCCCACCGGAGCCGTCGAGACCTGCGATACTGCCGGCATTCTCGCCTCGGCCGTCCATCTCGCCGCCTCCCTCCAGGTCACTGAAGCCCTCAAGCTCCTGACCGGCCAGCCGCATCTTCTCCGCCGCACCCTCCTCGCGCACGATCTCTGGAGCAACGAGCGCTCGGAGATCTCCGCCTCCACCCCCGACCCCGACTGCCGCGTCTGCGCCCAGCGCCAGTTCGACCACCTCGCCGGCGCCGCCCGCCCCCACATCACCCTCTGCGGCCGCAACTCCGTCCAGATCCACGAGCACCAGCGCCCGCTGGACCTGGCCGCGCTTCGATCCACGCTGGCAGATCACCCGGAGGTCCAAGATCTCCGCTCGAACGCCCTGCTCCTCCGCTTCCATCGCGGCGAACAAACCGTCACCGTCTTCCCCGACGGCCGAGCTTTGATCCAGGGCACCACCGATCCCGTCCTTGCCCGCACCCTCTACGCCCGCTTCATCGGCTCCTAGAGAAACACACCTCTGTGCGCCAAGCCGCTATGCTTGCAAAGCTGGAATCCCGTATGAGCTCTCCTGGGTGCAGGACTCGAGCAGGCGATCACGCCCCCACTTTGCCAAAACAAACAACTTAGCTGCATCCCCCCTCGGATACCCCACTCTCTACATCTTCGCCCCGTGTTTCCGGAACGGGACCAGCGCCCGAAGCCGCGCCTTTGCCGGCCCGGGTTCGTGCCAAACGAGCTTCGGCCCGCTATCATTGCTCAAGCGCCCGGCTGCGTACACCTGCCGAAACAGATCGTGACTCATCGGTTCGAGACGACGCGGCGCAGCCAACGATCGCTACAATCGAGTAAGCTAGACACTACGGAATCGAGCCCAGATGATCTCCCAAGGCCCCCTGATGACGCCAGCAAAACCGAATCCCGGCTTGTTCAAGCGGAACCCACCGATCGCCGGAGAAGCGGAAGCTATTGAAGCCGCCAAGAACGGCGATCCCGACGCCTTCTCCAAGCTCTACGCCCTGCATAAGCGGCGCGTGTACACCCTTTGCCTGCGCATGCTCGGCAACGTCTCCGAAGCCGAAGACATGACCCAGGAAGCCTTCCTGCACCTCTTCCGCAAGCTCGGCAGCTTCCGCGGCGAGTCCGCCTTCTCCACCTGGCTGCATCGGCTCACGGTCAACCTGGTACTGATGCACCTGCGCAAGAAGGGTCTCAACCTGGTCTCGCTCGAAGAGACCATCAGCCCGTCCGAGGAAGACGCGCCCAAGCGCGACTTTGGCAGCCGCGACCCGATGCTCGCCGGCTCGGTCGACCGCGTCGCCCTCGAGCGCGCGGTCGCCTCCCTGCCTCCCGGCTACCGCATGGTCTTCGTCCTGCACGACGTTGAAGGCTTCGAACACAACGAGATCGCGACCATGCTCGAGTGCTCCACCGGCAACAGCAAATCGCAGCTCCACAAGGCTCGCCTCAAGCTGCGCGAGCTGCTCAGATTGCAGGCCCAGGCAATGCCACCCCTGACCCTTCAGAAAGAGGCCTCGGTATGAACGACTCCGAGCGCAACCCAAACAACGGACAGCCAGGCTCCGACGGAACCGGTGGCGAGTTCTACGACGGCAAACCCGACGACCTCCATGACCTCTTCGCCGGCTCCGCGTCGGACGAAGAGGACGACCCGCTGGCCGCGCTGCGCAACGACCCCAATTACTCCGCGCTCATCCGCGATCTCGAGTACATTGCCAGCCAGGCCCGCCTGCTCTTCGAGCCCGCCGAGCAGGCGCCCAGCGACGAAGTCTGGAAGAAGATCCAGAACCAGCTTCCCCCCAAACCCGAAGCCGAGTAATTAACCTTTCACTTGTCCCCTTACGCGGAGACGAAGCTCCGTTTTAGGCTTCAAAACGCCTGCAACCCCAGCCGGATCACCGTGTGCCCCACGCACATCTGTTCCGCCTCCGTCACAATCTGGTCGATCCACCGGTCTCCGCCCTGCGCCAGGAACCAGACTCCCGCGAGCACGCGCTCTTGCGGATGCTCTCCCGGAAACAGGTGCAGCATCATGGTCTCGGCATGCCGGCCCAGGCTTGCCTCTTTCTGCACCTCGAACCGCGCCGCTATCCGCCGCAGCCGGTTCATCTGGTAGCGCATCTTGTTCGCCGAAACCAGAGCCGACCGCCCCAGGCTCTCGTCGACCGCGCCGAGATAGCCGGTCAGGGCGCTCAGCTCCGCGTCCATGGCATTTCCGGCAGCCGCCAGCCGGCGCTTCTGCTCGATCGGCATCGCCCGCGCCCCCAGCCGCTGCGCCAGCGACTCCGCCGACCCGGCCGCGAAGATCTGCTCGAGCGTCACTTCATGCTTCGCCATCACCGCATCGATGGCCGGCTCGACGACCGTGGCGGAGAACCGCGGCAGCACCGGCGTCAACCGGCCCAGAATCCGCTCATAGAGGGCCGCGCTCTGCGCAAAATACGCAATCTCCGCCGGCCCGCCCACGTAAGCCGCGGTCGGCAGCAGCGTATCCTGAAACACCGGCCGCAGCAGCGCGTTCGGGCTGAGACGCTCCGGAGCCGACTCCAGAATCGCCAGTAAGTCCGCGGTCGTGTAGTTCTTCGCCCCGGCCCGCCACGCACCTGGTCCAAAACCTGATCCGGTCCGCCGCAGAGCCACCCGCTCACCTGTCTCCTCGAGCAAAAACAGCAGCGAGCCGCCCGGCTTTACCAGCACCTGCGCATGATATCCCGCAGCCTCAAGTGCGCTGCTGCGCTCGAGCAGCGCCGCCTCCAACTCCTCCGCCTGCTCGATGGCCGCGCGCAGCGTCCTCGCCCCACGCGCATGGAACTCCCGGCCCGCGGCATCGACCACAATCAACCCATGCTCCGCGAACAGGCGCGTCATCAGCCGCGCAAACGCCTCGCCCAGCGTCCGCTCCGGCGCATAACACTCCTCGAGCAGCACGCATACCGGCGCATACCCCAGCAGCTCGCTCGCCCGCTCCACCAGCCCACGCACGTCCTCGCCCAGGCGCAACGCGCCGACCTCACCGCCGGTCCGGACCAGCCCCAGCCGCAGCGTCTCGACCGCACGCTTGCTCAGCAGCGCTGCCTGATCGGCCTCGGCCAAATCATGGTCCTCGGTCGCGCACCAGAACACCGGCACATGCTCGACTCCGGTAGCCCGCGTCGCCTCCGCCGCCCGCGCGATCGCCGTCGCCGCCTTGAATAGCGTCAGCAGCGGTCCACCCAGCAGACCCACCTGCTGCCCGGTCACCACCGCCCGCGCCCCAGCCCCGAGCTTCGCCACATTCTCCAGTGTTCGCTTACCGGCCCCGAACTTCACCGCCTGCCGCGCCAGCAGCTCGGCCAGCCCCTCCGCATCGGCAACCGCCACGTCGCGGCCCATCCAACCCGGCCCGGTCGGCTCCGCGCCATACCAGCCGCGCAGCGACGAGCCCGCATGCGGCATAGCCAGGTAATCCCCATACAACCGGGAGACATGGGGCAACACCGACATCGGGTAACACTCAGAGCTCATGGAGATCTTTCTTGGGCTGAACGTTGGATGCCGTCCCGCGCTGGCCCGACGCAGAATGATACCGTACCCCCATGCCGAAAATCGCAAACCTCCCACCCAACCCAGCCGCCAAGCCCTCCAACACCAAAGCCACCGTCCTCAAATCCAAAGTCAGCTTCGAAGGGAAAGTCTTCTCCGTCGTCACCGATAAGGTCACCGAGCCCGGCGGCGTCACCAGCACCCGCGACGTCATCCGCCACAATGGCTCGGTCGTCATCCTCGCCGTCGACACCGGCGAGAACCCCGCCGACCCCTCCATCCTGCTCGCGCGCCAGTACCGCTACGCCGCCGGCCAGTTCCTGCTCGAGCTGCCGGCTGGCCGCATCGAGCCCGGCGAAGCCCCGCTCGCCGCCGCCAAACGCGAGCTCATCGAAGAAACCGGCTTCCGCGCCCGCCGCTGGTCCCGCCTGGTCCGCTACTACGCCAGCCCCGGCTTCCTCTCGGAGACCATGCAGGTCTTCCTCGCCGAGGACATCCGCCCCGGTGTTGCCCAGCCCGAAGCGGACGAGAAAATCACGCTTCATCCCGTCCCTCTCTCCGAGCTTCTTGCCCAGATCCACGCCGGCAAAATCCTTGATGGCAAGACGATTCTCTCCGTGCTCCTCTTCGCTCGTTCCCACTCCGGCAAGAGTGCTTCGTCCGGAGAAAGGAAGTCCGCATCTCGCTGACTCTATGTTGTTTACCCGACATAAAGATCTTTCCAGGATCAAAACTTTTTCTCTCGTTTCCACCGGTAATCGTGCAGCTTTCCGTGCACTCGCGGCGTCTATTTACCTCGTGGTAGACACTGGTAAAGGAGTAATCCATGGCGCAGTATAAAGGTCAGGTGAAATGGTTTAACAACGCAAAGGGATTCGGTTTTCTTGGTCGCGACGGCGGCCCGGACGTGTTCGTGCACTACAGCTCCATCCAGGCAGACGGCTACAAGTCCCTCAAGGAAGGCGATGAGGTCGAGTTCGACATTATCCAGGGCACCCAAGGGCCGCAAGCCGACAACGTCGGCCGCCTCAAAAGCGCGCTTTAGCCCGTAGCAAGGCTTGCCGGTCCGTCATACTGAAAGCGTCCGCAATGTCTGCGGACGCTTCGCTATTTCCCGTATGGATAATCTTACCCTCGCCCGGCTCCTCGACGAAACCGCAGCGCTGCTCGAAATCGACGGCGCCGACCCCTTCCGCGTCCGCTCCTACCGCCGCGCCGCCGAGGCCGTCGAGCAGCAGACCACGCAAGTTGCCACCCTGACCAGCCCCGACGCTGACCCCAAGGCGCTGCTCGCCATCCCGGGCATCGGCAAGGGCATGGCCGCCAGCCTCCGCGACCTGGTCGCCACCGGGTCCATGCCCCTGCGCGATGAGCTGCTGAGCAAATACCGCCCCTCCATGCTTGAGCTCCTCCGCCTGCCCGGGATGGGACCGAAGACCGTCGCGCTGGTCTGGTCCTCGCTCCAGGTGGCCACTCTGGACGAGCTCGAAGCCGCCGCCAAGGCCGGTCATCTGAACACTTTGCCTCGCATGGGCGAAAAATTCGTCACCAAGCTCCTCAAGGGCATCGAGGACCACCGCCGCAACTCCTCGCGCTTCCGCATCGATGTCGCCCGCAAGCACGCCGAGCGCATCGCCGCCCTCATCCGCGAGTTTCCCGGCATCGATGAGGTCGTTCCGGCCGGCTCTCTCCGCCGTGGACGCGAGACGGTCGGCGACCTCGACCTGCTCGCCACCGGCCCCGCCTGCGAGCCGGATGTGGTCGCCGCCGCCGTCGAGCACGTGGCCACCCTGCCCCTGATCGACAAGCTCATGGCCCGCGGAGCCAACAAGGTCACCTTCACCCTGCGCAACAACCTCCAGGTCGACGTTCGCCTGCTGCCGCGCGCCAGCTACGGTGCCGCGATGCAATACTTTACCGGGTCCAAGCACCACAACGTCGCGCTCCGCCAGCGCGCCATCAAGCGCGGCCTGACTCTGAGCGAATACGCGCTGCTCCGCCTCGAAGACAACGTCATCGTCGCCGCCGAGACCGAACAAGCCATCTACAACGCGCTCGAACTCGACTATATAGCGCCCGAGCTGCGCGAGAACTGCGGCGAGCTCGAAGCCGCCGCCGCCGGCTTTTCCGGACTCGCCGCGGGCGCTCTGCCGCAGCTCATCACCCTCGCCGACCTGCACGGCGACGTGCACATGCACACCTTCGAGACCGACGGCACGATGTCCATCCGCGACATGGCCGAAGCCGCGCTCGCCCGCGGACGTCGCTACATCGCCATCACCGACCACAGCAAGAATCTCGCCATGACCAACGGCATGGACGACGCGCGCGCGCTCGCCCACGCCGCCCGCGTCCGCGCCGTCAACCAGGAGATGGAGGGCCGCATCCACATCTTTACCGGCGTCGAGGTGGACATCCTCGGCGAAGGCCAGCTCGATCTTGAAGACGCCACCCTCGCGCAGCTCGACATCGTTGTCGCCAGCGTGCACTCGCGCTTCGACCAGCCCGCCGACGTGATGACGGCCCGCGTCCTGCGCGCCCTTGAGAACCCCTACGTTCGCATCCTCGGCCACCCTACCGGCCGCAAGCTGCTCAAGCGCGACCCTTACGCGATCGACCTCGAAGCGATCTTCAAGCGCGCCGCCGAGCTCGGCGTGGCGGTCGAACATAACGCCGCCCCGGCCCGCACCGATCTCTCGGACGCCCACATGCGTCTGGCCAAATCGCTCGGCTGCAAGATCACCATCAATACCGACGCCCACGCGATTGAGGAGCTCGACTACCTGGAGGACGGCATCGTCCAGCTGCGCCGCGCCTGGCTCACCGCCGCCGACGTCATCAACACCGCGCCCAGCGCGGAAGCCTTTCTGGCCCAGCTGCGCCCCCGGCCCATCTGAGCTACGCTGCCCTAGGCGGCGTTTTGGAGCGCCTCAGCCAAGTGTACGAGATCGCCTCATCGGCAACCCCATCCCGCTTCAAGCTCTTCCTCAGGGATTGCACCTTCCGGCTGGCTCAGTCTTGATTCGAATGGAAAAACATCAGCGGAACAGCAGCAGATACACCGCCATGCCCACGCCTAACACTCCAAGCACCACCGCCAACGCAAGTCCGTTCCGCGAGACCCGCCCCGCCACCCACGTCCCCGTCCGCAGCTCCTTTACCGTTTGCAGGTGATGCCTCACGGCCCCAGCATTGACCAGCACGCCCAGCAAAACCAGACCCACCCCCGCATAGAGCGACAGCCCTGTACTCCGAACCGTCCCATGCACCGCCGCGCCCGCCCCGCTCTGCCGGAACTCGCGCAGAAACAGGCTGAACCGGGCCACGGCAAAGCCGATTCCCATCAATCCCAGCCCGGTCCGGATCCAAGCGAGAAACGTCCGCTCCGCCGCAAAGTACGTCCGCGGATCCTGCATCTCGTCTGCCATGCCCCGCAGTTTAGCCTAATCTTCTGGCGCAACCGCGTGGACCTGCTCACGGCTCTACCGGAATCCGTATCTCAAACGCGCCGCCCGCCTCTCCATCGAAGTCCGGCGCGTACCACTCCACCATTGGCCCTTCCCGCACCGTCCTTCCGGAGGCCGGCAGCCACACGTTCCAAATCGCCGCCCAGAACTGCCGGATCAAGCGCACGCCGCCCTTTCCCGCAAACACCGCATAAGGCTGCCCCGGAATCTCTACCGTCTCCCACTCCTTCGGCACCCGCGACAGCTCGAGCGCGCGCACCCCGCAAACATACCGCATCGGCCGTCCACGCTCGCCCAGCACAATCCCGTAACTCTCTCCCGTCCGCGCGCCGAGCTCATCCAACTCCGCCATGAATCGACGCCATTGCTTTGGAATCTCCCCAATCTGCTCCATCGTGTACTCTCCGGCCAACCCCGCCACCCGCAGCGTCGCGGCTTCTAGAAATCTCGGTTCGCCAAGCTGCTCCAACGTCAGCATGTCCATCCCGATGCCCTCCTTTTGCAATGAGACGATACGCCATCGCGCACCCTTGAGCCCAGTACAATCTGCTCACATGCCCGTCTTCCGCGCTTTGGTCCTGGCCGCCGCTCTCGTCCCCACACTGCACGCGCAATCCGGCCAGGCTACTCCCTCCGCAACCACCTCCACCAACCATCCATCCCCTGCGGCCCGCGAGCCCTTCGACCCGCCGCCCGCGACGCCTACCCGCGCCGAGATCCTCCGCGGAGCCTACGGCCCCTGGCGCGCCAACAACGACCTGCTCTCCTACCACCTGACGCTCCGCGTCGACCCCGCCGCCAAGTCGATCTCCGGCAACAATCTCATCCGCTTCCGCATGCTTCAAGACGCGAGGCGCATCCAACTCGATCTCACCGAGACGCTCACGGTCGACAGCATCACCCTTGAGGATCGCCCCGTGCCGTTCGTCCGCGACTCCGGCGCGCTCTTCCTCGACTTCCCCTCCACGCTGCGCAAGGACCGGACCTATGCCGTCCAGGTCCGTTACCACGGCAACCCCGTCGCCCAGGGCCGCTTCGGCGGCATGAGCTTTGAAACCGATTCCGCCGGCCGCCCCTGGATCTTTACCGCCGACGAAGACGACGGCTGCTCCATCTTCTGGCCCTGCAAAGACCAGTGGCGCGACGAACCCCAGGACGGCGTCGACCTCTCGATCGCGGTTCCCAACGGACTCACCGACGTTTCAAACGGACGCTTCGTCTCGCGGGTCGAACTCAAAGGGGAGCAGGCCGGCTACACCCAATGGAACTGGCACGTCTCCTACCCCATCAACTCCTACGACATCGCTCTCAATATCGGCGCCTACGCCCATTTCTCCGACATCTACCGCAATCCGGCTTTCCCGCCGCTGACGCTGGACTTCTATGCCTTGCCCGAAGACCTCGACAAAGCCAAGGTGCAGTTCGCCCAAGCCAAGCTCATGCTCGACGCCTTCGAGCATTACTTCGGCGAGTACCCCTTCGCCCGCGACGGCTACAAACTCATCCAGGTTCCGTACGCGGGCATGGAGCACCAGTCCGCCATCGCTTATGGCAACGGCTTCGCAAACGGGTATCTTCACCGCGACTGGACCGGCGTAGGCATCTCTCCGCGCTTCGACTTCATCATCGTCCATGAATCCGGCCATGAGTGGTTCGGCAACTCCATCACCGCCGCCGACCGCGCCGATATGTGGATCCATGAGGGCTGGGACACCTACCTCGAAACCCTCTTCGTCGAATTCCACTACGGCCGCGCCGACGCCCTGGCCTACACCAACGGCCTGAAAGCCAAGGTGCACAATCACACGCCGATCCTCGCCGAGCGCGGCGTGGCCGCCGAGCCCCCGCAGGACCAGTACTTCAAGGGAGCGCTGATGATCGCGACCCTGCGCTCCTGGCTCGAACTTGCCCGACCCGGCCTTGGTGGCGCGGCCAGTGCGCAAAACGCTGACGCTCGCTGGTTCTCGCTCCTGCACGACTTCTACCAGCACTTTCAATACCAGAACATCCTGACAGAGGACGTCGTTTCCTGGTGGAACGAGCACACCGCCGCCTTCCTCCACCAGGATCTCCGGCCCTTCTTCCATCAATATCTCCGCCATACCGCCATCCCCTCGCTTGAGCTAAGCTGGCTCCCCGACACCCCCAACGCCACAACCCATGCGGTCCTTTACAAATGGCAGGCCGACGAACCCGGCTTCGCCCTGCCCATCCAGGCAGGCGATCCTGCCCATTTTGAAACCCTGCATCCCACCACCGAGTGGCAGGTCCTTGAAACTCCACTCACCCGCGAACAGTTCGCCGTCTCTACCGATCGCTTCTATGTCAACGTAAGCAAGACCTAAACCGCAGCTTCGTACCAAGCCTGTCTCACCTCCCGTCCGGTCTGACCTCGGCATCCGCGCTAGACTAAGACGTGGCCCATTCCGCGATCTCCGAGCAGGCCCCCGCCTCTGAAAGCAGATCCATCGCCGGCACCCCTTCCCTGCTCGCCGACTACGCCACTCTGTTCAAATTCCGCGTCTCCTTGATGGTCCTTATTACCGCCGCCGCCGGCCTGTATCTCGGCCGTTTGCGCTCCGGCGTCAGCCCGTTCGATCTCCAGTCCGCCGCCGCGCTTTTCGGCATCGCTCTCGTCACGGGCGGCTCTTCCGTGCTCAATCAGGCGCTCGAGCGCCGCTCCGATGCCCGCATGGCGCGCACCCGCAATCGGCCCATGGTCACCGGAAGGATCGCTCTTCCGCAAGGCCTCTTGCTCGGCTTCTTTACCATCATCGCGGGCACATTGCTCCTCACCGCCGAATCAAACATCCTCACCGGCACTCTCACTCTGCTCACCGCCACCAGCTACGTCGCCATCTATACTCCGCTCAAGCGCATCACCTCGCTCAACACCTTCATCGGCGCCTTCCCCGGCGCGCTGCCGCCGCTCATCGGCTGGACCGCCGCCCGCGGCATCATCGAGTGGCCCGCCGTGGCCCTCTTCGCCGTCCTCTTCGTCTGGCAGTTCCCGCACTTCATGGCCATCGGCTGGCTCTACCGGGACGATTATCGCCACGGCGGCATTCGGCTCGCCGCCACCCAGCAGCCCATCGGCTGGGCCGCCCGCTCCACGGCCATCCAGGCCTTCTTCTACGCCCTCCTCATGCTCCCCGTCGCCCTCTGGACCACCTTTCTAGGTGTGACCGGAATTCCTTACGCGATCGCCGCGACGCTGCTCTCCCTCGGGTATCTCTATTTCACCTTCCGCTTCACCGCCATCGCTCGCGACCCTTCGTCTGAAACAAACCGCGTTCTTGCCCGCAACCTCCTCAAAGCCAGCGTCGTCTATCTCCCGCTCCTGCTCGCCGCCATGCTGCTGAACGCCCACGGGCGCGTCCTCTTCCAATAGGCTTCTTCTCTTATCGTCATTTCGCCTCAAAACTTCAGCCTTTTCTCATAATTTTTTTTTCAAGCCAGGCAGACGGCGCATTCCAGGGCTCAGCCAGAGATGCATCTCTCCCCCCATCCCCTCCAACGCTTTCTCGACGCCCAAGCCTCCACCTACGTGCAGGCCCACACCGAACTGGCCGCCGGCCAGAAGCGCTCGCACTGGATGTGGTTCATCTTTCCCCAGATCCGCGGCCTCGGCTCGAGCGCCATGGCCCAGCGCTACGCCATCGCCGGCCTCTCTGAAGCCGAAGCCTATCTCGCCCACTCTGTCCTCGGCCCGCGCCTGCGCACCTGCACCTCCCTGGTCAACGACACACCCTATCCCTCTGTCGACCACATCTTCGGCTTCCCCGACAACCTCAAGTTCCACTCCTCCATCACCCTCTTTGCCGAAGCCGCAAAGTCCTCCTCCGGTCCCAGCGACCGCATCTTCGATCAAGCCCTGCAGCGCTTTTACGCCGGCAAGCCCGATCCCGCCACTTTGGATCGCCTGAAAGTGTAGCCACCTGCTCCATTTAGACTAGATCCAGAGCCATGGCGATCACCAAATCCAACACCCGATCCCTCCCGGCCGCCCTCACCACGCCGCTGAACGTCGTTGTCGCCATCATCGGCATCAGCGCCGGAGCGTCCATCTTTCTGGTCTGGCTGGTCTTCTTCCACTCCCCCCTGGACGCCGCCAACACCCACCTCGTCTTTCTTCCCGCACTCAATGCTCTGCTCAACCTGCTCTGTACCGTCGCCCTGCTCTTCGGCTTCCGTTCCATCTGGCGCGAACAGATCACGCGGCACCGCAATGCGATGTTTACCGCCTTCTTCTTTTCGACCCTCTTTCTGGTCTCCTACATCACCAACCATGCTCTCCACGGCGACGCCCACTTTCAAGGCCAGGGCCTGATCCGCCCCATTTACTTTGCCTTGCTCATCTCGCACATCCTGCTCTCGGTCGTCGCGCTGCCGATGATCCTGATCACCTTCTTCTTCTCGCTTACCGGACGCTTCCCGCTTCATCGCCGCATCGCTCGTTACACCTTCCCCGTCTGGCTCTATGTCTCGGTCACCGGAGTCATCGTCTACGCTATGCTGGCCAGCTTCCATTGATGCGCTCTCCTGCACGTCCGGAGATGCGTTCAGCCATGCGTCCAGACACCCGCAAGCTGCTCGGCACCGGCTCCTCCATCTTCGGCGCGGGCGTCTTGGCGGTTCTGCTGGCGGTCTTCCTCTTTGGCGGCATTGGCCGTCAAGGCCCTCACACCAACGGCGGCTGGCTCTGCCTGATGCTGGCCATGGGCTGCCTGCCCACCGGCCTGCTCACCTTGCTGCTCGGCCTCGCCAAGCTCTCCGGGGATCGCCGCCGCTAGACGCTCGTCAAATCTGCGGCCCGAAATTAAACCAAACAACACCCCCGTGCGCTTAGCCAACATTGCCTCCCATCCCCTACACTGGAGAGGATGGGTCGGCTCAGTCGATCCACACAGGGCGGTTAGCTCAGTTGGTTAGAGCGGGTGCCTTACAAGCACTAGGTCGGGGGTTCGAGTCCCTCACTGCCCACCACATCACTCCTTCGCATTGCGCCTTCAAAAGACAGCGCTCACTCAAGCAATACCTATGCCGCCCGTTACTCCATAAATCTCCCCGGTAATGTAGCTGCCCTCCTGCGAGGCCAGCAGAACATAAACGGGAGCAATCTCGACGGGCTGCCCAGGCCGTCCGAAAGGCACTTCCTTGCCGAGCTGCGCGAGCTTTTCGGGCGGTTGTCCGGCAGGCTGGATCGGCGTCCAGAACGGACCGGGCGCCACGGCGTTGATTCGGACTCCCTGCTCCATCAACTGCTTTGCCATACCTTTGGTAAACGTGACGATCGCCGCCTTGGTCATGGCATAATCCACAATGCCGCGGCTCGGCTCATACGCCTGGACGGAAGCTGTATTGATGATGGACGCTCCCGGTTTGAGCAGCGGTATTGCGGCCTGCGTGATCCAGAAAAGAGCATAGATATTCGTCTTCATCGTCCTGTCGAACTCGGCCGAGGTCACCTTGGACAACTCTGAGTGAGAAGACATCGTCCCCGCGTTGTTGACCAGAATATCCAGGCCGCCTAACTCCTTCTCCGCCTTCTTCACCATGGCCTGACAGAAGCTCTCCTCAGCGATGTCTCCCGGCAGGGCCACCGCTTTCACCCCGGCCTTATCGATCAGCTTGAGAACCTCTTTGGCATCGACCTCTTCGCTCGGAAGATACCCGATCGCCACATCCGCGCCTTCGCGGGCAAAGGCAATGGCCACGGCGCGTCCAATGCCGGAATCGGCGCCCGTCACCAACGCCTTCCTTCCTTTGAGCCGGCCGGTGCCGATATAGCTTGACTCCCCATTGTCGGGCTCAGGACTCATCTCCTTGGCCAGGCCGGGATGGCTCTGGTGCTGTGGTTTAAACGGCGGCTGCGGATACTGCGTGCGAGGGTCCTGCATCTTCAAACGCTTGTCAGACATGTCTTCTCTCTCCCCGCCCTTGGATGCGGGCGGGCAAGCGGGTGTTACGGGCGTATGCTGAAGCCAATGCCCGCGCCTCCCGACCCCGCGACCATGCTGGAAGCGGCCCTAGCCGAAGCCCGTCTCGGCCTCGCCGAAGGCG
This sequence comes from uncultured Granulicella sp., assembly GCA_965198735.1. GTDB lineage: Bacteria > Acidobacteriota > Terriglobia > Terriglobales > Acidobacteriaceae > Edaphobacter. The sequence goes on along the minus strand of OZ240672.1, from coordinate 744,221 downwards.
GCATCCCCATCGGCGCCGCCGTCTTCTCCGTCTCCGGAGAGCTCCTCAGCTCCGGCCGCAACCGCCGCATCCAGCAGGGCGATCCCTCTATCCACGGCGAAACCGACGCCTTTCGCCGCGCCGGCCGCCAGCGCTCCTACCACGGCCTCATCATGGTTACCACGCTTGCGCCCTGCTGGTACTGCAGCGGTCTCCTCCGACAGTTCGGCTTCCGCCGCGTCGTCGTGGGCGAGTCCGTCAATTTTTCGGGAGGCATCGACTGGCTCCGGTCTGCCGGGATCGAGGTCCTCGACCTCGCCTCGTCCGCCTGCATCGCGTTGATGGCCGGCTTCATCCGCGACCAACCCGCCCTTTGGAACGAAGACATCGGCGTCGACGAAGGTCCCTGAAGCGCGGCCCGGATGTTACTCTGCTCCAACACCCACTTGAAGGACCTACATGCTCGCCGCCTCCGCCGATTCCACGCTCGACACTGAAGCCGATACTCCCGGCTGGCAGTACGCCGTCGCCGGAGGCATCCTCGGCTGGATCCTCGATGCCTTCGACTTCTTCGTCGTCGTCTTCCTGTTTCAAGAGCTCTCGACCCGGCTGCACGTGGCCAAGTCCGCCATCGTCCTCTCGCTCACCCTCACGCTCGCCATGCGCCCCGTCGGCGCGCTGCTGTTCGGCGTCTTGGCCGACCGCTACGGCCGCCGCCGGCCGCTCATGCTCTGCGTCGTCTACTTCTCCGCGATGACCGTCCTCAGCGGCTTCGCTCCCACCTACGGTCTCTTTCTGCTCTACCGCGCGCTCTATGGCATCGGCATGGGCGGTTACTGGGGCATCGGCGCCGCCTACGCGATGGAAAGCGCCCCGCGTCGCCGGCGAGGCTTCCTCTCCGGCATGATGCAGGGCGGCTATCCCTTCGGCTATCTCATGGCCTCGATCGCCATCCAGGTCCTGCCCGCGCGCTTCGGTTGGCAATCCCTCTTCTTGGTCGGTTCGATCGTTGCCCTGCTCATCGTCCTCGTCACCCTCAAGGCGCCCGAGTCCGACGGCTGGAAGCCTACGCAGACCCACTCGCTCCGATCCATGGCCGACACCCTCCTGCGCAATGTTCGTCCCTTCCTCTACCTGCTGCTCGTCATGACCGCCATGACCTGCCTCAGCCACGGCACCCAGGACCTCTACCCCGACTTCCTTAAAGCGCTTCCTTTCCTCGCCCATGCGCGCGTGCTCGGCATGCAGGCCACCTACGGCATTCCCGTGCTCTATAACATCGGCGCCATCGCCGGAGCGCTCGCCATCGGCCATCTTTCCGAGCGCATCGGCCGCCGCCGGGGCGTGCTGCTCGCGCTTGCCCTCTGCCTGCTCTCGATGCCTGCCTGGGCTTTCGGAGGCACGCTGCTCGCTGTCGTCCTCGGCTCCATCGTCATGCAGTTCGGCGTGCAGGGCGCGTTCGGCGTGATCCCGGCTCACCTCAACGAGCTCGCCCCGGACGCCATTCGCGGCCTCTTCATCGGTTTCGTCTACCAGCTTGGCGTGCTCTTCACCTCGCCTTTACCTGCACTCCAGGACGCTCTCAAGCAGCATCTCGGCTACTCCTGGGCGCTCACCTCCTTCGAGCTCTGCATCATCGTCTCGCTCATTCTCATCTTCGCCTTCGGCCCGGAGAACCGCGGCAAAAGCCTCAAAGCCCCCGCCACGCTTTAGTGGCTGCGTCGCCCTAGGGGGAATGCGCTTTAGTTTGTCCTTCCTGGAAGGGAATCTGCGTTTGCTTTGCTCCCCATGCCCTCCCAGCTCATCCTCAATGCGGACGACTTCGGCCTGACCCCCGGCATCAACCGAGCTGTCCTTGAGCTTCACCAGGCCGGCGTCCTCACCTCCGCCACCCTCATGGCCACCGGTCCTGCCTTCGATCACGCCGCCGCCCTTGCCCGCGCGCACCCAACGCTCGGCGTGGGCTGCCACCTGGTCTTTGTCGATGGCCTGCCCGTCTCGCACCCCGACTCCATTCCCACCCTGCTCGGCGCCGACGGCAAACACTTCCGTTGCTCCCTCTACGACTTCGCCCAAGCCGTCCTGCGCAACACCATCCGCGAAGAAGACCTCGCCCGCGAAGCCCAGGCCCAAATTCAGAAGCTCCAACGCGCCGGCATCGACGTCACCCACGTCGACACCCACAAGCACACCCACGTTTTCCCAGCCGTGCTCTCGCCCGTCCTGCACATCGCCCACCGCTGCGGCATCCACGCCCTGCGCACCCCCTTCGAGCCCGCCTGGTCCATCCAGCGCGCCCACGCATCGCTCACCCGCCGCCTCCAGCTTGCCTTTCTGCGGCGCTTCGAGCCCGCCTTCCGTAAACAGGCCGAGCAGGCTTCGGCCGATACCCCCGCCGGAACTCTCGGCATCGCCGCCACCGGAACCCTCACCGTGCCGGCACTCCAGGCGCTTTTCACTGCCCTCATCAAGCTCGCTGACAACAAGCCCTTACCCACCTTCGAGCTCTGCTGCCATCCGGGCCACCTCGATCCCGCCCTCGAAGCCACTCCCACCCGCCTCCAAGTCTCACGCGAGATCGAGTATCGCGCCCTCCTCCAGGTCGTTCCAACGCTCCTCGCCCAACCCGGAGCGCCTCGCCTGATCCACTTCGGCAGCCTCGGCATCCCCGGCCTGCAACGCGCCGCCGGCCATTTCACCCCCAATACCGGCTACGAACACATCTGCTGATGCGGAAACTCCGGGTGCCCCACCTCAGACAACGGCATCGTGTGAGGTGGGGGCTACCCCAACGCCGCCCGAAACTGAATCTCGAGCGAGGCAAACCCTCTCTAAACGCAAGCCGTGCGCAGCACCCGGGGTGCATTCCACATGAAGATCGGCATCACCTGCTATCCCACCTACGGCGGCTCCGGCGTCGTCGCCACCGAGCTCGGCATCGAGCTCGCCGCCCGCGGCCACGAGATTCACTTCATCACCTCTTCGGCTCCGTTCCGCCTCACCGGCCGCGAGTCCAATATCCACTTCCACCAGGTCGAGATCTTCCATTATCCCCTCTTCGAACACCCGCCCTACGACCTCGCTCTCGCCACCCGCATGGCCGAGGTCGCCCAGTTCTACCAGCTCGACCTCCTCCACGTGCACTACGCCGTCCCTCACTCCGTCTGCGCCTATCTGGCCAAGCAGATGCTGGCCGCCCGCGGACTGCATCTGCCTTTCATCACTACCCTCCATGGCACCGACATCACCCTTGTCGGCCTCGACCGCTCCTACCTGCCCATCACCCGTTTCGGCATCGAGCAAAGCGACGGCGTCACCGCCATCTCCTCCTATCTGAGCGAACGCACCCACCAGGCCTTCCAGATCGCCAAGCCCATCGAGGTCATCCGCAACTTCGTCAACTGCGACGTCTATCAGCCCCGACCCGACCTCATCGCCGAACTGCGCCCCCACTACGCCTCGCCAGGCGAAAAGCTGCTCGTCCATCTCTCGAACTTCCGCCCCGTCAAGCGCGTCGGCGACGTCGTCGAGGTCTTCGCCCGGGTTGCCCGCGCCCTGCCCGCGCGCCTGCTGCTGATCGGCGACGGCCCCGACCGCTCCACCGCCGAGTACCTCGCCCGCCACCTCGGCGTCCAGGACCGCATCCACTTCCTCGGCAAACAGGACAACGTCAACGAGCTCCTGCCCCTCGCCGACCTCCTGCTCATGCCCTCCGAGATGGAGTCCTTCGGCCTCGCCGCGCTCGAAGCCATGGCCTGCCGCGTCCCCGCCCTCGCCACCCGTGTCGGCGGAGTCGCGGAGTTGATCGACGACGGCAGCAACGGCCTGCTCTTCGAGGTGGGCGACATCGAAGCCATGGCCCTGGCCGCCATCGACCTGCTCAGCGATCCTGAACGTCTAGAGACCCTGCGCGACGCCGCCCGCCGCACCGCGCAGGACCACTTCTGCGCCTCCAGGATCATCCCCCGCTATGAAAGCTTCTATCGCCAGATTCTCGAGGCCTGCGCTTCCCTGACCAACGTCATCCCAAACCCAACAATCACGTCATCCTGAGCGAAGCGAAGGACCCCTGGGTTGCGTCTTTGCTGTTGCTCGTTTCCGCTTAAAGCACCAACCCACCCTCAACCATCTCCGTAACCGGCCGCTCAAACGCCATCGTCACCTCCGCCGTCCCCCGCCCCACGACCTTGCGCATCAGCCGCGCCCGTTCCTCCCAAGTCCCCACTTTGCTCGCCTCCCACCGGTCCGCCTCGTACCCATCGCGGAACCCGGCCGCCGCCAGCGACCGCAGCTCCGCCGCCAACTGCTCCGGTGCGTCGACCAGCTTCAGCAGCGGCTCCTTTTCGAGCAGCTCCGCAAAACCCCGCGTCGCCAGCATCGGACGCCCCGCCGCCAAGTGCTCATAGAAACGCGTCGAGCTCCCCGAAAATGTCGGCTCCCGCTTCAGATACGGCAGAACCGCCGCATCCACGCAGCGCGCATAGGTCTGCAGCTCGCCGTACGGCTTCATGCCTACAAACCGCCCATGCTGCTTCGCCCACGCGCGCGCCGCATGCTGCTTTGGATCGTCGATCCCCCGATGCGTCGGCCCGACAAACAGCCAAGACATCTCCTCCGTCTGCCGCATCGCCTCGGCCAGCAGCTCCCAGTCCAGGTTCCCCGACAAATCTCCCAGCACCCCCACAATCGGCCGTGGCAGGTCCGCCACATCCGCCGGCAGCGGCCCCGGGTCATACTGCGGCTGCTCCGCGATATTGCTCGCCCGGGTCGCATTCGGCACAATCGTGATCTTCGCCGGATCGCACCCCGCCCCTGAAGTCAGATACGCCGCAATCCGCTTCGAGTTCGGACACACCACCCGCGCCGCTCGGCACATGCGCGCGTCGAGCGCCCGCACCTGCCGCGGGTTCAATCCGGCATAGGCGACCGTCAGGTCGGTCACATAATAGACCACCGGCCCCGGCCAAAGCTCGGCCACCGGCGCGTAAAACGGCGTCGTACACACCAGTACGCTCTGCTCCGGAGCAGCCGCGTGCCGCCCTATCCGCCGCGCCAGCCGGCGCTCGTATGGAAACAGCGTCCGCAACGGCGCGCGCATATACCCGCGCTGCAAGGGAAACTTCAATACCGTCAAGGGTGGATGCGTCAGCGTTTCGGCCCGCTGCCAGTCCGAAAACAGGGCAAAGCTCGAGAACTCCGGAGCCCAGGCGTTCACCCGTTCCACCTGCCCCAGCGCCGAAGCGAACTCCTTCATCCAGATGCTGCCCACGTCGAGGATCTGCCAGACGCTCATCGTTCAGGCCCCGCAAACCGAACCGCCTTCAGGCACGCCCAGTCCAACCCTTTCGCTACGGAGATGATACCGCGCCCAACCCGCTCCCGAGCGCAAAAGAAAGGATCGAAAGTGGTAGACTCTCCCCCCACACGCACATGGGGCCTACAACACCCGGTGCGCCCCAGCCCCCCGCGGACTCCCCGCCAGCCCACGCACCACCTCCTCGACTGCATCCCGCATAATCTCCCAGCCGCCGCCCCCGCGTTCGACCACCGGCATCGACAGCGCCACCTTGGTCCCCCGCCCCGGCCGGCTTTCGATGCTCACCTCCGCAGCCGCGCCGTAGAGTACCTGCATGCGCTCGCGCACGTTGCGCATCCCGATTCCCGTCCCCGGCCGTACAATCTCTCCCACCGGCGCCCGTCCCGGAGCCATCCCCACCCCATCGTCCTCCACCTCGATCAGCAGCTTGCCGTCCGTCTGCACCCGGCTCCGCAGCGTCACCGTTCCGCCCTCGATGCGCGGCTCGAGCCCATGCTTGATGGAGTTCTCGATCAGCGGCTGCAGCAGCATGCTCGGCACCACAATCTGCAGCGTCTCCGGCGCAATCTCCTTCACCACCCGCAGCTTCTCGCCAAACCGCACCTGCTCGATGTCCAGGTAGTCGTCGGTAAACGCCAGCTCCTCCTCAAACGGCACGAAAGCTTCCCGCTCCTTTAATAGGACGCGCAGAATGTTCGCCAGCTTGACGATCATCTCCCGCGCCAGCTCCGGCTGCGACCGCACCAGGGAGGTGATCGAGTTCAGCGTGTTGAACAGAAAGTGCGGATTGATCTGCCGCTGCAGCGCGTCCAGGCGAGCCTCGAGCAGCAGCCGCGCCTGCTCCTCCAGCTTTCGCTCAATCCGGATCTGGTTCCAGATCTTCAGCGGAATGCCCACCACCACCGGCGAGCAAAGGCAGATGGCCAGTTCCACCCACCAGGTATCGGAGTGCAGATCGAACAGCCGGCGAGGGTAGAAACGCGCCATCTGGCTCGTCGCAAAGGACATCGCCGTGATGAGCATCAAGAGCAGGATCTGGCGATCCAGGTGCGGCCGCCTCAGGTTGCGCGTCACCCACCGGTACACACTCAGGTCGATGAGCGGTGAAAAGGACCAGACATCCTCCGTGTCGACAACCCTGGCAAACGCGCCGGCCACCCCTGCAACGAACAGGTTCACGGGAAGCGCCCAGTACTCCCCATGCAGGACCGCCGGCAGGGCCAGCGCGGTGCCTCCCGCCATCGCCGCCAGCGGCCCCAGCAGAATGCCCAGAAGAATCGTCGTTTCGAAGCTGATATCCGCCGCAAGGAAGTTCGGGACCCGCACCCGGATCCACACTCCCAACACCAGCGGCCCGCAGATCAGCGCCACCAGCGCCGCCGTCTGCCGCACCGTGCGGTGGCCCAGCAGCAGCAGATCGCGAAACGTCTTCGACCGCGCCAGCGAGCTCGATACCGCCGCGGCCACGCCCAGCTCGATCAGCAGCGTAATCAGAATCAGCGTCGTCGTTACCGGTTTCACCTCACTACTCTAACCCGCTCCGCGCCGGCCCCTGGCCCGGCCACTCGTATAATGCGGCTATGCCGTTCCTCTCCGTACGCAAGCTCGCCGACGCCGACCTTCCCACCCGCTGGGGACATTTCCGCATTCTCGGCTTTGAGGGCGTCCAAGAAAATCCCGTTCCCTGCAAAACAGACATGCCCGCGCCGGCTACCCGCATCGAGTCCGCCGTCGCCCTCGTCATGGGCGATCTCTACAGCGCGCCGCCCATCATCCGCGTTCACTCCTCCTGCCTGACCGGGGACGTCTTCCACTCGCTCCGCTGCGACTGCCGCGAGCAGCTGGAACTTGCCCTCGCCACCATCGCCGAAGCCGGCGCCGGCATGGTCCTCTACGAACACCAGGAGGGCCGCGGCATCGGCCTCATGGCCAAACTCCAGGCCTACGAGCTCCAGGACCGCGGCCGCGACACCATCGAAGCCAATCTCGAGCTCGGCTACGCCGCCGACTGCCGCCACTTCGAGCTTCCCGCCGCCATCCTCAATCTGCTCAAGATTCCCGCCGTCCGCCTCATCACCAACAATCCTGAAAAGGTCCAAGCGCTCGAGGTTGCCGGCATCCAGGTCGTCGAGCGGATCCAGGCCGACGTTCCCGCCCAACCCGCCTCGGAGCGCTATCTCCAAACCAAGCGCGAAAAAATGGGCCATTTAGTCCTCTAATTCCCAAATCCAAATTAGGTTTTGTAGCGTACACTCGCTATCACCACAATCGTTTCAAGTTGAGCTTCCGATTGCGATGATGGTTCTGCTGAGAGATGCACCCCATTTTCGCCTTGTTTCGCCCCGGCCCCTTGTTCTTGTCTTGCTTGGGCTCTGGTTGCATGCCGCATCCTCTCAGGGAACCGGCTCGATCAGCGGCACCGTCCTCGATCCCTCCGGCGCCCTCGTTCCGCAGGCGACTATCGTCCTGCATCCGAAGAGCGGCCCCGATCGCACCGCGCAAACCGGCCGCGACGGACGGTACGTCCTCTCCATGGAACCCGGCAGCCAGGTCACCCTCACCGTCCAGGCCCAGGGTTTCGCTCCCCTGACCACCGGCCCTCTCACCTTCACCGGCCGGCCGCTTCACCTCGATCTCAAGCTGAAGATTCTTGCCGAAACTGAGCAGGTGGATGTTCCAGCCTCCGCCGACACCACCGACCCCAACCAGAACGGCGACGCCATCATCCTCAAAGGCGACGCCATCGAACAGCTGCCTCTCGATACGGCCGAGCTGCAGCAGCAACTCGCCGCCCTTGCCGGAAGCCCTGCTCCGGACATCTATCTCAACGGCTTCTCGAACGGCACGCTCCCTCCGCGCGATACCATCCGCGAGATCCGCATCAACCAGAATCCCTACTCCGCCCAAAACGACACCAACCCCACCAACGGCAGGGTCGAGATCTTCACCAAACCCGGAACCGGCAGGCTTCACGGCAGCTTGTACGTCCGCGGCAACGATTCCAGCTTCAACTCGCTCAATCCGTTCGTCACCCAGGAACCCGCGTACCACGACATCTACTATGCCGCGACTCTCAATGGCCCCATCACTCCGCGCACTTCCTTCTTCCTGTATGGCACCCAGGAGACTGAGCAGTCCAACGCCATCATCGACGCTCAGACCCTCGATGCAAACCTGAACCAGGTCGCCTTCTCGGACGCCATCCCCGCGCCCACCACCACCTACGGCTTCTCCGCGCGCCTCGACACCAGCCTCGGCGCGAAAAGCACCGTCATCGGCCGCTACACGTTCGACCAAACTCAGCAGGTCAACGGCGGAGTCGGCCAGTTCGCTCTTGCCTCGCAGGGCTACACCAACGACACCACCTCCCAAACCCTCCAGCTCTCGAACTCCCAGATACTCTCGAAGAACATCGTCAATGACACCCGCTTCGAATACATCCGCAGCCGCGTTCATCAGGATCCCGTCTCCACCGCGCCCAGCATCGACGTCGAAGGCGCCTTCACCGGCGGAGGCAACAATGGCGGCGCCTACCACGACAACCAGGACCGCTTCGAGCTCCAGAACTACGTCTCGCAGGCCGTCGGCAAACACTTTCTCAACTACGGCGGACGGCTCCGCTCCACCCGCGACGCCAACGCATCCTCCGCCAACTACAACGGCACCTACACCTTCTCCTCGCTTGCCTCCTATCAGGCCAACCAGCAGGGCGTCGCCGCCGGCCAAACGCCTGCCCAGATCGCCGCCGCCGGTGGAGGCCCCAGCCAGTTCAGCTACACCACCGGCAACCCCAACACCGTCGTCTCCGTCGTCGACGCCGGACTCTTCTTCCAGGATGATTGGCGGCTGCGCCTCAACCTGACCCTCAGCGGCGGCCTTCGCTTCGAAACCCAGGACGCGATCCACGATCACGCCGACTGGGGCCCGCGTCTCGGCGCCGCCTGGAGCGTCCTGCCCGGCAAAAACAAGCAGCCGCGCTACACCCTCCGCGCCGGCGCCGGCGTCTTCTATAAACGCTTCGCCTCGGGATACCTGCTCCAGGCCATCCGCCAGAACGGCCTCACCCAGCAGGAATATGTCATCAACTCACCGTACCTGGCCCAGCAACCCGCCAGCGGCTCCACTGTCTTCCAGATCAGCCCCGAATACCACGCACCCTATTTCGTCAACACCACGCTCAGCCTGGAGCGCCGGCTCGGCACCTACGGGTCTATCACCGCCTCCTACAATCACAACCGCGGCTCCCACACCCAGCTCACCCGCAACATCAACGCGCCCCTGCCCGGAACCTACAATCTCGCCGACCCCACCAGCGGCGTCCGCCCCCTCGGAGGCACGCAGAGCGTCTATGAGTATGACTCCGCCGGCCTCTACCGCGATACCCGCTTGAACACCAACATCAACCTTCAATTCAAGCAGCACATTTACGTCTACGGCTTCTACCAGTACCGCCTCTCGAACACCGACGACAACGGAGGAAACTTCCCCTCCGATTCCTACAATCTTCTTGCGGACTACGGCCCCGTCCCCAACAGCCCCCGCCACCAGCTCAACTTTTCCGCGGGCAGCGATCTGCCGTTCGGCTTCAGCGTCTATACCTTTGTGCGCGCGGCCAGCGGCCTGCCCTTCAACATCACCCTTGACTACGACCTCAACGGCGACGCCCAGTTCAACGACCGGCCCACCTTCGCCACCGATCTCACCCGGCCCTCTGTCGCCGTTACTGCTTACGGCGCCTTCGACACCCATCCCCTCTCCGGCCAGCAGACCGTCCCCTACAACTTCGCGCAGGGCCCCGCCTTGTTCAACATGAACCTTACCGTGCGCAGGATCTTCCACTTCGGAACGCCGCGCGACCCCGGTCCCGGAACCCCAGCCACCGCACCTCAAGAACCAAAAAATCGCAGGTACACGCTCGAGCTCTCAGCGGACGCCAACAATGTCCTGAATCACGTCAATCTTTCCACCCCGGTAGGCACTCTGGGATCTCCGTTATTCGGCCACTCCACCGCCCTCGCCAACGGCTTCTCCAACACGGCCAACCGCATCGTCGTTGTGCAGACTTACTTCCGCTTCTAACCAGCTTTCTTCAAGCTGTGATTCTGCCAAGATTGTGATTCTTCGCGCTATCGGCGGAGAAGCCGCTTTCGCTTCCGTCACTGTTGCAACGGCTCGGTCTTCAAAGCAGGCGCAGGTGCCGGTACTGGCGCCGGATGCGTGGGAGCAGGCCTGACGACAGGAACAGGCTTGGCGGTCGGCGCACCGGGCTTGGCCGAGACCCCCGTCTCCGGCTCCTTCTCCTCCGGCTGCACCGGCTCCGGCACCACCACCTCCGCAAGCTTCAGGTTGTGCTCCTTCGCCCGCTGCTTGGTGACATAGGCATTGATGACCTGGGACGCCAGCTTGGCCGAGTTGTTCCCCCAGTTCCCATGCTCCCAAAGCACAGCCACCACAATATCCGGGTTGCGCCGCGGAGCCATCCCCACAAACCACGCATTCGGCATCGTGTTGTGCCCCTTGTTCGTCCGCGCCAGCGCCTCGTGCCCGATCACCTGTGCCGTGCCCGTCTTGCCCGCGAAGTCGATGCCCTCCAGATGCGCCGCCGCGGCTGTCCCGGTCGTCGTCACCGCGGCCATGCCATCGGTAATCGTCTGCCAGTTGGCCGCCGTCAGCGGAATCGTCTTCTCTCCGCTGCCCGGATAGGTGTCATGAATCGCCTGCAGCTCGTTGGCCGGCACCTCCTCCGGGAACACCAAGTGCGGCCGATGCAGCACGCCTCCTGACGCGATCCCGCCGATCGCCCGCGCCATCTGCAGCGGCGTCACCGTCACCGCGCCCTGGCCGATGCCCACCGAGATCGTCTCACCCGCATACCACTTGCGGTGATAGTTCTTCATCGCCCACTGGGTGGAAGGCACCGTCCCCGAAGCCTCGTCCGGCAGGTCCACACCGGTGTGCTGTCCCAGCCCAAGCTCCGTCGCATACTGCGCAATGCGGTCGATGCCCAGCCGGTTGGCCAGCGTGTAGTAGAACGTGTCGCAGCTGTACGGAATCGCATTGTGAATATTCACCGCGCCATGATGCTGGTCGCACGCGAAGAAGTGTCCGTAGAAGGTCGCGCCGCCGTTGCACTGCACATGCATATCCTGCGCGATGTTGTCCTCAAGCCCCGCCACCGACATGATGATCTTGAACGTACTGCCCGGCGCGAGCTGCGCCTGAATCGCCTTGTTCAACAGCGGATGATCCGGGTTGTCGAGAATCGATTGCCAATAGCTGTGCGTCAGCCGCACCGAGAACTGGTTTGGGTCGAAGCTCGGCCGCGACACCATCGCCAGGATCTCCCCCGTATGCGGATCCATCGCCACCATCGCGCCGTTCTTGCCCTCCATGGCTTGCTCCGCCGCGCGCTGCACGTCGAGGTCGATCGTGAGCCGCAGATCCTTGCCCGGCACCGCCATCTCCTGCCGCAGCAGTCCCAGCTCCTTGCCATGCGAGTTCACGATCACATCGCGCGAGCCATCCACCCCACGCAGCAGCGCGTCGTAGGTCGCCTCGACGCCCGACCGGCCCACCACATCCCCCGGCTGGTAGTCCTCATACCGATCGTCGTTCGCGAGCATCTGCTCCGAGACCTCGCCGACGTAGCCAATCATGTGCGCCGCAAAGCCGTCCCGCGGATAGAGCCGCCGCTGCTCCTCGAGCGTCTCGAGCTCCGGCAGCTCATTCCGGTGCGCCTCGACAAACGCCTCTTCATCCGGAGTGATGTCCTGCTTCAGCGGGATGGGCTGATACTTCGGCGCGGCCGCATAATGCCGCAGCGTGGCCGTCACCTGCTCAAGCGGCAGATGCAGCCCATTCGCAATAATGGGTAGATCGTAGGCCAGGTCCTTTACCTGGTCGCGGATCAGATAGCACGAGGTCGAGCTGTAGTTATCGACCAGCAGCCGGCGTTCGCGATCGAAGATCCGTCCACGCGGCGCAAGCACTGGAATCTTCCGGATCCGGTTGGCCTCCGCCAGCGACTTATAGTTTGCCGCGTCCAGCACCTGCAGATTCCAGAGTCCAAAGACCAGCACCCCCAGGATCACCACGATGATGTACTGCATTGCGTGCAGCTTGGCGGGAGAAAGCTTTTCTTCGCGGTCGATCGACGGCAGGGTCGTAGCCATGGGAGGTTGCCTACCCAGATTCTATCCTTGTCTTATGCTCTGTGCTCCTCTGTGGTCCCGGCTCTGCGTCCTCTGCGCTCGTCTTTCTTCGCCCTTTCTCAATCCCGCTCCTTGAACCGGTCCAGAAACAAAAACAGCGGAATCGCAATCGCCGTATTCACCCCCGCCCGAATCAGTTCATGCACCCATCGCAGCCGGTCCAACGGCAGCCGCAGCAGATAGCGCTCGATCGCAAAGATCACTCCCGACTCGAGCAGCGTAAACCCAAAGCTCATCAGCAGCCGCGTAGCCACATTCTCCACGTCCACCTGCAGCCCGATGCTCGAAGCCGCGTACCCCACCAGCGTCTCCGCAATTCCGTTGATTCCCAAATACTGTCCCGTCAGCGCATCCTGCGTCAGCCCGATCACACACCCGAACAGCGCCCCAAAGATCGGGCTGCGCCACGACACTGAGAAGAAGATCACCGCAATCAGCGGCAGATCCAAAATCAACAGACGCGGCATCCGCAGCGGCAGCAGCGCCTGCAGCAGGATCAGCACAAACGGCACAGCTACCACCACCAGCGGGTTGAAGCTGTACTGCGCAAACTCCGTGCGCGACGTGTAAGACCGTGTCGTCATTGCTGTGGCTCCTGCGGTTTCGGAGAGCCGGGCGTCAACTCCGCCGCGGGCGGCGCCGCCCCGGGCGAGTAGCGATCCGGATGCACCACCGGCTTCGGCTTCGGCACCAGGCTTGTCGAGTTGTCCGGCGGAGGCATGCCGTCCGCGGTCCCCTCGTCCGCCGGCGCAGCCGCCTCGCCATTCTTCCCGTCATGCAGCCCCGGCAGCCGCTCCGCGCTGACATCCGCCGCATTGTTGCCCGGGTCGCTCGCGTCGTCCTGCACCGCATCGGAGGTAAGCCCCGTCACCACCAGCACCTCGTCCAGCTGCGCCAGGTTCGCCGCCGGCTTCAGCGTGATCGCCGTGAAGGGCTGGTGCTCCGGGTCCGGCACAATCGACTCGATCACCCCCACCGGCAGCCCCCGCGGAAATACCCGGTCCCCGCCCGAGGTCAGCACCTTCTCCCCCGTCTTGATCCGCGCATCCGGCGTCAGGTTCAAAATCTGGATCCGCCCCTGCGGACTGCCCCGCAAAATGGCATGGATGCGCGTCGACTCCAGAATCACCCCCGCGCCCGAAGTCGGATCGCTCAACAGCAGCAGCTGCGACGTATGCGGAAACACATCGCGCAGCTTGCCCACAATCCCGTCCGGCGTAATCACCGGCATCCCCGGCCGCAGCCCGTCGCGCGCGCCCTTGTCCAGCACCAGCAGCCGCGACGCATCGGAGCCCGAGGTGCCGATCACCTGCGCCGCCACCGTCGTCCGCGCATACGTCTGCCGAAATCCCAGCAGCCCCCGCAGCCGCTGGCCTTCGAGCGCATCCTGGGTCAGCGCCGCGCGTTCCAGCCGCAGCTCCCCCAGCTCCTTCTGCAAATCGGCATTCTGCTGCCGCACGTGGCGCAGGTCGACGTAATTCGTCCACATCCCGCGCACCTTGTGCCCGCTGCCGCTTGAGAGCCGCTCAAACGGGCTTACCGCCGCCAGCGCCCACAGCCGCAGCAGGCGCACGCTCGCCTCATCCGGATGGCTCGGGTCGGCCGGACGATTGACCTGCGTCGCGAGCCCGATCGTTTGGACCAGCAGCAAAACAATCAAAACCAAAGCGTTCTTATATCGGCTGAAAAAAGATTCCATGAGCCAGCGGGCGTAATTTCTCCATTATCAGCGAAGCCATCGCCGCCGGGCGAACCCGCGACATCAGAGAGTAAATGGCCGAAGCGCATACCAATAGAAAGTCCAAGCCATCCTGGCCCGCCGGCCCACGCGTCCTCGACCGCCTGCTCCACGGATCCTTTTTCTCGGTCGACTCTCCCGCCTTCTACCGCGAGAACGCCCGCCGCTACGGCGACGTCCTCAGCTTTCGCACCCCGGGCGGCTACCGCCAGTTCCAGTTCAACCATCCCGACACCATTGCCGACGTCCTGGTCCGCGACGCCCCGCGCCACCGCCGCGGCGTCGTCCTCGAGCGCGCCCGCGGCATCCTCGGCGACGGCTTGCTCACCAGTGAAGAGCCCATCCATCTCCGCCAGCGCCGCCTCGTCGCCCCCGCCTTCCACCGCGACCGCATCGCCGGCTATGGCGCCCAGATCGTCGCGCTCACCCGCGAGACCACCGCCTCCTGGCACGGCGGGCAGCCTATTGAGCTCCACGCCGCCATGGTCCAGCTCACCCTCCGCATCATCAGCCGCTGCCTGCTCGGCACCGACGTCCACGCTTCCGTCCAGACCGTCGTCGATTCCATGGCCGTCTTCAACAACTATCTGTCCTTCTCGTTGCTGCCCGGCGCCAGCCTGCTCGAGCGTCTGCCCATCGGTCCCATGCCCGGCATGCGCCGCGCCCTCGCCGCCCTGGACAGCATGATCTTCGGCATAATCCGCGAGCGCCGCGCCTCAGGGCTAGCCGGCGACGACCTCCTCGGCATGATGCTTGAAGCTTCGGACGAATCCGGCTCCATGAACGACCGGCAGGTCCGCGATGAAGCCCTCACCCTGCTGCTTGCCGGTCACGAAACTACCGCCAACGCCCTCACCTTTCTGCTTTGGCTCGTCGCTCGCCACCCTGACGTCCAGGAGCGCGTCGCCGCTGAAGTGACCGCCGTCTGCGGCGACCGGCTCCCCGAGGCCGCCGACTTCCCCCACCTCAAGTATCTCGAGCGCGTCTTCGCCGAGTCCATGCGGCTTTACCCGCCGTCCTGGGTCGTCGCCCGCACCGCCGCGGAGCCCTACACCATGCGCACCGGCGAGCGCATCCCCAAGGGCGCCCATCTCGTCATGTCTCAGCTCGTCGTCCACCACGACCCCCGCTGGTGGCCCGACCCGATGCGCTTCGACCCCGACCGCTTCTGCGAGCAAGCCAAAGCCTCCCGCCCTAAGATGGCCTACTTCCCCTTCGGCGGCGGCGCCCGCTTCTGCATCGGAGACCGCTTCGCCTGGATGGAAGGCGTGTTGATGCTGGCCGCCGTCGTCCGCGAGTGGCGTCTCACCCTCCCCGACCCCACGCTCGAAGCGCTGCCCATCCAGCCTTTCTTCACCATCCGCCCCCGCGACGAGGTCCATATCCTCGCCTGTCGCCGACTCTAAACCTCGTGCCCACCACAATCCCCGAGTCCCGGAACCCGCACCACACATCGCCCCGGCACTTCGTCATTCTGGCGAAGCCAGAAATCCCCCGTACCTCTCCTCTCACCAACTACCCCGGAAACACCCGTAAATCGCATGTCAAGCCCCGCAAATTCGCCCAAGCCTCATAAACCCCATCCGCTCAACAACTTATGTCCAAAAGAAAGTTGGCATACTTACCCCCACCAAACCCGTATCATAAAACTAAGCAATCAACCTCAACCTGAGGTCATCCCGACCGGAGCGGACAGCATCCTTCTCCGTGCAGTGTAGATCGCTGTATTTCGCTCGCGCACGGCAAACAATCCGGGGGAACGCATCGGCCTTACAGGAAAGGTCCGGACCCAAAGTCCAGACCTAATCTTCTTGTTTTGAAGACTTTAGGTACTTTCAAGGGGGAGGGGGGATACTTCCACACCCGGCCTCAATCGATCGAAATCTTCCGCAGCAGTTTGAAGTTACTCAGCATCTGCCCCGTCCCCAGCACCACCGACGCCAACGGATCATCCGCAATCGAGACCGGTAGCCCGGTCTCCTCACGAATCCGCTTGTCCAGATTCTTGATCAGCGCGCCACCGCCGGTCAGCACAATGCCACGGTCCGAAATGTCCGCCGAAAGCTCCGGCGGCGTCCGCTCGAGCGCCACCCGGATGCCATTGATGATCGTCGCAATTGACTCCGCCAACGCCTCGCGGATCTCGGAATCGTCGATCGTAATCGTCTTCGGCACACCCTCGATCAGGTTGCGCCCGGTGATCGTCTTGGTCAGCGGCTGGTCCAGCACGTAGGCCGAGCCGAGCTCCATCTTGATCTGCTCCGCCGTCCGCTCGCCGATCAAGAGGTTGTACTTGCGCTTGATGTACGTGATGATCGACTCGTCCATCTGGTTGCCGGCCATCCGCACCGAGCGCGAGTACACAATCCCCGCCAGCGAGATCACCGCAATATCCGTCGTCCCGCCGCCGATGTCGACGACCATGTTGCCGCCCGGCTCCGTAATCGGCAGCCCCGCGCCAATGGCCGCCACCATCGCCTGCTCCACCAGGTGCACCTCAGACGCCTTCGCCCGGTAGGCCGAGTCCATCACGGCGCGCTTTTCTACCTGCGTAATCTCGGACGGCACCCCGATCACGATCCGCGGATGCACCAGCATCTTGCGGTTATGCGCCTTCTGGATGAAGTAGTTCAGCATCTTTTCCGTCTGCTTGAAGTCCGCGATCACTCCGTCTTTCATCGGCTTGATGGCCACGATGTTGCCCGGCGTCCGGCCCAGCATCTCCTTCGCCTCTTTGCCCACGGCCTCAATCTCGCCGGTAATCTGGTTGACGGCGATGATCGACGGCTCATTGACGATGATGCCTTTGTTATGCGCGAAGACGAGCGTGTTCGCCGTGCCAAGATCGATGGCCAAATCGGAGGAAAACAGACTAAACAGCGAGCGCATATTGTGCACGCGCGAGTAGCGGGACGACTGATAGTTATTTGAAGACATGACGAAGCGTTGTTCCCAATCGGTAGAATGCTGATTCCGTCTATCTAGTTATTGTACGCGGGCAGGCAAGTCTCGGCTGCAGTCGGCGCGGGCTGGGCAACAGCAAGAAGGTCAACAGCCGCGTTGAGTCACACGGACCAGGCGATGCGATACTGAAAGGCAGTTCCGGAGACAAGGCAAATGATCATTGGCGTACCCAGGGAAGTGAAGGATCACGAGAGCCGCGTCGGCGTCACCCCGGCCGGAGTCAAAGCCCTCACCGAGACCGGCCACACGGTACTGGTTGAGACCAACGCAGGCGCGCTCTCGGCCTTTCCCGATGACGGCTTCCAGGCCGCCGGAGCCGAGATGGTTGGATCCGCCTATGACGTTTGGCGCCTTGCCAATATGGTCGTCAAAGTTAAGGAACCCACCGAAAAAGAGTACCGCCACTTCCGCGAAGGCCTCGTCCTCTTCACCTACCTCCACCTCGCCCCCTTGCGCGAGCTCACCGACGCCCTGCTTGACAAGAAGGTCACCGGCATCGCCTACGAAACCGTGCGCGACCGCGCCGGCCACTTGCCTCTGCTCACGCCCATGAGCGAGGTGGCCGGGCGCATGAGCGTGCAGGTCGGCGCCACTTATCTCGAGAAGGAGCACGGCGGCCGCGGCGTCCTGCTCGGCGGCGTTCCCGGCACGCCTCCTGGAAATGTCTGCATCCTCGGCGGCGGTATCGTCGGCACCAACGCCGCCAAGATCGCGCTCGGCATGGGCGCGCGCGTCACGCTGGTCGACCTCAACCTGAATCGCCTGCGCGAGATCGACGACATCTTCGGCGGACGCGTCCACACGCTCGCCTCGAACAGCTACAACGTCGAGCGCGCCGTCTCGGAGGCCGACCTGGTTATCGGCGGCGTCCTCATCCCCGGTGCCGCCGCGCCGAAGATCGTCACCCGCGCCATGGTCGCCAAAATGAAGAAGGGCGCGGTGATCGTCGACGTGGCCATCGACCAGGGCGGCTGCATCGAAACCGCGCGCCCCACCACGCACAGCGATCCCAGCTTCGAGGTCGACGGCGTCGTCCATTACTGCGTCACCAACATGCCCGCCGCGGTGCCGAACACCTCCACCCTGGCGCTCACCAATGCAACTTTCCCCTATCTGCTAAAGCTCGCCGGCATCGGCGCCAAAGCAGCCATCGCCGAGGACAAAGGCATCGCGGAAGGCGTGAACACCTACGCCGGGACCTTAACCTACCAGGCCGTCGCCAAGGCGCAACAGCGCGAGTGGAGACCGGTCGCGGAACTGCTCTAGCCAGGTGGAGGTAAGCCGTTGACGACCAGCGCGCAGCAACGCAAGGCCTGGATCATCGCAACCGGCACGGGCGTGCTCGTGGTCTTTCTCGTGCTCGCCGGTCTCAACGCTTTCAAGCTCACCTCGCTCAGCCCCGCCACCACGGAGCAGATCGTCGTCTACACCGGCCTCTCCGCGGTCGCGTTCCTGCTCTTTGTCGGCATGCTGGTGATGCTGGTGCGCAATCTGCTCAAGCTCTACGCCGACCAGCGCAGCCGCGTCATGGGCAGCCGCCTGCGCACGCGCATGCTGTGGGGCGCGGTGCTGGTCAGCCTGCTGCCGATCTCCTTCATGTTCTTCTTCAGCTACGGCCTGATGAACCGCGCGGTCGACCGCTGGTTCTCGCAGCCGGTGACCGAGATGCGCGACGAGTCCAACCAGATGGCGCTCGACCTCGCCGGCTATGCCACCGCCAACGCCCGCGCCGAAGCCGAGAGCATCGCCGCCGCGCTCCCTTCGCTTACGCTGGCCAAGGAAGGCCGTGCCGAGCTCGCCAATCGCGCCGCCGTCGGACGCGTCCTGCGCGAACACGCCATCACCCTGCAGGGCGGCTTCGTGGTCGTCTTCCGCGATGGCAAGGCGGTCGCCGCCTTCAACGTCCCGCAACACTCGGGTGCCGGCGCCACAGTGAAGCCGCTCCTGCCTGAGCCCCGCAACGTCGCCGACCCCGGACCCACCGCGGCCGATCCGGAAGCCGAAACGCCCGATGCCGCCTCACTCTCTACCCTCCTGCCCGGCGAGCGGTTGAACCCGCGCGACCCCGCCAACGCCGAGCTGCTCTCCGCCGCCCAGCGCGGCGACAATCCCGTGTTTACCCTGGCCGGCTCGGACTTCGCCCTCGGCTCCGCAACGTTGGTCAAACAGGGCGGCGCGGTCGGCAACGTCGTCACCGGGCTGCCGCTGCCGCACGGCATGTCCGGAACCCTGGCCCATCTCCATAAAGCCACCGCGGACTACTGGACGCTCTTCCGCGCGCGCCGCTCCGTGCGCAACACCTACATGATCCTGCTGCTCATGATGACCAGCCTTGCGCTCTTCGCCGCCAGCTGGCTCGCGCTCCATCTCTCGAAGCAGGTGACCAAGCCCGTCGAAGCGCTGGCCGACGCCATGGCCTCGATCGCCAGCGGAGACTACGGCCACCGCGTGCAGGAGAGCGCCACCGAAGAACTAGGCGAGCTTGTGCGCAGCTTCAACCGCATGGCGGAAGACCTCGAAGGCAGCCGCGCCCAGGTGGACGCCTCGACCACCCTGCTCAGCGAGGCCAACGCCGCCCTCCAGGCCCGGCGCGGCGAGCTCGAAACCATGCTCCAGACCATTCCCAACGGCGTGGCGACCATCGATCCCGCGCGCTCCATCGTCCTGACCAACCGCGCGCTCACCGAGATGCTCGACCCCGGCGGCCAGCGCTCCTTCCTCGGTCACCGCATGGACGAGGTCTTCCCCGCCGAGCTCATGGAGCCGCTCGACCGCCTGATGAAGCGCAGCCACCGCATGGGCTCGGCCTCAAGTGAGTTGGAGCTCGGCAGCAACGGTCAAGGCACGCTCAACCTGCTCGCCACCGTCGCCCTGCTCGAGGGCCATGCGCGCGAGCACCTCGGCTACGTCGTCGTGCTCGAAAACGCGACCGAGCTGCTGCGCGCCCAGAAACAGAGCGCCTGGAAAGAAGTCGCGCGGCGCGTCGCGCATGAGATCAAAAATCCGCTCACCCCCATCTCTCTCTCCGCGGAACAGATCGCGCGCCACATCGACCGCCTCGACGCGACCCTGACCAGCGCCGAGCTCAAATCGTCTTCGATCGCCGTCATCCGCCGCTGCAGCGAGGTCATCTCCACTTCGGTCGAAAGCATGCGCGGCCTGGTCGACCAGTTCGCCTCGCTCGCCCAGTTCCCCACCTCCGCGCCCCGCCCAGCAGACCTCAACACCATCGTCGAAAACTCGCTCGCCATGTTCGCCGGACGCACCCAGAAGATCCGCCTAGTCCGCCGCCTGAGCCGCGAACTCCCTCTCGTACTCGCCGACCCCGAAGCCATGAAGCGCGCCCTCGGCAACCTGGTCGACAACGCCGTCGAAGCTATGCAGGGCAGCCTCCTCCGCGAGCTGCGCATCTCGACCACGCTGCTCGACTCCGGCCTGGTGGAGCTCACCGTCGCCGATACCGGCAGCGGCCTCACGGACGACATGAAGGAGCGCCTTTTCCTACCTTATTTCTCGACCAAACAGCGCGGCACCGGTCTCGGCCTCGCCATCGCCGCCAAGATCATCCAGGAGCACGGCGGCACGATTCGCGCGGAAAAAAACGAGCCCGCCGGCGCGAAATTCATCCTCGAGCTGCGCGTCGCAAGCATGGCCGAGAGCGGCGAGCGGCCGGTCGCGGAAGCTCCGTCTCTGGTCACCACTCCCTCCCTATGAACCACGTCCTCATCGTCGACGACGAAGCCGAAATCCGCGAGTCGCTCGAAAGCATCCTCGCTGAAGAGGGCTATCTCGTCACGTCCACCGGCACCGCCGGCGAAGCCCTGACGCTGCTGCGCGACGCCGCCTACGATGTCGTGCTGCTCGACATCTGGCTGCCCGACCGCGACGGCCTCGAGACCCTCGGCGAGATCCGCCAGATGGACTCCGCCAACGTGCCCGAGGTCGTCATCATCAGCGGCCACGGCACCATCGAGTCCGCCGTGCGCGCCACCAAGCTCGGCGCGTACGATTTCCTCGAAAAGCCGCTCTCGCTCGCCCGCACCCTCATCGTGCTCAAGAACGCCATGCGCGCCCGGCAGATGCGCGAGGACAACCAGGAGTTTGCGCGGCAGCTCGCCGTCAAAGGCCCCTTGAGCGGTACCAGCGTCCCCATGAAAGCCCTCCGGCAGCAGATCAAGCTCATGGCCCCCACCAACGGCCGCGTGCTCATCTTCGGCGAGAGCGGCACCGGCAAGGAGCTCATCGCGCGCTCCATGCACGCGGAAAGCCTGCGCAAGGATCGCGTCTTCGTCGAGCTCAACTGCGCCGCCATCCCCGAGGACTACATTGAAACTGAGCTCTTCGGCTATCGCCACGGCGCGGTTCCTGGATACGTTGGGGGCGGCTCCAGCTCCGGCGTCCCCGCCGAAAAACGCGGTACCTTCGAGCGCGCCGATGGAGGCACGCTCTTCCTCGATGAAGTCGGCGACATGAGCCTCAAGACCCAGGCCAAGGTCTTGCGTGCGCTCGACGAACAGCGCTTTCTGCCCGTCGGCGCAAGCCATGCCGTGCACGTCGACGTCCGCGTGATCGCCGCCACCAACAAGGACCTCGAAGAGGAGATCGCCCGCGGCAACTTCCGCGAAGACCTCTTCTACCGCCTCAACGTCATCCCGTTCTTCGTGCCGCCGCTGCGCGACCGCAAGGAAGACATTCCGCTGCTCGTCAAGGAGTTCCTCGCCGAGTTCGGCGCGCAATACGGCCGGCCCCGCGTCGAGATGAACGAAGACGCCCTCGCCGCGCTTAAGCAATACCACTGGCCCGGTAACGTCCGCGAGCTGCGCAACCTCGTCGAGCGCGTGCTGATCCTGAACCCCAAGGCCGGACGAATCGAACGCAAACACCTGCCCATGCTAGTTTATCGAGACGGACGCGACGGCCTAAAAATCGCCGCACGCGGCGAAGAGTTCGCGACGCTGCTCGAAGCACGCGAAGCCTACGAACGCGACTACATCCTCAAGAAGATCGACGAGTGCCACGGCAATATAAGCCGAGCCGCTGAAGGCCTTGGCCTCGAACGCAGCCATCTTTATCGCAAGATGAAGACTCTCGGAGTGAGTGTGAAGGAATGAGAAAATAGCCGTCCAAGGCCGGTGTCAAGTCGCTGAATCCGGAGATGTAACGACGGCTGGGGTAGGAGTCTGTTTAGAAAAAGCTGTTTCCAGAGCTTCGATATATTCTTTCGCAAACCACCGCGGTGGATCAGCCTCCATGTGCAGGAGCGCGCACGCAGCTGAGATAAGGCTGTTGATCGCTCCATACCGTTCAAGCATCTTGATCAACGGCCTCACCACCCGAAGGTCTTGACGCTTCGCTAATGCCTCTGCGGATTCCAGCTTTGCGTCGAAGTACGGATCATTAAGATGTGCAATAAATGCAAGCCGCAATTCCTCAGAATCGGCGTTACCTAGAGTTCCGATTCCGAAGATCGCCCAATCTCGCACTGCTGGGTCAGGATCCTCCATCAGCTTTTGAAGGGCATCCCTCGCTGCGAAATCCTCATGAAAGCTGCCGAGGGTGAACGCGGTCGCATGCCGAAAGTCCACATTTTCATGATCCGCAAAGGGAACGACCAACCGCGCAGCCTCCGGAACGCTTAGGTGGCCAAATCCATAGATGATTGCGAGTTGGGCTTCCTGGTCTGACTCATGTCGCAACATCCGCGCCAGCAGTTCAAAGCCTTCCAAAACAAACGTTTGTGTGCTCGCGCCGTCGCTGTGCCGCCGAGTATAAGAACGCAACTGGCTCAGAACCTGAGCCGCAGTTTGCCGACGTCGCGGATGACTGGAAGTGGTCCACGACTTAGCTTTCTCGAAAACGAGACGACTACCCCGGCTCCGAAGTTCTGACACCGCATCCAAACGCTTCTTAGAATTCGAGCCCCCAGTGAGCGTTCGCCTGAAGAGTTGGTCGATCTCCTGGTAAAGCGCATCAACTCGTCTTCTCATCCGGCCCCTCGATTTCGGATGTACGGTCATGACGATTCGGCTGTTCCCCCGCCTGCTTCGCCGCGATCTGCTCCAGCTGCCGCCGCCAGTCGAGGTCCTCGATAAACCCAGGCTTCGACCGCCAATCCTCCTGCACCTTCACAAACAGCTCCAGAAACACCCGCGTCCCCAGCAGCGACTCAATCTCCTTGCGCGCCGCCGAGCCGATCTCCTTCAGCATGCTGCCCTGTTTCCCAATCAGAATCGCCTTCTGTCCGGTGCGCTCGCAGAAGATCGCCGCCGCGATCTTCGTCACCGGCAGCCTGCCGTCAGCCAGCTTCTTCATCGACGCCGGCTCTTCAAACTTCTCCACCACCACCGCCGTCGCATACGGCACCTCTTCGCCGGTCAGCAGCAGAATCTTCTCGCGAATCAGCTCCGCCACCAGAAATCGCTCCGGTTGGTCCGTCAGCTGATCTTTCGGAAAATACCGCTGCCCTTCCGGCAAATGCGCCACCACCTTGTCGAGCAGCAAATCCAGATTGATCTTCTTCCGAGCGGAAATCGGAATGATCTCGGCGAATGGATAGAGCGTCGCCCAGTGCGCGATCAACGGCATGATCTCCGCCTGTGCAATCTGGTCGATCTTATTGAGCAGCAGGATCACCGGACACTCCAGCTTCCGGATCAGTTGCAGCGAGAACTCATCCTCGGCCACCGATAACGTCATCCGTCCCGTAACCTTGCCGGAATCCTCCTTCGGCAGCTTGTGCGTGACATCCACCAGGAACAGCACCGCATCCCGCGTCTCGAGCGCATCGTGCACCTCCTGCATCATGCGCCGGTCCAGCTGCGTGTCCGGCTTGTGAATGCCGGGTGTATCGACCAGCACCATCTGCGCCGCCGGATGCCCCACGCCAGTGACTGTCTTCTTTTTGAGCGGAATCTCGAGCACTCCATGAATGCGGGTGCGCGTCGTCTGCGGCTTATGCGTCACGATCGCGATCTTCTGCCCAAGCAGCGCGTTCAGCAACGTAGACTTGCCCGCGTTGGGCCGGCCGATGATCGAAACGAATCCGGAGCGAAAAGGCATCTCTCCTCAGCATACGTCGCTTCGACACACACGCGTGCAGGTCGGAAGACGTTGCTACGCGAGAGGCCGATCAGCGGCATCCTCCACAAGCGATTCCGTCCGCTGCGTTCGCTCCAGCCGGTGCACCTGCGTCGCCTGCGGGCCGTGCACGCCGTGGAGGATATCGAAGCTCACCGGCTCACCTTCTTTCATCGAGCGGAAATCCCCATTCTGGATCGCCGTGTAGTGCACAAAGACGTCCGCGCCATTGTCCCTGCCCAGAAATCCGTATCCCTTCGCAGGGTTGAACCATCGCACCTTGCCTGTAAATTGAGACATCGCTTCATCTCCCATGCTTTTGTCAAAGTAGATCAGCTCACTTACGCCGCTGGGAGGAATCACCAGCTCCGATACGCTCCTTCGCAGAGGCGCACCAAAGAGGCTCCGGCTCGAGGAAGTATCGTCCTCATCGGCATACCTCCCTATGGAGGGCGCGGCCCGGCCCTCTTTGCGCTTTCCAAGACCGTATCGCACCTCGAGTTCAAAGTGCAAGAGGCTTTTGTGCCGGCCACGAAGGAGCGATCGGCGGCGACTCGGCTTAACTCACCGCGAGCGGAAGCAGGCTGACCCGGATCGATTCGATCCGCCGATCGGTACTCGCCAGCACCTCCAGCCGCAGACCCGCATCCTGCACCACCTCGCCCGGCAGAGGAATGTGCCCGGCCAGCTCGGAGACCAGGCCGCCCACGGTAGTCGATTCATAGTGCTCCGGAAGCCGAAGCTCAGCGGAATCCTCGCGGTCCGCTTTTGCCGTGCGCTCCGGTCCCTGCTCTCCCCCCGGCCGTGTCTCCTCACCCAAAACACGGCCACCGGCGGTCTGGTCCGCGAACAACTCGCGCAATCGTGAAAGCTCAAACGCTCCGGACACCACATACGCGCCGTTCGACTCGCGGATCGGAGCATCGTCGGCCTGCGGTTCATCATGCTCATCGGCGATGTTGCCGACAATCGCCTCCAGAAGATCCTCGATCGTGACCACGCCCGCAACCAAGCCGTACTCGTCGATGACGATCCGCATATGCTGCTTCTCGGACTGCATCTCGCGCAGCAGCTCCGCTACCCTCTTGGTCTCGGGAACAAAGGCTGCGGAGCGCTGTATCCGGGCCACGGTCAGGGTTTCGGCATCCTCATCGGTCACCTGCAGCAGGTCGTGCGCAAACGCAATTCCCGTGATGTTGTCGAGCGACTCATGAAACACCGGAACCCGGGAGAAGACATGCGTCTCAATCTCCGCCGTGAACTCCTTCAGCGTCAACGTATCCGGCACGGCGAAGATCTCCGGCCGCGGCGTCATCACCTCCCGCGTCACTTTGTCGCCGAACTCGACCACCGAACGCACCAGCTCGCGGTCCGACTCCTCAAGAATGCCCTCTTCTTCGCCTGCTTCGAGCAGCGCATCCATCGCCTCTGACGGATGCTCCTCTTCCTGCTTGTCTTCCGGATCGGCCAGCGCGACGATCGAGAGCAGCAGCCCTAATAGCAGGGTCACCGGCAGGATGATATAGAACAGCCCCTGCAGCAGGAGACGAATGCGCGATACCCAGCCTCCCTCCGTGCGCACGAACAGAACCTGCGGAATCAGCCGGTCAAAGATCAGGATCAGCAGGATCAGCTCGAAGATCGCGACCGCCACTTCGCTCCACGCAGGAGCTCCGGCCCGATACAGCCGCATGCCCGAGAGCAGCGCCAGCCCCGCCAGCGTAAGCTGCCGCAGTACCGAGGCCGACTGCGCGATCGACTCGCGCCCCAGCCGCAGCCGAGGCTCGACGCGCTCCTCCCAGCTATCAATGTTGTCCTGGTACTCGCGGGCCAGAAACTTACCCATCTCCGAGTAGATACGATCCACATACGCGGCCAGCGAAAGAATGACCAGCAGCGCCGCCAGCAACAGAATCTCAAGCGCAGTCATAGGCGGTTCCCTGCGCCTTTTCCTGGCTGCACCCGTGCAATCAGTCCGGAACGAAGGTTTAGCCGTTCGCGCAGCTCCTCCTCGCGGCCGGCCATCCTGCCCGAGTCCGACTCGTGGTCCTCTCCCGCTAGGTGCAGCAATCCGTGCAGCAGCAGAATCCGCAGCTCATCGCGCAGCGTGTGTCCGTGCTCGGCAGCCTGGCGTGCCGCGGTATCCAGCGAGATCGCAAGATCCCCGGCCATGCCCTCTGCCTCCTTGGGTGCCGGGAAGCTAAGCACATCGGTGGCCTTGTTCTTCTTGCGGAAGGTGCGATTGAGCCGGCGTATCTCGCTGTCCGACGTCAACAGCACCTCCACCGAACCGTTGAGAGCGACAGCGGCTCGGGCACGGTTTAAGAACCGCGAGAGACTGGACCGGCTGAGAGTGGAGAGGGCTTGGAGCGCAAGCGGACTACTTGGGGGGTCGATGTTAATCATCGGAAGGAACAGGCGCCCGTGCGGCCTCTGTTCCTTCCCATCATAGCGCAATCCAGTAGGTTATTGCGGTTTGGCGACCGCATGCGAAGGGTTCATCGAAGATCCCGGCGCGCCCGGCAGGCTCGCGTCGATGGACAATGGCAGCGGCTGCTGCGAGCGCCCGTAGGTGTCATACGCCCGCACGATGCGCTGGACCAAAGGATGACGGACGACATCCACATCCTCGAAGTGGCAGAAGCGAATTCCTTCCACCCCATCGAGCACATGCAGCGCCTCCAGCAGACCGGACTTCTTCGGGTTGGGCAGGTCGGTCTGGGTCAGGTCTCCGGTGATCACCGCCTTCGAGTTGTTGCCCAGGCGCGTCACGAACATCTTCATCTGCTCCATCGTCGTGTTCTGCGCCTCATCCATAATGATGAAGGCGTCGGACAAGGTACGCCCGCGCATGAAGGCCAGCGGAGCGACTTCAATCACATTGCGCTCCAGCAGCTTATCCACCTTCTCCTGGTCGAGCAGGTCGTAGAGCGCGTCGTAGAGCGGCCGCAGATAGGGGTCGACCTTCTCCTGCAGCGATCCCGGCAGGAATCCAAGCCGTTCCCCAGCCTCGACCGCCGGCCGCACCAAAATAATGCGGGACACTTTCTTGGACAGCAGCGCAGATACTGCCATCGCCACCGCCAGATACGTCTTGCCCGTACCTGCCGGCCCGATGCCGAACGTCATGTCGTTGACTTCGATCGCCTCGACGTATTTCTTCTGGTTGGGCGAGCGCGGCTGCACCATGCGCTTCACGCCGGCCGACCGCTGCTTGCCCTGGTCGACCAGATGCCGCAGCGTCGCGTGCGGGTCCGCCACCACCAGCTTCAGCAGGCCGTGCAGCTCGCCATTCTGCAGCGTGACGCCCGAGCGCCGAAGCGAGTCGAAGTCGGCAAAGACCTGGGCCGCGCGGGCCACCGGCGTCTCTTCACCGCAAAGATGAATGGCATCGGAACGGAGATCGATCGTGACGTGCAATCCATCCTCTAAGAGGCGAAGGTTCTCGTCGCGGGTTCCATAGAGGGGCTCGATCCCTGGGGTGATTTCGAGAATTTTTTTCGTCAAGCGGATGTCTGACCTCCGTCAGGATAGAACAAGTTGGCACGCGAGCAGGCGCGCAGTGGTTTGGATGGTTGAACAAGAAGGGCGTTGCAGGGTAGAACGCATGCGACACCGGGGAGGTGTCTAGTGGCCGCGACCGGGTTGGTAAGCCGTACCAAACGGGTGCCGATAATGGTTGGAGAGTAGAACTTCCCGGCGTCGCCGTCAAGGGTGGATTTCAGGTGACCAAATCGGCTCGGCAGCCCTCTCCGCATTGACCGAACCCGGCGACACCCGTAAGATTAGGAGTTGCAAGAGGCGCCACGGGCTATGTTCCTGGCTGGCCTGATCTTTGCATCCATCTCACCGGGCGCGTCTTCGTTCTTGGCCGCCGGTCTTTACAGAAGAGAGTTCCATGGCCAATCATATTTCCTCGCTGAAGCGCGCGCGTCAGACCGTTACCAAGACCGCTCACAACCGTTCCAACCGCTCGAAGCTCCGCGGCACCCTGCGCACCTTGCGCGAGGCCATCCTCAAGGGCGACAAGCAGAACCTGATGGCGGTTTACAGCTCCACGGCCTCGCTGCTCGATAAGAGCGTACAAAAGGGCGTGTTGCACAAGAACACCGCCAGCCGCTACAAGAGCCGCCTGAACGCTCGCGTCAAAGCCGCCATCCAGGGCAAAAAAGCGGCCTAAGCAGCAGACCAGAGCGCATTGCCTTTGCATTGCTCCGTGGAGCGTTTGCGTTCTCTTTCTCCTTTGCCGCAGGAGCGGACCGGGCCCTTATGGCTGCTTCGGGTGCTCCGGACTGTACAGCGAAGGTGCCTTGCGTGCCGGCTCCGCCGCCTCCGGCGTGTTCTCCGGTGTCTGCGGAGTCGCGTCAAGCGAACTTCCCGCAGGCCGTGCCGCGACCGTCACCGCCGGCGATGCTTCCACACTCACTGGAGCGATCGGCGCCGACTTCAGCCGCACCTGCGCGTCGTTTCGCTCCGGCGCGTTCTTCGCGGCAGCCTCGACCGCCCGCTGATCCTGCACAGTGAGCGGCCCCAGCCGGTACACCTCGATGTTGCCCGCGCGCAGCACCGTCATCGCCAGTCCATCGGGCGATAAGTCGAAGTTCTGCCCCGCTCGCTGAATCGGCGAGGCCTGCACCTTCAGCAGCAATCGCCCATCGTGATGCTGCAGGACCACGATCTCCTGCGCATTCAGCTCTTCCGGAACGATGTTGTCCGGATCGTAGTAGCTGCCGGACACCAGCACGCGGCTGAACGCAAAGCGTCCCGCGGCCGGCACCGCGACCAGGTAGGGAGCGATGTACTGCCCGGACAGCGCTTGGACCCATGGCTCTTCGCCGCGCAGATTGAACCCGCTCAACAGCATCCGGTCCGTTCCGCCATGGCAGCCCAGTGCGACGAACTCGCTGGCGCTCACAAAGTACGGGCGCGGCGCGCAGGTCGTGTCATAGGGAGACAACTCGATCTTCTTGCCCGCATGCGAGAAGTAGTCGAAGTCATACACCCCCGGCGACTCCTTGACCGCATCGAGAAAACCATCCCCCGTCGCCGGGATGCTGATCAGGTTGCGCGCCCCCAGCACCCCCGCGGCCCGTGCCGCTACGAGCTCCGTCCCGCCCGGGCCTGGCTCCACGCCCAGACGATAAAAGTGCAGATCCACCGGAGGCAGGCCCGCGCGCTCGGAGGAAAACTCCACCGCCGGCGGGGCGCTCAGCTTCAGCGGAGCCGCGTTGCCTGCCGCGCTCGCCTGCGTTGGAGCTTGAGTCCGCGGCTGCAGCACTTGCGCGCTCGGAGTCTGCCCGCCGCCATCGTCGATCTGGCGCCGCGGAGGCACTGTCTCGACAGTCAGCAGCCCTCCACCGGGCGAGACCGAGATGTACCCGATCCGCCGCTTGAAATCCAGAAACGGCTGCTCGCGAAAGGCCTCTTCTTTCGCCAGGTTGGCCAGCGGATCGATCACCGTCAGGCGCGTCCGCACCCGCAGCAGGAAGCGCCCATGCGAGAGCGGCCACAGGTACTGCTCGCGGTCGCGGGTGCGCCACTCCGTGCGCGCCAGCACCTTGCCCGCAGGCAGCTCCAGCAGCAGCGCCGTCACGTTGCGGTCGTCGTCCTCAGGCGTCGCGTCCGGCATGCGCTTCAGCAGATTGCGATTGTTGAACGTGAACAGAAGGTGCGTGGTGTCCACGAAGTGCAGCGTAAACATCGACCCACCGGCAGCCAGCAGACGCGACGGTACGGCCTGAAACCCAAGCGGACCGATGGGCAGCGAGATCGCAGGCCCGTTCGATCGTGGCCCCAACGCCAGCGCCGAAGCCGCGGCCAGCACACCAAAACAGGAAGTCAACCGGAGCGTGCGCCGTGCAAAGGCAGAAACCAGAATGTGCGCCATTCGAAGATCCAAAACGTCCGATGAAGGTGAGAAGAAACAGCTTCGCCGGGAACCTAGCCACCGGCGGCGATCTGCATCTACTCTTTCATAGACGAAGATGAGCGGCAATTCGCTTCCCACCCTGTTGTGTCGGCGTGGCGCAGCGATGTGCAGGAACATCACGAGGTTTTTAGACGCATGAAAGCAAGATCGATGGCGCTCCCACTCTCCTTCGCCGTCCTAGCCTGCGGACCGGCTCTCGCGCAGCAGGCCGCGCCAGCCGAACCGGCGAACCTTCCCTATAAGCCCACGCCAAGCCTCGATCTCAGCTCGATTGACCCGAAAGCCGACCCTTGCCAGGACTTCTATCAGTTCGCCTGCGGCAACTACACCGCCAGCCATCCCATTCCAGCCGATCAGGCCGGCACCGACGGCTTCTACAATCTGTACAACGTCAACACTCAAAGGCTGAGCGGCATCCTCGAAAAATCCGCCAACGGCGGCGCCGCCCGCACTGCCAACGAGCAGAAGATCGGCGACTACTACCACGCCTGCATGGACACCGCCGCAATCGAAAAAGACGGCCTGCGCCCCATTGCGCCACTGCTCAAGCAGATCGACTCGCTCTCCCTGCTCTCGCTCGCCGGGCTCACCGGCCGTCTGCAGCGCGTCGGCGTGGACGTGCTCTTCAGCTACGGCGAGCAGCAGGATTTCAAAGACGCCAGCAAACAGATCGCCGTGGTCGACCAGGGCGGCCTTGGACTGCCGGAGAAGGGCTACTACACCCGCACCGGAGCCAAGGACGAGCAGCTGCGCAAGGAGTACGTCGCCCACGTAGCCGCCATGCTCTCGCTTGCCGGCGAACCCGCCGAGCAGGCGAACAAGGACGCCGCCGGCATCCTCCGCTTTGAAACCGAGCTCGCCCGCTCAAGCCTTGGCGTGACCGAGCGCCGCGACCCCGAGAAGGTCTATCACCTTGTCCCCATCTCGCAGGTCGCCGGCCAGTTCCCCATGGGCCTCTTCGGCCAATTCGAAGATGCCGTCCATTCTCCGCACGTCTCCGAGATCAACGACGCCGTTCCCGGCTACGTCGCCGCTCTCATCCGCCTGGTGCGGAACACCGACGTGACGACCTTACGCGCCTACTTCCGCTACCATCTGCTGACCACCATGGCTTCGCATCTGCCCAAACGATTCGACGACGAGAACTTCGACTTTTACGGCCGCAAGCTCAGCGGCACCGAGCAGCAGCCGCCGCAATGGAAGCGCTGCAGCAACTCCGTCGACGGCGCGCTCGGCGAGGCGCTCGGCCAGGTCTACGTCCAGCAATACTTCGCCGGAGACAGCAAGGCCAAGGTGCTGCAAATGGTCGGCGATATTGAGCGCGCCATGGAGACCGATCTCGACCAGCTCGACTGGATGAGTCCCGCCACCAAGATCCGTGCGAAGGAAAAACTGCACGCCGTCGCCAACAAGATCGGCTATCCCGACCATTGGCGGGACTACAGCTCACTCGCCGTCACGCCGGACGATCCCGTCACCAACGCCCTCCGCGCCAACGCCTTTGAGAACGATCGCCAGCTCAACAAGATCGGCAAACCGGTCGACCACACCGAGTGGTTGATGTCTCCGCCCACCGTCAACGCCTACTACGATCCCAGCATGAACAACATCAATTTCCCCGCCGGCATCCTGCAGCCCAACTTCTACGATCCGAAGGCCGACAACGCCGTCAACTACGGCCACATCGGCGCCATCATCGGCCACGAGCTCACCCACGGCTTCGACGACGAGGGCAAGAAGTTTGACGCCAGGGGAAACCTGAGCGACTGGTGGACCCCGGACGATACGAAGAAGTTTGAAGTCAAGACGGACTGCCTCTCCAATGAGTACAGCCAGTTCGTAGCCGTCGACGATGTCCACGTCAACGGCAAGCTGACCCTAGGCGAAAACACGGCCGATAACGGCGGTTTGTTGCTCGCCTACATGGCCTACCTCGACCGCGCTAAGCAGAACCATGAAGATGTCGGCGCGAAAACCGACGGCTACACCGGCCCGCAGCGTTTTTATCTCGCCTACGCCCAGAACTGGTGCTCGAACACGCGCCCCGAAAGTTTGCGCATGCGTGCCGAGACCGATCCGCACGCCCCCGATCACTTCCGCGTCGACGGCCCGCTCGTCAACCAGCCAGGCTTTGCCGGAGCCTTCTCCTGCAAGCAGGGCACGCCCATGGTGCCGGTGAAGAGCTGCCGCGTCTGGTAACCCAACCCACACATCCTGGGTGCCCCATCTCAGGCGCAGTCTCATCGCAGCTGAGGTGGGGTGTAAGCCTTCCGGCTATGCGACAGTGAAGGAATGATCACGCCCTCTCAGAAGCAGCGCGGCTGGGGCTTCGCCGCCTGCGCCCTGGCCAGCTCTTTCTGGGGCTGCGGCTTCTTCTTCGGCAAGATCGCCCTCGCCGAGATGAATGTCGGCGCCATGGTCTTCTACCGTTTTCTCTTCGCCTCGCTCACCCTGCTGCCGGTCCTCTTCACCCACAAGCCGCGCCTCAACGCCCAGGAGTGGCGCCTGCTTCTGATCGCCTCCTTCCTCGGCGTACCGCTCCAGTTCCTCATCCAGTTCTACGGCTTGTCGCTCACCACCGTCAGCCACGCCTCGCTGATGGTCGGCACCATGCCGGTCATCCTGGCTGTCGGCGCCGCTCTCTTCGCGCACGAGCGCATGGACTCGGTCGGCTGGGTCGCCCTCGCCGGCTCCACCACCGGCGCCGCCCTCATCGCCCTTGGAGGACACCACGCTGGCAATCACGCCATGGGCGGCCCCTCGCTCGCCGGCGACTTGCTCGTCGTCCTCTCCCTTGTCATCGCCCTCTTCTGGATCCTGCTGAACAAGCACCTCATGCAGCGCCACTCCGCGCTCGTCATCACCGCTTACGGCGCGTTCGCCGGCACGCTGATGCTGGTCCCGATCGTGCCGCTCGGCTATGGCTGGCCGCCGGTCGCGCACGTCTCCGCCCAGGCCTGGTGGGCGCTCCTCGGCAGCGGGGTCCTCTGCACCGCCACGTCCACCCTGCTTTGGAACTGGGGCATGACTCAGGTTCCCGCCTCGCAAGCCGGCGTCCTGCTGAATATGGAGCCGCTCATGGGCTCTATCCTCGGCGTAGCCGTGCTGCACGATTATCTCGGCCTCAGCGCCTGGGCCGGCGGCGCGCTCATTCTGGCCGCAGCCTTCACCCTTACCGTGCACTCGAAGACACGCGTCGGCGAAGCCATCGCTCCAGGCATTCTCTGATTTCCTGAAGCAACGGCGCTGGCAGCGTGGATCGTTTTTTGCTGATCCGTATGCCGGTGCGCGCATCGCTGGATGCATAGGATCTCCGGGTAGGATGATCCTGCGCAAGCCCGCAACTGGTTACGTCGGGCACAGGACAGAAGGCCGGCCAACCAAAGGATTCCTTCATGTCTTACAGCAGACTCGGCGTCAAAAAAACTGCGGATCGTCTGCTCTGGCCGCGATCTCCAGCGTCTCAGAACGCGCCTGCAGGTGCTGGCTCGAGAACTACGATGCAGCCGAGATCACCAGACTCGAGCAGCTAAAAGTTACCTGCTTACCTTGCTTTCGATGGTGGTTCTGCTTTGTCGAACCTTGTCTGCCGAACAAAGCCGAGTCCCGGCGCAGCGGAACGTCTGAAGCTATCTGTGCTGATAACCCCGGCCGTCTGGAGCGACTGCGATTGCCGGTTCCGGAATCCCCTTGCCCGCGTTCGCTCGCTTTAGGAGAACAGCTTTTCCGATCGCACCTTGCTGTTCGAGCACACGATCGGTGGTCTCGAAGACCGTGACTAAGACTCCCTGGACCTGTGCTCGTTCGTTCCGCAACGGGCTGTAGCACAGGGTGAAGTAGGCGTCTTCCAGAAACCCATAGCGCTCGATCGGATACAACTGGTCCTCGAAGGTGATCGATTCTCCCTGCATCACCTTGGCGTAGATCGGTTCGTTGATCTGCCAGACCTCCGGCCAGCAGCGCCGGGTGGACTGGCCGAGGCCGGCCGGATGCTTGCAGCCCATCATCTCCCGGTAGGCATCGTTGTAAATCTGGATCAGCTCCGGACCCCAAAGGACGATCATCGCGAATTTGCAGGCGAGCGTCAGGTCGGCGGCTGTCTTCAGACTTTGCGGCCAGGACAGGACCGGTCCCAAGGGAGTTGCGGACCAATCAAAACTCCGCATCATGCAGGCGACCTCCCCCCTGGCCAAACGGCCAGGCCGCCTCTGCGGCTTGCATCTGCTGCTCGAACGGAGCGATCCGGCTCGCAGCCGTACGCCCCGAGTGTGCCGCTGCGGCCGTTTCTACGGCTTGCACGAACTCTTCCGCCTGCAACTGTCCACGGGTGCCCAGAGGCACCGTCGAGATCGCTTCGATTACAGCCGGATGCAGAAGAACCGTCTCCTCGCCCTCAGGATTGCTCTCGCACCAGCGCTCGAGGATCGCCCCTCGAGTGCGCTCCATTAAGGCATAGAAGGCCAAAACGCGCGCTACGATCGAGAGCCGCCCGGCATCTTCGCGATCATGTTCCCAAACGGCGAAGATCGCTCGAAAGAGAGGAACCTCCTGGCTGTCTGCCGCTTCCCGAAGGCTGAGTCCGTCCGCGTCCACGGATGCCAGAAAGGAGAGAAAGCGCTGGCATTCGCGCCTTTCGCGCACGGCAGCCTGTACGTTGGGCGGACTCGACGGAAACACCTGGCCGCTGCCCGCACTCACGAAGACGGACATGGCGAAAGCCATCTCCTCTGCTCTTACCGGATCGAACATTCCCCTACCGCCTGGACCGGAGGTCTTCGTGCCAACGAACTCGCTTAGTTTATCTCATCAAAATTTCTTCGGCAAAATCGTTCGTTTGGTTTTCATCGCGCTGCGCCCTTTTCTCAGTTTTCGAGCGATTGCTCAAGATACGATGACGAGCGAGGCTGATGCATGATTGAAAACTTTCGCGTTCATGTCTTCCGCGCGGTGGCCCGGCATCTTAACTTCAGCCGCGCCGCGGAAGAACTGCTGCTGACGCAGCCGGCCGTCACGCAACAGATCAAGGCGCTCGAAGCCGAGCTGGGCGTCTCTTTGTTCGACCGTGGCGGCGGGCACATCCAGCTCACAGCGGGCGGCAGAGCGTTGCTTCCGTTTGCCGATAAACTCAAAGCCCTCTCCGAGGAGGCGCTGGTCGCGGTTGCCGGAGCCTACGGTCAGCAGGTCGGCGAGCTCTCGCTTGGCGCGTCCCAGACCATCGGCCAGTACCTTCTGCCCAACCTCATCGCGCAGTTTCTCAAGGGCCATCCGCGGGTGCGCGTTACCGCCTGTAGCGGCAACACCGACCAAATGCTTGAGGCTCTGCTCACCGGCACGGTCCAGATGGCGCTCATCGAAGGCCCGGCCCAGCGCCAGGATCTGCACATCCAGCCCTTCATGGAAGATCACATGGTTCTGGTCGTTCCCGCAAGCCACGAGTGGGCCGGTCAGCAGATCGATCTGGACACCCTCGGCGGCGAGCCGCTGCTCATGCGCGAGTTCGGCTCCGGCTCCCGCCGCGTGGTCGAGCAGGCCCTTGCGGTGGCCGGGCTGAAGCCGAAGGATCTTCGCATCAGCATGGAGCTTGACTCGACCGAGGGGATGCTGAATGCGGTCGAAGCCGGCCTCGGCGTTACCTTCGTCTCTCGCTGGGCCGTCCGCAATCAGCTCGCGCTGGGCACGTTGAAGCTCGCACACCTAAAAGGCGTGAAGCTGGCGCGCCGGTTCTCATTCGCCTATCCCGCCGGTCCGGAGCCCGCGGGCAACGTCGGGGCGTTCCGTAGCTTCCTGCTCTCGCATCAACTGCGCCTTCCCGCCCGGGCGCATGGGTCGGCAATTCACTTCTGAATGTTGCGTCTCTGACCCGATCTACTACTCCCGTGTCATTACTTTTGGCTAGTTCTACATCTTCGTTGTCATAGCAGGCTTCCACTCTTCGGAGCTAGTCTTCACACAGCCGATGAAGAGGCTCTGGACCGAGGATCCAGTGAGCTCGTTATGTCCATTGAACAGATCCTGTTAGTGACCGCGGGAGTGCTCGCCTGTAGCTGCCTCGGCACGCTCGCCATTCGGCTGACCAATGCACGCCTGCTCGGTCTCGGTTGGCTCAGCGCCGCTTTTGCCGTGAGCGGGCTTGGCGCTGCGCTGCTGTGCGGGTCTTACGCACTTCCCCCCTTGCTGTCCGTTGCTGCGGTCGATGTGCTTGTCCTGCTCTCGTTCTCGCTGCTGCATCTAGCCGTGCTTCAGTTGGTGGAAGCGGAGATGACGTTTGGATTGGAGCTCCTACTGCTCGGTTTGCAGGCGGTCAGCGATCTAGTGGCGCTGCAGTACGGGCTCTCCTGGAGCATGCGTGTTTCGGCCGCCGCGCTGCTGCTCGCTGTGCAGACCGGATATACCGGGATCGTACTGCTTCGCCGGATGCGTCCGGGAACAGGAATCGCCTCCGGCTTCAATGCCGTGCTGCTCTGTGGAATCAGCCTTCTCCAGCTTCTGCGCAGCGGAATCGTCGCCTTCAGCCGCATGGAGGTCGTCGCTGCACTGCACCGCCTTGAGACACTGACCTGTCTGAGCTATCTCGCTTTCAGCTTCGCCATTGGCTTCGGCATATTTTGGCTGGCCTCCCTGACGTTGCTGACTCAGTTGGACGACCTGGCCAGCCTCGACCCGCTCACCCGCCTCTACAACCGGCGCGTATTCTTAAGGTGGTGCGAGCGCATCCAGGCCCGCAGCCGTGAGAACAATGCGGCCTTCTCCGTGCTGATCGCGGATCTCGACCACTTTAAAGCTATCAACGACAAATTTGGTCACGCCGTTGGAGACGCCGTGCTTTGTACGGCCGTCGAGCGAATGCAGGACGCCGTGCGCGGGATCGACATTCTAGGCCGCTGGGGCGGAGAAGAGTTCGTCGCGCTGCTGCCGGGCGCCTCGCCCGAAGCCGCTCTGCTCGTCGCCCAGCGGGTTCGCCGCAATGTCGAACGGAGCGTGGTGCCTGTCGGAAAACAGTCGTCCGGCGAAGCCTCCGAAGGCGTGCGCGTGACGCTCAGTGTCGGCGTTGCGTCGTTCCAGGGAGAGCAAGACTGCGTTGACCGCATGATGGAGCGCGCGGATCAGGCGCTCTATGCGGCCAAGGCAAGCGGACGGAACCGCGTCAGTGTCGATGGCCTGAAAGCCCCTGACTTCTTTTCGCTGCGTCAAGCCAGCACCGGAATGCAATGAGCGGCGAGGCTCCCAGGCCACTCTGCTAAAACGTAAGTCTGCCGCCAAGCTGGATAAGACGCGGGAAGCCAAGCGTGCTGGTGATTTGTCCGTAGGCTTTCGAGTCAGCAGACAGATTTGGACCATTGAACTGCGGAGTATTGAAGGCATTGAGAGCCTCCGCGCGGAACTCGGTGTGGATGCGCTCCGTGATGCGGAAGTCTTTGTTCAGCGAAAGATCGGAGTTGCGGTAACCAGGGCCGTAACAATTGCTGGTCCGCTCAGCATTCCCCGTGTTGCCTACCGTCGTAGCCGTATAGGCTGCCCCGTTATAGTAATGCAGCAGCCTGCTTTCGGTTGACCCCGTGTAGCATGGATTAATCCCTGTCAGGCTTGGCCGAGTCGTCGCGTTGCCGAACGAAGAGTTCACATTGGTCGATTGATTGATGGGCAGCGGAGAGCCTCCCTGAAAGATCGAAATATCGTTGAATCTCCAGCCGCCTACTGCCAGATCAACCCACCGGTTTGCCCCGCCCAGAAACGTCTTGCCATGCCCGAAGGGAAGCTCATAGGTCAGAGCGACGGAGGCGCGATTGGGAATGTCATTGATCGCACGCGCGTACTCCGTGGAAAGATTGTAGATATCCTGCGGCCCATTGTTGTTTGGATTGAGTGTGCTCGATGCACCCCACATGTTGTCCCAGTTGGACGCCCAGGTATAGGTTGCCAGCACGGTCACTCCCTGGCTGAAGGTCTTTTGGAATTTGACATCGAGCGCGTTGTAATCCGACACGCCATCGCTCACCGAATCCGTAATTGCCTGGAATTGCGGGAACGGCAGCAAAGTCTGGTACTGCTTAATCTTGGCCAGCGATCCGAAGGACCCGATGCCGGCATACGGAAAGCTGGTGGCCGCCGCGTTGAGCGCTGCTCCCTGACCTGAGTTCAGATACCGCTCCCCGATCTGGTTGATGTTGAGGCTGTTCGGCAGGTTATGTCCGTGGCCGCCGACGTAGCCCACCTTCAAGGCCATGCCGCCTGGAAACTGGTGCTCGATGTCGGCTGAGTACGATTTATACAGCGGCGCGCGGCGCTGATCGTCGATAACACTCAAGGTCGTTCCGATATTCTGGCTGTATCCATTCACATTGCCGACCGGTTGCGTCTGTACATTCGGAAAAGGATTGCTCAGGCTCGTCAATCCAGACGCCAAACCCGGGCTGTTGGTCAGACTATTGGTCAGCACGTATCCCGGAGCAAGATTGGGCGAAGTGCTGTACACGATCGGATAGTAGAACAAGCCGTAGCCTCCGCGGACCACCGTGTTGGGGTCGATGGAATAGGCAAAGCCGCCGCGCGGAGAGACCTTGGAACCCTGGTTGCCCGTCGTTGTCGGGTTGCCGTTCACCCCGGCAAACTCCACGCCTCCTTTGGCCTGCGGCCCATTGCCGAAAGCGTTGAACACCACGTTTCTGTTGAAGCCTACGGAGTAGTGGTTGTTGCGTTCGTGGACGCCAGGCTCATATTCGTAGCGCACGCCCATGTTCAACGTCAGCTTCGGTGTAATCCGCCAGTCATCCTGAAGATAGGTCCCCTGGTAGTCGGTGGTGATGGCCAGCTTAGCTGGGATCACCAGCGAGCCGCTGGTGGGATACCCAAGGTATAGATCGGCAATGGTCGATCCGGTGATGGTCTTGTCGAACGCGAATGTTCCATTGCCGTTTGCGATGTTCGTGAACGTAACACTGATCGCCCGATACTCATAGCCAGTCTTGAGGCTGTGCTTGCCTAGACTTTTCGAGAGTCCAACGACAAAATTTCGCGAGAAGTAGACTGCGGGTCCGGAGTTCGCGGTCGCTTCCGGCGACAGGCTGGAGTCCGTCGTTATCTGAGGGAATGCCGCCTTGGTAAGCGCACTGGTGTAGTTCGCCGGGAAACCCAGCGTCGATTGCTGGAACCCATTGCTGATGTCGACGGTGTTATTTGGGAAGCGGTTGAAGCCGAAGCCTACCGTCAGCAAAGTCGTCGGCGTAAGCGTGATGGTGTTTTGGATGCTGGTCGCATCGACCTTGCGGTAGAGGAGATAGGAAGAAGAACTGCCGGCAACCGTCGTCAAGGCGTTGCCGCCCGGCTCTTTCGAGCCGTAGTGAAGGTAGTAGAAGTCGGCCAGCCAGCGCGTACCGAACTGATGGGTCAGCTTACCGTCAAATTCATCCGCGCGGTCGCCCAGGGTATCTCCACCGTTGAAATTAGTTACGCCGACCGTGGCGATGCCTGTATTCGCATGCGGGTAGTAGTTCAGGATCGCCGAACCGACTGGGTTAACTGAGCCGGATAGATCGTTGTTGGGAAAGAAAGCGCCGGTCACCGGGTTGATGGGGCAGATCTTATCCGTACCATCGGTTCCCGTGTTACAGGTAGCGCCGCTTGGAGCACCGATCTGCGAGAAATCGCCTTTTCTTTCCTGGTCAGTCGGAACGATGAATGCATTGGTCGTGATGGGAGAGCGTTGGCGATAGCCCTCTTCTGTAATCCAGAAGAACGTCTTATCTCTTCCACCTAGAAATCCCGGCAGCGGAATGGGACCGCCGATCGCGCCCACGTAGCTATAGAATTCGGCCGCGCCTCGAGGGGTGCCGGTCTGATTATTGAAAAACAGATTCGCGCCCCAGTTCGTCTGCCGCGTCTCTCCCTGCAGCACCCCATGCAAAACGCTCGAGCCAGACTTCAACGTGGTATTGAACATACCTCCAGAGGTACGGCCGATCTCCGCATCGTAGGTATTCGCTTGCACCTTCACTTCTTCCACTGCTTCGATACTAGGAATAATGACCGCTCGATTGGAAAAATCGGTAATAGGAACTCCGTCGATCGAGTAATTGTTCGAGCTGAGAGGCGCGCCTGCAATCGAGATAGTCGAAGATCCGCTCTGATCTTGGAAACGCACAAACCGCGGATCGCCCACTGGCGTCACGTTGTTATCGAGCTTTGAAAACAGGAAGGGATTGCGCCCTGGATTCGGCAGGTTCTCCAGTTTCTGCGCATCGATCAACTGGCCGTTATACGAGGTTCCGTTGTTCACCACGGCCTCGGCCGCGCTCACATCCACACTGTCGCTCGTTTTGCCAATCGGCAGCTTGAGGTCGAGCGGAATCGTATCGCCGGAATCAACAACAACGCCCTTTTCATCTACCGTCATAAAGCCCGTTCCGGTGACGGTCACGGTATATCGACCCGGCTCCACTGCGTTGAAGACGTACGCCCCATCGCTATTGGACTTGGTGGTGCGCACAATCTTCGTCGACTCAGAGGTAAGCGTCACCACGGCCGTACTTACCACCGCGCCTTGGCCATCCGTTACGATTCCGCGCAGGGCTCCATAATTGGATTGCGCTTCCACGCTGCTTGCCGCGGTTAGCGCAACGAACCCGACCATGGAATAAGATATTCCTCTCAGCTGCTTGGCGTGCATGCGGTACCCTCCGGATAGTGTTCTGCGAAGCAGAATTTCAAAAAGCGAGCTGTTTCTTTTGAAAAACCGGAATAGCGAGAGTAGGCCGAAGTTTTGGCAATCCAGTTCAGAGGCATCGCCGCGAGACGGCAGTCAAGCCCTGCATAGTCCTGACCCTCTACCAGAGACTCAATCATCGGCAGATCGCATTAGAAGCGGATC
Organism: uncultured Granulicella sp.; assembly: GCA_965198735.1. Taxonomy (GTDB): domain Bacteria; phylum Acidobacteriota; class Terriglobia; order Terriglobales; family Acidobacteriaceae; genus Edaphobacter. The sequence goes on along the minus strand of OZ240672.1, from coordinate 703,142 downwards.
AACTTGTTTGTGATAACCAGAACTTACAAGTGGTGTGCCGGTGAGTCAAATGGAAAACCTGCGATGGATGTTTGACCTATAGCTCGCATAGAGAGCGATAACAATTGTGATGGATCCAGGTATTTTTCTGCTGCAGGCGACAACCTAGCTTTGATTTGCGGTACAGTTGGCCTTAGACCCCGGAGATCACTGCTCCCGCCGTCTGCTTTTCCCATTTGCGCAGCCTGCCCGGCCTGCTGGCATTGCTTCCCGATCCCCCACGCTCACATGCACAAGGAGTTCCGCCGATGACACGCAACAACACTGGATCTTCACGCCGCTCGTTCCTGCGGTACGCTTCCCTGGCCGCAGCCGCCCCTATTTTTACTGAAGCTCACTTTGCCCTTGAGGCCCAACAGACAGCTCCGCAGCCGGGAGCCGCACCCGCTCGCCGGACTCGCCAGGCCATGCCGGCCGATGCCGTCCTGATCAACGCCAACGAGAATCCGCTCGGCCCGTGCAAGGCTGCGTGCGAAATCATCGCGTCGCTTGGCCCCATGGGCGGCCGCTACGATCTGCTCGGCGAAACCGACAAGCTCACCAAAACCTTTGCCGCCCAGAACGTACTCAAGGAAGAGTACGTCTCGGTCTACGCCGGATCGTCCGAGCCATTGCACTTCTCGGTCCTGGCTTTCACCTCGCCGACGCGCGGCCTCGTCATGGCCGACCCTTCCTACGAAGCGCCCATGCGCGCGGCCATGGTGACCCAGGCGAAAATCTCGAAAGTGGCGCTTTGTAAGGACTACTCCCACGACGTCAAAGCCATGCTCGCGGCCGACCCCAACGCGGGCGTGTACTATATTTGCAACCCCAACAACCCTACCGGCACGCTGACCACCAAGAAGGACATTGCCTGGGCGCTCGAAAACAAGCCCAAAGGCTCCATCCTGCTCGTCGATGAAGCCTACATCCATCTCTCCGACTCGCCCAACGTGCTGGACATGGTCGCCGCGGACAAGGACCTCATTGTCTTGCGCACCTTCTCGAAGATCTACGGCATGGCGGGCATTCGTTGCGGCGTTGCTGCGGGCCGTCCCGACCTGTTGAAGAAGATGCAGCCCTACGGCCAGAATCCCATGCCCATCACCGGCTCCGGCGCCGCCAACGTCTCGCTGCTCGATGCGGAGCTGATCCCGATGCGCAAGAAGATCATCGGAGACACCCGCCGCGACACCCTCACCTGGCTCGCCGCGAACAACTACAAGGTAGTCGGCGACTCGCAATCCAACTGCTTCATGATCGACACGGGCCGCAACGGCAAATCGGTCATCAGCGCCATGCAGGCCGAGAAAGTCTACATTGGCCGTACCTGGCCCATCTGGCCCAACGCCGTCCGCGTTTCGGTCGGCACCCCGGCGGAGATGGCGAAGTTCAAGGTTGCGTTCAAGAAGGTCATGGACACGCCGCCCACGACGGCCAGGGTCAGTGATCCCATGCACGACCTGGCAAGCCCGCTCACTTACCCGCACTTCGCATAGACCAACTCTCATCCGCATGAACAAGAAAGGAGCCCCCTGACAAGGGCTCCTTTTTTGGCGCATCGCTTCGCTTATTTGCTTTTGACGGCAATGACTTCAATCTCTAGCAGCGCCCATGGCGCGGCCAAAGCAGCCACCTGGAACGCCGAGCGCGCCGGCTTGTTGGGTTGATCCTTGGTCCCGAAGAATTTCACGTACTCCGATTGCATTCCCGCAAAATCAAGCTTGCCGGTCTTCGGATCCGGACCAAGAAACACGGTCATCTTCACCACATCCTTCATATCCAGGCCCTGCTCCTTGAGCGCCGACTGGATCTTCGCAAAGACGCTTGCCGCCTGGGTCTTGGTGTCGCCGTAGTCGGCCGCGGTCCCCTTGGACGCATCCGCAGGCGTCACCGGACTCGCAAGCTGTCCGCTCAGGTAGTACGTATCGCCGGCCCAGACACCGGTCGCAATGGCCGCCTTCTCCGTCTGGACATGCTTCACCACCACCTGCGCGCGCGCGCTCACACCGCCCAGCACCGACGCAGCCATCAAGATTGCATACCTGCACTTCATCGTACGTTCTCCTTCGTTCTCTATGCTGTGACGCTGCCTGCCGTACCTGCCTGGGTAAGCTTTGCCGCCTTGGCCTGGTCGGCGACGAGTTGGACCGCGCGCAACCCGCTCAGCGCCGCGCCCTCCTGCCAAGCCACGATGTGGCTGACATGATCGCCTGCGATGATGAGCCGCCCATCCGGCTGGATCAGCGTTTCATAGCCTTCATTGCTCGCGGTACGCGCCTCGCCTGGATGCCGCGCCTGTCCGGTCTGCGTCGTTAAGGCCACGCCCGGCGCGCGCTGCTCATTCGGCGCATAGGATCGAATCCAGGAGCCTTCGTTGTAGGGCATCTTCGCCCAGCCCACATACACTGGTTTCTCGAGCTCCTGCCCGCGGCCTGGATGCAGGCGCTCGATCGACTTGCGGCTCTCCTCGAACTTCTGCGCCACCGCCAGCTTGCCAAACGGAGTATTCGTCTCATCCGAGTAGCCGCTGACCACCACACCCTTCTGTGAGAACATGCCCGCGGATGGAAACCAGATGGGGCTGCAGCCCGTGTTGACAAACTCGAGGCCGCCGTAGATGTTTTGGTCCTGCTCCCAGAATCGCCGGCTCTCCCACGCGACCTTGTAGGCGTTCGCATAGGTGCACTCGTCGAAGACCTTCTTATAGGGCGCTCCAAAATCGTTCGGTACCGAGCGCAGAATCGTCAGCGGCATCGCGCATATGCAGTAATCCGCTTCGATCATCTTGGCCGCGCCGTTCTGTTTATAGCCGATCTTGACACCCTTGGCCGTCTTGCGAATCTCGGTCACCGGCGCGTTGTACTTCACCGTGCTGCCCAGCGCCTTGGCAAACGCATAGGGGATGCGGTCCATGCCGCCGACCGGCTGAAACATGGTCGCCTGCATGTCGAACTGCTGGTCGAAGAGAATGCCCTGCCAGAAGCTGCAATCGAGCAGCGTATGCATGTCCAGCGGCTGGCTCAACACGCCCGTCTCATCGCCCGCACCCGCCATCTTTGCATACCCCGCACGGTCGCTGCCGTTATACTTGCCCGCGTCGTCGAGCGACCCGTAGATGCGCAGGAAGCTCAGCATGCGGTCACGGTCTTCGGCCGTCATCTCCTGGTCGAGCGCGCCCTGCTTCATGCTCTTCATCAGCAGTTCGCTGACATGCCCGCGCGTGTCGTTCACTGCCTGACGCATGACCACCGGCTTGCCGTGATAAGCCGCATCGTTTTGTAGAAATGCGGAGTTGGACATATTGACTTCCACCTGCAGCTCCACGCCGAGCTTCTTGCAGTAACCGAGGATCGTGGGGTGAATGGACGGGAGCCGGGCCGGGCCGAAGTTCTGGTAGTGGCCGGGCTCCCAGCTACAGGTCTGCGTGCTGCCGTCAAGGAAGAGGACTTTGTCGCCGCCGCGGACGCTGTAGTTGCGTCCTCCCGGACGCTCGCGTGCCTCGAGCACCGTGACGCCATAGCCCAGCGCGCAGAGCTCGTAGGCGGAGACCAGCCCGGCGATGCCGCCGCCCAGTACGACCACCTTGATGCCTTTGCCTGAGCCCGCAGCGGCCTGCAGTGGCGCCGGCCGGGCCGCGTGCGCTTCCATCAGACCCATGCCCTGCATCGTCAGAAATGCAGCGCTGTACCCGCCAGCCTGCCCAACCCGGCTTAGAAAATCGCGACGCGTGATCCCCATTGGATGGATCCTCCGAAAACTCTCCGTGGTGTACTGCACAGCATCCGCCTGCTGAACACGAATACATCCACTTTTCAAGTGATGCCTTCACTGTAGACCAGGAAAGAGGCTGTGACGAATAGAATGGCCTATGGTCCGGATAGTCAAAAAGCAAGTAGCTCTTTGGTGCAAGCGTTCAGGCCGGAGAAAAAGACTCCCTAGCGCGCCGCCTCAAAGATCAGGAAGTAATCCTGACCATCCTTCTTGGTGAAGTCATACATGGCGACTTTTCGAAAGCCGGCCTCGGCCATTTCACGCTCGAGCGTCGCTTGAGGAAGACCATGATCGGTCCCGCTTCCGTTGCCGTTGCGGTCAATGACCCCCACACGCGCCCCCGGACGCAGCGCGGTACGCACGTCGCGCATAAACGGCACCGGATGGGCGATCTCGTGATAGACCTTCAGCAGCAGCACCGCATCCACGCTTGCAGGAGCCAGCTTGGGATGATCGGGCGTTCCAAGCAGCGTCCGCACGTTGCCCAGCTGCTCCTTCTTTACCTTGTCATCGATATACTGGATCGCCTGAGGATTGATGTCCTCCGCAAACACCATGCCCGCGGAGCCCACCCGCCGCGCCGCGCGCACGGTAAACCATCCCGAGCCCGCACCGATGTCCGCCACCGTCTTGCCGGGCGTAATCCGCAGCAAATCCATCACGCGATTGATCTCGAGCTTCTTGTCCCGGTCCGGCGTTTCGAAGATGGAAAGATCACCTGCATAGGGCGTACTCGTCGGCCTCTGCGCCTGAGCGCTCCCGCCGCTCTGGGCGGCAGCGCGTGTCTCCGGCCCGCGCCCCACCGCAAAGCTCCCGGCCAACACCACACCCGCAAACACAGTCGTCCAGCCTCTGAAACGCAGTCTTATCATCTCTCCAGCATCCGCCAATCCAGTCCGTCTCGCAAGTTCGCCTCTTGTGTGCACGCACAGATCCGCACACGATCCCGGAGAAAAGGTCCGCGGACCGCCGGATTCTTCCTTCTACACTCATACCGCATCTCACCAGAGACAGTATCCCAAGCCACAGACCGACGAAAGGACTGCCTCCATGGCTTGGCGATTCAAGCGCAAGAGCTCGGAAACGAAGCAGAACGGCGAAAGCCATCAAAAAAATCTCTCCCGGCCCTCCGCCGAGGAGATTTACAAGCAAGTCGCAACCAACGCCCGCGAAGAGCTGAAACGCACCAGTCTTTCGCTCGCCTTGTCCGGCTTCGGCGGCGGCACCTTCATGGGACTTTCCGCGCTCGGCACCGCCATGGCTCTCGCTCTGCTCCCGCCTGGGCCCAGCACCCAGATTATCTCGCGTCTCTTTTACCCGCTTGGCTTCATCGTCGTCATCATCGGCCGGTCGCAGCTTTTTACGGAGAACACCCTCTACCCGGTGGCGCTGGTGCTCGCTGAAAAACGCGAGTTCTGGAACACGATGCGTCTCTGGGCCGTTGTGCTGCCGTCGAATGTCTGCGGAGCGTTCGCTTTTGCCTGCCTGGTCTCGCTGACGCCCGCGCTCAATCCGCACTTTGTCGCCGCGCTGAACCAGCTCGGCCTCGACGCGCTCGCCAACCCGCTGCCCACCGTCTTCTGGTCCGGCGTCATGGGAGGCTGGATCATCGCGCTCGCCGCCTGGCTCGTCTCCGGCTCGCATTCAATCACCGGCTCCGTCATGGTGATCTGGATGCTCACTTTCATCGTCGGCCTGGGAAACTTCGCCCATTGCATCGCCACCTCGGGCGAGATCCTGGTCTCCGTCCTGACCCACCACATCGCCTGGCAAGCCTACCCACGCTGGTTCTTTGCTGCGGTCTCCGGCAACATCTGTGGCGGCGTCGGCATGGTCACCCTGCTCGAGTACGGCCAGGTCATCTACGGCGCCGAGACCTCGCCGATGGAAGTAACCGAAGAGATCGCGGAGAAGACTGCCCGATCGCCGGAAGCTGCAGGAGTCTAGCTTGAAAGCAGTTTCTGAGAGCTGTGACTCTTCCAGAAAGTTGTCATTCTTCGCCATAGGCACAGGATCTGCCTTCGCTTACAAGCGACAGCTACACCCATAGGAAGAAAGCTCTAACAAACGCGGCTGACGTTACAAAGCCTGCGGTTGCGTCGCTGCCGGCAAACTCGGCAGCACTTTGCGCACGTTGAACCCCATCGGCGCTGCCACAAAACCCGCGTCCAGCAGCACCCGCGCCATCCAGCTCGCGCCGACCGTCTCGCCGTTGACGCTCGTCAACAGCATTCCGCCGTCGCCTTGCGCGCGAGCCACCAGAAACTCCGCCAGCGCCTTGGCAGATTGCGTCCGCGACGGCTCCTCGTCCGGAAGAAACGCCTGCAGATTTGGATTTCCGCGGCGCAGATACGCGATCAGCGAGCCGTCGCACAGCACCACGCGGGCCCCCACGCTCCGCGTCAGCGACGACCCCTCGTCTCCCCCGGCCGGCCACTTCAGCAGTGATCCATACGGATTGGCTGGGTCGGTTGCCGCCAACATCAGCATCTCGCTCTTATCGCCATCGCGCTTCATCCGCAGGCTGCGCAGCAGGTCGACCGCCGCGGGCATGGCGAACTGCGTCGCGCCCAGGTCCGCGGCGAAGTATCCGCGCCGCACCCGCCCACTCTCTTCCATTGCCTTCAGCACATCGTAGACCGCCGAAAACCCACCCGGAAGCCCTTCCGCATGAGCCGTCTCGCGAAAGACCACTCCATACCGTGCCAGCAATTGCTGCGCGAGGGCATGGCTCCACTCGGTCGCGCTCCGGCCCTCGTCGAAGGCCACTGCATTGAGCGACCATCGTCCCTGCGCCGTCGGCGGAGTCGTCCGCCGGGACCGAAAGCCGGTCTGCTGATGCACCCTGCGCGCCGGCTTGGCATTTCTGGTGTTTGAAGCCGTCCGCTCGCAATACGCCCGCAACGCGTGCAAGGCATCGTTGTTCAGCAGGCCGCGCCAGACCAGGTTCCAGACCGCCTCGAGCGTCTCGCCGGGGTAGCCACCACCCGTGCCATCGTGCAGCTCCTGAAAGAACGAGGCTCCCTTCGCCCGCAGATACTCGACGATCTTGCCTTCCCGCTCCGCGGTGGGTCCCTGGCCTGCTTCTGGATGCCTGGCGTCCACCGGCCACAAGACAGGCAGTTTTTCCGAGAGATAGAGCGCGATCCGCCCATCTTTCTCGCCGATCGCCTCCACTCCGCACCACACCACCTCACCCGCGGCAATCAAGGTGTCCAAATCCGCCGGTTTATATCCAAAGAGCCTGGCGGGTAGAACCTCACTTTCGAGCATGGACGCGGGCACCGGCGCCCCTTGCAGATTCTCGATCACGTCCAGCAGCGCATCGAGCCCCCGCCTGGGCTGTACCACGCCCTGCCAGCGCGTGAATAGCTTGGCCAGGGTCGCCTGCTCGACCGGCTCCACCTCCTTGCGCAGCCGCGCCAGGGACCGCCGCCGAATCGTCCGCAGCACCTCATGATCGCACCACTCGCGATGCACCCCGCCGGGTCGAAATCCTCCCTCCACGATCCGGCCCGTCTGCACCAGCCGGTTCAGCACCGCCTCCGCCGTTTCGAGCGCCAAGCCGAACCGCTTGGCCACCTCGGCCGTCGTAAACGGGCCATGCGTCCGCCCAAACCTGCGCAGCAGATCGAGCGCCGCATCCGGCACCGCGACCTGGAACGCAGTCGGCAAACCGGGCGGCAGCGGCACTCCCAGCGCATCCCGATACCGGCCGGCGTCTTCAACCGCAATCAGCCGCTTCTCCCCGGCGACCGAAACTTCGAGCACCCGCAGGCTCTTGCGCAGGCGCTCCACCGTCAGGGCAATCTCCGGCGAAACGCAGCGCGCCAGCAGCTCGTCTCGCCGCAGATCGCCGATCTTCAGCAGCAGGTCATGCACCCCGTCCATCGAGCGGGCCTTATACGTCTCGGCCAGGCACTGCAGCTGCTCCTCGGTCTCTTCGATCGCCGCGAGATCCAGCAGCTCGCGCAAGTCAGCGTCGCCCATCAGCTCCCGCAGCTGGTCCTGGTCGATCGAGAGCGCCTGCGCGCGACGTTCCGCCAACGGAGCATCGCCGTCATAGATATAGTTGGCGACATAGCTGAACAGCAGCGCCGCCGCAAACGGCGAAGGCGTCCGCGAGTCCACCGTGTGCACCCGCAGGCTGCGGTTTCCCACTCCGCGCAGAATCTCCATCAGCGCCGGCATGTCGAACACATCGCGCAAACATTCGCGGTAGGCCTCCAGCAAAATGGGGAAGCTCGCATACCGGCTCGCCACGCTCAGCAGGTCATACGCTCGCTTGCGCTGCTGCCACAACGGAGTTCGCCCGTCGGCGCGCCGCCTGGGCAGGAGCAACGCCCGCGACGCGCTCTCCCGGAACTTCGCCGCAAAGACGGCCGTCGACCCCAGCTGCCGCAGAACTAACTCTGCCGCCTCCTCCGGCTCAAGCAGCAGATGATCCACGCTGGGCGGCTCGTCGGTCTCCGGAAAGCGCAGAACGAAGCCATCCTCGCTCCACATCGTCTCCACCTCCGGGCCGCCATTCGCCCGGATGCGCGCCGTCGCCGCCATCGCCCAGGGCGCATGGATCTTCGAGCCGAACGGCGTCAGGCAGCACATCCGCCAGTCGCCCAGCTCATCGCGCACCCGCTCAATCACGATGTTGCGGTCGTCCGGAACCTGTCCGCTCGCCAGCTCCTGGTCGGCCAGGTAGCGCATCACGTTCTCCGCCGCCTGCGGGTCCAAATCGTGTTCCGACGTGAGCGTCGAAACCGCCACACTGCGCGGCATATCCCGCAGTGTCCGCACCAAGCCGCCGATCCGCCGCCCGAACTCCATCGGCCGGCCCGCCTGGTCTCCGTGCCAGAACGGCATTTTTCCCGGGTCGCCGGGAGCCGGGCTCACCAGCACGCGGTCATGCGTAATCTCCTCCACCCGCCACGTGCTCGCGCCCAGAATGAAGGTGTCCCCGGTCCGCTGCTCGAAGACCATCTCCTCGTCGAGCTCGCCCACCCGCACCGGCTTGCCCTGCGCGGTTCCAGCCAGAAACACGCCATACAGCCCGCGATCCGGGATGGTCCCGCCATTCAGGATGGCAATTTTCTTGACGCCCTGCCGCGGCGTCAACCAGTTGCGCTGCCGATCCCAGGTCACCCGCGGACGAAGCTCCGCAAACTCGTCGCTCGGGTAACGCCCGGCCAGCATATCCAGCACGCCATCGAAGACCGCCGTGCTGAGCGCCGCATAGTTCGCCGAGCCGCGTACCAGGTTCAGCAGCCCCTCATAACTGATTCCCGGGCTCTCGTCCTCCTCTGTCTTTCCCTTCGTCCTTCGCTCCGCAGCCTCCACCTCTAGCGGCGGATGCGCCACAACAGCCACCATCTGCTGCGCCAGCACATCCAGCGGATTGCGCAGAAAGCGCGTCGACTCCACATGTCCCTCATGCATGGCGCGCGTCACCGCCGCGCACGCGACCAGGTCTGCCCGGTACTTCGGAAAGATGATCCCGTTCGACGGCATGCCCACCTGGTGACCCGCGCGCCCGATCCGCTGCATCCCGCTCGCGACGCTCGGAGGAGCTTCAATCTGAATTACCAGATCGATTGCCCCCATATCGATCCCAAGCTCGAGCGAAGAGGTACAGACCAGCGCCTTGATCCGGCCGGCTTTCAGCAGCTCCTCGATCTCTGTCCTCTGCGCCGCAGCCAGCGACCCGTGGTGCGCCCGCGCGATCGCCTCCCCGGCCAAATCGTTCAGCGCTCCGGCAAGCCGCTCCGCCACCCGCCGCGCGTTCACAAAGATCAGCGTCGACGTCCGTTCGCGGATAATTTCGAGCAGCCGCGGATGAATGCTCTGCCAAATGCTGGTTCGCTTCGGAGATTGGCTCGCCGGTCCGCTCGGAATGTCCTGAATCTCTCCAAGCTTGGCCATATCCTCGACCGGAACCTCCACGCGCAGATCCAGAACCTTGCGCGCGCCTGCGTTCACAATGGTCACGGGACGGAATCGCGGCCCGCCCCCAGCCGGCTCCGCCTCATCCCGCGCCACTTCCATCAAAGCTGCCGGCATCTCGCCTTCTTTGTTCGCCGCCAGAAGTTCGGGTACCCCAGGTCTCGCCTTTGGGACCTGGGTTCCAACACCCGTCGCTCCCCCCAGGAAGCGCGCCACCTCCTCAAGCGGACGCTGCGTCGCGGATAAGCCGATCCGCTGCAGCCTCGCTCCCGGCCGAGAAGCCGCGACCAGCGCCTCCAGCCGCTCCAGTGAAAGCGCCATGTGCGCCCCACGCTTAGTCGGCACCAGCGCATGGATCTCATCCACGATCACCGTCTCGACCGTCCGCAGCTGCTCCCCTGCCGCGCTCGTCAACATCAGGTACAGGGACTCCGGCGTGGTGATTAGAATCTCTCCGGGATGCCGGTTGAAGCGTGCCCGGTCCTTGGCGGACGTATCTCCGGTACGGACGCTGATCTCGGGAAGGTGCGCCGTAACCCCCTCGCGCTTCGCCAGATTCGCAATGCCCGCCAGAGGCGATCGGAGATTGCGCTCCACGTCCGCGGCCAAGGCCTTCAGCGGCGACAGGTACAGGACACGGCATCCGTGCGTTCCGCCCTCCGCCGGGGCTCTTAGCATCAGCCTGTCCAGACACCAGAGGAATGCGGTGAGCGTTTTGCCTGTTCCTGTCGGTGCAAGAATGAGGGTGGACTCGCCGCGCGCGATGGCCGGCCAGCCCTCGATCTGTGGAGCCGTCGGTCCGTCAAAAACTTCGCGAAACCACTGCGCCGTCACCGGATGAAATAACGCAAGAGCCGCGTCCGCAGCGCTTTCTTCCGGCTTGTTCTTGATCCCTGTCGACCGCCCCATCCATCTGCCCGCCTAACCTCATTCTAGGGGGTTGATCCACCGCGCACGCCACAGGCTTAGCTCCTGTGCCCTCAGATGGCCAACTGTCTATCTGAGTAACTAACTACGGCTTCGAACCTCCTCCATCACCGGCCGGTAAAAGTAGCACTCCTTCGAGAACTGCGCCCGAAACAGTTCCGTAGAGTCCTCAGCCTGTTCCGCATTGCCGAGAACGAGAAAACCCTGGGGACTCAGCCTTCGATGGACTTCCTGGAAGACGGTACTGCGGTCGGGCTTCGAAAAATAGAGCAGAACATTACGCAAGAGGACCAGATCGAAAAGGAATGTGTGAGCCGAGGGAACACACACATTGCCCACCTCGAATTCGCATAGCGCCTTCAGGCTTTCGCTTATTTCCCACTCGTCTTCATCGCGACGGAAGTGTTTCACCAACAGCCTCGCAGGCAAGCCCCGGTTCACTTCCAGCCGTCGATAACGCCCGCGTTTCGCGTACTCGATCACCTCCCGCGACAGGTCCGTCCCGATAATGCGAATATCCCACCGCGCCAGTTGAGGAAAGTGATCCGCAAGCAGCATGGCAACGCTGTACGCCTCCTGCCCGGTCGAGCTGGCCGCGCTCCAGATGCGCAGTCTTCGTTCAGCGCTCCTCTGCTCGATCAGCTGCGGAAGTATTTCGTCGCGCAGCACATCGAACGGCTTCACGTCGCGAAAGAAGCTGGTCTCGTTGATCGTCATCGCCTCCGCTACCGCGCGGTGCAAAGGCGCCGACCGCTTCTCGCGGAGAAGACCTACCAGGCCCTCCAGATTGGCGGCCCCTGCAACCCGAGCCAGCGGCTGCAGCCGGCTCTCAAACAAAGTCTTACGGGAGGGGTCGATCACGTTGGCCGATTGCGCCTGAACCAGTTCCCGCAAGTAAGCAAAGTCGGAATCAGAGCACGCCATGCAGCGCCTCCCTTCCGTCCACTTTCTGCTGTGACCAGGGCGCTGCGAAACGCTTCAAGCTCACCCGCTCGATCAACTCTCCAGCCAGATCCGGCAAGGCGACTGTAGCGCAGGAGATCCCTTCCTTGACCACCCTGCCTGGCATTCCCCATACCGCGGACGAAGCCTTGTCCTGGGCCAGCACCGAGCCGCCCGCAGCCTGCACGGCGCGCGCTCCGTCGAGTCCATCTGAGCCCATGCCGGTCATCATCAGGGCCAGGGTCGAATCTCCGTAAAGCTTTGCGGCGGAATGGAACAGGTAGTCCACGGAAGGCTTGCAGCTGTTCAGCGGAACACCCTGGTGCAGCTTGATCCATCCGCCCGCCACGATCTCCATGTGTGCGTCGCCGGGCGCAAGCCAGATGCCGCCAGGTCTCACGGCGTCTCCGTTCTTCGCTTCTTTCACGGAAAGACGACACAGCCGATTGAGCCGTTCTGCCAAGGCGCTCGTAAAGAGCTTCGGCATATGCTGCACCACGAGCACCGGAGCGGCAAAGGTCGCCGGCAAAGCAGACAGCATCGCCTCCAGGGCGGCTGGGCCGCCGGTCGACACGCCGATCACCACGATCTCCACGCCGTCACCGAACTCCAGGCCTGTACGCGATGATGAAGAGGAGAAGTGAGGTCGACCAGCCTTCGATTCCAACGCGGCCCGGCTCTTCTCCTGCACTTCCGCCGCGATCGCAATCTTCGGCATCAGCTGCTCCGCTAGGAGCTTCAATGAGGAAGCCATATTCTTCTGATTGCCCGGCTTCATCACATAATCCTTTGCGCCACGGGCCAGGGCATCGAGCGTCGTCCGCGCGCCGCGCTCAGTGTGAACGCTGCATACAATCACCGGCAGCGCCGGCGCCTGAATGCGCAACGCGTCCAAGACCTGCAGCCCATTCAGCCGCGGCATTTCCAAATCCAGCAGCAGCACATCCGGCCTTAGAGCACGCAAACAGTCAAGCGCCTCCTGTCCGTCCTGCACGACTCCGCACAACTTCATCGCGGGCAGCCGTGAGGATGTGTCCGACGCATGCACTTCAAAGATGGTCCGAATCACTCCCCGCATCACCGCGGAATCGTCCGCTGCGAGCACCCGTACCGTACGCTTGTCTTTCATCTTTCCTTCCGTTCCTTCCTGAACGCACCCAAGTCACGCAGCACTGACAAATCCCATCAGCAACAATTTTTCTTTCAAGCTCTGCAAGGTAAATGGCTTCATCAGGAACTCATCCGCCCCGCAGGAGAGAGCACGAAAGATGAAGCTGTCGTCCGTCTCGGTGGTAATCATCATGACCTTCATCCCAGGGCCCAGTCTTTCCTCGCGCAAACACTTCACGAAGGTCAGACCGTCCATGTGCGGCATGTTCACGTCGGTCAACGTGAGGTTAAAACGCGCTTCGCGGCGCAGGATCTCCAGGCCTTCTCTGCCATCTTGAGCTTCGACGCAGGTCACTCCGAGGCGCACAAGATGCTCGCGCAGATACTTTCGAGTGAAACTCGAATCGTCTACGATCAATGCTCTCATTGCACTCCTTCCGTTGCGGTTTCAAATTTGAACAAACCCGTTTCGGCCAGTTGCTCGGGCCTCAGACGATTCGCGTCCAGTTGAACGAGCAATCCGTCAGCAAGACGATAGGCGCCGCAAAACAAGGCTTCGCTGCTCGCATCGAGTGTGGCCGGATTTCCCACCAGCATCTTCGCCTCGACCTCGACCACGCCGCCTACCTGGTCCACCACCAATCCGAACGGAGTTCCTCCGCCATCCAGCACCAGCACGCAGCCCTTCTCTTGATTGGGCGGCAGACCCAGAAGGCGGCGAAGGCTCACAGCCGTGAGCACTTCACCCCGGTATGCCAAGACCCCGGCCAGAAAGGCCGGCGCCAACGGCACGGCTTGCACCGTTCTCGGCCCAAGCACCTCACGGATCTGGCGCGTGTCGATGCCAAACAATCGCTGCTCCACGGTGAGCCAGCATAACGCCGCATCCTCCTGCTGCACCGCTAAGCCCGTCTGCGGCTTCTCGCCCTCAAGCACATTCACAGGACCTCCTCCAGAACAGGTTCTCCGTAAGTTGGCTCATGCACCACGGCGAGTCCGTCGTTAACCAGCGCAAGCCGTTCCGGACACACATGGTCAGTTCCGTTCAGCAACTCGCCCCGCGTAACATCGAGCACACTACGGACCACGATGCCGAATCTCTGATGGCGTAAGCCTGCGGAAGACCGGACGCAGATCAGAACGGTGAGACTCGTCTCCGGGTTCGCCTCGGACAACACCGAACCCGCATCTTCAAGCGCCAGCAACTCGCCCCGGTAGCGCAGCAGCGCCCGTCTGCCGGCATACTCCACCTGATGCGCGGCCACGCTTTCAATCCGCTCCACCGCGTGTAACGGTAGAACTTTCCGTTCGGCTCTCTGACCCGCGGCCGGTCTGCAATCTTCAAAAACCAGAAAGGATTCCTGCAAACTGATCTCGGGTGCCGTTGAGAGCGGTTCCATGCTTTGTGCCGCTGGACGTTGCACTCCCGCACGCGCGGCAAGCGCCGCTACATCGACAATCATCGCCAGCATTCCATTGCCGAGCACCGTTGCCCCGGAGAACAGTTCGATCTCTCGCAGCGCCGGCGAGAGCGGCTTCACCACAATCTCCTCGGGGGTGAGGATATCGTCGACAACCAGCCCAAATCGGCAGCTTTCCATCTCAAGCACAACCAGGTAGAAGCCATGCGAGCCTTCCGTGTTGTTTCCGCTCCGCAGTCCGAGGATTCGATCCAGCCGAAGCAGCGGCAGCAGCGTCTCTCGCAAACGGTAAAGTTCTGCTTTTCCCATAAACTCGATGGCTGTCGCAGCGTCCCTCTGCGGCACATAGATAAATTCGGCGAGCGATCCCTGCGGCAAGCAAAAACTCTGTCCTGCGCTTCGCACGACCAGAGCCGGTACGATCGCCAGAGTCAGGGGAACCCGGAACCGCAGCGTGGTGCCTTGTCCCTCGCGCGATTCGAGCTCCACCGTACCGCCGGCTTTCTTCACATTGGCCAGCACAACATCCATACCGACACCACGTCCGGATACGTGGGTCACCGTCTCCGAAGTCGAAAACCCGGGTAGAAAAAGCAGCTGCAGCGCCTCCCGATCGCTCATGGCCACGGCTCGTTCCGCGGAAATCACCCCCCGCGCGATCGCCTTTTCAAGCACACGCGCAATCGAGATTCCTCTGCCATCGTCGGAAATCTCAATCAGCACGGAGTCATGCTGCTGACGAGCCTTCAGGCGTATGACTCCCTCCGACGGCTTGCCTGCGAGAATGCGCGCCAGCGGCTCTTCGATTCCGTGGTCCACGGCGTTGCGGAGAGCGTGCGCGAGTGGGTCCTTGATTGCCTCCAGCAGACTTTTGTCCAATCCCGTCTCCTGCCCGGAACATTCCAGGCGGATTTTTTTGCCGCAAGTGCGGGCCAGGTCGCGGATCATGCGGGGAAACTTACCGAACAGATGACCGGCCGGCTGCATGCGTGCATGCATTACGGTCTCCCGCAGGTCGGCCGTGACGCCATCCAACCTTCGGGTCAGTTCGGCAAAGTGCGGAGCTATGGAGTGAACCTGCAACAACTGGTTCCGGGTCAGCACCAGCTCGCCAACCAGGTTCATCATGCGATTTAGAACCTCCACGTCCACGCGCAGGGTCTGCTCGCTCAATCCTCCGGATGGGGTAGGGAAAGCGTGCGCGGGTAGAAGCGCGGCAGAGGAGCCGGGAACGCACGGATGCGCTGGCGAACCCTCTCCAAGCAGCGTGTCTGTCTCTTCCTGGCCGGACTCGCCCTCGACACCATTCAATCGATTCAGCAGAGTGACCAAGATGCTGTCCTGATCCGATGCCCGCGTGCCTTCTCCGCCGGTCAACTCGATCAGCTTTAAGATCTGCCGAAGCACATCCAGAAGCTGCAGCAGCCCGCTGACGACCTCTGGCGTTGCATGGATCCGACCCGCTCGGAGCGAGTCCAACAGGCTCTCGCCGGCATGGGCCAACAGTTCCAGCCGCTTGAAGCCCAGAAAGCCCGTTGAGCCCTTGATCGTGTGTACGGCGCGAAAAATCTCATTCAGCAGTTCGCGATCGCCAGGCCGCTGCTCCAGGTCGGTCAGGCACCGGTCCATGCAGTCCAGACCGTCCATTGCTTCCGCCAGAAACTCCTTGGTCAAATCGTCCACACTTTCTATATCGGAGGATTCTCAAAAAACATGAGAACTTTTTTTGCAACTTGCCAACTTTCTGCTCGCCCCTTACCCTCAACCCAGACCCATGCCGGAAATTTCACTTGCCGCGAACCAAAAAGCCGACTTGCTCGTTCAATCCGAAGCTGCCGCCCACCGCGCCTACGCTCCGTACAGCCGCTTCTTCGTAGGCGCGGCCATTCTGCTTGAAACCGGCGAGATCGTCACCGGCTGTAATGTTGAAAACGCCTCCTTCCGGCTCACCACCTGTGCCGAACAGGGAGCGGTCGCCTCGGCCGTCGCGGCGTTCGGTCCTGGAATCCGTATCCGCGCCGTCGCCGTCAGCAATCTCAACCGCGCCGCCTGTCAGCCCTGCGGAGCCTGCCGCCAGACGCTCGCCGAGTTTGCCGGTCCAGACACCCTCATCTTCTATCCTGGCCACGCCGAGCAAGCCTGCATGTGCACGCTCGCCGACCTGCTTCCCGCTTCCTTTCGCCTGATCCCCCAATGAGCTCCCCGCTGCATCCCATTCAAATCATTCAGCGCAAACGCGACGGACTGCCTCTCGAGGACAGTGAGATCCGCGGCTTCGTCCAAGCCACCACTGCCGGAACTGTGACCGACGCCCAGATCGCCGCGTTCCTCATGGCCGTCCTTCTGCGTGGGCTCAACCCCGCCGAGCTTGCCACCCTGACCGATGCCATGCGCTGCTCCGGCGAGGTCTTCGACGCCCAACTCCTGGGCGCCTACACCATCGACAAGCACTCCACCGGCGGTGTCGGCGACAAAACCTCCCTGCTCATCGCACCTATTCTCGCCGCGGCCGGCCTCGCTCACCCTACCTCTGCCGGCATCCCCGGCATATGCGTTCCTATGATCTCCGGCCGCTCGCTCGGCCATACCGGCGGTACGCTCGACAAACTTGAGACCATTCCCGGCTTCAACACTCAACTCGCGCTTCCCCGATTCGCGGAAGTTCTGCGCAGCTGCGGCGCCTGCCTCATCGGTCAGACACCGACGCTCGTCCCCGCCGACCGCATCCTCTACGGATTGCGCGATCACACCGGCACCGTCGAGTCGCCCTTCCTGATCACTGCCAGCATCATGAGCAAGAAGCTTGCCGAGGACCTGAACGGGCTGGTCCTCGACGTCAAAACCGGCTCTGGCGCCTTCCTGCGCACCGATTCTGAAGCGCGTCAACTCGCTCAGCTCATGGTCGCGACAGGCGAGTCCGCCGGAACCACCACTGTCGCGCTGCTCACCGACATGTCGCAGCCGCTCGGCCGCTTTGCCGGCAACTGGCTCGAAGTCTACGAGTGCATCGAGATCCTTCAAGGCCGCCGTCACGAGCTCTCCGTCGACCTGATCCATCTCACCAACACCCTCTCCGGCTGGATGCTCTTCCTGGCCGGTCATGCAGAGTCCTCCGCCGCCGGCTACCTGCTCTCGAACAAGCTCCTCGCCACCGGCGACGCATGGAGAGCGTGGCTCGGCATCGTGGCGGCTCAAGGCGGAGACACCAGCATCTTCGAGAACCCTGGCGCCTTTCACCAGGCACGCGCCTCGGTTGTGTTAAGGGCAAACGCCAGCGGCTATCTTTCCGCCATGGATTGCACCGAGGTCGGCTGGGCGGTGCAGCGCCTCGGTGCAGGCCGCACCCGCCCCGGCGACCCGGTCAGCGCGCACGCCGGTCTTGAAGTCCACGCCAAACTCGGACATCGCGTCACGCAGGGCGCTCCCTTAGTCACTCTCTACGCCGAGGATGAAGACCTGCTGGTCGAACCTCTGCAGATGCTGCGCGCCACCTACACCATCCGCCCGGAAAAACCAGCGCTGCCCAATCTCGTCCGCGAGGTCATCCGCCGCTAACCTCCACTCTCCGCGAGCGACCCCCCACGCTCGCGATACACTTTGCTCACCCTCTTCCATCCTCCATACCCGGAGCCCACCTTTGGCCCGATTCACCGGTCTGCTCGGCCTCTTCACCTTCCTCGCCCTCGCCTGGCTCTTCTCCACCAACCGCCGCGCCATCCGCTGGCGCACCGTCGCCTGGGGACTCGGCCTGCAGATTTTGTTCGCTTTTCTGGTCATCAAGTGGAACACCGGCCAGCTTATCCTGCATAGCGTCTCCACCGTCATCACCTCCCTGCTCGGCCATTCCGCCGACGGCTCGTCGCTCGTGTTTGGCCGCATCGGCACGCCCGGCGACCCACTTGCCACCCTCGCCTTCGCCGTTCTGCCCACCATCATCTTCGTCTCGGCGTTTTTCGCCATCCTCTATCATATCGGCCTCATGCAGCAGATCATTCGGGTCGTTGCGTGGATCATGCAGCGGACGATGGGCACCTCGGGCGCCGAAAGCACCAACGTCGCCGCCAGTATCTTCATGGGCCAGACCGAAGCTCCGCTCACCATCCGCCCCTTCCTCGCCGGCGCTACCCGTTCCGAGCTCATGACCATCATGACCTCCGGCATGGCCCACGTCTCGGGCGGCATCATGGCCGCCTATATCAGCTTCGGCATCAACGCGCAGGACCTCCTCTCCGCAGTCATTATGACCGCGCCCGGCACCATCCTCGTCGCCAAAATGCTGGTTCCCGAAACCGAAGTACCCGCCACCGCCGGCAGCGTGCACATGCCGCCCAACGAGGAGCACAAGAACGAAAACTTCATCGCCGCCATCGCGCGCGGCACCATCGATGGAGGCCAGCTCGCCTTCAACGTCGCCATCATGCTCATCAGCTTCGTCGCCCTGGTCGGCCTCTTCAACGCCATCATGCTCGGCATCTCAAACACCCTCTGGGCGCATGGACACATCCCCTTCCCCCACTCGCTGAACGCTATCCTCGGCGTCGTCGGCGCTCCCATTGCCTGGCTCATCGGCATTCCCTGGCGAGAGGCCCGGGAGATCGGCAATCTCCTCGGCACCCGCACCATGATCAATGAATTCGTCGCCTTTACCCAGCTCGGGCTGCTCAAGTCCTCTCTCGCTCCGCGCACCTTCTCGATCGCCACCTTCGCCCTCTGCGGCTTTGCCAACGTCGGCTCCATCGGCATGCAGATCGGCGGCATCGGCGCGCTCGTCCCCAACCGCCGCAACGACCTCGCCCGGCTTGGCTTGCGCGCTATGCTCGCCGGCACCATGGCCAACCTCATGTCCGCCTCGATCGTTTCCATGCTGCTGAGGTAGGCACGATTACAATCCATCTATGACTACGTCCGATCAACAAGACGAACACGAGAGAAACGCAGCGGAATCTCTGATTGCCGAAACACCTCGCTTTGACGGCGTGGATACCGTTCGGATTGAATTGGGAACGGATCACACCGGCGATCCCTCCATGTGGATCGTCTTCCAGTTGCAACCAGGACTTGCAGTTGACGCATCCTGGGTAAAAGCCTTCAATGAATACACGACAAAGTTGAGCCTGAAACTCCTGCATAACGGGCTCACCAGATTCCCCTATACCCGGCTTGAGCAAGCCGCGTGAAATTCTCGGAAGAGCTTCTCCAGCACGCGATTGGCTTACTCGGAAACCCACCCGGAGCAAACAGGGTAAGCGCTGGAAACGTGGATTTACGTCGTGGGGTCTCGGCCGCATACTACGCTCTTTTTCACACTCTCAGCGAGGCGGCTGTCGACCAAATTGCACCTCAGGTTTCCTCCGATACAGCCAATCGCATTCATCGGTGGCTGGATCATAGCGAGATAAAGAAGATTTGTCGCGTATTCGCCGCAGTTCCTGTGCAATCCCCACTCAAGGACATTCTTGGGCAAACACCCTCTCCCGCACTCCAAACAGTCGCAGTCAGCTTTATTAAATTGCAGGAAGCTCGCCATAGTGCGGACTACGACCTCAACTACCATCTCACCTGGGCTCAAGCGGACGACCTCATCGTTTTAGCAGTCGA
The DNA here is from genome assembly GCA_965198735.1 of uncultured Granulicella sp. Classification (GTDB taxonomy): domain Bacteria; phylum Acidobacteriota; class Terriglobia; order Terriglobales; family Acidobacteriaceae; genus Edaphobacter. The sequence continues at coordinate 683,415 of OZ240672.1, read as the reverse complement.
GGCGATCGCAGCCTGGAACCAAATCGCACCTTCTGCCGAAGGGAATATCTTCGTTCTCTCGCTTCTGCTTTGGAAGAAGTGGGAATCGGTGCGACTCTAAATGACACGCTGAAACGCATAGACCCGCCATGCTCCGTCGCCTCGTCCTCCTCGCCATAACGCTCATCCTCCTCATCGGCCTGTCTGGCTCTTTGTTTCTTTCGTTCTCCCTCCGCAACGCTCACCCCGCCCTGCGCCTCGCGCAGCAAACCCTGGTCATCCGCGACGCCACGATCTATCTCTCGCCGGACGAGCCCCCGCTCAACCACGCCGACCTGCTCGTCCGCGCGGGCCGCATCGCCACTGTCGGCCCTCACCTCGAACTCCCCGCCGACGCCCGTCAGCTTCCCTGCAATCACTGCACCATCACCGCCGGCTTCTGGAACGCGCACGTTCACTTCACTCAGCCCAAGTGGCTCTTCTCCGCCTGCCAGCCCGCCACAAAGCTCAACGCGCAGCTCGTCGACATGCTCACCAGCCGCGGCTTCACCACCGTCGTCGACCTCGGCTCGAATCCCCTCGACACCATCTCTCTGCGCCGCCGTATCGAGACTGGCAATCTCCTCGGACCCTTCGTCTACACCGCCGGAGCCGCGCAATATCCTCCGCACGGTCTGCCCTTCTACCTTCGCCGCACCGAGCCCGCACTCATCCAGCACCTCTCACCCAAGCCCGACTCTCCCGCTGAAGCCGCCTCTGATGAAGAGAAGAATATCGCCCGCGGAGCCGATCTCCTGAAGCTCTTCACCGGTTCCTATATCACGCCCAACGACATCCTGGCGATGCCCCTGGCCAACGCAGCGGCCGCCGTCCAGGTCGCGCACACTCATCACCAGCTCGCCTTCGCTCATCCGTCCAACCTCGAGGGTGTCCTCATCGCGCGCGATGCCGGGGTCGACGTCCTTGCCCATGCCGCCGACACAGCGGAAGGAGTCACGCCTGCCGTTTTGCAATCGCTCATCGACCGCCATATGGCCATGGTCCCCACGCTCAAGATGTTCGGCACCACCGTCACCCGCAAACCCAGCTATCTCGATCCCATCTTCGCCGAGGTTCATCAGTTCCATGCCCTCGGCGGCCAGCTGCTCTTCGGCACCGACGTCGGCTACATGACCGACTACACCACCGAGGACGAGTTCACCTACCTCGAGCGCTCCGGCCTGACCCCCATGGAGATTTTGCGCATGCTCACCACAGCCCCCGCGATTCGCTTCGGCGTCGAGCGCGAGAAGGGCAGCCTCCATCCCGGCCAACTCGCCGATTTGGTTCTGCTCGGGTCCGATCCCGCTACGGATCCGAACGCCTTCTCAAACGTCCTGACCACCATTCGCAGCGGACGTGTTCTGTACACGCGGTCCCACTGAGACTATCCGCATACGAGACCCGGCATCCGAGGCCGCCCTCTACTCGGTCGAGTGGCGAACCGGCTTATTGGGCAGGCGCTGGTTTCCGCTCGGCGGCAGGTTGCCGGGCCCACGCTGTTTGGCGCCGCGCTTGCGTTTGCCTTTTTCTTCAATTACGGCCCGCATCCAGTAGTTCCCTTCCCCATCCACCTCGATGCCGTGCACCTCGCGCTCGAAGCCTGGGAAGCGCTTGCCAAACACCTCCATCGCCAGGATGAGCCGAATCACCGGCGACTCCGGGCCGCCCAGCCGCTCGCCCGGCATCGACATCGGGATCCCCGGCGGATACGGCACCAGCATCACCGCCGCAATCCGCCCCGCCATATCCGCAAACCGAACCCGCTCCGTCTCCCCGCGGACGAGCTTCTGGTAGGTCTGCCCCGGCGTCAACACCGGATCGAAGTCCTCGTCGCACGCCTCATTCACCAGCGTGGCCAGCCGCAGCTCAATCATCGCCGCCTGCATCTCGTCCGAAAGCTGCTTCAGCGTCGTCCCGCGATAGCGTTGCGGAAAGCGCTGCGTCAGATCTTGCAACGCTTCCTCAAGCGGCGCTTCGGTGTCATACAGCCGCTTGAACTCGAACAGATTCTCAAGCAGCGATCCCCACTTGCCCTTCGACGTCCCCACCGAAAACAGCACCAGCACGGTGTAATCGCCGGTTCGCGCAATCTCCACGCGGCGGCCATCCAGAAACTCGGTCAGGATGGCCGCCGGGATACCCCACTCCGCTATCACGCCCTGCGCATTCACCCCCGGCGTTAGGATCGTCACCTTCGCCGGGTCCAGCATGCAGTAGTCGCCCTCGATGTCCTCATCCTGGTAGCCGTGCCAGTCCTCGCCCGGCTTCAGCGTCCAGCAGGAGGGCACCGACGCCAGCAGCTCATCCTCCGCATCCTCAAACAGGATCGTCTCGCGCGAGATCGGATCCGTCACCCGCTCCGGCTGATAGATCCCAAAGAACCACGCCTCGCCATTGGCACTTTCCACCCGCAGCCGATGGGCGATCGAGCTCATCGCCTGCCGAAAGCTGATCGCATCGCCGATCGTCTCGTCCATCAGCGTCGGCCCCGCAGGCTCATCCATCATGGCCGCGGCCACATCCAGGCTCGCGATCAGCGGGTAGAACGGCGAAGTCGTCCCATGCATCATGAAGGCTTCGTTGAACTGGTCGAAGTCGAGCGGCGCCCGATCCGACAGCTTCACATGGATCATCGAGCCCATCGAGAAGGCCGCCAGCATCTTGTGCGTCGATTGCACGCAGAAGATCGCTGGCCTGTCCGGCAAGTCGTCCGAGACGCCCATCGCATACCGCCCGCGGTAGATCGGGTGGAACTTGGCATAGGCATACCACGCCTCGTCAAAGTGCACCCGCGTCACCGACTTAGCCAGCTGCTCCACCACCTGGTCCACGTTGTAGCAAAGCCCGTCGTACGTCGAGTTCGTCACCACCGCATACGTCGGCTCCTGCGAGCGGGCACCCGCCGCAAACGGACTCTTCGCAATCAGCTTCTGCACGTTCTTCGGGCTGAAGCGCTTCAGCGGCACCAGGCCAATCATCCCGTAGCCATTGCGGGTCGGCTTAAAGTACACCGGCCGCGCGCCCGTGACGGTAAGCGAGTGGCAGATCGACTTATGGCAGTTCGCATCCGCCAGCACAATGTCGTCCTGCGCAATCACCCCATGCCCAATGATCTGGTTCGAGGTGCTCGATCCGCCGAGCACGTAGAACGTCCAGTCCGCGCCGAAGATGCGCGCCGCGTTGCGCTCCGAATCTCCCGGAGGCCCGATGTGATCGAGCCACGAGCCCAGCGGCGCCGACGAGATGCCGAGGTCCGAGCGCAGCAGGTTCTCGCCAAAGAAGCGATGAAACTCCTGCCCCACCGGATGCTTCAGGAAAGCGACGCCGCCCATGTGTCCGGGTGCGTCCCAGCTGTACGCCGACTGGTCGTTATACTTCAGCAGCTCGCGAAAGTAGGGCGGCAGAAGCTGCTCGTGATAGCGCTCGACGGCGGTGTCCAGCCGCGAAGCAATGAAGGCCGGCGTATCCCCGAACAGGTGAATGTACTCATGCACCTGCTTCACCACCTCGAGCGGCAGCTCCGAGACCAGCGTCCGGTCGGCGATCAAAAAGATCGGGACCTTCTTGTTGCGATGGCGCACTCCGCGGATGATGTCGAGCGCGGCGCGTTCCTCAAACTGCGAGTCGCCTTCGAGGTCCCAGTCCAGCAGCACCGCGGAGTAGCTCGGGTCGGAGGTGACCAACGAAAGCCCATCCTCCGGCGTCGACGTACGAACTACCTCATATCCTTCGTCGCCGATCGCATCCACCAGCCGTTCCATAGCCCGGTCGGAGACAGAATCGGTGCGGCCAACCTCACTGGCAATCAACAGAACCCAACGCTTCTCACTCATCTACGTTTGCAACCCCGCAAAGACGACAAACAACTATGGTACGCGATAGTCCCAACGAACAAGGGACAGATCCTCGCTCTCGGACCTGTCCCCTTGCCGCACCACCACACGCTTGCTCAGTTGGTGTAAGCCGGATTCAGCGAAGCCATCATGACGCTCGTAAACGTCGCCAGTGGGCAATCGAAGTAGGCATTGCTCGTGCTGGCGTTCGGAACGAAGATCGCCGCCTTGGCGGGAGGCACTTGCAGAGACAGAGGAGTGGCATTGTGCTGCTGATCCATGGTCGCCGCCACGTAATACACTCGCACGAAGTTGTTGCCCGAAGCATCTTGCCGTAGCTCGAAGACCATGCCTCCTCCTGGAGGTGTGTCGTCGACCGCAAACGTCGGCAGCGCCCAATCGGCCCGCATCACGCCGCCAACGGCTGCCAGCTGGTTGTCGTGCCCGGTCAGCATCACCAGCTTCTGTCCGGGAGCGCCCAGCGCATGCGCCATTGCGGTGCCAGTTGCGGCTTGGTTGAGCGTGTTGACGATATGCAGAAGCAGGTTCGAGCCCTGTGTCTGGGCGAGATAGGGAGTCCGGTCCACGAGGTCAAAGTCGACCGTATGCAGCTTGGCAATATCGATGATCTGGTCCTCCGACAGCCGGCCCCAACCGATGTTCCCGGAGCTCATGCCCTCGCAGTACTCCAGCAGAAAAATCTCGGCGATGGTGGAAGCGGTGTCGATCGAACCCGCGAAATTGACGATACTGCTGTTGACCGTGCCGAGACCGACGGTCAGCGGCATGGCGCCGATGGAGGTGATGAAGCTGGGTGCGTAGGTTGGGTCGGAAATCGGCTGGTTCTGGAGCACGCTCTCCATCTCGTTCAGCTGCGTCTTGTACGCCTGCACCAGTGCCGGTGGATTGTTGCCGATACGCCCGCTGAGCGCAGCCTGCGCGAGGGTCAGATTTGGGCTGCCCAGATTCAGCTTGACCGGGTAGAAGAGCGGGTCCGTGGCTCCGTTGGGCAGTTCATTGACCGTTGAGGAAACAGAGGGCAGCAGGCCGGCAGCCAGCGCTTGCCCGGTGGCGTAGGTGCGTTCCGAGTTGTCGGCGTAAAAGTACTCGCTGTTGACGTCGGCCGAATCGACGCCGGTCAGCAGGCCCTGCTGTACGAAATACTGGCGGTAGTAGCCGCCCAGGATCGTCATCAGCTGCGCTCCGTGAACGGTGAGATAGCCGGGCGCGACGGACCAATCAGGAAAGTTTTGCGACGCGTACAGGTTGTAGTTATCGTTCGTCTTCGTGGGCGGACGAACGCCGTGACGGCTGAAGACCAACGCGAATTTGAGAGTTGTCGTGTCGGCGGTGGTTTGTGCCGGCGAGGCTTGGTTTGCGGTAAGGGCGAGACCGGCCACCAGAAGACCGGTAAACAGCTTTGCAGGCACATACATCGATTCACTCTCCTGAAGTTCTGAGCCAGACTTGCAGCGGCATGAGAATGCCATGTCACAGCGGGATCACAGTCCTATGAATGCGGGATTTGGCTCCAGAGTGCAGCTCGATGGAGGCTGGAGAATGGCCTCGTCCCTATAATCGATAAAGAGAGCGAGGTTCAGGGTGATTGTTGAAGTACGCGGCTTGAAGAAGGTCTACGGCGGCAAGAGCGGCGTCACGGCGGTCGACGGAATCGACTTGAACGTGGAGGACGGCGCGATCTATGGCCTGCTTGGACCGAATGGCGCGGGCAAGACGACCACCATCAGCATCTGCACCACGCGTGCCCTGCCGACGGAAGGCCGGGTGCGCATCGCCGGCATAGACGTTATAGCGGAAGCGCCGCGCGCGCGGCAATCGATCGGTGTCGTGCCGCAGTACAACACGCTCGACCGCGCCTGCACGATCTCCGAGAACATCCTCTTCCATTGCCTGTTCTTCGGGTTCTCCCGCGCCGACGCGAAGACGCGCACGGCGGAGCTGCTGGAGCAGTTTCATCTGACCGAGCGGGCCGGGGCCTATCCGGGACAGCTCTCCGGAGGACTCGCGCAGCGGGTACAGATTGCGCGGGCGATCAGCCATCGGCCCAAGGTGCTCTTCCTCGATGAGCCCAGCGCGGGGCTCGACCCGCAGAGCCGGATCGCCATGTGGGATGCGGTGAAGGGTCTGCGGTACCAGGGCATCACGGTCGTCATGACGACGCACTACATGGAAGAAGCCGATGAGCTGTGCGACCGCGTGGCCATCATCGACCACGGCAAAATTCTGGTCGAGGACACACCGGCGGCGCTGAAACAGTCTGTCGGCGCGCAGAAGGTGTATGAGCTGCACCTGCGCGACCAAGCCGGACGAGCCGAGCTCTCAGCCAAGCTGAGCCGCATCGAAGGCGTATCCAAAGCCGAGCAGACCGGCGACGGCGTGCGTGTGCTGGCGCATGGGGCCGATGGCCTGCTGAGCGATGTGGTCACGGCGGCGTCGCCGTTCGGCTTAAAGGACATGACGATCACCGAGGCAAGCCTCGAGACGGTCTTCATTCAGCTGACTGGCCGCGATTTGCGAGAGTAGGCTCATTACATGGCGATAGGTGCGGTTGCGAGAACAGGGACGGAAAGCAGAGGCAATGGAACAATGTATGCGCGGGCGTTCGCGGGGCTGTTTCTGCGCGACCTGTATGTGCTGCGGCGCGAGTTGTTTCCATTTGCGATCCGGGTGTGCATGAATCCGCTGCTGTTTTTGTTTGTGTTTACGTATGTGCTCCCGCATATGAGCGGGGGTGCGGCGATGAATCCAACGGCGCGGATTGCCGGCTCGGGCGGCGGCTTCGGCACGGTGCTGCTGCCGGGCTTGATGGCGGTCGCGATCATGTTCTCGGGCATCGCCGCGGTGGCGCTGCCGTTATCGCAAGAGTTCGGCATTACCCGCGAGATTGACGATCGTGTCATGTGTCCGCTGCCGGTGTGGGCGGTGGCTGCGGAAAAGATTGTCTTCTCGGCGATGCAGAGCGTGATTGCGGCATGCATTGTCTTTCCGCTGGCGTACTACATTCCGTCCGTGCCGGTCGAGGCGCACGTGTCGAGCTGGCCGTTTCTGATCTTGGTGCTGGTGCTCGCAAGTCTGGTCGCTGGCGCGCTGGGGCTGACGATCGGCACGGCGGTGAAGCCGCAGCAGATTGGCCTGATCTTCGGCGTGGTGGTGGTGCCGATTACGTTTCTGGGCTGCGTGTACTATCCATGGGCGGCGCTGAAGCCGATCCCCTGGCTGCAGTTCGGCGTGCTGGTCAACCCGATCGTGTACATGAGCGAAGGCCTGCGCGCGGGCCTGACTCCCAGTGCGCACATGCCTGAGTGGCTGATCCTGGCGATGCTTTGCTTCTTTCTGGTCTTTCTCAGCTGGCGCGGGATGAAGGGCTTCTACCGGCGCGTTGTGGGCTAGGGCTTGCGATCGGAAGTGGAAGCCGAGACGACCGGCCATGCGGCCCTGCACGCGAGCCTGGAAGAAGGTATACCCCCTCCCCCCTGTTTTTGGCTAAAGTCTTCCATTCATTGCACTTAGCTCAAGATACCTAAGCTAAAGTCTTCATCTTGTTGAACTTATGGGCAAAGTCTTCATTCGAAACGACTTCGAGTCCAATCCACGGCTGTGCTCGCGCATAGCGCCGGTGCACCTGCGAATTCTCGATCCCTGGTACAAGTATATGGGATTGAGCAGGGTGATTATGCCAACTCAATGTGCTTTGTTGTGAGGGACTTACGAGGTTTGGGGGCTTGACAGCGGAAAGGACCTGGCTGAGAGCCAGGCCCTTTCCGCTGGTTGGAGTCAATCCTTGTATGGATCGAACTCGTTGGCTCCGGCCACGGCTACGTCGCGCGGGATGAGGGTGTTGAGGATGTGGATGGTAAAGCTCATATTCACTATGAGAATCTTTGCTGATATAGAGTCGACACGCGAGTTAATAATGCGGAGTACGCAAGAAGAGTAGCTGATTCATCGACCCATTCAAATGGATAAGGGTTAACGTTAGAAGCTTTAAATTTCAAAATTAAGAACTCATCAAAACTCGGCTGAGCCATGCTGATGAGTCTGGCGATTGCTGCCGGTGCTTCCTGAACAGGATGCTTGAATCTAGAAGTTCCATCTGTAGGAAATGACCGATCTCCCTCGAAGGAGACGTAGGATGATGCGAAATTCACGCCCACAACGCCGATGCAGATTGGGTTTCCTGCTCGCTTGAACTCCTCAACCTGTCTCACTAGATCTCCGATCACGCGATCTATCTGCTTGATCATCGCCTTCGCGAGTATCTTTGTTTCTGCTCCTACTTCGATGGAGGCAAAAGGGCCGCGAGAGACAAAGAAGCCGTCTTCTCGGACGGCAACCGCGACAGGAACAAGCTCTCCGAAGCTACCATCGCCTCTCCGACTTTTTACTCCGACGCGTTTATTGGCTGTACTCACTACCCGCGATTGGTCATCTATCCGTTGTCTTAGAAGCGGCGATCTATTGAGATTGCGGAGATCTTCAAAGAGGAATCTTGCTGCTTTGTCGCCCTGATTCGAACTGCGGTGAAGATATCGACGTCCCTCAAAGAGTTCTCGAAACGCACTGAGGAGAGCATAATCAGACGGCTTCACCGTTTCGCATCCGCGATGACGATATCGACATCGAAGGTTGCTGAGAAGGATCGCTGAACCTGAGTCCGAAAGAGGCGCTGCTTTGCAAGCGCAAGATACTTAGGTTCGACCTCGTTTGAAATGCTGTTTCGACCAGAGTTCATAGCTGCAACACTCGTCGTAGCCGTCCCCGCGAAAGGATCCAAGACTGTGTCTCCAACAAAGGAGAAAAGTCGAATCAGCCTTTCCGCTAGCTCTACGGGATATGGAGCTGGATGCCCCTTGCGGGTGGATTCACCCTTAATGTCGCTCCATGAAGTTCGAAGCCACTGTTGCATCTCGACCTTCGAGAGCACAGAAAGGGCTCGCTGCATTGGTGACGGAGACCGGTAGGAGCTGCCTTTCCGGAGAAAAAGAATATATTCGAAATCGTTCTTGATGATTGCGCCTGGCTGATATGGCTTCCCATAAAAGCCCGCACCGTTTCCCTCAGCTTCTGTTGCACCATTACTAATTTTGGACCAAAGGATGGGAGTTAGACAGTCTAGTCCGAACTCCCGGGATCGCGTCATTATGTCTGCGTGTAAAGGCATGACATGGTGACGACCCCCCTTTTTCCGAGGTATGCATACGTCTCCAACGACACAGCAGATTCTGCCGCCTGGAACAAGCACGCGGGCGCATTCCTTCCAGACCTTGTCCAACTCATATAGAAAGGCTTGGTAATCCTTGATGGCGCCCATCTGACGGTCGCCCGCTACATATTCTTTCAGTGTCCAGTATGGGGGCGAGGTAACAACGAGATGGATGCTCTTGTCCTTGATCCACGACAGATCGCGGGCATCGCCTGGATGGAGTTCATGGGTTGTTTTCGCATATTCCAACGGCCAACGAGACGTTCTAAAAAAATCAGCTACCTGTTGCAGTTTAGCCACTGATCCAGGCTCGTTATCAACAGTTTCGTGTGCCAGCCGGTTCATAAGGTCTTCTTCGAGCATGCTTGAATTGTAGCTTCGCATGGAGCGGCCATTTGTGCAAAGAAAGAGCCTGGGCTGCGCCCAAGCTCGGTCATATTCCGTTTCGCTCAAGTGACACGCGTGAACGCGTGCCTTCCGGCATCAGGCCTGGGGTTCCTCTGCGGCGAGCTTGGTTTGAGCGACGGTCCACTCGGGGGCGCCTACCTTGAAGCGGGCGAAACGACGGACGCTGATATTTTCGCCTAGCTTCGCGACCTTCGAGGCGATGAGCTGCGAGATGGTCTGCGAGGCCTCCTTGATGAAGGGCTGGTCGAGCAGACAGACTTCCTCGTAGAACTTCGACATTTTGCCCTCGAGGATCTTGCCGATGACGGCCTCGGGCTTGCCCTTCATGGCGGGTTGGGCGAGGAAGACTTCCTTCTCGCGGTCCAGATCGGCCTGAGAGACCTCGTCGCGGCCGACGAAGCGTGGGTCGGTGGCGGCGATGTGCATGGCGACGTCGCGGAGGAGTTCCTGGAAGTCGTCGGTGCGGGCGACGAAGTCGGACTCGCAGTTGAGCTCGAGGAGGACGCCGATCTTGCCGCCGGCGTGGATGTAGGTGCCGACTGCGCCCTCATTGGTGGTGCGGGAAGCCTTCTTGGCGGCCGACGCCATGCCGCGCTTGCGCAGGACGACGAACGCTTCTTCCATGTCGCCCTTGGCCTCTTCGAGGGCTTTCTTGCAGTCGCCCATGGGGGCGCCGGACTTTTCGCGGAGTTCCTTGACGAGTTTGGCGTCGATCTTGACGGGAGTTTCGGTAGACATTTAATTCCCTTCTCTGGCTCGCGGCACACATATGCCTGCGGCGGGTGTAGGACAGTGGCGATACGAGGGTGATCGCTAGCGAGCGGTCCGTTCTTCGAGCCGAGCCAATCTCACATCGAGGTCGCCGATGATCCGGACGATGGTCTTGATGTCGGATTCGATGACCGACATCCTGGCATCGAGCCGGGCTTCAAGAGAACTCATACGATTCTCAAGCGTCGTGAATCGGCTATTGATCTGAGTGAGCGTGTGATTCAGCTGGAAGATACCGATCATGAGCGAGCAGAGAACAGTAAACGTCGGAATGCCGATGGCAAAGTAGAGCTGGACGTTGTTCATCTGGATACCCTCGCCTCTGAATCAGAATACGCGAATCGGCTGCACTCTCGCCAGTCGATTCGCGCATGGACTAGGCGGTGGCGGCTTCGGCGTGGGCCTCGGTGTGTTCGGCTTCGACGGCGGAGTCGACGGAGTCTTCGTTGGCGCTGACGACGGCCTTCTTAATGCCTCCGCCGAGTGCGGCTTCGAGGTCGATGTTGTCGGCGTCCGCGTCGGCGGCATCGGCCGCGGCCTCAGGGGTGGACTCGGTCGATTCCTGCACAGGCAAGTCTCCGTCTTCGTCGTCGAGACCGATGAAGTGGGACTCGGTGGGCATGGGACGGATGTCCGAGGTTTCGGTCGAGAAGGCGCGCTCGGAGACCATCTGGACGCCTTCGGCGGCGGAGTCGGCCATCTTGGTGGTGAAGAGGCGGATGGCGCGGAGGGCGTCATCGTTGCCGGGGATGACGTAGTCGACGACGGTGGGGTCGCAGTTGGTGTCGACGACGGCGACGACGGGGATGCCGAGTTTGCGAGCCTCGGCGACGGCAATGGCCTCGTTGTTGGAGTCGACGACAAAGAGGGCGTCGGGCAGACGCTTCATGGTCTTGATACCGGCGAGATTGGTGGTGAGGTGCTTGCGCTCGCGCTCAAGCTTAATGACTTCCTTCTTGGTGAGGAGTTCATAGCGGCCGTCGGTGGACATGTCGTCGAGCTCGGTGAGGCGCTTGACGGACTTCTGGACGGTGACCCAGTTGGTGAGCAGGCCGCCGAGCCAGCGGGAGTTGATGTAGGGCATGCCGGCGCGGGTGGCTTCTTCGGCGACGGCATCCTGCGCCTGGCGCTTGGTGCCGACGAAGAGGATGAGTTTGCCGGTGGAGGTGAGGTCGGTGACGAACTTGGACGCCTCTTTGAACATCTTGAGGGTCTTCTGGAGGTCGATGATGTAAATGCCGTTGCGCTCGCCGAAGATGTATTCCTTCATCTTGGGGTTCCAGCGCTTGGTCTGGTGTCCAAAGTGGACGCCGGCTTCGAGCAGTTCTTTCATCGTGATGCTGGCCATGTGTGGCTCCTGTTTATAGACCGCGCCGGAGAGGCTCTGATGGGCCTTGGGTCCGCCGGTCTGGATTGATCCCCTTGCGTGAGAGCGTCGGGGAGATTTAGGTCCGTGCCTCCGATGGTGAGTGATTCGGAGGGTGAAGCTGGTGGTGACTCGGGAGGACCCAGGTCTCAGAAGCGAGACCTGGGGCACCCGGGTTCGTGGCAGACGACTAGCGCTTCGAGAACTGGAAGCGTGCGCGTGCGCCCTTCTGTCCGTACTTCTTGCGTTCCTTGCCGCGCGAGTCGCGGGTGACGAGGCCGTCGGCTTTGAGAGCCTTGCGGAGGTCGGGGTTGAACTCCATGAGGGCGCGGGCGATGCCGAGCTTGACCGCGTCGGCCTGGCCCATGACGCCGCCCCCGCGAACGGTGCAGAGGACGTCGAAGGTTTCGCCGATGTCGGGAACGGCGAGAGAACGGCGGGCCGCGGCGCGCTGCTGGGCGGTGACGAAGTAGACGTCGCATTCCTTCTTGTTGACGGTGAAGGTGCCGCTGCCGGGACGGAGGAAGACGCGGGCGATGGAGCTCTTGCGTCGGCCGGTGCCGTAGTACTGGATCAGGTCTGCCATGGTGCTCCTTGAAGATCTTGGTGGCAAAAGCGAAATACGGGGAATCTGGCGCGCCAGAATGACGACGTGGGGCTGGACGGCGCGGCTTAGGCGGTGGCGTTGTTGCCGAGGCCGGCGTGCTTGGTCTGGCCTTCGAGGTGATGGTGCATGGGCTGGCCGGACTTCGGCTGGCCGGGAGTTTTGGGAGCGTTGGACGCGTGGAACTCAAGCGGCTGGGGCTGCTGGGCGAGATGCGGGTGCTTGTCGCCCTTGTAGACCTTGAGCTTGGTGGCCATCTGGCGACCGAGCTTGGATTTGGGCAGCATGCCCTTGATGCTCTGCTCGACGATGGCCTCTGGACGGCGGGCGAGCAGCTTGATGAAGCTCTCTTCGCGCAGGCCGCCGGGGAAGCCGGTGTAGCGGCGATAGAGCTTTTGGTCACCCTTCATGCCGGTGAGCACGATCTTCTCGCAGTTGACGACGATGACGTGGTCGCCCATGTCGATGTAGGGGGTGTACATGGGGTTGAGCTTGCCGGCGAGGATGGAGGCGGCGACGGTCGACAGGCGGCCGAGGGTCTTGCCGGTGGCGTCGATGACGAACCACTTGCGCTGAATGTCTTTCCCGCTGGGGATGGAGGTACCGTGGGTGGTGCCGATGTTGCTCATGCTTGGGGTTACTCCCTGGATCTGCTGTCTTCGGTTGTGGGCAGCGTGGGGCACGAAGATGAGGTGAGGCGGGTGAGAGTGCAACCGGCAAGAGGACCGGATGCGAGATGGAGAGCCTGGCGGACGGGCGTGGAGGCCTGCAGCTCACGGATGAGCGACTGAATCTCCACGCGGACCTGCTGCCGGGGACAGAGGTGAAGCAGGCGCTGGATCTGTCTTCCCTTGGGCGGGTGGCCTTCCTAAGTGCGACATGGAGGGTAAACCCGCGGAAAAGTCTGCGTTTGGCGCTCGTCTGGGCTGGGCTTCCATCCTGGATGCAGGACGCAAAACAGAACAGACGTGCAGACGCGAGACTGCGCGAGCTTTGAGAGTAACGAAAGGAGAGGCGTGAGTCAACCAAATCCCGGCAGATGGTGCCGGTGCGGTTTCCGACAGGCCCAGAAGGGGGGAACTTAAACAACGTGTTCTGGACCGGCTGCTTTTGAGCAATACTATGGTGTCGAGGTGCGTGGATGCGGATGAATCTATGGGTGACGACCGCTGCGTGGAGTGTCTGTCTGCTGGGATCGGGCTTGCGGGCGCAGGACGGGACGCAGCACGCGTTCGATGGCGGAACGCGGCAGACGATCCAGAGTGTCGATATTCTGCCGCTCGAGGGTGCGTCGTTCACGGCAACGGTGGTGACGGAGTGGACGAGGATGCTTCCCGACGGAAGTACGGGGACGATAAAGAATCACCGGACGGTGGCTCGGGACAGCGCGGGGCGGGTGTTTCAGGAGCGGCGATACTTCTCGCCGACAGGGGATCAGCAGGTGACGGCGCTGTCGGAGCTGGACTATGAGGACCCGACCCGGCAGGAGATGTACGTGTGCCGGCCGGCGGGCAAGGTGTGCCAGGTCTATGCGTTTCATCGGCCGGCGCAGGTGGTTCCGCCGGTGGCACGGCAGCTTGCGAATGGGCGAGGCGCGGTGACGGACGAGGCACTGGGAACGAAGACGATCGAGAACCTGGACGTGGTTGGGTCGCGCGAGGTGACGACATTGAATGCCGGCGTGCTGGGCGATCAGAAGGCGGAGCCGACGGTGAAGGAGTTCTGGTACTCGCCGCGGCTGCAGGTGAATGTGGTGACGAAGCGGTTCGATCCGCATGCCTCGGCGATGCAGGACATTGAGCTGCGGGCGATCAACCTGAGCGAGCCGGATCCGAAGTTGTTTGTGCCGCCGGCGGAGTATCGGGTGATCCGAATGAGTGCGCCTTAGCCGCTGGGGACCATCCTGCCTGGCACGCTGCGCGTCTTACTGGAGATTGAGGGGCAAGTATGAAGAATCGCAAGAGCGTGCTGCTGGCACTGGTGCTTACGTTTTTCCTTGGGCCGTTCGGCATGGTGTACAGCACGGTGGTGGGAGCGGTGGTGATGTTGGTGCTGTATGTCGCGTTGGGATTCCGACGCTCGGCTGGGCGATTGCGGGGCTGCACCCAATCGCGATGATCTGGGGTGCCTGGGCGGCGCATCGGGCGAATCAATAGAGGCTGCGACCCGGCTTGGTTTATTGAAGTGAGTTTCCGGTCACTTCAGATGGGCGATCCAGTAGCCGAAGAGAACGAGCAAGAATGCAGCCGCAAGAAACACGACCTTCTGCCGCCCCAGATACCGAGCTCGTCCTAAGGTCATCGCCGGAACCAGCCCCGGCCCCAGCAGCAACCCGTAAACGAAGCCGCCCAGGTGGGCCGAGTTGTCGATCCGCACCGAAATGCCCGGGATCGGCAGTGCCGTTCCGAGCCCGATGACCAGGTTGATCACCGAAAAGCGAACCACGGAGGTTCGCAGGCGCTTCAGCTCCGACCAGGGAATCGGCAGCTTGCGATTGGTAAGCAGCACGATCAGGATGCCGGCGATGCCGAAGACCGCCCCGGACGCTCCGGCGCCGACTCCGGCAATCAACTCGAGCGGTTGCCGGAAGAAGATGGCGGCGACCACATCCCAGGCCACCGAGAGCAGATTGCCCGCGACGCCGGTCAGCAGATAGACGGCAATCAGGCCCATCGGCCCCAGCAGAGGCTCGCCCAGCAGGCCCAGGTTCCAGAGACACCACATGTTGGTCGCGATGTGGATGATGCCGATGTGGACGAACATCGCCGTTACCAGCCGATACCACTGTCCTGTCAACACCAGCAGCGCGTTGTTTGCGCCGAAGTGACGCAGCTGCGCCGGTGTCGGCGAGTTGACCGAAACGCCGTACGTGATCATCCACAGGAAGACGGCCACGTTGATGGCCAGCAGGATGTATGTTCCCGGGGCCGATCGTGGATCCCACTGGCTGTACTCGCGCACATCGCGCGGCTTGAGCGGCGCATGCGGATGCTCGGCGAGCGGCGACGCGGTCGTCGGGAAGATCTCGCTTTGCGGCTCAGGAGGCATGAAGGAGGCGCTGGTCAGGCGTGGCGGCGCGTGATGCGCTGGCGAAGATCGGACGAGATGCGTTGTTCCACCAGACTGTTCAGCAGCGAAGGCAGCGGCGTGGCAACGGCGACCAGCACGCACAGGATGAGCGAAAGCAGCAGACCCGCGACCGCGACCGCCTGCAGCGAGACGGTTACCGGTTCCTGGCGAAGATGCACCGTCAGGCTCCCGGCAATGTGCGTCAGCGCCTCAATGCGGCGCATGACCATGGCCGCCAGAAGAAAGGCCACCATGGAGAGCGCGCTGATCGTGATCAGCAGGACATCAATCGTGCGCGCCACATGCTGGCGGCGCCGGCAGTGCATGCATTCGGTCAGGTGCTGCTCGTAATCGGTTCGCATCTCCGGGGAGATGTTCGAGATGTCATAGCGCCAGCCGGAGAGAATGGCTCCGACCACCGGATCGGTGCAGGCCTTGGTGTGGACCGGGATCGCGCGATAGTTGGACGGATTCGGCATAGGTTCAACCTTCATTCTATCCCGTTTGATTCCCGGAGCGGAGGAAAGGTTCAGACCGCTCCAGCCGGAGCGGAGCCGGTGGTGGGCCATAACCAGGCCGCCCCCCGTACTCCGCTTGAATCTCCAAAGCGCGCCGGCACGATCGGCGTGTCGAAATCCCCGCCAAACGCATATTCTCGCACCAGGGCCGGCACGTTACGGTAGAGCCGAGCCACCCGCGAGACCCCGCCGCCTACCACGATCACATCCGGATCAAGGATGTTAACCACATTGGCGAGCCCGCGTGCCAGCCGGCTCTCAAACCGGGCCAATGCCGCCAGAGCCTCCGCCTCGCCCAGCTCGGCCTGCTGGGCGATCTCACGCGCCGTCAGCCGCCGGCCGGTGACCTGCAAGAACTCTGCGGCCATTCCGGTGCCGGAGACCCACATCTCCATGCAGCCGTGCAGTCCGCAGTAGCACGCCGGCCCGGGCAGCTCCTCGGGCGCAGCCCAGGGCAGCGCCGTATGCCCCCACTCCCCGGCTACTCCGTTGGGCCCCGCATGCACCCGGCCGTCGAAGGCCAAGCCGCCGCCGCATCCCGTTCCAAGGATGACGGCAAAGACCATGTGCGCGCCGGCCGCCGCCCCATCGGTTGCCTCGGAGATGGCGAGGCAGTTGGCGTCGTTTGCCAGCCGCACCTCACGCCCCATGGCCGCGCTCAGGTCCTTGCCAAACGCATGACCATTCAGCCAGATCGAGTTGGCGTTCTTGATTAGCCCTGTAGACGCGCGCACACTGCCCGGCATGCCGACACCGACCGCTGCCTTGCGGCCGATCTCGCCTTCCAGGGAGGTCACCAAGGTGACGACCGCCGCAATCGTCCCGTCGTAGTCTCCCCGCGGGGTATCGACGCGCCGGCGTATGAGCTCCATTCCGGAGTCGTCCATTGCCAGCGCCTCAATCTTGGTTCCGCCCAGGTCGATGCCAATCCGCATGCCGTTGCTCAGCCCAACTCTACCGGCCCAGCTCCCTCGGCGATCTGGCACACAAACACCGGAGCCTCGATGCCCGTTGCCTCGCGGTACCGGTCTGCCAACGACTTCGCGAACGAATCTACCTTCTCCGTCTCGACCAGCGACACCGTGCAGCCGCCAAACCCTCCACCGGTCAGACGCGACCCCAGGCATCCTTCAAGCGACATGGCCAGGCGCACCAGCAGGTCGCAGCGGTCGCAACTCGCGGCAAAGTCGTCGCGGAAGCTGGCATGCGCATCGGACATCAAGGCCCCAAAGACGCGGGCGTCGCCTGCCTGCAGAGCCGCGACTCCCAGGTGCACCCGCTCGCTATCCGTGATGACGTGCCGCGCCCGCAAGAAGGCCTCCTGCGACATGCCCTGCTTGGCGGCAAACAGGTTCTGCAGGGTGGCATCCCGCAGCTGGAAGGTCGCTTCGTCTCTTCCCAGCTGCCTGGCGATGGCCTTGGCCGCTTCTTCCACCTCGTGCCGCCGCGCGCCATACTTCCCGTCGCCGACGGAGTGCTGCACCATCGAGTTACAAACCACCAGCCGCAGAGCCGGCGGAATCGGCGCGAGCTCGGAGGTGAGCGCGCGCGTGTCGATCGCGAGCGCGTTCCCCTTCACTCCGCAGGCCGAGACGAACTGATCCATGATCCCGCACGGCGCTCCGACAAAGTCGTTCTCCGCCTTCTGGCAGGCGAGCGCCACCTGCGGCAGCGGCATCTCCACTTCCGCGAGCGCCAGCAGAGCCGTGGCCGTCGCTACCTCAATCGACGCCGACGAGCTCAGGCCCGCGCCCAGCGGCACATTGCCCGAGAACGTCAGATCCGCGCCGCCCACCTTGACGCCCTGCAAGCCGAGACTCCAAGCCACCCCCGCCGGATAGGCGCTCCACTCGTCCTTGCCCGTCCGCTGCAGGTCGTTCAGGTTGAACTCCGCCGCGTTTTTAAAATCGAGCGAATACAGGCGCAGCAGGGTGTCGCTCCGCCGCGTTGCCGCCACGAGCGTGTTGAAGTCCAGCGCCGCCGGCATGCAAAAGCCGCCGCTATAGTCAGTGTGCTCGCCCAACAGGTTGACGCGGCCCGGAGCCTGAAACATCCGAAACTCCTGGGCTCCGGTGCGCTTCCGGTGCTCGCCGGACAGCGCCCACACTCTCTGTTCGAAGCTTTGTTCCTCCACCTGACTCATGCCTCTCGCCCAGCCGCCTCGCGTAGCATCTCTGCCGCTTTCTCCGGGGTGATGTCGCGTTGCGGCATTCCCAGCATCTCAAAGCCAACCATAAATTTTCGAATCTCCGCCGAACGCAGCAGCGGCGGATAGAAATGCCCGTGGAAGGTCCACTCCGGATGGGGCGCGCCGTCGGTCGGCCGCTGGTGAATTCCCATCGTATACGGAAAACTCGTGTTGAACACCTTGTCGTAGGTCGCTGTCACGTCGTGCAGAATCTCGGCCAATCCCTTGCTCTCCTTCTCGGCGAAATCGACGAAGCTCCCCAACTGTGTCCTAGAAAGGATCAGTATTTCAAACGGCCACACCGCCCAGTACGGCACCACCGCCACAAACGTGTCATTGCGGCATACCACACGCTCACCCGCGGCTAACTCCTGCGCCAGGTAGTCGGCCAGCAGAGTCGTCCCATGCTCCTTGAGGTACGCCAACTGAGCCTCTCCCTCGAGGAGCGGCTCATCCGGCACATGGCCCGTCGCCCAGATCTGGCAGTGCGGATGCGGGTTGCTTGAACCCATCATCGCCCCGCGATTCTCGAAGATCTGCACATAGCCGATCTCGCCCGAGCCCCCCAGCGTCGCCGTTTCGTCCTTCCACTGCGCAACGACCCGCTCGATTGACGCAACCGGCATCTGCGCCAGGGTCAGGCTGTGATCCGGGTCAAAGCACACCACCCGGCAGCGGCCCACCTCCGGTTCGCTTACCAAGAGACTGCCTTTGGAAGCTGCAGCGCCTGGAGCAGCTTCCGCTGGGAGCAGGGCTGGGTAGTCGTTGTCGAAGGCGTAGACACCGGTGTACTTGGGCGTCTGTTTACCCCCGGCCCGCGGATTGCCCGGGCACAAGTAGCATTGGGGATCGTACGTCACCCGCTCCGCCTGCAGCGGCTTGGTCGTCTGGCCTTGCCACGGACGTTCGGTCCGCTGCGGCGAGACCAGAACCCACGACCTGCGCAGCGCATTGAACCGGCGATGCGGCCGATCGGATGAACTTAAGTCCACACTTCCTCCCTGCCCGGCACGTCCCTACAAAAGGAAACAGCAGCTGATGACCTCAGCTGCTGCCTCCATCTCAACTGGCCTGAGTTACTTGCCTTCGTTCGCTTTTCCGCGCCGGAACAACTCGTTTACGGTGCTCACGAAGTGGGCCGCGCCCGGAGGCGTCGGGACGGCACCGCTCAGAACTTTCTCGAACGATATGTCCTTGCCGTAATAGCCTTCCGTGTCTTTCTGGTTCTGGTTCACTTCGTCGCCCGATACATCCACGCCGGCGAACAATCCCTTGTTCCGCGAGTATGACAAAAACTCAGCGTTCGCCAACTCGGTCGTCGCCGCGGTCGAGTTACGTCCGACCGGACCGGCCGCCACGGAGATATCTCCACCGAGCTTGACTTTGTCCTTGAGCAGATCATCCATGCTGCGACGATTCAGTCCGATCAGCACCAGATCCGTAGATTGGCCGCCCACCTGGAAACCGAAGCTCGCGCCTGCCATCTGGATGAACACCGGCGCACTCCAACCCTTTCCGGTACGGCAGGTAGCCACACCTTGTCCATACTGACCGCCTACCAGGAATGCAGCCTTCTTGAACGACGGAATCACCGCCACGCACTGCGCCTTCGCGGCAATGTCCAGCGGAATGCCCTTATCCTGGGTGCGCATCAACTGATGAAGAATGTTGTGGGCAGAATCGATCCGGCCCTGCAGCTTGCTGTCAGACTGCGCGGCGGCGGCTCCGGTAAGGCTCGCCGCAACAAGGGCGGTCGCAATAAATGTACGCATAGTCTTCTGTTTCTCCTGTAGAACTTTCTTGGCTCCACGCCAATTCTTCGCTGACGGTAATCGGCAACAATTCATGTGACGGGAAAGGGCGTCGACTAAGTTGTCTTCCTTCGGGGCTTTTGACGAAAGAAACTGAGAATGTCCCTAAACTGCCACGGAAAGCTGCAGCACCGTCGTACTCCGCAGCTCTTCCCTTGGCCGCAACTCGATCGAAGGAAAGTTCGGCTGGTTCGGCGAATCCGGATAGTGCTGCGTTTCCAGGCACAACCCCGCTTGCCGCATGTAGACGCCTCCGGCCTGGTTCGGCACGGTCCCATCCAGAAAATTGCCGGTGTAACACTGCACTCCCGGCTGGGTCGTCTTTACGGTCAATACTCGGCCGCTGACTGGATCCTTTACCTCGGCGATCACCTTCAAGGTCCCCACCTCCCCCATCGCCCAGTTGTGGTCATAGCCGCCGGCACGTGCAAGCTGCTCGTTCGGTGCATGCATGCGCGCTCCGATCCGCGTTGCCGTCCGGAAGTCGAAGGGCGTTGCTTCCACGCTCGCCAGCTCGCCGGTCGGAATCAGGTCCGCGTTCACCGGCGTGTACTGCGCGGCCGGAATCCTGAGCATATGGTCCAGAATCGTCCCGCTGCTCTCACCCGCCAGATTGAAGTACGCATGGTTGGTCACATTGACCACCGTCGGCGCGTCCGTTATGCCGACATAGTCGATGTGCAAGGCATGCTCCGTCAGCCGGTACCGCGCCTCGATCGAGAGCCGCCCTGGAAATCCCTGATCCCCGGCCGGACTGACCAGCCCAAACGTCACCCCATCCGCCTCCGGCCGTGCACTCCACACCTTCTTATCGAACCCCTCCACCCCGCCGTGCAGTGCATTCGGCCCGTCGTTCAAGGGGACCTGGTACACCTGGCCACCGAGAGAAAACTTTCCTCCCGCAAGCCGATTGCCCACCCGGCCCACCACCGCGCCCAGGTATCCCGTGTCCCGCAGATATGGCTCCAGCGTCTCGCAGCCAAGCACGACGTTTCCAAGTTTTCCGGCGCGGTCCGGCGCCCACAAGGAGACCAGCCGCGCCCCGTAATCCATAAAACTTGCGACCAGTTCGCCGTTTCGAACCGTATACAGCGTCACCGGCGTGCCATTCGGCAACGTCCCAAACAACTTCGTCGAGGCCAGACCAGACATGCCTGCCAGCATACCCGAATCTTTCTCCTCGCCCCCTTGAACCCATTCACCTTGCGCGATCCCACCCTCTGCGGGAAGATGAGGACACGATGCCGAACCCTCGCTCGACCACTCTTTTCCTGCGCATTTTTCTGCTGTCCGTTTTTAACCTGGTTCTGCCCGCCGCCGTCTTCGCCGCTCCCAAGCCCGCGCCTGACCATTGGGTCGGGACCTGGGCCACGGCCGCGATCGACCGCTTGAACCCCTCCTCGCCCGCCACGCCACTCCTTGGGTCCACGGACATCACTCTCCGCCAGATCGTCCACGTCTCCCTTGGCGGCCCGCTTGTTCGCATCGAGCTTTCAAATGAGTTCGGCACCGAACCCCTCGCCATCGGCGCCGTCCACCTCGCGCTGACCGCCTCGAAGAGCGGCATCTCCCTGCTCTCGGCCAACGCCCTCACCTTCTCCGGCCAACCCTCCATTACCCTTCCCAGCGGCGCCACGGTCATCAGCGACCCCGTCGCGCTCGCGCTTCCCGCCGACACCGACCTTACCATCAGCCTGTTTCTTCCGACCCAGACGATCTCTCACCTGACCGTCCACGATAGCGCCGAACAGACCAATTACCTGGCTCCCGGCAATGTCGTCAGCGCCAAGAGCCTTGCCCCGGGCGCCCAGACCTTCAGCCGCTGGTATTTTCTGAAAGCCGTCGACGTTCAGGTTCCCGCCGAAGACGCCTCCGTGGTTGCCCTCGGCGACAGCATCACCGACGGCATCGCCTCCACCCAGGACACCAACCAGCGCTGGCCCGACCTGCTCGCGCGCCGCCTGCACCGCAACAAAGCCACCGCCGGCCTGGGCGTCCTGAATTTAGGCATCAGCGGCAATCGCGTCCTCCACGACGGCGCAGGCCCTAACGCGCTGGCCCGCTTTGACGCCGACGTCCTTGCCCAGGCCGGCGTTCGCTACCTCATCGTGCTGGAGTCGATCAACGACATCAGCCGCGCCACCGACCCCAGGCATCCCTCCGACATCGTTTCCGCGGGCGACCTCATCGCCGGGCTCACCCAGCTTGCAGAGCGCGCCCACGAGCACAACATCAGGGTCTTCGGGGCGACGCTCACCCCGTACGGCGGATCCGGCTCCATGTCCCCCGCCGGCGAGCAGCTCCGGGAGGCCGTCAACAGCTTCATCCGCACCGCAAACGTCTTCGACGGCGTCCTCGACTTCGATCGGGCCACCCAGGATAAAGCCAACCCCACCGTCTACCTTCCCGCCTACGACCACGATCACCTGCACCCCAACGATGCCGGCATGAAAGCCATGGCCGACTCCATCGACCTAAAGCTGTTTGTGCTCAACAAAGATGAAAAATATGACATCACCCACCAGCCATAGCACGAAACCTGCGCATCTCTGTCTTTAGTCACGTACGTGCTCAGCAGGCCGCAGCAGACATCTGTATCGATTGCTCAAACTTTGGGGGTTAGACAATAGAAGCAAATCAAGCCGGATGAGAGCGACATGATCTTCTAAACGAGACTGAACCACGCTACCCTAGATCATCTGCAATCGGAGATCATCTGCAATCAGAAATCTTCTGCAATCAGAAATCTTCTGCAATCAGAAATCTCTGCAATCGGCACACCGAAGGCATACGCTTGACCAAAGCTAAGGAAAAATCATGGCAATCGCGGTCGGTCTCATCGTAGGAGTCATTTTGTTGTTGATCGGGGCAGTTATCGTTGGAGTTCTGCGGAACAGCCGAAAAAGCCACGAGATCGCGCCTTCGGCGGCAAGTAAAAAGAGACTGAACAGCCGCGGCGGGCGTACCGGAGGGCACAATTAGGATTCAGCAGAGCATACGATTCCGCAGATCCATCGAGCACGCTCAAGCACGTTGCTGGTGCATATACTCGCGATGAAGCTATTCGAGAAGCCGGCGCGGGTCTCGCTTCGAGCGCAGCTCTACCGTCCTGCCGCAGGGCTCCGCGACCGCGGGCGAAGCGTTCGATGGGGGAAGTCGAAGAGCTTGTGGGCATCTCGAGCGCAAGGAGCTTGGGCCACCTGACGAGGGTTGGAAAGAGAAACGATACAGAGCTCAGCCGCAGATGCAGAAACAGCGGATGGCGACCGGCTCATCGCCTGCGTAGAGGGTTCGGTCACACTCATTGCCGAAGGCGAAGCGGCCGGGTGGCCGAGCGCGTGGATGCAGTGGAGCGAGCCGAAGAGTTCGCCGTCTTGCACGAGCATGGAGGGACATAATGAAGATCACACCCGCAGGCGCTACCCCTTCCATGGTTGGATCGGACGATTGGTTTACCGGACGTGTGCGCATCGATTCCCTCTTTCCCGCCGAGGGCGGCCGCCACTCCAATGGAGGCGCGGTGACGTTTGAGCCGGGAGCACGTACCCGGTGGCACACCCACCCGGCAGGCCAGACAATCCTCATTACGCACGGACTGGGCTGGGTTCAGCGGGATGGCGGACCCGTCGAAGAGGTGAGGCCCGGAGATGTTGTCTTCTTTGAACCGCAGGAGAAGCACTGGCATGGAGCCTCGATCCTGGTTGGAATGATTCATCTCGCCATCACGGAGGTCGTCGACGGAAAGGCTGTCGATTGGCTCGAACCGGTCACCGAGGAACAGTACCGAAAGTGAGGCTCTCGCGGAATGGCGAGGAGGGTGATGGAGGGCACGCCCAGCATGTACGATGGAGACTAATCATGAAGCTCACTCCCGCGTTGCTCCTTCTCGCCGCTTCCTCCACGCTGGCCCAAACCGCGCTGACCCAGACCACACGCGTCCAGACCACACGCGTCCATCATGCCGCCGGGGCGGACAATGCAACCGCCTCCGCCACGCCGGCCTGCGCCAAATTGCCTGACCTCTCTGCGAAGATTCCCGCCCTGCCCGCCGGCGCGCCCTGTCCCAGGCCGCTTTATACACTCGAGCCGCCCACTGTAAAACTGGCCTACGCCTCCCCGCTCGAAGGACCGGACCTGCGCGAACAACTCGGCATCGAGAGCTCTTCCATCTCGCTCAATTACGTGGACATCAAGACAGGCACAGGGGAGCTCGTGGCGCCGCGCAAATGGCTGAGTATCCACTACACCGGCTATCTGGTCGATGGAACGAAGTTCGATTCCTCGGTCGATCGCGGCGAGCCTATCGACATCGCCTACGGCGCCCACCAGGTCATCCTCGGCTGGGATACAGGCTTCGGCGGCATGCGGGTGGGAGGCAAGCGCCGCCTCTTCATTCCGTACCAGCTGGCCTACGGCCCGAACCAGCATCAGACGATCCCGCCGAAGTCCATGCTCATCTTCGATGTTGAAGTGATGAAGGTCTCCGACACTCCGCCGGTTCACAAGGAGACGCACACGGCTCCGCCACCGGCCCAGCCCACCGCCGTGCCGCAGCCTGCCCCCAAGCCAAACGCCATGCCCGGTTCCGGGACCACGCCGGCTCCGGACGGCACCAAGCCGGCCCCGCCCACGCCTTCGACCGACCCAACCAAGCCCACCGCCGCGCCGCCTCCTTTGGCGAAGCCTTAGCCCGTCCGGCGGCATCAGATTCGTATGCTCGACCAGCTCAAGCCGCTCGTCCCCTATCTTCGGCGTTACTGGAAACACTTCGCCTGGGGCGGCGTGGCCGTCATCTGCTATAACGGCCTCCGCGCCCTGGTTCCGATCGTCGTCGGCGACGCGGTAGACGACATGAGGCACGGCGTCGTCCAGCAGAAGATTCTGTTCCACGCGCTGCGGCTGCTGGCCGTCGCCTTCGGCTCGGCGGTCTTCCTCTATGTCGAGCGGCAGGTCATCATCGGCGCCTCGCGAGAGATCGAGTTCGATCTGCGCAACGATCTGTTCGCCAATCTCGAACGGCAGTCCGCCAGCTTCTTCCACACCCATCGCACCGGGGACATCATGGCGCGCTCAACCAACGACCTGAGCGCCGTCCGGCAGCTGCTTGGCCCGGCGATTCTTTATTCGGCCAACGCACTGTTCTTTACCGCCGCCGCGTTGCCCGTGATGTACCGCATCAGTCCGCATCTTCTGCTCTGGGCGTTTGTGCCGCTACCCATTGCGTCCGTGCTGGTGCAACAGTTTGGCGCGCGCATCCACAAGCGCTTCGAGCGCATCCAGGCCATGTTCTCCGACATCTCCGCCAAGGCCCAGGAGAACTTTTCCGGCGCGCGCCTGATCCGAGCCTTCGCTCAGGAACAGGCCGAAGTCGCTTCCTTTGAAACGGCCAACCTCGAGTATATCTCCCGCTCCCTGCACCTGGTCCGGTTGATGGCCATGCTCTGGCCTACGCTTGAGTTTGTGCTCGGCCTTTCCATCATGATCACGCTGCTGATCGGCGGACATGAGGTGATCCATCACGGCATCTCCGTCGGCCAGTTTGCCGAGTTCATGGTGTACATGGTTCAACTTACCTGGCCTATGATCGCGATCGGCTGGGTCGTCAACTTGTTTCAGCGTGGCACGGCCAGCATCGTGCGTATCGACGAGCTGCTGCGCGCCGAGCCGTCGATTGAAACCAAGCCGCAGCTCTCGCTTTCCGAACGAGTTTCTCCGGCCACGTCTGCCTCCTCTCACTTCGACGAAGCTTCTGCCCTTCTCCCGGCAGGCGTGCAGGGAGATGTGGAGTTCCGCGACCTTACCTTCGCCTATGAGACCGGCCCCGCGGTCCTCCAGAATATCCGTCTTCACATTCCTGCCGGATCCTCGCTTGCCCTGGTCGGACCGACTGGCTCCGGCAAATCGACTCTTATCAACCTCATCCCACGGCTCTACGACGCCGCGCCCGGCATGGTGCTGATCGATGGCGTCCCCATCCGCGACTGGCCGCTTGAACAGCTTCGCGCCAATATAGGAATGGTTCCCCAGGAGACCTTCCTGTTCTCCGATTCGATTGCCCGCAACGTGAGTTTCGGAGCTCCTCAAGCTTCGCTGCAGGAGATTGAAGACGCTGCCTCGATCGCCCACATCCGCACGGAAATTCTGGAGTTTCCCCGAGGCTTTGAGACTCTGGTCGGCGAGCGGGGGATCACGCTCTCCGGCGGCCAAAAGCAGCGCACCGCCATTGCCCGCGCCGTTCTGCGCAATCCGCGCATTCTGATCCTCGACGATGCTCTTGCCAGCGTGGATACCTACACGGAAGAGCAGATTCTCTCCGGCCTGAAACGCATCATGGAGGGCCGCACGACCATTCTCATCTCCCATCGCACCAGCACAGCCCGCAATGCGGACCAGATCGCGGTTCTGGTGGAGGGACGCATTGTTGAGCTCGGAACCCATGACGAGCTTCTCGCCGGCCGGGGCTACTACAAACGCCTGTATGAAAAGCAGCAGCTTGAGGAAGAGCTTGCCGTAGCCCAGTAGTTGTTGCCCGCCGCGGGGATGTTACCCATGGAGGCCGCCTTCAGGGAGATGAGGCGTACTGTTCGGAAAGACCGGTTGCGCACGGGAGCCAGTGTCCACAAGGCAAGGCGCGAGACGGGTCAGCAGATCGTCCTTCCAAGCATCCAAGGCAAGAAACGGTAGCCCTGCGTCCGCAGCCTCCTTGCCGTGTGCCTCAAAACGGGTTTGCAACAGCATCTGCACATGCGTCCTGACCTGCAGCGATTGAATGGCCGTGTTGAGACGCAGCAACTCCGGCATGGGCAGCTTGCCGGTCTGCAGATCTTCAAGAGAGAGCGGCGCCCCTTGGTTTTCGAGCGAGCGTGCCGCGAGCAGCACGGGCAAGGTGAAGCAGCCAGCCGGGAGATCGTGTCCGACCGTCTTTCCTGCTGCCGCCTCCCCGCCATACAGGTCCAGGCAGTCGTCGACCATCTGGTAGGTGAGGCCCATGTGCACACCGATCTTCTCCCAGCGCCTGAGACATTCCGCGGAGAGACCGTGGAGCACGGCGGCCCCGCACAGCGCCGTGCCGAAGAGAGCGGCGGTCTTGCCGCGGGCGATCGTGGCTCCGTAGCTCTGAGCCTCGTTGAGGGTTTGCAGGGGAACGGCTGAGAACTCGCGCGCCTCGGCCTGGGCCATCGAGGTTCCTGCCTGTGCCAGGCAGCGGAAGAACTGCGGGTCGACATCCGAAGCCAGTTCCAGAGCCCGGATAAGAAGCCAATCGGAGGCCAGAATGGCAAGCGGTTTGCCGAAACGCAGATGGGCGGCCATGCGTCCGCGGCGAAGCTCCCCGGCGTCGAAGATGTCGTCCTGCAGCAGGGTTGCCGCATGGATCATTTCGATGGCTGTGGCGGCCAGGATAGCGCGTGGGCCGCTCTGCTGTGCGGCATTCAGCAGAAGCATGGCGCGGGTGCATCGTCCACCCTGCATCGCGTAGCGGCAGACTTCAAGCATCGGACCGGACAGCTCGGCTGCCTGACGCCGGCTTTCCGCATCGATCGCTTCCACGAGCGAGTTGGATGTCGTCATGGCAAGACCGTTCCGGTCAGGGCAATGTTGGAGTGGACAGCTTCGGTATGCTTAAGGTGCGGGCTTCGGCGGAGCTCGGCCAACGCCATGTGAGGCGCCGTAAGGGCGCTGAGCGCTATAAAGATTACACCCAGATATGGATGCACCTCATGCCGGCCCAGCCAGCAGATGATCCCCACGCCGGCCACGGAGATCAGCCAAAATGGAAATCCTTGGCGCAGATGGTGCAGCAGCAGGCCGGGCAAAAAGCTGCCCTTGCGATCGGTGCTGGTGCTCAACAGGTGTTCCGGCGTGTGCCACAGGCAGAAGAAGAGCGCGAATGCCGCGACGGGAGAGCAGTTGCGAAAGAGGAGCAGTTCCGTCATGACGAGCGACCAGGAGAGCCATCTCTCGAGACCGCGGAGACGCAGACCGCCAAGCACAGTCACAACCACGGCCGGCCATAAAGCCCATCCGCCCAAGGCGGTGAGGAGAGCAGCGAAACCAGCGCTGCCGCGCAGCATGAGCGCGAAGATGGCGGCTACCTGCCGCGGCTGCCAATGACACGCCGCGGCGATGGGAACAAAGCCCGAGGCCACACCGGTAAAGAGACTGATTGGTGAGAGCTTCGGCTCGTTTTCCGTGCCGAAGTGCAACGCTGAGTACAGCAGAAACGCCGTTAGAGCAACTCGGGGCGCGACCCACCACAAGAGAAATACCGCCGCTGCGGCCAAGAGATAGGAGATGTAGAACAGAGACCGCCAACTCGTTCCCAACCGCGGCCTCAGGACCTCTTCGGCCAGCGCTCCATCGAAGGAGCCATGCCCGATGGCCACCAGGATGGCAGCGCCGGCCAGCCACAGCGCCCACTGGGTGCCGGGCAGCCAATGTGCGCCAAGGATGGCCAGGGCGGCGGCCGCGGCGAAGCCAAGCATGCGAGCTCCGAGAAAGAGCGGCTGC
This sequence comes from uncultured Granulicella sp., assembly GCA_965198735.1. GTDB lineage: Bacteria > Acidobacteriota > Terriglobia > Terriglobales > Acidobacteriaceae > Edaphobacter. The sequence continues at coordinate 655,094 of OZ240672.1, read as the reverse complement.
GAGCGAAGCGGGGTGAGCGCACTCATGCGGGAACCGCCTTTGCGGGAAGCAAAGCAGCTTTGAGGAAGTCCAGTTTCGGCAGCGCGCGCATGGCGCGGAAGACCTCTTGCGGACCCGCCGTCTCCGAGAGGAAACGCACCAGCGTATCCGCCGGAAGCCGGTGAAACAGAGCCATAAAGTAAGCGGGTACACGCTCCGGACAACGCTTGAGCGCGCGGAGGAAGATGGAGTCAAGAACGCCGTACACGGGTGACTCGAAGGCCGTGGGCAGGCTCGCTCCGGCGGCAAGCGCCTTGGCGAGCAGGGCGCTCTGGCGTTGAATGCGCAGGAATGCATAACCGGAGGACGGCTTGACGCGGCCTCCACGGGTGCCGAGGTCCATCACCCTTGGATGCCTGCTTTCCGCTCTGCCCGGCGCATACCCTCCCATGGGCAGAGCGGCCGCTTCTGTGTAGAGAGTCCGGTATCCTCCCGTGGGGAGCTGCTCCAGGTACTGGGAAAGCAGGAGCTCGGCTTTGGGCTGCGGAAGAGCCGGGTCGTCGAGGAAGGTGGCTTCGACGAGAGCCTCCGTTGTGGAGAAGGGCAGGAGATAGAAGAAGGCCGTTCGTCCGCGCTCACTCGATGGCTGGAAGTCCATAAGCTCGACCGCGGCAGGATCGAAGCACGGGAGGCTGGTGCGGATGTGCCAGCCCAGAAAGCGTTGAACGAGAACCGGCGTAATCTTGTTAGCGTTCCGCGGACGCGAGTCGAAGACCCAGCGTGCACGCAGCGGGCCGGTGTCGGTGTCGGCCTCAAGGCAGTTGTGACGAGATTCGACTGCATGGACGTTGACTCCCATCGAAAGCGCATGCCCGGCCTTGCCGAGGATGTCGGTCGCGAGCTGGTAGAAACAGTCCGCCGGAAGATGATCGTAGGTATAGCGCCGGCTGCGTTGCTGGACGATGGCGCCGGCGTGCCGTACGCGCCAGCTTGCCCAGCGGTGGGTGATGCCGGCGGAGAAGGGATGCGGCTCGGTATTCCAGAAGCACCACGTGCGGTCGCGCTGATACTGCCGGCGGGATTCTAGAACGTGCACATGGAGATGTGGGGCTTGCTGCGCGACCGCGGCCGCCAGGCTGAGGCCGGCGCAGCCGCCACCAAGGATGAGCACATCGGTATCGAGAGACATCAGGCCAACCCTGACGCACGCAGGCTGGACAGCACCGCCGGCCCCAGCACCTGGTACGAGACCCGGCGGCGCGGCAGCCAAAAGCGGGGCAGAAGAAGCCGCGCGCCGGCCAGGAAGATGAGCCAGAATTTTCGCCGGCCTGTGATCACGACCCGGTTGGCCCAGGCAAGTTCCCCTTGACGGCCCACTTCCCGTCCAATCTCGCGATAGCAGAGGGCGGCCGCGAGAATGCTCCAGCGAATCCGCAACGGCAGAGTCCAAAAGCCGTTGAACGCGGCTTGATACAAGCTCTCCGCCAAGGCCAGCGCCTCGGCCGTCGCCGCCAGAACCTGGCGATTTGCTATGGGATCTGTGGCGGAAAGCGCGGCCTGAAGCGTTGCGGCTGTGACCCACTCTGCGGGCAGGTAGATACGTCCGTGCTCAAGGTCTTCGGCGACATCCCGAGCGATATTGCTGAGCTGCATGGCCATGCCGAGCGCAACGGCCGCACGAACTCCCTCCGGCCTGGCCCGTAGGACGTAGGCCATCATGATGCCGACCGTGCCCGCTACGCCGAAGGCATACGCCAGGAGCGCCTCTTGTGACTGCGGCTGGCAGGAATCGAGATCCTGCGTGGCGGCCTGGACCAAAAGCCGGGCCGCCACCGCCGCTTTACCCTGCAAAGAAAAAGGCCAGCCGGCCGCACGGAGTTGCGCCGGATTCTTCTGTTGAAAGGCTTGGGCGAGAGCGCCGAGCGCATGGCGGCGCTCCGGCTCCGCGACCTGGAATTCGTCTGCGAGGTCATCGACGCGCCGGCAAAAAGCATAGAGCTGGATCACGTCGGAACGTACGGCCTTCGGCAGCAGCCGGGCCGCCTGGTAGAAGGTCTTTCCCGCGTTTGCCATAAGCCGGTCCGCAGACGTTCTGCCGATTGCTGGAGTCATGGGATGGCCTCTTCCAGTTCCTCCGCCAAAGAAGCAGAATCGGTAAGTATCTCCGGCAGGTAGTGCTCCAGAACCTTGGCCGAGCAAAGCACGCCAGGCAGGCCGGCGCCGGGGTGAGTTCCTGCCCCCACCAGGTAGAGTCCACGCACGTCCTCACTGCGATTGTGGAAGCGAAACCAAGCACTTTGAAACAGAGTGGGCTGAATCGAAAAACCGGTTCCGTGATGAGTCAGAAGCGTATCGCGAAAGTGCTCTGGCGTAACGTGAAAGCGTACCTCGATCGCCTCCCGCACTCCGGGACAGACAGTTGTTTCAAGAATATCCAGAATGCGCTCTTCCAAACGGCCGGCCTCACGCGACCAATCGATGCCGGCGCGGAGATTAGGCACGGGAGCGAGCACGTAAAGGCTTTCGCATCCCGCAGGAGCCAGCGTTCTATCGGTCCTGGTAGGCGCGTGCAGATAGAGACTGAGATCGTCGCTCAGCAGATTGCCCTCAAAAATCTCTTCAAGAAGCTCTTTGTAACGCCTTCCCAGCAGAATGGTGTGGTGCGCGAGCGCAGGAAACGTCGTTCGGACGCCCAGATACACAACGAAGAGGCCCATCGAGAACTTCAACTCTTCAATCCGTCGATCCGTCCATTTGCGGCGCCACTCTGCCGGTACTAAGTTTCGGTACAGTGCGGGCGCGTCCGCGTTGGCAACTACGCAGGAAGCATGCACCTGGGAGCCATCGGCGAGGCGAATGCCGGTAGCGCGCCCGTCTTCCACCACGATCTCCGTGACTCGCTGCCCGAAGTGGAATCGAATGCCCTCCTCTTCCGCTAAACGCACCAGCGCACCGACGAGCGCGGTTGTGCCGCCCATTGCAAAATGGACGCCATCCTTCCGCTCAAGGTGCTGGATGAGAGAGTAGATCGAGGTTGTATGAAAGGGATTGCCGCCCACGAGCAAAGGCTGAAAGGAAAAGACGCGGCGCAACGCTTCATCTTTGATATAGCGCGAGACAAAGGCATAGACGGAACGATCGCTGCGCAGCATAGCCATCTTCGGCAGTACGCGCAGCATGGCGGTGAAGGTGTCGAAGGGCTGGTCACCCAGTTCCTCAAACCCGACTCGATAGATCCGCTCTACTTCTTCGAGCAGGCGGATATAGCCCTTGACATCGGAGGCAGAAAACCGCCGAACAGCTTCAATCAGCTCATCCCGCGTGCCGCCGTAATCAAAGCTGCTTCCATCGGCAAATCGTATGCGATACCACGGGAGTAAGGGAAGGAATCGAACGTATTGGGCACGTCTTTTGCCGAAGAGCGCAAACAGCTCATCGAACAAGAACGGGGCTGTGATGACGGTAGGGCCAGCATCGAAGGTGTAACCCGCTTTACGGTAGACACCCGCCCGTCCGCCTGCCGAGCTTTGGTTGTCAAAGACATCGACCGCGAGGCCAGCCGCTCGCAGACGCAACGCGGCAGCCAGCCCTCCAAAGCCTGCCCCAACGATGACAGCCCGGGCCACGATTAATGTCCGCGTACCAGACGATCGCCACTTTCTTCCAGCTCCTCTTCTACTGCGCCCGTATGCTGAACCATGCTTACCGCCCACAGGCCGTATGCAACTTTAGCGATGAGATCGAGGCAGGTAAACAACACCGCATCCATGACCGGGCTCCAGAGGCGCAGTCCCTCCTGGCCGACCAGAAAAACGATGGGATAGGCCAGCCACACGGCCCCCAGCGCCACAGCCTTCTTGCGGTAAAGGTCGCCCTTCGGACTGCTCAACGAGAGTTCCTTGAATGGCCCCAAGAGAAGACCATAGATGGCCAGGAAGGAAAGACAGCTCAAAATGTAGAACCACCACTTGAGCGTCGGGTCATCGGTCCATCCCGCCACCAGTCCGGTCGCGATCATGTACACGTCTGAGAGAACAAGGCCCGCGATCAGCGCGCCGCGTTTCCGTGCATGTCCCTGAACCGCACTCGAGACAAGGCTCAGAAGCAAGAGCGGCGTAGTGATGGACCAGTCGATATATCGCGCATAGAAGAAGACGCGGCCCGAGGGAAGCACGACCGAGCCATGACCGAGGGCCATCAGCAGGTACAGCGTCATCGCTACCATTGGGACCAGGAAGTGGGCGATCGAATCGCCTTGCTCGGATACGGACTTATTCTTCTGCATCGGAAAGAACAGAAGGATCATGCCGGCGGACATCCCAATGGTTCCGATCCAAAGCCAAAGCTGCACGGTCATATCGAACCTCAAGGACGTCGGCTGAATTACGGCTCCGAAATCATCAGGTGAGATGGAGGCGCCCCTGATATGGGTTGTGGCCGGTCCACAAATACTCGTTTTATTGTCGTCCTATGTGCAGTGCGTCCATCAGCGCCGCCTTCCATCCCACGACATCCAGCTTCCAGCAAATGGAAACCTTCGTCGCTTCCAATCTCGTCTCTCGCCATGCAGCCGAGTTTCGCTCGTCCGCCCCGACCTCGAGCCGGTCCACCACCGTCATCCCCCGCGTCAAGCTGCTCGCCGTTTCGATCTGGACAAAGTGCCGGCTCGACTCCAGGCTGAGCGAAGGATCGAGCAGGATCGCCATCGCAATCGGATCCGGCAGCGAGATCCCAGATTCCCCCGTTTGCACGTGGTATGACTTTGCTCCCACGTTGTTGCACCGGATTGCGAACTCCGCCAGCGGTGTCTTCCTCGCCAGAATGGCAGCGATGTCCTCCGGCCCCAGCGCTGCGTCGAACCGCGACAACTGCCAACCAATCAGCTCGATCGGCAGCTTCGACCGGAACACCATCTGCGCCGCCTCAGGATCCACCCAGATGTTGTACTCCGCCGCCGGCGTCACGTTGCCCTCGCAGCAAGGCGCTCCTCCCATCACGACGCAGCGTTTGATCCGCGATGCGATTCGCGGTTCTCGCGCCAGCGCCAGCGCGAGATTCGTTAGAGGCCCCAGCGTAATCACCTCCAGCCCGGGATGCGCCATGGCCGTCGCAATGATGGCGTCCACTGCATGCGTGACTTCGGCAGTCCGAAGCTTTGGCGCGTAGCCATGATCTCCAAGCCCGTCCGCCCCGTGAAACCAGGTCGCCGTCTCCAGCCGTCGCAGCAACGGCTGGGCCGCCCCTGGATAGACCGGCACCTCGGCGCCGCACATCTCGACCGCCAAGAGGGCATTCCGCGTTCCCTGTTCGACCGGCACATTTCCCGCCACGACCGTGATCGCCGCCACCCGGACCCGCTCCGATCGCAGCGCCATGATCAAGGCCACCGCATCGTCTGAAGCCGTATCCGTATCGATCAGGATCTGTCGCCGGCTGCCCAGTTTTGTCATGGCTTTCTCCTCTACAGGCGCGACAGCCGATCGATGACCAGATCGAAGTAGCCGTCCGCATCGATCTCGCGCAGCACCAGGGCATTCGGTTTGAGCCCCGTAACGCCCCACCAGTCCACGACGGTCATGCCGCGGGTCAACAAGCTCGCGCACTCAATCGCCACATGAACCTGGCGCCCGTGAAAGAGCTCAGGACGCAGCAGGTAGGCGATGACGGTGGGATCGTGAAGCGGACCGCCCTGCCAGCCGTACTTTTGCTCGTCGAAACGCTTGTTGAAGCGGAGCAGATGGTAGAAAGCTTCGGTCACGGGTGTCTTGGCGGAGCGCAGGCGCTGCATACGCAGATCGGTGGTGCGGGCGTGGTGGGTGCAATCGAGAGGAATCATGACGATCGGGGTGCCGGAAGAGAAGACGCGATGCGCCGCCTCGGGATCCACGTAGATATTGAACTCGGCCGCGGGCGTGATGTTCCCTCCTTCGGAAAAGGCTCCTCCCATGAGCACAATCTCGCGCAGATGCGCCGCCAGCCGGGGCTCCCGAATCATGGCGAGCGCCAGGTTCGTCAGCGGCGCCAGGCAACAGATTGTTACCGCGCCCGCCGGCCGGCTCATCACGAGTTCGACGATGGCGTCCGGAGCGAAGGCGTCCATGAGAGGCATGCTTGGATCCGGCAGGTCGTAGCCATCAAAGCCGGTCCTGCCGTGTACCTCCTCCGCGGTGACGAGAGGCCGCACCAGGGGAGCGGATGCGCCTGCGAAGACGTGGACGTCCGTGCGGTGGGCGAGCTCGAGCGCCTTGCGGGCGTTCTTCGAGGTAAGGTCGAGGGGCACGTTGCCCGCGACCGTCGTCACGGCAAGGACTTCCAGTTCCTCGGGCGAGGCGAGCGCCATCAGGATGGCCACGGCGTCATCCGGCGAAGGGTCGGCATCGAGGATGATGGAGCGTCGCATAGAGATCCTTGACCTGGGCGAGGTGCCGCTGTTTGCTCTTCTATGCGGGTAGCTCGAACAGGCCGGCGTGCCCCTCGGGTCCCCATGTGTACAGCTCCCAGAGGTGGTGCTCGGGATCTTCGAAGTAGCAGGCGTAGGCGTTCCAGGCGTACCAGCGGGGCGGGGCCAGAAATGTGACGCCGCGACCGGTCATCTCACGATGATGGCGGTCGAGATCTTCCGGAGACGCTACCTCGATGGCGGCCATGGACGTTCCGGGAGCGCCTGTGGAAGGCGGGCAAGCGATGCCGACGTGCTCGACCAAATGGCTTCGCTCCCAAAGGGCGAGGGTCGAGCCGCGATTGCTGAAATCCGCGAAGCCCGGCGCGTGACGGCGCAGATCAAAGCCGAGAACGTCCTTATAGAAGACGATCGCGGCTGGCAGGTTTTCTACGATCAGACAGATGTCCGAGACAGCAAGCATAGGTCCCCTTTCCCGAAGTGTTGGTTTGGAAGGCATTAGGCTGGTTCTGCTTGGCGCGTGGACTCGACAGAAGCGCGGGAGAGAAGAGTGAAGCGCGAAAGCAGAAGGCGCATCGTGAGCCAGTAGCCGAAGCCCGTGATCAGCACAGTGCTGAGCGACTGGAGATAGATGCCGGGCAGCCAGTAATAGACGAAGAGGCCAGCCATCATCCAGGCCATGGCGACGGGATTGAAGCCGTGCCAGTACCAGTATTGGCCGTGCTTTTGAAAGAGGGCGGCGACCTGCAGGCGGCCATGCTGGAGGAAGAGATAGTCCGCCAGCAGCACGCCGGTGATGGGGGCGAACAGATTGCCCAGCGAGGTTGTGTATTGCATGTATCCCTGCACGACGGTCGGTTGCAGGGAGAGCGCGACGCCGGCGGCGCCGATGCCGAGCGTGGTCCAGAAACGGCCTAGATTTTGGAACATATTCGCGAGCGAGAGGCCGCCGGTGTAGAGGTTAAGCACGTTGATCGTCCAGTTTTCGAGAACGATGAGAAGCGCGATGGCGAAGAGCATCCAGCCGCCGGAGCCCAGACCGGCGACGAGGGTGAAGATGTTTCCGTTGGCGCCGTGCGTCGCCGCAGCGGCATACGCGCCCAGAAAGCTGGCGGCAAGCGTGCCGAGGATGGCGGCGGAGAGGGTGCCCAGCCACATATCGCGGCGGCTGCGGGAGTAGCGGCAGAAGTCGGCGGCGTCGGTAATCATGGTGAGCCAGGCAGCGGTGATGCCGTTCATCCAAACGGCGAAGATGGGCCACGACCAGCCGGCCGAGCCGCGATAGCGCAGCACCGGCGCGAGATGAAAGCTGGGATCGGGAGAGCGCATCATGACGGCGAGCATGCAGCCGAGGATGATGATTTTTGCCGGGAACGCGATACGAGAGAGAGACTTCAGCGTGTCATACCCGGCGACGGCAACCGCGACCTGGCCGAGGCCGAACACGATGCTGACGGCAAGAAGGGAGTGGTGGCCGCCGCGCCAGCGGTCCCAGACGTTGACGAGGATGATGGAGCCGGCGATGGACTGAAACGCGAACCAATAGATGGAGGCAACGGAACGCAGCAGCGAGGGCACCCAGCGCGAGCCGATGAGGCCGAAGGTCATGCGCGTGGCGACCTGGCCGGGAAGGCCGTAGTCGACACCGATGGTAGCCATGGCGATGTACGCCACAAAGGCGATGAGGCAGCCGGCGGTCTGCGCGAGGACGGCTGCCCAAAACGAGAGTCCGGCGACCACGGCCATGCCGGCGGTGAGGATGGTCGCGGGATTGATGAGGAAGTTGACGACGATGACAAACAGGTCATACCAGCGAACGATCTTGAGGTGAGGCGGAATGGGCTCCACGCCGAACTGCTCCACCTGCCGAGGCTGGTGGTACTGTGCTTCGAGTGCGTCTTCGCTCACCGTATGGGTCATTGTGATCCCGTGTGCCCGAACAGCAACGGCCTGGCTTATCGCCCTCGAATCAGAAACGGTATGCAAAGGAGAACTGCGCCACCCGCGGCGGATTGGCCTGATTGACCGCATTCAGCGTTTGGAACCCACCCTTGCCATTGTTGGGGGTCAGGGTGCACGTTTGAGTTGCCGTGACGCCATCCCCGCAGGTAGCGCCGCTGGCAAGGTATTGCACCTGGTTGATGCCGCTGCCGGCGTACACGTAATAGTTCGCCGAGTTGAGGACATTGAAGACCTGCGCCTTGAAGGTGATGGTCCGTCCTTCGCCAAGGCCGAAGGCACGCTCCAACCCGAGGTCGCTCTCGGTAATCGGCGGCCCTGTGAAGGAGTTCAGACCGTCTCCGGGAGCGAGCCCGTACCCAGGCGCGTTGCCGCCTACGAGGCCCGCAGCGGTGTTGGCTGTGGACTGCAGAGCGGCGGAGTCGTTCAGCGACCCACCGTTGGTCGAGGCCCCAATCACACCCGTGTAAGGCCGGCCGGAGTTGAGCTGATTGATCGTGCTGACGCGCCATCCGTTCAGAACCCGCTTCGTCCTCTCGGAGCCGAACGCCACCGTAGGCGAATACACAATCGCAATCGAGAGCCGCTGGCGCTGATCGAGCAACGAAAGACTGTGGGTCTGGTTCAACGCGAACTGGTTATAAAAGTCCACTCCGCTCTGCGTGCTCTTGGCATAGGTGTAGGAGACGATCACGTTCGCTCCCGTGGCAACCTGGCGATTGAGCTGCACAAAAGCGGAGTTGTAGTTGTTAATCCCCGGGCTAATGAGCGCATTGATCTGCCCCAGGCTTGGCGTAAGTAGGCCGTCCTTGAGTAAGTTGCTGTCTAGATTAGGTTCCGTTACCGAGCCTCCGCCCGGCAGAAGGTAAGTCGTCGTGCCGGTAGGCGGCTTCAGGTTCTCGTCATATGCAGTCGAAGAGGTGAGATGCATGCCGTGCGACCACAAGCTTCCAACGGTGAGGATCGTACCCTTCGCGATCTCCTCGTCGATCTGCAGGCTCGAATTGATCACCGACGGCGTCTTGTAGTTGCCGGCAATCGTGACGATATTGCCGCCGGTGGTGAAGTTTGCGTTGGATGCAGGGAGTGCGTTTGGGTATGTGGGGCTTTGGGTCGCAGCTACCGTGGCGGGGTTGAAATCGACGAGCTGCAGTTGCGTCTGAGAGATACCGTTCTGCTGGGTTGAGTTCTGGTAGTTCCCGCCGACGAAGATTTCGTAATACAACCCGATGCCTCCGCGGACAACCGTTTTTGCAAGCGGTGCGTAGGAGAAGCCGAGCCGTGGCGAGACGCGCTCATACTGATTATGGAACACCTGAGAGCCCGGGACGAGCGGGTTACCGGCAGGATTCGGGTACGTCTGCCAATCTTCGCGGATCCCGCCCGTAACGGTCAGGTTCGAGGCAAACTTGTAGGTATCGTTGACAAAGAATCCCATGAACGGATCGGAAAAGTTGTACTTCGGGTTGCCGGCTGTCTGCTCATAAACATTCCACTTCCCGAGGGCAAATGCTTGCAGGCTGAAGAACACGTACTGGCCAAAAAAGGCGCCGGGATTGTTATTCGAGATCGAGTCGTAGTTCAGGTTATAGCCCGCGTCCAACTGGTTCTTGCCATGCAGGTAGGTGAGGTGATCGGCGAACTGCCATTGGTACTCACGCAGATTGTTGTAGGAAAACGTGGCATTGCCAAGCAGCAGCGTGGAGGGCGCGAGAACGATCATCTCGGGCGTCGTCGGCGAAGGGGCCAGACCCGACGGGCTGTAAAGTTGCTCATCTCGCGCATAGCTCACGTAGGTATCGTTCACGATCGAGGGCGTAAAGGTATGCGTTAGATGAACCGTGCCGACGTGATCGCGCACCCCATTGTTGCCCAGCAGTTCATCGCCGCCAAAGCCCTCCGGACTGAAGGTGATAATGCCGCCGGGCGACTGGAAGTGGTTGTAGTTATAGAGCAGCGTGAGGTGGGTCTTGTCGCTGACCTGCCAGTCGTACTTCGGGAAAAATTCATAGTCATCGCGGCGCCTGGCGCGCGGACCGAGATTCGAGTGAATGACATTCAGCGCATTGGCTACGCCCTGAAGATACACAGGATTGGTTGGATTCGCGGTCGCCTGCGCGGTCGAGATCGTCGCCGGCGCAGGATAGTGGCTGTTCGGCTGCGGCAGTGCCGTTCCGGCGGGAACGCCGAAGCTCACCTCGTCGGTCGAGCTTTGCGCGGAGTTCACCGCATAGAGCGGATCCTTGTGCCGCTGCTGCTCATAGTCGAAGTAGAAGAACATCTTATCCTTCTTGATCGGGCCTCCGATATCGGCACCAAACTGCTGGAGAACGTTCAGAGGCTTGGGATTGCCGGCGCCCTTGTCGACCGCATCATTGGCGCCGGTACCGGAGTTGCGGTTGTAATAGAAGGCGTCGCCGTGGAAGGCGTTCGCGCCGGACTTGGTCACCGTGTTGATGAAGCCCGCGCCCGCGCCGCCGTAAGCCGCGTTATACACGTTCGCCTGCACCTGGAACTCCTGAATCGATTGCAGGCCGAAGACGTAGGGGATACGCGTAAAGCCGCGATTATCGCCGTAATAGTAGCTGGTCGAATCCGACCCATCGACCGTAAAAGAGCTCGATCCGTTGGCGTTTGAGGCGCCTCCAGCCGTGTTGTTGTACCCGGACAGATCGCCGCCCGACTGCCCCGCAAAGCTGATATGTCCGAACTGTCCATCGGCCGTGACATTTGGCGTCAGCAGCACAAGATCCGTGTAGCGCCGTCCGCTCAGTGGAAGTCCGTCGATCGTATTTTTCTCGACCAGCGTGCCTACCGTCGTGTCGGACGGATTCAGGGCTGAACCTGCATCGCTTGTGACGACGACCGTCTCGCTGACCGCGCCCAGCACCAGTGTGGCGTTGGCTTCGGCAGTGCGCCCCACGCCTACGTCCAACGCGCGAATCTCGGAGCTCTTGAAGCCCGTCGAGGAAAACGTAACATCGTACAGGCCGATCTTGAGCGCCGGAAAGCTGAACGTGCCTGACGTGTTCGAGGTCGACGTCAGGCGTTCGCCGGTGGCCTCATTGACAGCGACGACACTCGCGTTGGCAACGACCAGACCCGACGCATCGTGAACCGTGCCTGTGATCGACCCGGTCGACACCGCATTCTGCGCGTAACCGCCGGTCAAGCCGGAGGTCAGAAGCAGCATGCCCACACAAAGAGGAAGTTCGAACAATTGCCTGCGGCGTGGCGCCATGGTATTGCCTCCATTTGAAGTTGTGCAAAGCAGTTGCTCTCTACGGTCAAGCAGCAAGGGGTACAGCTATGCGCTTCTCCGATGACCTCATCGGATCTCTTCTCCGGAAACGAACCGTGGTTAACCTCATTCCTTGAGGTCTTAGGTAGGGTTGACTTTCATCCTAACCCGAGAAAGTTGTTCTCTCGACGCCAAAATTCAGGAAATGATGGAAGTTGTGACGCTTCGTCAAACCCGGGTAGACGCTCCTGGCCTGTCTATCCCTGTACGCGATGCGGTTTCACCGAGCAGGCCTGCAGCTCTTCACGCCTGGGTCCTCAGGATTCGCTCAGCAGCACTGAGGGTTTGAAACGAGCGAGAGAAGCTTTTCCGGCGATTCTGGCTTGCAGTGTCTTTTTGCTTGAATTAGATTCGGAGTACACCATCCCACGATCATGACTTCGTTGCAGCATGAACCAGCCGTTCTTAGAGGAGAACCGATCTTGCTGAAATCAGTATGGAAGTATTCCGTAGTCGGCTTTTGCCTTCCTCTATTGCTAGATCGTTCGGCCCACGCCGCCGGTGATCCTTTGGACGGAACCTGGAAGATCAACGATGCTAAGTCCAGTTGGAGTAACGGCAAGTTTCCGCCCATGATGAGCTTGATGCTCGAGGTGCATATTGAGGGGAACACGATGAAGTACCACTCCGTGAACGACACCGCGAAGGATAAGCCGGCCGCAATCGCGAACTTCGAGGCGGCCATGGACGGCAAGCCGCATCCCTTCAACGAGAGTGCCCGCTTCAACCAGGTGGAGGTGCGCCGGACCGGGCCGCTGGGACTTGAAATTCTGGAGATGAAGGGTGAGGACGTGATTGTGGGTGCGTGGTGGTGGGTTTCGGCCGACGGAAAACAACTGATCCGGCGCGGCATCGGAAAAGGCCCCGACGGCAGTTCGCATGAGTACGAAGAATACTTCGACAAGCAGTGATTGTGATTCAAGCTTTGCCGACCCTCTTTTGAGTGCAGACGGCCTCTTGCATGTTTCAGTTTCTGAACGGCCTGAAACTGGCGCCTGGCCGACTTGCTCCACTCTTTCGCTGCTCGGGCTCGCGTGGCAGACAAATCCTCCTTGAGGCTAAGAGTCGCGCTCTAGCCGGAACCTGCCTCTCGCACCTTTGCTAAGGAGTCTAACGATGGCATCTACCCATTTCAGGTTCAATGCCCGGTATCTGCTCTCGCTCGTGCTTCTGCTTTCCGCATCGCTTAGAGCCCATGCGCAGACTCCCACCGGCAGCGTCACGGGTCTGGTCCGGGACCCGACCGGCGCGGTGGTGAAGGATGCCGCTCTCGTGGCGACCGATGTGGATACGAAAACTGTTTTCAGGACCGTTTCGGCAGCCGATGGGAACTATAACTTCCCCGCGCTTCCGATTGGGCATTACAGCATCGATGTTTCGTCGCCAGGCTTCAAAAGCAATGAGCGCACCGGGCTGACGATCGTGGTCGACCAGCACGCACAGGTAGATTTCACGCTCATCGCCGGGTCCGCGGGCGAGGTGGTGACGGTGGCCGCCGACTCGAACCAGATTGAAACGGAGAGCCACTCAGTCGGCACGGTAGTCGATCAGCAGAAGCTGGATCAACTGCCGCTGAACAGCCGCAACTTCAATACACTGGCTTACATCGTGCCGGCGGTGTTTCCACCGGTCTTCAGCTCAAACCTTGGATATCGCGGCGGCTTCAACGTTGCCGGTGCGTCCGAGGCGTCGAACAACTTTACGCTCGATGGATTCGATAACAACAACGAGCAGCTGAACGTGGCATCCTATCGCCCATCCGTGGATGCCATTGCTGAGTTCAAGGTGCTCACCGGCTTATACAGCGCGGAGTACGGGCGCAATGACGGCGGACAGATTGTCGTCACGACCAAAAACGGTACGAACGACTTTCACGGCTCGTTGTTTGAGTACATTCGCAACCAGTTGCTGGATGCGGATAACTATTTTGTCCCCGTGGGCTCGAAGCCTGCATTCAAGCGCAATCAATTTGGCGGCACGGTGGGCGGACCGATCATCAAGAACAGGACATTTTTCTTCTTCAGCTATGAGGGTCTACGCCTGCACCAGACGGTGACGACGCTGAGCACGGTGCCGGAGGCGGGCTGGGTCGCGACCGGCAATCTGTCGGCCTATCCGGTGGCGCTCAAGAATCCATACGTTGCGGGCGCGACGATTCCCGGCAACAATCTCTCGCTGCTGCCGCAATGGACCGGCCAAGCCGCTATTATCGGCCGTGCGCTGGCAAGCTACTACCCTGCCCCCACTGCCGCGACTGCTACGGGCAAGCTGCCGACGAACAATTTCAACTTCAACGAGCTTCGGCCCGAGACCTCCAACCAGTACGCCCTGCGCGTAGACCAGACATTTACGCAGCGCGACTCCGCTTTTGGCGAATACAACTACTACAACGATGAATCGTTTGAGCCGTCGAACTCGACCTGCGGCAGCCGCGTGATTCCGCTTTTCGGCTGTTCCTCCGGACAGCCGCTGGTGGTGGGCGGTCTCTCGGAGACGCACATCTTCTCGCCTAATTTGTTGAATATCGCGAAGATCGGCTTCAACCGCTATGAGCAGTCGCGTTTGCAGCAGGATGTCGGTATCAATTTCGTCGGGCAATACAACATTCCGAACGTCTTCAGTCAGTTGATCGCCGACAACACGGGCGTCCCCCAGGCCACGGTGACGAGCTTTGCTACGGTGGGTGGTCCAAGCAACATTCCGCAAGACTTGGTAAACGATTCTTACCAAGTGGCCGATCAGGTGCTGTGGACCCGGGGTGCGCACAGCTTCAAGTTTGGCGAGGATATTCGCCGTGTGCAGCAAAACACGCTGTCCATCTCCTCCGGCCGCGGCGCGTTCGCGTTTACGGCAAGTACGGCCACACCGACTACCGGCTATGCGCTCGCCGACCTGCTGTTGGGACTGCCGACCAGCGCCACGAACAATCCGCTGGCGCCGAAGATTTATGTGCGGACCTCGGCCTTTGACTTTTACTTTCAGGATGACTGGAAGGCGTCGAAGACGCTGACACTCAACCTGGGCCTGCGCTGGGAGTTGCCGACGCCGTTTGTGTCGAAGAACAACCAGCAGTCGTCCTTTAATACGGCGACGGGAACCATCGTGGTGGCGGGACAGAACGGTCAGGCGCGCAACCTGATCCAGTATGACTACAGCAAGTTTGAGCCGCGGGTGGGCTTCTCCTATAGCCCGAATCCGAAGATGGTCCTGCGCGGCGGCTACGGAATCAACGCAGGAACGCCGCCGAGCTTTACGGGGATCGGCAACCTGTACTACAACCCGCCGCAGCGCAACCCGCAGACCTTCAACAGCAGCACCGCGGCACAGATTACGCTGGCCAATCCGTTTCCCACGGGAGCGGCGGCCGGCGTGAGCGCACCGTACTCCATCGACCCTCATTTCCTGACGCCGTACATCCAGCAGTACGGCGTGGGCATGCAGGTGCAACTGACCGCGAATACGCTGCTGGATGTGAGCTACTTCGGCTCCAAGGGCAGCCATCTTGTGGATGCGCAGAATGTGAATCAGCCGCCGGCCCAGGCCGCCATCACCTCTGTCGCCGGCGTGAACGCGCTGCGGCCCTTCCCGTTGTACGGAACCATCGTTCAATATCAAAGCCAGGCTGCTTCGAACTATAACTCGCTGCAGGTGAAGGTGGATCACCGTTTCAGCCATGGGCTGAGCTCGCTGATCTCCTACACCTATGGCAAGTCGCTCGATAACTCGAGCGGCTACAACGGTACGACGGAACAGAACGGCAATCTGGCGCGCGACTACGGTCACTCGGACTTCGACCTTGCGCAGCGCATCGTCGTCAGCAGCATCTACAAGTTGCCGTTCGGTAGGGATGGTTTCCTGCTGCGGTCCGGTCTTGGCGCGAAGCTGCTGGGCGGCTTCGAGATCAACGAGATCTACCAAGGACAGACGGGGCATTACGAGAGCCCGATCTACTCCGGCAACATCAGCAATACGTATACCAACCGCGATCGCCCGAATGTCTACGGCAACCCAAACAACGGGCCGAAGACGGTGACCCAATACTTCCGTACGGCTGCTTACCTGCCGAAGGCCGCGACCGGCACCTTCGGAGATGCGCCGCGCAACTCGATCCTGGAGCCTGGGTATCAGAATTTCGACACGGCACTCGCGCGCAGCTTTCCTCTTCCAAAAGAGGCGACGATTCAGTTTCGCGCGGAGTTCTTCAACGTGCTGAACCATCCCAACTTCGACCCGCCGAACGCTACCGCGGACTCGTCCGCCTTCGGCACAATTGCCACGGCGGAAGATCCGCGAGAGATTCAATTTGCGCTGAGGGTGATGTTTTAGCGGTCGCTCCGGTTCCTGCCTTCCGGGGTAGCGCGGAGACGTGGTTAGATAAGGGTTTGTCGCCGGGAGGTCATGGATGAGAATCACATTGCGTCTGTTTTGCGCCGCGGCTGTTGGCTGCATCACGCTTGCGCTTGGCGCGGCGCCGTCCTTCGCGCAGGCCGGCGCTCACGGAGAGATCCTGTGGGATACCTATGGAGTGCCGCACATCTACGGCAAGAGCGAGACCGGCGTCTTCTACGGCTTCGGCTACGCGCAGGCGCAGAGCCACGGCAACCTCCTCCTCCATCTCTATGGGGAGTCTCGCGGGCGCGCCTCCGAGTACTGGGGCAAGAAATTTGTGGACTCCGACAAGTGGGTTATCGTGAACGGCATCTACGAGCGCGGCGCGGAGTGGTACAAGCAGCAGACGCCGCAGTTCCGGTCCGACATGGATGCCTTTGCGCAGGGCATCAACGAATACGCGGCGAAACACCCCGACAAGATCGACCCATCCGTTAAGGTGGTCCTGCCGATTACCGGCGTGGACATCATCGCGCATGCGCATCGGCTGACAAACTACAGCTATGTCGCCTCGCAGCAGCGCACGCTGGGAAGCGGCGGCATTTCAGGTGGATCGAATGCGTGGGCGCTCGCGCCATCGAAATCCGCGAGCGGCCATACGCTTCTGCTGGCCAATCCGCATCTGCCCTGGGCTCCCGGGCAGCTGACTTATTATGAAGCGCAGCTGGAAGGCCCCGGCATTCACATGTATGGAGCCACGCAGGTAGGCCTGCCCGTGCTGCGGTTCTGCTTCAACGATGAGCTTGGCTTTACCAACACGGTCAATCAGGTCATCGGCGATACGTCGTACAAGCTGACGCTTGCGCCGGGCGGCTACCTGTACGACGGCAAGGTGCTGCCGTTCACGACGACCAGCCGAAGCTTGAAAATCAAGCAGGACGACGGTTCCACGAGGGAAGAGACCGTCACGATCCGCTCGACGGTACAGGGTCCCGTTTTCGTCAAAGCGAACGGCGAGACGATCGCGCTGCGCGTGGCGGGGCTCGACCGCCCCGGCATGCTGCAGGAGTACTGGGACATGGGCAAGGCGGCGAACTTCGACGAGTTTCAGGCGGCGCTGAAGCGGTTGCAGGTGCCTACGTTCAACATCGTTTACGGCGATCGTCAGGGCCACATTCTTTATATCTATAACGGCATGGTGCCGGAGCATCCCACAGGCGACTTCAAGTACTGGCGGGGCGATGTACCGGGTGACACCTCGAGCACGCTCTGGACAAAGATTCACCCATACGAAGACCTGCCCAAGGTGATCGATCCGCCGACCGGCTTTGTGCAGAACACCAATGACCCGCCGTGGATTACGACGTGGCCTTCCACGCTGAAGCCGGCCGATTTCCCGCCCTACATGGCTCCGCTGACCGGGGTGACGATGCGCTCCGAGCAGTCCGTGCGGTTGCTGATGAGCAAGCCGAAGCTGACCTACGACGACTTTGTGGAACTGAAATACACGAATCGCGCGCTGCTAGCCGACCGCATCCTGCCGGAGCTGCTTCACGCCGCAGCGGCGAGCGACGATGCCAACGTGAAGGACGCAGTCGCCGTGCTGAGCACGTGGGACCACGTCTTCAACCCCGAGAGCAAGGACGCGCTTCTGTTTGAGAACTGGTGTACAAAGTTCATGGGTCCGAACTTTATGAGTGAGGCAAACTTCGCCATGCCGTTCAGCTTGAAGGCTCCGCTCGACACGCCCTCGGGGTTGAAGGACCCGGCGGCCGCGGTGACGATGCTGGGGCAGGCGGCGGTCGATACTAGGGCCATGTTCGGCTCGCTCGAACGGCCGTACGGCGACGTAACGAAGTACAAGGCGGGCGATGTGACCGTGCCCGGCGAGAGTGGTTCGGGGAGCATCGGGATTTTTCCTTCCATGGTCTTCGGCAAGTTCGGCCCGGATGGCACGCGCGACGCGCTGAGCGGCGAGACGTGGATCTCCGCGGTGGAGTTCACGACGCCGTTGAAGGCGGAGGGTCTGATGAGCTATGGCAACTCCACACAGCCGGGCACGAAGCACCGATCCGACCAGGTAGCGTTGCTGAGCCAGCGCAGGCTGCGTACCTTTTGGAGAACCAGGCCCGAGATCGAGAAGCATCTGGAAGAGAGGACTGCGTACTGACTGGAAGGTCCGTGAATTTTCAAGGGAAGCCGGCAAACGAGCTGAGGTCCACCGCCGTAGGCCTTATCTTGTTTGAGCCGGCGTGATAGGTTTCTCTCATGAAGCTTGTATCGAGTCTTGCCTCTGCCGCGCTGCTGTGTGCGGCCGTCAGTTCACGTCTACCTGCCCAGTCTGGAAGCCCGGCATGGGCGCCGATGGCCCATCCCGATCCTCGTCTGGCGGCTTTGGCCGCGGCTCAGACGACGCGGCTGCGCGCTCCGCTGCAGGCGGCCATCTCGCCCGATGGGGCGATCGTGGCGTGGACGATCGGCGATCGCCAGAACCTGACCCTGCACCTGACCGAGGTGGCGCATCCGGACGCGGCGAAGGAGAAGATCGTTTCGGTGAGCGGGGAGACGGCCTGCTCGAACTCGTCGCCGGTGTGGGCGCCGGATTCGAAGACGCTGGCGTTTACATCAACGTGTACGAGCAAGACGGAGAAGCCAGGACAGCCGCAGATTTTTCTGTGGTCGCGCGCGACGGGAGCGACGAGGCAGTTGACGCATGTGACGGGAATTTTTCAAGAGGCGGCGTTCTCGCCGGACGGCAAGTCGCTGGCGTTCCTGTTTGTCGAGAATGCGACGCGCAATGCGGGCGCGCTGGCGGCGATGAAGCCCTGGTCGGGGGTGATCGGGGAAGATGGAGTTGAGGTGCAGCGCGTGTACTCGGTCGATACCGCGACGGGAGCAGGACGTTTTCTTACACCGGGCACTCTGCACGTCTACGAGTTCAGCTGGTCGCCTGTTTCTCAGGAGATCACGTATATCGCCGCGGCTCCTCCCGGAGAAAATACATGGTGGATTGCCAAGCTGTACACGCAGGCGGCCGATGGTCCGGGCGAAGAGAAGATGCGTCCTGATCCGAAGGTAATTTTCGATCCGAACACGACCACGTCAGCCCTGCATGGATTGCAGATTGCGGTGCCGCGGTTTTCTCCAGATGGCAAGCAGCTCGCCTTTATCGGCGGCCTGATGTCCGACCAGGGCTCGACCGGCGGCGATGTATGGGTGGTGAGTGCGAAGGGCGGCGAGCCGACCGACGTTACGCCGAACATCGACGGAACGCCGACCTACCTGGCGTGGACGGGTGAGGATTCGATCGGGTTTGTGGAGGATCGGCGCGGCCATACGTGGCTCGCGAACTATTCCGTGAGCGGGCGTGCGGAGGAGCAGCAGCAGGACCTGGGTGAGGTTTCGGTGGCGGGCGGCCCGATCAAGAATGCCATCGGTCTCTCGAATCAGGGCATTCTGGCCTATGTGGAATCCGGCCATGCGATGGCTCCCGAGGTGTGGGCGGGGCCGTTGGGCGAGGCTCATCCGCTGACGCACCTGAACGATGGCGCCAAGCCTCCGGCGCGGACCGAATCGGTGGAATGGACCAATGAGGGCTTCGATGTGCAGGGCTGGCTGACGTATCCGAAGAACTACGACCCGGCGAAGAAGTATCCGCTGATTGTGCAGGTGCATGGCGGGCCGTCGGCTTCGGCGGGAGCGCGGTGGAGCGGCTCGGTGTGGTCGGAGCTAGGCTACTTCGAGTTCTCGCCGAATCCGCGAGGCAGCTTCGGCGAAGGCGAGAAGTTTACCGCGGCCAACCGGAAGGACTTCGGCTACGGCGACTTACGCGATATCGAGGCCGGCATGGACTCGATCGAGAAGAAGGTCTCGATCGATAAAACACGCGAGGGCCTGACGGGCTGGAGCTATGGCGGGTTCATGACGATGTTCGCGGTAACGCAGACGACGCGGTTCCGGGCAGCGGTGGCGGGGGCGGGGCTATCGAACTGGCAGTCGTACTACGGGGAGAACTCGATCGACCAGTGGATGGTGCCGTTCTTTGGGGCGACGGTCTATGACGATCCGGCGGTGTATGCCAAGTCTTCGGCGATTAACTTCATCAAAAAGGTGAAGACGCCGACGCTGGTGATTGTAGGGGACCGGGACGGGGAGTGCCCGGCACCGCAATCATTTGAGTTCTGGCATGCGCTGCGGGCGGAGGGCGTGAAGACCCAGTTGGTGGTGTACCCGAATGAGGGACATGGGTTTCGAGATCCCGCGCACATCCAGGACCGGGAGGCTCGCGAGGTGGCTTGGTTTGAGGAGTACATGCCGGCGCGGTAAAACACCTCACCAGATCGCTCGACTTTGCTAATTGATGCCGTTGCCGGAGCGGACATCGCCGCGTGGATTGTTGCTTTCCTGGTCGTGGACGACGGGCATCGACGCCTTGTCATGCCGTCCACCGCGCGTGCCGCTGGACATGGCGAGATACACTCCGCCGATCGCGGCTCCGATGACGAGAATGAGAAAGAGTGCGGTGATCATGGCTAAGATTCCTCTCTTTACTCTGAGTGGGCGGCAACCGCTTCTCGTTGCCCGACGGCGGTGCGAAGCTCGGCGGCGATGCCCTGGGCGGTGGTACGGGCAAGCTTTGCCTGATCCGGGCCGAAGCTGATGGCGCCGACACGGGCGTGGCCTCCGCCGCCGAAGCGCTCGCAGATCTCAGCCAGATTGACGAGCTGCGCGGGCGGGAGCGGCGTCCATGGATTGGTGCCGACCGAGATCTTGGTACGGGTACGGGAACGCGTGACGGCGATGGTATAGGTCGCTTCGGGGAAGAGAAAGTAGGGGATGAACTTGCTGAGCGCCTCGGTTTCTCGGTCGAGCAGGTCGAAGTAGATGACTTCCTCGTTGAGCGCGGCGCGCTGGCGGAGGAGGTCGATGGAAGCGCGGTGCTTTTCAAGCAGAGGCCCGACGCGCTCCTGGATGAAGGGCAAGGCGACGATGTCGGCAAAGGGGAAGACGGTGAGGTGGGGGATGATGCGGGGGATGAGGCCGGGAGTGTCGGCGTTTTCGATGACGAGGGCGAGTTGGAGGGCGGGCTCGCGCATCTCAACGGCCATGCGGGCGGAGGCAAAGCGGGCGCCATCGATGATGTCGGCCCAGTAGAGCAGGTCGTCGAGGCCGGAGAGGTCGAAGCCATAGACACGGGCGGCGGTTTGGGCGATGAAGCTGGTGCAGGAGACGAAGCCTGGATCGAAGAACTGACGGGAGGGGTGCTCGGTGCGCTGGGTGGCCTCAAAGCGGGCGCGGTCCCCAAGAGTCAGGAAAGCGCTTTGGTGGTGGTCGAACCACCAGGTGAGGCGCGGGGAGGGCGAATACTTGAAGTCAACGATGGCGTTTTCCTGGGGGCCGAAGACGGCATCCGGGATGGGGCCGGCAGAGGTGTGGGCGAGACCGCGGTATTCGTAAGCCCGCGCGGTGCCGATCGTGTCGGTGTGAAATTTGGTGAAGACGGCGGCCGAACAGGCTCCGTCAAAGCACTGATTGTGGTGTAGAACTCGGAAAGCCACGGTTCGTCCTTGGGCGATGCGGGATGTCTGTAGGATGACAGATCAGTGCGGGGTTAGGCCCGAGGATAACAGGGTCGCGGGAGAAGTTGTGGCGTCAGGGGAGATCGTGGGGGGAAGAGACGGCTCGGCGCGAGGCGCGCTGCGCTGGGTGCTGGTGGGGGCCGACGGGCTGCGCGCGGGGTGGAGTCTGCTGCTGTTCCTGCTGATCGCGTATGCGCTCGAGCGCGCGGCCGTTCCGGGAATGCGGCGCTTTCATCTGCTGCCGCAAAAGGGGACGCCGGCGGCGCAGCAGATGACGGCCGCGATGAGTTTCTGGGGAGACTCGTTCAGCTTCGCGGCCATTGCGCTGGCGGCTCTGGCGATGTCGGTGCTGGAGCGGCGGCGGTTTGCAGCCTATGGGCTGGGCGCGCGGCGGCTGCGGGACTTTGGCGCGGGAGCGGTGACTGGACTGGTGCTGCTTTCGGCGCTGGTGGGGGCGCTCTATAGTACGCATGCGCTGGTGTTTGACGGCGAGGCGCTGCGCGGGGCGGCGGCGGTCGGGTCCGGCCTGCGGTGGGCGGGCGCGTTCCTGTGTGTGGGCCTGTTTGAGGAGTTTTTCACGCGGGGGTATGTGCAGTTCACCGTGGCTCGGGGGGTGGCGGGCATGGTGCGGGCGCTGCGGCCCGGGTTTCACTTTGCGGAGGCGGTGGGGTTCTGGGTGGCGGCGCTCTTGTTTTCAGTGGGCCTGTTCATGTTCGGGCATCTCGGCAATCCGGGGGAGACGGCGTGGGGAATCGCGGCCGTCGGAGTGGCGGGAGCGGTCTTTGCGTATTCCCTGTGGTGGACGGGGTCGCTGTGGTGGGCGGTGGGCATGCACATGGCTTGGGACTGGGCAGAGACGTGTCTCTATGGGACGGCGGACTCGGGCATCCGGGCAGTGGGGCATGTGCTGACGACACACGCGACGGGGCCGGCATGGTTGTCCGGGGGGACCACGGGGCCGGAGGGCAGCGTGCTGGTGCTGCCGACGCTGGGGGTGGCGGCGGTGGTGGTACGGGTGACTAGGCGTGGGCGGGAGAGGAAGGCGGCGAGACTCTCACTCGATGGGGTGGACGGCGCTAAAGTCAAAGCGTTTTCTGCCGATAATCTACTCTAGACTGGCTTAAGGGCAATGAACACAGATCAATCAGCAGCGAACAGGCCACGGCGGAGCGCGCGGGATTTGATGCATGAGGACGCGAGCGGACGGCCGCTGGCGGAGGAGCCGGGTGCGGACGGCACGGGCGCGGAAGGTACGGGCGCGGAGGAGAAAGACCCGTGGCTTTCAGCGAGCCGGCTGCCGAAGATTGCCGGAACGACGTTGCTGGCGGTGGCGCTGCTGGCCGTGGCGGCATTCTATGGGGGCCGGTTCTGGCTGCGGGCGAGCGCGCGGAAGAACCTGCCGCAGCTCGATGGATCAGTGTCGGTGCCGGGGCTGCGGGCGCAGGTAACAGTGGAGCGGGATGCGCGGGGGGTGCCGCACCTCGTCGCGCAGACGATCGATGACCTGGTGTTTGCGCAGGGCTATGTGACGGCGGCGGACCGGTTGTTCCAGATGGATGTGCTGCGGCGGCACGCGGCGGGAGAGCTGGCGGAGGTGCTGGGATCGGGAGCGGTTGGTCTGGACCGATTGCAGCGGACGCTGCAGGTGCGGGCGGCGGCGGACCGGGCGGTGACGCATTTGCCGGCGGCGCAGAGGCATCTGCTGGAGGTGTATGCGGCAGGGGTGAACGCGTCGATGGCGGCGCAGGCGGGGCGGCTGCCGGTGGAGTTCAAGATGCTGGGGTATCGACCGCGGCCGTGGACACCGCGGGACTCGCTGCTGGTGGAGCTGCAGATGTTTCAGGATCTGACGACGTCGTTTCCAGTGAAGCTGGCGAGGGCGGCGCTGACGGAGCGGCTGCCGCCGGAGCTGGCGGCGGATCTGTATCCGGTAGGATCGTGGCGGGATCATCCGCCGACCGCGCCGGTGCAGGATCTTACCGTCGAAGGACCGCCGATCGAGCAGGTACCGCTCGACGAGACGCAGTCGAGAGTGGAGCCGGGTGGGAGAGAGACGAAGTTCGGGGATCGGTCCACGGCGCTGCGCTCCAGTCGAGAGGACCTCGGGGTGCGTGGAGGGTTGCCGGAGGAAATCTTAGTGGCGGGATCCAACAATTGGGTGGTGTCAGGAGCGCATACGGCATCAGGCAAGCCAATGCTCTCCAATGACATGCACCTGAGCCACACGGTGCCGGGCATCTGGTACGAAGCTGATCTAACTGCGGGAGAGTTTCATGTGGCGGGGGTCTCGATTCCGGGCCTGCCGCTGATTGTGGTGGGCCATAACGCGCATATCGCCTGGGGATTCACGAATACGGGTGCAGATGTACAGGATGTGTATGTGGAGGCGGTGCGGGGGACGGGATCGGAAGCGCAGTTCCGGGCGGTGGACGGGACGTGGCAGCCGCTGGTCCATCTGCCGGAGGTGATCCATGTGCGCGGAGGCCGGACGGTGACCCTGGATGTAACCGCGACGCGGCATGGGGCGGCGATTACGCCGATTCTGAATCCGGCGCTCACGACAACGGTAAATCGGCCGCTGGCGCTGCGCTGGACGGTCTACGACCCGGAGGTGCTGCGGATACCGACCTTCGAGGTGGACTCGGCGAAGGACTGGCCGAGCTTCCTGGCGGCACTCAGCCAAGGCGGGTTCCCGTCGCAAAATGTGGTGTATGCGGACGACCAGGGGCATATCGGGTACCACATGGTGGGAAGTATTCCGGTGCGGGGGGCGGGGCTAACGTCAGTGCCCGCAACAGCAGCGGAACTGCCGGCGGATATAGCTCGCGTTGCGCCCGGCGGGCCGGCCCAAAGTCCTGCGATCGCGGCCATGCCGGACCCGCTGAATGGGACAGGAGTGCAGGCTCCGGCGGGGCAGGCGCCAGACACGCAGCTAAACGGGATCAGCCCGGTGCCGGAGATGCCGATGGCGATGCGGGAGTGGACGGGGTATGTGCCATTCGCGCAGCTGCCGCAGGTGTTCGATCCGCCGGGAGGCGTGATCGCGACGGCCAACGCGAGGACGACTCCGGACGACTACAGCTATCCGATTACGCTGAATTGGGCGGAGCCCTACCGGAACGAGCGGATCTGGAAGACGCTGGGACACAAGACGGGGCTGACGCCTGGCGATATGCTGGCGCTTGAAGACGATGTGTACTCGGACTTCGATCATGTGCTGGCGGAGCGGCTGGCGTATGCGCTCGATAATGAACTGGAGAAGCCGGTGCGTCCGCTGAATCCGGCGCAGAAGAAGACGTTGCGGCAGGCGGCGGATCTGCTGCGGACGTTCAATGGGCGAATGACGATCGACTCGCCCGCGGCAGCGGTGGTGGCGAGCGTGCATAGTGTGCTGTGGCCGATGCTGCTGGCGCCGCATGTGCAAGGAGTGAAGTCCGCCAAGGAGCTGCGGGCGCTGTACGTGTGGGGCGAGGAGGATTACGCACTCGAACAGGTCATGATGCATACGCCGCCGCGCTGGCTGCCGAAAGGCTTTCGCGACTGGAACGACTTTTTGACTGGGGCGATCGAGGCGGGGCTGGCTGAGGAACATGCTCCGGCGAACCTGGCGACTTGGCGCTATGGAGCGATCCATGTGCTCGATATCGAGCATCCGGTCTTCGCGCAATCGCCGCTGCTGCAGCGGGTATTTGGGCTGCCGACAGGGACGGGTGTGCTGCCGCAGTCCGGCGATGGCACGACGGTAAAGCAGGTGGGACGAAGCTTTGGACCGTCGGAGCGAATGACGGTGGACTTCGGAAACTTGAATCGGACGACGCTGAACCTGGTACTGGGGCAGTCGGGCAATCCGGTGAGCCCGTGGTTTATGGATCAGTTTGCGGCCTGGTATCGGGGAACGACGTTTACCATGCCGTTTGGGAAGGTGAGTGGGGGGCATCGATTGGTGTTGATGCCGGGGTAAGCGAAAGACAAGACCGAGCACAGAGAACGCGGAGAAGGTCTCACAGAGGTACACGGAGTTTGGGAAGTGAGGACGGGATGAGTGAACTTTTTCGGCCGGATGGACGTGCGGCGGATGCGCTTCGGCCGGTGCGCATCACGGTGGGGTATGTATCAACGGCGGAGGGCTCGGTGCTGATGGAAGCCGGCCATACGCGCGTGCTGTGCAACGCGACGGTCGAAACGGGGGTGCCGGGATGGATGCGAAACTCGGGCCGGGGCTGGGTGACGGCGGAGTACGGGATGCTGCCGCGGGCGACGTTGACACGGTCTCCACGGGAGGCGGAGAAGGGCAAGATCGGCGGGCGGACGCATGAGATCCAGCGGCTGATCGGGCGCTCACTGCGGGCGGTGGTGGATATGCGCGCGCTGGGCGAGCGGACAATTATTCTGGACTGCGACGTGCTCCAGGCCGACGGCGGAACGCGCACGGCGGCGGTAACCGGAGCGTCGGTGGCGCTGGCGATCGCGCTGGGCAAGCTGTTCGCCTCGGGCACGCTGAAGCAGAATCCGCTGAAGCAGATGATCGCGGCGACGAGCGTGGGCATCGTCGATGGGCACACGCTGCTCGACCTGTGCTACGAGGAAGACTCGCGGGCGACGGTCGACATGAACGTGGTGATGCTGGCGTCGGGCGGGCTGGTGGAGACGCAGGCGACAGCGGAGAAGGAGAGCTACAGCCGGGCGGAGCTGACGGCGATGCTCGATCTGGCGGAAGGTGGGGTAAGGTCGTTGCTGGCGCTGCAGCAGGAGGCTTTGGCGGCGGCTTAGAGAAGCTGACGCAGCACTGAAAGTGCATGATTTCTGGAATTCCGTGTGGAAGGGCGAAAGCCCTGCACATAGGTGATTTTCATGAACGGTCCCGGCACCTTTGGCTTCCGAAAAGGTGATCGCCAGGGATGCGGGATGCATCTATGCCGCAAAGGTGTTGCAAATGGACACGAGTCGACGCGCTTTCGTAGCCAGCGCTGCGGGATGGATGGCATTGGGGGTAACAGGAGAGGCAATGGGACAGGAAACCAAAGGCGGCAGCGCGGGTGCAAACGAGCAGGCACGGATTGACGCGCAAACGTGGGAAGGCGAGACGTGGAACGCACCGCTCAAGGGCAAGGTCGCGGTCATAACCGGTGCGGCACGGGGTATCGGGCGATCCATCGCAGTGGCTATGGCAGCCAATGGCGCCGACATCGTAGGAATTGATATCAACGCCACCGTTTCGCCCATCGTTCCATACATAGCAGCCACGCCGGCGGATCTTGAGGAGACCGGTAAGCTGGTGAAGCAGCGGGGTCGCCGGTTCTTGAGCATTGAGGCCGACATTCGCGATCGCACGGCTCTGAAAGCGGCCGCCGCGCAGGCTGCGCAGAGCATGGGGCATGTCGACATCGTGGTCGCTAACGCCGCCGTCCAGGCATTCAAGCCACTGCTGGAGATGGAGGATCGCGACTGGGACGACGTGATCGCCAATAATTTGACGGGCTCGTGCAACACCTTGCGGGCGTTTGCGCCGATGCTGGTGCAGCAGGGCAAAGGTGGACGGATCCTCTTCATCTCGTCCATGCAGGGACGGTATGGAACCAAAAACGGCGCGGCTTACTCGGCTTCGAAATGGGGCATCATCGGGTTGATGAAGAGTGCCGCGCTTGAGCTGGGTAAATATAAAATCACGGTTAATACGATTGAGCCGGGCCTGATCGACACAGCGATGACGCGCAATGACAAGCGCTGGAGCGAGGCAGTGGGTGAGACGATGACGACACCGCCGCCAGAGCATCCGACGGAAGAAGAAGCCGCCCAGGCGAAATTGCCGCGAACCCCGCTTGGCGTTCCGTGGCTGCAGCCGGAGCAAGTGGCTCCTGTGGCCGTGTTCCTGGCGACAGACGCGGCAAAGATGGTGACAGGGGCTTGCTACGACGTGAACGGTGGAGATAGCGCGCACGACCTTGGATAAAATCCGCATGTCGGGGGTCGTTTCCGCCAGCAGTCCTCTGGGGTTTCCATAAGCCCGGACTTCGCTTATGTGGACACTTGGAAGGTTGGGCTGGATTGCGCGCCTTGCGGTTTTTGTGAGTCGAAGTACGATTGCCACATTGTGCGGGCCTTGGGGTCGGACTACCTGAGGCCGTAGACTTCCGCGTTGCAGACCTGGGCGATACCGCGGATACGGGTGAGGTCGTCGGGGCTGGGGTTGTCTCCGCGGGCTGCGGCGTCGCGCAGTTCGGTATCGGAGAGCGGATCGATAGCCTTCGAGGTCACGCAATCGCAATAGCGATTCACCTGCTGGGGCGTACCGGCGCGGGCAGCGGCGGTCTGGTGGGCGCGGTCGAGGCAGCTGGAACGGGCCGCAGAGGACATGTTCCTGCGCAGCTCGGCGGGGGTGAGGGTGCGGTCCTGGTAGAGCTTCAGAAGGATGCCGGCCAGAAAGCAGAGGGCGAAGATGAGGACGAGGCGTGTGGTTTGGGTCATGGCGAGGGCTTGAGTACATAGGTGGGATGTGCGGCTGGTTGGGTTTGTTGGTTTGCAGGTGGATCTTTGACAGGCCGCTTCCGCTTCTTGGCAGAATATTTTAAGCTGGCCGGACTTGTCGGGTTTGCTTCACGGAGAGATTTCCAAATGGCGTTTTCCGTTGAGATTCACAAACGAGTGCGTCGTAGGTGTTGCGTAAGGAGACTGTTCTATGCCGGCGCATGAGACAAACGATCATTCCATCTTCAAGCCTCACGAGATCGCGAAGCGGTTTCCCGCGACGGCAGATACGCTGTTACTCGATGAGTACCTCACCGATGAAGAAGCCGCCAGTGCCCGTATCTTTCGGGTTTACCGGCCTACGCCCCCGCACTTTCACGCTAACTGTGACGAATATCTCTACGTTCTCTCCGGCAGAGGAACCCTCTGGCTGGACAACGTGGCCAATCTGAGCGAATTTGTCCCTGGGGATCTGCTCTTCTTCAAGCGAGGCACGATCCACGCTCTCCCGGATCTTCTTGAGGAGCCGGTAGTCTTTCTTGCCTTGGACACACCACGCCGCAATCCCAAGGACGTCATCTTCATCAACCCTGACGATGGGAGTCCTGAGACCTTTATTGCAAAACGGGCCGGCGAGAATTGCGCAATCTCTGCCGAAGAAACATTTGGAACCTAGTTGGCGAAAGACCCGTTTCCCATACGCACTCTGCAACGGCTACAGTTGGCCATTCGGTTGGGAAAAATATGGCGCCTGGAAAGTCCGGTGTCGGCAAGTTCGTGATCAAGCGGGAGCGGCTCCGCCGGAAGCACCACCTTGAGTTTCAGATTGCGCGTACCGGCTTGACGCGACTTTACCTTTGCTGTGTGTTCCTCGTGGCATGACGAGTGTCAGTCTTGATCATTGGCCAGCAGAGTTCAGGTAGTGCAGTGGATCCACCAGCTTGTAACCGGGCATCTCCTGCACAAGCGTCCTCAGCCAAGAGGCGTGTCCTTGTCCAAATACCAGGATGATGCGGTCTCCTGGTTTCGCTATCTGCAGAATCTTTCCCCAGATTCTCACGTTTCGCTCATACCACTCCGCATCGAGCTTGGCTGCCGGCTGGTTGTCGCCATCTGAAATCGATAGCGATTCCATGTAGAAGTTATTGTTCCTTTTGATCGCCTCAGGCGTGTTCATCCATGCCAAAGATTGCCCAATCGTTCTTGTATGTTGCTTGCGATCGCTCTCATCCACAAGCTCCTGTATGCCAGCCATCATATGTTTAATGCGGACTCCCCCGGTTTGCCGGTCATCCAATGCCTTGACCGGCTCAAAATCGAAGTCGCCATCCGTATCGACGCCATAGAGCTTATCGAGACCATTGCTCAGAGCTAAACGCTCCCCAAGCTGGTAAGTTTCGTTGCGCTTGGTTTTCAAGTCAGCAGGATCCAGTGCTGCCTTCCAGATATAGGTGGGCGCGGAGGAATTCGCCTCCACGGCAATTTTGGTCGGACGAAAGCTCTCCAACTGCTTCGCGACTGCCTCCAGTTCTCGCTGACGCTTCGGCTGTAGAACGTCGTCCACCTGCATATTGGCAGCGTCGTGGCCCGGGTTGGCCATATGGTAGGTTGCGAGAACCATGACCTCAATGGGTGCTGTCGCAGCGCCCGAGATCTCCTGTTTGCCTTGGGCGAAGGACGTTGACGCCATTGCGAGGGTTGCTACAAATATCGAAAGCAAGCGCACTGTTTTCTCCGAGACTGATCCTGCGATACGGATGCGAGCGACCTCCAGTTCCGTCCCAGACGTAGAACCCGGCAGGATGGATGTGTAAAATCAGCTTCGACGCCAAGCGCATCCAAAAACGCACAGGGAGATGAGATAAATCCGATGAAATTGACCGCCGGGAAGCTCGCAGGATTGAAAGCCGTGTCGAATGAACACGGGGTGATTGCCGCCGCGGCGATGGATCAGCGTGGGTCGCTGCAGAAGTCGCTGGCCAAGGAGAAGGGCGGCATCATCAACTCGGATCATCTGGGCGAGTTCAAGACGCTGGTGACGGAGGTGCTGACGCGGTATGCGTCGGCGATTCTGCTCGATCCGGAGTATGGTCTTGAAGCTTCGAAGCATCGCAACGACGCAGGGCTGCTGCTGGCCTACGAGAAGACGGGCTACGACGCGAACACGGCGGGACGGCTGCCGGATCTGCTGGATGTGTGGAGCGTGCGGCGGCTGAAGGAGGCGGGCGCGGATTGTATCAAGATTCTGCTGTACTACTCGCCGTTTGAGAAGACGGGGATCAACGACCTGAAGCATGCGTGGATCGAGCGGATCGGCGATGAGTGCATCGCGCATGACATCCCGTTTTTTCTCGAGTTTGTCGGCTACGACGTCGAGGGCGGGGACGAAAAGTCGCTCGCCTACGCGAAGAAGAAGCCGGAGGTCGTTTCGGGGTCGATGGCGGAGTTCGGCAAGGCCCGGTACAACGTCGATGTGTTGAAGGTCGAGGTGCCGATCGAAATGAGCTACGTCGCTGGAACGCGCGCCTACAAGGGCGAGGCGGCGTATACGCGGGACGAGGCGCTGCAGCACTTTCGGGATGCGGAGACGATGACCCACAAACCGTTCATCTATCTTTCAGCGGGCGTGTCGAATGCGGTATTTATCGAGACGCTGGAGCTGGCGGCGGAGTCCGGCACAAAGTTCAACGGCGTGCTGTGCGGCCGGGCGACGTGGAAGGACGGCATTGCGGTGTATGCGACCAAGGGTCCGGACGCCTTCAAGCAGTGGCTGGAGACGACGGGCGTCGAGAACATCTCAAATGTGAACAAGGCGCTCGAGGCGGCTAGCCCCTGGTATCTCAAGTTTGGGGCCTCCTCGATGGAGGAGCTGGGGTAGGTCGCTCAAGGAGTCGCGGTCATGACGCTTCCCTGCCCTACCGCCTGTCAACGGCCCTATGTCGACTGAGATCAGTCCGGCCAAAGTCGCCCTTCGTGTTGCCGCGCGCAGCCTTGCCAAGCTGACCAGGGCGCGCCGTCCGATGCAGTTTCCGACGTACGTACCCGAGGTGGCGCAGCGGATTGAGCAGTACCACGACGATGTGCGCTACGCCGCGCTGGCGCTGGCCATTCAGCGGCTGGAGACGGACGCGGTGCCGGGAGCGTTTGCCGAGGTGGGGGTGTATCGCGGGGTAACGAGCGCGTTCATCCATCGGCAGGCTCCGGAGCGGCGCTTCTATCTATTTGACACATTTGAGGGGTTTCCGGAGCAGTCGCTCGAAGGCGGGGCGGACGCCCGGTTTCGCGATACGTCCGAGGAGGGCGTGGCGGCGCTCCTGGGAGACACGCGCAACGTCGTGTTTCGCAAGGGCTTCTTTCCGGCGACGGCGGAGGGCTTGGAGGCGGAGCCGTTCGCGCTGGTGATGCTGGACGTGGATCTATTTCAGCCGGCGCTCGACGTACTCGGATTCTTTTACCCGCGAATGGTGCGGGGCGGGTTCTTCTTCATGCACGACTACAACTCGCCTGAGGCCAACCACGCCATCTCGCGGGCGGCGCATGGCTTTCTTCGGGACAAGACCGAGCTTCTGATCGAGTTGCCGGACTTTCATGGGTCGGCGATGTTTCGGAAGGTGTGAGAGGTCAGAAGCTAGCGAAGAACCTCTATGTGGAGACCGAGTTGAACCTTGCTCCAGGCTTGATCAGTGGTTAGAACTCTTGCGTTTCGACTCATGGCGAGTGCCAGGCAGGCTCGGTCGCCCAAAGATAAGCCTGCGGACTGTGTGGCAAGGGTGAGTTCTCCAGCACGCTCCGCTTGAGCAAGGTCGAAATTTACGACGTACACCTTCCACCAGCGGAGGGTTCGCTGGACGTCCTCCGGGGTGACTCCGTCCCGAATGAGTTTCGTGACCATCTCGCAGAAGTTGACGGAACTCATCAAAAGGTCTGTTTGCCGAGCTTCGACTAAGGCTGCAAGTTTCTCTCCTCCAGGCTCGTGATGAACGACCGCGAGAACTGCCGAGGAGTCGAGAACTGCGATTTGCAAGTTTAGTGGTCCTGCTCTTCACGCTGAGCTTCCAGGCGACGTTCCGCAATCAACTCGGCAGACAAGCTGCGGTCGGGCTCGATGGTTTTTCTCAGGATTGCTTGGGCCTGCGCGAGCGCTTGACGAAAGGTCTGGATGTGCAGACCGTGTTCATCTACCTCCACGCGAAGTGTATCTCCTTCTTTTAGACCCATCTTCTTCCGAACTGACACAGGAATGATAATCCGTCCGTTCTTTGTCATTTGGACATGTTCGGAGCTCATGTGACACCTCTTACTCACTATGTCACATTTGATGCGGAGTGAATAGCAAATGAATAGGGATAACTGTCATTCCCACTCAATGGTGCCGGGCGGTTTGCTGGTGATGTCGTAGACGACGCGGTTGATGCCGCGGACCTCGCTGACGATGCGGCTTGAGATGCGGCGGAGGAGGTCGTAAGGCAGTGGCGCCCAGTCGGCGGTCATGCCGTCTTCGCTCTCGACGGCGCGAAGGACGCAGGTGCTGGCGTAGGTGCGCTGGTCGCCCATGACACCGACGCTGTTGACAGGCAGCAGGACGGCGAAGCTTTGCCAGAGCTTGCGTTCGAGGCCGGCGGATTTGATCTCGGCGGTGACGATAGCGTCGGCTTCCTGGAGGATTGCGACGCGCTCGGGTGTGACCTCGCCGAGGATGCGGACCGCGAGACCGGGGCCGGGGAATGGCTGGCGGTCGATGATTTCGGGCGGCATGCCGAGGTCGCGTCCGATGCGGCGAACTTCGTCCTTGAAGAGGTCGCGGAGAGGTTCGATGAGCTTGAGCTTCATGTCCGCGGGCAGGCCGCCGACGTTGTGGTGGCTCTTGATGGTGTGGGAAGGGCCGTGGACACTCGAGGACTCGATGACGTCAGGGTAGAGGGTGCCCTGGACGAGCCAGGCGATTGCTTCCCCGGCACTTCTTTCGGCTTCGAAGATCTTCTTCGCTTCGTCGTCGAAGACGGCGATGAATTCGCTGCCGATGATCTTGCGCTTGGCTTCGGGGTCGGTCACGCCGGCCAGTCTGGCGAGGAAGCGGGCGGAGGCATCGACGGCGACGACATGGAGGCCGAGCTGCTCGCGCATGGTGCGTTGGACCTGGGCGAACTCGTCTTTGCGGAGGACGCCGTTGTCGACGAAGATGCACGTCAGGCGATCGCCGATGGCGCGGGCGACGAGCACGGCGGCAACCGAGGAATCAACGCCGCCGGAGAGGCCGCAGAGGGCGTGGCCTTGGCCAACCTGCTCGCGGACGCGGGCGATGGTGGACTGGATGAAGTG
Organism: uncultured Granulicella sp.; assembly: GCA_965198735.1. GTDB lineage: Bacteria > Acidobacteriota > Terriglobia > Terriglobales > Acidobacteriaceae > Edaphobacter. The sequence goes on along the minus strand of OZ240672.1, from coordinate 621,763 downwards.
CTCGGGGGTCCAGTCGGGGACGGCGCCGCAGAGGTCGAGGACAAAGTTGCGCAGCAGCTCGGTGCCTTGCGGGGTGTGGGCAACCTCGGGATGGAACTGGACGGCCCAGATACGGCGGGCTTCGTCGGCGATGGCGGCGGTGGCGTTTGCGGTTTGGGCGGTGAGGTGGAAGCCGGGCGGAAGCCGGGAGGCGTGGTCGCCGTGGGACATCCAGACGTGAAGGGTGGAGGGCAGGCTGCGGAAAAGGGGGGACTCACGAACGATTTCGACTTCGGCGTGGCCGTATTCGCGGCTCGCGGCTGGCTCGACCGTGCCGCCGAGATGGTGCGTGATGAACTGCAGGCCGTAGCAGATGCCGAGGATCGGCAGGCCGAGGGTCAGGAGGGCGGGATCGGCGGCGGGCGCGTTGGGATCGTAGACCGAGGACGGGCCTCCGGAGAGGATGAGGCCGAGGGGCGCGAGCGCCTGGATGCGGGCAAGCGGGACCGTGCAGGGAAGGACGACCGAGAAGACGTTGAACTCGCGGATGCGGCGCGCGATCAGCTGGGTGTATTGGGAGCCGAAGTCCAGGATGACAATGGTTGAGGTGTCCACGGTCCTAGTCTAGCGGGTGCGGTCAGGATTTCTGGCGGTTCTGCGCGACCGTGACAATGCCAAGACCAAGGAGAATGATGACGATAGCGACGATCCAGGTCTGCGGGATGTGCATCAGGCTCGCCAGGTAGGCAATGCCTGCCACGACGATGAGATAACCAAGACCATACAGGGCAACGGACATCGGGGGCTTCCTCTCTGTTCTGCTTACCCACTGTACATGGAGAGCGCCGGGAATAGGGGACCGAAAGACCCGGTTAGGAGCGAGGCGTGCCGTTCTGGTACGCGCGCCAAAGTTCGAGATAGCCAAGCAGACGGGCGACGTGGAAGAAGTCCGACGCGAGCAGGTAAACGACGGCGACCCCCGCCGACCACCAGGCGAGAAAGCCGGGAGTGGTGACGCTCTGAAAGGGCAGCGGCGTGGCGGAGAAGACCATGGCCAAGACGAGGAGAGCGATCTTCACGATGCCCAGGACGAGGTTGATCTCGACCAGCTTGGCGCGGAGAGGGCCGAGCGTGAAGGCGGCGCGCAGGCTGGCAAAAGGAGCGGTGTCGTTGAGCATGGCGAGCAGCGGAGCGATGGCGAGCGGCCAGCTTACGACGGCCCAAGCAGTGAAGAGACCGAGGGTCGAGAGGATGACCAGGGCGCAATAAAGCACGAGATTGGGTTCGCTGCCGGCGGCGATGGGTGCATAAATGGCGAGGTGAGCGCTGCCGGTGACGAGACGAAACCAGAGCCAGAGGACGAGCGCGAGGACGCCAAGGCGAATGGCCTGGAGGACGGCTAGGGTAAGAACGCGGATGTGCAGTGCGGGGTCGAAGCGGCGCAGGAGCAGGGTGCGGCCGACAGAGGAGAGAACGATCCAGGCGAGAACGAGCGGCGGCAGAAGCTGGAGTGCGAGGCGCTCGAAGCCGGGAAGCACCTGAGCGAGGGCGGAGGCGAACTTCTGGGCGGCGCCGAGGGGGTCGGCGGTGAGAGCGCCGATGGGGTCGGCGAGCAGCGCCTGATCGAGGCCGAGCGAGGCAGGGTCGAGTGTACCGGAGGTGGCGGCGAGCAGGACAACGCGGAGTCGTGAGGCGAAGAGGAGCAGGGCGGGGATGCCGAAGAGCCAGCGCCAGGCAACCTCGATGACGGTGAGCGAGGGCCGGCCCCGGCAGGCGGAGAGAGTGTGGACGAAGGACTGGGTGCCGCGGACGGGGGTCGGGGTGGGCACCTACTTCACCACGAGATTGACGAGTTTGCCTGGGACGACGATGGCCTTGACGAGCGTTTTGCCGGCAACGCGGGAGACGACCTTCTCGTCGGCGAGCGCGGCAGCTTTGAGCGCGGGCTCGTCCGCGCCGGCGGCTATGCGGAGAACGGTGACGAGCTTGCCATTGACCTGGACGGGGATCTCGATCTCGTCTTCTTGGGCCCAGAATTCACTCGCGGTGGGCCAGGGCGCGCGGAAGACGATGCCGGCTCCGCCGAGTTCCTGCCAGAGCTCGGCCGCGAGAAAGGGAGCGAAGGGAGCGATCATCTGGGTAAGGAACTGGAGAGTTTCGACGATGACCGGGGGGGAGATGCGGCCGGCGTCCATGGCTGGTTCTTTTGCGGCGATCTCGTTGACGAGAATCATAATGGACGAGATAGAGGTATTAAAGTGCCACCGGCCGTTAAAGTCTTGCGTAATTTTGCCGATAGTTTGATGGAGGGCACGAAGGAGGGAGAGATCTTCAGGGCTGCGAGCTGACTTGTCCTCCGGGATCGGATGGCGGCCGGCAGCTTGAGCGAGCGTGGCGTATTTGGTCGAGAGGCGATAGATGCGGGCGAGAAAGCGGCTGATGCCGGCGACGCCATCTTCCTGCCAGTCGAGGTCGCGGTCAGGAGGCGCGGCGAAGAGGGCGTACATGCGGGTGGCGTCGGCGCCGTAGCGATCGATCATGAGGTCGGGCGAGACGACATTGCCCCGGGACTTGGACATCTTGGCGCCGTCCTTGATGACCATACCCTGGGTAAAGAGGCGTTCGGCGGGTTCGGAGTTCTGGATCAGGCCGAGGTCGCGCATCACGCGGGTCCAGAAGCGGGAATAGATGAGGTGGAGAATGGCATGCTCGACGCCGCCAATGTACTGGTCGATTGGAAACCAGTAGTTGGCGCGGTCGGAGCGGAAGGGGGCGGTGTCGGTGTGAGGGTCGGTGTAGCGGTAGAAGTACCAGCTGGAGTCGACGAAGGTGTCCATGGTGTCGGTTTCGCGCTTGGCGGGCTGGCCGCAGCGGGGGCACGTGGTGTTGACGAACTCGGGGACGCGGCCGAGCGGGCTGCCGCCCTCCTGCGTGATGTGGATTTGCTCCGGGAGGAGGATGGGGAGATCGGACTCGCGGACCGGGATGGGCTGGTTGGGCGAGCAGTCACAGTAGACGATCGGGATCGGCGTGCCCCAGTAGCGCTGGCGGCTGACGCCCCAGTCCTTCAGGCGGTAGGTGACGGTGGCTTGGCCGAAGCCGTTGGCCTGGGCGAAGGCGGCCATCTTGCCCTGGGCTTCGAGGCAGGGCTCGCCGGTCCACTCGCCGGAGTCGATGAGGACGCCTTCCTCTTCGCCGAGGTAGGGGAGGGCGAGGTCGTCGGTGTCGAGGTTCGGGGCGACCACGCGGCGGATGAGAAGGTTGTACTTGGTGGCAAACTCGAAGTCGCGCTCGTCGTGGGCGGGGACGCTCATGATGGCGCCGGTGCCGTAGTCGGCGAGGATGTAGTTGGCGACCCAGATGGGGATCTGCTCGCCGGTAAAAGGGTTGGTGGCGCTGCGGCCGGTGGGGATGCCGTGTTTCTCGATGGCGCCGAGGTCGCCGGCTTCGCGGGCGGCGGTCTGCTGGGCGATCATCTGGTCGACCGCCGGGGCGAGCTGGGCGTCAAAGCCAGCCCAGTGCTGGATCAGCGGGTGCTCGGGGGCGAGTTGGAGCGAGGTGGCGCCGAAGATGGTGTCGACGCGGGTGGTGAAGACGGTGACGGTCATCGAGTCCGTACAGCCGTGGACCGGGAAGGTGATCTCGGCGCCTTCGCTGCGGCCGATCCAGTTGCGCTGCATGGTGCGGACCTTCTCGGGCCAGCCGTCGAGGGTGTCGAGGCCGGCGAGGAGCTCGTCGGCGTAGCGGGTGATGCGGAAGAACCACTGGGTAAGGTCGCGTTGCTCGACGAGAGTGTCTTCGTGGCGCCAGCAGCGGCCGTTGACGACCTGCTCGTTGGCGAGCACGGTGCAGCAGACGGGGCACCAATTGACCTTGCTCTTCTTGCGGTAGGCGAGGCCGGCGTCGAACATCTTGAGGAAGAACCACTGGTTCCAGCGGTAGTAGTCGGGCAGGCAGGTGGTGATCTCGCGCGACCAGTCGAAGCTCATGCCGAGGCGGCGGAACTGCGTCTTCATGGCAGCGATGTTCGACAACGTCCACTCGCGCGGGGGGACGTTGTTTTTGAGCGCGGCGTTTTCGGCGGGGAGGCCGAAGGCGTCCCAGCCCATGGGGTGCAGGACGTTCGCGCCGCGCATCCACATGAAGCGGGCGAGCGCGTCGCCGATGGCGTAGTTGCGGACGTGGCCGATGTGGAGCTGGCCGCTGGGGTAGGGCAGCATCTCCAAGCAGTAGTATTTCGGCTTGCCGGAGGCGTGGGCTTCGGCTGGGTCGGCGGCGGCGTAGAGGGCCGGGTCGGCGTCCCAGCGGGCCTGCCATTTGGGTTCGATCTCGGCCGGGTTATAGCGCTGGGCGTCCTCGCTCGGCTTTATGGGGGGTGGCATCTCTCCATTGTAGAGAAGCCACACCAGCGGGGTATGCCCACGCCGTACTTAAGTACCCAAAGTATTCAAAACAAGCAAATTAGGTCTGGACTTCGAGGTCTCTGTGTCCGAATATAAAAAGCACTTGCCGGTCACAGCGGTGAATCACGTTTCCAAGCGGTCTACTCTATCCAGTTTAGAACAATGGAACAGGGGTTTGTGCCAACTTTTTGAGAAGAATAAATCGTTTGCTCTGAACAAGATGAATGTTTTTCGGACGACTTCGACGCTTGACAGATGTGGCTTGCTCGGTTCGGAGCACCGGCTGTGGAGATGCTTCCCGATGAGCGAATCGGCAGAGGCCGGGTTCACTCGCTCTCTCTCGGGCGGGTCCACGAACGGGCAGTCCCGACGACGGCGCCTCTTGCTGGTACTCTCGATGTGCCTGGCAGCTCTTGCTGCGTCCGCGGCTGTTCCCGCGGGTGCGGCGCAAGCTCCAAGCTTCTCCTTTGAGGTTGCGACCGTGAGGCCTGCTCCGCCGCAGGCCGACCCGAATACAGGCCACTGGAGTCCTCCGGGAGTCGGACGATTCAGCGCAACCCATGTCTCGCTTGCGCTGCTCTGCCAACTGGCTTACGGAGTGGACGGCAGCCAGATCGCCAACAAGCCCGGTTGGTTCGAGACAAACCTCTACGATGTCGACGCCAAACCGGAAGACGGGATCAAGCTGAGCCGCGACGAGCTGAAGCCGCGTCTGCAGAACCTGCTGGAGGAGCGGTTTCATCTGGTTGCGCACAGCGAGACGCGGCTCAGCCCAGGATATGCCCTGGTCGTCGGGGAGAGCGGTCCGCACCTCACTCCTACCAAGGGGGATCATTACCCTGGGTTCCGCATTAACGTCAGTCCGGGTCACATGTGCGGCGCGAATTGGTCTATGCCTCAGCTGGCGAAATACCTGATTCCCGCGGCCGGCTTTCCGGTCGTTGACCAGACGGGCATCGTCGGCAGCTACGACATCAGCTTCGTCTATAAGCCTGATTCCGATGCGGACAGTTCCCTTCCCTCGCTGGAGGCCGCCCTGAAGCAGGCGACGGGTCTTTTGTTGAAGCCGCAGAAGGTGCCTGTGGACGTGCTTATGATCGATTCGGTGGAGAGAGTGCCTGTGGCGAATTAGGTCGGTTCTTTAGGGGTGGCTGTTGGTTACAGGGGACAAGGGGATCAGGGGTCCTTCGCTTCGCTCAGGATGACGTGACGTTTGTGGAGCTGTATAGCTTCGGTAAGTAGCTGTAGAGCAATAGGTGATTGGATTGTGGACAGATTCTTGGAGTTATCCCGCGGCGGCGGCGACCCTGTCTCCTTCGCCTGGGGCTAGGAAGAGGTTCATCTCCAGGCCGTGCTGGCGGGTATAGAGGTCGAAGTAGCGGCCGCCGGAGGCGTAGAGCGACTCGTGGGTACCGCGCTCGACGATGTTTCCCTGCTCGACAACCAGGATCTGGTCGGCCTTGCGGATGGTCGAGAGACGGTGCGCGATGACGAAGGTGGTGCGGCCGCGCATCAGGAAGCTGAGGCCGCCCTGGATCATGGCCTCCGATTCAGAGTCGAGCGAACTGGTGGCTTCGTCGAGGATCAGGATGCGCGGATCGGCGAGGATGGCGCGGGCGATCGAGATGCGCTGGCGCTGGCCGCCGGAGAGCTTGACGCCACGCTCGCCGACGATGGTGTCGTAGGCTTCCGGAAAGCGCTCGGCGAACTCGTCGACGCGGGCGATGCGGCAAGCTTCGAGCAGCTGGGCTTCGGTGGCCTGCGGGCGCGAAAAGCGTACGTTCTCGGCGATGGTTCCGTCGAAGAGGAAGGTCTCCTGCAGCACGACTCCGAGCTGTTCGCGGTAGCTGCTCAGCTTAACCGTGGCCAGGTCGATACCGTCCACGTCGATCTGGCCGCCGGTGGCGCTGTGAAAGCCGCAGATAAGCGAGATGATGGTCGATTTGCCGGAGCCGCTCGAGCCGACCAGCGCGGTGACGGTGCCGGGCTGCGAGTCGAAGCTGATGCCATGCAGCACGGGCTTGCCTGCCTCGTACTCGAAGGTGACGTTGTCAAAGCAGACTTCTCCGCGCAGGGTGCCGAGCTCGATCTTCCGGCGCGGATGAGCGTCCTCCTGCGATTCGCCCAGAATCTCGGTGGTGCGGTCGAGGCCGGCGAGGGCCTCGGTGAGCTGCGTGCCGATCGAGACGAGGCCGGCGATGGGGGCGACCATGAAGGCGAGAAAGGCGACGAACTGGACGTAGCCGCCGGTGGTGAGCTTGTGGGCGACGACCTGGTGCGCGCCGAGGTACATGATCAGCGCGCCGACGACGCCGAGCACACTGGTGGAGGCGAGCGCCATCATGGACTGCGCGGTGAGCGAGGAGATGACGTTGGCCAGCAGGCGGTGGGCGCCGGTGGCGAAGACCTCGGCTTCACTGTTCTCCGCGTTGTAGCCCTTGACGACGCGGACGCCGCCGAGCGACTCGGTCAGTCTTCCGGTCACCTCGGCGTTGATCTTCGAGCGCTCACGGAAGATGGGCCGGATGGTTTTGAAGGCACGCTGCAGAATGAAGGCAAAGACGGTCATGACGCCGAAGGTGAGCAGCGTCATCTGCCAGCTGAGGCGGATGAGCACGCAGAAGGCAAAGATGGCGGTGAGCACGCCGCCGAAGAAGTCGAGGATGCCGGTGCCGATCAGGTTACGGACGCCTTCGACGTCGGTCATGATGCGGGCGACGAGGGTACCGGTGCGGTTCTCGTCGAAGAAGGCGACCGAGAGCCGGCCGATGTGCGACTGCACCTGCTTGCGCAGATCGGTGATGAGCCGCTGGCCGGCCTTCGAGAGCAGCTGAGTGAGCGCGTAGGAGGTGATGCCCTGCAGGATGGTCGCGCCCACGACGACACTGACGATGAGGGGCAGCAGGTTGAGCTGCCCCTTGTTCATGACGTTGTCGATGAGGTATTTGGTCGAGCCGGGCAGGACGAGCGAGGTGGCGCGGTTGACGATCATGATGAGGAAGCTGCCGCCGATCAGCCATTTGCGCGGCTTGACCAGCTTCCAGACCTCCGGCATGACCTTGCTCAGTTTGGGCTTGGGGCGCGCCGCGGTGAGGGCCGCCGTGGTCGATCTTCCGGTGCCGCGGGAAGGCCGGTCTCCTGCGGGTACTCCTGGACCGAAGCTGAGCGAGCTTGCCATGAATCTTCCTTTCTAGTGTATCGGCCGCGGGCGGATTCACTTTAGTTTAATGCTTTGGAACAGTGTGGAGGCAATCCTGCGATATGGCTTCCGGCCAGAACCGACGCAGGCTCACTGCGGGGAGGACAACTAAAAACAGAGTGAGCCCTGCCTGGATGAGAGGCTCCCTAGGAGCCGAGGATGCGCACCCGACGGGCGCTGATAAAGGAGCGCACACAGAGCAGCACGAAGGCCAGGCAGACGGCGCCCATGATGGCCTGCACGCGCGCGGCATCGGGCCGCGCGGTGGTGTGCCCGGAGGCCATCTGGAGGACGCCGACGATGCCGGGGATCGTGCCCAGGAAGCCGAGCAGCCCGACCGTCACCGCGATGTGCATGAACAGCATGCGGCGCTTTGTGTCGGGCGTGTTCGCGAGCGCGCCCAGAATGACCAGAACCAAGCCGAAGACGGCCGGGATGAGGGTATGCGGATGATGCCCCAGGATTGCGAACGCGCCTGCGCCTACCAGCAATAACAGCACTCCAAAAGCTATGGTCAGCTTGCCCATGTCCATCCTCCACCCATATCGATCCAGGATACTCGATGGCTAGACTGCCGCGGCTTGCTTGAGTTGTTCGAGGACCTCGGGAACCTTCCAGTCGTTGGTGGGATACCATGCAACGACCTTGCCGTTTTTGCCGATCAACACGGTGGAGAGCGAGTGCTGGATGGAGGACGGATTGGCCGAGTCGCCGGTGACGCCTACATCAAAGTATTGTTCGAGCTTGGGGAGCTCGGCGAGCGAGGGCGCGGCGAAGTCCCAGTGGGCGAAGTCCTCGTCGGTAAAGCGGCCGGTGTGCGCGCCGCCGTAGCTGCGGAGGACGGCGGGCGTATCGTACTTGGGGTCGAAGCTGACGCTGAGCAGGTGGGTCTTGGCGTACAGGGCTTTGTCGGGGGCTAGAGCTTTGTCGATTTCGGCGAAGTTGCGGCTCATGCGGGGGCAGAAGTCGGCGAGCGGGCAGCGGGTGTAGATGAAGGTCAGCAGCACGGCCTTCCCGTGGAACTGGGCGAGGTGAATCTGCTTGCCGCTCTGGTTGAGGAGGTGGAAGTCGGGGACGGCGTCTCCGGGCGCGGGGACATGATAGGTGACGGCTTGCTGGTAGTCCGGCCGGGCCTGCGCGACGATGACGATGTCATCGAGCCGCGCGTTCGAGGGACCGTCGGGGGTTGGATCGACCAGCACGCGGGCCGTGATCAGGTCGCCGGGGTGGAGCTCGGCGAGGGTGCTTGGGTCGACGACTTTGTAGGGCATCGTCATGGCGTCCATCAGGCCGGGGATGGCTTGGTGGCTGACGGTGACGTGCGCGGTGGCGGGGTCGGTGGCGACGACTTTGCCGCGCAGGTGGTAGGTTTTCGGGGCGGAGACGCTCTCGGCGGTGCCCGGAGACGGGGCCCGGCATCCGGACAGCGGCGCTGCGAGCAGGAAGACGAGCATCGACGGCGCAACTCTCATCTCAGGATGATACCGGCTGGGCTGCGGTCGCGTCGCGCGCCGCGTTGATCCGGCAGGAAGGCCGCGGGCCGATCTCTGCGCTTTCGGAGCGGTTGTCCAAGCCGGATTTCTGCCCGGATTTCCAGCCTGCCCACGCGCGTATAACGGGAGTATGCAAGCCGCTCGCAGGGCCGGTCCAGTTTCCGGCATGCCGGCCGCCGTTGCGGAGGCCCTTCGCCGCGGCGCACTGGTTCTGACCGCCAGCCGGCGTGCTGCCCGGAGTCTTCGGTTGGCCTTCGATGCTGCCCAGCGGAGGACCGGGGAGACGCGCTGGAACGCCGCAAGCATCTTGCCGCTCGAGAGCTGGCTCGAGAGCCTGTGGCACCAGCTTTTGCTGGAGGGCGCGGAGAGCAGGCTGCTGGTGCACTCGACCCAGCAGCATATGCTGTGGCGCGAGGTGATCGGCGGGGATGCCGGCCTGTCCACGCTGCGCTCCGCCGAGGCGCTTGCCGAGCTGGCGGCGCGCGCGTGGGGCCTGCTGCACCTGTATGGGGGAAGCCTGGACGATCCCGGCTTTGATGCGTCGACCGATACCCGCGCCTTCGGCCGCTGGGCGCGGCAGTTTGCCCGCGTTTGTGCGCGCGAGCGGTTGGCGACCTCCGCCGAGCTGCCTGCGGCTGTGCAAGCCGCGATCGCCCGCGGTCGGCTTTCGCTTGGGCCCGCGGGGCTTCTGCTGGTCGATTTCGACCACCATCCTCCAGCGCACCGGACGCTTTTCGACGCGCTTCGCGCGGCCGGAGGGACGATTGAAGAGACCGAGACGAGTGTCCCGCGTCTCTGCGGTTCGCTCTTGAGCGCCGCCGACCCGCGCCAGGAACTCCACGCCGCTGCCGACTGGGCGCGGCAGCGGCTAGAAGCAAACCCTGCGGCGCGCATCGCGATCGTCGTGCCCGAGCTGGCCAGGCACAAGCCGCTGCTGGAGCGGGTCTTCAGCGAGCACCTCGATGCCGCCGCGCCGGACTTTGAGTTCTCGCTTGGCCAGCCGCTCGCCGAGACCGGACCGGGAGCCGTCGCGCTCGATCTGCTCGCCTGGTCGCTTGGCCCGCTCGCGCTCGACCGCATCAGCCATCTTCTGCTCTCGCCGTTTCTGACGGCTCCGGGCGAACTGGACGAGGTGAGCCGCTTCGACGCGTTCGACCTGCGCAGCGCGCCGCTGCTGCGGCCGGAGCTCTCGCTCGAGCAGACGCTCTCTGTGCTGAGCCGGGCCGCCGCTGCGCCTGCGCTTCTTGGGCGCCTGCGCGCGGCGAAACAGGCGGCTGTCCCCGCCAGCCTGGAGCAGACCTACACCGCGCACGCCGAGCGCTTTGCGAGCCTGCTCGAGGCGGCCGGCTGGACGCGCGCGGTCCCGGCCGACTCCGTGACCGCGCAGATACGGCGTCGCTGGGAGAGCGTGCTCGATGAGCTGGCGACGCTCGATTTCCGCCCGGGCGCAGGCCAGCCCACGGTTTCCGCGGCCCTCGAAGCGCTGGTCCGCCTCGCCCGCCAGGCGATCTTCGCTCCGCAATCGCGCCATGCGCCGGTGCAGATTCTCGGCCCGCTCGAAGGAGGCGGCCTGCCCTTCGACGCCCTCTGGTTTCTCTCCGCCGATGACCGGACGTGGCCCGCCCGCGCCACCCCGCACCCGCTACTGCCGCGGCGCATGCAGCGCCGGCTGGGCATGCCCGGCAGCCATGCCACGGACGACGGCCGGATCGCCAAGGCGCTCACCCGGCGCCTGGCCCAGGCTGCCCCGGAGGTCGTCTTCAGCTACGCCCAGCGCACGGAAGAGGCCGACCGCCAACCCTCGCCGCTGCTGCGCGAGCTCGATCTTACCTCTGCGGCTCTCGCCGCGCCGCTTCCCGCACCCCCGCCTGCGTCCTATCTCCGCACCCCTGAACTTTCCGGCTTGCCGGCCCTGCCCGACGCCATCCTGCGCGGCGGCGAGCGCGTGCTGAAAGACCAGGCCGCTTGCGGGTTCCGCGCCTTTGCCGAGCACCGCCTCTGGTCCACCGAGCTTCCTACGCGCGATCCCGGCCTCAATCCGCGCGATCGCGGCTCGCTCGTCCACCGCATCCTTGAAACCTTCTGGGCCGAACTCCACGACCAGGCAACGCTCCACGCGCTGCCGATCGAGCAACGTTATGGATTGCTTGACCAGGCGATCGACGTGGCGCTCGAGCGGCCCGGACGCCAGATCCGCTCCGCGTGGGACTCGGCGTATCTTGACGTCGAGCGCGAACGGCTGCGCCTGCTGCTGCGGCCGTGGCTCGAGGTCGAACTGGAGCGGCCCGCCTTCCGCGTGCAGCAGCAGGAGCAGCGACTGGCCGATGTGTCGCTCGGCGGCGTGCGGCTCAATCTTCGGGTCGACCGAGTAGACGATACGCAGGCCGGCCCGCTGATCCTCGATTACAAGACCGGCAGCGCCAACCCGTCGGAGTGGCTCAGCGATCGTCCGGACGCGCCGCAGCTTCCGCTCTATGCGGTCTTCAATCCAGCCGAGACGCTCGGCGGCGTGGCGTTCGCGCTGCTGCGCGCCGGCAACGATCTGGGCATGAAGGGCTTTTCCGACCATCCCTCGGCAGTCCTGCCCGGCAAGGCGGCGCGCATGCCGTGCAGCCTCGCGGACCAGCGCGAGGAGTGGCTGCGGGTGCTGACCGCGCTCGCCTCCGCCTTTGCCGCGGGCGACACGCGGGTCGAGCCCAAGGCATACCCAAGCACCTGCCAGTATTGCGCCCAGCGTATTTTGTGCCGCCTCGATCCGGCTCGGTTGACAGGCACCGACGACGAGAGTGAGCGCGAGGAGGCTGCGGCGTATGGCTGATCTGCTGCTGTTTCCGAAGCCGGACGCGGGCTCGTCGCCTGGCCTGGTTGGTACGGGGACGCTGCCGCCCGATCACGCCGAACGCGAACGCGCCCTCGATATCGAGCGCTCGTTGGTCGTTGAAGCTCCTGCAGGCTCGGGCAAGACGGGCCTGCTGATGCAGCGCCTGCTCAAGCTGCTCGCCAAGGTGGACGACCCCGCCCAGGTGCTGGCCATTACCTTTACGCGCAAGGCCACGGGCGAGCTGGCCGACCGCGTGCTCCGCCAGCTGACCCAGGCCGCCACGGGCCGCGCTGCGGAAAATGCGTTCGACGCCGCCACCCGGCCGCTGGCCGAAGCCGTGCTTGCGCGCGATGCGCAGCTTGGCTGGAATCTGCTCGACCAGCCGCGCCGGCTAAACATCCGGACCATCGACGCGGTGTGCGCGGAGATCGCGGCCGCGCTGCCTATCCTCTCCGGCAGCGGCGGCGGACAGTCGCCCTCGAACGATGCCGCGAGCCTGTATGCCGAGGCCGCCAGGCGCACGCTGGCGCTGCTCGGTGGGCCGGATGCCGCGCTGAACCGGGCGTTGCGCACGCTGCTGCTGCATCGCGATGGGAACCTGGCCAACTGCGAGGCGCTGCTCGCTTCCATGCTGGGCGCGCGCGATCAATGGGGCGAACTGGCGCCGCTGGGCGATCCGAATCTCGACGATGCCAGGCTCGACCGCGAGGTGCTGCCACGGCTCGAAAAGGCGCTCGACCTGGCCATCTGCCGAGGCCTGACGCGCCTGAACAAGTTCCTGCCCGCGCCGATGCTCGAGTCGCTGTGTGCGCTGGCCGCCGAGATGGGCCACGCCGAGGGATACAACGGCGCCAGCTCGCCCCTGGCCCTCTGCGCCGGCAAATTCACCCCGCCCGAAGAGAAGGCCGCGCACCTCGACCACTGGCTGGCGCTGATCGATCTGCTGCTGACGCAGAAGGGTGAGTTTCGCAAGCCGGGAGGGATCAACTCGCGCAACGTCAAGTTCCTGATCGAGAAGAATCACAAGCAGGAACTGATCCGGCTGATCGAGCAGGTGCAGCACGACGACCGGCTGTGCGAGCTGCTGTGCAGCGTCCGCGCGCTGCCTCCAACGCAGTATCCGGCGGACCAATGGGGTGTCGTCAAGGCGCTGTTTCAGGTGCTGAGCCGCGCGCTGACCGAGCTACAAGCGGTCTTTGCCGCGCGCCATGAGTGCGACTTCCCGGAGATTGCGCTGCTGGCCAAGACCGCTCTGAGCACGGCCTCCGCGCGGGACGATCTGGCCGCCGCCGGGCCCGCGCTCGAGCATCTGCTGGTCGACGAGATGCAGGACACCTCCACCACGCAGTACGAGCTGATCGAGCTGCTGACGCGGGGCTGGAACGGCGTTGCGCGCACGGTGTTTCTGGTCGGCGATCCGAAGCAGTCGATCTATCTTTTTCGCCAGGCGCGGGTGGAGCGGTTTGTGGAGACGATGCGCTACGAACGCCTGGGTGAGCTGCCCTTGACCGCACTCTACCTGACGGCGAACTTCCGCTCCCAGACCAACCTGGTTCAGGACTTCAACCGCGACTTCGCCGCGATCTTTCCATCAGCGCATGATCCGGCCGAGCTTGAAGCTGTTCCTTACCGCGCCGCCGACGCTCTCCGCGAGCCTGGGTCCGCGGCCGCGGTGGTCTGGCATGTGCGTCCGCTCGAGTACGGCGTCCCGGCCGCCGCGCGCGCTGAGCAGACCATGCAAGATGCGTGGGCTATCCGGCAGATCGTCGAGGCCTGGCGCACGCAGCACAGCGCGGCCGCGCCGCCCAGGATCGCCGTGCTGGTGCAGTCGCGGACACACCTGCTGCCCATCGTGCAGGCCTTCAAGCAGGCCAGCCCGATCCCGTACCGAGCCATCCAGATCGAGCCGCTCGGCGAGCGCCAGGAGATCCTCGACCTGGTCGCGCTGACCCGCGCGCTGCTGCATCCGGCGGACCGCACGGCGTGGTTCGCGCTGCTGCGCACGCCGCTCTGCGGGCTTACGCTGGCCGACCTGCATCTGCTGGCCGGAGCCGACGACCATGCGTTTGCGCGGCATACGGTGCTCGCGCTGCTGCGCGAGCGTGGGGACCTGCTCTCGGCCGACGGCATCGCGCGGCTCGAGCCGTTCTGGCAGATTATGGAGGCCGCTCTCGGCCAGCGTGGACGCCTGCCGCTGGCGCAGCTGGTGCAGCGCACGTGGCGGGCGTTCGGGGCGCACCAGTTCCTTGACTCCGACGCGAGTGTGAACGTGCAAGAGTATCTCGGCCTGGTCGAGGAGCTTGATACATCGACCGGCGTGCTGGCCTTGGCGACGCTCGAAGAGCGGCTCGGCAAGCTGTATGCGGCGGCTTCTTCCCAACCCGATGCAGTCGACCTGATGACGATCCACACGGCGAAGGGTCTGGAGTGGGACCTGGTGCTGGTGCCGTCGCTTGAGCGCGCGGGACGCTCGAATGAGACACGCCTGCTGGACTGGATCGAGACGGATGCGGAGAAGGATCCGAGAGGCAACGAAGCCACACAGGTGAGCGTCGCGCACGGGATACTTGCGCCGATCCAAAGCAAGGGCGGCGACAGCGGCCGGCTGAATCAGTGGATTCAGTCAATCTATCAAGCCCGCGAGGCGGCGGAGCGCAAGCGGCTTTTCTACGTGGCGTGCACACGCGCGCGGGAGCAGGTGCATCTGTTCGCCGCGCCGCAGACCAAGGCCGATGGATCGCTGAGCGCGGGCTCGCGGAACCTGCTGGCCGCCGCGTGGCCCGCGGCCGAAATGCACCTGGGGCGGCCGAATGGAGAGGCGAACGTGGTTGCCATGCCGCGGCCCGTGCGGGCGCAGGTGCTCGACACGCTGGCCGCGGGCGGCTCGCCGGAGAGCTTACCGGATCGCTGGGTGGATCGCATTCCGGCAGGCTTTGCGACGCTGCCGGCGCCCGGCGCGCGCACGAGCGCACCGGAGGCGCACTTTGCCCGGCCGGAGGGCAGCTTCCGCGCCCGCGTCTTCGGCAGGACGCTGCATGCGTTGCTTGAAAGAGCGGCCGCGCGCATCGCCGCCGGCAGCAGCGTTCCCGCGCTGACCGAAGAGCTTCCCGCCTGGCCGGCGCGCGTCACCGCCGTGCTTCGGGCCGGTGGCCTGGCCGGCCGCGATCTCGATGCGCTGACCCCGCAGGTGATGCGCGGTGTGGAGAAGACGCTGGCGTCGGCGGAGGGCCGCTGGCTGCTGATGCCGCATCCGCAGGCTGCGTCCGAGGCGTCTCTCGCGGCCTGGGATGAGGACGCGGGAACGCAGAGCCACCTGCGGCTGGACCGTACGTTTCTGGCCGGGGCAGCGCCGCTTGAGGCCGGCGCGGACTACCTCTGGATCGTCGATTACAAGACATCGACGCACGCCGAGGCGGGGCTGGACGCGTGGCTTGCCCAGCAGCAGGAACTTTATCGCGAGCAGCTGGAGAGCTACGCCCGGGCTGTGGCCGCGCCGGAGCAGCCGCTGCGCCTGGCGCTCTACTTCCCGCTGCTTTCGCGCTTGCGATGGTGGGCGGGCTAGGACTCAGGCGACGCGGACGTTGTGGCGCACATCCGCGCCGCGCACCCAGAAGATGACGTCTTCGGCGATGTTGGTGGCGTGGTCGCCGACGCGTTCGAGGTTGCGCGCGATGATGAGCGCATTCAAGGACTGCGGGGTCAGGTCGGGCTTCTCCTTGATCAACGTGCTGAGCGCGTAGAAGGCCGCATCGTTCATCTCGTCCACCTCGTCGTCGAGCCGGAGCACGGACGTGGCGAGGTCCGCGTCGCCCTCAATGAACGCCTGCAGCGACTTGCGCACCATGCCGGCGGCGAGCGAGGCGAGTTTGGGGATGTCCACGGGGAGATCGATGTTGGCGAACGCGCCCATTTCGCGCACGCGCACGGCGATGTTGACCGCTTGATCGCCTACGCGCTCGAGGTCGGCGTTGATGCGGATGACCGAGAGGATGAAGCGCAGATCGATGGCCATGGGCTGCTCCATAGCGAGCAGGTCGAGCGCCATCTGGTCGATCTCGCGCTCCAGCCGATTGATGGCGGGCTCGGCCTTGAAGACCTGCTCGCAGATGGAGAGATCGCGCGTGCGGTAGGCCTCGATGGAGCGCTGAATGGCCTGCTCGGCCATGCCCGCCATGACCAGCAGCCGCTCTTTGAGGTCGTCGAGATTTTGTTGGAACTTGATCCGCGTCGCCATTAGCCGAACCTCCCCGTGATGTAGTCCTCGGTTCGCTTGTCGCTTGGGTTGGTGAAGATTTTGTGCGTCGAATCGAACTCGACCATCTTGCCGTTGAGGAAGAAGCCGGTGTTCTCGGCCACGCGCGCCGCCTGCTGCATGTTGTGGGTGACGATGACGATGGTGTACTGCGACTTGAGTTGGAAGATGAGGTCTTCGATCTTCGAGGTGGAGACGGGATCGAGCGCCGAGGCGGGCTCGTCCATCAGCAGCACCTCGGGGTCGACGGCGATGGCGCGCGCGATGCACATGCGCTGCTGCTGGCCGCCGGAAAGGCTGGCGCCGGACTTCTTTTTGAGGTCGTCCTTGACCTCGTCCCAAAGCGCGGCCGACTTCAAGCTGCGCTCGACCGTTTCGTCGAGAATTTTGCGATTGCGAAAGCCGTTCAGCTTCAAGCCGCTGACGACGTTGTCGTAGATCGACATGGTGGGAAAGGGGTTGGGCCGCTGAAAGACCATGCCCACGCGGCGGCGGATTTCGACCGGCGAAGCGTCGTTGTAGATGTCGACATCGCCCATCTTCACGATGCCGGTGGCGCGCGCGATGGGGTTGGTCTCATGCATGCGGTTGAGGCAGCGCACGAAGGTGGATTTGCCGCAGCCCGAAGGTCCGATCAGCGCGGTGGCGTGGTTGGCCGGGATGTGCAGGTTGATGTCCTGCAGGGTGTGTGTGGAGCCGTACCATGCGTTCAGGTGCTCGACCAGAATCCCGACTCCCACTAACTTCCTCCCTTGAGTACGCCGCGGCCGGCGAAGATACGCACCAGCGTGACGGAGACCATGATCAACACGATGAGCACAAGCGAGCCGGCCCAGGCCAGGCGATGCCACTCGTCATAGGGGGAGATGGCGTAGACGTAAATCTGCAGCGGCAGCGCGCCGATCGGCTCGTTCAGCTTGAGGCTCCAGAACTGATTGCCGAAGGCGGTGAAGAGCAGCGGCGCGGTCTCGCCCGCGACGCGCGCGAAGGCCAGCATGCAGCCTGTGATGATGCCCGGGGACGCGGTCTTGAGCGCGACCGAGCAGGTGGTGCGCCACTTGGGAACGCCGAGGCCGAGGGCTGCCTCGCGGATGGAGTGCGGGACGGTGGCCAGCATCTCTTCGGTGGTCCGCGTGACGGTCGGCACCATCATGATGGCGAGCGCGACGCCGCCGGCAAAGGCCGAAAAGTGCTTCTGCTGCATGACGATGAGCGAGTACACGGCGATGCCCATGACGATGGACGGCACGCCGTTGAGCACGTCCGCGGTAAAGCGCACCGCGTTGCCGAGGAACTTGCCCCGGCCATACTCGGCCAGGTAGACGCCGGCGGCGATGCCGACAGGAATGCCCATCAGGCTGGCGAGGGTGAGGATGACCCCCGAACCGACAATGGAGTTTGCCATGCCGCCGCCCTGCTCGCCCACCGGCGCGGGCGGCCTGGTGAAGAAGGCCACGTTGAGCGAGCTTGCGCCTTTGTAGAGGAGATAGACGAGAATCGCGACCAGCGGGGCAAGGACGATGACCGTGGCCAGCACCGCCAGCGCAACCACCAGCAGATTGGCCGCCTTGCGATAGCCGAAGTTGATGCGCATGGACCGGGTGCGAAAGTCCGTCGGCTTGCGTCCCGTGTTCGGGGCAGGCGGCGTCAGCTCCGGAATGTTCGCCTGTGCGCTCATCCTAAGCCACCCTTGCCGGGGCGCCGCGCGTGACGGCCCAGACCAGCACACGCGCAATCGCGTTGACGACGATCGTGACCAGAAACAGCGCGAGGCCGATCTCGATGAGGGCGCTCAGATAGAGGTCGCCGGTGGCTTCAGAGAACTCGTTGGCGATGGCGCTGGCCAGCGTGTAGCCGGGAGCAAAGAGGGACTTCGAGATCACCGGATGATTGCCGATGGTCATGGCGACGGCCATGGTCTCGCCGAGCGCGCGGCCGAGGCCGAGAATGATCGCGCCCACGATCCCGATGCGCGCGTTGCGCAGCACGCCGACGCGGATCATCTCCCAGCGCGTCGCGCCAAGCGCCAGCACCGCCTCGCGCTGCGAGGTCGGCACCGCGGTCATCATGTCGCGGGTCAAGGAAGAGATGATGGGCAGGATCATGATGGCGAGAATGATGCTCGCGGTCAGCAGGCCGACGCCGAAGTTCGTCCCGCCGAAGAAGCCCGTCCAGCCCAGAGATTTGACCAGAAACGGCCCGAGTTGGTCGCGAACGATCGGCACCAGCACAAAGACCGCCCAAAGGCCGTAGACGACGCTGGGGATGGCGGCCAGCAGCTCGGTCAGAAACGAGATCGGCGCGCGCAGCATCTTCGGGCAAAGCTCGGTGATAAAGATGGCGACGCCGAGCGCCAGCGGCACCGCCATGCATAAGGCCAGCAGCGACGTGGCCAGCGTGCCGAAGATAAACGGCAGCGCGCCGAAGTCGCCCGAGACCGGATCCCAGCTCTGCCCGGTGAAAAACTTCCAGCCGAACTGCGCAAGACTGAGCTTCGAGCGCAGCACCAGAATAGAGGCGATGAAGAGCACGATGACGAAGATGCTGCACGCGCACAGCAGCATCATGGCGCCAAAGGACCGGTCCGCCAGCGCGCCGCTGCCGCGCCGGCTGAGGAACTCGCGGACGGGCGACGGCGCGGAGGCCGCAGAAGGCGCAGCCGCAGGCGCGTCCTGCGCGAGCGCCGCCACAATGGTCCGTTGAGGGATAGGAGTAGACGTATTCATCACGCGATCAGCCATGCAAATGATACTTCCCTTATCCCTGCCCGCGAACGCGCCAGAGATCGATCCATCCCTACCGCAACGTCGTGATGGTCTGCTTCACACGGTCCGCGACCGCTTTCGGCAGCGGAGCATAGGTAAGACCCGCAGCTTCGCCTTCTCCATGCTCGAGCATCCACTCGAGAAAGCCGACCAACGCCTTGCCTTTGGCCGGATCCTTGGCCACGGTCGGAATCAGCAGCCAGGTGAAGCTCGAAATCGGGTAGGACTCCGGCCCGGCAGCATCGGTGATCGACACCCGGTAGTCGGCGGGGATCATCTTTGCGTCAGCTGCCGCCGCTGCCGTGACCGTCTCCGTCGAAGCCTTTACAAAGCGCCCGGCCTTGTTGCGCACCGTGCCGAACTGCATGTGGTTCTGCGCCGCGTAGATCAGCTCCACGTAGCCGAAGGAGTATTTGCTCTGCCGGATCATGCCGGCGACGCCTTCATTGCCCTTCTGCCCGATGCCTATCGGCCACTTCACCGCGGCCCCCGCGCCGATGGTCGACTTGAACAAGGGGCTCACCTTGGACAGGTAATCCGTGAAGATGAAGGTCGTGCCGCTGCCCTCGGAGCGGTAGACGGGCAGAATATTCGCGTCCGGCAGGGTCACGCCGGGGTTCTCTTTGGCAATATACGGATCGTTCCACTTGGTGATCTTGCCGAGATAGATGCCGGCGATGGCGTCGTCGGTAAACTTGAGCTCCTGGTTCACGCCCGGCAGGTTGTATACGGGGACCACCGCGCCGAGCACGGTCGGGATGGCGGTGACCTTGACCTTGGCTTCCTGCAGCTGCTGGTCCGTCATGGTCGCATCGCTCGCGCCGAAGTCCACCGTGCCTTCGGTGACCTGGCGGATGCCGCCGCCGGACCCGATCGACTGATAGTTGATCTTAATGTCCGGATGCAGCTGGCTGTACTCGTTGAACCATTTCGAGTAGATGGGGTAAGGGAACGTCGCTCCCGCTCCGCTGATGTTTTGGGCCGTCGCCGCGGCAGCACACAACGCCAAAAGACCCAATGCCATGACTTTCCGTCTCAATGTTCCCTCATAAGAATGCATGCTCAGAGTTTCGGTGCACATTGTTACGAGGAGGTTACATCCTCATAAAATGCGGAACAATGACACGTTCGGGCCTTCAGTTCACCGGGTAAAGCGCTCTCGGCAAAGTGAAGAAGAAGCTGCTGCCTGCCCCCAGCTCGCTTTCGGCGCGAATTGTTCCACCCTGCGATTGCACCATGTGCCGCGCGATGGCGAGGCCGAGCCCCGTTCCGCCGGACTCCCGCGACCGCGTCTTGTCGACCCGGTAGAAGCGCTCGAAGATGCGGTCCAGATGCTCGGAGCCGATGCCCATGCCGAAGTCCCGCACACTGAACTCGACGGCCTCATACGGCTCTGCCACTTCGCGCGCGCTGATGACCACACGCGCATGCTGCTCATGCCTCGGCTGGCCGTACTTGATGGCGTTCTCGATCAGGTTGCCGAGCACCTGGATGACCGCGTCGGTATCGGCAAAGACCTGGCACTCCGTGACCGCGGCTACCTCGAGCGTCGCTTCGTTCTCCTGCACCAGCCCGCTCATTGCGGTCACCGCATCGTGAATCAGCGCGTCGGCGCGGACCGGCGCCGGATGCAGCTCGACGCTCGGCGCCTCCACCCGCGCCATGACCAGCAGGTCCTCGGTCAGCCGGCTCATGCGCGTGGCGTTCTTGAGGATGGTCGAGAGAAACTCGCGCGCCATGGGGCTTAGCCCGGCTTCCCCGTCTTTCTCCTTCATGTCGAGCAGCGTCTCGACGTAGCCGGAGATCGAGGTCAAGGGCGTGCGCAGCTCATGCGAGACGTTGGCGACGAAGTCCCGCTGTGTGCGCTCCACCTCTTCGATCCGGGTGATGTCGTGCAGCACCGCCACGGCGCCGCCGCCGGGCATGGGCGAGGCGTTCACCTCGAATTTGCGCCCGGGCAGGAGAGAACTCGCCAGCCCTACGCTCACCGTTCTTTCTTCAAGCGCCCGCCGCACGCAGGCGAGCACATCCGGATCGCGGATAGTCTGCACCAGCGCATGGCCGATCCTGACGGCGCCGCCCGACGCGGTGCTGCGCGGGGTCAGCCGCTGCATGCGTTCGTTGGTCCACTGAATCCGCCCGGCCGCATCGACCGCGACCACCGCATCCTGCATGCTATCGAGCAGCGCCTCGAGCTCGCGCCGGCTCTCGGCCGCTTTACTGAGCGAGCTCTGCACCTGCTCGGATGCCGACGCCAGTGCGTAGGCCAGACCATCGAAGTCCCGGTAGCGGGTCGGCTGCAGGGCTTGCTGGCCTTCCATCAGCGAGTTCGCCGAAGCCTGCAGCGGAGCCAGAATCCGGCGCAGCGAGTGCGCCGTCCACAGCGCCATCAGCACCGCCCAGGAGACGACCAGCGCAATCATCCAGGGTACCGCGAGCGCCGGCAGCGCCTCTCCGATCAACAGCACCACGCCGGCCGCCAGCGTCAATCGCAAGAACAATTTGAAGAACAGACTCCGGGTCATGGCAACCTCCCGAACCGGCTAGACCTGTGCAGGGATGGAGGTGGATGTCTTGGGGATTTCAAACCGGTATCCCGCGCCGCGCATGGTCTTCAAAAACCGCGGCGTCTCGGCGTCCTCCTCAATCTTCTCGCGGATGCGCCGGACGTAGACATCGACCGAGCGCGGCGTGACGAAGCGGGCGTCGCCCCACACCGCATCGAGCAGATGATCGCGGCTGAAGACGCGTCCCGGATGCCGGGCGAGGTAATCGAGCAGCCGGAACTCGGTTGCGGTGGTCGTTACCAGCTCGCCGCGGACCCGCAGCTGCATTGCGCTCGCGTCGATCTCGATGTGCTCGAACTTCACCATTGACGGCGCGCTGGGCCGCTCAAAGCGCCGCAAGACGGCCTTGACCCGGGCCACCAGCTCCCGGGTGGCGAAGGGCTTGGTGATGTAGTCGTCCGCGCCCAGCTCCAGCCCATGCACGCGGTCGTTTTCAGCTGCGCGGGCGGTCAGGAAGATGATCGGCACCACGCTCAACGCCGGATTCTGCCGCAGCCTCCGGCAGAGGTCGAGGCCGTCGCCGCCCGGAACCATGATGTCCAGCAGAAACAGCGCGGGCGCCTGGCGCTCGGCCTCGGCCACGATGTTGCCGATCGCCGCGAACGGTTTTACCGTAAAGGCGGAAGCCTCCAGGTGGTATTGGACCAGGCGGGAGATATCCGGATCATCTTCGAGGACAAAGATCGTTTGACTCAAAGCTCCCACCCTCGTGTCCAGCCGTCGTGCACTCCGCGAGAAATCATAGCTAAGTGCAGCTTAACCTAACATCCGGAATCGCTTTGCGAACGTATGATGAAATCGTACTCGGAAGTAACCCAAGGGAAGCCTCCTGCGTCTCACGATGTGATAGATGTCACGCAATCTGGGAGCGGTGAAGAATGGGTAAAGGTTCCCCTCTCATCTTGTGTGTGGACGATGAGCGTGTGGGGTTGGAGGTACGCCGCATGCTGCTCGAGCGGGCGGGCTACCGGGTACTGACCGCGCTCGATGGGCCCGCCGGGCTGGATCTGTTCACGCGGGAGCCGATCGAGGCCGTGGTCCTCGATTTCTCGATGCCCGGAATGACCGGCGACCAGGTCGCGCGCAATATGCGGGAGGTCAAGCCGGCCGTACCGATCCTGATGCTGTCCGCCTACACGAGCCTGCCGGCGGAGGTCACGCGCCTGGTCGATCTTTACATGACGAAGGGGGAAGGGGCGCCGGCGCTGCTTGAAAAACTGGGAGGGCTTTTGCCCTCGCGTGCATCCTAGAGGAGAAAAGCGGGTGAACGAGGTCCTGTGAACTCTTCAAGCTTCGACCAGATTCTCCGGCAAGTCTTTCTCGTTCCTCTCTTGGTGATTTTATTCGGAGCCGGCGCCCTTGCCTGGGAGCTGCGCCAGGCCTACCGCACGGTCGCCGAGCTGCAGGAGACCGACCAGAGTGTTGCGGAAACGCTGCTCGTCGAGCGCCTGATCGTCGATCAGGAAACCGGTCTGCGCGGCTTCCAGACTACCGGCGACCAGCTCTTTCTGCAGTCTTACCTTGCCGCCGACCAGCAGCTGCCGGCCGAGTTCGACCGCGCCCGCTCCTCCGCCCACAACAGCGCGCGCGAGTCCGCCATCACCGATATCGAGAACCTCCACGACACTTGGGAACAGGCCTTCGCCCAGCCGCTGATCGTCTCCATCCGGGCCGGCGCGACCACCTCCGATGTCGACCTCAACCTGATCGGCAAGCGCCAGGTGGACGAGATGCGGCAGCGCCTGCAGGCCCTGATCGCCGCGCGCGAGCGGCAGCGAACCGACTATCTTGAGCGCTGGCGCAGCCAGGCCCACTTCATGACGCTTGCTCTGCTGCTGTCCGCCGTCATCATCGGGCTCACCATTGGACTGTACAGCCGGCGTCAGCTGCAGGATGTCTCGAGCGCCTTCCGCCAGTCGCATAACGTGCTGCGCCTGCGCGCCGAACAGACCTTCCGCTCCGAGCAGAAGCTCCGCACCACCCTCCAGTCGATCGCCGACGGCGTCATCACCTGCGACGCCGAGGGGCGCGTGGACTCGATGAACGACGTCGCCCAGCAGCTCACCGGCTGGTCGGTGGACGAGGCGCATCTCCGGCCCATCGACACGGTCTTCCGCATTCTCGACTCCACCTCTCGCGAGGCGGTCGAAAATCCCGTCGCCAAGGTGCAGAGACTCGATCAGATCACTCAGCTTATCAAGCACAGCATCCTTGTCCGCAAAGACCTGCAGGAGATCCTGGTCGATGAATCCGCCGCGCCCATCCGCGACAAAGCCGGCAAGATGATCGGCATCGCGCTCGTCTTCCGCGACGTCACGATGGCCATCAAGAGCCGGGAGGCGCTGCTGGCCAACGAGAAGCTCGCCGTTGCGGGCCGTCTCGCCGCGACCATCGCCCACGAGATCCACAACCCGCTCGACTCGGTCTCGAACCTCCTCTTTCTCATGGACGGCGAGTCCACGCCGGAAGAAAGCGCGCAGTTCCTGCAGCTCGCCAAGCAGGAGATCGCCCGCGTCACCCAGATCAGCCGCGCCATGCTCTCGCTTTACCGCGAGGCCCGGGCGCCGATCGCCATCGACCTCAAGGAGATGCTTGAGTCCATCCTCCTGCTGATGGATCGCCGCTTCGTCGCGCTTGGCGTGACCATCGAGCCGGACCTCGCGCCCAACCTCGTCATCCACGGCTTCCCGGCTGAGCTGCGCCAGGTCTTCACCAATCTGCTCACCAATGCGGCCGAGGCTTCTGGCGCCGAGACCGTCATCCAGCTGCGCGGCGTTGCCTGCCCTGCGGGCCTGGACGCCAGCGGATTGCGCCGCGAAGCGGGAGCCGTGGTCACCATCGCCGACCAGGGGCCGGGCATCGCCGAAGAGATCAAGGCGACGCTCTTCCAGCCGTTCCACACAACCAAAGGAGAACGCGGCACAGGCCTGGGGCTATGGGTCAGCCGCGGCATTGTCAACAAGCACGGGGGAACGATCGAGCTTGAAAGCAACTACGATCTCATCGACCACGGAACTACGGCGCGCGTGTTTCTTGCCGCCAATCCCGTGATCAACGCCGGCGGCGATTAGGCGCTAGAAACTGCCGGCAAAGATACTGCGTACTTTGGCCTTCAGCCCACGTTCTTCCCCGGCCCGCCGAATCTGCGTGCGATGCGTGTAGAGCAGCATGCCGATCGCCGCGGCAAACTCCGGCCGGACCAGCTCCTGCGGCATGCGGCTCAGCGGCACCGGCAGACCGACCCGCGCCGGCACCCGCAGCAGCGACTCCGCATTGTCGAGCAGCCCGGCCAGGTTGGCGCCGCCGCCGGTGAGCACGCACCCCGCGCCCAGCGCCTCCAGCACGCCGCCGTCGCGCAGATTGTTGCGCAGCAGAGTGAAGAGCTCGCGGGCGCGCGGCTCGAGGATCTCCGCCAGGAAGCGCTGCCGGACCAGCCGCGCCGGCTGGCCTCCGCCGCCGATCCCGTTCAGCCCGCCGCCGACCTCGATCTCGGCCAGCGAAGGCACGCTGGTGACCACGCAGTTCCCGTACAGCCGTTTCAGCTCCTCGGCCTCTTCGACCGAGACGTGCAGGCCGACGGCAAGATCGTTGGTGAAGTGGTCGCCGCCGATGGGCAGCACGGCCGTGTGCGCGATCGAGCCCTCAAAGTACACCGCCAGCTCCGTCGTGCTCGCGCCGACATCCGCCAGACAGACGCCCAGCTCGCGCTCGTCCGCCGAAAGCACAGCCTCCGCCGAGGCGATCCCTTCAAACACCGTATCCTCCACCTCGAGCCCGGCGCGGTTGGCGCAGGTGATGACGCTTTGCGCAATACCGCCCGAGCACGTGGAGAGGTGAAGATTGACCTCGAGCCGGTTGCCGACCATGCCGATCGGATCGTGAATGCCGGCCTGGTCGTCCAGGATGAACTCCTGCGGCAGCAAATGCATGACCTCGCGGTCCGGCGGCAGCGGCACCGAACGGGCGCGATCGACGGCGGCGCGGATCTCCTCACGGGTAATCTCTTTCATCCGCGAGCCCATCGAAATGCCGCCGCGCGAGTTGATGCCGCGCACGTGCGTGCCGCCGATGCCGACGACCGCCGTCTCGATGGTCGCCTTGGCGGCGCGCTCGGCGTGCAGGGCGGCACGGTTGATGGCTTCGGCCGCCGGGCCAAGCTCGGCGATCAGCCCTTTGCGCATGCCCTGCGAGGGCTCCAGGCCATGGCCGCGATAGCGCAGCACGCCATCGGCGACCTCGGCCACCAACACGACGCTCTTTTGGCTGCCCGCGTCGAGCACGGTAATCAGGTACTCCGTCTTTGCATTCATTGCGGAACCGCCTGTGCGCGCCGGGCCGGTGAATCGACGGCCTTCGGCTTGACGTCGAACGAAGTCTGTAGATGGCCGCCGCTCGCCGCCTGCGGAGCAGCCGGAATGCGGACAGCAGCGGGCTTTATCTTCATCTTCGGCTTGAACACCGGCTTGCCCACCGGCACCAGCTTACCTGCCGGAGCTTTGCCTGTCCCGGCTTTCCCGGGCGTCGAGTCCGCATTCGGTTCGCTTGAAGAGACGGCCGCTCCGGGAGCCATCTCGAGTACCACCTGATGCTCATAGCGCATGTCGACCGCAGCCAGCTTGGGGTGCTGCGTCGTCCACTCCGGAAGGTTCTTCTCAAACAGGTCGTAGCGATGGCGGAAGTCTTTCTCGCCGAAGTGCACCAGGATGGTCGAGTGGCCGTCGGGCAGAAGCGCCTTGACATCCTCGGGATTTGAGAGATCGACCTCGCTCAGGTTTTTCGAGATGCCCGCCCCCTCCGCGTCAAGCTCCTGCACAAAGCGCAGATAAAGCTGCATGCGCGCGGCCCGGGTCGAGAGCGGATCGGCCTGCGAGAGACCGGTGACTACCGGGAACGAATAGTCGTTGCGCAGGGGTGCATCGCCATCTGAAGCCATATCCAGCAGCACGCCGCCGGCATCGACCAGGCCGATCGAGGTTCCCTGCCGGACGAACGCGACCGGCGTACGCTCCACGATGGCCACGCGAAACTTGTTCGGCAGCAGCCGCATTACGGTCGCCTGCTCGACCCAGGGCAGGCGTTCAAGCTCGGCCTTGCGTTGTTCGAGCGGCACCGTCAGCACATTGCGATCGACGTCCCCGCCGAAGATGCCGACCAGCTGCGCCCGCGTCAGGTGCTGATTGCCGGTGACCTGGATGGACGAGCTCGACCGGACCACCAGGCCCGGGTTATGAAGCAGCATCGAGCGCGCCTCCCACGCCGCGGCGGTGATGCCGCCCAGCGCCGTCAAGGCCGCCACCGCCAGCACCACTCGTCCAAAGACGCTGCGCGGCAGACCGGCCTGCAAACGGAAGCTCAGCCCACCTGTCCGCCGGGGCGCAAACTCCTCCGGCTGATAGCCTGAAGCCGCCTGGACCGCGGACACGGTGCCCCGGCGGCGCGGTACAGCGAGGTCGTCGCCGAGGTCACGGCGGAGCGCAGGCCGCGGCATCCCGGGCTGGGCGCCGCCGGGCTGAGCTGCTCTAGGCATCTTTGCCGCGCGGGTCGTCATAGGCGCGTTAAGCACCGATCGGCCATCGTCTAGAACTCCCTTTTTTGAGATCGCACGGCCCGAGCAAGGTCCGAGAGAATCGCCACCCTCATTCTAGCGGCGAAGCGGCATTCGGCCTCGACGAACTTCAGGGGGTATCCGCGAAAGAACTCACCATAGCGGCGCTCCCTCCTTTATCAGTCTGATCGACTATCGGCCTGATCGACAAAGGGAGGGTATCGGGCGGCAGCCCGGCTTCCCTTCGCGCTCAACTCTCTCCATGCGCCGCCCGCAGCGCTTCGACCACCCGCGGTGCAAACTGCGAGACGCTGCCCGCGCCCTGGGTCAGGATCAAGTCACCGGGTTGGGCCTCGGCGACCACGGCGGCAAGCGCCGCGGCGACCGAAGCCGCATAGCTGACCCGCGTTCCGGCAAAGGCGCCGGCGATCTCGGCCGCCAGGCGCTCGCCCGTCACGCCTGCGATCGGCTCTTCGCTGGCCGCGTAAATGTCCAGCACCTGGACCGAGGCCGCCTCGCGAAAGGCCCCGGCAAACTCTGCCATCAGGTCGCGCGTGCGGGTGTAGCGATGCGGCTGAAAGATCACGTGGATGCCGGTATAGCCGCACTCCCGAGCCGCCTGGAGCGTGGCCACAATCTCGGTTGGATGATGCCCATAGTCGTCGACCACGGTCACGCCGCCCACGCTGCCTCGCACCTGAAAACGCCGGTCAACGCCGCGGAAGCTGGCCAGGCCCGCGGCCATCGCCTCCGGAGAGATCCCCAGCTGAAAGCCGACCGCCACGGCAGAGGTCGCGTTCAGCAGATTGTGCCGCCCCGGCACGTGCAGCAGAAACGGTCCCAGGAGCAGCTCGCGCCCCGGAACCTGGCAGCGAACCTGGAACGCGCCGAAGCTGCCCGCCTGCCTGGGCAGAAGCTCCAGCCGAAAGTCCGCGCCGGCGCTTTCGCCATAGGTATACACCTTGCGGCGGACCCGCGGCAGCACCGACCGCAGACGCGCGTTGTCGACGCAGGCCGTGGTCGCGCCGTAGAACGGCAGGCTGTCCATGAACTCCACGAACGCCGCGTCCACATCCTCCATATCCGCATAGCAGTCCATGTGCTCGCGGTCCAGATTCGTGACCACGGCAAGGATGGGCGACAGCTTCAGGAAAGACCGGTCGCTCTCGTCGGCCTCGGCGACCAGGTACTGGCTCGTGCCCAGCCGCGCATTCGAGCCAAGCGCATCGACGCGGCCGCCCACCACCACCGTGGGGTCCAGGCCGCCCCCGGCCAGCACCGCGGCGATCATGCTGGTGGTCGTGGTTTTGCCATGCATCCCGGCCACGGCGATGCCGTACTTCAGCCGCATCAGCTCGGCCAGCATCTCCGCCCGCTGGATCACCGGAATCTTGTGCGTGCGCGCCTCGACGACCTCCGGATTGGCAGCCGAAACCGCCGAGCTGGCCACCACCACGTCCACGCCGGTCACATGTTCCGCTGCGTGGCCCTCACGGATCACCGCGCCCATCCCTACCAGCCGGTCCGTGGCCGGGGAACGCTTGATATCTGAGCCCGAGACGCTGAACCCCATGGTCAGCAGAATCTCCGCGATCCCGCTCATGCCAATGCCGCCGATGCCGATAAAGTGAATGCGGTGCGAGGGCGCGATTAGCATGTGTCCCATTCCGGGACTGGGAACAAACATCGACGGCACGAAAGGTTCTCCCGAAGACTAAACTCTGACTGTATCAGTGCAAGCGGGCAGAGCGGCGCGCACGCATCCAAACGGCCCACACTGCGTCCTATACTGTGAGGGAATTGGAGTCGCTCTGTCATGAACTATCCTGTCAATCGCCAAATGGATCCCCGTACCGGCACCTGGACCACCACCATCGACGTTCCGCGCGAAGGCACCGCGCCGCTGCTCGCGAAGGTGCTCGGCATCACGTCTTTCGGCTTTCTGGTAACCGCCGCCGGCGTTGCCACATCGCCCGCCTGGGCAACCCTGCCCGGTTTTATCGCGGTCCTCGGCCTGATCTTCGCCATTAACTTTGCCCGCCGCGCCAATCCGGCTATGGCACTTGGCCTGTTTTATCTGCTGACCTACTTCATGGGCTGGGAGATTGGTCCGCTCATCCATCGCTATCTCCAGACCGTCGGCCCGGCCATCGTCTTCCAGGCCGCCGCGACGACCGGCCTGGGCATGGCTTGCATGGGCATCGTCGCCTACCTGTTCAACATCAACTATCGCCGCCTGACCGGGATCGCCACCGCCGCCTTGCTCGGCGTCCTCCTGCTCGGCTTCGTAAGCATCTTCTTCCACTTTCTGCAGCCGAACACCTATTCGTGGCTGATCCTGGGCGTCTTTACCCTGTTGACGGTCGGCGATTTCGCCCGAATCCGGGCCGGTGGAGACGGACGCTCTGCTGTTTCCTTATCGCTCTCCATCTATCTGGACGCCATCAACATCTTCCTAGCGGTGCTGCAACTGCTCAGCGGCGGCCGCCGGAGAAGCTAATGCATGTAAAAACTCCTGTTACTTTTTGAGATAGAGGACGTTTCGATGGCCGCTTCTCTGCAGATCCCGATTGCGGAATACCTGAACACCAGTTATCGCCCGGACCGCGAGTACATCGACGGCGAAATCCTGGAGCGCAAAGTGGGCAAGTGGGAACACTCTCGGGTGCAGGCTCTCCTGACGATTTGGTTCGGCCAGCACGAACAGCTTTGGGACGTGGAGACCGCCACAGAGTGGCGCACCCAGGTTTCGAGTACACGAGTGCGCATCCCTGATGTGGTCCTTGTCCGCTCCGGATCCCAACCTGACGTGCTGATTCAGCCACCTTTGTTGATCGTCGAGATTCTGTCTCCCGACGACAGCTACTCGGACACGCAACAGCGGGCCCAGGACTATCTCAGTATGGGTGTCGAGACCATTTGGATTATCGATCCGGAGTCCCGGACCGCGCGAGTTTGCAGCGGCCTGAGCTGGACCGAGACGACCCGCCTTGAGATTGCCGGTACGCCCATCTACGTGGACACAGGCACTCTCTTTGCTCCGCTTGGCAACAGGCAGGCCTGACGTTTCGTTTCCCGGCGGACAGGCAAGCCGCTAGCAAAGGTAACCTGGCGCGGATTTCAGGTGCGGCCTGCAACCTTCGCCGTGGATCCGGGTCTAATCGTGTGAGACCAGACCAATGTACCGGCCGGCCCTCGAAGGGGTAAGCCCATGCGCTTTGCGAAGATTCCGACGTCCGTTGCCACCTCTCTCTCTTTCGCCGCGATGCTTCTAGCCGCGCCTCTGCTTACCGCTGCGCAGGCCATCCAGCCGTACAGCAGCCAAGATCCGCAAAATTACAGCTCTCCGGCTGCGCAGAGCTACTCCGGTGCTCCGCAACAGGGGTATTCCGCTCCTCAACAGCAGCAAGGCTACCCGCAGCAGCAAGCGTATCCGCAGCAAGGCTACCCGCAGCAGCAAGCGTATCCGCAGCAGGGCTACCCGCAGCAGCAGGGCTATGCCCAGCAGCAAGGCTATGCTCAAGGCCCGCAGGAATACGACCCCAGCGGCTTCGGTCAGCAGCCCGCCTACCAATCCGGGCAGCAGTCCATTTATCAGGCTCCTCCCGCGCTGCCAAGTTACGACCAGCCACCCGCCCCTGGCGACGGCTATCTCTGGCAGCCCGGATATTGGGGCTATGGACCAGCAGGATACACGTGGGTTCCCGGTGAGTGGGAGCTCGCACCCTATCAGGGAGCGCTTTGGACGCCAGGATACTGGGGCTATGGCGATGGCGGCGGCTACTTCTGGAACGCGGGCTACTGGGGTCCGACCGTGGGCTTCTACGGAGGGCTGAACTACGGCTTCGGCTACTTCGGCAGCGGCTTTTATGGCGGTTATTGGCGCGGCGGACGCTTTTTCTACAACAACGCCTATTGGCATGTAGGCCCGGGCTTCCGCAACGTGTACAGCCAACGCTTCGGGGGAATCTCAAGTATCCGGCCCGGCGGCGCTAGCTTTGCACGCGCAGGATTCGGCGCGAACGGCTTCCGCGGCGGGGTTGGCTATGCCGGACGTCCGGGCGGCTACAACCAGTTTGCCTCCAATCCGCGCGGAGGGTACCCGCAGGCGCAGTACGGTCGCGGCTATACAGCCAACGGCAGTGCCGGCTACAACCACAGTGCCGCACCCACCGCGAACTACGCGCGTCCCCAGACTTATCAAGGAAGCGGCGGGCAGGCGTTTCACGGCTCCAGTCCTGCCTCCGGCGGGCAACACTTCTCCGCTCCCCACTCTGCACCGAGCGGCGGAGGAGGGTTCCACGGCGGCGGTAGTGGCGGTTCCCATGGCGGCGGGCACCGGTAAATTTGTTGAACGATCACCAGCAAATTCGCCTCAGCTCAGCTGAGGCGAATTTCTTTTGGCACTCCATTCAACGCAGAGACGCGCAATCTCCGCGGCCGCATCCGGATGCGCCAAGGTGCGGGCTGCTTTGCCCATACCCAAGCGTGCATGCGGGTTCTCCAGAAGCCGTTCCAGCTCCGTCCGTGTGCGTTCCGGGGTGAGTTCCGCCTCAAGAATCATGCGAGCGGCTCCTGCCTCCACCAGTACCTCCGCGTTCTTGCGCTGATGATCATCCGCAGCCGCCGCGAACGGCACCAGAACCGACGTTCGTCCCGCAGCTGCAAGCTCGGCGACCGTACTCGCGCCGCTGCGGCAGAGAATCACGTCCGCCGCGGCAATCTCCTTGGCCATGCCGTCGAGATATGGCGCAATGCAGATACGCTCAGCGGGAACCTGCGCCTCGCGGTACGCCGCGGCAGTCGATTCGCCGTGGCGCCCGCCCGTTTGGTGCACCAGCGTAAGGTCTGGAAAGCGCGCTAGCAGCTCTCCTGCGACTCGTGGAAGAATCTCATTCAGCACCCGGGCGCCCTGGCTTCCGCCAAACGCAAGCAGCCGCAGCGGGCCGCCGGTCTTCGGCTCAATGGCAAAGAACTCGCGCCGCACCGGAATGCCCGTCACATGCGCATTGCGGAAGTACGGACGTGTGCGATCGAAGTTGACCGCCGCCGCACTGACCCGGCGGCCGACCAGCCGGTTGGCCAGCCCGGGAACCGCATTCGGCTCAAACGCGAGCGTCGGCACCCGCAACAGCAGGGCCGCCAGCATCGCCGGTCCGGAGGCATATCCGCCGACCCCCACCACGACCTGCGGCCGAAACTCCCGCAACAGGCGCATACAGCGCTCAAGGCCGAGCGGCAGGTCGAGCGTTGTGCGCAGGCGCGTCGCTAGACTGACATTCTTGAGCTGTCCCACCTGGATCAGGTCCAGCCGGAAACCCGCCTCCGGCACCAGCTTGGTTTCGAGCCCACGTGCGGTGCCCACAAATCGAATCTGCGCCCCATGCGAATCCCGCAGCTCGCGGGCGATGGCCAGGGCCGGGATCACATGGCCTCCCGTGCCTCCGCCCGCGATGAGCACCCGCAGCGGGATCAACGGCTCAGGACGCCCAGCGTGGCGACCAGCTCCTTCATATGACTTTGCGTGAGCTTGACCTTGCAGTCCACACACTCGCCCGGACCAGCCGTTCCGAGGCCATACGTCTGGTAGACCGCGTCGCAGATCTGGGCCCGGTACGTCTGCCAGCCCGTCTCCGCGTCGTCAAATGAGATGCGCCCCGCTTTGACCGGCGGAGATCCCGGTGCCCGCAGGCGCAGGTAGGTTCCGACCGTTAGCACCAGTGTCGTGTAGTCGCGATCAGTCCGCTTAAACTCATTGGAGATGCAGTTCTCGAATTCCACAGTGCTGCCCGAACCCGTATGCTGGCAGCGATCCTGTCGTGCCCGGTCGTCCTCCAATACCAGCACACCCTTGATCTTTGTCTGCAGCTCAGCCTGCTTGGCTTCAAAGATCTTTTCTTCCGGACTCTGCGCCACAGCGGTGCCCAGGCCCAGGCATACTGCGAGGATCAGCAAAGAGCTTCGCATCAGTCCGTCTCCCGAGTGATATTCAACAACACCCCCATGCACGCCAGTGTGACAAAAATACTCGTACCGCCGAAAGAGATAAACGGCAGCGTGATTCCCTTGGTCGGCAGCAGAGCCAAGGACACACTGATGTTGAAGAAGGCTTGTATCAAGATCGCGACAGTGAATCCGAATGCCAGAAAACGCGCAAATGGATCGGTCGAAAGATACGCCGCGCGCAACCCGCGATAGCCGAAGGCCACAAACAAACCGACTAGCGCCAGCGATCCGATCAGTCCCAGCTCCTCCGAGATATTGGCAAAGATGAAGTCGGTCCACGCCTCCGGCAGGAAATAGAGCTTCTGCCGTCCTTCCATCAGGCCCAGTCCGCGTATGCCCCCGGTCCCTACTGCGATCAACGACTGCATGATGTGAAATCCCTTGCCCAAAGGATCGAGTTCCGGGTGCAGGTAGGTCTCCATGCGCGCGCGGCGGAACGGCACCATCCAGAGCATGTAATACATCACTGGCGAGGCGGCCAGCATGCCCACGCCGATCCACTTCACCTGCATGCCGGCGAGATACATCATGGCCATCGTCACGCCCGCGCAGACCAGCGCCGTACCCAAGTCCGGCTCCTTCATGATCAGCCCGATGAAGATCAAGGGCGGCAAGGACGCGCGCAGGACGGTTCCCTTCCAATCGTCCATGCGGTAGATGCGCGTTTGCAGAAAGTAGGCGAGAAAGAGCACCGTCACCGGCGTGGCCAGCTCCGACGGCTGAAACGTAAAGAAGCGCCCGAACATGATCCAACGATGCGTATGGTTCAGCGCATGCGTGGCAAAGACACCGACCAGCAGCAGCGTTGTGACCGCCATGATGGGAAAGATGACCCGTGGATTGTTGAAGCGCCGGTAGTCCACCTGCATCAGAACGACCAGCGCGCCCATGCCGAGCAGCGCAAAGACCGCCTGCTTCGCCACGTAATGATAGGGCGAGCCGGACTCCGCCTTCGCCATCACCGCCGAAGCCGAGAAGACCATCACCAGCCCAAACAGGACCAGCAGCAGCACCACTCCGAACAGCCATTTATCGACGCCAACCCGCTTTGCCATTGTTCTGACTTACTCCTCCAGGTTCATCACGCACTCGCGAAACACCCGGCCCCGATGCTCGTAATTGTCGAACTGATCGAAGCTTGAACAGGCCGGCGCGAGCAGCACGATCTCGCCCTCTTTTGCTGTATCGGCAGCCAGCGCCAAAGCTTTCGGTAAAGTTTCCGCAGGCTCTATCTTCACCACCCCCGCCAGCTCGCGCTCAATCTTCTCCGCGGCCGAACCTATGGTGTAAACAACCCGCACTCGCTCGCGCAGCAACGGCGCCAGCTGGGTGTACTCCGAGTCCTTGTCCTTGCCGCCGAGAATCAGGTGAATGCCGCCGGGAAACGACGCAATCGCCTTCGCGGTCGCATCCACGTTGGTCGCCTTCGAATCATTGAAGTAGGTGACGCCGCGCCGCGTGCGGACCGGCTCCAGCCGATGCTCCACCGCGTGAAACTCGCGCACCGTCCGGCGAATCGACTCGGCAGCAACGCCGGCCAGGCGCGCCGCGCACACCGCCGCCAGCACATTCTCAACATTATGCGCGCCGCGCAGCGGGATCTCCGCCAACGGCAGAATCGGCTCCGGCGTCCCGTTCTCCGCGGCTAGGAAGAAGATGCTCTCGCCATGCACGAATGCGCCTTGCTTGATGCGGCGCGCCGGGCTGAACCAGAAGATCCGCGCCTCGGTGTGCGCGGCCACCATCTGCGTCGTCTTATCCTCCGCGTTCAGCACCAGGAAATCGCCGGGCCCCTGCCGCGCGGTGATGCGCGCCTTGGCCGCGGCATAGCGCTCAAAGGTCTTGTGCCGATCCAGATGATCCGGGGTAATGTTCAGCACCACCGCAATCTGAGGCCGGAATTTGGCGGTCGTCTCCAGCTGAAAGCTCGAAATCTCCAGCACGCTCCAGACATCGGCCGCCTGCCCCGCCAACGTTGCCTCGCGGTCGACCAGTTCCACCACCGGCAGCCCGATGTTCCCGCCTACCAGCGTCGGCAGCCCTGCATCCGCAAAAATCTGCCCCACCAGGGTCGTCGTGGTCGTTTTGCCATTCGATCCGGTGATGGCCACCACCTTACCCATGAGAAAGCGGCTCGCCAGCTCCAGCTCGCCGATTACCGGCGTGCCCAACTGCGCGGCATGCGCAACCTCCAGCGTCTCCAGCGGCACACCCGGGGAGACCACGATCAGGTCTTGCCGCCGAAACGTCAGCAACCCATGCCCGCCGGCCTCGACCGCAATTCCAGCTTCGAGCAGCGCCGGAATCTCCTTGGCCAAGGCCTGTGCCGAGCGCGTGTCGCTGACCGTGACCCGGGCCCCGCGATCCCGGAGAAACAACGCGGCCGCAAGCCCCGACTTGCCCAGCCCGACCACCAGCACGCGCTTGTTCTTCAGCTCCATGCGTCCAGCCTAACGCATTTTGATTGCAATCTGACGCTCGGCGTTATACTGGCCCCACATGATCCGGTCCTTCGCTTGTGTGGAGACACAGGAACTTTTTCTCACTGGAAGGAGCCGTCGCTGGAGCAACCTTCGGAAGATTGCACTTCGAAAACTCGACCAGCTACACGCCGCTGTTCTGCTCGTCGATCTAAGCGTCCCACCTGGCAACCGGCTGGAAGCACTGCAAGGTTCTCGCAAGGGTCAACACAGCGTTCGGATCAACGACCAATGGAGACTTTGCTTCGTCTGGCGGGACAATGGAGTCCACGCAGCAGAAATCGTAGACTATCACTGAAAGAAGGAGTCGCCCCGTGCCGCTCAACCAATCTCAAGAAGGATGGACTCTTCAGCGGATCACGACCCATCCGGGTGAAATCCTCAAAGAAGATTTTCTGCGGCCCATGGGACTGACCGCCAATGCCCTGGCTTTACGAACCAAAATGCCGGCAACCCGCATCGGGGAGATCTTGCATGGACGACGCAGCGTGTCTACGGACACCGCGCTCCGCCTCGCACGCTTTTTCGGGACCTCCGCCGAGTTCTGGATCAACCTGCAGGCAGCTTACGATCTGTCCAAGACTCGCGCGGAGCAAGGAAAAATGATTCAGAGAGAAATAGCCCCGTTCCGCCTCGAGAAGGTTAGCGCTTAGATTAGCCCAAGATTCACCGCAGCTTCAGCGTCGTCAGCGCAAACAACGCAAACACCAGCGCCAAAATCCAGAACCGCGCAATCACCTTGCTCTCGCTCCAACCCAGCAGCTCAAAGTGATGGTGCAGCGGAGCCATCTTGAAGATCCGCTTCCCATTGCGCAGCTTATAACTGCCCACCTGCAGAATCACGCTTGCCGCCTCCAGAATGAACACGCCGCCGATGAACGGCAGCAGCAGCTCCTGCTTGATCACCACCGCCACCGTCCCAATCGCCCCGCCCAGCGCCAGCGATCCCACATCCCCCATGAAGATCTCCGCCGGGTGCGCGTTGTACCAGAGAAAGCCGATCGACCCGCCCACCATCGCCCCGCAGAAGACCGTCACCTCGCTCACCAGCGGCATGCGCTGCAGCTCAAGATAATCGGAAAACACGACGTGCCCGCTCACATAAGTCAGCACCGTCAACGCGCCGGCCGCGATGATCGTGCAACCGATCGCCAGTCCATCCAGGCCATCGGTCAGGTTCACCGCATTGCTGGTCAGCGTGATCACCAGCATCACGAATACGATGAACGGCAGCACCACCAGCCAGTGCAGATGCGGGACACCGCCCAGCCACTGCCACACCAGATCCGGCCGCACGCGCTTCAGAAACGGCACCATCAGCTTGGTCGAGTAGCTCCCCCGGTCCTGCAACTCAATCAGCACGCCCGCCACGATCGCGCTCACCAGAAACTGCAGCGCCAGCTTCTGCCGCCCGGTCAGGCCAAGGTTCCGCTTGTGCACTACCTTGGTGTAGTCGTCCGCAAACCCGATCCCCGCGAAGCACACCGTCGAGAACATGACCAGCCACACATACGGATTCGAGAGATCGCTCCACAGCAGCGTCGGCACCAGGATCGAAATACAGATCAGCACGCCACCCATCGTCGGCGTGCCGCCCTTCTTCTGGTGCGACTGCGGCCCCTCTTCACGAATGTACTGCCCGATCTGAAACTCGCGCAGCCGCTCAATCACGAACGGCCCGATCAACAAGCCGATCAGAAGCGCCGTTAGGCTCGCAAACACGCACCGAAACGTCAGATAGCGGAAGATGCGGAAGAAGCGAAAGTAGGGAAACAGCTTTTGGTACAGCAGCCAATAAAGCAAAGAAGTCCGCCCGGCGATCCGGCCTCACGTTCAGCCGCGCACAGGCTTATCTTAACAGCGGACCGGCACTCGTACGCGCATAGAGCCGTACCCTGCCGTGCACTCCCTGCTTTGCCTGTCCCATCAGCTTTCGGTCTCTCCCGACCCATTCGCTTGCAGCACCTCCAGCGCACCTTCGAGCTTCACTCCGCGAGACGCCTTCAGCAGCACCGCGTCGCCCTCACGCAGGTTCGCGAAGAGCCATGCGCCAGCCTCCGCCGGAGTTTTGACAAACACGCCTGCCGATCCAGCCTCCGCAGCCAGCTCCGCAGCCAGCCCACGCACGCCCACCACCGCATCCACACCGCGCTCCGCCATCCTTCGCCCGCACTGCCGGTGCAGCTCCGCACTTTGCGGCCCGAGCTCCAGCATCTCGCCCGCTACCACTAAATGCCGCTCTGCCGGCACAG
Source organism: uncultured Granulicella sp. (assembly GCA_965198735.1). GTDB lineage: Bacteria > Acidobacteriota > Terriglobia > Terriglobales > Acidobacteriaceae > Edaphobacter. Next base: position 584,001 of record OZ240672.1, on the reverse strand, counting down.
CCAGCAGAGCATCCACCATGGCATCGAGCGCCGCCGGATTCGAATTGTAACAATCGTCGATCACGGTCGCTCCGCGCCAGCGCACCACCGCGCCGCGCTTCTCCGGCGCCTTGATGCCGGCCACTGCAGCTGCACACGCCGCCAGCGGAATCCCGCTCCGCCAACCTACCGCAATCGCCGCCAGCGCATTGTGCACGTTATGCCTGCCAAGCAAAGCGAGGGCCACTTGCGCCCGCTCCTCTCCGGCGATCACCGTAAAGCGCACACCGTCCACGCCCGCCTCCAGCACCTCCTCCGCGCGCACTTGGGCCTCCGGTGCAAGCCCGTAGAGCACCGCCCGCGCGCCCAGTCCCTTGCCAAACCCGCGCACCCACGCATCGTCCGCATTGAGCATCGCCAAGCCTTGCTCCGGCAACGCCTGCACCAGCTCATATTTCGCCTTGGCGATCCCCGCAATCCCCTCCGGAAAGAACTCCAGGTGCACCGCCGCCACGTTTGAGACCACCGCCCAGTCCGGCTCCGCGATCCGCGCCAGCGCCGCAATCTCCCCCGCATGGTTCATCCCCATCTCGATCACCGCGACCTCATGCTGCGGCTCCAGCCGAAGCAGCTGCAGCGGCACCCCGAAGTGATTGTTCAGATTTCCCGCCGACCTCAGCACCACAAACCGTGCCGCAAGCACTGTAGCCACGGCCTCCTTGGTCGTTGTCTTGCCCGCCGAGCCGGTTACCCCGATTACGCGCTTGCCCCACTTCCGCCGCACCTGCCGCGCCAGCGTCTGCATGGCCGAGAGCACGCAGTCCTCGCTCTCCGGCACCCATAGCAGCCGGCACGCATCCATCTCCGCCGGCGCCAGCCAGCGATGGCTCACCACCGCCGCCACCGCGCCATTGGCCAGCGCCGCCGCGACAAAGTCATGTCCATCCACGCGCTCGCCGGTCACCGCAAAGAAGAGATCCCCGGCGTTCAGCGTCCGCGAGTCGATCGAATAGCCCGTCGCCTCCGCATTCGTCGTAAAGTCTCCTTCGGCATGAATCCAATCCGCAACCTGCCCCAGCGTCAATTTCATCGCATCTCCCTCAGTACCGCGGACGCAACCTCCGCATCATCGAACGGCACCGTTCCCTCCCGCAGAATCTGCACCTTCTCATGCCCTTTCCCCGCAATGAGCACAACGTCTCCAACCCGCGCCGCCCGCAGCGCCACCCCAATCGCCTTCGCCCGATCTTCTTCCACAACGTATTCCACCCCAGTCTCCCGCAAGCCGACCAGCGCCCCCGCAACGATACTCGAAGGGTCCTCACTCCGCGGATTGTCGCTCGTCAACACCACCAGATCGCTCCCTTCCCCCGCGGCCCGGCCCATCTTCGGCCGCTTTCGCTGATCCCGATCGCCGCCGCAGCCAAACAGCGTAATCACTCGCCCCGCGCCTACCAACTCCCGCGCCAGCGCAATCAGGTTGCGCAGCGCGTCGTCGGTATGCGCATAATCCACCACTACCGTGAACCCAAGCTTATGCGCCACCGCCTGGAATCGCCCCGGCACCTGCTGCAGAGTCCGCGCCGCATCCGCAACCTGTTCGAGCGTCAGTCCGCGCGCCAGCGCCGCGCCACTCGCCGCCAGCAGATTGTAGACGTTCACTCGTCCGCTCAGCGGCGACTCCATCTCAACCTGCTGTCCTCGCACGCGCCACAGAAACCGCGTCCGTCCAGCCTCGTACCGGACGTTCTCCGCCGAACTGATAAAGAAGGCTGAACCTCTTTTGTTGTCCTTCCTGGAGGAAATCTGCGTTTGCTCTGTCGTTGCCTCCTTCTTCATCTCTCCGCTCCTCCGCTCCAGGCCATACGTCAAGCAGTCCGATCCCTCCTCGAACGCGATCTCGATCAGGCGCTCCCCAAATGCGTCGTCCACATTCACCACGCCCACTCGCGGCGCATTCGCCCCCACGCCCCGGAACAGTTTCAACTTCGCCGCCGCGTACGCCTCCATGGTCCCGTGGTAATCCAAGTGATCCTGCGTCAGGTTCGTAAACATCGCCACATCGACCGGCACGCCCCACACCCGCTCCTGGTCCAACGCATGCGAGCTCATCTCCATCACCGCTTCCGTGCAGCCCGCCGCCACGCCATCCGCAAAGGTCTGCAGCAGGTCGCTCGCCTCCGGGGTGGTATGCTCGCTGGCGCGCACCTCCTCGCCCACATGCGTCTCGATCGTGCCCACCAGCACACACCTGCGCCCCACGCTGCGCAGCATTTGTTCAAGCAGCCACGCCGTCGTCGTCTTTCCGTTGGTGCCCGTCACCGCACTGATCTTGAGCTTGCGCTCCGGATGATCCAGGAGATTTGCCGCGATCCCGGCCAGCGCGCGCCTTCCGTGCTCCACCAGGTAAAACGGAACGCTGCCATCGGGGCGGGCATCCCAAGCCTCGCGAGAGTCGGTAACGATCGCATTCGCACCGCGCCCGATGGCTTCGGCGAGAAACAGGTTCCCGTCGACGCTTCCACCCCGCATCGCCACAAATACATCGCCCGGCCGCACCCGCCGCGAGTCGTACTGCACCCCTATCACGTCTACGGCACTCCGCGTGGAATGCAGCACCTCCACGCGGCGCAACGCCTCATCCATCTGCATTTCAAGATTCTAAGCCGCCAAGGATTCAGAGTAGCGAGAGCCGTGCGCTTCCAGTAACTTACAGTGGAGCAACTCGTGCGGAAGTACGAGCTGCGACAGCGAACGTCGCTGTCGCGACGGGCAGCAGCAGCTCAGAGCAAGCGTGCACGACCACAGCTGAGCCTAACGTTCACGGCCGCACCCCAAGCCGGTTCGTCGTCACCGCTTCTACTACCGGGGTCACCACCGGAGCCGCCGCTCCCACCAGCTCCAGCACGTTGGTATCTTGCGTGGTGACCCAGACGTTCCCCGAGCCATCGATCGCCGCCGCCCAAAGACCGCTGTTGCCTGGAGCGATGGTAAACCCGTCCGGCGCCAAGGGCAGACCCGTCTTGGTAAACTCGCTCACAACTCCGCTCGGCGCGTACGAAGGAGTCCAGACGTTGCCGGCACCATCGATTGACAGAAAGCGGTTCTGGTTCAGTCCGCCGCCGGAGGTAATCGTCGTAAGTACCTGGCCGGTGCTCGAAAACTCTCCCAGAGTTCCGCTCGCCGCTCCGGAAACCCACACATTGCCAGATCCGTCGATCGCCTCTCCCTGCACCTTTCCCAGCGCCCCGGTCGGGTACACAGCCGGGATAGGGACATTCGTAGTGGACAGGCGAATCAAACTGCTTGCATCGAGGCCGCTCGCCCAAAGATTTCCCGCGCCGTCGATCTGGATGTCTCCAAGCTCGCCCGCCACGCCGTCCGGCACACCCGCCGCGAGAAACGGCACTCCTGTGCTGTCGAAATGACTCAGGAAGCTGACGTGATCGTAGCCATTCCCCACCCAGACTGATCCCGCTGCATCTAGCGCGATGCCGAACGGATAATATAGCCCGCCTCCGGTGTACCCGCTTGCCGGACTCAGCGCCTGCCCGGTAGCTGAGAGCTCGCTGAGCGAGTTGCTAAATGTGTTCACCGCCCAGACGTTACCCTGCTTATCGATCGCGATGCAGTAAGGCTGATTCAGGCCGCCGCCGGTAAATCCATTGGTATTGGCGGGCACTCCCAGGGGGCTCAGCTCCGTCACTGTAGAGGCATTGGAGTTCGCGGTCCATACGTTTCCCGCCGCATCGATCGCCAGACCCGCCGGCGCGTTCAATCCTCCACCCGAGTAGCTTACCGGCAGGATCCAGCTCGTCGGCGCCGTCGCAAGCGCAGGCTGAAAGGTCGCGCTTGACTGACTTTGCAACGTCCAAAGCTGGCTGACACCGGTGCTCGGATTGTGCGCGATGCTGATTGCCGCGCTGGCCGTATCCCCTAACGTCCCGCCCCCAGCCGCTGCCGCGGTGAACAATGTGCTGCATTGCTGCGATGCAGGCCCGCCCGTACCCACGCACGAAGCCAGAATGTTTGCGAGCGTATTGATAGTCGACTGCGGCACCGCGCCGTTGCCGGCCGGAGTCGCCGCCAGCGCATGCCCCGTGGTGTTGTCATACAGATTGCCAACCGTCGCCAGCGCATTCGCCAGGCCCGTCAACGCGAGCGCCGACCCGGGCGAAGCGATGTGCGTCGCATCGGACGCGTATGCCGAAAGGGCATACGCCGTGGCCACGGTGGAGACCTCATTCACCCACACCGAAGTCGCCGAAGCCGACAAGGGACAAGCGCCAACCGGAGCCATCAACCCAATCGCCGAGTTGGGGTTGGCTCCCGCGCTGCCTCCGCTGATCAGGAGATAGACCTGGTTCCCCGCCCCGCAGTTCACGGCGTTTGAAGCGATCGAAAACCCGCCCACGCTGTTCGACAGCACATATCCGCCGTATGCGTCCGAGGAGCCCGTAATCGAGCTATTCAGCACGGAGGTCGCAGGTCCGCCGTAACTCGACGTGCCGATCGCATAGAGATAGACATGCGCCCCCGTGATGGGGGTCTGTCCGGCGTGGGCGGTCCCGCTCACCACCGTTTGCGCGGGAGGCGCGGCCGGCGCAGGAGCGGCAGTCGCCGTGGTAGTCGTCGTGGCAGCAGGCGCGGTAGGAACCGCAAAGAAGTTGTTTGCCGAACCACAGCCGCTTACAAACGCCGAGACAAGCACCAAGAGCGCCAAAACGAACGAACGATCCATGCCCAACCCCCGGGGCCGTGTTCCTTTACGCCCTCCCGCTCTTTGGGGCGCCATGCCGGAACCGATGCTGCTCAAACCCGCTTTCAGCATCGCCCGAAATTAAACCAAGGTATATACGTCCAACGGGGGACTCCCGCATGGCTTCGGTGGGAGCGCATCTGCATCCTGGCCCAAAGCCTTCTGCAACCTAACCCCTCGCGCTCATAGCCGCTTCTCTAAGCACGGCGGCTCAGCCCTTCACCGCCGAATCAGCGCAGGTGATAGTTCTCCAGGCCGACTCCGGTCAGCTGCTCACAGATCTCCCACAACCTTCTTTGTGCATTCACGTCCAGTGCGGCGGGCGACATCTCCGCCGGCCCCACATCGCCTCCACGCATCTCCTTAAAGCCCTGCGGACCATAATAGTGGCCGCCCAGAGCCTGCGGAGAAGTCGCCGCAAACAGCGTCGGCACCGCTCCGTCTTGCTCTGAACTAAGCAGCGTGCCGACCGTCCCGCTGACGATCCGCTCACCCAGCCATGCCAGACCCGTGCTCTTCCCGATCTTGAAGAGATTGGTGCGAGCCACCCCCGGGTGGACCGCAAGGCTTTGCGCGCCGAACCGCCCCAGCCGCAGCCTGCGTTCCAGCTCAAACGCAAACATCAGGTTTGCCAGCTTGGACTGCGCATAGGCTTCCGTCCCGCGATACCAGGTCTTCGCTTGCAAGTCGTCGAAGTGGATCCGGCCTCGCTTGTGCGCAATCGACGCCACCGTCACCACCCGCGGTGCATCTGCCGCTGCCTCCGACCGGCCTATCTCGAGCGCCGGCATCAGCTCGCAGGTCAACGCAAAATGTCCAAGCACGTTCGTCCCGAACTGCAGCTCGAAGCCGTCCCGGGTCTCCTGCCGCTCGCTCCGGGAGAGCACGCCGGCGTTGTTAATCAGTCCATGCAGCGGTTCTCCGCGCGTAACCTCCGCCTCTGCCATCTCCCGGATCGAATCGAGCGAAGCCAGGTCGAGCTCCACAACCTTCGCATCGTCCGCGGCCGAGTGCGGCCCCGCAGCCTCGAGCCGCAGCGTCTTCAGCGCGGATTCGCCCCGTGCGCGATCCCGGCACGCGAGAATCACCATCGCCCCATGCCGCGCCAGCTCAACCGCCGCCGCATAGCCCACGCCACTGTTCGCTCCGGTGATCAAGAAACGCTTGCCGGCCTGCGATGGAATCTCCGCAACGCTCCACTCGCTCATGGACACATTTTAGGGGACAAGCAGCGTTCGCGGATCAGAGGACTTCCGGCTTCAGCAGCGCCGCTTCAATGCCGCCGTTGACCTCGGCCTGCGCAAACTCCGCCGCTACCCGGATGCCGTTCATCACAGCTTTCTCGTTCGACGACCCGTGGCCCACGATGCACACACCACGCACCCCCAGCAGCGGCGCCCCGCCGTATTCCGAGTAGTCCAGCCGCTTGCGAAAGGCCTTGAACGCCCCTTGCGATAGCAGCGCGCCCAGCTGCGAGGTTACGGTCAACTTCAGCGACTCGCGCAGCGACACGCTGACCAGCTTGGCGATGCCTTCGCTCGTCTTGAGCGCCACATTGCCGACAAAGCCGTCGCAGACCACCACGTCCACGGTTCCCGCATACAGGTCGCGTCCCTCTACATTGCCGACGAAGTGGATTTCCGGCAGCGCGCGCAGCAGAGGAAAGGTATCGCGCGTCAGCAGGTTGCCCTTGGAGTCTTCCTCGCCAATCGAGAGCAGGCCTACCCGCGGCTTCGCCACCTTGATCACGCTTCGCATGTACATGGAGCCCATCACCGCAAACTGCACCAGGTTCTCCGGGTCCGAGTCCACATTGGCCCCCACATCCAGCAGCAGCGTGGGACCTCCGTGGATGGTCGGCAGCAGTGTCGCCAGCGCCGGCCGCTGCACCCCGTTCAACGCGCCCAGCACCATCTTGGCGGAGGCCATCGCGGCCCCGGTATTGCCTGCCGTAAAGAACCCGGACGCTGCGCCAGCCTTCACCTGCTTCAGGCCCACGCGCATTGTGGAGTCCTTTTTCGAGCGGACCGCCTGCGCGGCCTTGTCCTCCATCGTGATCCATTGGCTGGCGTGAAGGACCGCGACCGGCAACCCGGCGCCTCCTGTAAGCCGCTCAAAACGATGACCGTTGTTTTGTGCCTGTTCGAGCGCAGGCGAAATCCTGTCTTCCGGACCTACCAGCGTCACATGCACGTCCAACAGGCGCGACGCGAGAAGCGCCCCATGAATCTCCGCTTCCGGGGCGCTGTCTGAACCCATTGCATCTACGACGATCTCAACCGGCATCAGGTCTCTGGGCGTATCCGAGGTTGAGTATCAGGGATTTGCTTCGGTACTACGATTGTCCCGCAATCCACCTGACCACCGCACCACCGCAGGCCTGCCGTGGTTAAGAGCAGAAAACCGTGGATCGCGGACGGCACGTGATCAGCTTGCCGGCTGCGCCGCCGCAAACACCGAACGTCCCTTGTACTCGCCGCACTTTGGGCAGGCCCGGTGCGGTAATTTGCGCTCTCCGCAATTTGGACAGAGAGCCGAGTTCACCGGAGTGAGAAAATCATGGCTGCGGCGCTTCGCGGTCCGCTGCTTGGAATGGCGCCGTTTCGGATTAGGCATCGTAGTTCCCTTTCAAAATAGAACGTTCCCGCAAACCGGGAACGGATCACGCATACAAAACTCACACTAACTCTTCAGCGCCGCCAGACCAGCCAAGGCATTCCAGCGAGAATCCACGACCGCCTGAGGACACCGGCAGGCATCTACATTGAGGTTCTGCCCGCAGCGTACGCAGATGCCCTTGCACTCGGGGGTGCACAACGTACGTCCAGGCAGGGAGAGCAGCACCTGCTCGCGCACGACGTCCTCCAGCAGCAGACCGCCTCTTCCATAATACCCTATCTCGGTCTCGTCCTCGGTAATTGCGCGCTCTCCGGCCTGCGCATCCGCATTTTCCGGACGGAACAGCAGGTCGAACTCTCCGTGGAGCGGCACCGAGACGGGTTCCACGCACCGCGCGCACAAGACCTCAAACGCGCCCTGATACCGGGCCCGCACGCGGATATCTTCCACCTGCTCCTCCGGCCCGCGATGTTCGACCAGCAGATCAGCCTTGCCCTGCACCGGCAGTGGACCTATCTGCCGTGTGTCAAGGGCATAATCGATCCTACCCGGCAAGATCTCTTCGGTAAAAACCAGCGGCTCTTTCTGCAGATCGAACGGAGTAATCAGCACCCATCAAGCGTAAAACCCTAGACACCGCAGGTCAATCCCTCGGCTTCCCTACCTTTGTCTTACGGTAGCCTCTTCCTTCAGAGAGCCGTAGCACTGCTGGACAAACGCACTCGGCGCTTACCGGCACAACACTCCATTCAGGTAGAACGCGGTCGGACTCGCATTGACTCCCGAGTAGTTTGCATTCCACCCGATCCCGGTCAAGGTAGCTCCGGCGGCAATCGATCCATTCCAGCTCGCATTGGTCATCGACACCGTCTTACCTGACTGGCTATAGTTTCCGTTCCATGACTGATTGATCGTCTGGTTGCCCGCGTAGCTCCAGGTTACCGTCCAGCTGGAGAGAGCCGCCGATCCCGAATTGGTAATCGACAAGTTACCTGTGAAGCCGGAGCCCCAGTCGTTCTGGTCGACATAGGTGATGTGGCAGGCACCCGCCGCTGCCGCAGCCTGCGTGGCCGCGCTCGTTGTGTTGGACGCTGCCGAGACACCGCCGGTTGAAGAAACCGCCTTCACGGTGAAGGAATAGGTCGTCGAAGCCGTAAGTCCGCCAGCCGCATAAGTTGTTCCATTCACGCCACTCGCAACCTGGTTCAACGCACCCGCGCCGGTACCGGAGAATACGCTGTAAGTCACTCCACCGGTCGCGCTCGCCGTCCAGCTCAAGTTGATCTGGCTGCTTGAGCCCGCCGCTGCCGTCAACCCTGTGGGAGCAGCCGGAGCCGCAGCCGCCTGGGTCGTCGCGCTTGCCTGGTTCGACGCCGCTGAACTTCCCGCACTCGCCGAAACCGCCTTTACGGTGAAGGAGTACGTCGTCGAGGCATTCAACCCACTCGCCGTGTAACTTGTTCCCGTCACCCCACTCGCCAGCGCCGTCGTCGTGCCAGAACTCGTTCCAAAATAAACTGTATAGCTCACACCGCTGGTTGAACTCGCGCTCCAGCTCAAATGAATGGTGCTGGCCGAAGCTGCCGACGCGGTTAGACCGCTTGGTGCGGCAGGCGCAACCGGCGGCGTAGCCGATCCCGGGTTCAACGGAAACTGAATGCTCGCCAGCATGCTCTGCTTGGTCGAATTCACCGGTGTCGCATCGTAGTTCGAATCCAGCAACGCCAGCTGGTCCTCACCGTTCAGCGCCCAGTAGGTCCAGTTCAGCGTCGCGTCGGCCGACAGGTAACCCACCAAGCTTTGAAACCATTGCCCTTCGCTCCCCGCCGCCGCGTTCTGCACGCTTGCGGCATCGTTCGGCGTCCCAAACTCGCCCAGCCACACCGGCGCGATCCCGTTTTTTGCCACGTACCCCCAGTGCGTCGTCCACACGCTATTGAGCGAGGCCGCCGTCGTCGATCCGTTGAACCAGGACTGCCCGTACACCGCCGGCCCATAATCATGCGCCGAGTACACCAGCTGATTGGCAACCGATAACGTTACCGGAGAGCTGCTCACGCCCTCAAGATTTCCGCCCCACCAGTAGTAATCACTGCTCGTGTAAGCGTCCACGCCCTCGACAAAGATCAGCAGCTTCGGATTGACGCCCAGCACCGCATTGCCTGCGCGCTGCGCGGCCAGATGCCAGTCGTTGGTTCCGCCACACGACCAGCAGGCGCCGCCCGAAAACGCGTTATGCGGCTCATTGCGCAGATCGAACCCGACCACGGTCGGATTGTTGAGGTAACGATTCGCAAGCATCGTCCAATCATTGATCCACGCGCTCTCCGGGTAGCTGCTTGTAAACCACAAGCCGCTTCCCTCCGCCGAGTCCCCCGCTTCCGACCGATGATTGTCCAGGATAATCTTCAGCCCAATCGTTCCCGCGTACGCCACCATCTTATCCATAATCTGCAGCGAGTTCAGCCCCTGCAGATCCGTATTGATTGCCCCGCTTGCATTGCTGTAGCTGATGTTCGGGTAGGACGGCGTCTCGACCACCTGATTTGAGAACGGCAGGCGAATCGTGTTGTAGCCCAGCGACTTAGCTGTATTCAGAATCGTTTTATAGTCCTGCGCGGTCAGCCCATTTGCGACCGCTGAGCTGGTCTCAAATCCATACCAGTTGATCCCCGCAATGCGGACCTGCGTCCCGTTGGAGTCGAGCACCTTGTTCCCGCTCGTATGCCAGTATCCTGTCCCCTGCGCCAGCGAGGCTGCGGGAAGGCCCGCGGCCAGGAACGCCGAGCCCCAAAGAACGTACGCCAACTGCCGGAAAACGGTAAACGGGAATTTGCTCATCTCTGCCTCCATCCATTCCATCGGCCGTGGCCGGCTTTACAGCATCCCTCGAAAGGAGCAGGAAAAGGAACAAAGTGTGCAAAAGAAAGGCGAAAGCAAAGATAACTTTTTTGCTCACTCCGTGAGATCAATGCGCTTCGGAGTCTGGGCGGAAGGCGTGTCGCAGTCAGTTCATTAGGTGACATCTCGCCCGCATACGTTGCTTGCTGCCCGTTGCGGCCGGGCAAACATGGAAGAGACTCCGGCCGCATGCAGACCCGGCGTGCTACCGCGCAGGCGCAAACGGGCGTCTAAGCTCCCATGCACAGTGGTTGGCGGTCCAGCTGGGCCCTGGTACTCGCCGGATTTCTCCTTGGCGCTCTCGGCGTGCTCTACGCCCAGAAAGCTTACCGCGAGTACCCGTCGGTCGAAGGCTATGAGACTGAGCCCCTGCCCCCGGACTGGCAGCGTAAGGGCGAGTGGACCTTCGCCCGCCTGATGTACCCTCCCGGCCCGCTCGATGGCTACGCCGGCCGCTTCGACGGCGACTGGCATGAAGGCCTTTCGCTCTGGACCCAGGACGGACCCAAGGCCGATCGCATGCTCGCCGCCGCCGTCCATCGCCTGACGCGCGTCGACGCCCGCTCCGTCGAGCAGGATGTTTCGCTCGATGACGGCGACGAGATCTACAACTGGCCCTGGCTCTATGCCGTGCAGGTGGGCGAGTGGGGGCTCACCGACGCCGAATGCGCCAAGCTCCGCGACTATCTGCTGCGCGGCGGCTTCTTCATGGCCGACGACTTCCACGGGCACGAGGAACAGGCCTTCTTCGAAGCCACCATGCGCAAAGTCTTCCCCGAGCGCCCCATCGTCGACATTCCCAACGGCGACGCGATCTTCCATACCATCTTCGACCTCGACGACCGCTTCCAGGTACCCGGCGCCGAGCATCTCCGCACCGGCTACAAGAAAGACGGCCGCGTCGCCCGCTGGGAAGGTATCTACGACGACAAAGGACGCATCCTTGTCGCCATCTCGCTCAACTCCGACCTAGGCGACTCCTGGGAGTGGGCCGATACGCCCAGTTATCCGCTCAAGTACTCCCAGATGGGCCTGAAGATCGGCGTCAACGATGTGGTCTACGCCATGACGCACTAGGGCAGGGGAACGACCGCGAAATGGATCAAGCTCCACGCTGCCGCGAGTGCTAACTTGACCTTGTGAGCCTGCTCAAGCGCCTTTTGGAACGCCCGCTTCCGCTGTTTTTGCTCGTGCCGCTCGTCCTGCTCGGGGCGGCTCAGGTCCGGCGGTCTCCGGCGCCAACTCCGACCCACGCCCCCGACAACGCCGTCACCCGCGACCTCGACCCCGAGCTCGCCGCGCTGATCGCCTCCACCCCGGCCTTCGACAACCACGCCCATCCCGTCCTGCCTCCGCCCAACGACACGACCGACCGCGACTTCGACGCGCTCCCGGTCGACAGCATGGAGCCGCAGACCGACGTCCTCGCCTGGCGCCCGGACAACCCGCAGCTCGCCCCCGCCTGGCAGGCGCTCTGGGGTTTCGACGGAACCCCGCCGCTTGACTCCGCCGGTATGCAGCAGCTGGCCGCCGCCCGCGCCCGCGTCAAAGCTCGCGAAGGCTCTCGCTTCGCCGACTGGGTGCTCACCCAGGCCGGCATAGGCACCATGCTCGCCAACCGCGTCCAGATGGGCCCGGGCATGGCGCCGCCGAGCTTCCGCTGGGTACCCTATGTCGACGCGCTTTTATTCCCGCTCGACACCACCGCACTCGCCGCCCAGAACCCCGATCGCCAACTCTTCTTTCCGCTCGAGGATCGCGTGCGCGCCCGCTACCTGCAGGCGGTTCATCTCACTGCCGTGCCCGCCACCCTGCCCGAGTACCTCGCCCAGGTCGTCACGCCGACGCTCGAGCGCCAGCACGCCGCCGGAGCCATCGCCGCCAAGTTCGAGATCGCCTATCTCCGCTCCTTCGATTTTGCCGACCCCTCGCCCGCCGAGGCCGCCCGCGTCTACGCCCAGTACCGCGGCAGCACACCGCCCGACGCCGCCTACAAGCTTCTCCAGGACTTCCTCTTCCACTACATCGCGCTCGAGTGCGGGCGGCTCGGCATGCCCGTCCACTTCCACACCATGTCCGGCGGGGGAGGCTACTTCCACATCGCCGGCGACAACCCGCTCCTGCTCGAACCGCTCTTCAACGACCCGCGCCTGCGCAAGACCCGCTTCGTGATGCTGCACGGCGGCTGGCCGTTCGTGCGCGAGGCCGGCTCGCTGCTCCAAAAGCCCAATGTCTTCCTCGACCTCTCGCAGGAGAGCCTCACCTTCCCGCCCCGCACCCTCGCCGGCTGGCTGCGCGAGTGGCTCGAAACCTTCCCCGGCAAGGTACTGTTCGGCACCGACGGCTACCCGTATTCGGACGCCATGGGTTGGGAGGAGTCCACGTGGATTGCCGCGCACAACGCCCGCCAGGCGCTCGGCCTCGCCCTCACCGGCATGCTCCGCGACGGCGAGATCAACCGCGCGCGAGCCAACCAGATTGCCCTTGCCGTGCTGCGCGACAATGCGAAGACCCTCTACAAGCTGCCGTAACTCGTTCTTCTCTCCGCGAGCCGTTACATGTAGTCGGAGCCGTAGAGCACCGGAATCTGCGTGAACGCGATGCGCGTCGGCGCGGAGTCACGCGCGGGCAACATGCCGGCAAAGTGCAGCGTGGTATGGCCATACCGGAGATTCAGTTTGTCCATGGTGGCGGAGAGCTGATGGCGACGGCCGGGTTCTTCAAACAGGTTCGCCTGCACATCCGATTCGCGGAGCAGGTTCTGCATTGTAATGGCCAGAAAGAACGGCCGTCGCTGCAGATCTCCCTTGGGACACTGCTGCCAGATGCCCTGCAAGGCTTCGAGCAGGCTGAGCGTGTCCTGGCAGGGTGGAAAGCGCGCCTCCATGCCCCACGAGGCGTGCTCGATGCCGCTGGTGTGGCGCTTCGCTTCCACCTGAGCGACCTGCGCCCGCGTGAGTTGGAAGCGGATATTGAAGGAAAGCGACCCGGTGTGGAACTTCTCCATGCGCAGACGCATCGCGGCTTTATGCAAGAGCTTGTGCGCGACTGCCCAGGCGCCTTTAATGGTGCGGTGCTCAGGGCCAAGGACGTGCGAGTGTCCGAGCGATTTCTGCAAGCCGTCCGTCATCGGCGCGCCGTCATCGCCAGTCTCCGCGCCGCGCAGCCAATGATAGAGTCGGTCGCCCCAGACCGAGTCCCAAAGCGTGTGCATGGCGGCCCGGTCGAGCGCGAGCAGCTGCTCCATGGTCAGGATGCCCTTGCGGTTGAGCCTCGCTTCCGTGCGCGCGCCGATGCCGGGCAGGTCGCGCAGTTCCAGATGCGCGAGGGCGCGCGGCAGCTGCGAGGGAAGCAGCCCAATCAGCCCATCCGGCTTCTGCATGTCGCTGGCGACCTTCGCCAGAAAGCGGTTCGGACCCATTCCGATCGAGCAGCGCAGTGTCTCGCCGACATCGTCTCGGATAGCCTGCTTGATGGCAAGCGAGATGCGGCGCGCAGCGGGAGGCTCGCACTCGCGCCCGATGAGCTGACAAACCATCTCGTCGATTGAAGGCGTATGCGCCACCGGGCAGACGCGCTCGACCGCTTTGGCGATGGCGTGCGAGTACTCGGAATACACCGAGTGCGAGCCATGAACGAGAATGATCTCCGGACAGAGTTTTTTGGCATCGCCGACGCGGGTGCCGGTTTTGATGCCGAGCGCTTTGGCCTCGTAGCTAGCGGCGATGCAGCAGGTAGAATCGCCCGTGACAGGAACCACGGCTGTGGGTTTGCCCCGATACTCCGGGTGCAGCTGCTGCTCGACCGACGCGAAAAAACTGTTGAGGTCGATGTGCAGAAAGGTAAATCGATCGGGTTGGGCGGGCATTGGCATTGCGGCTGTTTTCGATTGTATTCGCCTTATCTTCGCCTCTTGCACTGCGTTTGGGGCAGTGTAGCCGGTAAACTGAATTTCTATGTCGACCCTTAGAGCCGTGCGCGGCACGCGCGATCTCCTGCCCCCGGAAACCCAGCTCTGGAACCACGTCGATGCCTCCGCCCGCGCCCTGTTCGCCCGCTACGGCTTCGGCGAGATCCGCACGCCGGTCTTTGAAGCTACGGAGCTCTTCGCCCGCGGCGTCGGCGAGGAGACCGACATCGTCTCGAAAGAGATGTACACGTGGGAGGACCGCGCGCGCGCCGCCAGCGCCCGCGGCCAGCAACAACAAGAGAAGGCCCAGTCGCTCACCCTGCGCCCGGAGAACACCGCCGGCGTCGTCCGCGCCTACATCGAGCACAAACTCGGCGAGACCGGCAGCCTGCAGAAGCTGTTTTACATCGGCCCGCAGTTCCGTCGCGAGCGCCCCCAGCGCGGCCGCTACCGGCAGTTCTGGCAGATTGGCGCCGAGGTTCTCGGACCTACGTCGTCCGGCTCCGAAAGCCCGCTGCGCGACGCGGAGATTCTCGAGATGCTGGCCTCGCTGCTCGATGAGCTCGGCGTCCAGGGCTGGCGGCTTGAGCTGAACTCCGTCGGGTCGTCGACCGATCGGCCACGCTACGTGGCGGCTTTGCGCGAAGCTCTGGCTCCGATCAAACATCGTCTGTGCGAGGACAACCAGCGCCGCGCCGACACCAATCCCTTGCGTGTCCTCGACTCGAAAGCTCCCGAAGACCAGGAGCTCATCAACGGGCTGCCCAAGATTGCCGACTTTCTGGACGACGCCAGCCGCGACCACTTCGCGCAGGTCCTCGCCGCGCTCGATGCCTGTGGCGTGCCCTATGCCGTGAACCCGCGCCTGGTCCGCGGCCTGGACTACTACACCCGCACGACTTTTGAATTTACCGTACCCGATGGTTCGGGTCTCGGCACACAGAACGCGCTGCTCGGCGGCGGACGCTATGACGGCTTGAGCGAGATGCTGGGCGGCCCCAAGGCTCCGGGTATTGGCTTCGCCATTGGCGAAGACCGCCTCATGCTGACACTTCAGGCCCAGGCTTCTGTCGATACAGTTCTCAAGAATCCGGTGGATGTTTATCTGGCGCCACTCGGCAAAGAACAAAATGCTTATGCGTTGTCGATCGCAAAATATCTGCGAAACGTCTGGAGACCTGTGCTTAGGAGAAAGGGCTTCAGTGTCGAAGTCGGAGAAGGTAATTTCAGGCTGAAGAAGTCATTCGAAATAGCCGAGAAGATGGCTCCATGGATAGTCATCCTCGGAGAGGAAGAGCGTGCGACGAACTCGATTAAAGTGAAGGAGTTTGCAAGTGGTGAGCAGTTAACTCTAAGTGTCGAACAGCTTGTCGCTCACTTAGCTGCAAAGGATCAACCCTCAAAGGATGAGGCGAAGCATTCACCGATCGCTAGCTAAAATGCGAATTCCCGTTGACCCGGGGGCACTCTGTAGACATAATGTCTACATGAGCACCGCAGCCCAGGTTCGCAAACCGCTTGGCGTCCGCGCCACCCCCACACAGCATCGCCTACTCACCGAAGCCGCCCAACGCGAACACCGTTCCGTAAGCAGCTTCGTCCTGCGCGCCGCTCTGCAGGCCGCCGAAGCGCAGGCGCTACCCAAGCCAAAGCGAAGCCGTGAAGAGATAGAGGCGATCGTCAAAGCCGCGCAGGAGGAATTTCAGGCTGCAAATCCGACTGGACGCGACATCCTCCAGGAGCTGATCGACGAGCGGCGGGCGGAAGCGGCTCGTGAGTGAAGTCGTCCTCGACTCCTCCGTGATCCTTGCGCTTCTCAAACGCGAGCCGGTCTTCCCCTCAACTCTCGATAAGCTTGAAGGTGCTGTGATGAGTGCTGTCAGTCTTTGCGAGGTGCTCACCAAGCAACTGGAGTTTGGCATGTCGCAATCTCCATATGCGGATCATTTGCTGAGCCTGCTCGACCGGATAGAGCCTTTTACCTCGATTCATGCCCGCACAGGGAGTACGCTTTGGCCACTGACGCGACACAAGGGCCTCTCCTTTGGAGATCGCGCCTGCCTCGCTCTTGCTCTTCAACTCAATGCTGATGTCTACACGGCAGATCGAGCCTGGTCCGAGGTGCATACAGGCTGCCGCATCCACCTCATTCGTTGACTCCCCCATCTTCGGGGCCTTCCGCACCCTCCGCCACCCGCAGCAGGCGTAGCGGCCGCGCCGCCACCACCATCAACACCACCGAGCCAAGAATAAACATCGCATCCCGCCCGCTCTGCATGGTCCCCAGTGATACCAGCAGACAGGTGGAGATGGCTGCCGGCTGCGTCGCCCGCGCCACCAGCGTCCCGAACACTGTTAACGTCGCCGCCAGTGCCGCAGCCCAGACCCGCGGCCACACCGGAGCGCCTCCACCGACCGCCGGCGCAGCCCACGCGTGCGTCAACCACAACGCCAGGAATCCGGCCAACACGCCGATGGCATGGCCCGCAATCACATTCCACGCCCGCGCGCTCTTCCGTTTCGGCGCCTCGATCAATTCAAACGCCGTCGGCCCTAGACTCGCAAATAGCAGCGGCTGCCGCGTCTGCCAGGCTGCAAGCGCAGCCAACAGGATCAGCGCTCCCTCACACAGCGGTGCAAGGAGCAAACTCCTCCAAACCACGCGCGCTATGCCGCCACCTTGTGCTCGAGCAGCCGCAGCAGCGCGAACTCCTCATCCCGGAGCGCGTGCAGCTTGCGGTCCACCTCGCGCTCCACCGCCGCCTCCATCTCCTGGAGCATCTCGCCATTCAGGTATTTGTCCAGGACAACGGGGTGCACGTAGCATTTGCGGCACACCGAAGGCGTATTTCCCAGCCGCTTGGCTACCGCTTTGATCGCCTCCACCACATTTTTCTTGGCCTGCGTCTGCGAGGCGTACGGCTCAAACTCCTTCAGCATCATCGATGCCAGCACCGTTCCCGCCCACGTGCGAAAATCCTTGGCCGTGAAGTGCTGACCGGTGATCTCGTGCAGGTAGTCGTTCACGTCCTGCGAGTCGACCCCGTGCCGATCGCCTTCGTGGTCGATGTACTGAAACAACTCCTGCCCCGGCAGCTCCATGCACTTCTTTACAATGCCCGCCAGCTTCCGGTTCTGCACGTCGATCGTGTGATGCACACCGCTCTTGCCGGTGAAGTCGAAGGTGATCGTCGTTCCCTGCACATGCGCGTGACGATTGCGCATCGTGGTCAGACCGTAGCTCTTGTTCTCGCGCGCATACTCCACGTTGCCCACCCGGATGAAGGTCGTTTCCATCAGCCGCACCAGCGTCGCCAGAACCTTCTGCCGCGGCAGACCCGGCAGCGCAAGATCGTGATCGACCCGCTCGCGCAGATGCGGCAGCGCGTCGCCAAACAGCATCATGCGCTCATACTTGTTTTCATCGCGCACCTCGCGCCACTTGGGATGGTAGCGGCTCTGCTTGCGCCCGCGCGCGTCGCGTCCTGTTGCTTGCAAGTGTCCGTTCGGCAGTGGACAGATCCATACATCCACCCATGCCGGCGGAATGACCAGCGACTTGATCCGGCCCAGCGTCTCGGCATCCCGCACCGGCTTGCCGTCCTTATCCAGAAAGCGAAATCCGTTGGCCGTCTTCCTGCGCTGAATCCCCGGCTTTGCATCGGTCACATAGCGCAGCCCGGCTGCCTTTGCGCTGGCCTGCGGGTCCACCACGATGTCCAGCGGCTCTTCCGCCTCCGATAGCTGTTCCAGTTCCTCGATCGACGCCATACTTCCTTCGATGCGCTTGCCTGTCCTCATGCCTGCGGCTACTTTCCGTACAATGAAAGCATCGTGACTCTCGATTTCCTAGGAACCTTGCAGCGCACTCACCGGTGCGGAGACCTGCGCGCCGCCAACGCCGGAGAACGCGTCGTCGTGATGGGCTGGGTGAACCGCCGCCGCGACCATGGCGACCTCATCTTCCTCGACCTGCGCGACCGGAGCGGCATCGTCCAGGTGGTGCTCGACAAGCAGCTCTCGCCGGAGGCCCACGCCAAGGCTGAAGCCGCCCGCCCCGAGTTCGTCGTCGCCGCCCAGGGCTCGGTGCGCCGCCGGGCCGCCGGCCTTGAGAACCCCAAGATGGAGACTGGCGAGATTGAAGTTGCTGCCACCGAACTCCTGCTCCTCAACGATGCCAAGACGCCTCCCTTCTCGCCCGCCGAAGACGCCATCGCCAACGAGGAGGTCCGCCTTAAGTACCGCTTCCTCGATCTCCGTCGCGTCGAAATGCAGAAGAATTTCCGGCTGCGGCATGAGGTCGCGCGCGCCATTCGCACGAGTCTTTCGGACGCCGGCTTTCTGGAGATCGAAACCCCCTTCATGACGCGGTCGACTCCGGAAGGCGCACGAGACTACCTCGTGCCCAGCCGCGTCCACGCCGGCGAGTTCTACGCGTTGCCGCAGTCCCCGCAGATCTTCAAGCAGATTCTCATGATCTCCGGCTTCGACCGCTACTTCCAGATCGCCCGCTGCTTCCGCGACGAGGACCTCCGCGCCGACCGCCAGCCTGAATTCACCCAGATTGATCTTGAGATGACCTTTCCCCAGCAGGAACTCATCTTCCAGGTCGTCGAAGATTTCCTGGCCGCTGCCTTCAAGACCGCCGGGATCGAGCTTCAGCCGCCGTTCGTCCACATGACCTACGACGATGCGATCCTGAACTACGGCATCGACAAGCCGGACATGCGCCTGCCCGCGATGGTCGATCTGAGTGCTGAAGTAACGCCTGGCTTGCGTGACCAGCTGAAGATAGAGCGTGACTTGCCTGTGCTTGGCTTCACGATCCCGAAGGTGGGTGAGCTTTCAGGTACACAACGGAAGTCCCTCCTCGCGGAGGTGAAAGCGTTTTTGGGCGATACAGGTCTTGACATTCTCGATGTCGTTCGTCTGTCGATTCAAGAAGGTCCCTTTCGCGATCTCGCGAGAACGCTGGGCGGAGAAGTGAGCAGGAGACAGGAGGAGGCCGGCGATGTAGGGATTGTTCCGGGCACACTCCTCATCGTCATCACCCCCAAACTAGGCACACCCGCCAAGTGGAACCACGACCCGCAATGGATTTACAAGAAGGTCGGCGCCCTCCGCCTCGAACTCGCCAAGAAGTTCGCCGATAAGCACAAGCTCTTCGAACAGCATGACCCGCCGGTCGCCGCCGACTTCAAATTCTGCTGGATCACCGACTTCCCCATGTACGAGTGGGACGAGGAAGCCAAGACCTGGCAGGCCGCCCATCACCCCTTCACCTCGCCCCACGAGGAAGACATCCGCGCCGGCCGTCTCACCAGTGACAAAGGCGCCGTCCGCGCCCTTGCCTACGACATCGTCCTCAACGGCACCGAGCTCGGCTCCGGCTCCATCCGCATCCACCGCAAGGACGTCCAGGCGGAGATCTTCCGCTCGCTCGGCATGGACGACGAGGAACAGAAAGCCCGCTTCGGCTTCTTCCTGGACGCGCTCGAGTACGGCACGCCGCCCCACGGCGGCATCGCCCTTGGCCTCGACCGCATCGTGATGATCCTCGCCGGCGCCTCCAGCCTGCGCGAGGTGATCGCCTTCCCCAAGACGGCCAAGGCCATCGACCTCATGGTCGACGCGCCCACCCCCGCCTCGGACAAACAACTCCGCGAGCTCAGCCTGCGTACGGTCACCAGAAGCTGACCGCCACAAAGGCGTTGATGTAAAGTAGCGAGCAACCTAGGAGGCTCCATGGCGACCACCACAGTACAACCCGTCGCAGTTCCTGTCGGAAGGATCAACTCGTTTGGCCCGTGGGGACCGGAGTATGAGGTGCTAGGTCCCGCCGATCCCGACCCTGTGCATGGTGAGGCTCGCGTGCACATCGTCCTCGTTCGCACAGGGGAAGAGACAACCTACGGCTTCGACGCGATGATGGAAGACCCTGAGGCCAAATAGTGTTTGCCGTCGCGTTCGATCTGGATACCAATAAGACCGAGATTCATCATCCCAAAAGCGTCAAGCAGGTGTACACGGGCCTCCTCGGCCGTTTCGGCTTCGACTGGCGGCAAGGCAGCGTTTACACCTGCGATAACGAAGATCTTGCTAACCTCTTTTCTGCCAGGAACGCGCTCAAAGCCCTGAACTGTTCCCAAACTCGGTCCGTGACATCCGAGCCTTTCGGGTAGAACAATGGTCGGACTTTACCGCCATGATCAAAGCTGGGTAGCTCGGCAGCGAATTCTCACTAATTCATCCAGCGCTTATCTCCAGGATCCCGTTCATCTGGATCGACATACTTCCCGTTGCTATCGAAGTGCACCTCGCGATTCTGCTTGCGCATGTACACCTGAAACTTCTTCGCCGCGCGCCGCCGCTTGGCGCGGTAGTAATCATTGCGCAGGCTGTACAGCCGCTCGGAAAACAAGAATCCCAGGCCGCGCCGCGGAGCCAGCCGCAAGAACAAAAAGGCGCACAACGCTCCTGAGAGTTGAACCGCCGCGCTGAACTTATTAGCTGACGTCAGCAGCAAAGCCAACTCAATCAGGATGTAGATCGCCACCATATAGCGCGCCTTCAGGCGCAGCAGAAAGAACAGCAGAAACTCCTGGTCGCCGAAGTACGTTCCAATCGCAATCAGCAAGCCGAAGATCCCCGCGAACGGCCCCGTCTCCACCACCAGTCCCGGGTCCAGGTGAAACAGCCGCGTATACGCGAACGCGGACGCCAGCAGCGCCCCGCCCGCGACCGAAACGAAGTACAGCTCGTACAGCCAGCGCGAGCCGTACGCGCTCTCAAGCAGCGACCCGCAAAACCACAGCGTCAGCATCGCAAAGACCATCGACAGCAGGCCCAGCGGCATGAACGCATACGTCACCAGCTGCCAGATCTGCCCGTGAAATACGTCCGCCGGAATCAAGCCAAGATGTTCGATCAGCGGCAGCGCCAGCCGGGGAAAGATCAACGGAATCAAAACAAAAGCAAAGAACGTGACCACATTCCAGAGGATGAGTTTGCGCGTCGCTCCTTCAAACGGAGGAAGCGTCAGCGAGGTAGGACCGGAGCGAGCCATGGTCCTTCCATCCTATCCCCTTACTGCGGTGCGATGCCCGGAGCCGGCGTCCCCATCGCCGCCGGACGCCCTGCCGGCGTCGGCGCCACTGCCGGACTGCGGTGCCCCGCCGCATCCACGCTCCGCACCCCAAACACCACATCGTCCTTCGACACCGTCAGTATCAGCATCAGCGCCGCGCCGGCTGAACGCACCTCCGTCCACTCCGGAGCCGCCGTCGGCCGCCACACCACCTCGTACTTCGTCCCGGCCGGCGCGCCCGCCGGGGCCTTCCACGTTAGCGCCGAGTTGTTATCGGTCGAGCCGGCCGGAATATGCACCTCCACCGGCTCGCCCGGAGCCGACGCAAACGTTGCGAGACACGCCGCATTCAGCCGCGCTACGTTCGCTACATAGTCCGTGTCCACATATTTCAGGAAGTCTCCGTACTCTACCTGACCCTTGCTGCCGTTCTGCAGCACGCCCTCCGCGACCCGCGGCGTTTGGTGCTGATGGTCGAAGTTCTCCTGCCACTCCGTAAACCGCACCGCCGCAAACCCCTCCGCGTTGAACGAGGTGTGGTCTCCGCCGCGCCCGAAGCGGTCCCGCCGGAACTCGAGCACCGGATGAAACGCCCCCGGCCTGCCACGCCCGCCAAAGTAGGTCCGGTCCACCTCCGCGATGGCCCGCGCCAGCTCGCGCGAGGCCGAATCGGACTCATAGCCATACGTCTGGATCTGCCGCAGCTCCGGAGCGGTGGCCGGCCCGGGCACGCCTTCTGAAAACACCCGCACCGCCGTCTTGTCCTGCCCGGTCTGCCCCGGCGTCGTATCGCCTCCGACGATGTCGTTGTTCAGCACCGCCTCCAGGTTCCAACCCTCAGCCCGCGCCAGCTTGGCCAGATGCCGGCTTCCGTTCAGCCCCTGTTCCTCGCCCGCCACGGCCACAAATACGATCGTCGCCGGAAACTTGAGCCGCGAGAGCGCCCGCGCCGACTCGATCGACACCGCCACTCCCGACGCATCGTCGTTCGCGCCTGGAGCCGGATCATGCGTATTCAAAATATCCGAGTTCCGCGAATCGTAGTGCCCCGTCACCAGCACCCGCCGCGCTGCCTGCGCCGGATCCGTGCCCTTCAGCACCGCATAGATATTCTGCAGCCGTGTATCGCGCGTAATCCTGGACCCCGCCGCCGTACTTGCCGGCTCGATGAAGTCGTCCCGCTTCACCTGCAGGCAGCCCCCGCATGCCTGCGAAATCCGCTCGAACTCCGCGAACACCCAGTCCGCCGCGGCCGTCACCCCCGTGCCCGCCGGGAGATCCTTCTCCATGCTCGAGAGCGTCGACCGGTTGCCGAACGACACCAGCTTGGCAATGTCGTTATGAATCCGCATCGGTGAGATTTGCGCAATTGCCTTGGCGATCGCCGGATCCAGCGGCGCAACCGGCTCCTGCGCACCTGCCATCAAGGGCAGCGTGGAAAGCGTCAACAAAACAGCAAGCCGGGGAAAAGAGCAGCGTCGCTCGGTCATCGGATCAGCATAGCCTCAGGTGTGGATGTTCAGGCGATCATACCTCACCGCCGCCCACACGCCTGTCCGCACGCGCCGCCCGCACCGGAAACGCTACACTCAAGGAAAAGCACTGGCGTGCAAAGCGTCCGAACTTCAGCCCACGCTGAAACAGTTCCCACTCTTTCGTCATCCTATGCCAAAATCGCAGAGACCTGGAGGTCCAGAACGATGCCGAACATCTGTCCCGAGTGCGACAACCCGCTGAACATCGACGTCGATGAAGTCGACGAAGGGGAGACTGTGACCTGCGATGAGTGCGGTGCCGAGCTCGAGATTGTCTCCCTTGAACCGCTTGAACTCGCCCTCGTCGACGCCGAAGGCTACGACGACGAAGACCTCTCCCGCGACACGGAGGACGATGAAGACGCCTGACCCGGCGCCTGACGATCCACATGCTCTCCGCCATCCGTATACTTTGTGTATGAAGATTGCCGGCAAGCTCGCAGCAACCCTCCTTCCGCTCTGCCTTTGGGCCTCCTTCCTCCCGATCCCGTCGCTCGCCGCCAGTCCGGCCTCCTTTGCCGCCCAGGATCATGGCCCCGTTCAGCGTGTCGTCCACGGGCATGTGGAGGACAAAGCCGGAGCTCCCATCAAAGGCGCCGTCGTCTATCTTGAGGACAGCCGCAGCTCCTCCATCCGCAGCGCCATCTCTACCGACGACGGCTCGTTCCGCTTCGTGCAGCTCTCCCAGAACACCGATTACCAGCTCTGGGCCAAGATCGAAGGCAAGAAGAGCAAAACCAAATCCATCAGCTCGTTCGACAGCAAGAACGACTTCACCATCGACTTGAAGATCGACGAATAACCCGTACGCCCGCCGTGAGTGGAAGGGCATCCTCGCCTGCAAGGCCGCGCATCCCACCCGCGCATGGACTCAGAATACAGCCGGCGCACCTTTCTTCGCGGCGCATCGAGCGTCGTGGCCGCCGCGGGCCTTACCTCTTCCGCCAGCCCTCAACTGCCTAAGCCCAACCAGCAGGACGATGTCCAGCTCTCGCAGGACCACGCGTCCACCGAGCAGCCAGAGACGATTCCGGGACCCTTCGAAAACCAATCCCAACGCACCGGCTTCGCCGTCGTCGGTCTCGGCCGCCTCAGCTTGGGCGAGATCCTTCCCGCGATGGGCAAAAGCAAGTACTGCAAACCCGTTGCGCTCGTCAGTGGCGACCGCGACAAGGCCCGCAAAATTGCCGCCCAATACGGCATCCCCGACTCCGGCCTCTACGACTACACCACCTACGACCAGCTCGCGCAAAACCCAGCCGTGCACGTCATCTACATCGTCCTGCCCAACAGCATGCACGCCGAGTTTACCCTGCGCGGCGCCAAGGCCGGCAAGCACATCCTCTGCGAGAAGCCGATGGCCACCTCCGTCCGCGACTGCGAGCGCATGATCGCCGCCTGCCATGCCGCCAACGTCAAGCTGATGATCGCCTACCGCAGCCAGTACGAGCCCTACGACCGCGCCCTCATCCAGATGATCCGCACCGGCAAGCTCGGCAAGCTCAAGCAGTTCCTCGCCACCAACTCCCAGAACCAGGGCGACCCCACCCAATGGCGACAGAAGCTCGCCCTTGCCGGCGGAGGCTGCATGCCCGACGTCGGCGTCTATTGCCTGAACGCGGCGCGCTTTCTCTCCGACGAAGAGCCAAATGAGATCCAGGCCACCGTCTACCAGCCCAAGGACGACCCACGCTTTACCGAGGTCGAAGCCAGCTGCCAGGTTATCGCCAAGTTCCCCTCCGGCTTTACCGCCACCTTCAACTCCGCCTACGAAGCGCACAAGTCGCAATTCCTGCGCGTGGAAGGTACGGAGGCCTGGGCGGAGCTCAGCCCCGCCTTTGCGTATCACGGCATCAAGATGCGCTACTCGCTTTATAACCCGGACCTGAAGCAGGAGATCGCGCACGAGCCACAGCTCGAAGAAAAAGACCAGTTCGCCGCCGAGATGGACCACTTCGCCCTGTGCGTCCAGAAGAACCTAAAGCCGCACACACCCGGCGAAGAGGGATTGCAGGACCAGCGCATCACCGACGCCATCTACGAGTCCGCCCGCACCGGCAAAGCTGTCAAGCTTTCGCTGCCGCCGGGGCCGACGCGCGGCCCCGACCCGGCCGAAGAGGACTGACTTGAAAATACATTGGCCTCAGTGGTTATCTTCCCCATCGGCGGGAGCCTCAGCGCCAGCCGGTAGATGGCGAGGATCCGCCAGCACCGTTGCCGGTTGGGTATAGGTTTTCCCCTCCACCGTCAGCCGAACCGTATAGCTCCCCGGCTGCAGCCCGCGCTCGCGTTCCCTGCCGGCACGCGCCTGCGCCACGTCCGTGCCGGTTGGCTTAGGCTGCGCCGGATGGCAGGCATCCGCGGGAGGCGTCGGTGCCGGACGCCGGACGCCGCCGCCAAATCCGCGCGGCACCTCCACATTCAGCGCCACGCGGTGCATGCCGGCGGTAGTCGCCGGCAAGGGCGCCGGCTGCAGCCAGACCGGCTGCACGATGATCGCTTCCGTATCGATCGGCGCTACCGGCGTATCGCTCGCCAGGCACGCCCGCACCCGTCCGCTCGCATCGAGCAGCTCCACCGTCAAGGGTTTCTGCGTATCAGATTTCAGCTCGTAGTACGCCAGCACACCTGCCGGCGGGTTCAGTTCCTGCGCGTCTTCATGGGGCAGCGGCGTGCCATTTTGCCCGCCGATCACCGCCGCATACGCTTCGCCCGGCGCAAACAGATACGCACGCTCCGCCCGAATCTGCTTCTCCTTCACCGCCATCTCGCGCAAGGGCGACATCTGGTCCAGCACCCAAAAGCCCCGGCCGTAGGTGGCTATCGCCAAGTCATCGCCGTGCACCAGGATGTCGCGCACCGAGGTAACCGGCATGTTCTCCTCAAGCGACTGCCAGTGGTCGCCGTCGTCGAAGGACACGTACACCCGCAGCTCCGTCGCGGCATAGAGCAGCCCCTTCTGCTTGGGATCTTCCTTGACCGAGTTGACGAACGCGCCCACGGGAATGCCCGCCGTCACCCGCTTCCAGGTTTTGCCGCCGTCGTGCGTGCGGTAGATGTACGGCTCATCGTCCGCCAGCCGGTGGCGGTCGACCGAAGCGTACGCCGTGCCGGCATCGAAGTGACCGGCCTCCACCTGCGATACTTTGCTCCACGCCGTCATCGGCTTCGGCGTCACGTCCCGCCACTCGGCGCCATCGTTGGTCGTCACGTGGATCAGGCCGTCATCGGTGCCCACCCATACCGTCTTCGCGTCGAGTGGCGACGGCGAAATCGTATAGACGACTCCGAATCGATCCGTCATCGGCTGGTCTATATCTTTCGCGGTGACCGGGTCGAGCGTCTTCGGCACCTCCGGATGCATGCGCGCCAGGTCCGGGCTAATCTTCTCCCACGTGCGTCCGCGGTCCCGCGTGCGAAACACAAACTGGTTGCTGTAGTAGAGCGCCTCATCGGCCGGCGAAAACACCTCCGGCAGCGACCAGGTTTTGCGCTCCGGATCGCTTGGGTCCGTTGCCGGCAGCGTTCCGCCGAGCGACGCCATCACGTTCAGGTTCTGATCGCAGCGCATCGCGCCGCCGCCGAAAAGGAAGTTGCCGTCCTTCGGGTCCGGCACCACCGTCATGCTTTCGCCCGCCAGGCACGACGGATACCAGTTGCGAAAGTCCAGCAGGCCCGAATGCGACCAAGTCGTCGCCGCCACGCCGCCCGAATCCTGCTGCGCGCCGTAGAGCGTATACGGAAACCGGTTGTCCGCCGAGATGTGGTAAATCTGCGCGGTCGGCTGGTTGTACCACGTGCTCCAGCTCTTGCCGCCGTCCACGCTCACCACCGTGCCCTGGTCGCTGCTCAGCACCATGCGGTTGCCGTCAGTCGGGTTCACCCACATCTGGTGGTAGTCGTCCCCGCCCGGCGCGCCCTTGATCGGGAAGAAGGTCTTGCCCGCATCGTCGCTCTCAAACGTACCCGTGTTGATGACGTAGATCTTGTCCGGATCCTTCGGGTCCACCGTCACCGACTCGAAGTACCAGCCGCGCCCCCACAGGCGCTGCTCGTCGTTCACTCGCGTCCATGTCGCCCCCGCATCGTCCGAGCGGTAGACCCCGCCGAGCGGTTTGGCCGGCGGCTCGGACTTCGGCGCACCCTCGGGCGCGCGCAGCGGACGCGCAATTGCCGCGCCGAGATCGTCCACCACTGCCCACAGCCGCTTCGGATTGCTCGGCGCGACCGCAACGCCGATCTTCCCGACGAAGTTGTCCTCCGGCAGCCCGCCGCCCAGCTTGGTCCAGTGCGCGCCGCTGTCGGTTGACTTGTACAGGCCGCCGCCCGGCATATTCGAGGGCGCATAGACCGACCACGGCGGACGCCGCGTCGCCCACAGGGACGCATAGACCGTCTCCGGCTGCTGCGGGTCCATCGCCAGGTCGACCGCGCCCACATTCTCCGGATCGTCCTTGCTGGCCAGCACCTTGGTCCAGTGCGCGCCGCCGTCGGTCGAGCGATACACCCCGCGCTCCGCGTTCCCGCGATAGACATGACCGAGCGCCGCCACGAACAGCTTGTTCGGGTCGCGCGGGTCGACCACGATGCGCCCGATCTGCCGCGTCGTTTCAAGACCGATCGGCC
Source organism: uncultured Granulicella sp. (assembly GCA_965198735.1). GTDB lineage: Bacteria > Acidobacteriota > Terriglobia > Terriglobales > Acidobacteriaceae > Edaphobacter. The sequence continues at coordinate 556,585 of OZ240672.1, read as the reverse complement.
GCCACGTCTTGCCTGCGTCCACCGACTTGAACATCCCGATCCCGTAGGAGTGCTGGCTGCGGATGTCCGGCTCGCCCGTTCCCACGTATACGATCTTCGGGTCCGAAGGCGCTACCGCGATCGCGCCAATGGACCCGATCGGAATACCTGTATCGCTGATCGGCAGCCACGTCCGGCCCGCATTCTCCGTCTTCCACACGCCCCCACCCACCGAGCCCATGTAGAACGTATCCGGCTCCGCCGCGTTGCCGCTCACGCCATACGTCCGGCCGCCGCGCATCGGCCCCACCTCGCGCCAGTGCAGTCCACCCAGCATCGCAGCGGAAGAGCCGGCTGTCTGCCCGGGCATCGCCGGAACCATTGAACCCAGCGCGGCTAAAACGAGAACACTTTTCTGTAAACGCATATGGGATTTCCTTTGCTCCCCTTTGAGAATAATCCAGCATTTCACGGAACGCCCCAATCTGCCGCGAATGCGCTTCACTGCACCCGGCTGTGCCGGTATCCGGCCTCCGTCAGCGCCGTCAGCAGCTCCGTCACCTGCTCCCGCCCGCGTGTCTCCATCGTAATATCGATTGCCGTGTCGCCGAGGTTTACTCCATAATATGCCCGGTTATAGAGCGTATTGACGATGTTCACGCGATGCCGAGCGATCAGCCGCGTCAGCTCCGCCAGCGCACCCGGCTTGTCGAGCAGATGAATGCGCAGCAGAATCATGCGTCCATCCTGCACCAGTCCGCGCTCGATAATCCGCGCCAGCAGGGTCACATCGATATTGCCGCCGCACACCAGCACGCCCGTCTTCACGCCGCGCCGGCTTGCCAAGGATGTCTTGCCCTGCAGCAGCGCCGCCAGGGCCGCCGCGCCGGCACCCTCGGCCAGCGTCTTCTCGCGCTCCAGCAACACCAGGATCGCCGACGCGATCTCATCCTCATCGACGGTCACGATCTCGTCCACGTACCGCTCGACCATTGGATAGGTCAGCGTGCCGGCCCGCCGGACCGCGATTCCATCCGCGATCGTCGTCGCCGCCTTGATCGCCACCGGCCCGCCCTGCTCCATCGCCTCCACCATGCTCGGCAGCCGCGAGGTCTGCACGCCAATCACCCGCACGGCAGCTACGCCCCTTTGCGCGCCCATCTCCTTGATCGCGCAAGCCATCCCGCCGATCAGCCCGCCGCCGCCGATCGGCACAATCACCGCCTCGAGTCCTGCAATCTGCTCCAGCATCTCGAGCCCGATCGTGCCCTGCCCGGCCATCACCGCCGCGTCGTCGAACGGATGCAGAAACACCATGCCCTCGCTCTCGCAGACACGGATTGCCTCTGCATACGCCTCGTCATAGTTGGCGCCATAGAGCACCACCTCCGCCCCAAACTCCCGCGTCGCGGTCACCTTCACCAGCGGCGTCGCCAGGGGCATGACGATGATCGACCGCACGCCCAGCCGCGTTGCGTGATACGCCACGCCCTGCGCGTGATTGCCCGCGCTCGCCGCCACCACGCCCCGCCGCGCCTCCGCCTCCGTCAGCAGCGACAGCCGGTTCAGCGCGCCGCGCTCCTTGAAGCTCCCCGTCATCTGCAGGTTCTCCAGCTTGAGAAACACCTGCTGCCCGGTCAGCTTCGACAGCATCTCCGACCGCGGACAGGGAGACAAATACACGTGGTCCCGCACCCGTTCCCGCGCCGCCAGCACATCCCCAAGCTCAATCGCCAAGCCAACGCCCATCTGCTTAGCCTAATCCCCGGCGCTCCCCGGTCCAAAGCGCAGCGCCGCCCAAACCGCCTTCACCTGCTCCCGCAACTCCGCCAGCGATCCGGCATTTGTCACCACAAAGTCCACCCGCGCCACCTTCTCCTCATCCGGAATCATCTGCGCCAGCCGCCGCCGCGCCTCCGCCTCAAGCCCCGGCACATCCCTGCCTCCCGACCTGGCCACGAACCGAGCCACCTTTCTCTCCTCCGGAGCCGTCACCAGCACGATGCGGTCGAACCGCTTCCGCCACTCTCCGCCATACGCCGTCTCGAAGATCAACGCCGACTCCACCACCACCACCGCGCTCGGGTCGTGCGCAAAGATCTCCTCCGCCAACTCCCCTTGCCGCGCGATCGCCGCCGGATGCACGATCGCGTTCAGCTCCTCCACCCTCCCCTCCGCAAACGCTATCCGCGCCAGCGCCGCCCGGTCCAGGCCTCCCTCCGCCCTTACCACCTCCGCTCCAAACCGCGTGGCGATTGCCGTATACACCGCCTCGCCCGGCTGCATCAGGCTCCGCCCAATCTCATCCGCCGAGAGCACCTCCGCTCCGAGCTCGCGCAACATCCCCGCCACGGTCGTCTTCCCGCTCCCCAGCCCACCCGTCAACCCCACCCTCAACCCCATCCCACCCTCGCTCGCACATCCGCGCAAATTCGTCCTATTGGCGTTGCAGCTTCGCCGCCTTCACGGTATTCGCCATCAACATCGCAATGGTCAGCGCCCCCACGCCGCCCGGCACCGGCGTATAGGCGCTCGATGCCCGGTACGCCTGCGGGTGCACATCCCCCACCACGACCGACCCGCGTTTCGCAAACGTCGTCCGCCGCGCCGGATCGTCGCCAAAGAACTCTACAAATTTCCGCTCCTCCGTCACCCGGTTGATCCCCACATCGATCACCACCGCGCCCGGCCGCACCATGTCTTCGGTCACAAATCCCGCGCGCCCGATCGCCGCCACCAACACCTCCGCCCGCTGCGTATAGCTTGCCAGGTCCGCCGTCCGGCTATGGCACACCGTCACCGTTGCCGACGCGTTCACCAGCAGCATCGCCATCGGCTTCCCGACAATGTCGCTGCGTCCCAGCACCACCGCATGCTTGCCCGCCACGTCGATCCCGCGCCGCCGCAGCATCTCCATCACGCCCGCCGGCGTGCAGGGTTGCAGCCCCGCCTGCCCGCTCTGCAAGCGTCCTACATTCACGGGATGAAATCCGTCCACATCCTTCTCCGGAGCCACGGCCTCGAGCAGCCGCTTGGTCTCCACATGCGCCGGCAGCGGCAGCTGGATCAGGATGCCGTCAATCTCCTCCCGCGCATTCAACTCCGCTACCATCGCCAGCAGCTCGCCGGTCGTGATGCTTTCAGGCGGCGTGAGCATCTCGCTATAAATTCCCAGCTCTCCGCAGGTTTTCACCTTGCTGCGCACATACATCTCGCTCGCGGCAACGTTGCCCACCAGAATCACCGCCAGCCCCGGCGTCACCCGGCGCTCGGCAAGCGCTCGAACCTCGACCGCGACCTCCGCCTTGATCTCCGCCGCAATCGCAACTCCGTCCAGCACCTCCGGCATACGCTCACCCCCCTCCAACCTCATGGGATGCAGCCCAGAGAAGGAAATCGCAAGCTTCCGGGCGTTTCAGGCCTTGGTCTCTTCGCGCCGGACCTCGCCGCCCTGCCAAAGATCGCTGAACAGACCGTTCCAGGTCTCGGAGACGACGATGCTGTCGGCGGGATTGGCGCGGTTATAGCGAACCTGTACGGGATAATCGAGGCGAAGACGACCGATCATGGCGGCGAGCGTGGAGACGTCCTGGGAGCGCTCATAAGTCACGCCGCCGATACGGTATTGGTAGATGACGGCCTGCGGCTCGGAGTCCGACGGCGCCGCGCCAATCAGCGAGCCATCGACGATCCGGCCGTACTCGGTCAGGTGCTGCCGGCGCTGAGCCTCCCGCTCCTCGGGTGAGGGCAGATCCTTGCGCAGAATCTTCTGCAGGACCACGACGGTCAACGCCGCCGCGGCAGCCGTTACCGTGCCCGTCAGCAGCCAGTGCCGCGCAACATGCGAAGGAAGAATCATCGCTCCAAAGCGTACTGGAAAAGACTGCACCATAGAAGTTGCAACCCGGATTCCGACAGCCCGATCAACAATCGATCTATAGTATCGGCTCTCTGGGAAGACAGTGCGATACCACTCCCGTTGGACGCTCGCGGGGTACTTTCGAGCGCGATCTGAGGCCATCCGCCGACAGCCACGGTTATACTGAGGAGTGCTCAGACGTTCTCTTTCTCCTGCTTACAATCATGGGCAAGGCCAGCCGCTGGACCTTGCCGGCGGCCGGCGAATCCGGTCGACGACCGTGCTGTGCGTGCGCCGCGGAGACCGCGTGGTCATGGCCGCCGACGGCCAGGTGTCGCTTGGCGCGACGGTGATGAAGGGCTCGGCCAGGAAGATTCGCCGGCTCTATAACGACAAGGTGCTGGCCGGATTTGCGGGCTCGACCGCCGATGCGTTTTCGCTCTTCAGCCGCTTCGAATCGAAGCTCGAGCAGTATGCCGGCAACCTGAACCGCGCGGCGGTGGAGCTGGCCAAAGACTGGCGGACGGACAAGATGCTGCGCCAGCTGGAGGCTCTGCTGATCGTCGCCGACCCGCACACCACGCTGATGCTCTCGGGCACCGGCGACGTGATCGAGCCGGACGTGACCGGCGATGGCGGGATCATGACCATCGGCTCCGGCGGCAGCTACGCGCTCGCCGCCGCAAGGGCTCTGCTCGAGAACACCGGCCTCTCCGCCCGCGAGATCGCCGAGAAGGCCATGCGCATCGCCGGCGAGATTTGTATCTACACCAACGACCACGTCACATTTGAAGAGCTGGCGACGACAGAGTCGAAGTAAGGAGCACCATGGCAATTTTTCTACCCGGCACGGCCGAAGACCAGGCATTGGCCCTCGATGATCTGACCCCGCGCGAGATCGTGGCGGAGCTCGACAAGTACGTCGTCGGCCAGCATGCGGCCAAGCGCGCCGTGGCCATCGCCCTGCGCAACCGCATGCGCCGGCAGAAGCTCGCGCCGGAGCTCGCCGACGACATCATGCCGAAGAACATCATCATGATCGGACCTACGGGCGTGGGCAAAACCGAGATCGCGCGGCGCCTGGCCAAGCTGACCAACTCGCCCTTCCTCAAGGTCGAGGCCAGCAAGTTTACCGAGGTCGGCTACGTAGGCCGGGATGTCGAGTCGATCGTGCGAGACCTGGTCGAGATCGCGATCGACCTTGTCCGCGAAGAAAAGCTTGAAGACGTCGAGGACAAGGCGGAGCTGAACGCGGAGGATCGGCTGCTCGATCTGCTGCTGCCGCCTACGCCGGCAGCAGCCACAGCCGCGAATGCGGCAGCCGCGACCGAGGTTCCGGGAACCAACGTGATCCAGCTGCCTGCCTCCATGGACACGACTTCGGGACCTGCGCCGGAAAACAAAAAACCCGAAACAAGCCAGGAGCGGACGCGCGAAAAGCAGCGCGCGCAGTTCCGTGAAGGCAAGCTCGACGACCGCATGGTCGAGCTCGACGTCCGCGACCGCAACCAGCCCAGCTTCGAGTTCATCGCCACGCCGGGCCAGGACGAGTCCGATATGAGCCTTAAAGACGTGCTGCCGGGACTCTTCGGCCAACGCACCAAGAAGCGCAAGATGAAGGTCGCCGAAGCGTTCGAGTACCTGATCCAGGAAGAAGAGGGCCGCCTGATCGACATGGACCAGGTTACGCGGCTCGCCGTCGAGCGCGTCGAGGACTCGGGCATCGTCTTCCTCGACGAGATCGACAAGATCGCCGGGCGCGAGGGCGGCCACGGCCCGGATGTCTCGCGCGAGGGGGTACAGCGCGACATTCTGCCCATCGTCGAAGGCACCACCGTCAACACCAAGTACGGCATGGTCTCGACCGACCACATCCTCTTCATCGCCGCCGGCGCCTTCCACGTTTCGAAGCCCTCGGATCTGATCCCCGAGCTGCAGGGGCGCTTTCCCATCCGCGTCGAGTTGCAGTCGCTCACCGTCGGCGATTTCGTGCGCATTCTCACCGAGCCCAAATCGTCGCTCGTCAAGCAATCCACCGCGCTGCTCGAGACCGAGGGCCTCAAGCTTGAGTTCACCCCCGAGGCGCTGTCTGAGATGGCCGAGTTTGCCTTCAAGGTCAACGAGACCACCGAGAACATCGGCGCGCGGCGGCTGCACACCATCATGGAGCGGGTGCTCGATGAGATCAGCTTCCAGGCTCCGGACCTGATGAAGTCGTCGCGCACCGAGACCTCGCAAGAAGGAGTGGTGGCCGAGGTAGCAGCATCCGCCCCGCTGGGCGCGGCAAGTGAGCCTGCCTCCGCGCCGCTACCCGTGATTGAGCGGCGCAAGGACGATGGAACGACGGAGAAGGTGATCGTGGTCGATCCGGAGTACGTGCGCCAGCAGGTCGCGGGCATTGTGAGGAATCAGGATCTAAGCCGCTATATCTTATGACAACAGGCTCGATCTTGTGACGACAAGCCGCATGGATCGATTGCCGTGCCTTGGAGCTGAAGATTGAACCGTCCACAGTCCTGAGAGGCATAGGGCCCAGGTGAAAATGAACGGGGTTCACCTGAGCCTTTCGGACTGCTCGTGCGTTATTGCATGGATTTCTTACCGACCGAAGCCTCGGCAAGCGCACCCATCAAACCGTTGGCCAGGCCGTTGGCGCTATTGACCAGGCCGTTGACGCGCGCGCGCGCCGCTGGCAAGACACTTCCGCGTGCGTGGATTTGGGGTGCGACCGGCTGCTGAAGCGTTACGATCAGCGCGGTTGCGGGAGCATCGCCGCTGCAGGCATAGCTGTGGATGGTATTGGCGTCGAAGTAGGCCGAGTCGCCGGCCTCGATGTGATGGGTCACCTCGCCGTGCTGAACATCCAGTTGGCCGGTGAGGAGATAGAGGAACTCCGCGCCGACATGCTGGTGGGAACGAGGCTGCTGATCGCGCTTGTTGGGCAGGAACTCCGCAAGGTAGGGGTCGAGTTGCCGATCCGGAACGAGATAGCCGAGGCTCTCAAAAAAGTAGGTTGGGTCGGCTACTCCGCTCTGCGGCAAGCGCACACGATTCTTGCTGCGATGGACGCGGAAGAGGGTTTGCGGTTCGGGATCGAAGAAGTAGCTCAGGTCTTTTGAAAAGACCATAGCGATGCGGGCCAGATTGCGCAAGGTAGGAACGACGCGGCCGGTTTCCAGCTGCGAGAGAAAGCTGGCGGAGAGGCCGGTGTGGCGGCCAAGTTCCACAAGCCCCATGGATTTTTTCAGGCGAAGAAACTTGATGCGCTCGCCGATTCGCTTTTCGGCGATGAACGATTCGGCGGCTTCCCCGTCGATCGCGAGATTGGAGAGTTCCTGCGGCGCTTCCGGCAGCGGATGAGCAGGCACGGGCGTGTCCGGGATGGTGAAGGGTGCTCGATTGGTGAGGCTTTTCATACCGTAAACAGATGTGTTGGCCCGGCGAAACGTTGCAGTATGCTATCAGATTTCTTGCTATCTACGGTTTTCGGGCCTGAGGAGACCCGGAGGAACGCGCAAAAGTCCTGAATGCTAGCCTGATCTGGATGCCTCGACCTTTGCACTTGATCAGCGTGCTGCTGCTTGTTTGCCTGGGCTGCGCCAGCCCTGGACCGCCGCATCCTCCCTCGTTGCACTTACCTGAGCGTGCGACGGGACTGGCGGCTGAGCGTATCGGCGATGGGGTGCGCCTCTCATGGACGAGCCCGGTCAACACGACGGATGGGGACCGGATCAAGGGGCCGATGACCGCGGTTGTGTGCCGGGAGCTGCCGCCCAGAGGCGGATGTGTTCCGGTGCAGAGAGTTTCTGTGAGTCCCGGCCCATTCTCCGCCAGCGATGAACTGCCTGCCGGCCTTCTGTCCGGTCCGCCGCGTTTGCTGCTGTACCGGGTGGAGCTGCAGAATGCGAAGGGACGTTCGGCCGGCGAATCAGAACCGGTGGTTACGGCGGCCGGCACAGCGCCTCCTCCGGTGGGAGCCTTGACGCTCTCCGCGCGGCGAAATGCTGTGCTGGTTCGATGGGCGCCGGCCGCTCCGCCGGCCGCTGCGGTGATGGAGTTGAAGCGGACTCTGGTGGCAAGCGCGGATGGTTCCGTCCAACCGGCCGCCGCCAGGACAACCGCAAAACGCGAGGGATTTTTGCCCAGTACGAAGCCGGCAGCCGGTGAGGCGACACTCCGAGGCGCGCCACCGGCCGGCTCCGCGGCGGCGGATGGACTCCTTGATCCCACCGTAACCCACCTAGACCGCTACCGTTACGTGGCGCAGTGGGTAATAAACGCGACCGTTTCCGGGCATGCGGTTGAGTTGCGCGGCTTGCCCTCGCCGCCGGCCGTCTTTACCTTCCGCGACGTCTTCCCGCCGCAGCCGCCCGCAGGCCTGGTCGCGATCCCGGGCGAGGGTTTTGGTGCGCCGCTCTCGATCGATCTCTCCTGGGAGTCGAACGCCGAGACCGATCTGCTCGGCTACACTGTATATCGCCGCACAGGGCAAGAGGAGTTCCGCCGTCTCAACGCCGACCCTGTGTCCGCGCCGGCGTACCGCGACCAGAAGATCGAGGCCGGGCAGAGCTACACGTATCGCGTGACTGCGGTCGATCGACGCGGCAACGAGAGCGGTCCAAGCGCCGAGGTCAAGGAAACACCGCGGCCATAACCAGAGTATCCAGAGAGGGACAAGACGATGCGTTACGCGAAGATCGCACTTACGCAGGGTCCGGTGTATGTTTCGGTGGAGGAACGCATGGGGGTACTTTGGGCCGTCAGTCCCATGCAGGCGCCGGAAGAGGACTCGGGAGCGCCGGGGCTGGACGTGGCGGCGTTCCGGCCGGGGCCGCTCGAGAGCTTCAGCCTGCTGCCGCCGGTGCAGCCGTCGAAGATCGTCTGTGTCGGCCGCAATTACCGCGATCACGCGGCGGAGCTCGGCAACGAGGTTCCAAAGGAGCCGCTGATCTTTCTCAAGCCGCCATCCTCGCTGCTGGCCACGGAGGGAACGGTGCGGATGCCCGCGAACTCGAAGCGCATCGACTTTGAGGGGGAGCTGGCTATCGTCATCGGCCGGCGCTGCCGCATGCTCGGCGTGGATGAAGATGTGCAGCCGTACATTCGCGGCTACACGCTGGTCAATGACGTGACCGCGCGCGACCTGCAGAAGTCCGACGGGCAATGGACCCGCGGCAAGGGGTTCGACACGTTCTGCCCGGCCGGCCCGATCGTATCCGATGAGATCGATCCTGCGTACGGCGCGCCAGTCACGGTGACGACGCGCCTAAATGGCGAGCTGAAGCAGACTGGCTCGACCGCGGACTTTATCTTCGGCATTCCGGAGCTGCTGCGCTATGTCACCGCGTTTATGACGCTGCTGCCGGGCGACCTGATTCCTACCGGCACACCCGCCGGTGTAGGGCCCATGCAGGCCTCCGACGTGGTGGAGGTTGCGATCGCCGGACTCGGCATTCTACGCAACCGGCTCGCAGCGGAGTAGCATGGCTGGGTGCAGCATCGAGACTGACGGGAATCGCATCTCAAAGCAGGAGGAGTTCTTATGGCAACGCTTCTGGAGCAACTTCGCAACATGACCACGGTCGTCGCAGACTCAGGCGACCTAAACTCCATCAAGAAGTTCAAGCCGCAGGATTCAACCACCAATCCCTCCTTGATCGCAACGGCGGCGCAGATGCCGGAGTACAGCTCCATCGTCGACGATGTGCTGAAGACGGCGCGGCAGGAAGCGGGAGATCGAGCGAGCGACAAGGAGATTGCTGCCTATGCGTTCAAGACGCTGGCCGTCGCCTTTGGGCGCAAAATCCTGGATATTGTGCCGGGACGGGTCTCGACCGAGGTGGATGCGCGCATGTCTTACGACAGCCAGAAGACGATGGATCAGGCGCATGACATCATCGCTCAGTACGATAAAGCCGGTATTTCGCGGGATCGCGTCCTGATTAAAATCGCCAGCACGTGGGAAGGAATCAAGGCGGCTGAGCAGCTGGAGAAAGAAGGCATCCACTGCAACCTGACGCTGCTGTTCGGTTTGCACCAGGCGGTTGCCTGTGCGGAAGCCAAGGTGACTCTCGTTTCGCCGTTCGTCGGCCGCATTCTGGACTGGTACAAGAAAGATACGGGCAAGGACTACAAGGGCGCCGAGGATCCCGGCGTGCAGTCCGTTACCACGATCTACAACTACTACAAAAAATTCGATTACAAGACAGTGGTCATGGGAGCGAGCTTCCGGAATATCGGCGAGATCACCGAGCTTGCCGGCTGTGACCTGCTGACCATTGCGCCGAAGCTGCTCGAGGAGCTCGATTCGACCCAGGGCGACCTGCCGCGCAAGCTCGATCCGGCGAAGTCCAAGCAGATGAACATCCAGAAAATGATGGTCGATCAGAAGACCTTCGAGAAGATGCATGCGGAAGATCGCATGGCTCACGACAAGCTGAAGGAAGGGATCGAGGGTTTTTCAAAGGCGCTCGAGGAGCTGGAGCAGCTGTTGGAGAAGCGTCTGGCGGAGATGGGCCAGCCCGCCTGAATCGGAAGGAAAACGAAAAGGTCGCGCATCTGCGCGGCCTTTTCGTTTGAGTGCAAAAGCATGGAACTAAGTCCGGCTTCCGGTAACCAGACGCAGGAGAAAGGTAAGAATAACCGCTCCAAGGACGGCTACGAGGATGGTGTAAAGCAGCCCGCCTTGTCCGGCAACACCGAGGTGCGACATAATGAAACCGCCTACAACCGCGCCAATAATGCCCACGATGATGTCCACGAGCGCGCCGAAGCCGCTGCCCTTCATGATCTTGCCGGTTAGAAAGCCTGCGATGAGGCCGACGACAATCCACCAGAGAATGCCATGATCCATGAAGCCTCCTGTGTATGTTTGAACGTACGAGCGTTTGGGCTCGAGCCTGCTTGGGAAAAGCGTGAATCTTGAAAGACCTAACGTTTGAGCAGCGCGGATGCGGTGCGGTTGGCTGGTGTGGGGAATTTGATGGAGTTCTCCAAGGTGCACGATGACTCCGTCATGCTCGTTCACTTCGGTTCGCCGGCCGGCCAGCCAGGCCGTCGGCCGGCAAACGTGGATCGCATCTGGCGATCTGGCGTGCGCACCGGGCTAGGCATTCGGGGAAAGCCGTTGATCTGGGCTAAATTGAATTCCCTGCTATTTTTCGCCTCCACAGCCCACGTCTGGCTGGACAGCTCTCCGTTTGCCCGGTCGATGATCATAGCTGTCCCCATCCACCTCTCGCGCCGTAAAGCAGGTCGTCCGCTTCCACAGCGATCGGAACAGGGCATCCGCCTCCTGCGACTCCGGCTCCCGGTCGAGAAAGACGCGATGCCCTTGTCCCAGGCTCTCCGCGGCAGCCGTTAGAAAGGTCAGCTTTGCAGGAATCGGCACCGCCGCGGCTCCGAAGTAGCGAAAGTCCTCGCACATCAAGACCCGGCCGTTCTTATAAAAAGGATAGCGTCCCAGGTCGCGCACCTGGTGCCGCTCGTCCTGGTGCAGCGCGGATAGGCCTCGGTGCGACGCCCGGCCCATCTGTTGGTGGAACGCGTAGATGCAGTCCGGACGCTCGGTAAACAGGCTCTCCGGCGCAAAGTAGTCCCGTGCGTCCACCCCTTCGGCAACAATGGCCGCGTATATCACCGCACCCAAGCGATAGCCATCCGTCTGCGCCAGCGCATGGCTGGTGATGCCAAGAATCCGGTCGCCCGGCTGCGCCGTCCGGCGAATCGCCGGTTTGCAGATGGCCAGGGTAAGCAGAGGGCGTTCGCCGGGCAAAGGCTCGATCGCACACGGCGCGCCACCCCGATCCGAGGTAAGTTTGTACAGGTACGTTCGCCGGGACGAGGCCATAAGCTACAGGTTGGACGCGGCCGGCTCCGCCATCGGCTTTCCCATCACTCAAGGAAAGGATCGCCCAAGGAAGCCGCTCCGCTCCGCAGAACAGGGCACCCGGATCGCGACCGCAGCCATCATCCAAATTGGGTCCAGCGCATGCCGGCCATCTCGGTCGAGACAGGCTCCGCGCAGGCCGGACTCGTGGAAGCGGAAGGATTGGGCCGTGCCGACGGAGCCTGCACGGAGCTGATTGAAGCCAGGTCGGCAGCGCTCGAGATTGAGGACGACGCCGGCGCCAAGGCCATAGATACCGCGGCCAGCAGCGCGGCGGCAGGCGACAGGGTCTGCCCTCCGCTGTTCGTCGAGGCCTCGGTCAGAGCCGATGCCGTCTCCGCCGTTGAACATGCCGGCAAATAGCCCTCTGGAGCAGAGCGCTTCGGACTGGACAGAGCAGCCGTACCCTGGTGTTTGGCTTGGAAACATTGCCGGCACATGACAGGACGGCCTTGCGTAGGCTTGAACGGGACCGTGGTGTCAATCCCGCACTCCGAGCAATGGGTGCGCGTTTCCGTACGGGACAGTCCAGCCTGAGCCGGTCCGGCACCGTTTGCCGCGGCGGCAAGACCGGAGCGGCGCGACTTACACGGCTTGCAGCGCTTAGGGTCGTTTTTGAACTGCTTATCATGAAAGAAGAGTTGCTCCCCGGCGGTAAAGATGAACTCGCCATGGCAATCCGAGCAGATTAAGAGCCGGTCAACAAAGTGAACATCCATTGAGCTTCCCCATGCGTCGAGAACGCAAGCTCGCCGGCATAGGTGCGCGGCAATCGCCTTCTCGTGTTCTGAAATGACTACGGGAGCCCGATGGTGGAGATGTTCTTGCTGCCTGGAGGTATCTGCGCTACACCCAAAACAATCGACAGGGAAGAGAGGCGCACATCATGGCAGCGAGAGCCGGCCCAAACGGACCGGCTCCTTCTACGTTACGAGCGGAGGCCGTCCGTTGCGGCATCCTGCTCTTTCTGCGGTTAGTCCTGCTCTTTCCGAATCTTCTTACGATTGCGTTTACGAGCCAGCGCCTCTTTTACACGCTTCTTCTCACCCGGCTTCAGATAAAAGGAGTGCCGCTTGACCTCTTTGATGATGTCCTCGGTCTGAACCTTGCGTTTGAAACGTCGCAGCGCGTTCTCAAGGGGTTCGCCCTCCTGAACTCGAATCTCTGCCAAGAAAATACACCTCACGATCGCGCCAACAGGCTTCCTTTAGAATACGCGATGGGATCGAAACTGGAACAGAAATCTCAAGCTACTATGGAAGAATTCAATGTAAGGAAAGACAGTCCATGATCCGCAGCTACAAGGGAGTGCGCCCCACCGTGCCGGCCAGTTGTTACATCGACCCGAGCGCCCAAGTCCTGGGCGATGTCGTGCTCGGCGAGCACGCCAGCATCTGGATGAACGCGGTCGTGCGCGGGGACGTGAACGCTATCCGCATCGGCGCGCGCTCGAACGTCCAGGACTGCGCCGTACTCCACGGCATGCGTGATCTCTATCCCGTCCACGTCGGGGAAATGGTTACTATCGGCCACAACGCTACTGTGCACGGCTGCATCCTTGAAGACGAAGTTCTGGTCGGCATCGGCGCGGTCATTCTGAATAACGCACGCATCGGCACAGGTTCCATCGTCGCCGCAGGCGCAGTCATCCCGGAGCATACCGTCATTCCCCCGGGAAGTCTGGTTGCGGGAGTTCCAGGCAAGGTACGGCGGTCGCTCGATGCCGCAGATCGCGCCTTGATTCTAAAATATGCAGAAAATTATCTGGAGTATGGGACACTGTACTTAAAAGAAAACTGACGCACGCATCTGAAGACGTCAGCGCCCCCGCAACAAACTTTCCGAGGTTCCGCATGGGTTCCGTTCCGCTGCTGCCGCTGCTCTCAGCCGTCGTCTTGCTTACCGCGCGCGTCTGTCTTCTGGCCCAGGGATCGGAAAGCCCGACGGCCAGCCCAACTCCGGACGCTCCTAACCTCCAGAAGGCCACACCGCAAAACAGCGTCTTCAAGCCTCTTAGGTCCCACTCCGCGCTCGATCCCAAGACGCAGCTTACCCCCGAGCAGATGGAAGCGCAGCGGAATGGCAAACTGGCCATTGTCAATGGCCGGCCTTATGAGCAACCCACCAAAAAGATCATCTTCGACGATTACGTCAGTGACAGCTATGGCTTGCCGGCAGTACTCCGCACCACGGTGCGCGCCCTTTACTCCGAAGCCAGAGACGCTCCCAAGGGTTGGGGAACCGACTTTCCCGGCTTCATGCAGCGTTTCGGAGCCAATGCCGGACAAACCATTATCTCCGGCAACGTACGCTACGCCATGGAACTTACCTTCCATGAGGATCTGCGCTACATTGCCTGCCATGGGTGCAGTGTCAAGGGAAAGATCGAAAACGCTCTCCTAGCCGAGGTGACCGCGCGTCACGATAGCGACGGCCATCGTTTCTTTACGCTCACCCCGACTGTGGCCGACTTTTCCGGCCCAATCATCGCTCACAGTCTATGGTATCCGGGTGGCGCTAATCCTGGGGCGGGTGCGGTCAGCGCCCGGCTTGCCTTTTCGACTCGAGTCGGATCCCATCTGTTTCGCGAGTTCGTTCTCGAACGGCGGCATTCCGGCAAAACCGCGGAAAAGTAGAGAGAACGGCCGCTCTTACCGAGACGGTGGCGTAGCCTGCTGCTTCTCCTGTGCCTGCGTCGCTTTATCTTGATGTTTCAACGCATTGGCCTCGTCCTTCTGGGCCTTGGCGCTCTCGCTGGAGGCTTTTTCCGCATCTTTCTCCTGCTTTCGCTGCTGCTTTCTCTGCTTTTTGGTCAGCGGCGCCGAGGTAGTCGTCGTCGAGGTAGTCGTCCCGGGAATGCTCGTCTGCTGGGTCGTCGTCGTCTGCTGGGCAATCGCCACGGAAACGCCGGCGGCAAAGACGAGTGGTAAGAATCGCATCGATTTAAGCACAATCTTTTCCTTCATGGCGCAGAGGCGCCTGTCCAGTCAGATGCACGCGGCAAACCGAGGATGCACCCCGGCAAACACCCGAGAGAAGCGCCTAAATCACACGTCCATCCCGCATCTGCACGGTCCGGTCCGCATAGGCGGCCGCCTCCGGATTATGCGTGATCATCAGGATCGTCTGACCAAGACGCTTGTTCAGATCGCGCAGCAGGCTCAGCACAATGTCCGAGTTCTTCGTGTCCAGATTGCCGGTCGGCTCATCCGCAAGCAGAATGGCAGGGCCATTGACGATCGCACGGGCAATCGCGACCCGCTGCTGCTCGCCTCCGGAGAGCGCGCGCGGCTTATGGTGCATGCGCTTTGCAATTCCCAGCATCTCGAGTACTTCCTTGAAGCGCTCATCGAAGGCAATCGGCCGGCCGGCCACATCGCGCACAATCTGGATGTTCTGCTCGGCGCTGAGCGTCGGGAGCAGGTTGTATTTCTGAAAGACGAAGCCCACGGTCCGTTTGCGCAGATCGTTCCGTTCCGCGTCAGACATGGTGTGCAGGTCCCGCCCGTTGATCGCAACCGAGCCGGAGGTGGGAGGCGTCAGCCCGCCAAGAATGTTAAAGAGCGTCGACTTCCCCGAGCCCGAGGTGCCGATGATCGCCAGGAACTCTCCCCGCCGAACGTTGAGATCCACGCCATTCAGAGCATGCACGTCGATCTCGCCGACCCGGTACGTCTTCATTAGGGTATGCACCTCGATGATGGTCGAGGCAGCTACAGGCGCGGGCAGCGGTTCGAGCGAGCCGTGCACGTCGAGCTCACTCATAGCTGAGCGCCTCGGTAGCGTCCTGCCGGACCGCGCGCATCGCTGGAACCACCGTGCCCAGCATGGCGCCGACGATCGCAATGGCCGCTGAAATTGGCCACCATTTGTACACGGTCTCCTGCACCAGCGACGCCGGAACCGCATGCCCGATCAGCCACTGCGTCCCGTAGGTCAGCGCGATCCCGACGACCGTCCCGAGCAGGGCGAGCATCAGCGTTTCGCGGAAAAGCATGTTCAGAATGTAGCCCGGTCCCGCGCCCACCGCTTTGAGGATTCCGATCTCGCGCGTCCTCTCGAGCACCGCCGTATACATCGCCATGAAAACCACGATGAAGCCGACGATGGTTGCGATGCCGATGACCACGTAGATGAAGTCCTTCAGCATGGTGACGTTCGAGACGCTGAGTTGCGAGACGAAGTCCTCAACGGTATAGACCTGGTAGCCATGCTCTGGATCGCCGGGATTGAGTTCCTGCTTGAGATGCGTCACAAAGGCGTCCGCCTGACGGGGATCGTCAAGCTTGAGATAGACCGCGGAGATCTTGCCCTCGTTGCCGGTAAGCCGTTGCAGGGTGTCCATCGGGGCCATGATGCGAGCCAATTTGCCCGACTCGAACACGCCCGCAACCCGCCAGGTGTGATTGATCAGAAGAAGGGGGTCGCCGACGTGGAGCTTCTTCTGCTTGGCGTAGAACTCGTCGACGATGACGTCATCCGGAGCCTGGAAAGGTCCGCCTTCGTAAAATTTGATCTTCTCGTTTTCCTGGTCCCCAGGATGACGCCAGGTGCTGGCCATCTTATCGATTGCGGGAAAGTCGACGCCCTGGATCGTGTCGAAACCGCCGATCGACTGCACCATGGTTCCGGTGGCGAGCGCCACGCCGGGCTCGCTGCCGAGCCGCGAAACGATCTTTTCCGAGAGCGGGGCGGAGGAGAGCCCCATCACGGAGCTGCCCGGAGGACGCACAAACACATCCGCGCCGATGCCCCGCGCGCGTCGTGCGCTCGCGTCGAGCGTCCCATAGGAGACGCCGACCAGCGTCAAAATCATGGTGACCTCGACGCCGATGGCCAGCATGGAGAGCAAAGTCCGGACCGGACGATGGGTAAGATTCGCGAAGATAAGTTGGTTGACCAAGACACCTCAGTATAGCGGAGAGCGGCTCGTCATCCCGGCACAAACGTCAGTTCGTCTTCGACGACTTCTTCGGGCCGCCGCGGGCAACGGCATGGGTCTCCGGCGAAGCCGCCAGCGCATTGTCGATCACCGAGTAGAGTTGCGTCACGTCCATCACCTCCACCCAGCCCTTGGCATACAGCACAAAGATGGTCGGCGTGTGCTGCAGGCCGATGCGTTCGCCCAGGGTCTCGTCGGCCTGCACCTCGGCGGCAAAGCGCCCGCTCGGGTCCATCACAAACGGCATTTGGAGTTTGTGGCTCTCAAACCACTTCCGCGTATAGGACTGCAGGTCGTCCTTGCTGCTGATATTGGTCTGGCTCTTGAATACGTCGCCGCGAAACTGCTCCGCGGTTTGGGGCGAGACCTTGTCCTGCAGGTAGCGTGCGGTAATCGCGGCATCGCGGCTCCAGACGTGCATCTGCAGTGGAAAGTCATGCCGGATCAATGGAATGTGGTAACGCTCGACCGCGGCATGCACGATGGGAAAGGCATGCGCGCAGGCCGGGCACTCCAGGTCCTCGAAATCGTAGATGGCCACCCGCGCCCCGGCCGGAACCTTGAGCACCGAGGTGTCCTTGTACGGCACATGGGGTTCATTGCCTACATACTCCTGCGCAGGCGCACCCGGAACGAAAAGGCAGGCCAGCCCAACGGCGGCAAGAGGAAGAAAGAAGAGGCGCATCGAGCGAGCGGGGAATGGGAAGCGCATGGCAGGTCTAGAACCTATCTTACCCGCAAACGTGAGCATCTTCTTTGCGACTTCCGCGGGAATCAAAGCGTCAGAGATCAGCCGGTCGGGAAGATGGCCGGGAAGCCGGTCGGGAAGATATCGTCGAACCCGCTGTTTTCTCGCAACCGGCTCCCGAACGTGGCACTCTAATAGCCGTGGAACAAATCAGACAGCAGCAACCCGGCGTATGGCCGGTCGCGGCCAAGGCGGCCGCCGGTGCGATCCTCAGCCTGGCCGGCCCGCTGGCCGCGGCGCAGCAGCCGCCGGGCGACCTGATCGCGCGGGTCGAGCCCCCATCCCGCCTCTCACCCGGAGTTTCTCTCTCCTCCGCGCCCACTCTGCCCGACGCACCCAGCGCCCTCCGCCGCTCTTTGCAGCTCGGCGTCAGCGGCCTCATCCAACGCGAACAGCCCGGAGCCATTCCCCTCACCATCGACCAGGCCATCGCCACCGCACTGAAGAACAACACCGCCATCCTCATCAGCGGCGAGCAGGAGAAGTTTGTGCGCGGGGAAATCTATACGGTCGGTAATGCACTGCTGCCCAACCTGCAGGTCACCGGCTATGCCCGGGCGCAGGAGATCGATCTCGTCGCGATGGGCTTCAAGCCAAACTCAATCCACATTCCCGGTTTCAACACCGTCATTCCCGAGATCGTCAAGGTAAATACCGTCAGCGGGCAGATCTCGCTGAGCCAGAGTGCGAGTCTGCCGGCGCTTTATCTTTACCGGGCCGCGGAGCGTGCGAAAGAGGCCGCCAACTGGTCGACGCTGAACGTGCGCGGCGGGGCAGTCTTCCAGGTCGGGGGACTCTATCTTCAGATCCTGGCCGATGCCGCCCAGGTGCGCAACGCGCAGGCGCTGCTCAAGCAGGACCAGCTCGTCTTTGACCAGGCCAAAGCTCAGCGGGACGCCGGCGTTGGAATCAACCTCGACGTGCTGCGCGCGCAGGTGGATCTGCAAAACGAACAGCAGCAGCTGGTGCGAGCCGAGAACGCCGAGGCCAAGGACAAGATCCAGCTCAACCGCGCCATGGGCCAGCCTGCCGGGCAGCAGCTCGAGCTGACGGAGGCCGCTCCCTTCGCCGAGTTCGACGCAGACTCAAGCGATGCGGCTGTTCAAGCGGACCTGAAGATCGCTTACGAGCGCCGCAAGGATTTGCGTGGACTCGAGGCACAGCTCTCGGTCGCCCAGGAGACCGCGAAGGCCCTGAAGTACGAGCGGCTGCCCGTACTCGGCGTGGGAGGCTTCTTTGGGATACTCGGCGAAATTGGCGGATCTTACTATGGCGTGTATACCGCCGAAGGCCGGGTCAGCGTGCCCATCTTCCTCGAGGCCGAGCTGCGTGGGCAGCGGGAGGTCAACACCGCGCAGGTGCGTGCGCTTCAGCAGCAGATCAGCGCCAACCGCAGCCAGATCGAAGCGGACATCCGCTCCAGCCTGCTCGATGTCCAGACCGCCCGCGAGTTGGTCACCGTGGCGCGCAGCAACGTGATCCTCTCCACCCAGGCGCTTGAAGACGCCACGGCCCGCTTTACGGCAGGGGTCGACGACAACCTGCCTGTGGTCCGCGCGCAGGCTTCTCTAGAAGGCGCTCAATCGCAAACCGTTCAGGCCGAGTTTCAGTACAATTACGCCAAACTTCAGCTCGCCCGCAATACCGGCGTGGTCGAGAGCGAGTACAAGCAGTATCTCGGCAAATAACAGGTTCTTCCTCGACACTCTGAGTAGAGCGGCCAGAGAGCGCGTCCGGTTACGCCCGGAAGTAGAAAGCCCGGCTACGCCCGAAGTATGAAACCATAGACCTTCATGGCAGGTGCAAACGCAGTTGCGCGCGGAACGGCGCCGGCCGGAGTTGCGCGGAATGCCTTCCGCTCGCGGGACTTCCGGCTCTACCAAGCAGCGCGGCTGTGCGTCATCCTTGGAGCGGAGGCACAGTCGCTTGCCGTCGCCTGGCAGGTCTACCAGCTTACCGATTCCGCACTCAGCCTCGGCTACACCGGCCTGGCGCTCTTCCTGCCCGGACTCTTTTTCATGCTGCCCGCCGGGCATGTGGCGGACCGCTACGACCGGCGCTATGTGATCCTCGCCTGCTACGGCCTGCAAGCCATCTGCACCTTGGCTCTGCTCCGGATTGCGCTGCACCCGGTCACCACCATCACGCCCATCTACGCGGTGCTCTTCCTGATCGGCACGGGCCGCTGCTTCTCCGGGCCCGCGGCGAGCGCGCTCGTGCCCATGCTCGTTCCCAAGGACGACTTCGTCAACGCCGTCACCTGGGGCGCCACGATCTACCAGACCGCCAACGCCACCGGACCTCTGGTGGGCGGCCTTCTGTTCACCGCCGCCTTCGCCGCGCTCGGCCGCTGGAAGGGCGCGCCGATCGTGTATCTCTTCACGCTGGCCATGCTGTGCAGCTTCATGGTCTTGGTCAGCATGATTCGCGTGCGTTCAGGAGCGTCAGAAAAGAAGGCTTTCAACGCGAAAACCGTGCTGGCCGGCCTGAAGTACGTCGCCGAAACCAAGCTGCTGCTGGGCTCCATCTGCCTCGATCTCTTTGCCGTGCTACTGGGCGGAGCCGTAGCCTTGATGCCGATCTTCGCCCACGATGTGCTGCATGCCGGCGCCAAAGGACTCGGCCTGCTGCGGGCCATGCCCAGCCTCGGCGCCCTGGCCGTCAGCTTGACGCTCATCTTTCGGCCCATCCAGCGGCGTGCCGGCAAGCTGATGCTGGTGTGCGTTGGCATCTTCGGCGCGGCCACGGTCCTGTTCGGGTTCAGCCGGTCACTCTGGGTCAGCGTGGTGGCGCTGTTGCTGGTCGGCGCCAGCGATATGGTCTCCGTCGTCGTGCGTTCCAGCGTCCTGCAGCTCGCCACGCCGCCCGAGATGCGCGGCCGCGTCAGCGCCGTGAATTGGCTCTTCATCGGCGCCTCGAACGAGTTCGGCGAGTTTGAAAGCGGCCTTACCGCGCACTGGTGGGGAGCCGTACCGGCGGTGGTCATCGGCGGCCTTGGCTCACTCGCCGTCACCGCGGTCTCCGCTGTCGCCTTTCCCGCGCTGCGCCGCGCCAACCAGCTCACCGCGGAGAGCCTGCGCTCGGCCGAAGTCGAGCTCGCCGAAGCCGAGCCGATTGATTAGAGCAAAGTATTTCCCCGTGCAGGGCTGCCCTCCTCTCGTTGTCCTTCCCGGAAGAGACTCTGCTGGTGTCTTTGTCATTCTTTGTTCTCTCCATCTCAGCTGATCCGTTCTAACCTCCAAGCTGCGGCTAAAATGCTTAGAAGCGGGAAAGGAGACGCATGCAGACTGGCTTGAAATGGGTTCTCGGCGGATCAGCGATCCTGCTGCTCGTCGTCGGCGGCGAGTCGCTTTACCTCTACCGCCGCAACCGCGCCGACGAAGCCGCGCCCGAGAAGAAAGCCTCCACCTACAAGGCCGACCCGGACGATGACGTCTTCCTCAAGCATGAGCATCCGATGTCGCTGAAAGATGAGAAGGACCTGAAGGGGCGCACCCTGTGGATGAGCGCCGGCGGCCAGATGGATTATTACCCCTACAACGGACACACCGTCGACTACGACCACAGCCAAGGCGTGCTGCTCGGCGCGCAGAAAATCCTCGTCAAGGACGCCGTCGAGCAGACCGCTCCCAAGAAGGCCACCTTTCGCGTCCCCGGCGGAGACAAACAGGTGCTGCTCGTCTTCACCCTGCCGGACGACCAGGCCAATCCCAACAAGCTCTATGCCGTGCCCGTAGGGGATTGCGAGGGCGGCACGTACACGTTCTCGACCGATGAGATCTTCTTCTACGACGACCCGCACCAGCTCTTCTCCTACTGGGGCCCTGAGAAGTGGAAGGCCATCGATGCGCACCAGGCCATCCCCGGCATGAACGAGCGGCAGGCGATGATGGCGCTCGGCCAGGTCAGCGTGGATCACGGCGACAGGGTTGGCGACCGCAGCGTCGAGTTCGACGACCAGGGCCACCCCAAGCTCATCACCTTCGAGAGCAACAAGGCTATCAAGATCGTCGACGAGAAGCAGTAGAAGCAGGCCCGCACGCCGAGACCGGAATCCACGCCACTATGCTGTTTGCCTCGTTTCGTTACATCCTGATCTTTCTCCCGGTCGTCGTCTGCGGCGCCATCGCTGTGCGCAAGCTGCTCGGCCCACGCGCCGCCCAGGCCTGGGTTCTGCTGGCGTCAGTCGTCTTCTACGCCGCAAGCCATCCCTTCAACCTGGTCTACCTCGCAGCGTCGCTCGGAGCGAACTGGCTGCTTGCGCGCTGGATTGAGCGCACCCAGAATCCAGCCCGGAAGCGCATCCTCGTCACCAGCCTGGTCCTCAATGTCGCCTACCTCTGCCTCTTCAAATACCTAGGCTTCTTCGCCTCCATGGTCGCGTTCGCTTTGCCGCGTGGCTACACCGTCCCCGAGCTCGGCTTCCCGCTCGGCATCAGCTTCTTCACCATCACCCAGATCATGTACCTGGTCGACTGCTATGAAGACACGCTCGCCGCCGGGTCGCTCTTCGACCACGCCACCTTCGTCGCCTTCTTCCCGTACTTGATCTCAGGCCCGCTCGGCCGCGCCAAGCGCATGCGCCACCAGTTCGGCAACTTCGGCGGCGAACCCGGCGCGCGCACCGAGCTACTGGCCCGCGGCGTCTTCCTCTTCGCCCTTGGCCTCTTCAAAAAAGCCGTCTTCGCCAACGCCTTCGCGCAGGTCGTCACCTTCGGCAACACCACGGCACATAACCTCTCCGCCGTCGAGGGATGGATCTTTTCGATCGCCTATATCATGCAGGTCTACTTCGACTTCAGCGGCTACTCGGACATGGCCATCGGCTCCGCGCTCATGCTCGGCGTCGAGATTCCGCGCAACTTCGACAAGCCCTACTCCGCCCGATCCATCATTGAGTTCTGGCAGCGCTGGCACATCTCCCTTACCAACTTCATCACCTCGTATCTCTACACGCCCATCCTCAAATCGTTCTCCCGGCGCACACTTTTCACCTCCGCTTTGGCCACCTTGTTCGCCATGGGCATCGCCGGCCTGTGGCACGGCGGCGCGTGGACCTTCGTGATCTGGGGCTTTCTGCATGGCGCGTTCCTCGGCATCAACCAGTACTGGCGCAAGAAAAACCTGCCGCACATCCCCGCATTTCTCGGCTGGCTGCTCACCTTCGCCTGCTGGACCGTCACCATGGTTTACTTCGGCGCGGACTCCGTCGGGCAGGCCAACGCGCGTCTCGCCACCATGTTCAACCCGCATCACGCCTTCCGCGTCGCCAATGTCACTAGCCTCGAGCTGCAGGTCTACGGACTGGGCATTCGCCTCTCGCGCTGGCCTCTCTTCGCAGGCGTGCTCTGCTCTATCTTTGGCCCATCGTCGGAGGAACTGGGCCGCGACTTTGAGCCCAGCGCCCTCAACTGCGCCTACGCCGTAGGACTCGTCGCGGTCTCCTTCGCGCTCGTCAACTCCACCATCTCCACGCCCTTCGTATACTTTCGCTTCTAGTCTCTTCCATTTGCAGGAGCTCTCCCCAGGCGCATGCCGCAACCCTCCACTCTCGACGCCGCTCCGGCCACCGCCGCCAAGCTCTCGAGCGGCCGCTGGCTCCTCTGGACCCTCGCCCTGCTTGCGCTTGCGGCCGGCGCGGAGTTGGCGCTGGCCTGGAGGCTTGATGTCTTCGGCGTCTTGCGCGACCCGGCCGGCCGCGCCCTCATCACCTCAAGCCACGAGCGCCAAGCCAAATACCTGCTCAACGAAGCCTATGTCCCCGAGAACTTCAACGCGCTCATCATAGGCGCGTCCGCCTCCGTCAACTGGCGTCCGCGGCGGCTGACCGGATATCGCTTCTACGACGAGTCGCTTGAAGGAGGCAATGCCACCGAGCAGCGAAAACTGGTCGAATCAGCACTCCAGCGCGGCCATTTCCAGGTCGCCCTCGTCGGCATCTTCCCGCGCATCACCGGCTCGCACGAGCTGCAGGACGGCCTCGACCAGGTCAACCGCGCCGAGGCCTTCGGATCGCTCGCCGCCTTCAACATCGAGCTGGAGAGACTCGTCGACACATTGCGCCATCGCACCCCAACCTTCTACCCGGACGGCAGCCACGAGATGCCCTCCACCAAGCCCGAGCCGCCGAAAGTCAAGATGAACATGAACCAGGACCCGCAAGCGGTCGAAGACTACCGCGCGCTCGTCCAGGAGCTAATAGCCCATGGCGTGCGCGTGATCTACGTGGTTTACCCGGTCTACACGCCGGCCTATGACTTCAATCGCGACGCGCTGCTCGCATACCGCAAGCACTTCCCGGCAACTTTGCCACCCGCCCCGATCATCGACTTGAACGCGCCGGAATACAAAAGCTTCCGGGACGACCCCGCCAACTACATCGACGAAATCCACCTCAGTCGCACCGGCGCGGACAAGCTCACCGGCCTCATCAACACCCGCATGCACCAGCTACTCGCCAGCCACGAGCATAATCGATGAACAGCAATCTTTTTCGTGACAGCGCACGCACTGTCGATACCGCCCTGCAGGAGCGCTTCGCCTCATTCTCCGGCGACCGCAACCCGATGCACATGGACGCCGTTGCCGCGCGGCGCACCCAGGCCGGCCAGCCGGTCGTCCACGGCGTGCATACCCTGCTCTGGACGCTCGAAGAGCTTGCACAAACCGGGCAGCTTGCCGGCAGCATCGCCCGGATCCAAGCGAAGTTTCTGAAGTGGATTTATCTCGGCGACCTCGCCACGATGCGTCTGCTCGACAGCGAACCGGACGAGCCGCTACGGCTTGAAGTCGCGGTCCAGGGCCTGACCGTGCTGACCGTGGAAGTCCTCCTCGGAGCAAGGCAGCCGCGAACGCAGCGGCCCGGGACACCGTCGCCCCAAGCGCCGCGCGCCTTCGCGCTTGACCTTGTGCTCACCGACCTCCCGGGCCGTTCCGGCGAGGCATACGTCGCTTCTCCGGCCCACGCAGCAGAGCTCTTCCCGCAACTCACAGCGCTCCTAGGCGCGGCCACGGTCGCCGAGATCGCCGCATGTTCCTACATCGTGGGCATGGAGGCTCCGGGCCTGCACTCGATGTTTTCTAAGCTCGATTTAACGCTGCTGGACGCCCCCCAATCCGCGTCTCGCGCCGCTCTGCACTACGCTGTGACCGACGTGGACGAGCGCTTCCGCAAGCTGCGCATAGCCGTCGAGGGCCGCGCCGTCGAGGGCGTACTGGAGGCTTTTGGGCGTGTGCCCCCCGTGCGCCAAGCCTCGATGAACCTGGTCGCAAACTACGTTCAGCCCGGTGAGTTCACCGGCATGCATGCATTGGTCATCGGCGGCTCACGCGGCCTGGGCGAGCTAACCGCCAAGCTGATTGCCGCGGGCGGAGGAGCCGTCACCCTTACTTACGCGCTCGGCCGTGCGGAGGCGGAGGCCGTCGTTGCCGAAATCCACGCCTCGGGAGGCAAAGCCGCATCCTTCGCGTATGACGTGCGTCTGCCGCCATCAGACCAGCTCCGCGCCCTGCAGTCCCCGCCCACGCACCTCTTCTACTTCGCCACCGGCACCATCTTCCGCCCCAAGCTCGGCGTACTCTCAGCACCGATGCTCGCGGAGTTCCTGCAGTTCTACGTGCAGGGCTTCTACGATCTTTGCCTCGCCCTGAGCGACTCCGGCCAGCAGCTCTCCGCCTTCTATCCATCCACGGTCTTCCTCGACGAGCGGCCCGCGGGCATGACCGAGTACGCCATGGCCAAGGCCGCCGGCGAGCAGCTCTGCGCCGACATGAACCTCTACCTGCCTAACGTGCGCGTCTTCGCGCACCGCCTACCCAAGCTGCCGACAGACCAGACCGCAGGCATCCTCCCCGAGCGCGAAACCGACGCCCTCGAAGCCCTGCTGCCAGCCATCCGCACGATGAAGGCCTAGCCCTTCTTCGCCGCCTTCTCGACAATCAAGTCCACCAAGTCCCCGACCTCTTTCAGATCCTGCAACTCGCCCAGCGCGAACTTTACCTTGAACGAGCGCTCCACCATCTCGATCAGCTCGATATGCGCCAGCGAGTCCCAATTCGGCGTATTCAGCGCGTTCGACTTGCGGGTAACCGTCAGTTTGGGCGAGTTCAGCGCCTCGCGGAAAATCGGCTGCAACTCGACAAGGACGCCGTCCGGGGAGAGGTCAGGCATGAGCAAACTCCAGCACTTGGATGTGCGTGTTCTGTTGCGTGTAGGCCGTTAGGTCGAGCGTCCACACCGTCGCACCCCCGGGTAAACCGGGCGGCGCAGGAGCCGGCGAAAAGCCAAGCCGCGGGTAAAAGTCAGCCACCATCCCATTCTTCGCCGTCGGCAGATAATAGCCCACAATCGTCGCGAGGCCCCGCGCCCGCGCGCATTCCGCCAGCACATCGAGCATCGCATTCTCCATCTCGCGTTTCAGCACGCGGCAGCTCATCAACCACAGATCCATATGCAGCGCCCGGCCATCGCTGCGCCCAAGCACAACCGAGACCAGTCCATTGTCGCCGAAACGATCGACCAGCTTCCCGTACAGGCCGACGACAGTCGCGTCCTTGGCGGCGGTCTCCATCTCGGCCAGCGTGTAGCGGCGTGTGGTCAGGTTGAACTGATTGGTCTTGTTGGTCAGCTGCGCAATCCGTTCGAGATAGACCGGCTTGAAAGAGTCGATCTCCGCCGTCATCTCAAGCGAATCGAGATACTCGCCATAATCGGCAAACGTCTTCGCCTGCGCCGCGCGCTGCGAGTTCCCCGCGTACAGCGCAGCCCGCTCCAGATCCTCTTTCGAGAGCGACACCGGCTCAAAATAGCGCCCGCGATCGATGAACTCCGCATACTTCGACACATCGTTGCCCACCTCAGGCACGGCCACGCCCGGAATTTGCGACTGCACAAGGGCGCGCTCGGCGGGGTTATCGTCGATGAAGACAAAGCTGTCTGTTCCCAGATTCAGCTCGCGGGCAATCGCAGCGAGGTTCTCATGCTTCGGCTCCCAGTTGGCCTTGAAGCAGGAGATATCCTCCAGCTTCAGGATCGAGCTCGGATGCGCAAAGCCGGACTTCGCCACGTCCTCATTGTTCTTCGAGCAGACCGCGAGCAGCACGCCGCGGGTGCGCAGCGCGAGACAGTACTCCTGAAACGCGGTATACGCTTCGGCCACCGGCGTCTCGCGCCCGATCTGAATCTTGTCCACGCCGTCATCGCCAATTACGCCGCCCCATAACGTATTGTCGAGGTCGAGCACCAGCACCTTGCGGCTCTTGCCGTAGAGCGCGCGGATCAGCGCATTCAGCGATCGCGCCAGCTCCAGGTTGGCCTCCGCCGTCAGCAGGATCTTGTAGCTGAAGTAGCGCGGCCAGTCGAACCACTGGCGCAGGCCGAGGTCCGCGGCGATGCCATGCACATCCTGCAACAGCAGCTTGGGCCGCCGGGCCGCCTCATCCGCGAATGCCACGTTCAGCCGCATTAGAAAACGGCTTTGCCCACCGGCCGCAACTGCATCCATATTCCCCAGCAGCGCATGCGGCGGCGTCTCGAAATTGTTCTGAATCACCTGACAGCCGAGCTTCTTCTCGATCGAATCCCAGATCTCCCGGTAGCGCGCGAGCTCGGCCTCGACAAAGCCGGCGAGCTCGGCTTCCGTGCACCCCAGCGGCGGCCAAGTGCGAACGTTCCAGCAAGAGGTGTGCACGTACACAACCTGCGGCTTGAAGTCGATCAGCGCCTGCGGATCCTGCACCGCCTCGTCATAAAACCGGCCGTACTCCGACTGGTAAAAGACCGGCTGGAAACCTTCCGCCAGCAGCAGCAGCTCCAGAAAGTTGACCAGCTCCTCCGTCGTCGAGCCGCCCAGCACGGCAATGCGAAGCTCCTGCAAGCCCTGCCTCGACGCAAGCTCACGGCGCAGGCTGCGGCGCTTCATGAGGATGTCGTCCACCGTGCAGGCGTAGAAATTCAGCATAGATCGATCATAAACGCCTAGCGAGGCAGGAGTAGATACTCCCTTGGCGTCACAATCCAGCGAAACTTTCCCGTCAACACGCTGATCTTTTCAAAATAGATCTCTTCCGCTCAGAAGTCGTACGACGGGCGTTTCGCCGAAGACGATACATCATTCGCCAAAAGAGTTCCTCCGCCTGCGTTTCAGACAGGCGGAGGAAAGCATCTTTTGATCGTTTCTAGTACGGCGCGTAATACCCGCCCCGGTAAGCCACCGGCCCATACGGCCCGTACCCATACATCACAGGCGGAGGAGGATACCGCACCACCACCGGTGGCGGCTGGTACACCGGAGCCTGTGGGGCAAAGTTCTGATAGATCACCGTCGTCGCCGGAGCAGGAGCGTACGCCTGCTGCTGATACTGGGGCGGCTGCTGATACTGGACCGGCGCCGGCTGCTGGTACTGCGGCGCGGGCTGGGTCTGCGGCAGCGATTGCTCAAACTGCGGCACACGCGAGATCAGCGCCTGGCGATGCTCCACCTCCATCTCGGAGGGAATCCCGAAGTCGTCGAGCACCTTCAGCGTCAGCCGCGTCTCTGCCTTCAGCACCGGGCGTGGACCGCGCCGCGGAAGGTTGATCAGGTCAATCGGCCAAAGCACCGGAATCAGCCACTCCACCGTGTCGCGTACCGCATGTCCGGTGCCGTGGATCTTTCCTTCCTTGTCCACCGGATACTTCGGCACATCGATCACCCGCACGTCGACCGGAACCACGCTGTCGTTATGCGTAATCATGCGGTCGAACTTCAGCTCCATCCAACCCTTGCCGACCAGGTGACCGGGGTCCTTGTAATCGACAAACGTGCCCACCAGGTAAGCATCATACGGGAAGCTGGCGCGCCCATACGCTTCCACGTGCGAGACTTGGCACAGGACCGGATCGCCCACATTTTCAGTCTTCGAGGAGATCTTCGGCTCGGCGACTGTGCAGCGGATAATCGAGCCGGCCGGAACCAGTTGCTCAGCGATCGCAAGACCGGACAGGAGCGCAGGGGAAAGAACGAGGGTAGCTGCGAAGAGAGAGTGCTTCATGTGGACCTCCGAGACGGATCACGCAAAGGGTGAGCCATGCAGGTCTGGTTCGCCGGATCAACGGGGGCTGATCTTTTCGTACAGGGGAATGTTCACTTGCTGATTGAGATAGTAGACACAGACTCGCCATGAGCGCAAGCGGCATTTCTGCCACGGACAAACCTTCGCGTCCGTTGACCTGAAACCGGTGCAAAGCCTTCCGTCCCCGTCCAACAACCGGCCCGTCCTGCTCACCCTGTATTCCGCAAACCCGCCGAAATGCCGTTGATCGTCGCCGTGATCGCTCGGTCCAGCTCCGGCGATTCAGGCTTGCCTGCAGCCAGATCGCTGCGCTTGCGGCGGATCAACTCCACCTGCAACAGGCTCATTGGGTCCACGTACGGGTTGCGCAGGCGAATGCTTTGCTCGAGCACCGGATTCTTTTCAAGCAGCGTGCTCTGCCCCGTCACCGCGAGCACCATCCGGGACGTCAAGTTGAACTCGCCCTCGAGCATCGTGAATATGCGCGTGCGCAGCCCTTCGTCCTCCACCATCGACGCATACAGCCGGGCAATGCCAAAGTCCGCCTTGGCCAGCGCCATCTCGACGTTGCGCAGAATGTCGATGAACAGCGGAAACGACTTGAACATCTGCTGTAACCGCGCTAGTCCATCCGCTTGCTCGTCCGCATACCCCTCCAGCGCGTGCCCCACGCCGAACCACGCAGGCACCAGATGCCGCGACTGCATCCACCCGAAGACCCACGGAATCGCGCGCAGATCCTCCATGCTGCGGCCTTTTTTGGAGCCAGCCGTTGAGCTCGCATCCATGCGTTTGGCCGGACGCGAACCGATCCGCGCGTGCTCCAGCTCCGCTACCGGCGTGGCCTGCTCGAAGTAGCGGAACGTCGCCGGGTCGTCGACAATGTGCTTCCGGTAAAACGCATACGACGCAGCGGACAGAGCTTCAAGCGCCTCCTCCCACTCCGGCAGCAGCACGCCGGTCAGGTGCGGGTCCGGCTTCGCCCCGTCCAGCCCCACCCCCATCCCCGGCCGCGCTACGGCATCGAGCGACGCGGCAATCATCAGCTCCAGATTGCGCTCCGCCAGCACCACGTCGGAGTACTTCCAGTTCAGCACTTCGCCCTGCTCGGTCAGCCGCAGCGCGCCCGAGAAGCTGTCGAGCGGCTGCGCAAAGATGGCCCGATGCGTCGGGCCTCCGCCACGCCCAACCGTTCCTCCCCGCCCATGAAACAGGCGCAGCGCTACGCCCGTCTCGCGCGCCACCGTGTGCAGCGCCCGGTGCGCCTTGAAAATCTCCCACGTCGAGGTAATCATCCCCCCATCCTTGTTCGAGTCGGAGTAGCCGAGCATCACCTCCTGGGTGTGCCGCCAGCTCGCAAGCAGCGGCGCGTACGCCGTGCTCGACCACAAAGCGCGGCAGATCTCCGGCGCATTGCGCAGGTCCTCGATGGACTCGAAGAGCGGCACCGGCTGCAGCCCTGGGTCGCCGTCCTCGGTGCCTTCGACGCGCACATTCCCCAGGCGCGCCAGCCGCACTACATTCAGGATGTCTTCGGCCGAGGTTGCGCCCGAGATCACGTACTGCCGAATCGATTCCGGCGGAAACACCCGCTTCAGGTGCGCGATCTCGCCGAAGGTATGCAGCACCTCAGCCGTCTGCGCGCTCAGCGCCGCGGGATTGTGCGGCGACAGAAGCCCGGCTAGCTCCGCCAGCGCCGCCGCATGCACCCGCGCATGTTGCCGCACGTCCAGCGTCTGCAAATGCAGTCCATACGTGCGCGCCTCAAGCAGCAGCGGATCGACCAGCAGAGCCGCCAGCCGCACGCCGCGATTCTCGATCAGGCTGGTGCGCAGCAGCGCCACATCCGCCACCAACTCGTCCGCTCTGCGGTATGGCGCAAGCGGCCGCAGCCGGGGCGCATGCTCCTGCACACTGGGCTCCATGCTGGGCGGGACACTATAGTGCGCGCTGCCTCCCAGCCGCACCATCATGCACGCCACAAAGAGCCGCACCGACTCATGCGGAAAGCGTTCAATCAGCCGCAGCTCCGGCGAGGCTGGCCCTGCCGCGCGCAACTCCGCCAGATACCGCTCCAGCTGCACCGCCAGCTCCGCAGATACCGGCACCTGCTGCGTCGAGCTTGCCAGCTGGTCGAAGAGGTTCTGCAGCCGCCGCAGATAGTGCGAGAACAGCAGATCGCGCGCCATGGTCAGCGCCTCGGCCGTCGTCTCCGGCGTCACAAACGGATTGCCGTCGCGGTCCCCACCGATCCACGAGCCGAACGTCACCAGCAGCGGCAGATCCGCCCGCGCCGGAACACCCTGCGCCCCGAACTCAGCCTCAAGCGTGTGCTCCACCTCCGCGTAGAGCACCGGCAGCGTATCGAAGAGCGACGACTCAAAGTAGTCGAGCGCCATGCGGATCTCGTCCCGCACCGTCGGCCGCGCGCTGCGCACATCATCGGTCTGCCACAGCGCGGTGATCTCCGCCAGCAGCGTGGCTTCCAGCTGCTCGAGCGCCGCGCCGGGCACCGGAATCCGGTCCAGCTGCTCGAGCAGATCGGAGATCCGCCGCCGCTTGAACATCACCGATCGCCGCGCCACCTCGGTCGGATGCGCGGTAAACACCGGCGTCACGCAGATCCGTCCCAGCTGCTCGAGTGCCGTTGGCAGGTCAACCCCCGCCCTTCGCATCGCCCGCAGCGTTCCTTGCAGCGAGCCGCGCTGCACCTTCCCCGGTGCCGCGGCGTTCCCCGGCTCCTCCAGCTGGTGCGCCAGCCGCCGGCGCTTGCGATGATTCGTCTCCGCCAGGTTGATCAGCTCGAAATAGAAACTGAACGCGCGCGCCAGCTGGTACGCCCGCAGCGGATCGTTCGCCTGCTCACCCACGCTCAGCAGCGCCGCCCCGTTCTCTTCTTCCCGGCGAGCGATCGCGGATTGCCGCAGCGCTTCCACGGCCTCATACATGCCCGGCTCCGCCTGCTCGCGCAGCACGGTTCCCAGCAGCATGCCCAGCGAACGCACGTCGCGGCGAAGGGGAGCGGACTTAACCTCGGCGCCGGGAGCGAACAACTCCTCCAGACGCTGCGGCCAGGAAACGGGAAGCCAGAGAGATGGCATATAGCTCGATTATGGCATCGCCCGCAGCAGGCTACATGGCCACGGCGATGCGCTCCAGCTCCGCCCGCATCCCGGCCAGGCCGATGCCCTCGATATGCGAAGCAGCATGGCGCGCATCGCGCCTCTTTCGCAGTCGACTCAGCATAAGGACACGGTGGCGAGACGGACGCATACCCGGAGAAGAAGGATGTGTTTCGAAGCCGCAATGTAGATGCTGGACAGCCAATCCGTCAGCAGCTGCGCGACGCAATCAGCACCGGCAGCCCGTCCACGACCGGATACCGCCGCCCGCAACCCGTACAATCCACTGTCTTTTCCCGAAGCGCCAGCCCGGCATGGCACACCGGGCAGGCCAGCCGAGGCAACTGTGACGCGAGCAATGGATTCACTCCAGGCATACACCAAAGTGTAGCAACCCGCTGGATTCGGCTCGCCTCCGCCCCGCGCAACGGGTTTAGACTAGCCCCATGCATATGGTCGCCTCCAACAATCGGACGATGCAGCGCATCCTCTCCGTCTCGCTCGGAGCGACCTTTCTGTACGTCTGCGCCACGCTTTTTTTCGGCGTCCGCGCCCACTCGCTCGCGCTTATTTCAGAAGCCGGCCACAACGCCTCCGACATGCTCGCCATCCTGCTCTCTTTTGTCGCCGTCTACTTCCAGTCGCGGCCCGCAAACGACCGCAAAACCTTTGGCTACCAGCGCGCCGGCGTCCTCGCCGCCTTCATCAACGCGCTCACCCTGATCGTGCTTGCGCTCTGGATCGCCCTCTCCGCCATCCATCGCCTCTACACCCCCGTCGCCGTCGAGCCCCACCTGATGATGTATGTCGCCATAGCCGGCGTCCTCATGAATGGCGCCATCGCCGCCCTGCTCTGGAATTCCTCGGGAGACGTCAACATCCGCTCCGTCTTCCTGCACATGCTCGGCGATACCCTCTCCACCGCCGCCGTCATCGCCGGAGGCGCCGGCATCCTGCTCACCGGCCTGCAGTGGATCGATCCCGTCCTTTCGCTCCTCATCTCCGGCATGATCGTCTGGTCCTCCGCCGGAATCGTTCGCGAAACCCTCAACATTCTCCTTGAGGGCACCCCCAAAGACGTCTCGCTCGCCGAGGTCCGCGCCGCGATGTCCCGCGTGGACGGCGTCGCCAGCGTCCACGACCTTCACGTCTGGAGTCTCGGCTCCAACTCCCACGCGCTCGCCAGTCACGTCCTCATCGAGCACAGCGACACGCGCCAGGTGAGCGTAGCCGAGTGCGCCGGGATTCTCGACAACCTCAAAGACGCGCTCCGGGACAAATTCCACATCGCTCACACCACCATCCAATTCGAGACCACCGGCTGCGAGACCACCCACGGCTGCTCCGCCCCACCCGAGCTTGAGACCGTAGCAGCCCACGGCCACCATCACCACGGACACGCTCACTCCCACTAAACGAGTCCCTTTGCCCGGTCCGTACCTCTCCCAGCCTCATATCCGGCACAGCCGCCATTCTCCGTATTGATTTTGGTTAAGCACATACCCCCACATCACGCTCCTTACCTTCTCGGCATCCCTCACAAATCCCTTGCTCCGCCTGCAATCTCCTGCCCTATACTGGGTGGCATATGGCACCGCAGGAGCCAACTCGCAAGCGCATCGGCACTCCGCCGGCTCGCGAAATCCCCGATAAACTGTATTTTCGCATCGGAGAAGTGGCCAGGCTCTGCGAGGTCCCGGCGTATGTCCTACGCTTCTGGGAAGGCGAGTTCCCCCAGCTTCGGCCCAACAAGGGCGGCACAGGCCAGCGGCTCTTTCGCCGCCGCGACGTGGAAATGGCCCTCCGCATCAAAACGTTACTGTATGACGAGGGCTATACCATTCCCGGCGCCCGCCAGGCTTTCAAGGCCGAGCTGCGCGGCGGCAAAGACGTCCAGCTCGGCCTTGGCGGCGTAGCCGAGACGGTCGACACCAAACATCTTCTCGCCTTGCAGAAAGAGCTTCGCGAGCTGCACACCCTGCTCTCCCGGCCCGCCACCGAAAAGCAAATCCTCCAGGCCATCCGCGCTCCGCGCTCCACGCCCGCAACCCCCAAACCCGCGCGCACCCCACTTGCCAGGCCCACCCTCCTGCACTCTCCCAAATCCGCCCGCTCCGAGAGCCTCTTCGACTTCCCCGACCCGCCCTCCGACCCCGCCTGATCCCGTCTTCTCTGTGCAGCCTCCGTCGGCCTTCCTGCAAAGTCTTCTAGAGAAACAGCTGAAGAGAGTCTTCGCAGAGCAGCTTTCTGCCAGCTGCGATCCTCCAAAACAGGTGTCCTCCTTCGCCGCACACGGAGGATCCGCTTTCACTTAGAACGACAGTTACCAACAAGGAAATTTCCCTAGCGCTCCACAAAATGTCCTCGGATCGTCTCCACTAAAGTCGCCACGGTAGCGTCCTTCGCCTGCACCGTAGGGGCCAGCCCTACCTCCCGCATCGTATGCGACGTAATCGGCCCAATGGACACCAGCACCGTCTCCGCAGGCACCCGAACCTCCGCCTGCTGCAGAAGCTCCGCCAAATTCTGCGCCGTCGAGGAGCTCGTAAACGTAATCGCATCCGGCGGCGCATCCTCGAACAGATGATGAATCTGCCGCACCGATCGCGGCGGGATGATATTCCGATACGCCTCCGCAATCGTCAGCTCACCACCCGCGCCGCGAAGCGCGTCCGGCAGGATCTCCCGCGCCACCTGCGCCCGCACCAGCAGCACCTTCCTGCCACCTACGAGCGGAACCAGCTCTTCCGCCAGCGCCTCCGCCACCGACGTCCGAGGCATCAGATCCACCCGCTCCGCCATCCCCGTCCGATACACCGCCGAAGCCGTTGCCGGACCAATGACCGCAATCCGCCGCGGCCGAGGCTTCAGGCCCAGCCGCCGTCCACGCTCCACAAACGACTCGACCGCATTCGCACTTGTAAACACCACCCAGTCAAACACCAACATGCACGCCAGCGCCGCATCCATCGCGCAGTAGGACGCCGGCGGCGCAATCTCGATCGCCGGAATCTGCACCACCTCCGCGCCTAGCGCCTCCAGCTCCGCGGCCAGCGCCGAAGCCTGCTCTTTCGCCCTCGTGACCAAAATGCGTTTACCGCTCAGTGGAAGCATCTAGCTCCATTCTAAGTTCGCCGGCATGATCCCGCATCCGTGCCATCTCTGTGCACCTCTGTGGAATCTCGGCGTCCTCTGCGCTCGCCGTTCCCGCACCTCAACTCCGCGCCAGCGCCAGGCCTTGCGCCACACTCGTAAACTCATCCCCCGTCACCACCCTGCCCGGAAATCGCTCTTCAAAAATCCTCCGCACCGCCGGCACAAAGCTCGTGCCGCCCGTCAGAAATACCCGGTCCACCGCGCTCCGCCCCACCCCCGCGAGCAAACCATCCACCACCTCGGCAATCTTCCCCAGCTCCGGCGCAATCCAACCCTCAAATTCCGCCCGCGTCACCGACGTCCGCAGCTCGAGCGACCCCGCATCCGGCCCCGCAAAGACGAACGGCGCCTCCTCCGCATGGCTCAGCGCCAGCTTGGTCCGCTGCACCGCCTGATGCAGCGCATACCCCAGATCCTCATGGATCAGCGCCAGCAGCGCACGCATCTTCTCCGGCTCAAGCGCCCGCTTCTCCGCCGAAGTAAGAATCTCGAGTACATTCCGCGTCCGTAAAAACGACAGGTAGTGCCACCGCTCGAGATTTGCATAAATCCAGGCCGGAACCGCTGGAATTCCCTTCCCTCCGCGCGCAAAGGACTCCGAGCCCAGCGCCGGCGAGATCAGCTTGCGCACGATCCGCGCATCGAAGGCGTCGCCCGCAAAGCCCAGCCCCGCGCTGCCCAAGACCCGCCGTTCGCCGCCCGCGCCCACCGTAATCAGCGAGAAGTCGCTCGTGCCGCCGCCAAAATCCCCAATCAGCACCGTCTCCGTGTGGTCCAGCGTCCGGGCATACGCATATGCCGCCGCCAGCGGCTCATACTCGAACTCCACCGACTCGAAGCCCGCCTGCACAAACGCCGCCCGCAGCCGGGTCAACGCGTATGCATCCTCCTCCGCCGTCTCCGCGGAGACGAACCGCACCGGCCGGCCCACCGTCGCCTGCCGCACCGGTACCCCGAACTGCTTCTCCGCCCGCAGACGCAGATCGCCAAGAATGCGCGAGATCAGGTCTTCGAGCGTATAGTTCCGCCCAAAGACCTCGGTTCCCGCCAGCGTCCGGAGCGGCAGGTACGACTTCAGCGACTGGATCAGGCGCCCGGGCTGCTCGCCCTCCCGATGCCCACGCAGATACCGCTCGATCGCCTCCTGCCCCGAGCTCGACCGGACACCCCGCGCCGTTCGTTCCAGGTAGAGGAGCGATCGCCAGCTGAAGCTCTCCGGCCCAAACCGCACGAGCTCCACACCCCCCGCCGTCGCCCGCGCCACCGAGCTGTTCGTCGTCCCGAAGTCGATGCCGATTCCGCATCCCGACGCTTGGGTCCCTGAAGACATGAACGGCTATCATGGCACAGACGGAGGCTTTCCCGTGATCTTTGCCGGCGATCTCGACACCATCACAGCCCAGGAGCGCCTGTTGCAGTTCGCCTCCTTCAGCCCCGACACTGCCTGGGCTCTAGGCAGCCGCCTCCGTGCGGATGCCATCGCGCGCCAAGCCGCCATGACCTTCGAGATTCAGGTCGCCGGACGCACCGTTTTTCTCACCACGACCGGCAACGCCGCCCCTGGCCAGGCCGACTGGATCCGCCGCAAGCGCAACGTGGTCATGCGCTTCGGCCGCAGCTCCTACGCGGTCGGCCTGCAGCTCGCGCAAGAGAGCAAGACCCTCGAAGAGCGCCACGGCCTCACCCTGGCCGACTACGCCGTCCATGGCGGAGGCTTTCCCCTCGTGCTCACCGGCACAGGACTGATCGGCTCCGTCGTTGTCAGCGGACTTCAGCAACGCGTCGACCATGCGATGGTCGTTGACGCGCTCGCCGCCGTTCTCGACAGGAGCGACGTCCCCCGGCTCGACTGAGGCAGATCAAATCAAGTACGGCACTCTTTCTCTTTTGTTGTTCTTTTCGAAGGGCAATCTGCGTTTCACCTAGCGATACAAGTTCAGCTGCAGACCAGCACGAAAAGGGTGCTCCATTCATTGCAGTTTTACGGCGATGATTGGGATGTAACTACCGCCCCAGCAGCTCTAGCGCTCCACGCCCGATCAGCACCTCCGCCGCCCGCGCCCCAAGCTTCACCGCCGGCTCGCCCCGCTCCGAGTCGCACGTCACCTGCACCGACTCCTCCCCATCCGGAGACAGCACCTGCGCATGCAGCCTCCAGCCCTCATCGAGCGCCAGACAATGTGCCCCCAGCGGCAGCTCACAGCCACCGCCCATCGCGGCCAGAAACGACCGCTCCGCGTCCGTGGCAAACCGAGCCGGTTGATGGTCGAGCTTGCGGACTGCGGCATAGATCGCCGGGTCCCGTGCCGCGTCGTCCGTGTCGAGCGCATGCTGCGGATTGCGCGTCTCGAGCGCCAGCGCGCCCTGTCCCGGCGCCGGCGTCAGCTCGTCGACCGCAAACCGCTGGTGCACGGATTCGACTCGTCCCAGCCGGTCGAGGCCCGCGCACGCCAGCACCAGCGCCTCGCACTGGCCTTGCTCGAGCTTACGCAGGCGCGTGTCCACATTGCCGCGCAGCTCCACAAACTCCACATCCGGCCGCAGACTCAGCAGCTGCGCCCGCCGCCGCGGACTGGTCGTTCCAATCCTTCCGCCTGCCGGCAGCGTATGCAACCCCCAGAACGCCTCGCACACAAACCCATCCCGCGCATCGGCCCGCGGCGGGATGGCCGCCAGCGTAAACCGCGCATCGAGGCACGTCGGCAGGTCTTTGAGCGAGTGCACCGCCAGGTCGATCCGTCCCTCCGCCAGCGCGTCTTCAATCTCCTTGATGAAAATTCCCTTGCCATCGAGCCCGGCGGGAGCCACAAACCCCGGCTGCTGCATCCGGTCGCCGGTCGTGCGAATGATCTCGATCTCTACGGTGTGGCCCTGCCCGCGCAGCTCGGAAGCAATGTGGTTGGCCTGCCACAAGGCCAGCTGCGAGCCCCGGGAGCCGATTCGAATCGTATGCATAGCCTGCCTAGAATACCTTGCCCGCTATCGCTTGCGCTCCGCGTACAGCCCCCGCAGCCGCGCCAGCTCCGCCGCATCGCCCTGCTCCGCCGCGCTGCGGATCGCGCTCATCGGCCCATGCAGAAATTTCGCCGTCAGCGACCGCGTCAGCGCCTCCACCGCACCTTGCTGTGCCGCCGTCAGCGTGCCCAGCTTGCCCGCCGCCCGCGCCAGCTCCCCCTGCCGCAGAGCCTCGGCCTGCTCCTGCAGCGCCAGGATCGCCGGCACCGCATCGAGCGCCTTCAGCCGTTGCTCGTAGCGCATCACCTCCGCCGTCACAATCTGCTCCGCCGCCGCCGCCTCCCGCGAGCGATCCGCCAGGTTCCCCTGCGCCACCTGCTGCAGATCGTCGATGTCGTACACAAAGCAGCCATCCACCTCGTTCATCCGCGGGTCGACATCGCGCGGCACCGCAATGTCGATGAAGAACATCGGCCGTCCGCGACGCCTATGGATAAACTGCGCCCCGTGCGAGCGCCCAAACAGCTGCTGCGGCGCGCCCGTCGACGTAATCACGATGTCCGCCCGCTGCGCCTCCGCATAAAGCTGGTCGAACGGGATCACCTCCACTGTCAGCTTCGGTCCGCGAAACTCCGCCGCCAGCTTCTGCGCCCGCGCCTCCGTCCGGTTCGCAACCAGCAGATGCGCCGCGCCGTGCTGGATCAGGTGCCGCACCGCCAACTCCGACATCTTGCCCGCGCCCACCAGCAGCACCTGCTTGTCCTTGAGCGACCCAAAAATCTTCCGCGCCAGGTCCACCGCCACCGACGCAATCGACACCGACGACGACCCAATCTGCGTCTCGCTCCGCACCCGCTTGGCCGTCGTGAACGCGCTTTGCAGCAGCCGGTCGAGCGACGTCGACACCGCCCCCACCTCGCGCGCCACCGTATACGACTCCTTCACCTGCCCCAAAATCTGCGGCTCCCCCACCACCATTGAGTCCAACGACGATGCCACCCGGAACAGATGCCGTATCGCCTCCCGCTCCCGGTACTCGTACACATGCGGACGAATCGTCGCCGTCGGCACCGCAAAGTATTCGTGCAGAAACTGCAACAGGTCCGCCCTGCTTTCGTCAGGCTTTCGCTCCGCCTGCAGCGTCAGCAGCTCCACCCGGTTGCACGTCGAAAGAATCAGCCCCTCGCGCACGCCCGGCGCGCTCACAAGCGACCGCGTCGCCTCCGCCAAATGCCCGGCCGGAATTGCCAGACGCTCGCGCACGTCAATCGGCGCGGTCTGATGATTCACCCCCATTAGCACCAGCGTCGAATCGGTCTGAATCGCCTCCCTCTGCGCGTCGTCGCTCATGGCGCCGGAAACCTGTGCACCGCCGACAGGTTATTCGACGCCCACACCGCCAGCACCACCACAAATACAAAGCTCGACAGATACACCGCCCGCCGCCCGCGCAGCCCGGACATGCGCCGGATATGAATCATCCCCACATACGCAATCCACATCGCAAAGGCCAGCAGGATCTTCGGGTCCGTGAAGTACGTCGGCCCATACGCAACCTCGGCCAGAAACGACCCGATCAGCAGCCCTGCCGTCATGCACGGTAGCCCAATCAGCAGCGACCGCAGCGCAATCCGGTCGATCGTCTCAAGCGGCGGCAGACGCACCCGGCTCCGCGCCACCGATTTCGCCTTCAACCGGCGCTCCTGCACCAGGTACATCAGGCTCGTTACCAGCGACACCATCAGCGCCACATACGCCGCCAGCAGCAGCGCAATATGCAAAAACAGCCACCCCGAATGCAGCCCCGGCAGACTCTCCGTCTCGAGCCCCGGTCGAAAGGCCGGCATCAAACCCACCAAGAACGCCAAGGGCAGCAGCACCACGCCCAGCGACATCGTCCGGTATCGCCAGTACACCAGCACAAACGCCAGCGCCAGCAGCAGCCCAAACGTCGACTGCGTCTCATGCGCCTCCACCGGCAGCGCATGATGCGCCGCGTTCAACATCTCCGCCAGCGAAACAAAATGAAACAACAGCCCGGTCAGCACCGCCGGCAGCGCCACATGCCGCCACCGCGGCCGCTCATAGAGCGCCGCCGGCAGCACCGCCAAAGCGGCCACGCCATACAGCAGAACCGCGAGTCTGAGCCAAAGCAAAGGCATACAGGAAGGAGCCGAAAACGCTTACTTCCATTCTATCGGCTGCCGAGCGAGAAACTTGAGCCGTCCACCATCTCCTTTGCGTACCTTTGCGTCTTTCCCTGGCGTCCTTTGCGCTCCGCTTGATCCTTTTACGCCCAGCCGGGAACGCCACCTTATACTTGCATCACCGTCCCAACCTAGAGGAACCCATGGCCGCACTCATCGACGCCATCAGCGTCAAGCGCAAATCCGTATTCGAGTTCGAAAACACTCCCTACGCCTGCCTCGACGCCGAGGTCAACTCCCCCACCGCCCGCGGCGGCCAGACCCTTGTCCGCCTCAAGATGCGCAACCTGCTCACCAGCGCCGTCTTTGAAAAGACCTTCAAGGCCAACGACAAGTTCAAGGAGCCCGACCTCGTCCTCGTCCCCGCCACCTACCTCTACTCGGACGCCGACGGCTCCTACTTCCTCGACCAGGAGTCCTTCGAGACCCTCACCCTCTCGGACGCCATGCTCGCCTCCGCCCGCGACTTCCTCATCGACGGCCTCCTCATCCAGATCCACAAGTTCAACGGCAACCCCATCGGCTTGCAGCTTCCTATCTTCGTCGACCTCACCGTCCAAGAGACCGAGCCCGCCGTCAAAAGCGACACCTCAAGCGGCAAGGAAACTAAGGTCGCCAAGCTCGAAACCGGCCTCCAGATCCGCGTCCCTCTCTTCATCCGCGAAGGCGAGAAGGTCAAAGTCTCCACCGAAACCAGCGACTTCGCCGGCCGTGCCTGAAGGCTGAAACGGCAAGGAGAGCCCCTGCTCGGTCACCCGAAAACTTCAAGCCCTTACCCGGAGGGTCAAATGAGGAAGCTCAAGATCATGGAGCACATCTCGCTGGACGGCGTGATTCAACACTCCGCCGACGACGGCGACTTCCCCTACAGCGACTGGACCGTGCCGTATCGAACCCTCGCCGGCAGAAACGCAGTCCTTGCAGCCCACGGCGAGCGCTTCGATCTGCTGCTTGGACGCCGGACCTACGATCTCTGGTCGAGCTTCTGGCCCAACGCGCCGAGCAGTCCATTGGCGGACGGCATTCGTGCGGCGACGAAGTTCATCGCGACCCACCGTCCGGAGAGCCTCGCCTGGGGCCCCTCACAGCCGCTTGGGCCGGATGTCGCCGAGGGCGTTCGCGGCACCAAGTCCCAGGATGGCCCCGACCTCATCCTTTGGGGGAGCTCCACATTGACCTCGACGCTGCTCCAACATGGGCTTGCGGACGAAATCCTGCTGATCGTCTATCCGGTCCTATTAGGTACGGGAAAGCGTTTTTTCGCCGAGGGATCCATGGCACGCTCCTTTGAACTGCTCGGCACCAAGGCCCTGCCGTCCGGCGTTCTGGTCAGCACGTACAAGCCCGCGGGACCTCTGAAGTCCGGGTAGCGAGATCCAATCACGTACTGAATATCAAGCGAAAGCGCCGGCATCGCTGCTGGCCCTGAACAACGAAGGTTCGCACGTCCTCGAGTCCGCCGAGCACGCAGAAGCTCAAATGCAAATCCCGGAGCAAGCTCTGCACCACCTTTGGAGCAGAGAGATACCCAGGTCCACCCTTAAGTCGAATCGATCGAAGACTTTGCGCAAAAAGTGGAGGGGGGGTACGAAAATCCTCGAAGTATCCCTCAGCTAAGCCTCCTTGATCCCCAGCATTCCCCGAAGCTGCTCCTCGCAATACTCCGTTGTCACAAAAAACGGCTTATCCAGAATGGTCACCCGCAGCATGCCTTCGGCATACTGGTAGCCCGCCGTGACGCCCATCTTGGTAATCTTGCCCTCATCCCCGGTCAGCGTCACTCCCTGCTTTTCTTCAAGCATCCTGCCGGTCTCGGCAAACTCGTCCGGCGTCATCGCGATCTGGATCATGCGTTCTCCTTCGCCAATCTTCGAGAAGTGTACCCGGCCTTCAACATCGCCAAGTGCGCTATTCTGGGCATTCGAAGCCCCGATGCCGCCCACGCTTGCCCAGAACGAGACCCTGCTCACGCCGGCCATGCGGCAGTATTTCGCCGCCAAGCAGGCGCATCCCGACTGCCTCATGTTCTGCCGCATCGGCGACTTCTACGAGCTCTTTTACGAGGACGCCATCCTCGCCGCGCGCGAGCTCCAACTCACCCTCACCGCCCGCGACCGCGAGAAGAAGCAGCCCATGTGCGGCGTCCCCTACCACGCCGCCGAGATCTACATCCAGCGCCTGCTGCGCAAGGGCTACCGCATCGCGCTCTGCGAGCAGATGGAAGACCGGCCGTCTATCACAGGAAAGACCGTCAAGGGGATCGTTCGTCGCGAGGTCACCCGCGTCCTCACCCCCGGCACCGCCGTCGATCCGTCGCTCGGCGCCGGCGAGAGCTGCTGGCTGGCCGCCGTCACGACCGACAAATCCGGATGCGCCGGCCTCGCGCTCATCGATCTCTCAACCGGAGACTTTCGCGCGACCGAGTTCCCCTCCCCGAACGGCTGGACCCTCGCCGTAGACGAGCTCAACCGCATCCGCCCCCTTGAACTGGTCTATGCGCAAAACAGTTTGGGGCTTGCCACTCCGCAACGCACCCTGAAAGAGGACGATCCCGAACCGTCCTCGCTCGACGCCATCCGCACCAAGACGCCCGTGGACGACTGGGTTCTGACCGCCGAACACGCCCTCCCGCTGCTGCGCCAGCACTTTAAGGTCCTTACCCTCGATGGCCTCGGCCTCGGCGGCCACGATGCGGCCGCGATCGCCGCTGGAGGCCTCGTCCATTACCTGCGCCAGACCAAGCAGGGCGCCCTCGAGCATCTCGAGCCGGTCCGCTTCTACGAACTATCCGGTTCGCTCGAACTCGACGCGGTCTCGGTCCGCAATCTCGAGCTGGTGGAGCCGCTCTTCTCCGGCGAATCCGCCCAGACCACCCTCCTCCACACCCTCGACGCCTGCTGCACTCCGATGGGCAAGCGGCTGCTCCGCTCCACCTTGCTGCGGCCTTCGCTCGACCAAGCCGAGATCGACTCCCGCCTCGACGCCGTAGCCGAAGCCGCCGGGGACCTGCGCCGGCGCGAAGGCATTCGCCGCGCCATGGACGGGCTGCTCGACCTCGAACGTCTGCTGGGCCGTGTCGCCATGGACTCGGCCGGTCCGCGCGAGGTGCTGGCCCTGGCCGCCACGCTTGGCTGCCTGCCCGGCCTTCGTTCCGCCGTCCAGGCTCTAACCGCAACGCGCTGGGCTTTACTCGCTGAGCGGCTCGACCTGCTCGAGGACCTCCATCACTGCATTGCCGCGACCGTCGTCGACGAGCCACCCGCCAGCTTCGCCGACGGCGGTGTTATCCGCCCCGGTCTCGAACCCGAGCTCGACGAGCTGCGCGAGCTCTCCCGCTCCGGCCGCCAGGCGCTCGCCGCCATCGAGGAGCGCGAGCGCGAACGCACCGGCATCGGCTCGCTCAAGGTGCGCTTCAACTCCGTCTTCGGCTACTACCTCGAGGTCACCAAAGCCAACGCCCGCGCCGTTCCCGCCGACTACGAGCGCAAGCAAACCCTGGTCAACGCCGAGCGCTTCACCACGCCCGAGCTCAA
This sequence comes from uncultured Granulicella sp., assembly GCA_965198735.1. Lineage (GTDB taxonomy): Bacteria > Acidobacteriota > Terriglobia > Terriglobales > Acidobacteriaceae > Edaphobacter. The sequence continues at coordinate 513,144 of OZ240672.1, read as the reverse complement.
GGAGTACGAGCACAAGATCCTGACCGCGCAGGAGCGGTCGCTGGAGATCGAGCGCCGCGTCTTCGCCGAGCTCCGCGCCGAGCTCCTTGCCGGCGCCGGACGTATCCGCGAGACGGCCCGCCGCGTTGCCGAGATCGACCTCCTCGCCAACTTCGCCCACCTCGCTGCGCTGCGCGGCTGGTCCCGGCCCACGCTTAACACTTCAGGCAAGCTTGAGTTTGTGCAGGCTCGCCACCCCGTAGTCGAGCGCCGCCTTGAAGAGGCCGGAGCAGGACGCTTCGTCCCGAACTCGCTGCACATAAACGCCGCGATTGAAGGAGAAAGCGGCCCCAGCATCCTGCTGATCACCGGGCCGAACATGGGCGGCAAAAGCACCTATCTCCGCATGGCCGCGCTGCTCGTCATTCTGGCGCAGTGCGGCTCGTTTGTGCCCGCGGAGCGCATGACGCTGGGCCTGGTCGACCGCATCTTCACCCGCATCGGCGCGTCGGACAATGTCGCCCGCGGCCGCTCCACCTTCATGGTCGAGATGACCGAGACGGCCGCGATTCTCAACACCGCGACCGCACGATCGCTCGTGCTGCTCGACGAGATGGGACGCGGGACAGCGACCTACGACGGCCTTTCGCTCGCCTGGGCGACGATCGAGCACCTGCATGAGCGCATCGGCGCCCGCACCCTCTTCGCCACCCACTACCACGAGCTCACGCTGCTTGCCGATCGCCTCGCGCGCCTGCAGAACCTCCGCGTCACGGTCAAGGAGAATGCCAGCGGTATCGTCTTCCTGCACACGCTTGAGCCCGGCGCGGCCAGCAAGAGTTACGGCATCGAGGTCGCCCGCCTCGCCGGCCTGCCGCCCGCGGTCATCACCCGGGCGCGAGAGGTGCTCAAGCTGCACGAGCGCGCTGAATCGCAGCAGCTCAAGGAAGCCGTTCCCGAACCTGCGCAGAAGCTTCAACTCACCCTGTTCACTCCGCTCTCGCAGCGCATCCTGGACCGCCTGGACAAAGCAGACGTGAACTCCCTCACTCCGCTTGAAGCTCTCAACCTCGTTGCCGAACTGAAGCGCGAACTCCAGGGATGAAAATCTCTGTCCGTACGCCCAATCGGGGGGCCTGGGCAGGGGCCACACGAACTCCACACGCCCTGATCGTGGCCGGCATCATGTCCGGCACCTCCGCCGACGGCATCGACGTAGCCTTCACCCGCATCATCCCTACCCGGACCTCCCTTCCTCGCATCAAGCTCCTCGGCCACCGCGCCTTTCCTTTCCCCAGGCTCGTCCGCGCAGCCGTTCTCGCCGCCATGGACGCCCCGTCCATCTCCACCGCCGAGCTCAGCCGCCTCCACTGGCGCTTGGGCGAACTCTTTGCCGATGCCGTCCAAAAAACCTCCGCTCAGCTCGATCTCGAACCCGATCTCATTGGCCTGCACGGCCAGACCATCTACCACCAGGCCACCGCCGCACCCTACCTCGGCAAGCCGGTCCGCTCCACCTGGCAGATCGGCGAGCCGGCCATTCTGCGCGAGCGCCTCGGCGTTCCCGTGATCTCGGACTTCCGCCCCGCCGACCTTGCCGCCGGGGGCCAGGGCGCGCCGCTGGTCCCCATGCTCGACTTTTGCCTGTTCCGCTCCCCCAAGCGCAACCGCCTGGTGCTCAATCTCGGCGGCATCGCCAACCTTACCGTCCTGGCCGCCGCGGCCGGACTCGAGGAGCTTGTCGCCTTTGACACCGGCCCCGCCAACATGCTGCTCGACGCTTTAATGGAAGCGCACTTGGGCAAGCCGTTCGACCGCAATGGCGCGACCTCCGCTAAGGGCAAGCTTCTCCCCCAGGTTCTCGCCACGCTGCTCCGCGACCCGTACTTCACAGCCGCGCCCCCCAAATCCTGCGGCCGCGAGCAGTTCGGCGCGGAGTTCCTCACTCGTCTGCAAGCTCTCTCGTCCGATGCCGATCCTCGCGACCTGCTGGCCACGGCTTCCGAGCTCACCTCCGCCTCCATCCTCGATGCCTACACGCGTTTTTGCGCTCCTCGTCTCCCGCCGCGGCCCACCGAGCTCATTGTCTCCGGCGGAGGCACCCGCAACCGCCACCTGATGCAGCGGCTCCGCGAGGTCTTCGCCCCACGCAAGGTCAAGGTCCTCTGCTCCGACGACCTCGGCCTTCCCAGCCAGGCGAAAGAATCCGTCGCCTTTGCCCTGCTTGCCTGGCTCAGCTTCCACGGGCTGCCCGGCAATGTACCCTCGGCTACCGGCGCCTCCCGCCCTGCCGTCCTCGGCAGGTTGACCCCGTGACCCCGCTTCGCGCACCTTTGCGCCACCTTCGCGTCCTTTGCGCCCTCCTCTTTGTCGTTGGTTTTGAAGCCTGCCAGCCCGCGCGTCCTGATGCCTCGACCATCGTCATGGCTCTCGACAACTCGCCCACCAACCTCGACCCGCGCATCGGCACCGATGCCATGAGCGAGCGCATCGGCGGCCTGCTGTTCGACGCCCTCGTGCGGAAGGACGAACACTTCCGCATGCAGCCGTGGCTCGCCACCAGCTGGACCCAGCCCGATCCCCTCACCTGGATCTTTCACCTGCGCACGGGTGTCCGCTTCACCAACGGTCAGCCGCTCACCGCCCAAGATGTCGCCTTCACCGTCAACTCGCTCGTCGATGGTTCGCTGCTCACCAGCAAGGCCGGCGCCTTCGCCAATGTTCTCCACGCTGAGTCTCCCGACCCTGCCACCACCGTCATCCACATGCGTCACCCAGACGCCTCGCTCCTCTTCAATCTTTCGGATGGCCTCTTCGGCGTGGTCCCGCGCGGCTCAGGCAAGGACTTCGGCCGCCACCCCATAGGCTCCGGCCCCTTCCGCTTCCTCTCCGCCACCCAGGATAAAGACGTCCTGGTTGAGCGCAATCCCGGCTACTGGGCCGGGCCGCCACACCTGCAGCGCATCGACTTCCAGGTCATCCCCGACGCGGTCACCGTCGCGCTCGAGCTTGAAAAAGGCTCCGCCGACATCGCCTCCAACCAGCTCACCCTGGACATGATCCACGCTCTCGAGCACCGGCCCAACCTCGTCACCGAGACCGGCCCCGGCTCGCCAGTCATGTATCTCAACTTCAACGTCACCCAAGGCCCGCTCAGCCATGTCCGCGTCCGCCAGGCCGTCGCCTGCGCCATCGATCGCCAGGCGATTGTCCACGCGGTCTGGCGGGACAAAGCGCAGCTCGCCGAAACGCTCTTGCCCGCCGGCCATTGGGCCGCTGCTTCGCCCCAACTTCTCTACCCACACGATCCCGCCCGCGCCCGCACCCTGCTCGACGCCGCCGGCTTCCCTCCCGGCGCGCACGGAATCCGTATGCATCTCGAGATGAAGATCTCGACCGACGAGACCACCCGGCTGCTCGCCGAGATCCTCCAGCAACAGCTCCGCGAGGCAGGTATCGAGCTTACGTTGCGTTCGAGCGAGTTCGGCACCTTTTACTCCGACGTTACCGCCGGCCGCTTTGAACTGTACGCTCTGCGCTGGATCGGCTCGAACGAAGATCCGGATATCTTCCATTACGCGTTCGGCTCCGACCGGATGCCTCCCAAAGGCGGCAACCGCGGCCATTACTCCAATCCGCACCTCGACCAGCTGCTCGCCTCCGCGGCCGATACTCCGCCCGGCCCCGCCGCCGAAACCTCACGCCGCCAGATCTTCCTTGAGGTCCAGCAGATTCTCTCCGCCGAACTGCCCGCCATTCCTCTTTGGTATCCGAACAATGAGGTCGTCCACACCGCGCGGCTCGCCCACATCACACCTCGTGTCGACGGCAGCTTCGCGTTTCTCCGGGAGGCCACTCTTCGTTAGCCGGCAATTCCTTCGCGAATCGCCTGTGCTATGCTTCCCCGCATGCCACTCATTCTGATTCTCATCGTTCTCCTTCTTGTCTTCGGCGGCGGCGGATATTACATGGGTCCGGGCGTCGGCTATTATGGCGGCGGCGGCGTGAGCCTCATTCTCGCCCTGGTCGTGCTCTACCTTATCTTCGGCAGAGGCCGCAGCCGCCTGTAAACGACAGCAGCCTTACTCCAAATCGAACCTGAACCAACAACTGCACTGCGTGAGCCTCAGGGAGCGACCTTGCCGTTAAAGGTGCTGCAGCCGGCGACAGTTCCCTGCTCAAGGCCGGTGCGGAACCATTGCTCGCGCTGGGCGCTCGAGCCGTGGGTCCAGGACTCGGGGCTGATGGCGCGGCCGCTCATGCGCTCCAGGTGGTCGTCGCCGACGGCGGCGGCGGCCGAGAGCGCGCCGGCCACGTCGTCGGGGTGGACGATGCCGCGCTGCTCGGTGGAGTGGCCCCAGACGCCGGCGAAGCAGTCGGCCTGAAGCTCGAGATCGACCGAGAGGGGGTTGCGTTCGCCGGGGTCGCCCTGGGCAAGCTGCTGCTCGCGGCCCTCGATGCCGAGCAGCTTCTGGATGTGGTGGCCGAGCTCGTGGGCGATGACGTAGGCCTGCGCGAACTCGCCGGTATTGCCGCCGAAGCGTTTGAGCTCGTCCCAGAAGCCGAGGTCGATGTAGATTTTTTCGTCCTGCGGGCAGTAGAAGGGACCGGTGGCGGCCTGGGCGGTGCCGCAGCCGGAGTAGGTGGCTCCGCGATAGATCACGAGCTTGGCATGACGATAAGGGCGGTTCATCTTCTGGAAGATGGCGGTCCAGGTCTTCTGGGCGTCGTCGAGCACGAAGCTGATGAGCTGGACGTCGCGGTCCTCCCCGGCTGGATGGGCCTTGTGGGCGACGGACGGGTTTGCGGCGTACGAGCTTTGCTGCTGGGGCGCGGGTCCGTTCGCCTGGGAGCTGCCGCTGCCGCCAGAGAGTAAGCTGCCGAGGAAGTTGTGGCCGGTGAGCAGGCTGACGACAAGCAGGACGACGAAGCCCACGATTCCGATGCCACCGCCGCCTCCGAAGCCTCCGCCGCCGGAGCTGTCGCGCCGGTCCTCGATGTCGCTGCTTACACCTCCTGGGGTCCAATCCACCGTTGCCTCCGTTTGTTGATCTTGTCAGATGAGAGTCTATGGGATCGGCAGGGCGAGAGCCAGCGCGGTGCTTCACCATGGTCTAGGCTGGAGGAGGATGCCTTCCGAACACAGGCCGATGCGCAAACCGAAGCTGGGGCAGAACTTTCTGGTGGACGATCAGGCCCGGCACTGGATTGTGGATGCGCTGGGAGATGTTTCAGAGCGCACGGTGGTCGAGATTGGGCCGGGCCACGGAGCGATTACGGAGCTGCTGGCGGCGCGCGCGCAGCGGCTAGTGGCGCTCGAGCTTGACCGCGCGCTGGCGGCGGAGCTGCAGTTTCGCTTTCGGGATCGACCGGAGGTAAGCGTGCTGGAGGCGGATGTGCTCAGGACGGATCTGGTGCCGATTGCGGAGCCGGGCGCGATGCTCGATGTGGTTGGGAATCTTCCGTACTACATCACCTCGGACATTTTGCTGCATCTGTTTCGCGCGGCGACGGGCGGGGCGATCCGGCGGGCGGTGTTGATGATGCAGCGCGAGGTGGCGGAGCGGATCGCGGCCCGGCCGGGAGTGCGCGAGTACGGGCTGCTTTCAGCGACGGCGCAGATGTATGCGCGGGTGGATCTGCTGTTTACGCTGCCTCCGGAGGCCTTTCAGCCGCCTCCGGAGGTGCATTCGTCGGTGGTGCGGCTGGAGTTTGCGCCGCGGTTTGTGGAGCTGCAAGTGGACGCGGCGGGATTCGATGCGTTTCTAAAGCAGGCGTTCGCGCAGAAGCGGAAGACGCTTGAGAACAACCTGCGCTTTGCGGGCTATGCGGTGGAGCGGGTCGCGGCAAGCTGGCCGGACGGGCTGGCTCGGCAGGTACGAGCCGAGGGCGTGGCTTTGGAGCAGATGGCGGAGCTGTATCGGCGGCTGCGCGGCTGAGTCAACTGGGCCGTGGAGGCCGGGCCAGGCGCGCTGGGCGGCGGTCCGGAACGTTCTAAATGGTTTCTTAACAGGATACGGAAGATGCCGATGGCTTGGGGGTTTGCCAGGCTTGGGTGGAGCGGGGGATGGTACCGGCGGGCGGAAAAGAGCAGGTTTTCTGCCCTACGGTGCCGTTGCCGCGTACGGCAAAACGAAGATTCCCTGCGGGAATGACAACGAAGCAAGGACTGACGACGACCGAATAGACGTGGATGAGACATTCCCCGGGTCCTTGGCTGTAGATGATTTTGTGCTTTGCTACTCCGGGGCGGTGTTGGCGGCGAGCAGCTGGGTGGCTCGGGCACGAACGCGGTCGAGCAGCTGCGGATCCTCCGCGATGGAGCGAAGGACCGGCGCGATGACACCCACTTCGAGAGCGCGGCCTTGCTTGACCGCTTCGGCGAACTGGATAATCTCGGAGTCCAGGCCCAGATGGTCGAAGCGATGGCTTGCCGCGAGGGTATGGCCCTCTTCAAGCGTGAAGGCGATGCCGAAAAAGGTGTCGGCGAGGCCGGCGATGAGCTTATTGTCCGTGTAGTTGAACGTGCAGGAACCGGTGGCGTCCGGGCCGGCGTAGCTGAGAACTTTTTTGCCGGTGTTCGCGATGTTTTTCGCTTTGGACTCACATGGGTGCTCGAAGTAGCCGGCGGTCCGGGCGTGCTCGAAGAGCTTGGCGGCGGTGGCCGCGGAGAGTTGGACGGGCAGCGATACGGTCTCGGGCGGAGCCGGCGCGGGTACGCTCGCATCCGCGCCGCCATAGCGTGAGGTTTGCGGCGGCCTAGGGGCGTACTGCGCAGCATACGTGCCGGTGCCGTCCGGGTGCAGCGCTAGGGTGTACTCGGGCACGGGCAGGCCGGGACGCTCGAAGTGAAAGGTCAATGTGGGCGATGCGGGCTGCTGTGCGGGCATGGAGCCGGGATGGAATCCGGCCAGCAGCACCCAGGAGGTCCACGAAGACCGCTTCAACGGCGCGCTCCACCGGTATGGGCCGCGGTTTGGACGGTATGCAGATGGCAGATGGCGATGGCGAGCGCGTCGGCGGCATCGGGCGAGTCCGGGACATGGGTGAGCGAGAGCAGGCGCATGACCATGAACTGCACCTGCTCCTTGGCCGCGAGGCCGTAGCCGACGACGGCGCTTTTGACCGAGAGCGGGGCGTATTCAGCGACGGCGCGGCCGCATTGCGCGGCGGCGAGGAGGGCGACGCCGCGGACCTGGCCGAGCTTGAGCGCGGATTTCGCGTTGGCGGAGAAGAAGACCTCCTCAATGGCCACGGTATCGGGGTCGTGGAGCGCGATGCGGGCGCAGAGTTCGGTGTGGACCTGATGCAGGCGCTCGGCGGTGGTGTGCTTTTTGCTGAGCCGGATGGTACCCGCGCCGACGTAGACGAGGTGAGGGTTGCGCGCGGACGCGTCGAAGTCGACGACGCCGTAGCCGGTGAACTCGGTACCGCAATCGATGCCGAAGACACGCATGGGGCAAGTCTATCCCACGCGGCGGCGGGCGAGGACCTCAAGATACTGGTTGGGAACCAAGGTGTGTTCGGCGGGGCTCGGCGCCGTGTTTGCCGCGGCCCAGAGCTGTTCGAGATCGGCTGAAAACGCTGCCTGCGCGGACTCGTCCAGGCGGCTGAAGGCGACGCGGGTAGGGCCGAAGAACTGTCGGAAAAAGTTGACCGCGCCGAGCGGGTCGACGGGCAGGTCGAAGTCCAACGGGATCAGTTCGGTGGCCACCGAGGTGAAGCCGGCATGCAGCCGTGCGCGGACGGTCGACTCGTCGCCCCAGAGCACCGGCGCCGGCAGCCCCGGTGGTCCGGGCGCATGCCGAGCGCTCACGGCAAACATCTTTCCGGAGAAGCTCTCCGGGTTCCAATTCGCCATGGCCAGCAGTCCGCCTGGACGCAGGACGCGGGCGAACTCCGCGGCCACGAGCTCCGGGCGCGGGGCGAACATGGCGCCGAACATGGAGGTGACGAGGTCGAAGGAGGCGTCCGGGTAGGGAAGCCGCTCGGCGTCGCCCTCGTCGAAGGCGATGGGGAGACCTTCCGCCAAGGCTCGCTCTCGCGCCTGGACGAGGAGGTTCGGGGCGATATCGACGCCGGTGACGTTGGCTTGGCGGCGTGCGGCAGGGAGGCTGACGTTGCCGGTGCCGCAGGCGACGTCAAGGACGCGCAGGCTGGGCGTGATGGGCAGCCGCTCGATGAACGACTCGGCGCAAACGGCGATAGTCTTTGCGATGACGCCGAAGTCGCCGGCCATCCAGGCGGTGCGCATGTTGGCTTTGATCTGGTCGATGGAAGGCTGTTGGTGCAGTGTGCGCCCCCTTGCTGGACACCGGTCTCAGCAGAGTGCGGGTTCGCTTTCGAGGAGTCAAGTAAAAAAGTCGAGGGTCCGGCGAGATTGGGCGGAAGACGACAGCGGACCGCCGGTAGCATGTCTGAGACGTGTCCGGGAATTCTCAGCTTGCGCCCAGGGTCAGCCCGAGCCAGACCAGCAGGGCCAGCAATCCAGCTGTGTCGCCCGCCATGACGAGGCCAGCGGCCAGCAAAAAGCACATCGCCGTGCGCAGCCGCCAAGCAGCGCGAAGGACGAAGGCAAACAGCAGAAACGAGGCAAGCTGCAGGAGCGTGAAGGCAGCGCACCCGAGCGCCATGGGGAGATCGGCGCTGCTTGCCATGGCGCGGGATGGAGAGGCCCGGAGCAGGAATGACGTTTGCGCGTTGTGAGCCATGGCGTGGGCCAGGGCGCCGGCCGAGGCTACCCAAAGCGAGCAGGCGAGCAGGACGCCGATCCAGCCCAGAACGGTTTGCCTCTGCATCGTCCGGCCTCGCTGTTCGGTCCTGAGAGGGCCGCCGTCTACCTGGAGATGCCTTCCAGGGGAGAGCTGGCGGAGGCGTAGAGCTTGCGCGGCATGCGCCCGGCGAGAAAAGATTCGCGGCCGGCCTGGACGGCTTTGCCCATGGCGGAGGCCATCAGAACGGGGTCGGCGGCTCCGGCGATGGCGGTGTTGAGCAGAACGGCGTCAAAGCCGAGCTCCATGGCGAGCGCGGCGTCGGAAGCGGCGCCTAGGCCGGCGTCGACGACCAGCGGGACCTCGGTGATGAGCTCGCGCAGCATGCGCAGGGAGCTAGGGTTGGCGAGGCCGATGCCGGTGCCGATGGGCGCGCCGAGAGGCATAACGGCAGCGGCTCCGGCATCGATGAGGCGCTTGGCGAAGACGATGTCGTCGGACGTGTAGGGGAGCACGGTGAAGCCTTCCTTGACCAGGACGCGGGTGGCTTCGACAGTGGCCTGGATGTCGGGGTAGAGGGTGGGGAGGTCGCCGATGACTTCGATTTTAACCCAGTCGGAGAGGCCGACCTCGCGGGCCAGGCGGGCGGCGCGGATGGCTTCGTCCGCGGTGTAACAGCCGGCGGTGTTGGGCAGGAGAAAGTAGCGTTGCGGGTCGATGAAGTCGAGCAGCGATTCCGAGGTGCGGTCGAGATTGACGCGGCGTACGGCGACGGTGACCATCTCGGCGCCGGAGGCCTCGATGGCGGCGCGGGTCTGGGGGCCGTCCTTGTATTTTCCGGTGCCGACGATGAGGCGCGAGGTGAAGGTTCGTCCGGCGATGACGAGTGGTTCTGAAGGGTTCATAGTATGGCTTTGGGATGCAGAAAAGCGGATGGCCCACTTCCCTTGCGGGTGAGCGGGCCATCGCCGGTGGACTGTTGAGATTGACCTGAGGCATCCACACTCATGGATGGGCCTCGGAGTGGAACTGCTGAAACTCCAGGACTAGAGCGGGATGCTCTAAGCCTCAGTCACCTCACGTACCGTTTTGCTACAACAACTACCGTCAATGTTCATAGGCTGGACCATCCTCCTTTCCCGTGTAAGTCAAAGATAATCGAAGCAGAAACCCGGCGTCAAGTGCGGGAGGCGGCTGCTCCTGAGGAGAGCTTGCAGGAGAAGAGAGCAGCGCACTTTGAGACAATGAATCAATATGCTGAGAGCAGCTCTTCTGGTTGTGCTGGTTTTGGGAACGAGTGTGGCGCGGGCCCAGCATCCCTCCGAACCGGATCCGGAAAGTGCACCCGACCAGGGCGCGCCGACCTTTCTCCCTCACACCGATCAAACCCGGTACCTGATCGGCGGGCAGGCGAACATTATCTTTCAGGCGGATGCGCCGTTCCACTCGCCCTACGAGAGCAGCAACAGCTTCATCGGCCGCGGCGAGTACAAGACGTCGCTGATCGGGACGATCTATACGGCGTTCGAGCTGAACAGGAATCCGAGGTATGCGACCGACGGCATCTTCGACGTGGAGTCGGCGGGCGGGCGCGGGCTTTCAGAGGCGCTGGGACTGGCGGGATTCACGAATCTGGATGTGGTCCGCAACCCAAGTCTGGGATCGAAGCCATATCTGGCGCGGTATGAGCTGCACCAGGTGATCGGCTTGTCGGACCGTCTGGTGGCGGCGTCGCGGACTTCGTTTTCGCTGCAGCCGGCGCTTCCGGACCGGCGGATCGAGCTGTGGGCGGGACGTATGAGCCTGCCCGATCTGCTGGATCAGAATCCGGTGGGCACCGACTCGCACCTGCAGTTTATGAACTGGTCGATCGACAATACGGGGTCGTGGGATTATGCGGCAAATACGCGCGGCTACACGGATGCGCTGGTGGCCGAGTATACGGACCATGACTTCACGGCGCGCTATGCGCTGGCGGCGATGCCGACGGTGGCGAACGGGATCAATCTCGACTATGCGCTGCGGCGGGCGAGCGGGCAGAATGTGGAGCTCGAGCTGCGCAACGGGCCGGGGACGGCGCACCAGTGGATCGAGGGCAGCAAGGGCGCGGTGCGGCTGCTGGGGTTTGTAAACCGCGCCAACATGGGGGAGTACCGGCAGCAGAACGTGCTCTTTCTGGAGCGCCTGACGCCGGCTCCGGAGATTACGGCGCATGCGCCCAAGCCGACGGTGAAGTATGGCGTGGCCGCGAACTTCGACCAGGAGGTGTCGGACAATGGCCGGCTGTGGGGGCAGTTCGGGTGGAATGAGGGCGAGCATGAGTCGTACGCGTACACGGAGATCGATCAGACGATGGCGTTCGGCGGCGACTACACCATGCGGCGCTTCGGGCTGCCGAACGATAAGGTTGGGCTAACGTTCGTCACGAATGCGATCAAGAAAGATCACCAGTGGTATCTGCAGCACGGCGGGCTGGGGTTCCTGCTGGGCGACGGCAAGCTGAACTATGCGCGGGAGGACATCGTGGAGTTCTATTACAACCACCACACGTGGAAGGGGCTCTACTATGCGTTCGACGAGCAGTTTCTGGAACATCCGGGGTACAACCAGGATCGCGGGCCGGTGATGGTGGAGTCGGTGCGGATGCACGTGGATTTCTGAGGGTTAAGGGGAAAGGGTGGAAGTTATAGTTGAGGGGTGAGTCTGCTTGCGGCGGAGATGGCTGGGTTGGTGGTGGGTCTGCTGCTGGGCAGCTTTCTGAATGTGTGTATTGTGCGGGTGCCGCGGGGCGAGAGCGTGGTGCGGCCGGGCTCGCACTGCCGGGGATGTGGGCACAGATTGCGGTGGTATGACACTGTTCCGGTGTTGAGCTGGCTGGTGCTGCGGGGGCGCTGCCGGAACTGCGGGGCGGGGATTTCATGGAAGTATCCGGCGGTGGAACTGGCGGTCGGCGCCTGGTTTGCGCGGCTGGGCTATGAGTTGGGATATGCGTTTTCCGGATCGGCGCAGCAGACGGCCCACGATCACTTCGATCCTGCCGCGTACGTGATTTTTCTGCTGGGATCCGCCGCGCTTGGCTGGCTCCTGATCGGCCTGGGGATGATCGACTGGGAGTGGCAGCGGCTGCCGGATGCGTTTACCTTGAGTGGAATCGCCATCGGTTTGTTTCTGGTGTGTACGCAGGCAATCTTTCTTGGGCCGACCGACGACCAGATCGTGCTGAACAGCGCGAAGCAGCTGCGGCTTTCGAGCCCCGGGAGCTTTGCGGCGCGAGGAAATGTCTTCCTGACCGGGCCGGAGTCGCTGATCTTCGGGCGGCTTGTGGCCGTGTGCGGGGCCGCGCTGCTTCTGCTGCTGGTGCGCTGGGGATACAAGCGGGTGCGCGGGCGCGAAGGGCTGGGGCTAGGCGATGTGAAGATGCTGGCGATGGTGGCGGCGTTTCTGGGCTTCTGGCCGGCGGTACTGACGCTGTTTGTGGGGGTGGTGCTGGCAAGCGGCTATGCGGCGGCGCTGCTCGCGCGCGGCAAGGCAGGTGCGGCGACACGACTGCCGCTGGGCAGCTTTCTCGGGGCGGCTGGGCTGTTGGTGGCGGTGTTCGGCGAACAGGCGCTGGATTGGTATCGGGGTCTGCTGGGCTAAGAATCCCGGCCTGTTTCGGTTCGATGAACAGCCGCCGCGACGTGCTTCTTGACTCCTCACCGGCGGGCTTCTACCCTCGAAAGAGGCTATGCAGACATCTCCCTATCCGTACCTATGGCAATATCTTCCTCTGGTGCTGCAGATCCTGGTCGTGACCGGTTTGGCCGGCGGCATGGTGGGCGGCTCGTTTCTTATCGGCAAGCACAAGAACTCGCGCACCAAGGGCGGCGCGTATGAGTGCGGCATGGACCCGGTGGGGGATGCGCGCGGCCGGTTCTCGGTGCGCTTCTACATGGTGGCGATGCTGTTCATCCTGTTCGACGTGGAAGCTGTGTTTATGCTGCCGTGGGCGGTCATCTTCAAGCGCCTGCCGGCGATTACCGGCTCGAGAATGTTCGGCTTTTGGGAGATGCTGGTGTATTTGGGTTTCGTCGCCGTGGGATTGTTCTATGTCTGGAAGAAGGGCATTCTGAACTGGGCGAACGATAAAGGGGATCTTTAGCATGTACGATCCTGCGAGCGCACTGTTCGGGACCGAAGCGGTGTTCGCGGCGCATCCGGAGCATGCGGCTGTGGTCGCGTTGAAGGCGATGGCGACCGATGCCAAGTTCGATCGGGACGAGATGACCATTACCGTGGCGCGCGAGAGTGTGATTGCCGCGGCGACGGCGTTGAAGCAGGCCGGCTACAACTTCCTTGAGGATGTAACGGCGGTCGATTGGCTGCCGTCCGAGCCGCGGTACCAGATCGTTTACCACATGCTTTCGCACCGTAGGAAGCAGCGGATACGGCTGGTGGCGAGGCTATTTAATGACGATGCGGCGATCGATTCGATCACCTCCGTCTGGCCTTCGGCGAACTTCTATGAGCGCGAAATCTTCGATTTATTCGGTGTCCACTTCGGCGGGCACCCCAACCTGAAGCGGATCATGATGCCCGAAGACTGGCCGGGCCATCCGCTGCGCAAGGACTACCCAGTCGAGGGCTATCGCTAATGGCAACGGCACCGGACCTGATCGACCCCAGCATTGACGACGTGATGGCCGACGCTAAACGCCACGGCGACAAGGGCGCGGAAGACCACACCATGATCCTCAACATGGGTCCGCAGCACCCTTCGACGCATGGGGTGCTGCGCCTGGTGCTCGAGATCGACGGCGAGAATGTGGTCTCGTGCGCGCCGGATATCGGCTATCTACATACGGGGATTGAGAAGACGTGCGAGGCGAAGTTCTACCAGCAGGTGGTGCCGCTGACCGACCGCATCGACTATCTCTCGCCGATGACGAACAACCTGTGCTACTGTCTCGCGGTCGAGAAGCTGCTCGGCCTTGAGATTCCGGAGCGGGCACAGTACATCCGGGTGCTGCTGAATGAGCTGACGCGGATCTCGTCGCACCTGGTGTGGCTCGGAACGCATGCGCTCGACATCGGCGCGCTGACCATGTTTCTTTACTGCTGGCGCGAGCGCGAGGATGTGTCTCGCATTTATGAGAAGGTCTCCGGCCAGCGGATGATGAGCTCCTACTTCCGGATCGGCGGGCTGTCGCTCGAGCCGCCGCTCGACCTGTTCCAGCAGGTGCAGGATTTTCTGGACAAGATGCCGGGGCGCATCGATCTTTACGAGAACATGCTGACGGGCAATCCGATCTGGATGGGCCGGCTGAAGGGTGTGGGCTATCTCTCGGCCGAGGATGCGATTGCGCTGGGTGTTACCGGGCCGCCGTTGCGCGCGTCGGGCGTGGACTGGGACCTGCGCCGGGATATGCCGTACTCGGGTTATGAGAAGTTCGACTTCCAGGTGCCGGTATCGGACGTAGGCGATGTGTGGGCGCGGTACGTGGTGCGCATGCAGGAGATGCGGGAGTCGGTGAAGATCTGCCAGCAGGCGCTGGACGGGATGCCGGAGGGCCGGATCCATGCGATTGCGCCCAAGATTGTGCTGCCGGACCGCGAGCAGATGAAGACGCAGATGGAGTCAATGATCCATCACTTCAAGATTGTGACGGAAGGCTTTGCGGTGCCGGCGGGCGAGGTGTTTCAGGCGGTCGAGTCGCCGCGCGGCGAGATGGGGTACTATGCAGTGTCCGATGGCACGGCCAAGCCGTACCGGGTGCATATGCGGAATCCGAGTTTTGCTACGCTGCAGGCGCTCGAGACGATGTGCAAAGGGCGGATGCTGGCGGATGTGGTGGCGGTGATTGGGTCGATCGATATTGTGCTGGGGGAGATTGACCGGTAGGTGACGGCCAGTCTCTATCGTGAGCTTTGGACGTCGTGGGCTTCGATGCTGCGGGTGTATGCGGCGGCGCATGGATTGACGAGCGCGCACCATGCGGTGGTGGAGGTGGGCGCGGACGAGATTGTGCTGCGGGTGGATACGCGCTGGGTGCGGTTTACGCGGGACTCGATGACGACGAGTGAGAGAGTGTCCGTTCCGTTTTCGATGGCAGAGGATGGGTCGGTCTCCATGGGAGACCGGACGGCGGAGATGGATCTGGCGGCGGAGTCGGTGGCGCGCGGGTTGCTGCTGACGTAGCGGACGATTCAGCGAACAAGAAGCATGGCCGGAGTTTGCCGGCTCATCGCGGGCCTTTGGCTTCGCTTGGTCAAGCAGAGGACGGTATCTTCTCACCTGGAACTTGAGTGAGCAGAGATGCCGTATTTCTCGGCCAGGAAGGTGCGCGGGATGGGCGGGAGGGTGGCGGCGATCTCCTGCCACGTAAGGACGCGGAGGCGGGCTTGCAGGGTGGGGCTGCGGACGGCGCGGAGGATGCTGTACCAGTCTTCGAGGAGGTCGGTGCGGCGGGCGTCGAGGAACACGCAGAAGAGGGCGTCTTCGGCCTGGGCGGCGAGCACGCCGCGAAGCAGCTGGTAGGAGCGGATGCCGCGCGTGGTGATGGGAAGAAGTTCGCGGTCGAAGATAGCGGTGAAGCCGGGGTAGCGATCGAGCAGGCGCGCGGGGGCGAACTGGAAGTCAGCCTCGGTAAGCTTGGCCTCGACGAGCAGCGGACCGAGGCGCATGTCGATCTCGGTGCGGTCCGGAAAGTGCGGCGCGGCGAAGGCGGGCTGGACGGGGATGTTGGGGTGATAGCCGAAGATGGGGACGGCGCCGGGGTCGACGCCGAGCAAACCGCAGAGCCTGGCGGAGTGCAGGATGCGGGGATAACAGAACACATTCATGAGCAGGGCGTCGGAGCTGGTGGAGGTGTCGAGCTCGCGCCAGGGGCGGACCTCTTCGTCGGGACCGGAGGGGCGGGCCTGGCGTTTGGCGGTGTGCGCTTTCTGGAGGCGGGCGGCCCAGGCGGGATTGGCGAGAATGCGGCGGTAGGAAGCGTCGAGGAAGTTGCCGTGGGTGCAGGCTTCGGGGGCGTAGATGACGGAAAGTGTCGAGCCTCGGGTGCGCTCGTGGGGCTTGGTGGCAGCGCGAGTGCGGTTGCGGTGGCTTAGTTCCCCGCGGAGGGTGGAGGCTTGGCCTTGTCCGCGGCGGACGGGTGCGGGGATGGGGACCTCGCGGAGTTCAGCTTCGTTCCATTCGGTTTGGGGGATGGGGTGGTGTCTTGTCCGGAACAGGTGATTCGGTTCCAAGTTTAGAGCGGATGGACTAGAGCTTGCGTGTGCCTCCGACAACCGGAGTTGTCGTGGGTGAAACAAAGGCCAGTACACTGGCAGCAATGAAGTTTTTCAGGCTAATCGGACTGTATGCGTGCCCTCTGATCGGGCTTGCCCTTCTGGGCAAATACGTTCCGCCAGCCTTCTTTCTAGCGATGTGTATCGCGTCAGTGCTGCTAACTTATACGTTGTTTTGGCGATCGCTTTCTTCGTGGGAGGTTCGTCAGCTCCCGAGTTCCAAATGGGACGGCCTCTTGAAGACCACTTCGTGGTCTCTTGTTGGCATCATGGGATTCAGTTTGATCTATGGATTGTGGACTTCACGCGAACTTCTCTCTGAGTCCTTCATCGCTCTCCCGGTAGGAGTTTGTATGAATCTCACGTGGGTATTTTCTGGCATGTTCTCTGTTTTGCGCCGAACGTCACCGTCTCCCGGCTAAACTGGCAGCCCTTCTGCAGCGCGAAGGTTCTTATAGAACCGCATAGCGTAGGGGTTCTCCCGTGGAATGTCGCGCTCCAGACGAGGCCAGTGTTCGCCCACTCCAATCGTCCGCAGTAGCTTGGCGTATTCGCGCATTTCATGGGGAATATTGCCCAACGCCAACATGGTCGAGATGCGTGTCCGCAATCGGGACTTCTGGCCTTCATCCAGGTGGGATCGGCGCAGGGCTCTGGCTGTATTTGATTTCAGTTTTGGGCCAAATGGGAAGAGCGCGTCTTCTTCAACAAAATCGACCCCCAAAGCGATGCACGCCACGTCCCCTGCTTCGATGCCTCGAATAACCTCGGACATAATCGGGTAAATCCAGTGAATGTCACCCTGTTGTGCTTGGAAGGGATCGAGGGAACTGCAGCACTCTACGTGAAGAGCCGCGCAATACTCGCGATACCGCCTCTGAACCGCCTCCACGGACCAGTCGCCCTTTCCGTTGTAATCCCTGGTGTTGCCCAGAAAGTCCGTGGGGTTCATGGAAGAAGTGTAGCGGAGAGGCCTCATTTGCCTAGAAACGGCGTCGGCAACTTGCTCCGTTCAACTTGTTACTCCTGAAACGGACGTTTCACAGCTGTCCTCGGAATGAGGCCACGACTTCCAAGCCCTTCTTGTCAACGAGGGAGAGCAGCTTTCGAGACGCTCCCTGAGGGTGCTTCTCGCCACGTTCCCACTTGCTGACTAGGCTGGGTGTTATGTTCAGATAGGTGGTGAAGACGGTCTGACTGGCCTTCTCGCGGGTTCGCAGCGCGCGGATCTTCTTGGGGGTCATCTCCTGGATGGGCGTGAGACACAGCGCGTCGAACTTCCGCATCCTCTTCTGATCCATCTCGCCGACGCGGTGCAGATCGGCTGCCGTCTCGTGAATGGCGGCTAAGGCGTCACTCCGGTGTTTCCTGGGCATTGTCTTCTCCCGGCTCTTCCACGTGGAAGAGTGCTCCATCGTTTACTCGTTGCTCGATTTCGACAGTGTGCAGATGGATCAGTTGCCGTAGTTACTCATCCTGAAGCGCTGTCGGTACATGCCGGGCAAGGTCGCGGCTGTCGTGGAGCAAACGGGCAAACTCGACGTTTTCGCTCTTCGCTCCAAGCGACAACCTCCTGGATATCGCGGCGAAAGCCGGGCAAATAGGACGGGAGAAACGTCTTAGGCATGGCTCTTGCGCCGTGCGGCTCTTCCCTCTTCGATGGCACTGTTCACCAAGGCATCGATGTCCTCGGCGGATGACAGGGAAATGCCTTCTCCCCGATCAAACGCCGCAAACGCCTCTTGGGTCGTGCCGCGCAGCCACTCGATCTTGGCCTGGTCTTCCGCTTCCTGGCGCTCCAAGAGGTGCAGCCCAGCCCGGACTGCCTCGCTGGCGTTGGTGAAGCGACCATTGGCAATGCTGTTGTCGATGAAGCTGTTGTAGTGATCGGTCAGATTCACGTTCCGGGTCGGCATCGCTAGAGCCTCCGTTGTTCAGGATAGGCGCGTTGGCAACTGTTGCCAATTGCAATTGTTAGAAAGAGGCACACTCTTACTCCTTCTGAAACGAGCGCTGTAGTTGCGACGGTGTGAGTCGGAGGATAGGGAAGCGGTCGAGCTTCGCTCGACACCCCACCTTTCGGATGAGGCTCGAAGGATGGGGCACCCGGTTTGTTGGTGACAGAATTTGCTACTCTTCGCGTAGGACTTCCAGCGGTTTCTGGCCTAGGATGCGGTGACTGGCTAGCCAGCCCGTGGCGACCGTGAGAGCGGCGGTGGCGAGGAGGCCGAGGAGGCTGAAGCCCCACTCGATGTGGTGGGGGAGGGTGAGGGTGCGGAGGAGGTACTTGACGATGACGTTGGCGAAGAAGACGCCGACAGCGCCGGCGACCAGGCCAAGGACCGCGAACTCGATCGAGAAGATGCCGGCGATGCGGGCGCGGGTGGCGCCGAGGGTTTTGAGGACGACGACTTCTCGAATGCGGCGGTAGCGGGTGCCGGCGATCGACGAGGCCAGGATGACGATGCCGGCGAAGATGGAGAACGCGGCGAGGAACTGGACGACGTAGATGATCTGGATGACGACGGAGCGGATGGTCTCAAGCGCCTCGGCGACGTTGATGACGGTGACGGTGGGAAAGCTGGCGTAGAGGGCTCGCTGGAGGAGGCCGACCTTCGAGGGTTCGGCGTGGACGCCTCCGTACCAGATGACGGGGAGGCCGGCGAGGGCAGGCTGGGGGAGGATGAACTCGGCGCGGCTGTAGGCGTGCTGGCCGTCGGATTTGGTGAAGGCGGCGACGGTGGCGTCGAATTGCTGGTCCTGGGCGGCGAAGCGGATGACGGAGCCGAGATGGAGGTGGAGGCGCTCGGCGGGGCGCTCGGCGACGGCGACGAGGGGGTGGTCAGCGGAGGCGGCGGACTGGGCGGGGGTCCACCAGCGGCCGGCGGTGAGCGTGGTGCCGGGGGGTGGGCCTTGCTCCTTGCCTGCGGCGTAGGTGAGGTTGATGGACTGGAGCATGCGGTGGGGGAAGTTGCGGGTCTTGATCTGGCCGGTGGGGACGCCGTCGATGGCGAGGACGCGGGAGGTGATGACGGGGAGGAGCTCGGGTGGGGCGGTGACGGCGGGAGAGTGCTCGAGGAGGGTGCGGATGCCGTCGATCTCGGTAGCGGCGATGTCGACCAGGAAGATGTTGGGGAGGTTGGGAGTGGACGAGAGCTGGAGTTGGTGGACGACGGCGTGCTGCATGAGGAAGACGAGCATGATCTGCATGACGCCGAGGCCGAGGGCGGCGAGCAGGGCGGCCGAGGGATTGCCGGGCCGGTAGAGGTTGGCGAGGCCGTGGCGGAGGATGGAGGGGAGATGGAGGCGAGTGCGGGTAAGGAAGAACTTGAGCGAGGTAAGGACGAAGAAGGAGGCGAGGAGCAGAACGAGCAGGACGCCGACGAGGCCGATGGAGAACCACTTGCCGACTTGAGGGGAATCTGAGACGCGGGCGGCGATGAGCGAGAGGCCGGCGAGGATGAGGACGAAGGCGAGACTCTGAGCGAGGTTCTTGCGGAGGCGATAGAGCAAGATCTGGCCGAAGGTAAGGGAGGAGTCTGTAGCGAGGGGCTCGTTGCGGAGCCGAGCGAGGAGAAGGCGGCCGAGGGGCTGGTCGAGGTCGTCGACAGCGCGGCGGAGGATGAGGATGGGGCGGACGCCGCGAATGTCGAGCAGAGGAGGCAGGGTGAAGAGGAGGGTGGTGAGGATGCCGGCGCCGAAGCCGGCAGCGATGGCGCGGGGGTCGAGGTGGAGCTCGGGGCGGACGTTGATGAGGGAGGCAAGGAGGTAGGGAAAGGCGAGCTGGACGCCGAGGCCTAGGAGGACGCCGAGAGTGCCGCCAGCAGCGCCGAGCAGCAGCGTCTGGAGGAGATAGATCTTGATGACCTGGCTGGAGGTGGCGCCGAGCGACTTCATAATGGCGATGGTGTCGAGGCGCTGGGCGAGGTGGGCGCGCATGGCCATGGCCACGCCGACGGCACCGAGGACGAGGGCGACGAGGGACATGAGGGAGAGCAGGCTGGTGGCCTGATCGAGACCGGCGGTAAGGGCGGGGTTGGTTTCGCGATAGTCGATGACCTGGGCTTCGGGGAGGAGACGGATGAGGCGGGCCTTGAGGTCGGCGACGGCGGCGTCCGAGATGGGGCGGCCATTCGGGGGCGGAGGGACTTTAAAGAGGTAGCGCTCACCGGAGCGGTTGCCGGGCTTGAGGAGACCGCTTTCGGCGAGGCCCTGGCGGGAGATGAGGACGCGGGGGCCGGCGGCGAAGGAGCTAGAGAGCCGGTCGGGCTCGTTGGTGACGACGGCGGCGATGCGGAAGAGCTTGTCGCCGATCTTGAGCTGGTCGCCGATTTTAAGCTTGAGGCGGACGAGGAGATCGTCGGCGACGACGACGGTGTCCGGGGTGAGGACGTGGGCGAGGGAGCCGGCGGGGTCGAGCTCGACGGTGCCGTAGAAGGGATAGCGGGCGGGGTCGACAGCTTTGAGCGAGACGAGCAGGGGGTCGAGGGTGCGGGCGGCCGAGGCCATCGAGACGGTCTCGGTGACGGTAGTCATGGCGATGCCCTCGGCCTGGATCTGGGCGAGGCCGCGGGTCTCGTCGGGGGTGGCGAGCTGGGTGGAGCGGGCGGAGAGGTCGGCGGCCATGATGGAGCGGGCGCGGTCGAGCAGGGTGGCGCGGAAGGACGAGCTAAAGCCGCGGACGCCGGTAAGCGCGGCCACGCCGATGGCGACCGAGAGAATGACGAAGAAGAATTTGCCGCGCGAGGAGTGCATCTCACGGGCGGCGATCTTGGCGGCGGAGCGGTAGGAGAGGGTGGGCATGAGGGTCAGTTTGGGTGCGAGGGGTTGAGGAGCGTGACACCGAGAGCGGCAAAGTCTTTGACTTGCGGGTGACCAGAGTGAGGTTATGCTCAAGTGCGGTAGCGGCGATGAGGCCGTCGGTCAGTTCTAGCGCTCTGAGCTGACACTCGGCGCCAAGCAGGCCGCAACGTTCGGCGAGAACCTGAGTCACGGGCAAGATTCGATCTTCAAACAGTGGGCATGAGGAGGTGCTCGAACCAATGCTCCAGTTCTGTCCTTCGCGTGCCCGGAACAAGCGGGGAAATGCCTCTTCGCAGTTCTCCGAGACTTGCGACACTCAGATGTACCTCTTGGTGTGACGTAACCCAGGCGCGAACACGGGGCAAGAATGCAGGAACGCAAGCTAAAGCCTTGATTACCGGTACTTGAGACTACAAAAACTAATTTCAAATGGTCCATAGTGAGTCAAAGTGTCGAAGCTGCCGCGTTTAGCTCGTCCGATACGATTAGGCCGTCGCGCAGCGTGATGCGGCGGTCGGCGTAGCCGGCGAGGACGGCGTCATGGGTAACGAGGACGAGGGTAGTGCCCTCGGTCTTGTTCAGGTTGAGCAGGAGCTCGAGAACGGCGGCGCCGTTGGCGGAGTCGAGGTTGCCGGTGGGCTCGTCGGCGAGGACGATGGGCGGGCGCAGGACGAAGGCGCGAGCGAGGGCGACGCGCTGCTGCTCGCCGCCGGAGAGCTGGACGGGATAGTGGTCGAGGCGGTCGCCCAGGCCGACGCCGGTGAGCAGCGAGCGGGCGCGAGTGAGGCCGGTTGCGCGTGCGGCATCGGCGTTCAGTTCGTACGGCAGCAGGACATTTTCAAGCGCGGTCAGGGTGGGAATGAGCTGGTAGGACTGGAAGACGAAGCCGATGGTGCGTCCGCGAACCTGGGCGAGCTTGTCTTCGGGCAGGTAGGAGATGGACGTGCCGTTGAGGGCGACGTCGCCGGAAGAGGGCGTGTCGAGGCCGGCGAGCAGGCCGAGGAGGGTCGATTTTCCCGAGCCGGAGGAGCCCATGATGGCGGCAAATTGACCACGCGGGATGCAGAAGTCGAGGCCTTTGAGGATGTCGACGGTGCGGGTGCCGTTGCGGATAGACTTGCGCAGGTCAGTGACCGTGATCATGTCAGTGGGTGCGATGTCACTCAACGAAGGTCGTCTCCTGGAATGTTCATGCGGATCGAGAATGGGGTGAAGTGTAGGGAAATGAGGCACTTTTGTTGAACGGGCGATTTGAGCCGATTTGGTACTGTGAAGGGATGGCGAGAATGCTTCTGTGTTTCATCTTAGCTGGAGTGCTCTCCGGCTTCCTGGGCTGTAAGGCGGATGCGGGCTCGCGGGCGTCGTCGAGGCTCGATGCGGCGGGTAGCTCGTCGGCTGCGGCCAGCTTGCGGCAGGATCCTTCGCCGGTGGCGATGCCGGCTGCGGCTCGGCCGGCGGCAGACGCGGATGCGCGTAAGTCAATCGTATGTTTCGGGGACAGCCTGACGGCGGGGTATGGCGCGGATGAAGGGGAGAGTTACCCGGACTTTCTGCAGGCGGATCTGAATCGGGACGGATACCGCTACCGCGTGGTCAATGAGGGGATCAGCGGAAATACGACTAAGGATGGAGTGGACCGGTTGGCGGGTGTGGTGCGCATGCATGCGGCGGTGGTGGTGCTGGAGTTTGGCGGCAACGACGGGCTGCGCGGGATCAAGGTAGAGACGACGCGAATGAACCTGAGCCGGATGATCGAGGCGTTGCAGGCCTCGGGGGCGAAGGTGGTGCTGGCAGGGATCACGCTGCCGCCGGACTATGGGGCGGATTATGTGAACGAGTTTACGGCGACCTATCCGGTGTTGAGCAGGAAATACGATGTGCCGGTGCTGCCCTTTCTGTTGCAGAACGTGTATGGGGTGGCGGGCATGATGCAGGCGGACGGAATTCATGCGACCGATAAAGGCAATGAGGTGGTGGCGCGCAATGTGCTGCCGCTGGTGGAGCCTTTGTTGCGGAAGTAAAGAACATAACCATCCAAGCGCACTCTGTGGGGCTGCGTGCGCGTGTGCCGATGGCTTTCACTGCCTACTCCGCGGAGCGATCAAATTCCATAACGCCCACGAAGTTGCCGCCAGGGTCTTCAAAGAAGAGAAGATGCCCTATCTGAGGAAGGGTGGAGCGCTCAAGCACAATCTTTGCGCCGCGCTCACGGAGCATCGCTTCGGTCCGATCGAGCGAGGCCACCGCAATGGTGCACTCGAAGCCCCGCGTCTGAACGCCAGCGACCAGCGCACGCCGCTGCTGCAGTGCGCCCATCAGCGTGACCGGTCCGGAGCCGGTGTCGATCTGGTAGAAGCCTGGCGGCCCGTAGGCGTTGAACTTCCATCCGAAGATCGCCTCATAGAAAGCACGCGTAGCCTCGACGTCGTCTGTGTTGATCGCGAAGTGAGCAAGAGGATTCATTGCTGCAGCTTAGGCCTCGAACCCGGTCGACGGGAAGACGATAGTCTGTAAACAAATGTCGCGAAAGCGTCAACCTGCATTTGGCCTCAGAAGCTTCGCCGTGACGACACGCTTGGCGTCCATGCTGCCGCCCCAGTCCGCGGAATGGGCGCAACTGATCTACGCGACGCAGGGCTCGCTTACGGTCGAGTCTCCCATCGGCGAGCGGCTTTGGTATGTGCCCGCGCGCCGTGCGCTCTGGGTTCCAGCCAAAGCGGCCAGCAGGCTGCGGCTGCGCGGCGCGGTTCGGCTACGCATGATTTATCTGCATGCCTCGCTCTGTCAGCAAGTGCAGGAGACCTATGCGGTAAATGTCGCGCCTCTGCTCCACGAATCCATTGTGGAGGCGGTACGGCGAAGCGTGCTGGCGCCGAATGCGCCGCTGACCCGGCTCATCCTGGAACTGCTTCTGGCTGCCCCGTCTGCGCCGTTGATGCTGCCGATGCCGCGAGATGCCAGGGCACTGCGCGTGGCGAAGGGGTTGATGCACGATCCTGCCAAGCGTGAAACGCTCGACGCGGTGGCCCAGCAAGCGGGCGTGGGAGTCCGAACCGTGGAGCGGCTTTTTGCCAGTGAAACCGGTATGGGTTTTGCCGCATGGAGACAGCGCCTGCGCATGCTCGAAAGCATGCGGCGTCTGCTCGACGGCGACTCGGTCGCAGCCGCGGCAGAGGCAGTCGGCTATGAGAGCGTGAGCGCGTTTGTCGCTGCGTTCAAAGCCACGACAGGAGAGACTCCGGGCAAATGGCGATGCCGCTAGGACGGTGAGGAACGATTTCAGCCGATAACGACGTGCGGCTGCATGAGCGTTCCCGCGATGCGGCGGGCGATGGCGACGAGCTCGTTGGGGCTGGTGAAGACCTTGACCAGCGGGGCGGGCGAGAACTCGGGGAGGTTGACCTGCATACCGTTGCGCAGGCGTCCGGCAATCTGCTCGTCGATGGTGACGGAGGGGAGTTCGGGGAGCAGGGTGCGGGGATGCGGGATTAACGCGGCGAAGGCGGCTTCGGGGTTGTGAGTGCCGGCGGCGGCTTTGAGCTGGTCCAGGTTGAGCGCTTGCGCGAGTGTGAAGACGCCGGCGCGGGTTCGGCAGAGGCTGGCGAGGTGGGCTCCGCAGCCGGCGAGTTGGCCAAGCTCGTGGGCGACGGAGCGGACGTAACCCCCGGCGGAGACGGTCATCGTGAAGCTTGCGGTGTGGTCGTCGAGGGAGAGCAGTCGGAAGTCGTGGACGACGATGCGGGCAGGCTTGACGGGTACGGGGAGACCGGCGCGGGCGAGTTTATGGGCTGGCACTCCGCCCAGCTTTTTAGCAGAAAAGATAGGGGGCATCTGGTCCATCTCACCGTGGAAGTGGGCGGCGAGCTGCTGGAGCTCGGCGAGCGATTGAGTGAGCGGCTTGGCTTCGGAGGTGGGAATTCCGTCGGCGTCGAAGCTGTCGGTGGCGAAGCCGAAGCGGATGGCGCCGGTGTATTGCTTATCGGATTGGGTGCTGGACTGGGCGAAGAACTGGGCGAGGCGGGTGTAGCGGCCGAGCAGCAGGGGCAGCACGCCGGTAGCCATGGGGTCGAGCGTGCCGAGATGGCCGATGGACTTTTCACCGGTGGCGCGGCGGACGAGGGCGACGACGTCGTGCGAGGTGAGGGCGGGGGGTTTGGCGAGGATCAGGAGGCCGTTAAGGGGCATGGTCTTCCATGATTTTAGCTGGGTCTCCCTGAGCAAGTGAGGACCCATGTCTCGGAACCGAGACATGAGGCACCCGGTGTGTTAGGGAGCACGGGTTATGATGGGCCCATGATGCGGACCGCCGGAGCCACGACTCGCCTGATTGCCTGGCTGGTGTGCGTAGTGGTGGCTTGGCTGTCGCTCAGTTCTCCTCATTGCGATCTGTGCGACGGGCCTCGGGTGAGCGCGGTCTCTTCCTTTTCGCATCGGATCGCGCATCCCTCGTCTCCAGTGAAGAAGGATGAGTGCAATGGGGTGTGCACGTGCTGCGGGTTCCACTGGGTGCCGGAGTCTGTGCCAGCGCTGAGTTCGATCGGCAGGGCGGATGCAGCTCCCACTGCAAACGCTCCCTCGCTTCTGTTTACGCCTCATTTGCCTTTCTTTCGACCTCCCCGCATGGCTGTCTCTTCCTAAAGCTTCGTCCGCGCCTGCCGCGGACTTATGGAACTGACTGAGCTTACTGAATCCAGGAGATTGCCATGCGTACGTCTGTATTGACGCTCGTAGGAGCGTGCGTGTTTTCGTTGCCTTTGCTTGTTCATGGACAGCTTGTACATGACCCTGGAGAAGTGGATAAGGAGAAAGATTCGGCGGCGATCGTTGAGCTTGGCGCGGCGACCAATTGGAATGTGACAGGGGGTGCGGCGACGTTTGCGCCCAACCTTGCGGTCGAAACCACGCCGGTCGAACACTGGCTGGAGCTGGAACTGGGCGTGTCGCCGTTCTATACTCGCGATACGACCGAGTGGGATACGGACCTGCTGTTCAAGAAGCCGTGGACACTGTCCTCGAAAGCGGAGTTCATGCTGGGGGTTGGCCCGGAGTGGGTGCATCTGCGGCAGCATGGGGTGACGACGAACTCGATTGCGGCGGAGCTGGCCGGCGACTTTATGTTCTGGCCGGCGCGGCGGCATCGCTTTGGCTGGTTTCTGGAGCCGGCCTACGACTACAGCTTTGCGGGAGGGCACGTGCAGTCGATCGGCATGAGCGCGGGTTTGCTGATTTCCATTCCTTGAGTTGAGCCCGCGGCTGGCCGTACGGTCAAGCTGCGCTCGATACCCCACCCTTCCGCAGAAGCGCGGAAGGATGAGGCACCCGGTGTGGAGCAGAGAAAGAATCTTTCGTTTGTTTGCGCGCGTCAGGAGTACACAGGAGACTTTTTGATGACCTCGGCTGATGCTCGGGGCGGCACGGCACCGGTTCGGCCCAACCTGGTTCTGGGAATCTGCTGCCTGAGTCTGCTGGTGGTGGGCATGGACGTGACAATCGTCAACGTTGCTCTGCCCGCAATCCAGCGGGACCTGCATGCGAGTCTTGCGGGGCTGCAGTGGATCGTGGACATGTATACGCTGATTGTCGCGAGCCTGCTGATGCTGTCGGGGTCGATGTCGGACCGATTTGGGCGACGGCGCGTGTTTCAGATTGGGCTGGTGCTCTTTACGGGAGGCTCGCTGCTGTGCAGTGTGGCGCATAGCATGGGCGAGCTGATTGCGGCGCGCGGGCTGCAGGGGCTGGGCGCGTCGATGCTCAATCCGGTGGCGTTGTCGATTATTGCGAATGTGTTTCGGGAGCCGAAGGAACGGGCGCGGGCGGTGGGCGTGTGGGGCGCGGTGGGCGGCATCGCGTTCGCGGTTGGGCCGCTGCTGGGAGGGTTTCTAACGCAGACGGTGGGCTGGCGCTCGATCTTCTGGATTAACCTGCCGGTGGGGATCGCGGCGATTGCGCTGGCGGCGCGGTTTGTGCCGGAGTCCAAGGCTCCGAAGGCGCGGGCGTTCGATCCGGTGGGACAGGCGATGATCTTCCTCGGCCTGACCACGGTGACATATGCGGTGATTGAGGGACCGCGGACGGGCTGGGGGTCGGCGCTGATTGTGGGCTTGTTTGTCGTCGCTGCGTTGGCGGTGGCGGTGTTTTTGTTCTATGAGCCGCGGCGGAAGGAGCCGCTGGTCGATCTGCGGTTCTTTCGCAGCGTGCCGTTCAGCAGCTCGACGCTGCTGGCGGTGCTGACTTTTGCGTGTTTTGCCGGATTTTTGTTTCTGAATGCGCTGTATTTACAGCAGGTGCGCGGGTTTTCGGCGTTCTCCACAGGGCTTTGCACGCTGCCGCTGGCGGTGATGATTACGGTCTGCGCTCCCCTGTCTGGGCGGCTGGTGGGCAATTATGGGAGCCGCCCGTCGCTGCTGATCTCGGGCAGCGGGCTGGTGCTGAGTACGCTGATGCTGACGCGGTTGAGCGGGAGTACGCCGCTGCTGGTGTTGCTGGTAGCGTATGCGCTGTTTGGTGTAGGGCTGGGCATGGTGAACCCGGCGATTACGAACAACGCGGTGGCGGGGATGCCATTATCGCAGGCGGGGGTGGCGGCAGCGATCGCGTCGACCGGACGGCAGGTGGGCGCGGCGCTGGGCGTGGCGGTGGCCGGGACGGTGGTGAGTGCGAGCCGCAAGGCGGGATCGGACTTCGCGGCGGCGACGCATCCGATCTGGTGGGTAATGACGGGGTGTGGGGCGATGGTACTGGTGCTGGCCTGGGTTTCGAATACGGAGTGGGCGCAGGGGAGCACGGAACGGGTGAAGGCATTGCTGGTGGGGGTGGCTTAAGCTCCAACGCTTCGTTACAGCGACTCGCTATGAGTTGAAGGGGATAGAGCGATAGCGCGTCTAGCGATGCTTCTGGTCGTGTGGCGGAGAGCGCCGGGAGCGACAGTTCGCAAACCTTTCGTGATCAAAAATAGACATCATGTATATTTTTGATGGAGGCGATCAGATGAGGAACAGCGGGAGCGTACTCGGCGCAGCGGCAACTTTCCTGATTTTGGCGACCATCTTTCGATCGACAGGAGCCGCGCAGACAAACGCAACGGAGGTAGAGCGATTTAATGTTCCTTCAACGGTCTCTCCGGAGGCGGCGGCTCAATTGAGCAAACTCTATGCCATGCGTGCCCATGCGCCAAAGCGAGAGCGCCCGCAAACCCAGCAAGACTGGGACCGAGCCAACGCGCAGCTTGCGAAGATCGGTGGACCGATGTCGGCTGCGGCCGCGGATGCGCTTCACGTCACGCGAACGGAAGATCATCTAGGCGGCGTTCCGGTTCTGCGCGTGCGTCCCGCAAACTATAAACCGGGCGGACCGATCCTCCTATACATGCACGGAGGAGCGTACACCTTCAATTCCGCGGCAAACAGCCTCACCATCCCAGCCCTGATGAGCACAGCGACCGGCCACGAGGTGATTTCGATCGACTACGCCCTCGCGCCGCGTGCTGACTGGCACATCGTCACCAACCAGGTTGTAGCGGTCTGGAAGGCTCTTCTTGCTTCCGGCGTAAAGCCGGAGAGCCTCGGCATGATGGGCGACTCCGCGGGAGGCGGTCTAGCAGCGGGATCCGTGCTGAAGATGCGCGACGAGCACCTGCCATTGCCGGGTGCACTCTACCTGATGTCACCGTCGGCGGACCTTTCAGGTGCCGGCGACACCAGTACGACGCTCGCACCGTTCGACCCGGTGCTCTCACCGGACACAAGCTCCTGGAGCAGAGAGGCCTACGCGGCGGTTGCCGACCAAAAGAATCCCTATGTATCCCCGGTGTATGGAGATTACACAAAGGCCTTTCCTCCGACCCTAATCCAGGTGGGCACCCGGGAGATGCTTCTGAGCGGCTCAGTACGGGAGTATCAGGCGATCCGGGACGGAGGCCACGAAGCGGTACTTGACGTGTACGAGGGGATGCCACATGTCTGGTTGGCCATCATCCCTCAGGCCCCGGAGACAAAGACTGCTGTCAAGCGAGCGAAAGACTTTTTCGCTTTGCACCTGCGCAACTAAAGCCAACTTCAGACGATCGTAATGCGGCACACCTCTGTGTTCATGAAGCATATTCGCGCTGCATTCAATGACTGGCAAATTATAGACACTCGAGTTGCCGGAGAAGCTTACCCCGCCACAGAGGTCAAATCCAGGGATCGCGCCACCACGGGACACAGTCTGGCGCATAGCCGCGGATGTAGATTGCCGTCTCTTGCACGGCTCTTTTAGAGCGCTCGTAGTCTGCCCGTAAACCGCATAGGATCATAACCGTCAACTCTTCTAAAAATGCGCGATTGGCTCGGTTTTCATCATCGAGGAGTCGCATCGCTTCTGATTGCGACCCGAGAAGAACACTCCTTGCAGCCTTCACTTCAGAAAACTGCAGCAACTTCGCTTGTTTGCCTTCAAGCAGAAGTGAGTCGATCGCGCCAAGGAGAAACGAGTCTCGCGAAAGATAGTTTGTCGCCGAGACAAAGCTGGCCCAAACACGATCGACCACGCCATGAAGCAGAAACATCTGAATGCCGATAGCCAGGCGCTCAAGCGGATCCGAACGATCGAACAAGCGCTCAACGGCGCGAAGATCGTCCGCAAGCTGCACGCTGAGAGCATTGAATGCGTCTTCCATAGAGACAAAGTGCAGATAGAACGTCGCTCGCGAGACCTCCGCATGGCGTACCACGGAATCGATACTTGGCGACTCGTGCCCTTTACTTTGCGCGTAGCAGAACATCACAGCGGAAAGCAGCCGCTTGCGCATCTTTTCACGCTTCCGCAGCCCAACGCCATCGTCCTGGTGCTTCAAAGCCTCTGCCGGCATAATTTTTCTATCCACACTTCAGAGACTGGATTGGGGACAAAGAGTGAACGACCTTCCCATTTTATCGAATTTACAAAAAGACGCCGCGTGAAGAGCAGCAGTCTACCTCTAGCTCGTTAAAGGTGGTTCGAAGGCGCGCCTCCCGCCTGTTTCCAGTCGAGACTTTCTCGCCGCAGGGAGCGCCGCTCAAGCGCTCAGAGAGCGCTTGAGTCATCGGTGCAGTCCGGAATGCCGAGCGGACGAATGCAGAGTGCGTCGCAGAACATTCTCTGCCCTTCCGGTAGAGCTCTCCCGCCCCCACCCGATTGCTAAACAGTGCATCTACCACTTTTTTCCGTATTCACTGGGTGGTCGGTTCCGCCCAACTGAAAAGATATACACAGTGTCTATTGTTCATGCTGCACTGATGCTGCTATATTTAGCCCGCTTCGACGACACCCTGTCGGCGGCAAGGAACACCGGAGGCATTGCAATGTCTGAAACCAGCACCCGCGCTCTCACGCCAGTTTTATTGGACCGCACCATCTCCTGCCGCCGGCAGATGCCGCGGCAGCTTTCCTGTAGGTTGATCATTTTCCTGATCCTATGCGGCACCTTTCCGTTGCTGAGTTCGCGTTCCGCGGCGGCCCAGGCGGTATCTAGCGCGAAGATCCACGGAGTCGTTACCGAAGTCTCAGGAGCCGTCGTTCCGAACGCGACCGTCGTCGCGACTCAGGTAGGATCGGGCCAAAGCCTGACAGCCGTCTCTTCAACATCAGGCGAATATGTTCTGGCCAATCTCCCCGTAGGAGATTACGTCGTCAAGGTTACAGCACCTGGCTTTCAAACCTATAGCCGCACAGGTGTCGTTCTCCAGGTCTCGAACGACCTTCAGGTAAACACGCCGCTGACCATCGGTTCGACCGACACGGTCGTCAATGTTGAAGCCGGCGCGAGCCAGGTGCAGACCGAAGATAATTCCATCAACACTGTCATTGACCAAGCGCGCACAGTCGATCTTCCGTTGAACGGAAGGAACGCAGCTAATCTGGTTCTGCTCTCCGGAAGCGCTACGACGACGGTTACAGGACATATTGCCTCTTCTTCAAGCTACGGCTCCATCGGGGTTAACGCCATTGGAGGCGCCATCACCATTTCGGTCGCTGGAGGACTGCCAAACCAGCTCAATTTTCTGCTGGATGGAGGCGATAACAACGATAACGGTTTCAATACAAATTTGCCGTTTCCATTTCCGGATGCCTTGCAGGAATTTTCCGTGCAAACGACCGGACTGCAAGCCCAATACGGTGTCCACCCCAGTGGCACGGTGAACATTGTCACAAAATCGGGGAACAACCAATTTCATGGAGGAGCCTTTGAGTTTCTGCGGAATGGCTACGCCAATGCGAGCAACCGGATCACGCAGCTGGTGGATCCGCTTCAACGGAATCAATACGGCGGATATCTGGGCGGGCCCATTCTCCACGACAAACTGTTCTTCTTCGGGGGTTACCAGGGAACCGCGTTACGTATCTCCCAGGGTGAAACGGCTGTCATTCCAACCAATGCTGAGCTCGCGGGTAACTGGACGCCTTACTTCCAGACGATTCAAAGCCGAAGCGCAACCAACGCGTGTCCTATTACCGCCACAGCGGCAACTGCGCTGCTAGCTGCGGGCTTTTCCACGGCTAATCCGACAACATGCACGGCTACCATCTCGCCTTCGCTATACAGCAAGACGGCACAGAACATCGCAAAACTCTTGCCGACCGGGGCAACAAGC
This sequence comes from uncultured Granulicella sp., assembly GCA_965198735.1. Lineage (GTDB taxonomy): Bacteria > Acidobacteriota > Terriglobia > Terriglobales > Acidobacteriaceae > Edaphobacter. Next base: position 481,772 of record OZ240672.1, on the reverse strand, counting down.
GATGCCGCAGGAGACGTCACGTATTCGACGCCTTATCCGCAGAATGAGAACCAGTGGATCGGTCGCCTTGATAGTACGATCTCCCAGCGACAGAATATGTTCGCGCGCTACTTCATGACCAACTACAGTGCAGAGGCGGTGTTCAACGGCAACCTGCTGAATGCGGTCAATCCGGGGCTCATTGATCGTGACAAAACCCTCACCCTAGGGCACAACTTCATTTTCAGTCCACAAATGACGAATTCGCTTCGATTGACAGGGAATCGTCTTGCTGTTCAAAGAGGCCCAGCACCAACTCTTCCGAACCTGGTTGACCTCGGCTCCAACATGACCAACACGGAACCTAATTACTTTTACTTGAACGTGGTGGGCGCTTTCAACGTAGCATGCGGGCCCTGTTCACCCTTCGCCATCGTGACTGATCAGCTCCAGGCGGCGGATGACCTTTCACGCGTCGCCGGCAAACATTTTCTCCAGTTCGGCGTCGATTACATCGACCAGATTTACAGCCAGAAACACTTCAACAATGAGAATGGCTTTTTTACACTCAACGGCACCTACACGGGGTTTTCCATTGCCGACCTGCTGCTAGGCGCTCCGACGACCCTGACCCAATCCAATGGTGGCCCCGGCGCACTGCTGCACCTGCGCCAGAACTACTTTGGCTATTACGCGCAGGATACGTATCACTTTACCAAGAGACTTGTGCTGAACTTCGGTTTGCGCTGGGAGCCCTGGTTTCCTCCATACAACAAAGACAACAAAGGGCAGACCTTTTCGCAAGCCAATTTCAATGCCGGCATCGTGTCCAACGTCTTCACCAACGCTCCGGTCGGCCTCTTGTTTGTTGGTGACCAGGGCGTAAGCAACAGCATCGTGACTGAAAAGCTTGGAGACCTCTCACCTCGCTTCGGCTTCGCGTTCGACCCGACCGGAACTGGGAAGCAGAGTATCCGCGGTTCCTACGCTTTGCTCTTCGATGAGCCGGAAACCGATGAGTTCGGTGAGTACTTCAACTCCGGCGTCCCCTATGGCGGTGCTGTCAGCGTGTCGTTCAACAACGCGACCTATAAACGTAATCTCGACAGCCCGTATCAGGGCGTACCGGGCGGCAACCCCTTTCCGTCTCCCCCGCCGACTGCGACGGTTGCATTCCCTGCAGCGGGCATTGCGCCGCAAGTGGATCCTTCTTCCGCCGGCCGGCCCTACATGAATCAGTGGAACTTGAGCTATCAGTACCAGGCGTCGGCCAAATGGCTGCTGAGTGCGAGTTACCTGGGAACTCACACTGTCCATATTATCGGTATGTTTCCCCTGAACTACGATACCTACTATCCCGGCGTCTCGACTGGCGTGGCCGGTTCTTGCGGTACGCTTACGCCAGTCCCCGCGGCCGGAGCCGCTTGTTCGAGCACAAGTAACAGTACACAACGCCTGAAACTCTACCAACAGACCGGCGGCACCGGAGCCGGCACTCGATATGGAGCCTTTAGCGAGCAGGCACCATTCGCTATGGCGAACTACAACGGCGTCATCCTTACTGCGAACCATCAGTTCGCCGACAACTACACTGTTTTGGCGAACTACACCTACTCGAAGTGTCTGACGAACATAAATTACTCTGGAGACTCTAGCCCGCTGCTGCAGAACCCTAACAATATCTCAGGGGAGTATGGACACTGCAACTTCGATGTAACGCACAACTTCACTCTTTCGGGAGTGATAACGAGTCCGAAGCTTGGCAATCATTTTTTGAATGATATTGCGGGTGGATTTCAGATCAGTCCTTTGTTCAGTTATCACAGTGGCTTGCCATTTACCGTGACAGACGGAACAGACGTTTCGCTAAGCGGGATCGGATCGGACCGGCCGAACCTAATTCCCGGAGCGCCGGTTTACGCACACAATTTCTTCACAACTTCACATTATCCGCAATGGTATTACAAGGCGGCCTTTGCCGTTGCTGCGCCAGGTATGTTTGGCAACGAGCAGCTCATGTCGCTGCGCGGACCGGGTTTTGCGGACCTGGATCTCGCGATATCCAAGTTCTTTTCCGTGCGCGACCGGCTACGGCTGGAACTTCGCGGTGAGGCGTTCAACGCCCTCAACCATCCCAATTACTCCACCCCGACGAACTCGACGCCGATCGCTCCGCAGCTCAGTCAGCTCAACTCCGCAACTGCCGGCTTAATCACAAGCACCGTGGTTGATAACCGCATCTTGCAGATCGCTGCTAAGATCACCTTCTAACCTCACTGAAGTTGCAAGCATAGAACTCGAAAGGTCATCATGGAATCGCAATCTTCTTTCGGTGAGAGTGACCGCAGCGAATGGAAAAGAAGTTGGTTTATTCCTCTCCTTGCCACGCTGGGCATAGCCGTATCGGTCCTGCACACGTACACGCTCGGCGCGTTGATGCCGGCCATTCATGCAGGAACCGGCTGGACACGATCGCAGATATCGATCGGCCCGGTTCTGATCAGTATCACCGGCATCCTGCTCTCTCCCGTAGCAGGTCTTGCCGTTGATCGATACGGGAGCCGCCGCATCGCTCTTCCGGGCCTGGCTCTTTATTGCCTGGCCATCTCCGGGCTGGGTCTCACCGGTCGTAGCAGCATGAGTTGGATTGTCGGGTGGACCCTTGTTGGGATCACGTTTAATTTGGTCAACCTGTCCGTTTGGACAGCCGCTGTCGTTGCCGTCTTTGACCAGAGCCGTGGTAAAGCGATCGGTGTCGCACTTGCAGGAACAGGCGTGGGTTCCGTCTTCCAGCCATATATCGCGACGCTGCTGCAGGAGCATTATGGCTGGCGCGGCGCCTACGAACGGCTTGGTGCAGGCGCCCTGCTCCTCTCCTTTCCCTTGATCTGGCTTTTTTTTCGCAGCCCCCAGGACCGGTCGCGGAGATGGCCGGCAAGCTCTTCGCCGCTGGATCGCAGTACGCTGAGCGGGGTTCCGCTACGGCAAGCATTTCTCTCCCGGCATTACCTGCAGATGGCGTTAGCTTGTTTGCTCGCCTCAACCGCGGGTGCCGCTATGGCCGTCCACTTTGTGCCGATCGTCAGGAGCAATGGACTTTCCGCGCATACCGCGGCAGCCATCGCAGCCGGCATAGGGTTCTCGTCAATCACCGGCCGGTTGGTGGGCGGTTATCTGCTGGATCGTGCCAGCGGCCCGCTGGTCGGCTTTGTCGCCTGCGCATGTGGCGTACTGGTCGCTCCGTCGCTCCTGTTGAGCCACAGCGCAGGTGGAGGATTGTTGGGAGCTTGCATGGTCGGGCTATCGGCCGGCATGGAGATCAGCGTTCTTTCCTATATGGTTCCGCACTATTTTGGCGTTCGTCACTATGGCTTACTCTTCGCAGTCATGAACAGTCTCGTGATCGTCGGCCTGGGTGTCGGCCCATATATAGGAGGCCTCCTCTTCGATCACAGCGGCAACTATCAGCCGCTTTTGCTGCTGACCGCGCCGCTCTATGCTGTAAGCGCCATCCTGTTTGGCACACTGGGACGCTTGTCTGCAAGCTCTTCCACACCCGCTCTGGCTGGGGCGACGAAAGCCAAGGCCTAGCGCCATGAACCGAAAGGAATAGACAGCATGTCTATCGCAACCAACAGCGGTAAGCACTTCCAGCTTCCTCATAGCTCGCTCCATGTAAACCGGATGGGCTATGGCGCGATGAGGTTGGCCGGTTCTCACTCCTGGGGCCCATCAAAAGATCCGGACAATGCGGTAGCCGTCCTGCGTGAGGCGATCGCCTGCGGAGTCGATCATATCGACACGGCTGACATGTATGGGCCGCATGTAGTCAATCAGATCATCAAGAAGGCGCTTTATCCATATCCGGGCGGGCTGACGATCGTGACGAAGGTGGGGGGACGCCGCGTCGCGGAAAGAACCGTCCTGCCCGGCTATTCACGGGAGCAACTCGCGGAGGAGGTTCACGATAATCTTCGCAATCTCGGGCTGGATGCATTGCAGGTAGTAAACCTGCGCGTCGGTGCTCCGCTGATGCCGCTGGGCGCCTCCATCGAAGAGCCGCTCACGATTTTGGCAGAGTTGAAGGCGCAAGGACTGATTCATCATCTCGGCCTAAGCAATGTCACGCCGGCACAGGTCGCGGAAGGCCGGAAGATAACGGACATCGTCTGCGTTCAGAACCTCTACAACATCACCCATCGGACGGATGATGGGCTGATCGATCTTCTGGCGCAGCAAGGGATAGCCTATGTGCCGTATTTTCCTTTAGGTGGCTTCAATCCACTGCAATCTTCTGTTCTCGACCGAGCTGCGCAGTCACTCGGCGCCACAACCATGCAGGTTGCACTTGCCTGGCTGCTCCAGCGATCTCCCAATATGCTGCTCATTCCCGGCACCTCGTCCCTCGCGCATCTGCGTGAAAACCTGAACGCGGCAAAGCTGCAGCTTCCCGATGAGGTCATGGCGAACCTCAATGAGATAGACCTGAGTGCAACGACAGCATGAGTAGAACGGTAATGGCCAGGAGACGAACAGTATGGCAAGTCAACTATCCGCAGCGTCCGCTGAATTAGATAACCATAAAATCCTGGAGAGAGCCGCGATCGCCGATCTGATCCAGCGCGAGCGTGCTACCCGGGATGCTGCCTCGTGGGACGAGATGGCCCGGTACTATCATCCCGAATCTTTTGTAGATGTTGCCTGGTTTAAAGGCAGCGGTCAGGCATTTGTTGAGGCTACCAAGAAGAATTGGCGAACCGACGCGATCAATTTCCATGAAATGAGGTCCGCCCTCGTGACCATCAATAACGAGCGCGCGATCGCCGAGACAGCCTGCACCCTGCATGGGTTCTACACCTATGAGGGTACCCCTGTGACGTCCACTGGCTTCGTGCGGCTGTTTTGGAGAGCCCAACGTCTGGAGAGCCGTTGGCTTATTGCGGGTCTTCGCAGCGCCTACCTGCGAGATGTAATTCAGCCTTGCACTCCTGGTCAGCGTCTGACATGGAACGAAGCGAATGTATCTTCTTACCGCCCTTCTTATCGATACCTTACGGCAACCTTGAAGTATTTGGGAAGAGAGCCAAAAGACGATCTTCCGGGCTACGACCGGCCAGAGACCGTGACGAATCTACTCGATGGCGAGAGACGTTGGCTGCAGGAATCTCCGTCTCCTGTAACCATTCGAATAACTTAGAGGAACCTTCAGAGCCTCCTGAAGTGGATGCCAAGACGCCATGCTTTCTTCTTTTCGCCGTCAATCGAATGCGAGCTACCGATCCCCGCAGTGTGTTGTAAGTCAGGAGTCACCTATGACATTAAATGTAAAGCGACTTCTAATCTTCGCCGTATCTCTTTCCATGCCCATGCCCGTGCTCGCCGCGCCTGCCTCCGACCCGCTCTCAGGGACGTGGAAGCTTGATGCGGCGGCGTCGAGCTGGAGCAATGGCCAATCCCCTAAGGATGTGGACCTCACCCTTACGGTAAAGATCGCCGATCTGGTCCCTGCGGGAGAGACATTCGAGTATCACTTTGCCAATGTGACCAATAAGGCGCATCCGGTGGAGGCCACTTTCGAGATTCCGATCGATGGCAAGCCGCATGCCATCGTTGGTAACCCGCGATTCAACCAGATATCGATCCGGCGCATAGGTCCCGGACAGTTGGAAGTGCTGGAGATGAAGGACGGGGATGTAATGCTGGGGGCTTGGTGGTGGCTCTCACCCAATGGCAAGCAGATGATCCGGAGAGGCGTTGCGCGGACCCCCGACAACCATGCTCACGGTTACGAGGAGATCTTCGACCGGCAGTGAAGGATGGCTTGTTTGTTCGTCGCGATCAGGCTGTACCCGGCGATATTCACAAGCGCATCCAGCAACCGCAATGTCATACGCCTCGTTGGACCTGTGGCGCCCGTTCACGATTGATGATATTCAGTTGCAGCGGCAGAACCAAATTCTCCGAATCGCTCCTAGGTCCGCTAAGTCCTCCAGCGTGCGGGGGTCGCAATGACCCTGTCTCCGTGCTTCAGCGCTGCCCCAGCCCAAATGCATTCGAAACCGCGTGACGTTCCCGCAATGAACTAGACAACGTGGCCACGGCAGCTGTGTCTCACCTTGCGCCTAGAGCGAAGAGCCGTGTTTGCGGATGAGAGAGAGGAACTCGTTGCGGGTTTGGAGCTGAGTTTTAAAGACGCCCAGCATGGCGGAGGTGGTGGTCCAGGAGGATTGCTTTTCTACGCCGCGCATCATCATGCAGAGATGCTGGCCTTCGAGGATGACGGCGACGCCCTGGGGGTGGATGGCGGCGTCGATGGACTCGGCGACCTGGCGGGTGAGGCGCTCCTGGACCTGCAGACGGCGGGCGAAAACGTCGACGAGGCGGGCGATCTTCGAGAGGCCGATGACCTTGCCGTGAGGGACGTAGGCGACGTGGGCTTTGCCGAAGAAGGGCAGGAGGTGGTGCTCGCAGAGGGAGTAGAACTCGATGTCCTTGACGATGACCATCTCGTCGTAGTCGACGTCGAAGAGGGCGTTGTGGAGGACGTCTTCGACAGTCTGGGCGTAGCCGCGGGTGAGGTAGGCCATGGATTTCTCCATGCGCTCGGGGGTGCGCAGGAGGCCGTCGCGGGAGGGATCTTCGCCGAGGCGGCGGAGGAGCTCGCGGTGGAGCTCTTCGGTGGAGACGGTATCGAGGGTGGGTTCAGTTTGGGTGGGCATAAGCGTTCTCGCTTGGTGGCTGACGGGCGGAGACAAAGAGCAAATACGGAGATTCTGGCTTCGCCAGAATGACGGCGGAGGCTAGGGGTGAGCCGGCAAGGGAAAGTCGAAGGAGTTGTTGCCGGTCTCCTCGACGTGGATGTGTTCGAGGTAGGCGTGGGGAAAGGCGGAGAAGATGCGGTGGATCTCGAGGGTAAGATTCTCGGTCGAGGGTACGAGGGAGATGAACGGGGCTAGAGTGTTGAGGTTGGTCTGGTCGAATGGCTCGAGCAGATGCTGCTGGGCGAAGCGGTCTAGGTCGGCAAGGTTGGCGACCATGCCAGTCGTGGGGTCGACCGGACCGGAGAAGGTGACGGTGACGGCGTAGTTGTGTCCGTGGCCGAAGGGGTTGTTGCATTTGCCGAAGGTGGCCTGGTTGGTTTCGGCGGAGAGGGAGTCGGCGTGTAGGCGGTGTGCGGCGGAGAAGCGGTAGCGGCGGTGGAGGTAGGCCTTCATGGGCGTCAGTTCCCTTCTCCGAACTCGCCGTAGAAATCGGCGAAGAGATCGGGAGACTCGAAGACGCGGACGCGGTGGAGTTGGGCGTTGGGGATTTTGCCGGCGAGTCGGCGCCAGATGGCGATGGCTATGTTTTCGGTGGTGGGGATGGCGGTCGCGAAGTCGGGAATTTCGAGGTTGAGGTGGCGGTGATCGTATACGCCGACGACCTCGCGCTCGAGAATGTCCTTGAGTTGCTTGAGGTCGACGACGAAGCCGGTAATGGGGTCGACCTCGCCGGCGACGGTGACCTCGAGCGTGTAGTTGTGCCCGTGGCCGTTGCGGTTGGCGCACTTGCCGAAGATGCGGTGATTTTCTTCAGGGGAGAGGGTGTCGTTCCAGTAGAAGTGGGCGGAGGAGAACTCGGCTTTGCGGGTGAGCAGAATCATGGCGTCGCTCTAGCTTTCGATGGTCGGAGTGGAGGGTGCGATGCAGAGCAGCTACTGGCGGGCGGTGGAATAAGTGCGGCCCTTCCAGGCGATGGATTTGGCGACGCGCACGCGGTAGAAGCTGCGGAAGAGGAGAAAGACGAAGAGCGGGACGCCGAAGAGCGAGAGGGCGCAGTCGAGAAAGGAGAAGTTCGATTTGGCGACGCGGGCGTAGAAGCGCCACAGGACGCGGGCCCAGACGAGATAGAAGAGCGTCCGCTGGAGGCTGGTCCAGAGCGGCCAGGTCTGGGCGATGACCGGGATGCCGAGAATGAGGAGGAAGTCGAGCAGGCGCAGAAGGCCGAGGGCGGTAGGCGAGGTGAAGAGGAGGGCGAGATTTTTGGTCCAGCCTTCCATGAGGGCGGAGGTGCTGCGGTACATGCGCGCGGAGAGGGCGTCCGGCGCGTAGCGGAAGCGGATCGCGCGGCGGCTGCGCTTAAAGAGGCTGGCGAGGGCGACGTCCTCAAGGACGTTGAGGCCGATGGCGCGATGGCCGCCGACGGCGAAGTAGTCCTCGGCGACGACCAGGAGGAACTGGCCGTTGGCGGCGGCGGTGCGGTCTTCGGGGGCGTTGACCCGGGCGGGGGGGTAGGCGATGGCGAGCTCGGCGAAGATCAGAGGCATGAGCAGGCGCTGGAGCAGGCCGGAGGTGAGCTGGCGAGGGGAGTAGGAGAGCAGGCTGACCGCATGCTTCTCAAGCTCGTGGCGGGCGCGAGAGAGACTGCCGGGTTCGTGGACGGTGTCGGCGTCGGTGAAGAGGAGGAGGCGGCCGCGGGCGGCTTGCGCTCCGGTCCAGCAGGCGTTGTTCTTGCCGGTAAAGCCGCCTTGAGAGGTGAGGTCGAGCGGCGGAGCTTCGAGGAGGGTGACGCCGGGGTGGGTGGCGGCTTCAGCGGCGATGGAACTGGTTGCGTCCGTCGAGCCGTCGTTGACAAGGAGGAGCTCCCAGTCGCGGCCAAGCTCGAGGGCGGGATCGGACTGTTGAAGGAGCGAGGCGAGGCAGGCGGGGAGGACGTCGGCCTCGTTGCGCGCCGGGAGGATGACCGAGAGGGTCAAGCAGGGAGCGTCGGATTCGGGCAGGGAGGCAAGCTCGTCCATAAAAGGTGGGGCAACGGTCAGACTTCGTATTATAGAAAGAGGGAGCGAGACGTGCGCAAAGGCTGGAGATCAAGGCTGCTGATGGCAGGGATGGGGCTGGCTTGCGCATCGGCTTGCGTGCTGGGGTGCGACCGGGGCGATCATCCGGGGAACATCGGCAAGCCGGCGCCGGAGTTTGTGATGAGCGATGGAGTGGAGACGGTCGATCTGGCGAAGCTGCGAGGCAAGGTGGTGGTGCTGAACCTGTGGGCGACGTGGTGCGCGCCGTGCGTGGAGGAGCTGCCCAGCTTATTGGCGCTGCAGCGGAAGATGCCCGGTCTGGCCATCGTCGGGGTAAGTACGGACCAGGATGATGCGGTGTACCGTAAATTCCTTGCCAAGCACGACGTGACTCTGCTGACGGTGCGGGATGCGGACCAGAAGGTGAACGGGCTCTATGGGACGGTGCTGATTCCGGAGACGTACATTATTGACCAGCACGGAATGATACGGCGGAAGTTCATCGGACCGCAGGATTGGACCGGGCCCGAGATCATGGATTATTTGAAAAAGTTGCAGAGCTGAGAACGAACGTAGCATGGTGCCGGCCGCGAGGCCAGGTGTACAGATAGGTTGAGGAGGGTGGATTGACGCCTGAACTGCTGGCACGGGAGGAAGCAGGAGAACAGGCGGACGGAAAAACCAGCCATGGACGTCTGCCGGCGCGGGTAGCCGGGTTGTTTCAGGGCGGGTTGCGGGAGCTGCGCGTGGCGACCGAGCGGCGGGTGCCGTTTCTGGACGGATTGCGCGCGGCGGCGGTGCTGCTGGTCATCAATCAGCATATGGCGCAGACGTTCGCGTCGCGCTATGGCGCGAACCGATACACCGGCTTTGGGCTGACGCGCAATGGCTGGATGGGGGTGGACCTGTTCTTCGTGCTGAGCGGCTTTTTCATCGGGTCGCAGCTTTGGCGCGAGTTGGGCAAGACGGGAAGCATCTCGCTCAAGCAGTTCATGCTGCGGCGCGGATTGCGCATCTGGCCGCTCTACTTCTTCATCTTTGCCGTGGTATTTGCGTGTTCGCCGGGAGCGGCGGCGGCCAAGCAGTATGGCTGGACGGACCTGGTGTTTGTGACCAACTACGTGAATCACGGCATTGTGGACGGAAGCTGGTCGTTGTGCTCGGAGGAGCAGTTTTATCTGCTGGCTCCGTTGGCCCTGCTTTTGCTTGGGCGGCAGTCGATGCGCGGGTATCGCTGGGGGTTGGCGGGACTGCTGGGGCTGACGCTGGTGGTCCGGGCGATCACATTTCACGCCTGGACGGGACATTGGCTGGGCAAGGACCCGCGCGCGTTTGCGCACCTCTACTACCCCTTTCATACCCATTGCGACGGACTGCTGGCAGGGCTGGTGGTGGCGAATCTGGCATCGGCGCAGGAGCGGGCAACCGGGTTGCTGGCGCGACCGGGGCTGCTGGTGCTGGGGTGCGGAGCGCTGCTGGGCGCGGCGATGACGCTGCGGGCCGATATCCTGCCCTTTACCGGGCTTGCGATCTTCTTCGCTTCGCTGGTGTGGTGGGGTGTGCGGAGCGGGACCAGGTTGTTTGAGCAGCACATCTTTTACCTGCTCTCCCGCCTGTCTTTTGGCATGTACCTGAACCACGAGTATATGCAGGGCTGGATCGTGAGCCGGCTGGAGCCTCTGCTGCACACTACGCATATACCCGCTGAGGCCGGGGCGGCTTTGGGCTTTGTGGCTTTGGCGAGTGCGTCTCTGGGCGTGGCGGCGGTGACGTTTTGCCTGGTGGAACATCCATTTCTGATGCTGCGAACGGCGCTGCTTCGAAGGACGGTGCCTCACCTGACGGCGCACTAAGGTTTGCAAAAGAGAGGCGGTAGACTGAGACAGCGGGTGAAGCGGAAGGAAACTGGGCTTTGAGCCTTGTAATCCACATGGAGCGTCTAACTTCTGTGCTGATAGGGTTGGCATAACTTTTTGCGGTGTGTCGCCGAGGAGAGTGGGCGATACACTGGTGAAACCTCAATAGCCAGTGGTTTGAGAAGGGGAAACATGTTCGAACGCTATACGGAAAAGGCGCGGCGGGTCATTTTCTTTGCACGTTACGAAGCGAGCCAGTTTGGGTCGCCTTACATCGAGACCGAGCACTTGCTGCTCGGGCTGCTGCGGGAGGATAAGGCCCTGACGAATCGCTTCCTGCGCAGCCATGCGTCGGTGGAGTCGATTCGCAAGCAGATTGAAGGACATACGACGATTCGCGAGAAGGTTTCGACCTCGGTCGACCTGCCGCTCTCAAACGAGTGCAAACGGGTGCTGGCGTACGCGGCCGAAGAGGCGGAGCGGCTTTCGCATAAGCATATTGGAACCGAGCACCTGCTGCTGGGCCTGCTGCGCGAGGAGAAGTGCTTTGCGGCGGAGATCCTGCAGGAGCGCGGGCTGCGGCTGCCGGCGATCCGCGAGGAGTTGCAGCGGACCACGCAGGAAAAGCCCGCGGCGGCGCAGAAGGCCGGACGCAGCGAGCAGTCGATGCTGGCGGAGTTCTCGCGCGACCTGACCCAGTCCGCGATGGATCAGCAGCTGGATCCGCTGGTTGGCCGGGATACGGAGGTGGACCGGGTGATCCAGATTCTGTGCCGCCGGACGAAGAATAATCCGGTGCTGATCGGCGAGCCGGGGGTGGGCAAGACGGCGATCGTCGAGGGCCTGGCGCAGAAGATCGCGGACGGTGAGGTGCCTTCGTTCCTGGCGGACAAGCGGGTGCTGGCGCTCGACCTGAGCTTGATTGTGGCAGGAACAAAATATCGTGGGCAGTTTGAAGAGCGGCTGAAGACGATCATGAAGGAGCTGATGGAGAACCAGAACTCCATCGTGTTCATCGACGAGCTGCATACGCTGGTGGGCGCTGGGTCGGCCGAAGGTTCGCTCGACGCGGCGAACATCCTCAAGCCGGCGTTGAGCCGCGGCGAGATTCAATGCATTGGCGCGACGACCCCGGCGGAGTACCGCAAGTCGATCGAGAAAGACCGGTCGCTTGAGCGGCGCTTTCAGGCAGTCAAGGTGCCTCCTCCGAACGAGGAGGACGCGGTCAAGATCATCATGGGCATCAAGGAGAAGTACGAGAAGTTCCATGCGGTCTCGTACACCGATGATGCGATCAGCTTCTCGGTCTCGCACTCCAGCCGCTACATTCCGGACCGGTTCCTTCCGGACAAGGCCATTGACCTGATCGACGAGGCCGGAGCGCGGGTGAAGCTGCGCCAGACTTCCCTGCCCGAAGAGCTGACCGAGGTGCAGAAGCGGATCAAGTTCATCGTGCACCGCATGGAAAACGCCATTGCGAACCATGAGTTCGAGAAGGCGCGGTTTTACTCCGATGAGGAGCGCAAGGAGCGCGAAAACTTGCGCAGCCTGCGGGACAAGTATCACCTTGATGATTCGTCCGCCGGGATTGTGACGCGCGAGGATATCGAGGATGTGGTGAGTCGCTGGACCGGTGTGCCGATGACTTCTTTGAAAGAAGAGGAGACGCAACGGCTGCTGCGCGTCGAGGAAGAGCTGCATAAGCGCGTGATCTCGCAGGATAAGGCAATTTCGGCGCTGGCGCGGGCGATTCGTCGCTCGCGGGCTGGCTTGAAGAACCCAGCGCGCCCCATCGGCAGCTTCCTGTTTCTGGGGCCGACTGGCGTGGGTAAGACGGAGATGGCGCGCACGCTGGCGCAGTTCCTGTTCGGCTCCGAGAAGTCGCTCATCCGTTTCGACATGTCGGAGTTCATGGAGAAGCATTCGGTCTCGAAGCTGATCGGTTCGCCTCCGGGCTATGTCGGCTATGAGGAGGGCGGCCAGCTGACGGAACGCGTGAAGCGCAATCCGTACTCTGTGGTGCTGCTGGACGAGATCGAGAAGGCGCACCCGGATGTCTACAATCTGCTACTGCAGGTGTTTGAAGACGGCCAGCTGACCGATGGACTTGGCAATACGGTCGACTTCAAGAACACGATCATTGTGATGACCTCGAACATTGGGGCCAAGCATCTGCAGAAGCAGCAGGGGCTGGGCTTCCAATCGAGCGACGAGAATATGGCGCTCGACAAGATGGAGGAGCTGGTTCGCGGCGAGGTGAAACGGACGTTCAATCCGGAGTTCCTCAACCGTCTGGACGAGATCATCATCTTCACGTCGCTGATCGAGTCGGACCTGATGCAGATCCTGGAGCTTCTGGTGCAGCAACTCAATACCAACCTGGTGCACAAAGCTATTACGCTCTCGGTGAACGACGATGCCAAGCGCTACATTCTGCAGAAGACGGCGAGCGACCGGACCTACGGCGCGCGGCCTCTGCGCAGGGCGCTGCAGCGATTTGTCGAGGATCCGCTGTCGGAGGCGTTGATTGCGGGTGGGATTGCCGAGCGGCCGGCTTTTCTTGAGGTGTATTTGGACAACAACCAGCTGTTTTACCGGCCGATCCTGGCGGACTCGGAAGAGAAGGCGGCGGGGCTGGCGCTTACAGCGGTCTAGCGAAGGAGCAGGAGGCGCTTCTGCCGGTGATCTCACGGCAGGAGCGCTTTGTGTTTGGCCCATGAGAGCGCATGTAACGAGAGCTCGCAGCGTCTACGGCTTCTCAGAGTCAAGACCGGCGAGTTCCCTGGCGCGCAGAAAGACCGAGGCAAACATGACGCGGTTGAGCCGGCCGGTGTTTGTGTTGCGCAGGGAGGGATGATAGCTGCCGAGTAGATGGAGTCCGTTGGGCAGCAGATACTCGGCTCGATGGGCAAACCCATAGGCCGAGCGGCGCTCGATGATTCCGGCTTGCAGCAGGTGCGCGAGATAGCCGTCCCAGGCGACTTTGCCGAGACAGACGACGACCTGGATGCGAGGCAGAGCTTCGAGTTCGGCGGAGAGATGCCCGGAGCAGGTGCGGATCTCCGCAGGCGTGGGTTTATCGCCGGGCGGTGCGCAGCGGACGATGGAGGCGATCCAGGCGTGGCGAAGTTTCAGGCCGTCGGTGGAAGAGACGGCGCGCGGTTTGTTTGCGAAGCCCAGTTCGTACAGGACCGGGTACAGGAAGTCGCCGGAACCGTCACCGGTAAAGACGCGCCCGGTGCGATTGGCGCCATGGGCTCCGGGGGCAAGCCCGAGAATGAGGATGCGGGCGCGCGAATCGCCGAAGCCCGGCACGGGACGGGCCCAGTAGGTCTGCTCGAGGTAGGCTCGGCGGCGGACCTGGCCGATGGCTTCGCAGTAGCTTCGCAACCGCGCGCAACGCTCACAGGCAACGATGTTTTGCCGGGCTCGGTCAAGAGAAGGAGTGAGAACGGGCGGCAGGGTGGAGACGGACGGCACTCGAAAGAGTATAAGGGCAGTTTGGGACGGAAGCACGCTCCGCTGGTCTGCATCCGGCGAGATTATGTTCTCGTTTTAACTCATGGACAGACGCATTTCTGCCGATAGGGAAAGTAGACGTACACGGGGAGTGTCTTGGAAGAGCAGCGGATCGGCGCGATGTATTGGAATCTGGTGAAAGGGTGGTTTCGGGACCGCTGGGATCGGCTGTTTCCCCGCGGGCTGCGCCGGTCGAGCGCCCTTCCCTTGCTGATTCTCGCCGCGTTGATCGCTCTGCCGAGTCTGGGCTACTACCTGCATATGCGGGGACGGTTTTCGACGCTCAAGCGGCAGATCAAGGGCGAGCAGCAGGCGCCGGCGGGAGCGGTTGCGCGTCCCGGCGGCATTGAGCCGCTGGTGCTGACCCGTACGCTGACGCTCGGAAGCAATATGCCTGAGTTCCACTCGGTGACGCTGCTGCCGGGGCTGGGGATGGGTGTGCTGCAGATGACGGCCTCGCTGCCGGAGCGCGGCGAGGTGCAGTTGCTGGCGGCTCCGACGGCTGAGGATCTGGTGAGTGGAACGGCTTCGGCGAGAACCGGGGTGAACGACTCGCATGGAGCGCTCGAGGTGCCCTGGGGCGGCCTGTTGCTGGGCATGCCGACTCCGGTGGGTACGACCATTCGGACCGCCTGGAAGGGCAATGCGATCGAGGTGCCGTCGGACGGAGCGGACAGTAACAGCTCCTCGGGAGGCTTACTCGCGCTGCTCTCGACCGATACGGCGGAGACGACGACGCAGCCCCAGGGGGAGGTGACGCTGGCAACCTTTCATGCGAGCGACTTCAACCAGCATTGGTTATCAAAGACCGATGTCTCCGTAACCGTGACGCTGGGGCCCCGGACGCTCGATGTGACAGTGACGGCAAAGAACGTGGGCGACCGGCCGGAGCCGATGGGGATCGGTTGGCATCCTCGCTTTAAGCTTCCCTCGGGGGATCGCAACGGAGCCGAGGTGCGCCTTCCGCTTGGAGAACAGCTGGAGTTTGCCAATACCACCGGAGGTGTTCCGTCGGGCAGATTCGTGACGCCGCCGGCGGCGATTCAACGGTTGCAGGGTCACTCGGCGAAGCTTGGCAAAGACGGCCTGGACGTGACGCTGACGAATCTGAAACCGGCGCTGCTGGACAGCGGCACGGCGGCGGAGATGCGCGATCCGGCGAGCCGCTTTGGCTTGCGTATGTCGGCCGATTCGGCGAGTATTCAAGCCCTGCGCGTGACCTCGCCTGCAGGGCAAGGATATATCTCGCTTGGCACGCAGACCAACTACGACGATCCGTTTGGGCGCGAGTGGGGTACAAGCGGCTCGGGGATCACGGTGTTGTTGCCCGGTCAGTCTTTGCAGTGGAAGGTACGCGTGGAGATCTTTGCCATAACCACTCCTTGATCCTTCAAGGACGATCGGGGCGCCAGGCACGGGAGTGATGGACGTTCCGTTGGCCGGGGCGTTTGACCCTGCCCATCCATGACCCGTAGAGTGAAGAGGAGGCGATAGCCGCATCGGGCGCTCAAAAAAGTGCGTGGAGTTGCGGTATTTTGATTCGCTATGAAGGGTTGAACTTTGGCTTCCAACGAGATACTTGAGACGGAAAACGCGGTAGAGATGCCGGCCACCTCCGCGGATGGGCAGGGCGGAGCGCAGGAGCACACGGAAGAGGCGACGAATAACGGTCATGACCACGGGCCTGCGCCCAAGGCTACGCTGAATCCGGAGTTGATGCGGGAGATCGCGGTGGAAGTGGACGCCGACACCGTGTCCAAGGCGTTTCGCACCATTGTCAAGAAGTATCAGAGGCTTGCGCGCATTCCCGGCTTCCGCGTGGGCAAAGTGCCGGAAACGGTCATCAAAAACCGCTTTGCCAAGGAGGTACGGCAGGAGGTGCTGGACGAGCTGGTCTCCGCGCGCTTCCGCCAGGCGATGGACGAACAGAAGATCACGCCGGTCTCGCAGCCGCAGCTGACCAACCTGATGCTGGTCGACGGCCAACCGCTGCAGTTCAAGGCCGCCTTTGAGACCAAGCCGGAGATCGATGTGACGGGTTACGACTCGATCGAGGTTGCCAGGCCGGACACCGCGTTGACGGAGGCTGAATATGAGGCGGAATTGGCGCGCATGATGGATCAGTACGCCACCGTGGAGCCGGTCGATGAGGATCGGCCGCTGGTCGACGGAGACTGGGCGGAGATCCAGTTTGAGGGTGAGATCCAGCAGCTGGCGCAGGTGGTGGGCGAAGAAAAGCCGGAGAACGCTCCGGAGCCGATTCGCGGCGAGGATGTGCTGATCGAGGTGGGCGGAGTGAATACGCTGCAAGCATTCACAGACGCGCTGCGCGGGCAGAAAGTGGGCCAGGAGATGGCCTTCGAGGTGACCTACCCTGAGGACTTCGGCGAGGCCCGGCTTGCGGGTCAGACGATCAAGTACAACGTCACGGTGAAGGCGATCAAGCGGAAGACCTATCCGGAGAAGGATGAGGAGTTCGCCAAGCAGCTCGGCGACTATGAGAGCTGGGACGCCTTTACGATCAACCTTCGGGAGATGGCCGGCGGGCGCAAAAAAGATGCGCTTGAGAACCAGGCGCGCGACCGCATGCTGGGCGAGATGATCGCAAAGTTCCAGTTCCCTGTTCCGGAGACCTTCGTGCAGCAGCAGATCGATGCTCGGCTGGACCGTGGATTGCGGGCTTTGGCGCAGCAGGGAATGACCTCAGACGATATGCGCAAGCTCGACTTCAACCGTCTGCGTTCCGCGCAGCGCGACCAGGCTGTGGCTGAGGTCAAAGCGTCGCTGATCCTGGATCGTCTGGCGGAGTTGGAAGGGATCGAGGTATCTGAGGACGAAATCGAGCGCGAGCTGCTGATGGCTTCCCTGCAGGCGCGGGAGCCGCTTGAGGCTGTCCGGGCACGCATGGTCGAGGATGGCGCGATGGACCGGATGCGCGAGCAGATGCGCCGCGAGAAGACGGGCACGGTTGTGTACGAGCGGTTGGCAAAGTAGATTTCCGGCGGGTTGAAATCCACCTCTTAGAGGCGAGATGGGGCACCCGCTTCTGTGCTGGTTGGGAAAAGGGAGAACACGATGGGTTTGATTCCGTATGTAGTGGAGCAGACGAGCCGCGGTGAGCGGACGTACGACATTTACAGCCGTCTGTTGCGAGACAACATTATTTTTCTAGGTACGCCGATCGATGATAATGTGGCGAACGTCATCATTGCGCAGATGTTGTTTCTCTCGGGCGAGGACCCGGAGAAGGACATTCAGATGTACATCAACTCGCCCGGCGGGTCGATTACGGCGGGCCTGGCGATCTACGACACGATGCAGTACATCAAGAATGATGTGGTGACCTTCTGCATCGGGCAGGCGGCATCGATGGGTGCATTTCTCCTGATGGCGGGCAAGAAGGGCAAGCGGTTTGCGTTGCCGAACGCGCGCGTTTTGATTCACCAGCCGAGCATGGGCGGATTAAGCGGACAGGCGACCGACATCGACATTCATGCGCGGGAGATCCTGCGCATCCGCGAGATCACCAATACGCTGATGGCCAAGAGCACAGGCCAGCCGCTGGCGCAGATCGAGCGCGATGTGGAGCGCGACTTCATCATGACGGCCCCGCAGGCCAAGGAGTACGGGATTATCGATGACATCATCGACCGGCCGCGCAGCTGACGCAAGGACTCGAGTTGGGCGGTTCGCCAAGCTACAACGAAGGAGTTACTTGCGATGATCGTTCGTGTGGTTGGGCAGCCCACCTAGGTAACAAATCAGGTGTAAACTGAGCATCTTAGCTGCAGGCAATGTGGTCTTCACGGGGTTGGTCCATCTATGAAAACATCACGGGGCTCAGATGAATCCCTTCGCTGCTCGTTCTGCCACAAGACACAGGATGCGGTGGCGAAGCTGATCAGTTCCCCTTCGGACTATCCGCGAGCCTATATCTGCGACGAGTGCGTGGCGGTGTGCAACTCCATTCTGGAAGACGATCGCACGGAGACCACGCCCGGCGCCGCGCCGGCGCATCTGCCCAAGCCGCAGGAGGTACGGGCCTTCCTCGACGAGTATGTGATCGGCCAGGACCAGACCAAAAAGAAGCTCGCGGTGGCGGTGTACAACCACTACAAGCGCATCCAGATGAACAAAACGCGCGGCAACGACGTTGAGCTCGCAAAGTCGAACATCCTGCTGGTTGGCCCGACGGGATCGGGCAAGACTCTGCTGGCCCAGACGCTGGCCAAGGTGCTGGATGTGCCGTTCGCCATTGTGGATGCGACGACGCTGACCGAAGCAGGCTATGTCGGCGAAGATGTCGAGAACATCATTTTGAAGCTGCTGCAAGCCGCGGACGGCGACGTAGTCCGGGCGCAGCAAGGCATGATCTATATTGATGAGATCGATAAGATCGGACGCAAGGATGAGAACCCCTCGATTACGCGCGATGTAAGCGGAGAAGGCGTGCAGCAGGCGCTGCTGAAGCTGCTTGAAGGGACCGTGGCGAACGTTCCGCCGCAGGGCGGACGCAAACATCCGCACCAGGAGTTCACGGCCGTCGATACGACGAACATTCTCTTTATCTGCGGGGGAGCGTTTGTTGGCTTAGAGAAAGTGATCGGCCGCCGCGTAGGAAAGAAGGCGTTGGGTTTCAAGACGGTTGCGTCTCCGGATGGACTTGACCCGGATGTGACCCCGATTCGGGCGCAGCGGGATGGTGAGTTGCTGCGCCAGGCGGAGCCGCAGGATCTACTCAAATATGGACTGATTCCTGAGTTTGTCGGCCGGCTTCCGGTGCTTGGCGTGCTCGAAGAGCTGGATGAGTCTGCGCTGATTGAAATTCTGACCAAGCCGAAGAACGCGATTCTGAAGCAGTACATCAAGCTGTTCGAGTTTGAAGGCGTGAAGGTAACGTTTACCGACGACGCGGCGCGTGAGATTGCCCGGGAGGCGCTGCAGCGGAAGGTGGGCGCGCGCGGTCTGCGCATGATCCTCGAAGAGTTGATGCTCGACCTGATGTATTACGTGCCGGGAAACAAGAAGGTCAAGGAACTTTCGATTACGGCGGAGATGGTCAAGAAGCATGCTTTGACTTTGCCCATGTTGCTGGAGAAAGCCGGCTAGCCGATTCTGCCGCGCACGCAGGCTCGCCTTGGATCGATGCATTTTCGATGCGTATGTACCTTTTCACCCGGTAGTGATCGATACCTGCGATCCGCCGATGCTTGATTCATTTCCCCTTTACAATCGATCAAACGCCTTCCACGGGGTGCATCTCCGCTGCGGCCAGAACGTCTAAACTCAGGAGAGACATGAAGACCAACCAAGAAGAAACTCTGAGCCGCGACGTTCGCAAGCTTCCCATGATGCCCATTCGGGACATGGTGATTTTTCCGCACATGATGACGCCCTTTGTGGTCGGACGCGATTCAAGCGTGCGAGCGCTCGAAGAGGCGTTGACCGGAGATCGGAAAATTTTCCTGGCCACGCAGCATGATGCATCGATCGATGAGCCGAGCGCGGATGACATCTTTGAAACGGGCACGATCGGCAACATTGTCCAGAGCGTGAAGATGCCGGACGGCAACATCAAGGTGCTGGTCGAGGGCGTGGAGCGGGCGCGGGCGATCGAGGTCAACGACGAGGATGGCTTTTTCGTCGCGACTGTGCGCACCGGCCGGACGCAGCTCGAGATGACGCCTCCAGTCGAGGCGATGATGCAGCGCGTGCATACGCTGTTTGAGCAGTATGTGAAGCTGCAGCAAAGCCTGAACTACGAAACGATGGCGGCCAGCGTACGCGGCGACGAAGCTGCCAAGCTGGCGGACACCATTGCGGCGAACCTGCAGCTGTCGATCGAGGAGAAGCAGGAGCTGCTCGAGGTTTTTGATCCCGAGGTTCGGCTGTCGAAGATCGCCGACGTCCTCGATGTAGCGATCGAGAAGCTGAACATCGACCGCACCGTGCAGAGCCGGGTGAAGCGGCAGATGGAGAAGGCGCAGAAAGAGTATTACCTCAACGAAAAGATCAAGGCGATCCAGAAGGAGCTTGGCCGCGGCGAGAAGAGCGAGTTCGACGAGTTGAAGAAAAAGATCGAGACGGCCGGCATGCCGAAGGATGTGCTTGAGAAGAGCTTGCTCGAGCTGAAGAAGCTGGAAGCGATGCCGCCCATGTCGGCTGAGTCGACCGTGAGCCGCAACTACCTGGACTGGCTGATGGCGGTGCCATGGAAGAAGCGGTCCAAGGAAATCCGGTCGATCGAGCACGCGGAGAAGATTCTCAACGAGGATCACTACGGACTCGAAAAGATCAAGGAGCGGATTCTCGAGTTCCTGGCAGTACGCCAGCTAGTCAAAAATCCGAAGGGGTCGATTCTGTGCTTCGTCGGACCTCCAGGTGTGGGCAAGACGTCGCTTGGCCAATCGATAGCCAAAGCTACCGGGCGGCGGTTCGTGCGTATGTCGCTGGGCGGGGTGCGGGATGAGGCGGAGATCCGTGGGCATCGGCGCACGTACATCGGGGCGCTGCCGGGGCAGATCATCCAGTCCATGAAAAAAGCTGGCACGAAAAATCCGGTGTTTCTGCTGGACGAAGTGGACAAGATGGCATCGGACTTTCGGGGCGATCCGGCCAGCGCGCTGCTCGAAGTTCTCGATCCGGAGCAGAATACGTCGTTTCAGGATCACTACCTGGATGTGGAGTATGACCTGTCGCAGGTTCTGTTTGTGGCGACAGCGAACGTGCTCGATACGATTCCGGGGCCACTGCAGGATCGGATGGAGATCATTCGTCTGCATGGGTACACTGAGGTTGAGAAGCTCGAGATTGCCAAGCAGTACCTGGTGAAAAAGCAGCGGGAGGGTACCGGGCTAACTCCGGAGCAGATCGTTCTAGAAGATTCGGCGCTGAAAGGCTTGATCCGCTACTATACGCGTGAAGCCGGAGTGCGCAACCTGGAGCGCGAGATTGGCAACGTATGTCGGAAGCTAGCTCGCAAGATTGTGCAAAACGGCCCGGACGAGGCGAAGACGTTTTCGGAGACGGTGACCGAGGAATCCTTGGAGGGTCTGCTGGGTGTGGCGAAGTTCCGCGACTCCGAGGTGCATCAAAAAAGCGAGATCGGTCTGGTGACCGGGCTGGCCTGGACGAGCGTCGGCGGAACGATCCTGCAGACCGAGGTGCAGGTGCTCGACGGCAAGGGCAAGATGACGGCGACCGGGCAGCTGGGCGACGTCATGAAGGAGTCGGTCGAGGCAGCGCTGAGTTATACGCGTTCGCGGGCGGGTCATCTTGGGCTGGCGCGGGACTTCTACCGGAATATCGACATTCACGTGCATGTGCCTGAAGGCGCTACGCCGAAGGATGGGCCGTCCGCTGGGATCACGATTGCTACCGGACTGGCGAGCGCGCTGACCAAGATCAAGGTGCGGCGGGATATCGCGATGACCGGCGAGATTACACTGCGGGGCAAGGTGCTGGCGATCGGCGGCTTGAAAGAGAAGTTGCTGGCGGCGCATCGCGCGGGTGTCTTCGAGGCGATCCTGCCGGCGGCCAATCGCAAGGACCTGGCAGATCTGCCGGAACTGCTGAAGAACACGATGAAGCTGCACTTTGTCGAGGAGATGGACGAGGTGCTAGGGATTGCGCTTGAGGAGAAACTGTCGCCGCTGGCGGAAGAGACTCCTGTGGCGCTCGCGAATGTGATTCCGCCAGTGCTCGGTTCTCCTCAGCAGCCGGTGGCGCACCAGTGAAGACCTGAGCCAAGCGCGCGACAAAATAAGAAGGCCGGATCACTCTTACGAGGATCCGGCCTTTCGTTTGGTTTTTAGAGCTTATGCAGAGCGACGTCCGATAACAAAATGCATGATTACGGAGATCACCGCGAAGATCAGCAAAAGATGAATCAGGAAGCCGGTAACGTGGAAGAGTGTGAAGCCGCCGATCCAAAGGAGCACCAGGACGACTGCGAGAATGAGGAACATAGAGCCTCTTTTCGTGCAAGGTTAGTCGCTCTGCGCCTCGTCGTACGCGTTCACGGACGACAGTAGACCCATTGCATACAGTGGATGAGAGATGTAATTCGGGTTGGGCGTTGTCTCGGGTATCACTTTCTCAAGGAACGCGAAAGACTACATCCCACCCGCGATCGAAGGAATGAGCATGACTTCGTCGCCGTCCTGGAAGGCGTAAGTGTCGCCGCCGAGAAAGCGGATATCTTCGTCGTTAACGTAGATATTGATGAAACGCCGGAGTTTTCCCTGGTCGTCCTTGATCTGGGTGGAGAGCGCCGGGAAGTTCTGGTCGATGTCTTCAATGAGCGCGGGAAGATTGGGCGCTTCGCTCGTGAGCTGCTTCTGACCTTCGGTGTGACGGACGAAAGCAGTGGGAAGAATAATCTTGATGGCGATCGGAGTGCTCCTAAACTTTTTGCAAGTACGAAAAATCCATACGGAGATCTGGATTGCCAGAGTGACGGCTACGGAGATCGTCAGTCGGCGGCAACCAGCTCGGGTTCATGAACACCGTCGAGCTCGCGGAGGTATTCGGTGAAATCAGCGAGTCTTGGCCGCACGGCACGGGCGTCGAGGTGGTCGAAGCGTCCGGCGAGGGCGTCGGTGGTTTTCAGCCCGTTGCCGGTGATGCAGACGACGGTGGTCTGGTCGCGGTGAATGCGGCCCTGGGCGTAGAGGCGCGCGGTGACCGCGGTGGTGACGCCGCCGGCAGTCTCGGTGA
The DNA here is from genome assembly GCA_965198735.1 of uncultured Granulicella sp. GTDB lineage: Bacteria > Acidobacteriota > Terriglobia > Terriglobales > Acidobacteriaceae > Edaphobacter. The sequence continues at coordinate 458,924 of OZ240672.1, read as the reverse complement.
AGATGCCTTCCGTCTCGGCGAGCTCCTGGATGCCGGAGACGACCTCGACATCCGAGACATCTTCAGCCCAGCCTCCGGTGGAGCGGATCATCTTCGAGGCCGCGGGGCCGTCGGCGGGGTTGCCGATGGCGAGCGAGCGGGCGATGGTGTTGGGGCGCTGCGGCTCGATGTAGTCCCAGCCCTCGCGGACGGAGTGCGAGATAGGAGAGCAACCGGTGGCTTGGGCGCCGAAGAAGCGAACCGGCTTGTCTTCGACCAGGCCAAGGGCGATGAGCTCGTTGAAGGCTTTGCGGAGCTTGCGGATGAGTGACCCGCCGGCCATTGGGCAGACGACGTTGTCCGGCAGACGCCAGCCGAGCTGCTCGGCGATCTCGTAACCTTGGGTTTTGGAGCCCTCGGCGTAGTAGGGACGCAGGTTGACATTGACGAAGCCATAGCTGTATTCGTCGGCGATGAGGGTGCAGAGGCGGTTGACGTGGTCGTAGTTGCCATCGATGCGGACTAGGCGCGCGCCGTAGACGAGAGTGTTGAGGATCTTGGCGGGCTCGAGATCGGCCGGGATGAGGATGCAGGCCTTGAGGCCGAGCCGGGCGGCCTGCGCGGCGACGGAGTTGGCGAGATTGCCGGTCGAAGAGCAGCCGACGGTCTCAAAGCCGAACTTCTGCGCGTTGGCGAGCGCGACGGAGACGACGCGGTCCTTGAAGGAGAGCGTGGGGAAGCAGACGGAGTCGTTCTTGAGGAAGAGCTGATCGCCACCGATGCGTCTGCCAAGATTGCGCGCGCGGACAAGGGGCGTGAAGCCGACGGGGAGATCGGGCTCGAAGCCTTCCGGGATAGGCAGGAGCGCGGCATAGCGCCAGATGTCAAATGGGCCGGCGGCGATGGCGGCGCGGGTGAAGCGGCCCTGCTGCTTGATCAGGTCGAGATCGTAGTGGACTTCGAGCGGCGCCAGGCACTCGGGGCAGCCGGACAGAGGACGATTGCCGAAGGTGCGGCCGCACTCATTGCACTTCAACTGGTAGGTCTGACAGGAATACTCCATTGCTCAGCTCTCCTCGGTCCTGCGTGGCGGAGGGGGGTGGCTACTCTGACGTGGCTCAGATGGAAGGGGAAGGAGGTGCGGGGTTTGCGGGCAGGCTCGCGTTTATCGCTGAGCCGTTCCGCTTGCTCCGAATCTCATGTTCCCTGTTCGCCGCGGGCGGCTATCCAGGAGAGAGTTGACACCGGTACGCGTTTGTTCTGTCCGGTTGTCGTGGCGTCAAAGGGCTCGTCCCTCAACCACTCTGCATGAAATTCAAATCAGCCGAAGCTGACTGGAATAATTCAACGATAGCACAGGGAGGAAGACGGCTGCAATGGGCACTTTGGTCCCGTGAACGCCATCCCCGGTTTGGGGGACGACTCCTTCCCTGCCCTGGGGAATGGCCCGCGGGTAAGCTGGGTGCGATACTACGGTTTGGACGCCTGTCCAGGAGCGCATATCGGTGTTGGCAAGCGAAGAGTTGAGTGTGCCCAAGGCTCCGCGAATATCCATCCTGATGCCCTGCTATCGCGGGATGAAGTATGTCGAGGAGGCGATCCAAAGCTGCCTAAACCAGAGTTTTCGCGACTTTGAGCTGATCTGCGTGGACGATAAGAGCCCGGATGACACGCTGGCGCTTGTGCAGGAGCTGGCGCGGCGGGATACCCGCATCCGGGTGATTGCGCGGGATACGAACGGCGGCCAGGGACGAGCGTTCCAGACGGCGCTCGATGCCAGCCGGGGCGCATTTATCACGCGGCTGGCGCAGGACGATATCTTCTACCCCGATGCGCTTGCGGTCATGCTGGCTGAGTTGGAACGCCATCCCGAGGCGGGTATGACGTACTGCGACATGGAGCAGATTGATCCGGAGGGCAAGGTGCTGTATTCGATGTTGACCGAAGAGCCGGCGGGTGCGCTGCTGCCTCGGTGCAGGGTAGGGCTGTGCGTGATGTGGCGGCGCGCGGTGCATGCAAGGGCCGGGGGTTTTTCCGCGGACACGTACTCGGAGGACTACGATCTTTGGCTGCAGATTTCGGCGCATTATCCAATCGTGAAGACGCACGGGCTGCCGCAACTGGGGTTTCGCAGGCATGACGGCCAGGCTTCGAATGAGTCGAGGCGATTGACAGAGTCTTCGCGCAAGGCGCACCTGCACTACCACCAGACGCTGATGCGGATGTCGCCCTGGTCGATACGGGCGCGGGTAAAGGTGCTCAAAGGGCACTTGCACCTGCTGCTATTGCGGGCGCAGCGGCCGAAAGTTCTTCGAGCCGACACTTGATGCATGGCCAAGACTCTGACCGGAGCGGATTCCCCGCAGGTGGTCATGCCGAGTCAAAACGAATAAATTCTGACTTCGCGCAGGCTAAGTCTCAATCGTAATTTGCGCGTGTGTATTGTCTTGTTGGATGGAGGATACCTCCCAGACCCCGACTTGATCATGTGGGCAGGTCATTTGTCTCTGCCTCTAAGTCGTGTTCCAGGTAGCCAAGCTGGTGATGGCTCCGCAGCAGCATGGCATGAATTTTTGCGGGTTTGAGCAGGCTTCCGAGGCGATCGGTCGAGATCGTCAGCATGTTGAGCAGCTCTGGGTTTTTCGCAAGGAAACGGCAGATTCTAGACTTTGTGCCGGTCGCCAAGGGGGGCCGAGCCGAGGGCCAGAGACTATGAAAGAACCGCTCATTACGGCCCAGAGCATGCATTCTGCGAGTGGCCTGAAGAAAGGTAGTGGGATGGACGTGGGTAGCACGGGCATCTTTCAAAAAAGTCAGACGCGCCTGTGACGTGGACATGAGGCGAAAGCCCAACTCGATATCCTCCCAGCCATAGGTGCGAAACCGTTCATCGAATGGATTATTTCTAAAGAGGCTGGTTTTTACAGACAGATTGCTTGTGTAGAAATGCAGCCAGGTGGGGGTGACACCCGAGAGCAAGTTTGCGTAATCGAATTGGATGTCCTCATACCACTGCATGAAGGAGGTCATCTGCTGATGGACCTGATCCCATTGGGTCCATCCAAGCGCGACTTCCTTCGTCGCCGGATAGGATAAGTGAAAATCGCGATGGACCTCCAAGCAATTGGGCGCGGGAAGGATGTCGTCTCCAAGGAGTAAGCTGAGAGGAGTGGAGACATGGGTGATGGCGAGATTTCTGGCTCGTCCCTGCCCTGCATTCTGCTGATGCAGCACCCGCAGCGAGAGAGGAGAGTCGCGCGCCATTTCGTCCAGAGCGTCCGCAACGTCGTCAGTTGACCCGTCATTGACGAGGATGACATCGAAGTCTTTGATCGTTTGATTCTGCAGAGATTGCAGGCAAAGTCGCAGGTTAGAAAGGCGGTTATACGTGGGAATGATAACCGTCAGCTGGTTCTTCACTGCGGCAAACTCCTTATCGGCAGCGTAAAGCCATCCACTCTTAACTCGCTCGCCTTGATAACACAAAGAACTGGCGATAGAACGGCGCTTTATCCCCTAGCCGGAGCAACGGTTCTAACAACCAAGGAGCATATCGCGCCAAGCGTGAAGTGATTCGAACGAACGTTCTGTTCATCTCTAGATGCGCGATCATGCTGTGAAATCGAATGCTCTCGTTCCCAAACTGAACGAGTTGCCATCCCGGCAGATTGCTGAACAGAGAAGGTTCGGGAAAAGCAGCTTGCATGTGCTCTTCAAGCCATTCAGGCACAGGTATATTTCGGCGGATGTAGGTTTGTTTCAACGCCATATCTGAATCGTGCGCCGGAACTCCACAAGGAAAGCCAAAGATGACCAGCTTTTTGGCCACCCGCATCGCCTCGCAGATTACCTTGTCTCGCAGGTGAGGCGGAATGTGTTCTAACACATCGGACGCCAGAACTACATCAAAGGACTTATCTGAGAGCGGCAAATCAGCAGCCGATGCGACCAGTGGAGTCATGGGCCAGCTGGGCATATTGGAGAAGGCCAGCTCGCAGCCCGTAAAGGGCACCTTGCGAAAAGTTCCGATGCCAAAGGGTCCTGAGCCTACCTCCAAAAGGGTTCCGTCCCGCAGCAACCGGTGTTGCTTTAGAACTCTGAGGATCGGAAGGTATCGAGCTGCCCAGTTGAGCAAATTACCTCCGGCACACCACCACAGTACTCTATCTTCTTGCTGAGAACTGTCCAGATAATCTCATGCGGTGCGAGCCGTTGCAAGTTACGCTACCATTCAACGCGAGGTTCCCTTGGCAGCTATGATCTCGCTTTGAGCGTGCGTTTGACTTGTACGTCCTTCCGTAGAATCGATACCATGCCGGCCAACGGACCTGAACCACGCGATCTCTCATCTGATTCTCCTCCCCTCTCCGAGGGAGCGCACAAGCGTCAGCGCAATGAACGCTGGCGGCGCATCCTGGAAGCGGTTTCGAGCTTCTTCCTTGGCCAGGGAGCGTTGCAGGCTGTCAACGTAGTGGCGGGGATTTTTCTTGTTCACATGCTGAGCGTGGAGGCATATGCGCAGTTTGGTATAGCTTCCGGATTTCAGTTCACAGCCAGCAACCTCATGGATCTTGGTTTTGCCGGCACGGTTATTCCGTTGGTTGGCGATAGGCTTCATGACCGCGACCTAGTCGGGAGGTATGTTCATGCTGCTCTTCGATTGCGCACACGCGCCTTCCTGGTTCTGGCTCCATTTGCGGTCATCGCTTTCATTGCGATCGCACGCACACATCATTGGGGCTGGAAGCTGCAGGTCCTGCTGATTGTTCCAGTGCTGATCGCGCTTTACTCAAGTGGCAATGTCTCCTGCTGCTCAGCGCCATTTTTCCTCTACCGGCACTTGAAGCAGTTTTATTATCCGCAGACGCTATCAGGATTGGCGCGCCTGGGATCCTACGGGGTGCTTCAGTTGGTTGGCGGGCTCAATGCATGGACGGCTGCGGCGTTTTCCGCACTGAACATAACCTTTGTCGGCAGATGGCTCCGCACCCAGAGTCGCCAATGGATTGGCTGGAGCGATGCAAACACGAGTGATACGGAGCGGGAGATTCTGCATTACGTGCTTCCTGTAATGCCGGCAGCTATCGTTGGATCGTTGCAGGCACAGATCTCTTTATTCCTTATCGCCTTCTTTGGAACGACTGCCGGCATCGCACAGGTCGCTGCCTTAAGCCGGATTGCGCAGCTTTTTGTGGTGCTGCAAAGCTTCAATATGGTGATTGTGGAGCCGTACATAGCGCGCCTCAGCCGCGATCGTCTCCTCGCCGTCTATCTCAAGCTCATTGCATTGGTGAGCGCATGCTGTGTTCCGGTAGTGCTCTTCGCGTTCGCCTTTCCTGGCCCGATTCTATGGATCCTTGGATCGAAGTACGAGGGGCTGGGGAGCGTTGTGGGATGGCTGGTCCTGGCGTCCTGCATCAACTATCTTGCTGGACTCGCCTGGGTGATGAATCGCGCAAGGAAGTGGGTGTACTGGAGTGGAACGATCGTGGAAATCGTTCTCCTGCTCGTGGTGCAGATCGCATTCATTGTCTTCGTCGGGGTGCGCACCACCCGCGAGGCGGTGATGTTCAGCCTGGTGTCGAGTCTCTGTTTTGTTGTAGCTCACGCATACAATGCTGTTTACGGATTTGTGCGGGGGCCGCGTGTTCCTTCTCCTGCACAACAGGGGGATGCAGTGTTGCCGGGTTAGCACGGCTCTTACGCTGCTTGCCTTCGATGAAAACACGCCTGAGTTGTACGGAACAAACTGCCGGTAAGATGAGGTGTATGAGCCGCTCCGTCGTTGCTGTCATTGTTCTTTACGCGACTGAGATTGCGGATTGCGTGAGCCTCCGAAGCCTTCTGCATGCAGCAGCCCAGATTGTTCCCGGCGAGCTGAATCTAAAGATATATCTGCATGACAATACGCCGGGTGCTACCGGCCAGGATCTTGCTTTCAGCGCTCTTTGTGAGTCGGGCGCGTTCCCTCAGGAGACGATCAGCTACGTCCACGATGCACACAACAGCGGGCTGGCGAGTGCTTACAACAAGGCGCTGAGAATCGCGCTCGATGGAGGTTATGAGTGGTTGTTGACGCTCGACCAGGACACAGATCTTCCTTCTGAAAGTCTTCGAACGCTGGTAGAGATCATGGCGTCTCTCGATGACCGGCCTGATGTTGCCGCGGTCGCGCCCCAGATCCGTGCCGGTGGAAAACTTGTGTCGCCTAACTGGTTTTTTGCCGGTGGTTGGCCGCGCTGGTATCCCGCCGGCCACACCGGTGTCGGGCAGCGGACCACGTTCGCGTTCAACTCGGGCTCGCTGCTGCGGGTCGCTGCGCTAAGACAGGCTGGAGGATACTCGCCTTGGTTCTGGCTCGACAATAGCGACGCGAGTCTTTACCGGCATCTTGCCAAACTTGGTAAGCGTGTCTTTGTCGCCGGCCAGTTGGAACTGGCGCACGACTTTTCCATGCAGAACATGCAACACAGGGTTTCTCCGGCGCGTTACCGGACTATCCTGCTGGCGGAGTCTGCCTTTTGGGACCTTGAGATGAATGCCTTTGCCGGGTTGGAACGCACACTGCGCCTGACGATACGACTCGTCAAGCACGTCTTACGGCGCGATAGCCAGGAGCTTCGCCGGCTTACGCTTGAAGCGCTCCGGCTACGGCTCTTCCACTCTCGCCGTTTTCGCATCGCGCGCTGGCGCGAGTTGACTGCGCCATTAATCGCGCGCTTCGGAGCAGCAGAGTCGCTAAGCACACGGCCGAAGGTTTCGGTCTGCATGGCGACTTATAACGGGCAGCGGTTCGTGCGCGAGCAGCTCGACTCGATTGTCGGGCAACTCCATAACGACGACGAGATCGTTCTTCTCGACGATCGATCCACGGACGGAACCTTAGCCTTGTTGAGACAGTTCCAAGAGGAACAGGCGGCGAAGGCCGATGGTCCACGGATCATCCTAATCGCGCATGCGGAAAATCGCGGGGTCGTCCGTACTTTCGAAGAAACATTGCGCGCTGCCACCGGTGACGTTCTTTTCCTCGCGGACGACGATGACCGATGGGCTCCGGATAAGGTTGAACAGGTGCTGAAGGCATTCGCCGCCGACCCGAACCTGCAAGTGGTGAGCACCGGTCTTGAGTGGATCGATGCCGAGAGCAGACCGCTTCCAGCGTCTGAGAGGATGCGTCATCGCCGGTTCAGCGCCGGCTTTCTGGCCAATTTGAGGCACAACCAGTTTCAGGGATCGACCATGGCGCTGCGCTCGTCTACCTTGCAGCACGTGCTGCCTTTTCCCAAGGACAAGCTCTTCCTGCATGATGCATGGATCGGCCTTCGAACGATTCTGCATGGCGGGAAGATTCTTCATTTGGAAACATCGCTGCTGTTCTACCGTCGCCATGGATCCAACGCCAGCCGGCGCTTCAGCCTTGCCAAACAGATCCAGTTGCGGTTTCAGCTCATGGCGGCGTTGCTGGGTTCTGCCTTTCACCGGTTCTAACGGCTGTAGCCGGGACTGCCCTCATTTTGCCGAAGGACTAGCATAGGAAACCTCAGTCCAGGCGACGTTATCCGAACAGAATAGGATGAAAGGGTTTGTCTCGATGTCAACTTCGATCACCGGTGTCTCCGTCGTACTCTGCACTTACAATGGAGCGGCATATCTCGAATCTCAGCTGCGGAGTATTGCCGAGCAGACGCTTCCGCCCGCTGAGTTGATCGCGTCCGATGACGGCTCTACCGATGGCACGTTGGAGATACTGGAATGTTTCCGCCGTGACGCTACCTTTCCGGTTCACATCTTTCGCAATCCCGCCACGCTTGGCTCGACGGCCAACTTCGATCTGGCGATGAGTCGCGCCTCTGGAAAGTATCTCGCGCTTGCCGACCAGGATGACATCTGGCTGCCGCATAAACTGGCCTCGCTTGTGGCGGTCCTTGAGGCTGATGCGGGACTGGGTGGAACGTTCTCCGATGCATGGCTGCTCGATAGCCGCACCGATACCGTTGGACCTTCAGAGAGCAAGACTTTGTGGTCCATGCACGGTTTCACTCCCGCCAAGCAGCGTCTTTTCGCAAGCCGCGACGGCGCGATTGAACTACTTCTTCGGGCCGATGTCGTCACGGGCGCTACGATGCTGTTGCGGGCGGACCTGCGCCGGTTCTTCTGTCCTATTCCTCGGTCGTGGGTGCATGATGGCTGGCTCAGCTGGATGCTGGCAGTGCACAGCCGGATAAAGCCTGTGCCCGAACCACTCATGCGCTATCGCCTACACAATCAGCAGCAGCTTGGTATTGGCGGCAAAAACAGCGTAGCTGGGCGGATAGACGCCGTTCGTATTACCGAACGCGTACGCTACACCCGTGTTGCCAGTCAGTTTGAGGATCTGCTGGCGCGCTTGCACGCCTGGGGCGAGGATTGCGTGCTCGAACAGGAGGTTGCGGCCAAGATCAACCTGCTGCGCCGCCGCGCAGCTCTGCCGCATAACCTGGTTGTCCGCGGCATAGCCATCCTTGCGGCAGCGCCCCTCTATGCACGCTACGCGCGCGACTGGCGCTCGATGCGCAAAGATCTTTTTCTCGATTGAGCTTCATCCATGGCGCTCATCAGACTTAATCGTACGGGAGCACTCGTATTTAGCTCTTCACAGCATCGACTCTTACGACGGAGACGATAGATGCTGTTCCCATTTCACGAAAAATCCAAGTCCAAGAAAATGACTCTCGCTCACATCGACGGTTCGCCTGAAGGTTTGCTTCGCTGGTGTAGCGTTTCAAGGGCGAAGATCGCCACGTAAGAGACAGAGGCAGCAGACGAGATCACCGAAGGATTGAGAAATCCACCGATGAGCCATCCCACGAAGAGAAGAAAGAGTCCTGCGCTGAGCAGAACGCTACGCTGGCCGTTGGGCCGGAACCAGCGGAAGTAGGACATCATCAGCACGATTAGAAGAAAGACGCCCACGATCCCAACCTGGCCGAAAAGCGCGAGTAACTGCGCCTCATAGACGTATGGAGCGTCCAGGCTACGCCACACGAGATGCGAGTAAGTACCGAGACCATGCCCGAACCAGGGAGCGTCTGCGATGAAGTTCTTGAGTGCCGCCACCTGTTGTATCCGGTCAACGTCAGAATTTGTTACAACCGAGGTCGAAAATCGGAGTGAAACGACCACAATAATAAATGGAAGGCTGATGGCCGTGAAAGTACCTAAGACTCCGATGAGGATCGCTTGGAAGCGGTCTTTCTTGCCCAGCAAAAGGCCAAGCACCAGCGCCGTAACCGTGTGGGCCCAAAGAAAACGGGAGAACGAGAACAGACTCGAAATGACCATCAAAGAAATCAACAGCGTGCGTGCAGTGTGTTTTGAAAGAAGATTGCGGTAGCACAGGAGCGCAAAGATACAGATAGGAATGACGTTGTCGGGGATGAATTCGAAACGGCCGAATGCCGATTCGAAATCATATCCCATCAGTTTCACGCCGAAGATGCTTTGAATCCAGTCGAGCATGGCTGTAACTGGGATTCCGCGAATAAACGCATAGAGCAACATGGCAATCTTCAATGAGCTCGCGCATACCTCGGCATAAACAATCCAGCGCAAAAGCAACAGAGTCTCGCCCTGATCCCGGTTACAGAGCACCGCGGCAAACCAGCACGTGCCCATCGTAACCATGATGTCGATGAATTGAAGCAGCGCTAGGCGTGAATCGTATCCATACAGTTGCGAGAGGAACGCCCAAAGCAGGAGAACCGCAGGCACAGAGAGCAGTTTCACCAGACGTGCCACCGTCATCTGCCCGCGGGCGAACGAGACCTGCAGCGTCAGAGGAATGAGCAGAAGGAAACAGGGTAGCTTAACGTTGATGCCAAGAATCGTTCCGCTCGGCAGCACGACCAGCATCAGCACGTACACTATCAAGGTCACCCGCAAAAACTGGACCATCGGGCGTCGGGACAGGTAGTCCAGCGCAAAGCTGAGCAAGTCATGCAGACCCGAAGACTTGAAGGATCTGTTGAGGCTCGCGCTCGATGATATTGACGATTGGGGAGTCATTGGACACTATCCGGGTGACGAGAATGGAACGCCCGACGAACTCTGCAGATTGATTCGCTTTCGTTGCTGATGTGGACGATGCTGAATTCCTTTCGCATCCCGGCGTCAGAAAGCGAGATAATACAGATTGAGCTGTCGCCTATGTCCACCGTGAAAACCCGGCCCGTTGCCTTGAGCCTGCCTGTCCTGTTCGACCTGCTGTGGCGCCGCCGTGCCTTTATACTGATCGGCTCACTTGGAACCGCGGTCCTGCTGTTTTGTCTCAGCCTGCTCCTTTCAAATACCTTCAAAGCGACTGCCTTGGTCATGCCACCCGACAGTTCCGCTTCGTCTGCCATGTCGATGTTGGGTTCGAGCGCGGCTGCCGGCATACCGTCTGGTGCCCTGGCAGCACTGAATATCAAGAATCCCGCCGATCGTTATGTGGCCCTGATGCTGAGTCCATTGGTCGAAGACGCCGTAATCGATCGCTTCAATCTGACCGCGCTCTATCATGCAAGGTATCGCTCTCTGGTCCGTAAGAAACTTGAGTCCAACACTCAGATTCTAGCCGATGCTAAAAGTGGAATCATCTCCGTATCGTTTGTCGACAAAAACCCGCAGCGGGCGGCAAACGTTACGAACGGAATTGTGCAGGCATTTGAAGCGTTCTCCTCGCAGCTTGCGATTACGGATGCTTCGCGCCGCCGGCTCTTTTTTCAGCGTCAAGTGGCGGAGACCAAGGACAATCTCACTCGCGCCGAGGACACGCTGAAAGGCACGAGCAGCAAAACCGGCGTGCTGGAGCCGGAGGGCAGCGCGCGTGCCATGATCGGCTACGAAGCACAGCTGCGCGCGGAGATCGCCACCAAGACGGTGGCTCTGCAGGCGATGCAGGTGTACCAGGCCAAGGAAAGTCCTCAGGTGCAGGTCGCCACTCGCGAGTTGGAGTCACTGCGCCAGGAAGCTGCCTCTCTGGAGGCGAAGAACGGCTCCGCTTACTCGAAGGCAACTGAGTCGAGCGCCTCACTGGACTACCTGCGCGCCATGCGCGATGTGAGAACGAACGAGACGATCTATGAGTTGCTCTTGAAAAATCTGGAGATCGCTCAATTAGATGAAGCCCGCGAAGGCAATATGATCCAGATCGTCAGCCCGGCGACTGTCCCGGACATGAAAGACGGCCCGCATCGGTCGTTCTTTGTGATTGGAGGGTTTTTCCTTGGCCTGATTGGCTCCAGCATTTGGGTCCTGCTGGACTGGGCGAAAGTCTGGGTCGCGGCAGCTAAATTACAGCCTGAAGCCTAGCCCCGAGGCTCCGCCAAGATGGCTCTGGAGCGGCACCTTCAGCTTATAGTGACCTTGAGGATCCTCTCCGATGTACAACGCCGAAACTTACGCCTGTCAGCAGTAATTCTAAGTTGGTAATAGCTTTTCCAGCGGGGCAGCATACGCCGTTGTGACTGGATTTTTTCCTTGTGGGTCTGGCTGTTCTTTAGGAGCCGAAGCCGATCTTCCCACTGCGGCGAAGGATAGCAAATTCTGTCGAAATCAAGGCTCGAAAACTGCTCTAAAGGAGGCGATCGGACTGATCGCGGCTGCTGCCCGGAGCGAGCGGCATGGCGGGCTGGATGCCGACCAGCAGGTCTTCCTTGCGCATGACGAGGGTCGTCGCGTTGAGCGAGGCGAGCTCGAAGCCGTGGCCGTGGGTGATGGCGTCGGTGGGGCAGGCCTCGACACAGTAGCCGCAGAAGATGCAGCGGTTGTAGTCGATGTTGTAGACCTTGGCGTAGCGCTCGGCGGAGGAGATGCGGACTTCCTCGGTGTTCTCGGCGGCCTCAATGTAGATGCAGTTGGAGGGGCAGGCGGCGGCGCAGAGAAAGCAGGCGACACACTTCTCAAGTCCGTTCTCATCGCGCTGCAGCTGGTGCTTGCCGCGGAAGCGCTGCTCAAACTGCGCGCCACGCATGGGTCCCTTGCCATCGGGATAGTTCTCGACCTCAGTGGGCTGGAACATCTCGCGGAAGGTGATGCTCATTCCCTTGGCGATGGCGGCGGTGTTCTTGAGGATGGACATAGTAGAAGTATATCCGGGTCGAACGGGCTCCGTATTGATGAGGTCATCGAGTTGCGGTATGGTTCGAGACGAGGGACAACATGAAGAGCTTTGCGGGGTTGGCGTTGGTGGTGTGTGCGGGCCTGGGTCAAGCGATGAGGATTTGTGGCCAGCAAGCACCGGCTGCAGCCATGCCGGAGCACCATGAGACTAAGCCTTCCGTTCCATCGAAGAATTTGGTGGTGACCGTCCATGGCCAGGCAGTGACGCTTTCGGCGTCGGACCTGCAGGCGATGCCGCAGCGGACGCTGACTGTGCACAACGGCCACAGCAACGTGGATGAGACGTATACGGGTGTGGGTTTGAGCGACCTGCTCGACAAGTATGGGATGACGCTCAAAGGGGACGGCGCGCAGAAAATTTATCACAGCTATGTGCGGGCGGAGGGCACGGATCACTACTGGGTGCTGTACTCGGCTTCGGAGCTTGAGTTCGGGCTGCACATCGGCGATGCGGTGGTGGCGTTGAGCGTGGACGGCAAGCCGCTGGGGGCGGAGGGCGATTTCAAGATGGTGTCGGCGGATGAGAAGCGGCCGGCGCGATGGGTGCGGAACTTGAAGTCGCTAACGGTGGTGACGGTGCAGTAGGTGGCTCGGGCTCGGACCCGCGTTGCCGCCTGAAAGCAAGTACGGGGCTCCGGTTCGCAAGAATGACGGCGGATCTTCAAAGTGAGCGGAGCAAGTTGCTTCAGGGCTGGACGTTGGCGTCGAAGGCGCCGGTTTCTACCGTGCCGCCGTGCTTCATCTGGACGAAGATGCGGTAGCGGCCGGGAGAGGGCAGGCCATAGGGGAAGTCAACCGCGGCGGGGAGTGGGCCGGAGGGAGTCATGGCGGCCATGGAGCTTGCGCCGGCCAGACTGGCGTCGGCGAGCATAACGTCGGCCATGGCGGCGGAGCCCTCGGGGTGGGTGTGGGCGAAGACGGTGCCGTCGGTCTTGACGAAAGCGGCGTGGCCGAGCATGCCGAGGTAGGACTGGATGTCGGTGGCGGGCTTGCCCTGCGGGTTCAGCAGCTCGAAGTGGAAGGTGTAAGCCGTGTTGGCGTGGAGCGCAGCGGGGCGGTCCCAGACCAGGGTGTCGCCGTCGGGGAGCTTGTAGGCGGGGCCGAGTTCGCCGGCCTGGAGCGGCGCCGGAGTGGCTTCGGCGTCATCGGGGGCGAGCGCGCCGCCGTGCATGCCGGCGGGGACGGTCACGGTGGCCAGCAGGGTCTCGGGGAAGCCGTTGCCGTGGACGACATCGCCGTAGAGGCGGTACTCACCTGCCGGCATGGCGGGAAGCTTAATGTGGAAGCCGTTGCCGGCGGTGAGGTCGGGGTGCAGGTGGAAGACGGCGTCCATTTCAGGCTCGCGGATCGCGTAGAGATGCATAACTTTGCCGTGGTCAAGCAGGAAGCGGTCGGCGGCAGGATCCTTGATGCGGAACTTGGCGTTGGCGGTGAGGCGCGGGGTTCCGGGTTGGAGGGTGAGGTCGTCGCCGTTGAGCGTAACCTCGAGCGGCAGAGGCCTGTAGACGTTTTCGGCGTAGCTGGCGGCTTCGACGTTCCACCACTTGGCGCCGAGCGTGACGATGAGGGCCATCATCGCCAGGCTGCCCAGCATGGCGAAACGGCCGAAGCGCGTGCGTTGCGAAGTAGCGGTTTCTCCTGGGGCCAGGCTCGCTTCGCGCACGGAGGCGGCAACGATGCCGGCCATCGAGAGGACCAGGAAGAGCCCAAGCAGGCCGAGCGCAAGGCCCATGCCGCGCTGCATCTTGAGCGTCGCGACCGGCACGGCGAGCACAGGGACCGAGGCCTGCTGGGCTCCGGCTGCGCCATCGATTGCGAAGCGCACCTGCCAGGTGCCGGAGGCCATCATCCACACGGCTCCGGTGAAGAAAGCGGGATCGGTGGCGGAGGCGCGCATGGGGTCGGCGGCGGGCGGGTGTTTCGAGGCTTCACCGGTGACGGGGAGCGGAGTGACGGTCAGGCCGGTGATCGAAGCGCCGGAGCTGCGGACTTCCACGGTGGCCACCCCGGGGATGACGTTGGGCGGACGAACGGTGACGTAGAGGATGTACGGGCCGGCATGGACGGTCTCGAAGACGTCCTTGGAGCCGAGATGGGCGTGAGCCAGAGGCGCAAGCAGCAGCAAAGAGAGCAGGAGGGCGAGGCGCTTCACCGCTGCACCTTCTTCATCCATCCGCCAAACAGCCAGCCAAGCCAGGTGCCGATGGCGCCATAAACGGAGGCGCGGACGAGGCCGAGGGCGAGCCGTGCGCCGGAATCGGGGTCGAAGAAGACGCGCAGGCGGTCCCAGCCGTTGGGGCGCGAGTTATAGTCGAAATAGATGGTGCCAAAGAACCGGTTCTGGCTGGCCTTGGTCATCAGAAAGCCGGCGAAGGGCCACTCGACCAAGAAGAGCACGGCAGTGAAAAGGAGGCCGGAGACGGCGGCGACCTGCCAGGTCTTCCAGGTGCGCGTTCTCTGCCAAAGCAGGTCGAGCGCAAGGGCCGGGAGCAGGATCAGGATGGGGAACTTGGCCGGCACCAGATGGGTGACCGGGAAGTAGACCGGACCGAGCTTCGGTGAGGCGGAGACGAGGGGAAAGATAAGAATCTCTGCCATCGAGAAGAACGTGTAGATGCCGGCGGTAAGAGTGCAGGCCCAGCGGCTGCCGGAGGCGCGGGCGAGCAGCGCAAAGACGACGGGCAGGCCGACGGCCATGGCGGTGTATGCGTTGGCGCGATGCAGCACAATGTCCCAGGTCTCCTCCTGAAGGAAGAACATCTGGCCGACGATCATAAGGCCGCCCATATAGAGGAAGATCTTCTGAAGCGTGCTGTAGAGGGCTTCGTCGCCGGGGCGGGTGTGCTGGGCGGCGCGGTTCATGGCGGCGAGGATGAGGAACTGCACGCCGACCGAGACGCCGCGAATGCCGAGAATAAGCAAGGTGTGCGGCGGGGAGATGATCTTCACATCGAGGCCGTAGGCGTTGTGCCACCAGTTATCAAAGGGCGCGGAGGTGAGCATGGCGATGCCGCCCCAGGCCGCGAGAAACGCGCCGAGCGGAGCTCGGAAGCCGAGCACGGAGACCGACTCGCGCTTGAGCTGCTGCGAGCGCGGCGACGAGCCAAAAGTGGTGGAAAAGATCAGGTAGCCGCAGACGATGGCGGCGATGACGCCGCAGGCATAGATGGCGAGGTGCGGAGCAGTGAGGAACGAGTCGCGGCCAATGGAGCGATGCCAGGCGACATCCCACGAGCCGCCGATCGAGGAGGAGGTGACGGCGAGGACGCCGGCCCAGATGGTCCAGGGCACCGTGGCCGGGCGTCTTGCTCCACCGGGCAGGTCCGAGGCGAAGGAGGCGACCGAGGTGGACATGCTTCAGAATCCTTCCTTGTGCGGCCAGCCTGGAGCAAGTCAGCCGAGAGTGTGCGAACGAACACGGCAAAGGCCAAATGGCCAGGTTCAGTGTACCGCCCTCCGATGCGGGCGAGAAGCCGCTAATGCTTGATCGGTCTCACGTGTGCAGAGCTGTTTCCGAAGGGGCCCTGGATGGTCTTGTCGAAGTCGTTGACGTCGAAGATGAAGCGGCCGTCGAGTCCCGCGAAGGAGCCGAGATTCGAGACGTGGGCGTCGCCGCAGAGCTGGGTGAGGATGCCAGTGTTGGGGACGAGCGAAAGGTCATACGCCCTGACCGGGACAGCCCGCGTGGAAGCCCAAGAGCGAGGCGGCCATGCGTTGATTTGAGCGCGATGAGCTTGGGCAGCGGCCCTGGACCGATTCAGCGAGCAGGTCCTGGGGCTGCCGCTTGCGCAGGGAAGTATCCCACTTGGCAAGACTGGCGCGGGGGCAGGCAGAGCGCTTTGCTGCCCCGAGGGCGCGGAGTTCTTCGGAGGTTTGAAGGCCGTCAATGTGATGGTGCTGCTTCGTTGATCGTTTCTTCAAGATTCATTTAGTGTACGCAGCGTGAGGAGGCTAACGCGAAGAGGATCCTACTCGATGCCCAGCTTCTTCCATATCGCGTCGACCTTGGCCTTCACCTCTTTGGGCATGGCGAGCATTGGCGGCCACTGCCGCGTAAACCCTTCCGCGGGCCACTTGCGGGTGGCGTCGATGCCCATCTTCGAGCCGAAGTTGGGCAGGCGGCTGGCGTGGTCGAGCGAGTCGACCGGGCCGAGGGTGAACTGGATGTCGCGCTCGGGGTCGATGTTGTTGGCGGTGCGGAGGGTGACCTCGTTCAGGTCCTGCACGTCGCAGTCCTCATCCACGACGATGATGCACTTGGTGAACATGGCCTGGCCGAGCGCCCAGATGCCGTTCATCACCTTGCGCGCGTGGCCGGGGTAGGACTTGCGGATCGACAGGATCATGAGGTTGTGGAAGACACCGGCGGAGGGCAGGTTGACGTCGACGATCTCCGGCAAGGTGAGCTGCATAAGCGGTAAAAAGATGCGCTCGACGGCCTTACCCATCCAGGCGTCCTCCATGGGCGGCTTGCCGACGACGGTGGCGGCGTAGATGGGCTTTTTGCGGTGGGTGATGGCGGTCAGGTGGAAGACCGGGTAGTCGTCCTGCATGGTGTAGAAGCCGGTGTGGTCGCCGAAGGGGCCCTCGGTGCGGAGCTCGGCGAGCGAGACGAAGCCCTCAAGAATGTACTCGGCGTGGGCGGGAACTTCGAGCGAGACGGTTTCTCCACGGACGAGCTCGACGGGCTTGCGGCGGAGGAAGCCGGCGATCAGGTACTCCTCGATCTCAGGCGGCGCGGGGACGATGGCGGAGAAGGTAGTGGCGGGATCGGTGCCGATGGCGACGGCCACCTCCATGCGGTCGCCGCGGATAGCGGTGAGGGTTTGGGTGTTGAGTGATTGGAGAGAGGCGGCGGGCGCGGTGCCTCCGGCGGTAAGGGCCATCAGGTCTACGGCGGCGGACTGGCTGTCCGTAGAAGAGCGGAGACGGTCACGAAGCTGCTCGGCGGCGTTCTTTTGGCGCTGCCAGTGCATGCCGGTGGTGTTGCGATCGTAGACCTGCATGCGGTACATGCCTACGTTGCGCTTGCCGCTCTTGGCATCCTTGGTGATGACGCAAGGCAGCGTAATGAACGGTCCTCCGTCCTGGGGCCAGGTGGTGAGGACGGGGAGCTTGCGGAGATCAATGTCGTCGCCCTTGAGGATGACCTCTTTGCAGGATGCTTCGGCGCGGTCGATGACTTTAGGAAAGAAGCTGCCGACCTCGGCGAGGGTGGGCAGGAGCTTGAGCTTGTCGAGCAGGCCGACTGGCGTCGGAGGGTGCAGGAGTGTCCGGATACGGCCGGCGATCTCGTCGAGCGAGTCGGCTTCAAGGGCGAGTTTCATGCGGCGCTCGGAGCCGAACTGGTTCATCAGAACGCGCGCGCCAGGGTGGCCGGTGACGTTCTCGAAGAGCAGCGCGGGGCCGCCTGCGCCGCGTTTGGCGGTGGCGGGTAGCTTGGCGGCGCGGTCGGCGATCTCGGCCATTTCCAGGTAAGGCGAGACCGGTTGAGTCATGGTGGCCAGTTCGCCGGCACGGTCCAGGCGGGTGATCCAGTCGCGTACATCCTTGTAAGCCAATGGGCTGCTCCCTTATGCCTCGATGGTAAAGGGTGCGAGGAGTCAGAGCTTGACGCGGTGAAGCTTCAGGAAGCAAGGGCGGGAACAAGCTTGTCGGCAGCCGGGGGCACGTAGTCGACCAGCGGGTATCCAAGGTCGCGCCAGCTCTCAAAGCCTCCGCGCAGAGGGCGGACGCGGTTAATGCCGAGGCTGTGAAGCTGCAGGGCTACCTTGGCGCTCGTCTCTTCCGACGGGCAGGTGCAATAGAGGATGATATCGCGGTCGCGCGGGATAAGGGTCTGGTGGGAGGTGAGCTCGGAGGGGCTGATGCGGACGGTATGCGGCAGAACGCGCGGGTCGGGCAGGTAGTCGAGCGGATGGCGGAGATCGACGATGTAGGGCGGGATGTTGCCCTGGCGGTCGGCGGTCTCGATCATGTCGAGCAGTTCGGCGGGCTCGAGACGCAGCGCGCGGACACTGAGGAGAAAGCGCCGTTGCGTCCAGAAGCGGTGCAACATGAGGGAGAGGACCATCAGGACGAAGATGACGACGGCGAAGTGTCCGAGCAGGGTGAAGAAGGGTCCGCTGCGCTTGGCGATATCGCCGAAGAAGAAGCCGGTAAGGACGTAAGCGAGCGCCCAGAGCAGGGAGCCGGAGAGATCGTAGGAGAGGAAGCGGGTATAAGGCATGCCGGTCTGGCCGGCAATAGGCGCGGCCACGGTTGAGAGTCCAGGGACGAACTTGGCGAAAAGCAGAGTGACGGCGCCGTGGCGGTGGAAGTAACCCTCGGTTTTGGTGACGCAGGTGTCGGCCTCAAAGGACAGCCGGCAGAGCAGGCGCAGGACGGCGTTGCCGTAGCGGCGGCCAAGGGTGTACCAGAAGCTGTCGGCGAGCGCGCAGGCGGCCAGGACGGAGAGGACGGCGAGAGGTCCGCGCAGCTGGTGCGTAGCGACGAGGGTTCCGGCAGTAAGCAGGACGGGGATCGAGGGAATGGGCACGCCGACCTGCTCGACCAGCACCCAAAGAAAGAGGATGGCGTACGCGTAATGGACGAAAAAGGCCAGGGCGATGGACATGAAGGGCTGTTCAGTAGATGACTGTAGTTCGGTGTGCGGTTCAGGTTGTGGACGCAGACAAAAGCCCTGCGCCGCGGGAAGCGGAACAGGGCTGATTCGGTGGAGTGGCTAGTGATGCTATTTACTTGTTTTGTTGCGTTCCCAGCTGCTTTTCCCAGACGTTTTTCAACTTATTTTTCTAAGATCAGAGGCATCTCGACCAGGTGCTGGCCGATGAACCAGGACTGGATCTCGTTGGGCCGGAGGATGTCGGAAACGGCGAGATCGTTGGTTCCTTCGTCGCCGGCGTCGTCCGATTCATCGGCAATCTTCTTGCACTGCTTCATGACGATCTCATGCGCTTCGAGCAGCCGCGAGATCTGTACCGGAACTTCTTCCTTGCCCATGGGCGGAAGAGGAATTTTGGTCAGCTTGGCGGCGTCTCCGCCCATGGCGACAGAAAGACCGCCGAGGAGCTGGACGCGTTCGCCGATCTTGTCGGCTAACTTGGCTTGCTTTTCGTAGTGCGCGTCGAAGAGGAGATGAAGCTGGTAGAAGGTGGGTCCGGAGACCTGCCAGTGATGCTTCTTGTACATGTCGCGGAGCGTGATGGTGTCAGCCAGCAACTGGTTCAGCAGGGCGCACATCTCGCCGCGAACCTTGGCGTCGAGATAGTGGGGCATGTCTTCGATCACGCTGCCGAACTTCTGAATCTCCTGCGCCTGCGCGTGCCAGTGGGGCGCGATGTCGTGTTTTGCGCGTTTCTCCATTGCAATTGCCATGAATGTTTCACCTCATTGGCTTGGATGCGCAAAGGTGAACGCGGGACTAATGAAGCTCCGCACCCCGACGATGAAACTGTTCGAGGAAGATTCCCTTCTGTGAAGGCGGGTCAGCGTTTGGCGGTCTCGTCGCAGTTCTGCTGGCTCTTGTCGTCGCCGGCTCCCTTGATGGCTACGTCCGGGGTGACGGACATGCCGGGGCGCAAGGCGTAGTCGCCGTTTTCCTGCTGGAGATT
Organism: uncultured Granulicella sp.; assembly: GCA_965198735.1. GTDB lineage: Bacteria > Acidobacteriota > Terriglobia > Terriglobales > Acidobacteriaceae > Edaphobacter. Next base: position 439,191 of record OZ240672.1, on the reverse strand, counting down.
GGTGAAGTCGATGCGCACGGGGATACGCTGCACGACTTTGACGTAGTTGCCGGTGGCGTTTTCTGGCGGGAAGAGGGAGAGCTTGGAGCCGGTAGCTCCGCCGATCTGCGAGACCTGGCCGGAGAACTTGCGGCCGCCGAGCGCATCGACTTTCATCTGCACGCGTTCACAGCGATGCATCTTGGCCAACTGCGTTTCTTTGAAGTTGGCGGTCACCCAGAGGCCCTGGAGCGGAACGATACTCATTAGATCCTGGCCGACGGAGAGGTTAGCGCCAACATCGACGTTCTTCTTGTTAACGATACCGGTCGTCGGGGCCATGACGCGGGTGTAGGAAAGGTTGAGCAGAGCCTGATCGACCTGGGCCTGGGCCTGCTTGACCGAAGCCAAGGCGGCGCTGGCGCGGGCGCGCTGAATCTGGACCTGCTCGGGACCGGTCTTGGCGGCCTGGGCGGCCTGGTTGCGGGAGGTTTCCAAACGCTGCTGCGCCTGGGTGATGGCGGACTGAGCGGCGACGAGCGAGTTTTCCGCCTCGATCACACTGGCGTTGGCGGAGGTGGCCGAGGCCACGGCAGCGTCATACTGCTGGCGGCTGATGACGTCTTTTTCGACCAGCGGGGTGTAGCGCTCGACGTCCTTGGTGGCCTTGATGGCGTTGGCCTTGGCTTCATCGACGCGGGCGGCTGCGGCGGCGGCTTGCTGCTGGGCCTGGGTAACGCTGGACCCCGAGGAGCGTACGTCGACCCCGGAGTTCTGCAGCGTGGTCGAGGTATTGACGGAGGTGACAGGCACGTTGACGTTGGCCTGGGTGTACTGGGCCTGGGCATTGGCGAGAGCGGCCTGAGCCTGCTCGAGCGCGACCTGGGAGTCCTTGGGGTCGATCTCGACGAGCAGATCGCCCTGCTTCACCTGGGTATTGTCTTCGACGTAGACATGGGTGACGTGGCCCATGACGCGGGAGCTGACCGAGTAGATGTCGCCGTCGACCTGGGCGTCATCGGTGTCTTCAGAGAAGGTGGACCGCCAGTACCAAAAGCCGGCCCCGACGAGAAGCAGCAGGACGACGGCGATGATGAGCAGGCGACGGCCGGTTTTCTTGGCAGGCGGCTCGGGCTTGTCTTCAGGCTTGTCTTGAGATTGGCCCGCGGGCTGGCTGGCATTGGGCGGCGGCCCCCCTGCCTGGGCGCCAGGCTCGTTGCCGGCGGAAGTCGCGTTCTGGTTCCCGGTCTGGCTTCCATTTTGGGGCTGGATCTGGACGGTTCCGGTGATCTGGGCTGTCTGTGTGCCACCCTGGTTTTGATCCTGATCTGGCATGATTACTTGCCTCCGAGATAGTCTTTGTAATTGGTCTGGGCGACGCCGAGGGCACGCGCCAGCGAGAGCTTCGCGACGTTGTGCTGGTAAAGCGCGCTGATGTACTGATCGTTGGCCTGCTCGAAGGTGGTTTGCGCCTGCGAAACGGGAAGATTGTCCGCGACGCCGGCGCGGAAGCGCTGCTGGGCTTCGCTGAGAGCTTCGGTGGCGAGATCGACGTTCGAGCGGGCGGCGTCGACGAGCTTGGCGGCGGACTGGATGTCGAGAATATTGGAGCGGATGTCGGCGTTGACCTGCTGGGCGGCATCGGAGAGGCGGTCTTGGGACTGGGCAAGCGAGGCAGCGGCGACCTGCTGCTCGCCGCGGAAGCGAAATATCTGAAGAATGGGCGCGGAGACCTGGCCGGTGGCCGAGAAGGTGCCGTGGGAGTGACTGGGCGTGTCGCCGATGTCGCCGAAATCTCCGTTGACGCTGACGACGGGAAGCTGGTCGTCGCGGGCGGCCTTCTGCTGCGATTTGGCTGCCTCCACCTGCTCCTCATCCGCCTGTAAATCCTTGCGAGTCTTGAGCGCGGCGGTAAAGGCGGCATCGGGGTCGAGATGGTCGAGCGGCTTGTAGGGCTCGGTGTCGGTGGTCTGGAACTTCTGGTCGAGCGGCAGGCCGATGGCGCGGGCGAGGGTAATCTTGTCCTTGGCCAGCTGGTTGGCGGTGGAGATGAGGGTCTGCTGCTCGCTCTGGTAATCGACCTGGGCGCGCAGAACGTCAAGACGAGGGCTGGTGCCGGCATCGTGGGCGGCGACGGCCTGGTCGAAGGTGAGCTTCGCGGTCTTCAGGGCGGCATTGACGGCCTCGATGCGTGTACCGTCCGCGACGCAGACGAGGTACGCATTGCCGACAGTGAGCACAACGAGGTTGCGGGCGTCCTCGGCGGTGAGTCCGGCGGCGGTAAAGTTATGGCGAGAGGCGATGTAGGACTGCAGAGAGTTGAGGTTGACGACGTTTTGGGTGAGATAGGCGCGGAAATCCGTGACCTGGAAGGGGCCGATCGTGGCGGGAAGGCCGGAGATCTTGAGGCCGAAGGCGGCGAGATCGATCTTTTCAACCTCCACGGTGGCCCCCGCGGTGAGGGTGGGAAGCAGGCTTTGGAGCTGCTGGAGTCGCTGACCGTTGGCGCTCTGGATGGAGCTGGTGGAGAGGAGGAGGCCGAGGTTTTGGCGCAGACCGCGGGCGATGGCGTCTTCGAGCGTGAGGTCGAGGACGGTGCCGGTATTCGTTCCGGTGACGACGGAGCCCTGAAAGGATTGCTGGGTGCTCTGCGCGCCATTCGAGCCGGTGGCGTTGTAGAGGTTGTTCTGGCCGGATCCGATGGCGTTCGCGTTGACGACGGAGGGATCGCTGCTGCTGTTGGTGGAGCCGGTGCTCTGCGCGGAGGACCCGGTCTGGGAGCTCTGGGTGGTGGTCTGGCTCGTGGTTTGGGCATGCATGCGCGAGATGGCGGCGCAAGAGCAAACAGCGATCAAAGCGGAGGCTGCTTTCCGGCAAAAACTCAAGGTGAGAAAGCCGGCGAGCTTCAGTGCATGCGCTCTTAGATTTTGACCCATGCTTTTGATGGTAAACGTACCTGCTTAGAAGAGATGTGGACGCACGCGGCGGGATGCATGAGTTTGCTTTCTGATCGCGCGCAAAAGTTTTGGCTTCTGTCAGTCTGATGCAGGGGAGCGATGAGGATGTTCATTTCTTTCCGGGCATTTTCCCGTTGCAATGGCTGCATGCGAGCCCGGACGGGGAAGTTCGGATAGCGATACACTGCTCGGAGATTGGCGCGGGATGCGTGGGTGCAAAGGAGCGGCATGGCGGAAGAGATTGGGGTGGGGATCATCGGTTTTGGACTGGCGACGCGGGTGTTTCATGCGCCGTTTGTGTGCGCGGTGCGGGGATTGAAGCTGACGGCGATCGTGCAGCGGACAGGGGATGAGGCGGCCAAGGCATACCCGGCGGTGAAGTGTGTACGTTCGGTCGAGGAGCTGCTGGAGGATGCGGCGATCCGGCTGGTGGTGGTGGCGACGCCGAACGAGACGCACTTCGCGCTGGCGAAGCAGGCGCTTGAGGCGGGCAGGCATGTGGTCATCGACAAGCCGTTTACAGGGACGAGCGCGGAGGCGGGCGAGTTGCTGGAGGTGGCGGCGCGGAAGCGGGTGCTGGTGTGTCCGTTCCACAACCGGCGCTGGGATGGGGATTTTTTGACGGTGAAGAAAATCCTGGCGGAGGGATCGCTGGGGCGGGTAGTAACGTTCGAGTCCCACTTCGATCGGTACCGGCCGATGCTGCGCAAGGATACGTGGAAAGAGGCCGGCGGACCGGTGAATGGGCTGCTGATGGACTTGGGACCGCACCTTGTGGATCAGGCGGTAGCGTTGTTCGGGATGCCGAAGACGGTGACGGCGAGTGTGCGGACGGATCGAGACGAGAGCCGGATCGAGGATGCGTTCGACATCCGGCTGGGATACGACAAGCTGCTGGCGTGGTGCCGGTCGAGCATGCTGGCGTGCGACAACTCGTCGCGGTTTCTGCTGCATGGGACGGCGGGGAGCTTTCGCAAGAATGGAGTGGACCCGCAGGAGCCGAGGATTGTAGCGGGAGCGAAGGTGCCGCCGATGGGCGATGCGGTGAAATGGTTGGAGGAAGATGAGTCGATGTGGGGGACGTTGACGATGGCCCCAAACCAGGCCGATCCGGCGACACTGGTGCGGACGCGGGTGCGGACGGAGATGGGGGATTATCGCTGCTTTTATGCCAATGTGCGGGATGCGGTGAGCGGGCAGGCGGAGCTGATGGTGCCCTCGCAGGAGGGATTCAACGTGGTACGGCTGCTGGAGCTCGCTCGGCAGAGCTCGAACGAAGGGCGGACGGTGACGGTTTAGGCATCGTATGCGGTGGGATTGGCATTTATTCAGGTAAGGAGTCCACAACCGCGATGTCTGAGGCAGTTACACCCAACGCCCTGCCCCAGGGCTTTCTTTGGGGAGCAGTGAAGGCCGGGATCAAGGCCAGTGGCAGGCTCGATCTGGCGGTGGCGGCGGCTCCGCTGGGGTCACATGCCGCGGCGCTGTTTACGCGCAACCAGGTGGTGGCGGCTCCGCTGGTGGTGGGGCGGCGGCACCTGGCGGCGACCGGCGGACGGGTGACGGCGGTGCTGGTGAACGCCGGCAATGCCAACTGCGCGACCGGTGAACCGGGAGTCCGGGCGTGCGTGGAGACGTGCAAGGCGGCGGCGGAGACCTTTGGGTGCCTGTTCGACGAGGTGTTTCCTTCATCGACGGGGATCATTGGCGTCCCGTTGCCGGTGGAGAAGATCCTGGCGGCGCTGCCGGCGATGGTTCCTGCGCTGGGCTCGACCAAGGCGCATGCGGAGCTGTTTGCGGCGGCGATTCTGACCACCGACACGCGCATAAAGGTGGCGCAGGCCGAGGTAACGGTCAAGGGTGTTCCGGTGCGGCTGTTCGGGGCGGCGAAAGGCGCAGGGATGATTCATCCGCGGCTGGGGCCGGCGGTAGGCTCTGGCGCGGCGCCGCACGCGACGATGCTGGTCTATCTGTTTACGGATCTGGCGTCGGATCCGGCGGAGCTGCAGGGGCTGCTCGAGCCGGCGGCGGAGGAGACCTTCAATGCAATCTCGATCGATGGGGATACATCGACCAACGATACGGTGCTGCTGCTGGCGAGCGGAGTGAGCGGGGTACAGCTGGACGAGAGTTCGCGGCCGGCGTTTGCGGCGGCGCTCGAAGAGCTGTGCGCGGCGCTGGCGTACCAGATTGTGGATGACGGCGAGGGCGTAACGCATGTGGTGCGGCTGCACGTGAGCGGCACGGAGACCGATGCAGGGGCGCGGCAGGTGGCGCGGGCGATCGCGCATAGTCCGCTGAATAAGTGCGCGTGGTCGAGCGCGGACCCGAACTGGGGCAGGCTGCTGGCGGCTGCGGGGTACTCAGGGGTGCCGTTCCAGGTGGAGGACGTGCGGATTGCGATCGGGGACCAGGTGGTCTTTGAGGGCGGGGTGCGGTCGGCGCGGTTCGATAAGGCGGCGGCCCATGCGGTCATGAGCCGGCGGGAGTATGCGATTCATCTCTCGCTGGGCAACGGTCCAGGGCGATGCAGCTTTCTCACGTGCGATCTGACGGAGGCGTACGTACGCATCAACGCGGATTATTCGACCTAGCGCGTCATAGGAAAAGAAAACCGCCGCGTCCGGATAGGGAGCGCGGCGGTGTGATTGGGTCAGGTTAGCGGGTGAGGCGGCGGCGTGCAGCTCCAGCGGCTCCGAGGAGGCCAGTCGCCAGGAGCATCAGGCTGCTGGGCTCGGGAGTGACACTGGTCGGCGGGCCGACCGGTGGGGGCGGTGTACCGATGGTGGTTGTGCCGATCGGAAGCGCATCGCCGGCGTAGGCCAGCATGTCGATCGTCGGGTTGGTAATTGCGGCTCCGGAGTTGTCATCGAGGTACCAGCTGACGGTGTAGGAGGTCCCTACGGTGAGGCCGGAAAGCTGCTGGTAGAGCAGATCGTAGCCCTGGACAGAGCCGTCGCACCAGAAGATGGTACCGGAGTGCGCGTTGGCTCCGCATCCGTATCCAGCGGCATTCGACGAGACTTCTCCGATGGCGGAGGTGTCGATGGGCTGGATGGCGCGGCCCCAGCCGTCGCCGGGGAAGTTGCTGCCCACGGCCGAGGCGCTCTGCTCAAAGCCCGGATCGGAGAGCAGGTTGCTAGCGCCGCAGCTGGAAGCGGTGACGCAGGCATCGTCAAAGGAGAAGAAGGCCGGCACTTCGCGGAAGGCGAAGGAGACGTACTCCAGACTGTTGTCGGCGGTGAAGCTGGCAGAGAACTGTGTGTAGGTGGTGAGGGGGGTTGGATGAGCCGTGGCGAGGTCGAAGATCGCGCCGGAGGGTGCGGACTGGGCGAGAGCCTGGCTGGAAATCAGCGAAGCCGCAGCAGCAAGCGACGCAGAGAGGACGAGAGAGTTGAAGCGAATGGACATGGGGTCTCCTTGACAATCTTCCGCGGTTTTTTGCGGTTTTAGAACATTTGCTGTGGGGGGCCCGGTAGTGAGAGAAGTATAAGTACAACCTTTGGGGGAGTACAAGGTATATTTTCTCCGGACCATGAATATTCGGGGCGAGAGACTTGGCCTTGATAGAAAAAAAGCGGTCTCTAACGTGCTAAGCGCGAAGCAGCCGAAAAAGTGCTAAAGATTTTGCTCATTCTGCCGATAAGGAATGCGAGGACAGAGGAGATCGTCTAGCGCGGTTCCGAAATTGGAGCGATAGCGTTGTGCGGTCTCGGCTCAAAGCCATGGATGTGACGTTTCCTGCCGCGGCGATTTATGCTTCACGGGAGGGCTTCACACTCCCGAAGGACTGGACTTCTTATGGCAATGGTGTTGGATCTACCGGCAGCGCAGACGCAACCCGAGAGATTGGAGACACGCGCGGATTTCCATGCCGAGATCTCCGAGTGGCTGGAGGCCTTCGATCAGCTGGTTGCTGCGGACCGGACCCAGTCCGCAGCCTTGCTGGAGGCTTTACGGCAGCACGCGGGCGCGGTCGGCATGGAGGATGCGGGCGCGCTGACGACGCCTTACCGGAATACGATCGCTCCGGAAGAGGAGGTGCCGTATCCCGGGGATCGCGGCTACGAGCGGCGGCTGGAGGCGCTGATTCGCTGGAACGCGATGGCGATGGTGCACTCGCAGAACAAGAAGGATCCCGGGATTGGCGGGCATATTTCGACGTACTCCTCGCTGGCGACGCTGCTGGAGGTGGGCTTCAACCACTTTTTCCGCGGAAGCTATGGGAGTGAGCCGGGAGATTTCGTCTACTTTCAAGGACATGCGTCTCCCGGCGTGTACGCGCGGGCGTTTCTGGAAGAGCGACTGGATGAGGCTCGGCTTAAAAACTTTCGCCATGAGCTGCGCGGCGAGCCGGGGCTGTCGAGCTATCCGCACCCATGGCTGATGCCGGATTTCTGGAACTTTCCGACAGTTTCGATGGGCATTGGGCCGTTGAATGCAATCTATCAGGCGCGCTTTATGCGGTATCTCGAGAATCGCGGGCTGATCGGGAAGACGGAGCGGAAGGTTTGGGGCTTTCTGGGCGATGGGGAGTGCGACGAGGTAGACACGCTGGGGGCGATCTCGCTGGGGGCGCGCGAGGGGCTGGACAATCTCATTTTCGTCGTGAACTGCAACCTACAGCGGCTGGATGGGCCGGTGCGCGGGAACAAGCGAATCATCGACGAGCTCGAGGGTGACTTCCGCGGCGCGGGCTGGAACGTGATCAAGGTGATCTGGGGGTCGGACTGGGACGACCTGTTCGCGCGCGACAGGTCCGGCCTGTTGCTAAAGCGGATGGAGGAGTGCGTGGATGGCGACTTCCAAAACTTTAAAGCCAAGGATGGGGCGTATCTGCGCAAGGAGTTCTTCGGCCGCTACCCGGAACTGCTGGAGCTGGTGAAGGACATGTCCGACCAGGAGCTGGGAATGCTGCACCGGGGCGGCCATGATCCGGTGAAGATCTACAACGCCTACAAACGCGCGATGGAGCACAAGGGCGGGCCGACGGTGATCCTAGCCAAGACCGTGAAGGGCTACGGGCTGGGCTCGGCGCAGGCGCGCAACGCCACGCACAGCGAGAAGAAGCTGGCCGACGATGGATTGGCGGCCTTCGTGAAGCGCTTTGACATTCCGATTCCGGAGCAGGCGGCAAAAGATGGAGCGTTTTACCGGCCAGAGGCCTCGGCGCCCGAGATGCAATACATGCAAGCGCGTCGGCAGGAACTAGGCGGATATCTTCCTCAGCGCAAGGTGCCGGCGCTGGCGGAGCGCGCGCCCGAGTTTAAAGCGCCGGGGCTCGACTTCTTCTCGAGTTGGCTGGCGGGCTCGAAGGGCCGGTCGATCTCGACGACGATGGGCTTTGTGAACATGCTGAACGCGCTGATGAAGGATAAGGCCGTGGGCAGATGGATTGTGCCGATCGTTCCGGATGAGGGCCGGACCTTTGGGCTGGAGTCCTCGATCCGGCAGGTGGGCATCTATGCGGCGGAAGGTCAGAAATATGTGCCGCATGACGCGGACATGGTGCTGAGCTACCGCGAGAGCAAGGACGGGCAGATTCTCGAGGAGGGGATTACAGAGGCTGGGTCGATGGCCTCGTTTACCGCGGCGGGAACGGCGTATGCGAACTACGGCGTACCCTCGATTCCCTTCTATATGTACTACTCGATGTTTGGTTTCCAACGCATCGGAGATATGGCCTGGGCGTTTGCGGACTCGCGCGGCAAGGGTTTCCTGATGGGCGGAACCGCGGGCCGCACGACGATGCTGGGTGAGGGATTGCAGCATCAGGACGGGCACTCAATTGTGCTGTCGAGCACGGTGCCCACGTGCCGGACGTACGATCCGGCGTTTGTGTATGAGCTGGCGGTAGTCGTGCAGGATGGCATCCGCAGGATGTATGAGGCGGGCGAAGAGGCGTTTTACTACATCACGATGTACAACGAAGATTATCCTCAGCCGCCGATTCCTGAAGGCGCGGAGACGCAGGAAGCGATCGCGGAAGGGATCGTGCGCGGGATGTACAAGTTGAAGGCTGCGGCGTCTGAGGCGACGGTTCAGCTGTTTGGGTCGGGGCCGATTGTGAACGAGGCGCTGCGGGCGCAGGCGATGCTGGCCGAGAAGTACGGGGTGCAGGCGGATGTGTGGTCGGTCACGAGCTATACGGAGATCCGGCGGGATGCGCTGGCCGTCGAGCGCTGGAACCGGCTGCACCCAGCCGAGCCCGAGCGAAAGAGCTATCTGGCGAGCAAGCTGGACGGGAGCAAGGGGCCGATTATCGCGGCCAGCGACTATATGAAGAGCCTGCCGGATGGCTTATCGCCCTGGCTTGGATCGCGGCTGGTGTCGCTGGGCACCGATGGGTTTGGACGGAGCGACAACCGCGAGCATCTGCGGCGGCATTTTGAGGTGTCGGCGGAGGCGATTGTGGGCGCGACCCTTTCGCGGCTGGCGCGCGAGGGAAGCTTTGCTCCTGAAAAGGCGCAGAAGGCACTTGCGGAGCTAGGCCTCGATGTGGAGGCACTCGATCCGGCTCGTGCCTGACCTCTGGCACGAGGAAAAATCGGCCCTCGCACGAGGGGGCTGCCTGCACGTGCGGCCTGGGTGGACTCTCTACGCATGACCGCTTCAAAGTCTTACGAAAATCCGCTGCTTGGCCACGTACGCATGCGCGCAATGTTTCGAGCGCTGGTGGAGATGCGCGCGCTGAGTGAGCAGGCAGGAAAGCGCGGGATACCGAAAAAGCTGGAGGCTTGCTGGGTAGGAACGGCAATCGACTTGCTGGCGGGCGATGTGTCGAGTGGCCTGCACGCTGGAGGGTATGCGTCGCTTATCCGGGCAGTAGGGGCGAGAAAGACGGATCGCGCGGCGACGAGGACCGAGTTCAGGCGAGCTGCTGCGCAAGCGGCTGCCGCGAAGCCGTTTCCGGGTGCAGCCATCGATGGCGTATGCTGCGCAGTCGGGCAGGCGATGGCGCTTGCAGCGGCGGAGGGCAAGCATCTGGTGGTGGCGTATGCCGGGGTGGACGAACTGACGGCCGCGGAGTGGAAGCGGGTGTTCGCGGTCGCCCAGGAAGGTATGCTGCCGCTGGTGGTGGTGGCGGTTCCTCCGGTCCGGACTACGGCGGCCATCGATCTTGCGGGTGTTGCGGGGGCGAAGATTCCGGTGATCCCGGTGGACGCAGGGGATGCGGTGGCGCTTTACCGGGTGATGCAGGAGACGTGTGTCCGGGCGCGGGCGGATGGGGGCGTAGCCGTAATCGAGTGCGTGCGGTTTGGAACCGATCCGGTGCGACTGCTGGGGGCTCAGCTAAGCCAGAAGGGTGTCTGCACCAAGAGCTGGATCCGTAAGGTGGAAGAGGGTGCGCAGGCTCTGCAACAGTGGTTGTAGAGCTTGCGCGCGGAGTTTGGGACGGTTCCGGAGGTACACTCTAGAGGTCCCGCAGGTTGTGTTTCGGGCGGTTTGAGGCGTTTGAGGTGCTCGTGGATAGACGGTTTTTGCTTTGTTTGGCGGGCATGGGCGCTCTTACGCCGTTGCTTCGCGCGCAGACTCCTGCAACGCCACCTCCCACGCCGGGCGACGCGAGCCAGATGCCTTCGATGCCGGCCTACCGTCAGCCGGGGCCGCCGCCGGCGCAGATTGCGGCTCCGGTTCCGGCGGCGCAACCCGCTACGGTCCCCGCGTCGCCAACTCCGGCAGCCCCGTATGCGGCGATGCCGCCCTATATTCCCTATGGCGTTCCGGATGAGTTTCGCAGAAAGGACAACGATGGCTCGGTCTATGTTCCGGTCGACAGCTGGATCTATCCGGAGATGACGCGGCTTTACTCGCTGGGCTTTGTGGATACGATGTTTCTCGGAATGCGGCCATGGACGCGCAAAAGTTTGCTGCATATGCTCGAGAACTCAGAGGATGACATTCTGCAATCCAACAACGAGGAGGCCCAGGAGATTCTCGCCGCGGTGATGCGCGAGCTGACGTCCGAGAACACGGAGAACGGCCTCAAGGTGAGGGGCCTGGTGTATGGGGCGGAGTCCGAGTACGCGCGGGTGATGCCGATCACGGGGCAGACGCTGCGGGACAGCTATCATCTGGGGCAGACGCTTGTAAACGACTACGGCCGGCCGTACCAGCCGGGCTTCAACCTGATTGCGGGGGCGTCGACGATCGAGGAGTTTGGACGATTCTCGCTGTATGTGCGGGGGGAGTATCAGCATGCGCCTTCGGCGGCGGGGTATTCACAGGCGCTCTCGGCGCAGCTGTCGAACCTGGATGAGATCCCCTACTCGGGCTACAACCTGAACCAGGCGACGATTCCGACGGGGCCGATCGGCGCGCAGAATCCTTTCCGGCTGGTGGAAGCGACGCTCTCCGTGCATCTGGCGGGACATGAGATTTCAGGGGGCAAGTCGGATGCCTGGCTGGGGCCTGGGCAGGGTGGCGCGGTGGCGTGGACCAACAACGCGGAAAATATCTACTCGTTCCGGATCAACCGGGTAGAGCCGCTGCATGTTCCGCTGTTCTCGCGAGTTTTGGGGCCGGTGCGATACGACTTTTTCTACGGCAGCCTGAAGGGGCATACCGATCCGAACGACGATTGGGTGCACGCGGAGATGATCTCCTTCAAACCGACGAAGAATTTCGAGTTCGGGTTCGAGCGCACGATCATCTTCGGCGGCAAGGGGCATGAGCCGGTAACGCTGCACAACTTTTTGTATGGGTTCTTCGATGGAGGCGATACGAACGGGACGCAGAAGTATTCTCGGACCGACCCGGGGGCACGCTTCAGCGCGTTCAACTTTTCCTATCGGCTGCCCTTTATTGAGAGATACGCGACGCTCTACGTGGATTCGATCTCGCACGATGACGTGTCGCCGATCAGCGCGCCAAGACGCGCGGCGTATCGTACGGGGGTCGATCTTTCGCAGATTCCGGGGCTGCGCAAGCTGGAGTTTCGGGCCGAGGGCGTGACGACCGATCCCGGCGTCGCCCGGAGCTATGCGGGGCAGTTCAACTACTACGAGATTGTGCAGCTGCAGGGGTATACGAACAAGGGATACATCCTGGGCGACTGGATCGGCCGCGAGGCCAAGGGCGGGCAGGCGTGGTTTACCTATCACCTTTCAGGCAACGAGTGGATTCAGGCTGAATACCTGAATAAAAAGAATGAGAAGGACTTTATTGCGAGCGGAACGACCCAGAACCAGTGGAAGGCGCAGGTGGTGAAGCGCTTTGCGCATGACGAGATAGAGCTGAATGCCTGGTTCCAATACGAGCGGTGGAAGGCGCCGATCTATCTGCCGGGACTGCAGACGAATACGACTACGGCAGTGCAGGTCACATTTTTTCCGGGGTTAAGGAATAAGAGTTTTCGGTAGGGCTGCAAAGACAAGAAGGAAGCGCAAAAGACGGGAAGGTGGAGCGAAGGTCGCAAAGGGATGGCGTGGGCTCGAATGGAAAAGCGAGCACAGCGATACGGGGCGGTCTAGAGATTTACAGAGCGGCCCTAGAGCGTAGGGACGGCTGTTTCGGCGTCGATGCAGGCCTGGAAGTAAGCGCGCGAGCGCTCAAGCCCCTCATGCAGCATGACCTTGGGGGACCAGCCGAGGATCGAGCGGGCAAGGGTGAGGTCGGGGCGTCGGCGCATGGGGTCGTCCTGCGGGAGCGGCTTGAAGACGATGTCGACCTTGGCTCCGGTGACAGCAAGAACTTCCTTGGCGCACTCGAGGATGGTCCACTCGACGTCGTTGCCGATGTTCATGGGGGTGTGGTGCTCGGAGCGGGAGAGGCGCAGAATGCCTTCAATGAGGTCGGAGACGAAGCAGAAAGAGCGGGTCTGGGCGCCTTCACCGTAGATGGTGAGCGGCTGGCCGCGCAGAGCCTGGGTCATGAGGTTTGAGATGACGCGGCCGTCGTTGGCCTGGAGGCGGGGGCCATAGGTATTGAAGATGCGGACCAGGTGCGTGTTGACATTGTAGTAACGCCGGTAAGCGGTGACGGCGGCTTCCGAGAAGCGCTTGGCCTCGTCGTACACGGAGCGCGGGCCGACAGGGTTTACGTTGCCCCAGTAGGTTTCAACCTGGGGGTGAACTTCCGGGTCGCCGTAGCACTCCGAGGTCGAGGCGTGGAGATAGCTGGCGGAGTATTTGCGCGCGAGGTCCAGCGTATGGATAGTGCCGGCGGAGCCGACCAGGAGGGTCTCAACGCCGAGGCGATGGTAGTCGTCAGGACTGGCGGGAGAGGCGAAATTGAAGATGGTGTCGACCGGGCCGGGGTCGAAGGGCTGGGTAATGTCGCGCTCGAGGAGCGCAAAGCGGGGCTCGCGGCGAAGGTGTTCGAGATTGGCGTAGTTGCCGGTCGAGAGATTGTCGACGCCCACGACTTCGTAGCCGGCGGCCAGGAGGGCGTCGGTAAGGTGCGATCCTAAAAATCCTGCAGCGCCTGTGACCAGCGCTTTTTGTGTCGGCATGGTACTTTCCTTCAGTCAAGACAGATACGGAAAATGCTAGGTTGCCAGAACGACGCTTCGAAGCTAGAGGACGCCTCGTGCGGTGAAGACTTGAATCGGGAGGCTAGCTGCTTACCGTGACGGCCGCGTTGGTGACGGCGTCGCGCACGGGGTAGGCGGCGGGGCGGCCGACGCTGAGATAGGTGAAGCCATGCTGCTGCATGACGTGCGGGTCGTAGAGGTTGCGGCCGTCGATGATGATGGGGTAGCGCAGGGTCTTATTGAGGCGGTGCAGGTCAAGCTCGGCGAACTCCTTCCAGTCGGTCAGGATAAGCAGAGCGTCGGCGTCGGCGGCGCAGGCATAGGAGTCCTCCGCGTAGGACAGGCAGCCGTTGGCGGGCAGGATCTGCTCGGTGCGGCTGATGGCGGCGGGATCATAGGCGCGGATCGTGCAGCCCTCGCCGAGGAGCATCTGGACGAGCTCAACGGCGGGCGACTCGCGGATATCGTCGGTCTCGCCTTTGAAGGCCAAGCCGAGGACGGCGAGCTTCTTGCCGCGGAGCGTCCAAAGGGCGGAGCGAACCTTGGCGAGAAAGCGCTTTTTCTGGGTGGCGTTGATTTTTTCGACCTCGGTGAGGAGCGAAAAGTCGGTGCCGAGCTGCTCGGCGACCGAGCGGAAGGCGGCGACATCCTTGGGGAAGCAGGAGCCGCCATAGCCGATGCCGGGGCGCAGAAAGCGGCTGCCGATACGGCGGTCAAGGCCCATGCCGCGGGCGACCTGCTCGACGTTGGCGTCGGTGGCTTCGCAGAGGTTGGCGACGGCGTTGATGAAGGAGATTTTGAGGGCCAGGAAGGCGTTTGAGGCGTGCTTGATGATCTCGGAGGACTTGGTCGAGGTATTGAGCAGAGGCGGCGGCTGCTCCACCGAGCAGACGCCGGCGATGGCGTTGGGCGACTCGTAGTAAGCGCCGGTGGTAAGCGGGGCGTAAATCTCGGCGAGGACGGCGGCGGCGCGCGGCGTGTCCGAGCCGACGACAATGCGGTCCGGGTGCAGGAAGTCGGCGACGGCGGTGCCCTCGCGGAGGAACTCGGGATTCGAGACGACGTCAAAGAGCTCGCGGGCGACGCCGTTGCGCTCGATGACGCGGCGAATCCACTCATTGGTGTAGACCGGTACGGTGCTCTTTTCGACGATCACCTTGTAGGTGGTCAAGGTGCGCGCGATCTCGGAGGCGACGGCTTCGACATACGAGAGGTCGGCGTCGCCGGTCTCGGACTGCGGGGTGCCGACGGCGATGAAGATGGCCTCGCACTCGCGGGTGGCTTCGGCGAGGTCGGTCATGAAGCGGACGCGCTTGTTGCCGTGGCGGTTCAGCAGCTCCGGCAGGTACATCTCATGGATGAGGGTGTCGCCGCCTTCGAGGGCCTTCACTTTGCGTTCATCGTTATCGACGCAGATGACGTCGTGCCCCATTTCGGCAAAGCAGACAGCGGCCACCAGCCCGACGTATCCTGAGCCGACAACGGCAATCGGCACGGGTTTGCGAAGAGCGGGCGTAGAGGCGTTCGGTTGCACGGCAGAGCGAATCCCGGAGTTCGAGTAGTCAGGCAAGTTGTTTGTGTAAGCCATAGTCAGGAGGAGTTTATCCCACCCTCCGGCGACAATCCATCCCCTATTTTGTCCAGATATGGGATTTTTACAACCTTGTGGGGTCAGTTAGACTAAATGGGTGAGCTTGGACAATTCCACGAACGCATCCGGTCCGGGTGCACCTCCGGCTCGGCCCTTTGTTGCGCCTTCGACGGATACCACGCTCTCGGAAGCTTTTATTACCATACGCAAGCGCCGTCTGGTGCTGATCCTGTGTGTGCTGGCCGGGCTGCTGTTCGGGTTTTACAAGGCCGTGACGCAGATCCGGCTCTATGAGTCGTTTGGCCGCATCGAGGTGCGTGAGGGCGCCTCCGATGAGTACAAGATCAGCGCGGCGTCTTACTTCGGCGACGATCCGCAGCGCAAGATGTCGACCGAAGAAGCGATCCTGATGAGCGATACGCTGCTGACCAAGGTGGCGCGCGATCTGAATCTGGCCAACGATCAGGATTTTCTAGGAGTGAAGGGGCCGCAGCCGCACCATAGCATGGACGATCCGGCGGTGCGGCAAACCGTGCTGGGCATCCTGGCAGGCGGGCTGCATGTGGCGCAGGTGCCGAAGACCGATATCATCCGGATCAGCTTCCTGAGCCTGAATCCGAAGCTCTCCGCCGACGTGGTGAACAAGGTGATCGCAGATTATATTCTGCGCAGCTATGAGACCCGCTTCGATTCGACGCAGCGGGTTTCGGCGTGGCTGTCGAGCCAGCTCGAGGACCTGAAGAAGAAGGTTGAGGATTCGCAGCAGCAGATGATGGATCTGCAGCGCAAGCTGGGTACGGTCGGCTTCAATACGTCCCAGGCGCCGAGCCAGAGCACGACGCCGCTCGACGACCTGGCGAAGGCGGCAGGGCAGGCGAAGCTGAGCCGGATTCTGGCCGAGGCGCGATACCGGCAGATTACAGGGCTGGACCCGAACACGATCGAGGGCGCCTCCGAGGTGCCGGGCGCGCCACAGACGGAGTTGACGACGCTGCGGACGGATCTGGCCACGGCGCGCGCCAACTATGCCGAGCAGACGACGACCTTGGGGCCGAACCATCCGCTGGTGCGCGCGGCGCGGGCGCGCATGGATGAGCTGGCCAAGGAGGTGAACGCGGAGGAGAGGCGGCTGACGCAGCAGGCGAAGCTGGCCTTCAACCTGGCGCAGGCGAACGAGAACCAGACCAATGCGGCGCTCGAACAGCAGAAGGCGGATGCGTACAAGCTGCGCAACGATCTGGTGGAATATACGATCCGGCAGCGCGAGTTCGAGTCCAGCCGGACGCTTTACGAGGGGCTGCTGCAGAAGCTGGCGACGGCGGGGGTGGATGCGGGTCTGGAATCGATGGAGATCGACATTGTCGACCCGGCGGTGGCGCCGGTGGGACCGATTCTGAAGGCGCAGTCCACCATCATTCTGTCCTATGGGCTGCTGGGAATTGTGCTAGGGATTGTGCTGGTGTTTGTGCTCGAGAGCCTGGATACGGGGCTGCGCAGCGTGGCCGAGATTGAAAGCGTGACGGAGCTTCCTTCGCTGGCGATCGTTCCGCACTCGAAGCGGGCGAGCCCGGAGCAGATTGCGGCGATGTCGACCGTGGAGCGGAATATCAATGTGTTGACGCAGCCGAAGAGCCAGTTCACGGAGGCGTTCCGCTCGCTACGGACGGCGCTTCTGCTCTCGACGCCGGGCGGGGAGCCGCGGCTGATTCTGTGTACGAGCGCGACGCCCTCCGAAGGCAAGACGACGGCGGCGAGCAACCTGGCGGTGATTCTGGCGCAGCGCGGGACGCGGGTGCTGCTGATCGACGCGGACCTGCGCCGGCCGAACGTGCATCATCGCTTTGGGCTGAATGGCAAGGTGGGCCTGAGTTCGATTTTGAGCGGGCAAACGACGCTCGAGACCTCGGTGCAGCGGATTGCGGAGGTGCCGGACCTGGATATTCTGGCGAGCGGTCCGGTGCCGCCGTTCCCGACCGAGATGCTGAGCTCGAAGACGATGATGGACCTGCTGGACGTGGCGAAGGAAAGATATGCGTACGTGGTGCTGGATTCGCCGCCGGTGCTGTCGGTGACCGATGGCGTGATCCTGTCGAGCAAGGTGGATGCCGTGATTCTGGTGGTACGGCATGGGAAATCGAGCAAGAACATTGTGCGGCGCGGGCGCGATCTGCTGGTGCGCTCGGGCGCGACCATGGCAGGTATTGTGCTGAACGCGGTGGATCTGAACGCGCCGGAGTACTACGGGTACTACGGGTATTCGAGCTACTCCTACTCGAGTCTGGATCCGGCGGGTTGGGACGCGCAGGAGAACCCTGGAAAGCCGGCGGGTGAGAGCCGCAAGAAGAAGGTGCGGCGATGAGAGTGCTGAGGCGGATACGGGAGGCGCTTACGGCGGGTGCGCTTCTACTGGCGGCGGCGGGGGTGCAGGCGCAGTTCAGCGGGCCGGCGCTGAGCGCATCGCCTGAGACCAACCGCGCGCAGACCCCGACGACCGATCTTACGATTCTGTCGCAGCGAGGCATCGATCCGCTGATCGCGCCGGGGGACCTAGTGTCGGTGAAGGTGTTTGGGACGAACGACTTTGCGTCTCCGGTGCGGGTAAGCGTAGATGGCAATCTGCAGCTTCCGCTGATCGGGCTGGTGCAGGTGGCGGGGCTGACGCTGAACCGTACGGAAGACCTGATTGCCGCGCGCCTAAGCGCGGCGGGAATGTATGTGAACCCGCAGGTGACCGTGCAGGTCAGCGAGTCGGTAAGCCAGTTTGCGACGGTGGCGGGGGAGCTGCATGCGATCGTTCCGATCAATGGCAGCCGGCGCCTGCTGGACGTGCTGGCGGCGGCGGGCACGCTGCCGCTTTCGGCGAGCCACGTGATTACGATTCTGCGCCAGGGGCAGGAGAAGCCGATCGTGGTCGACCTGGGCACCAATCCGGCGGCGAGCGCGCGGGCGGACATCGAGATTCTGCCCGGGGACAAGATCCTGATCTCGCGGGTGGGCGTGATATATATTTTGGGCGCGTTCAAGACCCAGGGGGCGATTCCGCTGCAGCAGACCTCGCCCTTGACGCTGATGCAGGCGACGACCCTGGCCGGCGGCGTGGGCTATGAAGGCAAGTTCAAAGACCTGCGGATTATCCGCACGACGGGACTGACGCGCAGTGTGGTCACGGTGGACATCAAGGCGATTTTGAACGGGCAGGCGCCGGATCCGATTCTGCAGGCGGACGACATTGTGTTTCTGCCCTCGGACGCGCTCAAGGCGGCGATCAAGAGCGGCGGGATCGGCACGGCGCTGGGCGTGATCGACATATTGATCATTGCGCTGCAAAACCACTTGTGATGTGCAGAGGACGTGGCCCCGCATGAGTCGAGCGTTGAGCGCCGAGCCTGGCCGCCGGCCGGTGCGGCTGGCCTATGTGGTGAGCCACCCCATTCAGTACCAGGTGCCGCTGCTGCGGCGGATCGCGCAGGATCCGAAGATCGACTTGACGGTCCTGTTCGGCTCGGATTTTTCTGTGAAGGGCTACCGGGATGAAGGTTTCGGCGTGCAGGTGAAGTGGGATATTCCTTTGCTGGAGGGGTACAGGCACGAGTTCCTGCCGGCGCTGCGGGACACGGGCACGGAGGGAACGTTTACGCCGATCAGCCGAGGCCTGTGGGCGCGGCTGCGCGGACGGGAGGGCAGGCCGGCGTTCGATGTGGTGTGGGTGCACGGCTATGCGACGGTGAACCAGATGCAGGCGATTGTGGCGGCGAAGAGCCTGGGCATCCCGGTGCTGATCAGGGCGGAGTCGTGGCTGGGGGATCGTCCACGGGGAGGAGCGAAGCTTTGGGCGAAGAAGGCGTTCTTTGCAGGGCTGCGGCATCTGATGGATGCGGTGCTGGTGACCGGCACGCCGAACCGCGCCTACTGGGAGCATTATCTGGGCCATGAGTTTCCGATGTTCCTGATGCCCTATGCGGTCGACAACCGGTGGTTTCAGCAGCAGAGTGCACAGGCGGCGGGGCGGCGGAGCGAGCTGGCCAAGGAGCTTGGGCTTGAGGCTGGGCGCCCGGTGATTTTATTCGCTGCGAAGCTGCAGGCTCGGAAGCGGTGCGCGGATCTGATTGCGGCCTATGCGCGGCTGTCGCCCGGTGCTGGGCAAGAGCCCTTCCCTGCCCTGGTGATTGTGGGCGATGGGGAGGAGCGGGCGGCGCTCGAGGCTCAGGCGGCGGCCACCGGATTCAAAAGTATTCGGTTTTATGGCTTTGCGAACCAGTCGGAGCTGCCGCGGTTCTTCGATCTGGCGACGGTCTTCGTGCTGCCCTCGCGGCATGAGCCTTGGGGATTGATTGTGAATGAGGCGATGAACGCGGGCCGTGCGGTCGTCGTGTCGGACGAGGTAGGGGCGCGGTTCGATCTGGTGACGGAGGGCGTGGAGGGATGCGTATTTCGGGCGGGCGATGTGGAGGCGTTGGCGGCGGCGTTGGGGCGGGTGCTCGCTGTACCTGCGACCGCGGCGGAGATGGGCCTGCGGGCACGGAAGCGCGTAGACGCATGGAGCTTCGAGCAGGATGTGGCAGGGCTGCAGGAAGCGGTGGCGTCTGTCACCCGCGGTGGGCCGAGCCGCTGAACGATCGAGGCTAGAGACCCCTCTCATGCGCATTCTTCACATTATCGGGACGCTGAACCCGGCCGCGGGCGGGCCGTCGGAGTCGGTGCGGGTGCTGCTGAGCTTTGGGCCGATCGGCTATACGGGCGAGGTGGTGACGTTGGACGATCCGAAGGAGCCTTACTCGGCGGACATCCCGTTTCCGGTGCATGCGCTGGGGCCGATCCACACGGTCTATGGGTTTACGCGCAAGCTGCTGCCGTGGCTGAGGGCGAATCGCGATCGCTTCGATGGCGTGGTGGTGAACGGGCTGTGGCAGTATTGCGGGCTGGCGGCGTGGCTGGCGCTGCGCGGACGCAAGCCGTATGTGGTGTTTACGCACGGCATGCTCGACCCCTATTTCAAGCACCGCTTTCCGCGCAAGCACATGAAGAAGTGGGCATACTGGCTGGCGGCGGAGTACTGGATTCTGCGCGGAGCCTACCGGGTGCTGTTTACGACGAAGGAAGAGAGCCGGCTGGCCGAGCAGAGCTTCTGGCTGCATCGTTGGCATGGCTTTGTGGTGCCTTATGGGGCGAGCCGGCCGCCGAAAGAGGGTGCGGTGCTGCGCGAGGCGTTCCTGGCCGAGTACCCGGAGATGCGCGGCAGGCGGTTTCTCCTCTATCTGGGCCGCATCCATCCGAAGAAGGGCTGCGACCTGCTGATCCGCTCCTTTGTGAAGCTGGCGGGGCTCGATCCGGAGCTGCACCTGGTGATGGCCGGGCCGGACTTCGAGGACTGGAGCGAGATGCTGCGGCAGAGTGTAGTGGAGGCGGGTTTGACCGCGCGCGTGCACTGGCCGGGGATGCTGCGCGGGGATGCGAAGTGGGGAGCGTTCTTTGCGAGCGAGGCGTTTATCCTGCCGTCGCACCAGGAAAACTTCGGCATCGCGGTGGCAGAGGCGCTGGGCTGCGGCCGCGCGGTTCTGCTGGCCGATAAGATCAATATCGCGCGGGAGATTGCGGACGAGGGCGCGGGACTTGTGGAGTTGGACACGCAGGAGGGGACGGAGACCCTGATCCGGCGCTGGATCGAGATGCCGGTGGAGCAGCGCGAGACAATGCATGCGCAGGCGCTAAAGACGTTCGACGAGCATTACGATATGCGGAGGAATGCAGTCACCATCATCCGGCTGTTCGAGAGCGTGGGCTCGCGGCAGGGATAGTCTTTGCGGAGGATCAGGGTGGCGAAGAAGAGCTTCTACAACTCGGCGGACCATATCTCGCCGGAGACGGCGGCGGACCCGTATTTGCGTCCGGCATTTTCGGTTGCAGACCGGGTGCGGCGGCTGGTGTGGAGTGTGTGCTGGCTGCTGTTCTATCGAACGTCTCCGCGGCCGCTGCATGCGTGGCGGGCAATGCTGCTGCGCGGTTTTGGCGCGACGATGGGGCCGAATTGCCACTTTTATCCGGGCGCGAAGGTGTATGCGCCGTGGAACCTGCTGTGCGCGGATCAGGTGACGGCAGGGGATGGTGTCGAGATCTACAATCCGGCGCCGCTCAAGCTGGGGTCGCATGCGATTCTGTCCCAGGGCGCGTATGTGTGCGGCGCAACGCATGATTTCGACGACCCGGGATTTCCGCTGTTGAGCTATGCGATGGAGATCGGGCCGTATGCGTGGATCTGCGCACGGGCGTGCGTCGGGCCGGGGGTGCGGGTGGGGGAGGGTGCTGTGCTGGGGTTGGCGTCGGTGACGGCGCGGGATCTGGAGCCCTGGACGGTGTATGCCGGTTCGCCCGCGGTGTGGGTGAAGGAGCGGCAGCGGCTTGCGCGTTAGGATTGGCGGCGCAGCTTGGCGAGTAGATCGGTGGGGTGGACGGGCTTAGCGAGGATCTCGAACTCGTGACCCTGGGAACGGGCTTTTTCAAGCAGGTCGGCAGTCGCGGCCTGGCCGGAGAAGAGCAGAATTTTGCAGGCCGGACGCCTGGCGCGGGTGGCAATAGCGGCTTCGATACCGGTCATGCCGGTCATGATGACGTCCGAGATGAGCATGTCGGGCTCGAAGGTGTCGAGGGTCTCGATGGCCTTCTCTCCGCTGTAGACCGCGCGCGCTTCAAAGCCCGCCTGATTGAGAATGATGGCGAGGGTATTGGCGATGACCTGCTCATCGTCGGCGACGAGGACGCGCGGTTTGGACGGGATGGCTGCGGCTGCTTCTGACATTGCTGGTCCCCAGAGGTCTAGAATCTCGGCTGGCGTGATGGCGAGGGCAGGCATGACAAACGCCGGGCGACGCTTCCTCATCATAGCAAGAAAGTGGTGTTACGCTGACCCAAGGTTCCTTTGCGCGCGCCTCCACCGCGTGGAAGCCTCGTTCGATTCCTGACCAGAAGATTTGCCTATGCCCGAAGCTATTATCCGCGCCGAGCGCGTTGAGAAGTACTATGCCCAGCCGAGCGAGAACCGTATCCAGGTGATCGCGCCGACCGATCTGTCGATCGTTCCGGGCGAGATTGTGGCGCTGCTTGGACCTTCGGGCTCGGGCAAATCGACGCTTTTGCGCATGCTGACGGGGCTTTCGGCGCCCTCGGCGGGGCATGTCTTCTGGCATGAACACGAGATTTCGTCGACGGAGGTGAATGTCTCGATCGTCTTCCAGAGTTTCGCGCTGTTTCCGTGGCTGACGGTCGAGGAGAACGTGGAGGCGGTGCTGAAGGCCCGGGGGATGGAGCCGGCGGAGCGACGCAAGCGCGCGCTGAAGATGCTCGATACGGTGGGCCTCGATGGATTTCAGGCCGCGTATCCGAAGGAGCTTTCAGGCGGCATGCGGCAGCGGGTGGGCTTTGCGCGGGCGCTGGTGGTCGAGCCCGAAGTGCTGTTCATGGATGAGCCCTTCTCGGCGCTCGATGTGCTGACGGCCGAGAACCTGCGCAGCGAGCTGCTGGAACTTTGGCAAAACAAGACGATTCCGACCAAAGCGATCTTTTTGGTGACGCACAATATTGAAGAGGCGGTGCTGCTGGCCGACCGGATCATCGTGCTGGGGCGCAATCCAGGGCGGGTGCGGACGGACTTCAAGGTGAGCCTGACGCATCCGCGCGACCGCAAGGCGCCGGCGTTTACCCAACTGGTCGACTATGTCTACAAGGTGCTGACGCAGCCGGATGCGAAGCCGCCGGAGCTGCCGCAGACGCCGGGGGCCGCGCCCTCGCCCGAGAAGAAGGCGCCGCACTACCAGATGCTTCCGCATGCGCGGCCGGGCGGGATTGCGGGTCTGCTCGAGATCCTGATCGACCATCATGGCAAGGACGATATCTATCGGCTGGCGGACGATCTTGCGTTCGAGATCGACGATCTGCTGCCGATTGTGGACGCGGCCAGCCTGCTGGGCTTTCTGAAGGTGAACGAAGGCGACGCGGAGATTACGCGTACGGGAACGGACTTTGCCAACTCCGATATTCTGGATCAGAAGCAGTTGTTTCGCAAGGCAGCGCTTGAGCATGTGCTGCTGCTTAGGCAGATTGTGCGGGCGGTCGAAACCAAGAGCGATGGCTCGGTCTCCGAGGAGTTCTTTCACGACATCCTGGACGAGCAGTTCACCGAGGAAGAGACCGTGCGGCAGCTCGAAACGGCCGTGAGCTGGGGACGCT
Organism: uncultured Granulicella sp.; assembly: GCA_965198735.1. Lineage (GTDB taxonomy): Bacteria > Acidobacteriota > Terriglobia > Terriglobales > Acidobacteriaceae > Edaphobacter. The sequence goes on along the minus strand of OZ240672.1, from coordinate 415,970 downwards.
ATGCGGAGCTGTTCGACTTCGACGCGGCACGCCGAAGATTCATGCAGCCGGAGCGTCTGCATCATGAGATGGAGACCGAAGAGGCGGGCCTCGAGAGTGATGAGTAGCCGGCTATGAGACTTCCTCAGTTCAGCAGCGTTCCGTCTTTCAACAGCACGCCCGGCCGCGAGCTGCTGGCTCGCTCGCAGGCGCTCAAGCGCAGCTGGCCGTTTGTGCTGGACCTATGCGTGGCGTTGATCGGCCTCGCGTGCTTCTACGGCGTCGTGCGGATCTGCATGTTCTGGGCAGGACCGCCGGCGGAGCAGATGATCGTGTCGCTGTCGCCGCGGGCGCTGCCGCTCTATGCCTTTTACTCGGTGGTGCGGATTTTCCTCGCGTATGTGCTGAGCCTGCTGTTCGCCATCACCTACGGCTATACGGCGGCCTACAACAAGCGGATCGAGCCGCTGATGATTGCCGCGCTCGACATCATGCAGTCGATCCCGGTGCTGAGCTTTCTGCCGCCGGTGATGCTGGCGATGATCAGCCTGTTTCCGACGCGGCATATCGGGGTGGAACTCGGGGCGATCGTGCTGATCTTTACCGGCGCGGTGTGGAACATGGCTTTCAGTTTTTATTCTTCGCTGAAGTCCATTCCACGCGAGCTGCTGGAGGCGACGAATATATACCGCTACTCCGCGCCGCAGCGCCTGTTTCAGCTGGAGCTGCCGTTTGCGGCGATCGGGCTGGTGTGGAACTCGATCATGTCGGTAGCGGGCGGATGGTTCTTTCTGATGGCGTGCGAGATGTTTCACTTCGGCTCGCGCGACTTCCGGCTGCCGGGGCTGGGATCGTACCTGCAGACGGCGGCGGATGCAGGCAACGGACACGCGATCGTGTATGGACTGCTGACGATGGTGGCGATCATCGTGGCGACGGACCAGCTGGTGTGGCGGCCGCTGATTACGTGGAGCGACAAGTTCAAGTTTGAGCAGGTGGAGAGCTCAAAGCATGGCAGCTCGCCGCTGCTGCATCTCTTTACGCACTCGGCCGGGGTGCAATCGATCCTAAAGCACACGACGGTGCCGCTGGGCGAGGCTTTCTATCGGCACTTGGCGAAGACGCGCGCGGCTCGGATGGAGAGGCTGGCGACGGGGCCGATGCGGGAGACGCGCTCGGCGCGGGCGCTGCCGTGGCTGCTGATGCTGGTAGTCGCGGCGGCGGTGGTATTTGCGGCCCAGCGCGCGCTGGTTCTGCTGAGTCCAGTGGATCGGGTGCAATACTTTGAGCTGCTGAAGGGAGCGGGGGCGACCTTTCTACGGGTGAACTTTTCGCTGCTGCTGGCCGCGGGTTGGACGATTCCGGTGGGAGTGGCGATCGGGTTCAATCCGCGGCTGGCGCGCATCGCGCAGCCGCTGGCGCAGATTGCGGCGTCGGTTCCGGCCACGGCGCTGTTCCCGGTCATTCTGCTAGCGCTGGTGCGGTTGGGCGGCGGGTTGGGGCTGGGATCGATCGTGCTGATGCTGCTGGGGACGCAGTGGTACATCCTGTTCAACGTGATCGCGGGCGCGATGGCGATCCCGACCGACCTGAAGGAGGTGGCAACCCTGTTCCGCTTCAGCCGCTTCGAGCGCTGGCGCAAGGTGATCCTGCCGGGCATCTTTCCCTACCTGATTACGGGCATGGTGACGGCCTCGGGCGGGGCTTGGAATGCGAGCATCATCGCGGAGTACTTCCGCCTGGACAACCGGACGCTGACGACGCTGGGCCTGGGAGCGCAGATCAGCTCCGCGACCGAGCATGGACAGTTCCCTATTTTGCTGCTGGGGACGATTTTGATCTCGCTGATGGTGGTAACGACCAATCGGCTGGTATGGCGGCCGCTATACCGGCTGGCGGAGACCCGGTATCGGCTCGGATAACGGCTAGCCTCCGATGTAGTCTAGAACTATGAAGTTCGGCGTACTGGTCTTTCCTGGATCGAACTGCGATCACGATACCTACAACGCAGTGGCAGCCGTGCTGGGCGAGCAGGCGACGCTGCTCTGGCATGCCTCGGCCGACCTCGAAAATTGCGACGCGATCCTGGTTCCGGGGGGGTTTGCGTATGGCGACTATCTGCGGACTGGCGCACTGGCGAAGTTTGCGCCGATCATGCAGCCGGTGAAACGCTTTGCGGCCTCGGGCGGCCTGGTGCTGGGAATCTGCAACGGCTTCCAGATCCTGACCGAGGCCGGCCTGCTGCCCGGCGCGCTGATGCGCAACGCCCAGCAGCACTACGTGTGCAAGCACCTGCATCTGCGCTGCGAGACGGCGGACTCGCCCTTCACGCGGGGAGTCCGGCGGGGCGAGGTGCTGCGCATGCCAGTGGGTCACATGGAGGGCAACTACTTCTGCGATGCGGAGACGCTGGCCGAGCTGAACCGGCAGGATCGGGTGGCGTTTCGCTATGCGAGCGCGGCAGGCGAAACGACCGCGGAGCACAATGCGAACGGGTCGATTGAAAACATTGCCGGGGTGCTGAACGAGGGCCGCAACGTGCTGGGGATGATGCCGCATCCGGACCGGTCAAGCGAGCAGCTGCTCGGCTCGGCGGACGGGCTGCGCATTTTCCGGTCCATGGCGGAATCGCTGGTCACGGCCGGCTGAAGAGTGCCGGTGGTAGTCTAGACGTTGCATGGTCGATATCCATAATCATCTGTTGTGGGGCCTCGATGACGGAGCGAAGGACTTCGAGATGTCGCTCGCCATGGCGAAGGCGGCGGCGGCGGACGGGGTTACCGAGATTGTGTGTACCCCGCATGCGAGCGGACAGTTTGCCTTTCAGCCGGAGCTGAATGGGCAGCGGCGCAAGGAGCTCCAGGATGCGCTGCATGCCGAAGGGGTCGCGCTCACACTAGGCCTGGGTTGCGACTTTCATCTCTCCTACGACAACATTGTGGAGGTCAAGCAGGATCCGTCGCGCTTCAGCGTGAATGGGCTCGGCTTCCTGATGGTGGAGGTTCCGGATTACGGCGTGCCTCCGGGGCTGGCGGAGACGTTCTATGAGCTGCAGCTGGCGGGGCTGACGCCGATACTAACGCATCCGGAGCGCAATCCGACGCTGCAGAACGACCTGGAGCGGGTGGCCGAGTGGATGCGCGGCGGGGTGCTCGTGCAGGTGACGGGCGACTCGGTCACCGGCAAGATGGGGCGCGTGGCGCAGCGTACGGCGCACAGGCTGCTGGAGCGGCGTTGGGTGCACTTTCTCGCAACCGACGCGCATAACCTGAGCTCGCGGCCGCCCCGGCTCAGCGAGGCGCGGGACGCGGTTGCAAAGAAGTATGGAGCGGACTATGCGGAGAGTCTGGTGACGCAGAATCCTCGCTGTGTGTTTGAGGGTACGGCGGTTTCGCCGCTTGAAGAGCCGCAGAATTTGTACGATGAGTTCAAGGGGAAGAGCTGGTTTGGGCGACTGATGGAGTCGATTCGATCGTAGGCCGCTAAAGCCCGAGGCCGCCGTCGACGGCGAGCAGCTGGCCGGTGATGAAGTGGGGGCCAGAGGCGAAGAACAGGACCGCGGCGGCGATGTCGGCGGGGGTGCCGTTGCGCTTCATGGGGGTGCGGCCGGCGAAGTGCCGGTAGGCGGCTTCGACCTCGCCCTGCTCGATCATGCCGGGGGCGACACAGTTTATGCTGACCTCCGGCGCCCAGGCTTTGGCCATGGTTTGGGAGAGCATGTGCAGCGCGGCCTTCGAGGCGCAGTAGTGGGCGTGGGTGGCCCAGGGCTCGAGGCCGCCGAGGGAGCCGATGTTGACGATGCGTCCGCCGGCTTGACGCAGGTGCGGGTAGGCGGCCTGCGCCATCAGGAACGGGCCCCGGGTGTTGGCGGCGAAGATGGCGTCCCACTCGGCAGCAGTGATCTCTTCGAGCCGGACAGAGGCGAAGGCGCCGGCGTTGTTGACCAGGAGATCGAGCCGGCCGTGGGCGGCTACGGCTAGGCCCACGGCGCGCTGAATTTCCGCGGGCTGGTCGAGATCGCAGGGGTGTCCGGAGGCGCGAACGCCCAGGGCGGCCAGTTCGCGCACGGTGGACGCGGCTTCGTCGCCGGAGTAGCGGTAGGTGATGGCGACTTCAGCGCCGGCCTCGGCCAAAGCCAAGGCGATGGCTTTGCCGATGCGTTTCGCGGCTCCGGTCACGAGCGCGGTTTTACCGGCGAGCGGCTTGGCGAGTTCCACTCATCTACCGGAAGCGTCAGGCGGCGGCGGGGTCTGGATGGGCGAGCCGGTGACGGGGTTGGGCGTATCGAGCGGCGAGGTGGTGGGCGGATCGGTCTGAATGGGTTTCTGCTGGACCGGCGCGGTCTTGGGGGCGGAAGGCGTGACTTGCAGGCCGGGCCGCTGGTCTGGAGCTGGATTCGTCGCTCGCTGCGGGACCTGGACCGGCGTGCCGGGCAGGGTGGCCGGGGTAGCGGGCTCCTGGACGCCCATAGGCCGCTCGGAGGACTTGCCGGAGTTATCGGTGTAGGTGGAGATCTGGGCGCGGGGACGCAGCATCTTGATCTCGATCGACTTGCTCGCCTCAGCTACCTGATAGTCGCCGGCGTAGGTGGCGAAGCCGTCGGCGATGACCTGCACCTCCACGTCCGAGCCGGTGGCGATGACGTCGATGACGGCCTTGCCGTTCTCGTTGGTTTTCACCTCCAGATTGCCTTCGTCCTTGCCGTCCTTCACCGCGTGGAAGACGACGGCAGCGCCGGAGACGGGCTTGCCGTTCGAGTTTTTGAGCACCTGCACCTCGATATGCGAGGTTTCTGGCGGAGCTTTGTATTTGCGTCCGCGTCTGGGCGCGGAATCGGCCTGCGCCTGCGCGAGCGGGGCGGCGATGCCGATCGAGAGTGCAAAAAGGACGGGGGTGACAAGTTTGAAGCGAGGCGGCATGGGCACGATTCTACGTCGCTGGGGGTGCGCGCGTCACGTGCTTTGGATCTGCGGGTCAAGGCAAAGTTGCGCGTGATTCACTCAGATTTCACCGTGCGCTGGTTGACAGACAAAGACATCGGCGACTATTGTTAGCAATCGAAGGGCGTGAGTGCTAACGATGCATGCGAGCGCCCGAAGTTTGGCAATGGTTTCAACCAGTTTACTCAAGGAGATGTAAGTTATGGCAACAACGACGTTTACGCCGCTTCACGATCGCATCCTGGTTCGCCGCACCGAAGAGGGTGAGACGATGCGTGGAGGCATCATCATTCCGGATTCCGCCAAAGAGAAGCCGCAGCAGGGCGAAGTGGTCTCGGTCGGCAAGGGCAAGTCGAACGATGAAGGCAAGGTGTTTCCGCTCGACGTGAAGTCCGGCGACACCATTTTGTTCGGCAAGTACTCCGGCACCGAGATCAAGCTCGACGGCGAAGACCTGCTGATTATGCGCGAGGAAGAAGTACTCGGCGTCGTCTCGAAGTAGTGCTTCGCACCGTACTCGACCGCTTCGCAGGTGAAAACAACTTTTACCGCCGGTAAAGCCCGGCAACTGGAGCAAGCATCATGGCAAAACAGATTCTGCATGGAGAAGATTCCCGCCAGGCGATCCTGCGCGGAGTGAATATTCTGGCGAACGCCGTCAAGGTGACGCTGGGTCCGAAGGGCCGCAACGTGGTCATCGAGAAGAAGTTCGGTTCGCCGACGATCACCAAGGACGGCGTGACCGTGGCCAAGGAGATTGAGCTGAACGATGCGCTCGAGAACATGGGCGCGCAGATGGTGCGTGAGGTGGCGTCGAAGACCTCGGACGTTGCCGGCGACGGTACGACCACCGCGACCGTGCTGGCGCAGGCGATCTACCGCGAGGGCGTGAAGACGGTGGCGGCCGGCGCGAATCCAATGGCGTTGAAGCGCGGCATCGACAAGGCGGTCGAGGCGATCATCGGCAAGCGCGACGAGCATGGCATGGTGCAGGGCGGCGCGCTGGCGGCGTTCTCGAAGCCTGTTTCGGGCGACATGATTGCGCAGGTTGGCACCATTTCGGCCAACTCCGATGCGCAGATCGGCACCATCATTGCGGCGGCCATGAACAAGGTCGGCAAGGATGGCGTGATCACGGTCGAAGAGTCGCGCACGATGGAGACGCAGCTCGATGTAGTCGAGGGCATGCAGTTCGACCGCGGCTATCTTTCGCCATACTTCGTGACCGACGCCGAGCGCATGGAAGCGGCGCTTGAAAATCCCTACATCCTGATCTACGAGAAGAAAATCTCGTCGATGAAGGACCTGCTGCCCCTGCTTGAGCAGATTGCCCGTACGGCCAAGCCGCTGGTCATCATTGCCGAGGACGTGGACGGCGAGGCGCTGGCGACCCTGGTGGTCAACAAGCTGCGCGGCACGCTAAACGTGGCCGCTGTGAAGGCTCCTGGCTTCGGCGATCGTCGCAAGGCGATGCTCGAGGATATTGCTACCCTGACGGGCGGCAAGGCCATCACCGAGGATCTCGGCATCAAGCTCGAGGGCGTGAAGGTGGAGGATCTGGGCACCGCGAAGCGCGTCACGATCGACAAGGACAATACGACGATCGTCGATGGCGGCGGAAGCGATGACAAGATCGCTGGCCGGGTGAAGGAAATCCGCGCGCAGGTGGACAAGACGACCTCCGACTACGACCGTGAAAAGCTGCAGGAGCGCCTGGCCAAGCTGGTGGGCGGCGTTGCGGTCATCAAGGTGGGCGCGGCGACCGAGACCGAGATGAAGGAAAAGAAGGCTCGTGTCGAGGATGCCATGCATGCGACGCGTGCGGCGGTTGAGGAAGGCATTGTCCCGGGCGGCGGCGTGGCGTTGATTCGCTGCTCCGAGGCGGTGGACTCGCTGATCAAGACGCTTGAGGGCGACGAGAAGATCGGCGCGAACATCATTCGCCGGGCGATCGAAGAGCCGCTGCGAATGATCGTCTCGAACGCGGGCGAAGAGGGTGCGGTGGTGATCGGCAAGATCCACGACTCGAAGGAACCGAACTTCGGCTACAACGCCGGAACCGGCGCCTACGAGGACCTGGTGGCGGCCGGCGTGATCGACCCGACCAAGGTGACGCGGACGGCATTGCAAAATGCGGCGTCGATCTCGGGCCTGATGCTGACCACCGAGGCCATGATCTCCGAGATCCCGGAGAAGAAGGAAGCGGCGGGCGCGGGCGGACACAACCACGGCGGCGGCGGCATGGACGGCATGTACTAGAATCTCGCAACTCGCAAAATCCCATGTTCGGCGGCTGTCTTCGCGTCGAACATGGGATTTCGTTTTGGGCGAAGGAATCCACAACAGATTCTGCCGGCTTGTAATGTCCTGATAACCAAGTGTGCGTACACTGATGGCTAAGACAAGACATTCAAGCTCTACCTTCTTATGAGGCCAGACATGAGACGAACCGCTCCTTGCGCGCGCGTGCTGCGCACCGTTGTACCCGCCGCTGTGATCGCCTTCACCGCCGCTGCCGGCCATGCCCAGCAGACGCTCGGCAACCTGGAGGGCGCGGTGACCGATGCCACGGGCGCGGCGGTTGCCGGGACCGAGGTGCAGCTCACGGGCGCCGTCAATGGAATTAAGCGTACTACCACGGCCAAGGGCAATGGAGTGTATCAGTTCCTCAATCTGCCGGTTGGCGTGTATTCGCTCAGCTTTTCGCAGCAGGGATTTGAGACTTCGCGTGTCGCCGATGTTCCGGTGCAGGAGAGCCGGACCGGTACCATCAACGTGCAGCTGAAGGCCGGGAGTGTCGCGACGACCGTCGAGGTGAATGAGCAGCCGATATTGAATCAGACCGACGCTGTCAACGGCTACGTTCTCGATCGCAACCAGATCCAGACGGCTCCGCTGGCCACGGGCAGCTTCACGCATCTGGCCACGCTGACGCCGGGCGTCAGCGGTGAGCTGCAGGGAGGCATCGGAACCAACGCCGGGCTTGGCAACCAGCCGATCTGGGCCAATGGCCAGCGGGATACGTCCAACGGCTTTCAGGTCAACGGGGTCGATGTCACCAACCTGTTCAACGGCAAGTCCTCCTCGCAAGATCAATCGCAGCGCTACTCCTTCAACATCGGCCAGGGGAGTACGGGAGCAATTGCCGGACAGAATACGACCGACATCTCGGTTTATGGGTCAAATGGGCAGGGTTTGGCTACGCCGCCGCCCGAGTTCATTCAGGAAGTCAGCGTCAATGTGTCGCAGTATGACGCCGCGCAGGGCAATCATAGCGGCGCGCAGATCGATGTGAACACGACGACCGGCACGAACCAGGTTCACGGTCAGACCTATGCGTATCGGGCCACGAACTTCGCCAACGCCGCGCCGTTCTTCAACAAGCAGGCGGTGCTCTACCAGCAGAATCTTCCCTACAGTTTCCTGGTTCCCCAGCTTCACCGCTATACCGCCGGCGGCACTGTCGGTGGTCCCATCAAGAAAGACAAGCTCTTTCTCTTTCTCGCCTATCAGTACACGCGCGATACCGATGCAAGCGAAGGTCTCTCGCAGCTTGGCGTTCCGGTGGGGCTGACCAACGATCGCTCGCAGGCCGGCATTGCGAACGCCATCGCCTCTTACAACCTGACCAGCGCCGCCAACGGAGTCGCGGCCATAGCCCCTACCGGTGTCTTCGATCCCGTGGCCATGGCTCTGCTGAACGCGAAGACGCCGAGCGGGCAGTACCTGATTCCCTCATCCACCGTGGTCCAGCCTCCGCCGGGCGCTCCCGCGTCGGCCTACGCGGGGGCGCAGTTCACCTCCGACAATACCGTGGCCACCGCGCTCTCGGTCGCCAACACCAACCAGGCCGAGGCCAACCTCGACTACAACGTGACGCAGAAGGATCGGCTCTCGCTGAAGTACTTCTATCAGCATGCGCCCACGATCGCGCCGTTTGCGGACGCCAACACGCTGGGCACTCCGGCCAACGAAGATTCGGGCGCTCAGGTTGCCGCGATCACCAATTCCATCACCATCGGAAGCAGGATCAACTGGCAGCAGACGATGGGCTTTTCCCGCCAGAAGGTGTACAGCACGTTCACGCAGCAGCAGGCGGGCAATTTCGGCATCAACTTTCCCGGTGGCGTCAACCTTCCCGCTATCTCGATCAGCCGCGTCAACTACAACAGCACCCACACCGGCTCCGTGACCATCGGCCCTAACAACGCGGACGCCAACGCCGGCTACTTCCAGAACCGCTGGGCGCCCAGCTCGACGGTCACCTTCGTGCTCGGCAAACACAACCTCTCCGCGGGCGGCAACTTCGATTACACGCAGCTGAATGTGCGCAATCGCCGCATCAACCTCGGCAGCGTCTCGGTGGCCAACTTCGTCGCGTTCGTTCAAGGGCAGGTGAGCAGCTCGAGCGAGATCACCGGAAATGCGAACCGCTATTACCGTGCCAACGACGCCGGTGCATTCCTCCAGGACCAGTGGAAGCTTCTGCCCAACCTCAGCATCACCGCGGGCGTCCGCTACGACTACAACGGCGGCTTCTCCGAGAAGTACGGCAACATCTTCAACTTCAATCCGGCGCTTTACAGCGCCACCTCGACCGCCGTCAGCAACGATGGGTTTGTCGTCGCAGGCAACAATGCGCTCGATCCCACTCCCGGCGTGAGCAACACGACGCTTACCGGACGCCAATGGGGTATCGGGCCGAGGATCGGCTTCGCTTTCACGCCCAAACAGAACAACAACACCGTCGTCTTCCATGGCGGGTTCGGCATGTTCTACGATCGCGGCGAATACTTCAGCTATCTCTCGCAGCCCGCCGGAAGCAGCATCGGCGGACCGTTTGGCGCGACCGAGGCTCCTCCGCTGGTGAACTACACCACCGGTACCGGAACGCTGACGCTGAAGAATCCTCTGGGCACCGCGACCATTCCTGCTTCGACCGCCAATCCCGCGGCGTTTCTCAGCAAGCTGCCCACCGCCGCGCAGATTGAATCGGCTTGCGCAGGCGTTACCGTCGAGACCAACAACGCGAACAGCGACTGCGCAATGCAGCCGCTGAACTTCGGCGCCTATGCCCAGAACAATAAGCTGCCGTACACCATCTCCTACAGCTTCAATACTCAGGTGCAACTGAATAAGGACACCTCGTTCACGGTTGGCTACCTGGGCAACGTGAGCCGCCATCTGGTGATCCCCGTGCCATTCAATGAGCCTACAATCGCAAGCCCCGGCAATCCGGTACACGATCAGACCAGCAGCTACGGCTATGAGGTACTGAACACAGCTTCGCCTACCGGCACGAACAAGTACAAGCCCATCTCGTCCGAGCCGTATGACACCTACGACGGCGGCAATGTCGACCTGCGGGTTCCGTACGTCGGTTACAGTCCGAATGCCGCGCTCTTTGAAGCTTCTGGAGTTTCAGGTTACAACGCGCTGATTGCGCAGGTGAGCAAGCGTCTTTCGCAGTATTTCGCGCTGACGGCCAATTACACCTTCAGCCATGCGCTGGATGAGCAATCGGACATTGGCCTCTTCTTTACCGGCGACAACCCGGACCACCTGCGCGATTCCTATGCCTCTGCCGACTTCGACCGCACGCACATCTTTACCATGAGCCTGGTCGCGCAGATACCCAGGCTGAACCGGGGCTCGGCGTTGGTGCACAAGTTTACGGACGGCTGGCAGATTGTGAATCTAACGACGCTGCAGAGCGGCGAGCCCTACAGCCTCTACGAATACAGCGGCGCCGTCGGGAGCCTCTACTTCGGCAACTTCCCCACCCTCGCCAATCCTGTCATCGGGATCAAGAATGGCGCCAATCCCAGGTCTGCGCTCACCGGCGCCTCCGGCGCCTATCTTAACGTGACATCGACTACCTCCTTGGCGCCCGCCTATTCTTACATTCCCGCTATCAATCCCGCACAACTCCAGGTCAACTATGTCACTCCGGGCACCAAGGGTGTCCCTGCCTGCAACACGGCTGAGCCTTGCGACATCTTCGAGACCGACTTCACTCCCGGACAACGGAACATCTTCCGGCAGTCCTCACAGAAAGATGCGGACGTCTCCTTCCAGAAGCTGACCAGTTTGTCGGACCGCTATACGCTCCGTTACTCCTTCGACGTGTTCAACATCACCAATACGACCAGCCTCGACGTTCCAAACAATCATGCAACGATCAGCGGCAGCAAGCTGAGCGCGACCAGCAACGCCAACAATAACGTTGCCTATGGGCAGGTAGCCAGTGGCGTCACGACGCAAACAGCCGATCAGAATGCGCTGTATGTGTATCCCAAGTACGGCCAAACCACCTTCGGCGCGGCTCGCAATACCATCGGCCAGCCGCGCACGATCGAGATGTCGCTGCACCTGCTGTTTTAGGCAGGACTAACGGAGCTGGAACTCGGGGCTGCCGAGCAGCAGCGCGGTGAGCAGGTTGAGAGTTTCGGTGGGGTTGGCGGAGGGCTGCTGGGTAAGCTGAGAGTGGATGAACTGGGCGGTTGAGGGAGAGAGTTCGCCTTCGATCAGGCTGCTTTCGAGCACGCGGATGGCGATGTCCGGGCCGGAAGTCGGGCCAGCGGCCGCAAGGTTCACGGGCCTGGCGTGAGGGAGTTCGGAGGAGTTGGCGGCGCGGTCCGTCATCAGGGCAAGCGCAAGGACGCGGGAAGAGTCGAACTTCTGGTTGGCGAAACGGTTGTGGGTGAGCTGGTCGGCGAAGTTAAGGCGCGCGAGCAGGGACTGCGTGTTCATCCAGTGGTCAGCGGTAATGTAATAGCCGGTGGGCGGCAGTGCGCGGTAGAGCGGCTCGCCCATGTCGTTGAGTCGATTCGCCAGCGCGCCGGGATTCTGGGGGTCGGTGAGGGTGGCGCGGAAGGCGGAGGCCAGGAACTCTTCGGGGGTCTTGACCTTGTTGCGGAAGTAACGGTGGGAGTTGAACTCGGGCGACTGGATAAGCGCGCGGAGAACGGTGCGGAGATCGCCGTCGGAGGCGAGATAGATGGTGGCGAGCCGGTCCACCAAGGCCGCCGGAGGGTCGTCGGCGACAAAGCGCTGGGCAAGCTGGAAGCTGAGGAAGTGGGCGGTCTGGGGGCTTGCGGCCAGCAGGACGAGTGCGGCGATGCCCTGCTTCATGCCGGGAGGAACGTTGGAGGCCGAGGTGGCGCGGGCGAGAGTCTGGATAAGCGCGGGTGGCAGCGGACGGCCACCGGAGACGTTCCCGGCTTCGTCGATCGTATAGCCGAGCCAGTGTTTAGGGCCGGGCTCGTGCTTTTTCGGGTCGAAGAGAAAGGGGCCGCCCTGGTTGGGGCGGTCGACGTTCCAGCCGGTAAGGATGGCGGAGAGCGCGGTGACGTCGGCCTGGGTGTAGCCGCCCTTGACGCCAAGGGTGTGCAGCTCCATGACTTCGCGGCCGTAGTTTTCATTGAGGCCGCGCTTGCCGGGTTTGGCGTTGGGTTTGGCGGGATCAACTCCGTTGGCGAGCGAATCAGGGCCGATCGAGAGCCAGTTGTCGAGGTAGACCATCATGGCCGGGCTTTGGGCCGTGGCGAGGAGCAGGTCGCGGAATTTGCCGAGGGCGTGCGGGCGAAGGATATCGCGCTCGTAGCTGGTGGTGTACCACTGGTCGGAATCTTTGGGGCCGAAGACGTTGAAGTGATTGAACCAGAAGTCGGTCATGACCTCCTGGAGCTGGCGCTCGGAGAGGAGAATGCGGAGGAGTTTGGCTTGGGTAAGCTCGTCCAAGGTGCGGTTCTGGGCACCGACGCCGCCCTGGAAGGCGAGGACGGTCTCGCGCTCGCGGGGGGTGAACTCGTTGAAGAGAACAGTCCGCTGATCGCCGGGAACATAGCTGGCGAAGGCGATGCGGTCAGGCGCGGGGAGGGCGTCGAGGGCGGCCATGCGAGCGGCTTTCGGCAGAGCGAAAAGCTGGCCGGCCACGCGAGAGGCGGTGGCCTGGCCGAGTTTCTTCTGGGCGTCTTTCGCTGCTTCGTCCTGCGGGGTGGGGGCGGCGAGTTTGGCGGCGCGCTCCTGCTGAAGCTTGTAGACCTGGACCTCATAGACGCTGAGGAGCAGCGGGTCGGTAGGATAGGGGCGCTTGCCGTCGGCGACCTGCTCGACGGCGCCGCGGTCGGGAAAGCGAAGAAGAGCCTGGTCGGGAGGCAGGGTGAGGGTAGGAAAGTCTCGGAGGCGGTTGGCGAGGGTCGGGTCGGGGATGGCGTCAGGGGTGAGTTGCTGGTCGAGCCACTGGTCCGGCCCCTGGGCCAGGACGCGGTCGACGTCGCCGGGACGTGGGCCGAAGGTGAAGCGGTCGAGGAGCTGAACGGCGCGCTCGCGGGGGTTGAGCGGGAGATTGGGGGCAATCCTGGAGGGAGGCAGCTTAAGCTGGGCGGTGGCTGTGTGGGCAGGAGGATCGTCCTGCGCAAAAGCCGAGCAAGCCAGCACGGTGCATGTCAAAAAACAGAGCCGGGCTCGCATGCGATCGCCTCCCTCTGCTTAGAACCGGGTGCGAGCCAGGAGTTGCGGGAAGAAAGACAAGCGCAGGGGATGCCTGGGCGGCCCGGAAGATCACAGAGAGGGGCTGGCGAGGGGGACAGGGACGGTGCGGGGGGTTGCAGGTTTTTTGCGGAGAGTCCAGAAAATGCGGGCGAGGAGCAGCGCGGTGAGGATGAGGGTGTCGGGCAGCGGGCGGCGGACGCCTGCCTTGACCAGCCACCAGTAGTGGATGCAGGCGGCGGCGGCAGCCACATAGACCAAGCGATGCAGGCGCTGCCAGGTGCGGCCGCCCATCTTGCGCAGGACGATCTGCGGGGAGGTAAGGGCGAGGGCGAGCAGAAGAACCCAGGAGAGCAGGCCGACCTGGATGAAGCGCCGCTTTTCGAGATCCTGGAGGACAGTGGGCCAGATGACGATCCACTGACGCCAGATCTCGGCGGGATGGCCGTGGGTGAGGCCCGCCCAGGCAGAGGGGAGGTCGTAGCCGGAGAAGAGAAAGACGTAGGTGGCGAGGTGGAGCGAGGCGTAGAAGAAGGCGTACAAGCCGAGCAGGCGGCGGAAGCGGATGAGGTTCGAGAGACGGGAATGGACGCGACGGAGCGGGGTGACGGCGAGCGAGACGAGGAGGATCCAGAGGGCCCAATCGCCGGTGAAATGGGTGATGTAATTGACGGGGTCGGCGAGAAGCGTGAGGGCGCCGGAGCGGTAGCGCGCGACGAGCAGGACGAAGGGCGCTAGACAAAGGAGATGGAGCACGGCTTTGACGTAGGGGATAAGGCGAGAAGGCATCATGGTGAGTGTAGATGGAAGGCGACCTGCCGTGACCGAAACGGCGAGAGCGAATCGAATCCGATCTGCCGTGAAAACTCACTTTGACAATAGCCGGTACTTGAGCCAACATAAGGATGGACGCGCGAAAGTCACTGCCCGGTCGGTAGTCCGGGCGACGTTTTGCGTTCGTGCAGCTTACCCGTCTCTTGAAGATGTGGAGCAACCTGTGCGTCCTTTCCCCCCACCTGGGGAGAGGAGCGTCTATGCAAATCGCAAAGTGGATCATCGCCTTCATCGCCGTCTTTAACTTCGGCGGACTTGTCGCGGATGCGCTCGTGCCTGCTACAGCCAAACAGCATCTTTGGAACCCTCGCTGGCCTCCACATGCCAAATTTCATAATGGGCAAACGATGCTTATGGGCATTCTCAGTGGCTCCATATCCCTTGCCATCCTCTTTGGTTCCCGAGTTCTTACGGTTCCGCTGTTCCTGATTGCCTCTGCGACCGCCGCAAACTACTTCGTTGCCATGGTTTTTTCGCCGCTCTTCCCCGGTACGGATTGGACCGATCCCGAGTTTGTGTCGGAAACGGGTCGTCCGCTCGGCCTTGCGCCGCAACAACTCGTATCCTACGTGGTTTGCGCATGTGTGCTTCTCGCGGTCGCTATGGCCCTCTTGCAAGGATGAAGAGGTCCACAGCGAGAGGCTCATGGTGAGTGCGCTCCTCCATTTGGCATTGACCAGAGATGCATCCTGTACTGGTCCGATGGCAGGATAGTTGCTAGCAGGATCGTTGCTAGCAGGATCGTTGCCGTGTTCCAAATGGAAGTGTCCCTTCCACACGAGTGTCGGCTGAGTGAGCGTCGTCCTTCCCCATCTCAGACAATGGTGCTGTCTGAGATGGGGCACCCGAGCCGGTGTCTGGAATCGGAATGCGTCAGTAGTAGCGGTTGAGATCCATGCCGGCGTAGAGGCTGGCCACCTGGTCGCCGTATCCGTTGAACATCTGGGTGGGGATGCTGTGGGGGAAGCCGCCATCGATGCGGCGCTCGTGGGCCTGGGACCAGCGATGGCTGATGTTGGGGTTCACGTTCGAGTAGAAGCCGTACTCTTCGCTGTTCAGCTCATTCCACATGGTCTTGGGCTGTTTGTCGGTGAAGATGACCTTGACGATGGATTTAGCGGACTTGTAGCCCCACTTCCACGGAACCACAACGCGGACAGGGGCGCCGTTCTGGTTGGGCAAGACCTGGCCGTAGCAGCCGAAGGTGAGCAGCGTGAGGGGATGCATGGCTTCGTCCATGCGCAGACCCTCGAGGTAAGGCCAAGGAAAACCGTCGGGGAGCTCGGGCATCTGCTTGCGGTTGAGATCGGAGACGAACTGGATGTACTTGGCGCTGGGCAGCGGCTCACAGAAGTTGATGAACTCGGAGAGCGAGTAGCCGTCCCAAGGGATGACCATCGACCAGGCTTCGACGCAGCGGTGGCGGTACACGCGGGATTCGAGCGGGCGGTAGTGCGTCAAGTCGTCGATCGAGACGGTGAGCGGCTTTTTGACGAGGCCGGCGACCTGCACAGACCAGGGCCGGGTCTGGAGGGTGTGGGCGTTTTTGGCGGGCTGGTCCTTGTCAACGCCGAACTCGTAGAAGTTGTTGTAGGTAGTGGCCTTGGCGAAGGGGGTCTGGGGATCGGTGGCCTGGAATTTGCCGGGGACCGTGGGGAGGGCGTCGTCGGCGAAGGCCTGGCGAGCGAGCAGGCTGGAGGCGGCGAGAGCCCCGGCGCTGGCGAGAAAGGCGCGGCGGGAGGGACGGCCGGTCTCAAAGAGGGAGTGCGGCGTAATTTCGGAGGAGGCGATGTCGTCGCCATAAACTCTTGAGTTGCGAATCAGCATCCTGTGCCTTTCGGAGCCCTTGAGGTCAGCATCTGCTGCCGGGCTCTTAGTAAGACTACGCGCAACGGGAAACGGTGGATGCGTGCGGGTCCGCGCCACGGCTTAAGCCAAGTACCAAGCGGTGCAGCGGAAGACGCAATGTCCGGTATTCGCTAGGAGGGCGACAGTTCGAGATCCGTGCAACTTCTGTGGCAATTGCCTGGATTTGCCCTACAACGTTAGTCGAATACGGGCAAAAACGGGTGGTTTGCAGGTCTAGAATCGCGGCACGGGGCGTGATTCGGCACACGACTCCTGTACGAAAAAAGCCGGAGATGAGGGTCTCGAAGCTCATGCGCAATGTTTCTGAACCGGCACACAGCACGAGGCGCCCGGGCGAGTTCCGGAGCGCAGCAATGACAGGCAAGGTCGTCATCACATTTTCTGAAATCATCTCCGCCCTGTCGTTTGCGATCGACTTGACCGAGGATGCGGTTCCAGGGCATGCTTTGCGCAGCTGCCTGCTGGGCATGCGTCTCGGCCGGGCTCTGGGGATGCCGCCGCGGGAGCTTGAGTCGCTCTATTATGCGCTGCTGCTGAAGGATGTGGGCTGCAGCAGCAATGCTTCGCGCCTGGGACAGATGGCGCGTGGAGACGACAAGGCCCCGGACCGCCGGAACGGACCGAGACGGGAACGCAATGCGTTGAATTTCATTCGCGAGGAAACGCGCGGCGCATTTCCGCTCCGACAGCAGTTCCGTCGCATCCTGCACATGGGCTCCCGTCAGCGTAGGAGCGACCGGGAGATGATCCTGCTGCGCTGCGAGCGGGGAGCCAATATTACGCGCAAGCTGGGACTTTCCGCCGCGACCTGCGATGCGGTGTTTGCGCTTGACGAGCGCTGGGATGGATCCGGTTCTCCGCTTCATCTGCACGGACGGGCGATTCCGCTGCAGGCCCGGATCGTGACACTGGCCGAGCACCTGGACGCGCTGGCCTGCGAGTGCAATCCCGCGGCGGCCTTGGTCCAGGTGCGGGAACGCAGCGGGCGCTGGTTCGATCCCGAGGTGGTCGAGGCCGCGACGGCGCTTGACCGCGACGGCCAGCTTTGGCTGCAGTGCCTGCCGGCGGACGACCTGGACGTGACCCGGCGGCTGGTCATTGAGCTCGATCCTGAGGCGTCGGACGGCGTGGGAGCCGAAGAGATCGACCGGATCTGTGAGGCGTTTGCGGATGTCGTGGACGCGAAGAGTCCCTTCACGTATCGCCATTCGGTGGGCGTGGCTCAGGTGGCGGTGGCAATGGCTGCGGCGCTTGCGTTGCCGCCGGACCGGCTGCACATGGTGCATCGCGCGGCGCTGCTGCACGATCTGGGAAAGCTGTCGGTGCCGAATACAATCCTGGACAAGAGCGGGCGCCTGACTGCGGACGAGTGGCGTACGGTGGTGGAGCATCCGCGGCTGACGCAGCAGATTCTGGCCCGCATTGAGCCCTTCGCGGAGCTTGCGGCGATCGCTGGAGCCCATCACGAAAAACTGGATGGGTCCGGCTACCCGAACAGACTGCGCGAGCATCAGCTGGGGATTGAGTCGCGGGTGATCGCCGTAGCCGACATCTACCGGGCGATGACCGAAGGCCGGCCCTACCGACCCGGAGTGCCGCATGCGACAGCCATGGTGAGGCTCCGTGAGCTTACCCCGCACAAGCTGGATGCGCGCTGCGTCGAAGCGCTCAACCTGTGTTGCGATCCGGCCCGGGGAACGCCGGCAGCCACACTGGAGCAACCGGCTCGGCTGCGCAAGGACCCGGCGCGGGTACGAGTCAGTGGGATGTATCAGGCGTCCGCATGAAGCAGAGAATGCAGGGAGTTATGGTTTGGGCGGAGCGAGCGGCGGGGTCTGGTCCCACATATGCTCTTGCTGATATCTCTGGCGTTGACGGTACGCGTCCTGGGCGCCGGCGTCGTTGGCGCGAAAGGCGGGACCGGACGGCCACAAGCTGAAGTCGGCGTAGGCGACGCGCTTCGGGACGCCGTGCAGACTATCGAGAGCCGCCTGCATCTCGAGCAGCACGCCGCGGGAGAGCGAAAGCTCGTGCTCGTTTGGCTGGTAGATGGTGCCGACCGGGTAGTCGAGAAACGGGATGTTCGTCTCTTCGATGTGGCAGCCGAGCATGTGGCTTACGGGCTTGTCGGCGGTGAACTTGACGAGGCGGGCGTTGCTGAGCGCGAAGGCCGGGAAGTCGCGGATGTAGATGCGCCCGGGATAGACGCTGTCGCCGGTGAGCAGGATGGCGGTCTGGCGATCGTAGAGCGCGATGCTCGAGGTGTCGTGGCCGGGGATCGGAATGGCGTCGATGATGCGGTCGCCGAGGTCGATGGAACCGAGGTCGTCGGGCCAGTGGTCGATCTTGTAGAGCTGCCGGACGCCTTCGACTGTAGGCGGGATAAAGGTGATGGGCAGAGCGGGATCGTTGAGGGCCTGGATGGCGGCGTCGCCGGCAATGTGATCGCCGTGCGAGTGCGAGTGCGTGACGATCAGGGGCATGGACTCGCGGTGATTGCGGACCAGGTATTGATGCATGAGCCGCTGCAGCGTGGGGGCGAGATTGCCGTTGCGGGAGCCGGTGTCAAACAGGAGCGCGCGCTGCTTGCCGAAGAGCAGATAGACGAAGGGCTTCTCGTAGTCGGTGCAGCCGCTTTGCCGCAGCAGGAAGAGATCGGGGTTGTACTCGTGGATCTGCCACTCGGGCATGTCCATGCACTTGGGGCCGCCGGTGTTCCAGGCGAGCGGCAGGGTTCCGGGGCGGATGCCGCCGCCATCGGGCTGCGGGAACTGAGCGTGAGCGGCGCAGATAAGCGACGCGAGCCACGCCGCGGCCAGGGAGAGGCGGAGTCTCACAAGGCCTCCCCGGCGCTATGCTGGCGAGTTTCCGCTGCCGGCCGGTCCGGACGGTCTGGATCGCGCTCCGGCTCGGCCGTGGGATGCGTGCCGCGGGTGGCGACATGAAAGAAGGCGTGGCCGGCGCGGGTCAGCTCGCGGTCCATGCGAGAGATCAGGGCGAGGTTGCGCGGGATGACAACGCCTTCTGTGGCAACGGCGGTCAACACGCCTGAACGCAGCTCCTCGAGCACGTTGATTCTGGGCAGGAAGCCAATGCCCATGCCCGCGATGACCAGGCGCTTCAGCAGCTCGTAGGAGTCGAGCTCCATGCCGATGCGGGGGCGAATCTTGTACTGAGCGAAGAGCCGGTCGAGATGCTCGCGGCGGCGTCCGGTCTTCGGCAGCAGCAGGTTGTGCTGTGAGATCTGCTTCAGGCTGACGACAGACGAGGAAGCAAGCACGTGATCGACCGGCAGGCAAAGCGTCCACTCGTCCTCGTGGATGACCTCGACGTGAAGTCGGGGGTCGGCGACGGGCATCGAGACGACGCCGAAGTCTGCCTCGCGGTTGAGGACCGACTCGATGGTCTTGGCGCGCTCAGCGCGAACGATGTTGAGCGAGACGCGGGGGTAGCGCTTCTTGAAGTTGGCGAAAAAGGTGGGCAGGACGTAAAGCGCGGTGGAGTCGTTGGCGCTGATGAGGAGGCTGCCGCGGGGCGAGCGTTCGAGGTCGGCAATGGTGATGGAGATATGGTTGAGGCGCGAAAGGCAGTCCTCGGCAAAGGGCTCGAAGACGCGTCCGGCGGCGGTGAGGGTGACCTTGCCGCCGCCGCGCTCAAACAGGCGGACGCCGATGGCTTTTTCAAGCGAGGAGATCTGGGCGGAGATGGAAGGCTGGGTCACCAGGAGTTTGACCGCGGCACGCGAGAAGCTTTTTTGCCGCGAGACCTCGAGAAAAGTCTTCAACTGGTCAAAGTCCAAGCATCACCTCGTCGTTTGGGGTCACTTCTGGTGTATCACAGGGTTGACCTGCGAGACGATTGGGAGCGGCGAAAAGGCCCAGGAACGAGCGGATTTGTTGCGGTGCTTGGAAGGGCAAAATCCTGATGGAGCGAAGAGAAAGGGTGTGTCTTAGCGGTTTTCGCTTATGCCGGGGATAGACAAACGGCGGGTGCGGCGAAGGACAAGCGTGTCCGCGTTATGATCGGACAACACGTACAAGCCGCACAGCGTTCCCAAGCGAACGGCGCACGGTCAAGCCTGCGTGTGAGTCGTCGCGTCTCTGTGCCGGTACGGTCTTTTGCATTCCTCCGGAGGTCGTTTTCATGCAGATTGGCAGCAACGCTCGTTCCTGGTTTCTGGTTTCCCGCTCCCTTGGCCTTGGGTCATCGACCGCGCTTGCGGGCACGTTCTTGCTGGCCGCCTCTGCCGCGTTCGCGCAGACCAATACCACTGGATTGAGCGGTGTGGTGACGGATTCGACCGGTGCCGTGGTGCAAGGCGTGACGGTGAGCATCAAGAACCCCGCCACGGGCACGACAGTGACGACGTTGACCAAGTCCAAGGGCGAGTACACGTTCTCGCAGGTGCAGCCGGGAACGTATGAAGTGCATGTCATCGCTCCCGGATTTTCAGAAGAGGTTGAGTCGGTGGAGTTGCTGGTCTCGACGCCCTTGAAGGTGGACTTTAAGTTGACTGTCGGTGCCAGCGAAGTCGTCGAGGTGAGCACGGGCATCGCGGCGCTGAACTCCAATGATGGGACCCTTGGTAAAGCCTTTGACAGCCAGCAGATCCAGAACCTGCCATACCTTGCCAATAACGTGAACTACTTGCTCTCCCTGCAGCCGGGCGTGCTGGCTCTCGATCCGGGCGCCACGACGGGGGGCCTGAACCAGGATCCCCGGACGGGCATTGTGAATGGAGCGCGTCAGGATCAGACGAATCTTACGCTCGACGGTGTGGACAACAACGATCCGAACTATGGATATGCTTTTGTGGGCGTGCTGCGCTCGACGCGTGAGTCGGTGGAAGAATTTCGCGTGACGACGACCAATGGCGAAGCAGATGCAGGCCGTTCTTCGGGCGGCCAGGTATCCGTAACCACGCGCAGCGGAACCAATCAGTTCCATGGGAGCGCTTACTACTTTTATCGCGGAGCGGCGACAGCGTCGAATAATTGGTTTAACAAACAGTCGGAGTTACAGTCGGGAAAACCGAATATTTCGGCAAAGGTGCTGCAGGATACCTACGGAGCTTCGCTTGGCTTGCCGTTGTTAAAAGACCGGCTGTTTTTCTTTGGCGCTTACGAAGGATTTAAGCAGGCAACGGACACGGTCGTTACGCAGACGGTGCCATCTCTCATCAATCCGGTTGCCGGTGATACCGTTCCCGGACAGAGCTACGGGGGCTTGATCACCGGCAACGTGGTATACCCCAATGCTGCCGGAGGGACTGTCATCCTCACGCCAGCCCAGATCGCTGGGCTGGATCAGGGATGCATGGGGTGTAGCGCGCCCGGCACCGATCCAGCAGCACTCGCGTACTTCAAGCAGTTTCCGATTGCCAACTCGACGGTGGGTGGTGACGGATATAATACCGGATCGTATGTGTTTCCCTCTCCGGCTCCGATTCATCAGATCACGAACGTTGCGCGTTTGGATTACACGCTCAACTCTCGCCAGACGATATTCGTTCGCGGGACGTTGCAGGGGGACAACTCGGCCAGTGCGCTTCAGTTCACCGGGTTAGGGGCAAATAGCCTAACGTATGAAAACAATAAGGGAGTTGGCGCGGGGCATATCTGGGTTGTCAATAATTCGCTGACCAACAACCTTCGATACGGGTACATTCGTGAGGGTACGGCGGTACAAGGCGCGGGCGCTCACCCCTATATCAGCTTCAGCGCGTTCAGCCCATTAACTGGCACGACGACCTCGACGTATTACATCACGAACACCAGTAATCTGGTGGATGACGCGACCTTTGTCAAGGGGCGGCATACGATTCAGTTCGGCGTGAACGATCGATTTATCTCGAACAGCCGTTACGCCAACGGTACGCTTTACCCGGTGGGCAACGTATCCGCCGCCTTACTTGCGACTGCGGCGATTGCCGGTACTGGGTCCGGCCTCGATCCGACAGCGGCTTACGGTGCCGTGGCTAAGTCGTTCAAGAGTTCCTATAATAATGACATTCTGGCGAACGTAGGCGGCATTACGAGCGCTGACTCGTACACCAACTTCCTGATTCAAGGCAACCAGCTAGTACCAGCGCCTGCGGGAACGGTTCCCACGCACGTGTACCGGTCGCTCGAGCAAGAATACTACGTTCAGGATCAGTGGAAGGCGACTCCGCAACTTACCTTGACTGCCGGCATCCGATATACGCATCTTGGCGTTCCTTATGAGATCAACGGGCAGCAGGTTGAGCCCAATATTAACCTGGGAACGACCTTCTTCCAAAATCGAGTCTCGGCTGCCGCTGCTGGAACAAGCTACGGGACGGATATTTCGGTTATGCCGGGAGGACAGGCAAACGGCGCACCGAATCTGTGGACGCCTCAAAAGTTGAACTTCGCTCCTCGAATTTCCTTTGCATATGCAACGCTGAATAACAAGACGTCTATCCGTGGCGGCTTTGCACTGGCTTACGATCACTTCGGGGATGCTGTGATCGACTACTACGATGCCAATGGGGCCTTTGCGCTGAGCCGTCAGAATCCCTTCGCCTACCCGAGCGCTTCCACTTACTCGGAATTTACCGGATACCAGAATGTCCCGGTGGGGGCGGTAACGGTCGCTCCGCAATCGTTTCCGATTGACCCGGCGCAGACCACCATCAACAGTTTTGGCAGCTCCTTTGTCAGCGATATCGATGGCAACCTGAAGACGCCATACGCGGAAACCTTCAACTTGTCGGTACAGCATGAGGTGACACGCGGGATGGTCGTGACCGCGTCTTATGTTGGGCGGCTTGGGCGGCATGTGCTAAATAACCTGGACGTAGCGCAACCGACAAACCTATATGACCCGAGCAGCGCGCAGACCTACTTCCAGGCGGCAACGGCCTTTGCGAAGGCGATCGACGCCGGAATACCGGTGGCAAGCATTCCGAACAGCGGCTATTTCCAGAATGTGTTTCCGAACGCGACCTACACCGTTGCGAAAACAGCCACAACGCCGGCAGTCACGTATAAAGGTGCGCAGGCGTATTACGCTTCGCTTAGCGTAGACCGGGCCACGGGCAATGAGACGAACACGCTATATAACTTCGATACGACCCCAGGCTTTGCGCCGGCGGGCCAGCAGCTTCGTTTCTTCTATCCGCAGTACTCGTCGATCTTCGTGCAGGCTTCGGTCGGTACGAGCAACTACAACGCGCTGCAGCTCTCGGTTCGGCATGCGTTCAAATATGGCAATGAGTACGACGTGAACTATACCTACGGAAAAAGCCTGGACTATGGTTCTTCACCGGAACGAAGCAACGCGAGCAGAATTATCAATGCCTTCAATCCGAGCCAGATGTATGCGGTTTCCGACTACGATGTTCGGCATAACATTACAGCGAACTATAGTTTGAATCTGCCGGTCGGACACGGACAGGCTTTTTTCAGCAACAATGGCTTGATCGACCGTGTCCTGGGAGGCTTCCGGCTGAATGGGACGGTGCACTACAGCACGGGCTTTCCGTGGTCCGCAACGGACAATGGGAACTACGGAACCAACTTCGATATTCCGAGCAATGCGGTCCAGATTGCGCCGCTGGCAACGGGAGGCCACCGCTATGTCGGCGGCAGTTCCGCACCATACGAGACCGCATTCAAGAGCGCGACGGTGGCCCAGGCGCAGGCCAGCTTCCGGTTTGCCTATCCAGGCGAATCGGGGCAGCGGAATGAGTTGCGGGCGGATGGCTATCTCTCGCTTGATGACGGCCTGAGCAAGTCGTTCCATACCTTTCGAGAACAGCAGTTCAAGATCTCTGCCGAAGTGTTCAACGTGTTGAATGACAGCCGGTTCAGTACGCTCTCAGGTACTGGCGCAACAACTAATACTACTAACATCGGCAGCACGAAGTTCGGTTCTTACGCGAATGTGCTGGTACAGCCGCGACAGATGCAGTTCTCGGGTAAGTACACGTTCTAGCGGCAGGCGCGGGCTAGTTGCCGCCGCGCTTCCGTTAGAGTAGTAGACATTGGTTTGGTGGAGGCTGCAATGCGATGGAAACAGGTCTGTGCCGCGCTTACGTTTGCTTTGCTTGTTTCGGTGTGTCACCGGGCTTCGGCGCAGGAGCCGGCGGACCAGGACAAGCTAGGCAAAGGGGCAACCGAGAAACAAAAACCTCTGCCGGAGGCGACCGGGCCGGCACCTGGGGAAGAGAAGAAGGCTAAGCCTGCGGACTTTGCAGGTGGGGATGGAACCAAGCCGGTCGAAGATGCCGCCGGGAAAGGCTCGGGCGGGGGACGCGGACGGCGAGGTGGCGCCGGGGGCGAGGCCGCGGGCGCGGGGGATAAGCTGGCCTATGACTTCGAGCTTCCAGGGGCGGATGGAAAAGGCGTGCCGCTCTCAAGCTTCAAGGGCAAGACGGTGCTGGTGGTGAATCTCGGCAGTAAGTCGAGCTTCAACGCGCAGCTGCCCGCGCTTGAGAAGCTGGCGGAGCAGTACAAGGACAAGGGGCTGGTGGTGATCGGGGTGCCGTCCAATGAGTTTGGGGCGGCGGAGCCAGGGACAGATGCGGAGATACAGAAGCTGTATACGGGCGAGGATAAGGTCACATTTCCGGTGATGGCCAAGTCTGTCCTGACGGGCGACCTGCAGCTGCCGCTCTATGGATTCCTGACCAAGGGCAATGGCGGGCCGGTGCATTGGAACTACACGAAGTTCTTTATCGGCAAGGATGGCAAGGTGGTAGCTCGGTTCGATCCTGCGGTGACTCCGGACTCGGTCGAGATGCAGGCCGCGGTCATCGAGATCCTGGACGGACGCTACAAAGCTCTCGGAACCGGGGACGACAAACCCGCAGGACGGCGCGGTGGCGGCGGGATGGGCGCCGCAAATTAGCTTGCTCAGCGCTTGAGTGTGGCGAGGTACGCGCGCCAGCTGCCGAGGTGGGTGATTTCGAGTGCGCCTTCGGTGGCGGCGGGCTCGGCGAGGAAGCCCATGACGAGCCCGCCGTCTTCGAGACATACGCTGCCGATGCCGAGGGGTTGGGGAACACCGGCGACGAAGGAACCGACGGTGTCGGCGGGCATGGCCCAGACTTCGACTTCGATGCCGGGACCTGCAAAGCCGGGGACGCGGACCAGGCCGGGCTTGGGTGGCGTGGTGTTGGCGAGGGCGTAGAACTTGTAGTCGGGGTGGGTGCGGCAGGTGCGGACCAGGCGTGCGCCGCGGCTGGTGAGCTGCCCGTTGAGGGGCTGGCCGGAGAGGTGCGCACCGACCACCGCCATGAGCAGGCAGCCGTGAGGGACGTCCTGGGGGTCGAGCGGCGCGGTTTCGGCGAGGAGGCTGGAGCTACCGCCGAGGGTGGTGTTCAGTTTGCGATGGAGCTTGTCGGCGAGGGGGAGCAGGGCTTGCTCGGTGAAGGAGGGCCCGATGAGCGAGACGCCAAAGGGTAAGGCGGGCTCGGAGGGTGACGCGGGACGTATGCCGGCGGGGACGGCGACGGCGGCGAGGTCGAGCAGGTTGACGAAATTGGTGTAGAGGCCGAGCTGGCTGTTGCGGGCGATGGGCTCCTCCGCGATCTCGGCGTGGGTGAAGGTGCGCGGGGCGGTGGGCAGGAGCATGAGGTCAAAGGCGCTCCAGGCGGCGGAGGTCTGGCGGCGAAAGGCTTCGAGCTGGTAGAGGGCTCCGAAGAGGTCGACGGCCGAGTACTGCCCTGCCCCGGCGAGGATGGAGGCGACGACGGGGTCCATGTCGGCCTGGTGGGCGAGGAAGAAGGGCTGGATGGCGGCGGAGCGCTCGGCGACCCAAGGGCCGCCGTAGAGCAGGCGCGCGGCGGCGAGGAAGGGGGTTAGGTCGAACTCAACGGGCTGGCCGCCGAGAGATTCGAGGGCCTGGACGGCGGATTGGAAGAGGGTTGGGTTATGGGGGTCGCCGAAGAATTCGAGCGAGGCGGGAGAGGGGACGCCGAAGCGGAAGGTGGGAGCTGTTGTCCAGGGGGCGGCTCCGTCGCCGGGGGCGGGGGTGCGGGAGTAAGCGTCGGCGGGGTCGAAGCCGGAGGCCGAGGCAAGGACCAGGGCGGCGTCGGCGGCGGTCTCGGCGAAGATGGAGACGCAGTCGAGGGTGCGGCAAGCGGGAACGACGCCCTGGGTGCTGATGAAGCCGCGGGTGGGCTTGAGGCCGATGAGGTTGTTGAACATGGCGGGCACGCGGCCGGAGCCAGCGGTGTCGGTGCCGAGCGAGAAGGCGACGAGTCCGCTGGCGACGGCGACGGCCGATCCGGAGCTCGAACCTCCGGAGATGTATTCGGGCGAGAAGACGCTCGACGGGGCGCCGAAAGGAGAGCGCGTACCAACCAGGCCAGTGGCGAACTGGTCCATGTTGGTCTTGCCGATGAGGATGGCGCCGGCGGCTTCGAGCTTTTGGACGACGGTCGCCGAGGCCGTGGGCGTGTAGGCGAAAGCCGGGCAGGCGGCGGTGGTGGGGGTGCCGGCGACGTCGATATTGTCCTTGACGGCGAAGGGGATGCCGTAGAGAGGGAGCTTGGTTGGGTCCTGGCTGGCGAGGGCCTGCGCGCGGGCGAGAGCTTGGGCGCGGGGGATGAGGGTGATCCAGACGGGGTGGAGCGGGGCGGCCTCGATGCGGTCGTAGATGCCGGCGACGAGTTGGGTCGGGGTGGAGGTGCCGGCGGTGTAGTCGCGGTGGAGCTGGTCAATGGTCAACGGTGTGGAGTCTCCCCCGGGGTACTTTAGGTGCGCAAAGTATTCAAAGCATGTGGATTAGGTCTGGACTTGAGTCCAGACCTCCGCTAATAGCGGAAGAACATCGGAATGTATTTATAACTTCTATTCTAGCGGATTGGATGGGGTGACTATGCCAAGTATTTTCTTTGGCTATGTTGCTGATCAGGATGGGTTTAGGGGAGGTTTGGACGGTGGTGGAGCTTGACAATGAGGAAGGCGACCTGCGGTTGCGCGGGACTGAGGCGATCTACTTCGCCAGTGAGGAGCACATCGTGTCCGATGTGTGAAACGCCGGGGGCTGGGCGGGTGGAGTTGGTTGGAGGCTTGAAAACCTCATTGCTTTGTAAGTGCAAGCAGGTTTAGAATCTCGGCTCCATAGGAGAACCACATGCGGTTTTGGGTGATTCCGGTCTTAGTTGGTACGGTGGTAATTGCGAGTCAGGCGCAGGATTTGCGCAAAACTGCTGCGGCGACGGCGGCATGTGGTCCGCAGGAAACGACCTTTGACGTGGATGCGCTGCATACGCCTGCAACTGCACCAACGGATCCAGGTAAGGCGTTGCTCTACATTATTGAGCAGGAAAGCTCCACTCCAGGCATTTGCTTCGGCCGCTGTGGAGGGCTCACGCTGAAGCTCGGGTTGGACGGTCGCTGGATCGGCGCTTTGAACGGCAGTTCCTATACTGTGCTTGCAGTGGAACCAGGCGAACACCACTTGTGTGTCAATTGGCAATCCCGCTCGAAGAAAGCGTCAGAGAAGGTGGCATTGCAAGGCTTCACCGCCGAAGCGGGCAAGACGTATTACTTCATCACCCATGATGTTGTGACCTCGCCGGAAGCAGGCAGCATGGCCAACTTTACGGTGGAATCCACAAACCCGGATGAGGCCAACATGCTCATCGAGGCTTACCCCCAAGTGAAAGCAACACCAAAGAAATAGGTAAGAGCTTTTACTCTCGAGAACCCTTGTATTGGCAATTAAGGCAGCATTCCTTCGGCGGACGTACGAGCTGAAGGATGGGGTGATGACGGGCAAGTTTCAGATGAAGATGCAGGGAATGGCAGAGTGGCGGTCGGTGAGCCGGTTGCGCGGAGCGGTATAAACGGTATGGAGAGCAGCCATGGTGTTTGTGAGCTTGACGCGCCTGCGGATCCGGTCGATTCGGTTCCTGCCTCGGTTTGCGTGGCAGATGCTCGTGACTCGGAATCAGATCCGGACGGCGCCAGGCTTTCAGCGGGGATCGCTGCTGGCCGACCGCAGGTGGACGTTCTGGACGATGACGGCGTGGGAGAGCCAGGAGAGTATGCACGCGTACAGGACCAGCGGCGCGCATCAGAAGGCGATGCCGTTTCTGCTGGACTGGTGCGATGAGGCTTCGGTGGCGCATTGGAGCCAGGCGGAGGCGGAGCTGCCGGCTTGGGAGGAGGCGGATCGGCGGATGCGGGCGGAGGGGCGGGTATCGAAGGTGCGGCATCCGAGTGCTCGGCATGCGGATTTAGCTTATGCGGCTCCTAGGACGGCGGCGGCGGTGGTTTTGTGGCCGAAGTAGGGCGGCTTGGTCTACGGATTGAGTTGGTGGGATGGAAGAACAGGCAACGGCAAACGCGAAAGCGAAATACAGGGGTCCTTCGCTGCGCTTAAGATGACGGTTCCTTGAACTCTGGGAAGGTGAGCAGGTCGAGGCTCAGGTCGCGCCAGGTTGGGTTCGAGGCTACGATGAGCTGGATCTTTTGATACTTAGCCAGCCCCTCAGGAGGACGTGAGAGGTGGGTGGATTAGTCGGGGCGGAGGGAGACGAGGAGCTGGCCGCTGGTGACCAGGGCGCCTACCTTGGTGTGGATCTCGGCTACGGTGCCGGCGGTGTGGGCTTGGATGGCGATCTCCATCTTCATGGCATCCAGGACGACGAGCTTCTGGTCCTCGGTGACGTGGTCGCCGATAGCGATGGGGATTTGGAAGACGCTGGCGGTGACGGAAGAGGAGACGCCTTCGCAGCCCTCGGGGACCTGGGCGTCGGGAGTGTCGAGCGGGGCTTCCTCGGGTTCGACGATGGTCATCTGGCCGGCGGCGACCCAGCGCTCGCGCTCAGCAAGGAAGGCCTCGCGCTGGGTTTGCTTGAAGGTGGCGGCGGAGTCGGCGATCGAGGCCAGGAAGCGGTCGTAGTCGGCGAGCCTGAAGGTGGTTTCTTCGATGCGGAGGGGGTAGTCGCCACGGGGGAAACGGCGGCGGGCTTCGAGGAGCTCTTCAGGCGAGACGGGGTAGAAACGGAGCTGGTCGAAGAAACGGAGCGCCCAGGGGTGGCCGGGCGGGAAGACGGGCGTGGTCTTCCAGGTGTTCCACATCTGGAGGGTGCGGCCGACGAGCTGGTAGCCCCCGGGGCCTTCCATGCCGTAGACGCAGAGATAGGCGCCGCCGATGCCGACGGCGTTCTCGGGGGTCCAGGTGCGGGCGGGGTTGTACTTGGTGGTGACGAGGCGATGGCGGGGGTCGACGGGGGTGGCGACGGGGGCGCCGAGGTAGACGTCGCCGAGGCCGAGGACGAGGTAGCTGGCCTCGTGGACGATGCGGTGGACATCGTCGACGGAGGCCAAGCCATTGATTCTACGGATGAACTCGATGTTGGAGGGGCACCAGGGGGCGTCGGGGCGGACGGCCTGCATGTACTTTTCCTGGGCGAGCCGGGCCTGAGGGTCGTCCCAGGAGAGCGGGAGATGGACGATGCGGGAGGGGACCTCGATGGCGGAGAGGTCGGGGAGGGCGGCGTCGAGGCGAGCGAGGGTCTCTATTAAGAGAGAGCGCTCGAGCGTGCGGGAGTCGAAGTGGAGGTGCAGGGAGCGGATGCCGGGGGTGATGTCGATGAGGCCGGCGAGGTTTTGGCTGCGGAGGGCTTGTTCGAGCGCGTGAACGCGGAAGCGGAGAGGAAGGTCGAGTTGGAGGGGGCCGTACTCGACGAGGAGGTACTTGTCGCCGTCGGCGCGGAAGACCATCTTGGGATCGCGGTCGAGGGCGAGGAGGATGGCGGGTTCTTGGGGCTGTGGCGCTTCTGACCCCACCCTGATCGACGGTGAGACTGTCGATAAGGGTGGGGCACCCATCGTGGCGAGTAGGGTGTCCTGGGCTTGTTCAAGGGCCTGGGCTTGGGCGAAGGTGAGGCGCTGGAACTGGACGGTGTCGCCGGCTTTGAGCTGGCCGAGTTTCCAGAGTTCGGCCTGGACGATGGTGGCGGGGCAGACGAAGCCGCCGAGCGACGGGCCGTCGGGGCCGAGGAGGATGGGCATGTCGCCGGTAAAGTCGATGGTGCCGATGGCGTAGGCGTTGTCGTGGATGTTCGAGGGGTGGAGGCCGGCTTCGCCGCCGTCGGGGCGCGCCCATTGGGGCTTGGGGCCGGTGAGGCGGACGCCGGTGCGGTCGGACTGGTAGTGGACACGCCAGGGTGTGGCGAAGAGCATGTCGATGTCGGCTTCGGTGAAGAACTCGGGGGCGGTGTGGGGGCCGAAGAGGACGCCGATCTGCCAGGTTTTGCTGAGGTTTGGGGCGAGGTTTTCTGGTAAAGGGGTTGGTTCGATGAGGGTTAGATCGGGCTGGCCGAGGTGGAGGACGTCACCGCCGCGGAGGGCTCGGCCGGAGGCTCCGCCGAAGCCACCGAGGAGGAAGGTGCTGCGGGAGCCGAGGTAGGGCTGGGTGTCGATGCCGCCGCGGAGGGCGAGGTAGGCGCGGACGCCTTCCTTCGAAGCTGCGCCGAGGGTGAGGACGTCGCCGGCTTTGGCCTGGATGGGGGTGTAGCGGGGAACCGGCTGGCCCGCGAGTTTGGCGGACATGTCCGCGCCGGTGAGGGCGAAGAGGGTGTCGGCGTCGAAGCGGAGGCGGGGGCCGGTGGTGGTGCACTCGAGGGCGGCGGCATTTTCGGAGTTGCCGACGATGCGGTTGGCGATGCGGAAGCTGAGGTGGTCCATGGGGCCGGACGGGGGGACGCCGACGTTCCAGAAGCCGATGCGGCCGGGGTAGTCCTGGACGGTGGACTGGGTGCCGCCTTCGAGGATTTCGAGCGCATTGCGATGGAAGGGGAAGGTCGAGAGGAAAGCGGTGGTGACGGTGCCGGCGGTGAACTCGGGCGAGCGGGCGAGGGTGCGGAGGTAGTGGAGGTTGGTCTCGGTACCGTCGATGTGGGTGGCGTCGAGGGCGGCTTCGAGGGCGGCGAGGGCCTCGGGACGGGTTGGGGCGGTGACGATAATCTTGGCGATCATGGGGTCGTAGAAGGGGGTGATGGTGGCGCCGGAGTCGATCCAGGTTTCGACCCTGGCGAGGTCAGGTGAGGGGAAGGTGACCTGGGTAAGCTTGCCGGGGGTGGGCTGGAAGTTGCGGGCGGGGTCCTCGGCGTAGAGGCGGGCCTGGATGGAGTGACCGCGGGGCTGGATCGAGAAGCTGGCGAGGGAGGAAAGTTCGTTGGCGGCCTGGAGGATCATCCACTCGACGAGGTCGATGCCGGTGACCTGCTCGGTGACGCCGTGCTCGACCTGGAGGCGGGTGTTGACTTCAAGGAAGAAGAAGTCTTGAGTCTCATCATCGTAGATGAACTCGACAGTGCCGGCATTCGCGTAGTTTACGGTTTTGCCGAGGAGGGTGGCGGCGTTGAGCAGGCGCTGGCGGGTGCTGTCGGAGAGGCGAGGTGCGGGAGTTTCTTCGAGGACTTTCTGATGGCGGCGCTGGGCGGAGCAGTCGCGTTCGCCGAGGGCGAGGACCTGGCCCCGGCCGTCGCCGAAGATCTGGACTTCGATGTGGCGTGCGCGGGCGACGTACCGCTCGAGGTAGACGGCGGAGTTGCCGAAGTTGGACTGGGCGAGGCGGGTGACGGAGTCGAAGGCGTCGGTGAGCTCGGGGGCGGAGTGGCAGACGCGCATGCCAATGCCTCCGCCGCCGCCGGAGCTTTTGAGCATGACGGGGTAGCGGAGGGTTTCGGCCTGGGCGAGGGCGTCGTCGAGATTACTGAGGAGGCCTGTGCCGGGCAGGAGCGGGACTCCGCAGGCCTGGGCGGTGGCGCGGGCGGTATGTTTTAGCGCAAAGGCGCTCATGTTTTCCGGAGTTGGGCCGATGAAGGTAATACCGCGGGCTGCGCACTCACGGGCGAAGGCGATGTTTTCCGACAGGAAGCCGTAGCCAGGATGGATTGCCTGCGCGCCGGTCTGGGCGGCGGCGGCGAAGATGGCTTCGAAGGAGAGATAGCTTTGGGCGGCAGGTGGCGGCCCGAGGAGGACGGCTTCGTCGGCTTCAAAGACGTGGAGGGAGTTGGCGTCGGCTTCGGAGTAGACGGCGACGGAGGCGATGCCCATGCGGCGGAGAGTGCGGAGGATGCGAGTGGCGATGGCGCCGCGATTGGCGATGAGGACTTTTGTGAACATAGGGAGAGCAGTCGACGGCAAGGGTTCGTTCAGGCAAGCAAATACGGGGATTCTGGCTGCGCCAGAATGACGCTTTGAGAGGGGTACGGGGTATAGGTTAGGAGTTCCAGAGGAGGACCTGGACGGGGGTTGGGTTGTAGGCGTTGCAGGGGTTGTTGAGCTGGGGGCAATTGGAGATGACGAGGAGGACATCCATTTCGGCGCGGAGCTCGACGTACTTGCCGGCTTGGGAGACTCCGTCTTCGAAGGTGAGTTTGCCGGCGGAGGTGACGGGGACGTTCATGAAGAAGTTGATGTTGGCGGTGAGGTCGGCCTTGGTGAGCGAGTGGCCGGTGCGGGCGGACCAGTCGAGCGCGCCGAGCAGGAAGCTCTGGCGGCAGGCGTGCATGGAGTGCTTGTCGAGGGCGTAGCGGACCTGGTTGCTCTCGCAGGAGCAGGCTCCGCCGAGGGTGTCGTGACGGCCGCAGGTGTCGGCGGTGATGGTGAGCAGGGTGTTGCGGAGGGTGGAGATGAGGCGTGTGCCGGTGGTGAGGTAGAGATTGCCCTGGGTGCGGATGGTGTCCTGGGCGCTGTAGCGGTCGGCGTAGTTGTGCGCGTTGTAGAAGAGGGTGTCGACGGCCTGGTTGCCTTCGAGGTCGACGATGCGGACGTGCTGGCCGGCGAGGATTTCGTGGACGAAGAAGTCGCCGGCCGGGACGGTGTGGTCGAGGATGGCGTCGGAGGCTTGGCGCGGGCTGGTTTGGAGAGTTTCGGTCATGAGAATCCGGTGATGAGGAATAGACAACTGCAACAGCAAATACGGGGATTCTGGCTTCGCCAGAATGACGACAGAGAGTTTGGAGGCTAGAGGAAGTAGCGTTCGGTGAGGGTGAAGCCTCGAGCGTTTTCGGGGCGGAAGAGGCGGCAGAGGTCGTCCTGGGCCGGCGGCGAGACGCGCTTGATGGTGAGTTCGACGGGGCGCGAGGCGTAGGTGCTGGAAGGGTCCATAGGGTGCTGGCAGGAGTTGAGCAGGATGAGGGTGTTCATTTCGGCGCGGAGTTCGACGAAGTTGCCGGCGACGGCGTTGCCGGTGACGAAGTGCATGGAGCCGTCGGTGTCTGGTTGGTCCGAGACTTCGACTTTCGAGAAGAAGTTGATGTTCATCATGAGGTCGCGGGGGCCGAGGCCGTGCTTGGCGAGCTCGATGAGGAAGCTGTCGAGGGCGTTTTGATGCCAGGCGTTGCGGGCTTGCTGGTAGGTGCTTTCGCCGTACTTGGTCTGGACGAGCGCCGCGTCGGAGCAGCCGCCGAGGGGGTCGTGCCAGCCTACGGTGTCGTGGGTGATGGAGCAGAGAATGCGGCCCATGTCGGAGTAGAGGACGGCGCCCGTGGTGAGGCGGGCAATATGCTGGGCTTTGAGGGTGTCGGGGAGGTTGAGGCGTTCGGAGAGGTTGTCGGCGTTGAGCAAGAGAGCCGCGACGTTCGGGGCATCTTCGAGGGCAGTGAGGCGGAGCGCGGTGCCGCGCTTGAGGATGTGCGACCAGGTGGAGTTGCCGGGGAGAGTTTCCTGCCAGAGGATTGCTTCGTCCTGCGGGTTCAAAGTCGTGGACCTTTCGCTTACTTTTGTTGCGGCGAGAAGCGCCAGACGGTGGCTTGGCGGAGGTTCGAGAGCCAGACCGAGCCGAGGCCGGCGCGGATGCCGTCGCCTCCCTGCCCTGCCCATTGTTTGACGACGGTGTTGGATTTGGGGTCGATCTGGGTGATGGGGAAATCGAACATGGCGGCCCAGACAGAGCCTTCGCCGAAGGAGAGCTCGCCGCCGTTGCCGGGGATGCCGCAGGAGATCGTCGCGACGAGCTTGCCGGACTTCATGTCGACGCGGGAGACAGAGCCGTCGCCCTGGTTGAGGGTCCAGACGGAGCCTTCGCCGACGGTGAGGAAGCGGGGTTTGGGGCCGATCGGGATGGTGGCGACAAGGGACATGGACTTGGGGTCGACCTTGAGGAGGGCGTCATGGGCGAAGGAAGAGACCCAGAGGAAGCCGTCGCCGAAGGTTGGGTTCTCGGAGCCGTCGGGGAGGTCGAGCGAGGCGGTGACGGTGTTGGTCTTGGGGTCGATGCGGATGAGTTTGGAGGGCTTGACGACGAACCAGACGAAGCCGTCGCCGATGGTGATGCCGCCTTCGGAGTTGGCGGCCTCGGCAGGGAGGCTGGCGATGGACTTGCCGGTGGCAGGGTCGAGGCGCTCGATGGTGTGGGCGCCGCAGCTGGGCACCCAAAGCGAGTCGAAGCCGAAAGCGAGCCCGGCGCAGGGGCGCTGCACGTCGGCGATGAGGCCGACGGTGTTGGACGAGGCGAGGAGCTGGACGACGTGGTTGGCGCGGGCGGACGAGACCCAGACGG
This sequence comes from uncultured Granulicella sp., assembly GCA_965198735.1. Classification (GTDB taxonomy): domain Bacteria; phylum Acidobacteriota; class Terriglobia; order Terriglobales; family Acidobacteriaceae; genus Edaphobacter. Next base: position 381,360 of record OZ240672.1, on the reverse strand, counting down.
CAGTGGGGGTTACGACCGACCAGTCGGGTGTGCCTTCGACGGGGAAGACGGCGGTCTTGTCGAGGGTGTCGAGCGGGCGCACCACGCCGGGGGTGGAGACTCCGGGGCGAACGATGCGGGGTGGGCGAGGGCGCGCCGGCGGCGTCGCGGGGGCGGAGGTCTCGGGCGGAACGCCGGGCTCCTGCGCGGAGAGGGTAGGGAGCACAAGCAGCGCGCAACAGGTGAGCGGCAGGGCGAGGGGGAAGCAGCGTTTGGGCAAGGCACGTCCTTCCTGGTATCCGCAAGAGAAAAATCGGCGGAAAGGCTTCGCGGGTCCTTCGTCGATGGACGTGACACGCCGCTTAAGCAGTGGGTTGCTGTCTGTTCACTACAACAAAAAGTCGAAAGGGGAGGCGTCTCTATGGAAAGGAACTATGGAGCGCATAAGCATAAGTTGCATAGGGGTTTTCTATGCCTGGGATTGCGGGCAGCCATGTTGGGGGTTTGCTGGAGCTGTCCTGCCTAGAATTGAAGCAATGCATTCAACCTGTTCCGGCCCCGTTCTGAAGCCGAGGAGTGGCTCCTGGCTGTTCCTGCTTGTCGCTGGTTTTGCTTTGCTGTGGTGCGTCGGGTCGGCGGGTGCGCAGGCGCCGAGCTTCACGGTGGGCTGGTCGGTGTATGCGGGCTGGAACCCTTACTTCTACATGCAGAAGTCGGGGATTTTGAAGAAATGGGCGGACAAGTACGGGGTCCAGATTAAGGTGCAGCGGTTTGACTATGCGGCGTCGCTGGACTCATTTGTTTCGAAGAACATCGATGCCTGTGCGATGACGAACATGGAGGCGCTCGACCTGCCGGCGGCGGCGGGGGTGGACTCGACCGTCGTGATCATGGGCGATTACTCGAACGGCAACGACCAGGTGCTGGTGCGGGACGGGCTGACGTTCGGGACGCTGCCGGGGCATCGGGTGATGCTGGTGGAAAAGACGGTGAGCGAGTATCTGCTGGAGCGCGGGATGGTGCTGAGCGGCAATCAGGCGAAGCTGGGCGGCTTGAAGCTGCTGAACACGTCGGACTCGGACATTGCTCCGGCGTTTCTGAACAACAAATCGAACGAGGCGGTGGTGACGTGGAAGCCGCTGGTGTCGCAGATCCTGGTGGACAAGAGCGTGCACTCGATCTTCACCTCGGCGCAGATTCCGGGAGAGATCCTGGACCTGCTGGTGGTGCGAACCGAGGTGTTGAACCGGCCGGATGGGCAGAAGTTCGCGAAGGCGATTACGGGTGCGTGGTACGAGACCATGCAGCGGCTGAGCGGCGGTCCACAGCAGGCGGAGGCAATGAAGGTGAGCGCTGCGGCCTCGGGCGACACTGTCGACTCCTATCGCGAACAGTTGAAGACGACGGCGCTGTTCACGACGCCGAAGAGCGCGGCGGACTTTACGACGAGCCCGGTGTTGCGGCAGAAGATGGACCTGGTGCGGCAGTTCTGCTTTGCGCATGGGCTGCTCGGGAAGGATACGAAGTCGGTGGATGACGTGGCGATTTTGTATCCGGATGGGTCGGTGCAGGGGAAGAAGGATCGGGTGCGGCTGCGGTTCGATGCGGGCTACATGATGGCGGCGGCGCAGGGGAAGCTGTGAGGGCGCGATGAGCTTTGCTGCGTTCGATATTCAGGCGAAGCCGAACCGCGCGGTGGCGCAGGTGTTGTCGTTTGTGTTCTTCCTGGTGTGCCTGCTGCTGTACGTGCATACGTCGAAGGTGCGGCACATGGAGAATCCCGAGGACCGGATTGTGCCCAATGCGGCGCAGTTACGAGGCGGTGTGCACGCGTCGGTGCTGGAGCCGGCGGAAGAGGACGACTACATTGCTCCGGACGGGGCTTCGAAGTGGGAGCGGTTTCGCCACTCGATGATCCTGAAGGACACGCTTTCGAGTGGGCGGCGATTTGGGATTGCGCTGTTGCTGCTGGTGCCGCCGGTGTTGATTGCCCTGCACATTGGGCTGTTCCCTTACCTACAGGCGGGCGGGATGCGGTTTCTCTTGTTCTTCGACAAGATCGTGGCGCTCTCGCTGCTGCCGATTCTGTTCATCGTGTTTGGGATCGATGAGTGGTCGAAGATCGCGCTGATCGTGATCGGCGTGGCGCCGACGATGATGCTCGACGTGATCGGGATGGTAAAGGCGGTGCCGCAGGAGCAGGTGGTGAAGGCGTTTACGCTCGGCGCGAACGACTTCGATGTGGCGTACCGGGTGACGTTCAAGCAGATTCTGCCGCAGATCATCAACAGCCTACGCCTGAACCTGAAGCCGATGATGCTGTTTCTGTTTGCCGGCGAGATGATTGCGGCGAGCGATGGTCTAGCCTACCGGATCGCGATCATGCGGAGGCACATGGGCATGGATGTGATCTTGCCGTACGTGCTTTGGGTGGCTTTGCTGCTCTTTGGGGTGGACATGTTTCTGCGCGTGATGAACCGGAGGATGCATCCATGGTTTCAGTCGTAGAGGCGGTTCAACCGGACCTGGTTGCCGGGAGTGCTGCGGCGGCGGCGACCGCCATTCACATTGCGGATGTGTCGGTAGCCTACGCGACCGGGAAGAAGCAGACGAAGACGATTTTGAATGGGCTTGAGCTCAAGATTGCCCAGGGCGAGTTTGTGGTGCTGCTGGGCGAGACGGGCTGCGGCAAGAGCACGCTGCTGCGGATGATCCTGGGCCAGGAACGGGCGACGCGCGGCGCGGTGCTGGTGGATGGGCGGACGGTGACGCGGGTAAGTTCGACTTGTGGCTATGTGCCGCAAAGGTATTCTCTATTCCCCGACCGTACGGTTTTAGGAAATCTTATGATGGGACCTGAGACATCGGGCTTCCATCTCCTGGGGCGCTTAAGGCCCAGTTTTCGCAAATTCCAGCGCCAGGTCAGGGTCGAAGCGATGCGACAACTGGAGCGAATGGGATTGCATGCGGGAGACGCAGACAAGTACCCGCACCAGCTCTCCGGCGGGATGCAGCAGAGGGTAGCGATTGCGCAGGCGCTGATGATGAAACCAAAGATCCTGTTGATGGACGAGGCGTTCAGCGCGCTTGATCCGGCGACGCGCACCAGCCTGCAGCGCATGGTGCGTGAGATCTGGCTCGAGACAAAACCAACGGTGGTATTTGTGACGCATAACACGGCAGAGGCACTCTTCCTGGGGACACGGGTGGTGGTGCTGGCCAAGCAAGGTGAGGCAGGTGCGAGCGTGGCGCTTGACCACCGGATGACGACGACAGGCATGACTTTGAAGCGGGATGGGCAGGAGTTTCTCAGCTTGATGGAGCACGTAGAAGATCGTTCACGCGGCGCGCACTCCGGGCAGGACTCCGGACAGGATGCGGGGCTGGGTTTAGGGGATTTGGCATGACGGTATCTGGCATGAGGCGGCCCGGGGTGTGGGGGGCGTGTACGTTGACGATGGTGGCGCTGCTGGCGGGCAAGTCGGTGGCAGTGCACGCCGCGGCGCGCGGGCAGGAGGCGGGCAGTCCGAAGCAGGCGGTGGATATGCATGCGGCCTCGGCGGTACCGGCGAGCACGCAGTCCACCGACGGGGCGGCCAAGGGTGCGAGCGTAAAGCCGGCAGCGGCACAGAAGCCTGCCAATGGCGCTGGGGCAGGTGCCCGGCCGAAGGTGATTGCAGCAGCAGCCGGAGCGGGGGCGGCGACGGGAGCAGGTACGGCGGCGGAGTTCTTCGAGGTGCAGGTGCGGCCGGTGCTCGCGAACAACTGTTACAAGTGCCACACGTCCGAGGAGATGGGTGGATTGCGGCTGGACTCGCGTGCGGGCATGGTGAAGGGTGGCGACTCCGGCGCGGCGATCGTCCCGGGCAATCCGGACAAGAGTTTACTGATCCAGGCCGTGATGCAGACCGGCGACCTGAAGATGCCGCCCAAGAATCACAAGTTGACGGACGGCGAGATCGCGGCGTTGACCCAGTGGGTGAAGGCCGGAGCGATCTGGGATGACGCGGAAGGCACGAAGCCGGTAGGCATGGTGTTGACCTCGGCGGCGGTGAAGGGTGGCGCGGGGGACGAGTACTTCGAAGGCAAGGTACGCCCGATTCTGGCGGAGCGTTGCGGGCTGTGCCATCAGGCGCGTTCCGCCGGCGGGCTGCAGATGATCTCGCGCGAGGCTCTGCTGAAGGGCGGCGATTCCGGGCCGGCGATCGTTCCAGGCGATCCGGACAAGAGCCTGCTGCTGCAGGCGGTGCACCAGACGGGCGACATCAAGATGCCACCCAAGGGGGGCAAGCTCTCGGACGAAGAGATCGGCGTGCTGAACGACTGGATCAAGATGGGCGCGCCCTGGCCGGCGACCAGCGTGGCGGTGCGGACGGAGCCGGACAAGATCACGGACGAGACGCGTCACTGGTGGAGCTTCCTACCGCTGAAGGAGCCGGCGATTCCGACGATGAAGGACACGTGGGCACGCACGGATATCGACCGGCTGGTGCTGGCGAAACTCGAGGCGAAGGGTTTGAAGCCGGCGGCCCAGGCGGATAAGCGTACGCTGCTGCGGCGCGCGACGCTCGACTTGACAGGGCTGCCGCCAACCGAGGAAGAGGTCCAGGCGTTTGAGGCGGATAAGAGCCCGAACGCCTACGAGAAGGTGATTGATCGCCTGCTGGCTTCGCCACGCTACGGCGAGCGCTGGGGCCGGCACTGGCTGGATGTCGCGCGCTATGCAGACGATGACATTCGTGGGCTCGACCCGCGCGGGCGTGGGTATATGCCTCTCGACGGTGCCTATGTATATCGCGACTGGGTAGTGAAGGCATTCAACGAGGACCTGCCGTACGACAAGTTTGTGAAGATGCAGCTGGCGGGCGACTTGATGGAGAAGAACCCGACCCATGATGAGCTTGCGGCAACCTCCTTCCTCGGGGAAGCGCCATGGATCTGGGACCAGGCCGAGCCGGTGCAGGGACGAGCGGATGAGCGCAACGAGCGGATCGATGCCGTGACCCGCGGGTACCTGGGCCTGACCGTGGCCTGTGCACGCTGTCACGACCACAAATACGATCCGATCCTGGCGAAGGACTACTACGCGCTGGGCGGAGTGTTCGCGAGCTCGACCTACAAGGAGTACAACCTGGTTCCGGAGGACGAGGTTGCGTTCTGGAAGCAGCGCTTCGACAAGGCGGACAAGTTCGACGAGGAGTCGCAGGCGTATCAGAAGACGGCGAGCGATCAGCTGGCGAAAGCGATGGCAGCGCAGACCTCGAACTATATGGTGGGTGCGTGGCGGGTAAGCGGCAAGCCGAAGATGAAGGTCGAGGAAGTTGCCGAGAAGGACAAGCTCGACCCGGAGCAGCTGGAGCGCTGGGTAAAGTTCCTGGGCAAGAAGCAGACCTTCTATCCGAACCTGCATGACTGGCAGATGATGGTTGCGCAGGGCGGCACGGAAGATCAGGCCAAGTATCTCGGCGATGTGTTCCAGGATACGGTGCTCGACCTCGAGACAGAAGAGGCGAAGATCGACGAGGAGAACGACAAGATCAAAGCGAAGGCGGGCGTGCCGGTGCGGCGCAAGAAGGAAGCCAAGCCGAATGAGTTCGACACGTATGACGAGTTCTGTCCGGGCTGCACGCTGGAGTTGAAGGTGATGACTCCGGAGCGCGCGAACCTCTACTCCGACTTGTTTGTGCGGTCGCTGGGCTCGGAGGAAGGACGCGGCGATCCGGGGCTGTTTGCGTATCGCGGCTGGGCGCTGCAGCGGCGTCTGGGAACGGCCGAGCAGCAGTATCTAGCCAGCCTGCAGGACGAGAGCAAGAAGCTGCACAAGGACATGCCGGAGCAGTATCCGTTTGTGCACGGGCTGGCCGACAAACCGAAGGTGACGGATATCGCGCTGAACCTGCGTGGGAATCCGAATGCGAATGGGCCTATCGTTCCGCGAGGATTCCTGACGGTGCTGAGCGGCCCGGACAAGAAGCCGTACACCGAGGGCAGCGGCCGGTTGCAGCTTGCGAACGATATCGTGGCGACGCCGCTGGCTTCACGCGTGATTGTGAACCGTGTCTGGAAGTGGCACTTCGGTACCGGCATCGTGAACTCGGCCGATAACTTTGGGAAGGTTGGCGATCCGCCGTCTGATCCTGAGCTGCTGGACTATCTCGCCGTGCAATTCCAGAAGGACGGGATGTCGATTAAGAAGCTGCAGAAGCTGATCATGATGTCGGCGACCTACCAGGAGAGCACGCACGAGAGCCCGGAGGCGAAGGAGAAGGATCCGGACAACCGGCTGTACTCGCACTTCACGCTGCAGCGCCTGGATGCGGAGCAGCTGCGGGATTCGATTCTGTTTGTCGCGGGCGACCTGGACGTGAGTAAGATGGGCGGGCCGGCGAAAGAGATGAGCACCGACAACACGCGGCGGACCATCTATGCGAAGGTAAGCCGCTTCCGGATCGATCCGTTCCTGCAGGCGTTCGACTTCCCTAACCCGACGTTTACCGCGGAGCAGCGCTTCTCGACCAACGTGCCGGTGCAGCGGCTCTACTTCATGAACAACGCCTTTGTGTATGCGCAGGCTGGGAAGCTGGCCGACCGGGTGTATGCGAAGGGCGATGACGCCAAGCGCATCACAGCTACGTATGAGTATGTGTTTGCGCGGGAGCCGACACCAAAGGAGCTCGAGTTGGGCGTCGAGTTTCTGAAGTCGACTCCGGAGAAGCCCGGTTACTTAGTGAACCAGGAACCATTGACGGCGTGGAAACAATATACCCGCGCTCTCTTCAGTTCGAATGAATTCGAGTATCTCAACTAGCTTGCAACCGCAGTACGGAGAAGACCGATGTTCAGTCATAAGCCGAAACCGATTGATCGCCGCGACGCACTGAAAAAGATTGGCGGAGGGTTTGCCTTCCTGAGCTTTGCCAGCCTGCTGGGGGAACAGATTGCCGCGGCCGAAGCGACGCCGGAGCTGAATGTATGGATGAACAACGATCCGAAGTTCAAGCCGAAGGCCAAGCACGTCATCTTCCTATTCATGAACGGCGGCGTGTCTTCGATTGACAGCTTCGACCCGAAGCCGGCGCTGGTGAAGTATGACGGACAGGCGATGCCGGGAGGCGACCTGGGCCACGAGCGCAAGACCGGCAAGCTGATGAAGTCTCCGTTTGAATACAAGAAGTACGGCAAGAGCGGCATGGACTTCAGCGAGCTTTGGCCGAACCTGGGCGAGTGCGCGGACGACATTTGCATGGTGCGGTCGGTGTTCACGGAGATCCCGAACCATGAACCGTCCTTGATCATGATGAATACTGGGGCGAACGTTGCCGGCCGGCCTTCGATGGGCGCGTGGCTGACGTATGGCCTGGGCAGCATGAACAAGGATCTGCCAGGCTTCGTGGTGCTGAGTCCGCAGGTGCCCACGACTGTTGGCCCACCGTTGTGGAGCTCGGGCTTTCTGCCGGCGGTGCATCAGGCGACCTACGTTTCGGACAATACGAAGGACAAGGACTTCGATCCTTACAAGCTGATTCCGAATATTCATAACGAGCGCTTTGACCTGGCCACGCAGCGCAAGGAGCTCGACCTGGTCAAGAAGCTTGACGATCTGAACATGGCGGAGTCGGAGGCGAACCCGCAGCTTGAGGCGACGATCGGCTCGATGGAGACGGCGTACCGCATGCAGACCGAGGCGCCGACGGTCTTCGACGTGCGCAAGGAGAGCGAAGCCACGATCAAGATGTATGGCGAGGGCTCGACCGCGCGCGGCTGTCTGACGGCGGCGCGGCTGATCGAGAAGGGTGTGCGGATGGTGCAGGTGTACTATGCGGCGGGCGATCCGTGGGATCACCACGCGGATATTCTGATGCACCGCAAGAATGCCAAGGACTCCGACCAACCGTTTGCGGCGCTGATCAAGGACTTGAAAGCGCGCGGGCTGTTCGACTCGACCATTATCGTCTGCGGATCGGAGTTTGGGCGGACGCCGGTGGTCGAGCTGGGCGGCGCGGGTACGCACAATGGGCGCGACCATAATCCGCATGGCTTCACGATGTGGCTGGCCGGCGGCGGGATCAAGGGTGGGACGGTCTACGGAGCCACGGACGACTTCGGCTGGAAGGTCGCGGACAAGCCGGTGCATGTCCATGACATTCACGCCACCATTCTCTACATGCTGGGCATCAATCACGAGAAGCTGACGTACCGGAACAGCGGGCGGGATTTTCGGCTGACGGATGTCTCGGGCAAGGTCATTCACGACATCATCGCGTAGGCGGCGAGGCTCGGCGCAGGCCCGTTAGACTGGGCCTGTGTCAGGAGTCTAGGGAAGATGCATTTGAGGATGGATCGAAGTCTCGTCAAGGTGCTGCTGGGTGCGGCGGCGATCTCAAGCCTGAGCGGATGCCGGGCGACGCAGCCGGGAAAAGCGCAGACGGCGGTGATCACCTGGACCAAGCACCATGTGACGATCGGCGGCAAGAGTGATAAGAATCCTCTGAAGCCGAGCCACGACACCATTGCGGACGGCAAGGACCTGTTCAAGTCGTACTGCATGGTGTGTCACGGGCTCGACGGCCAGAATACCGGGGTGCCGTTTGCGAAGACGCTCGATCCGCCGATTCCCTCGCTGGCGAGCGCTCAGGTGCAGGCGTATACCGATGGACAGCTGCGCTGGATCATCAAGAACGGCATTGCACCCTCGGGCATGCCGCCGTCCGATGGCGAGTTCTCGAGTGACGAGATGTGGAGCATGGTGACGTACGTCCGGCACCTGCCGCCCAAGGGCAGCCTGGGCGTGCCGGCTGTTTATAGTGGAAAATAATCCGGCGAAGGGCTAAAGTTTCGGCCAGTTCGGTCGATAAGGATCGTATGCGTTGGTTTTGCGCGATGCTCGTGGCGTTGTTATGGTGGGGGTTGCCGGTGTGTGCGCAGCGGATCGAAGTGACGGTGCCGGGCGACAAGCCGCTGAACGGTCATTTGATCCTGGTGATCGCGAAGCGTGCGCAGCCGGAGCCGCGCATGCAGCTTTCGGAGAATTACGAGTCGGCACAAGGGTTTGGGGTCGACGTCGAGAACCTGTCGCCGGGTAAGCCGATCGTGGTGGATACGACCACCTTCGGGTATCCTCGGCATTCGCTTACGGATCTCGAGCCCGGCGATTACTTCGTCCAGGCGGTCTTCAACGTCTATGAGCAGTTTCATCTTGCATCCGGCAAGAGTGTCTGGCTGCCGCCGGATCGGGGTGAAGGACAGAAGTGGAATCGGAAGCCCGGCAATCCGTTCAACGCGCCGGTGAAGCTGCATCTCGATCCGCAGAGCAAGTCGACGCTGAAGATCACGCTCGACCAGACAGTTCCGGCGATTGAGGGTACGGATGCGGACCCGGCGGTGATCGCCGCCAAAAGCCCCGCGGCCAAGTGGCTGAAGTACCTGCGCTTCCGCAGCGAGAAGCTCAGCGCGTTTTGGGGCCGGGACATGTATCTCGGCGCGTGGGTGTTGCTGCCGGACGGCTTCGACGAGCATCCCGAGGCGAAGTACCCGCTGATTGTGTATCAGGACCATTACCATGCGGCGTCAGGGCCGGCGTTCAGCCCGGTGCCGCCCGATCCGGCGCATCCGCTGGGACGGCGCGGTGGAGGCGAGGCGGCCTACCGGCTCTACCAGGATTGGACCTCCGCCCGGCTGCCGCGGGTGATTCTGCTCTATGTGCAGAACGCCAACCCCTATTACGACGACTCCTATGTGGTCGATTCAGCCAACGTGGGACCGTACGGGGCGGCGATCAACGATGAGTTGATTCCAGCGATCGAGAGCAAATACCGCGGGCTCGGGCAAGGCTGGGCGCGCGCCACCTATGGGGGCTCGACCGGTGGCTGGGAGGCCGCGGCGACGCAGATCTTCTACCCGGACCGGTACAACGGGGCGTATGCGGCGTGTCCTGATCCGGTCGACTTTCACGCATACCAGAACGCAAATCTTTATGACGCGACCAATGCCTTCTACCTGGAGGGCGACTTCGGCCGGGTCGCGGTCTCCGGGGATCGCAAGCCGGACGGGACTGTGATCGCGACCATGCCGGGCGAGTATGCCTACGAATATGTGCTGGGAACGCATGGGCGTTCGACCGAGCAGTGGGACATCTGGCAGGCGGTCTTCTCGCCGGCGGGGCCAGACGGATACCCGGCAGAGATCATCCAGCCGATGACGGGAGCGATCGATAAAACGACGCTGGCCTATTGGCGGGAGCACTACGATCTGGCGGCCATCCTGAAGCGCGACTGGGCTACGCTTGGGCCGAAGCTTGAGGGCAAGCTGCACATCGCGGTGGGCGATGGAGACACGTATTTCCTAAACAACGCCGTCCATCTGCTGCAAAATCAGCTGGAGGCGACCACTGCTCCACATTCGGACGCGACCTTCCAGTACGGTCCGGGCATGCCGCACTGCTATACCGGCGGCCCGCCCGAGTACACGATGCAGCAGAATAACGCCAACTGGACCCAGCGAGTGCTGCCGTTGATGACCGAGCACATGCTCAAGACCGCGCCGGCCGGTGCGGATGTGAAGTCCTGGCGCTATTGACGGCCCCTTTTTCCCTTTAAGTTGACAGGAGCTCGATCCAGCACAGGATGGGGCTTTGCCGTGTTCTGCGTCTTTATTTAGAAAAGAAAGTTTATTTCGAGACCTTTTCTGCTGGCGTAGCGTCTCATGTTCGGGCTATATTCTGATGTGCCGTATAAAGATCGCCTATATCCGTTGACAGAGCTCCTCACATATCCGGATCAACCGCAACGCAGTATGCACCGTGACCCTGCTACATTCTCTGGTCTGCAGCTCGTGTCGCACTTTTGGAGTGAATCATGTTGAACCATAAGCAGATTGTCCTTTCCGCAGTTGCCGCGATGTCCCTCGTATTCCCCGCCAGCGCGCTCCTGGCGCAGAGCAGCACTTCCACCCCTGCGCAGACCCAGTCCGCCAAGCCAACCGGCAAGCAGATCAAGTTCACCATCCAGAACAAGTCCGCCGCGCCCGTCGATCTGCAAAGTGGCGATCAGCAGATTCATCTTGCCGCCGGTCAGGCGCAGCAGGTGAAGGCTCCCGCCGGAACCAAGATCGTCACGACCTCGGACTCGCCTTCGGGCCAGGCCGGCACGGTGGCCGTCGAAGTGACCGACACGATGTCCGGATCGACCGTCAATCTGCGGTAGTCCAAGTCTGGTTGTTCGTTTGTGCAAACGGGGCTGCGATCCAATCGCGCCCCGTTTTCTGTGTCTGGTGCATGTGTATGAGCAGCATAGATTGACGACCAATTGAGTCCGAATTAGACTTAGGCCTGGACCGCAGCGCGGATTCGACTGCCTGCGGCTTTGGTTGCGGTGCGCGCAGCTTCGGCGCCAGGGCAGGATTCAGGCATGTTGCAGGCATTCATCATCACGCTTCGCGAGGGCGTGGAAGCGTCTTTGATCGTTGGGATCATCTTTGCGTATTTGGGCAAGATCGGCCGGCCGGAGCTGAAGCGGACGGTCTTCTGGGCGTTGGGTTCGGCGATCGCGGCCAGCGTTCTAGGGGCGGTGGTGCTTTCGCGGCTGCAATTCAATCCGGACATCTTTGAAGGCTGGGTGATGCTGGTGGCGGCTCTGTTCACGGGCAGCATGATCTGGTTCATGAACAAGACGGCGCGCTCGATGAAGGGGGAGATTGAGGCGAAGATTGCCCGCGCTACCGCAGGGACTTCCCGGTTTGGGCTGTTCCTGCTGGTGTTTCTGCTGGTTTTGCGCGAAGGCGTAGAGACGGTGCTGATTTTGGCAGCCGTTTCGCTGAACTCGACCGAGCTGCTGAGCTTTACCGGGACGATGCTGGGCGTCGCGGTAGCGGTGGTCTTTGGAGTGATGTTTGTCCGTGGCTCGTTGAAGATTAACCTGCAGCGGTTTTTCCGGGTAACGACGATCATTCTTTATTTTGTGACGTTCCAGCTAGTAGTGAGCGGATTGCATGAGCTCTCCGAGAATGGCGTGTTGCCGTCGAGTACGGCGGAGATGCGGTTGATCGGGCCAATTGTGCGCAACGACCTGTTCTTCTTCGTGACGATGCTGGCGCTGGCGACGATCATGATCCTGATGGAGCAGCGGCGGCGTGGACCGGCGGTGCTGGCGGCGGATGCGAGTCCGGCGGATCGCCGGCGCGCGGCGTGGAGCCAGCGCCGCGAGAAGCTGTGGATGACGGCCGTAACGGGTGCGAGTTTCCTGTTCATCTTCCTATCCACGGCGGAATTTATTTATGCCAAGAGTTCGACGGAACTGAGCGCGGCGGCTCCGGTGACGCTGGTGGGCGAGCAGGTGACGGTGCCGGTGGCGGAGATTACGGCGGATGGCGCGGAGTCGAAGCTGCACCGCTACGGCGTGCACGTGGACGACGCGCAAGGGCACTCAGCCGAGGTGCGATTTCTGCTGTTCAAGAAACCGGACGGGAACATTGTTTCGGTCGCGGATGCGTGCACGATCTGCGGGCCGGTGGGGTTCTACATCGGGGAGCAAGGAATTACCTGCAAGATGTGCGCGAGCCCGCTGAACGCGGCGAGTATGGGGCAGCCGGGTGGATGCAATCCGATCCCGTTGAAGTCGACGGTGAGCGGGGGGCAGGTGGTCATTGCGGCAGCGGATTTGAGGGCGATTGCGCCGCGGTTTGCCTCCGGTTCCGGTTTAGGGCAGTAACGTGTTCCTTCGGCTCTTGTGGGAGAGCTTCGTCCGGCAGCGACGGCGGAAGGCGCTGGCGGCAGTTGCGATTCTGCTGGGCACGACGGCGGTGACGGCGATGCTGGCGCTGGCAACGACGATTGGGGACCGGATTCATCGAGAGCTTGCTGTGTACGGGGCGAACATTGTCGTGACGCCCAAGGCCGACGCGCTGGAAGTAAAGGTGGGTGGAGAAGATCTGAAGCCGGCTACGGGTGGGGCGTATTTGAAGGAGTCGGATTTAGACAAGCTGAAAGGGATTTTCTGGGCGAATAACATTACGGGGGTTAGCCCCGAGTACGATTCACCTGCAGACTATCTGGCTTTGGTGCCTGGTCGTTCACCTGCTCCGGTGTCACTCGTTGGTCTTTGGTTCGGTCATCGCTTTGGCACGGCCATTACAGGTGCGCCACAACTTCATCCCTGGTGGAGGCTCAAGGGCCAGTGGCCCGGTTGGGAAAAGCATGGTGATTCCGTGCAGGTTGTCCTTGGAGCTCGTGTTGCTAAGACGCTCGGCCTAGGTCTTCACGACTCCTTTGCAATGCAAACACTCGGGTCGAGAGCGTCTGGCGTTGGTCCAAATCCAGTCTGGGAAGTGACCGGCATCCTCGCTACGGGCGATGCGATGGAAGACAAGATTCTTGCTCCGCTGGAGTTCTTCGGTGGTGCCGTCTCGCGTGTAGAGATCTCCGCGCGGACGCGTCCGGAAGATGCTTTTGCGCGGCTCGATCCGGATAAGCTCTCCGCCAAGCAGCATGACCTCTGGTACTGCCGGCCATATGCGAACTCGATCGCGTACCAGATCATGGAGGCGATTCCGGGGTCGCGAGCGGAGCAGGTGCGGCGGGTGGAACAGAGTGAGGGAACAGTTCTCTCCCGCATCAGCGGGCTGATGTGGCTGGTGAGCGGGGCGGCGCTGCTGGCGGCTTGTTTTGCGGTCTCGGCGGCGATGGCGACGGCGGTGCTGGAGCGGCGGGGGGAAATTGGGCTGATGCGGTCGCTCGGCGCGAGCAAGGGGGCGATCGCGCTGCTCTTCTATGCCGAGAGCGGACTGCTGGCTTTGGCGGCCGGAGCGGTAGGGTTTGTGGCAGGTTCGGGGCTGGCGTTCTGGCTGGGGGCAAGGATCTTTCCAGGCGCCTCGGCGGAGCCATTGCTGAATCCGGCTTTGCTGCCGGTAGTGGTTGGGCTGGCGCTGGTGGTAGCGGTCGCGGGAAGTACGCCTTCCATCCGGGCGGCGCTGCGGATGGATCCTTCGGGTGTGCTGCGGGCGGATGCGTGAGAGCGGGGTTTGGGCTGGGCAGCTTATTGCGGCGGTCGCTGGTGCATCGGCGGGCGCGGAGTTTGTCGGCGCTGGTGGCGTTGACGGTCTCGGCGGCGGTGGCGACGGCGCTGCTGACGCTCTACGCGGATCTGGATCAGAAGCTGCACAAGGAGTTTCGGAGTTTTGGGGCGAACGTCGTGGTGACGGGGCCGGTGCTGGGTGCGGATGCGGTTGCGCGAGCGCAGCGGGCGGCCGGGGCGGAATCCGCGGTGGCGGAGTTTGGGTACGCGGTGGCGACCACGGATCGGGGGACACCGGTGGTGGTGGCAGGGGTGGACTTTCCTGCTGTGCGCCGGCTGGATGCGTGGTGGCAGGTGGAGCGATGGCCGACGGGCGCGGACGACGCGTTGCTGGGAGCGCGGGCGGCGGAGTTCGTGGGCAATGAACGGGCGGTGACGCTGACCTTTGCGGGTAAGGCGCAAACGTTTGCGGGGGTGGGACGGCTGAAGACGGGCGGCGACGAGGACAGCCGGATTTATGTGCCGCTGGCCGCGTTTTCGGCTTGGACGGGCGTAGCGCCGAGTGTGATCGAGATCCAGGTGCCTGGGGGTGCGGCGCGGGTGGAGGCGGCGATTGCGCGGCTGCGGGCGGCGTTTCCGGAGGCCAGGGTGGCTGCGGTGCGGCAGCTGGTGGAGGGCGAGTCGCAGATTGTGGACCGGACGCATGCGCTGATGTTTGGGGCGGTGACGCTGATTGCGCTGACGGTTGCGGTGAGTGTGCTGGCGACGCTGTCGGCCTCGGTGCTCGAACGGCGGCGGGATTTTGCGCTGATGAAGGCGTTGGGGGGTGGGCAAGGGCAACTGATGAAGCTGTTTCTGCTGGAGACGCTGGTGCTGGCGGGCGGCGGTGTGCTGGCGGGGTATGTGCTTGGGTCGGCGGCGGCGTGGGGGATGAGCGAGGTGAACTTTCAAACGGCGGCGCTGCCTCGGCTGTCGGTGCTGCCGATGGTGCTAGCGTTGAATCTGGCGATTGCGGTGAGTGCGGCGCTGTTCCCGGTGCGGTCGCTGCGGGGGTTGGAGCCGGCGGCTCTGCTCAAGGGCGAGTAAACAGGCAACGGCAAAAGAAAAGAGCGCAAAGGTCGCGGAGGTTGCGCGAAGGTCGCGAAGGAGCAGAGATGGCTGAAGTGGTGACTAGGCTGGTGAACGATGCGCCGAAGGTGACGCGGGACGAGTGCGCGGTGATTGCGCTCGAGGAGGTTTCGCGCGAGTATGCAGGGCGAACGGGGGTGGTGCGGGCGCTCGATTCGGCGACCTTCTCGATCGTGGCGGGGGAGTGGGTGGCGATCACGGGGCCCTCGGGCTCGGGCAAGAGCACGCTGGTGAATTTGCTGGGGTGCCTGGACCGGCCGACGTGCGGGTCGCTGAAGATCGATGGCGTGGATGTGGCGGCGATGTCGGCCAAGGAGCTGGATCGGTTTCGCGCGGACAAGATTGGGTTTATCTTTCAGCAGTTTCACCTGATTCCGTATCTTTCCGCGGTGGAGAACGTGATGCTGGCGCAGTATTTTCACTCGATGACGGATGAGAGTGAGGCGCGGGCGGCGCTGGAGAAGGTGGGGCTGGGAGACCGGGTGGGGCATCTGCCGAGCGAGCTCTCGGGCGGGGAGCAGCAGCGGGTGTGCATTGCGCGGGCGCTGATCAATCATCCGCCGATTTTGCTGGCGGACGAGCCTACGGGCAATCTAGACCAGGCGAATCAGAAGATTGTAGCGGGGCTTTTACAAGGGCTGCATGCGGCGGGGCACACGATCGTGATGGTGACGCATGATCCGGAGATGGCGGCGCTGGCTCCGCGGCGGATCGCGCTGAACCATGGGCGGGTGTTCTGCCATCCGGTGGCGGGCATGGTGCGTCTGCGATGAAGCGCGTGCTGCTTTCCTGGAGCAGCGGCAAAGATAGCGCGTGGGCGTTGCACCTGCTGCGGCAGCAGCCGGACGTGGAGGTGGTGGGGCTGGTGACCAGCTTCAACCAGGCGTTTGACCGGGTGGCCATGCATGCGGTGCGGCGGGAGTTGGTGGAGCTGCAGGCGGAGCGGGTAGGGCTGCCGCTGTGGGCGGTGGAGCTGCCGTGGCCGTGCTCGAATGCGGAGTACGAGGCGCGGATGGGCGCGGTGTGGACGCGGGCGCGGTCGGAGGGAGTTTCGGCGGTCGCGTTTGGGGATCTGTTTCTGGAGGAGATACGGGCGTATCGGGTGAAGCAGCTGGCGGGGACGGGGCTGGAGCCGCTGTTTCCGGTGTGGGGGTTGGCGACGGATGCGCTTGCGCGGGAGATGGTGGAGGCGGGGGTTGAGGCGCGCGTGACGTGCGTTGATCCCAGGCGTTTGCCGCGGAAGTTTGCCGGGATGCGCTTCGACCGTGAGTTTCTAACGGCGCTGCCGGAGGGGGTGGATCCTTGTGGGGAGAAGGGCGAATTTCATACGTTTGTGTCTGCAAGTCCGGTGTTTCGCGAGCCGCTTCGGGTAGAGGTGGGCGAGGTGGTGGAGCGGGACGGGTTTGTGTTTGCGGATGTGAGACAAGTGCGCGGGTAAGCCGGTCCAGTCGTAGCCGGCTTACATAAAACGTTGGTGTAATGACGAGCAGATCTACTTCCGCACATGCGATTCACGGGACCAACGCAAAACAGAGCCAGCTTAGGTCCGCATCGGGTTTGCTGCGCTCAGTCAGAGAAATGCTTTTCAATGGGAAGCGTAAGAGCTCGGGCGGTCGAGCGCAAACAAACCTGGCGACAGGTCGTAGGTCAAACCGCTGGGCTCAACCAGCGTGAGCATGAGCACATCCATACGGTAATATTTGGCCCAGGTTTTTTGGTAAGAGCCGTACCAGCGTAAAAGGCTCGTATTGAATTGCGGTGGCATCTTTTGCCAGTTTAGATCGTCGCTCGCATACAGCCATAGATGCTGGAGAGCGCATTGATCCGTTTCTGCTGTGCTGACGTCCTGAGCGGCCACGAAGATTACCAGTGGCTTTCCGCTTCCCCTCGTGTCGATCCACACCATACCTCTGGCGCTACATGCATGAGGAACACATCCATCCATCGTCACAAAGCGGTCCTGATCCATCGATACCCCTTCCGGTGTACCAAGGAAATCCATCACGAGCTCAGGCACCGAAGGGAAGCGCCCGTGGTCTCGCCAAAACGCCTGACGCTGACGAAATGAGTTTTGCACAAGGGCGCGGAACTGAGGGTTCCACTTGTTGTCCGCGTCTTTCTTGTCCGGTCGAGCGAAGGAACGTGCCCATCCAAGATCGTACGGCGTCTCCGGCGTCCTACGGGCCGACGTTTGTGCGCTACCACATGGGACTATGCCCAGGAGAAGCAGACCTAGGAGAAGCAGGTCTAGGAGAAACAGGTCTACGAGAAACAGGTACATGGACCGCATAACCGGATTGTACCCGTAGGCTCATCCATGCAGTAGGTCTCTTACGGCACACACTCGAGCACTTCCTTACCAGTCCTGATGTATGCCCTCGACGCAAGCTGGCCGCGTGGTCCTGAGCAGAAATTTCGTCTCTGGAAGCGCGTTGCTATCGATCCGGTATTTCTATCTGGAAGCTATACCCGTGTTTTGTAAATCCGAGGGACTCGTAGAAACGATGCGCGCCCTCTCGCTTCAGATTGCTTGAAAGAGTCAATTTGTAGCACCCAGCCAGCCGGCATTGATCGAGTGCGTGCTGCATCATGGCGCGGCCGATGCCACGTCCCTGATGCTCTGGATGAACGGCGACATCTTCAACAACCCCTGATTTGCGGCCTCGTTTCGCCATATTGTCCAGGATGATCAATTCATAGGTGCCGGCAACCATCTCGTCCAGGATAGCTACGAAGACGTGGAAATAAGGGTATCTCTCCAGTGAATGAAAGTGGACCAGAGCTTCCTCGACAGTGAAGCCGCGTTCCCCGTCGATTTGGGCCTCTCGATAGAGGGTGAGGATGGCAGGAATATCCTCTTCGGTGGCAGCGCGAATGGAGAGAGGATTCATTCTCAGTTACCGGACGCCCCATTTGAGCTTGCTGCGGAGGACGTTGAAGAGGCCGTTGGGGCGCAGGCGCAGGAGGCGGACCGAGGCGGTGGAGCGGCAGCACTGGACCTCGTCGCCCAGCTCGAGGTCGACGGCTTCCTGGCCGTCGATGGTGAGGACGATCTGGTTGGGTGGGCCTTCGATGGTGACGGTGATCTTCGATTCGCCGGGCATGACCATGGGGCGGATGGTGAGCAGGTGCGGGCAGATGGGCGCGACGATCATGCAGTTGACGTTCGACATGACGATGGGGCCGTTGGCGGCGAGGTTGTAGCCGGTGGAGCCGGTGGGGGTGGAGACGATGACGCCGTCGGCGCGGAAGGTGGCGACGAGCTGGTCGTCGATGCGGATGGTGTAGTCGCCCATGCGGGCGATGGTCCCCTTGGCGAGGACGACGTCGTTGAGCGCGTCCCACTCGAGGATGGCGCGGCCGTTGCGGATAAGGCGGGCGTTCATCATGGCGCGGCAGTCGATGTCGGCGACGCCGTTGATCCAGTTTTCGAGCGTGGTGTAGAGGTCGGAGAGAGGGATCTCCGTAAGAAAGCCGAGCGACCCGAGGTTGACCGAGAGGATGGGCGTGCCAATGCGGGCGAAGGCGCGGGCGGCCGAGAGC
This sequence comes from uncultured Granulicella sp., assembly GCA_965198735.1. GTDB lineage: Bacteria > Acidobacteriota > Terriglobia > Terriglobales > Acidobacteriaceae > Edaphobacter. Next base: position 362,704 of record OZ240672.1, on the reverse strand, counting down.
AGGGTGCCGTCGCCGCCGAGCACGATGACGAGCGCGACGTCGTGGTCGGGCAGCAGGGAGCGGGGAATGCCGGGCTGGTTGAGGTAGGCCGCCGAATCGCCGTCGAGCAGAGCTTCGTAGTCATGCCGGGCAAGCCAGGCGATGAGCTCCGGCAGCAGGTCCGCGACCTCCGGCTTTTGCGGCTTCGAGATGATGGCGGCCTTGAACATTGAGGGTAGTTTACAAGGCGGACGGGCCGGGGCGGCGGGTGGAGAGGAACCGGGCGTGCAGGAGGTACTCGTGATTGCCTTCCATGCCGCGAATGGGCGAGTCGATGCGGTCGAGGTCCTGGGCGCCGAGGGCGCGGACGGCGGAGGTGACGCGCTCGATGGCGAGCTGGCGGGCTGCTTCGGTGCGCACGATACCGCCTTTGCCGACATGCTCGCGGCCGGCCTCGAATTGCGGCTTGATGAGCAGAACAAGCTCTCCAGGCCAGAGGGCTTCGGGTTGGGCGAGGGCGGCTAGAACGGCGGGCAGGACGAGCGTGGCGGAGATGAAGGAGACGTCCATCGCTACGAGATGGATGGCGTGCTCGGCGAGCGAGTGAGGGGCGAGCAGGCGGGCGTTGGTGCGCTCCAGGAGCGCGACGCGGGGGTCGCGGCGGAGCGAGTCGGCGATCTGGCCGTAGCCGGTGTCGATGGCAAGGACGCTCGAGGCGCCGTGCTGGAGGAGGCAGTCGGTGAAGCCTCCGGTGGAGGCGCCGACATCGCAGCAGGCGAGATCCTGGACGTTGAGGCTCCAGTGGGCCAGGGCGCGCTCGAGCTTGAGGCCGCCGCGGCTGACGTATTTGAGGTCGTCGCCGAGCAGGCGGAGTGTGGCATCGTGGGCGACGGCGGTTCCGGGCTTGTCGACGCGCTGGACGGCTTCTTCCGTGGTGCCGACGAGGACGCGGCCGGCGAGGATGAGAGCCTGGGCGCGTTCGCGGGACTGGGCGTGGCCGCGGTCGACGAGCAGTTTATCTAGGCGTATCTTCATCATGTCGTGCAGGCGGCCTCCCTTCCGCAATTTGGATTAACCGGGTAGAGTTCAATTTGACGGCTCGGGGCGATATTCTGCCCTGAATTGGCACGAAACGCTCGAACGATGCGGTTCTCAGCAATCTGCTTTACCCACAGGTGCGTTGAATGTACAGAGAAACGGGAGTCCTGAACATGCCGCCGGCCTCGCAAGAGGATGATGCCACCCTTTTGGGGTTGGTACGGCGCGGCGATGAACAGGCAATGGCATCGCTCTTTGATCGTTATTCGAAGGTAGTGTATTCGGTTGCGTTGCGTGTGCTGCGAGATCCGGCTTCTGCGGAGGACGTGTTGCAGGAGGTATTTATGCAGATCTGGCGGAGTCCGGACGGTTTTATCGCAACGCGCGGCAGCCTTGGCGGCTGGCTGGCGGTGGTGAGCCGGAATCGCTCGATCGATGCTTTGCGGCGCAAGCGGCCGACGGAGCTGGTGGACGAGATTTCCCTTGCCTCTCCGTACAATCTGGCCGAAGAGTCAGAACGGATGGTGATGGTGGAACGGGCGCGGGAGGTGATTCTCCTGCTTCCGAGTGAACAAAGAAAGACGCTCGAGATGGCGTTTTTCGATGGCCTTACGCACTCTGAAATTGCCGAAATGACAGGCGATCCGCTGGGGACAGTAAAAACAAGAATCCGCAGCGCGCTGTTGACGTTGAGAAAGGCCTTCCAGTCATGATCCCGGTCAAACATATCGATCCTGATGATTTGGCGTTATACGCCATGCAGTTATTAACTCCCGAAGAGATGGAAGAGATGAGCCTGAACCTGCAGCACAGCGCAGAGGCACGGCGTGTGTTGTCGGAGATTTACGGCGACCTATCGATTTTGTCGCACACCGCGGAGCAACACGCGCCGGCGGCGCACACCCGGCAGCGCCTGATGAAGGGCGTGGCGCGCGAGAAGAAGGCGATCCCGATCGACGCGCTGCAGGCAGGAGCCTACGCTCCGCGGGACTCGGCGCACCTGTTCGAGGAGCCGGCGAAGAAAAGCGCCGCGGCGCGTGTGCTGCCGTGGGTGGGCTGGGCGCTGGCCGCCGGGATGGTGCTTCCGGTGGTGAACTTCTACCAGGAGCGCGAGCGGCTGCGGACCACGGTTGCCGGGCAGAGCCGGCAGATGCAGGAGGCGCAGAGCTCGACCGAGCAGGCCGTGGCGCTGATGCAGGCCGTGCAGGATCCGACGGCGGTTCATGTTGCCTTGACCAGCACAGGCGCGGCGCCGCCGCCGGAAGGCCGCGCCGTGTACGTGCCGGACAAGGGATCGCTGGTGTTTATTGCGAGCAACCTTGAAAAGCTGCAGGCGTACAAGACGTACGAGCTTTGGCTGATTCCGAAAGACGGCAAAAGTCCGATCGCGGCCGGCATTTTCCGCCCGGATGAACGCGGAAATGCAAGCGTGATTCTGCCGGCTCTGCCGAAGGGTGTGGAAGCGGCGGCGTTCGGGGTGACGGTGGAAGATGGGGATGGATCCCAGACGCCGACCATGCCCATTCTGCTGAAGGGGAGTGCGGGGTAGAGTGTGTCTTTGCTCAAGCGAGAAGGCCGCCTGGCGCGAGGCGGCCTTTTTAGCTGAGCGATTCCCTAGGGCAAGAACAAGCAACGGCGAAGGCAGGGGTCTCGCCACTGCGCGGACGATGAAGCCGTTCGCTTCGGCCGAGATGACCTCAGGATGCGAAATTATCCCCTGGTCAGATCGCTCAGGACGCGAAGAACCAGACGGGCCAGGCTACGGAGCGCTGACGCGAACGCTGACGCCAAAGCCCTGCAGGGCGACATGGGTGGTGACGGTGTCGAGGTCGGTGCGGAGGACGGTAAGGTCGGTCGAGTCACTGGCGGTGACGTAGACCTTGCCGGTGGGGGTTCCATTGGTGACGGCAATCCAGTTGGGGTGTCCGTGTACCAGGGCGTCGCCGGGAACGGTGCTGTTGGCCGCGGGAATGGTGGCGGTGACGGTGTTCGAAGTGAGATTGACGACGCTGATGGAGCCGGGGATGCCGGCAGGGTTGCTGACGCTGGGGAGGACGCCGGCGTTGGCGACGTAGGCGCGGCTGCCATCGGCGAGCACGGCGACCTGAATGGGGTTGATGCCTACTGGAACCGTGGCCAGAACCGTGCCAAAGCCGGCCGCGTCGACGGGGTTGGCCGTGTCGCAGTTGGGATTGGTGGTGACGGTGAAGGCGTTGCAGAGGGGAATACTGATGATGCTGACGGAGCCGGGAGTGATTCCGTTGCCCTGGTTGACCACGACCATCTCGGCGAGGGTGGGGGCGAAGTCTGCCCAGACGGGCGCGACGCCTACGGGGATGGTGCTGGTGACCGTGGAGCCGATGTTGAAGGTGTCGAGCGCGTTGGTCTGGGAGTTGATGACGGAGACGGAGTTCGAGCCCTCGTTGAGGATGAAGGCGCGGCGCGAGTCGGCGGTCATGACGCCGTAGATCGGGTTGTTGCCGACGGGCAGGGTGGCGGAGAGGGTCTGGGTGGTGGTCTCGATGGCGGCGACGTGGCCCTGCGCCGTGGTCGAGGCGCCCTGCACGATGGCGTAGGCGCGGGGCGAGTTGGCGGCGCCCACGGTGTAGATGGTGTTGGCTCCGGTGGGGATCTCCTGCTTGATGGCGGCCGGCTGCCCCTGCAGCTGGGCGAGGGCGCCGCGGCCGAGCTCGGTGACGTAGATGGAGCCGCCCTGCGAGTAGATGGAGTTGGTGGGCGCGGTAGGGCAAGGAAGATTGGGGGGCAGCGTGCCTGGGATATTGGGGAGCAGCGTAGTCTGGAGAACCTGGCTCTCGATAAGGCTGGCGGAGACGGTAAAGGTGTTGAGGGTGCCGTCGCAGTTGAGCGTGTAGCCGAAGGAGTCGTTGACGTCGATGAGGAAGTAATACGGATTGAAGCCGAGCGCGGTAGTGTCGACGATGGTGTCGCCGGCGAAATCGACGAAGGTGACGAGACCGTTGGCGTTGGGGTTGGTCGAGATGGCCAGGGCGTACTTGTTTGGCTGGGCGGCGGGGCCGACGGGGCTGATGGCGCTGACCACCGGGCGATAGCTGGCTCCGCAGCCTGCGAGCGCAAGAAGGGCGAGAGCGGAGATGGACGTGAGGGTGGCGCGGAGAGAGCGGCCCAGGAAACGTTCAGTGGCTGACTTGCGATCTAGGTACAAAACTGCTCCCGCGGCAAAGCTTCTGTGAAATGCTCAAGGCCTGAGCCGCGCTTCTGCGCCGAGCCGGCCTGGCCCTGCGATGACTTGTGTTCAAGCTTCGATTGTAAATCAATGCGGGTTGAGGTGAAGGGTTGGATTCCAGGTGGACGAAGGCGATTCCGGAGGCTCGCAACGGACGGCAAAGCCGGGCGCTGGTGGCGATGCTGGCTCCGCTCCTGGGGCTGGCGGTGGGTGTGAGTTTGACGATGACCGTGGGCGCGGGGCTTGCGGTGCGGGTGCTTTTTGTGGAAGCGCTCGGAATCAGTTTGGCGTTTGCGGCGATCGTGTGGGGGCTGCGGGCGGGTACGCCGGGGGCGGCGCTGGTGGGAGCGGCGATCTGTTTTCTGATTACGTTTGCGGGCGGTCTGGATGCGGGTGGGTCGGTGCTGCGGACGGGATTGGCGCCGCTATTGGCGCTGTTTGTGCTGACGTTTTTGGCGACTCGGGCGGGACGTGCGCGCAAGGTGGAGGCGGGACTGGCGGAGAGCCGGAAGGGTCGGAACGCGGCGCAGGTCGTGGCCAATCTAGGAGCGGCGGGGCTGGTGGCGGCGGGGGGCCTGCTGGTTCCGCGCGGTGGGGCGCTTTGGGCCATCCCGATGCTGGCGGCGCTCGCCGAGGCTACCGCGGATACGGTGTCGTCGGAGATTGGGCAGGCGTTTGGCGGCAGGCCTTGGCTGGTGACCAGCCTGCGGCGGGTGAAGCCGGGGACGGACGGGGCGATCAGCCTGGGCGGAACCGGGGCCGGCGTGCTGGCGGCGGGCTTGGTGGCGGGGGTTGGCATGGCTTCGCTGCGGCTGGCGCCTGCGCTGGCCGGGGTCGCATGGACAGCGGGATGCGTGGGGCTGCTATTTGACAGCCTGCTGGGGGCTACGGTGGAGCGGCGGGGGTGGCTGGGGAACGACCTGGTCAACTTCGCGTCGACCGTGTTTGCGGCGATGTGCTCGGTGGCGCTGACGGTGGTTGCGGCCTGGATTACTCTGCGCTAGTCGTCGGCGTGGCCTTCGAGCCAGCGATGGAAGAAGCCGTCGGTGAGGCGCAGGCGGACGGCGGTGTAGCTGAGCACCTCATGGGTGTAGCGCAGGACGAGGTCGTAACGGCCGATGTGGCCGAGCGGTGCGCGGGGCGAGGTGTAGATGTCCAGGCCGGCGTTCCAGCAGAGCTGCTGGACACGCAGGAGGTGGGTGGGGTCGCTGACGACGACGAGGTGCTGGAAGTTGTGGTCGCGGGCGATGTCGGCGAGGCGGCGGGCCTGCTGGCGGGTGGAGAACGAATCGGTTTCGGCGATGATGGAGGCGTAGGGGACGCCATGGGCGAGGAGGTAGTCACGTCCGACGCCGCCCTCGGTGAGCCCGGCGTCCTTGTCCGCGCCACCGCCAAGCGTGATGACGACGGGGGCGATCTGCCGGTCGTAGAGGGCGAGGGCGTGATCGAGGCGGGCGTGGAAGACGGGCGAGGGCCGGCCGGCGTACTCGGCCGCGCCGAAGACGGCGATGGCGTCGGCGGGTTGGGCCTGGTCCTCGGAGCCGACCTGGTGGATGCGGTGGACGACCCAAGCGCTCCAGCCGGTGGCGGCGATCAGGAGAAGAGCGAAGAGCAGCAGGAAAAATCTGCGAATGGGATGGGTTGCGTTTCGGCTCGAGCGTGGGCGGGCTGCCCGGAGTTGGGCTTGGGACAGCGCTCGGGAAGAGACGCCTCGGACTCGCGGAGCGGAAGCCATGCCTGACTCTAGTATGGGCCTGCGCTCGGTCATCGGCGATCCTCCTAGCGCTGGAGACAGAGAGCGATCTCGTGGGTGGGAATGGCTCCCTCGCGGAGGATGGACCACTCGTTGCCGCCGGCGGTGAGGTCGACGATGGTGGTGGCGACGGTGCGGCTGGTGGGGCCGCCATCGACGATGAGGGGGATCTGGTCGCCAAGCTGGTCGCGCACGGATTGCGCGTAGGTGCACTCGGGGAAGCCGTGGAGATTGGCGCTGGTGGCGGTGATGGGCAGGCCGAGCCGGGCGATGACGGCGCGGGCGATGGCGGCGTCCGGAACGCGCAGGGCGACGTTGCCGGTGTTGGCGGTAACGCGCAGGGGAAGCCGGGATCCAGCCTTGACGATAATGGTGAGCGGGCCGGGCCAGAAGCGCTCGGCGAGGCGGTCGAAGGCCTGGTCGCAGGAGCGGGCGAGGGTGTAGGCCTGGGCGACATCGGCGATCAGCAGCGAGAGCGGCTTGTGCCGGGCGCGGTTTTTGATGTCGTAGATGCGGTCGACGGCGGCGAGATTGACGGGGTCGACGGCGAGGCCGTAGAAGGTGTCGGTGGGCAGGGCGACGACGTGGCCGCCGTCGAGGGAGTTCGCGACGAATTCGACGAGGGCCGGCTCGGGCTCGAGAGGGTGGATGCGGAGGATCTCTGCCGTCAACGTAAGGGGACTCCTTCGGGTCTGATTAGGATACCGTACCGGGAACGCGGATCAGACGGATAAGAACGGACAGGACGGATAAGACTTTGGAGGGGCGTAGACTTTTGGGGTGAGGCAGGCGTGGAGGTCTTGACGAGCCGGGCGAATGCGCGGGTGAAGCAGCTGCGCGCGGCGTTTGCGGGGCAGGCGCGGCTGGCAAGTGGGCTGATCGCGATCGAAGGGGAACATCTGTTGGAGGAGGCGCTCCGGAGCGGACAGGCGCTGAAGACGGTGTTCGTGAGCGAGCGGCGCGCGGTGCCGGCGTTTGTGCCGGGGGTGGTGGAGGTCGTGCGGCTGGCGGAGGAGGTATTCGCAAGCTGCGTGGAGACGCAGACTCCGCAGGGGGTGGCGGCGCTGCTGGTGCCTCCAGTGGCTTCGGTCGAGGAGATGCTGCTGGGCGCTGCCGGGACTCCGCTGATCCTGATTGCGGTGGGGCTGCAGGACCCTGGAAATCTAGGCACGCTGGTGCGCTCGGCGGAGGCGTTTGGGGCGACGGGGGTGCTGACCACGCCGGGAACGGTGAGTGTGTGGAACGGCAAGGCGGTGCGCGCTTCGGCGGGGAGCGTGTTCCGGGTGCCGGTGGCGGCGGCGACGCCGGCGGCGATGGAGCGGCTGGAGCAGGCGGGAGTGAAGCTGTTCGCGGCGATGAAAGAGGATGCGACGGCGATCGATGAGGTGGATCTGCGCGGCGGGTGCGCGTTTCTGGTCGGCAACGAGGGTGCAGGGCTGGCGGAGGGATGGCTGGCGATGGCGGACGAGCGGGTGACGATCCCCTGCCCTGGGTGGGTGGAGAGCCTGAACGCTGCGGTGGCGGGCAGCCTGCTGCTGTACGAAGCCTCCCGGCAGAGGCGGGCTTCCCCTACGGGGCTTACGCGATGAGCCTGTTCGACACGACGTTGCCGGGCGATGCGGCGCCGGACCGCACCGGGAAACGGCAGACGCCGCTGGCGGAGCGGATGCGGCCTCGCACGCTTGAGGAGTACGCGGGCCAGGCGCATCTGCTGGGCGCGGGCAAGCCGCTGCGGCTGGCAATCGAGAACGACGATCCGTCGTCGATGATCTTCTGGGGGCCGCCGGGCGTGGGCAAGACGACGCTGGCGAAGATCATCGCCCAACGCACGGAGGCGAGCTTCATTGAGTTTTCGGCGGTGCTGAGCGGGATCAAGGAGATCAAGCAGGTGATGGTGGAGGCGGAGAAAGCGGCCCAGTTCGGCTCGCGGACGATGCTGTTTGTGGACGAGATTCATCGCTTCAACAAGGCGCAGCAGGACGCGTTTTTGCCGTATGTGGAGCGGGGGACGATCCGGCTGATCGGGGCGACGACGGAGAACCCGTCGTTTGAGATCAACGCCGCGCTGCTGAGCCGGTGCCGGGTGTATACGCTGGTGGCGCTGGGGGAGGACGAGGTGATCGCGCTGCTGCAGCGGGCGCTCGCGGATGCGGAACGCGGGTTGGGGGCGAGCGGCGTCGAGGCTGAGGATGAGGCTCTGCGGGCCATTGCCGCCTACGCGAGCGGAGATGCGCGGACGGCGCTGAATGCGCTTGAAACCGCTGCGCAACTGGCGCAGGGACAAGGGGAGAGGACCATCACGCCGGAGCTTGCGGCCGAGGCGATGCAGCGGCGCATGCTGCTCTATGACAAGCGCGGCGAGCAGCACTACGACATCATCTCCGCGCTGCATAAGAGCGTGCGCAACAGCGATGCGGATGCGGCGCTCTACTGGCTGGCGCGGATGCTCGAGGCGGGCGAGGACCCCATGTATTGTGCGCGGCGGATTGTGCGGATGGCGGTCGAGGACATCGGGCTGGCGGCTCCGGAGGCGCTGAACCTGTGCCTGTCGGCGCGGGATGCAATGCACTTCCTGGGGTCGCCGGAGGGCGATCTAGCGCTGGCGCAGGCGGTGGTGTATCTGGCGCTCGCACCCAAGTCGAATGCGGTCTATACGGCGTATGGCGCGGCGGTCGAGGATGTGCGCAAGACGGTGGCGGAGGCGGTGCCGTTGCCTCTGCGCAACGCGCCGACCAAGCTGATGAAGAGCCTGGACTACGGCAAGGACTACCAGTACGCGCACGATGTGGAGGGCCGGGTGGCGGATATGGAGTGCCTGCCGCCGTCGCTCGCCGGGCGTCGCTATTACCAGCCCACGGACCAGGGTCGGGAGCGGCAACTGGCGGCACGGATGGAGGAGATTGCGCAAATTAAGGCCTCGCGGCGGGGCTGAAGTCGTGGTAAAAAGTTGGTGTTTTCCAAATCACCTGAACGAGGACGTATGCCATGGCTCCTGTGCCTCCCATCACTCCGTACCTGACCGTTGCCGACGCTGCCGGCGCGGTTGAGTTTTACAAGAAGGCTCTTGGCGCCACGGTGGACGGCGAGCCGCACCGGATGCCGGGCTCGGACAAGATCATGCATGTGCGGCTGCTGATTGCGGGCGGTCTAATCATGCTGGCCGACGACTTTTCAGACAGTATGGGCAGTACCTGCATGACGCCTCCCTCGCTGGGCGGATCGCCGGTAGTGCTGGCGCTGAACGTAGAAGACGCACGCAGCTTTTGGGACAAGGCGGTAGCGGGCGGCGTGACGGTGACGATGCCGCTTGCGGATATGTTCTGGGGGGATCGGTATGGGCAGTTTACCGATCCGTATGGGCATCGCTGGTCGGTCTCGCAGACCCTGAAGGTAATGTCGGACGAGGAGATGCAGGGGGCGGCGCAGGCAGCGATGAGTGAACGCGGTACGTTGATGGGCGAGGCGGCGGCGTAATCGACTTGGACAAGGAGCAGTTCTACAGCGGCTACTTGGCGTCTTTTTCGATAGCTTTGAGGACAAGCGACTGGGTCAGGAGTTCCGGCAGCACATCCGCGGCGCCGGTGGGGGTGCCGGGATAGATGACGTAGGTGGGCACGCCGCTGCGGTCGATGGACTTGAGCTGGCGGGTGATCTCGGGGTCGTACTGGGTCCAGTCCGCGCGCATGAGGGTGAAGTTGCGCGAGGCGAGCTGGTGGACGACGTCTTTGGATTGCAGGACGACCTTCTCGTTGACCTGGCAGGAGAGACACCAGGCGGCGGTGAAGTCGATGAAGACCGGGTGGCCGGCGGCGCGGGCGCTGTCGAGCGTGGCCTGCGAGTAGGGCTGCCAGTTGAGGGTGGACTTCTTCGCGTCGGTAAGCGGGATGGCGAGCGCCGCCACCACGAGAACCACGGCGGCAACGGTGCCCCACGCGCGTGCCGGCCAGCGGCCCAGGACCCAGCCCGCGATGGCGAGCACCAGGAAGGCGAAGAGCAGGCGCGCGATGTGATCCGCGCCCGAGCTGGGATAGAGGCTGCCAAAGACCCAGGTCAGCCATATGACGGTGGCGAAGAGCGGGACGGCCGTGAGATGTTTGAGGGTCTCCATCCAGGCACCGGGCCGGGGCAGCCAACGTGTCCAGGCGGGCTGCAGGGTGAGCAGCAGGTAGGGCAGGGCGAGCCCAAGGCCGAGCGCGGTAAAGACGGCGAAGGTGATCGACGCAGGCTGCGCGAGAGCGAAGCCGATGGCCGCGCCCATCAGCGGCGCGGTGCAAGGCGTGGCGACGACGGTCGCGAGCACGCCGGTGAAGAAGCTCCCGGCGAAACCCTCTTTTTTGGCTAAGTCGCCGCCCGCGCTGGTGAGCGAGAGGCCTAGGTCGAACTGTCCGGCGAGCGAGAGCGCGAAGAAGAACAGGAACGCGGCCAGAACCGCGACGAAGACGGGCGATTGCAGCTGGAAGCCCCAGCCGGCCTGGCTTCCGCCGGCGCGTAGGGCGAGCAGTACGCCGACGATGACCCAGAACGAGACCAGGATGCCAAGGGTGTAGACGAGGCCGTGGCTGCGCAGATGCTTGCGCTCAGAGCCGGAGGACTGCACGAGCGCGAGGCCCTTGAGGAAGAGCACCGGGAAGACGCACGGCATCAGGTTGAGGATGATGCCGCCGAGCAGGGCTAGCCCGATGGCTCCGAGCGCGGTGACCTTGCCGGCGGCGGGAGCCTTGCTGACCGGGGCTGGGCGCGCGACCTCGGCGGCGGTGACGGGAGCGCTGATCTCATAGGCTTCGTCGTCGTTGATCTTGATGACGCCACGCAGGGTAGTGGGCAACTGAGTCGCGTCCGGAACACGTGCAACCCAGAGGCGGATACCGTCGGAGAGGGTTTTGGTGTCCTGGTCGGCGGCATTGAGAATGATGTCGGGGTCGAGCGGATAGAACTCGGCGTCTTCTTCGGCGGTGCCGGTGGTAAGCGTGAGGACCAGGTCGGTTTTGCCGCCCTGGACGGCGACCTTCATGCGCGGCGGCAAAGGCTGCGGGATGTGATGGATGGCGTCGCCGAGTGCGCCTACGAGAGCTCCCGAAGTTGCGCCTGGCGTGACACTCAGGTCCAACCCGAGGTGCGCCTTGCCGGGGATGCAGACTTCGCGGCAGACGAGCCAGTTCACTTTGGCGTCCAGATGCACGGGGCCGGGCTTGATGCTGGGAGCGGCGGTGAGGGTGAAGGGAAAGGCGGCTGTGTCCTCGTAGCCAAAATCCATCAAGGGGCCGAGCGGCAGCCGCTGTGGAATGGGAAACTGCATGGGTCCGGCAGACAAGCCGGCGGGCAGCGTCCATTTGACCGACGGTGGTTCGCCGGAGTCGCCGGCGTTCTTCCAGTAGACGTGCCAGTGTTCCTCGAGCGTGATGACGAGGCCGATCTGCTGGCTTGCTCCGGGAGCGATGCCGTTGCCGAGCGAGACCAGCTCGACCGTGAGGTGCTGCGCCTTGAAGGGGCCGGGACCGCCGTCGCCTACCTCCTGCAGCTGCGCGTGAAGCAAGGCATGCGGCAGGGCGAGGAGCAGCAAGGCGAGCAGCGAGAAAAGACGGCGAACGGTCATTGTCTTGATTGTAGAGTGCGGAGGAGGCCGCGGCTTGCTAGTTTGTGACGGGGCGCATGGGAAGCCCAGCCAAGCGATGCTCGATCATTAAGCAGCGATCCATGACGACACGGATGCCGTGGGCCTGCGCGCGCGCCGCAGCCTCCGCATGCACGATGCCCTGCTGCAGCCAGAGTGCCGGCAGATGAAGCGCGATCATCTCATCGACAATGGCCGGGATGAAGCGAGGAAGGCGAAAGACGTTGACGAGATCCGGACGCTGGGGCAACTCTGCGAGCGAAGGATAACTCGTTTCGCCGAGCACGGACGCGAGCGCGGGATTGACCGGCAGGATGCGGTAGCCATGCTCCTGCATGTAGCGCGAAACATAGTAGCTCGGCTTGGACTCGTCCGCGGAGAGACCGATGACCGCGATGGTGCGGGCGTTCAGCAGCTCGGGGATGAGATCGGCATCCTTCATGCAAGCTCCTACGTATTCCAGATGCCGAGAAGCCGGCGAAGAACGACCAACTCGCCGAGATGGTAGGAGTTATGGTCGGCGATGAGAAGAGCCTCACGCAAGAGATTTTGCCCTTGTCCCCATGGGAAGGGCTTGTATAAGTCGACCTGTGGGCGGGTAAGCAAAGCTTCGAAGTTCGCGCGGTCCTCGCGGAGAGCGGTGACGGTGCCGTCCCAGGCATGTGCGTTGGGCGGCTGGGTCTCCCGGGGCCAGTAGTCCTCGGGCCAAAGCATCGGCTGGTAGCCGCCGGTGGGTGGCGCGGAAAAGTTGAGGATGTCCCGTTGCGTGATGCGCAGGTGCTCGACGATCTGCCAGGCGGAGTAGGGCAGATGCTCCGGAACGACGCCGCGCTTGTCGGCGGGAAAGCCCTCTATCACCGCATCGAAGCCGGCATGTGCCTGGCCGCCGCGCAGCAGAGCCAGCAGTTGCACGATGAGAAGTTCGTTGGGCTGCTCAGGCATTCTTCTTCCCTCTTACTTTTAGATGCGTTATCAGGATGAGGTCTTAGTCTTCGAGCTCATCGCTGGCTGCCGGTAAGTTTCCTTCCCGGCGCATGCGGAGATAGCCACGGATGAATGGCTCGAGATCGCCATCGAGTACCTTGTCGACATCGCCTACTTCGACGCGTGAGCGCAGATCCTTGGCCATTCTATAGGGTTGCAGGACGTAACTGCGAATTTGCGAACCAAAGCCGATGTCCAGCTTCGAGTCTTCTATCTTGCGCGTAGCTGCCTTTTTCTTATCTAACTCGTACTCATACAGTTTGGAACGCATCATCTTCATGGCGCGGTCTTTGTTTTTATGCTGCGAGCGTTCGTTTTGACAGCCCGTAACAAGGCCGGTTGGGATGTGGGTGATGCGAACGGCGGAGTCGGTGGTGTTGACGTGCTGGCCGCCCTTGCCGCCGGAGCGATAGGTGTCGATGCGCAGGTCTTCAAGCTTGAGGTCGATGGTGATGGTGTCGTCGATCTCCGGCGAGACGAAGACGGAGGCGAAGCTGGTGTGGCGGCGCTTGGCGGAATCAAACGGCGAGATGCGCACCAGGCGATGTACACCGGTTTCGCCTGAGAGCAGCCCGAAGGCGAACTCGCCCGAGATGGTGAAGGTTGCCGACTTGATGCCGGCCTCGTCGCCATCCTGAATTTCGTTGATCTCGACTTTGAAGCTCTGCCGCTCGCCCCAGCGAAGATACATGCGCATGAGCATCTCGGCCCAGTCCTGGCTTTCCGTGCCGCCTGCGCCCGGGTGCACGGTTACGATGGCGTTGAGCAGATCGGTGTCGCCGGAGAGCATGGTCTTCGATTCGAGTTTGTCGGCATACTCCACCAACGCCGGTATCTCCCGGACTAAATCCGGTTCGGTCTCTTCGCCCTCGCGGGCAAGCTCAAAGTAAGCTTCGATGTCGTCAGCGCGGCGCGCCAGCTCAGATTCATCGGCAAGCAGCGTTTCGAGACGCTTACGCTCGCGCATAAGAGGTTGCGAACGGGATGCATCAGCCCAGACGGAGGGGTCGGCTATTTTTTCTTCGATGTGGGCGAGGTCGCGGCGAAGGCGGGACGAGTCAAAGATACTCCCGCAGATCGCGAACCTTGTCGCGGACCGGGGAGTAGTTGTATTCGAGATCGGAGATCATCTAAAGAGGATAATTCATTCGGGCAGGAAGCTGAAACCGAGACAGAAGAGCGTTACCAAAATACAGAGATAGGCAAACCAGTCGCCGTGGCGGGTGTAGAAGGTAGTTGCCCGCTCGAAGGCGAACGGAAAGGCGAAGGCTCCGCGCACATGACGCGGCGCCTGAGCTTCAAGCCTGCCTTCTGGATCGATGGCGGCCGTCACGCCTGTATTGGTCGACCGCAGCAACCAGCGATGGTTTTCGATGGCTCGCATGCGGGCCATGTTCAGATGCTGCCAGGGCGCGCCAGTGTCGCCGTACCAGCCATCGTCGGAGATATTGACCAGCACCTCTGCTCCGTGAAGAGCAAATTCCCGTACCTCATCCCCGAAGATCGACTCATAACAAACAAAGACTCCGTAGCGATGACCTTGGCTGGTGAAGACTGTGCGGTTGGCGCCGCGGTCCATGTCTCCTACTCCTTCCGTAAGTTTACGGGCGAAGGAAAAGAAGTTTTTGAAAGGAATGTATTCGCCCCAGGGAACTAGATGGATTTTGTCGTAACGGCCTTGATAGCTTCCGTCTGCCTGGAACAGGGAGGCAGAATCATAAAGGTAGTACCCGCGCGCAGGATCCGGGCTAAAGTCTACTCCGAGAGAGCCGATAATTAAGGGTGCAGAGGCATGACGAGCTAGATCGGCCATCGCGGAACGGAAAGCTGGATCGTTGGATTGAAGATGAGAGGGCGCTTCCGGCCAGACAATCAAGGTCGGGCGGTTTGCCTGAAACGGCGCGCGCGACGGGGCGGAAGAAATAGGAGATACGGATGTGGGATGCAAGCTTTCAGCTGAAAATAGATCCATTTCCTGGCTGGCCGAGACCGGCTGAACCGATCTTCCGACGGCGCCCACTTCGAGATTCTCCTGCAGGAGAACTGCGGTCCCGGACGTATGTGCAGCCATACCTGTCACTAAGTTTCTGCTTACGACCGGCGCGTTCCCGCCTAGTTGCAAAAGAACAGCGCTTGCGAGTCCCACAAGGCCAGTAACCACTTGCCCGCGACCTGGCGACAAAAACATCCAGGTGATCGCTGCGTTAGCCGCGACAACCACAAAGCTAAGGCTCATCACGCCTGCCCACGGCGCCAGGCGAGTGAGGAGTAAGTTGTCTACCTGCGCGTAGCCGAGCAGGTCCCAGGGAAATCCCGTAATGCGTGCCCGGGCTAACTCGACCGTGACCCAAAGGAAGGGCGCCGCTGCCAGGGCACCGGAGATACCGAAGCGGGAGCGCCGCACACACACGAGCAGAGCGGCAAACAAGGCATGGTAAAGGCCTAGATAAAGAGCGAACAAGATCAGAATAGCGAAGGAGACGGGTTTGGGCAGACCTCCATATAGATACATCGTCTGATAAATCCAGGCACAGTTCCCGAGATACCAGAGGATTCCGCATATGTATCCAAGCCCACCGGCAGCGGTTACGGTAAGTGGCTTTTTCGTCTGAAGTAGAAGTAAAGCGAGGAGAAACGGCACGAGCGCTATCCAGCAAAGAGAGGCTCTCCACGCCGGGACAGGGCCTTCGACCGGAAAACAAAGCACCTGCAGAATCGCTGAAAGGAGCAGAAGAGACCAGGCGCGGACCGGAATAGATTGCATCTCGGGCGATTCTAGCATCGTAGTCTGCGGCTTCTCGAAGCTCCCCTAGGCAGAATTCGGGGTGGTTTCTGCCTCCGGAAGCCGCTGGTCATCGAAGAGAAGATGTACTTATTTGAAGCAAGAAAATATTTTTAGTGAGTGGATGATGGAGTGATCTAACAAATTCGCGTATCTTTTTATTTGTTAGTTTGCGCTAACGACGATCTTGAACAGTTCTGTCAAGCAGCAGCTAACCCTAGGGAGGTAGAGTATTGGCTTTAACAGATGTGATTGCACAGATTGACTCTGAGATTGCGATCCTGCAACAGGCGCGCGCCTTGCTGAGCGGGAGCAACGCTGCTCCCGCAGAGAAGAAGGCCGGTCGGGGACGTCCGAAAGGCAGTAAGAACGCGGCGGCCGAAACTGCTCTGCCTGCGGCGTCCAAACGCAAGCTCAGCCCGGAAGGCCGGAAGGCGATCGCGGAGGCGATGAAGCGCCGCTGGGCCGAGCGCCGCAAGCAACCCGCGAAGTAGATACCGCAAGCAGGCGGGCTTCGTGATGAGGCCCGCTTCGATGCTTTCAGCCGCTGCTAACGCGTGATAATTACTTCACGCAAGGTGTCTTTTGCCAGAAAGAAGCGGTAACTGGCAAAACGCTGAAACAAGCCTTCAATTTGGCGATTGGTAAAGGTCTGCCGGATGGGATGAACACCGACCGATTGCATTTCCAGTTGGTCCGTTGCCGTCAGGTGATAGCGGCAGAAGGTATTTCCGTCTCCGCTTACCTTGGCGTGAAACAAGGCAAGGATCTGTCCGCCGGGCTCCATGACATCGTAGATACGGTCGATGACCGGTTGCAGCAGAGTAAGAGGAAGATAGTCCGCAGTGTCCCAGAAGGTGACGACATCGAAGACTCGATCGGTGAAATCGAGATTTTCGTTGAGGTAGCGTCGCGCGTCGTAGGTCTTCTTGGCTGGATCGTCCGGATGCGGAACCAGGTAATCCGGCCGCGCCGAATCTTCAACTAGATTTGCCATATAGATACTATGGCCAAGATGGGTGATAAAGTTGATATTTCCGGCTGAGGTGGGTCCGATGTCCAGCAAACGCAGAGATTCGCGCGATTTGAGATGCTTGGACATCTGCGACCAACCACTTGAGTAGCGGGCAGTTCTTGCCGCGCCGGACCCTGCTCCCGCGGCGCTCGTCTTACTCCCAAACAAGCCCATATTCTTTGAAAACCTTCTCCAGAGCTATTTCTGGGGTGGTGTCGGAGCGGTGGTTTGCCCGGTCAACTCCACGCGCCCACGAATCGACGCGCTCTCTTCGATAGAGAGCCTGCTGGCGACGATGTCCCCGTTGAGCACCGCGGTTTGACGCAGCTCGATTCGGCCCGAAGCCTGCACATTTCCATCGACTAGGCCAAACACGATCAGGTCGCGGACGTGAAGGTCGGCGGTGATGCGGGCGTTCGGACCAATGGTCAGGCGGCTCTCGGCCAGGTGAATCGTTCCCTCGAATTTTCCGTCGAGAAACAGATCTTCGCTTCCGGAGAGTTCTCCGCGGATACTGACCGACCTCCCGATAAGCGTGGAACCTTCCGCTGGCGTCATTCGAAGCAATCCTTTCATGGGTGCATTTGCTGTTCTGGTTGTGAGTGCGACAATGATTGCTTGCGCGGTGCTGAGTGGATTCAGCCCATGATGCGAACTATACCCATCTCACTTACGGTGAAGCAAACGGGCAAACTTTGCAAATGGAGGGAACGTCCTACACGGGAAAGCCTCAGGACTAACGGCACATGCCTCCGATAAAAAAACGACTCTCTTCTATAGCTTACTGTCTGTTTGTGGTCGCTGGTTGCAGGCTGGCTGGACAGGCTCCTAGCTCTCTTCCGCCAAAGCAGTGGGCGATGGACGCGGCCAACAATGAGGTAAAAGTGCTCGAGTATGAGCAATCCTATCTGCGTTATCAGATTCACCAAGTAGATGCGAAGGGTGACCAGGTGCGGGAGGTTGTGGAGTCCAAGGACGGCACGGTTGCGCGGCTGATGCGCAGAGATAATCGTCCTCTGAACCCGGAGCAAGATGCGGCGGAGCAGGAGCGCCTGCAGGCGATGCTGAACTCGCCGGCAGCGTTTGCCAAGCATGTAAAGAACGACCGGACGGGAAAACGTTTTGCGGCCGACCTCCTGTGCCAGATGCCCTCCGCGATGATTTTTACCTATACTCCCGGGCAGCCGCAGCGATCGCGCAGGCCGGGCCATGGAGACGATGCGGCGGAGATCGTGCTCGACTTCAAGCCGGACCCTGCCTGGACGCCGCCGAACATGACGGCGGAAACGCTCTCCGGCTTTGAGGGCCGCGTGTGGATCGATGCTCGTACCCATTATGTGACCCGGCTTGAGGGCGACATCTTCCGCGGAGTGAACTTCGGGTTCGGCATCTTCGGCCATCTGGATCCGGGCGGTAAGGTCACGTTTGAACAGGCGCAGGTGGGCAACCAGCGCTGGATCTTCACGCATTTTACGCAGCACCTGAATGTGCGCGTGGTGTTCAAGACGATCCATCAGAACTCGGAGATCGACGGAATGGACTTTACGCCGGTGCCGGAGATGAGCTACCAGGAGGCGATCCATCTGCTGCTTTCGCTTCCGTTACCGGCACACTGAGTTTTGCCTCGTACCAGAGGCGGTCGAGTTCGGCGGCATCGGCCTGGCTTAGCGCGTCGAGACCGGCGACGGCTTCCATCCGGTTGAAGCGGGCGCGGAATTTCTGGTTGGCTTTGCGGAGGGCGAACTCGGGTTCGAGGTGGAGGTAGCGCGCGAGGTGGACGGCGGTGAAGAGCAAGTCGCCCAGCTCTTCCTCGGCGGCTTCGCTGTTCCGTTCGGAGCGCTCGATCTCGGTGCGGAGTTCGGCAGTTTCTTCGGCGAGCTTGTCAAGGAGGCCGGTTGCGTTCGGCCAGTCGAAGCCTACCTTGGCTGCCTTGTGGCCCAGTTTGTGGGCTTCGAGCAGGGCGGGCTGGTGATGAGGGACGTCGTCGAGAAACGCTTTGCGCTGCTCGCCGCGAGCGGCTTTTTCGGTTTGCTTGACGGCCTCCCAGGTGCGCTTGACGTCTTCGGGGGTGGCGGCGGAGGCGGCGGCGAAGATGTGAGGGTGGCGGCGGATGAGCTTGGCGTTCAGGGTGGCGGCGACGTCCTCGATGGTGAAGTGGCCGGCTTCCTCGGCCATTTGGGCGTAGAAGAGGACCTGGAGGAGGAGATCGCCAAGCTCTTCCTGAAGGTCGGGCCAGGCGCGACGATCGATGGCGTCGAAGACCTCGTAGGTTTCCTCCAGCGTGTGGCGCTTGATGGAGTCGAAGGTCTGTTCGCGGTCCCAAGGGCAGCCGTTGGGAGCGCGCAGGCGGGCCATGATCGCGATGGCCTGGTTGAGGGCTTCGGTGCGGACGGGCGGCTGCAGGTCGTCGGGCGCGGACATGAGTCTTACTTTACGCGAGCGGCAGGCGTATGCTGCGAGGATGGCAACGGCACCGAGCCAACGTTCCCGTACCGGGTGGAAGCTGCTGCTGGCGCTGCCCTTTCTGGGGCTGTGCTTTCCGCAGATGTATGCGCGGGCGACGCCGGCCCTGTTCGGGTTTCCTTTCTTTTACTGGTATCAGTTTCTCTGGGTGGTGCTGGCTTCGGCGTTGATGGGTCTGGTGTACCGGAAGCTGCGGTATTAGCGGCAGGTCCACCCCTGCTCCCCCCCTTGAAGTCTCAAAGTATTCAAAGGAAAGGATTAAGGTCTGGACTTAGTCTGGACTTCTCTGTTCAAAGGTTTGGACTTGCTGTTTCATGAGCGCCGTGGACAGATGCACCCTGGTTGAGCAAACCACTAAGTCCAGTATAGTCCTTTGCGAGGGAAACTATGCCAAGGCTAACTCCATCATTCTAAAGCATATGAGGACCGAGGGGGCTTGACAGGTTTGGCCGGTACGCAGCCTAAACCCAGGTCTCAGAGGCAAGACCTGGGGCACCCGACTCTGGGGTTAGAGGGAGCCGTTGCCTCCGGTGGAGGCCGCGGTCTGGGTCATGTTGGAGAGGAGTTGGATCTCGACGCGGCGGTTCTTGGCGCGGCCGGCGGCGGTGTGGTCGTCGGCGACCTGGATATCCTTGCCGATGCCGACGAGATAGAACTTGTGCGGCGGGATGTTGAATTTGGTGGAGAGATAATTGACCACCGCGTCGGCGCGGCGCTGGCTGAGCTGATAGTTGTAGTCCGCGTTGCCGACCGAGTCCGTGCCGCCGGTGACCTGGAGGATGTAGCCGCGGGCGGAGGTCAGGGTGGCGGCGAAGGTGTCGAGTTGCGCCTTATCGGCGGCGGTGAGGACGGATTTGTCGAAGGCGAAGGTGACGCTGAGGTTGGCGAGGGGCTTGTACTGGTCGAGATTGGCGATGACGCCGGCGAGCGAGTCGACGCGGTTCGAGGCTTCGAGGGCGGAGGTGTTCGCCTGATTGGCGGCGGCGCCGGCAGCGAGGGCATGTTGGTTGGCGGTATCGGCCGCGGACTGGGCGCCCTGGATGCCGGTGGTGGCGCGCTGGTCGGTGTCGACGATGGCGCGGTGGTCGGCGGCGGTCTTGGTGTCGAGCTCGTTGATGTTCTGAACGATGGGGGCGGTCTGGGAGCGGACGTACTTCTTGCTGGAGCAGCCGAGAAAGACGCTGCTGAGAAGGAAGGTGGGGGTAAGGACAAGTGCGGCAAGGGACCGGGTGGAAAAGTTTGGAGCGGAGGTACGGGTCATGTTGTCTCCTATTCAAGCTTGGGCGTGACTTCGCCTGTGAGCATGGTTGCAATTGGGATGCCAATACTGCTTTCGTTTGTAACGTACTTCGTATGTGCTAGTTAGATTCCTGGTGGAGGGGAGGACGGAGGTAGATTGAGGAGTGGGCGAGTCAGATGTTCCCGGAATTGCTTGCAGAAAGCGAAAAGAACAGAGCGCAAAGGGCGGGAAGAGAGACCCGCGCAGGACGCTAAGGGGAACGGGTAACCGGGCAGGTGGCGACCGGAACGAAATTCGGGGGGTCTCTCCACTCCGCGGACGATGGGACCGTCCGCTCCGGTCGAGATGACCTCGGGTCAAGTGGGAGAGAAGGGCCGGACATTCTTCGTTCCGCACCCTTTATCATGAGGAGAGACGCTGGTGCGGTCCTGTTGCGCAGGGCCGATGGCGCTGGGCCTCGATGGATCTTCTTGCAAAAATTCGGACGCTTCCCACTTCAGCCGGCTGCTACCTGTACAAAAACGCCGAGGGTGAGGTGATCTATGTCGGCAAGGCGAAGAACCTGCGCTCGCGGGTGCGGTCGTACTTTCTGGCGGCGAACCAGATGAACCAGAAGACCGGCTCGCTGATGCGGGAGGCGGTCGATCTGGAGTACATTACGGTGGCCAATGAGCGGGAGGCGCTGGCGCTTGAGAACAACCTCATCAAGCAGCGCAAGCCTCGGTTCAACATTCTGCTGCGCGATGACAAGACGTACCCGTACATCAAGCTGACGATGAACGACCGGTACCCGAAGGTGTTTGTGACGCGGCGCCTGCGCAAGGACGGCGGGGCGTACTTTGGGCCGTACTTTCCGGGGAACCTGGCGCATCGGCTGGTGGACCTGATCCACCGGAGCTTTCTGATTCCGAGCTGCAAGGTGGATCTTGAGCGGTATCATCCGCGGGCTTGCCTGCAGTACTACATCAAGCGGTGCCTGGGGCCGTGCGTGGAGGGCTTTGTGCCTCCGGAGACGTATGCGGAGACGATCCGGGATGTGCGGCTATTTCTGGAAGGGCGCACGGACGAGCTGGAGCGCCTGCTGAACAAGCGCATGGCTGCGGCGGCCGAGGAGATGCTGTTCGAGGCGGCGGGCAAGCTGCGCGACCAGATTGTGACCGTGCACCAGATGGGGGACAAGCAGCGGATTGCGACGGCGGATAACGAGGACGCCGATGTGTTTGGGTTCCACTACGAGAACCAGATGCTGGCGGTGAATCTTTTCCACATGCGCGGAGGCAAGATTGTGGATCGGCGGGATTTTTTCTGGGAGGATCTGCCGGATTTTCTTAACGAGCGACTGAACGACATGGAGCGGATTGCCGATATAGACGGAGGCGAGAGCTGCGAGGCGGAGGTGTCGCCGGGCATGGAGCCGGACCCGCTGCAGGTCGCCGCGGAGGTGGGCGAGGGTGGTTCGGTGACGCAGTCCGCGGGGGTAACGGAGTTGGGGGGAAAGTTCTCGCCGGGTGCGTTTTTTTCCGCGCTGCTGAAGCAGCTCTACCTGGACCAGGCCTATGTGCCGCGGTCGATCTATGTGCCGGTGGAGTTTGAGGATCGCGCGGTGCTGGCGGAGCTGCTGAGCGAGCGGACGAAGCACAAGGTGGAGCTGGCGGCGCCGCAGCGTGGGGAGAAGCGCTCGCTGGTCGACCTGGTGTGCCAGAACGCGAAGCAGTCGTACGACCAGCGGTTCCGGGTGCTGCAGCCGAATGGGAAGGCGATCGCGGAGGCGCTGCAGGAGGCGTTGACGCTGGCCGAGATGCCGAAGCGGATCGAGTGCTTCGATATCTCGCACATCCAGGGCTCGGAGACGGTGGCCAGCATGGTGGTGTGGGAGGACGGGGCGATGCGCAAGGCGGAGTATCGCAAGTTCCAGATCAGGACGGTGACGGGGAACGATGACTTTGCGAGTATGCGCGAGGTGATCCAGCGGCGGTACAAGCGGCTGCTGGAGGAGAAGAAGCCGTTTCCGTCGCTGGTGCTGATCGATGGCGGGCTGGGACAGTTGAGTGCGGCGTATGCGGCGCTCGAGGAGATTGGGGTGACGCTGCAGCCGCTGGCGTCGATTGCGAAGAAGGAAGAGGTGATCTACGTGCATGGGCAGGAGGACGACCCGGTGGTGCTGGATCGACGGTCGCCTGTGCTGCATTTAGTCCAGAAGATTCGGGATGAGAGCCACCGGTTTGCGGTGACGTACCACCGCAAGCGGAGGCAGATCCGGGATCGGGTGACGGAGCTCGATGAGATTCGCGGCGTGGGGCCGAGGACCAGGCAGCGGCTGGTGGAGCACTTTGGGAGCGTGCGGGGCATCCAGCAGGCGAGTGAGGATGCGCTGACGGCGGTGGTGAACCGGGTGACGGCACAGAAGATTCGTGCGCACTTTGAACAGGCGAGCGTGGCCGATCTGGTGCAGGTCACGGGGGCTTTTACAGAAAAAGCGGGCTGAGCGTCCGTTTCTGTAGCGGACGGTTGGCAGCTGTTCGGCGCCGGTTAGAGATTACCTGCAGCGGTCGCAAAGCAAGTATCCGGAGTTTTAGTCAGAAGGCACTGGGCGTGAGGAGACAGTTTCTTTGGGTCCGCTAGGTCGGCGGCCTCCGGCCGTACCCGCGACGCCCGACAGCAAAGCATCCCCCAAACGCATCAGATCTCTCAAACGAAAGACGTATTTCCTCTTTTTCGCTTTGGCCCGAAACTGATTCAGTTCGCAAGTGCCACGAATCGAGGTTCCCCATGCATGACCTTCTGATCGCCTTCTCCTTCCTTGCCATGCTGCTCATCCCCTGCTTCGCCACCGTCCAGGACGAAGGCGTCTCAGAAGACGCCTCCTAGCGGCCTCAACATCGGTTCACCCCACGGTAAACTGAAGGCGACCCGCCGTGCCTCCAGCCGTGAGCCCAGCCCTCCAACCAAATCCCGCCCGCGCCAGCCTCTTTAGCCTCTCCCGCCAGCACTCCGCCTTCTCCGCCACCCTCCTGCTCAGCCTCTCATCGCTGCTCTCCGCCATCCTCGGCCTGCTGCGCGTCAAGTTCATCGCCCACGTCTTCGGCGCCGGCCACACCACCGACGCCTACAACGCCGCCTTCCAGCTCCCCGACATGATCAGCTATTTTCTGGTCGGCGGCGTCGCCTCCATCACCCTCGTCAGCATTCTCAACCGCTTCCGCGAGGCCGGCGATGAAGAAGGCGCGGACCGCGCGCTATCCGTCGTCCTGGTCGGCATGGTTTTCGTTCTCGGAGCCGCCATTCTGTTGGCCGAGCTGTTCGCACCCCTTTACACCCACACCTTTTTCGGCGGCTTCGACCCCCCAACCAGCGCGCTTTGCACGCATCTCACCCGGCTTCTGCTCCCCGCGCAGCTCTGCTTCTTTGCTGGCGGCGTCCTCGGCTCCCGCCTTCTGGTTCGCAAAATCTTCCTCTACCAGGCGGTCACGCCACTCATCTACAACGCCGGCATTTTGCTCGGCGGTCTTCTGCTCGCCGGGCGTATCGGCATCGACTCGCTCGCCTGGGGCGTTCTTGGCGGCGCCCTTTTTGGCTCTACCGTCCTCAACGCCATCGGCGCCTTTCGCTCCGGCCTGCGCTTCTCCCCCGTCCTGAACCTCCGCCACCCGGCTTTTGTCGAGTGGGTCAAGCTCTCGTTCCCCCTCATGGTCGGCGTCTCGCTCGCCATGGCCGACAAGTGGATTCTCAGCCACTACGCCTCGGCAGACAAGGGCGGCATCACGCTGCTCAACAACGCCAAAACCCTCTTTACCGCCCCCCTGACGATCGTCGGCGCCGCTGCCGGCTCCGCGTCCCTGCCCTTCTTCTCGAAGCTCTTCGCCCAGAACAAGATGTACGAGTTCGATGCCGCCGTCAACGGAGCCGTCTCGCGCCTGATGGCCTTCGCTCTTCTGACGACCGCCTGGATGATGGCGCTGGCTGTCCCAATCGTCAGCTTCCTCAAGGGCAACATGTACACCGAGGCGGACGCGTCAGCCACCGCCCGCTACTTCACTCTGTTCGCCGCTTCGCTCGCCCTCTGGTCCGCCCAGGGTATCTATGCCCGCGCCTTTTATGCCGCCCGAAACACTCTGGTCCCCGCCTTCTCCGGAACCCTTGTCACCCTGCTCTCGATCCCGGTCTACGCCCTGCTCTTCCACCATATCGGCATCGACGGCCTGGCCATCGCCTCCGACCTCGGCATCACCGCTCACACGCTCTCGCTCGCCATCCTGCTGCATCGCCACCGCCTGGTCAGTCTGGCCACACTCGAGTGGAGCGAACTGGCCCGCGCCGCCCTGGCCGCCGCCACGTCATACGTGGGCCTCAAGTTGTGCCTTGCGCTCATCCCGGCCTGGTTCCCTGCCGGCACCGGCCATCTCTGGAACGCGTTCCTGCTGGCAGCAGGAAGCCTTCTCTGGCTTGGAATCTGCACCGTGGTCCTGCTTGCGCTCCGGTCGAGGCTCCCGGCTCAGATGCTGCGAAAAAAAATCGCGTAACGCGTGTCACTCCTGCATTTTCCTGCCAAAAGCCGGCTCTGCTTAGAAAAGCCTGCAAAAGAAGAGTTTTACTTTTTCGAGGCGTTTGCTGGTTTTGCTTTCTCGTTCAGGTCCTTTTGTTGTGCATGTTTTCCGTAAACGAACACACTGACCAACCCAATGAGCGGGGTGACGACGGCAATGATCCCAGTAATCTGCCTGCCAAGATAAAGCAAGTAAAATCCGCCCAGAACGACAGTCATACACACCACAAATCCCAGATAACTCCCTCTTACCTGACTCTCGGCATTAGAAAAGACCAGCTTTCTTTCCAAATCCTGCCTATGACTTTGCTGCTTTTCGGCCATCGCAACGATCCGCTCAGCCGCTCCCGGTAAAACTTCGTTATATTTGACAAGGATTTCAGGTGGTGGAAGCGGGCCGGAAAACGACCGGGACATGGCGAGCCGGACCTCAGTAAGTTCACCATCTGGTCCGTCGCTTTTAAATGTATTGCTTTTAGGAGCCATCGCCTACGTTCATTCAGCAAGACAGGACTGCTCAAACTGCGTCATGGCATCATAGAGATCGTCTCCTATGATGCTCCAGTCAGAAGACGCGGCACGAGCGTCAGCTTCTTCGCTTGTATTGTAGGAATCAAAGGTGTTTCCCCAATCCAAAAGGCGTGCGGCCCCTGAAACCCACGAGGGAGATGCGAAAAGAAAATCTGATTTTATTTTCGATTCCATTCTTTGGCTCCTCCACTTATTCGGTTATTCGGGAACAGCACCCTAGGACAACGATAACAGTTCTTTGTCTCAATACTTGAGCATTTGACTCCTGCGTGCCGATCCTTCTTGAGTACAAAAATCACGCGTTCTTCGCATCCTCAAACTCTTCGTTCCACGCCGTCTGAATCGCCTCTAGCAGAGGCTCCGTCGACTTGGCCGGATCTCCACGAAACCCTTCCAGTTCTGTCACATAACGATGCAAATCCGTAAACCGGACGCTATATGGCTCCATCTCCGGATATTTCTCCTGAAGCTGAATCCCAATCTCTTCGGTGTCGGTCCAGTCGATCTCACGCGGCATAAATCCCCCCGCAACCAGTCTACGGGACCTCGATTCCTTGACTCACTGCCGGCCAATGCCCTATGCTGAACATTCACGACCTTCCGGTCGCCCTTGCCTTGCGTGTCATCGAGCGGCGTGCAACTGGAGTCGACCTGGTAGAGGTCAGCGGATGCCTCGCTCGTGCCTACCCAAACTGAGATCAGGAGCACCACGCCATGGCAGCCAAATGTGAACTTTGCGGCAAAGGCCCGCAGTTCGGCAATAACGTCTCTCACGCCAACAACAAGACGCGCCGCCGCTGGAACGTGAATCTGCGCCCGGTCAAGGCCAAGGTCGCCGGCGGCTCCAAGCGCATGAGCGTCTGCACCAGCTGCATCAAGACCGGCATGATCGTCAAAGCTTAACTTCGACTCAAATGGAAGCTCCGGCTAACCTGCAGCCGGGGCTTTTCTCTGCCTCCACGCACGCCGGCGCCTCCTCTATGCTTATCTATGTCAGCCTTGAGCTCATAGTGTTGCCAAGCCATAGATACAAGGACGCTGGTGGATGCATCCGGGTTTCCAAGCCGCTGTTCAATCGTGAGAGGATTTCCCTATGAGCGATTTCATTCCGAAGCCGGGCAAAATCAAGATCGGCGGTCTGGGGCGGGCAGCACAGAAGCTGCAGGCGGCCCGCGAGAAGGCAGAACAAGGCAAGAGTGGCGCAAAGCAGAAAGCAGACACTCCGGTCGCCTCCTTCAAGGCCAAAGACTCTTTTGCAAACACAAAAAAGACGACCTTCCAGAGAAAGGCCGTCTAGCGCACTCCTTGCATTACGCGTTCTTTTCAAAGGCCAGCGAAGCGGAGTTCATGCAGTACCGCTCGCCCGTTGGCCGGGGCCCGTCCGGGAAGACATGTCCTAGATGCGCCCCGCAGGTCGCGCAGGTAATCTCCACCCGGCGCATGCCGTAGGTGCGGTCCTCATGCGCTTCGACCGCGTTTGGGCTGATCGGACTCCAGAAACTGGGCCACCCTGAACCCGACTCGAACTTCGTGTCCGAGGCAAACAGCGGAGCCTTGCACGCGCCGCAAAGATATGTTCCAGTCTCGTGATTGTTGACCAGCGCTCCAGTAAAGGCGCGCTCGGTGCCCTTCTCAAACATGACGTGAAACTGCTCCGGAGTCAGCTCCCGGCGCCACTGTTCAGGCGATTTCTGAATCTTGGGGCGGGGTTCGATGCTGCTTGCGGATTGGGACATGGCAGAGCCTCCTCAACAACTTGCTGAAGATTGGATGCGCCGGCGACATGGTTCGGACGCTCTCAGGCTCGCCCGCGCTAGCCCGCAGCCGGCTCCTTCGCGATCACCTCGATCTCCACCAGCGCGTCTTTCGGCAGCGCCGCCACCTGCACCGTCGAGCGCGCCGGCGGAATCGCTCCCTCCGGCGCAAGATACTGGGCGTACACCTCATTCATCGCGGCGAAGTCTTTCATATCCTTAAGGAAGACCATCGTCTTGACCACGTGCGTCCAATCCGTTCCCGCTTCGGCCAGGATTGCCTTCAGGTTCTCGAGCACCTGCCTGGTCTGCTCGGCGATGCCGCCCGGAACCAGCTCGCCCGTGACCGGATCGATCGGAATCTGGCCTGAGGTATAGAGCATCTCGCCCACCCGGATCGCCTGCGAGTAAGGACCGATGGCTGCCGGCGCCGCCGAAGTAGAGATGGCCGTCTTACTTGGCGAAGTGGAGGCATTCTGCATGCGCCGATTGTAGCGTGCGCGCCGAACCGGCGAAAGACGGCGCGCCGAAGCCTGCGAAGAACCCGTTCGCGCACAGCAGATTTCAGTAGAATGGACCTCGGCGCACCCCGCGCATTGAAGGACGGGAAGCATGGCATCTGCAATGGCGAGCATCGTCGCCCTCAAAGACACCTACGGCCAGCTGAAGAGCCGGATGGAAAAAACCGTGGACGACTTCCGCGCGAACCTGCTCTCCGCGCGCACCGGCCGCGCCAGCGTCCACATGCTCGACCAGGTCAAGGTCGACTACTACGGCACCGACACCCCCATCGCGCAGGTCGCGCAGGTCACTACGCCCGAGGCGCAGCTTATCCTGGTGCAACCCTGGGAGATCTCCCTCGTGCCGGCCATAGAGAAGGCCATCCGCACCTCCAACCAGGGTTTCAACCCCATGCACGACGGGCGCATCATTCGCGTGCCCATTCCGCCGATGAATGAAGAGCGCCGCAAAGAGGCCGTCCGCAATCTGGCCACCGTGCTCGAAGGACACAAGACCAGCATGCGCAACGTGCGCCGCGACGGCAACGAAGCCATTAAAAGGGCAGCCAAGGACAAGCTGATCTCCGCCGACGACGAGAAACGGGCCACCGAAGAGGTCCAACAGCTCACCGATGCCGAGATCAAACGGCTGGACGAATTATTTAAAGCGAAAGAGAAAGAACTGATGACGGTTTGACCTCGTACTCCCATCAGTCGTGTCTACGCGACTCCAACGAGTCACGTTCGAAAGTACGGATGAAGCGCCCTTGAGAGCGCTCTGGATCTTCTGCCTCTTTCCCCTGTTTGTATTTCCTGTCTAGGACGGATCGACCATGGCATTCCTTGCTCGCCCGCGGTTTACCTGGCGGCTGCGCACCCGCAGTCTTCCGCTGGGACGCCGGACGCTGGTGATGGGTATCCTCAACGTCACCCCCGACAGCTTCTCCGAAGAACACCGCTTCCCATCCGTGGCCGCAGCCGTGGACCACGCGCTCATGATGCTGGATTGCGGCGCCGATCTGATCGACCTCGGCGGAGAGTCTACCCGGCCCAACTCCACCCCGGTCACCCCGGAGCAGGAGCAGGACCGCGTTCTCCCGGTTTTAGAGGCCATCCTTAAGGCCCGCCATGACTCGATCGTCTCGATCGACACCTATCATGCCTCCACCGCCGAGCGCTCTCTCGCTATGGGAGCCGAGATCATCAACGACGTCTCCGGCCTGCTCTGGGATCGGGAGATGGCCTCCGTGCTGGCGCGGGATCAGCCCGGAGCCATCCTGATGCATACCCGCGGCGCCCCGCGCATGTGGAACACTTTGCCTCCGCTGCCGCATGCCGACATTCTGCCTCTCCTGGTTTCGGGTCTGGCGCACGTCTTGAGTGTCGCTCGGACCGCCGGCATTCCACGGCCGACCATGGTGCTCGATCCCGGCTTCGGCTTCGGCAAGGCGGGAGACGAAAACTTCACCCTCCTCGCGCACTTCGCGGAACTCCATCAGTTCGCGCTGCCGCTGCTGGCGGGCATCTCCCGCAAGCGTTTCCTCACCGCCCACCTCACCCATGCTTCCCCGCAGGCGCGCAAGGATGCCACCACCGCCGCTAACGTAGCCGCCATTCTCTCTGGCGCGCATCTGCTTCGGGTGCATGATGTCGTCGCCGCCCGCACGGCCGCGTCCGTGGCCGACGCCATCCTTGGCTCGGCGGAGCCGGACGACGAAGAGACCCATCCCTCGGGCGTCCGCAAGACGCCCTCAGGCCAGCGCATCATCTAGGATCTGTGATCAGGATCAAAGGGACCGGGGGGCGCTCGCCGACTGCGGCCTTTTCCTTTGGTTGTCGTTCCCGCGGGGACTCTGCGACTCTTCTCAAGCCGGCAATTAGTGCTTGGCTGCGCTCGCCGAACGCCACCGTATCTTCCAGGAAAGTTGCAGACCACCGCACCAAAAAAACGCATCATGCGCGAGATACTCTGATACGCTGGGTGGGCGAAGGAAAGACGAATATGCTCATCGCTGTCCTGTTGGTCCAGTTCGCGATTTTAGCTTTGCTTGCCTTTCTGCTTTTCAGACGAGCTCCGGCGCCGGCTGCACCCGATGCTCGGGCTCTGCAAATGCCGGACCAGCTGGCGCGGGTGGATGCCCGGGCGGAAGCGCTGGACGGCCATGTGCGTAGCGCGTTTGCGCAGATGCGGTCCGATCTGCTGGCGGAGACACATGCCTCGCGAGAGGCCAGCGTTGGCTCCGCGGCCGCGCTGAGAACCGAGATCACCCGCTGTGTTGCGGCGCTCGGCTCGACCTTGACCGGGGGACTTGAAGGATTTCGCACCGAGAACAAGACTTCCGCGGAGGCGCTCCGGACAGCCGTGCAGAACCATCTGGACGGACTTTCGCAACGCCTCGCCAGCTTCATCGCAGAGAGCGCAAGAAATCAGTTGGCAGCGCAAACCGCTCTGCACGACAAACTGACGGAGTTGAGCAACGCCAACGGAAAGGAGGGAGAGCGGCTCCGGACAGCGGTGCAGGAACGGCTCGACCACCTGAACACAACGAACGCCGCAAAGCTCGAAGAGATGCGCGCCACTGTGGACGAGAAGCTGCATGCGACGCTGCATACGCGCCTGACCGAAAGCTTCGGCCAGGTCACCGATCAGCTGAACAAGGTGCACAGTGGACTGGGCGAGATGTCCAAGCTCTCCGAAGGCGTCGACGACCTCTCGCGCATCTTCACCAACGTCAAGTCGCGGGGCGGATTCGCCGAGGTCCAGCTGGGCATGCTGCTCGAACAGATGCTCGCGCCCTCGCAGTTCCTGCGCAATGCACGTATTAAGCCGAACACGCAGGAGGCGGTCGAGTTCGCCGTACGCTTCCCCGGCCAGCATGGGGAGGCGCTGCTGCCCATCGACGCCAAGTTTCCGCGTGAAGCCTGGGAGCGCCTCGAAACCGCTTACGCGGCGAACGATCCGGAGCTGCTGGCCGCGGCAGGCAAGGCCTTTGAGGCGGCCATTCGCACCGAAGGCAAGCGGATCTGCGAAAAGTACATCTATCCGCCGCGCACCACGCCGCACGCAATTATGTTTCTTCCCACGGAAGGTCTGTATGCCGAGGTGATGCGCCGCGATGCCTTGCAGGCGGAGATTCAATCCAAGTGCCAGGTCACGATTGCCGGGCCGTCTACGCTTTCGGCGATCCTGACCAGCTTCCAGATGGGCTTCCACATGCTCGCGCTGCAGGAGAAGGGCGACGAGGTGTGGAAGGTCCTTGAATCCGCGAAAACTGAGTTTGGTAAGTTCGGCACCCTGATGGACAAGGTTGAAGGCGATGTCGGCAAGATCCAGAAGACGCTTGCCGATGTGGGCGTCCGCACCCGTGCCATCCATCGCACCTTGCGCGAGGTAAGCGATCCCGCCTCTCCGGAGCTGGCAAACGGAACGCTGCGTCTTGTTGCGAACGAGGAGAACTAAACGTTATTTCTTTAAGCCAAGCTTCATGGCGGCCGCGTCGAGTTCCGCCTGCGTCTTGAAGAACTGCTTGGCCGGATTGCTGTGCGGATAGTAGCGGATCACGATCTCCGGATCGTCCACCGAATCGTCGATCCCATTTTTGAGCGGATAACCGAGCGCCCGCACCAGCGCGAGCGAGCCCTCCGCCCCGCTTTCGTTGCCGGAATCGGCCAGGATCGCATAGACGCTCTTACCCGTCCGGCAGCTGTACACCACGGCGAAATCACCCATAGCCGCGCCTGCCTCCCGCGCCACTTTGCCTTGCACCACATAGTTGATCCGGGTCGCATCCACGTAGCGGCGCGGATCTTCCATGCGCGGATTGTGCAGGTCGGCAAAGTCGGTCTGCGAGACGTAGTAACCCGGGTACGGATCGCTTTTGCCCTGCACCGTCGGCGGCCCGCCGGTGTACTCCGTCATATAGCCGACGATCTCGCCGGGATGTTCGCTCCCCCTGGGCGAGCGCGCATGCTTAAGAATATCGAGTGCCGGCTTTCCTTTCGGCCCGTAAGCATTCGGCGCGCCATCGACGTCGACATCCATTTTCACCTGGACCGCAACGACGGGCCGTCCGTGTTCCACGCCGCTCCGTGGATGCTTCAGGTTTGGACAAGGGGGTTTGGCCGGCTCCGGGGACGCGCCTTGCGGGCTGGCCTGCAAGCTCAAAGAAAGCACTGCGCCTGAGAGCGCAAGGCGGACGGAAAGCCTCGATAAAGTACGGAAAAAAAGAATCGACGATGCATGCTGGCTCACAACGGATTAGACGCTCTGCCCAGCGGACCGGGCGCTTCCCTGAAACGACTGAATTGCCTTCCGGGCCGCCGTTGCTGCACATCGCCGCGAAGCTTTGATTTACACTCGGCAAGGCACTTTGTTTCCCGTGCGGGCCGCGTAACGAGCAATCCCAGCGGCAGTCCGACGTCCAGAAACACACATTTTCACAGGAGACACACATGGCAGCAGTAGATGAGAAGGTCAAGCAGATCATTGTCGAGCAGCTTCAGGTCGATGAAGCCGAAGTCACGCCAGGCGCCAGTTTTCAAGAGGATCTTGGGGCGGACTCGCTGGACGTGGTCGAGCTGGTGATGCAGTTTGAAGAGGCCTTCGACATTCAGATTCCCGATGAAGATGCGGAGAAGATCAAGACCGTCAAAGACGCGGTCGATTACATTGAAAAGAATCAGAAAGGCAAGTAAGCGGCAATGGACGAGCCAAACGAGCGGCTGCGCGAGAGTCTTCTCCCGGGACCACGCTCCCAGCCGGAACAGCGCCGGGTGGTGGTCACGGGCATCGGCTTGATCTGTGGGGTCGGCAAGACCGCCCCCGAGGTCTGGCAGGGTCTGCTGGCGGGACGCAGCGGCATGGCCGCGATCCAGGCCTTCGACCTGACCGGTCATTCGGTCCGGTTCGCCGCTGAAGTCAAGGACTTTGATCCTCTGCTCTTCGTGGAAAAGAAGGAATCCCGCAAGATGGGCCGGTTTATCCATTTTGCGCTGGCCGCCTCCGCGGAGGCCATGCAGCACTCCGGCCTGGTCATCGACGAGAGTAACCGGGATCGCTTTGGAGTGCATATCGGGTCGGGCATCGGCGGGTTCGACGTCATCGAACGCGAACACTCGGCGATGCTGGCCGGCGGTCCGCGCAAGATCTCGCCGTTCTTCATTCCAGGCTCGATCGTCAATCTGGCGGCCGGCCACGTCTCCATCAAGTACAACGCGCGTGGACCGAATGAAGCGACCGCGACCGCCTGCACCTCATCCGCGCACTCAATTGGAGACGCTTTCCGGATCATTCAGCGCGGCGATGCGGACGCGATGATTGCCGGCGGCACCGAAGCGGCGATCACGCCCATGGGCGTCGGTGGCTTTGCCGCCATGAAGGCTCTCTCCACCCGCAACGACGACCCGGAACACGCCTGCCGTCCCTGGGACAAGGATCGCGACGGCTTCGTGGTGGGTGAGGGCGCGGGCATTCTGATTCTCGAGGAGCTGGAATTCGCGAAGGCCCGCGGCGCCAAGATTCTCGCCGAGGTCATCGGCTATGGCATGTCCGCCGACGCATTCCATATGACCGGCATGGCGCCCGAAGGAGAGGGCTGCTACCGCGCCATGATGGCTGCGCTGAAGGTCGCGGGCATCGCTCCGGAGCAGATCGACTACGTCAACGCGCATGCGACCTCGACGCCGCTTGGGGACGCACTCGAATCGAGAGCGATCGAACACGTCTTCGGCGAGCGAGCGCTCAATCACACGCTGCTGGTGAGCTCAACGAAGTCGATGACCGGCCATCTGCTGGGCGGCGCGGGCGGACTCGAGGCGGGTATCACGATCATGGCGATGCTCGACGGAATCGCTCCGCCGACGATGAATATCGTGGAGCTAGACCCGCAGTGCCGCCTCAATTACGTACCCAACACGCCGATCGAGGTGAAAATCGACTACGCCCTGTCGAACTCGTTCGGCTTCGGCGGAACCAACGGCTCGCTGGTCTTCCGGCGCTGGACGGAGTAAGGTCCGCTTCGCCAAACTTGCCTTCCAAGGATGGCCCGATGTGTTTCTCCGCAACAGCGAACTTCGTCGGCAGCGGCGTTCTGGGCACGTTGGGTATCGCCACGCTTACCCGCGTCAAGCACCGGCGCGAGCTGCTGTTCGCGGCCATGCCAACCCTGTTTGCGATCCACCAGTTTACGGAAGGCTTCGTCTGGCTTGGGCTCGACGGCATCTTGTCTGCATCGGTTACCCGCGGCGCGGGGCGATGCCTTCCTCCTGTACGCGCAAGGTCTGCTGCCCTTGCTCATGCCGCTCAGCGTGCAGATGTTCGAGCCGAACGCGCGGGAGCGGCGGCGCATGCTGCCGTTCACCCTCATCGGGGCCGGCACCGCGCTTTACATGCTTTGGGCGCTCATTGCATACCCGGTGCAGATCTATATCAAAGGTGACAGCATCGTTTACCTGAACGCCGGAACGAACAACGATCTCATTGCCGGGCTGTATCTGATCGCGACCTGCGGATCGCTGTTCTTCTCAAAGATTCGGGGGATGGTGCTCTTTGGCGTGGCCAACCTCGTCATCCTGCTCGCCGTCATGGCGGTAAAGCGGTATGCGTTTACGTCGCTCTGGTGCGCCTATGCGGCGGTCGCGAGCCTGATCATTCTGGCCTACTTCTGGAAGTCGCGTGCCATTCGGCCGTTTCAGTATGTGGGCACCATCTAGTCTCGGCCGTATGCTCAACGCTGAACGTTCGAAACCCTCGCCCCCCGCTGCAAGCAGCGTGACCGACGCAATCTGCCTTGGTAAACGCAGGTTCAGAGCGACCGGGCCGCTGCCGGCCAAGGTATCGATCCCAGTCAAAACAAGCTCGAACGTGCACGATCCGGCTCGTTCAGTCCAGGACCTTTCTATTCTTCTCTCGCTTTGCTTCCCCTGCGTACCTCATTTCATTCGAGTATCGCAAAGCGCCGGAGGCGTCCTTCGGCAGCGTAGGACGACACCATCTCCGCTTCGCACTACGCTTCCTTCACGCCATCCACGAAGGCCTTCAGCTTTCGGCTGCGGCTGGGATGACGCAGCTTGCGCAAGGCTTTGGCTTCAATCTGGCGGATGCGCTCCCGGGTGACCTGGAAGCTCTGACCGACCTCTTCCAATGTGTGCTCGGAACCATCTTCGAGCCCGAACCGCATCTTGATGACGCGCTCCTCCCTGGGAGTCAACGTACGCAGGACCTGCGACGTGTACTCCTTCAGGTTGACCGAGATCACCGCGTCGGCCGGTGAGACGGCCATGCGGTCTTCAATGAAGTCCCCAAGGTGCGAGTCCTCTTCTTCGCCGATCGGCGTCTCAAGCGAGATCGGTTCCTGGGCAATCTTGAGGACTTTGCGTACTTTGGCGACCGGGATATCCATGCGCCGCGCAATCTCTTCCGACGACGCCTCGCGGCCAAGCTCCTGCACCAGCTGGCGGCTGGTGCGGATGAGCTTATTGATCGTCTCGATCATGTGCACCGGGATGCGGATGGTGCGGGCCTGGTCCGCGATGGCGCGGGTGATGGCCTGACGAATCCACCACGTCGCGTAGGTCGAGAACTTATAGCCGCGCCGGTACTCGAACTTATCGACGGCCTTCATCAGGCCGATGTTGCCCTCCTGGATGAGGTCGAGGAACTGCAGTCCGCGGTTGGTGTACTTCTTGGCGATCGAGACGACGAGGCGCAGGTTGGCTTCGATCAGCTCGCGCTTGGCCTTCTCGGCGTCCATGTCGCCCTGGATCATCTCGCGCTGCGTGCGCTTGAGGTCGGCGATGGTGATGCCGGCGTCGTGCTCCACGCGCTCGAGGTCGAGCCGGCAGTTCTTCTGCTGACGCTTGTACTCCTTGCGCAGCTCCTCGGACTTCGAGGCCTCGAACTTGGTCTCAAGCGACTTGATCTGGCGCTCGAGCGTCCGCATCGCATCGACGGTCTTGTTGACCTTGTCGAGCAGCCGTTTCTTCTCGCCGTTGGTGTACTTCAGCTCGCGGACGACGCGGTTGACGTAGACGTGTTCGCGGCCGATCAGCCAGCGAAGCTTGCGCTGCTCGCGCATCTTGGTCCGGGCATCCTTGCCGTCCAGCTGTCCGCATTTCTCATCGAAGCCGGCGATCTTTTTTTGGTGCTTCAGGATCACATCGATGCGGCCGACCGTCTGGCGCACGCGCGACTGCAGGATCTCCTCGGTAAGCTCTTCCTCGTCGAAGGTGACCACTTCCTTGATGTTGCGCACGCCGCGGCGCAGGTCTTCACCCAGCCCGACGATCTCGCGGATGACGATCGGCGAGCGGGAGATGGCCTTCATCACGCGGAGCTGCCCGCGCTCGATGCGCTTGGCGATCTCAACCTCGCCCTCGCGGGTGAGCAGCGGAACCGTGCCCATCTCACGCAGATACATGCGGACGGGGTCGTTGGTTTTTTCAAGCGTGCCCGGCGACAGGTCGAGCTCGACGTCGTCGCCCTCTTCGCCTGCCTCGGGCTCGTATTTGTCGCGGCTGCGGCCTTCGCGCTCTTCGCTGCCGAGCTCGATGCCTTGGGTGTTGATGGTCGTGAGCAGGTCGTCCAGGTCGTCGGTTGCGATCTCGCCGGGCAGAAGGTCATTGACCTCGCCGTAGGTGAGATAGCCCTTCTCCTTGCCTGTCTCGATCAACTTGTCAATATCGTCTTCGTACTTATCCAGTTCTTCGGCCACGTGAGTGCGCGCTCCTGCGAGTGATTCTGGGTTGTGGGATGCCACCCATGCGGCACAGTGCGGTATCCGCATCGATTGCGAACGCACCTTTTCCCTTGGTTGTCTCTTTTTGTTCGCAGGAAGCGTTTGCGGTAAAGACCGCGTCGGCCAGCCCTGGGACGTTCAGCCTCTCGGCAACGTCGGGCATTCGAGGGCGCATGTTCCCAGCGAATCACAGAATACCACAGTCTTTAGACGCAGATGCAACCGGAAAGACTCAGATGCGTCTGAAGGACGTAGACACAGTGACTCCTCTCCTCTTGTATCGCCGGATGATTCACGGCATCGACCACCATGGCGTCCGCGGGGCGATCCGGCATGGCTGGCGTACGATCTCCGGCCCATCGGACTCGGGAGCGGTGCGGGAGGAGCTTGCGGCCCACCCCTTCGATCAGGCGCACCAGGTAGACACGAGCGGGCTGGTGCGCGGCGAGGACATCGACTCCGGATCGCTCTCCGACCTCTACATTACGGCCTACTATGGCATCTCGCCCTCCAGCCTGCGGCAGGCGCTGGAGCTGCTGCCGGAGCCGGTGGGGGCCTACACGTTCCTCGACCTGGGCTGCGGCAAAGGCCGCGCGCTGCTGGTGGCCGCGGAACGCCCGTTCCGGCGCCTGATGGGCGTGGAGATTTCGCCGGAACTGGCCCGGGTGGCGCAGACGAACACCGCCCGGGAGCCGCGCATCCAGGTCGAGCAGGGCGACGCGGCCGCGTTTGCGTTTCCGGAGGAGCCGCTGGTGATCTTTCTGTACCACCCGTTCCTGCCGCCGGTGCTCAAAAAAGTGCTTCGGAACCTGCAGAAAGCGCGAGCCGGTTCGGGCCATCCCACGTTTCTGCTGTACGCAAACCCGGCGTACCAGAGGTTGATCGCCGAATTTCCCTTTTTGACGCTGGTCTGGCATCACCGCCTGGCGCTTTCGCTTGAGGATGCGGCGGTGGACCGGCACGGCATTGTGGACGAGCCCTACGCGCTTTACCGAACCTGAGCTGACGCTCGTTGCGCTCTAAGAGTTGCGCTATAGGAGAACAAAAGCATGGCTTCTTCCCCGGCAGAGTTCGGCTCGCAATCGGTGCGCATCGATAAATGGCTTTGGGCGGCGCGGTTCTTCAAGACGCGGGTGCTGGCGACGGCGGCCTGCGATGCGGGACACATTGTGTGCAACGGGCAGCCGGCGAAGCCCTCGCGGGTGCTGAAGCTGGGGGATCGGCTGGGGATCAAGAACGAGGGCGGGGAGTATGCGGTCGAGCTGCTGGCGCTGTCGGATCAGCGCGGGTCGGCGACCGTGGCGCAGGCGCTCTACCGGGAGACGGACGAGAGCCGGGAGCTAAGGGCAAAGGTGGCCGAGGCGCGCAAGGTGATGCTGGCCAACGATCCGCTGCCGCAGGGAAGGCCGTCGAAGAAGGATCGGCGGCTGATTCACAGTTTTCGGGGTCGGTGAATGGGTAGGATCAGGCTTCTGGCGTGGGATCGCTGGTTTGACCGGGCAATGGGCCGGAACCGAGGCCGCGGTTGGGGTTCTTTTTCTTCCGGGTCGGATAAGCGCTCTTCTCAGGCGGGGGCGAAAGAATTTCGCCCACCTGGGCTTCGACGGCGCCCCAATACTTGACGTCGGCGGGCCGGGCGGAGGGCACGCGCTGGCGCATGCGGGCGTACCAGAGGCTCCACTCGAGCTCCTTACGGTTGTGGTGGTCGATGGCAGCCTGGACGCGCTGGACTTCGCTGGGAACGGCCAT
This sequence comes from uncultured Granulicella sp., assembly GCA_965198735.1. Classification (GTDB taxonomy): domain Bacteria; phylum Acidobacteriota; class Terriglobia; order Terriglobales; family Acidobacteriaceae; genus Edaphobacter. Next base: position 324,822 of record OZ240672.1, on the reverse strand, counting down.
GGGCTAGGCGTTCGGCTGCGGGGCCAGTCCGGTGGACTCGGCCTGCTCCTGGGCGTGATAGCTGGAGCGGACGAGGGGGCCGGCCTCGACGTGGCGGAAGCCGAGGGCGAGGGCCTCGTGCTTGAGGAAGGCGAACTCGTCCGGGGTATAGAAGCGGCTCATGACCAGGTGGTCCTTCGAGGGGCGCAGGTACTGGCCGATGGTGAGGATATCGACGCCGCGGGCGGCGAGGTCGCGGAAGACGGCGAGGAGCTCGTGCATCTCTTCGCCGAGGCCGACGATGATGCCGGTCTTGGTGACTTGGCGGAGGCCGAGCTCGGCGGCGATTTCCTTCGCCTGCTCGAGGAAGCGGAGAGAGCGCAGATAGCGGCCGCCGGATTTGGCGACGCGGTAGAGGCGGGGAACGGTCTCGATATTGTGGTTGAGGATCTCGGGCTGGGCGGCGACGACGAGGCGGAGGGCGGCTTCGTTGCCCTGGAAGTCCGGGGTGAGGATCTCGACGCGGGTGGCGGGGCTTTGCCGGCGGATTTGGCGGACGACCTCGACGAAGGCCTGGGCGGCGCCGAGATTGTCGTCGTCGCGGTTGACGCTGGTGATGACGGCGTGGGCGAGGCCAAGCTGGGCTACGGCAAAGGCGACGCGGCGGGGCTCGTCGAGGTCGATCGGCTCCGGCCGGCCCTTGGGAACGGCGCAGAAGCCGCAGCGCCGGGTGCAGAGATTGCCGAGCATCATGAAGGTGGCGGCCTTCTGGTTCCAGCACTCGCCGATGTTGGGGCACTGCGCGGACTCGCAGACGGTGTGGAGGTGGAGGTCGCGGGCGAGCTTTTTGAGGGCGTGGAAGGTCTCGCCGCCGGGGGCTTTGGCCTTGAGCCACTCGGGCTTGCGCACCGGGAGGCGGGGGCCCAGGTCGATCTGCACGAGCTCGGAGATCTGGACCGGCGACGCCATAGCATCCATTCTACCCGCAACTGCTAACGGGAGCGGCGGGCAGTTCTCGCGGCATGCGCCTCTTGAGTCGCGCAGTACACCACCCGCTCCACCAGGCAGACGACTTCCCCCAGCGGATCGACGACCTCAACTGGAAAGACGGCGTCGTACGTCCCATCTCGCTCAAGCGCTGCGCGAATCTCCGCCAGGCGCTCGTCGGTCAGCTCAAAGTGGGCGCGTACGGTGGTCAGGCCGGGGCGGCGGAAGCGGATCGAGCCGGCTTTGTCCCACACCACGAAGCCCTCGCCCAGCGCGTGGTGGAGCATGACCATGTAAAACGGATCGGTCATGGCGAAGAGGCTTCCGCCAAAGTGCGTGCCGAAGTAATTGCGGTTCTCGGGCGTGAGCTGCATCTCCACGTCGAGCGAGCGCAGATCGTCCGACTCACTCGTGACGCGAATACCCGCGCCGACAAACGGGGCGTACGTGTTGATTCTGTTCCTCAGCGAGGCGCCGGTCATAGCATGCGGTCTCGCACTTCGGGCCGGACGAGATAGAGAAAGAAGAGGAGCATGAAGCAGCCCTGCAGGAGCGGCGGCATGGCGTGCGAAAGACGAAAGATGTAGAAGTAGCCCGCGCTGAGCAGCAGGCAGCCGGCGAGCACGATGGCGAAGCCCCAGCGGCGCATCTTGAGAAGACCGAAGAGGCCTGCGCAGAGGATCGACGAAAGAGCGAGCAGCGTGTACTTACCCGCGCCCGCGCCGAAGCGTCCGGTGAGGATGGCGAAGACGTTGAGCAGCGTGAAGAAGAGCAGGAAGAGCGCAATGCCGGCGATGCCGGGCAGCATTTTGCCGCGGATGGCTGGGTTGGGCTGGGGATCGGACGGGCTGGGATCGGTTTGGCGGGTCTCGGGCTGGCGAAGATCACTCATAGGGTGTGCAGGTAGGCGAGCAGCGCGGTAAGGTCGGCGTCGTCCACACGGCTGGCCATGGCGGGCATGTTGTTGCGTCCGTGGAGGACGGTGGCGGAGACGCGCTCGTCGGTGGCGGCGGCTCCGCTGGGCAGGGCGGGTTTTTTGAAGACGCCGGAGAGCGAGGGGCCGTGCAGGACGCCGGTCTGGCGGTCGTAGTGGCAGACGGCGCAATTGGTCTGGTAAACGATATGGCCGCGGGCCTCGTCCGGGGTGAGCTCGGCGAGCGGCTTGGGATGCGGCGTGGCGCTGCAACCGGCCAGGGCCAGGATGCCAACGATCAAGAACAAAGAACCCCTCATGGATCTATTTTCGCATTCATCTTGCGGAGCCGGAGCAACCTCAGTTGGCGGCGGCGATCAGCTCGACCATGCGGTCCATGATGGCGCGGTCGGCGGGCGGGCCAGGCAGGTGGTCGTCCACGAGAATGGAGAAGATGAGGGTTTGGCCGCTGGCCGCAGTGACATAGCCGGAGAGGGCGCGGGTCTCGCTGAGGGTGCCGGTTTTGGCGAAGACTTTGCCTTTGAGCGGTGCGTCCGGGACGGCGAATCGGCCGCCGAGCGAGCCATCGACGCCGGCTACCGGAAGCGCGGCCTTGTAGGTCGCAAACCAGGGCTGGGTGGCGGCGTAGGCGAGCAGTTTTGTGAGGGCGCGGGGCGTGACCAGGTCGTGACCGCTCAGGCCGGAGCCGTCGTAGAGCTTGAAGTCCTTGGGGTCGAGGCCGGCGTGGAGCAGGTACTCTTTCACCACGGCGACGCCGGCGCTCTGGGTGTGCTCGCAGTCGAAGGTGGCGCCGAGATTGCGGAGCAGGAGTTCGGCATGAAGATTTTGCGAGACTTTGAGGGTGTAGGTGAGGTCCTCGGCGAGGCGGGGGGATACGTGGATGGCGAGCACCGTTCGCTCTGCTTCCGGCTGGCCGTTGGTAACGGTTTGCACCTGGCATGGGAAGCCTTTGCGATCCGCCTCGTAGGGCGCATTCAGGATCGTGCGCGGCAGCATGAAGTGCACGGAGGGATCGTCGCGGATGACGGGGCCGAGCGTGCGCATCTCCGCGTGCTTCGCCTTGGCGTCGCCGCTGATCTGGACGCCGCGGCGCTCGAGAGCCTGCTTGAGGGCGAGGGCGGCGTACTCCGCGGGATTTTCGATCGCGATCGCTTGCCGGCAGGGCTGCGCCTGGGACTTAATGTCTCCGAAGACCTGCAACAGCTTCGACCCTGCGGCGCGCTGGTAGCCGAGGCGGTCGTCGCATCCGCCGTCGAAGCTCGCCACGTACACGTTTGCGTTCAGGGTGTAATAAGGCACGTCCGGAGTCGCGGAGAGGATCGCGCGGCCGCCCGGCTTTGCGCCGGGGGTGACACTATAGACCACCTCGTTGTCATGGAGGGTCAAGGCGGACACCGGTGCGCCGTATCCCCAGAGCAGGTCGTCGGCGGCCCAGTCAGGCGGGTAAGGCTCCCAGGCGAAGTAGGTGTCGTTGCCGAGGATGTCGCCCTCGATGCGGCGCACACCGGCGGCGACGACCTTGTCGGCGAGATCTTCGATGTCGGCGATGGTTGCCGGCTCCGGCTGCGGGTTTTTGAGCCTGAGTGCCGGGGGGATGTAGGGGATGTCGTGCGCGCCGAAGTTGGCGTCGCCGCCGCCGACAAGCTCCAGCGATCCGTGGAGCACGCCGCCAGTCATCTCCCCCACGGCGACTGCCCGCGTCTCAAAGCGCTTGTCCGCGCCAAGCAGCGCGAGGGCCGCCGCTCCGGTGAAGAGCTTGTTATTTGAGGCGGGCCGAAACAGCTGCGCCTCGTTCAGGCCGCAGAGCTGGCTGCCGTCGAGCGTGGCCACCATCACACCCCAGTGCGCGCCCGCTACTTCGGGGCCTAGGGTCAGCGCGCGGAGCTGGTCGCAGAACGGCCTTTGCGCGGCTGCAGGCAGGGTCAGGGGCAACACAACGAACATGGCATGCAATCCGGAACGCAGCATGCACGCAGTGTACCCGGCTTAGGTGGTGTGATCGACGATGATCTTCCAACCCTTCTCGGTCTTCTCCATCACCAGCGAGAAGACTCCATCGGCGGCCCCGCCAACCTTCTTGCTGCGGTCCAGGTGGTATTTTCCGAGCACGACGACGAAGTGATCGTCGAGAACGTGGGGCTCGAGCTCAGAGAAAGAGAGCGTGCCCATGGCCTCGCGGGTCGGATAGTTGCCGTGGTAGTCGAGCAGCATCTGCTGATAGCCGCGGCTGATCTGGCGGCCGACGAAGAGGATGTCTGGCGAGTCCTTGTAGCCCTTCGCATAGCCGTCCAGGTCGCCGCGATTCCAGTCGCGCTCCTGCGCGGTGAGCACTTTGACCACGTCCAGCTCTTCGCGCGAGAGAGTCCGCAGCTGGTCGGGGCCTTTGTCCGGGTTTTGGCCGATCAGCGCTGCCGGCGCAAGCAGCAGGCAAGCCGCCGGGAGGAGAAAAAGAGAGAGTCTACGCAGCATGAATATCCACCGTACCTTTCACAATCTTCTCTGAACGTAGAGGACCGGGCCGCAGCTCCGCACTCAACCCTTCTGATGCTGAAGGACGAAGAGGAAGACGATTCGGATGGCCGTATAGAAATTGTGCCGGAACGGGCTAAAGTTCTGGACTGGCTGGCCGATAGAATGATGTATGAGCCCGACCCGGACGGTCCATGCTGTGTGCTCGCTCGACTGCCCGGACTCGTGCGGTGTGCTGGTGACGGTCGCAACGGCGGTGGACGGCACCGAACGCGCGGTCAAGCTGCAGGGAGATCCGGCGCACCCGGTGACGCGCGGGTTTTTGTGTGGCAAAGTGACGAAGTTCCTGGATCGCGTCTATGCGCCGGACCGCCTGCTGTACCCGATGCGGCGGCGGATCGGGGTTGCGAAAGGTCCGCTGGCGCATGGCCGCGAGGCGGAGGCGTTCGAGCGCATCTCCTGGGATGAAGCCTTGGAGGAGATCGCGGCGCGGCTGGCGGCGATTGCCCGCGAGCACGGCCCCGAGGCGATTCTGCCGTACAGTTATGCGGGCACGATCGGGCAGCTGGGGTACGGGTCGATGGATCGCCGGTTTTTTCACCGGCTGGGCGCGTCGCAGCTGGATCGCACGATCTGTGCCTCGGCAGGCGGGGCGGCGCTGTCAAGCGTTTACGGGGTAAAGCTGGGCACGGCTCCGCAGGACTTTGCGCAGGCGGGGCTGATCGTGGCCTGGGGCGCGAACATTCACGGCAACAACATTCATCTTTGGCCATTCATTGAGGAGGCTCGGCGGCAGGGCGCGCGTCTGGTGGTGATCGATCCGTACCGGACGCGCACGGCGGCGCTCGCGGAGGAGCATCTGGCGATCCATCCCGGGACGGACGGGCTGCTGGCGCTGGCCATGATGCATGTGCTGTTCCGCGAGGGGTTTGCGGATCGGGAGTATCTTGCCGACTGCACCAACGGCGCGGACGAGTTGTGCGCGCATGCGCTGCGGGCCGAGCACAGCCCGGAGCGGGCGGCTGCGGTGACGGGGATCGCCGCGGAGACGATCGTGCGGCTGGCACGGGCGTACGGGCAGGCGGCGCGGTCGAGCCGGCCGGCGGTCATCCGGCTGAATTACGGTGTGCAGCGTTCGGAGAACGGAGGCACGGCGGTGCGGGCGATTGCGATGCTGCCGCTGATCACCGGCTCCTGGAAGCGGCGCGGCGGAGGTCTGCAGCTTTCGACCAGCGGGGCGTTTCCGTTCCATGCCCAGGCGCTGCAGATGCCGGAGCTCATGCTGAAAAGCCCGCTGGGGCGTCCGGCGCGCGTGGTGAATATGAGCCTGCTGGGCCACGCGTTGACCGAGCTCGGCACGAGTTCCGCGGACGGGCCTCGAGTGGAGGCTTTGTTCGTCTACAACTCGAATCCAGCGGCGATTGCGCCGAACCAAAACGCGGTGCTGGCCGGGATGCGGCGGCCGGACCTGTTTACGGTGGTGCACGACCAGTTCTTTACCGATACGGCCGACTACGCGGACGTCCTGCTGCCTGCGCCGACGTTCCTTGAGACCAAGGACCTACAGGGCGCGTACGGGCACCTCTTCGCGCAGGTCAGTCAGCAGGCGATTGCGCCGCTTGGGGAGGCGCGCAGCAACACGGAGCTGTTTCGCAGGCTGGCGCGAGGGATGGGTTTCGACGAGGCGTGCTTTGAGGATACGGATGACGAGCTGATCGATCAGGCGCTCGGGACCGCACATCCATGGTTTGCCGGGATCACGCGCGAGCGGCTGGAGCGCGAAGGGCATGTGCCGCTGGCGCTGCCGGCCAATGCGGACGGGCAGGTGCTGCCGTTCGCCACGCCGGAGTGGTTCGGTACGCCAAGCGGCAAGGCGGAGCTGCTGCCGGTGCCGTGCTTCGCCGCGCCGCAGGAGTCGCGCGCGCATGCCGGAAAGGCCTATCCGCTCGAGTTTCTGCCGCGCAAGGCGGATCACTATATGAACTCCACGTTCTCCAATCAGCCGACTCATCAACGCATGGAGTCCAGCACGGCCGGGGTTCTGGAGATGCACGAAGACGATGCGGCGGCGCGCGGCGTATCGCACAACGATGAGGTGGAGGTCTTCAACGGGCGGGGGACAATTACGCTGCGGGTGAGTCTCCGTGGCAAGGTGGGCCGCGGGGTGGTGGCGGCGCGGCTGGACTGGTCGAAGCTGCACGGCGATCTCTCCGGGCGGCAGGCGAACGTGAATGCGTTGACGTCGGAGCGGCTTACGGATATGGGTGGCGGGCCTACGTTTTATTCGACATTGGTGGAGGTGCGGCGGGCTGGCGCGGCGCTGTAAAGAACAGGCGAAAACCGGCGCAGATTCCCGCGGGAATGACAACGAAAGCAAGAGGCCGCATCAGCGCATCAGCAGCGGGTGGCGTCCGGGCGGGCAGTGAAAAGCGTCCGTAAGCCGCTGTGGGGTCATCACCTCGTGCGGGCAGCCGCTGACCAGTGCGCCTGCGGGGGAGAGCAGGTGAACGGCGCTGAAGTTGCCCTCAACCAGATGCAGGTCGTGGATGGAGGCGACAATGGTCAGGCCCTCGTGGCGCAGGTGATCGAGGAGGTCGAGCAGCTCGACCTGGCGGCCGATGTCGAGGTTCTGGGTGGGCTCGTCGAGCAGCAGCAGCTTGGGTTCCTGCGCCAGGCCGAGAGCAATCTTGACGCGCTGGCGTTCGCCGCCGCTAAGCTCGTTGAAGATGCGGCAGCGCAGGCCAGCAGCGTCCGTGAGTGCGAGCGCCTTGTCCACGGCGAGCCGGTCCTCGCGCGTCAGCCCGCGCAGCAGGCCCAGGTAGGGGCTGCGTCCCTGCTCGACAATCTGCTCGACGGTGAAGTCGAAGGGCACGTCGAACCCCTGCGGGACCAGCGCGACGCGGCGGGCGCGCTCTCTGCGCGGCAGAGAGTGGAGCGGCTCGCCTTCCAGCAGGACCTGCCCGTGGCTTGGCTCGAGACCGCCAGAGATGAGGCGCAAGAGCGTGGTTTTGCCGGCGCCGTTGGGGCCGATGAGCGCTGCCGCCTCGCCACACTCGACGCGCAGGCTGATGTCCGCAAGCACTGGCCGCTCGCCGTAGCGATGGCCGATTCCGCGCAGCTCGAGCATGGGCGTCACAGGCTGTACTCGCGTTTGCTTTTGCGCAGCAGATAGAGGAAGAACGGCCCGCCGACAAAGACCATCACAACGCCGACCGGGACTTCCATAGGCGCGAAGAGCGTGCGCGCGGCGGTGTCCGTGACGACCAGGAAGATGGCTCCGGCCAGCGCCGTGACGGGCAGCAGCCGGACGTGGTCCGGGCCGAGCCACAGCCGCGTGACATGCGGAACGATCAGCCCGGCGAAGCTGATCAGGCCACCGAGCGACACGGCAATGGCGGTCAACAGCGAGCCAACAAGCACAATCCCGATCCGGGCGAACTCCACGCGAATGCCCAGCTGCTCGGCGTACTCGTCGCCCAGGGCGAGCGTGTTGAGGCGGCGCATAAGCGGGTAGGCGACCACGAGCGCGCCCGCGAGCATGGCCGACGCGACGGCCAGCTGCCGCCACTCCGGAACGCCGATCACCCCGCGCAGCCAGGCCGACACGATCCGGCCCCCGGTGGCCGGGTTGGGATCGAATATTTCGACCAGGTAGGTGGAGTTGCTGAGCATCATCCCGACGGCGAAGCCTGCCAGCAGAAGCGTGACGCCGCTGGTACGTCCGCGCGAACGCGCCAAGCCATAGACCACGAACATGGTGAGCACCGCTCCGGCGAAGGCCAGCAGTGCCGTCGCGCTGAAGCCGACGAGCGACCACTGCGCCAGAAAGACGATGCCGATGCAGGCTCCCACGGCCGCGCCGCCCGAGGCGCCGATGATGTAGGGGTCGGCCATCGGGTTGCGGAAGAGCCCTTGAAACATCAGGCCCGAGACCGACAAGGCCGCGCCTACCAGCGCCGAAGCCAGTACGCGCGGAAGCCGGATTTGAAAGAGGATCGCCTGCTGCATGGGACTCAGCGGACGGCTGCGAAGGATGGCGGCGAGCATCTCCGGGACGGGCAGCCGGTACGCCCCCAGCGACACAGAAACCAGGATGACCGCGCCCAGCAGCAGCGTGAGCAGGACGATGGCTGCGGCCAGCCGGGTCTTCCCGGCCGGAACCGGCGGCGGCGCGGACCCCGAGCCTCCGCCCTTTCCGCGCAGGCGAGGAGGAGCCGAGGACATCGGGGTTACGCCCGCGTTGCTTACTTCAGTCGCCATGACTCCCCACCGAAGTTTAGCTTCAGCCCCGTGCGAAAGGTCAGCGGAAGCGAAGGGTAACCGAAGGCCTCGAAGTAATGCTCGCTGAGCAGGTTTTCGAGGTTGGCGTAAAGGTTCAGCCGCGGCGTGGCCTGGTAGCCGCCGCCCAATGCGAGCCTCTGGTACGCGCCGTCGAGATTGCGGTTGGGCAGCAGCAGGCTGGTGCCGAAGCTGGTGTCCGAGAGGAAGTCGCTGTCGTCCCTGCGCCCGACCAGCGTGCCCGTCAGCGAGCCATACACTTTGGACCGGGTGTACGTCAGCCCGAAGTATCCGCTGTGCGGCGCGATACGGAACGGCCGTGCCCCCACCAGCGGCGAGTACTGCCCGATGGGAACCGTGCTGAAGTTCGACGACGTGTTGAAGCTGGGCGACAGATTGTCGCTCGAAAAAGAATGCTGGACCACTGCGTCCGTATAGGTGTAACCGGCGCGCGCAAACAGGCGGCTGCCGATCTTCAACTCAGACTCAACCTCGACGCCCTGCGAGCGGAACGCCAACGAGTTCAGGTAAGCGCCGTACAGGAAGGCGGGCAGATTCGCCGCCGGGACTCCAAGCTCGAGCAGGCCTGCCTGCGGCACATACTCGACGCCATTGGTGAACTGGTCATGGAAGTACGTGACGCCCAACCTCGCTCGGCCGTCCAGAAGCTCCTGGTCGACGCCGGCGTCAAAGGTGCGCGAGTTCTCCGCCCCCACGGGGGTGACGTGGTACTGGCTGATCAGTTGAGCGCCGTTCGGCAGGGCGGCCAGCGTGCCGTAAAGGGAGTTTGCCTGATCGAAGATGGCGGGTTCCTTGATGCCTTTGCCGAAGGTCCCGTGCAGCTTGGTTCCGCTGAAGAGCTTCGCTGCCGATGGCCGCACGAGATAGTACGCCAGGGCCGCGCGGGGAGTCGCCGCGAACCCGAACAGGCCGTTGTCCTCCAGTCCAGTGCCCAGTTGATAGAACAGCCGGTTGCGGACATCGCCCGCCAGCTGCACGGTATAGCTATAGTTGCCGCGCGCGATCGCCGTCGGCGTGCTTCCCACCTCCCCGGTTGAACCTCGCTCCGCCTCGTACTTGAAGCCGCCCAGCGCCAGCAGATGCGGGGTCACGCGAAAGTCGGTCTGCGCGTACACGAAGTCCCGGCTGGAGGGCGAGAGATCGGTGGAAGGCGTGTTGCTGTATTGAAAGACCGCCTGGCCGGTCACGAAGTAGCCGTTGGCACCGGTGATGGTTACCGGCGCTCCGTCGTACACGAAGTTGACCGGATCGAAGATGCCGGTCGCGCCGAAGCTGTGGAACTCGGGATGCTCGCGCAAGCCGCCGTAGCGAATCTGGTTGTGCCACCGGCTCGTCGTCTGCTGGTTCCAGGATGCGGTGTAGAAGTCATCCTGCTCGCTCTGCTTGGCGTCATCGGGGATGCCGTAGAAGGCCAGCGCGTTCGGCTGTCCCGCGGCCTGCGCGAGGTGCCGCACGGTGAAGCGAAACTCGTTGGCCGCGTTGGGTTTCCAGCCGAAGTTCCCCGCGTAGGTGGCGTTGTGATAGACGCTGTTGGGCAGGTTGTTGCGCGTTTCGGCGACCCCAAAGGCGCTGTAGAGATCGAAGTGCCGGTAAGCCGTGCTCGCCTCGACGTTGTTGCGATACGTGCCGAAATTTCCGGCGTCGCCCGCATAGGTAAAGAGCGGCAAGGGGGTCGTGCCGCGGGCGGTGGTCACGCTGACCACGCCGGCCAGCGCGTCCGAGCCGTAGAGCGCGCTGTTCGGCTCGCGCAGCACTTCGATCGAGCTCACGCCGACGGTGGTGAAGTTGGCAAACGGAACAGCGCCGCCGATCGCATTGGCGGGTACGCCGTCGATCAGTACCTTGTTCGCGTCCGAGCTGCCGCCGCGGATGAAGAGGCTGGTGGCTCCGCCGGTCTCGCCGCTCTGGGTCAACTGCAAGCCGGGCACCAGGCGCAGCGGCTCCTGCAGCTCGGTATTGAGCGTGAACTGCTCGCTGGGCAGCACCGTTACGGATGCGCCGGTCTGCGCCTCGGGCGTGGGCGTGCCGGTCGCGGTAACGGTCACCTCCTGGGTGAGCGTCTGGGTGGCGAGCGTGACTTCGATCGCCGCGTTGCCCTCGCCGTTGAAGTAGCTGGAGGCGGTCGTGGATGCCTGGAAGTGCGGCGCGCTGACGCGTACGCGATACCGGCCGGAGCCGGGCATGGGCAGGGCAAAGGCGCCGTCCGGCCCGCTGGTGGTCGTGGTCACGACTTCCGCGTTATGTACCAGTTCCACCGTCGCCCCTGCCACGAGCGCGCCCAGCGGATCGCGCACCTCGCCGTGCAGACGGCGTGCATCCTGCGCCCCGGCCTGCGCGCAAACAGGAACGGTTACAAACAGAGTAGACAGCGCATATCTGCGCAACATTGACGATCTTCCGCGTGCACCAAAAGCCATGGATCTCCCCCTCGGGTCTTGCCTGCAGCCGGGCCGGTCTCCTGACTTGCGCTTCCTCGAACCGAGGCTGCCTTCCCAAAGAGCCTGCGCTCCCGGTGGCGTTGGTACCCCTTGCTTCGGTTCTCCACGCTTACAGTTACGGGGTAGTGGCGGAGTCGCACCGCGCTTCCCGAACACCCTGCTGGTTGTCGTGATGGGCGTGGAGCCGGCTGAAATCGCCAGCCCCCTTGCTTGCAGAGATCGTTAGGGATGCAACTCTCGCGCCAGGTCCTCGAGCGCGTCCACCACTTCGGGGCTCGAGTCGTTGACGCGCTCATCCACATAAAACACTTTGCCGTCGCGCACCGCCTGGAGCGACTCCCAGCCCGGACGGCTGCGCAGCGTGGCCAGCGTGGTGTGGCCGCCGCGGATCAGCAGCAGCGCCTCCGGCTGGCGCGCAAGCACGACCTCGAGGCTGATCTGCGGCCACTCCTGGTGCAGGTCCGCGGTTACGGAGGCGCCGCCCGCATCGGCGATCATCTCCGTAATGAACGCGCCCTGGCCGATGGTGAAGACGGGATCGACCGAGATCGGCAGCAAGACGCGCACCGCGGGCTTGCCGTGCACACGGGCTTTGACGGCGTCGATGCGCCGCGTAAGCCGCTGCACCTCGGCGTCGGCTTCGGGGCGGCGATTGAGCGCGTCACCCACGCTTCCTACCGTGCGCAATACCCCGGCCATTCCGTGCGTGTCGGTGAGAAAGACCGGCACGCCCAGCCGCCGAAGCTTATCGAGAATCGCCGGATCATTGCCGTGCGCTATGGCCAGGACAAGATCCGGGTGGAAGGCCAGAATGCGCTCGAGCGAGGGATGGATGGGCTCGCCTACGCTTGGCTTTTTGAGGGCCTCAGGCGGGTAGCGCGTGAAGTCGGTGATGGCCGCTACCTGCGCGCCGCCGCCGATTGAAAAAACATCGTCTACCAGGCTGGGGGCGAGGCAGACGACCCGCTGGGGATGGTCCGGCACGGTGACGGCGCGGCCGGTCTCATCGCGTACGGTGCGGCTCGCCCGGCAGGGCACGGCCACACAGAGCAGCGCCAGCACGCACAGGGCCGCCGCTTGCCGAGGGTTCCTTCCGGATTGCCGGGCTTGCCGGTCTTTCTCTCTTCGCCGCACGGACAGCGCTCTCCCTGCTTGCAGGCAAGCAAGCTCGCCCACGCACTTTGGCGCGAACGAACAGAGCGGGAATGGTTTAGCAGGCAGCAGGTTGCGCCCGGAAAGACAGCCAGCGGCCGGAAGACACTTCGGCCCGGACTGCTCCGTTCAGCGCACAGATGCTCTTCAACTCTCCCAGCGAAGTTGAATGAAGCCCAATCGTGTCCGGCCGGTCTCCTGACTTTGCGCTTCAACAAGCTCAGCCTGCCTTCCCAGGATCGGCAACGATCCCAGTGGCTTTCATTGTGACTTGGCCGAACACTCCACGCTCACAGTTACGGGGTAGCGACGGACTCGCACCGTCTTCCCGAACACCGGACAAGTTGAACTATACCCGGCTGGCTTGGTTTCATCAACGAACAAGACCTGATCTTTGATCTCACTACACGCGGGCGAGCGAGAATCGGGACGCTTTCCCAGGCCGAGTAACCGTACTCGATTACCCCAGTGGATTACGTCCGCGCCGCGGCAGCATCCAATGCTTGGAAACGAGGTGAGAGCATGGCGCATTCCGAGCGGTTCCGAGAGCAGAAGCGGGTTCCCCTCGCCGGCAGTGAGCGCACGGCGTTCGAGCGGGCACCGGCCGAGACCGCGACCCAGAACAAGGACGAGCAGGCGACGATTTCAGTGGTGCTGCGGCCGAAGACGGCGGTCGAACCAGGCACGCTGACCACCGGCAGCCGCATCAGCCGGGAGGAGTTTGCCGCACAGTACGCCGCGGACCCCAAGGCACTCGAGTTGGTGCGAGCCTTCGCCGCGGAGTTCGGCCTGAGGCTTGAGGAGAGCGCGCCCGGGCCTTCCACCGTGTACTTGAAGGGCACGCTCAGCGCGCTTGAGGAGGCCTTCGGGGTCACGCTGGATCGCCATCGTAGGGCGGACAAGATCTACCGGGTGCGGTCCGGATCCATCTATCTCCCGGAGGAGCTGTCCGGGCAAATTCTCGCGGTCTTCGGGCTCGATGACCGGCCGCAGGCAGCGCCGCATTTTCGCGTTGCCCATCCGCGCGCGGCCAATGTCTCGTACACGCCCGTGCAGGTGGCCGAGCTCTACGGCTTTCCTGCGAGAGCGTCCGCCGCCGGGCAGACGATCGGCCTGATCGAGCTCGGCGGTGGGTTTCAGCAGGCAGACATCACCGCCTACTTCACCGGCCTGGGACTGCCCGTGCCTAGCGTGACCGCCAGCCTGGTGGACGGAGGCACGAACACGCCTGGATCGGCCGACGGCGCGGACGGCGAGGTGATGCTCGACATCGAGGTCAGCGCAGCCGTCGCTCCCGGTGCGAAGATCGTCGTCTACTTCGCGCCCAATACCGACCAGGGCTTCATCGATGCCGTATCCGCCGCGGTGCATGACACGACCCATAGGCCGAGCGTGGTCTCGATCAGCTGGGGCGGCCCGGAGTCGACCTGGACGGCGCAGGCGGTCACCGCGCTCGACGCCGCCTGCCAAGCCGCCGCAGCCGTCGGCGTGACGATCACCGTGGCAGCCGGGGACAACGGTTCCACCGATGGAGTGAGCGGCACGGCCAACCACGTGGATTTCCCGGCCTCCAGTCCGCATGTGCTCGCCTGCGGAGGAACCAAGCTGGAAGGATCCGGCGCCAAAATTCGCAGTGAAGTCGTCTGGAACGAGCTCACCGCAAAAGAGGGCGCAACGGGCGGCGGCGTCAGCGCCTTGTTTCCTTTGCCGGCGTGGCAAGCCAATGCTGACGTACCTTCCGGCGGACGCGGCGTGCCGGACGTGGCGGGCGACGCCGATCCCTCGACCGGCTACCAGGTGCGCGTGGACGGGCAGACCATGGTCATCGGAGGAACCAGCGCCGTGGCGCCGCTCTGGGCCGGACTGATCGCGCTGGCCAACCACGCCAACGGGCGGGATGCCGGCTTCATCAACCCAATCCTCTACAATAAACCCTCGGCCTTCCACGACATCACCAAGGGCAATAACGGGAGCTTCTCAGCCAAACCCGGCTGGGATGCATGCACGGGACTCGGCAGCCCGATCGGGACCGCCGTCATCGCAGCGCTGGCCTCTTGAGCATGCATCTGAAGCAAAAGCTTACCTCTGGAGAGAAGCATGCGTCTGGAACCAATCGCCTCGAAAGACTTGACGAACGAACAACGCGAGTTGAACGAGAAGATCCTCACGGCTGTGCGCAAAAGCCTTCAAGGCTTCCAAAGTCAGCAGGAAGATGGTGCGCTCATCGGACCCTTCCCCGCCATGCTTCACTTCCCGCAGTTCGGCGCGGCGGCCTGGGAGCTGTTCTCCGCGATTTGGAAGAACAGCTCCTTGTCCAAATCCTGCCAAGAGATAGCCATCCTTGTGACGGGAGTAAAGTTCAACTCGCGCTATGAGATCTACGCTCACGAGCGCGTCGCGATCAGCACAGGTCTTTCCGAAACAAAGATCGCGGCGATAACCGCGGGACAACGGCCGCCCGATCTAAGCAAGCAAGAGGCCGTCGCCTACGATGTCACGTCGCGCCTAATGCAGGGCGGTCAGCTGGGAGACACCACCTACAAGGCAGCCGTGAGCGCGTTCGGAGACCAGGGCACGGCCGAATTGTTCTACCTGATCGGCGGCTATTGCCTGATCTCCGTACTGCTCAACGGGTATGACGTCCCTGTACCCGAGTAGCGCCATCGCTGCTGTTCCTTGCTCAGCGGCTCAACCGAAGCGCCACTTGCAGCACGCGTTGTTCCGTCGTAGTCGCCGTGATGGACCCAAAGGCAGCCGCGCCAAAGCTGCCATTGGGCTGCGCGAAGGCAGGCGTGTCGGTCGTGTTGAAGAGCTCGGCGCGGAACTCCGCGTCGGTCTTTTCAGAGAAATGCGTGTGCTTGACCAGAGCGGCATCCAGGTCGCGATAGGCTGGACCACGCACAGGATTGCGGGAGGCGTTGCCGAAGGTGAACTGTCCCGCCGTGGCGAAGGCCGCCGTGTTGAAGAAGTGAGCGGGGGTGCGCTGCTCGGCGGGCAGCGACGGGTTCGCGATGCGATTGGGGCGCTGCAAGGCGATGCCGGCGAAAGCATTGTTATTGGTCGCCTGCGTGACCGTGACCGGCATGCCGGACTGCAGCAGCCCGATGATATCGACCGCCCAGCCTCCGGCAATAAGATCGGCAACATGGTTTGAGCCGAAGCGATGTCCGCGGCCGGCCGGCAGGTCGTAGATGCCCGAGACGCTGAGCACGTTCGGCGTATCACCGGAGGACGAGTCGCGCTCCAGGTACGGCCGATACGTGTCGGCGGCAACCAGCGACGAGGAGTTCGGCGACGAAAGCACCGTCGACGAGAATACCGAACTCGCATCGTCGATCAGCTTTGAGTGCGTATACGCGAAGAGCAGGTAGACTCCGTGGCTCAGGCGCTGCTCCACCTTGGCTTCGATCGCGTTGTAGTTCGCGGTGCCGCTGTTGTTGCGGTAGACCGCAACGTTTTGGAAGCGCGGATAGGGCTTGAGCAGCTGCGCGGCCGCGACCGTCTTGCCGCCGATCGTGCTCGAGGCAGGAACCTGTCCGTAAAAAGGGTTCGTCACCTGCGCCGTCAGCGAAGTGGGATGGATCAAGCCTTGCGCAAGCTGCGCGACCGTGAGCTGGTTTAGGTTCGAGTCCGGAATGCCGACGTGCACCACATGGGTGCCGACATACGCCACGTCGAAGGACACATTGTTCGTCACCTGCCGCTGAAAGGCCAGGTTCCACTGCTGCACGTAGCCCGAGCCCGCAGTGCGATTCGAGGTATAGACGCTTTGTCCCAGGCCCGCATTCGGGGTCAGCGCGATGGGTGCGACGGTCGGTCCGGACGAGAGCGCGAAGGCCGAGTTGATCGAGTCCTGCGTCTTCTGCTGCACGTTCTGGATGAAGGGAAACTGCGGCAGCGTGAAGGGCGTGGTGATGCCGGACTGGTCGAAGAAGACGATCCCAAAGCCCGAACGAGCCACCGTCTTCGGCGTCACCAAATAGGTAAAGCCAACCCGCGGCGCAACGTTGCCCCAGTGCAGCTGGCGGGCGCTGCGTCCAATGCCGTTGACTCCGGCCCCATTCACCCCAGCGTAGTCCAGCAGCTGCGTCGATGTGTTGAACACCGCGCCCTGGTTGTTCTTCTCGGTCGAGGGCAAAGCCAACGTCCAGCGCGCGCCCAGGTTGAGCGTCAGGCGGTCGGAGGCGCGCCAGTCATCCTGCAGGAAGTACTCCTGGATATGATCGCGCGGGCGAAGAATACTGGTCTGCAGGTCGATCGAAAACGTATCCACCTGCCCCAGCAAAAAGCTGGCAATGGAGTTGCCGCCCGAAGTCGTGGTCGCCGCTGCCGTCTGGGTGTCGGTGCCCGTGGTGGTGAAGGCAAACGAGCCGGTTGGGTTCGGCGGTGAGACGGCGTTGAGTTGATAGAAGCGGAAGTCCCCGCCGGCCTTGAGCGCGTGGCGTCCGCGCGTGTAGACCAGTGTCTCCTCCGCCTGCCACACGCCCGTCTGGTACTGCGAGAAGGTGCTGGCTGACGGGCCAAGCTGCTGGAAGCCGGTAAAAGTAAACAGCGGCAGCGCGTTGTTGAAGGCGGCGTTGGTGGGAATGCCCGGAATGCCGAGCGCGCTCGACGCAGTAGAGCCCAGGGCCGGCCCAAGAATGTTGTTGCTGCGCCGCGTGTAGCCGACGTGCACGTCGTTGACGAGCGTCGGCCGCAACGTGTGCACCTCATCGAAGACCGCCTGCTGCCCAAGCACATGCGAAAGCCCAACGACGCCGCCCGTGCCGATGACCGAGCCCGTCACCAGGCCCGAACCATCCGGCAGCGGCGTCACCGGCTGCTCGACATCGGAGAAGTAGGTGTAGCGCCCGAAGGCCCGGTCGCGCGTGCGGAAGACTCCATCCACGCGGAAGTCAAACTGGTTCTGATGGTCCGCGTCGTTCGCCGTGCGGCTGTAATTGTTGGCCGCGCCGGCGATCGTCGGAACCGGAAACCGCGCCAGCAGCGCCTGGGCCGCGGGATCGAACGGAACGTTGATGACGTCGTTCGGGAACTCGGGCCGGTTGTATTTGCCGCCGATCACCGCGGTTTGTTCCGGGTTGTAGATCTTCGAAACTCCCGTGAAGATGCCCTGACGCTCGGCGGCGGTCGGGACGGTGGAGAAGACGGTGCGGCCGATCAGGGCCTTGATGCCCTGGTAATCGCCGAAGAAAAACAGCTTGTCCTGCAGCACAGGGCCGCCCAGGGTTCCGCCATACAGATTGCGGCGGTACTCGGGCTTGCGGCCGGCCGGGGCAAAGTAGTTGCGCGCGTTGAGATTTTCGTTGCGGAAGAACTCAAACAACGAGCCGTGAAAGCTGTTCGTTCCGGACCGTGTCGCCACGTTGACCACGCCGCCATTGAAGCGTCCGAACTCGGCCGGCACGTTGTCCGCCTCGATGGTGAACTCGGCGATGCCGTCGACGATGGGAAAGAACGCGACCTGGCCGGGCTCCGGCTGCAGCGCGGAGATGCCGTCGTAGAGATACTCGTTGGTGCGCGGACGCCCGCCGTTGATGCGCGGCAGCACCGTGCCCGGCGGCAGGCTGCCCCCCGGCGCAAGCTGGGCGAGGTTGATGAAGTTGCGGCTGTTGAGCGGAAGCGCCACCACCGCCGTGCCCGGGACGTGCGTCTCAAGGTCGCTTTCGCCGGCCTGCAGCAGCGGAGCGTCGGCCGTGATGGTCACCATTTGGGTGTCGCTGCCGACCGGCAGGACAAGGTCGGTCGAGACCGTCTGTCCCACGCTCGCCGTGATGCCCTGGCGGCTCAGGCGCTTGAAGCCTGTTGCCGTTACGTCGACCGAATAAGCGCCGGGAGTCAGCTGCGTGAAGAGAAAATCGCCTGCACCGGAGCTGATCGTCTTCTGATGAACGCCGGTCGCGGTCTCCGTCAACACCACCTCCGCATGCGCGATCGCGGCTCCGGAGGAGTCGTGAATCGTGCCCTCGAGACTCGCCGAGATCTGCGCAAGCGCGGGCGTAGAGGCAAACAGGACGGACACAGCAAGTCGGCTGAACTTCAAGGCGGAGATCTCCTAGGGATCGCAAAACAAAGCGGCCGAATCCGTAGTCACAAGATTTTTCGAGGGCGGTCGGAGATGGAGAGAACAGGCGTACAGCGTCCCATCCATCGCGCTCTCTCGAAACTATACGAATCGAATCGTATGGTCAATCGGCGCGGCTTAGCGGGGCCGGCATGGGATGCAGCTTCTTCAGCCAGGAGTCGAGACGCTCAAGCAGGAATCGAGACTCGATCAGGAGTCGAGACGCTCGAGCATGACATCCGTCGATTTGATCAGCGCGGCCACCGATTCGCCTTTCTTCAGGCGAAGCTCCCGCGCGGCGCTCGCGGTGATGATCGCCGTGATGCGCGCCTCCCCGGCCGTCACAATCACCTCGGCCATCAGCCCCTCGATGCGCACACTGGCCACCTTGCCGGCAATCTGGTTGCGCCCGCTCACGCGCCGGTAGCGCTCGCGCGACTCTTCCGGAGCCTTCGCCTTGTCCGCGGCCAGGAACGGCTTCAGCGTGGCGGCAGAGATGCGATGATGCCCGCCCGGCGTTCGCGTCGTCTTCAACTTGCCGGAGAGAATCCACTGCTTGATGGTCGGATAGCTGATGGCAAGGTGGCGAGCCGCTTCACGCGGGGTAAGCAGAGCAGATTCCGGCATGGACCCATGCTACATGCAAGCCGGGACGGCGGGATCACTGCCCGCTGAAACCTGGCAGCCGGCATCCATAAAGCAGTTGTAGTCCGGTCGCACGGAGGTGGGATGTTCGGCGGACTTTACGCTTTCTAGCATGGCCAGCAGAGGTTTTCCTTGCTCTGCCGCATTCACGCCGATCGTAAAATTCGTGCTGCTGGGTCTGCTTTGCGCAATGAGCGAGGGCAGTCGATCGTTGAGTTCGCGCTGACCTTGCCCATCCTGCTGCTCGTGGTGACGGGAATCACGACCTTCGGCGTCGCGATCACCAACTACGTCCAGCTGACCGAATCGACCAACGTCGGCGGACGAGCGCTCGCCATCAGCCGCAACCAGGTCGTGGACCCGTGCGCCACGGCCGCATCCGCCGTCCAGGGCGCAGCGCCGTCTCTCAAGCCGGCCAGCCTGACCTATAGCTTCGTTCTCAATGGCGCGTCGTTCAACGGGTCCACGTGCAACAGTCCCAGCGTCAACTCGGGCGCCGCCGGCGATCTGGTTCAAGGTCAATCCGCGACGATCACGGTCACCTATCCTTGCGTCCTGAAGGTGTATGGCGTCAACTACGCACCCAACTGCCTCCTGACGGCCAAGACCACCGAGCTCGTGCAATGAGGTTCACCATGACCCCACACGCCTGGCGGCGCCGGCTTACGCAGCTCTGGTTCGATGACCGCGCCCAGGCCCTGCCGGTCATCGCCTTAATGATGACCATGCTGCTCAGCATGACGGCATTGGCGCTCGATGCGGGCAGGGCGATGTACAGCTCCCGGGAGCTGCAGGCCACAACCGATGCCTCGGCGCTGGCGGCGGCGCACTCCATTCCCAAAGCGACGACGGTCGCGCAGGTCACCGGACCGGGCGGCGTGGCCGCCACCTACAGCTCCGCGCAAGGCGGCCTCAACGCGCGCAGCACGCTTCCCTCCGTCACCGTGACCAGCACCTTGAAGTGCCTGACCACACTGCAGGATCAGGGCATCGCCTGCGTAGGAACGCTCCCTTACAATGCCGTGCAGGTGACCCAGTCGTCGGTCCTGCCGATGTACTTCGCGGGCATCCTCGGGCATCGGACCCTGACCATCTCGACGACCTCGACGGCCTCCAAGAGTGGAGGCTCCCCTAGACCATCCAACATCGCGGTCATTATCGACACCACGCTCTCCATGAACACGACTGATTCCAACTGCGGCACAACGCAAATACTGTGCGCGCTGAATGGCTTCCAGATCCTGTTGCAGAGCTTGTCCCCGTGTTCTTCCTACCAGTCCACCTGTCCCAACAACGGGGGCACTCCCTTCGACGAGGTCAGCCTGTTCACGTTTGCCAATCTAAGCGTAGGCACCGTCAGCCTGGACTCCAGTTGTACAGGACCGATGCCGGGTCCGTCGCAAGGCAGCAACTACTACGACGTGGCTCCCTACGGCAACTTCGATCTGCAAACTTCCCCGCCCGCTACACCCTATGCGCGGCTTCCAACCGGACTGGCCTACTCCTTCCCGACTCCCGGAGCCGCCTATTCGCCGACGGGATCGACGAATCCCACCTACCAGGTCACCGGCTTCCTTACGGACTACAAGACCTCCGATACGGCGACTTCGTTGAATCCGAACTCCGCCCTGGTAAAGGCCGCCGGCGCTGTAAGCGGCTGCGGAAGCATGGCTCCGCCCAACTTCGAAGCGGACTACGGCACCTACTACGCCGGCGTCCTCTATGCGGCCCAGTCTGCGCTGGCCACCCAGAAACAGGCAAACGGCGCCGACAGCGTCATCATCATCCTGAGCGACGGGGATTCAAACGCCTTGCAATCCGGAAACACTATGATCAACCAGGCCTATGGAGGCCCGCCCCCAAACTCCACGAACATGGCCGCGGCCGCACCCACCGGCAGTGGAAGCTACATGACGGCCACCGCAAACGGCTCTTACCCTTCCTGGGTAGGGGAGTGCGGACAGGCTGTCGACGCAGCAAGCTATGCTACGGCGAAGGGAACCCTGGTCTTCTCGGTCGCCTATGGCTCCCAGCCCAGCGGTTGTTCTACCGATGCCAACGCCGGCAGCCATCCTAATATCACGCCCTGCAATACGATGGCCGGCATGGCCTCGGCACCGCAGTATTTTTACTCGGACAATCAACAGAACGGACAGGTTACGTCCTGTACCGCGAGCCAGCCTTACACGTCGTTGAACAGCATCTTTAAGGCGATCGCGGCGGAGCTCTCACAGGCTCGCTTGATTCCAAACAACACGACTTGAGCGGTCAGGGACGGTACCGAAACCGCGCGCATTGGTTTCGGTACCGTCCCTGCGTCAAGCTTGGCCGGAGCGACGACGCTATCGCGGCTGAAGAACTGCTCTAGGTGGCGGCAGCTACCAGCTCGGCCGCCACCTTGGCGGTGGGAACGTCCGCTTCGTAGTTGGTGACAAAGTCCTTGGGGAGCTCCGGCCCCCAGAGATAAAGCGAATCCTCGCCGGGATGATCGCCGGCATCCCATTCGCAGGTTACCGGAATGTAATCGATGTCTGAGGAATACTCGCAGTAGCTGCCCCAGGGATCGCGCACATAGTGAAAGTAATTGGACCCAAGCACGTGCCGTCCCATGCCCCAACCGGCACTGTATCCCTTGTCGGCCATCTTCATCGCGCCGAGACCGACTAGATTGACACTGGGCAGATCCCAGCTGACATGGTGAAAGCCCGGCGCGGAGGACTTCGCAAAGGCGATCATGTGATGGTCGCTGCCGTGAATGCCGTGCAGAAAAGCGATGCCGTCGCCGGAGCGGTCCGACAGCCGCAAGCCAAGGGTGCGGCTGTAAAACTCGATCGCCTTCGGGATGCTGGTGGTGAACAGCAGGATGTGCGCCATGCGCCGCGGCATCACCGGATCCGTCAGCCGGCGGTATGGCGCGCCGCGCTCGCCGCCGGGTACAGACGTCATCTCGAAGCTTACCTTGTCGTTCGGCGAGGACTTCTCCGCCACCTTCACTTCAATGAGGATGCCGTCCGGATCGGCAAACCAGAAGCCGTCCGAAGCAAAGCCCGGGGGCGGATCGAGCAGCCGCACGCCACACCGCTCCACGCGCATGCGCATCGGCTCGAAATCTTCCTCAAACACGCCGAAGGAGATGTACTTGAGCTTTTTCGACGGCCCCTCCGTGAGAATGCCCCAGCGGTGCGGATTGCCGAAGGTGGTGAGACCAAGCTGGTTGCCGTCGGCCTTCAGGTCGAGACCGAACGCGGAATAAAACTCCTCCGCCACGCTCATTCTGGGAACAGCCACGCTGAAGTGATCGAGCGAGTGAACGCCCAGTTCGCCGGGCCGCTTGGCCTGCGGAGTCATGCTGCGAATCATTGTCATACGGCACCTCGCTCAGAAGCGAACAGCTCATCCTGCTAAACGATCGAGCTATAACGAGAGACCGATACGTTTGGTCTCGTCATCACACATCGCCCGATTTTCGTAAAGAACACGCGCTTTCGAGGGCGCGGCTGGCTCGCCGTTCTGAGCCTGAAAGCCAAAATTCAAGCTCGGACAGAAGAGGCGAACATCTAAGAATAACATTGAGCTATACAAGACACGCTTGTCAATGTCTTCCGGTGCCGTCTGCCGCGCCATCATCCTGCATCCCCGCTGCGCAGTACCGTGACGATGCTCCTGCCGCCGCACCTGGAACTCCGAAGACCCAATTGAGCGCCAGCGCCACTGCTCTTCCAGCCACATT
This sequence comes from uncultured Granulicella sp., assembly GCA_965198735.1. GTDB lineage: Bacteria > Acidobacteriota > Terriglobia > Terriglobales > Acidobacteriaceae > Edaphobacter. The sequence goes on along the minus strand of OZ240672.1, from coordinate 302,125 downwards.
CCTTCTTCTCGGAAGCGCTCGGGCCCATGGCAGACTCCTCGTCACAGCGCGGCTGCTCCAGCCTCCGCCACTGCCTGATCCTGGTCGCCCGAGCCTCCGCTTACCCCAATGGCGCCCACCACCTTACCCTCGCTTTTGAGCGGAATGCCACCGGCAAAGATCATGATCTTGCCGTCGTTCGAAGCATGAATACCGAAAAACTGTCCGCCGGACTGCGAGTGCGTCGCCAGATCCTTGGTTGCGATGTCGAAGGCTCTCGACGTGTATGCCTTCTTGATCGAAATATCGATGCTGCCGAGCCATGCGTCGTCCATGCGAACGTGCGCAACCAGATTGCCACCTTCGTCGGCAATCGCGATATTCATGGGTTGGCCGATCTCCACGGCCTTTTTCTCCGCCGCCTGTATCATCCGCCGCGCATCCGCTAACTTCATCTCGTCTCCCTGTGTGCTTTTCAGCTGCTTTGAGCTTGGATGCTTTTTCAGGCCCGAAGCGTGCGGACAGCGACGCACAGAGGGAGAAGCCCTCTTCTACATGAACCGATCGTCACGATCGAACGCACAGAAGAGGGCTCGCCGTCCACCGGGAGTGTTCAGGATGAAACAGGGGTAACGCTGCCTTCCCGCGTGACCGCCTCCGAGACCCCGCGCACTCCGCTGGCCTGCGCCACAGCCAATTGAGCCACGCGCAGCCGCGAGGGCGAGCAAGAGACATAATCCACCCCTAGACTCAGGAAGAAGGCGATCGACTCTGGATCGCCGCCATGCTCGCCACAGACGCCGATCTTGATCGCCGGATTGACCTCCCGCACGCTGCGGATGGCCATGCGCATCAGCTCTCCCACGCCTTCCCGGTCCACCGTGATGAAGGGATCGGCCTTGAAGATTCCCTGCTCCAGATAGCTGTCCAGGTACGTGCGCGCATCGTCGCGGGAAAACCCGTAGGTCATCTGCGTCAGGTCATTGGTGCCGAACGAGATGAAGCTCACATGCTTGGAGATCGGCCCGGCGCAGATGGCCGCGCGCGGCAGCTCGATCATCGTGCCGACCCGGTACTCGACCGACTCCTTGCGTTCCGCAAACAGCTCCGCCGCCGTCGAGTGGATCAGCTGCGCCAGCACCCGCATCTCTTCCTCCGACGAGACCAGCGGCACCATGATCTCCGGATGCGGCGCATAGCCCTCCGCCGCAACCGCCAGCGCCGCCTGCAGAATCGCGCAGACCTGCATCTTCAGGATCTCCGGATAGGTCAGGCTCAGCCGGCAGCCGCGGTGGCCCATCATCGGGTTGGCTTCGGTCAGCGCCTCCACCTGCGCGCGGACGGCCTCAAGCGAAAGACAGCGCTCCCAATCCTCTTCCACCCGCGCCACCGCAAGCTCCTGCTCCACGTCGTGCACCGACGGCAGGAACTCATGCAGCGGCGGGTCCAGCAGCCGGATCGTGACCGCGCGCGGAGACATGGTGCGGAACAACGCTTCAAAGTCCTCCTGCTGCATGGGAAGCAGGCGGGTCAAGGCTTCGACGCGTTCCGGAGAGGTCTTGGCCATGATCATGGCGCGCACGTGCGTCAGACGCCCGAGCGCGAAGAACATGTGTTCCGTGCGGCAGAGTCCGATTCCCGCAGCTCCGGCGGCGATCGCGGCCGAGGCATCGGCCGGCGTGTCCGCATTGGCGCGAACCTCGCAGCGATCGACCGTCAGCGCCCAGGAGAGCAGCCGGTCGAGCTCCGGATGATCCTCGCTCGCCGGGCGGAACGGCAGCTTGCCCGCAAAGACGCGGCCCGTGCTGCCATCGAGCGAGAGCCAGTCGCCCTCACGGAAGCTCTGCCGGCCGATGCGCGCCACGCCGGTCTGTCCGTCGATCGCGATCTCCTTCGCTCCCGTGATGCAGCACTTGCCCATACCGCGCGCCACCACCGCGGCATGGCTCGTCGCGCCGCCGCGCGCGGTCAGGAAGCCGACCGAGGCGTCCATGCCGTGGATGTCCTCAGCCGTTGTCTCCTCGGTCAGCAAGATGACCGGCTCGCCTTGAGCGTGCCTGTGCACGGCGGCGTTTGAGGAGAGCGCAAGCACGCCCACCGCGGCTCCGGGCGATGCGGGAAGGCCGGTCGTGAGTGGAGCCTCCGTTTGCGCGGAGAGATCGAGCTGCGGCGACAGCACCTCGACGACACTCGACGGCTTCACGCGCTGCAGCGCCTCTTCTTTCGAGATCAGGCCTTCCTGCGCCATCTCCACCGCGATGCGCACCGAAGCCAGCGCCGAGCGCTTGGCCGAGCGCGTTTGCAGCAGGTAAAGCTTGCCGCGTTCCACCGTAAACTCGAAGTCCTGCGCGTCCTTATAATGACGTTCCAGCTGCTCGGTAATCTCGAGCAGCTGATAGTAGGCCGACGGCATCTTCTCGGCGAGGTCGGAGATCGCAAGCGGCGTCCGCACGCCGGCGACGATGTCTTCGCCCTGCGCATTGGGCAGGTACTCGCCAAAGACGAGCGCTTCGCCATTCGAGGGATTGCGCGTGAAGCCGACACCGGTGCCGCTGTCCATGCCCAGGTTGCCGAAGACCATTGCCTGCACGGTCACGGCGGTGCCCATCTCGTCGGAGATGTGGTTCAACTTGCGGTAGAACACCGCGCGCTCACTGCGCCAGGACCGAAATACCGCCTCGATCGCCAGGAAGAGCTGCGTCTGCGGATCTTGCGGAAACGGGTTGCCCGTGTGCTCTTGGATAATGTCCTTGAAGGCCTGGATCATCAGGCAGAGCTGCTGCTTCGAGAGCTCCTGCTCGCCGCCTTCGACCGGCGCAGCCATGCGGATCTCCGCGGCGGCCTCCTCAAACGCATGCTTCGGCACATCGAGCACCACCGAGCCGAACATCTGCAGCAGGCGGCGATACGAATCGAGCGCAAACTCTTCGGCGCCCGTGTCCCTGCCGAGCGCCTGCACGGAGCGATCGTTCAGGCCCACGTTCAGCACTGTATCCATCATGCCCGGCATGGAGATCGGCGCACCGGAGCGTACGCTGACCAGCAGCGGATCGCGCGCGTCGCCGAGCTGCTTGCCGGTCTGCACCTCCAGCCAGCGCAAGGAGCGATTCAGCTCGTGACTCAGGCTCAGCGGCAAGGTGCCATGCTCCAGATACGACCGGCAGACATCCGTGCTGATCGTCATGCCCGGCGGCACAGGCACGGAGAGGATCGTCATCTCGGCCAGGCCGGCGCCCTTGCCGCCCAGCAACTGGCCCATCGTTCCATCGCCATCCGCTACTCCGCTTCCAAACCGGTACACCTGCTTTGCCAGTGCGCTCATCGCCAACCTCAAGACATGGATAGGGCTGTTTGGCCCCTCGTTCGAATGCGATAACAGTAGGGGCGCGCGTGCGGATCGGACAAGGGCGGCTGGTCCAATTCGGACGAGGTGCGCCGCGTCCCGATCCAGGCGCCTGGGTTCCCGCCAAGCGCACGTTTACTTGACATGGCTCGGCGGCAACGCGCACTCTGGCGACGAACATATTCCTTCCCTGGACAGTCTTCGTCCGGATCGTTGCCAAGGAGAGCGCCGCATGTCGCACGTCCGCAGAGGAGACCAGGAGCTCGTCCAGGCTCTCGAGCGGGCGCTCTTTGAACGAGAGATCGCGGCCGGCTTCCGGCTGCTGGACGCCGCATTCGCGTCCGCGGAAGGCGCCGCGGCCTCGCCGCCCGTCTCCGTTCCCTTGCTGCTTTGCGTCGCGCAGTGGGTCGACCTGGGATACCGCAATCTCGGTTTTCTCGAGATCCTGCGGGCGGGGGCGGCGCCCGTCCAGCGCGCGGATCTGCATCTGCTCGACTTCCTCAAGCTGCGCCTGGTCGAAGGCTTCCAGGCGCTTGCGACCGAACGGCTCGAAGAGGCCATCGAGTGCCTGGATCTGGTGCTGCGCATCGACGGAGGCTTGCTCGACGGCTATCTGCGCTTCCTGACGAACTTCTGGAAGGGCAGGGCGCACCGCAAGCTGGGCCAGTACGAGAAAGCGGCGTTCCATATTGCCGCGGCCCGGGCCGCCGCGGAACAGGCACAGGGAAGCCGCCTGGTCGCCGTGACGAAGATTCACGAAAGCTGGCTCGCCTTCCAGAGCGGCAAACGGCAGTATGCGTTTCAGCTGCTGGACGAGGCCGAACAGGAGCTGCGCGCCACCGGCCACTCGCTCTCGCTTGGCAATATCGAGTCGGCACGAGGCAGATTCGTCCGCCGGTCCGGCGACTATGCCGGCGCGCTCCGGCACTTTGAAGCCGCCATCGACCTCTACCGCCACGGCTGCGCCGAGCACCCGAACATGGCGCGCGCGCTGGTCAACGCGGCCTACGTCAAGCGGCTGATGGCCTTGCAGCTTCAGCCGCGGGATGGCCAGGCGAGCGGCTCGGTCCACGCGAAATCGCTGCGCATGAGCCGCGAAGCGCTGCATCTGCTGGAGCAGGCGGAAACCATCTACGAGCTGCATCACCACCAGTCCGGGACCGGCTCGGTGCTGGTCAACGCCGCGCACCTGCACCTTGAAAGCGGAGACATGGACCAGGCCGCAACCGAGGCGCAGCGGGCGTTCGCCTTGGGCGAGCTGAAGCATGACCAGATCCTGATGGCTCGGGCCAAGGCGGTGCAGTCGGCGGTGGAGCTGGCCAGTTCCGAGGAGCAGCTCGGCGACGAGCCGAACATCGGACTGCATGCGCACGCCGCGGTCGACTCCGCCGAACAGGCCATCGTTCTCGCCAGGCAGACCCAGAATAAGCGTCTCCTGTGCGAGGCCTACATCGCACGCGGACTGGTCGCGGCTTCTGACTTCTTTCAGGACTGGGAGCTCGCCAGGGAGTTCACCGGCAAAGCCGCCGCGCTGCTGACGCACGACGACCGCGACCACCTCTACAAGCAGCTCAGCGGCCTAAAGGCGAAGCTGGTCGGCGCCACGCACATCGACGCGACGCTGCGTTCGTGGTGCGACGGCCACATCGGCGATAAGACGTTTCAGCAGGTGCAGGAGGAGTTCGCCGAGCTGGTCATTCCCAAGGTATGGCTGCGCCACGGCAAGAACATCTCACTGGTGGCCAAGAACCTCAGCATCTCCCCGAAGAAGGTACGGCGCGTCCTGCGCAGCGCCAACAAGGTATAAAGTCGCGGATGCACCTTGCCAGCAGAACAGATCCTCCGCTCAAGGCTGCTGGACCTGCTCAAGGCTGCATCCGCTCAAGGCTGCTGGACCTGCTCAAGGCTGCTGGACCTGCTCAAGGCTGCGTCTGCCTGAGATGCATCCCTCCAGCCCGCAGCTGAATTTTTCTTGTTTGTACAAACTGCGGGTCCGTCTGTTTGTCCGGCCAATCGAGTTTTGCTCCTGTGTGCACGGCTTATGTTCTCTCTCGGCATCGGATGGCGTGACGAGGTCTGATCCGCACATCAGTCCTGCTTGATCACGCACCAGACAAGGACGCAAGGAGCCAGTAGTATGCCGACCACGAAGTTTACGACGACCATGGAAGCGCTCAAACAAGGCGCGAAGGCGTTCACGATCGAGAAAGCCACCACGAACATCGAGAGCTGGGAAGAGTATCTCTCCAAGCACGATCATGAAGGCGTGAAGAAGGTAGTGCAGGATCTGGGCAAGCTGAAGAAGCTGCTGCACGCAAAAGAGCTGGACGGCGAGACGATCAAGAAGCTCATGCAGAAGATGGGCAAGGATACGGTCGCCGTCGCCGGCGATGAAAAGACCGCCTCTGCCAAGCACATCAAGGAGCTGGGCGAGGCATTGGAGCAGGCTGCCGCTTAGGATTGCAGCCGGAAATGCGGAAGGGCAGCCTTTGTAGGCTGCCCTTCGTGCTTGCTTGATGGAAGCGCGTCAGGAAGCTTCAGCGGTATCCGCCGGCTTGGGCGCGGCAGCGACGGAGGCCTGGGGCGCGGGCTTTCTGGGGGCCGGCGGCTGCTGTGCCTCTGCCTTCTTTGAGGGGGCCAGGATGGCATGGAGCGTGGTGCCCTCCATGCGCGGCATGAACTCGACCAGGCCAGCGTCGCCGATATCGAGGATCAGCCGATTGATGATCTTGTAGCCGAGGTCGCGGTGCGCCATTTGGCGGCCCTTGAAGCGCAGCGAGGCTTTGACCTTGTCGCCCTCGCCAAGGAAGCGGACGGCCATATTTTTCTTGGTGATGTAGTCGTGCTCGTCGACGGTGACCGAGAACTTGACTTCCTTGATAACGATGACTTTTTGCTTTTTGCGCGCGGCGCGGTCGGACTTGTCTTTCTCGTAGAGGAACTTGCCGTAGTCCTGGATTTTGCAGACGGGCGGGACGGCGTTGGGCGAGATTTCTACGAGGTCGAGGGAGCGCTCACGGGCCATCTTGAGCGCCTCAAAAGGCGGCATGACGCCGAGCTGCTCACCATGTTCGTCGATGACGCGGATTTCACGGGCGCGCACCCGCTCATTGGTGCGGATGAAGGACTTGGCGGAACGTTTATCGATCGGTGGAATAAGTAGCCTCCACAGCGGGCCGGGAGGTGCTCCGCCATGCATGGGTTAGGGGTGGGTGGCCGGGCGCGGGAGTGCCGCCGGGGTACGGGACCGCAACATAAAGTATAGCACCGCATACTGCGGCGTCCAGAAATGAATGCACCTGCTCCGATGCGCGCCTGAGCGCTGGCGGAGGCAAGCCGGGCCGTACGGCCAAGGTTGCAGGTTTCGGCCTGTACGTGGATGATGAGGATTGATTTGCCTGGGACGGTTTGCCCGGAGATTTAAGGAGATGCGCATGAAGCGCCGGATTCTGCTGGTAGATGACGAAGTGGCGGTGTTGCTGACCATGAAGGCGGTGCTTGAGATCAGCGGGTTCGATGTGGAGACCGCGGCCAGCGCGCGCGAGGGCAAGAGCAAGCTGAAGACCCGCGAGTACGACATGGTCATCACCGACATGCGCATGGAGTCCGAGCAGGCAGGCCGCGAGGTGATCGTGGCGGCGCGGACGGCGCCCTATCATCCCGCGGTGGCTCTTCTGACCGCATTTCCGCTGGACGAAGGAGATGCGATGACCATGGGCGCGGACAAGCTGCTGGTCAAGGCGACCCACACGCGGGTGCTGCTGCAGCAGCTGGACAAGCTGTTCGACAGCCACACGGCGAAGCTGAAGAAGTTGGAGTCTGCCGGTCCTGGAGCCGGTTTGGCGGCGGGGTTTGCGGCGGGTCTGGCGGCAGCTGCGGCCGGAAACGGGGCAGCCGGAGACGCTATTGCCGGAAAGACCAAGACGAAGAAATCGGCGGGCAAGAAGCTTGCCGCGAAGAAAAAGGTTTCGGCAGCGTAAAGCCCGGATGCAGCCGGCTACGCCGAAGTGTGGGCTTTGATGTACTTGCGCAGATCCTGGTTGATGTCCAGGCATTTGGCGACGCCGGAGTCGAGCATGCCGAGCCAGGCCGAGGCAGGCTCCTTCAAGCCGGCGGTCGAGAGCAGGTAGCTGGTCTGGACGATGATCTCGAGGGCATTTGAGAGATCATGGGCGAGCCGCCGGATCTCCAGGGCAAGTTCTTCGGGGATTCTCTCGGCCGACGGAAAACTTGCTTCCGGCTGGCCCGAGTTGTACGGAATCGACATAGAGCGCGGAGACCTTGGTTGCAGTCTGGTGCAATTCGATCTCCAGTGTAAGGCAGGCGGCGTCGAATTGACAGTGAGGGCGGATTTTGCGAACATCGACGTAGTTGCACAGCAGTGCCGTAGTGGCGGAATTGGCAGACGCGCGTGGTTCAGGTCCACGTACTCGCAAGGGTGTGGGGGTTCGAGTCCCTTCTTCGGCACCAAATTTTGAGTGAATGGGGACCCCTCCAAGGCGAGGGGTCTTGCCGTCTCTGGCCTCTAAAAAGGCAAGGGGCGGTGAGGAGACCATGGCTACCTATCTCGACCGGATCATGTCGCATACGTTGCAGCGGGTGCTCGACCGCAAAGCGATGACCCACATGGAGAGCCTGGAGCTTCGGGCGGAAGCGCATCCGCCGCGGGGATTTGCAGCCGGGCTGCGCAAGGTGGCGGTAGATGGCCCGGCGATCATCGCTGAGCTGAAGAAGGCCTCGCCGTCCAAGGGCCTGCTGCGGGAGGACTACCGGCCGGCAGTGATTGCGCGGACGTATGAGCAGGCCGGGGCCGCGGCGATCTCGGTGCTGACCGACGAGGAGTTCTTCCAAGGGTCGCTTGAGGACCTGGCGGTCGCCTCGGAGACGGTGCGGATTCCGGTGCTGCGGAAGGACTTCATCCTGGACCCGTTCCAGATTCTGGAGGCGCGGGCGGCGGGCGCGGATGCGGTGCTGCTGATCGTGGCGGCGCATGCGGATGAGGATCTGCTCGACCTGAGCGCGGAGGCACGCCGCCTGCGGCTCGATGTACTGTGCGAGGTGCATGACCGCGAGGAGCTGGCGCGGGCGCTCGACCTGGGGTTTGAGCTGATCGGCGTGAACTCGCGCGATCTGAAGACGCTGCAGGTGGACCCGCGGCGGCACTTCGAGCTGATGCCGTACATGCCGGAGAAGGTGCTGCGCGTGGCGGAGAGCGGGATTCGCACGCCGGCCGACATCGAGCAGCGCATGGGCATCGGGTACGACGCGTTCCTGGTAGGCGAGACGCTGATGCGGCAGCCGGAACCCTCGGCGGCGCTGGCCCTGCTGTTGGGCCGGGATTACGCGTCGGAGATCTAGGATGTGGATCAAGATTTGCGCGAACACCTGCATCGACGATGCACTGCAGGCGGTAGAGCTAGGCGCGGACGCGGTCGGATTCGTGTTTGCGCCAAGTGCGCGGCAGGTAACGCCGGTCCAGGTGCGGGCGATCGCGGCCGAACTGCCGCCGGAGGTGGAGCGGATCGGCGTCTTTGTGGGCGGAAGCGCGGAGGAGATTGCCTCGGTGGCGGAGACGGCTCGGCTGACTGGGGCTCAGCTGCACGGAGAGTTCGACCATGCGCTGGCGGAAAGGCTAAACAATCGCATGCCGGAGCTGGCAGTGATCCCGGTGGTGCACTGGAAGGTGGCCGGCCGGGAATCGTCGGCTCGAGAGGCGGCGGACGGATTCGGCCAGGTTGCGGTGGGCGCTGCTCCGTCGCGACGGATTCTGGTGGATGCCAAGGTGGGCCGGGTCTCCGGCGGGCTGGGCGTCTCGTTCGATTGGGAGAGCGCTCGCGGGCTGTTCGAGGAGCAGCGGGAACGAGGTTTGCGCCTGATTCTGGCGGGTGGCTTGCGTCCGGAGAACGTGGCCGAGGCGATTGACGCGCTGCAACCATGGGGCGTGGACGTGGCCAGCGGAGTGGAACGGGAGCCGGGGCGAAAAGACGTTGCGAAGCTGCGGCAGTTTATCGAAAACGCCCGGAGAGCGTAGGCTCGATCCGGGCGTCTCGTTTCCCAATGTGGGGATAGATCGTTGCGTTCAACCTTAGTGGTGGGCGACCGGGGTATGATCGTGCAGCCTGGGGCTGCGGTCGTGAAACAGGTTGGGGCGGACCCGGGTGCCGGTGCTTTGGATCGGATGGGCAAGGGCTAGGGCGGGACTGAAAACAAGGACCAGAGCCGCGAGAGTCATCGATTGCAGCTTCATGATGTTTCTCCGTTTCGTGTTTATAGGACGCAGCAACCCACAGGCCGGATTCAGAATCTGAAGCTCGGCTGCCGCAACGTAACGGTACTGGGACAGTTCGATCGAGGCTTCGCTTGCGGGTGCTGGCAGGAGCGAAACGCGGATTCCCTTCGGGAAGGACAACAAAGGAAAGGGCCTCGATGGCTGACGGTTCAGTCCTCGCCCCGCGCGTTGACCCCTTTCTTCGAGCGGGTGGTGTTCTGTTCGAGGCACTTGTCGGAGACCAGAACCGGGTTCGCCATCTCTTTCGCGGCGGCGCGGCTAAAGGCGCGGTAGAGCCTGGGGACGTCGACGCGTCCGTTGCGCATCTCGGCTTGGATGGCCGCGTGCATGGCGGAGAGCAGCTCATCGCGAAGCTCGTTGAGGACGCGGTCGATGTAGAGATAAGGCAACGATGGCTCCGGTGTGTCTCTCTTCACGATAGCTTGTTCCTGCGACGCCGTACTTGCCCCAGGCATCTGAGTGAGAAACAGGAGCGTTCATGGAATATAGGCAGCTAGGCAGGTCGGGATTGAAGGTGCCGGAGCTTTGCTTTGGCGCGGGAACGCTGGGCGCGCAAGGGGAGTTCTTCGAGGCCTGGAGCAAGACGACCCAGGACGAAGCCGACCGGATCGTCGGCATCTGCATGGATGCGGGTCTGAACTTCTTCGATACGGCGGACATCTACTCCTATGGATCGAGCGAGGCGGCGCTAGGCAAGACGCTGGCCAAGTACAAGCGCGAGGATGTGCTGATCTCGACCAAGGCGACGTTTCGCTTTGGCGAGGGACCGAACGACGTCGGGTCGAGCCGCTACCACCTGATCCAGTCGCTCGAGCGCAGCCTGAAGCGGCTGGGCACGGACTACGTGGATGTGTATCACCTGCATGCGTTCGACGCGACCAGCCCGGTCGAAGAGACGCTGCAGGCGCTGAACCATATGGTGCTGGCGGGCAAGGTGCGTTACATCGCGTGCTCGAACTTCTCGGGCTGGCACCTGATGAAGTCACTGAGCGTGAGCGAGCGCTATGGCTGGTCGCGGTACGTGGGGCAGCAATGCTACTACTCGTTGGTGGGGCGCGATTTTGAGTGGGAGTTGATGCCGCTGGGGCTTGACCAGGGCGTGGGGACACTGGTGTGGTCGCCGCTCGGCTGGGGCCGGCTGACGGGCAAGATTCGCCGGGGCGCGGAGCTGCCCAAGGACTCCCGGCTGCAAAGCAAGATGGTGAACGACGCCGGACCGCAGGTGCCGCTCGAGCACGTGTATAAGGTCGTCGATGCGATCGATGAGATCGCCAAGGAGACTGGAAAGACTGTGCCGCAGATTGCGCTGAACTGGCTGCTGCGGCGGCCGACGGTTTCGACGCTGATCATCGGCGCGCGCAACGAGGAGCAGCTGAAGGCGAACCTGGGGGCGGTCGGCTGGAAGCTGACGCCGGAGCAGGTGGCCAAGCTGGACGCGGCGAGCGAGTTGCCGAAGGCATACCCGTACTGGCACCAGACGCAGTTCGAGGAGCGGAATCCGAGCCCGGTATAACCCGAGAGCGCCCAGTCAGTTGCGGACAACCTGCTGCAGGCTTCCGGGTTTGAAGAGTTGAAGCGAGCAGGATTCACCGGTGAAGGGCAGGCAGAACACCGACCCAGACCCAAGCCGGTTAGGAGAGGGACGTATGACGAAGACAGGAAAACAACGGTTGATGGGGTCGCTTCTGGCGGTTGGATTGCTTGGCTCAACCAGCGCGACCGGTTCCATGTGGGCGCAGTATGGTCCTCCGCCACCGCCTCCGGGGTATGCGCAGGGGCCGGGTGGCTGGGAGGCTCCGCCGCCGGAGTTTGCCGCGGCTCAGCAGCGCGGCTATCACGATGGAGTGGAAGGGGCGAAGAAGGATTACGAGAACCATCGTCCGCCCAACGTGAACAATCGCGATGAGTACCGGCACCCGAACTTCATTCCCGGGCCGGATCGGCGCAGCTACCGGATTGGCTTTCAGCGTGGCTACCAGGTCGCGGTGCAGCACATCTATGGTGGCAGACCGTATGGACCCCGGTAAGTAGATAGATCTGAGAAACGGGAAACCCGGTCCATGAGGCCGGGTTTCTGCTGGAAGAGACACTAAGCTTAGTGAACGGCGGGTCCGTCCGCGGCCGGCTTGATCTTTCCGATCAGGACTACCAGCGGAATCATGCAGGCGCAAAAGACGCCCAGAATGGCGATGATGTCAAGGTACGCAAGCATGGCGGATTGGCGATGCAGCTGGTTGTAGATGTAGGCCTGCGCGGTGTAGATGCCGCCCAGGTCCGGTCCCCCGCCGAGCACGGCTCCGGCGCGATTGGACCCGCCATGGAAGAGTGGCTTAAGGCGATTCACCTGGTCGGCGAAGGCGCGGTTTCCAGGCAGGAGATTGCGGATCATGTAGGCCTCATGCCGCTGCGAGCCGCGGCTGAGCATGGTCGCAATGTAGGCGGTGCCGACCGATCCGCCGATGTTGCGCGCCAGATTGGTGAGGCCGGAGACGTCGTTGTTCTCCGCGCGCGCGACGCCGGTATAGCTGATGGTATTGATGGGGATGAAGAGGAAGGCTAGGCCGGAGGACTGGAAGACGCGCACCCACAGGATATAGCGGAAGTTGGACTCGAGCGAGAACTGGTGCATCAGGACCATGGAGATGGCCTGGATGGTGAAGCCGAACCCGATCATCCAGCGCGGGTCGAGGCGGCCGATGAGAATGCCGACGATTGGCATGCAGAAGACGATGCACAGGCCGCCGGGAGAGATGACCAGGCCGGCAAGCTCGGCCGTATAGCCGAGCAGCGTCTGGACAAACTGCGGGATCAGCACGGTCGTCCCATAGAGCGTAAAGCCCAGCACGAACATCAGGACGAAGGAGATGGAGAACGTCTTGCGGCGAAACAGAGTGAGATTGAGGATGGGCCGGTTCTTGATGCGGAGCTGGTAGAGCTCCCAGAAGACCAGGGTGATGAGCGAGGTGACGCAGAGCACGATGAAGAACGTGATGACGCGCGAGCCGAACCAGTCGTCTTCCTGGCCTTTATCCAGAATAAACTCGAGCGAGCCGAAGCCGGAGGCGAGCAGGCCGAAGCCGAACAAGTCGAGCTTAAGGCCGCCGAGCTTCGATTCCTTCACCTCGCGCACGATATGCGGCGGATCTTCGACCAGCCGGCTGGTGAGGAAGAGCGAGAGGCAGGCGATGGGCACGTTGATGAAGAAAATCCAGCGCCAGTTGTAGTTATCGGTGATCCAGCCGCCGAGCGTGGGGCCGATGGCGGGAGCGACGACGACGGCGAGGCCATAGAGGGCAAAGGCTTTACCGCGGTCTTTGGGCTCGAACGTGTCGGCGAGAATGGCCTGCTCGGAGGGCGCTAGGCCGCCGCCACCCGCGCCTTGCAGGATGCGGAAAAAGACCAGCAGCGCGAGCGAGGGTGCGAGGCCGCACAGTGCGGAGGAGATGCCGAAGAGCACGACGCAAATCATGTAAAACTTCTTCCTGCCGATAAAGGTAGTGAGGTATGCGGAGGCAGGGAGGATGATGGCGTTGGCGACAAGATAGCTGGTCAGCACCCAGGTGGCTTCATCCTGCGAGGCGCCAAGCGAGCCCGCGATGTGCGGCAGCGAGACATTGGCGATCGAGGAGTCGAGCACCTCCATGAAGGTGGCCAAAGTAACGGTGAGGGCGACGGCCCACTTGTTGGCGCGGGGCTTCCAGGCGGCGTCCGCGCGGTTCTGTGCCGCCAGCTGCTGGGAGGAGAGTTCGTGGCCTTCAGAGGGTGAGGAATCCTGCTCAGGGAGGGTTGCGGTTGCGGCTGCCATTCGTTCTCTCGATCAAAAAGGTGCCATTAGCATGTGGGCCGGGAAAAGCGGGATTGCAGGAGTGGTCCACCTTGAGAGTATCCGTTGTCCCTGATTTCTACTAGCATCGGTTTTGCGGGAGACGCGGATGCATTCGGATAGTCAAAAGTTGATAGAGCTGCAACGCTATGATCTGGAAGCCAAACGGCTGCAGGACGAGATGGTCGCGCTGCCAAAACTGGTGGCGCAGCTGGAAGCCAAGGCCAAGGCCACGGCCGGCCAGCGCGCGGTCGTACTCGATCTGATGGGCAAGGAGGAGGCGCTGCGGCGGCGGCAGGAGTCGGATGTGAAGGATCACCAGGCCAAGATCGTAAAGATTCGCAAGCAGCTGGATCTGGCGACCTCGACCCAGCAGGTGCAGGCGTTTGAGCGCGAGATCGAGTTTGCCCGGGCGGCCATCGGTAAGCTCGAGGACGAGGAGCTCGAAAGCATGCAGCGCAGCGAGGATTTCGAGGCGCAGAAGAAGGTCGCCGATACGGCGGTCGCGGCCGGGCAGACGAAGTTTGAGAGCGAACGGACGCGGGCGGCTGCGACGATCGCGGCGAACAAGACAGCGCTCCTGGAACTCGACCAGAAGCGCACCGCGCAGCGCGCGACCATCGGGGAAGACGCGCTCTCGATCTATGACCGGATCGCGCGGGCCAAGGGCACCGGCATCGCCGAGGTGCGCATGCAGAAGTGCATGGCGTGCCAGATGATGCAGCGGCCACAGCGGTGGAACGATCTGCGCGACCGCGATAACCACGAACTGATGACCTGCGAGAGCTGCGGACGGTTGCTCTGGTATTACGCGGAGACCGACTCGCCGGGACGCAAACCGGTCGAGACCGAGAGCATCGCGGCGCAGATTGTGAGGGGACGTTGAAGCGTATTTGCGTGGACATGGACGAGGTGATGGCGGATGCAGTGGCCGAACACCTGCTGCGGTACAACCGGCAGTTCGGCGAGGCGATTACGCTTGAAGATCTGCATGGCAAATGGATCTGGGACGTGGTGGGCGAGGAGCGGCACCGGGCGCTTGAGCAGTATCTGCGCTCGGAAGACTTCTTTGCCGTGCTGAAGGTGATGAAGGACTCGCAACGGGTGATGCGTGCGCTGCAAGGGCATTACGACGTGTTCATCGCGACCGCCGCAATGGAAGTGCCCACCTCATTTACCGCCAAATACGAGTGGCTGGGACGGAACTTTCCGTTCATTCCGGCATCGCACATCGTATTCTGCGGAGATAAGAGCATTCTGCAGGCGGATTACCTGATCGACGACAATCCGCGGCAGCTGAAGCGGTTCGGCGGTGAGGGGATTCTCTATGAGGCGCATCACAATGTACATACGGCGGGCTTTCGCCGGGTAAAGAACTGGCTTGAGGTGGAGAAGTTGTTTTTGGGAAGTGAGAGATAAGGGTGAGGGGTGAGGTAAGTCCATCCATCGTTGACTGTTACCCTTGTTCCCTGACCCCTCTTCACTACTCTTCGCCCGCAAAGGCGAGCATGGCCCCGCCGCGGCGTTTGGCGGAGTACATGGCTTCATCGGCGGCGCGGCGCAGGCTGTCGATGTCGTCGGCATGATCGGGCGAGAGGGCGATGCCGATGCTGATGCGGACGTCGACCGAGTGGCCGTCGATGGCGATCGGTACGCTGCCGGCGGACATCATCGCGCTCGCGATGAAGCGCAGATGATGCTCGTCGGTGACGCCGGCAAGCAGCGCCGTGAACTCGTCGCCGCCGGTCCGCGCGAGCATGTCGCGCGGGCTCATATGCCAGGAGAGCCGAACCGCCAGGGCGCGCAGTAACTGGTCGCCGGCCGAGTGGCCTAACGTGTCGTTGATGGTCTTGAAGTTGTCGACGTCGATGACCAGGCAGGCGATGGTGGTGCAGTTCTCGCGGGCCTCGTCCAGGGTAGCGATCAGGCGTTCCTCGAAGAGACGCCGGTTGGGCAGGTCCGTCAAAGGATCGTGCATGGCCATTCGCTCGGTCCGCTGCATGTGCTCCTGCAGCAGCGTGAGGACGATGCCGGCGACGATCAGGTATTGCGGCAGCTCGAGGACGGCGCGGTTGACGTGGATTTCAGGCGCGGTTCTCCGCAGCAGCTCGATCAGGGGATAAGACAAGCCCCAGCCAAAGAGGCCGGTCACGGCGGCGACGACCCCGCGGGTATAGCGCTCGGCGGAGTCGAGATAGAAGTAGCCCGCGCCGAGAAAGAGCAGCGAGATGGCTCCATGCGCGGTGAGCTCCGGATGCCGCCAGGCAAAGGGCAGCACGGCCAGACCAAACGCTCCGAAAACCAAGCTGACCAGAAGCACGGGCCGGGAACGGGCGCGCTTATGAACTGCCATATGCCCCGCGGGAGCGAGGAAGAGCAGGGCGGCCCCGAAGTCCATCCAGTGGTCGTGATGCGGGAACACAACCAGGGTCGCCGCGGCGAGCGTGGGGATGAGGAACTCTGCCGCCAGCTTGCTGCCGATTCTCCGTTTGGGAACGCTGGCGGTGCCCAGCAGGAAAGCCATCCCGCACAGACCGGAAGACCAAATAGCCGCCAGTTGGGACACAGTGGCGATCACGCCGTGCGTTGGAGCGACCAGCAGGGCGATCTGGTGCACAAGCACAAACGTCCAGCCCAGAAACCATAGATCGACATGCGGACCCACGCGGCGCACCAGCGGACGAAAGCACACGATAAAAATCGTGAGCGCAAAGATGTCCGGCAGAGAACTGTAGTCCACGACGCTGTCCTTGATCGTCAGCGCTTGCGAGGGAAGACTGCTCTAGTCCGGGGAGCGCTACTAGGAATTTACTTGCTATTCCGGGAAATGTGGTAGGGAAATCGTTGTCATACGAGCAATTCTTTTCCCATTTCCGAACGACGTCGAGCAACATGCGCGGCCCTGCAACGTTCCGGGAGCGCCCGGAGCTTTGTCTCTTGGCGTCACGGCGGGTACGGGAAGCGCTCTCTCTCAGTGCCTGGCAAAAGCGGTAGCCTGTTTTTCGGCGTGCCGTTCGAGTGCGAGCGCAAGCAGGCGATCGATCAATTCTTTGTATCCAAGTCCCGAGGCCTGCCAGAGTTTGGGGTACATGGAGATCGCCGTGAAACCGGGCATGGTGTTGATCTCATTGAGGAAGATGCGGGGCGCAGGGTTTTTCTTGCCGGTGGGCAGGGTCGCCGGTTCCATGAGGAAGTCGACCCGGGCTAGGCCAGCGCAGTCGCACGCGCGGAAGGCGGCCAGCGCCATGGTACGGATCTGCTTCGCCTGGGCGGCGGTTATCGTTGCGGGAAGCACGGAGACGCTCTCGTCCGGGCCGCTGAGCTGATATTTGGCTTCGTAGTCGTAGAACTCCTTGGCGGGGATGATCTCGCCCACGACGGAGGCCTCCGGTTGATCGTTGCCGAGAATGGCCACTTCGAGCTCGCGGGGCTTGGCGCCGGGACCGCCGACCCCCTGCTCGATCACTAATTTGCGGTCGAAGCCGGCGGCGAGATCCATCGCAGCCGCAAGCTCGGACGCCCCATGCACCTTCGAGATGCCGACCGATGAGCCGAGATTGGCCGGCTTCACGAACAGCGGATAGACGAGCGCCTTCTCGACGGCGCGGCGGCAGCGCTTTGGCTCGGCCCGCCACTCGGAGCGCAAAAGCGTCACGTAAGGCGTCTGCGGCAGACCCGCGGCGGCGAAGAGCCGCTTCATCGCGTCCTTGTCCATGCCGGCCGCGGAGCCCAGGACGCCGGAGCCGACGTAAGCGAGGTCGGCAAGCTCCAGCAGACCTTGGAGGGTGCCGTCCTCGCCGAAGGTTCCGTGCAGCACGGGGAAGATCACGTCGAGCGAGCGTGGAATCGACGCGGACTGCTCGGCCAGCCCGGACCCCGCAGCGGAGCCGGCCTGAAGCTGCACCGCCTCTGCATGCGTCCCGCCAAGCAGCGCCTGGGCGTCCGACTCGCCGAGCCAGCGGCCCTGCTTGCTGATGCCCATGGGGACCACATCGTACTTCTTGCGGTCGATCGCCTTCAGGATCGACGCGGCTGAGAGCAGCGAGACCTCATGCTCTCCGGAGCGGCCTCCGAACAGGACGCCCACGCGCAATTTCTTCTTGGCCATAGTCGTTCTAGCGTACGGGATCGGGCCGGGTTCGAGCGGGATGGGAACCTGCGCGGGCACCTGCCTGCGGCGAGGTTGATCCGTCCGCGCTTTGCGCCGGCGTACGCTCCGGCAGATGGCTTGTCACGGCCACGCCTGCGGTGTCAAAGTGCGCGCAGCGGTGTCCGTTGGCGTGGCCCAGGTGAATCGCTTTCTGAAGCATCAGCAGCAAGCGGTACGCATCCCGCTCGAAAAAGCGGCTTACCGACGCGGCGTAGTCGACCACGAGATTGTACGTGGCGCTGCACTTGGGGCACACCAGCTGGCGATCGAGCGTGGTGTGAAAGGCTCCGTCGGGTAGCTTGCCGACCGGGTCGTGGCCGGTGCGAAGAGCGGCAATGATCAGCGGCATGGCTTCAGAATAACGCGCTGCGCCCAAGCTCAGGCTTGTGGATCAAACGAGAGTACTGGGCGCAGCTTCTACTCGGTTGCCTTGCCCGATGAGCCAACGGGCGAGACCTCCGGCTTCACATAGATATCCAGCCAGCGGTTCATCTCCCAAAGCATGTGCTGCAGGCTCTCATGGGCGCCGTAGTGGTGCGGCTCGAGCGGCAAAAAGACCAGGCGCACGGTGGCTCCCTGGCCCTTGAGTGCCGCGTAAAAACGCTCGCTCTGGATGGGATAAGTGCCGGTGTTGTCGTCCGCCTCGCCGTGGATCAGCAACAGCGGCGTCTTGATCTTGTCGGCGAAGCTGAAGGGAGACATCTGCGCGTAGACCTGCGGCGCCTGCCAGTAGGTGCGCTCTTCATTCTGAAAGCCGTAAGGGGTGAGCGAGCGGTTGTAAGCGCCTGAGCGGGCGATGCCGGCGCGGAAGATGTTCGTATGCGCGAGCAGGTTCGCGGTCATAAACGCGCCGTAGCTGTGACCCATCACGGCGACGCGCTTGGGATCGACGACGCCCATCGAAACGCCGCAATCGACCGCGGCCTTGGCGCCGGCGACCAGCTGCTCGACGTAGGTATCGTTCGGCTGCGCATCGCCTTCGCCGATGATCGGGATAGCTGCATTTTCGAGCACCGCATAGCCGGTCTGCGTGAAATAGACGGCCGAGCCGCCCCAGCCGAAGCTTGGAAAGCGGTTGGGCGAGCCGCTGACCTGGCTCGCCGCGGAGCGGGTCTTGAATTCGGCCGGATACGCCTCCATCAGCGTGGGTAGCGGGCCCTGGCTCTTGTTGTAGCCGTACGGCAGCCAAAGCGTTGCGGTCAGGTCGACTCCATCGTTGCGCTTGTACTTCAGCAGCTGCCTGGTGGGCATGTGGATGCCGGCAAAGGGCGAGGCGAACTTGGTTACTTGGGCATACTCCCCGCCGGTCAGCGGGACCGAAAAGAAGTTGGGCGACTGCGTCTCGCTCTCCCGGCGCACGAGGACTTTATCGCCCTTCAGAAGCGCAACGGGATCGTCGTAGTATGGGTCGGCGGAGCGTACCAGGATCTTCTCCGTGCCGCCCGCGACCGGGATGACGCCGACAAACGGCTGGTCGCCTTTGGGCGAGGCGCCCGGGGAAACGAAGTAGATGCCGGAGCCGTCGCCGGTGAGCTCAAGCACCATGTGTCCGCTGGCGTTCATGGCAGTCATCGGGCGGCCGGGATTATGATAGCGGTCCTGCGAGGAGCCCGCGTAGAGGGTCGTGGTTTTGCCTGGGGAGGATGGGTCGAAGGCGACCATCATCGTCTTGCGATCGGAGAAGCGCGACTCGGTGACGATAGCCAGATGATCGTTGCCCCACTCAAGACCGCGTGCTCCGCCGAAGCCTCCGCGAGCGATGCGCATGGTGGCCTCGAAGATGGTCGTGGGCTGGCCCGCGAACGGAGCCGGAAGAGCCATCACCCGATCGGCCAAGGTCTCGCCCGGCTTGGGCAGGCCGCCGTCGGCTGCCTCGACCCAGACGAGCGTTGCCGGGGCGTCGCTGCGCCACTGGTAATCGCGCGGGCCGGGCTCAACCGCATCGCGCGAGATGGGCAGCGTGTCGACGAGCGGACGGTCCTCTAGGACCTTCGCCTCGCCGGAGGCCAAGGTGACGACCTCGGTCTTGCGCGGGAAGCGCTCATCCGGAACCGTGTAGTTGAAGGGCCGATGCAGCATGGAGACGAGCGCGTACTTGCCATCCGGCGATGGGCTGGCCGAATCGAGAAGACCCTTGATGGGGAGGAGTTTGGGCGCGCCGTTCAGCGGCACAATGGCCAGCTGCGAGGTGGAGTAGAACTCGAAGATGGCCTCGTCGGTCGTGGTCTTGAGCATGTCCTCGTAGGTGGGCGCGGGGCTGACCTTGCCGAGATTTTCGGATATGTCCGGACCCGTGGGAACGTCGCTTTCCTTGGGCGCCTCGCCGCGCGGCATAGCAATGACTTTGCAGAGCAGGGCCTGGCTGCCGGGCATCCATTCATACGGCATGCGGCCCAGCACGGCATCGAGGTGCACTGTACCCAGGCGGCGCGCATGCGCGGAGGCTACGTCCGCCACCCAAAGCTCGAGCCCTGGGCTTGCCCCGGAGTCGGTCTTCTGCACGAACGCGATATGCTTGCCATCCGGCGACCAGCTCGCGTTGGTCAGCTTAGGGTTCGCCGGCATGCCGGTCAGCGGCTTGAAGGAGCCGTCGTCGATCGGCTGCACGGCGAGCGAGATGGAGTAGGTCTCCGCACTCGGGCTGCTGGTTTTGGGGCTGAACCGCAGGCCGGCAAGCCGGTAGCGCGGCTGCGCCACATCGGCGATGGTGGGGAAGGTGGCGGGCTGCTCGATCAGCAGAGTCTTGCGGTCGGGCGAGACGCGCACCACAGGGACCGGCGGCGCGTCGAGGAGCTGCTCGATCGGCGCCGGCGGTTTTTGGTAGGTCAGCGCTGTCTGCGCGCTCAGAGGCAGAAGCGGCGAAAGGACGAGTGGCACGACGCAGAAAAGGGCGCGCATGGACGGCTCCTGAATGAGGGTTGATCTCATCCTTGCACCTTCTTCGCGGAAGGACAAGGTGGAGCGGCTTAGCCCTGCACTAAGCCACCGTCACTGGCTCCAGTTGCTCCAGCAGCTCTCGCGTTTCGGCAAGCACGTCTTCTGCTTTGGCGGAAGTCAATGGCCAGCGCAGGATGCCCTGTGGGGTGAACTGCGCGCCGCGCTTGGCATGGCGGGCGATGAGCTTCATCAGCATGCCGGGATCGATCTGCGCGTGGGCGAGTGCGTCCGCGCCGCCCTCTTCCGGGACGGCAAAGCGTATGTGCAGCATTTCGACGAACTGCTTGATGGGCTGCTTCTTGTTGCCGTTCGGGTTGGGAAGCTCTATTTGGGTGCGCTTGCGGTCGAGCTGCGCGATGCCTAACTGCTCGCACTTGAGCCGCAACTCGCCCGCGGACAGCAGGTTCAGCACGCTTTCCGGAGGCGCGCCGTAACGGTCGTGCAGCTCGCTGCGCACATCGTCGATGGTGGCCTGGTCGAGCGCGCCGGCGATGCGCTTGTACATGCGCAGACGCTGATTTTCTTCCTCGATGTAGCTCGCGTCGATGCGCACGGAGATGCCAAGATTGAGCGCGGTGGTGGCATGCGCGGGCTTGTCGCCTTCGCCCTTCATCTTGTTCACGGCTTCCTCGAGCATGGAGGTGTAGAGCTCGAAGCCGATGGCCTCGATGTGCCCGGACTGCTCGCCGCCGAGCATGTTGCCGGCGCCGCGCAGCTCGAGGTCGAGCGCGGCAATTTTGAAGCCGGCGCCGAGGTCTGAGAACTCCTTGAGCGCGGCCAGCCGGCGGCGGGCGATCTCGGTCAGCTGCGTGTCCGGCGGGATAAGCAGGTAGGCGTAGGCACGGCGATTGGAGCGGCCCACGCGGCCTCTGAGTTGATACAACTCCGATAACCCGTGGCGATCGGCGCGGTTCACGATGATGGTGTTGGCAAGCGGAATGTCGAGGCCGTTCTCGATGATGGAGGTGGCGACCAGCACGTCGTACTCGTGGTTCATGAAGGCCAGCATGACGCGTTCAAGCTCGGCTTCGGGCAGTTGGCCGTGGCCGACGACGATGCGGGCGGATGGAACTAATTCGCGAATTTTCGCGGCTAACTCGTAGATCGTCTCCACGCGATTGTTGACGAAATAGACCTGGCCGCCGCGCTCGAGCTCCATCTCGACGGCGGTGCGGATCAGCTTTTCATCGAACTTGGCCACGATGGTCTGGATGGCCATGCGGTCCTTGGGCGGGGTCTCGATGACGCTCATGTCTCGTAGCCCCATCAGCGACATGTGCAGGGTGCGCGGGATGGGCGTGGCGGACATGGCCAGCACATCGATGGCGGTGCGCATCTGCTTCAGCCGCTCCTTGTGGCGCACGCCGAAGCGCTGCTCTTCATCGACGATTAAGAGGCCGAGATCCTGGAACTTGAGCTTCTGCGCGAGGATAGCATGGGTGCCGATCAGGATATCGATCTTGCCTGCCTCGGCCTGCTCGGTAATGACGGTCTTTTCTTTCGCGGTGCGGAAGCGCGAGAGCATTTCGACCTTGACGGGGAAGTTGGCGAAGCGCTTCTTGAACGACTCGAAGTGCTGGAACGAGAGCACGGTGGTTGGCGTGAGGACGGCGACCTGCTTGCCGTCCTGCACGGCCTTGAACGCGGCGCGCATGGCGACTTCGGTCTTGCCGTAGCCGACGTCGCCGCAGAGCAGGCGGTCCATGGGCTGGGTAATCTCCATGTCCGCCTTGATGTCGCGGATGGCGGAGAGCTGGTCGTCGGTCTCGGTGAAGGCGAAGGCGTCCTCAAACTCGCGCTGCAGGTTGTTGTCCGGAGAAAAC
Organism: uncultured Granulicella sp.; assembly: GCA_965198735.1. Taxonomy (GTDB): domain Bacteria; phylum Acidobacteriota; class Terriglobia; order Terriglobales; family Acidobacteriaceae; genus Edaphobacter. The sequence goes on along the minus strand of OZ240672.1, from coordinate 279,781 downwards.
GCGTTGCCTTGCGCGGCCTTGCGTTGCGCGTAGAGCTTCAGCAGCTCGGCGGCCATGTCGGCCATGGCTTTCTTGACGCGGGCCTTGGTCTTCTGCCAGCTCTGCGACCCAAGTTTGTTCAACACCGGCGCGGGTCCGGTGTCGGTCGAGCGATACTTCTGGATCAGGTCGAGCCGGGTCAGCGGGACGTAGAGCTTGGCGGCGTCGGCGAACTCGAGGATCATCAATTCGAGTGGGGCTTCCGCTTCTTCGTCGATGGTCCGCAGGCCGCAGTACTGCGCTATGCCGTGCTCGACGTGCACCACGTAGTCCCCAACGGCGAGATCGCGGAAATCGGAGATAAAGGCGGAGGTCTTGGACTTTCGAGTTGCGGGCCGCGCCGTCACATCCGCTTCATCGGTCAAATCGTTGGCGCCGAAGAGAACGATCTGCCGCGCGCTGGCCTTCTCGAGATCGAGCACCTGCACGCCGTTGGCGATCGGCACGCGCACGATCACCGGCGTCCCCATCGCTCCGGCCAGGTAACTCGACTCCGAATAGATGGTCTCTGAACCCGCAGCCATAGTGCGCGAGCCGAGGCGATAGGGCACGCGATACTCGCTCAGCAGCCCGGCCAGCCGCTCGACCTCGCCCTGGTTCGGCGCGGTGAGCAGGACGCGCGCCTCGGCCTTGACCAGCGTGTTGATCTGATCGATCAGTGCGGGAACCGCGCCATGAAAGCGCATCGTTGGCCGCGTGTGAAACTCGACCTCCGAGAGCGAGCTGCGGTCCGCATCGAGCACGTCGACCGCGCCGAGCTGGTCGAGCTCCGCTCCGCAAAAGCCGCGCAGCCGGTCGTCGAGCTCCCACGGCGAAAGATAGAGGTCTTCCGGGCGAATAAGATTGCCGATGCCGGAGCGCTCATGCCGCTGCTCCACCTTGTTCCACCAGCGCTCGCCCTGGTTTTTGATCATCGCGGGCTCTTCGACGAACACGCGAGTCTCGCGCCCAAGCAGTTCGAGCAGCGAGCGGGTAGCTCCGGCGACCGGCGCGAAGAACTCCCAGCCGGGAAAAACGGTGGCTTCGCCGGTGCGTGTGGCGACGTGGCTCTGGAGCTCGGTGGGAATCTCGCCGCCTTCGAGCAGCGCGCCGGCGGCGGAGCCCGATCGGGTGAGCCGCGCGTTGATGGCTTCGAGTGCCTTGTTCGTAATGGGGATCTCGGTAAGCGGGAGCAGCAGTGCGGCGTCGAGCGTGCTTTGGCTGCGCTGGGTCTCGGGATCGAACTTGCGAATCGACTCGATCTCGTCGCCGAAAAAGTCGATGCGCACGGGCCGGTCGGCCTCGGGTGAGTAGACATCCAGAATGCCGCCGCGAACCGTCAACTGCCCCGGCATCTCGACCACATCGACGCGCGTATAGCCGACTGAAAGCAGATGCTCGACGAGCATGTCGATCAGGTACTCTTCGCCAACCTTCAGCGTCAGCGCGAGCGCGGCGTAGAAGTCGGGCTGGAAGAGCTTCAGGCAGGCGGCCTCGACCGGAGCGATGACCAGCCGCGCGGTGCCGGAGGCGATCTTCCAAAGCGAGGCGGCGCGCGCCTCCTGGATCTCCGGATGCGGCGAAAGGTTCTCAAACGGCAGCACGTCATGCGCGGGCAGGCGGAGGACGGCCTTCGGGTCGAGCGCGCCGGTCAGCTCACAGGCGGCAAGCACGGCGCCGTGGAGAGCTTCGGCAGCTTTGTTGTCGGCCACCAGCACCAGCGCCGGCGCGGACGCGGCCTGCACCAGGTATGGCAGGTAGAGCGCGCGGCCGGTAAACGTGAGTCCGGCGATACGCCGCCGGCCCTGCCCGGATTCCAGATGGCGGCGGACGCGGTCGAACGCGTCGGAGTGCTTGAGATCCGCGACAAGTTCACGGACGAAAGGGAGAATCATAGCGTCTTTTCAAGTTTACAAGTTCCGAGCCGTTCCGAGTACAAGCTGCGCTTCGGCTTTCCCGGCTCTCATCTCTTCCTCATAGAGCGCCTGGAAAATTTGGCCGCAAACGTGCCTCAGAGATAGCGGTGGGCAGTCGGAAACCACGCCAGCTCACAGTACGAAAGAGATGAAGACGCGACACGCCCCAAAACAGCCGCCACGGGACCTTCTGCAAAGCGGGTTAGCCCACCATCGCGCGAGCCGGCTGGCGCAGGCCGCCGCCTGCTATGGCCGTTTGCTCAGCCATAATCCCAGCCACGCGGACGCGCTGCAGCTTTCCGGGGTGCTGGCGCGGCAGCAGGGCCGCCTGGACGCGTCGGAGCGGCTCATCGGCAGGGCCATCCAGCTTAGCCCCGGCGCGTCCACCTACCATCACAACCTTGCCCGCACCTACGCGCTCCAGGGCAGACCAGGCGAGGCGAAGGCAAGCTATCGGCAAGCCATCCGGCTGAACGGCCGCGATACCGACTCCATGCAGATGCTGGCTCAGTTGCTGGAGGCGACAAGCGAAGCGGCCGAAGCCATCGGCCTTTGCCGGAAGGTCGTCGAGCTTGCGCCCGATCGAGAGCCGGTGTATCTCCACCTCGGCTTTCTGTTGAAAGCGCATGGCGACATGCCGGCTGCCCTGGAGATCTATCGCCAAGCCGTGACCTTGTTTCCAGACTCCTCCGACAGCCACTTCAACCTGGGCAAGACCCTCTACGAAGCCGGCCGCCCGGAGGAGTGCGTCCCCTGCTACGAGCGGGTGCTGGCCCTCAAGCCCGGCGATGCGGAGACGCACAACTGTCTCGGCCGCGTGCTGCACGAGCGCGGCGACCTGGGCTTGGCGCGGCAGTTCTACCTGCGTGCCGTAACGCTGCATCCGGAGTTTGCCGAGGCGCTGTCCAATCTCGGCGCGCTGCAGATGGACGCAGGCGAGTACCAGACGGGGGAGGCTGTCCTGCGCCGGGCCATCGCGCTCAAGCCGGACCTCTCGAACGCGCATTGCAATCTCGGCAGCATCCTGGCCCGGCAGGGAGACGCGCTGGGAGCGATTGCGGCGTTTCGCACCGTGCTGATGGCGAACCCGCACGACGTGCCGGCGCTGTGCAGTCTGGGGTTCACGCTCGATGCCCTGGGCGACGAGGCGGGCGCCGCGAGCTGCTTCCGGCTTGCCTTAAAGGTGCAGCCCGAATCCTCGCTCGCGCGCTTCAACCTGAGCTCGCATCTGCTGCTCGACGGCAACTTTGCCGAGGGCTGGCGCGAGTATGAGCAGCGCTGGCAGGTCCGCCAGTTCGCCGGCAAGCGGGAGCCCTTCGCCCAGCTGCAGTGGCGTGGCGAGCCGATTCGCGGCGCGCGCATCTATGTGTATGCCGAGCAGGGCCTGGGCGATACGCTGCAGTTTGTGCGCTACGTGCCGATGCTGGCCGAGCTTGGCGCGGAGGTCGTTCTGGAGGTGCAGCCGCCGCTGTTGACTCTGCTCGACGGACTGCATCCGGCCGTGCAGGTCATCGTCAAGGGCGAGCGCCCGCACGAGGTCGACTGGCACTCCCCTTTGCTGAGCCTGCCGGGCGCGTTCGGCACGGACCTGAGCAACATTCCTGCGCCGGCGCCGTATCTGCGGGCCGATGCAGGCAAGTGCGCGGCCTGGTCGCACCGGCTGGCGGCGGGCAGCCTGCGCGTGGGCGTGGTCTGGACCGGCAATCCGGAGCACACGCGCGACCGGCTGCGATCCGTCGCATTCCCGCAGTTTCGCCGGCTCACCCACATCGCGGGAGCGACCTTTTACGCGTTGCAGAAAGGCCTGACGGCGATCCAGCGCGAAGAGGTCGCTTCGGAAAGCAGCGTGGTCGACCTCGGCGCGGAGCTCGAGGATTTCACCGACACCGCGGCCATCGTGGCCAATCTCGATCTGGTGATTACGGTCGATACATCGGTGGCGCACCTGGCCGGGGCTCTCGGCAAACCGGTCTGGATTCTGCTGCCGCACGCGCCGGACTGGCGCTGGCTGCGCGAGCGAGCCGACAGCCCTTGGTATCCCACCGCGCGGCTCTTTCGGCAGACAGCCGCCGGCCGCTGGGACAGTGTGCTCGATCAAGTCGCGCTCGAATTGCAGAAGGTGGTCTGCAGCATCCGAGAGCTCGCGGCAGATCGGGAGCTCGCGGCAGATCGGGAGCTCGCGGGCGGATATCGTCTCGCCAGCATGTTTGCAGCGCTTCCGCACTGCTGCCGGCAGATCGGCCAGGCGGATCCGGACCCTGTTGCGCACCGATCCTGACCTTCGCTGCGACAAGCCGTTGACTTCCATTTTCTTAGACCGCCAAATTTCCTTGAAATCTTCGTAAAGTTTTCGCCCTACCTGTCGATAAGGAAAGAGAACGCTGCATGGGCTGGTATGCCGGGCAGCCAAGGGGAGAGGCGACGAATGATTTCGATAGTTGGCATTCTGGTAGTTTTCGGTGCGGTGATTGGCGGCTTCCTGATGGAGAAGGGACAGTTGGCGGTTCTCATTCAGCCGGCGGAATTGGTCACCATCGTAGGCGCCGCGTTAGGAACGCTGCTGGTGGCCAATCCGATGCACGTTCTCAAGGGGCTGATCGGGAGTCTCCTGGGCGTCCTCAAGGGATCGCCCTTCACCAAACAGCGCTATCTCGAAACGCTGAAGATGATGTTCGATCTGTTCAGCAAGGCGAGAAAAGACGGGCTGGTGGCGATCGAAGCCGACGTCGAAGGCGCGGAGAAAAGCCCTCTCTTTGCGCAATATCCGAGCTTCCTGAAGGACCATCACGTGACCAGCTTTGTCTGCGACACCATGCGCATGGCGATCACGGGAGGCGTGTTGCCCTTCGATGTGGATCAGATGATGGAGCTCGACATGGATGTGCACCACCACTCGACCGGCCAGCCGACCAGCGCGCTGAACACGGTTGCCGATGCGCTTCCAGGTTTGGGAATCGTTGCCGCGGTGCTCGGAATCGTGGTCACCATGGGCGCTCTGGGCGGCCCTCCGGAGGAGATCGGGCATAAGGTGGCGGCGGCGCTGGTCGGCACCTTCCTGGGCATTCTGCTCTGTTACGGCGTGCTCGGGCCGCTGGCCTCCTCCATGACCAAGATCAATGAAGAAGAACATGCTTATTACCACATTCTGCGGGTCGTCATGATGGCCTTCATCAAGGGCACCACGCCGATCCTAGCCGTGGAGCTGGCGCGGCGGGCGATCCCGGCGCATCTCCGCCCAAGCTTCGCTGAAGTCGAAAAGGCCTGCCGCAGCAAGTCTGCGGCGGCGGCATAGGGAGGCTTCGATGGCAGATCAACAGCCGATCATTCTCATCAAGAAAAAAGTCGGACATGGCGGACACCACGGCGGCGCATGGAAGGTGGCTTATGCCGATTTCGTTACCGCCATGATGAGTCTCTTCATCGTCCTCTGGCTCATGAGCTCGACACCCAAGCCGGTGCAGGAGCAGATCGCCGGCTACTTCAACGATCCCAAGGGCACCGCGGCCAAGAAGGGTTCGGAAGGCAAGCCCATCCCCAAGGAGATCAAAGAAGTCAAGGAATCGAAAGATACGAAGAACCTGGATGAGTTGAAGAATGAGCTGTTACAGGCCATTCACGACATCGGCCTTCTGAATAAATTGAAGAAGCAGATTGAGATCTCCTTGACCGAGGAAGGGCTGCGCATCGAATTAGTGGAAGATGAGAAAGGCACGTTCTTCGAGTCGGGCAGCGCACAGCCGACCCCGGCGCTGCAGCAGATTTTGAAGGTTCTGTCCGAGCGATTGAAGACGGTGCCGAACCGGATCTCGATCGAGGGACACACGGATGCGCATCCTTACACCAATCAGGCAGCGTACGGAAACTGGGAGCTTTCGACCGACCGGGCGAATGTAGCCCGGCGCGCCATGCAGGAAGACGGCGTGCGTCCGGACCAGGTTTCGCAGGTGCGCGGCTTTGCCGATCAGCAGCTGCACTTCCCGGACAAGCCGCTCGATCCGGCGAACCGGCGCGTGTCTCTGGTCGTGCTGAACCTGCCTGCCACTGCAGCAGCGAAACCGAAGACGATCGCAGCAGACGATCGTCCAGCAACGCCAGCGTCAGCAACAGGTCAAACAGGACCGCCGGAAGCTGTTCCAGCTGCCCGGAAAGCTCCTGTCGGAATGTTCGCTGGGATGAAGGGTTTGTTCCGCGGCAAGGCTTCGGCGCATCCATGAGCGAGACCTCCGGCATGCTGGGGTCAGCGGGGGGCAAGCAGCTTCAGAAGTTTGCGAAGGTCGAGCCGCTCCTGCTCGGACTTATAGCGAAAACGGACCCGCGTTTCCTCCTTGCGCGCAGAGTAGATTCTGGCGTGAACCTGATAGCCCTGCTCCCCTGCACGATCGAGGTAGAGCGTAAGCAGCCCCTCGGTGCCTGCCGGAATCGGCGAAGCGAAATTGCCGCGCAGGCCGGACTCGCTGACATCCAGGCAGACCCCGGGCACAACCGCGTCCCCGAAGATGAGGTCCATCCGGCACTCCATTCGGAAGCGGGGAAATCGATAGAGGAAGTCGCGCATCGGCTCGCAGGTCTCTCTGGAGAGCTTGGAAGACCCGTCGGGAGCCTTCCGCACCGAAAGCTTAGCAGAACTTGCCCGGTTTGCTGATGCTTGTTCGCTGCTACTTAAGTCGCAAGCCAAGCGTCTGTTTTCGTTCCCTTTGGACTGCTATACATAAGGCATGCAACGGTCCCGAGGAGAACACCATGCAGGTAGCAGTCAACGAGCAGTTCGGTATGCTGGCGCAGTTTCTTCCGACATGGCGGGGGTCTAGCCCTTCCCCAGCGGAAACGGCGGTGGACAAAGCTGACGGCGCGTACCGTGTCCTGATCATGGAAGGAAGCGTCGCGCTGGCCCGGCTGCTGGCCACCGGACTTTCTGCCGAATCGCTTGCCGTGGACGTGGTCCCGGACCCCGCTTCCGTGGCGCGGCAACTGGAAAAGCGAACCTATCGACTTATGATTCTCGATCTGGATCAGCCGGAGATGGATGGGCTGGCCACACTGCGCACGCTGCGGGCCCAACAGCCGGAGATGCACATTCTGGCGCTGAGCGGACGCACGGGAGTGGAAGGCCTGGTCGCGGCATTCAACCATGGAGCGGACGAATACCTGATGAAACCATTCTCGCTGCTCGAGATGATGGCCCGGGTGCGGGCTTTGCGGCGGCGCTCCGCCTCACCCGCCCAGGCCGTCACGCCCGCGGCCGGTAAGCTGGTGCTTCATCGCGAGCAGTGCCGCGCGGAACGGGATGGGCGCATCGTCGATCTCACCCCGCGCGAATTCGCCCTTCTGGATTTCATGATGCAGCATGCGGGCAAGACGCTCTCGCGCGCCATGCTCACCCAGGAGGTCTGGAACATGGAGGTCGAGGGCAATACGAACATCGTCGATGTCTATGTGAAGTATCTCCGGGACAAACTGGACGGCGGCGACAACGAGAAGCTGATCCGTACCGTACGCGGCATGGGCTACATGCTTCAGGTCCAGTCCTAAGGCGTTGCTCATCTAGGTGCCGCAGACTTTGCTTAATTGTTTCGCAGGCGCTAAACACATAACGTACTTGAGCGGACACTGAGTAGGACGACGCACGAGTCAGGTCTCATGTTTTAGGCAGTGGGCCCCAGGTCAGTGCTGTGCCTCAGGTGCCGAGGAAGGATCTCGCATCAATCTCCTGAGTAGTTCGCCCATGCGGCGCGAAGACAATGGATCGGTTCACCTTCTGCTTGTGAGCGGAAACCCCGGCTTTCGCACACAGCTTCGCGATCGTTTGGCTCCGCTGCGCTGGAATGTGGCCGAGGCGGTGAGTGGAGCCGAGGCGCTTGACCTGCTGCATGCGCAGGAGGACGTCGAGCTCCTGCTGCTCGATTCCCTTCTGCCCGATCTGCTGCCGGCGGAGTTTGTCGGCATGGTGCGGCAAGGATTCCCCGCAATCGAAGTCCTGACCATGAACACCCATACCGGACACGTGCTGGTTGGCAGCTCCGCGCCCACCGCTTTCGCCGCCCAGGTGTCCGAGCTGCTCTACCAGGGCGCTGCGCCGAGCTTCAAGCCCAGCGCCCGGCCTGCTGACTCGCTGCGTACGGGGGCCTGCGCGCAGGGTCTTCGCGGGATGGTCGGGGAGTCCGCGCCCATGCAGCAGGCTTACGCGCTGACCCACATGGTTGCGGCCCGCGAGACCACGGTGCTCGTCACCGGCGAGAGCGGCACGGGCAAGGACCTGATCGCGCAGTCCATTCACATGGTCAGCCCGCGGCAGAAAGCGCCCTTCGTCGTCGTCAACTGCGCCGCCATCCCCGAAGCGCTGCTCGAGGCAGAGCTCTTCGGCTACGCCAAGGGAGCGTTTACCGGAGCCATGCAATCGCGCATCGGGCGCATCCACGCCGCGCATGGTGGAACCTTGTTTCTCGATGAGATCGGCGACATGCCGCTCTCGCTGCAGAGCAAGCTGCTGCGCTTCGTGGAGCAGGGAGAAGTCCAGCGGCTGGGCAGCAATGACAATCTGCGCGTCGATGTGCGCGTGGTCGCGGCCACCAACGCAGGCCTGCCAGACATGGTCAAGCAGAAGCTCTTCCGCGAGGATCTCTACTATCGTCTCGCGGTCTTTCCCATCCGGCTCGCGCCGCTCAGAGAGCGGGGAGACGATGTGGCTCTGCTGGCGCACTTTTTTGCCGGCAAATTCTGCCCCGGGGTCCCGTTGCATGCGAGCGCGCTCGCAGCCCTGTACAAGCACACCTGGCCCGGCAACGTACGCGAGCTGCGCAATGTGATCGAACGCGCCGGCATCCTCGCCGGCCCAGAACGCGAGATCAGCGCCGAACACATCCTGCTTTGACACCTTTGTGGAGGCGCCTACCGCCTTCGTGGTAGACCCGCGGGCCCTCGTTGGCAACGCGTATGCACTGACTGATTGCACATGACAGCACTCTCTCATCCGTCTCCAATCCAGGCTTCAGGAGCGGCAGCGCCTCCGGAGATCCTTGCTCTGGCAGACGCGTTCTCGGTCTTCGTCGAAGCGTCGTCGCGCCTCGAGGGCTCCTATGAGCGGCTGCAGGCGGAGGTCGCCTATCTCAGCCATGAGTTGGCGGATCGCAACTCCGCGCTCAACGCCAGCCTCGCCGAAAACGAGCGGGTGCACCGGGCGCTGCAGCAGATTGTCGATTCCATGCCGTGCGGGGTGCTGGTCGTTGAGGACGGCGGATCTGTGTCGATGATCAATCCCGAAGGGCGCAGACTTCTGGAGTTGGGCTCTTCGGCGGCGCAGGATCTCGAATCCATCTCCGCGCACTGCGGCCTGGATCTGGCCGGCTTTCTACGACGGCGTTCCGGACGGGAAGAGGAACAAGAGTTCTGCAGATCGTCCCAATCCGGGAAACGCTGGCTCGCGGTACATGAACGGAGCCTGTTCGACGGCGGAAAGACGGGCAGCGGGCGCCGGCAGACGATTCTCATCCTGCGCGACGTCACCCCTCATAAACAGGCCGAGCTGGAGCGGGAGCGGGCCCGCAAAGCGACCGCCTTGTCCGAGGTGGCGACCACGCTTGCTCATGAAATTAGAAACCCGCTGACCAGCCTGGAGCTGTTTGCCGGGCTGATCGCCGCCGGCGGCGAAGACACGGCCGAGTGGGTCTCTCATCTGCACGCCGGCATCCGCTCATTAGCGGCAACGGTCAATAACGTGCTTAGTTTTCATGGTGTCGGGTTCTCGGCGCTCGCTCCGCTCGATCTGACCGCGGCCATCCGCGGCAGCGTCGAGTTCGCACGGCCGATCGCTTCGGAGGCAGGCGTGACGCTGGAGTTTGCCTCGGACCACAGCGGCGTTCAGGTCCATGGGAACGGCGGCGCGCTGCAGCAGGTGGTGCTCAACATGGTCAGCAATGCCATCCGTCACACCAGCAAAGGGGGACGGGTCCGCGTAGAGATACGGCGGCTGACTCACTCCGCAGACGGTGAAGACGCTGAGCGCGCGGTCATCCGGTTTGCGGATACCGGCAGCGGCATCGCGCCGGAGCACCTGCCGGAGATTTTTCGTGCCGGCTTCAGCGGCAGCGGCTCCAGCTCGGGTCTGGGCCTGGCAGTATGCAGGCAGATTGTGAAGCAGCATGACGGCGACATTCGCGTCACGAGTACGCCGGGCTTGGGAACGACATTTTTCGTGGAGCTGCCAACGGTATGAGTTCAGTGCTGATTGTGGACGATGAAGCGGGAATTCGGACCGCGCTGCGGGTGAACTTCTCGCGCAACGGCTGGGATGTGGAGACGGCCAGCGGCGTGCGCGATGCGGCGCGGCTGCTCGAACACAAGCCGTTTGACTTGATCGTGAGCGACATGCGCATGCCGGACGGGGATGGGCTCGAGGTCATGCGCTCGGCGCGCCGGATCGCTCCGGGAACCGCGGTGATCCTGCTCACCGCCTTCGGCACGGTGCCCGATGCGGTCGAAGCGATGCGCAGCGGCGCGTTCGACTACCTGACCAAGCCAGTCTCGTTCGATCAGCTGGAAGAGGCGGCGGCCCGGGTGATGACGCCGGCTGGTCAAACGGAAACGGAACCCGCAAGCTCCGAGGCGAGTGCCATCGTTGGCCGCGCGCCCCAGCTGCTGCACGCGCTTGAGCGCGCCCGCGCGGCGGCGACCACGGACGCGGATGTACTGGTGGAGGCCGAAAGCGGCACCGGCAAGGAGCTGCTGGCAAAATTCATCCATGAGGCCAGCGACCGCGCGCGGAAGCCCTTTGTCGCCGTGAACTGTGCCGCGGTGCCGGAGCATCTGCTCGAGAGCGAGCTCTTCGGCCACGCGCGCGGCGCCTTTACAGGAGCGACCGCGGCCAAGGCCGGGCGCTTCGAGCTGGCCAATGGCGGCACGCTGCTGCTCGATGAGATCGGCGAAATGCCGTTAAATCTGCAGCCGAAGCTGCTGCGCGCGCTGCAGGAGCGCGAGTTTGAACGGCTCGGGGAGACACGCTCGATCAAGGTCGATATCCGCGTCATCGCCACGACCAACGTAGACCTGGGCAGCATGGTCGATGAGGGCAAGTTCCGCAGCGATCTCTATTACCGGCTGAACGTGATTCCGCTCGCGCTGCCTCCCTTGCGCGAACGTGCCGGCGATATCGCCCTGCTCGCGCACTACTTCGCGGAGAAATTTGCGGGCAAGACCGGCCGTCCAGTCCAGCGGCTCAGTCCGGAGTTTCTGGATCGCCTGCGGGCGCACCACTGGCCGGGCAATGTACGGGAGCTGGGCAACTTCATGCGTCGCGTCTGCTCACTGCATCCCGGCGCGGTGCTCGATAGCGCGTGCTTCGACCAGGAGTTCCGTGCACGGGAGAAGTCTGCGCCCACGGCCTCGGCTGTGTTCACCGGAGCGCCAATCCGCCTGCTGGAGCGAACGCATCTCGAAAACACGCTGGCCATGACCCAAGGCAATCGCACCCAGGCCGCCGAGCTGCTGGGCATCAGCATTCGCACCATGCGCAACCGCATTCGTGAGTACGGGCTTCCGCCCCGGAGGTATGCATAAATGGCAACATCCCCTTTGGTTCCCTCGTCCCTTGAGCGTTTTCTTGAAGTGACGGGCGACCGCGAGCAGACCATCGCGGCCAACATGGCCAACGTCGACACGCCCGGCTACCGCACCAAGGACGTGAACTTCGCGCAGACGCTCTCGCGCACCAGCCTCGAGAGCGGACAGGCGCAGTTCACCCCGGTGGTGAACGATGTGCGCGGCCTGCTGGAGCGCCCTGACGGCAACAATGTCGATCTCGATCGCGAGGGCCTGCTGCTGGCTCAATCGCAGCTGCAATACCAGCTGGGCACGCAGCTGGTGAAATCCAACTTCCACACCCTGCTTAGCGCCATCAATGGAGGAAGCTAGTCATGGGTCCTTTTGACATGCTGCAGATCAGCGCGTCGGCGCTTTCTGCCGAACGCCAACGCTCCGAGGTCATCACCACCAACATGGCCAATGCGGAGACGACCCACACCGATGCGGGCGGGCCCTTCACACGCAAGCAGGTGGTCTTCGCCGGGTCCGGCAACGCGGCCTTCCACCTGGCCTTTGCAAGTTCGAGTCCGCTGCCGGGACGAACGGCGGGAATGGTGCGCGTCGCACAGGTAGTCGACGATACGACCCCCCCGGTCCGGCGCTATGAGCCCGGACACCCGGATGCGGATGCGGACGGCTACGTCGCTTACCCGGCAATCAACCCTGTGCAGGAGATGGTCGACCTGATGGGTTCGACGCGGGCCTATCAACTGAACGCGTCCGCAGTAACGGCAGCCAAACAGATGATCCAGCAATCCATCGACATTTTGAAGAGCTGACGGCAGGAGGTTCCGCATGAGCATGAATATCGCAGGCAGCATGGTATCTCCCCTGGCCCCGGGTCCGCTGACGCCCTTCCCCAGCGGAGGCGATGCCTCGGACAGCAGCGGCGGCTTCGGCGATGTGCTGAAGAACGCGATCAACCAGGTACAGGGTCTGCAGGGAAGCGCCGATCAACAGGTCAACACGCTGCTGAGCGGAGGCAACGCCGACATGAGCAAGGTGATGATCTCGGTCGAAAAGGCCGACGTTGCCTTCCAATTGATGATGCAGGTCCGCAATAAGATCGTAAGCGCGTACCAGGACATTGAGAAAATGCAGTTCTAAAGCTGGAAAAACGGACCATTGGGTGAGTTGAGCGGCGTATGGCGGAGATGAACCAAATCACGGCAAAGGCAAGAAGCTTCTGGTCGAGCCGGAGCCCGGGCCAACGCATCTTCCTGGGCATCGGGGCGGCGGTGACGATCGGGCTGGTGGCGCTGTTTGCCAACCTCATGGCGACGCCCGACTACAAGCCTCTGGTTGCTGGCCTCGAGACGGCGGACGCGCAGGCGCTCTCGACCGAGCTGACGGCCAAGCGCATCCAGTTCCAGCTGAGCCCGGATGGAAAGAACATCAGCGTGGCGGCGGACCAGCTGGACGCGGCGCGGCTGCTGGTGGCGGGCAGCCAGTCCAATCACAGCGGGCGCATGGGCTTTGAGATCTTCGACAAGGTCTCCTGGGGCCAGACCGAGTTCGACGAGAAGGTGAACTACCAGCGGGCGCTCGAAGGCGAGCTGGAGCGAACGATCCAGACCATGGGCGGCGTGAAGAGCTCGCGCGTGCACCTGGTCATGGCGACGGACTCGGTCTTTCTGGATCGCGAGCGCAGCGCCAAGGCTTCCGTGACGCTGAAGCTTGGCCGCGGCGGCCTGACGCGGGAGCAGACGCAATCGATCCAGAAGCTGGTGGCCGGGGCCGTCGACGGATTGAAGCCGGCCGATGTCTCGATCATCGATGCGGACTCGAACGCGTCGCTCGGCGGCCTGGGCGATGCGTCTCCCGGCGAGGAGGGAATGGAGCGGCAGCTGACGCAGCGTTTGATTGCCACGCTGACGCCGGTGGTCGGTGACGATCGCCTGCGGGCCAGCGTCAATGTGGAGCTCGATCCCGGCACGACCGAGGAGAGCCAAGACAAGTACGATCCCGCGGTAAGCGTTCCGCTCAGCGTGCAGCGATCCGATGAGCAAAGCGGTTCCGGCAAGGGCGTGGGCGGCGTGCCGGGCACGGTCAGCAACGTGCCGCAAGGCAAGGCGAACGTTCCGCCGCCGTCCGGGGACGATGGCGCGCAGAGCTCCAAAACCGAGAGCGCGACCTATGGCGTGAATAAGACGACCCGCCACACGCTCGAGCCGGCCGGGCGCATACGCCGCATCACCGCCGCGCTGGTGGTCGACGATGTCGTCACCCGCAAGCAGGCCGCGAACGGCAGGTGGACGGAGACGCGGCTGAAGCGCTCGCCTCTGGAGCTGCAACAGATCCAGCAGCTGGCCTCCGGAGCCATCGGCATCGACGCCGCGCGCGGCGACTCGATCAACGTGCAGAACCTCGCCTTTGTCCATGCTGACGAGCCCGACGCGCAGAAGCTGACCGCCTTCGATCGCGCGCGAAAGGGTGTCTCGGACAACGCGACGGCGGTGCGCTACGCCATGCTGCTGGTGCTGTTCGTGCTTGCCTACCTGCTCATGATTCGGCCGATGCAGAAGCGCGTGCTGGCGGAGGCGCTGGTGACCAAGCCTGCATTATCGGCTCCGCTGCCGGTGGAGCAGAACGGGCTGCCGGAACCGGAGACTGTCCCTGCCTTGTCGAGGCCAATGCCGGACGACGTGGCCCAGACCCTCGCGCTCAAGGAGGAGGTGCTACAGCAGGTCAAGTCCGAGCCGGAGAACAGCGCGCGGCTGGTCCAGGCCTGGCTGCGTGGAGATACGGCATGAACGCAAGTACGCTGGAACTGCAGGACATGTCCGGAGTCCGCAAGGCGGCCATCCTGATGATGCTGCTGGGCGAAGAGGCCGCCGCGATGATCTTTCGTCATCTCTCGGACGAAGATCTGCAGGAGCTGACGTCCGAGATTTCGCGCCTGGGCAGTATCTCGAAAGAGGCTTCTCGCAAGGTGCTCTCGGAGTATCAGGACCTGACCGTGGCGCAGGATCGCATCGCGCAGGGCGGGTTCGACGTGGCAACGCGGCTGCTCGTGCGGGCGTTCGGGGAGAACGGCGCGCAGGAGATGGTACAGCGGCTGGTCCGCGCGCAGGAGGTCAACTCCTCGCGGGTCGAGTCGCTGCAGCGCATTGAACCGAAGCAGCTGGCGCGCTTTCTCGAAGGCGAGCACCCCCAGACGATCGCGCTCATCCTCGGCCATCTCGAGACCAAGCAGGCCTCGGCGCTCCTGATGTGCCTTCCCCACCCGGTGCGTGCGGAGTCGGTGCGGCGGCTGGCCAACCTGCGCCAGTTTTCTCCCGCCATGGCCGAGAAGGTAGCCATCGTGCTCAACCGCCGCCTGCGCTCGGTCGGCGAGCAGAAGAAGAAAACCTACTCCGGATTCCAGAGTGTCGCCGACCTGATGAACAACATCGACGCAACCACCTCAAGCGAAATCCTTGAGAAAATCGAAGCCGAAGAGGCCGTTCTCGCGACCAGCATCCGCGACCTCATGTTCACCTTCGACGACTTCCTGGGCGTGCCCGAGGTGCAGCTTCGGGCGGTCTCCTCCGGCATGGACAAAAAGGTGTTGACGCTCGCATTGAAGGGCGCATCGGAGCCGGTGCGCAATCACTTCTTCGCAACCATGTCTTCCCGCGCGATCGAGATGATGAAGGAGGAGGCCGAGCTGATGGGCCCGGTGCGCAGCCGGGAGGTAGCCAAGGCGCAGCAGGAGGTCGTGGCCTTGGCGCGGAAGCTCGAACAGGAGGGCAAAATCGTCTTGAAAAGTGACGGGGGAGATGACTATGTCTCGTAGCAAAGCCTCGCGGTCGAGCCTCCACCGGGTGCCGGTGGCGGAGTTCCACTATCGGCAGATGACGCCCGCCTCCGCGCCGGCCGCGCCGGCGGAAGACCCGACAGAAGAGGCCGTCGAGGAGCTGTCCGTGACGTTGACCGAGGCCGGCTTTCTGCACAGGCTCGCGCAGGAGCGGGCGGCTGGATTCGCCGAAGCGGAGTCCGCCTTGCGGCAGGCCTCGCAGCAGCGCTCCGATCGCGAAGCAGCGCGGATCGCGGCGGCCATCGCTCACTTTGAGCAGACACGCAAAGACTACTTCGCGCGCGTCGAAACCGAGGTGGTCCAGCTGGCGCTGACCATCGCCGGCAAAATTCTCCATCGGGAGTCGCAGGTAGATCCCCTGCTGGTCGCGGCGCTGGTGCAGATCGCCCTCAGCCAGCTGCGCGAAGGGGCCGCGGCCACCATCCGCCTGCGTCCGGAGGACACCACGCGCTGGCAAAAACACTTCGCCGCCGCGGGCTTGAGCGTCGAAGTCAAAATCATGGAAGATGCCGGTCTTACCAGCGGCGATTGCCTGCTCGAAACCGAGATGGGCACGGTAAACTTCAGCCTGAACGCGCAATTGAAGGAGCTGGAGCGTGGCTTCCTGGATGTGCTCGCCCAGAGGCCGGCCGCGTGAGCTCCACACCACTCGCGCCCTACTTCGATCAGCTCCAGCAAACCAGCAGCCTGCGCTGGAGCGGCCGCGTCTTGCAGGTCATCGGCAACCTGGTCGAGTCCGAGGGTCCGTTCTGTTCCGTGGGCGACGCCTGCGAGATCCTCACCCGGGACGGCCAGCTCTTTTCAGGCGAAGTGATCGGCTTTCGCGGTCCGGTCATGCTGACCATGACGCTGCAGCTTCCGCGCGGCATCCGCTATGGCGACCGCATCGTTGCGACAGGACGCCGCCCCTCCATCCGCGTCGGTCCGGAGCTGCTGGGGCGCGTCATCGACGGCACGGGCGAGGCGCTGGACGCACGCGGCCGATACAGCGCACGGGCCTCGGTTCCGGTCGATGGCTCGGCGCCCTTGCCGCTCGATCGCCTGCCGATCCGCCAATCCCTGGGCTGCGGCGTGCGCACGCTCGATGCTTTCGTCACCTGTGGACGAGGCCAGCGGCTGGGCGTCTTCGGCGGCAGCGGCGTGGGCAAAAGCACGCTGCTCGGCATGATGGCGCGCGGCACCGAGGCCGACCTGACCGTGATGGCGCTGATCGGCGAGCGCGGCCGCGAGGTCCAGGAGTTCCTGGAGGTCATCGGCGAACAGGGCCGGCAGCGCTCGGTCATCGTGGTCTCCACATCCGACCAATCGCCGCTCATGAAGATGCGCGCCGCGCTCTCGGCCACGGCCATTGCGGAGCACTTCGCCGCGCAAGGCAAAAACGTCCTGCTCGTGGTCGATTCACTGACCCGGTTTGCCATGGCGCAGCGCGAGATCGGGCTTGCGGCCGGCGAGCCGCCCACCACCAAGGGCTACACGCCTTCCGTGCTGAACCTGCTCGCGCGCCTAGTGGAGCGCGCCGGCAACTTCCAGACCGGCAGCATCACCGCCTTCTACACGGTACTGATGGAGGGCGACGATCAGCAGGATCCTGTGGCCGATACGGTCCGCTCGCTGCTCGACGGGCACATCATCCTCGACCGCAATCTGGCCTTGCGCAACCACTACCCGCCCATCTCGGTGCTCGATAGCTTGAGCCGGCTCATGCCTTCGGTAGTCTCGGCCGAGCACATGGCCAAGAGCCGCGCCTTGCGCATGCTGCTCGCGTCGTACACCAAGTCCGAGGATCTGATCCGCATCGGCGCCTATCAGAAGGGCTTCGACGGCCTTCTCGACCGCGCTGTCGAGGTGCTTCCCCAACTCAACCAATTTCTGCAGCAGCATCCGGATGAGACGCCAAGCTTCGCGTCCGTCACCGAACAGTTGCGCGGGCTCCCGAGCTGAGCAATCCTCTATGGCCTTCCACTTTTCGCTCGACACTATGCTGCGCGTGCGGCAGATCGCGGAGGAGCGCGAAGAGCGCCTGCTAAGCCAAATTCTGCAGCAAATCGCGGCATGCCGGCAGAATCTCCTCGATCTCGCGGCGCGCCGGACCGACCTTCTTCTCCAGCGTGAGCGCGCGCTCGCAGCCAAGACTTCAGCCGCCGAACTTGCCTTTCTCATTGCACAAACACGCATCGTCGAGGGCATGCAGGAAAGCGGCCAACGTCATCTGGCCGGCCTGGACAAGCTTCGCGCGCAGCAGCTCAACCTCTATGAGGCCGCCCACGCCAACCGGAGCTTGCTGGCCGCCATGCGCGAGCAGCGCCTGGACTGCTTCCGCGCCGAACAGGCGCGCGCGGAGCAGAGACAGATGGACGACCGTTTCTCCGCAGCCAAGAGACTTCACTAAAAAAATTGATCAGACAAGGTTGGTTGAGCTTGGGGCCAATCCGGAAAGAAACGCGGCAGGAACAAGCGGACACTGCGGAAGCCTTCGCACTGTAGCAGGACACAGCCCCGCCAGCAACGATGACATCGCTTTACGCTCCATCGGTCGAAGGCGAAGGTACATCATGCAAAGCGCGCCAGCCAATATCCCGGCGAAACTGCATACCGGAGAAGTGAATCCTCTCCATCGCTGTGTAGATTTGGGTGAGTGCCTCGTTCAGGTCGGCGCCTGCAGCAGAGACCGCCAGCACCCGCCCTCCGGACGTAACCAGCCGGCCATCGCTGCAAAGCCTGGTTCCGGCATGGAAAACCATCACATTGCCGGGCACACTCCGCGTACCTTCAATCGGCTTGTCCATCTCATACGTCCCCGGATATCCCGCACTCGCCGCAATCACGCACGCGCTTGCCCCGGGCCTCAACCGGATCGCCACAGAGTCGCCGCGGCCTTCGACCGCCGCCTCAAGAATCTCAAGTAAATCCGTCTCCAGGCGAAGCATGAGGGCTTCGGTCTCCGGATCGCCGAAGCGCGTATTAAACTCGAGCACCTTGGGTCCGTTTGCCGTCATCATCAGACCCACAAAGAGCATACCCGCAAACGGCACTCCCTCCGCGCGCATGCCGTCCACCACACGCTGAGCTACATGTTCAAGCAGCCACGCTTGCATCTCCGGTGAAACCAAATCGTCTGTCGAACAGGCGCCCATGCCGCCTGTGTTCGGCCCCGTATCGCCCTCGCCGATCCGCTTATGATCCTCCGCAAACCCGAGCGTCACCGCTCTCGTTCCGTCGCATACCGCAAAAAAGGAAATCTCCTGCCCAACCAGCCTCTCTTCCACCACCACACTGGCCGCGGCCGCCCCAAGCAGCTCCCCGGAAAACATCTGCTCCGCCGTGTGCAGCGCCTGCTCGCTCGCCGCACAAAGGACGACTCCCTTGCCCGCCGCCAGGCCGTCCACCTTCACGACCACGCCACCGGCAAACCCGGGCAGCGCGGCGTTCACCTCCGCCACGGAACGGCAGACCCGGTACGCCGCAGTCGGAATGGCCCAACGCTGCATGAAGTCTTTCGCGAACGCCTTGCTGGTCTCCAGTTGGGCTGCCGCCCGCGTGGGCCCGAAGACCCGCACACCAAGTCCCTGCAGCGCGTCCACCGCGCCCGCAGCCAAGGGTATCTCCGGTCCGATCACCACCAATCCCGGCTGCTCCTGCCTCACCAGCCGCCCAAGCGCCTCCACCTCCGTCACATCGACCGGCTCGCACCGCGCCAGACCCGCGATCCCGCCGTTGCCCGGCGCACACACGACCTCGGTCACACGCGGACTCTGCCGCAATGCCCAAACCAGCGCATGCTCGCGCCCGCCTCCACCCACCACCAGAATCTTCATTCCTAAAACCTAGCACCTAGCGGGAGGCAAGCGTCGCCGGTTCGGCCGTCTGCGCGAACGCCATCGGCCCCTCCTCCGGGCCGCCCTGCTCCATCGACCAGCGGCCGCGGTCCAGATACAAAATCCAGCAGGTCGCCACCAGCTCCGGCTGAATCACAAGCAGCGTCGCCAGGTAGCGCTTCGTCTTCAGAATCATCTCCGCGCTTCCCCGCACTGGACGGCTGCGCCGCAGCGTCCCCGGCACCTGAGGCATCTCATACAGCTTCAGGTGAGCCTCCCTGTGCTGCTCACCGTAGCTCCACACGCAACGAGCCACCTGCTTGGGCGTCATCAGCGCAAAATCCGCCGCATGGTTGCTCCGGACGATCCCCGGATAGAAGAAGTTAACAGCTTCCGCCACGAAATCCGCGCAGTTCTTCTTATGCAGCCGGTACGCGTGACGGTTCTGGTCGGCATTCATCCGCGCAACGAATCGTTCGTCCTGCTCCCGCGTCGTGTCCAGTTGATACGCGTACACCTTGCGCGAGTACAGCACCCCCACCGTCTCCCACCACTCGCGATCCTGCTTGATCTTCTCCGTGCCGTCCGGAAAATACGCGGCTAGATGCTCCCGCCGGTACCTCTGGCGCAAGGCGTCCACGGTCGCAGGAGTCGTGTACGGCAGAATCTGATCCAGCTGGTCGGTGCCATACAGAAAATCCATCACCGGCGAGCTGATCCAATCCAGCTGCCCGATCTTGTCCAGCCGCGCAATCACGGCGCCTTGAGACTCCCCCGTCACGCACATCCGAAGCTTCACCGGCCCATCCGCGCACACCCGGTCCAGATAGAGCGAGACATGCCCCACAGGCATAATCGTCCCCCAGGTTCCAAACGGTTCACCCACAAAAACGGTCAGAGACGCGTGGGCAAGTCCGTTCATTGGCCCCCACAGCGCCAGCACAAGCATCACCACCCGCACCATCCGGTGTACCCCTCGCTCAAAATCCCTGCCAGCCGTGCAAAGACGGACATCCTGTCAGGTCGCTCGTACGATGCATGGGCAAGAAGCAGCTTTGCCTTTTGGCAAGACACTTTTGCCCGGCGTACTGTCCGTAGCGGCTCAAGGCCGATCTCTCAGCAGGTGACCTGCCGAACTGATCCTGCATCCCACGAACGTCGTAATTACTAGAACGACAACGGGTTATGTTACTTCAGTAACAATCACTGTTTATTAGGTGCTTAGATTATTGATTACGCTGGACTTAGCCATGGTTCGACCTTAAGGTTACAACATCTGGTTCAGCCAGAGCGACTTTGTCAATACTCCAAAAGACGTACCTAAGAAAGGTCCAACCATGAAGCTCATCGCCCGCCTCTTCGCCCTCTCCCTCGTCGTCACCGGTGCCGTCGCCTCCACCCAGATCCACAACACGACCGGCGTTGTCGTGAAAAGCGTAAGCATGGGCATGCTGCCGGCTGCGGGATGCGATCCGAACATCTCAGGCTGCCACATGAGCGGTCAGTAAGCAACCAAAGGTAATCACAGGTTTAAAAAAAGTTTCTTGCAGGCCCTCCCAATGCATTATCTTGATGCATGGGAGGGCACTCGCATGAATCAGATCAGCCTAGTGAATGTTCTGATGTATCTCGAGCCGCTCGCTTGTGTTTTTGCATTGGCGATGATTTTTATGCGTCGTCTGTGGACTCAGTATCGTTCACTAGCTTTACTACTGGCTGTTCGCCTTGCGTTCTTTTGCGTCGCAACTCCGATGTTTTATGTGTGTCGACATCGTCCTGAGTTGGAACGTTCCATCTATCGTGCATATTTTTATGTGTACTGGACCTCTTATGCCGTAGAGGCTATTTTAGGTTTCTTTATCATTTTTGGCGTCTACAGCTTAGCAATGGCACCGCTTCCAGGATTGGAGCGTCTAGGGAGGTTGATGTTTCGTTGGGCGGCCGGGATCGCGATCGCAATGGCGTTCACAACTGCCTTAGGTCCCCATGTTACGGCGAACAGTTTTCTTACGAGAGCGGTTACTGAGTTGCAGCAGACACAAAGTATCCTAACACTCTGTATGCTGCTTTTCGTCTGCCTCGCAATCCGGCCCATGGGCCTTTCGCATCGCAGCAAGATTTTCGGAGTATGCCTCGGTCTCGGCGTGATGGCGACTTCGGACCTTGTCGGCTCAGCCTGGCTCTCCCATATGAAATCGCTCTACTCTGTTTACAACATCATTGGTGGCGTCTCGATCCTACTCGCCATCTCCATCTGGATCGGTTATTTCGCCATCCCCGAGCCCAAGCGGCGCATGATCGTTCTGCCGACCACGTCCCCCTTCCTGCGCTGGAACCAGATCTCCGCCGCCCTTGGAGACGATCCCGGCTATGTTGCCGTCGGAGATGTCACTCCTGACATGTTCGCTCCTGCCGAGGTCGAGATTATGCGTCGTGCCACCCTCAAAATGCGTCTGCCTCTCACCAGTTAGCCTTCCTCCGAGAAATCTCTTGAGGGGAGAGTGGTCGCTGGGTCTATCGCCCCGGCGCGATTCTCTTCAGCCCGCTCTAGAGCGAACCCGTCAACGCCGCCAGCTACTGCGCGTCCGCCTTGAAGATCTGCTCCGCGAAAAAGTTTTCCACCTTGGCCTGATCCCGAAGCATCTCGAAGTACGCGCCCTTCAACAGCTGTGACCGATTGTCATGCAGTTCCTGCCGAATCCGTTGCTGGATCTGCGGTTCAGACACGTCATGCTGCCCGGCCGGATCCTTCGAGAGCAGTTGAAAGATCACGTACCCGCCCGGCTTCTTCGGATCCTGCGCATCCGGAAAGGGGATGATGTCGGTCACCTGGCCAGGCTTCAGCCTCGCGATCGCGTCGTATACCGGTGGCGTCTTCATCAAATCCGGCTCCGCTATCGTACCCATATCGCCCCCGGAAGCGGAATTCCGAGGGTCTTCCGAAAAGTTCATCGCCAGCGAGCCAAAATCTTCCCCCGATTCCACCCGGTTGCGAAGAGCCAAAATTTTCTTGCGAGCCTCCGCGTCGGAGGTCGCCTTGCTGCCCTGCAGGTTCCCGGGCTGGGCGGAAGGAGTGGTCGTCACCAGGATTTGCGCCAGGTGGTACATGGGAAATTTGTTATTGAACTCGCTCTTATGCAGGGCATAATAGCTGGCGATATCGGAATCGGAGATGGTGATCTTCGAATTGATCTCCTTGTTCAGCAGCTTATTGATGGTCAGCGTGCGCCGAATGTCGTGCTTGATCTGGTCGCTTGAGGTATGGCGCTGAGCCACGAGCTGGTTGAACTGCTCCTCGCTGTAGGGAGCCTTCATCTCGGCGAACTTCTCGTCCACCTCCTCCGGCGTGGCCGTCAGGTTCATCTTCGCCGCCCGTTGCGCGATGATCTCCCCGGGAACAATCTGGTTATCGAGTAGCCCAAGCTTCTGCGCATCCGCCTGCTCCGCGGACGGTTTTCCGTCCTGCTCGGAATCGCTCAATTGAGCCTCATACGCCCGGTCCAGCTCCGTCCGCAAGATCGGATGACCGTTCACGGTCGCGACCACATCGGCCGAGTGGGTCTGACGACAGCCGGCAAGCGCGCACACAGCAGCGGTCAGGGTAGAAACGGCAACGTTCTTCAACACAGGCTGCAACCTCACTTCTATTGTCCAACATTTCCGGCTCGGCGGTCCGAACGAGCCGGGCTCCGGCTCAGCGCTCCTGCGCGTATTTATGCGAGATGACGAACTGGATGCGCAGATCCAAATTCGGCCCCTTGAACTCCGCCGGCAGCGGAGGGAACTGTCCCTGACTGTTGATACTGCTCCAGGCCGCCTTGTCGATTGCCGGATCGTGTGTACTGTCGTCCAGATGCATGTAGCTCAAATGCCCATCGGGATCGATCCGGAAACGAATCAGCGTAGTTCCTTCTTTATTCAGAGGAGGCTCGGTCTCCTCCGGCAGCAGCGGAATCCATGCCGCGCGGATACGCATGAGCAGCCGATTGATGTACGGTCCAAAGTCGACGCCCAAGGTGTCTGAAAGGATCTCCGCCTGGCCGCTACCGCCGGTATGCCCCACAGCGGTGCTGAAGCCGCCCGCGCCACTCGCTCCATGGCTGCCTGCCGCACTGCGCGCCAGGTCACGCATACTCTGCGATGCGGAAGGAGTGGCCCCAAAATTAGGCCGCGGCGCATCCGGAACCGCGGAGGACGGCGACGGGGCAGGACGCACCGGCACCGGCCGCGGCATGGGTGTTGGAGTCGGGATCGGCGTCGGCTCGACGCGCGCCTGCTGTGGAGGCGGGACTGGCTGCAGCTTCGGCGCCTCCGGCAAACTCCGCGCCGGCGGCGGCGGCGTCTCGGGCGCCCGGCGCATCGCCTGCAGCTGCTCCAGCGTCTTGCGATCCAGCTGCGGACGTGGAGCAGCCTTCTGCGGCAATGCCTTCGACGACTTCGGCAAGGGTGCCTTCGCCAGATCCTTGGGCAGATCCAGGTACGTCAGCTCCTTCTCATGCGCGCGGATCGCATCCGCCGGCATCACGATCTTGCCCTGGTGGAAGAGCACCCTCGGCCCGTAGAAAAGGAACCAGGTCAGCGCCAGGTAAACGAAGACGGAGATATAGATGGCTTCGCGGAACCGCCCCCGCGCGCGCTCATCGTCGATCGCGTCCAGCATCTGCAACAGCTCATGCTGCTCCATCTCGCCGTACCGTCCGGCGCGCACCTTCAGCGGAGCCATTGGCGCCGGCTCACGAGGAGGCGTCTGCGACGGGTTGTCAGGCGTTTCAGTCAAAGGCATCGAAGCTTCTTAGATCAGACGTTCAGAATCGGAGATAAGTTCTCCCGGGGCACCCGTTGTCCCCAACCATTTTGGGTAGGCTGCTGCGCCCGCACCCGCGTCTTCCAGTGTAGTGGAGGCAGCCGCCTCCCCGCGAACAGACGCGCTGGCTGGCCGCAATTAGACTGGAGCAGTGATCTCTGGATTTCGTAGTGACCTCCGAGCCGTGGTGCTCACCATCAGCGACCGCTGCGCCGCCGGCACCCAGGAAGATCGTTCCGGACCGGCAGTCCTGCATGCGCTGCAGACCGCCGGCATGACCCATACCCACACAGCCACGCTGCCCGATGAGCTCGGTGAGATCGCCCACGCGCTCCGTCATTACGCCGCCCAGGCAGACCTCATCGTCACCACCGGCGGCACCGGCCTGACCCTCCGCGACGTCACCCCGGAGGCCACGCGCCTGGTCTGCGACCGCTTCGTCGAGGGCCTCAGCGAGCGCATGCGCGCCGAAGGCATCAAGCAAACTCCCCTCGCCGCGCTCAGCCGCGGCGTCTGCGGCTGCATCGGCGAGACGCTCGTCCTCAATCTTCCCGGCAGCCCCGCCGGCGCCGAAACTTCGCTCGCCGCCATCCTCGACCTGCTGCCTCATGCGCTCGACCTGCTCCGCGGCCGAGCCACCCAGCACGCCATGCCCTCGCCGCACCGAGAGCAGCCATGAGCGTCGCCGCCTTCCTGCTCAAGGTTCCCTGGGCGAAGATCGGCGCCTGGCTGCTCAAGGCCAAGCTGTGGCTGGTAGCCGTCCTCAAGCCCTTCGGCGTTTGGGGTCTGCTTGCGCTCTCCACGCTCGATTCGGCGATCCTGCCGCTTCCCTTCCTCGATCCGCTGATCGTCAGCTACGCCGTCCTCAATCCCGCCAAGGCGATCCTCTACGCGTTTATGGCGGCGGTGGGTTCGGCCATCGGCAGCATGTTGCCCTACTATGTCGGCCGCGCCGGCGGAGAGCTCTTCCTGCTCAAACGCATCAACCGCGACCGCTATGAAAAGCTCCGCGACCGCTTCGAGAAACAGGAATTCCTCGCCATCATGCTTCCCGCCATGTGTCCTCCGCCCATGCCGGTCAAGATTTTCGAGCTGGCCGCGGGCGTCTTTGAGATGCGTCCGCTCTCCTATTTCCTGGCCATCTGCTCCGGCAAGTTTCTGCGCTTCCTCATCGAATCGCTGCTGGTCATCCTCTACGGCCCCGCCATCCTGAACACAGCTCTGCATGTCATGCGCCGCCATGTCAACCTGATGCTCGGCCTGGTCGTCGCCGTCCTCTTTGCGATCACGGTCTACATCCTCCGCAAGATCTTCGACCGCCGCCGCGGCATCGTGCTTCCGGTCGAGGACGCGCAGCTTGAGGTCACGCGTGACGACGCGGTTTGAAGGCCAACACGCAGAGTTGACGGAACGGATCATTGCCACGTTCTACCAGGTCGTCAACGAGCTAGGGTTTGGTTTCCTGGAATCTGTCTACCGACGGTCCATGCTGATTGCCCTTCAACAGGCAGGAATGAAAGTGGAAGAAGAAGTCGCGCTTCCGGTTCACTTCCGCGAGCTTATGGTTGGAACCTTCTACGCGGACCTGGTCGTCGAGAACCTCATCATCCTGGAACTCAAAACAGCCGAAGTCATCACCAAATACCACGAAGCACAACTGCTCCATTATCTGCGCAGTTCCACAATCGAGATTGGCTTCGTCTTATGTTTCGGGCCACAAGCCAGGTTTAAGCGCATCGTCATGTCGAACGACCGCAAGCAAAACATGCGACGCGGATCAGACGGATAAAAATGGATAAGAGAAGATGACTTAATCTGTACGGGTCAACTCGAAACTCGAGTAGATCAGATTGTTTGTTTAGCAATGAATGTTCAGGGGGTGGAGAGGTCGCTCCTATCTTTTCTTATCCATTTTTATCTATCTGATCCGCGTTCCCGCTTCATTTCTGCACCCGCCCACCCATCGTCGTCTCGACTACCCGTTGCCCCTCCGGCGCCGCCATGTCCAGGATCACCGTAGCCCCGAGCGGAGGCGTTCTCCCGCTAGTCCGCAGCAGCGCCGTGTCATACAAAAACCGCGCATCGGCAAACGTCACAGCCGTCAGCGGGTGCCGCGGATCATCCTCGATCTCACCCTGTGACAGCACCGGGAACATCGACCAGTCCAGGTACACCTCGCCCAGATACGTCCGTTTGGCCGCCAGCAGCGCCAGCGTCGTCTCCGGCTTGTAGAACGTATCCGCCGGGCTCGCCGGCTGCACAAGCTCGCGATGCGTGTCGATCAACATGCGCTGGTACAGCGCCGGCGTCTCGAGAACCACATGCCACACAAACGGATTCGTCGGCTCCGGACTCGCAAAGATCCGCTCCGTATCCGGCGGCTGATTCTGTGCCGCGATCCCCAGCGCCTTCTCGTGCTCCGTATACCGCAGCGCGTACAACGCGGCCACGCCCACCAACCCCGCCACTGCCCAGCCTCGCCCCGCAAACTTCGGCTTGCGCGCGCCCACCTCCGCCCCCACTTCCTCATTGATCAAGCCGAACAGCCACGGCAGCGCCAGCGCCCCCGCCAGCAGCACCAACAGCACTGGCTCCACGATGAACACGAACGACCCCGCATACCACCGCGGATTGAACGGGAAAAACGGCCGGATCCCATAATTGTTGGTCCAGTCCAGCAGCAGATGGCTCAGCAGTGCCACAAGGCACCCGACATACAGCCATCCCCAGCTCACCGGCGCCTTATGCGGCCGTTTCCACCAACGATGCAGCAGCCAGAACCCACCCACGATCAGCGCCGCCTCCACCGGCACGCCGACGAACGTATGCGTCATCCCGCGATGATGCTGGAATCCCGTCACCGGCCCGAACACGGACCAGGCCGTATCCACATCCGGAAACTCCGCCGCAATCACCATCGCCGCCGTCGCGTACGCCGCCTTGCGGTTGAGCCCGGCCCGCGCCAGCACCGCGCCCGTCAGCATATGCGTCACAGGATCCATCTGTCTGAGCATACCTGCCCCGACCTCCTATACTGAACACCCATGCCGCGTGCTCTTGCTGCCAAACCGATCGGCCCCGCTCAACACATCGCCGCCCTCCGCGACGAGCTCCGCCACCACGAGCACCTCTACTACGTCCTAGACGCCCCCGTGCTCACCGACGCCCAGTACGACGAGCGCATGAACCGCCTCAAGGCTCTCGAAGCCGAGCACCCCGACCTGCTCACCCCCGACTCCCCCACCCAGCGCGTCGGCGGCAAGCCCGCCAACGGCTTCAACAAGGTCCCCCACTCCCGCCCCATGCTCTCGCTCGACAACGCCTACAACCCGGACGACCTCCGCGCCTGGGACACCCGCGTCCGCGCCGCGCTGCCCTCCACCGAACCGCCCGCCTACACCTGCGAGCTCAAGCTCGACGGCCTCTCCCTCGCCCTCCACTATGGACCTGAAAGCAACACCGGGAACCCCGACCCCCACAACGGAGCCCGCCTCCTTCGCGGCCTCACCCGCGGCGACGGAGCCATCGGCGAAGACGTCACCTCGAACGTCCGCACCATCCGCTCCATCCCGCTGCACATTGACGCCGCCCGCCTCGCCGCCGCGCACCTTCCTCCGGCATTCGAGGTTCGCGGCGAGTGCGTCATGCCCCAGACCGCCTTCCGCAAGCTCAACGCAGAGCGCGAAGCCGCCGGCCAGGCCCCCGCCGCCAACCCCCGCAACGCCGCCGCCGGCACCATCCGCACGCTCGAGCCCAACATCGTCGCCCAGCGCCGCCTCGACTTCTACGCCTACTTCCTGCTTGAGCCGAACGGTGAAACCCTGCTTCCCCATCAGTCCGAAGCCCTCGCCGCCCTCGGCAAAGCCGGCATGCGCGTCAACCCGCAGCTCGCCACCGTCGCCACCATCGACGAAGTCCTCGCCTTTATCGAGCGCGCCGAGCCCCTCCGCGACACGCTCGGCTACGAGATCGACGGCATCGTCATCAAGGTCGACTCCGCCGCCCAGCAGCGCCGCCTCGGTTTCACCGGCAAGGCCCCCCGCTGGGCCATCGCCTATAAATTCGCCGCGCGCGCCGGCATCACCCGTCTCAACGGCGTCCTCTTCCAGGTCGGCCGCACCGGCAAGGTCACGCCCGTCGCCGATCTCGCCCCGGTGCTCATCGGCGGCACCACCGTCGCCCGCGCCACGCTTCACAACGCCGACGAGATCGCCCGTCTCGGCGTACGCATCGGCGACTTCGTCTCGGTCGAGCGCGGAGGAGACGTCATCCCCAAGATCACCAGCCTGATCGAAGACGACCAGCACCCGCGCGGCACAGTCGAGATCGTCTTCCCGCAGCTGTGCCCCGCCTGCCGCAGCGCGCTGGTCAAGGAAGAGGGCGAGGTCGACTGGCGCTGCGTCAACGCCAGCTGCCCCGCCCGCCTGCGCGAAGAGCTCATCCACTTCGGCGCGCGCGGCGTCATGAACATCGAGGGCCTCGGAGACGCCATGGTCGCCCAGCTCCTCGGCCAGACCACCGACGCCCCTCCGACGGAAAGCACCGAAGAGGCAACGGCGCCCCCTGTCCTGCGCCCTCCGCTCATCCATTCCCTCGCCGACCTCTACCGCCTGCGCAAGGACCAGCTCGTCGCCCTCGAGCGTGTCGGCGACAAGACCGCCCAGGCCCTGCTCGACGAGATCGACCGCTCCCGCTCCGCGCCACTCGCCCGCGTCCTCCTCGGCCTCGGCATCCGCTTCGTCGGCGAACGCACCGCGGGACTCCTCGCCGCGCACTTCGGGAACATCGACGCCCTGATGGCCGCCCATATCGACGAGCTAACCGCGGTCACCGAGGTCGGCCCCAAGGTCGCCGAAGCGCTCCACGACTTCTTCGCCGAGCCCCGCAACCAGGCGCTCATCGCCGACCTCAAATCCGTCGGCCTCACCATGACGGCCGAGAAGCGCGTCACCACCACGCACCTGGAAGGGCTAACGTTCGTACTCACAGGAACGTTACCGACGCTCACTCGCGAAGCCGTCAAGGAGCGCATCGAATCCGCCGGCGGACGGGTCTCCGGAACCGTCTCGAAGAAGACCGATTACGTCGTCGCCGGAGAGGAAGCCGGGTCCAAGCTCGAGCGCGCCCAGGCGCTCGGCGTCAAGGTCCTCGACGAGGCTGGATTGATGTCGCTGCTGAGCGAAACTCCGCAAAAAACAGGGAACCCGCTGGTATGATTTGCCAGCAAGCTATCCGTCTCTGAGGCCCAAATCATGTCTGTCCATGCACGCCTGTCTTCCCTGTTGCTTCTCTCTGCGTTGTTCGGTGCCGCGTCGGCACAGACGAACGTCGGCACCACCTCCACGAACGTGACCCTGGGCAATCTCACCTTCGGCGCAAATAACGGCAATCCCACCGGAACCGACGACACCATCATCGGCGTCAACGCCGGCACCGCGCTCACCACCGGGCGCGAGATGACCATCCTCGGCTTTCTCGCCTGTCCCGCCTTTGATGGCAGCCAGGTGCCCAACGCCGGCCCGGAGAACGGCCTGACGACCTGCATCGGCTCCCAGGCCGGCCTCAGCATGGTCTCGAACGGCGCCTTTCCCTCGGTCGATAACGTCTTCATCGGCCAGAAAGCCGCGCTCGGCATCACCGCCGCCTCCGAAGAAACCCTCATCGGCGTCCACGCCGGCGCGGGCATCGCCACCGGCGGCGGCGACACCATCGTCGGCGCGCACTCCATGGACGGACATGTGCCGTTGAACTCGCTCCACAACACCGTCATCGGCAACTTTTCGCTGAACGCGCCCGGAGATAAGGACCACATCATCGTCATCGGCTCCGAAGCCGCCGGAGCCCTCGGACCCGCCAGCCAGGCCATCATCATCGGCTCCACCGCCAACAATCTCACCACGGCCTCGCAGGCCATCATCATCGGCGACAACGCCGGAAACTACGGCACCAACGTCACCCAAAGCGTCATCATCGGCTCGCAGGCCGGCCTCAACACGCCTTCAGGCGCAGTCATCGTCGGCCCCTTCGCCGCGGCCAACGCCACCAGCGCCGGAACCTTCCTCGGCCTTGCCGCCGGCGGCAGCGTCACCACGGGCACCTACGACACCTGCATCGGCTTCCAGTCCTGCGGCAATCTCTCGACCGGCGCCAACAACACCGCCATCGGCACCGCCGCGGGCTTCGCCCTCACCGGCAACGAGTACCGCACGGTTGCCATCGGCGACGGGGCAACCACCACCAACGGAGCCTCGAACGCCATCCAGATCGGCTACGGCTTCAACGGCGTCTCGAACTCGGTCCAGTTCAACCAGACCCAGGTGGTCGACGGCAACGGCGACCTCCACACCGGCACCAACGCTCCCGGCTCCAGCGATCTGTGCACCCCGGGCGCGATCCGCATCGTGCTGCCCTACCTCTACGCCTGCGTCGGCACCAACCAGTGGATGCGCGCCGCCCTCGCCGCGTACTGAAGCGAACCAGGGCTGAGGGTACTTGACAGCCAAGGCTGTCAAGTACCCTAAAGACCTAAGTGATTGACAGGAAAGAACTTGCACGTGGCATAAAGGCCCCGTGCAAGTTGCTAAAATAGAAGTAGAGATAGATTCCAAGGCTTCGTAGGAAGCCTCAGACTTGCGGCATCCAGGATTGGGCAAGGAAGTCCAAACCGAAGTCCAGACCTAAGCTGTTTGTTTCGAAGACTTTGAATACTTTTGGTGGGGGGTGGGGGGGAGGTACCTGCACAGTTGCTTCGAATCACCGGATCTGCACAAGGTCCTGCGAAGGAGTCGGCGGAGCTGTCTGCGGATGTTGCGGCGCGCGCCAGTGGTCGATGTAGCTCACCTGGTGGACGCAGCTGATCGTGCAGTTCGGCGAGCAGCTCTTCTCGGTCAGGAACTCGCGCTCCACATCCGCCCGCTGGTACTCCGCCAGCGGCACCCCAGGGTAGCCGCGCTGCTGCGAACAGTAGTGCACCAGCCCGAACTCGCAGATATAGAGATAGCGCGACCCCGCCCGGCACCGCCAGTCGTTCGGCTCGCCGTTCGCGATCGCCTCCTGGAACTGGTTGAACCGCGAGTAGCTCCGCCGCGTCAGCTTGCGCACCCGGTCCCAGACCGCGCGCTCCCGCTCGCCCAGCGGCTTCAGCTGCCCGCTGCCGTCGTGGATAATGCCGATCGTCGACGAGAAGCCCAGCCCCAGCGCCCGCTCGCTCACCGTATACGCATCCTCCGGGTTGGCCACCCCGCCGCCCACCACGGAGTTGATGTTCACATGAAAATCCGCGTGCTCGGCCAGCATGCGCAGCTTCGCGTCGAGCACCTTCAGGCTCTTCTTCGACACCGCGTCCGGCATCACATTGTCGATCGAGATCTGCATGTGATCGAGCCCCGCCCGGTTCAGCCGCTCGATCCGCTCCGGCATCAGCAGGTAGCCGTTGGTAATCATGCCCGCAATCGCACCCGTCTTGCGTATCCGTGCAATCACCCGGTCCAGTTCCGGATGGAGCAGCGGTTCACCGCCGGAGATCGTAATGACCGAGGTCCCCAGCCGCCCCAGGTGATCGATCCTTCGCTCCATCTCCTCGATCGGCACCGCGGCCGAGTGGTCGTCGTATTCGTTGCAGTACGTGCAGGCCAGGTTGCAGCGGCGCATCGGCACAATGTGCGCCATGTACGGGTGCGAGGTCGAGGCCAGCGCAGAGCCGATCGAGCCCAGCTCGCGGAGCTTGCGGGCCGCCGCCTTCCAGCGCCGCTCGGGAGTCCTGCGAATCCCGGTGATCTCTTGCGCGGCAGGCGCGCCGGTCTGTCCTTCAGCCATGATGTCTTCAGTATAAAGCCGTCGGGGCAGCCAGCGTGTCAGAGTTGCGTAAGCTTGGCCAGCGCTCCCGATACCGGCTGAACCCCAGGCAGCGACGGACATTGGAGCGACGAGCGCCGCTTGATGTCCGGCGTCAGCATCACCGTCTTCTCCTGGCGGTCGCGGACGAACACCACCGTCACCGGCCGGCCCTTCGCATCGCGGATGGCCTTGGCCCATTGGGTCATGGTCACAAGCATGCGCGAATCTGCCCGAACCACCACGTCGCCTGCCCGGATGCCGGCCATCGCGGCCGGGCTGTTGCTGTCCACGCCGCGCACCAGCAGGCCCGTGCCGGTCGAAACACCGAAGAACGACGCCAGCTGCGGCCCCACCCGCTCCAGCATCACGCCGGTATACGTGGGGCTGGTAAGCAGGCTGCCGAGAAAGCTCTTGCCGTACCGCGGCGGAGGCAGTGGCGCGGCCGGTATCACCACCGCGGCCGGATCGGCCGGTCCAGCGAGCACGCCGTCAGGAGCCGAAGCCGGCAGCGCCGCAGGCGCACTCAGGTGCCGCTCCCAGGCCTGCCGCTCCACCTCCTCCCGGTCGGCCATCACCGCGGTCACGACCATCTGCTGTCCCTCGCGAAAGATCGTAAAAACCACGGTGCGCCCCGGAGGCGTGTCATGGAGCATCCTGCGGATCTGCTCCTCGCCTTCAATCGCGACCCCGTTCATCTGCGTCACAACGTCGCGCTCGCGCAATCCCATCTTGCCGGCCGGGCCGTCATGGTCGACATGGACGATCTCCGCCCCGCGCGCCTCTTTCAGCTTCAGCGCCGCCAATTCGTCGTCGTTCACATCCCGCACATCGACGCCCAAATAGCTTTGTCCCCGGCCCAGGCCGCCATGCTGCCTCGGCAAGGCGCGCACGTGCCCTGGAAAGGGCGCCGCCACTGCCACCGCCACGGCCCCATGCATAGCCAGGATCAGCGGCGCAGCCCATCCCAGTTCCCGGTAGCCCACCATGCTCTTCATCCCTGCTCCACCTTCAGGTACGCGCGTGAATCCAATCTACTGAAGGGAGCCGCTTCCCTGAAGCGCCTGCGTACTGACCGTACGCAGATACGGATTTTCGTCGGTCGTCGAGATGGTCCGCAGCACCTGCCGCACGCTGCTGTCGCTCTGCACAGGCTCCAGCAGAGCGATCGCCCTCGTTCGCACGACGGCGCTCGCATCCGTTAGGGCAACCTGGGCCACCGCGTCGCGCACACTCTCATCCTGGCTGACGTACCGCTGCATGGCCTCAAGCACCCTGAGCCGAACACTCGGACTGCGATCGGTGCGGAGTACGGTCAACAGCGTCGGGCGAATCCCTGAGCCATCCGCCTCCGCCTTGCATCCATGTCCGATCTTGCACTCCCCTGCCAGAATCCCCACGGACTCGGCCTGCACCACATTCGTCGCGGCAGCCTGCGTGCCGACCAGCAGCAGCCGCCGGATCTGCGGATCGTCAAGCGTCCCCTGCGCCATCTCCGGCACCGTCCGGTTGTAGCTCACCTGGACCATCTCGCCCGGAAGCCGCGTAATCGCCGAAATGGTCGAGACGCCACCCCCATTAGGGCTTGAGACGAAGACCGTAGCCGCCGGCCGCGGCGTGTGCGCGGCCTCATACCGCTGGGCGAAGTTGCCGCTCAAAAAACCGGCTCCGACCAGCAGCGTAGCCAGCGCCGGCGCGCCCTGCAAATGCCGCAGCCAGGAGAGCGCATTCACTTGCAATCCAGTCAGAAACCCGTGCCGAGGCATGGCGTCGAGTGCCTCATCCAGGCGCATCCGGCTCTGTGCCAGCAGGTTAGGATCAGGGTCGCGCAAGGGATGCAGCGACAGGACTTCACTCATCTCCCGAAGCGTTTCGAGCTCCTGGCGGCACGCTGCGCACACCATCAGATGCTCTTCCACCCAAATCGCTTCCTCGTCCGGGAGCTCACCATACGCCGCAAGCATCACGCTATCGCGCACACCGTCACATGTCATCGTTTTTCGCCTCGCCCAGCCTCAAATCGTCGATTGCCACACCGCTTCCAGGTCTTTGCCCGGTAAGTCCAACCATGCCTTGCTTCTATAACCCGCGTAACTCCGCCAGATTCAACCGCAGCTTGCGGGTCGCGCGAAACAGCGTATTCTTTGCAGTCTCTTCTGTCGTGCTTAGCATCTCCCCGATCGTGCGCAGCTTCAGCCCCTGGTAGTGCTTGAGCTCGAAGACCGTGCGCTCGCGCGGAGTCAGTTTGTCGAGCGCGTCGGCAATCCGCTCGCCCATCACCTTCCGGTCCAGCTCGCGGCCCGGATTCGCCATGGCCCGGCTGTCCGTCACGTTGGCCATAAGGTCCATCTCATCGCCGCTCGCGTCGAGCACCGTCGCCGGATCTTCGCGGCGCGACTTGCGCCGCCGCAGCTGGTCAAGACAAAGATTCGTCACAATCCGGTAGAGCCATGTGTAGAACGAGCACTCGAAGCGGAAGTTTCCCAGATGCCGGTATGCTTTGATAAACGCATCCTGGTGCACATCCTGCGCGTCCTGCTCATTGCCAAGCATGTGCAGGGCAAGCCGCAGTACGCTCTGATCGTATCGCCGGACCAACTGGTCGAACGAAGCCCGTTCGCCCTTTTGCGCCTCCCGGATCAGCTCGTCATCCTCCAGACGCTGTTGCGCGCGCGCCTCCATCTGCGCGGGCGTCAACTTGCCGCCGCGTGTGCCGGAATGGACCGCTGCCTTCGCCATTGGCGTCGATTCTACGCCAATGGCCTGCCCCAAACCAGGACGGCGCAGCGCCGCCATCACCGGCGACAAGGCTCCCTCCATCTTTAACCCGAACGTTTCAGCGCTCATACGAAATCCGACCCCGGAGTCAGAAAATTGAAGCTAAAGAATAGACTGCGTCTGCCGATAAAGGTAATCAGATGGCGATTTCCGCCGTATCTTTCAGCTCCGGGAGCAGCGCCTTGCACGATTACACTAAACCGATGTCTCTCTTCTCCAACCCCGCCGCCTCTGCGGCAAACTGGGTGCACGCGCACTGCGACGGCGGCTCGCGGGGCAATCCCGGGCCCTCCGGCTACGGGGCCGTTCTGACCGATGCCGAGGACAACACGCTCGCCGAACTCTCCCAGTATCTCGGCATCCGCACCAACAACTATGCCGAGTATTCCGGCCTGCTGGCCGTGCTCGCCTGGGCGCTCGAGCACGGGCACACCCACCTGAAGGTTGTCTCCGACTCCGAGCTGATGGTGAAACAGGTGCAGGGCAAGTACAAGGTCAACTCGCCCGACCTGAAGCCGCTCTGGCAGGAGGCTCGAAACCGCATCGCCCGGCTGCAGGCTTTCGAGATCAGCCACGCGCTGCGTCATAAGAACAAAGCCGCCGACGCGCTCGCCAACCAGGCCATGGACAAAGGCACGCGGCGCGGAGGCGTCACGTCTGCGCCGGTCGAGTCGCTTCCGCTGCGCCCCAGGCCGGCAGCCGCGTCCACTCCTCCGGCGTCCCACCCGCCTCCGGCAATCCTGGAACCCGCCGAGCCGCGGTCGCGCCCCACCGCCCCCACCATGCTCCGCGGCTTCACCCGTGATGGCGCCGTGCACCTGCTCGGCGGCGTCACGCTTCCGGACGGCATCTTCGTCAAGATCATCCGCGAGTGAAGAGAAAACTGGCCATCTCCATGCCGCTGCTGGCGGCGGGTTGCACCTGGGCACAACAGGCTCCCCGGCCGGCAGCGGTGCCGCAGTCGGCGAGCGTCCTCTCGACCGAACCGCTGCCGCTGAACGCTCCAGACGCAGTCGATCGATCCGTGCGCACGCTGGACACAAGCGATCCGGCCACGCAGCCGCTCTTTCAGTCCGCGGTGGACTATCTGCGGCTCGATCCCTCGCTCAACCTGATCGAGCGCGGTCCCGCCGGGGTGCAGGCCGACCTCTCCATCCGCGGCACCACCTTTGAGCAGACGCTTATCCTGCTGGACGGCCTGCGCCTGAACGATCCGGAGACCGGCCATCTCAACCTCGACCTGCCGCTGCCGCTTGAAGCCGTCGCCCGCATGGACGTCCTGCACGGCTCAGGCTCGACCTTCTTCGGCTCGGACGCCATCGGCGGGGCAATCAACCTGATCACCGCGGCGCCTGCGCGGACCTCCGGAACCCTTCGGCTCGGCGGCGGCACCCTGGGCTCGACCGAACAGCACCTGCAGCTGGCCGGCGTCACCCCCCGTTTCGCGGCAACCCTGACCGGCGCGCGCGACACCTCCGACGGCTTCTCCTACGCAGGACAAAACGACCGCGGCTACCACGCGAACACGCTCGCCCTAGACAGCTTCCTTTCGGCAGCCAAACCGCTCGCCCCAACGGAAATTCTTCTCGGCGCCTCCGACCGGCCCTACGACGCCAACCTCTTCTATGGCCCATATGAGTCGAGCGAACGCACCAAGGGCTGGTTCGCCGCTGTCCGCCAGCCGCTGCCCGCGAACCTCTTCGCCGATTTCTCCTTCCGCCGCCACACCGACCTATTCGTGCTCGAAGTCTCTCACCCGGCGCTCTATGAGAACAATCACGTGGACAGCCTCTGGCAAACCGACCTGCGCCGCGCGCAGCCCGTGGCGCATCGCTTCGACCTCGCCTACGGGCTCGAGGCCGATGGCGACGCGATCCGCAGCAGCAACTTGGGCCGGCACGCGCGCAATCAGGGCGCGGGCTACGCCAACCTAACGTTTCGCTCGCTCAAACGCCTTACCCTTTCGGCCGGTGCGCGGGAGGAGATCGTGCGCGGGCCGGCCTCGGTCTTCTCACCGTCCGCGTCGGCCGGCTTCTTCTTCGGCCACGGCCTGCGCGCGCATGCGGCGGCGGGGCGCGGCTTTCGCCTGCCGACCTACGTCGACCTCTACTACTCCGACCCGACCACCATCGGCAATCCAACCCTGAAACCCGAGACCTCGCAGAGCTACGAGGGCGGCCTGGAATGGCTTCCGGCGTTGGGCTCGATAGGGAACCAGCCGCGTCTGCGGCTCAACGCGACCGGCTTCACCCTGCGCCAAACCGACGCCATCGACTACTCCAAATACTCCCTCTCTGCGCCCTACCAGGCGAACAACGTCGGCCACCTGGCATACTCCGGCGTCGAGTCCCGGATCACACTACGCCCCTTCGCGAAGCAGACCTTCGATCTCGGCGAGACCTTCCTCCACGCCGCGCCGCCGCCATCCGGGCTCATCTCCGAGTACGCCTACAACTACGCAAGTCATAACGCCAGCTTCGCCTGGCAGGGCATCTTTACCTCCGCCCAACTCGCCGCGCGCACCCAGGTCTCGGTCGTGCAGCAGACCGGGCGCACGGCCTACCCGCTGTGGACCGTCGCCCTGACCCGCACACACGGTCTGATCCGCCCGTACGCCGGAGCCGACGACCTGGCCAACGTACGCTACCAGGAACTCCCCGGAGTCCCTCTGCCAGGACGGACGGTCCTGGCCGGAATCACCGTGAGTTGGCCGGGACGGTAGAGAGCTTCCTGCTGCCCTTACTTCGCCAGCTCCGCCTTCACCATTTCGCTCACCATCTTGCCATCCGCCCGCAGCCCGCTGGCGAGCAGCCGCTGCTGCACCACGCGCATCGCCGGCCCCATGTCCTTCGGCCCTGGCTTCGCGCCGTCGTTGCCCGCCGCCAGATGGTGCAGCGCGCCCATCACCACCGTCCGCACCTCGTCCTCGCTGGCCGACTGCGGCAGGTAGCCCTCGATCATCCCAATCTCGGCCTGTTCCTTCTCCGCCAGCTCCGGCCGGCCGCCCTTGGTAAACGATTCGACCGACTCGCGCCGCTGCTTGATCAGTGTCGTCAGGATCTGCGCCTCTTCCCCATCCGTCAGCGGCTCGCGCTTGTCGATCTCCTTGCTCCTCAGCGCCGCCTTCACCATCCGCAGCGTCGTCAGCGTGTGCTCGTCCTTCGCCTTCATGGCGGTAACAATGTCTTTGCCGATCCGGCTGCCGATGCCGGCCGGCTTCGCCCCGGTCTCCGCGCTCACGCCCCCGCTGTTCGGCTTCTCTTCCTGCGTCTCCTGCTCGCTCATGCTGTTCCTCGCGGTCCTATCTTACCTCCGCCGCGAAGCTCCCTGCCGAGCGCTACCGGGTCGCCGCCGAACTATGCCCAAAGCGGTAGCTGATCCCCGTCGAGACCAGCGGAAAAAACCGCAGCCAGGAAGGAATATCGCTGTTGATCTCGTTCTGCTCGATCGTGACGTTTTGCTGGGCCGTCGGGTTCTGGTCGATCGGCTGGCAGAAGCCCGGTCCTTGGCACACCGTGCCCGCCAGCGTCAGCGTCGTGTGCGGCGGTTTGCCAATGTACTCCCCACCAACCTCAAACGGAAAGCTCCAGTGGCCGCCCGTGCGCGGGATCATGTTGCCCCAGCCCAGCGTCAACCGCGGCGCGCTCTTCCTGCCAAAGCTGAGATCGAACGTTCCGTGCACCGGATCCGCCATGTCGCTGGTATAGGTTCCGTCGCCCAGGTCGAACTCCTGTCCGCCGGGAACCATGGCCTTCGCGCTCAGGTGGTCGCCGTTGTACATCGTGAACCCCGGGCTGATGTGGAATCCGCCGTTGAACGGAAACAGGTCCACCGCCGCAAATCCCGAGCGCAGCTGGATGGCGCCGATCACCTGGATACCGTCCTCGACAAAGTGCGGGTCGATGCTCAAGAAACTGCCTCCCGCGCGCAGATTGAGCCGCCTCGCCAGAGGCGTCGCGACCTCCAGCCCGACGCCGGACAGACCCACTCGCACGCCGGCCGCCACGGCAGAAAACGGCCGTACTGCTGCCGGACGGCTCTGCGGCGTCCGCATCACCCCGCCGCCCGCTCCCACATCCCCCTCTTTTGTGCCCGGAGCCTCCGGCAGCGCCGCGCTGCCCGGGCTTGCGGGATCCGTCTCCGGCGTGACCGCCCGGGCAAGCCCACATTCAGCCGTCTGCGCCGATGCCGTCCTACTCCACATTCCAATCCAACCACCCAGCATCAACGCAACCCAAAAGCGGGCGTTCATACACATCCTCTCAGCATGCCAATGCTGTCTCCATGCTAGGAACAATCCATGGCAAACTGAATCCCCTTTCCGTGGCACATCCGCCACCAAGCTGTCTGCGTACCGTCGCTCAACTCCGGTACCTGGCTACAATAGGACCATGATCCGCAAGACGCGCCTCTTCACCCCCGGCCCCACGCCTCTGCTGCCCGCCGCCCAGTTCGCCATGGCCGCCGCGGACATCCATCACCGCACCGCCGAGTTCCGCGCCCTGTTCACCCGCGTCCTAGCGCAGCTCAAGCAGTTTGTCGGCACCGAGCAGGGCGACCTCGTCCTCCTCTCGAGCTCCGGAACCGGTGCCATGGAAGCCGCCGTCTCCAATCTCACCTCGCCCGGTGACCGCGTGCTCGTTCTCACCGCCGGCAAATTCGGCGAGCGCTGGTCGGCCCTCGCCAAGGCCTTCGGCTGCGCGGTCGATGTCGTCTCCGCGCCTTACGGACACACCTTTTCGCTCGACGAGGTCAGGGCCGGGCTCAAGCTCGAGACCCGCGCCGTCTTCATGCAGGCCACCGAAACCTCGACCGGCGTCCGCCATTGCGTGCCCGCTATCGCCAACCTGCTCAAGGAGACCGGCTCGGAAGCCCTGCTGGTCGTCGACGCCATCACCGGACTCGGCACCACGCACCTCGACATGGACGGCTGGGGCATCGACGTCCTCATCGGCGGCTCGCAGAAGGCCGTCATGATCCCGCCCGGGCTCTCCTACCTGGCCATCGGTCCGCGCGCCTGGGACCGCATGGAAGCCACCTACAATCCGCGCTACTACTTCGACCTCCGCAAGGAACGCAAAAACGCCCGCATGGGCGAGTCCGCCTACACGCCGCCGGTCGCGCTGATCGCCGCACTCGGCGCCGCGCTGGACTGGATCGCCGCGCAGGCAGCCACGCCCGGCAACCCCGCCGGAGACCTCATCGAGGGCCGCCGCAAGCTGGTCGACAATGCCGAGACCATCGCCGCCATGACCCGCGCGGCCATGCTCGCCCTGGGCTGCACGCTCTTCGCGCCGGAGGCCCCGTCCGCCGCCGCCACCGCCGTCCTGCCTCCCGCCGGAGTCGACTCCGGCCTCTTCGTCAAGGAGCTGAAAGCCCGCTTCGGCGCCATCATCACCAACGGACAGGGCGAGATGAAAGGGCAAATCTTCCGCATCGCGCACCTCGGCTTCTTCGACTACATGGACACCATCGCGCTCATCGGCGCGCTCGAGCAGATCATCGTTCACTCGGTCTCGCAGGCCCGCGGAGCCGACGGGCAGCCCATCCAGTTCGGAGCCGGGCTCATCGCCGCGCAGAAGATGTTTGCGGAGAGCTCTCACCCGGCCGCGGAAGAGCGCAAATGCATCTGCGGACGCGCCGACGCCTGCTGCTCCATGCAAAACCCGGCAGCGAAGTGACAGGTTGCAGACGATGACCCCGGGCAAATGGATCTTTCTTGCTACGCTGCTTCTGTGGGCGGCGCAGATGGCGACCGCCGCACCCGTGCAGCGCTGCGAAGTCGTAGCCCGTCTGCCCCACTCCACCGACAGCTACACCGAAGGTTTCTTCTTCCGCGACGGACTCTTCTACGAAGGTACCGGCCTCAAGGACCACTCCGCCGTCCTCGTCACCGAGCCTGTCACCGGCCGCGTCATCGCCCACCACGAGCTGCCGCCCGAGTACTTTGGCGAGGGCATCGTCGACTGGGGCAACAACCTCTTCGAGTGGACCTGGCAATCGCACATCGGCTTTGTCCTCGACCGCACCTCGCTCCGCGTCGTCGGCCAGTTCCACTACACCGGCGAGGGCTGGGGCATGACCCGCACCGATCGCGAGCTCATCACCTCCGACGGCACGCCCATCCTGCGCTTCCGCAACCCCGACACCTTCGACGAAACCCGCACCCTCACCGTCAAGGACGACGGCGTCCCGGTCCGCAACTTGAACGAGCTCGAATACATCCCCTCCCGCTCCGGCGGCGAGATCTACGCCAACGTCTGGCACAGCGACCGCATCGCCCGCATCTCGCCCACTGACGGCCACGTCCTCGGCTGGCTCGACTGCGCCGGCCTGCTCCCGGACAGCCAGAAGAAGGACGCCGAATCCGTCCTCAACGGCATCGCCTACGACGCCAAACGCAAGCGGCTCTATGTGACGGGCAAGCAGTGGCCTACGATCTTTGAGATCAAGGCAGGAGCCGAGCAGAAATAGCTGTTAGCTTATTTCTGCGCATCCATCCACGCCTGCACCCGCTGATCCAGAGTATCGAGCGGCAGCGCCCCGCCATCTAGAATCTCATCGTGAAACTGCTTCACATCGTACTTCGCCCCCAGCTGCTTCTGCGCCCGCGTGCGTAACTCCTTAATCTTCAGCTGGCCCAACTTATACGCCAGCGCCTGCGCCGGCCACGCTATGTAACGATCCGTCTCCGCCTGCACATCCGCCTCGTCTTCGCCCGAGTGCGCGTGAAAGTAATCGACCATCTGCTGGCGCGTCCAGTGCTTAGAGTGCACGCCGGTGTCGAGCACCAGACGGCAGGCCCGCAGCAGCTCATCGTTCAGGCGGCCGAAGTCCGAAAACGGGTCCTGGTAAAAGCCCACCTCCTTGCCCAGGCGCTCCGAGTAGAGCGCCCAGCCCTCCACGTACGCCGTGTAGCCCGCATGCTGACGGAACGGCGGCAGACTCGGCAGCTCCTGCGCGATCGAAAGCTGCATGTGGTGGCCCGGAATGCCCTCGTGATACGCGGTCGATTCCGCCGTGAGCAGCGAGCGGTGCGGCCAGTCATAGGTGTTGACGTTCACGCGGCCCGGCCGTTTGCCATCCGGCGTGCCCGTGTTGTAATCCGCCGCGGCGCCCTCCTTATCGCGAAACGATTCCATCGCCACAACCTCAATCGGCGCCTTCGGCAGCAGGCCGAACAGCTCCGGCAGCTTCGGTTTCATCTGCGCGATGTAGCCGCGATAGTGGTTCAGCAGGTCTTCGGCGCTGGTCGGGAAGGTCTTCGGATTGGTCTTGAGCGACGCGCGAAAGCTCTTCAAATCGCTCGCCCCCAGCTTCTTCGCAATCACCAGCTGCTCGGCCTCGATGCGCGCCACCTCGCTTATGCCGAGATCGTGAATCGCCTGCGGATCCATGCTGGTCGTCGTGTTGGACTCGATCGCATACCGGTAGAGCGCATCGCCGTTCGGCAGCGACCACAAACCTTCGCTGGTCCGGCCCGCCGGCGCATACGTCTTCTCCACGTAGTCGGCAAACTTCGCATACGCCGGCCGCACCTCGGTATCGATCACGGCCAGAATCTCATCGTGCATTCGCTTCTGGTCCGCCGCCGGGATCTCTACCGGAAAGTGCTGCAACGGCGAAGCAAACACGTTCGCCTCGCCCGCCGGCGTGCCGATCGCACGCGCCTGCGCCGGCACCTTTTCAAGCAGGAACTTCGGCGGCATCAGCTTGTCCTTGCGCCCCTGCTCGCAGATCGCCATCGTCTGCGCAAACAACCGCGGCACCTGCTTCAGCCGCGCAAGATAATCCTCATACTGCTTGGTCGTGTTGAACGGGATCAGGGGAACGAACTGCGCGATGTCCAGATGCACGCCGCTCATTTGGGTCACCGGCATCTCCCACACCTTCAGCTGGTAGCCTTCCAGGCCTTCGCGCAGGTTGCGCACCATCAGCGCCTGGTTCAGCCGCTCCTGCTCGGGAAAGCCCGTCGTCTCGATCGCCTCGAAGCGCGCCAGCCACTGCCGGCTCTTCTCCGCGCTCTCCCGAACGTGCTTTATGGAAGCATCGCTCAGCTTGTCGTTGTAGCGATAGTCGCCGATCGAAGTCGCCATCTCCGGCGACTGTTGCAGCTCGTACTCCCACTCCTCGGCCAGCAGCTTGTTGAGCGCATGGCGCCGCGTGTCCAGAGATGCGGCGCCCTGAGCCTGCAGGCTAGGCATGCAGGCACATCCAACCAATACGGCTGCCGCTGTCCATCCAAGCCTCTTTGCCATCGCCATGGCTGAAGTGTAGCGTCCGCACGGTCGCTCCTCCAAAAAAGGTGCGGCTCACTTACTTGCCCAGCTCCACCAGGCGCACGCTCGCAATCGCCTCCACCTTCCGCAGCGCGGCCAGCACGTTGGCCGCGGAGGGATCGCTCGCCGTATCGACCTGCACCACGGCCAGCGCCTGCCCCTGCGGAA
This sequence comes from uncultured Granulicella sp., assembly GCA_965198735.1. GTDB lineage: Bacteria > Acidobacteriota > Terriglobia > Terriglobales > Acidobacteriaceae > Edaphobacter. The sequence goes on along the minus strand of OZ240672.1, from coordinate 236,798 downwards.
CCTTCTGCGCGCGGCCTTGTCTTGCGGCAACCGGGCGGCCCAGCGCAAAGTGGGCGATGTTGACGCCGTGCTCGCCCAGGATGGTGCCGATGCGCCCAACCACACCCGGAACGTCGTGGTTGCGGATGGCGACCAGCGTTCCATTGAGCGGCGCTTCAATGTCAATGCCGTCATAGGTAAGCAGGCGCGGCGAGTTGCCGTGGAGCACAGTGGCCGACGCGCTGCTATCGCCCTCGCTCGCATGCAAAACCAGCTTCAGCACGGAGCCCGAGCCGCCCGGAACGAACTCGCGCTTGTCCTCCTGGATGCGGATGCCGCGCTCCTCCGCAACCGCGGCCGCGTTGATGCGATTGACCGAGGACTGGCCTTCCGTATCGGCAAAGATGCCGGCCAGCGCGGCATTGCGGATCAGGTCGGTCTTGCCCAGCGCGAGCCGGCCGGTATAGGTAAGCTGAACATCTTCCAGATGACCCGGAGTCGCATGCGCAAGAAAGCTGCCGAGCCGCGAAGCCATGTCGATGTACGGCGCGACCTCAACGTACTCCTCATGCGAGAGCGAGGAGACATTCACCGCATTCTGCACGACCCCCAGCTTCAAATAGTCGCGCACCTGCATGGCCAGCTGGATGCCGATAGCCTCCTGCGCCTCGTCGGTCGCGCCGGCGATGTGCGGCGAGAGCAGCACATTCGGAAGATTGAAGAACACCGAATCCTTCAGCGGCTCGTGGTGGAAGACATCGAGCGCGGCGCCGGCGACCCGGCCCGACATGAGTCCCTCAGCCAGCGCGGCATCGACGATCAGCTCGCCGCGCGCGCAGTTCACGATGCGCACGCCGGGCTTCATAATGGCGATCGAGTGCGCGTTGATCATGCCCTCGGTCTGCGTGGTCAGGCCCACATGCAGCGTCAGAAAGTCGGAGTTCTTGAACACCTCGTCCAGATTCGTAAGCGTCACATCGTTCTCGCGCGCAATCACCGGCGCAAGGAAGGGATCGTACGCGATCAGGTCCATGCCGAAGGCCTGCGCGCGCCGTGCGACTTCAAGCCCGATGCGCCCAAGCCCGACGATGCCCAACGTCTTGCCGCGCAGCTCCGAGCCCTGGAGCGACTTCTTATCCCACACCGCGCTGTGCATCGTCTGGTTGGCGCGCGGAATCTGGCGGCACATGGCGATCATCAGGCCGAGGGTAAGCTCGGCAACGGCAACCGCGTTCGCGCCCGGAGTGTTCATCACGACAATGCCGCGATGGGTGGCCGCGGCGGTGTCGATGTTGTCCACCCCAACCCCGGCGCGGCCGATGACGCGCAGCCTGGGCGCATGCTCGAGCAGCGCCGCATCCACCTGCACCGCGGAGCGAACGATGAGCGCATCGGCGTCGGCCAGCTCAGCCGGAAGCGACTTGATCTTGTCGGCGGTGATGCAGGTCCAGCCTGATTCCTGCGTCAGCAGAGCCAAGGTAGCCGGAGAGACTTTTTCAGCAAGAACGATCTTCATGGAATCCTTAGGGTTTGGACTTACAGAGAAGCGGAATCACACAGGCGGCAAGCGCCTCGACCTTCGATGCGGCTTCCTCTTTGGACTGCTCCAGACATCCTCACTCCGGGGAGACCTGGTATCGCGGCGCTCCAGCGGCCGTCGTCTTCCCGTTCAAACTCGATCTGCGGCGGCATCGTTCTCCTCCCCGGCAAGCAATCACCTGCAAGGCCATGGTATCGGAACTCAAGCGGCCTTGTGCCTGCGCGCGGTTCGGCGCGCTGGTCTCGCGGGCGGCCGGGCCGGCTCCGGCGGCATGGGCGGCAATCCACATACAGCCAGCAGCACATCGTTCGCATCCTTGAAGACGTTGAAGTGTGTCGAGCCGCGGCCTTCGGTGAAGGCGGCAAACAGAGCCGTGTGGCACGCGGGATGGATCGCGATATACGTCACAAACCCCGCGCCGCCGCCCGTCTTCTCAACCAGGTGCGAGGGATCGTCGGGCGCAAGCAGATGCATCCAGCCCAGGCCGATGCCGGTCGGTTCGCCGGCATGGTCCAGGCCCTGAACGCTGGCAAGGTTCGAGGGCAGAAGATAGACGGCCTGCGCGGCGGGATTCTGCGCGCCCAGTAGATACTTGAGCCACCGCGCCATGTCTTCCCCGGTGGAGTAGAGGCCGGAGCTCGCGGCGGTCGCTTCGGTGCTGGTGCACGGACCTTCGTCCTTCGCGGTGCCCAGCAGCCGCGCGCACTGGGCCGGCGTCGGAAAGAACGTAGTCTGGCGCAGATTAAGCGGCGCAAGCGTACGCTCCGCCAGCAGCTGCGCATAGGGCTTGTGCGCGGCGGCCTGCAGCGCATCGCCAAGCAGGTCGAAGCCGGCGTTCGAGTAGAGGGCGGCCGTTCCCGGCACCGTGCGGAGCCGCTGGGCCGGTAGCCAGCGCCAGCGGGTTGCATAGTCGGGAAAGGTAAAGTGCGGCACGCCGCGAGGTGCGGGCTCCACCTCCCGCGGAAGCCCGGCGGTGTGCGTGGCCAGGTCCGCCAGCGTGATGGGCTTGCCACGGAAGGGCACCCGCGCGCCGGGCGGGGCAAAGCGCTGCAGAGAGTCATCCAGGCGAACCGTATGCGCCAGCGCCAGCTTGACTAGCAGGTCGGAGGCGAAAATCTTCGAGAGCGAGCAAAGCCGCAGCAGCGAGTCCGGCGCAGGCACCTGTCGGCTGCCCGGCGCGGTCTCGCCGTAGCCGCGGAAGAAGACCTCATCGCCCCGCACCAGGACCAGGACCATGCCGGTCGAGACAGACCGCTCAAAGAGCTCGGCGCCAAGGGCGTCGGCAGCTTGCAAGGGCGGAAGAGTCGCCGTCTGACCCGCTCTCTGCGCAGAAGCGGAGATGCAGAGCCAGGTGAACCAAAGAGCCTGGAAAAATTTGCGCACGCAGCCTAGCTCTTGGACGCCCAAAGCTCGGAGCAGTGAAGCTCAAACCCTGCAACGGGACCCGTGCCTGGCACCATCTCCGGCTTTTCCAGTGTTTCGGGATCGTGAAGCGGCCTATAAATCGTCACGGTTTCTTGTTGCGGATCGATCAACCAGGCGAGCTTCGTTCCATTTTCAAGCCAGAGCTGCATCTTCACCTCAACCAGCTTGCGGGTGTCGCTCCGCGATCGCACCTCGATGACAAAGTCGGGGCACAAGGGGGGATAGCCAGCTTTTTGCTCCAGGGTCAAAGAATTCCAACGCGAATACGGAAGCCAGGAAGCATCTGCAGAAAGACAGGAACCGTCGGGCAGATTGAACCCGGTGCTTGGACTGAAAGCCTTACCCGCGCCGTTTTGTCTCGCCCACGCCATCAGTTCAAAGCAGACATGCATCTCATTCCCGCCGCCAATGCCTCCGACTGGGGTCGTGATCGTGATCTCTCCTTGTTGATTGCGCTCAACGCGATACGGCCGGTTGCGTTCTGAAAAACGCATCAGCTGCTCGTCCGTGATTGGGACACACGAACGCAGGGCGATAGGCATAGACAGGTCAAGCAAGTCGATGGGGATCACGCGGCTCATGTGCAAAAGCTTACAACGCACGGGTAAGATTGCGAAGTATCGAGAAGCAGCATGTTCGAAGGGAGTTCATCCCAAGTCACAAACCCATAGCTTTCCAAAAGCATGCAGACCAATCTTCTCGGGCAGCATCGCCGCCGCGGAAGACAGTTGGCGATCGCCGAAAGCATCGCCAGCGCCCTGGCGACACACAGCGGCACATAGACTTGGTGTCAATCCTTATAGGGCGTTTTCTCTCGAAGAAAACTCCACCGCACACCTGATTCGGAAATCCCAGCAGCTATAGTTCTTGGAACACCCCATGTCCTCCTTCGCCAAAGGCGGACGATCTGCTTCTCGCTTGTCCGGCCATCGCGGTAAACTGAGGGTCAGGAAACGAATCATCATGCCGCTTTACGAATACGAATGCACCGCCTGCCGACGGCACACGGAGAAAATCCAGAAGTTCTCCGACCCTGAAATCACCACCTGCCCCTATTGCGGCGGCGAGCTGAAACGAGTCATCTCCGCCCCGGCCTTTTCGCTCAAAGGCGGAGGCTGGTACGCCGACGGCTACGGCTCAGCCAAGCCCGCGGCTGCCTCAGGCGACGCACCTGCCGCGCCTGCTACCGCTTCCGCAGCGGAAGGCTCGACGCCTGCCGCGGCATCCGCACCCGCCGCGACCCCAGCCGCCCCGTCCGCCCCGGCACCCGCGCCAGCTGCGAACAAGTAGTCCTGGAGCCTGTCATCTCCTCCCACTCTCCTCGTGTCAAGCCCCAAGCTCTTCCTTCAAACCCGTAACTCACTCAGGGCAAGCAACTTAGCTCCGCAAAAGAGTTGGCACACTCTCCCTCCGGCATCTCGTATAATAGAAACAGAACGATTCTCCAGCAGCGATAAGCAATGCCCACTCGAGACGCGAAAGAAAACGGGATGGGAACTGGTACAGCTTATGGACCTGCCGTAAGTCCTTTATGGAGAAGACTTTACTTCTAACTACTTTGCCTTGAAGACTTTGCAGGATCATTTTTTGCATCCTAAACATAACAAATGACTTACAGAACCGGGGGGGGGGGAGGGGGGTACCCCTTCCGTGCTGAAGCTTCGCGCCGAACGGGAACCCACCCGCGGAGCGATCTTGGCCCTACGCCGAATCCGTCTTCGCGGCAACCTTCTTACCCGCCACCTTCTTTGAGGCTGTCTTCTTTAAAGCCGTCTTCTTTAAAGCCGTCTTCTTTGAGGCTGTCTTCTTTAAAGCTGTCTTCTTTGAGGCTGTCTTCTTCGCCGTAGCTTTCCCAGAACTCTTCGCGGCTTTCCTGGGCGGCGGCGGCGGCACCTTCGCCCCGGCTCGTCTCGCCTCCGAGAGCCCAATCGCAATCGCCTGCTTCGGATTGGTGACCTTCTCGCCGCTTCCGCTCTTGAGCTTGCCTTTCTTCATCGCCTTCATCTCACGCTCGACGCTTTGACTCGCCGCCGGCGAGTATCTCCGCCCGGCAGACTTCTTCGCCGCCTTCTTGCCTGCACTCTTCTTCGCTGTCGCCATACACCTTCACCTCATACAGTGAGAGCGTGGTGGGCTCTGAAGAGGTTGCACCATTGAAGGTGCATTCCGTACCAAAAGAATCACACCGTATCCAGCTTTCTCACCACCAGCTCGTTCAGCAGCGCCGGATTCGCCTGCCCCTTGCTCGCCTTCATCACCTGGCCCACAAAGAAGGCCGCCACCGTCCGCTTGCCGCCGCGAAACTGCTCCACCTGCTTCGGATTCGCCGCGATTACCTCATCGATCAGCCCCTCGATCACCGAGCTGTCCGAGATCTGTTGCGGCTTCTCGCGCTCATACACAGTCTTGAAGTCCTCGCGGTTCGCAAACGCCGTGTCGAGCATGCTCTTCAGCATCTTCGACGAGATCTCACCCGACTCCGCCAGGTCCGCCGCCAGCACCAAACCCTCAAGCGTAATCGGTGAATCCGCCATCTCCATCTCACTCGCCCGCAGCCGCATCGTAATCTCGCTCGTCAGCAGTGAAGCTACCCGCCGCGCCGACTTAGCCTGCTTCGCCGCCGCTTCAAACTGATCTGCGAACGCCCGCGTGGCTGTAAACGTCATCGCATCCTGCTCGCTGATGCCATACTCCGCGATCATCCGCGCCCGCCGCGCCTCCGGCAGCTCCGGCAGCTTCCGCAAAATCTCCTGCTGCCACGCTTGGCTCACCACCAGCGGCGGCAAGTCCGGCTCGGGAAAGTACCGATAGTCGTGCGCCTGCTCCTTCGAGCGCATCGTGTACGTGCGGCCTTCGGCCTGGTTCCACAACCGGCTCTCCTGCATCACGCGCCCGCCGTCCTCAAGCACCCCAACCTGCCGCTCGATCTCATACTGCACCGCCGAACGGATATATCGAAACGAGTTGACGTTCTTCACCTCGGCCTTGGTCCCGAACTGCCGCGCACCCTTGCGCATCACGCTCACGTTCGCGTCGCAGCGCAGGCTGCCTTCTTCCATGTTGCAGTCGCTCACGCCGGTGTAAAGGAGGATCTCCTTCAGCCGCGTCAAATACTCGAACACTTCATCGGGCGAGCGCAGATCGGGCTCCGAAACAATCTCGAGCAGCGGCGTGCCGCACCGGTTCAGGTCGATGTACGTCCGCGACACCGAGTCCGCAAACCCATCGTGCAGGCTCTTGCCCGCGTCCTCTTCCATATGCAGCCGCGTGATGCCGATGCGCTTCATCGCGCCCGAGCTGCCATCGCCCTCCGGCACATCCAGCCAGCCAGCCTCCGCGATCGGCTTGTCGAACTGCGAGATCTGGTAGCCCTTCGGATTGTCCGGATAGAAGTAGTTCTTCCGCGCAAACACGCTGTGCTCGCGGATCTCGCAGTGGATCGCCTTTGCCGCCAGCACCGCGAACTCCACCGCCTTGCGGTTCAGCACCGGCAGCGCACCCGGCAAGCCAAGGCAGGTCGCGCACACATGCGTATTCGGCTCGCCGCCATACTTGTTCACGCAGCCGCAGAAGGCCTTCGATTCGGTCATCAGCTGGACATGCACCTCCAACCCAATCACCGGCTGGTACTGGGCGAGGACCTCGGGCGCGAGCAGAACGGAAGCAGCCATAAACCTATGGTAACAATCCGCGCCACACTAGCTGCGATTGAGCTTGACCTGGTCCACGGGAATCGTGAACGTAGCCAGCGGAATCAGAGTCGCCGCCGGCTCGGTAATGGTGCTCACCGCCTTGAACTGGCAGACCATCTCACTCGGCGTGATCGTCAGCACTCCATATCCGTGCGTCGACGAGTTCAGGAACTCGATCCACGGATTGGCCGCGCGCAGCGTGTCTGAGATCAGCGCCGGCTCGATCCCCATCTGCTTGGCCGGGATAGCGCGGCTGGAGAGGCCCAACTCCGAGCTGATCTCCTCGGCGAAGTTTGCCGAAGTAATTGAACCCACCATCAGTTCGATTCCCACGTGCGGCTCGAACGGATTGTCGAAGTCCGTCTTCAGGTAGCCTGCCAGAAACGTATGCAGATCGCCCGTCAAGGCGACGAAGTTCTTGATATTGCCATGCTTCACTACGTTCAAAATCGCATTGCGCTCCTGCTGATACCCGTCCCATTGATCCAGATCGATATACAGCGGACCGAACTTCAACTGCATCAGCATCACTTCATTCGCCCACAGCTTCCAGGTAGCTTGGGTTGTCGAGACCTGGTTCACAAACCACGCGTGCTGCGCCGCACCCAGCATCGAGCGCGCCGGATTGCCCATCGCCGAGCAGCCCAGCGAGAAATACCGTTGCCCAATCTCGTTTGAACCGCACGGCGGCGCATCACGATAGAGCCGCTCGTCCGTGACAATCATCTCGGCCAGCGTCCCGAAGGAGAAGGTGCGATACACCTGAATCGAGCTTTCCCAATTCGGCGTGCCATCCGGCAGCGTCGCTGGAGTGAACGGTGTGTTTGCCAAGCCGTACTCGCTCCAGGCCTGGTTTGCGGCTTGGCGCAATGCCGGCTGAGCAGCCGCCGGAGTGAGCGGCGCCGGGTCGTTGTCCGGATGAAAATCCTGGTGGCAGTCATTGGCAAACTCGTGATCGTCCCACAGCAGGATGTAGGCAAACTTCTCATGCACCGCCTGCTGATGCACATCAGACCGATACACCTTATAGAGATGCCGGTAATCTTCCACGTTCTGCGGAATCGTGCCGCCCGAAGCAAACGGCGGCACCGGCCGCACCGGCATCGCCTGAAAGGATGGATCGCCGATCGTCTCGTAGATGTAGTCGCCCAGATGGACCACATAATCCACGTCCTCCTGAGCCAGATACGTCAGCGCGTTGTAGAAGCCGTTGCCATAGTCCTGACACACCACATAGCCAAGCTTCAACTGCGCCAGCGAAGCGGTCGCCAGCGGCAGCGTCTTGAACCGCCCGGGGCGCGACGGAATCTGGTTGTAGATGAACCGGTAGTAGTACTGTGTAAACGGCTGCAGCACGCTGTTCGCGACCGGAAACTTTACCGTCGAGTCCGCCGCGCTAGAGACGATCGCTACACCTTCGATCAGCACCGTCGCGCTCGCGAAGCCAGGGTCCGTGCCGATCTGCCACGCAAGCATGTCGCTCGAAGGACTGCCCTGCAGCGTCGGTTCCACGCGCGTCCATAGAACGATGCCATCCGGACGCGGATCGCCTGAAGCCACCGACTGCGGATAGAGCGCCGCCTGCTCAGCCGGAGTTGCCGCGGAGTTTACCTGAAACAGAACACTACGATCCGCCATGGACAAACCTGTCAGACTTGGGTCGAGGACGAACGGCACGGAACTGAGATAGGACTCGGACACGGTGGGCACCTGGCCTTTCAATGAGTGAGGCAGAATCCAGGCAAGTGCGCCGGTTGCCGAAGTAGACTTCACAAAATGCCGACGATCCATGACGTGGTCTCCATGCGCAGAGCCGGCTAGCTGCCGGCACCGGGCAAGAGCCATTGCAACCTACGGGAGTAACAGGAAGATGAACCGTTTTCCTGAGCAAGTCCGGCCACTACTTCCCCGCTTCGGTCCCGCGCACAAAGGCCGCCACATCCTCGTGGAACTTCGCCAGCACACCCTCGTTGACATAGACCATGTGCCCGGCCTCGTAGTAGTGGTAGGAGATATTCGACTGCAGCTTCTGCGGAATCGGCAGATGATGCATTTCGTAGAAGCCTTCATAGTACGGAGTTGCCAGGTCGAAGTACCCGCCCGCCAGCATCACCCGCATGTTGGGATTGCTCTTCATCGTGAAAGCCAAGTCGGGCATGACGTTCGTCCCGCTCTCGCCCTGGCCGACCGGCGGACCGCCCGGAGCCTGGTGGCGCAGATCCCAGGAGAAGGATGCATCGCTATACGCTCCCGGCTTATACGTTTCGTTGCGTCCGTACTTCAGCTCCGTCCGCAGATACTGATTGATCGCCGTCGTATACGCCGAAGAGATGGCGTTCGACTGCGGATCGTACTCGCTAGTCTCGCTCATCGGATTCAGGTCCGGCCCTTTATACCGCGCGTCGAGCCGCCCGGTCGTCACACCCTCGCTGTCCTGCAGTTCTTTCGCAAACTGCCCGCCATCGACGCGCAGATTGTCTTTCAAAATGTACGCAACTGGCAGCCCCGTATAGGTGTGCAGCTTCTCTGCGATCGCCTGCCGTTGTGCCGCCGGCAGGTCCGATCCCTGCAGCATCGCCGTCATGTACTCGCCCATCGCGAAGGTCTCCACCTCCTTCAGAAACGGTGCGAGCGCCGCCGGCTGATTCGGCAGCTTGTGATGGTAGAACGCTGTAGCCGCAAACGACGGCAATCCGATGGCATACGCCTGATCCACTCCGGGATTCCAGCGCGGCCCATCGATCGAATTGTCGAAGCTGAGAATGGCCGACAGCAGCACAATGCCGTTCAGGTCGACGTTCTCGAGATCCGCGCTCAGCACCGCCGACCGCGGTGTTCCGTAGCTCTCGCCAAAGAGGTACTTCGGCGAGTTCCAGCGATCGTACTTGGTCAGAAATCGGCGAAGGAAGCGCTCAAACGCATGCGCATCCTGGTCCGTGCCCCAGAACGCCTTCTCCTTGTCCTTGCCCAGAATGCGGCTGAAACCCGTGCCCGGCGCATCGATAAAAACCAAGTCCGTCACATCCAGCAGGCTGTACTGGTTGTCCACCATCGTGTATGGCGCGGCGGTCTTGTGCTCCGTATCCGGGACAACCACGCGCCGCGGCCCGAACGAGCCCATGTGCAGCCACATCGTGGCCGACCCAGGTCCGCCGTTGTACAGGAACATCACCGGACGGCTGCCCGCAACGGCATCCTTCTTGAAATAGGCCGTGTAAAACATCTGCGCTGTCGCCGGCGCATCTTCCGGCTTGGCGGCATCGGGCGGGTTCATCCCTGAGTTCGGCAGCAGCTTGCCGTCCAGGCCCAGCATCGCGTCGAAGCTGTCGCTGTACCCGACCGTAATCGTCCCCGCCACGGCCGTATAGGCAATGCGCTGTCCGGCAAGCGTCAGCACATGGTCGGTGCTTGCATCCGGTATGGGCAACGCGGCGGTCTCCGCCGGCTTGCCTTCCACCACGACCTTCTGGTCCTTCGCGTCCTTATTCGCCCCGGTCTGCTGCGCCTTCGCTCCGCTCGCCACCAGTGCCAGCACAAGCGCGCCCATCCCCCGCCAACTCAGCATTCCATGCGCCTGCAAAGACATGCCATCAGTATAGCCATGCGCGGAGAGAGCCAAGCCAAATTGGCGCTCAAGAGCGCACCTTGGTAACTCCCACAAAGGTGGGATGCACAGCTCCCCGGCCTGCGCCTACGCTGATAACACCCCATGGGACCACCATCCCACTTCCCCTGTTGAGGTTGTACGTCATGCGTTTCGCCAGCCCCGTTCTCTCGCTTCTCCTCGCTTTCGCCATCGCTCCCTGCGCCCATGCCGACACTTTCTCCGGCCAGGGCGGCGGTTTCTCCGGGTCCGGAACCCTCACCACCTCGAGCAATGGCGATGGGTCGTACACCATTACCGGCATCGCCGGATCAGGATTCGGCGCCCTGTTCGCACCGGGCGGATACCAGCAAAACGACAACCAGCTCTTCCCCGCCGCTGCCAACCTGGTCGACAGCAACGGCTTCGCCTTCACGTACACCCAGGGCGACACCAACTACGACGTGGACATCCTCTCAGAGGGGTCAGGCGGCTACGCTGCCGACTTCACCGACCTCGACAGCAATCTTCTCTCCTCAATCGCAGTCACGTTCACCCTCACCGGCGACTCGCAGACGGCAAACCTGTTCTCCAGCAGCGCGAGTCCTGCCAGAACCTTCGGCTTCAGCTTCGGTTCCAACGCTGCTGTCACGCCTGAGCCTTCAGGCTTGCTCCTGTTCGGTACCGGCGCGCTCGGGATTGCTGGATTCATCCGCTCCCGCCGCGGGAACCGCTCGACCCAGGCTTAGCTCGACACCTCTGGATCTGCCAGAGTCGGCCTCACTTTACGACCTCCAGCACGGCAAGTCCCTGCGCTGGCACTGTGAGAAACAGGTGGCCGTGAGTCAGGTGCAACTGCTCCGCCGGTGCCATAGAGCCGGCCGCTCTCAGCTGGGCGATCTGCGTCTGGGTCAGGCTGCCCGTTGGACGGCCCATGCTGTCGAACAGCTTGAGCGCATTGCCATGATCGAAGTCTACGCGCAACACCCGCACGAGGGCATTGTCCGGCACATGATCAAGATGCAGATCGAAGCTGCGTGCCGGACCCGCGGGTCCGCTGGGCAAAGTGTAGGTGGGGCCCGTGCCGATCGGCTCGGCATAATTCCAAAGCGCAAGGACGAGTCTGCCGTCCGAGGTCACCGTGGCGAGCGCCGACGTCGATTCGACCGCGATGCGGCGGGTACCGAGCTTATGCAGCGCGCTGAAGACATTGAAGGAGGCTTTCGGAATCTCGTCCGCGGCGATCAGTCCAAATCCACCGTAGAACGGAGTAGTTACGACGCCCTGCTCCTCAAAGACATCGGAGAAATCCCAATACGCCATGGATTCGGTCATGCCGTCGCACAGGCGTATGTTGTTTGCCAGCCACGGCCCGATATAGGGTGAGTCGGTCACGTTCGGCTCATTCGAGTAGCTGGCGTTGTACTCCGAAAAGATGAGCGGAAGATGCGGATAGGGAGAGGCCATGATCTGATCGTGCACCTTCTTTACCGAGCGATAGACCATCGTCTCGCGCGGGATCGCCTCCGTGGTGCCAAAAACATCTTTGGCGAGATCGTTCGCGTAGACGTGGGTTGAAACGAAGTCCGCAGGCACGCCGGCGGCTTTGAGGTGCTCCAGAAAGGGCGTTACCCAAGCGGCCTGTGCGGTGGCCGGACCGCCGACCTGTAGACGTGGCGAAACAGCTTTGAGCGCACGCGCGGTGTGGTCGTAGAGCTCGAAGTACGTAGCCTGCCTGGGATGACCGCCCCAAAAATCAAGGTTCGGCTCGTTCCAAACCTCGAATTTCCAGCTTGCGACTTCATCTATGCCGTAGCGTGTGACGAGGTGCTGCGCAAGCGCGCGGATCATGTCATCCCATACTTTGTAATCCTTTGGCGGTGAAACGGCCGGGCGATAGAAGAAGGACTGCGTGATGCTTGGATCGGCGGCCATCTTCTTCGGCATAAAGCTCAGCTCAACGAACGGCTTGACGCCGTTAGCGAGCAGGCCGTCGTAGATCTCGTCGACATAGGAAAAGTTGTAGGTCTGGGCATCGTGTACGGCTTCGGCGGGCAGTCCGGGATCTTGCACATGGCGATCTGGATCGTAAAGCCCGACCTCATCCATCAGAATGCCGTGAAAGCGAATCGATTGAAAGCCGGTGGCCTGCTTGACGGCGCGAAGATCGTCGCGATAGCTCTGACGCAGCGAGAGAATAGCGCGGCCAGAGCCGAAGGTCTGCTCCCAGAAATGGGGAAACGGGCTGGTGGGCGCGACGGCATCGATCCGAAGGCGTTCCACCTGCTGCGCGGAGAGAAGCGGTCCCGAGCAAACGACAGCAAGAGCCGCGGCTCCGAGGAGTGCAGGAAGAGATTTCATGGAGCCTCTGGTCTGGGGTGAAGATACATTGATCAGTTGAAAGATTTCGTCAGACTTTGGACATCGTCTCTCAGAATAGAGCAAGAGGGTGCCTCCACTCAGGAGACACCCCCCAAATCTTTGCCCAAGGTCAGAAAGAAAAACGCACCTGAAGATTCACAACACGGCCGGACAATGCGGCTTGCTGATTGTTGGCACCGGCTACAACCTGACCGAAATTCTGATTGGCAATGTTGGTCACCAGCGCGCCTGAGTTCAGGTTAGTTTCGTTGAAGAGATTGAAGGCATCGGCACGAAACTCAAGGCCGGCACTCTCACCCACAACGCGCATCTTGGGAAGGACGAAGTCCTTGGTAAGTGTCGCATCCAGGTCCATGTAGCCGGGCCCGGTCAATGTGTTGCGGCTCACGCCCGGCGTCTGCGGCAACGTATAGGTGGTAGAGGTGACGCCATTGACCGTCGTCTGGTTGATCCCGCTGGCGGCGAGCGCAAAATAGGGCTGCGCACCCGTCGTCGAGATTTGCGGAAAGTTCAGGTTCGCCTTTCCGCTCTCATACGCGGCATTGGAGCGATTCTGGCCGGCGTTGCCATTATAGGCCGCCGGGCGGAGCTGGTTGTAGCCGCTATTGGCGTAATACAGATTGCTGCCTAGGTTCTGCGTCGGCGTAAACGGGAAGCCGGTGTGTACGTTATAGATGCCACTGACGCCCCAGCCATTGAGCGCCAAACGAGTAAAGTAATTGCCGCCGGAGAACCTCGGCTGGTAGAGCCCATACAGCTTGAAGGCTTTGCCAAAGTCATAGTCGGACCGGCCATACGCCAGCCGCGGCGCATACGGGTACGGATCCTCATAGTAAGGACCGGAGCCGGTGTCCATCGTACGGGAGTAGTTGAACTCCGCATCGACCAACACGCCGTGCGACATTTGGTGCTTGAGACCGACCAGCAAAGCGTTGTTGTTGGAATTGCCGGTGTTGGCGTAGTAGTCGATGTTGTTGACCAGCGGATTCTGTGCCTCGCCGAGCGCGAACGCGTTGACGTAAAGCTGCGATTGCACGATCAGGTGGCGCGTCGTGGAACCGGTGTAGCCGACGGTAGCGACGATCTGGTGGCCGAGATCGACCTCCGTATCGAGCGAATAATGCTGCGTGTAGATGGTAGGCTGCTTGGCTTGATACGCGGTGATGGAGGCGCCGCCCGAGGTGGGCAGGTTGGCCGTGTTGTAGCCGCCCACGGTGTTGGGATTGGCGGGATAGCCAAACAAGGTGTTGCTGTTGGCCGGCACCGCATACACGATCCTTGGATCGATCTGCTGCGGGCTGGCGCTGTTGAATCCGACGTTCGTGACAAAGGGAGGATTGCCGCCGGCATTGCCGGTAATCGCGATCTCCGTCTGATTGAAGTTCAGGCCGTAGCCGCCGCGGAGGACCGCCCTGCCTTTCAACTGGTTCGGGCTGAAGGAAAAGCCGAACTGCGGACCGACGTTGCCCTTTTGCGCCTGCGTCAGATTGCCGCCGATGCGTATGTTCAGGCCGGTGAAGGTGCTGGCTCCAGTGCCGAGCTGTACGACACCCAGGTTGTTTTCCTTCGATGACAGGGGTCCGAAGTAGGAGTATCGCAGGCCGAAGTTGAGAGTCAAATTGGGCAGCGCCTTCCAGGAGTCCTGCCCGAAGAAGCCGTACAGGTCTTCGCGGTTGTCCTGGCGGTTGGTGGTCGGGGTGCCGGTGGTGGAGCTGAAGATTCCGGCTTCGCTCTTCGGCGCATCATTCAGGAAGTCCCAGATGTTGTAGAAGTTGAAGCTCGGGCGCGCCGAGTAGGTCGGGTTGTTCAGGTAATAGAGCCGCGTCACCTGACCGCCGAACTTGATCGAATGATTGCCCACGATCTTGGTGGCGACATCCTTGTAGTCGTAGCTGTGCTGGTTAAAGTTGGAGGGTCCGGGCGCGCCGAAGCTGGTCAGCGTGACGCTGCCGATCTGCTGGCCGTTGGTGGTATTGCCGTCCACCTGGTCTGTCGGCAGGCCGAAGGGCTCTTGCGGGTTGGTCGTAATCTCGTTCCATCGCCAGCCGGCATCGTTGGCGCGCGCCTCATTCAGCAATGAGGAAGAGAAGATGTGGTTGTAGATGACCGAATAGGCGTCGTTGATCTGCGAATGGTGATAGAGGTTATAGGCCCGCACGGAACCGTTGTAGTCCGTGGTGCTCTGCGGCACCCAGTAGATGGCGAACGCCAGGTGATCCTTCTTGGTGACGTCACCGTCCAGGCGGCCGTTGTATTGGCGTCCGACCGATAGCGTCGGATTGACGGTGTTGTAGTCCGCAATCGTGGGCGTATTGGTCAGTCCGCTCCCCACGCCGGGACTGGTGTTGCTGACGAAGGTTGGGTCCTGCTTGCCGACGCCTATCGTGAGAGGCGACCCAAGATTGAGGCCGCCCGCCACCGTGCGGCAGTTTACGTTCTCTACCAGGCCGATGTTGGCGCAGCTCTGGTTGATGATGGACGAAGCCGCGACGCCCGCGCCCGGAAACGTGAGGAACTTCTGAGCGATAGGGCCGCCCGCCGCCGCGAGCCCGTCGTACGCCGACGTATCGTACCAGCCCGTGCTGGTCGCACTGCTGTTGTTGCTGGTGGTCTCGTAGGCAAAAAAGGCGAAGAGGCGGTTCTTGAGGATGGGTCCACCGACGGATGCGCCGTATTGATTGGAGCGCTCCGCATCGCGCAATAGACCGCGTTGTGCAGGCGTACCGGCCGCCAGGGAGCCCGCGCCGTTGTAACGTTGGTAGGCGTTCAGTCCCGGCCGGTTGGCGCGGAAGTAGAGGCTGCCGTGCAGGTTGTTGGTGCCGGTTTTCGACACAATCTGGATCTGGGCTCCGGAGAAGCGGCCATTCTCCGCATCGTACTGGTTTGAGACGACCTTGAGTGTGCCGACCGAGTCCTCCGTAGGCGTGATGATGGAGGTTCCGCCCCAGACCGCCGAAACCGTGCTGATGCCATCAATCTGTACGCTGTTGGTCTCGTATTGGCCGCCGTTCGCATTTGCCTGCGGGCCGTTTTCGGTCGCGAAGATGCCGGAGCCGCTTCCGCCCGGACCCTGCGTACCGGGCAGGTTGTTGGTGCCGCCGGCCGCAGCCTGGGAGCCGTCGCCGAAAACACCTGGCGCAAGCTGCGTGAGCGAAAACACATCGCGCCCGGCCGAGGGCAGGTGCTGAATTTCATTCGAGTTGACTGTGCCGGCGATCGACGCGGTCTCGGTATCGAGTGCAGCCACCTGATCGCCTGTGACCGTAACGCTGGTGCTGATGTCGCCGAGTGCGAGCTGCACGTTTACGGCATTGGCCTGCTCCGGAAGCAGGGTTAAATTGCTGATCAGCTGCTGCTTGAAGCCGGTGGCGGTGGCGGTCAGGTTGTAGTGATCCGGGGCCAGCGCGTTGAAGTTGTATGTGCCGCTCGCATTCGAGACCGCGGTCAAGGAGCGCCCCGTGTCGACATCTGTCAGCGTGACGTTTGCCCCCGGCACGACCGCGCCCTGCGGATCCGTGACTGTGCCCTGGATCGAAGCACGAAACTGTGCCTGCGCGGCGGCGCCACTACAAACCACCGCAGTGGCCATGAGCCGGGCGAAGCGTCGCGATACGATGCGCCGACGGCATTCCCCGAGAAAGTGTAAATTTTTGCAATCCTGCATAAAGCCTCCTGGCAAACGTTTGCCTAAGCGAGTCGTCGAAGCCTTGTCTCGAGTCTCCGCTAGAAACTTGTCTGAGCAAACGTTTGAGCCGGAGGAGACTATGCACTCCTGATCGTTTGCCTGTCAAGCGCCGTTGCTTGAAATGTGTGCCACACTCATATTCGTGACCCACGGCTCTAAAGAAAGAGTGAGGCATGGAGGCACTGAACGGCGCGAGCAGGTCTCGCTGGCGACCTTGTCAGCGCATCTGGGGCTGTCACGAGCCGCTATCTCCCGCGTTTTGAACGGTGTGCCCGCCGCCGCCGCCATCCCGCCGGTCACGCAGGAGCGTATTTTCGCCGCCGCCAGGCTACTCAACTATCGGCCCAACGTTCTGGCCCGCTCGCTGCGGCGCGGGCATTCGATGACGATCGGCGTGCTGGTGCCGGAGATCTCGGAAGGGTACGCAACGCTTGTGCTCGCGGGCCTGGAGCAGGGCCTGCTCAAAGCCGGGTACGCCTTTTTTCTGTGCAGCCATCATCATCAGGCGCAGGTGGTGGCCGCGGCGCAAACCATGCTGGCCGAACGCGCAGTCGATGGCATCGTCGCCATCGACACGGCACTGGTGCATCCCGGGCTGCTGCCCACGGTGACGGTCTCATGCCCGGACCAGGATGAAAATGCGACTGATATTCTGCTGGACCATGCGCGCGGCGCCACGCTCGCACTCGAGCATCTGCATGCGCTTGGACATCGCAGCATCGCTGTCATCAAGGGACAGCCATTTTCGTCGGACACCGTACCGCGCTGGCAGGCGATCGCCGCGGCGGCGGCACAGCTTCACATTCCACTCGACGCCCGCGCCGTGACACAGCTGGAAGGGGATGCCCCGACCCATGAGCCCGGCTACCAGGCCACACGCCGCCTGCTGGACGCTGGCGCTCCATTCACGGCGCTGGTCGCCTTCAACGACGTTTCGGCAATCGGTGGGATCCGCGCGCTGCGTGAAGCGGGTTTGCGTATACCGCAGGATGTCTCCGTAGTCGGCTTCGACGATGTGCAGTCGGCAGCATTCCAGAACCCCGCGCTGACCACTGTCCGCCAGCCGTTGCACGCGATGGGACTGCTGGCTGCGGAGAAGATCGTGCAGGCGGTCACTGGGAGAGGGCTGCGCCTTGAGCCGCTGGTCTTGGCGCCGGAGTTGATTGTGCGGGAATCTACCGCTCGGGCAGTCGCAAACTCAGTCCGGAGCTTCAGCAGGCAAAGCCCTTAAGGCGTTAGGATACGTTCGTGCAGATGGCCAATGCGGGCGCGGAGGTGAGTGGTGGACCGGCGGTGATGCTCCCGGCCGGCAAGCCCGCCATGGCTCCGCGCGTTCTGCTGTATCTGAGCTTTGCCGCGAGCGGCGCCGGCTGTGCCCTGCCCGGAGTGCTGCTGCCTTGGCTGCTGGTGGAGCGGCGCTGGCAGGACTGGCAGGGTGGACGGCTGTTTCTGCTGATCGCGCTCGGCTCCGCGATGGGTCCGCTGCTGGTCGCGCTGCGGGCAAGGCGAGCGTCGGCGGCCGGCTGCCTGCTGGTGGCGCTTGCGGCTGCGGGCTGGAGCCTCAATCGCTCGCCCATGCCATGGGTGGGCATCGTGTGGGGGCTCGGCCTGGGCATGACGATGACCGGCGTCAGCCTTGTCAGCCAGCATGCGGCGAGTGACGGACCGGGCGTGCTGACGAGGCTCAACTGCCTTTGGGCGCTGGGCGCTTGTGCCTGTCCGCTGCTTGCGTCGCGTATCCTGACGAGCCATCCTCCCGGTTTTCTCCTGCGCATCCTAGCGGTGCTGTTCAGCCTATTGTGCCTGGCCCTGCTTGTCCTGGTTCCGTCTACGCTGGACCGCACCGGCGGCGTCTCAACTGCAGGCAGGTCGGCTTGGCAGCTGAGCTACTGGGATCCCCGCGGTATTCCGCTGGGGCTGCTGGCGGCAACCGCGCTGGCGACCGGCATTGAGGCTTCGGGCGGGGCGTGGCTGGCAACCTATGCCGCTCGTTCTTTGCATCTGCTGGCATTCACGGTGGCCGCGCCAAGTTGCTTCTGGGCCGGCCTGCTGTGCAGCCGCTCCCTGAGCTGGTTCAATCGCACCGGCCTTCACGGACGGCTCCGGTCGCGCATGATGCTGCTTCTTGTGCTGCTGGCTTCTTCCAGTTTTCTGCTGCCGTTTCGGAGCGTGCTTCTGCTGCTTGGCAGCTTCGCCCTGGGCTTTGGGCTGGGACCGCTCTATCCGGAGATGCTCTCGCGGGTTCTCTCCTTCCGGCATACCAGCTTTGTTTTTTTCCTGGCCGGCGTCGCCTCGGCGCTGATGCCCTGGGCAACGGGTGTGCTGTCGGCGCGAGCCGGTTCTCTGCGCATTGGGCTCCTGGTACCAGCGGCGGGTGCGCTGGTTATGCTGCTGGGCGGATGGTCTGCAATGGCAAAGGAGCACGCATGAAGACAATCACGCAGGGGATCGGCATGGGCAAGCGTGGGCCGGTCTCTGCTTTCGTATTGAGCGTAGCTGGTTTCTTGAGCGCACCGGCCGCTGTCGCACAACCTCAGCCAACGCCGGATCGGTTCACTGTAACGGGTGACCTTGGAGCGTCTTCAGGCACGCGCCTGACGCTTGAGGTCGATGCCCTGCGTGAGGATGTGCTGCGGGTTCGTTTCTACCCAGCAGGGCAGCCGCCGGAGGACGCGTCCTGGGCCGTCCTGCCGCAGGCGCGCATGTCCCACATCGCGGTCACGCCCGACCCCGCGGGCTTTCATACGGCGAAGTTGCGCGTTGCGGTTGGACCCGATCTTCGCCTGACTGTCAGTGATCTTCAAGGCCATGAGCTCTATGTGGATGCCGCACCGGTGCAATGGACTGCGGATGGCTTTCGGCTGATCAAGTCCAAGCCCCGGGACGCACACTACTTCGGCCTGGGCGACAAGCCCGGGCCGCTGGACCGCGCCGGCGAAGCTTTCACCATGTGGAACAGCGACATGTTTGGCTGGCAGGAATCGACCGATCCGATCTATAAGTCGATCCCGTTTTTTCTCGAAATGTCAGGTGGCCGCACGATCGGCGTGCTGCTGGATAACACCTTTCGCACATCGTTCGACTTCGGCCGCGAGCGCGCCGACCGCATGGTCATGGCTGCTCCCGCAGGCCCGCTGGACTACTACCTGCTCTATGGCCCGGAGCCGAAAGACGTGGTGGAGCGCTACGCATGGCTGACCGGTCCGACGCCGCTGCCCCCGATCTGGGCGCTCGGCTATCAACAGTCGCGCTGGAGCTATGCGCCGCAGGCTAAGGTGGAAGAGATCGCCGACCACCTGCGTGCCGACCATATTCCGGCTGACGTACTCTGGCTCGACATCGACTATCAATACAAATACCGGCCTTTCACAGTGGATCAGACGAGCTTTCCTGACTTTGCCGGGCTGATTCACGATTTGTCCGCAAAGCAGTTTCACACCGTCGCGATAACCGATCTCCACATAGCGGACGTGCCCAACCAGGGTTACGCGCCGTACGACTCCGGGGAGGCGGGCGATCACTTCGTCAAGGAAGATGGCCGGCAGTACGTGGGCACGGTGTGGCCCGGGCCTTCCGTGTTTCCAGACTTCACGCAGGCCCAGACGCGGAGCTGGTGGGGCGGTCTCTTCGCCGACTTTATCCATGACGGTATCGCCGGCTTTTGGAACGATATGAATGAGCCGGCGATCTTCGATGTACCCGGCAAAACCATGCCCGACGACGTCGTGCACCGCATCAATGAGCCGGGCTTCCACACGCGCACAGCGCTTCACCCGGAGATTCACAACATCTACGGCATGGAGAACTCCCGCGCAACAGAGGAAGGCATGCTCACGCTGCGACCCGACCAGCGCCCGTTCGTGATGACGCGCGCCAGCTTCGCCGGCGGCCAGCGCTACGCGGTGACCTGGACGGGAGACAACTCCTCCACATGGAATCACCTGCGCATGACCACGCCGCAGCTGCTGAATCTTGGCCTAAGCGGCTTCGCGATGGCGGGCGCGGATGTGGGCGGCTTTGCCGGCTCGCCGCCACCGGACCTGTTGACGCGCTGGATGATGCTGGCTGCATTCCAGCCCATCGATCGCAATCATGCGTCGAAGGGCACGCGCGACCATGAGCCCTGGGCCGACGGCCCGGCACAGGAGTCGATCCGGCGCCGCTACATTGAGGAGCGCTACCGCTTGATGCCGTACCTCTACACCACGGCTGAGGAGATGTCGCGAACCGGACTGCCGATCACGCGGCCGCTTTTTCTCGAGTTTCCCCATGCCACTGTGGACCAGCATCCACTGGACCTGGATGCGCCGGGAGAATTTTTCTTCGGCCCCAGCATCTTAGTCGCCGCTTCGCCCTCGCCGGAAGAGGTGGGACCGTATGAGGTGCATCTGCCACCCGGCCTCTGGTACGACTACTGGACTGGTTTGCGGCTGGACAGGCGCACGCTGGGCAGCACGCGCGATCTCGAGCTTCACGCTCAGCAGGCGCTTGCGCCGCTGATGGTTGCGCCAAAGCTGGATGAGCTGCCAATGTATGTGCGCGCCGGGGCCATTTTGCCGATGGCGCCCATCGTCCAGTCCACCACGCAGAAGCCGGACGGGCCGCTGACGCTGCGGGTCTTTCCACCGGCCGTGGGTGAGCCTTGCAACGGGGATCTCTACCTGGACGACGGCGAGAGCTTCGCGTTCCGCAGAGGCAGCTTTCTGCGAATGCACCTGAGCTGCAGCGTGGAGCAGGATGGCTCTCTGCGTGTTGTCTTGGGTGAGCGCACCGGTAGTTTTCCAGCATGGTGGACCCAGCTGAAGATTGAAGTGGCGGGCAGAACGCCAGGGCTCTGCGCTGTGGCTGACCAGCGATCGTTGCCAAGCGAAACTACCCCTTTGGGCGTGGCCTTCACGCTTCCCTACAAGGGCGACTCGGCGACGATTCTCATCCACGCCTGCCAGCCCTCGCCGGGTGCCCTGACTCACATGGGAGAGCGTAGAGGACGCGGGGAGAGAACGGGATGAGCAAACTTCAAAGCCTATATCTAGAACTCAGTGAAGCGCCTTGACCGGCCTTACAGCTCATCAGCGAACTTGTCCAAGCAGTGCTGAAACACCTTTCGGCACAAGGGCCGGAAGGCGCCACGCATGGTCCGCTCGCACCCTGCTCGCCACGCTCAGCCTCGCCCTGCTCACCTCCTGCAAACCTCACCCCAGCCCACCCGTAAGCCTCAACACCATCGCCCAGACCTACCTTCAGCTCGCCCTCGCTCTCGGCGAACGGGACCCCGATTCTCTCGACTACGCGACGGCTCCCCAGCAGCTCAAAACCTCCGTCCACCGCGCCTACCCCACCCTTGACGAAATCGATCGTCAAGCTGCCCGGCTCCTGGCGCAGCTCAACTCCCTCCCACCTCGCGCCGACCCCGACCGCACCCAATTCTTAACCCTCCAGCTCGAAGCAATCCAGAACCGCACCGCCATGCTCCGCGGCCATCTTCTCCCCTTCGACGCTGAAGCCCGAGCTCTCTTTCATACCACCCGTCTGCCCGACACCGAAGCCGCCCACCGCGCCGCCATCCTCGGCCAGATCGCCCAGCAACTCCCTCCACAAACAAAGACCCTGGCCACCCGCTATGCCGCCTACGACCAGCGCTTCCTCGTGCCTCCCACAAAGCTCGCCGCCGTCATGCAGGCCGCGCTCGCCGGCTGCCGTCAGCAGACCGTCAAGTCCATCGCGCTTCCCCCAGGCGAGTCCGTCCAGCTCACCTTCACCCGCAACCAGCCCTGGAGCGCCTTCAGCCGCTACGAAGGCCACGCCCACAGCACCATCCTGCTCAATCTCGATCTCCCCATCACGGTCGACGGCGCCGTCGAGCTGGCCTGTCACGAAGGCTACCCCGGCCATCACGTCTTCAACTCGCTTCACGACGCCGCCCTCGCCCAACGGCAACACCGCCCCGAAGCCCAGGTCCAGCTCACCTTCAGCCCCGAGTCCTACGTCTCCGAGGCCGCTGCCGCCTACGCCCCGCGCCTCGCCTTCTCCCTCGACCAGCGCATCGCCTTCGAGCGCGACGTACTCTTCCCGCTCGCCGGCCTCAATCCCGCCGAGGCCGACCGCCACGTCCGGCTTTCGCGCCTGCTCGCCGACCTCTCCTCCGCGCAGCCCGCCCTTGCCCGCGACTTTCTCGACGGCCGGCTCGAGTTCGTTCACGCCGAAGACGAGCTTGCCCGCCAGACCCTCATGCTCCATGCCGAAGCCGTGCTGCTCTACCTCAACGAGTACCGCAGCTACATGCTCGCTTACACCGACGGCCCGCGCCGCATGGAACGATTCCTCAACCAGCCCACCCCGAGGGCAACCTCCAGGCCCGACCCACGCACCCCATGGAACCGTCTCGTGCGGCTCGCCGAGACCGAGCACATTGACGCCCTCGGACCCGACTAGACGCAACCTTACGGAATCGTCATCGTCACCGGCACCACCTGCGAGGCGCTTTCGCTCACCGGGCCACCCTGAGCGCTCGCGATCACCGTAAAGGTGTAGCTGCCGGGCTTGGTTCCAAGGTCCGTGCAGTTGCCGCAGCCGGACATCATCGAAAGCCCGGCCAGCGTACCCGCGAGCAGCACCATCAGCCCTGCCCGCCGGCTGCCGCGCCGCACCCGGAACAGCCCCGCCGCAAACAGCAGCAGGCCGGCCCACATGGTGCGTGTAGCTCCGGGGCTCTGGTTTTCGCCCAGGAAGTACGGGTGGGTCGGGTCTCCGCAATTATGCGGCGCGGCCGTCGTAAACTGCAGCGTCGTCGACCCACCCCCGGGAGCGATCGTCGCATTCACAAAGGTACAGCCCGTCTCGTTGGGCAGGCCCGAGCAGGTCAGCGCCACCGGCTGCGAGAACCCATTGACTGCCGTCACCGTCACCTGCAAGATGCCCGTGCGTCCGACTCCCAGAGTAACCGGAGCCGGCGTCACGCTCAGCGTGAAGCTCTGCGGGCCGGCTGGAGGCGGAGCCGCCACCGCGGTAATGAGCACCGTCACGCCCGCCGAGACCGCAGGCAGAAAGTTCGCGTTGCCGGCATACGCCATTGAAACGACATGCGTTCCTATCGCCAGCGAGGACGTCGTGAAACTAGCGGCTCCCGTGGCGTCCAGCGTCCCCGTGCCGATCAGCGTCGTCCCGTCCAGGAACTGCACCGGTCCACCTGGAACGGCGAAGTTTCCCGCCACCTTGGCCGTAAACGTCACCGGAGTCCCCACCACGGCGGTCTGCACGGAAGCGGCAAGCGAGGCGGTCGTCAGGTCCGGAAAGACGCGCACCTGAATGCTGTTCGACTGTGCCGGCGTGTTGTTCGCATCGCCGGAGTAGGCCGCCTGCACGGTGAACAGGCCGGTCTGGAAATCTCCCGCCGTGGGCGGACAAGCGTTCATGCCGCCCTGCAGGTTCGCCGCAATCGTGCAAAAGACTGCGTTGTTGGCGAGAAAAGTGATGTTCCCTGTCAGGTTGAAGCTGGACTCGATGGCCGTACCGTCCAGGACCTGGCCGAAGTACATCGTCACCGGCGAGAGCAGCGGTGTGTTGCTCAACGGCGTGCCGCACGGAAAGCTCGATCCAGGCGCATCCACGCAGAGCAGCAGCTTCAATGAGGTCGAAGCGATCACGACGGTGTGCGTGGCCGTAGCCTGGAGGGCAAGCGCGCTCGCCGTTCTCGCCCACGTGACCATGAGCGCGTGAACTCCGACACCGAGCGTCGACGGCCCTGCGATGCTGGCTACGCCAATGCTGCTGGTCACCGACCCAACCGGCGTTCCATCGACAAAGAAGTTGAACCTACCCGCATCGCCGGTGCCAGCAGCCAGAGTCGCGGTCAGGATAAATGCCGTTCCGTGAGTGGAGGGCTCAGGCGAGGCCGTTAAAGTAAGAGCCGCGGCCGGCGCGGCGACGACCGCATGGGTTCCCGCAAGCGTCACCGCCGCATAGTTTCCATCGCCCGAGTAGATGCCCGCAAGTAGGTGCGTACCCGCGGCGAGCGACGCATACACACCCGCGGAAACGTTCAGCGTCGCCACTCCGCCGGCCAGGGACGCCGTTCCAGCCGCCACGCCGTCGATGGTAAAGCTGATGCTTCCCGTCGGCGCTGGTATCCCCGAAGCCGCAGCGAGCGCCGCCGTCAGCGTGAAGCTCGAGCCGTACGTCGAAGGCTCAGGACTCGCCACCACGGTCCCGCTCGTCACCGCGCGCGGGGCGGCTGCCTGATTGAGCAGCACCGTCACGCCACCTGTATTCACCTCGGCATTGGAGGCCAGCGTCTCCAGATTCGCTACCGGATTGGCCAGAACCGCACCGCCATTGGCCAGCACCAGGTCGATCCTGCCATCGCCGTCCACATCACCGGCGGAGATGCTGTTGATGCCCTGTCCCGCAAGAAAGTGCGTCTCGGCGCCGAAGCTCCCATCGCCTTTGCCCAGCTGCACGCTCAGCACGAAGCCGTCGCTCAGGATCAGGTCGGGCACGCCGTCGGCGTTCACGTCCGCCAAAGCGGTCTGGTAGAAGTTGCGCGAAGGGGTAAGCCGCACCGGGTTCACCGGGTGCGCGGCCGAGGTCAGAAATTTGCCTCCACCCGACCCGTACCAGACGTACACATAGTTTGGCGCGCTGGCGGAAGGCGCCGTAAGATTCGCCGACAGGTTCGCATACATGACGACCAGGTCGTTGTGGCCGTCGCCATCCAGATCCGCCACCGCGGCCGAGCCGATAAACGCCGGAAAGCCAAGCCCTCCGGCCGCAACGGAAACAGCCGGACCGTTGAAGGTCGAGGCAAGCTGCGGAGCGGTCAGTTGCCCCGGCGTCGTCAGCGATCCGTCCGCGCTCAGGTCGCCCGTCGCCCGAGCCAGCGGCCCCCCGTAGAGACTCGAAGGATAAAAGACCAGCCGCCCGTTTGCCTGGACAAACACATCCGGAACGCCGCTCGTAACAAACGGCGCAGCGATCACCAAATTATGTGCAAAGGGCCCACAGACTTCCGAGCCATTCGCATACCCGTCGTACATGGCGCTTTGCGGAAACGAACCGCGCCCGTTGAAGAAGTACCGCCCCCCGTCAAACGAGCGATTCACGATCGCCGTGCCGGACGTGCCCGTTGCCAGCGTCGACGTACCGTACAAAAGCCCCGGCGCCTGCGGACAGGAGAGCAGCGTCGAAGCCGCCAACGCGCGTGGAGCCGCAAATCCGCCCGCGCCATCCCCCAGCTGCACCACGGCTCCATCCGCGGTCTTCGGCAGAGCCGCCGCGCTTCCATCCGCGGTCAGCAGCAGGTCGAGCTTGCCGTCGCCATCGAGATCCCCCACCTGCACCGTGCTCCAAAGTCCAGCTGCTCCAGTCTGGGCAGAGGTCGGCGCCGGTGCTCCCGGCGAACCAAGATAGGTGAAGGTCCCATCGCCGGCGCCCCGTAGCAGCTGCGCCTGTTGCGCCGCGGTAGAAACCACTGCGTCCAGCGGGCCGGAGGCGTGAAACGCGCCCAGCGCACCGGAGAGCGCCGGCTGCCCTGCCGCAAACGCACGTGAGCTCTGCAGGCTGCCGTCCGCGTTCCCGAACAGAATCGCCACACCCTCCGGGGAATCCACCGCCAGATCCAGGTTGCCGTCGCCATCAAAGTCCGCCGTCGCGTATGTGCTATGCCCCGGACCCGCGTTGTAGATTCCCTTCAAGCCAAGATACGCCGTGCCGTTACCCAGCAGCGCGGAGACCCCGGCCGGCGTCGCCGCCAATGCGTCCGGAAGTTCATCGCGGTTCAGGTCGGCGACTGCAATCAGGTGGCCGCCGTTGCCTGTCGTGCCGTCCAGCGACCCCGTCCCGCCGGAAGATGCGCTTTGAAACGTTCCATCGCCCTTGCCGAAGAAGACGTCTATGTGCCCGTTCGCTCCTTCGGCAATCAGATCCGGCCGGCCATCCAGGTTCACATCCTGGATCGCCAGCGAGTACACCCCGGAGATCCCCGGGAAGCGCATAAAGCCCGGCGGAGCATGATCCACTCCTCCGTTCGGGAAGCCGCCCGTGCTAAACCCGAGGATCACCTGTGCCGTGTGAGCGGTCGCCGAGTTCACCACCAGATCGTTCGCGCCGTCCCCGTTCAGGTCGACGATCGTCATCGGACCCACGCCATCCGGCGGCTCGAGAATCTGCACCGACGAAGCTGCCGCGCCGGAATGTGTAAAAAGAAAATCCAGCACGATGCCCGTCTTCACGTCGCCGGCGACCACATCGAGCGGCCCGGCCGGGTGCAGCCGTCCCGCCTGCAGAAAATGAAACTCATACGGCACGGCCGGAGCGCTGACGAAGCTCTGCGCGACATTCGCCGAAAACGTACCGTCGCCCCGGCCCGGCGCAAGGGTCAGCGTCGTCGTACACTCGCCGGCGATGGCGGCGTTGGTCACGGTCAGCCACCCGAGATCCACGTGGCCCTGCCCGGTCAGATCGCCGATCGCGAGCGAATCCCCGGCCGTTGCCAGCGTAGCCGATGGAGTGAAGTTGCCCCTGCCGTCGTTCAGCAGAACATGCGCCGTCGACGCCGCCGGAGTCGCGCCCTGGTCGAGATAGATCAGGTCAGGATAGCTGTCGCCGTTCACGTCGGCGGTATAGACCGCCGACGGCCAGTTTCCCGTCGCAACCACGTTCGGCTGCGCGAAGTTCTGCGCATCGCTCTGAATCGCCAGACCGAGCACGCCCACCGCAAGAGCGAGAACACCGGGAACACGCTTCAAAACATCGCGGAGCAAACACATGGGGGAGGGCCGCTGGCTCAGCTTTCTCAAGGAAATACGACGAGCCTAGCATGCCGCACGCGCCCGGAAAACGACACCCTTGGGGGATGTGTCAGAATGATGAGAACTGGCATAATGATTCGCCGGGGCGGCCCCCAACGCCATGAATCTGCCGAACTCCATCACGATGAGCCGGATCGCCAGCGTACCCCTGCTGATCTGGTTCCTCAGCCCGCACTCGCCGATCCGCGACCCGGGCGCGCAGGAGCTCGCAGCCTCGGGCCTGTTCATCCTGGCCAGCATCACCGACGGGCTCGACGGCTATCTCGCCCGGCGGCGAGGCCAGATCACCACCATGGGCATGCTGCTCGACCCGCTCGCGGACAAGCTGATGGTCGCCACCGCTTACATCATCCTCGTCGCTTACTGTCCGGGCATTGTGCCGCCCTGGATCGCCGTGCTGGTCATCGGCCGCGAGTTCCTGGTCAGCGGCCTGCGTTCGATCGCCGCCAGCGAAGGCTATACCATCGACGCAAGCGAGATCGGCAAGCTCAAAACCGTGCTCCAGATCGTCTCCGTCGTCGCCGCCATTCTTGCCCATCGATGGGACTACTGGCTATGGTTCCCGCGCTTTCACGGTGGCTTCGTGATCGGCGTCCGATTGATTGCGTTTACGGCCATCTACTGGATGACCTGCGTTTCCATCATCTCCGCAGTCGACTACTTCGTCGGCTTCTGGAGGAAAATCGACCACGCCAGCGAGCGCGCCCGCACCCGGCGCAAAACGATCCTGCTGAGCCGCAAGAAGGTTTCTGGAGCCAATCCCGAGCATTCTCGGCTCCTTTAGGCGCGTTCCTGCTCGCCTACTGCCCTAGAATCGGCGTCCCGGCCAGCTGCTGGCTCGCCGCGATGCGCGCCTTCCACTCCGCCGGCCCGGTCTTATGCACGCTGGTGCCGTCGGCTGAGACGGCTACCGTCACCGGCATGTCCACGACCTCGAACTCGTAGATCGCCTCCATGCCGAGATCCCCGAACGCCAGCAGCTCCGAGTGCCGGATGGCCTTTGAAACCAGGTAGGCCGCTCCGCCCACCGCCATCAGATAAACCGCATGGTTGTCGCGGATGGCGTCGATCGCCGCGTCGCCACGCTCCGCCTTGCCGATCATGCCCAGCAGCCCGGTGGATTCGAGCATCTGCCGCGTGAACTTGTCCATGCGCGTGGCTGTCGTCGGACCGGCCGGCCCGACGGCTTCGTCGCGCACCGCGTCCACCGGCCCCACGTAGTAGATGAATCGGTTCGTAAAGTCCACCGGCAGCTGTTCGCCCCGGTTCAGCATATCCACCATGCGCTTGTGCGCCGCGTCGCGGCCGGTCAGCAGCTTGCCTGTCAAGAGCAGCACCTCGCCCGGCTTCCAGCTCTCCACATCGGCTCGTGTCACCGTGGCGAGATCGACATGGTGCGCCTTCGACACGTCATAGGTCAGCTTCGGCCAGGCCTCAAGCGGCGGCGGATCGAGGTATACCGGGCCCGACCCATCGAGCACCAGATGCGCATGCCGCGTCGCCGCGCAGTTCGGAATCATGGCCACCGGCAGATTGGCCGCATGCGTGGGATAGTCGAGGATCTTTACGTCCAGCACCGTCGTCAGACCGCCCAGGCCCTGCGCGCCGATGCCCAGCGCGTTCGCCCGGTCGTAGATGTCGATGCGCAGCTGCTCGATGTACGTCTTGGCTCCGCGCGCCTTCAGCTCCTGCATGTCGATCGGGTCCATCAGGCTCTGTTTCGCCAGCAGCATCGCCTTCTCCGCCGTGCCGCCGATGCCGATGCCCAGCATGCCCGGCGGACACCAGCCCGCACCCATCGTGGGCAGCGTATGGATTACCCAGTCCGCCACCGAGTCCGACGGGTTCAGCATCACGAACTTCGACTTCGCCTCCGAGCCGCCGCCCTTGGCCGCGACCGTCACATCCACCTGCTTGCCCTTGACCAGCGCGACCTCGACCACGGAGGGAGTGTTGTCGATGGTGTTTTTGCGCGAAAACGCCGGATCCCGCAGAATCGACCCGCGCAGCTTGTTATCCGGGTCCAGCCACGCGCGCCGCACGCCTTCGTCGCACATCTCCTGCAGCGTCATCGTCGGCGGTCCGCCGTCCACGCCCACGAACTGCACCTCCAGCCCTACTTTGAGGAAGATCGTCACAATCCCCGTGTCCTGGCAGATCGGCCGATGCCCTTCGGCGCACATACGCGAGTTGATCAGGATCTGCGCCATCGCATCCTTGGCGGCGTGCGACTCTTCGAGCGCATAGGCGTGCGCCAGGTTCGTAATGTAATCCACCGGGTGATAGAAGCTGATGTATTGCAGCGCTGCGGCGATGCTCTCGATGAGGTCGGATTGCTGGATGGGCGTCATGGTCTCTCGCTGCCTACCATCTTAGATGATTCCCAAATCACACACAGGCGCGCCAAACAGGCGATCATTCGGACTCCGCAGGCAAAGCCGTAAGCAGAAACATACATCATATGCATGACTGTCAAATTCGCTCGGACCAGCCAGGTTCGTGAACCCGCAGCCAAGACGCAATTGCACGATCACCAAAGATCATGACGAGCCTACCCAAGGAACACTGGAACAGCGAGACGTTCGAGTCCAGCGGACCTCCCTGGCAGGCCTTGCTGGACTCCGCCGGGGAAGGTATCTGGGGCGTCGACCTGCAAGGCTCCTGCACGTTCGTCAATCGCGCCGCCTTACGCATGCTGGGTTTCGCTGCGGAAGAGCTCGTCGGCAAGAACATGCACGAGATGGTGCATCATCACTTTCCAGACGGACGCATTTACCCGAGCGAAGAGTGCATCATCTACAAGGTTTTCTGGCAAAACCAGCCTTTCAGCAACCTCGTCGATCACATCTTTTGCAAGGATGGCACGATGTTCTGGGCGGAGATGTCCGCTCAGCCCATCGTCGTCAACGAGCAGGTACGCGGCGCCGTCGTCACCTTTCGCGACATCACGAAGGCACGGCAGGCCGAAGAAGCCCTGCGCCGCAGCGAAAAGCTCGCAGCCGTCGGCCAGCTTGCCAGCTCCATTGCCCACGAGATCAACAACCCGCTTGAAGCCGTGATCAACCTGCTTTACCTCGTGCGCACAGCGGAGTCGATGGAGGATGTTAAAACCTATGCCATGTTGGCTGAATCGGAACTGGCGCGCATGTCGGACATCACTCTGCAGACGCTGCGCTTCCATCGCCAGCAGATAGACCCAGTTCCGGCGGACCTCAACGACACGATTCCGGCTGTGCTGCGGCTCTATACCGCTCGATTTCATGCCCGCAAAATTCTGGTGAAGCTCCGGTTATGGCCAACGGATAAGCCGATGCTGCTCGAAGGCGACCTGCGCCAGGTACTCAACAACCTGGTTCGCAATGCGTATGATGCGATGCCGAAAGGAGGCAGCTTGCATGTGCGTCTTCGCAAGTCGACGTGCGAGAAGACCGGCACGCCGGGCGTACGGATCACCATCGCCGACACCGGAACAGGCTTTCTGCCCCGCATCCGCAAGCATCTCTTCGAGCCCTTTCACACCAGCAAGGACGCCACCGGCACCGGGCTCGGTTTGTGGATCTCCAAGGGCATCATCGATAAGCATCAAGGGCGCATGCAACTGCGCAGCCGGTTTCTGGAGAACGCACAACCGGAAGACTCTTTAGAACCTGCAGATCCACGAAGAGCGCACGGCACAGTCTTTGCACTCTGGCTTCCTCTGCGGCCGTCCTTCGCTTAGCCGGCGGTTCAGCAAGAGTTACTTGCGATGGAACACTGTTGCATTTGCCTGATCGATCGACGTCATCAGGATAGAATGCACGTTCACATGCGCCGGACGCGTGGCGGCCCACACAATGGCCTCCGCGACATCCTCCGGCTGCAGAGGCCGAAGATTGGCATATACCTTTGCCGCTTTCTCCTTGTCGCCTCGAAAACGTATCTCGGAAAATTCCGTCTCCACCATTCCCGGATCGACTGAAGTCGCGCGAACCGGTTTGCCGATCAGGTCGATGCGCAAGCCTTCCATAATCGCCTTCTCAGCCGCCTTGGTCGCGCAGTACACAGCGCCACCTGCATAGGTCTGATAGCCGGCGGTCGAGCCCAGGCTGATTACATGCCCGCTTCCTCGCTCGATCATGCCCGGAACCACCGCCTGCGTCACATGCAGCAACGCCTTGACATTGGTGTCGAGCATCTCGTCCCAGTTGGTGGGATCATCCTCGTAGACCTTGGTCAAGCCGCGGCTCAAACCCGCATTGTTGACCAGCACCTCAATGGCTTTCCATTCCTCCGGAAGATCTGCCAGCGTTTCGCGAACTGCATGCGAATCACGCACATCCAGACTGAACGGAAACACCTGCACAGCGGGCTCTAGCGCAGCCAGCTCTTTGCTGAGCTCCGTCAGCCGGTCCATCCGCCGCGCGCACAGCAGCAGCTTCGCTCCTTGTCCGGCACATGCCTTTGCCGTGGCGCGTCCAATTCCAGAGCTTGCTCCAGTAATGAACACAATTTTGTTCTGCAAAGAAACCATACCCACCCTTAAAAAACTTCCGGCAACGATCTTCGCGAGCAAGGGAAGATCGTTGCCGGAAGCGATGTCCTACTGTGCGGGACCGCCCGGACCGGAGGTCTGCTGCACGCCAATGACGTCACCGGAGACGACAAGGTTGACGCGCCGGTTCTGCGCTCTTCCCGTAGCTGTACTGTTATCGGCCACCGGATCCGACTTGCCATACCCGGCGGAGCTGATGTTGTCCGGAGAGACTCCCTGCTTGATCAAGAAGTCTTTCGTGGTGCTGGCCCGATTGTCGGATAACTTCTGATTCAGCTCATCGGAACCCACGGAGTCCGTAAAGCCCTCCACCTGTACCTTCACGCCCGGGTACGACTGGAAGATGCCCGCGATGCGCGCCAGTGAAACCTGCGTATTCGGCTTCAACGTGTACTTACCTGTGTCGAAGAGAACGTCGGAGAGATTGACGACCAAGCCTCTTGACGTTTCGGTCGTCTGCAGCACTTCGTTCAACTGCGCGCGCAGCTTCTCGCGCATCGCCTCGGCGCTCGAAGCCCGGCGATTCGCGTCTGCCGCGGCCTGGTTCGCGGCCAGTTCCTTGGCCCGTGCGTTGGCGGCCTCGGCGTCGGAGTTGGCCTTGGCCATCTCCGCCTGCTGCGCCTGCAGCCGAGCATTCTCCGCAGCCAGCCGGTCCCGCTCCGCCTGCACCTGGGCCTGCTGAGCCTGCGCCTGCGAGAGCGCAGCCTGATCCTGAGCCTGCGTCTTGGCGATCTCGGTGTTCCGCTCCCGCTCGGCGGCCTTCTTGCGAAGCGTGTCGATCCGGGCATCCTCGGCCCGCTCGACGGCTCCGCGCGCATATGTAATCTCCATCTTCTCGTCGCGGTGCTTATTCGCATCCATCTGTGCGGCATTGGTCAGGTTCAAATTCGCCTGCGCGAAGATCTCCGGAGAATACTTCTCCGCACCCGCCGCCTGGGCTATCCGAACCGCGTTATAGGCTTCGTACAGCTCAAGAGGAGAGTGCTCATTGCGCGTGATCGGATTTGCGATCGTCTTTGATCCGTCCGTCTCCACTGCGTAAACGCCGCGCGGAAGCAAGGTCGCACGCGCCGTCACCTTTTCGAGCACACCGTTGGTGGCATCGGTGTAGACATTCTTCATCACGACCACATCGGAGGGCGTCGACACCGCGTAGTACGGTTCCGCGGTCACGATCAAGCCGAAAGACTGCAGCGGAACTGAGACCGAAAGATTGTTCTTGGTTCCCGCGGGCAGCACCTCACCAAGATTCGAGGGCCGTCCGTCGGGGCTGATCGCCCACAGCACATACGTCAGATACTCCGGGCCGAAGCCGTTCGCCGGAGTCAGTCCCTTGAAGTTCGCGTCTACGGTAATCTTGCCGCGCTCGCTCTTGACCGTTGCCTCGCCCTTGGCGTTCGGCAAAAGGTTGGTTCCGACAAAGGCAATGTGAGTCGGGCCGCTCCGGTGCAGGTAGTTCACTGCGTCGATATCGCGGCTGACCACGTTCACTTTGTAGAAGAACAGATCGCCGTTCTGGGTGACCGCGACGCCGCGAGGAGCAGGAACGCTCGTAGGATTCGGCTCTTGCGCCCAACCTGTCAAACCCGACGCCAGCACACCTGCGGTGATCAAGCTCGGAAAAGAGATACTGGAAAAACGGACCCGCTTACTGCCAATCATAAGTTCTCCTCAAAATAGGGCCTCGCTTGTCTGCGCGAGATCTTTGTCTACCTAGAAAAGATGCTTTCCGCGGAGCAAAGGTAGTCCCTGGGTTGTCCCGCATACGTTACGGAAGTGCATACCAGGCTCCCCGGCCACGTCCACGCATGACCAGGTGTCCCCTCTCAAGAAGCTGGCGAAGATGCTGCTTCAACGTATTCCGGCTCGTGCCCGTCAGCGCCACCATGTCGCTTATGGTAACGCGCCCATGCTCGCGCGCGTACTCGACGATCTGCAACGAAAGTTCGGGCAGCGCCGCCAGCACAATCCGCTCCCGCTCCACCTTCTTGGCCAGCCGCTGCATCTGCTGCTCGAGCGCCCGCAGAAAGAAGAGCATCCACGGCTCCCAGTCCGGAGCTCCGCTGCGGATCGTCCCTTGCGTCTGCCGCAGCGCCAGATAGTATCTCTCCTTGCTGTGCTCGACCACGCTCTCCAGCGAGCTGTACGGCACGTACGCGTACCCCGCGCGCAGCAGCAGCAGCGTGGTCAGGATGCGGCTCAACCGTCCGTTACCATCCTGAAATGGATGAATCTCAAGAAAGACCACGATAAACAGCGCAATCACGAGCAGCGGGTGCAGCTGGCGCGCCTGCAGGTTGCCCCGCATCCAGGCGACCGCCTCCGCCATCCGCGCCGGAGTCTCAAAGGGAGTCGCCGTCTCGAACACGATCCCGACCTGCCGCCCCCTCTGGTCGAAGGCCGCGACATGATTCGACTGCGTCTTGTACCGGCCGCGATGATAGGCGTCTTTCTCGCTGTATTTCAGCAAATCCCGGTGCAGTTGCCGGATGTGGTTCTCGGTCGGGGCAATCTCCTGCCACGACGCAAAGACCAGCTCCATCGCCTCGGCATAACCGGCTACCTCCTGCTCGTCCCGCGTCTCAAACGAAGCGATATCCAGCTGCGAGAGCAGCCGCTCCACCTCCCGGTCCGTCAGCCGGCTGCCTTCAATCCGGGTAGACGAGCCGATGCTTTCGATCGTAGCCACGCTCCGCAGCGCGGTCAGCCGCTCGGGAGCCAGACGGCCCAGCGCGCGCCATGCGCCCTTGAACTCATCCAGCTCCGCAACCAGACGGAGAATCTCCGGAGTGATCCGCAACAAGGAAACATCTATCACGACACCCAAGAATACACCCAATTACACCCAATAGAGGGACGCATGAGAAGAAGAGGTTTGGCCCGTTTTCAGAATCGCTGCTTTTGCCGCTTTTTCTGTCACCTTCCCGTCCGCGTGGCGTCCTATTAGCCAGCGAACAGGTAAGGTGTGTCATGGACCGGATCGAAGAGAAAGCCGCCCTAGAAAACGGAGCAGCCAGCCTCCGGCTGGAGCGCAAGCATCCTCTGGCCCTCCGCTGGATGCACTGGATCAACTTTCCCGTGCTCTTCACGATGATTTGGAGCGGCCTGCTGATCTACTGGAACGACTCCGATAATGCCTACCAGCACGCGCACCGCGTCTACCGGATCGGCCTGGGCCACTTCACCCTCTTCCGCTTCTTTCCGGATTGGTTTTATACCAAGCTGCATGTTCCGTATCACGTCACGCAGGGCCTTGGGTATCACTTCTTTTTTATGTGGATCTTCGCGCTCAATGGCCTGGTGTACGTGCTTTACACCTGGCTCTCCGGCGAGTGGCGTTTCCTGGTTCCCGAGCGCCGCAGCTTGCGCGATGCCCTCCAGGTAACGCTGGTCGACCTCCACCTGCGCAAAGGCCTGCCGGACCAGACCAAGTACAACGGCGCGCAGCGGATCGCGTACAGCTCGGTCATCGTCATGGGCGCGGGTATGCTGCTGACCGGACTGGCCATCTACAAACCCACCTCCGCCCATTGGTTGACGACGCTGCTGGGCGGATATGAGATGGCGCGCTGGCTGCACTTCTGGCTGACGCTGGCCTTTCTCGGCTTTTTTGTCATCCACGTCGCGCAGGTGGTGCTTGCCGGGTGGAACAACTTTCGTTCCATGGTCAGCGGCTTTGAGATTCAGCGGGTCGAGGCGCCCTCGCTTGAGGCGGAGAGGAGAAGCTGGCGATGAGCGAAACCGAGTCTATCCAGGCAAAGAACAGCGCGGATCAGGCCATTCTGCAGGCCTCCCGCAGACGCACCCGGCGATCGTTTCTGGTCTCCGCCGTTGGCGCGGCCGCGGCCTACGGCGCATATCACTACCTTGACGCTGGCCCGAAAGACGAAATGCAGCCGGTGGCGCTCGAAGCCGCCTACAAGACCAACGCCGCGCTCTCCCGCGGACTCTTCGAGAATCACGTCCTCGCTCCCACCTATCCGCTCAGCCGCGCGGAGACGCTGCGCATCAACGGCATCTACGGCCTCAAGAAAGATTTGATTCCGGAGAGCTGGCGTCTGCAGCTGGTCGGCATGCGCAACGCAGCCGGCGATCCGCGCTTCGTCAAGGACGTTACGGCCTGGGAGTACCGCTACCAGGCGCCGCCGGCCAATCAGGACAAGGGCCACGACACTAAGGTCGATCCCAAGGCCGACACCGCCGTTAAGATGGCGCCCGAGCCTACTGTCGCCAAGGCCCAGGAAGACGAGAACCATACCGGGCGCAAGCCGCGCGGCATGGAAGAGGCCGGGGAGAGCGACTCCACTCTCGCGCCCGGCACGCCCGGGCTGCTGCTGACCATGGACGACCTCAACCCGCTTCCCCGCCATGAGTTGGTCACGCAGTTCAAGTGCATCGAGGGCTGGAGCCAGGTCGTGCACTGGGCCGGCGTCCGCGTCTGCGATTTCCTCGACCTCTACCCGCCCGAGCCGATCGACGGCAAGCAGCCAAAGTACGTCTACATGGAGACGCCGGACGGCGACTACTACACCGGGTACGACCTGCATGCCCTGCGCCATCCGCAGGCTCTGCTGGTGACTGAGATGATGGGCGCTCCGCTCACCCAGCCGCACGGCGCGCCGCTGCGCCTGCACATGCCCACCAGGTATGGCTACAAGCAGATCAAGCGCATCGGCCTGATCGCGTACACCAACGACAAGCCGGATGACTACTGGACCAAGCTCGGCTACGACTGGTACGCCGGCCTGTAACGCAAGCCTTTTGTTGGTCGTTTTGTTGGTCATTCTCGCTGGGAATCTGCGTTTCCTCCTGCCGTGCGTCACCATCTGGGCTCTCGCCGCTCGAGCTCTGGCCATCCTGCGTCTCTTTCCGCCCGTCATACGTCCTCGTCTTTACGCGGAAGTTTGGCTATTCTTGGAAACTGGTCGGCGTTCTCGTGTGCGCCGACCGCAGGCAGGAGCGCATCATGTCGATCTTGGATCGTAAGACGAAGCAGGAGACACCCCGGCAAGGAACGCACCGCCTTGCGCTGCTTTTGGCTCTCTCCGCAGCCGGTTATTTCTCCGCGCGCGCCCAATCGGATCCCGCGCAGCCCGGCAAGCCCGAAGGTCCCTTCGCCGGCCTCGCCTTCCGCCAGGTCGGCCCTTTCCGCGGCGGACGCGTCGGCGCCGTTACCGGCGTCCAGTCGCAGCCGATGACGTTCTACATGGGCGCCACCGGCGGCGGCATTTGGAAGACTACCGACGGCGGCATGCACTGGCTTCCCGTCGCGGACGGCCAGATCAAGCTCGGCTCCGTGGGAGCGATTGCCGTCTCGGACTCGGACCCCAACATCGTCTACGCCGGCATGGGTGAGGCCGACCTGCGCGGCAATGCCTCGCACGGCGACGGCGTCTACAAGTCCACCGACGCCGGCAAGACCTGGAAGCATATGGGCCTGACCGATACCCAGCAGATCGGTGCCGTCAAGATCGACCCCACCAACCCCGACATCGCCTACGTCGCCGCCATGGGCCACTGGACCGCCCCCAACGCCGAACGCGGCGTCTTCCGCACGCGCGACGGCGGTAAAACCTGGCAGAAAGTTCTCTTCAAGAGCGACCGCGCCGGGGCCATCGACCTCTCGATTGACCCTTGCAACTCGCAGGTCCTCTACGCCTCCATCTACCAGTTCCTGCGCAAGCCCTGGACCTTCGAGAGCGGCGGCCCCGACAGCGGCCTCTGGAAGTCCACCGACGGCGGCGACACCTGGAAGGAGCTCAGCCACAATCCCGGCCTGCCCAAAGGCATTCTTGGCCGCATCGGCATCGCCGCCTCTCCCGCCAAGGCCAACAGCCTTTGGGTCATCGTCGAAGCCGAAGACGGCGGCGTCTACCACTCCGACGACGGCGGGGCGAACTGGACCAAGGTCAACAGCCAGCGCGACGTCAAGCAGCGCGCCTGGTACTACTCGCGCATCTTCGCCGACCCCAAAAACGCCGACACCATGTACGCCCTCAACACCAGCTTCTATCGCTCGATCGACGGCGGCCGTACCTTCAAGGCCATCCCCACCGGCCACGGCGATAACCACGACCTCTGGATCGCCGACGACGACCCCAACCGCATGATCGAATCCAACGACGGCGGCGCCAACGTCACCTTCGACGGCGGCAAGAGCTTCTCGACCGAGAACAACCAGCCCACCGCACAGTTCTACCGTGTCGCCCTCGACAACGACTTCCCCTACCATATCTACGGCGCGCAGCAGGACAACACCACCGTCGAAACCGACAGCCGCGGCAACAGCGGGTCGATTACCCAGTCTGATTGGCACGAGGTCGGCGGCGGCGAAAGCGGCTGGATCGCCCCCGATCCCACCGACTCCCGCTTCGTCTTCGCCGGCTCCTACGACGGCCTGCTCACCCGCTACGACAACAAGACCGCCGGCCTCAACAACATCACCGTCTGGCCGGACAACGTCATGGGCTCCGGCGTTGAAGCCATGAAATACCGCTTCCAGTGGAGCTTCCCGCTGCTCTTCTCGCCCAACGACCCCAAGCTCCTCTACGCCGGGTCGAACGTGCTGCTCGGCACCCGCGACAACGGCCACAGCTGGCAGGCGATGAGCCCCGACCTCACCCGCGACGACAAGTCCAAGCAAGGCCCGGTCGGCGGCCCGCTCACCAAGGACAATACCGCCGTCGAGTACTACGACACCATCTTCACCCTCGATGAGTCCACCGTCGCCAAGGGCCTCATCTGGGTCGGCTCCGACGACGGCCTCATCCACCTCACCCGCGACGGCGGCAAAAACTGGGCCAACGTCACCCCCAAGGACTTCCCCGACTTCATCCGCGTCAACTGCATCGCCGCCTCGCCCTTCGATCCCGGCACCGCCTACGTCGCCGCCACCCTGTACCTCCAAGACGACTTTCGCCCCTTCCTCTACAAAACCACCGATTACGGCAAGTCCTGGCAAAAGATCGTCAACGGCATCCCCGCCGACGACTTCACCCGCACCATCCGTCCCGACCTCAAGCAGAAGGGCCTGCTCATCGCCGGCACCGAGGCCCACCTCTATCTCTCCTCAAACGATGGCGAGTCCTGGGTGCCCTTCCAGCTCAACCTGCCCAACGTCCCCATCACCGACGTCGCCTTCCAGAAGCGCGAGGACGACCTGGTCGTCGCCACCCAGGGCCGCGCCTTCTACGTGCTCGACAGCATGCCCCAGGTCCGCGCGATGAGCTCCGGTAAGCTCCCCGACGCCTCCCTCGAACTCCTCCCGCTCAAAGACACCTACCGCTACTTCGGCGGAGGCGGAGGCTTCGGCCCGCCACCCGCCGACAC
Organism: uncultured Granulicella sp.; assembly: GCA_965198735.1. GTDB lineage: Bacteria > Acidobacteriota > Terriglobia > Terriglobales > Acidobacteriaceae > Edaphobacter. The sequence continues at coordinate 197,847 of OZ240672.1, read as the reverse complement.
CGGCCAGAACCCACCCGCCGGCGTCCTCATCTACTACAAGCTCAAGGCCAAGCCCGCGTCCGACGTTACCATTGAGGTCAAGGACGCCTCCGGCAAGCTTGTCAACCAGTTCACCTCCAAACCCGAGCCCAAGGAGGACACCGGCCCCGAAGAAGATGAAGGCCGCCGCCCCGCTCCCAAGCCCGGCACCAAGCCCGGCCTCAACCGCTTCGTCTGGGACCTCCGCTACGCCGACTCCGTCAAGTTCCCCGGTATGATCCTTTGGGCCGCCAGCACCCGTGGCCCGCAGGTCGTTCCCGGCACCTACACCGTTGAGGTCTCCGCCGACGGCCACACCGAAAAGCAATCCGTCACCGTCAAGCCTGACCCCCGCATCGCCTCCACGCCCGAGGACTACCGCAAGCAGCTCGACCTCGCCCTCCAGATCCGCGACCGCTTCTCCGCCGCCAACCAGGCCGTGCTCGAGATGCGCCGCGCCCACGGGGAGCTCGAGCACTACACCGCAAATCCCAACCCCAAGTTAGCCTCTGAAGCGAAGCGCATCTCGGACGAGCTCGACACGGTCGAGAACGCCGTCTACCAGACCAAGCTCCGCGCCAACGAAGACGCCCTCAACTTCCCCATCAAGATCAACAACAAGCTCGGCGCGCTCCTCGGCACCGTCACCGCCAGCGACACCGCCCCCACCGAGCAGAGCTACGCCGTCTTCAAAGAGCTCTCCGCCCAGCTCCAGGTCCAGCTCGACAAACTCAAGCAGATCAACGCCCAGGACGTCACCGCCTTCAACCGCATGGTCCGCGACCAGAACATCCCAGCCATTAACCTAAGCGCCGCCCGCTAAACCAGCCCAACACTCCGGGTGCCCCAGGTCTCGCACTGAGACCTGGGTTGGAGCGGCAAAGAATCTCTGCGGTAGAGCTCCTAACCTTCCAGTCCATCGAGTCGGCGCTCATGACTTTCGACGATGCGGAGAAGCGAGGCGATGGCGCTTTCAGTTCGAGTCTGAGCCTTTTCAGTTCGAGCCTGGGCTTTCTCCGTTTGAACCTGAGCCTCAGCCAAGGCGTTCATAACTCCGTGAATCCTGTCGAAATTCTCGCGCGAGTGAAGGGTCAGCAGTTCAAGCGACTCGGCGATGGCTTTGATCCGCTCATCGACGGTAGGTTCGGAGGCGTCCGGCATACACTTGTCCTGGGAGGCTGGTTGCCTCTTCCTTCTAATGTAGATCAACCTCCAAAAGGAGAAGGCATGAGCCGCACCACCCACCCAGCACGTCGCGCCGCCCTCGGCATTCTCGTCACCCTCGCCGCCGCCCCTCTCCTCCCCGCCCAGACCACCTACGACCCCGCCCAGTTCTCCGGCTTCCACTACCGCGAGGTCGGCCCCTACCGCGGAGGCCGCGTCACCACCGTCACCGGCGTTCCCTCCCAGCCCCTCACCTTCTACATGGGCACCGTCGGCGGCGGCGTCTGGAAGACCACCGACGCCGGCCACTCCTGGCACAACCTCACCGACGGCCAGTTCTCCGTCGGCTCCATGGGCGCCGTCGAAGTCTCCCAATCCGACCCCAACGTCCTCTACGCCGGCACCGGCTCCTCCAAGATCCGCAGCAATGTCTCCATCGGCCGCGGCATCTACAAATCCTCCGACGCCGGCAAAACCTGGCAGTTCCTCGGCCTCCGCGATGTCGGCCAGATCGCCACCATCCGCGTCAACCCCACAGACGCCAACGACGTCTTCGTCGCCGCCACCGGCAACCCCTTCCTCGCCAACAAGGAGCGCGGCGTCTGGCGCTCGCAGGATGGCGGCCACACCTGGAAGCAGGTCCTCTTCCTCTCCCCTGACCTCGGCGCCGCCGACCTCGAACTCCAGCCCGGCCACCCCAACGTCGTCTTCGCCTGCATGTGGCACGGCCTCCGCCACCCCTGGACCATCATCAGCGGCAGCCCCGCCACCGATACCCCGTCCGCCGGCATCTACAAAAGCACCGACTCCGGCCAGCACTGGACCAAGCTCACCACCGGCCTCCCTACCGGCGAGTTCGGCCGCGCTAACGTCGCCATCTCGAACGCCGCCCCCGACCGCCTCTACGCCCTCATCGAAGCCAAGCCCGGCGCCGGACTCTACCGCTCCGACGACGCCGGAAGCTCCTGGACCCTCGTCAACGGCGAAGGCAAGCTCACCACCCGCCCCTTCTACTACGACACCCTCGGCGTCGACCCCAACCACCCCGATACCGTCTTCGTCGGCGACGAAGCCTGGATGAAGAGCACCGACGCCGGCAAGACCTTCCACACCCAGCGCACCCCCCACGGCGACAACCACGACGTCTGGATCAACCCCAAAAACTCCATGGACATGATCCAGGCCAACGACGGAGGAGCCAACGTCTCCCTCGACGGCGGAGCCACCTGGAGCACCCAGGCCAACCAGCCCACCGCCGAAATCTACCAGGTCGCCGTCGACGACCAGTTCCCCTACCGCCTCTACGGCGCCCAGCAGGACAACACCACCGTCATCGTCCCCTCGCTCCCCCTCGGCAACGGCCAGCAGTTCCGCGAGGGCCCCGGCTGCGAAACCGGACCCATCATCCCCAAACTCCACGACCCCACCGTCGTCTGGGGAGGCTGCAAAGGCCAGTTCACGCGCCTCAACATCAACACCAACAACAACGAGGAGCGTTACTGGATCGGCAGCGAATCCCTCTACGGCAATGAGCCCACCGCCCTCGAGTACCGCTTCCAGCGCGTCTCCCCCATGGAAATCTCCCCCTTCGAGCCCAACACCGTCTACTACGGCTCGCAGTATCTCAGCCGCTCGAAAGACGGCGGCATCCACTGGGAGAAACTCTCGCCGGACCTGACCGCTAAGCCCGCCGGCACCCAGTACGGTTCAGGCGAGCCTATCACCCGCGACGCCACCGGCGAAGAAATGTACTCCACCCTCTACGCCATCCGCGAGTCGCCCTTGAAAAAAGGCCTCATCTGGACCGGCTCCAACGACGGTCTCGTCTACGTCACCCAGGACGACGGCAAGCACTGGGCCAACGTCACCCCCCCAGGCCTCAAACCCGGAGGCCGCGTCCAGAACATCGAGCCCGGCCACTTCGCCCCCGGCACCGCTTACGTCGCCATCTACCGCTACCTGCTCGGCGACTTCGCCCCCTACCTCTACCGCACCGACGACTTCGGCCACTCGTGGACCTGCCTCACCGACGGCCACAACGGCATCGCCCCCGACGAGCCCACCCGCGTCATCCGCGAAGATCCTGCCCGCCAGGGCCTGCTCTACGCCGGCACCGAGTTCGGCATGTATGTCTCCTTCGACAGCGGCCACGAGTGGCAGAAACTCCAGCTCAACCTGCCCGCCGTCCCCATTACCGACATGAAGGTCGCCCACGGCGACCTCGCCCTCTCCACCCAGGGCCGAGGCTTCTGGATCCTCGACGACCTCAGCCCCCTCGAGCAGCTGCCACCCGCCGCCGAAGCCAACCAGGCCCGCCTCGACAAGCCCCGCACCGCCATCCGCATCCCCGCCAACGGCGACCACGGCAGCGGCAACGAAGGTCCGCAGTACCCCCTCGCTGGCGCGGAGATTAACTACTTTCTCCCCGCAAACGAGACCGGCCCCATTACCCTCACCATCCTCGACAGCTCCGGCAAGACCATCCGTACGCTCTCAAGCGTCGCCCCTCCAGGCCAGGCACACACCACTGAGGAAGGCGGTGGCGGCGATGAAGAGGGTCGCTTCCGTCCGCAGTACCCCGCCACGCTGGACGCGAAGCCCGGCATGCATCGCTTCACCTGGGATCTCCGCTACACCGGAGGCTGGATGAGCAACGCCCGGCCAACCGGAGTCGGTGGACCCATGGCTGCCCCCGGCAAGTACACCGTCCAGCTCACCGCCGGCTCCTTCACCTCCACCCAGCCGCTCGAGATCGCCGAAGACCCCCGCGTCACCGCCGACGGCGTCACCACGCCCATCCTCACCGCCCAGCTTGAGCACAACCTCCGCGTCCTTCAGCTGGTCACCGACGTCAATCATGCCGTCGCCCGCATCCAGGCCGCCCAGTCCAGGATGAAGAAGGACGGCTCCGCCGATTCCGCCAACGCGAAGGAGCTTAACACCCTCGCCGACAAGCTCATCACGTCTAAGATTCGCTACAGCCAGCCCAAGCTCCAGACCCACGTCCTCTACCTTTACACCGAGAACACCGCCACCGACCAGCAAGTCGGCCAGGACGCCCTCGACCGTTACACCCAGTTGCGCAAACAGTTCGACGCGCTGCAGGCCGATCTGAACCGGATCCTGGGTTCAGCCTGAAGCAAACCGGTCCACCCGAGAGACGCGACCAGGACGGACCGCACGGACACCGCTCAGAAGGGAGAGTCGGCCCGCACCAGCGCCCATTCCATCCTGAGGTACCCGCGCCGTTTCAGGTGGACCCCATCGCTGTAGACCTCCGGATGCCCACGCAGCGCGCTCGCGTAATCGACCACCGGGATGCGGCGGTCCTCCGCCATGCGCACGATCCCGGCATTCAAACGATCGACCGCTCCAAGGTATCGCCCACTATCTTTGTAGATAGGAGGAATCTCTCCCAGCACCGGTCGAATTCCCGCCGCGCTGGCAAGATCCGTCATCCGGGCCAGATTGTTCAGCGTCACCGCCGGATCCACCGCCTGCAGCGTGTCGTTGGTGCCACCTAAGATCACCACCTCGCGATAGGAATGCGCGGAGATCTGGCGCGGGAAGCGGTCCAGCATCTGCGCTGTCGTCTCTCCGCGAACGCCAAAGTTCGCGCGCGGAAACGACCAGCCCCAGGTCAGCGAATCGCCCAGGAACGCAACTTGGCGGCTCGCATGGTTCAGCCAGGGAAACGCAATCGTCAGCGCAATCAGCACTGCCAGCAACCCTGCCATCGCTCGTCGCACGTGCCCATTCCTCCCAGCTTGTATCATCGCAGAATGATTTCGCTTGAAGACGCGCAGGCCCGCGCCCGCAACATCAAGGTCCTCATCTTCGATGTCGACGGCGTCCTCACCAATGGCGACATCACCATCATCCCGCAGCCAGACGGCACCGGCGTCGAGGTCAAAAGCTTTACCGCGCACGACGGTCTGGGCATCTCGCTCGCCCGGCTCGGCGGCCTGCGCACCGGCATCATCACCAAGCGCCAGAGCCAGACCGTCGCCTTGCGCATGCGCGATCTCAAGATGGAGTTCCTGTACCAGGGTCAGGCCCACAAGCTGAAAGCCTTCCAAGAGATCCTAGCCAAGGCCGAAATCACCGCCGATGAGCTCTGCTACGTGGGCGACGACATTGTCGATCTCCCTATCCTGCGCCTCTGCGGCCTGGCGATCGCTACCGCCAATGCCCGTCCGCAGGTGAAGGCCGCCGCGCATTGGATCACTCCGCTCCCCGGAGGCCAGGGCGCCGGCCGCGACGCGATTGACTTCATCCTTGCGGCCCAGGGATCGCTCGACCGCGTGACCGAGCAGTACCTCGACGCCGACAACCCCGCCGCCCAGGCCAGCGATATTGGAGCCGGCAACATGTAAGCGAACAGCAGGCGAACGAGGTAAGATCGTCGCATGCTCGCCGAAACACCCGTCCTCGCCTCCCTCGCCTGGGCCCACCCCGTCGTCCAGGAGTGGTTCGCCGCCAAGTTCGGCACGCCCACCGAGCCGCAGGAGGCCGGCTGGCCGCACATCCTCGCCGGCGAAACCACCCTCATCTCCGCGCCCACCGGCTCCGGCAAAACGCTCTCCGCCTTCCTCGTCGCCATCGACCAACTCCTCCGCAAAGCCATCGCCGGAACCCTCGCGCCGGTCACCGAAGTCGTCTACATCTCGCCCCTCAAAGCCCTCTCAAACGACATCCAGAAGAACCTCGACGGCCCCCTCGCCGAGATCCTCGAACTCGCCCTCACCCGCGGCTATCTCGCCACTACCATCCGCACCGGCGTTCGCACCGGCGACACCCTCGCCAGGGAGCGCGCGGCCATGCTCCGCCACCCACCCCACATCCTCGTCACCACGCCCGAATCCCTGTACATCCTCCTCACCTCGGGCAAGTCCCGCGAGAACCTCCGCCGCGTCCGCACCGTCATCGTCGACGAGATCCATGCCGTGGCCGACGACAAACGCGGCGCCCATCTCGCCCTCTCGCTCGAGCGCCTAGAAGCCCTCGTCTGTAATGAAAATGCGTGCGGAGAAAACCACCTCAGTCCGGGAGCTTTCCTCACCGGCCTGGCCACCCCGCCGCAGCGCATCGGCCTCTCCGCCACCCAGAACCCCATCGAGCTCGTCGCCAACTTCCTCACCGGCAGCCATCCCTCGCGCCCGCCCGCCAAGATCGTCCAGGTCGGCCAGCGCCGCCACCTCGACCTCGCTATCGAGGTCCCCTCGGACGAACTCGGCTCCATCGCGACGATCGCCATGTGGACCGAGCTCTTCGACAAGCTCGCCACCCTCACCGACCACCACCGCAGCACCCTCGTCTTCGTCAACACCCGCCGTCTCGTTGAGAAGATCGCCTTTGAGCTCTCCGAACGCCTCGGTCCCGAGCATGTCGCCGCCCATCACGGTTCGCTCTCCCGCTCGCTCCGCCTCGACGCCGAACAGCGCCTCAAGCGCGGCGAGATCAAGATCCTCATCGCGACCGCCTCCCTCGAGCTCGGTATCGATATCGGCAACGTCGACCTTGTCTGCCAGATCAACACCACCCGCGCCGTCGCCGTCGCCATGCAGCGCGTCGGCCGCGCCGGCCACTGGCGCGGAGCCATCCCCAAGGGCCGCTTCTTCGCCACCACCCGCGACGACCTCCTCGAACAAGCGGCGCTGATCCGCAAGATGCGCAGCGGCGAACTGGATCAGTTACAAATTCCCGAAGCTCCCATCGACGTCCTCATGCAGCACATCGTCGCCGCCTGCGGGGCCGAACCCTGGCGCGAAGAAGCCCTCTTCGACGTCCTCCGCCGCGCCTACCCCTACCGCGCCCTCACCCGCGAGCACTTCGAGGAACTCCTCAAGCTCCTCCACAAAGGCATCGAATCCAGCCGCGGCCGTTACGGCGCCTACCTCCTCCGCGACGGTGTCCACCGCGAACTCCACCCCCGCCGCGGAGCCCGCATGATCGCCATCGCCAACGGCGGCGCGATTCCTGATACCAGCCTCTTCGCCGTCATCCTCCAACCCGAAGGCCTCCAGATCGCCACCCTCGACGAGCACTTCGCCGTCGACTCCTCCCCCGGTGACGTCGTGCTCCTCGGCAACTCCAGCTGGCGCATTCAGAAGATCGAGTCCGCCGGCCGCGTCCTGGTCGAAGACGCCCACGGCGCCCCACCCAGCATCCCTTTCTGGGAAGGCGAAGCCCCGCAGCGCACCGGCGTCCTCTCCGATGGCGTCGGCGATCTGCGCGAGGAAATCTCCGCCCGCACCCCCGACGTCGCGCCCGCCGCACTTCACCCCACGCACCCGCAGGTCGCCGCGTGCCTCCTCTGGCTCCAGTCCGAAACCGGCGTCTGCCCCAGCGGAGCCCTCCAGCTCATCGCCTACGTCGTCGCCGGCCGCGCCATGCTCGGCGCCGTACCCTCCAAAACCACCATCATCGCCGAGCGCTTCTTCGACGACGGCGGCGGCATGCAACTCATCCTCCACGCCCCCTTCGGCGGCCGCGTCAACAAGGCCTGGGGCCTCGCGCTGCGCAAACGCTTTTGCCGCGGCTTCAACTTCGAGCTCCAGGCCGCCGCCACCGACAACGGCATCAACATCTCCCTCGCCGAGCAGCACAGCTTCCCCCTCGCCGACGTCTTCCACTTCCTTACTGAGCACACCGCGCAGGAACTCCTCGAGCAGGCCTCCATCACCTCGCCCATCTTTAAAAACCGCTGGCGCTGGGCCGCCGGACGCAGCCTCCAACTCCTCCGCATGCAGAAGGGCAAACGCGTCGCCCCGCAGATCCAGCGCACCCGGTCTGACGACCTCATGGCCAACGTCTTCCCACAGGCCGCCGCCTGCTTCGAGACCATCGTCGGCGACATCCAGATCCCCGACCACCCCCTGGTACGCGAGGTCATGAAAGACGTCCTCAACGAGGCCATGGACCTCGAAGGCCTCATCGACATCCTCCGCGGCATCGAGCAGGGCACCATCCGCTGCCTCGCCGTCGACACCCCCACCCCGTCGGTGTTCGCGCATGAGCTGATCAACGCCATGCCCTACGCCTACCTCGACGAAGCCGGAGCCGAGGAACGCCGCGCCCGCGCCACCACTCTCCGCCGCGGCTTGCCTTCCACGACTCCCAGCGAAGCGCAGCATTTAGATCAGGCCGCCATCGACACCGTCCGCGCCCAGCTCTGGCCCGACCTCCGCGACGAACACGAGCTCCACGATCTCCTGCTCTCGCTCGTCCTGCTCCCGCTCTCCTTCCTCGACACCGACCAGGCCGCCAGCTGGCCCGTCTTCTACGAGCGCCTCGCCCGCAACAACCGCGTCCACACTGTAGACGTTCACGGCAAACCCTGCTGGATCGCCGCCGAACGCCTCCCCGCGGTCGAAGCCCTCGCAGGTTCCGGAACAGAACCGGTTACAAATACCGAACTCGTCCTCCAATGCGTTCAAGGCTGGTTACAAATTCTCGGCCCTGTCACCGCCAACAGTCTCTCTACGCTGACCAGCCTCTCCGCCTCCGACATCTTCAAGACCTTCCTCACCATGGAAATGCAGGGCCTTGCCCTCCGGGGAACCTTTGAGCACCCCGCCCTGACCCCCTCCGATCCCGACCACGAAATCGAATGGTGCGAGCGCCGCATCCTCCAGCGCATCCACCGCCTCGCCCTCGGCACCCTCCGCAAGGCCGTTGAGCCCGTCACTCCATCTATCTATATGCGGTGGCTGCTCAACTGGCAGCACCTCGCGCCGCAGACTCAGCTCGCCGGTGAAGAAGGCCTGCTTGAGGTTCTCTCCAAACTGGAAGGCTTTGAAGCCCCGGCCGTCGAGTGGGAACGCACCCTGCTCCCATCCCGCGTCGCCAACTACGACCCCCGCTGGCTCGACGCCCTCTGCCTCTCCGGAGCCGTCGGCTGGGGCCGCGTCTCTCCACATCCAGCTTGGTCAGCGGGAACCGGCTCAGCCCCCCGCCGCGTCATCCCCACCAACGCCGCGCCCATCACCTTCTTCGTCCGTGAGTCCGCCGACTGGCTCCCCCACGCCCTCGCCGCCCAGTGCGTCGACGAGAGCACCCTGCTGGCCGCCCTTAGCCCCGACGCCCTCGCCGTTCGCACCCTCCTCCGTCAGCGCGGAGCCTGCTTCTCGAACGATCTCCAGCGCCTGCTCGCCTACAGCCGCCCCCAAACCCAGCACGCCCTGTGGGAGCTCGCCACCGCCGGCATCGCCTCCGCCGACGGCTTCGACCAACTCCGCGGCATGATGGACCCGAGACGCAAGGCCGCGGCCACCACCCCCGCCAGCCTCAACAAGCGCGCCGCCGCCCGCACCTCTGCCGGTCGCTGGTCGCTGCTCTGCGACGAAGCCGCAGCGCCGGCAATCAACCCGGGTGCCCCATCCTTTGCGGCCTTAACGCAAAGGGTGGGGTCTTCCACGGAAGCCCGCGCAACCGCCCTAGCCCAAACCATCGCCGAAGCCCGGCGCCTCGATGCCGCACACGAATCGGCCGCCCGCATGCTGCTCTGCCGCTATGGCGTCCTCTTCCGCGACCTCCTCGAACGCGAATCGAACGCCCCGAAGTGGCGCGATCTCCTCAACATCCTCCGCCGGCTCGAAGCCCGCGGCGAGATCCGCGGAGGCCGCTTCGTCTCTGGCTTCGGCGGCGAGCAGTTCGCGCTGCCCGAGGCCGTCGACTCCCTCCGCGACTCCCGCAGCCGCGCCTGCACGCACGAAATCTCGGTCGCCGCCGCCGACCCCATGAACCTCGCCGGCATCGTCATCCCGGGCACGCGCATCGCCGCCGTTCCCGGCCGCCATCTTCGCTTCCGCAACGGCATGTTGCTTGAGGACCCCACTCAAACATCTGAACTCCCCAGCTCCGATGCAATTGCGACACTCCTCCCGACCGTAAACCTGGAGCGGCGGTTATTCTGAGAACGTGACCGATGCCTCCGACTCCGCGGTAGAGCCTGCAGCCCCCGGCGAACTCGCCCCCGAGGACTTCTATTTCGATGGCCCTTACCTGGTCTTCACCGCGGCCTACCACCGGAAGCGCGGCTACTGCTGCAACTCCGATTGCCGCCACTGCCCCTACAAAGACCTATAGCTTGCCATCCGGCAGAGGAGGCACAAGGCCCGTATCCGCAATCTGCCCGTTCCGCATCGCATGCGCGTTGCGCACAATCAGCGCCACGCGCGGGTCGCTCAGATACGTTCTCAGTACGCGGTCCTGTCCCATCTCTGCCTTGGTCTCGAAGCCCACCTCGGTCGCCCGCGCCAGCCAACGCAAAACGCCGTCTACATCGTGGTCGCGAGCTGCGAGTTTCGCCATCTCGAAGCAAAAGCGTCCGCGGTCGCTGGGCGAGAGCACGTGCGCCTCAATGCCGTTCGAGGTGCCGCCCTGCAACGCGTTCGGATCGAGCTTCAGCGCCGAGGCAAACTGCTTCCGCGCACTGTCATACTCCTTCACCTCGAAGTAAGCTGTGCCCAGATTGGCATGAAACGTCGCCTTCCGTTGATCGAGCTTGACGGCCCGTTTGTAATCCCCGATCGCCCTCGCAAAGTCACCCGCAACGTACTCCGAAGCAGCCAGATTGTTCCAGCCATCAGGGTCCTTGGGATTCAGATGGACCGCGCGCTGAAATGCAGCTCGTGCGAGCTCCGGGTGGCGCAACTCGAGCAGCGTAATGCCGATGCGATTGGTTAGCTTCCCCGCATCGCCCCCGCGCTCAAGCGCAAAACGGTAGTACTCGAGCGCATCTTCAGGGAGACGCCGGGCCCGCATCACATCCGCGGCTAACTGCAGGTCCGCAGGCGGCGCCGTAGCCGGATCAGGAAGATGTCCCGCCATGGCCATCCAGTCCGCCGACTGATGCCGTGCGACTCGTTCCGCATCTGCGCCCGCGGCAATCTGCGCGTAAGAAAATCTCAGGCTGCACACAAACGAGAGCAGCAGGAAGAGACGGGCGGCGAGCAGGGAGGATCTCATGGCGGTGCCTCAACTGTGCCAACATACTGCGCCTGCAGGTCAGGGCTGTCAATGCCACCTACGAAGCGGGAGCGGTTGCCGCAGGAGACGGTGGAACAGCACTCGCCGGCTTGGTGATCCGCAGCGCCATGCGCGGAAAGCTGAAGCTGCCGCCCGCGTCGTCGATCACGTTCACCTGGCAGACATAGTCCCCCGGCTGCAGAGGCGTCAGCGGCACGTCGAACTGGAAGGCTACGGCCCCGCGGTCGGGGCTGTTGATCGTGTTGGCTTCAACCAGCGGCGTCTCATAGACCTTCGTTCCGCCCAGCAGGAACTCAATGCTGGTCAGCACATGCACTCCGCTGAGAGGCGGACGCCGCGTCAGGCCTGCGCCGGTCTCGGGCGGCTGCCTTTCGCCCTTCTGGTGCGCCGGATCGTAGACCTCATACAGGAAGTAAAGGTGCTGATCCTGCCGGAAGACATGCGGGATGTTCGGAATCCATTCCAGGCCATCGCGCACCAGCGGATTGGCCGTCTTCTGCGCATCCGGGACGCGCTGGCTGGCCAGCACGACCGAGCTGAGCTTCAGGGGAGCCTTCTTCAGATCGGGCACGTTCAGCTCCGTCTCAAAGCTGCCCATCTGTCCGGTCTGGTTCTCGCGCACCACGAACTTCAGGCTGTACTTGCCCGTCGCAAGATTGAATCCCGTCGAATACTGAATGTTCTTCTGCTTCACCTGCTGTGCCGCGTCGACGGCCAGCTTCACCGTTTGCCGCACATCGCCGACCTTGATGCCCTGCGCGTTCTTCACCTGGCCGATGATGTCCAGCGTGGCCTTGTCGCGGTCGCCGTTCTTCAGAAACGGAATCTGCGAGCCCGGCACGATCAGGCTTACCGGCACAAAGAAGTGACCCTCGCCGGTGCGGAAATAGAGTGCCTGCAGATAAAGCGACACGTCGGTCGCCGGCAGATCGCTGCGCATCTGCTCGGTCAACGCCAGTTCGCGGTCTTCGCTCTTGGCGTGCTGAAAGTCCGCCGGGGCATAATACCCCGGGCGATACTGGATGACCACATCCGGCCGGTTGACCTTGATCGTCAGGTGACGAAAGCCGCCGTCACGCGCCTGGTTGGTCGATTTAAAGCCGAGGATGTAGTACGCCTCCGTATCGTGCTGCACCTGCTGGAACGCGGGGCCGAAGTTGTTCGAATCGAAGAAAGCCTTGCCGCCCGTGTCCATGCTCAGCGTGCCAAGCGTCTCCTGCGAGACAAAATTCGCGCTGAACGCCGCCGTCACCGCGCTGCCGCTATAGGCCGAGTTTCCCCGCAGGCTGCCATGGCTCGCATCGCCGCCGGGCACCACCGCCTGTAGGCCACGCGTGTCCACTGAATAAATCGCCATGTTCGCTTTCGTGGCGGCGTTGGTCGCCGCCCGCAGGCTAGCCTGGTTCTCGATCCCGTTGCGGGTCAGCCCGCCCGAAAAGTAGAGCATCGACTTCTTCTGGTCCACCCGTTCCAGGCTCTTGGCAATCGTACGGATCGCCAGCAGCTCACGGTCCGTATTCAGGCTGTTGTACTCCGTGTCGTCGGCCGCAAACTGCGAGGTGTCGTCGCTGGTGCCGTCGGTCGAGCCTGTCGCGCCGTTGGCAAAACCGGTCGTGTCCGTGCCGTTGTACTTCGCCAGTCCATGCAGCAGCGCGTCTTTGTCGGAGGTGAAGTCCTGGTCCATGGTCAGCCCGGTCGACAGGCTGACCAGCGCCACCAGGTCCGCCGGCTGCATCTTGTTCTTCACATAGTCGGTCGCCGCATCGACAGCGCGATCGATGTCCTCGTCCTGCATGGAACTCAAGTCGAAGAAGACCACAATCAGCCGGTGATCGCGCAGTTGCTGCGGGGAGGCCGCCAGATTGTGCTCGAGCAGGTCGGCGATGGTGGCCTTGCCCTGGACCGTGTTCTTCTCCTGCAGTGCGATGGCTTGATCCACGCTTTGGTAATCGAAGCTGCGCACCGTCTGCGGCTTCTTGTCTTCGAGGATCTGGAAGTCGCTGGCCTTCAGACCTTTCACCAGCTCCCCTGTCTTCTTGTCGCGCACCACGACGTTGGTCAGGACCAGGTTGGTGTTTACGCTGAGCGTAAAGGTGGAGCCGCTGGTCTGGGCGTTGCTCTGGCCGCTGCTCTGGCCGCTGCTCTGGCCGCTGCTCTGGCCGCCCGTTTGCTGCGGCGTCTGCTGTGCCAGCGCGCCGAACGGGGTCTGCAGGCCGAGAAGTCCGATCGTGAGTGCCGCCACCACTTGCCGCATACCGCCTGCCCTTCTATCCTGCTTACGCTAAAACCTGTACCGAGCCTGGACCTGCAGCGAACGCATCGCGGCCGCGCTGGTGACCTGGCCAAAATTAGCCGAGTTCTCCGTAACATTGATCCCGCTGTATTGGACGGTGTTGAGGACGTTGGTAGCTGTCACCCGCGCCTCAAACGAATTCGTCCCGCCAAGCTGGAAGGTTCGCGAGAGCGCGGCGTTGGTTGCGACCGTGCCCGGCCCCTCGATGGACCCCTGCGATGCCGTCCCGTACTGCCCCGCGGCAGGCAAGGTGAACGCTGCTGTGTTGAAGAAGCTCTTCAGCTGGCCCGTGCCCTTGATCGCCGTTCCGGCGACGCGGTTCGGCCGCTGGTTGAACGTGTTGGCCGCCGACGCCTCCGCCTGATTGCCGGAGTACTGCGGCGTGAAGTAGGTCCCCGTCGCGAAGGTGAACGTGCCGCTGAGCGAGAAGCCATCGAACGCCTTCGCCAGCAAGCCGCCCTTATTGAGAAACTCGCGGTTGGGCCCGAACGGCAGCTCCAGCACCCAGTTGCCGGTCAGGTTATGCCGCTGGTCGAAGGTGGAGTTCCCTTCTTCTAAATCCGGCCGGTAAAAGTTCTGGATCGGCGTGCCCACCGCGCCACTGACCCCGGAGGCATTGTCGATGGTATGCGAGTAGACGTAGGTGAAGCCGACGGCAACGCCCTTCTGCTGCCGCTTCTGCGCGCTCAGCACCAGCTGATTCGAGTGCGAACCCGCAATCGATCGCTCGTAGTCGAACGGAGCGATGCCCGGCGTCGTCGTACCCGAGGGCGTGCCGTTGGGAGAGCCGACCAGGTCCAGGTCGCTTCCCTTGGAGCCGTTGTAGCCCACGTTGAGCACGATTCCAAGCGGAATCGTCTTCTGGACATTCAGGTTATAGATCTGCACCATCCCCAGGCGGTAGTTCGGATCGACAGCCCAGTTATTCGTAATCTGTTGCGCGGTCGAGCAGCCGAAGCCGTTGCTGAGTGTCAGGTTCGCCGTCGTTGCGGGACGAGTCAGATAGGCCGCCTGCGTCGTCGTGCAACCGGTAGCCGCGGGGGTCGGATTGGTGCTCGTCGGTGTGGGCGCGACGTTGTTCTGCGTCACCGCGAACGGCACCTGGTGCGACAGCAGCTCTGCAAAGGTGCGGTATTGGCCTGTGTTGAAGTTGATGCCGTAGCCCGCGCGCACCACGACGTTCTTCGTGGCTGCGAACTTCGGCGACCATGCCAGGCCGAAACGCGGCTCGAAGAGGGTGCGGTCCGGACGGATCAGGCTCGTCGGAACTTGTCCGCTGTAGGTTCCCGTGCCTCCCGGAAACACAGTCTGCACCGCAATGTAGTTGGCGTTGTGATCCAGGTTCACCAGCCGGTTGTTCTTTTCGGTATACGGCCCGAAGTACTCGTAGCGCAATCCGTAGTTCAGCGTCACATTCGACTTGACGCGGAAGTCGTCCGTCACGTACCAGTCATACACATTCTCGCGCAGGTAGGTCTTGTAGATGCCCGCCTGGATGCTGGTGCTCTCCGGCAGCCCCAGCAGAAAATCGGCGAATCCGGACCCGCTGGTCACGCTCGAGCCGCTCAACCCGGCAAACTGTTCGGCGGGATTGGCCGTCGCGTACCCGGTGAAGGTAAAGGAGCCAAGCGGATTGTTCCCGCCGACCGAATCCGCATGCACCCGCCGGATGTCCAGCCCAAGCCGTAGGTTGTGCCGCTTGTGCCGCCACGCCACGAAGTCCGAAAAGCTGATCGTCTGGCCGATCGACTGCACGGGCGTGGTGTTCGACAGTCCTGCAAAGTTGGTGATGTTTAACGAAGGCACGCCGTTGTAAAAGTGTGGATTGGCAAACGACTGCGCCTGGTTCGGAATGTTCAGGTTCGCCGTCTGGGTGGGGTTCGTGACACTGTTCGTGAAGTAGTTCTGGGTCTGGGACGAACTGCGGTTCCAGTTCACCGAAGCGTTGTTTGACAGCCGGCCGTAACTGACCACATAGCCGAGATTCAGTGCGTCGCCGTCGCTCGCGGTCGTTCCCCCCAGCGGCAGAAAGATATTGCGCTGGTCGCTCGCCGCGTGCGAGTAGTTGTACGAAGCATTGATGTTCTGGCGCAGCACCGGCGGCGCATTCGAGTTTCTGCCGCCGCGCCCGCCGCCTCCGCCAAAGCCGCCGAACGGGCCGCCGCCGGTCTGCTGCCCAAGCTGCCGTTGATAGCGCGTGTTGATGGCGACATTGTTCGAGCCGGCATTGGAGATCGTCTGGTAATTGAAAACGGTGGGGTCGTTCGAACCGCAGTTGATGTTGCACTGCGGATAGTAGTTCAACAACGCCAAGGCCTGCGGCGAGATTCCTACGGTGCTGTTTCTTAAATTGTTCCCCAGGATCGGCATCCCGGTTGCGGGATCGAAGAGCGAGACCGGCGCCAAGCCTCCGCTAACCCTTTGAAATGACTGTGAAAAGTCGCCGGACCGCTCGAGCACGGTGGGCACACGGACCGGATTGGGCAGAAACGGATTCAGGTTCTTCTGCCCGGTCAGATTGATGAACACAAACTGTCGCGTGTCCGGCTTGGTCAGTCCCGGCAGATAGGGCGACCCGGCGATGCTTGCGCCGAAGCGGTTCGAGTACGCCGCCGGATTGACTACCGGCTCCAGAGTGGGCGACCATGGCGCGGAGTTCAAGGCATTGTTGCCGCCTTGATAGAAGACGCTTCCGTGCGGCTGTGCCGGGTTGAAGTTGCGAAACGCACCACCACCGCCGCCGCCGCGCCCTCCACGTCCTCCTCCGAAGCCGCCTCTGCCGCCCGGCCCACCCGGGGACGGTCCGCTCATCATGCTGCCAAGCATGCCGACGACGGCCTGGATCTGGTCGTTGGTTGCGCCGCCTTGCTGCCGTGCGTTGTTCAGCGCG
Source organism: uncultured Granulicella sp. (assembly GCA_965198735.1). GTDB lineage: Bacteria > Acidobacteriota > Terriglobia > Terriglobales > Acidobacteriaceae > Edaphobacter. The sequence goes on along the minus strand of OZ240672.1, from coordinate 181,489 downwards.
TCCTGGACCCGGTTGCGGATCTCATCCTCGCTGAAGCCCGCCAGACCATTGGTGCTGCCCGTGACGCCGCTCACCGTCACGGAATCGGCTGAAGCGCTGGCGTCCCCGCCGCCGATGCCGGCAAGCGACGGCAGCCCGGCAGCCGCGCCGGCGCCTGCTGCCGTCGCACCTTCTATCCCCGCCGTGTCGCCCTGCATGTCCAGCGTGATCGTCGACCGCTGACCTCCGGCGCCGAGGGTACGGGTGCGCTGGGTGGCGGCGGCCTGCGCCTGGGCCACGCGCGAGGCGAGCTCCAGCTTGAACTCCGCCACCTGGTCGGTCGCCTCCGCCGTAAGGCGCACCTCATGGGTCTCCGCGGCAAAGGCCGCGAACTCCGCCCGCACGACATAACGGCCCGTCCTTGGAATCGTCATGGCATACGCGCCGTCGATGTCCGTGGTGGTGGTGTATTTCTTCCCGGTCAAGGTGTTGGTCGCCGTAATCGCGACTCCAGGCAGGGGAGTCGTGCCGGTCTTGACCGTTCCGTGGATCGTGCCTCCGGCAGCCGCGGGAGTGACCGCGGACGCAGACGCCTGGGCCGGAGTTGGCTTTGTTGCCGGAGGACTCGCTCCCGCCGCCTGGGCCCGCAACCATCCCGGCAGCAGAAGAGCTGTGCCCGCAATGGCCACGCCAGCGCAGGTTCGTACCGGATGCTGCTTGAGGCCCAGCCGCGTTCTCATCGTCCTTTGGGCTCCGTTGCCGCCGGTATCGTGGCGGACCCGCCAGCGCCGCCGCCGGTCTGGCGTCTGCGTCCGCGTGCGGAGGCATCGCTGATGCCCAGGGTCGTCGGCACAAAGACACCCTTCTTCAGCGATCCGGGGCCGGCCACCAAAGATCCGACTTTGACATCCAGCAGCGTGACGCTTTCTCCTGCGTCCTGCGGCTGACTCTGCGGAGCGGTGCCGGTGCGGCCGCCGGAGATGTCTCCGCCGCTCCCATCCAACGCCATCTGCAGGCTGCGTCCGCCACGCCGGAACGATGTATCCTCATCGACCGAGATGACCTGGCTGACCTGATCCGGCCGCAGAACCGTAATGCGAGTCTCCTCGATCGCCGTCACGGTCCCGCTGATCCAGGTTTTGCCTAAGGCTTCACGTGCCTTTTTGATCTGCTCGGCATCAACCACCACAAGGTAGAGCGCGTGAATCGTCTTGTTCGGAGCGTCCCACTCACCCATTGCCCCGAGGCCGTCTCCCGGATGCACCTCCGTCAGCCTGATCGGCAGCCGGTTTTTCAGCACTCGCGTGTTCGGCGAGATAGCCACCTTGTAGAGTTCGCCGCGCTCCGTTTTCATCGTCAGGTGGTCGGCAGTGACCGAAGTGACGGTTCCTTGCACGCCTCGCCCAGCGCCCATTGCAACCGCCGGCTCACCGTTACCGTCATATTGTGCCGTAGCTGTTGTCTGGAATCGAAGAGCGGCCATTCCCCAAAGAAGGGTCACTCCGATGCGTCGCGCAACCAACGATAGTCTAGTCCTCATCGATTGACCGCCTTTCGATAAAGACGGGTCGTCTCGCGGAAAGACTCTATCCTGGGCTAGAATTTGCACCTGCTTACGGCCTCTTGTTTTGCCTGCACGGGAGATTCCGCCGCACCCTGACCGCACGCCAAACATCAAAACGCTTTCGATCATTCGACAAGGACGGCACGCAATGCCCTCGCAAACCGCACCAGCTTCTTCCTCCTGCGGCTCTTCCACCCTGCTCGCCCGGTTCCGGGAGGTTCGCGCGGCAACGTTGGCGTTTACCGCGCCGCTCTCTCCCGAGGACATGATGGTCCAGTCCTGTGCTGAGGCCAGCCCGGTCAAATGGCACCTGGCGCACAGTTCCTGGTTCTTCGAGACCTTCGTTCTCACTCCCTTCAGCGCAGCGTACAAGGTCTTTCACCCGGACTTTCCCTGGCTCTTCAACTCCTATTACACGTCGCTCGGCGACATGCCCGCCAAAAATCTGCGGTCGTCGTTTTCGCGGCCTCCGCTCGACGCCATCCTGGCCTACCGCAGGCACGTGGATACCGCGATCCTCGCGCTGCTCGAGAGCGATCTTCAGGAGCATGAAGATGAGGTTCTCCGCCGCGTGGTGCTTGGGCTTGAGCATGAACAGCAGCATCTGGAACTGATCGCCACCGACTTCAAGCACGCCCTGTTTACCAACCCGCTGCAGCCCCCCTACCATGTCCCGGCCCATATGCCGCAGGCTGGCCAAGCTTTCTCCGGGCGGCCCACGTCTCCCGCTCGCTTTGTATCGTTTGCGGGCGGTCTGACGCAAATCGGCATCTCTCCCGATCCCACCGATCCCGAAGCCTTTGCTTTCGATAACGAAACGCCCAGGCATACTGTCTTCCTTCATCCTTTCCGGATCGCCAGCCGCCTCGTCACCATGCGGGAGTACCTTGCCTTCCTCGACGACAACGGCTATACCCGGCCCGAGCTTTGGCTGTCGGAAGGCTGGAGCACGATGCGCACCGGCGGTTGGCAGGCACCGCTGTACTGGCGCCGGGACTCGGAAGCAGAGTCCGGCTGGAGCATCTTTACTTTGCGGGGAAGCCAGAAGCTCGACGCGCTTTTGGAGACTCCCGTCTGCCATCTCAGCTTCTTTGAAGCCGACGCATTCGCCCGCTGGTCGGGCTGCCGGCTGCCCACCGAATTTGAATGGGAGCACGCCGCGGCCTCGCTCGGGACGGGCATGCCGCCGGGTAAGAGTTCCTCCTCTGCCAACATGCTTGAGTCCGGCGTTCTGCACCCGGCCCCGGCCGCCCCCGTTTCCTCGCTCCAGCAGATGTATGGAGATGTGTGGGAGTGGACCTCCTCGGGCTATACCGGCTATCCCGGCTATCGTCCGCTGCCCGGAGCCCTGGGGGAGTACAACGGCAAATTCATGTCGTCGCAGGTGATTCTCCGCGGCGGCTCCTGCGTAACCCCGGCCACGCACATCCGCCCCACCTATCGCAACTTCTTTCCCGGCGCGACTCGCTGGCAGTTCTCCGGGTTGAGGCTGGCTCAGGACGACAGCCAGCTCGACTAGCGCGCCGGATGCACTTACGTTTGCATCCCAACTGTGTCGTATGTCTCTTCGCATGCGGCGAACCGACCCAACGTAGACGGAGTATTCGTGCCGCACATCGCAGAAGCAGTGGACGCTGTTGCCAACGCCGCCCGTACCGGGCTTTCCTCTTCTCCAAAAACTCTGCCGCCCTGGCTCTTTTACGACGAGGTGGGATCGCCGCTGTTTGAGCAGATTACAAAGCTGCCTGAATATTCCCTGACCCGGACGGAACGGGCGATCCTTGCGGAATGTGCCGACCAGATGCTCGCGGCGCTGGGCGCGGAGACTACCTTCGTCGAGCTCGGTGCCGGAACCGCAACCAAGACGGGCCTGCTGCTCGCGGCCGCGGCCGGACGCCAGGCTGGCGTCCTCTATCAGCCTGTCGATGTCAGCGCGACGGCGCTGGACGAAGCGTGCGAGCACCTCGAAGCCGCTGTTCCGGGCCTGATTGTCCGGCCGCAGGTCGCCAACTACATGACAGAACCCATCCACGTGGTCCGCGAAGCTCATAGAAAAGTCCTCGCTCTCTATATCGGCTCCAGCATCGGAAACTTTAGCCCCAACGAGGCGCGCGCGGTGCTTGCCAAGCTCCGGTCGCATCTTTGCCCGGGCGATCATCTGCTGCTCGGTACGGATCTTGCGCCCGGTCCGGAGAAATCTGTAGCCTCGCTGATTGCCGCGTACGACGATGGTCAAGGGGTCACTGCCGCGTTCAACCTGAACATCCTTGCCCGGTTGAATCGTGAGCTCGATGCCGACTTCAACCTCGACCACTTCAGACATGAAGCCCGCTGGAATGCCGTGGAGTCCCGCATGGAGATGCATCTTGTCTCCACGTGCGCGCAGGACGTCTTTTTGCCGGCGAACTCTGCCGGCCGCGCGCTGACGTTGCGCTTCGCACCGGGAGAAACCATCCACACGGAAAACAGCTACAAATTCACTTCAGACAGCCTGGGCGCGCTGCTTCGCCCCTGCTTCCGGCCGGTTCGCAGCTTTCGGGACAAGGAGAACCGCTTCGCCGTTACCTTGGCGGAAGTCGTCTAACCCGACAGGGTGGAGGATCACTTCTTCCGTCGACGGAAGAAAGCGAAGGTGCCCAGCCCGGAGAAGCTGAGCACTGCAATCGCAATCAAGGCCAGGCCGCCGAGAATGGGGATCAGGGCGAGCCCGATTCCCGCCGTCAGCGCGCTCGCCATCACGCGCAGCAAAGCCTGAATCAAGCCGACCAGGATGCGAATCACAACCATTCTGCTGAGGATATCGGCAACGGCAGGGTTGCGCGAGGCGAATCCGTACGACTTTCGGGTGGGGCGAATGCGAGCGGATGCAAAGGCCATGCCCCTCGCTGCGAGATGCGGCCTTTCTTACGTTTTTCCTAAGAGGTAGAGCAGGTTTCCGTTGGCTGTGGGAGCTGAGCATCGGCCGGATGGATTGCGTTCTCAAAGGATCAACATGCAGTCGCCGTAGCTGAAAAAACGGTAACGCTCGCGGATGGCGTGGGCATAGGCGGCGCGGGCGCGGTCTCTTCCCTGCTCGCCTTCGCCAAGGAAAGCGCTGACCAGCATAAGCAGCGTGGATTGCGGCAGATGGAAGTTGGTGAGCAGGCCGGAGACGACGCGGAAGCGGTGGCCCGGTTGAAGGAAAATGCTGGTCGAGCCAGTGTGGGGTTCGAGGCTGCCGATGCGCGCGCAATGCTCGAGGGTGCGGGTGACGGTGGTGCCGGCGGCGACGATTCTCCGGCCTTCGTGCCGAGCGAGGTTGACGGCGGAGGCTGTGGCGGCGGGCAGAGTGTAGTGCTCGGTGTGCAGGCGGATGTCTTCCAAGCGCTCGACGCGGACGGGCTGGAAGGTGCCGAGGCCTACGTGCAGCGTAATGGTTTCGACTTGGACACCGTGGGCTTTTAGGGCATCCAGGATCTCCGGGGTGAAGTGGAGGCCGGCAGTAGGGGCGGCGGCGGAGCCGGGCCGGCTCGCGTAGACGGTCTGGTAGCGGGACTTGTCTTCGGCTTCGTCCGGCCGGTGCAGGTAAGGCGGCAAAGGCATGTGGCCGATGCGGTCCAGCTTGGTCAGGAAGTCGGGATCAGGGAGGAAGCGGAGGATGCGCTCGCCGAACGCGCCGGTGGAAAGAACTTCGGCGGTGAGGACCGGGTCAGGTTCGTCTTTCCACCTCAGCCGGTGAGACTGGCTGAGATCGGGTTCCCGGGTTTCCGGGGCGTGGAAGTGGAGAGTTTCGCCGGAGAGGATTTTCTTGGCGGGACGGACGAGGGCGGACCAGGTGTGGGGGCCGGTCTGCTGGGTGAGCAGGACTTCGATCCGGCCGGAGGGATCGGGCGAGTTCGCTTGCGTTTGCGCGCTGCGGGCACGGGTGGCGTAGAGGCGCGCGGGCAGGACGCGGGAGTCGTTCAGGATAAGGAGGTCGCCGGGGCGCAACAGGCGCGGCAGGCTGCGGAAACTATCATCCTCGAGAGCGCCGGTGGCGCGATCGACGCGAAGCATGCGGCTCGAGCCGCGGATGGCGGGCGGATGCTGCGCGATGAGCTCTTCGGGCAGGTCGAAGTGGAAATCGGAGACAAGCATAAGTGGTTAGTGCCGAGCGGTGAGTTGGACGGCTCGGTCGAGCACGGATTGGACGGCCGACGGGAGTTCAGGCGTGGTCTGGTGGGCGGTAAAAACGTGCGCGGGCCAGGCGAGGACGACGCGGGTGAAGGGTTTGGGAATAAGAAAGCGGTCCCAGGTGGCGAGCGTCCAGGCGCGGTCGGGCAAAGCGTAAAAAGCGCCGATCCAGGGTGCGCCGACCAGCCGCGCAAGCTGGGCGGCTCCGGGCTGGGCGATCATCGCGGGTCCGCGTGGCCCGTCAGCGGTGAGGGCGCAGATGTGGCCCCGGCGATAGGCCTCGGCCATCTGCTTGAGGGCGGTGGAGCCGCCGCGGGAAGAAGAGCCGCGGATGGCGCGGAAGCCGAGCCGCTCGACCGTGCGCGCGATCAGCTCGCCATCGAAGCTGCGCGAGATCAGGATGGCGATGTCACGGTGGCGGAAGCGGTGCGCGCAGACCAGCAGCGAGCGATGCCAGAAGGCGTAGAGAGAAGGTCCGGGGATCTGGTCGCCGGGGCGGCGCGGTTGGGTGCTGGGCTCGAATACATCTTCATAGCGCAGGGTCGCTCCGAGCAAGCGGATAAAGAGCGCGGCCAGGTGCGGGACGATTGCCAGGGCGAGGCGCTGGAGGAGAGTGGGACGCACGGGGTTAGTGTAGCGGGGTGCATGCTGCGTGGTCTCCCCATCTCGAACGGTGAGGCTATGGGAGATGGGGTGCCCGGAGATGATTCTATGGGTCGGTAGAGAGGCTTGGGACATCTAAGATAGTGCTATGGCGACTTATGGCAGCGGCAACGAAGTCTATGACGTGCTGGTGATTGGAGCGGGACCGACCGGGCTGGCGTGCGCGATCGACGCGCAGGAGGCGGGGTTCTCGGTGGTAATCGTGGACAAGGGCTGCCTGTGCAATTCGCTCTTCCACTATCCCGCGCACATGACCTTTTTCACGACGCCGGAGCTGCTTGAGATCGGCGGCATGCCGTTCTCAAGCCCGAACCAGAAGCCGAACCGCAACGAGGCCCTTGAATATTACCGGAAAGTCTCCGAGCACTTTCGGCTGAACGTGATGCAGTACCACACGGTCGAGGGGGTCTCGGGCTTCGACGGCGACTTTCGCGTGAGCACGACCGATCGCTTCGGACGGAGCGTCGAGCTTCGGGCGCGGAAGCTGGTCGTCGCCACCGGCTACTACGATCTGCCGAACTACCTCGGCCTGCCGGGCGAAGAGCTCTCGAAGGTGAAGCACTATTACCATGAGCCGCACCCATACTTCGGGCTGAAGGTGCTGGTGATCGGCGGCAAGAACTCTGCGGCCATCGCGGCGCTCGACCTGTGGCGGCACGGGGCGAAGGTGACGCTCGTGCATCGTGGAACGGAGATGCATACGCATGTGAAGTACTGGATCTTGCCGGACATCAACAACCGAGTCAAGAATGGCGAAATCAAGGCCTACTTCTCGTCCACGGTGGAGAAGATCGAAGAAGATTCGGTGACGTTAGCGACGCCGGACGGGCCGGTGACGCTTGAGAACGATTTCGTCTTCGCGCTGACCGGTTATCATCCGGACTTCGCGTTTATCGAGCGGCTGGGGGTGAGCCTGGACGAACTGAACGATCGCTGCCCGATCGTGGACTCCGGTTCGCTCGAGTCGAACGTGCCGGGAATTTACTTGGCCGGCGTGATCGTGGCAGGGGAGCGGACCAATGAGATCTTTATCGAGAACGGCCGCTTTCATGGCAAGTTGATTGCCGACTCGTTGCGGTCGAAGCTGCTGGTGGCGCAACCGGCTTGAGCCAAGCAGGTCTTCCCGCTGCCCGGAAGAACAACAACGCAACTCACTGTCGATCCTTCGCCAGGGGCGAAGGATCTGTATCTAAGCATCTACTTCTCCGTCGTGAACTCAAAGACAGTGCTGGTGCGATAGATCTGGCCCGGGCGGAGGGTGGTGCTCGGAAAAGCCTTCTCGTTGGGGGAGTCGGGATAGTGCTGCGTCTCCAGGCAAAAGCCGTCGTTCTTGCTGTATGGGCGGCCGGCGGTGTCCTTGAACGAGCCATTGAGCTGGTTGCCGGTATAGAACTGTACGCCGGGCTGGGTGGTGTACACCTTCAGGACGCGGCCGCTTGCGGGATCGGTGACGATGACAGCCGGCTTGGCCAGCGTATGCGGCGCATTCAGCACCCAGTTGTGGTCGTAGCCTTTGCCGATTTTGAGTTGATCGTTGTCCGCGCCGATACGCTCACCCATCGGCGTGGGCTTGCGGAAGTCGAACGGAGTTCCGGCTACTGGAGCGAGCTGCCCGGTGGGAATCAGGCTGGCGTCGACAGGCGTGTAGCGGTCGGCGTTGATCTGCACCACTTCGTTCAAAATGTTGCCCGTGTGGCCGCTCAGATTGAAGTAGGTGTGGTTGGTCAGGTTGAGGACGGTCGGCTTGTCGGTGGTCGCGGTGTAATCGAGGTGGAGCTTGTCGCCGGTGAGGGTGTAGCGCACGTGCGCTGTCAGCGTACCGGGGTAGCCCTGGTCGCCGTCCGGACTGATCAGGGTGAGCTCGACGCCGTTCTGGATTTCCTTGGCGGTCCAGTTATGGCTATCGAAGCCCTTGGTGCCTCCATGGAGCGAGTTGGGCCCGTTGTTGATCGGCAGATGATACTGCTGGCCGTCGAGCGTGAAAGCGCCCTTGGCGATACGGTTGCCGTAGCGCCCGACGACCGCGCCCATGTGGGTGGAGGTGTCGGCCAGGTAGCCGGCGAGGGTGTCGTAGCCGAGCACCACGTCGGCGCGCTTGCCGCTCTTGTCGGGCGCGTCGACCGAGACGATATGCGCGCCGTAGGTGGTGACGCGCACCTGCAGCATGGCGTCGGTCAGGGTGTAGATTTCGGCGGAAGAGCCATCGGGAAGTTTGCCGAAGGGCGCCTTGGTGACGTCGGTTTGGGCCGCGGCAGGCAGGGCGCCGGCGAGCAGGAGGAGCGAAAGCTGGAAGGACTTCATGGATCTCCTTGAGAGCCGTGGACCATGCGACTCGACTGAGGCGCAGCTCAGTCGATGATCCAATACTGGACTTGGATGCGGCTCCCGGCAGGCGCGACGGGCAGACGGAGCGTAAAGCTGACTCCGGGGGTGCGAGCCGCGAGGCTGGGCGGAGCGAGGGCGCTCAGGTTCGCAGGCGCTGGGCCGCCTTCGAGATCGTAGGTGAGCAGAACCCGGCTCTGGCGGGTGATCGCGGAGGTGTTCACTACCAGCGAGGTCGCTCCGGGCGCGACTTCGACCAGGCCGGCGGAGGCCGTGCCGCAGCGCGCGGGAGAGGCGGCGGAGATGCAGTTGGCGGCGGAGGCGTAGGTCTCGGCCTTGAGCGCGGTGAAGCTGCCGGCAGCGGGAGTGGCCTGGCCGATGGGGCTGCTGTCGACGGTGGAGGCGAGGATGGGAGCGGAGAGGCCGCCCTGGGCATAGCCGGCCAGGTTGAGGCGGAGGCGGCCGAGATTGGGCTCGAAGTCGAGGGCGAGGTGTCCGGCTTGGCCGTCGAGCGCAAGCACGGAGTAGACGTTCCAGTCGCCCGCGGCGCAGGGATGCCGGGGGTCCGAGCAGGTGACGCGGATCAGGTCGGCGTGCGGCGCGGCGGGCGTTCCGCGCGGCGGCGAGGTGAACCAAAGGCCGGTGGAGATGGAGCCTTTGGCCTTGAAGGGGATGGGAGCAAGCAGCTGGCCGCCGCCGCTCGAGGTCGGGCCCCAGCCGTTGGCGGCGGTGCCGTAGAAGGTGGAGGCCGGTTCCTGGTTGTCGTAGGCAAAGATTCCGTCGGCTTGGCCGATACCGGAAGTCGCGATCTGAAACAGGTCGCCGGAGGTGCCGGGATTCAGGACCCAGCGATAGAAGTCGATCTGCGATTGGAACTGCTGGTGCGGGTTGTAGGTCATCTCGACCGGGTCGCCGGGCGAGAAGCCGTCGGTCGCCGTGCCGGGCAGCGCGCCGCCGGTGAGCATATAGCCGGAGGTGGAGGCGGTGATGTATTGGTTGTAGCCGGCCTGGTCCTCCTCCGAGTGCGCGTAAAAGGGGTGGAAACCGGGATCCTGGTTGGAGCGCGCCCAGGCCATCGGATAGATGCTGTAGGGGTTCGGGTAAGCGAGAGTGACGGCGAGCGACGCGTCGCAGCCCGCCCCCGGTGCGTCGATGACCGGCGAGGCGCCGTTCGGCGGAGCGAAGACCGCATGCGCCTTGGGTAAGCTGCGGCAGTGGCCGCCGGTGAAAGCGATCTCAGGCGGCGCGAGCAGGGTGCCGCCGCCGTAGTTCGCTGGGCCGGTGGCGTTCAGGTTGCCGGGGTCGCCGACGGTCCATCCGGAGAGGACGCCACCGGTGACCTGCGGACGGAAGCGCGGTGGGCGGACGGGAGTCGTGCCGGCGAAGGCGCGGGTGGAGAGAAAATTGCCCTGGTTGTAGGGCAGCACGGTGGTCAGGAGAACGTTGCCGGGGAAGGTGCCGAGGATCGGGTAGACGAGCCGATAGGCCGACGCGTTGGTGTTGCCGTCGAGCGAGGGGATGGTGTGCGGCGCCATCACGTCGGCCGACATGCCGATGGCGTGGCCGACGCCTCCGCCCGCGGTGACCAGCTCGCCGGCGAAGTGCGGATGGGCGACGCAGAGAGTGATCGTCTGGGCCGCAGGGTCGATGGCGGTGACGGTGGCGAGGTCGAAAGTGTCCTCGGGCGAGGAGAGAGTGGCCAGGCCGTTGCGGGTGAAGGGCTCCGTGCTGGCGACGAAGACCGGGCCGCAGATAGGGCCGCGGGCGAACGGGTCAGTCTCCTGCGGGGCGGCCGGGATGGGCCGGGTGAGCAGGGTGGTGCGTGTGACTCCGTAGCGCGCGGTCCAGTCGGCGGTGGCGTCGCCGGTCAGGCAGCCGTAGTGATGCACGTCGGCGACGATCGTGGCCGGGCAGAGCGCGATCTGCGCGACGTTGCCGGCGGAGTAGATCTTGGCGGGCTGGATGTCGATCACCGGGGCGTTCTCGGCGGAGGCCATCAGGTCGTGCCCGGGCAGGGGCTGGGGGACGCGCTCGTTACCCAGGGTGCGCGGCCGGAAGATGACCTGGCCCTGCGGGTCGGTGGAGACCGAGGCGAGCTCGATGCCCCAGTTGTTGCCGTGGAAGGTGGTGATGACGCGGAAGGGCTCGCAGCCTTCGTCCACCCCGCGGCTGACCCCGGTGCAGGCGGTGTGCATGGCGAGACCGACGCCGTCGCCATGGCCGTAGAGGAACTGCTGCAGGTTGAGGAAGCCGCCGCCCTGGCCGTCGGTGTTGACATAGAGCGAGGCGGTAAGGGCGGAGAAGTTCATCTGCTGGAAGGGCGTGTTCTCGCCGCCGTGCTGGACCGCGCCGTAGACGGTTAGGCCGGAGAACAGGTCGTTGTAGCTGCGGCGCGACTGCATGATGTTGAAAAACCGATTGTTCTGGTGCGCGGGGTACTGGCTGCGGGCGGTCAGCGGATCGATGTAGTTGCGCGAGAACGTCGTGATTCCCGGCAGCAGCGGAGGTGGTGTGCCGGCGGGAGCCGCAGCGCTTTGTCCGGGAAGGCGCATGGCGAAGAGAGAAAGGACGAAGAAGAGCGAGGCTGGACGCATACGGGGGAAGTCTCCTGCTGGCCTCAGTGTAGAAGCCCTAACCGGCGATGCTGGGCAGCCTTCCCGACGAACCCAGCAGAAAGATCACGCCGATGCAGAAGCTGTAGACCGCCGTAAGTCCGGTCAGCAGCGGCGTCCAGCCCGACCAGGTGCGTCCGGCACGGAAGACTCCGGCGGCCGAGGCGGTCATCAAGGTATTCATGGTGAGCAGACCGAGCAGGAAGACCGCCAAGCCGAGCAGCCCATGGCGTATGCCGCCGAGGTTGGCCGCGAGCAGGAACAGCGCCAGCTGGCTCGGCGTCTCGGCTCCCAGTCCGTGGATGATGCCTATGCCAAAGCAGGTGCCGTCGTTCAGATCCACTGGAGCGGCGGGCTGCCGGCCGTTTTCACCGGTTCTCCAGTGGTGGAATCGGCTGTGCAGCCAGCGCACAGAGCCGATCAACAGGGCTGCGCGAGACTTGGGCAGGACCGCGCCTTTGCGCCGGATGAGCGTGCTCAAAACGTAAAGCGCGAGCAGGATCAGGGTCAGCCCCACCAGGCGCTCGGCCCAGCGATCCATGCCGCTGGGAAGCGCGAGCTGGAAGCCGATGACGACCGCTCCCAGGGCGGCCACCGTGGCGGCGTGTCCAAGCGCGTACATGAGGCCAAGCCGCATGGTGCGCGCGGGTCCTGCCTGGACGCCGGCGATGTCGGTGATCGCGGCGATGTGGTCGTAGTCGAAGCCGTGGCGGAAGCCGAGGACTGCGCACGAAAACAAGACGACATTGAGGGGAGCGCTCATGAGGCGGAAAGTCCTGAGAACCATGCTACCGGGTTCGCCGGATGGGACCAAGGCTCGGGACAAGGGCTTGGATGCGGTGAAGGCGGGCAAAGCTCAGGCTGGACTAGGTCTGATCAGGGCTGGACCAGGTCTGCGGTCTCGCCCGGCTGCGGAGGGATGTCTCCCGCATACTGGCCGCTGGCCGTGCCGCCCTGCACGCTGCCGATGGTGACTCGCCCGATCTCCTCATCGTGCAGGTTGCGCAGGGTGTAGGTGGACGGGTCTTTGCTCAGGCCCCAGGCGTGTACGCTGACCTGGTCGCCCGGCTGCACATGGGCGCCGGGGTGGAGACGGATGGTCACCCGCCGGCCATCCACCTGGGCGAGAACGCCGGCGGAACCTTCGACGTGCGGCGGCGGACCGTTGTTCTCAAGCGGTTTAACCAGCGCGTCCAGGGCGGCTTTGTAGGAGCTTGCGGCGGCCTGCGGGTTGGCGGCCTGCGTGGGGGAAACGGTGTAGCGCGTGCAGGCGCCCGCGGCTAAGCTGCCCGTACGCCCCGGGTCGAGGCCTCCAGGGCAGATGGCCGAGCTGAGCCGCATGAGCAGTTGTCCGGTGCAGGTGTCGACGATGCCGGCGCGCAGCTCGTAAGCCGTGGGCAGGGCGTCCTCCTCGACCGCCCCGACCGGTTCAAAGGTGCCGGCCAGGACGGCGTCGGCGCCGAGTTGGCGCCCAATGCGCGCGGCTCCGGCAAAGTCGCCGCGGTAGAGGCGGTTGCGGTCGCCGCGGCTGAGCGCGAAATCCGGCAGGCCCTCGAGCCGTCCGAAGACCAAGTCGGCCACGGCTGTTCCGGAGCCGCCGCCGGTGGTTCCCTGGTCATGCGCCTCCTCGCGCTCGGTCGGATAACGGAAGTCGAGCACGGCGAGGCGAACGGGTTCGCGCGGCCAGTCGGCGCTCGAGCGGTTGCACTCTTCGCTGGGCGTGTCGCGGGCAATCTCTTTTGTGCCCGGTGCGCGGACCCGGGCGATCGCCTCCGCCTCGCCGAGCGGCACGGCGATGATGGAGCCCGGTTGAGGCGGGCTCGCGCCCCCAAGATGGACGGGCGTTCCTGGATGCGCGGGCAGCGCGGAGGCTTGCGCGCTGAACGAAACGGAGGAGGGCTTTGCAGGCGCGGCGCCGGAATCCGCGGCACGGGAGACCACGGGAGGGCCCGCGGTCGGAATTCCCTCGTTCATCACCAACAGGCGGAGCAGCGTTCGCTCCGTGCCGGACGGGAGATAGATAACCTCCACGAAATCGTTGAGATGGACGATCTCCGCCCGCGTCTCTTTGGCAAACGTGTAGGCGTGCTTCGAAAACTGGCGCGTGTGAGCGTCGTAGGTCTCGACTTCGACCGTGCCCTTGCCCAAAGCGACGACTTTGCCGAACTCGAAGTAGGAGGTCTTTGGATCGCCTGCCTGCGCCAAGGCCGGCCATGCCAGGGCAAAGGTCAGGAGCAGTCCCAAGGCGAGATGCCTCAGCTTGTTTTGCGTTCGCTTCCACCCCAACCGCTGTACCCTCTCAGACTCGCCCTGGCTGTCCGGGAAATCGGGACAGACAGAGCGTAGCCTGATTTTAGCGTCTGGAGGCGGGGACAGTCTCTGCTTCGATTGGGTCAGAGGCAGCGATTGACTTTGGCCCTGCGCTTGCTTCCACCGCTTCGGCGACCGGATCGGCCGGCTGCTGGTCTGCTTCTTCCTGGGGCGGCTCCGCGCGCACCAGGACAAGGAAGGATTCGAGCGTGTAGCCGGCCTTGGCGGCGGCGCGCGCGGAGTGCTCGCTTGCCGCAAAGAGCGGCTCGGCGGGTGCGCCGGCGAGCAGGGCCGGCAGGTTGAGCCAGCAGAGAAGCTCCTCAAACTGCTCTCGGTTGAAGTACAGCTTGCCGGAGTTCTCATGCAGTCCGGTAAGCCAGCCTACATCCGGATCGGCCCAGAACGCCTCGGTTTGCACGGCGGCGACCGGCGTGTCCGACTGCTGACTCTGCACCAGGATGCGGAGGCGGGCCGCGGCTCGCCAGGCGTCCTCGCCTTTCAGGCCGACCGAGGAGAAAGCCTCGGCAAGCGCTGGACGGAGCAGGAGTTGGTCGAAGTGCACGGCGCTGAGCAGCTGCCCTGGCAGAGCCTGGAGGGCCAGCCACGCCAGCACCGGCGACCAGAGATGATCGGCCTGTACATCCTCAAGCGGGTTGGGAAAGACCTTCCCGAGCGCCTGCTGGAACTCGCGCGGCAGGGCGGCGGCGCGCTGCGGCAGGGACCCGGCTGCGGCGACCAGCCCGGGAAGCGTATCCATAGCGGAGGCCTGCATGGGCGCGGCTGCCTGTTCCAGGGCGTCCGAGGCTACGGCTCCGAAGGCGCGGGCATGATCGACAAAGTGCTGCAACGGGGGCGCGAGAGGCGCACTCTCGACTGGCCGCGCGGCAGCCGTGCTCTTGGTTCGAGGCTGTGCCGGAGCGCCCAGCAGATCCTTGGCGAAGACGGCGCCCTCGCGTTGAGCGGCAGCTTTGCGGGCAAGCGAAACGAAGGCATGCAGGCTCTCGTTGGTCAGCGCCTGGCGGAGCGCCTCATGCAGCGGCCGCAGGCGCAGCTGCGAGAGCGCCTCATCCACGCTGTACACACCGGCGTTGCCGAGCGCATCGCACAGGCGATCCCAGGGGTGGGTCGCGGAAGGCTGCAGGACGCGCCAGTTCAGCAGCACCACGTGCTGGTAGCCATGCAGGCTGAAGGTGAGGCCATGGTCGCGCAGGTCGCTGGCCCGGCGCAGATGTTCAAGGCTCGTCACGTGGTCGCGATAGGCGAGGATAGCCCCGTTTCCGGGCAGGTCCAGCCCCTCGGCGAGGCTCTTCTGCTGCAGGGCGCCGGTGGCCTTATCGAGGAAGCCCACCGACAGGTGAATCGTTCCGTGCGTGGAGCCGTAGACGTTGTTGTAAAACACTATGGCGCGCTCGCCGCCGGAGCGATTAGAGTAGGCAAACACATTCTCATCGACCGTCCCGTTGCCGGTCCAGAAATCGTAGAAGACGAAGTGCGTGCTCTCGGCGAAGATGTGGCGGTTTTTGAGCAGAGGCGCGATGAGCGATTGATGACGCGCAACCAGGGACGGGTTTGCTTGCTCGTCCACGCGGGCCTGCTTGAAGTCCATGCCGTAGCGCTCGGTAAAGCCTTCCACCTGGCCGTGGCCGAACATGGGCAGGCCGGGCAGCGTGGCCAGCAGCACCGAGGTGCCGAAATACTTGTCGCCGGTGCCGAACTGGTCGGCGGCCGTGCGCTCATCGGGGTTGGACATGAAGTTGACGTAGCGTTTCAGGATGTCGGGGTCGAACTCGACGGTCTTCTTTAGGTAGGAGCGGTACTTGGCGTTCTCCTCGTCGCGCAGCATGTTCATAAAGGCGCTGTTGTAGACGCGATGCATGCCGAGGGTGCGGACGAAGTAGCCTTCGAGCAGCCAGAAGGCTTCGGCCAGGAGCAGGGTGCCGGGCACCTCGGCGGCGACGCGGTCGACGACCTCGCGCCAGAACTCATGCGGCATCAGCGCGTCGAAGTCCTCCTGCGAGAGGGCGTTTTCGGCGCGCGAGGGGATGGACCCGCCCGCGCCCGGCAGTGGAAACCAGAGCCGCTGGACATGGCGTTTGGCAAGCACCATCGCGGCGTCGAAGCGGATGATCGGGAAGCGGCGCGCGACGTCCAGGATGACCTGCATGACGTGCTCGCGGACGCTGGCCTTTGCATAATCAAGCTGCGCGGTGTCGTTCCAGGCGAAGGTGGTGCCGTCGTTGCCGTGATACATGTAGCGCGTGGCGCCGTCGCAGTGGTGGCGGATGCGGAAGGTGACGGCGGCGTCGGTCTGGTCGTAGTAGTGGTCCTCGATCTTGATCTCGACGCGCGGATCGATGGAGAGATTGGGGCCGTTGAACTCGTAGGAGGGGAAGGGACTTTCCGAGCGCGCGAGGAACCACTCCGGGTGCTCGATGACCCACTCGGAGTCGATGCCCATGTGGTTGGGCACCATGTCGCTGGCCAGCCGCAGACCGGCCCGGGCGGCGCGCTCGCGCAGGTCGTGGCAGGCCGCCTCGCCGCCCAGGTCTTCGGCGATGGCGTAGTCCTGAAGCGAATAGGCCGAAGCGACTGCATCCGCGTTGCCGCACAGGCGCTTGATGGTCTTTGAGGCCTTGCTGCGCTCCCATAAGCCAATCAGCCACAGCCCGGTCATGCCGCGGGAGGCGAGCAGGCGAAGCTCTTCATCCGGGATATGGTCCAGCCGATGGATGTGCCGGCCGTATTTCTTTGAGAGCTGCTCCAGCCAAACATAGGTATTTTTAGCGAGCAGCACGACCGTCGGCATCCAGGCCTGGTCGGCGCTGAAGGCCTCGTACTCGACCAGCGGCGCCTGGTAGTCCGCGGCGTAGCGTTGGCGGCGGCGCACCCCGTCCGCACCGGTGACGTACTCTTCGCCAAAGTCCGAGTCGAAGCCGGTGAACTCGTCGCCTTCAAATCCTTCGCGGCTGCCGCCTGCGTCGGGGTTGCGGTAGCGGCCTGGAGTGGGCGGATGGAAGCGCATCCAAAGGGCGATCTGCTCTTCCTGCAGGACATCCATCGCCAGCAGCACGCGGCTCAGATCGGCGCCCAGAATCGGCGACCACTTCTCCCGGATAAACTCCAGTTGGCCGGTCAGCGAGTCCGGCGAGGCGAGCATGGGAGCGCGCAGCACATCGAGCAGGCTGCCCAGTCCAGGCGCGACCGGCGGCCGCTCGGCAAAGAATGCGGGCAGCGCCGCGGTTGCGCCCGCATAGGCGGTCTGCTGGCGCAACGGAGCGTCCTCAAAGAGAATCTGGAACGGCTGGAAAGCCGGGTTGCTGTTGGCGAGCCACAGGAGCATGAGCTCTTCAAGCGCGGCCTCCCGGTTGGGCAGACCCTCGCGCGCGCCGGCGAGCCACTGCTGCGCCGTCAGCTCGCCGCGGAAGACGGCGATGTTCGGAAACTGCTCGGTAAATTGAAGCAGCAGGCGATCGACCTGAGCAGGCGTAAGCTGCGACGAGAGCCAGCGCAATCCGTCGGACAGAACGCCAGGGTCGATCTGCTTGCGATAGCGGGCTACCAGCGCGTGGCTGAGCTCGTCGATGAGACCCATGGCGAAGAGAGCGCCCGCGTGAATGGTCTCGGGCGCCGGGGCCTCCGGGTTCTCGCTCCGGCTGAGTTCGCCCAGGCGCTGAGCGAGCTTGCGGCTGGCGGCCACGTTTGCGAAAACCACGTTGCCGGTGAAGCTGAACAGCAGATCGCCCAGATCCAGTCGCTTCCGGATGGCGCCAGAGATGTGAAATTCCATGCCAGTGCCCTTTCCTGGTGTCTCCGGCCAGCCATCGAGAGACGTACCTGCCGGAGCCAGACAAGCAATGAGATACAGAGCAAGACGCACAGGCTCTGGCTATGAGCATAACCGCAATCGGCTGGAAAGCAGTCGTGGATCAAGGGATGCGGCAAGCGATCAGCCGGTTGCAGAGACTTCATGGAGCGCACACCCGGTTTTCTCGCGGCGGCGACCCTGCCGGCTCTCTTCTGCCCAGCGGGTATACTGACCCAGTCCGCTGCTTGCTGTGGGAGTCCTGTATGAGTCGTCGCGCCATCATTATTGGAGCTGGTCCTGCCGGCCTGACTGCCGGGCTGGAGCTTCTGCGGCGCACCGATATTCAGCCGATTCTACTCGAGGCCTCGCACGAGATCGGCGGCATCTCCCGCACGATCCGCTACAAGGGCAACCGCATGGACATCGGCGGGCACCGCTTCTTTTCAAAATCCGACCGCGTGATGCAGTGGTGGATGGACCTGATGCCTCCGGAAGTGCCCGGCGACGGCGAAACCCAGCCCGCGCCCATCATCAGCTATCACGGCCAGAACCGGCCCTTGCCCGTCCGCGCCGGCCACGAGCCGGTGCTGCGCGGAGCCGGCCCGCTGCGTCCGGGAGCAGCCGGAGATGCGGGGCTTGCGGTTGAGATCGTCACCGAGACCGATGAGACCGGACCCACCGGGGACCTGCACGCGGCCGAAACCGGGCACACCGATACGATCGTCCGCACCCTGCCCGCCGACCCCGATCTTGTCATGTTGATCCGGCCCCGCCAAAGCCGCATCTACTATCTGCGCAAGTTCTTCGACTACCCGATCAAGCTAACCGGAACGACGCTGAGCAATCTTGGTGTTACGCGGACGGTGAAGGTCGGCGTCAGCTACATGTACTCGCGCCTGCACCAGATCACGCCCGAAAAGAGCCTCGAAGACTTCCTGATCAACCGCTTCGGCCGCGAGCTTTACCTCACCTTTTTCAAGAGCTACACGGAGAAGGTCTGGGGCACGCCGTGCGAGCAGATCTCCGCCGAGTGGGGCGCGCAACGGATCAAGGGTCTCAGCCTCACCACGGCCGTCAAGCACTTTATCAAGAAGGCGCTGCCCTCCGGCGCGAAGCAATCCGGCGATATCGCGCAGAAGGGCACCGACACCAGTCTCATCGAGCGCTTCATGTACCCCAAGTTCGGCCCCGGCCAGCTTTGGGAGCACGTCGCCGACACCATCGTGCACACCGGCGGCCAAAACTGCGGCCAGATCCACATGGGCTGGAAGGTCGAGTCCGTGCACTGCGAAGGCAAGACCGTCCAGTCCGTCACGGCCATCAGCGACACCGGCGAGCGCCAGACCTTTGCCGGCGACTACTTCTTCTCCACCATGCCCATGCGGGAGCTGATCGACGCCATGGACGCGCCCATTCCGGCCAACGTGCAGGAGGTCAGCTCCGGCCTGCAGTACCGCGACTTCATCACCGTCGGCCTGCTGGCCGACCGGCTCAAGGTCAAGGAGCCGGATGGCGGCCTGCTCAAAGACACCTGGATCTACGTGCAGGAGCCGGACGTGCTGCTGGGCCGGCTGCAGATCTTCAACAACTGGAGCCCGTTTCTGGTCAGCGATCCGTCCAAGGTCTGGATCGGCCTCGAATATTTCTGCTACGACACGGACGAGCTTTGGAAGATGGACGATGAAGCTCTGAAGCGCTTTGCCATCGCCGAGGTAGCGAAGATCGGAATTCTGGAAATCGATGCAGTCTCGGACAGCCACGTGGTGCGCGTGCCCAAGACCTATCCGGCGTACTTCGGCACCTATGAGCGCTTCTCCGAGCTCAAAGCCTTCACCGACTCCTTCACTAACCTGTTCCTGGTCGGCCGCAACGGCATGCACAAGTACAACAACCAGGACCACTCCATGCTGACCGCGATGGCGGTGGTCGACGGTCTGGTGGCGGGCCATGTCGACAAAGCCTCCCTGTGGGACATCAATACCGAGCAGGAATACCACGAGGAGAAAAAGTGAGGCTGACTGCAGTAGTACGGTCCGGAGGGTAGTCCGCCGATGCCGTTGCTGTTTTCTTCCCCTGCTCCCCACCCTTCCTCACGCGCACGCTTGAGCGCCCTCGTCGCATGGCTGCTGATCGCTCTTGGCCTGCTCTTCCTGGTTCGACAGACCGCCTCGGCCGCCCGCATCTACAGCCCGGACTTTGCGAATATCTTCGCCGGAGCTGTCTGCCTCCTGCACGGCGACTCGCCCTATCGCTTCGAGTCCGTGCAGGCGGCCCTCATTCAGCACGGATACTTCCTCGTTACCTTCAGGACCTGGCCGGCATCGCTTCCGCTCTATCCACCGTTTACCCTCGCCTTGTTCACTCCGCTCGCAGGGCTCAGCTACGCGAGTGCCGCTGCAATCGTTTACCTCGTTACGCTCGCGGTGTGTGCGGTCGCGTGCTTCCGCATTCTGATCGCCTCCCCTGAACTAAGCCAAGTGCCGCCGGTCTGGCGCGGCCTGCTGCTCTGCCTGCTGATGGCCTCGCCGGAGACGCGCTGGGCGCTCGGCAACGGCAATCCTATTGTCCTGGTGACGGCCCTGCTGCTGTTCTGCTGCTTCGATGCCGGCCCGCGCCGGCGCTGGCTGCGCGCGCTCGCCTTCGCCATCGCGGTGCTGCTGAAGCCGCAGATAGCGCTTCCTTTCGCGCTGCCTCTGCTGGTCAAACCGGGGGATGGCTGGCGCATGCTGCTGCGCTCCTTTGCCGTCGTCTTGGCGGCTGCGGTGGCTGCGGTGGCCTGGTGCGCGCGGTGCCCGGGAACCGCCGCCTGGGCCTCCGATCTGCAGGCAAACCTGGCGCTCGGCGCGGCCGCCGGCAACACCATGAGCCTGACCGAGCGCGCCTTCGTCTTCGATCCGCGGCTCAACCTCGCCTACCTCTTCGGCTACTGGATCGGCAGCCCCCGCCTGGATGCTCTGCTTACGGCGGCAATTTTGCTGGCCGGCGCCGCGGCCTTATGCTGGGCGATCGTCCGCAGCGCGGGACGAAGCCGCCGGCAGTGGGCGCTCGCGGTCGCGGCCACCGCCGCGTGGACGCTGCTGCCCGTCTATCATCGCTCCTACGACGCCCTTCTGCTTATCCTGGCGCTGCCCTGGGCCTTGGCGGCCACACGCATCGGGCGGCAGGGCTTCGCTGCCTGGTCCGCGCTTCTGCTCATCGCGGCCAGCACCGTCCTCTGGGCGCGGCATCTTCCGGTGCGCTGGCGCGGCCTGCAGGGCGTAGAGCAGCCCGCCAGTTTCGTCGGCTTTCTCACCCATCGCACCCACGCCTTGATCGTCCTCGTGCTCGCGCTTCTGCTGCTTGCCGCGCTGCTGCGAAACGCAAGCAGGGCGGACGAGTTCCCGCCGCTTTTGCCATAGAACCGTCTCACCTGCAATGGCACGGAAGATCGCCTGACCCTGCGCTGCGATGCTCTAAACTCGTGCGTGCACGAGGACGGGCTTGCTCGAAAACTACACGATTCAGGACATGGCCGGCGCACTGCGAGGCATCGCCGGCTTCTCGCTCCTGCTGTTTGTTCCCGGTTCCCTGCTGGCCCGGGCGCTCCATCTCTTCCGCTTCCAGGAACGCTCGCTTCCCGCGCGCTTGGCCTGGGGAATTGCGCTCTCCTTCGCCGTTTCGCCCATCCTGCTCTCGCTCGCCAGTCACATTGCCGGACAGAACGTTCTCGTCCTCCTCCTCTGGGGTCTCGCCGCGGCGTGGCTCGCGCTTGGGCTCGCGGATGGGCGAAAGCCACGCCTGGAGCTCGACCGGTCCCTCTCTGCCGTCCTCCTTTTCCTGCTGGCTGGTGCGTTGCTGGTCGTCCTGGAACTTGTCGATCTTCAATGGGGAAACAAGATCTATCTCAGCGTGACCGTCGTCGACCAGGCCTACCGGGTAGGCTTCACGAACGCACTGGCTTTCGGCGCCGTTCCGCCTCACAACCCCTTCTATCATCCGGGACACGCCGAGCCTTTGCGCTACTACTACTTCTGGTACGCCCTCTGCGCACTGTGCATGAAGCTTGCCCACATCACGGCCAGGCAGGCGCTGATCGCGAGCAGCGTATGGGCAGGCTGGGGTCTCACGGCGCTGCTGGCGCTGCTGATCCGACACTTTTTCGGCATTCAGGATAAGGTTCATCGCCGCGTTCTTGCCGCCGTGCTGCTGCTTGGCGTTACCGGCGCCGACCTGCTGCCTGTGCTCTTTCTCACCTTCGTCCAGCACCGGTTCATGGGCGAGATCGAGTGGTGGTCCACCGACCAGATCTCGTCCTGGATGGATTGCATCCTCTGGGTGCCGAACCATACCGCCGCGCTGATCAGCTGCATGACGGCCTTCCTGCTGCTTTGGCGCACCCGGGAAACGGTCTCGAACCAGCAGCGCGCCGCCGCGGTGTGCCTGGCAGGCGTGGCCGCCGCTAGCTCCTTCGGGCTATCCATCTACGTCGCGGTCGGCTTTGCCCTGCTGATGCTTGCGTGGATCGTTCGCCTGCTGATCTGGGAGCGCGAAACGCCGCTCGCCATGCGGACAGCGCTCTCCGCCGGGCTGGCGATCCTCCTGCTCACGCCTTATCTGCGCGAGATGATCCAGGCACAATCCGGAACCCAGGCCGGCGCCAGCACCGGACCGGCCCACCTGCTCTCCTTCGGCGTCCGCGAGTTTGCCGCACCTCTGTTCTTCTTCCAATCCCCGCAGCTTGCCGGCATACGCACAGCGCACCCTTTTCTCTTTTTGCAGGCCGTGCGCCTGCTCTTCCTTGTGCCGGGGTATGCGATCGAGTTGGGCTTCTCTGCGATCGTTCTGGTGGTCTTCTGGAAGCGGCGGCGTACGCTCGATCCAGCCCGCGAAACCGCGCTTTTCTTCTCGTTCTGTGGACTGCTCATCGTGTCGTGTATCCGCTCCGGGGTGATCGAGAACAACGATTTCGGCTATCGCGCGGCGATGCTGCCTTGCCTCTTTCTGCTGCTGCTGGGCACCGATCTGCTGCTTGAAATTCGCGCGGCGAACCAGACGAATACCAGGAACGCGACAAGCGGCAAGCTTACCCTTGCGCTCAGCCGCAGACTGCTGCTGCTGGGCTTCGCCGGAACCGCATATCAGGCCTTTGAGCTACGTTTGTTTCTGCCGCTCTTGTCCGTCGCGCATCAACCCACGGTGGCCGGGCTACCGGAAGCTGCGTACGCCGCGCGCAAGGCCTACAGTCATCTCACCTCTGTCGCAGACGCAAGCCCGGACGGTTCGATCCAATCGAACACTGCGGGCAAGAACCTCTATCTGCACCTGATCAACATGCTTTACAGCGATCGTCCGACGATCGTGAATGCTGCTCCCGATTGTGGCGCGGTCTTCGGCGGCGATCCAGCGCCGTGCGCGCGGATCGAGCGGCAGATCCAGACGCTCTTCTCAGCGCCGGAACAAACCTCCGCGCATGCCCGGGAGACCTGCGGCCTGTGGGGCGCGCGCTACCTGGCCGCATACCGGGATGACCCGGTGTGGAACGACCCGCAAAGTTGGGTCTGGACATTGCCGCTGGCCGCAACCGACGCCGAGCGAAACGCCAGCAGCTCCGGGTTATACCGAATT
Organism: uncultured Granulicella sp.; assembly: GCA_965198735.1. Taxonomy (GTDB): domain Bacteria; phylum Acidobacteriota; class Terriglobia; order Terriglobales; family Acidobacteriaceae; genus Edaphobacter. The sequence continues at coordinate 158,478 of OZ240672.1, read as the reverse complement.
CTCGAGTGCAGCGGAATGAAGTAGGTGGTTCGACGAACCAGTGAAGGCAGCTCTCAAGCAGCTGTACTTTTCCATGCAAGATCGTCCTTCGCCGTAGGCAGGGGATCTGCTTTTTCGCTTGTAAGCGACAGCTACAGGGAAACTACTTTAGAAGCTGACGTAGTACAGGTCCTTATCTTTGTAAGAACTCTCCGTCTCGCCCAGCAGTCTTAGGCTGGCTCCATCGGCTTCAAGCTTGCGCAGAAGCCAGTCTTCCGGAAAGTCATAGTCGCCAAAAACAAAGAAGTGCCGGTGAGTTTTGATAAAAGCGGAGTAAGTTGAAACGTTGGCGCGAATCGGGAAAAGTTCTTTTTCCGTCTGCATGCCTTCAAAGATACTTGCATGCGCGTACTGGCGCGAAGCTTGCGGATCGGTCAGATAGAATACCCGTTGCAGCATCGCGGCGTTTTCGCGGTGGTCCATTTCAAGAAACGTAAGTCCGCTTGCATCGACAAAGGGCAAAGTGGGGTCGAGTTTCCGGCTAAGCTCACACGCTTGGCATGCCGCTGGTTTCGGTTCAGTGCTCGTGAAGATGGGCTTGTGGCGCACAGCGCTCATCGCCGCTCCTAACTGCCCTGACACGATAAAGGCAAGGCTGAGGCATACAAGAGCCGCGCGTGTGTCGCGCGTCGTCCACAAGGCAAGGAGAACCGCCGCGATGACACATAAGCCGATATTGCCGGCCGTCGCGTAACGCACAAAGAATGCGGAGTGCGACCGAATCAAGACGAGAAGCACCAACAGCGGAATCGCAAAGAGAAAGCCCACCGAGGCCCACTCCGGCCAGGTGAGATACCGCTCCAGCCGGCCCCGGAAAACGCTGGGGCCCGAGAGCAGCAGCAGCACGGCTCCTGTGAGAAGAACGGTTCTGACATCGGCTTCCACCCACGTGTTGTAAAACCGGAACAGCGTACCGGCGCCCGGCTGGTACGCCGCAGGAAAGATAGCCTGGTTGTGCGCGCGCAACTGCGGCAGATACGTCACGATCGAGACCAGCGGCACGATCCAGGCAACAACGAGCCGCCAGTCGATCTTGCGCCGCTGGGCGATCCGGACGGCTTCCGCCGCGGCCAGGGCAGCCCAGACAAAGACGCTGAAGATATGCGTCAGCAGCAGTCCGCACCCGGCAAACACCAGCAGCACGGCAAAGCTCTTGCGCTCCCGCGCGAGCTGCCAAGCCAGCAGCGACAACGCACTGAACCCGAGCAGCAGCCCATATGGCCGCGCCTCGATCGCCAGCGCACCCGGCGCGCCCGCATACAGCAGACCCGCCGCGAGCAGGCCATAAAGCGTTCCTGCGCGGCGGCGCACGAAGACATACAACGACAGCATCGCCAGAAGAAATCCGGCTATCTCCGGAAGCCGGCAGCTCAGGGTGCTTATGCCGAAAACCGAGTAACTCAGACGCGTGGCGAGGTAAGACAAGGGAGGATTCAGATCGATCAATCGAATGTCTTTCAGCAAAGCTGGAACAGTCCGAGCCTGTGCAATATAAAAAGTAAACAATTCGTCATGCCAGAGAGGTTTATCAAGCGAATTACCTAGCATCCCCGGAAGAGTGACACAAAGAAGAAGCAAAAATGAGAGCAGTGGGTGCGCTTCAAGGAAGTTTGCGACTCTGGTTAGAAAAGATTCGATTTCGGCGCGAAGGCGAAGCATCCGCTTCAACGAACTTAGCCGGCCCGGTGCGGGGGAGACATCCTGTCCTAGGAAGGAAAAGCGGCTGGAGTCCATGGTAGGTGTGACTATCCGAACTCGACAGAAAGAAACTGGCGGAGAGTGAGGGATTCGAACCCTCGATAGAGCTTTTGGCCCTATAACGGTTTAGCAAACCGCCGCCTTCAGCCTCTCGGCCAACTCTCCGACTCTGCTGCATGCAACTTCGCAATTATAGCGTGGAGACGAACGCCGGCTGCATCACCTGCGCGGAAAAGCGCTCCATCTCCTCGGCCTGCGGGCTCGACTGCAAGAGTACGAGGTCGACCCCCACGGCCGCGAACTCGTCCAATCGCTCCCGCACCGCTTCCGGCGTGCCCACAAAACCGGAGCGCAGACCGCGGTTCGAGACCGAATAATCTTCCAGCGAAATCGTCTGTTCGAGCTTCGAGCCGGTAATCCACTGCTGGTAGTTCTCGTAGCCGCGCGCGGAGTGCTTCACGTCGGTGATACGCGCCACCTCGCGCATAGCCTCGGCGTCCGAGTCGCGCACGATGGCATAGCCGCTGACGCCGAAGCTCATCGGCGGCAGACCCAACCCCTCACGGCGCCGGCGCATGTCGGCAATCTTCGCGCCCACAATCTCCGGCGGATCGCCATGCATCAGGTAAGCGTCGCACTTTGCGGCGATCAGGTCCTTGGCGGTGTCACTCTCGCCGCCCGCGTAGAGGGTCGGGCGTCCGCCGGGCGTGGGCGGCGCGATGGGGAGGCCGGGGAAGCGCCGCGCCGTGGCCGGCTTTGGGGAGAGTACGTTGTCTTCCACCTGGTAGAGCGCGCCCCGGTGCGTGAAGTGCTGTTGCCGCCAGCAGCCATCGAGCACATCGAGCCACTCCGACGTGCGCGCATAGCGCTGCTCGTGCTCATCAAAGGCGATGCCGTACTTGGTGGCTTCGTCCTTCCACCAGCTGGAGACGACATTGAGCGAGAGCCGGCCGCCGCATTCCCGCTGACTGATCTGGTCGATGTTGGCGGCCTGCTTGGCCAAGAGCGCGGGGTTGTGAAACGTCGGACGGACGGCGACCATGAGTTCCAGGCGCTCGGTCACCGCGGCCAGCGCGGCGGCGGTCGACCAGGCGTCCAGCGACGGCGCTTCGACGCCCTTGATGTCGTTCAGATTCAGCTCGGCGATCAGCGTCAGGTCGTAGCCAAGCTGCTCGGCCCGGCGCGCGAGCCGGCTGGTGTACGCCCAACCCGTCTCCATCTGTTCGTCATCGAGATTGCGAAGCCACCCGCCAAAGACGGGAAGCCAGAAGCCATAGCGCATGGAGGCGTTGTCTCCGTTCCGAAAGGCTAAAGCCAAGCTGGTTGCGGGCGTCTCAGCTTCACGGTACAAAAGGAGCAGCTTGCCTTCCGCTCTAGGCCGCGACCACTTTCCCTCTCATCTGTTTCCACTTCTCAGTCGAGTAGCGTCCCTCCAGAAGGTGAGGAAGATAATGATCGACATCGAGTTGCGGCCATGCGATGTCCAGGCCTCCGAAGATTTCGATTTCAGCAATCTGGTCTTCCGTCGCGTCTTCAAGACCCTGCATCTCTTCCCGTGGAATGAGAAGACGGCGACCATCGTCAACTCTTATGACGATGGCGTCGAGCTCGCGATTGTAATCGGCGGACAGTGCAGCCGGCAACGGCGGCTCATCGCGAGCTCGTTCCAGGGCTGCTTGGATATCGGCTTCCGTTGTGAGGTCTTTACCGGCGACCATGTGTTATCTCCCAAAGAGCTTCCAGTTCCGCTACATTGTCAGTTGCAACTTGAAGAATCCGGTTGATCACGTTCTGCTTTGCGTTCATGGGCCTAATTGCACGCGAACGATCAGACACCCGGATGTTTCCGTTGCCAAGTAAATCAAGCACGAGCGTCACTTGCGACAAGATGCCATGAACGTGAGGCGGTGGATGATCGAGCGAATAACATGAGAACCTTACACCATCAAACGTTCTTGAGCCCACGCCCTTACTCTAAACCTTCTAGAAGTGGAGGGACGATTAAAGGCTCGCAATGAGCGCTTGCTGCTCTTCGGGGCTTTTGCCGGTAAACACCGAAATTTCCAGCCCAGCTTCGTTCTCAAGCCAGTCGACCAGCTTCACAAACGGATCGAAGCCGAGGACGTTCTTACCGTCCGCGACAAAATTGCTGAGCGCGTTGGTGTCATAGTAGTAGCGCTGTCCGTCGCGATCGTCGGTGATGTACTCGACTCCGCCGATGTCGATGCCGGAGTGCTTCATGATCAGCTCGACGTCGGCGATGGACTCAGGCGGCGGCGTGTACGCCTCGACCGTGATGCCGGATTTCGGCGCATCGATGGCGCAGGCGGCGCGGTTGAGGTCGACGCCGGAGGTGGTCCGGCAGATGTCCGCCGGGCACAGGTCGAAGGTCTCGCCGGTGATGTGCACCTTAATCGCGTAGAGGAATTTGCCGTTGAGCACCTCGACGCGAACGATATGCGCGTCGCGGGCCGGGATGAACTCCTGCACCAGCGCGGTCGAGTCCATGCCCAAGGCGAGCCCGTCCGGATCGCCGGCCGGCAGCTTGGCGGCTGCCTCCAGTTGCGAGATGTGATCGAAGCGCTTAACACCCGCGCCCGACCCGCCGATGTTCGGCTTGACCACGACCGGCCAGCGCAGGCCTTCGGTCGCCGCAGGAGCCTGCGCTGCGCGATGGATGACGCGGGCCTTCGGATACGGGATGCCGAGCGTCTCCATCAGCGTCAGTTGCCCGGCCTTCGAGAGCTCAGACTGGAAGGCCTTGAAGCCGTTGAGGACTTTCAACCCGCGCGCCTGGCAGTGCTCGAGAAAGCCGAGCGTATAGAAGATCTGGTCGCCATGGTCGCGATTCCACGCCGACGGGCTCATACGGTTGAAGACCAAGGAGTATCGCTCCTCGGGGTGGTCGGCCGGCGACCACGTGTGCTCGACCGCGTTCAGCGCGACGTACGGCGTGCCGCGGCGGTCGAGCTCGGCGAACAGTGGCTTGAACCAGTTCGGCTGCTCGTAATAGATGGCGATGGGAAGCGTCTTCATGCGGCGACCTCAAAGGAAACCAGTTCTGTGGAGACGGCGGGCACGGCCTGTCCGGTCTCTTTCATATAGCCGAGCCGGAAGATCATGGCTCCGCGTAAATCTTCAAGCGCGGCGTCTCTGCTCTCGCCACTTCCCACGACAAGCGAGGGAGTGAGCGTGTACGCACTCCACGATCCATCGTCGGCCTGCTCCAGGATTGCCCTGAACTTTGCCATCATCGTAAGCCCGCCTGTTTGAGAATAGCCTGCCTGAGCCCGGTTGGTACATCCTTGCCAGGAGTGTGGACGGGGATGGTCAGGCTGCCCGGCTTGTGCGAGTGCTGATAGATTCGAGGACTTCCGTTGGTGCGGACAAGGGACTACCCATCGTCTTCGATTATCTTGAGGAGGTCCGATACTTCATCGTGGCTTTAGGATACGTCGATGCGGAAGGTGAGCGGCATGACGAAGAAGATGCGGCTGCTACCGCTCGTAGGCGCGACCTACTTCATGGTGGCCGGCGGCCCCTATGGCCTCGAAGACATCCTGGGCAAAGCCGGCTACGGCCGCGCGCTGCTGCTGCTGCTCGTCATTCCGCTGATCTGGAGCCTGCCCACCAGCCTGATGGTCGGCGAACTGGCGAGCGCGCTGCCCGAAGAGGGCGGCTTCTACGTCTGGGTGCGGCGCGCGCTGGGCGGCTTCTGGGGGTTCCAGGAGGCGTGGCTCTCGCTTGCGGCGAGCGTCTTCGACATGGCGCTCTACCCGGTGACCTTCGTGCTATATCTAGGCAAGATCGCGCCGGCCTGGACCGCGGGAGGGCGCGGCACGCTGTGGGCGTTGGCCGTGGTCGTCGGCTGCTCGGTGTGGAATTTGCGCGGAGCCAAAGCCGTCGGCGGAGGCTCGCTTTGGCTCTTCGCGGCGATGCTTACGCCCTTTGCCGGGCTCATCGCGATCGGCCTGTGGCGTGGGCTAGGCCAGCATGCGGCTGGCGGCGGCTGGCATGCGCTTACCGCCGGGACGGCAACCCCCGATATGGCGGGCGCGCTCTCCGTCTGTCTGTGGAACTACATGGGCTGGGACAACGCCTCGACCGTGGCGCAGGAGGTCGACGACCCGCAGCGCACCTACCCCCGGGCCATGCTGCTGGCCGCTGTGTTGGTCGCCGCCACCTACCTTCTGCCGCTGGCCGCGGTGGCCATCGCGGGCATTCCGGCCGAACAATTTTCGACCGGCGCGTGGGCCGATGCGGCTCGGCAGCTGGGCGGAGCCGGGCTTGCGGGCGCCGGGCTGGCGTTTGCGGTGGTCGCGGGTGGAACGATCAGCGGCGTGGGCATGTTCAACGCGCTGATGATGAGCTACACGCGCCTGCCGTACGCGCTGGCCAAAGAAGGCCTGCTGCCGCGCGCCTTTACGCGGCGCACGCCTGCGGGCGCGCCCTGGCTGAGCATCCTGCTGTGCGCCGTCGGCTGGGGGTTGGCGGTGCGCATGTCGTTCGAGCGCCTCATCTCGATCGACCTGGTGCTCTACGGCGCAAGCCTGCTGCTGGAGTTCGCCGCACTGGTCGTCTTGCGGGTCCGCGAACCCGCGCTGGCCAGGCCCTTTCGTGTGCCGGGCGGTCTGGCCGGAGCGGTCCTCGCCGGCATCTTCCCTGCCGTTCTGATCGTCTACGCCGCCTGGGCCGCGCGCGACGAGCGCATGGCCGGCATGCCCGCGCTCGCCTTTGCGGGCCTGATCGCGGCGTGTGGACCTGTTCTGTACGGAGCGGCAAGACTCTTTCGGAAACGAAGCGTCCCACTCACCGCTGCAAAAATACGTTGAGTGAGACCAGTTGTCCTAGCTGTGCGGAACCGGCTTGGGCTCCGGGTTGGTCTTGTTCTTGATGAAGCGCTCCTGCGCCTCGACCACCTTGTTGCGCGCATACGCCGCATCGCGCCAGCCCTTCACCTCAACGCGCTTGCCTTCGAGATCCTTATAGATCGCGAAGAAGTGCGTGATCTCGCGCAGCATGTGCGGATAGATCTCCGAAAAGTTCCAGACATCCTTGTAACGCGGATTCCCCATGCCGACACACAGAACCTTTTCATCGCCAAGGCCCTGGTCGATCATCTCGAGCAGGCCGATCGGCCGAACCTCCATCAGGCAACCGGTAAAGCTGGGTGAATCGACCAGCACCAGCACATCGAGCGGATCGCCGTCGTCGCCGAGCGTCGAAGGAATGAAGCCGTAATCGCCCGGATAATGCACCGGCGAGTAGAGGTTCCGGTCCAGCCGGAAGACGTGCAGATCCTTGTCGTACTCGTACTTGTTGGTCCCGTCGCCGGGGATTTCGACCACGATATTGATCACTTCGGGACTTTTGGCGCCGACCGGCAACTCCATATAATTAGGCATAAAGTTTGGCATCTTCTCTCGTTTGGAAACGCTCTTTGCAGTATGGGCTCGGATGCCGCTCCGCGAAATGACTCGATAGCGGGAGCGGAACCCCAATCAAGGGTGGAAATACGTTCCAAGTCTATAATCGAAGTCGATGAAAGCCCACGTTTATGTCACGTTGAAGCGGACGGTGCTCGACGCGCAAGGCCAGACCATCGCCGACGCGCTGCGCCGCATGAGCTACAAAGGCATCGCGGATGTGCGCCAAGGCAAGTACTTCGTGCTGTCGCTCGACGGCGAGGCCAGTGAAACCGAAGCCCGCGGCGAGATCGAGCGCATCGCCCGCGAGGTGCTCGTCAACCCCGTAATCGAAGAGTACAGCTTCCGCCTGGAGGCCTGAGCGCCGGGGCTTCTGTCTCTACTTTCCCGTTTTGAGGTCTGCCTTGCTTTGTCGGCTCAGCGGTCGTTTTGCGCACTTCACGCTTTGCGGAGTTTTGGCGTTGATCGCGCGCGCGCCCGCAGTCCACGCCCAGTTTGCCGCACCCACGGCCAGCAAGAAGCTCGGTCTCTCCGCCTTCGGGGGCGTCGCCGTCGTCTCGCCCAGCTATCAGACAAGCACTGAGGCAGGAGGATCGAATCTCAATACCGGCCTGACCGTGGGAGGCGACCTCACCCGTGGCCTCCGCTGGTTCCAGCCCTCGATAGAACTCCGCTATGACTGGAGCGCAGGCGGCACCACCATCGAGAAGACCGTGAGCGGCGGCCTCAAGATCGAGAAAGCCTTCGGCCGTCTGCATCCGTATGGAGATCTCCTGCTCGGCTACGGCATCATCGACTTCGAACACCCGGCCATCTTTCCGACCGGCCCGTATACGCATGACAACTCGTTCGTCTACCAGGGCGGCGGCGGCCTGGACCTCGATCTAAGCCCGCATTTCGCGCTGAAGCTCGACGCGCAGGCGCAGTCCTGGAGGCTCGGCAGCGAGGCCAACCGGCTCACGCCGGTGCTGGGCACGGTCGGTGTTGTCTACCGCATTCCGTTCCGGGCGCTCGAAGGCCGGCGTTAGCGGAAAGCCCGAACTTCGATCGAGCGCAACGCACCTCGGCCGGTGCCGCGCCCCGGCCCGCGCCAAATGCTACGCTCAGGTCTGGGAGATCGACCAGATTTGAACGACCTGCAAGCGCACGAATCCACCCCACCCTGCAACGGCAGCCGCTTCGTGCGCGCCTGCCTACGCCAGCCCGTGGACCGCACCCCCGTCTGGTTCCTCCGCCAGGCCGGGCGCTATATGCCGGAGTACATGGCCGTCCGCAAGCACCACACTCTGCTCGAGATCTGCCGCACCCCGCAGATCGCCGCCGAGGTCACCATCACCGCCGCCGAGCGCCTCGGCGTCGACGCCGCCATCATCTTCGCCGATCTGCTTCTACCCTTCACCCCCATGGGCGTCGACTTCGAGTTCGTCGCCGGCGAAGGTCCGCAGGTGCACACGCCCATCCGCACCCTTGCTCAGGTCCAGGGCCTGCGTACCGATCGCGTGCAGGATTTGAGCTACGTCGCGCGCTCGATCGAGCTGGTCGCAAAACACTTCGCAGCGCCGCGCCTCCCGGAAGCGGGACAGGCCGCGGGCGACCAACTCGGCATCATCGGCTTCTGCGGCGCGCCCTTCACCCTCGCCAGCTACATGATCGAGGGCGGCAGCTCGCGCAACTACATCGAGACCAAGAAGATGATGTACAGCGCCGGCGGCAACGGAGACAAAGACGGTTCGGCCTGGCCCCTGCTGATGGAGAAGCTCGTCGAGGTTCTCGCCGGCTTCGCGCAGCAGCAGGTCGAGGCCGGCGCCGACGTGATCCAGGTCTTCGACAGCTGGGCCGGCGCGCTCTCGGTCTCCGACTACCGCGCCTTCTGCCTCGCGCCCACGACCGAGCTCATCGGCCGCATCCGCGCGCTGGGCGTGCCGGTCATCTACTTTGGCGTCGATACCGCCTCGCTGCTGCCCACCATGCGCGAGACCGGCGCCGACGTGCTGGGCCTGGATTGGCGCACGCCGCTCGATGAGGGCTGGAAGGCCGTCGGACCGGGCTGTGCCGTGCAGGGCAACCTCGACCCCATCACCCTCTTCGCGCCCGGGGATGTCCTGCATGCCCGGGTCGCCGAGATCCTCCAGCAGGCCGCCGGACGGCCTGGCCACATCTTCAATCTCGGCCACGGCATCGTCCCCGGCACCCCGGTCGAGAACGTGATCCGCGTGGTCGAGTGGGTCAAGGAGCTAAGCATACGATGACCGAACAACTACCCATTCTGCTGCTCGCCCACGGCACGCCCGACACTCTCGGCGAGATGGCCGAATACCTCGGCAAGGTCACCGGCGGACGCGCCATGCCGCAGCACGTCGTCGAGGAGCTGCAGCATCGCTACGCTGAAATCGGCCTCCGCGAGGAGCCGCTGCCCGAAGGCCCGCCGCTCACCCGCTGGACACTGCTGCAGGGCCGCCTTCTGGCTGAGTCCCTCGGCGTTCCGGTGTACGTCGGCATGCGCAACTGGCACCCGTATATCGCCGACGTACTCGCCCAGATGCGCGCCGACGGCATCACCCGCTTCAAGGCCATCTGCCTCGCGCCGCAGAACTCCCGCACCAGCGTGGGCCTCTACCGCTCCTCCGCGAAGAAGGCGAGTCAGGGCATGGAGATGGAGTTCGTCGCCGGCTGGAGCGAGCATCCGCTGCTCGCACAGGCCTTCGCGCTGGAGCTTTGGCCGGCCTGGGCCGAGGCTTGCGCCGCGCTGCGCACCCGCGTGCCCGTCCTCTTTACGGCGCACTCGGTCCCTTGCCGGACGATCATGGTCGGGACGCCCAGCAACCCGGTCAGCCCCTCCGCCCGGCCCGGCGCCCCCGTTCCCGCCGACGGCATCCAGAACTACGGCGCAGACCCCACCCCCGACCCCTACCCGGTCGAGTGCAAACGCACCGCCTCCGCCATCGCCTCCGCCCTCCGCTCCCTCGGCATGACCGACCGCGACTGGTTCTTCGCCTTCCAGAGCCAGGGCGTCGCCGGCGCCCCCTGGATTGGTCCGAGTGTCGAAGACACCCTCAAAGCGCTCGCCGCAGAGGGCCACAAGGGCGTCGTGCTGCAGCCGGTCGGCTTTCTCTGCGACCACGTCGAGATCCTCTACGACATCGACATCGCCTTCACCGAGACCGCCCGCGAGCTCGGCATGCAGCTTTGGCGGGCTCAAAGCCTGAACGCCAGCCCCACCCTGATCCGGGCGCTCGCTGAGATCGCCACCGGCGCGTTCGCCGCGCAGGTGGATGAGCCGGCCGTACCCCAAGCGGAACCCCAGCCCGCCGCCGTCGCATGAGCCGGCCGCGACGCATCGCTATCCTCGGTGGAGGCATCGCCGGGGTCACCGCCGCCTGGCAGCTCGCCCAGCTCGACCGCGCCCAGGGCGGCCTAGAAACCACGCTCTTCGAAGCCTCACCCCGTCTTGGAGGCACGGTGGAAACCGTCTTCCAGGACGGCTTTGTCGTCGAGTGCGGCCCGGACGGCTGGGTCACCGAAAAGCCCTGGGCTCGTCAGCTCGCCCGCGAACTCCTGCTTGAAGACAAGCTGCTCGCCTCGCTTGATGCCGAGCGCGTCACCTATATCCTCTCTGGCGGCCAACTGCTGCCCATGCCCGACGGCATGCGCCTCATGGTCCCGACCGACCTCGCCGCGCTCGACCGCTCCCCGCTCTTCAGCCCCGCCGCGCGCGCCGCCTACGCCGCCGAACCCGCCCGCGCCGAAGAGCTTCGCCGCACCGCTCCACACACCGATGAGAGCATCGCCAGCTTCGTCCTGCGGCACTTCGGCGGGGAGGTCCTCACGAAAGTCGCCGCGCCTCTGCTCAGCGGCGTCTTCGGCGGCGATGTCGCCACTCTCAGCGTCCGCGCCGTCATGCCCGCCTTCGTCCGCATGGAGCAGGAACACGGCTCGCTCATCCTAGCGCTGCAATCCCAGAACACGCGAGAGTCCGCACCCTCCATCTTCACCAGCCTCGAGGGGGGCACGCAGGTGCTCATCGATCGCATGGCCTCCGAGCTGCGCCCAGACCGCGTCCGCCTTTCCACACCCGTGACGACGCTGGCGCGAGAAGGCGAGCAGTGGATGGTCTGCAGCGTCCACGGTGCCTCCCGCTTCGACGCGGTCCTGATCGCCACGCCCGCGCATGTCACACGTGGACTGCTCGCTGCCCTCTTCCCGCGTATGGCCGTGCTGCACGAGCTGGAAGCGACTTCAGCGCTGATCGCCGCGTTCGCCTTCTCGCGGGACTTTCCCCTCCCCCGCGGCTTCGGTTTCCTCGTCCCCGCCGGCGAGTCGAACCGCCTGCTCGCCGCCACCTTCGTCGATCAGAAATACTCCGGCCGCGTTCCCGAAAGCAGCCGCCTACTCCGCGCCTTCTTCGGCGGAGCCTCCGCCGCCGCGCTCGATCATGAGCCCGACGAAGCCGTCGCCGCGCTTGCCCTGCACGAACTCGGAGCCATCCTCGGCCCACTCCCCCCGCCGGACTTCCACGTCGTCCGCCGCTGGCCGCTCAGCCTGCCGCAGTACGGCGTCGGCCACGTCGAACGCATGGCTGAGCTCGAGCGCCTGCGCCAGGCCCAACCCAGCCTCTGGCTGCTCGGCAACACCTACCGCGGCGTCGGACTGCCCGACCTCATTCGCGACGCCCGCGCCGCGGCCCGCCAAGCCGCCGTACCCGATAGCGGATAAACTTTGTTGCCGGCGCAAACTACTGGCGTACCTCCGTGTGCTACACGCTACCTGCACTCATTTTGAGGCAACCCGGGCGAAGCCAAGTCACTCTCGTCATCCAATGACAATGAAATCCGTTCTCCCATCAGCCGGCACACAAAAAGCCTTCCTCGACTCATCCTCTCCCTACGGCAGGCTGGACGCGCTGCTTCACAGCGTACGGTGTATCGCTCAGTACGAAGACGCTTTGTGTGAACTCTCCCATGAGGTCAAACGGACAGGCCGCCTCTCGGAGGAGACGAAAGTCGAATTGGACGCGCTCCTAAAGAAAATTCCGTCCCAGGACTACGTCCATGACCTGGACGCGGTCACCGTTCTGCTCGCCGAAACAACGCCCACACCCGCACCCGCTCGCAAACGAGCTTCCGTCCCTCCAGCGTCCAGGAGGAAGCCATCGAACTAGCTACTTGGAACGTGAACTCCCTTCGGGCGCGGGCGCACCATGTGCAAACCTGGCTAGCGGCGCGACAGCCAGACGTACTCCTCCTGCAGGAACTCAAAGGAACGGAGTTCCCCTCCACTTGGTTCCAGGAGCTTGGCTTCTACTCCGCGGCTGTGACCCAGAAGACCTACAACGGTGTCGCCATCGTCTCCCGGACTCCGATCGAAATCCTCCACACTACGCTGCCGGGCGACGAGACGGACAGTCATGCGCGCTTCCTCGAGGTCCTGATCCGGGGCATCCGCGTGGTCAACATCTATCTGCCGAACGGCAATCCCATAGGCACACCGAAGTTCGAATACAAGCTGGCCTGGATGGACCGTCTCACGCAGCAGATGCAAGCATGGCTCACCAGCGGCGTGCCCACCGTCATCGGTGGCGACTTCAACGTCATCCCCGAAGAGATCGACTGCCACAAGCCCGCTTCCTGGACCCGCGATGCCCTCTTCCAGCCTGAGTCCCGCGCCCGGTACAGAGCCATGCTCGCACTCGGCTACACGGATGCCTTTCGGTCGCTGCACCCGGACTTAGGCGGGCAATTCACGTTCTGGGATTACTTCCGGCAGTCCTTCGAACACAACCGCGGCATCCGCATCGATCATTTCCTGCTCACCCCGGACCTCGCCGCGCGGCTCGAACGCTGTGAGATCGATCGAGAACCACGCGCCTCTGAAAAGCCTTCCGATCACACGCCCATCGTCGTCAGCTTCCGCGAGCCGTAAACCCAAAGCTCTCCGCCAGCTCCCACGGGCCGCCCAGGTAATGCCACAGCTGCAGCCCAACCGCCTCCACCCGCCGCGCCTGGAACCCCGCTTGCAACTCCGCCAGCAGCGCCTTGGCCCGCTCCGGAGTCGCCTTGTTCTGCACCACCACATGCGGCTGAAAGCGCTGCTTATCCTGCGCGCTCAAGTGCTCGCGAAACGCTTCCACCAGCTCCGCATGCAGATCCAGCAGCGCCCGCGATCCCACCTGGTACGCCACCCCGCGTCCCAGCGGACGAAACCCCGTAACCTGCATCGGAAAGCTCGCCTGCCCCTCTGCCGCAACCCGCAGCGCCTCGTATACCTCAGCCGTGTCCGGCAGCGTATGGAACAGCGTGAGGTGCGCCGCAATCTGGTTCAGGTGCACGGGATAGTGCGCCTGCCGCAGCCGCTCAAACCACGCCTGCGAAGCCTCATCCATCTGGAGCGTCAGGATGTTCGTCATGGCTCTACTTCCGCTTCCAACGTACGCCCTCTTTCGAGTCCTCAAGCAGGATGCCGCGCCCCAGCAGCTCGTTCCGAAGCGCATCCGCCCGCGCAAAGTTGCGCATCTTCTTGGCTTTGGTTCGCTCCGCCACCATCGCCTCGATCGCCGCATCCGTCAACGAAATCATCGCCACCACCTCCGGCGACGCCTCCTCGAGCCGCCCCTCGCGCTCCGCCCAGGCCAGCGCGCCGCGCGTAATCTCCGCGTCCCGATCCACCAGCACGGCGAACACCCCGTCGAATCGCTCCAGCACCTCAAGGATGGCCGCCGCATTGCCCGCGCGCAGCGTACCCGCATCCGCGGCCGAGTTGCCCGCCCGCACCAGGTCGAAGATCGCCGCCTTCGCCTCCGCCGTATTCAGGTCGTTTGAGAGCGACGCGTCGTACTCTGCCCGAGCTTTGTCAGTCGCCTGCGCCAGCTCCGCATTCAGGCCCTCGGCAAAGGTCCCGCGCATCCGTTCCACAAAGGTGCGCAGCCGTTCCACCGCATGCGTCGACTCCGCCAGCCCATCAAACGTAAAGTTCAGCTGATGCCGGTACGGCACGCTCATCAGCAGCAGCCGGATCGCCGAAGCCCGATAACCTTTCAGCAGCAGGTCGCGCAAGGTGTAGAAGTTGCCCTCGCTCTTCGACATCTTGCGGCCCTCGACCAGCAAAAACCGCACATGCATCCAGTGCCGCGCAAACGTCTGGTGGCTCGCCGCCTCCGACTGCGCGATCTCGTTCTCATGGTGAGGAAACATCAGGTCTTCGCCGCCCGCGTGCAGGTCGAAGCTCTCGCCCAGGAACTTGGTCGCCATGGCCGAGCACTCGATGTGCCATCCCGGCCGCCCCGCGCCCAGCGCCGTCTCCCACGCCGGTTCGCGCACCCCATTCGCATCCGTCTTCACGGCCTTCCACAGCGCGAAGTCCCGCGCCGCATCCTTGTCGTACTCGTCCACATCGATGCGCGCACCGTCCTCCATGCCCGCGAAATCTTTCTTCGAAAGCTTGCCGTACTCCGGAAACTTCGCAATCCGGAAGTACCAGCTGCCGTCTTCCGCCTGGTACGCGATCCCCTTCGCGCTCAACTCCTCGATCAGCGCCACCATCTCCGCGATGTTGTCGGTCGCATGCGGGATGACCTCGGGCCGCTCCACTCCCAGCGCGTCCATGTCCTCGAAGAATGCCCGCTCGAACTTCTCCGTGTACGCGTCGATCCCCACCTTCGCGATCGCCGCGTTGCGGATGATCTTGTCATCCACGTCGGTCACGTTCATCACGTGGCGCACGGCCATGCCGCACTGCTTCAGGTAGCGCCGCAGCACGTCGACATGGAGGAAGGTGCGGAAGTTGCCGATGTGGCCGTAGTCGTACACCGTCGGCCCGCAGGCATACATGCGCAGCGCGGCACCGTCACTCGGAGCCAGCGGCTCGACGCGCCCGCTCATGGTGTTGAAGAGTTGCATGGTCAATCGTGTCTGCCTGTCAGGTGCGTTGGAAGGAGCCGCATCGGTCCCTTCGATTCTAGCCGACACTCCCCAGACGAAGCTGCGGCTGCGCCCCCATCGCGTCCGGAGCGAACTCCCCGGCCAGGTACTTGGGCCAGGCCGCCGCCGCGATCATCGCCGCATTGTCGGTCGAAAGCGCCACCGAAGGAAACGCCACCGGCAGTCCGGCCCGCGCCGCCTCGGCGCGAAATCTGCGCCGCAGCTCGCCGTTGGCCGCCACGCCTCCCGACACCAGCAGCCCCCGCGCGCCGAACGCCTCCGCCGCCCGCATCGTCTGCCGTACCAGGTTCCCCACTACCGCCGACTGAAACGACGCGATCAGCCCCAGCGTCTGCGCATCGCATAGCCCGGCGGCTTCCTCTGGCTTCATGCCGGGCTCCGCCTGCAGCGTTGCCCGCCGTGTCTCGATCCCGTCCGCCATTCCCTGCGCCTGCACATAGCGCAGCACCGCCGTCTTGATGCCGCTAAACGAAAAGTCGAATCGCAGCCCTGTTTCCTGCCTTGGCTTGATCGGCCCAAAGTGGAACGGCACCGCGCCCGGATCCCCGAACCCCGCCAGCCGGTCCATCCATGGCCCACCCGGGT
Source organism: uncultured Granulicella sp. (assembly GCA_965198735.1). Lineage (GTDB taxonomy): Bacteria > Acidobacteriota > Terriglobia > Terriglobales > Acidobacteriaceae > Edaphobacter. The sequence continues at coordinate 142,796 of OZ240672.1, read as the reverse complement.
AGCCCAATCCCAGCAGCTTGGCGACCTTGTCGTACGCCTCGCCCGCCGCATCGTCCACCGTCCGGCCCACATTGCGATAGCTCCACGCACCCGACGCCGAAGCCTCCGCCAGGTACAGGTGCGTGTGCCCGCCCGAGACCACCAGCGCCAGCAGCGGGTACTCCTCCGGCAACACTCCGCTAGCCCGCGACTCCAGCAGCACCGCATGGATATGGCCTTCCAGGTGGTTCACCGCGATGAGCGGCTTGTCCAGCCCGAACGCCAGCGCCTTCGCATACAGGATGCCCACGAGCAGCGCTCCGGCCAGCCCCGGACCCTCGGTCACCGCCACCGCGTCCAGATCGCCAAAGCTAACCCCCGCCTCCGCCAGCGCCGCCCGCACCACCGGCACCAGGTTGCGCAGATGCTCGCGCGAGGCCAGCTCCGGCACCACGCCGCCATACTGCGCGTGCAGCGCGATCTGCGTCGCCACGACGTTCGCCAGCACCGTCTCGCCCCCGCGCACCACCGCCGCCGCCGTCTCGTCGCAGCTGGTCTCGATGCCCAAAAGAATGCCCGGGCCGCGCTCAAGTTTTTCCCGCATCTGCCGATGATAGGGGAGAGCGCATCCCTGTTTGTGGGATAGCGACGAACGAAACGGCTGTTTACGTTGAAGGTGCCATGAACAACCCGATGATTACGTCCCCGAGCCACACGCCAGCAGAGCAGGAAATCCGCACGCCCACCTACAACGGTCTCTACCTGGTCAGCCGCAACGACCGGCCGGCTCCGGTCTCCGCCCAGACCAAACCGGCACATAGCCTCACGCTTGCTGCAAGCCGCGCATCCGGAACGCCGGAATCCGCCGAGGTCCTCGAAGCGCGTTCCGCCGAAAGCATCCGGATGAAGCTCGCGGCCTGCTTCGGAGCGATTCTCACCGCCCCCGTCGTGTGGTGCCTGCACACCCTGGTCCTCTCGCTGCACACCCGGTAACTCGAAGCGGAGGGCGAGTCGTCTAAGCTGGAACCAGCATGGTTCTAAGCCTCACCCGCACACCCGCCCTCTCTGCCGCGCGCCGCATCGCCGAGACACTGCGCTTGGCCGGCGCGGAGGCCTACTTCGCCGGCGGCTGCGTTCGCGATCTTCTGCTCGGGCTCGAACCCAAGGACTTCGACGTAGCCACCAGCGCCACGCCCAGCCGCATCTCCTCCCTCTTCCCCCGTATACAGTCCGTCGGCGCCCACTTCGGCGTCATTCTTGTGCTCCAGGAGATCGACGGCGAATCCGTCGCCACCGAAGTCGCCACCTTCCGCAACGACGGCGCCTACCTCGACGGCCGCCGCCCCGAGGCCGTCCGCTTCTCGTCCGACCCCCGCGAGGACGTGCTCCGGCGCGACTTTACCCTCAACGGCATGCTCCTCGATCCCGCCGGCTTTACCGACGAGGGCGCCCATGCCCGCATCCGCGCCGACGCCGTCCTCGACTTCGTCGGCGGCCGCGACGACCTCGCCGCCCGCACCCTCCGCACCATCGGCTCCCCCAATCTGCGCTTTGAGGAAGACAAGCTTCGCATGCTGCGCGGCATTCGCTTCGCCGCCCGGCTCGGCCTCACCGTGGATCCCGCGACCTTCGCCGCCATCCAACAGCACGCCCCCGAGCTCACCCAGGTCTCGAACGAGCGCATCCGCGACGAGCTCACCCGCATGCTCACCGAAGGCCACGCCTCCCGCGCGTTCGATCTCCTCCACGCCACCGGTCTTCTGCGGGTCGTCCTGCCTGAAGTCGAGCGGATGCGCGGCGTCGAGCAGCCGCCTCAATACCACCCCGAGGGCGACGTCTGGGTCCACACCCTCATGCTGCTCGACCACCTGCCGCCCGGCGCCTCACCCACCCTCGCCTGGGGCATGCTGCTCCATGACGTCGGCAAACCCGCCACCTTCCAGCCGCCCGATCCCCGCCGCCCAGGCGACCGCATCCGCTTCAATGGCCACGTCGAGGCCGGCGTCCGCATCGCCGAGGTCATCCTCAACCGGCTCCGCTTCTCAAACGACGACTGCGCCCAGATCCTTGCCCTCATCCGCCACCACATGCAGTTTGGCGATATCAAAGCCATGAAGACGAGCACTTTGAAGCGTTTTCTCCGCATGCCGCGCTTCGACGAGCACCTCGCCCTGCACCGCGCCGACTGCCTCAGCTCCCACGGCGACCTGCGCCTCTACGACTTCGCCCGCGAAGCCGGCCAGCGCCAGGAACCCGAGCACCTCCGCCCCGCCCTGCTCGTCACCGGCCGCGACCTCATCGCCGCCGGCTACCGCCCCGGCCCGCGCTTCAGGACCATACTTGAAGCCGCAGAGGACGCCCAGCTCGAAGGCAGCCTCACCTCCCGCGAGCAGGGAATGCACCACATCGCGCAGCTCTTCGGGCCGCCAGGCTAAGCGCGGACTGCATGGCTTCTGTTGTGACGCCACTTCAAAAGCATTCCTGCCCCATCCTTCTGCATCATGCAACCACCGGCAGGCCCGCGGCTTCTATGTGTTGAGCATGCGCGGACGCCGCCGCTGCCAGTTCGGTGAGTTGTTCCAGGCACGAGCTCATCTCCACACCATCTCTACAGGCTCGTGGCCTTGCTGCCGCGACGCCTTTTCCCGGAGGCCCCAGTTGTCAAAGTTCCCCCTTCCATCGCTCCTCTGCCCCACGGAAACCGTCAATCGGGATCAATGGGAGACCGAGCGCCGCATGCTTGACTTCGAAAAGACCATGGGTCACCTCACCCGCCGCGGCTTTCTCTCTGCCTTCGCCGCCGCTGCTGCCGTTGCGGCAATAGCCAATCCGGAACAGGCGCGCGCGCAGTCTGTTGTGCCGCCCATCGTCGACGTGCTCAACTTCGCGCTCAACCTTGAATACCTCGAAGCCAACTTCTACCTCAACGTCTCGGCCGGAACCACCCTCTCCGCCGCCGATATGGGCGCCGGGGCCGTCGCCGCTGCCGGCCTGCCCGGCAAGCTGACCCTCGATGCCGCCACCCTGGCAGTCGCGCAGGCCCTGGCCGCCGACGAAACGCATCACGTCGAGCTGCTGCGCTCCACCATCACCACGCTCGGCGGAACCCCCATTGCGCAGCCGCTGATCAACTACGCCGCCAACGGCGCCATCACCACGCAGGCCATGTTCGTGGCAGCCGCGCGGCAATTTACGGCGCTCGGAGGCTCGGCCTATGTCGGCTCCGCGCAGTACCTGGTATCCAATGCCACGGTCCTCACCGCGGCCGCCCAAATCCTGGGAGCCGAAGGGCAGCACGCCGGCGCGATCAGCTATCTTTGCGTGACTCAGGGCATCAACAGCCCGGCCATCGATGCCCAGGACGTACCGCCGTCCGCGAGCAACTACTTCACCGTCTCCACGGGGTCTGCGCTCTCTCCCTCCCGCGCCACCAACCAGGTTCTCGGGGTCGCCTACGCAAAATCGACGGCTGCCACAACCACGCCGGCGGCCGGAAGCACCACGGGCGGATTCTTCCCCAACGGCTTCAACGGCAATATCAAGTCCACCTAGGCGCGGCAGGAAACGCGAATTCCCTTGCCTTCACCATCGCCGGCATCGATCTCTCAAGGAGCACACTTTATGTCTCACCCGCACACCCAGCCAAGCTTGAGCCTTCCCAAAGCAGACCTATCGTCAACAGAACTTTCCTCAGCAAATCTCTCTCAATCAGGCCTGCTCGATCTCACAGGCCGGCGTTCGGCCGCGCTGTTGAACCGCCGCGCCTTCGCCGCCTCCCTTGCCGCAGCCGGAACGCTCGCCTCTGCCGGAGCCCTGGGCTGCAGCACCGGCAGCGTCCCGCTCACCAGCGTGGCCACCACCCCGTCGGTGGTCGATGTGCTCAACTTCGCTCTCAACCTTGAGTACTTCGAGGCCAACTTCTACACCTACGTCACCACCGGCGGCGGCTTGCAGAGTGGCGCACAGGGTGCGAACCCGGGCACGGTCTCCGGAGGCGCCAAGGTCGCCTTCGTCAACCCGGTCGTGGCCAGCGTCGCCAACCAGCTCGCGCTCGATGAGCAGGAGCACGTCAATTTCCTTCGCAACACGATCACCACCATTGGTGGCACACCGGTCAGCATGCCCACCATCAATCTCGCCCCGGCCGGCGCCACCGCCGTTACCACCGACGCAACCTTCCTGGCCGCGGCACGCCAGTTTGAAGGCGTCGGTGTCAGCGCATACATCGGCGGAGCGCAGTATCTGGTCTCCACCCTTGCCGGCCTTACCTATGCGGCGCAGATCCTCGACACCGAGGCACAGCACGCAGGCTTTCTGCGCGAGCTCTGCATTGCGCTTGGCGTCAGCTCCCCAGCGGTCGATTCGTTCGACCTCGCCCCTTCGTCCACCGCCGTCTTCAACACCAACGCCAACGGCCTTACTCCCGTCCGCACCACATCGCAGGTCCTACAGATCCTCTACGCGGCTCCGGGCGCGATCGGCGTCTCCAAGGGCGGCTACTTTCCCAACGGGCTCACCGGCAATATCACCATCTCCTAACCAGATCCCCTGTCTGAAAAGCCCATCGCTCGCAAAGGTATGCGAGCGATGGGCTTTCCTTTGTGGCCAACGTTCCGCCAAACTATCTGCATGCCTTCGCCCTCCTTCGACACGCTCATCCTCGGCGCCGGCATCGCCGGCCTTTCCGCCGCGCGCGCCCTCGCCGAAGCCGGCCAGCGCGTCGTCCTTCTTGAAGCCCAATCCCGCATCGGAGGCCGCATCCTCACCCGACGCGAAGGTCCGGAGGTCATCGAGCTTGGCGCGGAGTTCCTCCACGGCCGCGCCCCCGAGCTTTGGACTCTGCTCGAAGAAGCCGGCCTGGCCACCTACGAGCGCACCGGCGACTTTCTCACCCTCGGCGCAAACGGTCCCGAGCCGGCATCGGATCGAAATGACTCCGGCGATCCCCTGGAGCAGCTCAAAGAGTTCACCGGTCCCGACTGCTCTTTCACTGCTTGGCTTGCGCGGCTGAATCTGCCTGAAGACCAGCAGGCCGAACAGATCGGCTACGTCGAAGGCTTCAACGCCGCGGATGCCAGCGAGGCCTCCGCGCTGGCTCTCGGCCGGCAGCAGCGCGCCGAAGACCAGATCGAGGGAGACCGAAGCTGGCGGCTCACCGCCGGCTATGACCAGCTTCCCGCCTTCCTAGGCCGGCGTTTTGAAGCCGCCGGAGGCAGCCTCGTCCTGGACTGCCCCGTCGTCTCCATCACTTGGTCGCCCGGCACCGCCGAGCTCACCACCGGCACTGGCCAAGTCTACCGCGCCCGCCGAGCCGTCCTCACCCTTCCTCTCGGCGTCCTCCAGGCCGGCGCGGTCCGCTTCGAACCCCAACCCGAAGCCATCCTCAAAGCCGCAAGACGCATGCGCATGGGCCAGGTCTTCCGCGCGACCATGATCTTTCGCCGCCGCCTCTGGCCGGAGTCGATGAGCTTCCTGATCGCCCGCGCCGCCGCCCCGTCCGTCTGGTGGACCGCGCACCCCGCCCAAAGCCTGACCCTCACCGCCTGGAGCGGCGGCCCACGCGCTTTGCCGCTGCTCACCCTCACGCCGGACGAACGTACAGCCCGCCTCACCCAGGCGCTTGCCGAAGCCCTGCGCCTGAACCGCGAAGAAGTCCAGGACGCCCTGGTCTCCACCCACACGTACCCCTGGCACGCCGACCCATACTCCCGCGGCGCGTACTCCTGGGTGCCCGCCGGCGGCCTGGACGCGTCGGAAACCCTCAGCCGGCCCGTCGCAGACACCCTCTTCTTCGCCGGCGAGCACACCGACACCACCGGCCACTGGGGCACCGTTCACGCCGCGCTGCGCTCCGGCCTGCGCGCCGCCGCGCAGGTCCTCGCCGGCTGAACGGCTATGCTTGTGGGGCGATGCCGTCCCCAATCAGCCGTCCCTTGCGCCTCTTCAACCTTGTCCTCGCGGCGAGCCTGCTGATCTCGGCCCTCCTGTCGCTCCTCTGGACCATCCACTGGCCGCTGGTCGGCGACGCCGCCCTCATTCACTACATCGTCTTCCTCACCGAACACGGCATGGCCCCCTACCGCGTCCTCGGCGACATGAACATGCCCGGCTCGTTCCTCGTCGAGAGCGCCGCCATGCACCTCTTCGGCCCCGGCGCGCTCGCCTGGCGTCTCTTCGACTTCACCCTCCTCGGCCTCGCCGCCTGCGCCTTCTTCCTGATCGTCGGCCCCCGCAATCGTCTCGCCGGCCTCTTCGCCGCCTCGCTCTTCGCCCTCGTCCACGGCCGCGACGGCCTGGCCGAGGGCGGCCAGCGCGACCTCACCATGGCCGTCGCCCTCGTCGCCGCCACCGCTCTGCTCCTGCACGCCCTTCGCCGCCAAATCCTCTGGCCCGCCGCCCTCTTCGGCCTGCTCTCCGGCCTCGCCCTCACCATCAAGCCCACGGCCCTGCCCCTCAGCCTGACCCAGCTCGCCGTCGCCCTCTGGGTCCTGCGCCGCCGCAACCGGCCCTGGCGTCCCCCGGTCCTCGCGGCCCTGCTGGCGATGACTCTCTTTCCCCTCCTCGCGCTCGGTTTTCTCCTCCAGCAGCACGCGCTCCCCGCCTTTTTGGTTGGCCTGCGCACCATCGTCCCCTATTACGCCAGCCTCGGCCACCGGCCGCTCGGCTACCTGCTCCTGCACAGTCTCTCGCCCCTGCTCGCCTTGGTTTTGCTCTGGCTGGCCTCGCTTGCGCTGGCCCATCCGCCGCTCACCCTTGAGCGCGCCTTGCTCCTCTGCGGCGTCCTCTTCGGCCTGCTCTCTTATGTCGTCCAGGCGCGCGGACTGCCCTACTACCGCTACCCTCTGCTCGCCTTCCTGCTGCCGCTCCTGGCGCTCGACCTCACCCGCCTCACCCGCCTCGCGTCCGCTCTGCACCCGCGCGCCCGCCTGGCCAGCGCCCTGGCCCTCCTCGCTCTCGCCCTCGGCGGCCTCTGGATCGCCCCGCAATCCGCCTTCCTCGTCCATCGCTACCGTTGGCAGGAGACCGACTTCCTCTCCTCGCTCGAGCAGAACCTCACCCGCCTCGGCGGCCCCCGGCTCTCCGGCCACATCCAGTGCATCGACTCCATCTCCGGCTGCGGCGCCACCCTCTACCGCATGCGCCTCGTGCAATCGACCGGCATCCTCTCCGATTTCCTCCTCTTCGGCCCCGGCGCCGTCCCCATCGTCCAGAAGACCCGCGCCGAGCTCTTCACCGCCCTCGACCAGCGCCCCCCGCAAGTCATCGTCGTCAGCAGCTGGCTGCACCTCAACGGCCCCGGCGGCTTCCAGAAGCTTGACCGCTGGCCCGCCTTCGAGCGCTTCCTCGCCCAGCGCTACCGCCTCGACACCGCCTGGTCGCCCACCCATCCCATGCGCTGGTGGAGCCGCGAAGAGCTCTCCGCAAGCTATCGCATCTACGTCCTGCGCTGATCGACCCCGCCAAAATCGCGTCAACGGGCAGAGAAACCCTGCCCGCGCTCAAGACGCATCTGAGCACTCATATGTCGGTCGCCAAAGCGCTGCTCAACACTCCCCTGGACACCACCCCGAACACCTTCATCACGGTCAACGGGCGCTCCGTCGAAGCCCATCTCGGGGAGCGCCTGATTGAAGCGCTCAACCGCGACGCCGCGCAGCTCGGCCAAAAGCAGGTCCCCCAGGTCTGCTACCTGCCCCAGATGGGTCCCATCCAGTCTTGCGATACCTGCATGGTCAAGGTCGGCGCCAACGGAAGCGAGCCTGCGCAGCTCGTCCGCGCCTGCGCCACCCCGGTTACCGCGCACATGGCCGTCGCCACCGAAGGCCATCAGGTCGACGTCGCGCAGCGCGAGGCCTTCGACCGCATCCTGCAGAACCACATGCTCTATTGCACCGTCTGCGACAACAACAACCAGAACTGCACCGTCCACAACGCCACCGGCGATCTCGACGTCAAGCACCAGGCGCGGCCCTACCTCAAGAAGCCCTACGAAAAGGACGAGACCAACGCCTTTTATCGCTACGACCCCGACCAGTGCATCCTCTGCGGCCGCTGCGTCGAGGCCTGCCAGAACGTCCAGGTCAATGAGACCCTCACCATCAACTGGGAAGACGCGCACCCCCGCGTCCTCTGGGATGGCGGCCACACCATCGACGGTTCCTCCTGCGTCAGCTGCGGTCACTGCATCACGGTTTGCCCCTGCAACGCGCTCATGGAAAAAACCATGATCGGCAAAACCGGTTATCTCACCAATCTGCCCGCGCCCGTGCTTGACGACATGATCGAGGTCGTCAAAGGGATCGAGCCGCCCATCGGCTACGCTCCCATCCTCGCCCTCAGCGAGGTTGAAGCCGAGATGCGCAAGCAGCGCGTCAAGCAGACCAAGACCGTCTGCGTCTACTGCGCCGTCGGCTGCAGCTTCGACGTGTGGACGCGCGACCGCCACATTCTCAAGATGGAGCCCAGCCACGGCCCCGCCAACGGCATCTCCACCTGCATCAAGGGCAAGTTCGCCTGGGGCCACATCAACTCCGACGACCGCCTCACGACCCCTCTGCTGCGTGACGGCGACACCTTCAAGTCCATCTCCTGGAAGCAGGCCCTCGACCTCATCGAGGAAAAATTCACCTCCATCAAGCGCGACCACGGACCCGACGCCCTCGCCTTTATCGCCTCCTCAAAGACCACCAACGAGGAAGCCTACTTGATGCAGAAGCTCGCCCGCGCCGTCATCGGCACCAACAACGTCGACAACTGCGCCCGCTACTGCCAGAACCCCGCCACCAAGGGCCTTCAGCGTACCGTCGGCTACGGCGGCGACACCGGCTCCATCGCCGACATCGAGAAGGCCGGCCTCGTCCTCATCATCGGCGCCAACCCCGCCGAAAACCACCCCGTCCTCGCCACCCGCATCAAGCGCTCGCACAAGTTCCGCGGCCAGCGCCTTCTCGTCGCCGACCTCCGCAAAAACGAGATGGCCCAGCGCGCCGACCTTTTCTTCCGGCCCAAGCCTTCGACCGACGCCGCCTGGCTCTGCGGCGTGGCCAAGTACATCCTCGACCAAAACCTCCACCAGCCAAAATTTATCGAGCAGTGGGTCAACCACTTCGAGGAGTTCAAGACCTCGCTTGAGCCCTACACCCTCGAGCACACCGAAGAGATCACCGGCATCGCGCCTGACACGCTCATCCAGATCGCCCATGAGATCGTCTCCGCCGACGGTGTCTGCATCCTCTTCGCCATGGGCGTCACCCAGCACTGCGGCGGCTCGGACACCGCGACCGCGCTCTCGAACCTGCTTCTGCTCACCGGAAACTACATGCGTCCCGGCGCCGGAGCCTACCCCTTGCGCGGCCATAACAACGTCCAGGGCGCCAGCGACTTCGGCGCCATGCCCGACGTCTACTCCGGCTACCAGCACGTCGACGACGCCGCGGTCCGCGCCAAATTCGAGGCCGGCTGGGCCGTCACCCTCCCCACCAAAACCGGCAAAGACAACCACCAGATGATCGAAGCCATCCTCGAAAGCTCGCTCAAATCCCTCTACATTAAAGGCGAAGACACCATCACCTCGGACTCGAACGCCAACTACGTCGGTGAAGCCCTCCGCAAGCTCGACTTCCTCGTCGTCCAGGACATCAACTTCTCCGAAACCGCCCGCTACGCCGACCTCGTCCTCCCCGCCGCCTCGTCGCTCGAAAAAGAAGGCACCTTCACCAACACCGAGCGCCGCATCCAGCGCATCTACAAAGCCTTCGAGCCGCTCGGCGACTCCAAGCCCGACTGGGAGATCCTGCAGCTCATCGCCAACCGCCTCGGCGCCAAATGGGCCTACAAGCACCCTTCCGAGATCATGGACGAGGCCGCCCGCCTTACGCCGCTCTTCGCCGGCGTCCGCTATGACCGCCTCGAAGGCTACGCCAGCCAGCAGTGGCCCGTGCACGCCGACGGCACCGACAGCCCGCTCCTCTTCACCGAAAAATTCCCCTTCCCCGACGGCAAAGCCCGCTTCTTCCCCATCGAGTACCTCGCCCCCTCCGAAGAATCCACCGACGTCTTCGACCTCCACCTCAACAACGGCCGCCTCCTCGAGCACTTCGAGCAGGGCTCGATGACCCGGCGCACCCCCGGCATCGAAGCCATGACCCCCACCACCTTCGTCGAGGTCTCGCCCGAACTCGCCGCCGAGCGCGGCATCACCACCGGCCGCCACGTCCAGCTGCGCTCCGCCTACGGCCGCGTCAAGGTCCAGGTCGTCGTCTCGGACCGCGTCTCCGGCAAGCAGCTCTATATGTCGCTCAACTCGGTCGAAGAGCCCGTCAACCGCCTCACCAGCAGCCACACCGACCGCGCCACCCACACCCCCGCCTTCAAGGAGACTTCGGTCGAGATGGTTCTCCTGCCCGAACAAGGACCGAACCCCTTGCCGCCCGGAAACTTCCGCCACGGCCACCGCACCCCGCAGCCCGGTGTCGAGATCGAGCGCAAGTGGGCGCTCCCCAGCTACCATCTGCCCGGCACCCAGGCCGCCGACGAGCTGGTCCAAATCAAATCCATTACCGTCTAGCCAATGCCTCCGTCATTCTGGCAAAGCCAGAATCCTCGTATCTGCTTTTTGCCGTAGCTTCATTGCGTACAGGAGAATCCCGTTGGCCAATCCCATCGCCTTCAAACCCAAGGTCGACCCCAAGCAGGAACTCGAGCGTCAACTCATCGCCGCCCCCGCCTCGCACGCAGAAGAGCTTCTCGTCGTCTACGACATCCTCAAGGCCGCGCACGCCAACGGCACGCTCGACCTCATCAACGGCCTCATCGGCGGACGCGACATCATCGCCGGCAAGCTGGCCGAGTACGCCAAGCTCCCCGGCGGCATTAACGCGATCCGCAACCTGCTTGCCGCGAGCAAAATCCTTATGGCGCTCGACCCCGAAACCCTCGACCGGGTCAGCAAAGCCCTCGTCACCGCCACCGGCCAGCACAAAAACGAGACGAACGCGCCATCGCTTTGGGAGCTCGGCAAACGCGCCCTAAGCGAGGACAGCCGCCGCGGCTTATCCCTGCTCACCCTCATGCTCAGCGGCATAGGCCGTAACCGGAACACCCCGCAGGACCATGCCAGCGCTGTCCGCGAAACCGTCACCCCCGTGCAAAGCCCCGCACCGCTCTTGATCGCCGCCACGGTCTGTCTCGGCTCCGCGCTGGTGCTCTTCCTGCGCAGGAAATCCTAACGAATCTCTGGTCGAGAAGGTGTCGTCCGTCGGACAGTGCTCCTGTATCTTCACTCTCGAAAAGCTGAGCCACACAGACCCGCTTACTTCAACTCGAGCCCCGCAAAGAAATACCCAATCTCAAACGCCGCCGTATCCTCCGCATCTGAGCCATGCACCGCATTCTCGCCGATGCTCGACGCAAACATCTTCCGCAGCGTCCCCTCTTCCGCCTTGGCCGGATCGGTCGCCCCCATCAGCTTGCGCAGATCCGCAATGGCGTTGTCTTTTTCGAGCACCATGGGGAAGATCGGCCCCGAGCTCATAAACGTCGTCAGCTCATCGAAGAACCCACGCTCCGCATGCACGTAATAAAACCCCTCGGCCTGCGCCTTCGACAAGCTCATCCGCTTGATCGCCACGATCTTGAAGCCGGCTTTCTCCATCTCAGCCAGAATCGCCGCCGTTTGCCCCTTGCGAACCGCATCCGGCTTCACAATGCTGAATGTACGCTGTACCAACGTGTTGTCTCCTTAAAGTTCGTCCTGCTTCAGTGTAACGGACGGTACGTATGCCCAAGCCGCGCGGCAAAGCGGACCAAACCGCCTCCATCCGCGTCCTAACGGAATGCGCCGAACTGCCTGGATCTGGCTCGCGGGCTGCATCGCCTGGACCGCCGACTGCCTCGTCAGCATTCGCCTCCACTCCCCGCAGCACGCCGAGCTCGCCCTCCTCATGGCGCTGCTCTTCTTCGTTGCCTGGCTCTTCTACCGCTCGCAGCCGCGCTAAGCCCTCCCCAGCAGCCGAGCCATCGTCTCCCCAATCTCCGCCGGCGACTTCACCACGTGAATCCCCGCATCCGTCATCGCCTGCATCTTGCTCGCCGCCGTCCCCTCGCCGCCTGAGATAATGGCCCCCGCATGACCCATACGCCGCCCCGGAGGAGCCGTTTGCCCCGCGATGAACCCCACCACCGGCTTCTTCACATTCTCCTGGATGAACTTCGCCGCCGCCTCTTCCGCCGAGCCGCCAATCTCTCCGATCATGATGATCGCCTCGGTCTCCGCGTCGTCGTTCAGCAGCCGCAGCGCATCGATGTGCGTCGTCCCGATAATCGGATCGCCGCCAATCCCGATCGCCGTCGACTGCCCGATCCCTCGCTGCGTCAGCTGGTACACCGCCTCATAGGTCAGCGTGCCCGACTTCGACACAATCCCCACCGAGCCCTCTTTATGAATTCGCCCCGGCATGATCCCCACCTTCGCCTTGCCCGGCGAGATCACCCCCGGACAGTTCGGCCCGATCAGCCGCGTCTTCGACACTTTCACGACCTCCCACACCTTCACCATATCGAGCGTAGGAATGCCCTCCGTGATGCAGATTACCAACGGCATGCCGGCCGCGGTCGCTTCCAGGATGCCATCCGCGGCAAACGGCGGAGGTACAAAGATCACGGACACATTGGCGCCCGTCTCCTTCACCGCATCTTCCACGGTATTGAACACCGGGAACCCATCTACGGTTTGCCCACCCTTACCGGGCGTCACCCCGCCGACTACATTAGTACCGTAGTCGCGACAGCCCTGAGCATGAAATAAACCTTCGCGCCCCGTAATGCCCTGCACAATCAGCCGCGTATTCTTATCAACCAAAACAGACATGTAGATTTCCTCTCAAGACAGCTAAGTTCCCAATAATTCTGCGAGTTTTTGAGCTGCGGGAAATGCTCGCTCCACCCTGCCCTTGTCAATAAATCCAGGAACATGAATCTGATTCGGCGACCACTTCTTCTTATTCAGAAGATGCTCGTTACGTCGAACGCAGTGATCAATCAGCTGCTGCTCTATCTGCTCAATGATGAGGCGTTGCTGTTCAGTGATTTCATCTCTCCGTGATACGCGCCCATCCTTCGAGATAGCGATCAGATAGAAGTACAGCGGTCCTTTTTCGGCAAGTTCAGCAAACTTCCCGCCTTTCAAGTGTTCCACGAGGCGACTGCCAAATTCACGTGAGGTCATACCCACATACCAGGGTAAAAGCGAATTCCCGTCCGCCTTTGCCCCAACGATGTAAATTCCTACTCCGGACTGAAGATTCTTTGCCTCGTCGTTCTGAATTTGCCTATAGAAATCGTCAATGCTAATGCCATCATATTTTTCAAGCACAAACGGTCCATAGGTGTCGAACACAGATTTCCCCTTACCCTTTCGCCGCTTCGACCACTAAGTCCGCAGCTTCCTTCATCGTCGAGCCAATCTGCACCTTGAGTCCCGATTCAGCAATAATCTTCCGACCTTCTTCCACATTCGTCCCTTCCAGCCGAAGAATGATCGGAATCTGCACATTCAGCTTCTTCGCCGCGGCCACCACCGCCGTAGCCAACACATCCACCCGAAGAATCCCACCAAAAATATTAATGAAAATAGCCTTCACATTCGGGTCGCTCAACAAAATCCCAAACGCGTTCTCAATCTGCTCCTGGTTCGCGCCGCCGCCCACATCCAGAAAGTTCGCCGCCTTGCCCCCGGCATACTCGATGATGTCCATCGTCGCCATCGCCAGCCCCGCGCCATTCACCATGCACGCGATATTGCCGTCCAGCTTGATGTAGTTCAGCGCAAACTTGGACGCCTCCACCTCCAGCGGATCCTCCTCCGCCAAATCGCGAAGCTCCTTCAAATCCTTGTGCCGGAACATCGCGTTGTCGTCAAAATTGATCTTGCAATCAAGCGCCACCAGCTTGTCATCCTTGGTCGTAATAAATGGGTTGATCTCCATCAGCGTCGAATCCGTATCCACAAATGCCTTGTACAGCCCCGTCATGAACCCGACCGCCGGGTTGATCTGCGTCGGCTTCAGCCCCAGCTTGAACGCCAGCGCCCGCGCCTGGTACGGCTGAAACCCCACCGCCGGATCGATGTACTCTTTATAGATCAGCTCCGGCGTCGCATGCGCCACCTCTTCAATCTCCATCCCGCCCGACTGCGAAGCCATAAACACGATCTTCGCCGAAGCCCGGTCCAGCACCAGCCCCAGATACAGCTCGCGCTCGATCGCCGAACCTTCTTCGACCAGCAGCCTCTGAACCTTCTGTCCGGCCGCGCCCGTTTGATGGGTGACAAGCTGCATCCCAAGGATCGCCTTCGACGCCGCATCCGCCTCATCGAGCGTCCGCGCCAGCTTGACGCCGCCGCCCTTGCCGCGGCCGCCCGCATGGATCTGCGCCTTCACCACTACCACCTTGTTGCCCGCCGCAAACAGCGACTTGGCCGCCGTGTCCGCCTCTTCGAGCGTCGTCGCCATCTCACCCTGCGGCACAGCAACGTTGTACTTGCGAAGAATTTCCTTCGCCTGATACTCGTGGATCTTCATAAAGGCAAGCTCTCCCAGCCAAGTGCGGCGCCCGCCCATCCTACCGAACCGCGTTCAGCGTTCGCAATCGTCGCGTCCTGTAATCGCACAGTCGTCCGATAAAAGTACCGTGCCCGCCGCCATGCTACCCTCACCCCGTATGTCCAGCCCCCTCCACCAAGCCCTCAAACGCGTCGTCGAAGGCAAAGAATCTCTCACCCGCGCCGAAGCCTCCACCCTCTTCCACTCCATCCTCAACGAGCAGCCGCCCGAACTCCAGGTCGCCGCGCTCCTCGGCGCCCTCGCCGCCCGCGGAGAAACGCCCGCCGAGATCGCCGGCTTCGTCGACGTCCTCCGCGCCCACGCCACCTCCCTCCCCCTCACCGACACCGAACGCGCCTGCCTCGTCGACACCTGCGGCACCGGCGGCGATCACTCCGGCACCTTCAATATCTCCACCGCCGCCGCCCTCGTCGCGGCTGCCGCCGAAGCCACCGCCGGGGCCGCCTCCCTCCTGGTTGCCAAACACGGCAACCGCGCCGTCACCTCGCAGTCCGGTTCCGCCGACGTCCTCGAAGCTCTCGGCATCCCGGTCGATCTCGCCCCCGCCCAGGCCGCCGGAGCCCTCCGCCGCCACCGCTTCGCCTTCCTTCACGCCCCCACGCACCACCCCCTCATGCGGGCCGTCCTGCCCATTCGCCGCGCGCTCGGCGTCCGTACCGTCTTCAACCTGCTCGGCCCGCTCGCCAACCCGGCTGGAGCGCCCGCGCAGGTCGTAGGCGTCTCAAGCGCCCACCTCGTACCCGTGGTCGCCGAAGCCCTCGCCCTCCTCGACACCCGTCATGCGCTCGTCGTCCACGGCACCGACCCCGCCAGCGCCACCGGCATCGACGAGATCAGCTTGTCCGGCCCAACCTACACCGCCCAGGTCCGCGCCGGCCAGATCACCCTCCGCACCGTCCATCCCGCCGACTTCGGCCTGGTCCCCGCCCCACTCTCCGCCCTCGCCGGCGGCGACGCTCCAACCAACGCCGCCCTCCTGCGCCGAATCTTCTCGGGCGTCCCCGGCCCGCCCCGCGACGTCGTCGTCCTCAACGCCGCCGCGGTCCTCGTCACCGCCGGCCTTGCCGAAAATTTCGCTTCCGCCGCCCGGCTCGCCGAGACTACCATCGATTCCGGCAGCGTGACCCGGCTCATCGCCGCACTCGCAGCCCACTCCCGACCCGAGGCCTCATGACCATTCACGCCCTCTCCGTTGTGCACTGGCTGCCCATTTGGTTCCTGATCCTGGCTCTCTTCCTGCCCCGCCTCTCGCTCGTCTTCATGTACCTGCAGCACTCGCTTGGCCGTTTTGAGATCGTCATCGGCATCGTTCCGCTGCTTGTCTGGCTCTTTCTCCCGCGCGCGCTCGTGCTCTACCTCATCTACCTCGACCAGGGCTTCAGCCTCTGGTTTATCATTCATCTACTCGTCGCCCTTTCGGTTTGGGGAGGTTCCGGCAATTACCACTCCCGCCGCCTGCGCCGCCGTGACGACCTCTAGTCCTTACACCAGGAGTTTTTATGGCCCGAGTTACTGGCATCGGCGGCATCTTCCTCAAAGCAAAAGACCCTAAGGCTCTGCGTGAGTGGTACGCCACCCATCTCGGCATCAAGCTCGAGAGCTACGGCGCCGCCGCGTTTCAGTGGTCGGACGAGGTCCCCAAAGGCACCGGCCAGACCACCTGGATGCTCTTCCCCGCCACCACCGATCACTTCGGATCCGGCCCTCAGACCGCGATGGTCAACTACCGCGTCGACGACCTCGACGCTCTGCTCACGCAGCTTGAAGCCGCTGGCGTCCATGTCGGCCCGGAGCGCGGATCGTATCCCTACGGCCACTTCGCTTGGATCAACGATCCCGAAGGCAACCGCCTCGAGCTCTGGCAGCCCCTCAACCACTGATCTAGTGTTGCTTTAGTGCTTATTTACCATCTCCAGCACGTCCTTCCGTAGCGCCAGCGAACTCGCCACCCGCGCATAATACATGTGCCCGCCCGGATACTCATGCACCGTCACCCGCGACGGATCGCCCATCGTCGGAATCTGGCTCACCGTCAGCACCGAGCCCATGAACGGACACGAGAGATCCGCCCACCCATGCGCGATCACCACCCGCAACTTCGGGTCCGTCGTCACCGCAATGCGTAGATCGGTCGCTGACGCTGAGCCCGCAAACGCTCCGCTCCGGCTCTCCCGGTCCCACTCCCGCGCCACCAGGTTCGAGAGCGCGTTGTACCGCTCATCCGTCTTCCAGCCCACCGTCCGCGTCACCCAGTCCACCATGGCCGTCGTGGTCGGAGCGATGATGCTCAACAGAATCGGATCGTTCGTCTCCTGCGTCGGGTTATACGGAAACGGGTCATAGGCGGTTACATTCGGGTCGTACCGGCTGCCCAGCTTGCCCGTCTCGCGAAACTCCTCCCGCAGAAACGCCTGCGTCTCCAGCCGCCCGCCGGACTCCCGCACAAACGTCGCATCGAGCCCCGTCATCTCCGTCACCTTCTTCACAATCCGCGGCGTCGCCTCCGGGTCGGCGTTGCCCCGCAGCAGGTCCTCCGCATACTCCCCGCGCGTGTAGTCGATCACCTTCTGCATGTTCTCCTGCGTCAGCATGCCCTTGCGCTCATAATTTGCCGCGACGATCGAAGGCAGCGTCAGCATCCACGGAACCGGCGACAGGTTCGGATCGCCCGCCGCCGAGTTCAACGCCGGCGACACCATCACCAGCCCATTCATCGCCACGCCAATCTGCGACTGCAGGTAACTCGTCAGCCTTGGGCCTCGATAGCCGCCATAGCTCTCGCCCACCAGGTACTTCCGCGACTCCAGCCGCCCGTTCTTCACCAGCCAGTCGTACACAATCTTCGACAGATAGGCGATGTCCTGGTCCGGACCGTAGAACAGCTTGCGCGTGTCCGCGTCATTGACCAGCGACTTTGAAAACCCAGTCCCAATCGGATCGATGAACACCAGGTCGGTAAAGTCCAGCCACGTCCCCGGATTGTCCTTGAGCGTCGCCGGATCGGACGGACTCTGGCCCTCCGCCCCAAAATCCACTCGCTTCGGCCCGATCGCCCCCAAATTCAAATACACCGATGCCGCACCCGGGCCGCCATTGAACGCAAACGTCACCGGCCGGCCTCCCGGAACGCCCGGCCCATCCAGAATGTACGACGTAAACACCACCTCGCCCACCGGCTTGCCCTCCGTACTCTTCACCGGCAGCGTGCCCACGGTCGCCGTGTACTTCAGCGTCTTGCCTTCGAACTGGATCTCCTGCGCCACATGCGCGTCCGGCGGCAGACTCGGAGCCATCGGCTTGGCGATCGTCGCCTCCGCAGCGGAGTCCGGAGCGGCAGCGGGAACACGGTCAGGACGGCCTTGCGCACAGGCAAGAGGCGCCGCCACCACGGCAAGCGTAAACACGATACGGGCAAAATTCATGAAGTCAGCATACATGGCTCTCACACCAAACCACCGCGCAAACTGATGCAAAGCATCTTGTCCGCATCTCTGCCCTCGGCTACACTGGCTCCACCTCCAGGAGTGACCCTCATGCGCTTGCTTCCGACCGTCGCGCTCTGCTTGCTGCTCGTCCCCCCGGCCCTTGCCGGAGAGAGTAAGAATCCCGCCGACTACCCTTTGCGCATTCACATCTTCAACCGCAGTCAGACCACCTTCTTCCATAATCGGCAAGAGGAAGAAGCCAAGGGGGAAGGCCGCGCCAATCTGTTTCAAAACGGGGAACCTCACGGTATCGACTTCTCCTTTGAATGCTCGGAAAAACTGAAAAGCTCGTTCGGCTACGAGACCTATCCGGCCAAATGGAAGAAGCCGAACCAGACGCTCGTCGTCCTACTTCCTGTCTTCGGCAAAACCGGCAGTTACTTTACCTGCGATCTCAAAACAGATGTAAAAGATTTTGCCTACATGTCCCGGAACGGGAATATGCAGTCCGAGTCCGTCGCCCAGTTCAAGTCCTGGATGGTGAAGCACGACTACGATCCCGAGCACGGCAAGAACACGCCCACTAACCTGACCCCGCAGCCTACTCCTGCTCCCGCTGCTCCCGCTCCTGCTCCCGCGCCCGCTGCTCCCCCGCCGCAAGATTGATCCGCGCTTCCATCCAAGGACGCTATAGTAGAGGCACATCGAAACTCGGAGGAACTATGCGGTTCAGGTTCGTCGGCTTGGCATTGCTCATCGTCAGCATGCCCGCGCTCGCAGCGAAGAACAAAGGTCTCGTCGTCCCGCTCAAAACCAGCACCGGCCAGGACGCCGGAACCGCCACCTTCAAGGAAGTCAAAGGGAAACTGGAAATCAAGCTTTCGGTCACAGGTCTCCCGCCCGGCGACCACGGGTTCCACATTCATCAGAAGCCGCTGTGCGAAGGTCCTGACTTCAAGTCCGCCGGACCCCACTTCGACCCCGTCTCCCACCAGCACAACAACGTGACGGTCCAGCCGGACGGCACAGGAAAAACCACCGTCAAGATCGATTACCTCTCCATGGGCACCGGCCAGCCCAACGACATCCTGGCGAACGGCGGCACCTCCATCATGCTGCATGAGAAGGCCGACGACATGAAGTCCGACCCCACCGGCAACGCCGGCAACCGCATCGCCTGCGGCGTCATCCCCGGCACCCCCTAGCCCTTCACACCCTGGGTCCCCCACCTCAGATTGCTTTACCGTCGAAGGGTTCTCAAGACCAGCGCATGTCTCACGGAACTTCGCCAAACGCCCATGCGTACTCCTTGAGCATGGGCGTTTGCCATATCATGATCCCCTTTCCCGCCACCGCAGCACGGCGTCTGCCCCTCGAACGCGAGCCGGACCGAACCCTCCGTCCTGCGCCTCTTTCAGAATCGGCCGCCGCGTCCGCCCCGCTGAGCGATACACTGCCTCCACCCCAGAGACTCGCCGAGGCGCGCGTGCAAAGAACGCCCGAACAGCAGGCTGAGCAGGACGCCCTCGCGGCGCTCGCCACTCGTTGTCTGGCCGGCGACCAGGCCGCCTGGCGCCAACTCATCACCTGCCAGCACAAACGCGTCTACGCCCTCTGCTTCCGCTTTACCGGCGACCGCACCGCCGCCGAGGACGTCACCCAGGATGTCTTCCTCAAGATCTACCGCAATCTCGCCACCTTCGACCCCGCCAAAGGCGCATTCTCCACCTGGATCGCCACCCTCACCCGTAATCTCCTCGTCGACCACTACCGCCGCGCCCGCCAGGACCGCCTCACCGAGTCCATCGACGTCAGCCAGTCTCCGGACGACGACGGCCCCACTCTCTCCGAGCGGCTCGTCGATTCGCGCCCCACCCAGGAGCGCCGCGTCGCCGGCCTCGAGCTCAAAGCCACCATCCAGGCCGCGCTCGCCAAGCTCTCCCCCGACCTCCGCGAAGCCGTCATCCTCCGCGACCTCGAAGACATGGACTACAAAGAGATCGCCCTCGTCCTCAAAATTCCCGAAGGCACCGTCAAAAGCCGTATCAGCCGCGGCCGCGGAGAACTGGCAAGACTCCTGCAACGTACAGAAGGACAGGTGATGTAACATGGCGAACTCTCCGGCATTGAATCCCGAAACCCCGCACTGCATCGCCTGCCAGGCCCTGCTCACCGACGCACTCGACGGCAATCTCGGCGAGATCGATCATGCCTGGTTCGACCGTCACGTCCGCACCTGCGCCGTATGCGGCAGCCTCTTCGCCGACGCCCAGCGCGGAGCCGCTTGGCTCGACCTGCTCAAATGCGCTCCGCCCGAACCCCCGGCGGACCTGATCGGCCGCATCCTCGCCCAAACCAGCCAGCCCCAAACCAGCCAGCCCCAAACCAGCCAGCCGCACATCCCTCAGCCGCACATTCCTCGGCCGGCGCCGGCAGCCATCCTTCCCCTCCAACCCCGGCCCGCCCGCTGGATGCCTCTCCCGGCCGCCCTCTTCGAGCCGCGCCTCGCCTTGACCGCCGCCATGGCCCTCTTTTCGCTCGCCCTCACCATGAATCTCACCGGCATCCAGCTCGGCCAGCTTCGCCCCAGCAATCTGCGCCGCACCTACTATCAGTCCACCGCCGGAGCCGCCCGTTACTACGACAATCTCCGCGTCGTCCGGGTCCTTGAGTCCCGCGTAGACGATCTGCGTGAACAAACTTCCGATACCGATTCCGACACCCAACCTTCCCCCAAACCAGCGCCAGCTCCCACCCGCCCCCCAGCTTCCCCATCCAACCACGGTGTAAGCCGGCGCGAGCCCCCCATCGTCACCGGCCGCCCCAGGACTCTCTACGCCCAGGCGGCCTCCTGGAACACCGGAGGCCTGGTATGAACCCCTCCCCGCACAACCCCGGGCCGTCCTCCGCCGCGGAACCCACACCCGTGGCCTTCTGCCAGAACTGCGGCCGCCCCCTCACCAAAGAAACCGTCCGCATCGTCGGCCCCGCCGTGTACTGCGAGCCCTGCCTCGCCGCGCGCCTCCACAGCGGCCCCGCCTATCAGCCCGTTTCTCCCGGCGCCGCGCCCCCAGCCTGGATCTCCACCGGCCAGCCCAATCCCAATCTTGCCGCGCTCCTCGGCCTCATCCCCGGCGTCGGCGCCATGTACAACGAGCAGTACGCCAAGGGTATCGCCCACCTGTTCATCTTCGCCGTGCTCGTCAGCCTCTCTCACATCAGCGAGGTCTTCGGCCTGCTCGTCTCCGGCTGGATCTTCTACATGGCCATCGAAGCCCACCATACCGCCAAGGCTCGCCGCGATGGCACGTCCCTGCCCAACCCCTTCGGCCTCAATGAGATCGGCGAGCGCCTCGGCTTCGACGCCAACCTCCGCCGCACCTCCCAAACTGCCTCCCAAAGCACTCCACCCATGCCCGGCTCCTCGCAAACCCCGCCCTATGCCCCCCCTTATGTCCCGCCCGTCCCCGCGGAAGAGCCCGCCTACCGTGCGCCGGAGCCCATCGCCACCTGGGGAGCGCCCGTAGACATCCCCGCCTACACCCCAAGCTCGGCTCCAGATCCTGCCTTCGTCCCAGACTCCGCCTCCGCCGCCTACCAGCCCTACACCCAGCCCTACACCCAGCCCTACAGCCAGCCCTGGCCCCCCCAGCCTCCAGCCTCCTCCAGCTATTCCCCCTCCACTCCCCCCTACGGCCCGCACATCGACGCCCCGCCGCTCCCCCTCGCGCCCGCCAGCCGCTTCCCTGCCGCGGCCATCGGCCTCATGGTCCTCGGCGCCATCTTCCTGCTCGGCACCACCGGCATCTTCCACAACGTCTCCGGACCCGTCCTCGTCGGCTTCGGCCTCATCGGTCTCGGAGCCTGGGTCTTCACCCGCCGCTTCACCAGCCCCCACACCTTTCACAATCCCGCCAACGCCTCCAACTACCGCCTCCGCACCCTCTACGCGCTCACCTCTTCGGTCTGGCTCGCTCTCATCGGCATCCTTATGCTGCTCGATGCGCTCCGCCTTCTGCGCTGGTCCCACAGCTGGCCCTGGATCATCATCTTCGCCGGGCTCCTGCTCCTGCTCAAACGCAGCATTCCCGCCTCAGCCTATGTACCGCCCGCACCGCCCACGCCTCCGCTGGCCACCGGCTTCTCCCAGCCATCCGGCTCCTCCTTCCGGGAAGGCCGCTGATGGCCGGCTTTCCGCCGCCGGCCCCACCGTTCGGCTCGCCCTTTGCCGGCACTCCGCGCGATCAAAGACGCGCCCAACGCCGTCAGGCCCGCGCCGAACGCCAGCAAACGCGCACACTGCTGCAACAGACCCGCTCCCTCGAAAGCCGGCAAAGGCGCGGCTACCGCCGAACCTCCTTTCTCGCTCCCCTGCTTCTGCTCGCCCTCGGCTTCACCGCCGTGCTGGTCCGCTCCGGCCACCCTCCACTCGCCGCGTTCCTCTCCTGGTATAGCCACTGGTGGCCCCTCCTCTTCCTCTTTGCCGGCCTGTTCCTGCTCGTCGAGTGGGCCTGCGACTTCTTCCTCCACACCGGCCCCACGCCCGCCGTCCCCCGCCGCCTCGGCGCCGGAGCCATCCTGCTCCTGCTCGCCCTCGCCCTCTTCGGCGCCGGCACTCACACGGTCGGCCAAGCCCAAACCCTCTTCGGCGACGACGTCCACCTCGGTCTCGGCGACTTCGAAGAGCTCCTCGCCCAAAAGCACGAGTCCACCAAAACCCTCGATACCGCCTTCCCCACCGGAACCCGCCTCGCCGTCGACAACCCTCACGGCAACATCACCCTCCTCGGCGGCGCCGAGGACGGCCACATCCACATCGCCGTCAACAAGCAGATTTACACCGACTCCGACTCCAGCGCCGAGCGCGAGCAGCAGCAGCTCGATCCCCAGATTGTCCTCTCCGGCAGCATCCTCCAGCTCTCCATCCCCAAACTTGTCGGCGCCTCCGCCGATCTCACCATCACGCTTCCAGCCTCGGCTCCCGTCACCCTCAACGCCCAGCACGGCTCCATCGACGTCTCCGGACTCCACGCTCCCGTCATCCTCACCGCCGACCACGGCGACGTCACCTGCAAAGACATCACCGGAGCCGTCGTCGCCCAGATCAATCACAACGATTCGTCCTTCACCGCGTCCGACATCACCGGAGACATCACCCTCCACGGCCACGCCCAGGACCTGTCGCTCACCGGCATTCACGGCCAGGTCAATCTCGAGGGCGAGTTCTTCGGCGACACCCATCTCGAGCGTCTCCACGGCCTCGTCGCGTTCCGCACCCGGCGTACCCAGCTCACCCTCAGCCAGCTGCTCGGCCAAATCGACATCAGCCCCGATTCCGAGCTCACCGGAAGCCGAATCCTCGGCCCTCTCTCGCTCCACACCTCCAGTCGCAACGTCTCTTTCGATCGGGTCGCCGGTGACGTCTCCATCACCGATAGCCGGGGCACCGTCAATCTCACCAGCTCCGCCCCGCTCGGCAACATCGACATCCAGAACCGCGACGGAGCCGTCACCCTCACCCTACCCGAGCACGCCGGCCTCATCCTTGACGCTCAAACCCATGGCGGACACATCGACACCGACCTGGGCCTGGACCCCACCTCCCAAAACGGCACGCAAACTCTGGAGGGAACCGTCCGAGGCGGCGGTCCCAAAGTCACCCTTCGCACCAGCCACCTCGATATCGATCTCCACCAGGGCAGCACCCAGCCCCCCACCGAACCCTGATTTGGGCTCCCCCTGTTTCACATCCTCACCGTCCGAAGGTGAGTCTCGTTCTGCGGAAGCAAACGACCTCTCCCTGATGAAGGTCCAGATCAAGCATTTGCCGTCGTCTGCGCTCCTTATTGTCGTTCCCGAAGGGAATCTATGTTTATTCGCAGCCGTAAGCCTCGATCGGATCTCCCCTCAGCAAGAATCGCTCTCCCGCAAGCCGAAGGCTCACCCACTTGCCCAAAAATCTTGTCAAGCCCCCGGCAGCTTCTTTTTGGTTCTAAAACATTCATTCAAAGGCATTTATCGCCAAGAAATAGTTGGCATATTCTCCCTTTCCCTTGCGTTATCCTGAAAGTGGAGAAAAAAACGTGGGATGCGTCGATCGAGACAGGCACACATGGCCTCTCACCCGTCCCGTAACTCTTTTGCTTTGAAGACTTTGCGCCTAACCTCAATCGTAGGAAGACTTTAGCTGAAGTCCTATTGCCATGTCGTTCATTCTGTTTGACTTACGCTGCAACCCCCGGGGGGGGTACCCCCCAGCGATCCACAGGAGAAGACATGCTCTACCCGCTCTGCCGGCACATTCGCACCAATGGGACACAAAGCAGCTCGCCCGCGCTCACCAACGAGACATATTGCCTCTACCACACGCGCTTCTACCGTCCGCACTCTTGCGGCGGGACAACTTGAACCGCGCCTGGCGAATGCGCTGCTCTATGGTTTGCAGATGGCCTCGAACAATCGCTTGAGAATTCCACTCTGCGACTCGCAGAGATCAGTCGTCCGTTCCATGGACACGACCCCGGACGGCCATCGCCTCGCCAAAGATCCAACCTTCTACAACGATGGGAAAAGTGAACCAAAGTAGAGGAACGAACACGGCAGCCTTAAGGAACAGCACGCCTTCCGCAAACAAAGAAGCCCACCTGTTCAGGGTGGGCTTCTGATTTATGCCGGCGATCACCTAATCTCCCACACACTTACGCGTGCAGTACCATCGGCCCAACGAGGCTTAACTTCCGTGTTCGGGATGGGAACGGGTGTGACCCTCGCGGTAAACTCACCGGCAAATTGTTGAACGTGCTCGCTCTCGGCGATCGTTCACAACTGAATAGATTGGGCAGACGTTTACACGTATTTGCTTTCTTGCGTTTTATCCAAAAGATATAACTACAAAGCTTGTTATTGAATGTCTTCGGAACAGTGGATGTTGATTCACTGCGCAGAGTAAATTCTATGGACAAGCCGAACGGGCGATTAGTACTGGTAAGCTACACGCATTACTGCGCTTCAACCTCCAGCCTATCAACCTGGTGGTCTTCCAGGGCCCTTCTTTTCCCTTTTGGGTTGGGAGATCTCATCTCAGAGCGTGCTTCCCGCTTATATGCATTCAGCGGTTATCACAACCGAACTTCGCTACCCAGCCGTGCCTTTGGCAAGACAACTGGAACACAAGAGGTTCGTCCATCCCGGTCCTCTCGTACTAAGGACAGCCCTCTTCAAATCTCCTACGCCCACAGCAGATAGAGACCGAACTGTCTCGCGACGTTCTGAACCCAGCTCACGTACCACTTTAATCGGCGAACAGCCGAACCCTTGGAACCTTCTACAGCTCCAGGATGTGATGAGCCGACATCGAGGTGCCAAACCGGAGCGTCGATATGAACTCTTGGCTCCGATCAGCCTGTTATCCCCGGCGTACCTTTTATCCGTTGAGCGATGGCCATTCCATACAGAACCACCGGATCACTAAGGCCTGCTTTCGCATCTGCTCGACTTGTAGGTCTCGCAGTTAACCACACTTATGCCTTTGCACTCGACGGCCGATTTCCAAACGGCCTGAGTGTAGCTTCGCGCGCCTCCGTTACAATTTAGGAGGCGACCGCCCCAGTCAAACTACCCGTCTTACTGTGTCCCTCTCCCGGATCACGGGAGTAGGTTAGATTCACAACAATCGCAGGGTGGTATCTCACCGTTGGCTCCACCAAACCCGAAAGTCTGGCTTCAAAGCCTCCCACCTATCCTGCGCAGCAATGGCCGTAAACCATAGTAAAAGTATAGTAAAGGTGCACGGGGTCTTTTCGTCTAGCTGCGGGTAACCGGCATCTTCACCGGTACTACAAGTTCGCCGAGCAACTCGTTAAGACAGTCGAACGATCGTTACTCCATTCGTGCAGGTCGGAACTTACCCGACAAGGAATTTCGCTACCTTAGGACCGTTATAGTTACGGCCGCCGTTCACCGGGGCTTCAATTCAAAGCTTCGCCTTGCAGCTAACCTCTCCTTTTAACCTTCCGGCACCGGGCAGGAGTCAGCCCCTATACGTCGTTTTTGACTTTGCAGAGACCTGTGTTTTTGTTAAACAGTCGCCGTTCGCGTTTCACTGCGGCCCTCCTTGCGGAGGGCGACCCTTCTCCCGAAGTTACGGGTCTAATTTGCCGAGTTCCTTAACAAGCTTTCACTCGAGCGCCTTTGGATATTCTCCTCGTCTACCTGTGTCGGTTTGTGGTACGGTTCCCAATCTCTCTCCTTAGAGGTTTTTCTTGGCACCGTGAAATCAGCTGCTTTCAGCCATTCGGCTTACTGCTTCACGCCTCACTGTTGCCCTGACGGATTTGCCTATCAGAACCAGCTTTCGCGTGTCGAACCCCATAGCCATAGGAGGTCCAGCTTATCCTTATGCGTCACCCCATCGTAATAACGAAAAATCGGGAGTTCTGGAATATTAACCAGACATCCATCGTCTACGCCTTTCGGCCTCGACTTAGGGACCGACTAACCCTGAGCGGATTAACCTTCCTCAGGAAACCTTAGACTTTCGGCGTGAAGGGTTCTCACCTTCATTATCGCTACTTATGCCGGCAGGGTCTCTTCTCTAATGTCCACGTATCTTCCCAGTTACGCTTCATCCACGAGAGAATGCTCTCCTACCACGTCAATTACTTGACATCCGCAGCTTCGGTATACAGTTTCAGCCCCGTTGTATTGTCGGCACCGGACCCCTTGACCAGTGAGCTATTACGCTTTCTTTAAAGGATGGCTGCTTCTAAGCCAACCTCCTGGCTGTCTGAGGGTTCTGACTTCCTTTCCCACTTAACTGTAATTTTGGGACCTTAGCTGGCGGTCTGGACTGTTTTCCTCTCGACTGTGAAGCTTAGCCCCCACAGTCTGACTGCCGTGCTGGTTGTAATCGGCATTCGAAGTTTGGTTGGATTCAGTAAGCCGGAAAGCCCCCTAGTCCATCCATGTCTCTACCACCGATCCAAATCACACGACGCTAGCCCTAAAGCTATTTCGGAGAGAACGAGCTATCACGGAATTTGATTAGCCTTTCACCCCTACCCTCAGCTCATCCGAGCTTTTTTCAACAAACACCGGTTCGGTCCTCCAATGGGTGTTACCCCATCTTCAACCTGGCCAAGGGTAGATCATCCCGCTTCGCGTCTATTCCTGCCAACTTAACGCCCTATTCAGACTCGCTTTCGCTGCGGCTCGCTCACGCTTAACCTTGCTGACAAGAATAACTAGCCGGCTCATTATGCAATAGGCACGCGGTCAGACATTCCGCTTGCGCGGCATAGTCCTCCCACTGCTTGTAGGCACACGGTTTCAGGTACTTTTCACTCCCCTCAATGGGGTGCTTTTCGCCTTTCCCTCACGGTACTGGTTCACTATCGGTCAGAAACGAGTATTTAGCCTTACGGGATGGTCCCCGTGGATTCAAGCAGGGTTTCTCGTGCCCCGCCTTACTCAGGTACCTGCTTCGAGTCTGGACTCATTTCGTCTACGCGTCTGTCACGCTCTTTGGATCCCCTTTCCAGAGGATTCGACTATAAGCCAGATTGGTAACTCTACTTATGCAGGCCCTACAACCCCCGAATTACCTTAATAATGCGGGTTTGGGCTGTTCCGATTTCGCTCGCCACTACTCTCGGAATCGAGGTTTCTTTCTTCTCCTGGAGGTACTGAGATGGTTCACTTCCCTCCGTTCGCCTCATCCAACCTATGGATTCAGTTGGTGATAAGCAGGTTTTGCCTGCCTGGGTTTCCCCATTCGGAAATCTCCGGATCAACGCCTGTGTGCGGCTCCCCGAAGCTTATCGCAGCTTGCCACGTCCTTCATCGCCTGTTTCTGCCAAGGCATCCACCGTGCGCCCTTAGTAGCTTGACCATAGAATTTACTCTCTCGCAGCAGAGAACCAACCTCCACCACACGGAAAGCTTCCTGATCTCTGTGTGTGTATTACGTCCACTTTCGCCGGTACAACAGATCGTTGCTCTTTCAAGCAAGATCGCTGTACAAATATTCTAAAGACACTCAATAACTGACAGCTCCGACCAGAGACTACCTGGAAGGCATGCTGCTCAGCCTTGTAGTTATATTTACCCAATCTATTCAGTTGTCAAAAATCGTTGAGCGGTTTGCATTGCTGCATCGTCTCTGGTCGCGCCCTCAGGCGGCTTGAGCAATCCAGCTCAAGGTTCAAACTCGGCCGGAACCGGGTCTCAACCTAAAGCGGGCTTGCAGTGAGAATTGCTCTAAGAGTGGTGGAGCTGAACGGGATCGAACCGTTGACCCCCTGCTTGCAAAGCAGGTGCTCTCCCAACTGAGCTACAGCCCCAACGCTACTTAGTATACCAAGTAGCCGGGATAAGTGGTGGGCCTGGGTAGATTCGAACTACCGACCTCACCCTTATCAGGGGTGCGCTCTAACCAACTGAGCTACAGGCCCGGAATTCAGCTCACATTTCTAGCTGAAGCGCTTGCTCTGCTGCGCACCGCCTGCTTTGAGCAGGCGGTGCGCGTTGAGCTTTCTCGAAGAGGTTCGAGGACACAGTTGAACATGCGAAGCGGCTACGCCGCCATGACGATCGTGAAATAGGATTGCGAAAAAGAGAAGGTTCAGTTCAGGCTCATGCAAAAGGGCCGAAGCCAACTTGCATGGTACTCGGCAACGTCACTATCAAGCTCAGCAGGATCGTGAGATCAAGCTGCTCGCGATGCGCGAGGCGCTGAAGTGTGCCGAGACGTTCTCTCTTAGAAAGGAGGTGATCCAGCCGCAGGTTCT
This sequence comes from uncultured Granulicella sp., assembly GCA_965198735.1. GTDB lineage: Bacteria > Acidobacteriota > Terriglobia > Terriglobales > Acidobacteriaceae > Edaphobacter. The sequence goes on along the minus strand of OZ240672.1, from coordinate 113,984 downwards.
CCTACGGCTACCTTGTTACGACTTCACCCCAATCATGAATTACACCTTGGGCGGCTGCTCCCTTGCGGTTAGCGCACCGACTTCTAGTGCAACCCACTTTCGTGATGTGACGGGCGGTGTGTACAAGGCCCGGGAACGTATTCACCGTGGCATGCTGATCCACGATTACTAGCGATTCCAGCTTCATGGAGTCGAGTTGCAGACTCCAATCCGAACTGAGGCCGGCTTTTTCCGATTAGCTCCCCCTCGCGGGTTTGCAGCGGTTTGTACCGGCCATTGTAGCACGTGTGTAGCCCTGGACATAAAGGCCATGAGGACTTGACGTCATCCCCACCTTCCTCCCCGTTATCCGAGGCGGTTTCGTCAGAGTGCTCAACTGAATGGTAGCAACTGAAGATAAGGGTTGCGCTCGTTGCGGGACTTAACCCAACATCTCACGACACGAGCTGACGACAGCCATGCAGCACCTATACACAAACCTATTGCTAGGCGCCGACGTTTCTGCCGGATTCTTGTGCATTTCGAGCCCAGGTAAGGTTCTTCGCGTTGCGTCGAATTAAACCACATGCTCCACCGCTTGTGCGGGCCCCCGTCAATTCCTTTGAGTTTCAGTCTTGCGACCGTACTCCCCAGGCGGATTGCTTATCGCGTTAGCTTCGGCACGGCAGGATTGGGTACCTGCCACACCAAGCAATCATCGTTTAGGGCTAGGACTACCAGGGTATCTAATCCTGTTTGCTCCCCTAGCTTTCGTGCATCAGCGTCAGTTAATGTCCAGTGAGCCGCTTTCGCCACAGGTGTTCCTTCCGATATCTACGCATTTCACCGCTACACCGGAAATTCCACTCACCTCTCCATCACTCAAGCCCGGTAGTTTCTCATGCAGACTATGGGTTGAGCCCATAGATTTCACATAAGACTTGCCAAACCGCCTACGCACCCTTTACGCCCAATAAATCCGAACAACGCTTGCCCCCCTCGTATTACCGCGGCTGCTGGCACGAAGTTAGCCGGGGCTTCTTCTATGGGTACCGTCATTATCTTCCCCATCGAAAGGAGTTTACGTACCGAGATACTTCATCCTCCACGCGGCGTTGCTGCGTCAGGGTTTCCCCCATTGCGCAAAATTCCCCACTGCTGCCTCCCGTAGGAGTCTGGACCGTGTTTCAGTTCCAGTGTGTCCGTGCGCCCTCTCAGGCCGGATACAGATCATCGTCTTGGTAGGCCATTACCCTGCCAACTAACTAATCTGCCGCGAACTCCTCTCCAAGCGCATTGCTGCTTTGACTCGTAAGTGTTATGCGGTATTAGCCCAGATTTCTCTAGGTTATTCCCCACTCGGAGGTAGATAATTCACGTGTTACTCACCCGTACGCCACTATACTCAGGACCGAAGTCCTTTTCTCGTTCGACTTGCATGTGTTAGGCACGCCGCCAGCGTTGATTCTGAGCCAGGATCAAACTCTCGTTTAATCTTGGTTTGCATGCCGTCCAGCGACAGGGGTCGGGACGGTTATCATGCGCCCCCGAGCTCGTCTGGTTTCCCAAAACCGCGCTCCGGAGGTTTATAACTAGTGAGAATGACTGAACCAAAGTTCGTCAATCATTTTACGACTGGCATGTTCAACTATGTTGTCAAAGATCCTGACTCATCTCGCCTGAGCGGTGAGTTTTGGATCAAGGACCAGACGGGACTAGCCTCATCTTGTGTCCTCGAACTTGTGTGTGCTGAGCTTTTAGCTCTGACTCCAGAGCGTTCGGCTTCGAGTGCCGCCCTCGCGTTGCGTACTCTACGCGTTTCAACGCAACTTTCTGAGATTACCTTAGGCTGAGCCTCTTGTCAACTCTCTACCTTGTTTCAGAAGAACAGGGTACGGTGAGGCCGCTCACAGGAGCACATATTTAGAACAACTGAACGGCATCAGCCGCGGAGCCCTGAGCTCCTTATTACCAGCCCAAAGGCTGATGTTTCTTATCGTGAGCGAATTACATCCGCTCGACTTGCAGTGGCTTGGGTTTGATTCGGTTACCCATTTTGCTGGGCTTTCGCACCGTCATCTAACGCTTGGACTGCGCTCCAGCTCTCCTCTATGTTCCAGCAAGTCTCGCTAGGACAAAGGCGCGAAGCATATTGTGCTGCTGTAATTAAGACGAGCGCGTCTTCCGGTTACTTGCAAGTCTTGACTTGCTACGCGCTTCCGGCACATCCGCGCATTCGCTCAACATGATTGACATTACCAGCCGCACACAGATCATGCAAGGCGGCTGTGTGGAAAAGCTCTGGATTTGGTGGAAATGGTTATGGCGCAACGGGTCTCGGGCCGCACTCGAAGCGCGTAGGACAGATTGGCTTGCCTCCGCAATCCGCTAATCTAGCCAAAGCGCACACCGCACGAGGTTCAGGGAGAACGTGGAGCCAGAAGAGATCAACGAATTTTCGAAGCAACTGCAGGAAGCCAACGAAGGCGGCGAGTCGCTGAAGACGATCTCTTTGGCGATATCGGTTCTGGCTGTGCTGGTCGCGCTCGTTACCGTTCTCGGGCACCGCAGCCATACCGAGGCCGTGCTGGCGCAGTCTCGCGCAGGAGACCAGTGGAATGAATACCAAGCCAGAAAAATCCGGTCCGATCAGGTCTCCCTTGCCCTGGACCTGCTCTCGCTCCAAGCCTCTTCCGGCAGCGCAGCCAATCAGGCCAAGCAACAGGAGTATCGAGCCCACCAGGAGAAATGGAAGGCGGAGCTCGAACAAGAACAGGACAAAGCGCGGGATCTCGAAGCGGATGTAACGCATGCCGAGCACTGTGCCGTCCGCTACGACCTAGGCGAGGCGATGCTGCAGATCGGTGTCGTCCTCTGCTCGATTACGTTGTTCACCCGCCGGAAGAGATACTTCTATCTCGGCCTTGCGATTGGCGCAACCGGGCTTCTCTTTGCCGCATCCGTGGTGACGATCCACTGACGGCGCGGAGGCTGAATCGCTGAACAGTACGTGAGGCCGTTTTCACAAGTGCGCAGCCTGCCGTTTTCCGGTCAGGGCAAGCGGGAAAAGACTCCGAGATCCGTCAGTCCATTGACAAAATACTGCACGGCCAGCGAAACCAGAAGCAGCCCCATGATGCGCACCAGAATGCGGATCCCCGTTTCCCCGAGCGCGGACGCAACCCGGTCCGAGTTGCCCAGCACCAGGTAGCAGGTAAAGGCAGTAAAACCGATGGCTCCGAGAATGGCCGCAATCAACGACCATTTGCCTTGAGCCTGTCCCACCAAAACCATCACGCTCGTAATCGAACCGGGGCCGGCCAGCATGGGGATGCCTAGCGGCACGATGCCGGCGTCCTCCTTTGAAGCAGCCGCTTCCGCATCGGGCTCGGTTTCTTGGGTGGGAGACCGCCGGGCATTGAGCATATCCAACCCGATCAGAAGAAGAATGATTCCGCCGGCGATCTCAAACGCGGGCAGCGTAATGCCAAAGACACGAAAGATGAGCTGACCGGCGAGCGCAAAGGCGGTCAGCAAGACAAACGCGGTGAGACTCGCCTTCCGGGCGATGAGCCTGCGCCGATGCTTGTCGATGCCGGCGGTGACCGCGAGAAACGTCGGCAGGGCGGCGAAGGGATCGACCAGGAAGAAGATAGAGCTGAACGCCAGGACGGAAAAGCGCACCATCGTTGAGCTTTCCAGCCGGGACAACGAGACCTGCCGCGGCACGCCCTGGATCCCAAGGTGCAACAGAGCGCCGAGCTGGAAAATGACTGTGGAATGGACCACACCTCATTGTCCCATGCAGGCAGAACCGATCGAGCCGTCATAGCTATAATCGAGAGCAGTAAAGGAGTCGACCCATGCCCTTAGAGACGACGCAGTTCATCTGGCATAACGGACAGATGATTCCGTGGGAGAGCGCCAACATTCATGTCATGTCGCACGTGGTCCACTATGGATCGTCCGTCTTTGAGGGGATTCGGTGCTATACCCAGAGCGGCCCCGGTGCCGAAGTCGCCGGAGCAAGCATCTTCCGGCTTCCGGAACATATGCAGCGCTTCCGCGACTCCGGCCACATCTATCGAATGCCCTTGGGGTTCACCGAGGCCGAGCTCTCCCAGGCCGTCGTCGATCTCGTTGAAGCGAATGGGGTGGCTCCCTGCTATATTCGACCCGTTGCCTTCCGCGGGTATGGGGAGATCGGGATTAATCCGCTGTCTTCCCCGGTTGAGGTCTATATCGCGAACTACCCGTGGGGAAAGTACGTTCCGGGCAACGAAGGCGCAAACGTTTGCGTATCGAGCTGGAACCGGCATGCGCCCAACACCATGCCCACCATGTCCAAGGCCGGCGGCAATTACCTCAACTCGCAGCTGATCCGGATGGAGGCAGCGATCAATGGATACGATGAGGGCATCGCGCTGGACGTGAACGGACTTATCTCCGAAGGTTCAGGTGAAAATCTCTTCCTTGCACGCGGCGGCGTCCTGTATACGACCCCGCTTTCGAGCGCTGTACTCAATGGCATCACACGCAATTCCATTCTCACGCTCGCAAAGGATTTAGGCATTCCGGTAATCGAGCAGACGCTTCCCCGCGAGTTGCTCTATATCTCAGACGAGTGTTTCTTTACGGGCACTGCGGCCGAAGTGACGCACCTACGATCAGTCGACAGAATTCTGATTGGGGACGGAGCCATGGGACCCATTACCAAGGCGCTTCACGATGAATTCTTCGGGATCGTAAATGGCACACGACCGGATCGGCATCACTGGCTGACTTCGGTGAAGGTAGCAGTGCGCGAGCCGGAGTTGGTAGCGAAGTAGGATGAGTGCGATACAGGAGCACTCGTGATCCTCTTGTATCGCGCGTATCTCACCTTGTTCTCTGCGCAGCAGTCGCCAGACGTTCTCTTCAGAGTTTGCATCGGTGAGAATACGTTTCGATCCGCTGAAGTTACATGCTTGAAACCGTGATGATATCGGCTTGCCCGAAGTGCAAGAGCAACAGAATTCATCGTGTCAAGCGTAAGGGCCCAATCCAGAGATACCTCTTGCCATACTTTGGCTATTTTCCCTGGAAGTGCAACGATTGTGGAACTCGTTGCCTTTCAAAGAGCCGCGGCGCGAATCACACTCACAGTCCAAAAGCCGAGGAGACATAAATTATTGTTATCGCACGTAAAGCAGTGACCGGGTAAGCCGGCGATCGCTGCTTTACGTTTTTGCGGATGACACTTGTCCAAGGCTGATTGAATCGGTCGTCAACTCGCCCTTCGGATCGTGCTGGATCTCCCATCCTGGCAACAGCTGCGATCCCGTGATAAGGCGAACCCCGTCTCGGAACGTCAAGTATGTCCAGGCCCACTGCCGGAAGACCGAGAACCGGTTACGGAATCCAATCAGAAAGAAAATGTGAACCATAAGCCAGGCAAGCCAGGCCGGAAAGCCGCTCCAATGCGCCTTGAACGGCCATTCGATTTTCGCGACCGCTGCGGCTCGTCCAATGGTTGCCATGTCGCCCTTGTCAAAATAATGAAATCCTTTGGAAGTGAGCTTGCCGGCGATAGCCTCACCGATTCGCTTTGCCGCGTAGTCGCCCATCTGCATGGCAGGTTGGGCGACGCCAGGTACCTGCTTTCCATTCTGTTCAAAGTGGGCAAGATCGCCGCACACGAAGACGTTCGGCATGCCCTTCGGGTTGAGGTAGGGGTCGACCATCACACAGCCGCGCTTATCCGTATCCGCACCCAGCATCTTGCCTAACGGGGAAGCCTGGACACCGGCTCCCCACAGCGTGCAGACCGAATCGATACGCTCCTCTCCAATCATGACGTGACCCGGCTGAACATCCGTCACATGAGCGTCCGTACGTATCTTGACCCCAAGCTTCTCAAGCTGCTTGCGGGCGCTCTCCTGCAGGTCCTCCGGATACGCTGCCAGAATTTTCGGCGAACCTTCCAGGACCAGAACCTGAGCCGAAGACGGATCAATCCGTCGAAAATCTTTCGTCATGTAAAGACGCGCGATATCCGAAATTGCGCCTGCCAATTCCACCCCGGTTGGACCGCCGCCGATAATAACGAAATTCAAGGCGGGATGCGTTCCGGACTCTAGCATCTGCCGCTCTGCAAGCTCAAAGGAAAGGAGAACGCGCCGGCGAATTTCCGTGGCGTCTTCAATGGTTTTGAGCCCAGGAGCAACCGCGGCCCACTCATCCTTTCCAAAGTACGAGTGCGTGGAGCCAGTCGCCACAACAAGGTAGTCGTACTCAAGTTGCGCTCCAGATTTCAGGTGAACCCGGCACAATGGCACATCGAACCCGACTACCTCGTCCATCAGCACTTCCACGTTCTTATGTTGCCGGAGGAGAGAGCGAATCGGCTGAGCAATGTCCCCGGGCGAGAGAACCGCAAGCGCTACCTGATACAGCAAAGGTTGAAAGAGGTAGTAGTTCCGCCGATCCACCAAGGTCACATCGACAGGCAGATGAGCGAGGCCCTGGGCGGCACGTATACCCCCAAAACCGCCTCCGATCACCACTACCCGCTGCCGCACGTTTCCGGATTGCAGTCGATCCGTGAAATTCCCTCTCTCCATACTATTTCTCCTGTTCCCTGTCTCTCTTCATCCTTTCAGATGCGCCGCAGTTGCGTACGATTGGGATTTCCTTCTATGGATTGGATGAAACCACAGCGGCAGCAAAGCCTTGTGTCCCGGACGAAATGGCCAGCTCCGTTTGTGCCGCAACGCCGGAGACCGATAAGGGGGTGATCGTAACGGTTCCATCCAGGGATGAGATGATCGTGTTGATTTGCGAGTTCAAGACAGGCGCCGCAGGACAGCGCCCATGCGTGGGACAAGGCTGATTTAGCGCCGTGACCGTTTGGCTCACGGTAACGGGGGCGGAGGCGACCGGGTGGCCGGAAGAATCGGTTACGACGATCGTTACGGGCTGCAGGCTTGACCCGCCCTGTGCTGCCTGACCACCTCCGCTCAGGATGCTTACCGATAAGTCATGGCTGGACACTCCGGTAGCTGTAAAGGTTTGGCAGACACTCATCCGCCCGCATACGGTTGCGGTGGAAGACGCCCCCGCAGCGAGCGGGCCTATCAAAGCCACCACGGAACTCGTTCCGGCAGCTCCGGTTACACTGTTGGCCGTGGCAGGCGCCAGGCCCGCCGTTCCTACCCACTGCAGCGTCTCCGCAGCCGCAGCGTTGCCGTTGAGCGTGGCTGCAGCCTCCAGGGTTAGGCTCACCGTCGTCCCCGCGATGATCCATGTCTGCCCTGGCGTGGCCGTTAGAGCAAAGTGGTTTGCCTGAACCTCAAAGGCAAGCATCGTAGTCTGGGCACCTGTGACCGAAGCAGGAGTCGCGGTGAACATGATGTCTCCGGCCAATGTTCCTTGAACCAGGGTCGAAATCGTTCCATCGGCTCCTGTGTTGAGCGTACAAGACGATCCGTTGCAGGCAGTAAAGCTTACGGCGCCCGTGCCGCTACTCGATAATGTGATGGGAGATCCGGCTATGGGAGTGATCCCGTCCGCAAGTGTCAGCCGAAGCGTCAGGGGCGAACTGGCCGAGCTGCCGGCAAAGACGCTATTACCCGGTGTACTCGTAACCGCAAGCACGTCTTGCGGCTGTTTCACTGTGAAGCTGGCGGTTTGCGTGATCGCCGGGGAAACCGATGGGATCGAACCACTAAGAGTGACCGTCCCCGCGGTGACAGGATTGACCGTGGTGGATACCTCGCCCTGAGAGTCCGTCCGTAAGGTGCAAGTAGATGCTCCAGCACAAGCCGTGAAGGAAGCAGAGCCGCCGGTCACCGCAAGGGTTACGTTCTGGTTTGGAACAGGTGTGGACCCATCCGGAAGCAGGAGCTGCAGGACAAACGAGGTACCGGCAAGCGCCCCGGAGTACCCTCCCGAAGCAGGGGCGCTCACGAGCCGCAGGAGATCCGGTGCGGCGACCGCAACGAACGTGGCACTCTGATTAGCCGGGATCGAGGCCCCGGTTTCCGTTGCAAGAAGCGTGATCGTACCAGGAGCAAGCGGTATCACGGTGGATGAGATCACGCCGTATGCGTCGGTCTGCACTGGGCAGCTTGCCCCCCCGGCACAAGCCGCAAAAGCAGCAGCGCCTCCGGAAACAGAGAGCGTGATGGCTCGATTCTGTACGGGCGTTGCACCGTCCGCGAGCAGCAGTTGCACAGCAAACGATGTACTCGCCGGCATGCCCACCGAGCTGTTGGTTGCGGGCGCACTGATCAGGTGCAAGACGTTCGCCAGGGCCGCGACCGTGAAGGTAACACGCTGAGTTGCGGAGGAACTATCGCCGGTTTCAGAGGCAAGCAGCGTTACGCTTCCCGAACCAAGTGGAGTGACCAGCGTCGTGATGGTTCCCGAAGCATCTGCCTGGACAGTGCAGGCTGCAGCACCGGAACACGCCGCAAAGGACGCAGATCCACTGAGCACAGAGAGCGTCACGTTCCTGTTCGCAGCCACTGCGCCCGAGCCAAGCAAGACCTGCACACTGAAAGGCGTGCTCTCCGCAGATCCCGGGTACCCGCCCGAGGCAGGCGCGCTGAGCAGGCGCATCGTGTCCGGAAGGGCAGAAACCGTGAACGCTGCGCTTTGCGAGACAGCAGGAGTCAAACCCACCTCCGCCGCCACTAAGCTCACGGTCCCGGAAGCCATCGGTGTGACCAGGGTTGACGCTCTCCCGGAGGCGTCCGTCTGCACGGTACAACTCATGCCGCCGCCGCATGCTCCCAAAGCAGCCGACCCAGTTGCTACTGAGAGCAAAATGGCCCTGTTTGCAATAGCGGTCACACCATTGGACTGAAACAGCTGGACGGCAAAGGGTGCAGCCGCAGTCACCTCGGGAAGGCCTCCCGAGCTGGGCGCGCTCGTAAGTTGCAGGACATCGGACGGCACAGAAGCGGTAAAGGACGCGTTTTGTGAGATCGCCGGAGTGACACCGACCTCGGACACAACAAGCGTGATGGTTCCGGCCGCGAGCGGAGTCACCAGCGTGGAGATGCGCCCGGACGCATCGGTTTGTACTGTGCAGGTCGACGTTCCTCCGCAGGCTCCGAAGGAAGCCGACCCGCTCGAAAGCGACAGCGCTACGCTGCGGTTGGGTGCGGGATTGCCTCCCACAAGCAGCTGCGACGCAAACGGAGTTCCCGCGGGTGCGCCGACGAGACTGCCCGATCCCGGCACGCTGATGAGCTGAAACTGGTCCGGCGCGGGCAGCGCAGAGAAGGTAGCACTCTGGCTTGCTGGTGATGCCGCCGCAGCTTCGGCTGCCGATACGGTGATCGACCCGGCGGCCAACGGTGTCACCGAAGTTGAAACTGTTCCCGTGGCGTCGGTCTGCACGGTACACGTGGAGGCTCCGCTACAAGCAGCGAACGTCGCAGAGCCGTTCGCCACGGAGAGAGTCACAGCTTTGTTCGCGGCAAAGGAGACCCCATCGCCGAACAAGAGCTGCACGGAAAAGGGGACAGCCGCCGGAGACAAAGCGTAACTTCCCGAAGCCGGTGCTGAGACCAGGCGCATGTTGTCCGGGGCAGCGGAGGAGGTGAACGTCATAGTTTGCGAAAGCCCATCCGCCGCCGCTTGCACGGAAACAGCGCCGGCACCGGTGACGATACCCCACACATTCACCACACCGGTTGCATCCGTTACTCCCGTGCACACAGCGTATCGGCAGCTAACAAAGGCGAATGGACCACCGGTCACCGTATAGGCAATGTCGCGCCAAGCCAAGGGCGTACTGCCGTCCGGCCCGACCAGTTGCACCGTGAACATCTCGATGTCACCGACATTCTCGCCGGTCACAGCCGGTTGATTGATCACGCGCATCGTCTCCGGCTGTCCGGCCGAAACGAAACTTGCCGTAGTCGAGATGGAGGGATAGGCCGCGCTCAGCGTAATAGTTCCGGCGACGATCGGCGTCACCAGAGTCGAAACCGTTCCATTACCATCCGTGGTTAAGACGCAACTGCCGCCGTTGCAGGCCGTCAAAACGCCTGCATCCGGCGGAACGGCAAGAACCATCTGCACGCCGGCGACCGGAGAGCCATCCTGGAGCAGTTGCGTGGTGAAAGGCGTCGCCACGGTTGCGCCCACAGGGAAGCTGCCGGAGGGTGCGCTCAAAACGTTCAGCTGCAAGGTGTGCTGGGTGACGGTGAAGCTGGCCGACTGCGTGAGTGTGCCATAGCTTGCCTGCACCGTTGCCGGACCAGATTGGTGGGGAGTCAGGCTGATCGTCGCCAGACCGCTTGCGTCCGTTGCGAGGCTGCAACTCGACGTGCCGCATTGATCAATCGTAGTTCCGGCCGAGGCTGTGAACGTCAAGGATTCAAGAGGATCGGAAGAGCCGTCACTGTGCAGGAGCTGGACCTGAAACTGTCCCGCAGACGCATTTACGAACGCGGTAGCTCTTGGCAGCACGCGTGTTTGCAGCGTGTCCGTATTGGCCACCGCCATAAACGAAACCTGTTGATGGCGGTCGTCGCTTGCGGCCTGCAGCGTCACAGGACCAGGAGCAGTCGGCGTGACAAAAATAAAGGCAGTCGCCGAGGAGTCCGAAACGACGGTGCAGGTGGAGGTAAAACACCCGCTGAAGATCACGGACCCGATCGGCGCGCTAAAAGTAACGGGCGCTCCAGGAATCAGATTGCCTCGCGCATCAAAGACGCGAACGAAGAAGTACGGCTGAGCCATGACGCCCACCGGCAAGTTTCCCGAGGGCGCGGCAAAGACGGCAATCGATCCGGCTTGCGCCGTTGCACTAAAGCTAACCGATTGATTCAGCGTGGCGTCCGCAGCACGCAAGGTGACCGAGCCTGATTGGAGTGGCGTGACCTTCGTTGTGGCCATTCCGGTCGAGTCGGTAAGTATCGTGCACGCAGTCCCGGAGGCCGAGCAAGCTCCTAATCCGGCCGAGCCAGACGCGGCTGAGAAGGTCACAGGATCCCCCATCACCGGCGTCACACCATCAGCCGCAACGACCTGCACGGAAAATGGCGCAGGCATCGTATCGCCAACATACCCCGAACCCACAGGCGCGGACACAACCCGCATGCTGTTCGGCAGCGCTCCGGCATGATACGTCAGCGCGCCGGACATGGTGGTCGAGGCGCCGGTGCCAAGATCCGTCACGGTGATGTCTACCGGAGCGCCATCTCTCGCGCGAGCAGAAGACATGGTCGGGGCGGTCAGCACGATCGTGTTTGCGGTTGCGCTGATCACGCTCGCGGGTACGCCGTTGACGGTGACGGCGTTTCCGGACCGAAAGCCAAATCCGGAAAGAGTGAGCGTGGCCCCGGACGTTGCAATGGTAGAAGGAGAGACCGTGTCAGCATAGAAAAGGCGCGCCTGGTAATTGAAGTCCGGCCGGCCGTCGCCGCGCTCGTCGCCGATGCCGAACCAGAAGCTGGTCAACTGTCCGGTCTGCGCGAAAATCGAGGTGGTAGCGAGCGTAAGCGCATTGAAGGCTGCCGGAGTGACCCCCAACGATGGCAGAGCGCCTGGTGTATCGGTGGGCGCAAACAATCCGACGACCGGCATCGCTTTGGATTCGGTTGCAGCTCCCTGCTCGTCAAGCGCGGTTACCTCCATGGTAAAAGTCCGGTTCGGATGCACGTTCACGGTCCCGTAGGACACATGGCCGTACCCACAGAACAGGCCGGTCCACCATCCGCTGGCAGCGATTTCCGCCGGAGCGGAGGCCGTTCCATCCTGTCCATTGCCGCACGTCGAAGCCGCATCTTGGATGGCAAAGTCCTGCGGCTGCTCCGCTCCGGGGCCATCCACAAAGGTGCCCGCGGGCTGAGGCGCGGAGCCGGATGGACTCACGATGCCTAACGTATACGGTCCAAGGCTATAGGTTCCTGAATAGAGTGGGTTGACCGGTTCTGTAGAAAAGTACAGATTCTGCCAAGGCGTATCTCCTACCGTTTCCACTGGAATATAGGCAACAGAGTAAAAGCCCGCGAGACTCACGTCCGTACTTCCCAGGCTGCCAAGCGCGGACGTGTCTGCCGCGACAAAGGGCGACCGGGCCGCTCGCCGGAAAGTCGCGCCGGTGACGGCGGAGTTCTCGAACCAGGTGTCCGCGGGCTGGCCTGCGGCGGCGCGGCGAATCAGAACGTTCACTCCCTCCATGCCTTCGCCGGTTGGAAAGGTAATGTGGCCCTCTGCTCCGAGCGCCGCGCCCAGGCTTGGTTGTTTGCCGGCCGGCGCATTGTTTGCCGAGACGGGGTACAGATTGACCAGACCGGCGATGTCGTCCGGCCGCAACTGGAAGGGGCTCGGCAAGCACTGGTAGGCATAGGGACCGCAAAGAATGTCGATCGGATGCATGATCGGCCAGTTCATCGCCTGGTTATAGGTCGGGGTCGGGGTACCCGTGAATACGTTGTCGTTGGTCTGAGACCAGGCCAGGCCCAGCACGCGGCCGAAGATGCGCTCCAGCTTGTACTGCATCTCCAGCTGAGCGCTCGGCGCGGCGCCCGTGCAACGCCCGTTCAGAAGGATGATGGCATGCGTGATGTAGCCCGCAGGATCGAAGCCGTCGACCGATTCGGTTACCGCATTCTGGCGGCAGCTGGAAGGCTGACTTGCTCCGGTACCAAGCAGCGTGTCGGTCACCGAGCCGTCCGTGTCATAAATAATGGCGATCGCAACTGCTGAGGAGTTGCTCGCCATCACGTCGGACGGGAAGACTACACCGTTAGCGCCAAGATAGGTATTTTGTCCGGAGACGTGTTCAGCAAGAGAACCTCCCTGCGACAGAGTGATGTTTGCGACAGGCACGTTCCATGCCGACGCGGCAGCAGCAACCAGCGCATTCGCAGCCGCATTGGATACAGACGAGCTAAGATCGCCGGGGTCCGTGAAGTAGGTCAGGCTCGTTTGTTTCCAGCCGATCGGCTGACCCGCCGGAGCGGTAAAGAACGGCGGTCCGGTGACATACCGAGGGCCGCTTGCGAAGGCCACCGCGGACACCAGGCACAAAAAGAACCAGGAGAAACAGCCGCGAACGATACGGAGCAGACTAGAACTGAGCATCGCCGCCTCCCTGGCCGAGCAGCTCGATGACGCTGGTGAGGGTTGTTACAGGCGCTGGCGCAAGCGGCGGCACGGGTCCGGACCAGGCCTGGCCTGTAGAGCTTCGGGCGCGCAATGCATTGAGAACCACCGGCGCGGCAGAGGTACGGGCGACGCGGGCCTGGAGCCAGCGCAGATCCACCATCAGTCCGGCGGAAGCGGCATCGGCGGGAACCATTCCGGAGGCGTCCATGATCGGCTGAGGAGCGGTCGCCACCAGCGGCACGATACCGTCGTTGACGTCGACCGGTGCGCTGAGCCCTGCAGCTCCACGAGCGGTCAAAAACAGGAGCACGTGCTGGCCGACACGGTACCGGTTCCGGTGCGCGGTCCAGAGTCCAGCCCACTCGCGCAGAACGTAATCCCCATTTTGGGGGCAGTTCCGGATCGGCGTCTCAACCTGAAACCGGATGTCGACCACGCCTTTGAAAGGGGTGATGGCGAGCACCTGGCCTGAAAAGATTACCGCCGCACGCGAGGCAAGATCAACCAGCACGGCGGAGGCGCCGGCCGGAGGCGCGGAGACGCCCAGATCAGGTTTTGCTGCAACCTTGGTTGAGGACAAGCTCTGCGCTGCGGCACAGACACCCGGCCAAGGCGCACTCGTCAAGGCGACCGTAAACCAGAAGCAGATAGACCGAAGAGAATGATCGCTGAACCGCATAGGACGGGGTGTCTCCTTCGCTTTCTCTTCTCTTCGGCAGAAAAGCGAGCGACCCCACAAAGTGTCCCAAAACGCTACACAACCAACACGCTACCGATTAGATCTCCGGGTAGAAGTCGAAAAAGGCATCCAGGCTGAGGCGAAGCTGCGCCTCAATCTGTTCGCGCGAGCCTTCGAGGACATGCATCGTAACGTGCGCCTCGTTGCCGTTCTTGAGCTGTACGGAGGCGTCGCCTACTTTTTCCAGTTCGTCGGCCGGAAGCAGCCGCATGCCATAAACCATCACCAGATTTGCCATAGGACCATTGTTTCACCCTCGGCTCTCGCAGCCTGTTCGCTGGAGGCATTTACACTTGGATAGGCTATGACTTCTGACGAAACCACCTCCACTGAAACACGAGATGTAGTGATTCTTGGCTCCGGCTGCTCCGGGCTTACGGCTGCAATTTATGCTGCGCGATCCAACCTGAAACCGCTTGTCCTCGAGGGTCATGAGCCCGGCGGTCAGCTGTCGATAACGACTTTGGTCGAGAACTTTCCCGGCTGGCCGGAGGGCGTTCAGGGGCCGGAACTGATTGAAAACATGAAAAAGCAGGCGACCCGGTTCGGCGCGGAGCTGCGCATGGCGCACCTCAACTCGGTCGACCTTTCGGTGTCTCCGTTCCGGCTCAGCATCGGCAAAGAAACCGTCCTCGCCCGCACGCTGATTATCGCCAGTGGAGCGAGCGCACGCTGGCTCAATCTGCCTTCCGAGCAGGCGTTGATCGGCCACGGCGTCAGCTCGTGCGCGACCTGCGACGGCTTCTTCGCCTCCGGCAAGGAGATCGCTGTGATCGGCGGCGGCGACAGCGCAATGGAAGAGGCGCTCTTTCTGAGCCGATTTGCCTCGAAGGTGACGCTGATCAACCGCACCGACCGGTTTCGCGCCTCGCCGATCATGCTGGAGCGCGCCAAAGCTCATGGCTCGATCGAATTCCTCACCAGTACGGTGGTCGAAGAGGTGCTTGGCGTCGAAGAAAAGGACGTCAAGGGTCTTCGGATCCGAAATACCGTCGAGAACCGGGAGTCTATCCTGCCGGTATCGTTTATGTTTCTGGGCATCGGGCATATTCCGAATGCGCAGGCGTTCCGCGGCATGGTGGACCTGGACGAGGACGGGTACATTCTCGCGCAGGACGATGTGTACTGCACGCTGGACGGCAAGGTGATTCCCGGGTTGTATGCGTGCGGAGACATTAAGGATCGCAAGTACCGGCAAGCAATTACGGCCGCCGGCAGTGGGTGCATGGCCGCGCTCGAGGTGGAGCGCTACCTTGAAGAGCACGGCCGCTAGGCTGATTGATGTCGATTGCAACCAATCTCGATCGCGTTCGGGCTGAGGTTGCGGACGCTTGCGCCCGGGCGGGCCGGAGCCCTGCTGAAGTTGCATTGATGGCGGTAAGCAAGGTGCATCCGGTCGAGGCGCTGCTTGAAGCCTACGAGGCCGGGCAGCGGCTGTTTGGAGAGAACCGCGTGCAGGAGTGGCAGGCCAAGGCGGAGACCGCCGGATCGCTCGCCGGGTTGGAGATGCACCTGATCGGGCCCTTGCAGTCGAATAAGACGGCGAAGGCGGCGGAGCTGTTTGCGGCCGTGGACACGGTCGATTCGCTGAAGCTGGCGGCGCGGCTAAACGATGCGGCCCGGGCCCTGGGCAGGAAACTACCGGTGTTTCTCGAGATAAAGCTTTCGCCGGAGGAGACCAAGCATGGGCTGGCTCCGGAGGACCTTCCCGCGCTGCTGGCGGCTCTTGCACCCCTGGAGTGGGTGGTCCCGGTGGGCCTAATGACGGTGCCACCCTGGCCGACGGAGGTGGCCCATGCAGGCGAGGAGGCCCGGCCCTACTTTCAGACGCTGCGGCGGTTGCGCGATGAATCGCTCGCAAGCTGCCCGACCCTCACCGGTCTTTCTATGGGGATGTCGAACGACTTCGCGGTGGCCATCGAGGAGGGCTCCACGTGCGTGCGGGTGGGCACGGCGATCTTTGGCGCGCGGAGCGTGGCGGCAGCCGGCGGGACGTAGAACAACAGGTCCTCCGCCTGCGGCTAAGAATGACAGCTTATGTGGGAGAGAGCTACCGATGCAGGAGAACTGCTCCCAACCAGCCGTTGATTCCCCGCTTACCAGCGGATGGCGGGCAACAGGCTCGAGAAGTCGTCCGTCCAGGGAAAGATGCCGGGGCGCGAGGCGATTGCGGTGGCAAAGGGCGCGATCGCGGGTTGGTCGAAGAAGGCTGGATCGGCGGTGACGAGGACCCAGGAGGCTCGGAACTCGCCGGTGGCCTCATGCGCGGGCGTGGAGAGGTTACGGGCGGAGAGGCCGGCGGTCTGGGCGAGTTGGGCGATCTCGGGAGCCAGGTCGACATACTGATTCGAGACATGGAACGCGAGAATGCCGCCGGGGGCGAGGTGTCGGCAATAGAGCGCCATGGCCTGCGTCGTCAGTAGATGCAGCGGGATGGCGTCTCCGGAGAAGGCGTCCACGGCGAGGACATCGAAGCGCTGTGAGGGCTCGGCGGCGAGGGAGGCGCGGGCATCGCCTTCGATGAAGGTGAGCGATGCCGGCGAGTCGCGGAGATAGGTGAAGAGGTTTTTGGCAATGGGGAGCACGGCGGGGTTGATCTCATAGAAGCGGATGCGGTCTCCGGCGCGGCCATAGGCGGCGAGGGTGCCGACTCCCAGGCCGACGACACCGAGGTGGAGCGGGTGCGAGGCGCAACAGCGCGCGAGGGCGAGCCCGATGCCGGAGTCCGGCGCATAGTAGGCAGTGGGCGTGTGGGCGAGCTCGGGGGTGAAGATCTGGGTTCCGTGCTGGATGGTTCCGTTGAGGAGCTCGCGCATAGGCGCGCCAGCGCTGGTGACGTTCGACTTCACGCGCAGAGAGCCGTAGAAGTTGCGGGTTTCGAGCAGCGCGGAGTGGGTATAGGCACGGTGCAGGCCGAGCAAGAGCAGAAACATCAGTCCGGTGCCGGTAGCCCAGACCAGCCGCTGCGCGAAGCCGTCGCGCCAGGTAAGGACGAGCACCAGGGCCGCGGTGACCAGAAAAGAGAGCACAAGATCGTAGTTGGCGTTGAAGATCAGCGGCGCGGCGATCGCGATGAGGAAGGCTCCGGCGGCGCCTCCGGAGGCGAGAAGCAGGTAGAAGAGGGTGGTTTCACGTGGGTTGGCGGGCCGCCGTACGAAAGTTTCGCCATGGAGCAGAAAACAGGCGAGAAAAAGCTCAAGTAAAAAGAAGAGTATGCCGATAGAGATAGGGAGGGAGACGTCGGTTTTCGAGAGAAAGTAGCCGAGACCGGCGAGCATGACGATGAGGAGGCGACCAAGCAGGCCGCGATGGACGAGGCGCGGGATCTCAAACGCCAAGATAAAGGAGAGGAGGTAAACGGCGAGCGGAAGAATCCAAAGCAGAGGGATGGCGGCAACATTGCTGGTAAGGTGGCCGGTGACGGCGCTCAGCTGCATGGAAGCGGCTAGGGGAAGGAGAAACCAGAGGAGTTTCGAGCGGAACGAGGACGGCGGGAAAGAGGGTTCTGGGGTGTCAGCGGGGGAGAGGTCAGCCGGATGGCTTTGGGCCTGGGCTCTCCAGGCGAGCACGGCCGAGAAGAGGGCGAAGAGGACGACACCCCACGACCAGAGATGGCGCTGGGTGTGCAGGGTGAGGTGCGTTTCGATGAGGGAGGGATAGAGCAGCAGCGCGAGCAGGGAGGCGGCGTTTGAGAGAGCGAAGAGATGGTAGGGGACGGGACGATGCTCAACGCGGACAAACCAGACCTGCAGGAGGGGACTGGTAGAGGCGAGCAGGAAAAACGGGAGGCCGATGGAGCGGGTGAGCGCGGCGAAGATGCCGAGGATGGGCGAGAGGGCGGTGGAGGCGGAAGGGAAGGTTGGCGCGGCACTGACAAGAGCCAGACTGACGGCAGCGGCAAGCAGCGCGAGATGCAGCGGCATGTACCAGCGACGAGGATGTGTGCCGGTGAGGAGGTGCGCATAGAGATAGCCGGCGAGCAGGCCGGTCTGGAAGAAGACGAGGCAGGTCATCCAGACGGCGGCGGATCCCCCGAAGGCGGGCAGAAGCTGGCGCGCGGTCATGGGCTCTGAGAGGAAGAGCAGGAAGGAGGCGAGAAAGATGGTAAGGGGGTAAAGCGGCCGGGCGGGCATGCTCCGAAGTGTAGATGGAGCGGCTGAGGTATGTGTAGACGGTCAGAAAAGTGGGTGGACGCGAACCCTGGCGCGACGCGCTGTATCCCACCCTTCGCGATAAGACCGCGAAGGAATGAGGCACCCGGACCAGGAGTGATTCTTACTTCGCGGCGGCTTCAATCTCGGCCCACTCGGCATCGCTCAGCTGCACGTCCTGGGCTTTGACGTTCTCCTCGAGATGCTTGATCGAGGAGGTACCGGGGATAGGCAGGATGACGGGCGAGTGATGCAGCAGCCACGCGAGCGAGAGCTGACTGACGGTAGCGCCGTGCTTTTTGGCGGCGGAGTCGAGTTTGCCGCCGGGACGGGCGAGCTCGCCGGCCGCGACGGGAAACCAGGGGATGAAGGCGATGGAGTTTTTCGTGCAGTATTCGAGCACGTCCTCATGGGCGCGGTCGCCGAGATTGTATTTGTTCTGTACGCTGACGATTTCTACGACCTTGCGGGCCTGTTCGATCTCGGGAACCTTCACTTCGCTGAGGCCGACGTGACGGATTTTGCCGGCGGTCTGGAGTTCCTTGATGGCGCCGAGAGACTCTTCAACCGGCGTCTTGGGGTCGATGCGGTGGAGCTGCCAAAGGTCGATGCGTTCCGTCTTGAGCAGGCGCAGGCTCATTTCAACTTGCTGCTGGAGATACTCGGCGCGTCCGACAGGCAGCCACTTGCCGGGACCCTGGCGAGTGAGGCCGCCCTTGGTGGCGATGACGACTCCCTTGGCGTAGGGAGAGAGAGCTTCGCCGATCAGGCGCTCGGAGACGTCCGGGCCATAGGCGTCGGCGGTGTCGATGAAGTTGACGCCGAGTTCGACGGCGCGACGGAGAACGGCGCGGGCGCTTTCGAGGTCCTTGGGTTCGCCCCAGACGCCCTCGCCGGTGATGCGCATGGCACCGAAGCCAAGGCGGTTGACTTCGAGATCGTTGCCGAGCTTGAACGTGGTGACAGAGGTCGCGGTAGTCATGGGAGATTGGATGCGATGGGTTGGAGAAGGTCGCGTGGGGAAAGTCCGGTTTGTTCTCCGGTACGGCTGCCGGCGCGAGCAAACCACAGATTCCCTTCAGGAATGACGACCAAAGGGAGCATAGCCAACGAACGGCACACCCTCGGACGACACACCCTCAATCAGAGATTCGCGCATGATTTGCTGGAGTTTGGGATAGCAGTGCGCGCGGGCAGGGCGCCGATCCCGGAAGGCGGCGCGTGGCGCTCGGGCAGCACCAGGGTTTCTCCCTCCGCGAGAACCTTGACGCGGGCGGCAATGTGGCGGCGTTCCGCCTCGGCCATCAGGCGGACGGGCGGCTCCTCCATCGGCTCGCGGCCGAGACGGAAGGTGCCGAAGTGCATGGGGATCATGGTTTCGGCGCCGAGGTCGACAAAGCCCTGCAGGGCTTCCTCGGGGCTGGTGTGGACGGCGCGGTAGGTGTCCGGAAAGTAGGCTCCGATGGGCAGGAGAGCGACCTGCGGGTGCAGGCGCGCGCCGATCTCGCGGAATCCCTCGAAATAGGCAGTATCTCCGCAATGATAAATGCGGTGGCCGGAGCCGTCCGCGATCACATAACCGCCAAAGTGGCGGTGGACATCGTTGAAGATGCGTGCGCCCCAGTGGCGCGCGGGGGTCATGGTGATCTCAAGGCCGGCGACGCTGGTCTGGGCCCACCAGGTGAGGGTGCGAACCTCGGCGAACCCCATGGTATCGACCAGGTCTTCGACGCCCTGCGGGACGACGATGACCGGGGCGCGGCCGGTGCGGCCAAGCGCGGAGCGGGCGATGCGGCGGAGGGTGGGGCGGTTGAGGTGATCCATGTGCGCATGGGTGACGAGCACGAGGTCGATCTCGGGCAGATCGGGAACCTGGATGCCGGCGCGGCGCGCACGGCGAAGGACGACCAGGCGGGTGGCGAAAACCGGATCGACGAGGACGTTCTTGCCGCCGATCTGGAGCAGGAACGAGGAGTGGCCGAGGAACATGACGCCCATCTCGCCGGGAGCAATGCGCGCGGGCTGCCGGGGAAGGCCAGTCAGCGGCCGGGCGTGACTCTCCCACACAAGGCGGGTGAGCTGCTCGAGCTTCTGCATGCGGACTGGACGCTTCATGACACTCTCCAGCAATGGATGCCGTCGGAGGCTGCGGGATACAGCTTCACACCGGCCGGCATCTACTACTCTATCGAATTGGGTTTGTTCTGAATAAACTTGCCAGGCGGAGGAGGGTTTGCATGTCAGAGTCTGTCAGCGCACGGTCCACAGATTCCTCGGTGAGTGCAGCCCCTGTCGTGCCGGAGCAAAGCCATGCGGTGAGTCATGCCGAGACAACGGGTCAGCGTATCTGGGAGTCGGTGTCGCACTCGCCGCTGCGCTCGCTCTGGAACCTGCAGGGAACGCCATTCCGGACGATCGTCAAGCGCACGGCAAACGCCTTTATGGACGACAACCTGCTTTCGCGGGCCGCGGAGCTTGGGTTCTACTTTCTTTTTGCCTTGTTTCCTACGCTGATCTCGGCCTCCGCGATTCTGGGGCTGGTGGCTCGCTCCGCCAGAAATATCTATGTCGGCCTGCTGAACTATCTTTCGATCGTGGTGCCGCACGACGCGTTTCAAATCGTGCTGGACACGTTCAACCAGACGGCGGCAAACTCCAGTTCGGGCAAGATTACCTTCGGGCTGGTGGCGGCCATCTGGTCGGCTTCGGTTGGTTTTTCCGCGATTCAGGACACGTTAAATACGGTGTACAAGGTGAAAGAGACCCGGCCGTACTGGAAGGCGCGCGGCTCGGCGATGCTGGTGACGGTGCTGCTCTCGCTGATGATCACCCTGGCTTTAGGCAGCCTGGCGCTCGGCACGTATCTCTCGCACCTGGTGAGAAAGCATGTCGCAGACCGAACCCAGGGACTGGTGTATGGGATCGGCATTCACCTGGTTCTGGATGTGATCTTCCTAAGCGTCGTCATCCTGTTATTCGCGACCATTTATTACTTCGCTCCGGACCTGAAGAACAAGCACTGGCGCTGGATCACGCCGGGGTCGGTGATCGGCATTCTAGGATGGTTTCTCAGCTCGATCGGGCTGCGGGTGTATCTGCATTACTTCAATAGCTACTCGGTGACCTATGGATCGCTGGGCGCGGTCATTATTCTGCTGACGTGGTTCTACATCACGGGAGTGATGCTGCTGTTGGGGGCGGAAGTGAATTCGGAGATTGAGGCGTGCGCGGCAGAGCGGAGGCTACAACACACTCCCGGTACGATGCCCAACATTCCGGCGACCGCATCGTAGCGGATCGCGTAAGAGTCGCTATCGAACCATGGGCCTCAGAATGTCGTCGAGGCGGTCGGGCGTACCGGGGATGCGCTCGAAGATGGGGTACTTGGGGCCGTCGTGGTAGTCGATGGCAAGAACTTTGAAGAAGCCGGTGTTTTCGGTGATGAACTCGATCGGCTGCTGGGTGCCTTGGGCGTTGCGGATGGCTTGGAGAAGGACCTCTGGGGTGAACTCTCGGCTATTGACGGCGAGGATTTTCATGCCGGGGCCGAAGCCGGCTTTGTCGCCGAGGCCGCCGACGAGAACGTCCTGGACGGTTCCTTGGGCGCTGATCTGGAGGCCGAGGGTCGTGCCGAAGCTGATGGTGCCGGAGTCCTGCTCGACAAGGATAGTCCAGGCGCTGGGCGTGTCGCGGTAAATGAGCCGATAGCCGCTATTGGTGATGCCGCCAAGCGGCGGGTCCCGGTCGTGAGAGTTGAGGCGCTCACGCAGGAAGGCGGCCCAGTCGTGGGCGACAACGCCGTTCAAGCCGGCGACCACGTCCTCAAAGGTGTACGGGACGACGCGGGGCGGGGTGTTGCCGTTGAGGCCGTGGAAGGCGGCGATGAAGTCATTGAGGCTTTTTTTGCCGTTGGTGAGCTTGCGGATGGAGGTGTCGACGTCGAGCCAGAGGAACTCGCCTTCGTCGTAGAAGTCGGTGTCGAGGCGCCAGTTGTCATAGGCTCCGCCGGTGGTGTAGAGAATTTGCGCCATGCGGGCGGTGTCGGCGATGTTTCGCCAGGTGCGGCCGGGGCGGTGCTCGTACTTGGCGACGAGGTAGGCGAGGCGGTCGCGGTATTGTTCGGGAGTCCAGATGCCGGAGCGGGCGGCGAGCACATCGCCGAGATACTCAGTGAGGCCCTCGTAAACCCAAAGCAGGTCGCCGACCATGGGCACCTGGTAGTTGGGCGTGGCAAGGCCGGCGGGGCGGCGGTATTTCCCGTTCCAGCTATGGGTGAACTCATGCGGGAGCAGCAAGCCGTCGAGGGTGAACTTGGTATCGTTGATGAAGGTGGTGGGCTCGACGCGGTCGTCGGAGGACTGGTGGTGCTCGAGACCGAAGTGCGCGACCTGGTCGGAGAGCGTGACGAGGAAGTGGTAGCTGGCGTAGTGGCGGCTCTTGTAGAGGGCGCCGGTTTCGCGGACGAGCCGGGAGAACTGGTCGATGTGGGCCTGCGAGAGGAGAACGTCTTCGGGGCCGTCGGCGGCCATATCGAGAAAGTGCTTCGGAGCGCCTTTCGCGGCCAGCTCGGGGGCGAGTTCGACCTCGCGGAAGAAGAGGCCGGTGAGGACGGGCGAATCGACGAGCTGCTCAAGCGAGACGGTGTGGAAGTGCATGTCGTCGCCGGGGGTGGCGTCGTCGGTTTCAAGCGCGGTCCCATAGCGCCAGCCCATGGGCAGGCGGATGGAGGGGGTGACCAGGACGTCCGACACCTTCATGGTCGGACCGGTGTAAGGGTACATGACGAGGGTGTTCCAGCTGAGTACGGCGAGGTTGGCGCTGGTGGAGCCGCCGGCGGTGAAGCCACCGGAGGGCGTGGCGAGGTAATCCATTTTGAGCTGGAGCGAGGTGACGCCGGCGGGCACGGTGAGATGGTAAGAGAACATCTCAACCGGGTCGCGCTGCCAGAGGACAGGCTGGCCGTTGGCGGTGATGAAGAGGCCGGCCTGGTTCTGGATGGGGCCGCTGGGCATGTGCTCGCCAGGAATCCACTTGGGAAAGGCGAGGGTGAGCGGCCCGGGGGAGACGGGGATGGTCTCGGTGGCGTGAAGGATCTTTTTGGGCGAGTCGCGGAGATCGACGCTGAGGGTAATGGGACTGGGCTGCCCTGCTGCGGAGGCGAGCGCGCCGGTCAGCAGGACAAGGAAGGCGAGCGTGCGCCGGGGATGAATGCTCATGCGGGAGAGTCGCTCCTCGAGTGCAAAGGGATCTGTGAGGAGTGTAAATGGATTGCCGGGGCGGCGGTATCCGGCAGCGCAGGATTGCTGCCGCGCATCTGACGGCGGATGAGCGAGCCTGAACTGAAGTTTGTCGATACTCCCGATCTGCGGATCGGTTATTTCGAATATGGCAACCCGGATGGAGTGCCGGTGCTCCTGCTGCATGGGTTTCCGGATTCCCCGGTGGGCTGAAGCGAAGTAGTAGAGCGGCTGGATCCGCAAGCGATACCGGCTGATTGCGCCATATCTGCGGGGGAACGCGGAGGACTTCTGTAAGGAGCTTTGGCTTAGGTGGTCGCCGGAGTGGTCGTTTTCACGGTCGGAGTTTGGCGAGGCGGCGAAGGCGTAGAAGAATCCTCAATTTGCGGACACGGTGTTCCATGCTTACCGGACGCGCTGAGTTGGTGCTTTGTCATTGCGGGCGTACGCGTGTCTGCAGTCGAAGCTGAATACCAAGCCGAAGCCGAAGATCGCGGTGCCGACGATTTATGTGCAGGGTGGGGCGGATGCCTGCGATCTACAGGCGTGCTCGGATGACCAGGGAAGCTACTTCTCCGGGCGATACGAGCGGGTCATGGTGAAGGGCGTGGGTCACTTTCCGCATCGGGAAGACCCGGCGGCGGTGGCGAAGGTGCTGAGCCGGCAGCTGGAGAGCACGCGGTAGAGGGTGGGGCACAGTGTGCTGGGTCAAGTACACTGTGCGCACCGCCTATGAACCTTTACGCTGTTGTGCTGGGCATCATCGTCGTTGGGCTGCTGGGTGTTTCGCTGGCTCGGGTTGGCAGCGTGAAGACGCGGGCGGATTACCTGGTGGCGGGGCGCTCGCTGCCGGCGTTTGTGCTGATTTTTACGCTGCTGAGCTCGTGGATCGGGTCGGGATCGCTGCTCGCGGGGGCGGAGAACGCGTACCGGCATGGGTTTGCGGCGTTGTGGCAATCGGCCGGCGGATGGGCCGGGCTGGTGCTGATCTACTTTGTAGCGCCGCGGGCGAGGAAGTTCGCGCAGTTCACGATCCCCGACCTGCTGGAGGCGCGGTATAACCAGGCGGCGCGGGTGCTGGGGGTGATTGCCGTGCTGTTTACGTATACGGCGATCACGAGCTACCAGCTGATCGGCGGCGGAGACATCATGCACCTGGTGTTTTCGGGGGTGAGCGCGCGGCATGGGCAGGAGATCATCGCGGGCTTCGTGATCGTGTTTACGGCGATCGCGGGAATGAGCTCGGTGGCGTACATGGATGTGGCGATCGGGCTGCTTGCAACGGGAGCGCTGCTGGTCGCTCTGCCGGTGTTGACGCGGGAGGCGGGGGGATGGGAGGCGATTCGGGCGGCGCTGCCGGCGACGCACTTTGAGGTGCTGGGGGACTTTACGGGGCTGCGGGCGATGGAGCTGTTCCTGCCAACGTGCCTGCTGATGCTGGGCAACCAGTCGATGTACCAGAAGTTCTTCTCGGCCAAGAGTGAGAAGGATGCGACCCGGGCGGTGGTCGGGTGGTTTGTGGGGATTCTGGTGCTCGAGACGGTGATTGTGGCGCTGGCGGTGGTGGGGTCGGCGCTGTTCCGGACGGGCGAGGTGAGCGAGCATCCGCGGGAAATCCTGGCGTATACGGCGATGCACGGGCTGCCGAAGGTGCTGGGCGCGGTGATGGTGGGGGCGATCTTTGCCAAGGTGATCTCGACGGCGAACAATTACCTGTTCTCTCCGGCAACGAACCTGATCAACGACGTGTACGTGCGGTATATGCGGCCAGATGCGTCAAATGGGACGATCCTGCTGGTGAGCCGTGGGCTGGTGGTGCTGCTCGGGTTGTGGTCGCTTTGGCAGTCCCTGGGGACGGGATCGGTACTGGCCAAGGCGCTGTATGCGTATACGATCTACTCCGCGGCGCTGACGCCGGTGATCCTGGCGGCGTTCTTCTGGAGGCGGGCGACAGCGGCGGGCGCGGTGGCGAGCATCGCGGCGGGGACGGTGGTGACGGTGTTCTGGGATTCGGCGTGGGTGAAGGCGGCGCTGCCGAAGATTGTGGCGGAGCGGGACGCGATCTTTCCAGCACTGGCGGCTTCGCTGGTGGGATTATTTTTAGTGAGTGTGCTGACGAAGCGGCCGAGTGAGGCGCAACTGGCTCCGTTCGCGGAGTCGGTATAGGTACCCCCACCCCCCTACCAAAGTCTGCAAAGTCCTCAAGGCATTCGAGTTAAGGGTGGACCTTGAAGGTACGCCTGGTATGGCAAAAGCGAACAGCCCCGGAGAGCGAGGGCTCTGCGGGGCTGCTGTTTGTCAAGCGCTGCGGATTGAGTTTAGAAGTTGAGTTTGGCCGACAACTGCAGCTGGCGTGGGCCATAGAGAGTGCTGCCGTTGGTGCTGGAGGTGACGCCGAAGGCCGAAAGCCCGGTGCCGGAATAGGGGGATATACACCCCTGCAGCGCCGATCCGGTAGGAACGGTGCCAGCCGTTGCGGTGCCTGCCGCGGTGCTGCAGGCGGCCGTTGCGGTAGCCGAAGAAGCGCCATACTGAGAATACGTGCTATTCACGCCGGTAATGATGGTGTGATTGAGCAAGTTGAAGGCGTCCGCCGAGAACTGCATGAAGATCTTCTCGTGGATGGGAATGTTGCGCGAGACACGCATATCGAAGTTGTTGAAGCCAGGTCCGGGGATGCTGTTGCGGCCAATCTGCGGGGGCCGGCCGGTGGTGGGCGAGCCCGAGCCGGAGCTGATGGCTCCACCGAAGATGCCACCGTCGTCCCCATAGCTGGTGGCGCTGGTAGATCCGGCGAAGACAGTGCCGCTCATGCCGAGAAAGATGGGCTGTCCGCCAGAAGCGATCTCAGTTCCGGAGAAGACGAAGTCGTCGAGGGTGTGCTTGACGATCCGATTCTCGGAGAAGACGTGCGGCTGATAGTTGAAGGCGAGTGTGAAGCGGTTACGCACGTCGATATCGGAGGGACCGTTTTCGGCGCGGATGTTGTTGGGGTTGAGCGGAGGATCGCCACCGTAGAAGGTCCCATTTGCTCCCTGGACCTGATCGGTATCGGAAGCTCGCGCCCAGGTGTAATTGGCCAGCACCTCCAGGCCGTTCGAGAAAGGATGGCGGACGGAGACGGCGAGCGAGTTATACCAGGTATTGGCGACGCTGAAGCCGGTGTTGTAGCTCGAAATATTTGGGTTGATGCGGTCGGATTGGAGATAAACCGGAACGGTGAGGACTTGAGTGATCTGGTTGGCAGCGTTGAGGACGTCGTAGGTGCGCAGACCGTGGGGCGTCTGGCCGACGAGGTTGGCATCGACGAAGACCGGCAGGCGCAGGGCGCGGGTGCCGACATAGCCTACCTGGAGGGTCAGCTTGCCGGGCAGCTGCTGCTCGACGGAGAGGTCAGCCTCATGCGCGAGCGGTGGAACGAAGTTGGGGCTGAGTCCGTGGAAGCTCTGCGGGCCGACAGTGATTGGTCCTTTGACGGAGGGTGCGTTTCCACCGGTGGGAAAGAGGGCGCTCGTGAGCGACGGGCCGGTGATAGGGAAGGGCACGTTGGGATACTGGAGGTTGGTAAGAGTGGTGGGGGCCGTGGGGCAGCGGGAAGTAGCCGTGCCCGTGGACGACTCGCAGCCGGTGTAGTTGTAGTTGATCTGGACGACACCATTCTCGACGCGGTCGGCGTAGTATGTGCTGCCCTGGTTGAGCGCGGAGAACATGCCGTAGCCGCCGCGCACGACGGTCCCCGTCTGGGGCTGATAGCTGAAGCCGATGCGGGGCTGGACACGATCGGTGACGTTTTTGATTGTCTGGCTATAGGTGGAGAACGGGGCGATGTAGTTCAAGGGGTTCACGCCGGCCGGTGGAGTGGTGTACTGCGGATTGGGGGTGAGCTGGATGTCATAACGGACGCCCAGGTTGACCAGAAGTTTGGGAGAGACTTTCCAGCTGTCTTCGGCGAAGCCGTCGAATATTTTCATGTAGAAGTCATCTTTGCCCTGGGTGTTGGGCGCGGTGTTGACCTTATCGACGGTCTGGACAAAGGTGTTGTAGTGATAGCCGGCGTAGGGATCGGTATCGCCGGGCTGGCCGGCGTAGGCGTCGCGGATCCAGTCCTGGAAGTTGGCGGTGACGGTGGATTCGCCGTAGCTGTAGACACCGCCGCCCTGGAAGAGGTTGATCATGACTTCGTGGACGATGTTGACGTCGCCGCCGGCCTTAAGGGTGTGGTGGCCCTTGGTGGTGGAGAAGACGTCGGTGAACTGGTAGCGATGCTCGTCGGGCTCGGCGATGCGGGGCAGCGCATTGGGCATGCCGAAGGTGACGACGCCGGTGGCGACGGATGGCCCAGAGGCGTTGGATCCGGCGGTTTCGAGGTCGCGTCCCCACTGGGCATGAATCTGGTTGACGGAGGCTTTGCCGATCTGGGTGGTGAGGCCGCCGACCAGGAAGCGCTCATGATAGCTGGTGGGGCCGTTGGTGGTGGGTGAGCTGTTGGTGAAGGTGGGCGCGGGTGCGTAGCCGTAGGTCGAGTCGAAGTCAGCGAAGTTGAAGTCGACGAAGGCGTCGTTGTGCTTGCTGATATGGTAGTCAAGCCGCGGGAAAAAGAGGTTTTGCTTGGCGAAACGAGGCGGCGGTGCATCCCCGGGAGCGACGTTGGCGACGCCCAGCAGAAAGTTGATGCCGTTGATGCATTGGGCGGCAGAGATGGTGGTGGGGCACTGAGTGGGGGTGACGGTGGTCGTGCTGGTCGTGGCTCCGGACGGCGTGGTGGAGATGATATTCGTGTCGGAGTAGAGGACGCGGCCTACTCGGCGGAAGCCGTCATAGGTGGCGAAGTAGAAGAGGCGGTCCTTGAGGATGGGTCCGCCGACCGAGCCGCCGAACTGCTGCTGCTGGTGAATGGGCTGGGTAAGCAGGAAGGGGTTGCCGTTGTTATGCAGCGCCTGGTATTTGCTGTAGGGGTCGAGGGCGTTGAGCGTGGGGTAACGGAGGTAGTAGAAGAGGTCGCCGTGGATCTGGTTGGTGCCGCTCTTGGTGATGGCGTTGACCTGGCCTCCGGCGGCCTGGCCGAACTCGGCCGAGTAGTTGGAGGTTTCGGCCTGGAACTCTTTAATGGAATCGATGGAGTAGACGTAGGGAGCGCCGGAGGATCGTCCGCGCGCCTCGGAAAAGAGCATCTGGTTGTTGTTTGAGCCATCAACGTAATTCTGGTTGTAGAGACCGCTGATGCCGTGGAAGCTGATCAGGCCGCTGTTGCCATCCTGGGTCACGTTGGGCGTGAGCAGGACGAAGTCGCTCCAGTTGCGGGCGTTGACGGGCAAGTTGCCGATGAGGTTTTGATCAAGGGTCTGCGCGACTTCGGTCTTTTCGGTGTCGAGCAGCGGGGTCTGGCTGGTGACTTCGACCTCGGTGGCGACGGAGGCAGCGGGAAGCGCAGCGTCGACGGTGAGGATTTGGCCGACGGTGAGGACGAGGTTCTTGCGGTCGATTTTGGCGAAGGTGCCGCCGCCGCCAAAGACGACCTCATAGTGGCCGGGCTGGAGAAAGGTGGCGTTGTAGGAGCCGTCGCTGTTGCTGGTGAGGGTGCGGGAGACGCCAGTGTCGGTGTCGGTGACGACGATGGTGGCTCCAGGGACGGAGGCGCCGGAGGAATCCGTGACCGTACCGGCGATGTTGCCAAGGCCGGAGGTTTGGGCGGCGGCGGGGAGTGCGGCCGCGGCGAGCAGGGCGGCGGCGAAGAGGGCTTGGGTGCGCGAAGGGCAAGGCATGAATCTGGTCTCCTTGGAACAGCCGCCATGAAGGAGGCGGAAAAGATGGACATCAGCCGATCGCCTGCGGTGCTCCGGTGCGCCTTGCGGACGCTTAGGGTACGGGATCGGTCTGGTTTTTGTATTGCTTTCATCTTCGCCGATTTCGAGAGATTGTGGGAAGTGAATTTATGGAAAAGGTTGCCCGAAGGTAACGTTTTTGGCAAAAACGAGCACAGAGGACGCGGAGGGTGCACAGAGGTGCACAGAGGATCGGCGTTCGTTATTTGCCTACTTCGAGGGGTTTGCGGGCGAAGTGGTAGAGGCTGAAGGCGAGCAGGGCGAACATGAGGACGCTGACCCAGTCGTGGTAGAGGGGGTTGTGCGGGGTGAAGCGGGGGATGGAGCGGTCTGTCGCGGCCTCGTAAAGCTTGATGACGACGCCGAGGAGGCCGACGATGCCTCCGGCGGCGATGAGGCCGGAGGCGTAGAGGGCTCCGGGGGAGACTTCGGATTCGAGGTCCAACGACGGCGTTACTGCCGTCGGGACCGGTAGCCCGTTGGCGGGGTCGAGGTGGTCGGGGTTGGTGGGGTCGAAGGTGGGGTGGCGGGTCAGGAAGGCGGGGCGGTCGGCGTGCCAGAGGGCGAGTGAGGCCTGGTAGCCGGCAGCGGCCTGGCGGGCGTGGTGGTGGAGGAGGGCGCGGTCGACCATCCAGCGCATGACGCCGCCGACGAAGATGGCGAGGGTGGTGGCGATGGACAGGTAGGCTCCGACGGCGAAGGTGAGGGAGCGGACGCCGAGCAGCTCGACGGCGAGGACGAGGGCGACGCCGAGCAGGACGAGGCCCCAGGGGAGCTTGCGGGTGAGGATGCCGTTGATGACGGTGGCCATGAGCTTGCCCTGGGGGGCGGCGGCTTTTTCGCTGCCGATGCCCTGGGTCCACTGGATGACGATCTGGTGGGTGGCGGGGTCGAGGAGGTATTTGCCGTCTGCGAGGGAGGAGGAGCCGATGGCGTTGAGGAGGGTGTAGCGGTGGGTGTCGGAGAGGGTTTGGTGGGTGCCGTCCCTGGCGGTGAGCTGGATGTGATCACGGGAGAAAAGGCCTTTGTCCTGGACGCCGTCGGCGAGCAGGGCGGAGGTGAAGGGGATGGGCGTGGGGAGGCGAGTGTACGATTCCAGGCCACTGTTCATGGCGTTGAGCGTTGCGCCGATAGAGAAGACAGAGAGGATGACGCCGGCCATGACGGCGGCCTGCTGTTTCCAGGGGGTGGCGCCGATGAGGTAACCGGTTTTGAGGTCTTGCGAGGTGTCGCCGGCGTTGGCGGCGGCGATGCAGACGATGCCGCCGATGGTAATGGCGAGGGCTCCGAAGGCGGGGGCGGTCCAGCCCTTGACGAGGAAGATGGCGGAGGTGGCCATGAGGGTGGCGATGGTCATGCCGGAGACGGGCGAGGCGGAGCTGCCGACGATGCCGACGATGCGGGCGGAGACGGTGACGAAAAGGAAGCCGAAGATCAGGACGAGGAGGGCGGCGGCGAGGTTGGCGAGGAGAGTGACCTGGGCTCCGGGGACGGGGTGGAGGGTGAGGAAGGCGACGAGGAGGAGGAGCAGGAGGAGGGATCCGCCGAGCACGAAGGAGAGGGGGAGGTCGTGGGAGGTCCTTGCCGGACTGGCGGAAGCTTCGCGTGGCGCTGAGGAAGAGTTGCGGCCAGAGCGGAGGCTGCGGGCACCTTCGGCAAGGGCGCTGAGGATTGTGGGGGCGGTGCGAAAGAGGGTGATGAGGCCAGCCGCGGCGACGGCTCCGGCGCCCATGGGGCGGACGTAGGTGCGCCAGAGGGCGGAGGGGTCCATGTTGGCGATGGGAGAGGTGCCGGGATAGACAGGCGTGGCGAGATGCGCGCCGAAGAAGTAGATGGCGGGCATGAGGACGAACCAGGAGAAGACGCCGCCGGCGAGCATGATGGCGGAGACGCGGAGGCCGATGATGTAGCCGACGCCGAGGTACTCGGGGGTGCAATCGGCGCGGAGGGCGGAGCCTTTGAGGATGTGCTGGGAGCCGCCGAAGTCGGGTTCGACGTTGGGCTGGGAGGGCCAGAGGGCGAAGAGGTTGTCGTTTTGGAAAAGGGTGTAGAGGGCGCCGAAGCCGAGGCCGAGGAAGACGCGGAAGGCGAAGGAGCCGCCGCGCTCGCCGGCCATGAGGACGTCGGCGCAGGCGGTGCCCTCGGGGTAGATGAGGGTGCCGTGTTCCTCAACGATGAGCTGGCGGCGGAGGGGGATCATGAAGAGGACGCCGAGCCAGCCGCCGAAGAGGGCGAGGGCGAAGATTCTCGTTGACTCCAGGTCAAAGCCTAAAAAGATGAGCGCGGGCAGGGTGAAGATGACGCCGGAGGCGATGGACTGGCCGGCATTGCCGATGGTTTGGACGATGTTGTTTTCAAGGATGGAGGCGGCCGGAAGTCGAAAGAGACGGGCAAAGGCGCGGAGGATGGAGATGGAGAGGACGGAGATGGGAATGGACGCGGCGACCGTGAGCCCGGCGCGCAGGCCGACGTAGACGGTGACGGCGCCAAAGAGGACGGAGAAGATGGCGCCGAGGAGCAGGGCGCGGAGGGTGAACTCGGGGCGGGCGTCGCGGGGCGGAACGAAGGGTTGGAAGGGAGCGTTAGGCATGAGGGATTGGGGGTTCTCCGGCGCGGGCTTGGATGGGAGTGTACCAGCGGGCCGGACGTATACGGAGCGGGTGGTTGACGCGGGAGGACGCGGCGGGCTTATACTGCAGCCATGGCGCGGTCGGACCGACCTGGAGCGCCATCGAGTGAGGTGTGTTTTCAGCGAACCCCTGCATCGGCTTACGGCCCCGCAGACGCTCGCACCTGATCCAGCAGGTCCCCCCGGTGGAGTCACGCGCCGGGATGTCGATGGCTGGCGCGCGCTGGTCAAGGTTCTTCGAAGTCCGGGCAAGGCTGCCCGGATCCTTTTCAATGACGGTATAACGACGTGCTTTCCGGCGGATTGTGCGTGCTGTGGAGGCCCACTCGAGCGGGCGGGTACGGTTCCGGTGTGCGATCGCTGCGTGGCGCGAGTGGTGCGGGATGAACCGGTGATGTGCCGTCAATGCGGGGATGCGGTAGACCTGGAGCTGGACTTTGAGGATGAGCGGTTTGCGCGGAACCTGGGCGCTGCGCTGCTGTGCCGGCCTTGCCGGATGGTTCCTCCCGATTTTGCGCGCGCGGTGAGCTTTGGGCGGTACGACGGCGAGCTGCGGGACTTACTGCATCTGTTCAAGTTCAACGGAATCCGGGCGGTGGCTCCGCTGCTGGGTAACCGGCTGGCGGAGGCGATTGTTTCGCTCGAAGGCGAGGCGGCCACCGACTTGCTGGTTGTGCCGGTTCCGCTGTTCCGCCTGCGCGAGCGGGAGCGGGGCTTCAACCAGGCGGTGCTGCTGGCGAACGCGGCGCTGCGGGAGGTCCGGCAGGTTCGGCCGGCGTGGCGGCTGGAGCCGGCATACGGGCTGCTGAAGCGCCGGCGCAGCACGGAGAGCTCGTTTACGCTGTCGCGGCGCGGGAGACGACGCAATCTGGCTGGAGCGTTTCAGGTTACGGGAAAATTGACCGGGCGCGAGATCCTGCTGATCGACGATATCTTCACCAGCGGGGCGACGGCGCGCGAGTGCGCCCGGGTGCTGGTGCGGGCTGGCGCGAGCAAGGTGTGGGTGGCGACCGTGGCCCGGGCGCGGAAGAGCAGTGCCCTCTCCGCGCAGGACGATGTGGAAGATTCAGTTGCGTTTTGGGATTTTCCCGCAACCGCCAACGCGGTCAAGAGCCAGCCAGCGATCACGATCGGCCAATGACAGGAGACACGTGCAGATGCAAACCGGAAAGATGCGCAAGGTAAGAGCGGGCAATGGACGGCATGCGGGGTACAAAGGCTCCGGAGCGGCAGGCGCGCGCAGACCGACGACCGAGCTGGACGTGCGCACGGGCGTCTTCCGGCAGCCGGCAATGCAGACGCCGGTCCTGGTGTTGAACGCGAGCTATGAGCCGATCAATATCTGCGGGGCGCGGCGGGCGCTGGTGCTTGTGCTGAAGGGCGTGGCGCGGACCGAAGAGGAGCAGGGCGCGGTGCTGCACGCGGCGCGGATGCAGGTAGCGATGCCGTCGGTGATCCGGCTGCTCGAGTACCGGCGCATTCCGCACCAGACGCGGGCGCTGTCACGCAAGAACATCCTGCTGCGCGACCGCAACATGTGCCAGTACTGCCAGGTGGTGCTGACGGCGGGTGAGTTGACGCTCGACCATGTGATTCCGCGCAGCCGCGGCGGGCTTTCGACGTGGGAGAACCTGGTGGCGTGCTGCCACGACTGCAATCGCCGCAAGGGCAACCAGCTGCTGCATGAGTTGACGGAGATGAAGCTGCTGCGCGAGCCGCGGCCGTTCTCGCTGCACACCAGCCGGCATATCATGCGGATGATCGGGTCGGCTGATCCTAGCTGGCGGCGGTATTTGTACTTTGAGTCGGGGGAGGCGGCCTAACTAGGTCGTTCCGTCAGACGTTTGCTCAGGAGAGGTATTTGCGGTTGACCGATACTCCATCTCAACTGGGTCAGTAGAAAACAGCTTTGCCTGAAGGTGCGAGTTGCATGAGTAAATCGAAATCCGAGAGGTTGCGGGTAAGTACGCTGCACCCTTGCTTTTCTGCTGAGAGAAAAATCAGCGCATCGTTCAGCACGCGCCGTTGTTCTGTCTTTCCGTAGTGCTGAAGTCGCGCCAAGGTTCCCGCAATTATGCCGGCCTCTCGCCATACCTCGCGATCCGGATTCAGGATGCGATGGCGCGGCCTGCGCTCTACCGAAGCCACCACTTGTTGAATCGCTTTGCTCGTGCCGAGATGAGAGGGGTCAAGCAGGCCGGGGAGAGCCATCAACTCGGCTTCCGTAACAGTAGAGTGCCAAATTTCCGTGAGCCGCAAGAAGACTTCTATCTTCTGCGGCAGCCTTGCCTGAAGTTCGTCGATATACACGGTAGTGTCGAGCAGAAGCTTGGGCAGAGGACGACGCAACTCGCTCAGAAAAGGAAGGCTCGACCGATCCCGTCTGACAAGCGTCTCGACGCGCTTTTCCGGCTTGAGACGCCGCAGCGATCTCTGGATGGAAGCTTCAGAACTCAAGATCCAGGTCCGGGTCGACCGTACCGCGTTGCGCATAGAGCCAATCCGCGTAGTCGTCCGCGACGGCAAGATGAGCGAGGGCGGCTTCGAGGAGCTTCGAATCAGACACGATGCCCGTCCTCTGTTTGGCTGCCGCAACCAGTTCCTCTGGCATCCGGCCACGCAAAACAAATGTGCGCGGCCCCTTCAGAAGTCCCTTTTCCTCGGCGAGGGCGAGCGTGCCCTGCAAAGTGTCTTGTCGAGCATTACCGACGGAAGGTGACGTCATCTTGCGGTTCGACCTACGGGAGGTCGAGTACGCGGTTCCAGCTGGCGTTGCAGAGAGGATAGCCATGGCGAAACCTCACCCTTGACTGTAGCACATGGATCGACAAGCTGTGCTACAGTCCTTCCTTTCCCAGGGAGCTCGCTCGCGATGACGGCATTGTTCAGCAGACTTGGGCTGTCACTTATCCAGCCAGCTCAGAATCGTCTGCAAGTGCCATGCGAGACCCGCCAGATGAAGGCTTGGGCTATTTCTCAGCCGTGGGCGGAACCAGGTTTTTGAGGCGCAGATACGTGGAGAGCTCGGCGTACTGCTCGTTGTCGTGCGAGATGTTGCCCCAGGCAAGGCCGATACGCGAACGCTTGTTCTGTCCCATGGCGAGGACCTCCATGACGGAGCCGTCGGTGAGCGCGCCGTAAGCCTTGTCGCACTCATCGAAGGAGGCCTTCAGGCCGGCGATGACGGTGGCCTTGTCGGCGGTATCGGACGGTACGGACTTGGGGTCGAACTTGCCGCCGTTGAGTGTAGTGCAGGTGTGGAACTGTGCCTCGGTGATGTGGTTGACGATGCGGGCGTAGGTGCGGATCTCGGGGGTGGGCTTGTACTGGAAGTCGGCTTCGGGCATTTTCTCGGCCGCCTTCAGGATGTTGGGCTTGATCCGGTTGTAGGAGGACTGGACTTCGGCCGCGGGGCCGGAAGGCGCCTGGGCGGAGAGCGTGAGTGGGAGTGCCAGCATGGCGCAGGCGAGAAGAACGGAGGTACGGGTCATTGGGTTGCCTTTCGGGTGCGACCGATCGAGATGCGCGCGGTGCGCGAGACGTGTAGAGGGTACGCATCCAATGTACAGGCAGAACTCAAGGAGAGAAAGATGGATATGACGCTGGACGCGAAGAAGACGGCATTGGTCGTCATCGACCTGGAGCACGGGATTGTGGAAAGGCAGGGGCTTGCCCCATACAGCGGCCCGGAGGTGGTAGCGCGTACGCGCAAGCTGGCCGATCAGCTACGCGCCAACGGAGGCATGGTGGTGTGGGTGCATGTGCTGCTGCATGAGATACTGCATCTTCCCGTGGACCGCCCGATGCAGGGAGGCTCGGCGCCGCCGCCGGCGAGCGCTTCGGAGCTTGTGCCGGAGACGGGCGTGCAGGCGGGCGATGTAGTGATTGCCAAGCGGCAGTGGGGTGCCTTTTACGGAACGAACCTGGAGCAGGCGCTCGATCGGCGCGGGATCGAGACGATCGTCATGGCTGGCATTGCGACCAACATCGGGGTCGAATCGACGGCGCGGGCGGCGTACGACGCGGGCTATGCGTTGGTCTTCGCGGAAGACGCGATGACGACCATGGGCGCGGAGTGGCATGCATTTTCGACGAAGAACCTGTTCCCGATGATGGGCAAGGTGGGAACAGTGGAGCAGATTCTGGCGGCGCTGTGAACGGTTGGCGGAGAGTGGCAGGCGCAGGTTCCCTTCCGGAAGGACAACCAGAAGAGGCCACTGGCTCTAGCTGTCGGACGTGATGCTGGAGGCAGTGGCAAGCTCCGGCGCGGGCTCGGAGTGGGTTTCGAGGAGTGCGTCGGCGAGGCCGAGATGGCGGTCGAGGGTGTCGATGCCGCGATCGATCTCCGCGAGGGTGACGATGAGCGGAGGGGCAATGACGAAGTGTGAGACCCAGGCCTGCAGAATGACGCCGTCGGCCATGCATTTGGCGGCGATCTGATCGACCATGAGAGGCGTGCCGGAGACCTTGTCGGTGTAGGTGTTGAAAGGCTGCTTGTTGAGACGATCTTTGACCAGCTCGACGGCCCAGAAGAGTCCTTTGCCGCGCACATCGCCAACGCTTGGGTGGTTGGCCTTGAGGGCTTCGAGCTTTGCCTGAACATAAGCGGCCAGCTCGGCGGCGCGTTCGACCAGGCCGAGCCGCTGCATCTCGTGGATGGCGGCGACGGCGGGGGCAAGCGTCATCGGGTGCGCCTCGTAGGTGTGCCCATGCGAGAAGTAGTGGTCCTGAAAATAGGCCGCAATCTTTTCACTGGTCGCGCAGAGGCCCAACGGGACATAGGCTCCGGTGATGCCCTTGGCGGTGGTCAGGATGTCGGGTGTGACGCCCCAGTGCTCCATGGCGAACCACTTGCCGGAGCGGCCCCAGCCGGACATGACCTCGTCGGCAATCAGGAGGACGCCGGTTTCGTCGCAGATCCGGCGCAGCTTCGGCATGTACTCGTCCGGCGGCACGATCACGCCGTTGGTGCCGACGATCGGCTCGACGATGATGGCGGCAACGTCCGATTCGTTGCGGATCATGTGCTCAAGGTAGTCGGCGCAGGCGATGTTGCAGCCAGGGTAGGTATGGCGGATGGGGCAGCGGTAGCAGTTCACCTCAGGCCCGAAGATCGTTCCCTGCTGCTTACCGCCAACCGGCTCCATGGCCCAGCGGCGCGGGTCGCCGGTGGCGGCGATGGAGCCGGAGGTCGACCCGTGATAGCTCTTGTAGCGCGAGAGGATCTTCGATTTGCCGGTGTACATGCGGGCGATCTTGAAGGCAGCCTCGTTGGCGTCGGTGCCGCTGGTGGTGAAAAAGAAGTGGCTCAGGCCGGCGGGGAGGACTTCGAGCAGGAGCTGCGAGAGCTCGGCGCGGGCGTTGGTGGCGTAGCCGGGCATGGCGTACGCGAGCTGCTCGGCCTGCGCGGCGATGGACGCGATGACGGCGGCATTCTTGTGGCCGAGGTTCGAGCACATCAGCTGCGAGCTGAAGTCGAGGTACTCTTTACCGTTGCCGTCGGTGATGGTGCAGTCCTTGGCGTCGACGATGTGGATGGGGTTCCACGACTTCTGGAAGCGCCAGGTGCCGTAGTTGGTGCGGCGGGTGATGTCGACGACTTCGGCGGAGGTGAGCGGGGGCATGGGCGCGCCTTTCAAACGTGGATGATTCAGTCTACGTGGTGGGGTCGATTTCCGGAATGAGTAAAAGCTCTTCGACGTCGGCGAGGTCTCTCAGGCGGCCTGTCTGCCGCTTGTTCTCGATGAGGTCGGCCTTCGAGATGAACGGGATGAGCAGGCCGGCGATCTCCTTTTGCAGCCGATTGCGCCACACCTGATCGAAGGGCATCTCGCCGATAGAGGCCAGGAGGTCGACGTGGTCTTCCTGCGGGCCGAAGCGAAGGTTTTCTTCGTCGTCGAGCAGGTCGGAGGCCTGGTAACCGTCGAGTGGAACGCCGAGGGTAAGGAGGGCTTCAAAGGCAGCGCGGGCGTTGTCTTCGGTCGGCCGGATGAAGAGGTCCAGGTCGTTGGTGGCGCGGACGTAACCGTGTGCGTTGACGGCGACGCCGCCGACGACAACATAGTCAACGCGTGCGGCGAGAAACGCGGCGAGGAGTGAGATCTGGCTTGAGTCCATCGAGGTCGACTCCGCGCATGAGGTACATTCTCTTGGTCAACGCTCGGGAGGCCGCAAGACGTTCCGCGACGGTCTTCCGGCTCCAGTAAAGCAGGTGCTCCATGCGCGCCTGGGCGTGGGTGAGCTTTCTTGGAGCAAATGAATGGTTCGGTTCTGTCATTGACCTGGACTCCTAGTGTATGTCTGCCTGCGCGTGTTTCAGGGTTGACGACGCATCTGAGTCAGCCCCAGGTGAAGTCGATGGGGGCGTGCACGTCGGGGTGGAGGCTTTTGTGCACGGGGCAGGTGTGGGCGGCGCGTTCGAGGCGCTGCTTGTGCTCGTCGGTGAGGTCGTGGGGCATGTGGATCTTGGTGGCGAGACTGCCGATCCTGCGGGTGGGGACGGCGGTCATGTCCTTTTCGACGATGGCGGTGGCGCCGGTCATGTCGATGCCGTGATTGCGGGCGACGATGCCCATGGTGGTGAGGATGCAGGTGCCGAGCGCGGTGGCGACGAGGTCGGTGGGGGAGAAGCTTTCGCCGCGTCCCTGGTTGTCCTTGGGGGCGTCGGTGGCGAGGGCGGTGGAGGAGGGCTCATGCACGGCGCGGCAGTGCAGGTCTCCTTCGTAGTTCATTTGGATGGTGACCATGGGATCCTTTCGTTTTACCAACTCAGAGCCGTACGCACGAGTGCCAGGAGAGTGAAACCGAGGAGCACTCCTCCGAACGTGGTCAATCGACTGATCCGATCAGGTTTCGATCGAGAAGTCTGCAGCACGTATACCAAGAACAAAATAGCTCCGCTGAAGCTTGCGATGCGGACGCGGTCGGACTCGTGAGAATCCATGGCAATGCTGGAGAGAAAGATGAAAAGGAAATTTTGTACTGCATCCACCCAGGTCGTCTTTCGTTTCTGCCGAAGGCTGCTGGTGGGAAGAACGGGAATGCCATGATCTTTGATCTCGGCGATGCAGGCGCGGTAATCATCTAAAAATCGCGGGATGACGATATCGGGTTTTGCAGGCGCGGAGACGAGGGTTACGCCTCCGTAGGTCATGGGAACAAATCCGTTAATTTCAGACCACGCAAGGGAGTCAGTATGAGACTGGATCGTCCGGAAAACGCCTTCCGCAGTAATGCTGACTGTGCCGCGTGATCTGAGGGAGAGCATCATCGAACCGAGGGCGGCGAAGGCCATAATACAGAAACCTCCCAATCCCAGCCAAACCAGACCGCCGAGAAAGAGCTGATCGGATGCCGCAGTGGGCCGGAAGGCTCCGAGATGATGATGGAGGGACATCCACGAGAGCAGGCCAGCTGCGCCTACACCGGCGCCGATGAGAGCGAAGTTGCGGCCGGTGGGATTCCAGCCGGCGTAGTCATCGGGCCCGACGAGATAGGTCGCCATGCGGGATTTTAGCAAAAGTGTTGGGCGCTTCTGGTGCAACTGCAGCGTGGCGCCCGTAGTGGGTCAGTTTGATGTTCGGAGCAATCGAATTTGCGGACAACCCCGTTTTTTGCGAATGACAAACATAGCGGATCAGTGACGACGAGCCAACTTATCGATAGAAACTCCATTTCTCAGCCGACATGGGGCTTCTTGGGTCTGTTGATCCACACCTCTTTGCCTTTTCTAATTCTTGTTTTTACGATTCGATATTTATCTGTGTCTCCCATACAGGGCAACCGCCTTTTCGATTCGGGGCCAGCGTACGAAACAGTGGATACCCCTAACCGCTGATGGGCTTCACTGACCAATTCGTCGAGCTTGTCGTATATGTCTGCGCATACACTCAATAGTTCGCTGCCACCCAAGCCGTCCATACTCCACAAGCGCGTGAAGTTGTGTCCGTGATCCGTAGAGGGTCCTTGATTTATGTAATAGTGAGTACATTGAAAAGGATCGACGGTGCCGGCAGGCACGTTGTCTTCGTCCCATGGCGACTCACGTGGATTTCGAAAACACTGCATTTCTAACCAGCTTGAAGGCTCTAAACTCTGTCTGTGGAACAGATTTGTCCGTGTTGAGTCTAGCCACTTCATGACTGGATCGAGCTTCGCTCGAGGAACCCAATTTACCTCGTACCAACCAAAGTCAGCGAAGGCGGCTTTCTCTTTTTGGAGCATCAAAGTAACGCTTCGGGCAGCTTGTGCAAACGCCCCGAGGCGATAACGGAAGGGGTCTGGTTCGTGATACCACTCCGCCATCTCATGCCACCAATAATGCACCTCAGCAAGTCTGTCATGTGTAGCGGGAATAGGGCATGGACTTCCCTCAACCCCAAGTTTTTCGGCCAGATTTCGGGGACGCGGGTTCGGGCGAAGGTTTGGTGGTTGCATGCAGAAAGTATAGGTCTCGATAAACGCGCTTTGTAGTGACTAATCCGGAGTCACTTCCTCAAAAGTCGGGTTTTCAGCAACTTCAGCGGTCCACGTGAGATTGACCCGACTACCTCTCGTTCTTGTCGCTTGCCGTTGGCGCATACAGCAGGTCGGACATCTTCATGGAAGTGCTCTCCTTCGAGAACTCATCAGCGCCAAGTAGATCATTGCGGACAAGAAGAAGCCGACGAACCAGGCGTAGTCGTAGAGGAAGCGCAGGGTGGGGACGAAGAGGCCGATGAGGGAGAAGAAGACCCCGACGATCAACGCGAGGATGGCCTTGGGGTTGAAGCCCTCCGTGTACTCGTAGAGGCCGTTGCGGCGGTAGAGGGCGGGGACGTCGAGCTGGCGGTGGCGGAGCAGGAAGTAGTCCGCGACCATGATGCCGGCCACGGGGCCGAGCAGGCCGGAGTAGCCGACCAGCCAGCCGAAGATGTAGCTGCCGAAACTGGCCATCAGGCGCCAGGGCATCATGGCGAGGCCAAGAAAGCCGGTGATCAGGCCTCCGGTGCGGAAGCTGATGTACTTAGGCGCGAGATTCGAGAAGTCGTTCGAGGGGCTGACGACGTTGGCGCCGATGTTGACGTTGAGGGTCGCAATGAGGATGGAGATGAGAGCGAGGAAGGCGATGGCGGGCTGGTGGAAGCGGCCGAGAAGGGTAATGGGGGACCAGATGGGCTCGCCGAAGACGACGGTGGAGGCGGAGGTGCAGGCGATGCCTATAAAGGAGTAGAGAGTCATTGCTACAGGTAGCCCGAAGGCCTGGCCGAGGATCTGGGCGTCCTGGGACTTGGCGTAGCGGGTGAAGTCGGGGATGTTGAGCGAGAGCGTGGCCCAGTAGCCGACCATGGCGGTGAGCATGGGGAAGAAGAAGTGCAGGAAGGCGCCGGTGGAGGCGAACTTCGAGGGCGCGGCGAGCATGGGGCCGAAGCCGCCGGCGCGGTGGGTCATCCAGGCGAGCAGGATGAGCGACATGACGAAGAGAAAAGGCGCGGAAAAGCTTTGCAGGAAGCGGATCGAGTCGACGCCGCGCCAGACGACGGCCATGTTGAGGAGCCAGAAGCCGAGGAAGCACGTCCAGAGGACGGTGGGCGAGCCGTCGTGCGCGGGGGAGAGGACGCCGATCATGGCGGCGATGGACTGGCCGCCGATCCAGGACTGGATGCCGAACCAGCCGCAGGCGACGATGGCGCGGAGGAGGGCGGGAATGTTGGCTCCGCGAACGCCGAAGCTGGCGCGGACGAAGACGGGGAAGGGGATGCCGTAGCGGGTGCCGGCGTGGGCGTTGAGCAGCATGGGGACGAGGACGATGAGGTTGCCGAGCAGGATGGTGAGGACGGCTTCCCACCAGTTCATGCCGCCGGCGATGAGGGAGCTGGCGAGCATGTAGGTGGTGACCTCCATGGACATGGAGAACCAGAGGGCGATGTAGTTGTAGGTTCCCCAGGTGCGCTGGGCGGGAGAGGTGGGGGCGAGGTCGGCGTTCGAGAGGCGCGGGTCGGGCGCGGTGCGTTCGGGGTGGGCAAGGTCGGCGTCGTAGAAGCTCAAAGGAGCTCTCCCGCGTTCGCCTGGCGATGGAGGAAGCGCCCGCGGCCGGGGGTGCCGAGGAAGCGGCCGCGGTCGACGATGCACTCGCCGCGGGAGTAGACCTGGGCTGCGTTGCCCTGGACGTGCCAGCCTTCGAACATGCTGTAGTCGGTGTTCATGGCCTGGGTGGCGGCGGAGATGGTGTAGTCGGCGTGGGGATCCCAGAGGAGGAGGTCGGCGTCTTTGTCGGGGGCGATGACGCCCTTGGAGGTCATGCCGAAGATGCGGGCGGGCTCGGCGGCGGTGAGGGCGACGAAGCGCTGGGGGGTGAGGAGGCCGGCGTTGACGCCGTGGTGCCAGAGGAGCTGCAGGCGGTTCTCGATGCCGGGGCCGCCGTTGGGGATTTTAGTGAAGTCGTGGAGGCCGAGGGATTTCTGGTCGGCGAAGCGGAAGGGGCAGTGGTCGGTGGAGACGACGGAGAGGGAGCCATCGGCGAGTGCCTGCCAGAGGGGGGCGTGGTTGGCCTTGGGGCGCAGGGGCGGGGTGAAGACGTACTTGGCTTCGTCGAAGCTCGTGCCGGGCATTTGCTCTTCGAGCGAGAGGACGAGGTACTGGGTGCAGGTTTCGGCGAGCGCGCGGAGGCCGCGGGCCTGGGCGGCCTTGAGCTCGCGGAGGGAGTCGGCGTTTGAGAGGTGGACGATGTAGACGGTGGCGCCGGCCATCTCGGCGAGGGCGATGGCGCGATGAGTGGCTTCGGCCTCGGCTTCCACGGAGCGCGTCAGCGCATGCCAGTGTGGCTCGGTGTGGCCGGCGGCGAGGGCCTGGGCGACGACGACGTCGATGGCGGCCCCGTTTTCGGCATGGATGAGGCAGAGTGCGCCGAGCGCGGCGGCCTTCTGCATGACCTGGAACATGAGGCCGTCGTCGATCATGAGGACGCCGGGGTAGGCCATGAAGAGCTTGAAGCTGGTGATGCCGCGGGCGACCATGGCTTCCATCTCGGCGAGGGTTTCATTGTGGGTGCCGCCGGTGGGATTGAGGTCGGTGATGGCCATGTGGAGGGCGTAGTCGATGCAGGCCTTGCCGGCGGCCTTGGCGTCCCAGGTGGCGAGGGCTTCAGCGAGGGTGTGGCCACGGGACTGCAGGGCGAAGTCGATGACGGTGGTGGTGCCTCCCATGGCGGCGGCGCGAGTTCCGGTGAGGTAGTCGTCGGCGGAGGTGGTGCCGCCGAAGGGCATGTCGAGGTGAGTGTGGACGTCGATGCCTCCGGGGAGGACGAGCAGGCCGGTGGCGTCGACGAGGGTGTGGTTGGCGGGCGGAAGGTTAGGGGCGACGGCGGCGATGGTTTCGCCTTCGAGGAGGACGTCGGCCTGGAGGGTGGAGTCGGCGTGGATGACTGTGCCGTGTTGGATGAGGGTGCCCATACGCTGCTCCAATGGTGTGCTTGAAAGAAAAGCTTACTTCAGGCGGAGGCTTCGCACGTATGACAGAATGACTTCACTTCAGGCAAACCAACGACGAACTTCAGGAGCTTCGCTTGGCCGACCTCCAGATGACTGCATTGCGCAGGCTGCCCCCGGTTTGGCTGATGGGGCTTACGAACGCGACGTTTGGCTTTGTCGGCGGCTTTTCGGTGATTACGCTGCCAGAGATGCTGGCCGCGCAGGGGGTTCCGGGCGGCCGTATTGCCGCGGTGATTGCGGCGGTGCTCTCGCCTGGGTTCTTCGTGTTTCTGTTTTCGCCGCTGCTGGATGTGCGCTTCAGCCGCCGGACGTACGCGCTGGTGTTCTCGGTGCTTGCGGCTGGGGCGGTGGCGTTTTCGGTGGCGCATCGGACGAATCCGACGTTGATTGAGGGCGTGATGCTGGCCGGCTACATCGCGGCGTCGCTGGTGCAGGGGGCGGTGGGCGGGTGGATGGGTAGCCTGGTGCCAAAGGAAAACGACAGCCGGCTGGGCGCGTGGTTTGCTGTCTCGAACACCGGCGCGGGCGGGCTGATGGCGCTGTTTGCGGGTGAGACGGTGCATCGCTGGCCGCCGGTTGCAGCGGGTTTGCTGA
This sequence comes from uncultured Granulicella sp., assembly GCA_965198735.1. GTDB lineage: Bacteria > Acidobacteriota > Terriglobia > Terriglobales > Acidobacteriaceae > Edaphobacter. Next base: position 70,255 of record OZ240672.1, on the reverse strand, counting down.
TCGGAGCGGTCGTGCTGCTGCCTTCGCTGCTATACGTGTTCATTCCGGCGCCTCCTCCGGACCGGCGGCTGGCGAGCGAGAGCTTCGGCAGGTTTTTCGGGGAGATCGTGGCGTTGGTGAGGCGGCGGGAAGTGGTGATTGCGCTGGTGCTGTTCCTGCTTCCCTCGGCGTCGTTTGCGCTGACGAATGTGCTTGCGGGCATTGGCAAGGATTTCTCCGCGAGCGAGCGTATGGTGAGCCTGCTGGGTGGCGTTGGTTCGGCGGCTGCGGGCGTGGTCGGCAGCCTACTGCTGCCGCCACTGGCGAGAAAGCTGGCGCTGCGGCCGCTGTACCTGGCGATCGGCATTGCCGGGGGCGTGTTTACGCTGAGCCTGCTGCTGATGCCGCATACGCCGACGACGTTCGCCATTGCGATGACGGGGGAGAATGCGTTCCAGGCGCTGGCGTTCGCGGCGGGAAATGCGATCACGTTCGAGACGATCGGGCAGGAGAATCCGCTGGCCGCGACCCAGTTCACGCTGCTGACGGCGGCGGTCAACCTGCCGATCATCTACATGGGGGTGCTAGATGGAAAGGGCTACGACTGGCGCGGCGTGGTGGGGAGCTTCGTGGTGGATGCGGGCCTGAGTATTGGGGTGTGTGTGCTGCTGGGCTGGGGGCTGGTGGTGCTGCGGCGGCGGGAGAGCGCTGGTTTCCCCACCTCAGACGATAAGACCGTCTGAGATGGGGCACCCGGAATCTTTCCAATCAGACTCCTAATGACCTTCGGCGAGGCCGGCGGGCGTGGCGTCCGCGGGGACCATGCCGGCGGCTGATCGCTCCTCCCAGGTTTGCGGCGGGAGACCGGTCTCGATGCGCTCCATGGTGATGCAGTCTTCGACCGGGCAGACGAGCGAGCAGAGATTGCAGCCGACGCACTCGTCCCAGTCGACGCGGGGGATTCGTTCGAGCGGGGTGACCGAGGAGTTCAGGCCGGGACCGCTCATGTCGAGCTTGGGGATGGGTGTGGTTGTGATGGTCCTGGTCGAGGCAGCGAAGACCATGGCGGGAGTGGGTTTGCCGTGTGGGTTGGGTTCGCCGTGGGCGTAGCGGGGGTCTTTCCCATGGTGCAAACGCTGGTCGCCGCCGGAGGTGCGGTCGAGGTGGATGCATTGGTGTGCGCCGTCCCAGCAGGCGGTGTAGCAGAGCTGGCAGCCGATGCACTTGTCGGCGTGAATTTCGGCGACGACGCGGTAGTTGAGGTTGAGCTGCTTCCACTCGCGCACGTTCGGTAAAGAGAGGCCGCGGAAGTCGTCGAGCGTGGTGAAGCCCTTGTCGCGCATCCAGCCGAGCAGGCCGTCGGCCATGTCCTCGACGATGCGGTAGCCATAGTGCATGGCGGCGGTGCAGACCTGGACGTTGCCGCAGCCGAGCAGGAAGAACTCGGCGGCATCCCGCCAGGTAGCGATGCCGCCGATGCCGGACAGCGGCAGCATGGCCTCGGGGTCTGCGCCACCGTCTGACATGATCTGCTGGACCATGTTGAGCGCGATGGGTTTGACGGCCGGTCCGCAGTAGCCTCCGTGCGAGCTTTTGCCGTCGACTAGGGGGCGCGGCTCGAAGGTGTCGAGATCGATCGACGTGATGGAGTTGATGGTGTTGATGGCGGAGAGGGCGTCGGCTCCGGCGCGGCGGGCGGCGCGGGCGGGCATGCGGATGTCGGAGATGTTGGGGGTGAGCTTGACGATGACGGGGGTGCGGGCTTTTTCCTTGACCCAACCGGTGATCTGCTCGCAGTACTCGGGCACCTGGCCGACGGCGGACCCCATGCCACGCTCGCTCATGCCATGGGGGCAGCCGAAGTTGAGCTCGAGGCCATCGGCTCCCGCGTCCTCGGAGCGCTGGACGATGTCATGCCAGGTTTCGCGGTTGCTGGCGACCATGAGCGAGGCGATGACGACGTGCTTCGGGTAGCGGCGTTTGACTTCGGCGATCTCGCGGAGGTTGGTCTCGATGGGGCGGTCGCTGATGAGCTCGATGTTGTTGAAGCCCATCATGCGGCGGCCCTCGTAATCGATAGAAGAGTAGCGGGAGCTGACGTTGGTAATGGGTTCGCCGATGGTCTTCCAGACGGCGCCGCCCCAGCCTGCGTCGAAGGCGCGCATGATCTGCTCGCCGCAGTTGGTGGGCGGGGCGGAGGCGAGCCAGAAGGGATTGAGGCAGGGGATGCCGGCGAAGGTGGTGGCGAGGGTTGGACTCATGCCTGGGCCTCGGTGGAAACCCACATCTCAGAAGCGAGATGTGGGGCACCCGCTTTAGTGGTGAGGTGGGCGGCGATACCGAGTGCGGCGCGCTTGCCGTCGGCCACGGCGTCGACCACCTCGCGGCCGCCGTTGGTGCAGTCGCCGCCGGCGAAGTATTTGGGGTTGGAGGTCTGGCCGGTGGTGCGGTCGATGAGGATGCGTCCGCGCTCGAGCTGAACGCCGGAGGCGGCGAGGAAGCCGGTGTGCGTAGCCTGGCCGATGGCGAGGACGACCATGTCGACGGAAAGGGTGAGTTCCATGGCGGCGATGGGGATGAGCGAGCCGTCGGCGGAGGGCTCGAGCGAGGTGAGGCGAAGGGCTTCGACTGAGGTGCCTCCTTCGATGGCGACGGCCTGCTTGTGCCAGAGGAAGCGGACGCCTTCCTGTTTGGCGTGGTCGTACTCGAAGGAGAAGGCGGACATTTGTTCGGGACCACGACGGTAGATCATCGAGACTTCGCGGGCACCGAGACGGACGGAGGCGATGGCTGCGTCGATGGCGGTGTTGCCCGCGCCGAGGACCGCGACGCGCGCGGGCACGGAGGTGCAGCTGCCGTCCTTGTATCCGGCGATGAGGTCGAGGGCGCTGGTGACGCCGGGGAGGTCCTCGCCCGGAACGCCGAGGCGGTGGATGGCGCCGAGGCCGGCACCGAGAAAGATGGCGTCGTGGGTGCGTTCGAGCTCGGCGAGGAGAGCGGCGTCGACGGAGGTGTGGAAGTGGAAGTCGACGCCGAGGCGGGCGACCATATCGATCTCGCGGAGGCTGGCGGCGAGGGTGAGCTTGTACTCGGCAATGCCGTAGCTGTTGAGCCCTCCGGGCAGGGGGCGCGCGTCATAGATCGTTGCCGCGATGCCGTGGCGGCGCAGCTCGGCCGCGCAGGCAAGCGACGCCGGACCCGCCCCGATCAGCGCGACCCGCAACCCGGTGTCCTGGCCCGGCACAAACGGTAGCCGTTCGCCACTCGAATGAAAGGCTTCCATGGCGTAGCGCTGCAGGTGGCCAATCTCAATAGGCTGTTTGTTGTAGCGGTGCAGCACGCAGGCGCCCTCGCACAGCACCTCCACCGGGCACGCGCGGGAGCAGCTTGCGCCCAGAACATTGGCGTCAAGAATAGTTTGGGCCGATCCAAGCAGGTTGCCGCTGGCGATCTTTTTGATGAAGCGCGGGACGTCGATGTGGGTGGGGCAGGCCTGCATGCAGGGCGCGTCGAAGCAGAAGAGGCAGCGGTTGGCCTCGGGGATGGCGGCCTGGCGGTCGAAGGGCGCGTGCAGGTCCGGGAAGCGCGCGGCGGTGGCGGGCGGGGTAGGATTCTGCGGGTAAAAGGGGACAGACTCGCTCATCGGGCCTTCGGTTCTCTCACGGACCAAAACGATTGTGGAAGAGACGATTATTGCATCCTCTGGCGGGAAGACGAAGCGGACGGAGGCATTGCGGTTAGGGCAAAGGTGTTTGGGTGAGCCAGGCGGCCGTCTTTTGAGCGAGGCGATCAAAGGCGTCGATGGCGGCGAGCAGGTGTTCGTGCTGCGTGTCTTCCTCGTGGTTGTGGCTGAGGCCGCGCAGGGACTGGGCGAAGATCATGACGGTGGGGATGCCGGCGCGGGCGACCTCCGCGGCATCATGCAGCGGGCCGGAGGGCAGGACCGGCGCCTTGCCGGCGGCTTCGCTCACGGCTTCGGCGGCGAGCGCGATCAGATGCGGATCGAAGGGAATGGGCTCGATCGACCAGATACGCGCCCACTCGACCGTGCAGCGCTCTTCTTCGGCGAAGCGGCGGCTGGCGGTCTGGGCTTCGGCGAGCATCTGGGCGAGGACGCTTGCGTCGAGGTCGCGCATGTCGAGCGTGGTCTCGCAACGGCCGACGACTGCCGTCACGATACCGGGAAAGGTTTTGAGGCTGCCCATGGTGGCGACCGCGTCCGGATGCCGCATGGCGATCGGCCGAATCTCAAGCGCAAGCTTCGCGGCGGCGGCCAGGGCATCGTGCCGCGCGCGCATGGGGGTCGAGCCGGAGTGCGCCTCCTGTCCGAAGAAGGTGATGGCGTGGCGCTCCACACCCTTGGTGCCGGCGACCACGGCCAGCGGCAGGCCGCGGCTCTCGAGCACCGGTCCCTGCTCGATGTGCAGCTCCAGGTAGGCGGCGGCATGGGCGCGCTCGAGAGAGGCCTCGCCGATTCGGTCCACGGCGACGCCGCACGCGGCGAGCGCCTCTTCGAGCGTGGTGCCGGCCTGGTCGGTGCGGCCGCGGTCGGCTTCAATCGAGTGCGTTCCGGCAAAGGCGGAGGAGCCGAAGAGGCTGCGTCCGAAGCGCGCGCCCTCTTCGTCCGCCCAATCCACCAGGCGGATCGTCATGGGTGGCCGGCCGGCGTAGGTCTCGTTCAGAGTGCGAAGAACCTCGAAGGCGGCCAGCACGCCCAGGCAGCCGTCCAGCCAGCCGCCGTTGGGCACGGAGTCCAGATGCGAGCCGAGAATGAGCGCACGCTGCTCTTCGCCGCGCAGCGTGACCCAATGATTCCCCGCGGCGTCGTAGTGGCGCTCGAGGCGATCCTGGTGCGGCAGGCTGTCGACCAGCGACTCGAACCAGGCACGCGCGCGCAACCAGGTCTCAGTCCAGGCGACCCGCTGCGCGCCATGCTCATCGCCGGTCAGGCCGCGCAGAGCTTGGAGATGAGCGAGAACGCGGTTTGCATCGGCAGGCAACGGAGTTCTCCTACGCAGAGATTGGTGGGCCCACCAGGACTTGAACCTGGAACCAACGGATTATGAGTCCGCTGCTCTAACCAATTGAGCTATAGGCCCGCGCCAGCGCATTGCGCCCGCGGACCTATTGTACGGCGGCCGGCTACTTGCTGGAGGTAGAGCCGGGGGTGGTGTTCGAGTCTTCCGGGGCCGACGGGTTGAGGTGACCTTCCTCGTTTTCGGGGGTGTTCGAGTCGACCTTGGTCGGTCCGGGTCCGGCCGTGGACGGGTTTGCTCCGGTGTAGCCGGAGGGTTCGGTGCCGTCCGGATCGCCTTCCTGCATGCGCTTGCTCATGGCTGCTCCTCTGTTGCGTGGGAGGTACTAAGGTGTAGCTGCAGTTGCCTGCCGGCACGAATAGCCGCGGTTCTTCTGTAAACTACGCATAGCCCCTCTCGCCCGGCTGGGTGACGGGAAGGCTATGCCGATCCGTGCGCCCCTATCCGTGCGCCCCGGAACGCTGCGGCGGAACAGGAACGCATTGAAAGCGATGGCAGGAGAGATTTCCCGGCACCCCGTTCCACCAGCTCGGCTTCGATGGAGAGCGGCTTTGATGGCGGCGGCGGTTGCGCTGATCGGTGGCTCTGCCTACGGTCAGGCTCCCGCCTCGGCAGCTCCGGCAGCGCAGGTTCCGTCCGGCAGCCCATCTTTACTGAGCGTGCCGCCCGTCCAGACCACGCCCCAGAGCGGAGGCCAAAGCGGAGGCCAGGCTGGAACCGCCAACCCTCTGCGTATGCAGGACACGACCCAGACCAACAGCACAGACACAGCCGCCGCCCGCCGCATCGCCGACGAAGCCGACCGCCGCGCCCGCGACGAGGCCGTCCGGCGCGACAACGGCGCCTACACCGCCGACCAGCAAACCCAGTTTCAGCGGCTGGTGACGGAGTCGACCGGGGTCGACCTGCCCATCTTCGGCGCTTCGCTGTTCAACGGCGTGCCCTCCACCTTTGCGCCGGTGGACAACATTCCGGTTGCGCCCGAGTACGTGCTCGGCCCCGGTGACGAGCTGCGCATCGAGATTTACGGGCAGGTAAATCAGCAGGGCCGCTACGTGATCAGCCGCACCGGGGATATCGCCTATCCCGGAGTGGGCACGCTGCACGTCGCCGGCCTGCGTTACGACCAGCTCAGCGGATTTCTTACCCGCGAGCTCGGCCGCGTCTACCGCAACTTCGAGCTGAACGTAAACCTGGGCCAGCTGCGCTCGATCCAGGTCTTCGTCGTCGGTGAGGCACGCAGGCCGGGAGCCTATACGATCAGCTCGCTGAGCACGCTGCTGAACGCGCTGTTCGCCTCGGGCGGGCCGCTGCCGCAGGGTTCGTTGCGCGACATCGAGCTCCAGCGCGGCGGCAAGACCGTGGTTCACTTCGACCTCTACGACCTGCTGCTGCGCGGAGACAAGAGCAAGGACGTGCCGCTTGCGCCGGGCGATGTCCTGTTCATTCCCATCGCGGGCCCGCAGGTTGCGGTCACCGGCAGCGTTACCAATCCGGCCATTTACGAGATCGCCCCCGGCACGACGCTGACGCAAGCGGTGCAGCTGGCCGGCGGCAAAACCAGCGTGGCGCTCGGCAGCCAGGTGCGGCTGGAACGCATCTTCGAGCAGACCATGCGCAGCATCGTCGACGTGGACACGGCCAAGGGGCAGAACCCGGTGCTGGCGGCCGGCGATATCGTCTCGGTCGGCGCGATCCTCAACCGTTACGACGATGCGGTGACCCTGCGCGGCAACGTCACCTCGCCGGGCCGCTATGTGTGGCATCCCGGCATGCGGATCATGGACCTGGTGCCGAATCGCGACCGGCTGATTGCGCGCGATTACTATCGCCGGCTCAACACTCTCGGCGTTACGGCGCAGGACTACGCGCGGGCGGTGCCGGGAGCGCTGCAAATCCGCGGCAACGGCAACACGCAGGGAAGCGATTCGGCCGTGGCCAGCGGCGCCGCGACGGCCACCAGCCGCGGAGGCAATTCGATCGGCGAGGCGCTCACCGGGTCCAACTCGCCCTTCGGCGCGGTCACGGATGTCGTGCTGGCCGCGCCCGACCTCGACTGGTCCTATGCCGTGATCGAGCGCCTGAATCCGGAGACGCTGACCACCTCGCTGATCTCGTTCAACCCGGGCGACCTATTTCTGCGCGGCGATCCAAGCCAGAATCTGCCGCTCAACTCCGGCGATGTGGTGACCTTTTTCTCGACCGCGGACATCCGCGTGCCGACCGCCCAGCAAACGCGCTTCGTGCGGCTCGAGGGCGAGTTCAACTCGTCGGGCGTCTACAGCGTGCTGCCGGGAGAGACCTTGCGGCAGCTGCTGCGGCGGGTCGGCGGCCTGACGCCGAGCGCCTATCTCTACGGCTCGGAGTTTACCCGGCTGTCCACCCAGCGCGTGCAGCAGCAGCGCCTGAATGAGTATGCGGATAACCTGGAGGCGCAGATTTCGGCGCAGTCCGCGATCGCCAACGGCCGCGCCATCTCCGGCCTGGACACGGCGGCCACCGCGGCGTCCGATACCCAGGCCCGCCAGACGATCGCCCGCCTGCGGCGGCTGGTGCCGATCGGGCGCATCGTGCTCGACCTGCTGCCGGACAGCCGCACGATAGAAGACATTCCCGACCTAGCGCTTGAGGACGGCGACCGCTTCGTGGTGCCGAGAACGCCGGCGACGGTCAGCGTCGAGGGGCAGGTATATAGCGCCAACGCGTTTGTCTTCCTGCGCGGCCATAAGGAACGCGACTACCTGCGCCAGGCCGGCGGCCCGGACCGCGAATCCGATACCAAGCGGACATTCATTCTGCGCGCCGACGGCTCGGTGTTCAGCGAGCAATACGGCCATGTGGCGCGCGCCACCATGTTCCCGGGGGACACGATCGTCGTGCCGCCGCGGCTTTCGCAGCGAGCTTTCTTCCGCGAGCTGCTCGATGCGTCGACGATCATCGGGCAGTTCGGGTTGGGTGCGGCCGCGATTGACGTTCTAAAGTGACCAGCGATATGACTGAAGACCACACCGCAAAGGCATCCAGCGTCCTTGAATTGGACGACAGCATCGATCTCCTTGAACTCGCTGCGAAGTTCGTCGTTCAATGGCGCCGATTCCTAGCGATCTCCTTGCTTGTGTTTGCCATCGGTGTTGCCTATATCTATTCGATCAAGCCGTTATTTGAGGCCTATGCATCTATCCTGCCGCAGGAAAGAGACGAAACTCCGAGCCCCGCGTCTCTGTTCTCCGGACGTTCCTCCTCGTCGGAAATCTTCTACGGACTCTTGGCGAGTCGCTCCGTTGCCGACGAAGTCATCGATCGCGTCAACCTACTGGCGGCTTATCACACATCCAGCAGAGAGATAGCTCGTCTTCAACTATCCAGTAGTACCGTCTTCGATGCCGGCCGGGGAGGTCTGGTCATCATCAAGGTACGGGACGCGGACGCTGGTCAGGCCGCACGTATCTCGAACGCTTACCTTGAAAGCCTGCAAAACGAGCGGGAAAAGATGATCCTGAGCGAGTTCGAGGTCCACAACCGGTTCTTCGAGCAGCAGCTCAAATCAGAAGAGAATGCCCTAGCCGCTGCGGAACAAAATTTCAAAGATGTGCAGGAGTCAACCGGGGTAGTTCAACCTGATTCCCAGACCCAGATCGGCCTTAATGCAATCGCCAATGCGCGCGCGCAGATCTCGAACCTTCAGGTGCAGCTCTCCTCGCTCCTGCTCGGCGAGTCAGAACAGAATCCGCAGGTCAAAGACCTGCGCGCGCAGATTGCCGGCCTGGAAGCTCACGAACACTCGCTCGAATCGGCCAACTCATCCAAAGCCACCGGTGCCGCGGCCTCCGCACGCAACATGCCGCAGCTCAACCTGGACTATAGCCGCAAGTTACGCGAAGTCAGATACCATGAGGCGCTCGTCACCTCCATCTCCAATCAATACGAGTCCAATCGGCTTAAAGCTGGAGACAGTGCAGCCCAGTTCGTCATCGTCGACCGGGCGATCGCTCCCGAGCGCAAAGCCTGGCCTGCGCGCCGTATCCTGCTTATGCTGGATGCGGCGGTCGCGTTACTCGCAGGCCTTGCGGGCATCGCACTCAACCTGCTCTGGCACAGGATTCAGGCAAATCCCCGCAGTCGAACGCATCTTGCCGAAATGCGCCGCAGCTTCCAGGGCCGGCGTTAACCATGCGGGACGGCGGAACAGATTTGAGGCCGCGTCTTGTAGGAAGCTTCACGGCTCAAGGACGGAGACACACCCTCACCGCGGTTCTCGCCGCACTGCTTACCCTCTTCCTCGTGCTCTTTCCCAAGGGTGGTATCAAGGTGGGCGAGGTGCCCCTCACCTGGGGATATCTGCTGCTAGGCTTAACTCTGCCGGTACTCACGGTCATCCGCTGTGTGGCTTTTCCTTTACGCCTCAAATGGGGAGCGATCGCTGCTATCGCATCTCTCATCCCGTTCCTGATCCTGTTCCTCTTCAGTGCAAAGCAAAACGGAATCGCCAGCTTCGGCGAAGCGATCAGTACCTTCACTTCCCTGTTTGTGCTTCCCTTTGCCTTTCTCGTCATCTACCCGGTTTTTCTGCCGTGGGTCAACGGCACCAGGCTAGAACGCCTATTTCGCTTCTGCATTTTAGCCGCAGCGCTGTTCGGCATCTTCCTATTTTTCTTATACCCGCTCACCGGACACTTGTTTGAAGTACCGTATTTAACCGTCAACGCCGCCGACTATGGGATGATTGAGGCCTACAAGCACATCAATCGCGGAGCCTTCCTCAAACTCATCTCCACCTATAACAACGGAAACGTCTATGGTGTGGCCACCCTCATCCTGCTTCCGCTTTACAACCACTTGGAGCCTCGCCTTTGGCGGCGCAATCTCATTAAGTTCGCCTTGGTCCTCAGCCTCTCGCGCACCGTGTGGTTCGGTCTCGTAGCCGAGCAGCTTCTCTCCCTGGCCCGGCTCGGAGCCAATGCGTTGCGCACCTTGCCACGCCTGGTCCTTGGCTCTGCAGTCAAACGAGGCGCCTTTCTCCTGCTTACCCTCGGAGGAGTCCTCGTCGGCTTGGCCTTTACCTCCGGCAATCTGGCCTTCCTCTTTGATACCCAGCTCGGAGGGCGAACCGACACCCTGAAGGCGTCGCTCCAAAACATAAGCTGGCTCCCTGCTGCCCCGGTCCAGTATTTCGGAGAAATTATTTACGCCAGTGCTCTCGCCAACTATGGCATGGCCGGCCTGCTGGCAATTCTCCTCATCTTTACTCTGCCGATTTTTCTGCTGCTCCGCGACCAGGCGTGCATCCGCTCTCCTCTGCGTATAGCCGCCTTGAAGGGGCTGATCCTGTACTTGATTCTCATGTCCATCGACGGTGCGCTAAATTACATCCCTGTGATGGCCTTCTACTGGTTCGCCTACATGGTTTTTCTTTATGGCTGGCCGGGAGGGACGCAGGTTGCCGCATCTGTTTCTAATCTTGCCGCAGCTTCTAACCTTGCCGCGGGGCAGGCTACTACGGTCCATTTCCTCGGCGCAGAATCTGCGTTTGCCTCAGGTTCCTCCGTACACCAAACGAACTTGCCTAGTAAAGAGTAACGAGACCCCTTACCGGCGGGCCCGGATTCATCGGCTCGAATTTCGTGCTGGACTGGCTTGGGCGCGGGTAAGCTCGATCCTCCACCTGAACAAATTGGGCTACGCCGGCAACGCAGCCAATCTCGCCTTCATCAAAGACGACCATGAAGTTTATGGCATGCGGAGCGGCATCGATGAGACCGCGATCCATACCGGGACACACGATTCGCTGCTCAAAGCATCCAAGTACCATGCTCTATTCTTAGGCATCGGCAGAGTCTCAAAGCTGCTTGTCCGGAGGCGATCGCTTACCGGCTCGGCTCCATGGACACTGAGCTACTTGCGCGTTCTTGAGGAGACCAGTTATCAGCACTACCGGAGGCATTCTCGTCACAGGCTCGACCGGCCAGGTCGGCAGCGCGATTCTGCAGGCGCTGGCGCCGTTCTCGGAGACGGCGGGGCCGATCCACGCGCCCAACCGGGCGGCCCTGAACCTAGGCAATCCCGCGTCCATCCGCAAGGTAGTGCGTGAGCTTCGCCCACGCTGGATCGTCAATCCGGCTGCCTACACCGCGGTCGATAAAGCCGAGACCAATCGCGTCGTTGCCTTCGACATCAACGCGGAGGCTCCGGGCGTCCTGGGCGAAGAGGCCAAACGGATCGGCGCGGGAGTCATTCACTTCTCCACCGACTACGTCTTCGACGGGACCAATCCCCTGCCCTATGTGGAGACCGACGGCGCCAATCCCGCCGGCGTCTATGGCGCCTCGAAGCTCGCGGGCGAGCAGGCGCTTGAGGCTTCGGGCGCCCAGCACATTACGCTCCGCACCTCATGGGTGTACGGCGCCTCCGGCAAGAACTTTCTCCTGACCATCCTGCGTCTGGCGCGCGAGCGCTCCGAGATGAAGGTCGTGGCCGACCAGCATGGCGCGCCCACCTCTAGCCGCGACCTGGCCGCGCTCACCCTGCACATTCTGGCCGAGCACGCCGACCTGAGCGAGGTGGGCGGTCTCTACCATGCGACTAGCCGCGGCGAGACCACTTGGCACGGCTTCGCGGCGGAGGGCGTCCGCCAAGCCCGCGAGCTGAATCCCAAGGCCTCCTATGCCGTCATGCTGCCCATTCCCACCTCCGAGTATCCCACCCCGGCCAAACGCCCCGCGAACTCGCGCCTGAACTGCACCCGGCTGGCCAAGAACCTGAAGTTCACCTTCCCGCAGTGGCAGTTTTCGCTGCGCGATGTGATGGCCGAGCTCTACTCGCTCGAAGCGTGACGCCGCTCGTCGTCTGTGTGACCGTCAACTGGAACGGCTGGCAGGACACCCTCCTCTGCCTGGACTCCCTGCGCGCCCAGGACTACCCCCACCTGCAGGTCATTGTCGTCGACAATGGGTCCACCGACGGCTCCGTGCCGCGCATCCGGCAGGCGCATCCCTGGGTGGACGTGCAGGAAACCGGCGAAAATCTTGGATTTGCGCGCGGCTGCAATGCCGGAACCCGGCTCGCGTATCAACGCGGCGCGGAGCTGGTCTGGCTGCTCAACAACGACACTATCGCTCCGCCCGAGACGCTGTCCCTGCTGGTCGGCACGGCACTCGCCCATCCGGAAGCTGGGGCGATCGGGTCTGTGCTCAGGTACATGCATGCACCGGAACAGGTGCAGGCCTGGGGCGGCGGATCCGTTCATCTGCTCACGGCCTATACCCGGCACTTCACCGCGCCGGCCTCCTTCGCGCCCGCAAACACCTTTTTGACCGGCGCGAGCCTGATGCTGCCCCGCCGCACGCTCGAGCAGGTCGGCCTCTTCTTCGAGGGCTTCTTCATGTATTGCGATGACTCGGACCTTTGCCTTCGCATGCACCGCGCCGGCCTCTCCCTGGTCGTCTGCGCCGAGACCGCCATCCTCCACAAAGAGGGCGGTAGTAGCCCGAAGCGCAGCCCGCTTATCGATGAGTTCGCGACGACCTCCACGCTGCGCCTGCTTGAGCGCGCCGCCCCCATCCCGCTGCTCTCGATGGCCGCGTATCTCACCCTTCGCCTTGGCAACCGCCTCCTGCGCGGACGCTTTTCAAACGCGGCCGCGGTATGCAGAGGCGTTGCGGTCTTTGTCGCGGAGCGGCAACGCGTCTTTACGGACCGGCTGTGATTCCGGTTGATGCACGCAGCCACCTTACGGAACTGTGCTGGACGCCTTGACGAAACAAGCCACCAAGCAACATTCACCAAGCCTCATTCACCACATCCCGGGCCGAGCCGGAACTCCGGTGCAAGGGGGCAAATTCACCCACGGCTCGCTCCATCCGCCAGACCTGCACACGCGCTACGTTATCCTGGGACCTGGCATGGCACGCGTTCTGATCGTCAAACTCGGCGCCATCGGCGATGTGATCATGGCCGTTCCGGCGGCGTACCAGCTTTATCTCGCCGGTCACTCGGTGGATTGGGTGTGCGGCCCGGCCGTGCTTCCGGTGCTTGGTTTCTATCCCTGGATCCAGCCGCTGGCCGCGGACGAGCAGCGCCTGCTGCGCGGGTCCACCCTGCAAAGAGGGCGCGAGTTCGCCCGGCTGTGGCGCAGTCTGCGGCGGCTCAGTGCGGGCGAGCCGTACGATCTGGTGGCGACGCTCTACTACGACCGGCGCTACCGTCTGCTCACTCTGCCGGTCCATGCGCGCCGCCGTCTTAAGCTCTCACCGCAGGACCGGGCACACCGTCTGCTTCCCGGCCGTCACCACACCGATGAGTTGGCCCGCATCCTGCTGGGACGCCCGGATGAGGTCACGCCTCTGTCTCTACCACCCGTGCCCGTGCAGAGGGAAGCGCTGCCCGAGAGCCCCTTGCCCTCCTCTCGCCTGCCGCGCGTGGTGCTGGTGCCTGCCGGCGCCCGCAACCTGCTCGCCGACGACGCCCTGCGCCGCTGGCCCGCGGAAAACTATGTTCGCCTGGCAGACATGCTCCTTGAACGCGGCTTCGAGGTCGTCCTCGCCGGCGGCCCTGGAGACGAATGGGTGCAGCCCCTCTTCGCTTCGCTGGCTGTCGTCGATCGTATCGGCCAGCTTGCCCTGCCGGAGACGCTCGCCCTGCTCGACTCCGCCGACGTGACCGTCACCCATGACACCGGCCCGCTGCATCTTGCCGGCCTTACCCGCACCGGCATCATCGCCCTCTTCGGGCCGACCAACCCCCGCGAAAAGCTGCCTCAGCGTCCTGGAGCCGTTGCGCTCTGGGGAGGCGAGGGCTTCGCCTGCCGGCCCTGCTACGACGGCCGCAGCTTCGCCCCCTGCCCCGCCAACGACTGCCTTCGCCAACTCAGCCCGGAGCACGTCTTCGAAGAGGTACTCTCCATGCTCCAGGACCGCGCAGACGGAATCCTCGTGGCCCCGCAGGTGCGTGTGCCTCCCAGCACCATTGCTCCGGAAGCACTGGTCCCCCTCGCCGAGCGCCGCGCATGATCCAGCCACCGGCTCTCTTCCTCGACCGCGACGGCGTCGTCAACCACGAGGTCGGCTTCCTGTACCGGCCGGCCGACGTCCGCTTCATGGACGGAATTTTCCCGCTATGCCGCGCCGCCCAGCAGCTCGGCTACCGGCTCATCATCGTCACCAACCAGAGCGGGATCGCCCGCGGACTCTACAGCACCGCGCAGTTTGAGGAGCTGATGGCCTGGATGCGTGCGCGGCTCGCCGAAGAAGGCGTTACGCTCACCGCCGTCTACCACTGCCCGTATCATCCGGAGCACGGCCAGGGCGAGTTCCGCCGCGAGCACGAAGATCGCAAACCCTCGCCCGGCATGCTGCTGCGCGCCGCCCGCGAACACGGAATCGACCTCACCCGGTCCATCCTGGTCGGCGATCGCTGTTCGGACATCGCCGCCGCCAACGCCGCAGGCCTCCGCCAAGCCTTTCTGATTGCCGGGACGGAAACCGCTGCCTGCCCCGGCGACTTTTTGGCCGTAGATGAATTGGCTGAGGTCGAGGCCTGGCTGAAGTCTCAGGCCTGACTTCTCAGCTCCATGCGAGCGAACACCGCATCCACAGCCGCCAGCGGATGCTCTTGGACCACCTGCTCCAAACGCGGCCTATACTCCGCCGCGACCTCCGGCGTCTTGCGCTGCATCGCGCCGACGGTCTCAAGCAGAAGCAGCCGAACGGCCACATTCTCCGGAGCCTCCTGCTCCAGGGCAAAGGCGTTGTCGAGCAGAGGCCGATCCACGTTGAGCGGCTGCCCCTGCCCGCCCTCGACCGTAGTGCAGCGCAAGGCCAGCAGTTGCTCCAACTGACCGAGATAGGCCGGGAAATTGTCCGGCAGCTGATAGTCGGAGGTCTCCGACTCGGGACCGAGCGCGCGCAGCAGCTCGACTACCTCATCCGCCAGGTCTTCGAGCGCAGGCTCCAGCTCGTCAGGCGCGAACTCCGTGCTGAGCTCGCCGATGCGCGCGCCGTCGCTGGTGCGCAGAAATACCAGGGACGCCTCCCAGGGCTCGGCCTCGGCGTCGATATGCACAGTCACCACGTAGTCGCTGCGGTTGGCTGGATCCTGCACGGCCTGCACGGCGGTCGCGTCCGGCCACTGCGCCGCGGCCACCACGAAGCCGCCTGGATGCCCGCCTGTACCGGCTGCCGGAGCCACGGCCCAGGGCAGCATGGCCCGGCCGGTCGCCGAGGTGCGCAGGTCGGTCTGCTCGGCCAGGAAGAGCGGAAGCGACCGGGTGAGACGCCCGAGATGATCGGCGGTCTCCCTTTGCTCGGGCGTCGGCTCGGCGGAGCTCTCCTCGGGAGCCTCCGCGGTGCCGCCCAGAAAGGTCACCGAGGCCGCCGCCGCAGGCTTGGCTCCGAAGATCGACCGCGCGGGCGAGCCGGGCGGGAGCCACACCGGCCCGTCGACCCGCAACATGCCGATCTGGATCTGCTGCGGCTGTCCCGTCGCCGGCTCAGGATTCGGCACGCCTCCGCGCCGTTTGGCGATCTCCTGCTCCCAGAAAGCGAGCGGATTGCGCCAGTCGGGGCGGTCGAAGGGAGTCAGCGCGCCCACGATCGCCGCCGCCGCGTCCAGATTGCCCGTATCGACGCTGGCCTTGATCAGGTTATTGCCGACCGGCAGACCGTGCAGCTCAGGGACAAAGTGCGGCGCGGTAAATTCGAGCAGCTCGCGCAGGTGTCCGCGTCCGCCCAGGTCGCCGCTCATCTGCATCAGGAACTCCGCCGGAACCGGCCGCGGCGCGCGGCTTAAGGCCTCCTGATATAGTGCCCCGGCCGCGTCGAGACGACCGCCGTCGAGCTCCGTCCGGGCGAGCCAAAGCTGCGCCCGCCAGCTCGCCGGGTTGGCCCGCATCTGCTCGAGGGCTTGCGCTGCCCCCGCGTCGCCGCCGCGCTCTCGCGCCATCGCGGCGAACCAGCCCAGGCCGTTTTCGTGGTTCGGCTCAAGCGCGAGCGCCCGGTCGAGCGTCGCCTCCGCCCGCGCCTGTTCGCCCTTGGCCGCGTAGACCTTGGCCAGGTTGACCAGCACGGAGGAGTCCTCGCCGTGGCGCTCGCCGAAGCCGGTCAGCACCATCTCCGCCTCGACCAGCCGCCCGGTCTGGATCAGCACGATCGCCCACATGCAGGCTCCGCGCGCGGGCACCGTGTCGGTTTCATACAGGTGCCGGGCCGCGTCGCCGATCTCGGCGAGGAAGCCATCGTTGAGGCTGTTGACGATGAGCATATACAGCTGATCGGGCTGATCCCAGGCCTGCTGCAGCATGCCCGGCAGAACCTCGTTCTGCCACTGCTCCCGCGGTACGACGACCTCGCGGCCCTCGCCATCGAACGCCCGGATTCCCTCGGGCACGGCTACTTGTGTTTCTTCGCTCACAGCTTCTCCTGCATCTGTTCCTGGATCTGTTCGATGGCCAGCCCGGCTCGCAGCATGGCGGATTCGCCAAAGTGCGGCCCCATCACCTGCACGCCGATCGGCAGTCCGTCTTTGGTTTCGCCGCACGGGACGCTCATGCCGCAGATGCCGGCGAGCGAGGCCGCGACCGAGTAGATATCGGCCAGGTACATGGCGATCGGGTCGTCCACCTTCTCGCCCAGTTTGAAGGGCGGCGTCGGTGTCATGGGCGCGACCAGCACGTCGCACTTGGTGAAGGCATCCAGGAAATCGCGGGCCACCAGCATCCGCACCTGCTGCGCCTTGCGGTAGTACGCGTCATAGTAGCCGGCGCTCAGCGAGTAGGTGCCCAGCAGGATGCGGCGCTTGACCTCCGCGCCGAAGCCCTCTTCGCGCGTCCTGCGGAAGAGCGCGGAGAGGGTGTTGCTCTCGGAGGACCGCAGCCCAAAGCGAACGCCATCGAAGCGCGACAGATTCGAGGACGCCTCCGCCGTGGCCAGCACGTAGTACGTCGGGATGGCGTAGCGCGTGTGCGGCAGGCTGATCTTGACCAGCTCGCAGCCGCGCGTATGCAGGCCGTCCAGGGTGCGCTCGATGGCGGCCCGGATCTCGGGGTCCAGGCCCTCGCCGAAGTACTCCTCGGGCACGCCGACGCGGAGGCCGCCCCGGACCCCTTCGACCGGCTGGGCGAGGGCGGCGGAAAAGTCCTCGACGGGCCGGTCGGCGCTGGTCGCGTCCAGCGGGTCACGGCCGGCGAGCACGGTGAGCATCGTCGCGGCGTCCGAGACATTTGCCGTCAGCGGGCCGACGCGGTCGAGCGAGGAGGCAAAGGCGATCAGGCCGAAGCGGCTGACGCGGCCATAGGTGGGCAGCACGCCGACCACGCCGCAAAAAGCCGCGGGCTGCCGGATCGAGCCGCCGGTGTCCGTGCCGAGCGTAGTCACCGCAAACCCGGCCGCCACCGCCGCCGCCGAACCGCCGCTTGAGCCGCCGGGGACCCGGTCGAGCGCCCGCGGGTTGCGTACCGGGCCGTACGCGGAGTTCTCATTCGAGGATCCCATGGCGAACTCATCGCAGTTCAGCTTGCCGAGCAGGACGGCGCCGGCCGCTTCGAGCTTACGCACTGCGGTCGCATCGTAGGGAGGCTGGTAGCCGGCCAGGATCTTCGAGCCGGCTGTGGCGGGAGCGCCGGTCATGGCCAGGACATCCTTGACCGCGACGGGAACTCCGGCGAGCGCTCCGGCGGCTTGGCCCTTCGCGTGCAGCTCGTCGACGCGCGCGGCCTGCGCCAGGGCGCGCTCGCGGCTGAGCGCCAGGAAACTGTGTATGCCCAGGCCTTGGGGGCCGTCCTGCTCCGCGATGAGCGCAAAGTGGCGCTCGGCCAAGGCAGTTGCCGAACCAGCCTGGGCCTGCGCGCGCGCTTCCGCGATGGTTCGCATGCTGCTCGTGCGCACCGTCACCGTTCAATCACCTTCGGCACCTTGAAGAAGCGGCCATCGGACTCCGGGGCCGCGGCCATCACGGCGCGCCGGTCCACCGAGAGCCGAACCGCATCCGGGCGCAGCGTGCCGCCGGCTCCGTCGCTGATCAAGCCGAGCACGTCACTCACCTGCGCCATCGGCTCCACGTTCTCCGTGTCCAGCTCGGCCAGCTGCGCCACGTGGCCCAGGATGTCGCCCAGATCGCGGGCCATGCGGACCTCTTCCTCGGCCGTCAGCTGCAGGTTCGCCAGCTCCGCGACGCGACGCACTTCTTCTACCGTTACCGCACTCATCGAGAGCCTTTCGGGCGTGAACCCCTCACCTCAAAGTGTATCCCGGCGACCTCCACGCCGGCGATGCGGGCCAGCTCGCGCTCGAGAACTGCCCCCATGGACCGCATCTGGTCGAGCCACGCGCTGTCCTCGACCTGCACCTCGACGACGCCGCCGGTAAACCCGACGATCTCTCCGCGTTTGGCCATGGCAGGACCGCAGGCGACCGGCCACGCCGCGGTGAGGCGGTCGGCGACGGACAGCCCGCTCAGGCTGCGGCCAAGGTTGTGTTTCAGGAGATCGCGCATCCGTTCCATCTAGACTTCTCCCATGACGGAGGCAGCGGCCGGCACGCGGGCCAGGATGAACTCGCGCATCCGGCGTAGAAACACAGGGGTCGCGAACGCCGCAGCCCAGGCTTGAATCGCGGAAGACTGGAACTCGCGCGCTTCAAAGCGCTCCATTCCCTCGACGGCCGAATCAGCCGATTGCACCGGAAAGTAAACGCCGGTCGGGTCCGGACCGTCGCCGCGAACGGTCTCAAGCGAGCCGCCCGCGCCGTAGCAGACGACGGGCCGCCCACATGCCTGCGCCTCGAGCGGCACCATCCCGAAATCCTCGTCCGCGGCAAAAAGCAGGGCTCGGCACTCGGCGTACTGCTGCCAGAGCGCGTCATCCGAGAGCTGACCAAGAAAGGTAACCTCCGGCCCGGCAAGGCGGCGCAGGCGGGCTTCTTCGGGGCCGGTGCCGGCGATGCGGAGCCGGCGGCCGAGCCGGCGGCAAGCCTCGATGAGGATCTCCGTCCGCTTGTAGCCGACCAGGCGTCCAGCGCAGAGATAGTGGTCGCCGGGGGAGACGAGCCGGGCGAGTGAGAGATCGATCGGCGGGTGAATGACCTGGGCTTCGCGCCCGTAGACGCGCTGGATGCGCTCGGCCACATAGCGGGAGTTGGCCAGGAACCAGGTCACGCGCTGCGCGGCATCGACGTCCGCCCGGCGTACGAAGCCGGCGCTCGCCGTGAACAGCGCCCGGACAGCGCCACCCATCTGCGCCCGATACTGCTCGTAGCCGTCATAGAGGTAGCGCATCGGCGAGTGGCAGTAGCAGATGTGGACGACGCCGGGATCGACGCGCACGGCCTTCACCGGACCGCTGTCGGAGGAGATCACCAGGTCAAAGCCGCGTAGGTCCAGGCTCCGGGCCGCGGCTGGATAGAGCGGCATCATGTGGCGATGATGGCTGCGGGCCAGCGGAATGCGCTGCAGGAAGGAGGTGTGCAGGATGCGGCCGCGAAGGGATTCCGGCAGGCCCTCCGGCGCGGCTAGCAGGGTGAACAGCTCGGCGCGCGGCAAGAGCCAGGCGAGGCACTCGGCTACGCGCTCGCCACCGCCTTTGGTGACAAACCAGTGATGGACGATGGCTACCCGCACAGCCTTAGTTTAGCTGTGCGGCTAGATTGGCTAGTAAGCGCCGTCGCGGTTGACGACGGACTTGAAGGTCGCAAGCATCAGCCGGATGTCGCGGAAGAGCGACCAGTGCTCGACGTAGTGGCAGTCCAGCTTCACGCGGGCCTCATAGGTAAGCTTGCTGCGGCCGGAGACCTGCCAGAGACCGGTGACTCCGGGTTTGACGCGGCAGTAAAAGTCAAAGCGCTCGGCATATTTTTCGACCTCCGCGGCGACGATGGGCCGCGGACCGACCATGCTCATCTGGCCGAGGATGACGTTCCAGGCCTGCGGAAGCTCATCGAGCGAGTAGCGGCGGAGGAAGTCGCCCACAGGGGTGACGCGCGGGTCCGAGCGCAACTTGTGAGTGCGGTTCCACTCCGCGCGCGCTTTGGGGTGTTTGGCCAGGTACTGCTCGAGAACCTCGGACGAGTTGACGCACATGGTGCGGAACTTCCACATGGAGAAGAAAGCACCATCGCGGCAGATGCGCCGGTGCGAGAAGAAGACCGGACCGGGCGAGGTAAACCGGACGACGGCGGCGACGATTAGCAGCGCCGGCAGCAGCACCGGCAAGCCGAGCAGGACGACCAAAATGTCGAGAATGCGCTTCAGGACCCGGTAGCGAAACAGGGTGGAGGGCGGCGTGCAGGCGCTTCGGTCGCGGTGGCTGGTGCGTCCGCCGTGCGAGGCGGAGAAATCGTGAGCCAGAGCCTTGCTGGCGGAGGATTCAGTCAACGGGGACTCGTATAGATGGAATTGCTCAGGCATACGCGGTCCCGCACTGATTTAAACGCGCCATCCCTCGTAACGGATGTTTAGAAGAGAGAATCTTTCGTTTGCCGCCAAACAGTGCACCTGTCCTTCTTTGCGCCATACGTCTGACCATCCTCGGCTTGCTTGACTTGCCTGAGGTCTCTTACCGGGCCTCTGGGCTAAAGTGTCTATCGGCTTAGACGGACAAAACTTGAGAGAAATCTTTTGTCGGCGCTGCCAGCATATCGCACCCATGTTTCTTTTGAACAGCTTACTCGCTGGAGCGGAGCATGAGCCGCCGCAGCCGGGTAACAACAAAGATTCATGGGAAGCATCTTCGGCTAACATGGATGCATGTACGTTCATGAAACGCCGCTTGGGGATGTGAAGCTGGTCCGCCCCCGCCGATTTGGAGATGAGCGCGGGTGGTTTGCCGAATTTTTCAATGCCTCTGCCTTTGCCGAGGCGGGACTTCCGGCTCAGTTTGTGCAGGATAACCAGTCGTTTTCCGCGCGCGGCGTGCTGCGGGGATTGCATTACCAGCTCGGCAAGCCTCAGGGCAAGCTGGTGCGGGTGCTGGCGGGCCACATCTGGGATGTGGCGGTCGATCTGCGGCACGACTCGCCGGACTTCGGCAAGCATGCGGCGTTCGATTTGACGCCGGTCAACGCGGCGGGCGAGCCCGAGATGCTGTGGATTCCGGAGGGCTTCGCGCACGGATTTCTGGTGCTTTCCGAGACCGCCGAGGTGCTCTACAAGACGACCGACGGCTATTACCCGCCGGGTGAGCGCTGCATCCGGTGGGACGATCCGACCTTGAACATTGCCTGGCCGCTCGATGGATTGACGCCGTCCGTCAGCGGCAAGGATGCCAAGGGCAGCCTGTGGGCGGAGGCGGAGCTGCCGTAAGAACCCGACGCAGAAGCTATGTCGCGTGCCCGCATGCATCCGATGGGAAAGCGTGTGCTGCCTAACGTACCCTGCCTGACGTACCCTGCCTGAGGTACCCTGCTTGAGGTACCCCCCCCCCGGGGGGGGGGAAGCTAAGTTTCCTAGAATGAATGAGATGCAGCCTTCTGGTAAGCTAAACTATTCATTCCATTGAACTTACGGCTAAAGTCTTCTTATCAAAGCACTTAGGGATTGCGCGTGGATGGCCTGCAAGAACTCTTCTCCGCTTTAAGAAGTCTAGGTTAAGGATATCAAAGCGGAGGCAGGGAATGTGCCAACTTTCTTGTGAAGCTAAACCGTTGTGCGGCAAGGGTTTGCGGAGACAGGTGAAGAGTGGGGGGCTTGACAGAGTTCGGGACTGGGACTTGAGCTGAGTAGAACCGGGAACGATCCAGCCGACCTTGTGGCCGCCGTGGCCGCCGGCATGAGAGACGCAGATTCCCGTCGGGAACGACCACAACAAGAGCACGTTCGACGAACGATCCATCTCTGAACAGAGGTCCTCCTAAAGCCGGTAGAAGTGTTCCGCGCCCAGGACCAGGCCGAGAGTGATGGCGGCGATGGCAATTTCTCCGACGGCTCCTACGAGGAAGGGTCGGATGCCCTGCTTCAGGAGATCCTTGAAGCTGGTGCGCAGGCCGACTCCGGCGAAGGTAAGCAGAAAGGCCCAGCGGCTCAGGTTGCCGAGCGCCGCGATCTGCGGGCGAGTGAAGCCGTAGGGGATAAGGCCGGCGAGGTGTGGGAAGGCTCTGGGGTCAAGCGTGCCGAGCGTGGCGACCAGCGAGATGAACAGGAAACCGAGCACGAACTTGGGGAACTTGTTCCAGAGGAAGGCGCCCTTGCTGGCGATCGCTTTGGCCTGACCCTGCCTGGCCCAGTAGAGCGCGTAGCCGAGCACGACGAAGCCGATGCAGGCGTTGCGGCAGGTCTTGGCGAGCACGGCGAATTTGCCGGCGGCGTCGGAATAGAGCGCGCCGGCGGCGGTGGCTTCGGCGGTGTTGTCGACGGCGAGCCCGGTCCAGAGCCCGTACGCGTGGTCCGACATGTGCAGCAGATGGCCGACCAGCGGGAAGAAGACGAGCGAGATGGCGCCCAGGGCGAGGATGGCGGCAATGGCGACCGAGGAGTCCTCTTCGTCGGCTTCAATGGCGCCCTGAGTGGCGATGATGGCGGAGACTCCGCAGACGCTGGAGCCGACGGCGAGCAGGGAGGTGAGTTTGGGCGAAAGATGGAAGCCG
The DNA here is from genome assembly GCA_965198735.1 of uncultured Granulicella sp. Classification (GTDB taxonomy): domain Bacteria; phylum Acidobacteriota; class Terriglobia; order Terriglobales; family Acidobacteriaceae; genus Edaphobacter. The sequence continues at coordinate 47,676 of OZ240672.1, read as the reverse complement.
CGGCCCAGGTAGGTCATGAAGGTGAGGGCGAGAGCGAGCTCGATGAAGATGAGCACGAAGGAGATTCCGGACAGGTGGAGGATGTCTCCGAGGATGAAGCGGGCTCCGAGCAGAATAATGCCGGCCTTGAGCCAGAACTCGTAGGTGGCGACGCCGGGGCGGAAGAGGCGCGGGAGCCCCATGGTATTGGCGATGAGGACGCCGATGAGGATGGCCCAGAGCACGTACTCGACATTGGGCAGGATCAAGTGGTGCGTCTTGCCGTAACGGGCGATCGTCTGCTCGATGAATTTTCCAGCGTAGCCGACGGCAGCGAGAAGGGCGATGCCTGGCAAGAGTCCGGGCAGGCCGTGGCGGTTGGCGTCGTCGCGGTCGCGTTGAAGCGGAAGGGGAAGCGAGGTGGCGCTGGTGGACATGCGAGTCTCCTTGGCAAAGCGGGAGTGCGGCGGGATTACCAGGGAACCGATCGAAGGATGCCGGTCCGGACGAGCAGAGCGAGGGCGAGGGACAGGAGAACGGCCCAGACATCGAGCGAAAGGGCGAACTTCTTTGCCGGTGGGGGCATGGGGACTCCTCAAGAGAGTTGCGTGATCGAGAGATGGGGGCAGGAGCGGCGGAGGCGGAACTAACGGCAACAACAACACCGGCGGGGAGCCGGAGGTACGGGCATGCGGCAGGAAGCTGCGCGTTGTGGGCTGCTCTGCATGTGGTTGCTCAGGTGTACCACGAGGAACGCTGGTGTGCAACATATGGCGGCACGCGGAAGGTGCGGTAGGGAGGCGAGCAGGGCGTTCAGAGGGGCTGGTAATAGCGGCTGGCGGGGTCGGCGCAGCCGAGGCAGAGGATCCGGCCGTCGCGGTGGACCTCGCGGTCGTAGTTGATGCCTTCTCCGCAGAGGGCGCAGGTGATGCGCGGAGATTTGTAACCGGGCAGCTCGCGCGGCTCTATGGGCGCCTGCACCCACTGCTCAGTGAAGAGGTCGGTGTCCGGCATCTCGCGGTAGGCGTGCATCTGCTGCTGGTTTTTGTTTTCGATCTCGGGGTAGAGCTCGCGGGCGCGCTGCTTGGAGGATTCGCGGGCGGCGAGGCGGATGGCTTTTTGCGTAGAAAGGTCGACGAAGGTGGCGGCCATCTTGCCCCAGTCGCGGATTTTGAGGGCTCGCTTGCCGAGACGGCAGCCGGTGACGACGGCGATGGCGTCGGTGGCGCAGCGGTCGATCTCGACGAAGGTGACGAGGCGCTTGCGGTCCGCGCCGCGGGGGTCGGCGAGGCCGAGACGGGCGAGGCCGAGCATGGCCATGCGCACGCCGAGAATCTGGCCGGCGCAGAGATGGCCGTGGGCGATCTCGGCTTCGTGCAGGAGCTGGTCGAAGTCGAGGGACATGGATTTGAGCTTACGCGAAGGCGTGGGAGTTACGGCTCTCCGGCCTCCTCGCCCTCCTCAACCAGCGAGGTTGTGCCGACGATGTCGAAGGTGAGGGCTTCGCCGCCGGTGGGTTGGAGGGAGACGCGCATGGGCAGGCGCTGCCACTCGGCCGGCCGGCAGACGGGCATGAAGTGGTTGGGTTGGGGCCAGGGGCCGAGGGGCTTCGAGACGACGGCGCGGCGGCCGCCGATCTGGGCGACGATGGCGAAGAGGCCGCCTTTGCCGGTGGCGGCGGTACCGCAGTAGGCGGCGTAGTCGCGGAACCAGACGGCGTCCGAGACGGCAAAGTCGAAGTCCGGCAGGTGAAGCGCGCTGATGCGGCCGGTGACGCGATCGACCAGGAGCCAGGGGCCGGGCTGCCAGACCCACTTCGGCTCGCGGTCGGTGGGGAGCGAGTCATTGAGGCGCATGGCGCGGCGGATGGCGAAGGTGCGATCGGTGACCTCGTGCATTTCGCCGGTGGTCCACTCGCGCTGGCGCTCATCGACGACGAGGGGGCGCACCTTGAGGGTGGTGGTGTCCTCGTTTTTCTCGTCGGGGGTGACATCGGCGGGAGTGTAGGGCACTTTGCGGACGGGGCCGAGGGAAACGGCATGCAGGCGGGGCGGGTTGGCGAACTTCGGCGGCTTGGGCGGCGTCTGCGCGCGGGCGGCGGCGGCGGCGCAAATCAGGACCGCAAACAGGAGCAAGATGAGCGTGGAGCGAACGGTTTTCATGGCAGCGGCGTTCGAGACATCTCCGGGTGCAGGCCGGAGAGACACGGAGTGCACCTTCATCTTTGCGCCCGGGGGTGGAGGCGTCGATAGCTCTTTCGCGGGACCGGCTCCCGCGTTGGGTCAGGTGCGGGTAGAATCGGTCGTGTCTGATTACAGCAACGCAGAACGGGCTACAGCAACGCAGAACGGGCGTCCGGTCAAGTTACCTCTGTGGTTCAGGCGTGCAAACAAAGGCGAACGTAGGGCGATAGCCGGGATTTCAAGAAGGCGCGGAGCGGGCCGGAGTAGTATCTTGAAGAAAGACGCCGCCCCCGCATCCAGAGCGTACCGAGGCACTTTTTGATTGCACGCCTGGCGGCACCAATTTAGCAAGTAAAGGAAGGATTCGCACTATGTGGAAGCCCAATCAGCCCGGAAGCACGACGCCTCCAACCCCGGAACCGCAACGTCCCGCGACACCAGCGCCGACCAGTTTTGAGCCGGCTCCGGTCACGCCCGCACGTCCGGCGATTCCCGCGGCAGGCGCCGCTCCGTCCGCTACCGGGGAGCAGGCCACGATCGGCAAGTCGCTGATTGTGAAGGGAGAGGTGACCGGGTCGGAGTCGCTGTACATCGACGGCAAGGTGGAGGGGGCGATCACGCTGCCCGGCAACCGGGTCACGGTGGGACGGAACGGCCAGGTAGCGGCAAACATTTCGGCGCGCGAGATCGTGGTCCTGGGCAAGGTACGGGGCAACTGCCAGGCGTCGGACCGGATCGACATTCGCAGCGAGGGTTCGCTGACCGGCGACGTGATTGCGGCGCGCATCTCGATCGAGGATGGCGCGTTTTTCAAGGGCGGCATCGACATTCGCAAGCCTGGCGCCGAAGGCAAGATGGCGGAAAAGGCTCCGGCGGGCGAGCCGATCGCGATCAACAGCTAAGCGGTCGTCCAGCGCGCCCAAACCCAAACCAATGCAGACCCTTCCGCAGCCCGGAAGGGTCTGTTCTCATTTGCACCGGTGGTGGAGATGTGTGAGCGGCTGACGAAGCGTACGGTCGCGGAGGACGTTTGGGAATGGTTATCAGCGAAGTCAAAAGTGTATGCCTGAGACCCCCAAACGTGTGACCCGCCCGGCGAAGACAACCACGTCTGATCCATACCCTACCCAGGCTCCTTCTTCCTAAACCTTTCCATGAAGTATCACAAGCATTCGACCGCCTCGCATCCAAGACTGCATGAGCGAAACGGCGCGGCTGTGGTGGCGGGACGGGGTGATTTACCAGGTGTATCCGCGTTCGTTTCAGGATTCGAATGGAGATGGGGTGGGGGATCTGGAGGGCATCCGCTCGCGGCTGGGCTATTTGGTTGAGCTGGGCGTGGATGCGGTTTGGGTGTCGCCGTTTTATCCGTCGCCGATGGCGGACTTCGGCTATGACGTGGCGAACTATACGGATGTCGACCCGATCTTCGGCACGTTGGCGGACTTCGATCGGCTGATCGCGGAGGTGCATGCGCGCGGGCTGAAGCTGATTCTGGATTTTGTCCCAAATCATACTTCCAATCAGCATCCGTGGTTTCTGGAGTCGCGCTCGTCCAAGACAAATGCGAAGCGGGACTGGTATCTGTGGCGGGATCCGGCGCCGGGCGGCGGGGTGCCGAACAACTGGATGTCGAACTTCGGCGGGCCGGGGTGGACGCTCGATGAGACGACGGGGCAGTACTACTATCACTCGTTCCTGACCGAGCAGCCGGATTTGAACTGGTGGAATCCGGAGGTGCGAGCGGCAATCTATGCGGCGATGCGGTTCTGGCTAGAGCGCGGGGTGGATGGCTTCCGGATGGATGTGATCTGGCTGCTGATCAAGGATAAGGAGTTCCGGGACAATCCGCCGAACCCGGACTGGCATGGCGGGGCGGGAATGGGGTCGGTGCTGCCGAAGTACACGGCCAACCAGCCGGAGACGCTGACGATCGTGCGCCAGATGCGGGCGCTGCTCGACGAATACCCGGAGCGGGTGTTGATTGGCGAGATCTATCTGCCGATCGAGGAGCTGGTGACCTACTACGGCGGGCCGCAGCTCAAGGGCGCGCAGATGCCGTTCAACTTTCAGCTGATCCTAACGGGCTGGCAGGCTCCGCTGATCGCGAAGCTGATCCAGCAGTATGAGGCGGCGCTGCCGGTGGGGGCGTGGCCGAACTGGGTGATGGGCAACCACGATCAGCATCGGATCGTGACGCGGATCGGCGCGGCCCAGGCGCGGGTGGCGGCGGTGCTGCTGCTGACGCTGCGCGGGACGCCGACGCTCTACAACGGGGACGAGCTGGGCATGCCGGATGCGCGGATCGCCGTGGACGAGGTGCGGGATCCGGCGGAGAAGAACCAGCCGGGGCTGGGGCTGGGGCGGGATCCGGAGCGCTCGCCGATGCTTTGGGAGAATCGCGAGAACGCGGGGTTTACGGCGGCGGGGGTGAAGACCTGGCTGCCGCTGGTGTGGGGCTGGCCGGGGTTTACGGTCGAGACCGAGACGGCCGACGCGGGCACGATGCTGAAGCTCTACCGCGAGATGCTGACGTTGCGGCGGGTGTGGCCTGCGCTCCATGCGGGCTCGGTGAGCGACGTGTACGAGGGCAACGGCGTCCTGCGCTATGTTCGCGTCCTGGGCAGCGAGCGGCTGCAGGTCCATCTGAACCTGACCGGAAGTGCGCAATGGAGTCCGTCGCTTGAGGGGCAGGTGCTGGTTTCCTCCAGGCTGGACCGCAGGGGCGAAGCGGTGCGGAACGGGTTGCAGCTCAAGGGGAACGAGGCGCTGGTAGTCGAGGTTTCGTAGCGGATCGCAGGCTCGCTTGGGGGAGGAGTCCACATTCCTCGACTGCCGGAGGTATTCTAGGTCTGTAGCTTCAATTCCGGGCTGCGATGGACGGCTGCCCCGGATGGGTTTTTAGAACTGCGGCCCGCAACAGATACCAGCGAGGATGGGAACCATGTGGATTGTCAGGCTTGCACTCAACCGGCCCTATACGTTCATCGTGCTCGCGATTCTGATCCTGATTGCCGCGCCGGTCGTGATCTTCCGGACGCCGACCGACATCTTTCCGAACATCGATATCCCGGTGATCTCGATCGCCTGGCAGTATACGGGGCTGGCGCCGGAGGAGCTCGAGGGCCGGCTGACGACGCCGTATGAAAAGGTGCTGACGACGCTGGTCGATAACATTCAGCACACCGAGTCGACGACGCTGCGCGGCGAGGTGATTGTGAAGGTGTACCTGCAGCCGGGCGCGTCGCTCGACACGGCGAATGCGCAGGTCTCCTCGGCGTCCGAGTTCATTTTGCACTCGCTTCCCCCGGGTACGCTGGCGCCGCAGATTATCGATTTCTCGGCGTCCACGGTGCCGATTCTGCAGATCGGGCTATCGGGCAATGGACTGAGCGAGCAGCAGTTGAACGACCTGGGGCTGAACTTCGTGCGATCGCAGCTGGTGACGGTTCCAGGCGCGGTGGTTCCGAACGTGTATGGGGGCCGGCAGCGCTCGATCATGGTCAATCTCGATCCTTCGCAGCTGCAGGCCAAGGGGCTTTCGCCGTCGGATGTGCTGAATGCGCTGGCCGCGCAGAATGTGGTGCAGCCGGGAGGCACGGCGAAGATCGGGCAGACGGAGTATGACGTTCTGGTGAACTCGTCGCCCTCGACGATTGCGGGGCTGAACAATCTGCCGATCAAGTCGGTGGGAAGCACGATCGTCTATCTACGCGATGTGGCGACGGTGGCGGATGGCTCGATTCCGCAGACCAACATCGTTCGCCAGGATGGGCAGCGGGCGGTGCTGGTGGTGATTTTGAAGTCCGGCACGGCGTCGACGCTTTCCGTGGTGAGCGGCATACGGGCTTTGCTGCCGAGGATTGCGCTGACCGTGCCGCCCAACCTGGTGATGCGGCCGCTGGCGGATCAGGCGGTGTTTGTGCGGGCTTCGGTCGAGGGCGTGATCCGCGAGGCGGTGATTGCCGCGTGCCTGACCGGGTTGATGATCCTGCTGTTTCTGGGCAGCTGGCGCGCGACGATCATCATTGCGGTCTCGATTCCGCTGTCGATCCTGGTGTCGGTGATTGTGCTGGGGCTGATCGGCCAGACGATCAACATCATGACGCTGGGCGGGCTGGCGCTGGCAGTCGGCATCCTGGTGGACGACGCGACGGTCGAGATTGAGAACACGACGCGTTATCTCGAAGAGGGGCTGCCGCTGCGGGAGGCGATTCTTGAGGGCGCGGCGCAGATTGCGGTGCCCGCGCTGGTGTCGACGCTGTGCATTTGCATCGTGTTTTTGCCGATGTTCTTTCTGAGCGGCGTGTCGAAGTTCCTGTTCGTGCCGCTGGCGGAGGCGGTGGTGTTTGCGATGCTGGCGTCGTACATGCTCTCGCGCACGCTGGTGCCGACCATGGCGATGTACCTGTTGAAGCCGCACGATCCGCATGCGGCTCCGTCCAAGAATGTGTTCGGGCGGTTTCAGCGGTGGTTTGAGTATCACTTCGAGAAGATTCGGGCGGGCTATCAGAACCAGCTGGCGCGGCTGGTGGGTCTGCGCAAGATGTTCGTGCCGATCTTTCTGCTGGGATGCCTGGCGTTGACGCTGCTGATTCCGTTTCTTGGGCAAAACTTTTTCCCGTCGAGCGACTCGGGCTCGCTGCTGCTGCATGTGCGCGCGCCGAGCGGAACGCGCATCGAGGAGACGGCCAAGCTGTGCGATGAGGTCGAATCGAGGATTCGGCAGCTGATTCCGCGCGCCGAGGTCGACAATATTCTGGACAACATCGGTCTGCCGTACTCGACCTTGAACACGCAGCATGCGACTTCGGGATTGTTCGGCGCGGGCGATGCGGACATCCTGATCTCGCTCAAGGAGGACCACCACTCCTCGGCAGGTTACATCGCAAAGCTGCGGCAGGTGCTGCCGAATGCGTTTCCGGGCGCCATCTTTTACTTCTTGCCTTCGGACATCGTGACGCAGATTCTGAACTTTGGACTGCCGTCGCCGATCGATGTGCAGTTCGAGGGCTCGGACATTGCAGGCAATCGGAAGGTAGCAGACGAGGTCCTGGCGGACATGCACAAGGTTCCGGGGCTGGTCGATCTGCGCATTCAGCAGCCGGACGACTATCCGGCGCTGAGCCTGGATGTGGACCGGACCAAGGCGCAGCAGGGCGGCTACAAGTTCCAGGATATCGGCGGCTCGCTGGTGAACATTCTGAGCGGAAGCACGCAGCAGGCGCCGGAGTTCTACCTGAATCCGAAGAACGGCGTGACCTATCCGCTGGTGGTGGAGGCTCCGCAGTATACGGTCGAGTCGCTGAACGATTTGAGGAATATTCCTCTGTCTTCGAGTACGGCGGTGAAGCCTGAGATTCTGGCCGACGTGGCCAGCCTCTCCCGTACGACGGAGATGCCGATCGTCAGCCACTACAACATCCGCCGGGTGCTGGACATTTACGGCAATGTGCAGGGGCGGGATCTTGGCTCGGTGAGCCGGGCGATCGACAAGATCGTGGCGGCGCACACCAAGGAGCTTCCGCGCGGCAGCTTTCTGCGGGTCCGCGGGCAGGTGGAGACGATGAACGCGTCGTACCTCGGGCTGATCGGCGGGCTGTTCTTCTCGATCGTGCTGGTGTATCTGCTGATCGTGGTGAACTTTCAATCGTGGCTCGATCCATTCATCATCATCACGGCTTTGCCGGCGGCTTTGGCGGGCATTATTCTGTTCCTGTTCGTGACGGGAACGACGCTTTCCGTGCCGGCGCTGATGGGCGCCATTATGTGCATGGGCGTGGCGACCGCGAACTCGATCCTGATGGTTTCCTTTGCGACGACCCGCCTGCAGGAGCATGGCGATGCGCTGCGGGCGGCGGTGGAGGCAGGCGGCACACGCTTCCGGCCGGTAGTGATGACGGCGCTCGCGATGATTATCGGCATGGTGCCGATGGCGCTGGGCCTGGGCGAGGGCGGCGAGCAGAACGCTCCGCTGGGCCGGGCGGTGATCGGCGGCTTGACGATGGCGACGTTCGCCACGCTGGTATTTGTGCCGACGGTATTTGCGCTGCTGCATGGGGCGTCAAGCAAGCGCAAGGATGTCAGCGGCGTGGAGACGCGCGCGCTGGATGCAGACCACCAGATGGCTGCCGGAGATTAGAGCTATGAGTCAAGGGAACACAACGGCGCCTGCGGGACCGATCGCTTCAGGCGGACACGGGTACAACGATGCGATGACGGATCCATCGAGCGAGTCGCCGGCCGAACATGCGGCGGCTTCGACGAGGGCGGCGCTGGCGGATGCGGCGGCGAAGCCCGGGTTTGGGCGCGGCTTCTGGATTGGGCTGTTGGTGTTTGGACTGGTGCTCGCGGCAGTGATCTTCTATGGGATTCACGTGCGTGCGGCGGCGGACCAGGATTTAAAGGTGGAGAACAAGCAGGAGGCGGTGCCGGAGGTGAAGATCGTCCATCCCACGGGGCAGGGCGCCTCCGGAACGCTGGCGCTGCCGGGCAGTACGCAGGCCTTTGTGGACACGCCCATCTACTCGCGCACCAACGGCTACCTGAAGAAGTGGTTCTTCGACATAGGGGCGCGGGTGCGCAAGGGGCAGCTAATGGCCACGATCGAGACGCCGGAGCTCGACCAGCAGCTGCAGGTGGCAGAGGCGGATCTGAAGAGCGCGCAGGCGAATCTCGACCTGGCGAACATCACCAGCACGCGCTACCAGAATCTGCTGAAGTCGAACTCGGTGTCGAAGCAGGAGACGGATCAGGCGATCGGGGATGCGGCGGCTAAACAGGCGGCGGTCGAGGCTTCGATGGCAAACGTGCGCCGGCTGCAGCAGCTGCAGGGGTTTGAGAACGTGTATGCGCCGTTTGACGGCGTGGTGACGGCGCGCAATACGGATATCGGCGACCTGATTACAGGGGGTTCGGCGAATGCGAGTACGGCGCGGCAGCTGTTTCATCTGGCGTCGATCAACGAGCTGCGCGTCTTCGTGTCGGTGCCGGAGGTGTACTCGACGGTGGTGCGCGATGGCGGCACGGCGACGCTGACGCTCGACGAGTATCCGGGCCAGACCTTCACGGGCAGGATTACCCGGAACTCGAGTGCGATCGATCCGGCCTCGCGCACGCTGAATGTCGAAGTGGACGTACCGAATCCCAAGGACAAGCTGCTGCCGGGCGCGTATGCGATGGTGCACTTCAAGGTGCCGGCGGGCCCGGCGAACATGACGCTTCCCTCAAATACACTGATCTTCCGCGCGCAGGGCATGCAGGTAGCCGTGGTGCGCGACGGCAAGGTGCATCTGGAGCCGGTGAAGATCTCGCAAGATCATGGCGCGACGGTGGAGATCGCCTCCGGCCTGAGCCCGGGCGATGATGTCATCGTGGATCCGTCGGACTCGATCACCAACGGGCAGCAGGTAAAGATCAAGACGGCCGGAGCCGGACTATGAGTGTGGTTGGTCCCGCGATGCGGGTGGGGGCAACGCTGGCGCTGGGCATGTTGAGCGGCTGCATGGTGGGTCCGAAGTACGTGAAGCCGACGGTGCCGGCGTATCAGGCACCGTCTGTGACCGCCGATCAATCGGAGGCGCCGTACAAGGAGGCGGATCCGAACTGGCATCCGGCGACGCCCGAGGATTCAGTCATTCGCGGTGCGTGGTGGGAGGTGTTCGGGGAGCCGGAGCTGAACCTGCTGGAGGTGAAAGCGGCCATCCAGAATCAGTCGTTGAAGTCCTATGCGGCGCGGTATCTGGAGGCGCAGGCGCAGATCGGCATCAATCGCGCGGCATTGCTGCCGGCGGTCGGGACGCAGGCGTTGGCGCAGGGGGTTCGCTACTCCCAGGGCAGACCCTATTTCACGGGATCGAACGTCGGCGCGGGTGTTTCGGACATTCAGCTTCCGCTGACGCTGACGTATGAGGCGGACTTCTGGGGACGCATCCGGCGGACGATCAACGTCGCCAAGGAAGAGACACAGGCCACGGCGGCCGATCTCGAGACGGCGCAGCTTTCGGTGCAATCGGAGCTGGCGGTGGACTACTTCGAGCTGCGCACCGACGACGCGCAGGCCAAGCTGCTTGAGGATACCGTCAAGGACTATCAGGAGGCGTTGCGCATCACGACCAATCGTTTTGAGGGCGGCGTTTCAAACGAGTCGGATGTCTTTCAGGCGAAGACGCAGCTGCAGGCCGCGATCGTGCAGCAGCAGGATATCGCGGTGCAGCGCGCGCAGTTTGAGCATGCGATTGCGATCCTGATTGGGCAGCCGCCGAACAGCTTTTCCTTGCCGGTGGCTGCGCTGAGCGCGAAGCCGCCGAGTATTCCTCCGAGCCTGCCCTCGCAGCTGCTGGAGCGAAGGCCGGATGTGGCGGCGGCGGAGCGTCGTACCGCCGAGGCCAACGAGCGGATCGGCATCGCGCGCGCCGCCTACTTCCCTACGGTGGGCATCTCGGCGGCGTTCGGGTTTGAGTCGGGCACGCTGGCGGATTTTTTCTCGGCGTCGAATCTGGTGTATGCCATCGGGCCCACGTTAAACTACAACGTCTTTGATGCGGGCCTGCGCCACAATCAATCGCTGCAGGCCGTTGCCACGTTTCAGCAGACCTCGGCGGATTATCGGCAGACGGTGCTGACGGCGTTTCAGCAGGTGGAGGACAACCTGGTGGCGCTGCGGATTCTGGCGCTCGAAGCCGAGCAGCAGCGGCAGGCGACCGAGGCCGCGCAGGGCGCTCAGAAGATCTTCGACAACCGCTATGTGGGCGGGCTGGACACGTACCTGCAGGTGGTGACGGCGCAGAATACGGCACTGGCCAATGAGCGCAACGACATCGACATCGCGCGGCGGCGGATGGATGCGTCGGTGCTGCTGATCAAGGCGCTGGGCGGCGGCTGGTCGACGAACAATCTGCCGAGGTTTCATTAGCGGGACGAAGTGGAACCAGGTGGCGCAAAGCGGTTGTAGGTTTGGGAACTCCGTGAAAGGATCGGACGTATCTCAAAAAGAGACAGGGTTCGCGGCTTGGCGGATCTGTCCAGGAGATCTCCCAGGAGACCGGATGCACTATCAACTTTCCCGCAATGGCCAGAGCTACGGCCCGTATACGCTCGCTGACCTGCAGCGTTATCTGGCGAGCGGCCATGTACAGCCGACCGATCTGGTGAAGAACGAGGACATGCCGGAGTGGGTTCCGGTCTCGCAGGTGCTGGCAGGATCGCCTGCGCCGGAAGCGGAGACGGCAGCCGCGCCGAATGCCGGCTTCGCGAGCCCTGGCTTTGCGAGTGCCGGATACGCCAGTGCCGACTATGCCAATCCGGCGTATCCTCCCGCCGGCAGCCCGGCGATGGCGGCTTCGGCGTACCCGGATGCGCCAAATCTGCATTGGGGTCTGGTGCTGCTGTTCGGCCTGCTGACTGGCACCCTGTTCATGTTTGTGTGGAACCTGGTGATTGCGGCCTGGCTGAAGCGCGTGCAGCCGAACGCCACGTCACTCTTCTACTACATCGGGTTCGGTGTGCTGACGTTGATTCAGCTGGGGGTTGCGATCCCGTATACGCTGCATCAGGTGATGTTTCCTGGAGTGCACATGGCGTATAACCCGGTCAGCGGCCTCGTTGGGCTGATTGCGTGGGTGGTGAAGCTGATTGCACGGTTCAGCCAGCGCGCGTCGCTTGAGGAGCACTTCAATACGGCGGAGCCGGTAGGTCTGCGGCTGAGCGCGGCGATGACGTTCTTCTTCGGCGGGTTGTACTTTCAGTATCACCTCAACCGGATCAACGCGATGAAGCAGGCGGCCCGGTATGGAGTGCCAAGGGCGTACTAGGAGCAAGTTTGCCAGCTATGCTTCTTCCTAAACGTTGTCATCCTTTCGCCTGAGGCGGAGGATCTGCTTTCGCGTAGGAGTGAGCGCTCTACACCGGAGCGGGCGCTCTCATCGTCCGCGGAGCGGAGAGGCCCTTAACGTTCGCTCGAAGCGCCTCAATTGACCATGCAGGACCAATGCCTGAGCAGGCTCCGCCTGAGTGGCGGCCGGGAGATTGCAGCCAGGCGACAACGCCTCATCGGCGTCGGAGAGAAGTGCGCTGCAGCTTGAGGGCGTGGCATGGCCCAAAAAATCTTCAGAAGTACTGAAGTTTCAGGAAAAACTGCCGATAAGGAAGTTGTACGACGAGGGAGTAGGTCATCACGGACCGATGACTCAAAGCTCTTGGAATGCCTCGAAAGATCCATGACGTAACACGGACTGGCTGTTGTGAACAGCATTCCAGGACCGTAAGGTGAATCTATCAAAAGCCGTTCAGGAAAGATCCTCCCAGATTGTGCTCGATACGGAGTCCATGCCAGAACGCACGAATACACCGGGACGAAAACCCTAAAGGAGAAGTAGATGAAAAATCTGAAGCAGCTTTTAAACAACTTGGTGGCGGATGAGTCCGGTCAGGACCTGATCGAATATGCGCTTGTGGCGGCTCTGGTAGGACTCGGAGCAGTTGCCTCCATGAAGTCGCTTGCGAACTCGATCAACGGGGCTTTCGGCAGTGTCGCGAATAGCCTGACCGGCAACGTCTAGCGGCATGCAAGTTTGGTTTATGAGGCGCCTCCAACCAGAGCGTCCATAGGAGCCCCAACGGATAACTCCCGTATGGGGACGTGTAAGCAGCACACCTTGGACTGGGCAGCTTGTCGAAAACGTCGGATGGTTGCTCAGTTCACCTGCATCACTTCCTGCGACTTCGGTCGCAGCTCTTTTGATGGATCCAGTCGCGCGCCGATGGCGCCGGCTGCCAAAACGCATTGACTCGCAGCGTAGGACTTGGTTCGATGACAGATGCTTCGAAAGAACTCGTGTACCCGGCCGCTGCGATGCTATGCGCCTTTATTGGAGCGGGCTTTGATCTTAGGAGCCGCCGAATTCCGAATTTTGTCACCGGACCGGCCATCCTATTGGGATTGCTTCTGCATGGAGCGCTCGACGGCTGGCAAGGCCTTCTCAGTGCGCTTGGCTCCGGCCTGATCTGCGGAATCATCTTTGTTCTTTTTTATCTCGCTGGAGGCATGGGAGCGGGAGATGTAAAGCTGATCGCCGCTGTAGGATGTCTTGCCGGCCTGTCGCACGCGGCGTACCTGCTGGTGCTGACTTCTTTGGCCGGCGGCGTCATGGCGCTCGCCTTGGCGTTCGCACGCGGACGCTTGAAGGAAACGCTAAGCAATGTGCTTGCGCTTACCTCCCATCACTCGCAGGCGGGGCTGACTCCGCATCCTGAGATTAACGTGCTCAATACGAAGACGCTCCGCTTACCGTACGGGGTAGCCATTGCAGCGGGAAGTTCGTTGACCTTCTGCCTGCTGGGCACGCAGAGGTGAACTCATGAACCTACGTCGACTCCTGGCAGCTCTGGTGATGGCACTCTTCGGCTCAGCGCTCTTTACCTTTTGGATCAGCAAAAAACTGGCCAGACCGGTAGATAGCGCGCATCGGCAGCAATATGTTGCTGCTGCACAGGACCTAGCCGCCGGCGATTCGCTGCAAAAACAGGCCCTGACGCTCATCGATTGGCCGAGCGATAAGCCACTCGACGGCGCCTTTGCGAAAACCGATGATCTGGTTGGCCGGACGGTGCTGTATCCGGTGAGTGCCGGCGAGCCGATCCGGGCTCATTATCTGGCGGTGGCAGGCTCCGGCGTTGGTCTCTCCACAAGGATCCCGGAGGGGATGCGCGCGATGTCCTTGAGAACGGACCAGATCGTTGGAGTTGCCGGATTTCTGGTTCCCGGTTCGCATGTCGATGTTCTGGTCACTTTTCATACTCCGGCGTCTCCCGATCCCATTACGGCAACCGTGCTTCAGGACGTACAGGTTTTGGCAACAGGCCAGAAGATGCAACCAGACCCGGAAGGAAAGATTGCGCCCACCGATGTGGTGACGCTGCTGGTGAACCCGCAGGACGCCGAAAAGGTTGTGTTGGCCAGTGCTCAAGGAACGGTTCACTTTATCCTACGGAACGGGGCTGATCACACCGTCGTGAACAGCCACTCTGCGGAGCTTTCAGAACTGAGCGATAAGGTCTCCCCCTTTAGCAGTGTGAAACCCGCGCTCAGCAATAAGTCTCTTGTGCTTCCAGGTCTCGCTCCGGCAACGAGACTGGCAGCAAAGATGAAACCGGTTGCACCGCCAGCCTCCGCAGGGTACACGATCGTTACGAATGCTGGCGGTAAGCAGACTACGGAGAGCTTCCAGTAATGACAAAAAGAGCACCTTGGAGCCTCTTGCTTATAAGCTTGGCCGCCGCAATCGCAGTATTGACGCCGACCTGTTTTGCGACAGGGCAGGAGCTGTCTGAAGTACGCATGCATCCAGGACTTCTGATTCGTCCCTCAGCTACTGACCATAGTCCGGCCGGCGCCGGGGATTTCAGCAGCAGAACGCCGGCCGATCAGATCACGCATATTACGCTGGGCCGGTCCATCCTGGTTGAAACGAAGCATCGCCTTACGAAGATTTACATCACCAATCCGGAGATCCTCGATTCTTATACGGCAAATCCCAATCAGGTCATCGTTACCGCAAAGAAGACGGGAACCAGCACGTTGCTGCTGTGGGATGAAGCTGGTGAATCAAAAACTTATCTGTTTTCAGCGGACCTGAACGTCGAATCTCTCCGTTCCTCCATGAGGCAGATTCTGCCCAACGATACGATCGAGGTAGAAGCGCGCGAGGGAACGATCACGCTTTCGGGTACGGTCGGTACAACCGCCATTGCCGAGTCAGCCGTGAAGTTAGCTTCGGTGTATTCAAAAGATGTAGCTAATTCATTGTTGATTAACTCCGGCCGCGTGAAGCAGGTGAGGCTCGAAGTCAAAATCGTCGAAGTCGACCGCTCGAAGATGAACAGCTTTGCCTTCAACTTCTTCAGCAGCGGCGGCAACAATACCGCCTCGACCACGACTGGACAATATCCTTCGACGATCACCACCACCTCCGGCAACGGCGGGAAAACGGTGACGATTGCAAATCCTTTAAACTTCTCGATTTACAGTTCCAAACTTAATATTGGAGCCACGCTCCAGGACTTGGAGTCGATGCAGCTGGCACAAATTCTGGCGGAGCCAAACATCACAGCAATCAGCGGCCAGAAAGCCGCTTTTCTTGCCGGAGGGGAGTTTCCCTTTCCCGTTGTGCAGAGTTCGTCCACGGGAGCCCCCACCATTACGTTGATGTTTCGGCCTTATGGGGTACGCCTGGATTTCACGCCGGTTGTCAACGTCGACAGCACCATCGATCTCACGGTAGCCCCGGAGGTGAGTGCGCTCGACTACACCAACTCCGTCAGTATCGCGGGCTACACGATCCCGGCTATCTCGACGCGTCGTGCAGAAACGCAGGTTGTCTTGAAAAGCGGCCAGACGTTCGCCATTTCAGGTCTGCTGGATAACAGAACAGCTGACCAGTTCTCAAAAACACCGGGCATTGCGAGTGTTCCCGTGCTGGGTCAGCTCTTCAAATCCAAGAACATCAATCACAGTGAAAGCGAACTGATCGTTATTGTCACACCGACCCTGGTCGACCCGCTCACAGAAGAAATCCCGATGCGAGTGCCTCAATCTATCGTGCCCACCATCGATCCTCATACATTCGATAAGGATTTTCCTTCCAGTTCCAAGCCAAAGAACTAATCTGCAACAAAGCAAGGCGAAGAGGAAAGTATGGACGCAAATCGATTTCAGCAGGACTCAACGTACGATGTTGCTCTGATCACTGTCTGCGTGGACCCCGACGACGCTTATCGTATTGCGGAATCTGTGGAAAGAATGTCCTGGGCAGTTGCTTCGTCAAGCTTCGACGCTTACATCAGCGCGCTTCGCCGTCCTTACTTCAGTGCAAGCATCAGCGCCGCGAAGGCTTGCGTCGCGGTTGTGGACTTCGACCTCGATCCTTCGCAGGCAATTGAATCGACTAAATATCTTCAGCAAATGTTCGCGGGCCGGGTTACAGTGATTGCTTTAGCAGAGAGCCGGGATCCGGATATTTTGCTGCAAGCTATGCGGGCCGGCTGCAGCGAGTTTCTAGCAAAGCCTTATCGTCCCGCCGAGTTAGACCACACACTCCAACGGCTTCAGCAGATTTGGTCGACCTCCGCAGAAGCCAATGCGGCTGGCGGCAAGATTCTGAGCTTCCTCGGCGTCAAAGGCGGAGTAGGAACAACCACGTTAGCTGTCCATCTGGCGATGAATCTCGTCCAGGTTCATGGCAAGCGCATCTTGCTGATCGATCATCATCCGGAGCTTGGGCATGTATGTGTCTATCTTGGTCTGGATGGACAACGCAGCAGTTATCAGGAAGTGGTGCGAAGCGTGACGCGGCTCGACACAGAGCTGCTCCGTGGAATCGTGAGCAAGCACGCAAGCGGGCTGGAGATACTATCTTCCCCGGATACTTGTGGCGCAGCTTCCAGCATGGATGCGGACGTCGTTGCGCGTGCATTGAAGTTCTTGCGTACAGAATACGACTACATTATCGTCGATTGTCCGAATTGTCTCGATGAAATGACGCTGGCTGTGATCGAAGCTTCAAACACAGTCTATTTGGTAGCTACCCCTGAGATTGGCGCAATTCGTGACCTTTCCCGGTATGTAGACCACCTCACGCTCGACAGCAGTACAACAGACAAACTGCAGGTGATCATCAACCGGGTGTCCTCCCGGTACGCCGTTCATGTGGAGCACATTGAAAAAGCGATTCGCCTGCCGGTTGCGATCCGTTTGCCGAACAGCTATGCAGATCTCGTTCGCTCGGCAAATTTAGGTGAGCCTATTTCTTTAAAGAATAAGTCTGAGTTCAATGCCGAATTTTTGAGCTGGTCTAACACTCTTGTTGGATCGACTGGGCAAAGCTCGCAGACTAAGACTAAGTCATCGATCTTCGCCATATGGTAATCGAGAGCTTGACATTGAGACATTATGACTGAGCTAGCCAGCAACCTTAATCTCTCGGCGAGACTTCAGCCATCCGCCATTCGCATGCCCCGCGGAGTTCCCGAGCATATTCAGCAGCAGATCAAGGGGGCTGTGCACAAGGAGTTACTGAACCGTCTGGATCTCGATCGCCTGAGCGAATCGCACCAGACAAAGCCAGGGCAGCTTCAACTATTTTCCCTAATCCAACAACTTACGGCCGAGCAGGGCGTTCCGCTGAGTCTGGCAGAGCGCGACCGTCTGGCACAGGAAGTCTTGGATGAGGTTTTCGGCTTTGGTCCCCTAGAGCCTTTATTGCAGGACCACACCGTCAGTGACATTTTGGTCAATACGTTCAGCTCCGTCTATGTTGAGCGGCGGGGTGTGCTCGAGAAGACCAACATCGTCTTCAAAGACAACAAGCACCTCATGCATATCATCGACAAGATCGTTTCTGGAGTGGGCCGGAGAATCGACGAGTCTTCTCCCCTCGTGGATGCACGACTTCCGGACGGGTCTCGCGTGAATGTTGTCATTCCACCTCTAGCGGTAGACGGTCCATGCCTGTCCATCCGCCGTTTCGGCGGCAAGCCCATGCAGGCTGAAGACTTGCTGCGGACGCAGATGCTTACGGCGCCGATGCTCGAAGTTCTTGCGGGTGCGGTCAAAGCGCGTCTCAATATTGTGGTTTCGGGAGGCACGGGCGCCGGTAAAACCACGCTGCTCAATGTGCTCTCCGGCTACATATCTCCTTATGAAAGGATTGTCACCATCGAGGACTCAGCCGAACTCCAGGTCAAACAAGAGCACGTGGTTCGTCTGGAGACACGACCGCCGAACGTGGAAGGTAACGGGGCAATCAAGCAGCGTGAATTGGTCATCAACGCTCTTCGCATGCGGCCCGACCGGATCATTCTCGGCGAGGTGCGCGGCGAAGAGACGCTCGACATGCTGCAAGCCATGAATACGGGCCATGATGGTTCGATTACCACCATTCACTCGAATACTCCTCGCGATGCGCTGGCGCGTTTGGAGACGATGGCGATGATGGGCTCGGTAAAACTGCCCGAGAAAGCGATTCGCGCCCAGATTGCAGCCGCGGTTCATGTCATCGTGCAGGTAGCTCGACAAGCTGACGGCACCCGGCGGATCACCCACATCACGGAGCTTACCGGCGCTTACAGTGACGTGATCAGCATGAGCGATCTGTTCCTTTTCGAGAAGAAAGGCATTGGACCGAATGGAAAAGTAAAAGGACGGTTTCACAGCACGGGAGTGATGCCACGCATCGCGGACAAGCTGCTCGCCTCCGGAATTCAGCTGCCTCATAGCTTGATGGATCATTCCGTAGAGATTTAATTGATTTTTGCCAGGAATTTATGTTCTTTCTTGTTATGTTCTCGATGACCGCGACACTCACCTTCGGAGTAACGATGTTCGTCGTTCGACCTACATCGGAACAGAAGGCCATGCAACGACGGCTCGCGGGGATGAAAGCGAATCAGAGTGGGGCGGTTCCAGAGAAAGACGATCTGAGTCAATACTTGAAGACGCTACAGCGCGGCTCTTTCGGGTGGGTAGAGGATTTTGTGGATGGGTCAAAGATTCAACAGTTTATTCAATTGTTGATTATTCAGGCGGATCAAACTACGTCTGTTGGCGTCATCTTGATGAACTGCGCCGGCTTCGCGGCGGTTGCGGGGCTTCTGGTTTATTTCTTTTCTGCAAAATATCTGCTTGCCGCCCCTGCGATGCTGGCCATGGGATATGTGCCGATCGGTATTCTGAGTTTCCGGAAAGCCAGCCGGGTAAATGCTTTCAACGCAGCCCTCCCAGACTGTATCGACATGATGGCGCGGGCGCTCCGAGCGGGAAACTCCCTCAATGCAGCAATCGGCATCGTTGCCGATCAGGCAGCCGGGCCTGCGAAGACGGAGTTCAGTGAGGTTTTCAAGAAGCAAAATTACGGCCTGCCTATGCGTGAAGCGCTGATGCAGATGCTGAATCGTGTTCCCTCCCAGGACTTGCGTGTTCTTGTCACCGGAATTTTGGTACAGAAAGACACCGGGGGCAATCTAGTCGAGATTTTAGAACGGATTTTGAACGTGATACGGGAGCGGATCCGCTTGAAGGGAGATATCCAAACGCATACGGCGCAGGGACGCCTGACGGGTTGGATCCTGTGTGGATTGCCGGTGGTTCTGCTTGTTCTCTTGAACATAATCGATCCGGGATACTCGAGTGTGCTGTTCAACAATCCTTTCGGCCAGAAGATGTTGTCTGCGGGTATTGTGCTTCTTGTCCTTGGGGGATTCATCATTCACAAAATCGTGAAGGGGATTGAGATCTAATGGTGGCCGCGCTCTATCTCGCCTCGACCTTGACGTTGTTCTGCCTTGTCTCTCTGCTTGGAGCGCCGTTTCTGCTTGAGCGTACTCCCGAGGCAAGGCGTTTGCTGGACGTGGTCGACGGAAGCCGTGTTGAGCCCCGCGGGCCGGTTTACGGCGAGCAGTGGCGCGAGAGGCTGCTTGGGTATGCGCAGGCTCTCCGAAGCAAAATGGGTCTGGCGGAAAACCCGAAACTTAAAGCGAGGCTGATGAGCGCGGGCATGCGCGATCGGACCACGGGAGACCTCTTTTTTGCCGCGCAGTTTCTACTTCCGCTCGCGATGGCCTTTGGGGCGAGCTTCGCGCCGGAGAACACGATGTTCTGCGTACTGATCGGCGGAGTGATCGGGTTTATGGCGCCTGATTTCTGGTTGGGCCGCAAGATCAATCAGCGCAAGAGGAAAATCCGGCGAAGCCTGCCGGATGCCATGGACCTGCTGGTCATCTGTGTGGACGCAGGGTTGGGGATGGACCAAGCGCTGCTGCGTGTCGGAGACGAGCTTGCGTTGAGTCATCCGGAGATCAACGAAGAATTTGTGCAAGTGAATCTTGCGCAACGTGCCGGCCAGCCTCGTCTAGAAGCCTGGAAGACGCTTGCGGATCGCACCGCGATAGATGAGTTTCGTCAGTTTGTGAATATGCTGACGCAGACAGAGCGATTCGGTACGCCCATTGCAAAGGCACTCAGCCGTTTCTCTGAAGATTTGCGGACCAAGCGGCGGCAGTACGCAGAACAACAGGCGTCGAAGACCAAGATCAAGATCATTTTCCCACTCGTGCTGTGTATTTTTCCGTGCATTTTCATTGTTCTTCTGGCACCGGCGATTCTCACAATTTCGAACGGAATTTCAGGGATGAGCCAATGAAGTCAGGCTACCGGAACGTGGTTAGTTTGTGGATTCCCGGAAGTGCACTGCGGCAGAACGCCCCGGGCTGCCCTGCTCAAGTTTTCGCGGATTTCTTCGCGACTGCGCTGATGACTCGCGCTGCAGATTGTTCTTACTTTGGATCATCCAGAAAGGAGGCCTATCTATGGACACTACCGTTGTCGTTCGCACCGCTGCCGGAGTTCTTGCAGCTGCCGTGCTGGCAGTGATTGCTTATCGCAGAAAGCAGAAAGCATAACTGTCCGGGAAAGATGCACTCGCACTTCCATCCATGGATCGAAGGACGATCTTGCTGTCGGACGATCCTGGATCTGCGCGGAGTATCCTCCCGAACCAGGGCCTGCAAGATGTTGGACCAAGAACGCGCGAAGAGATCAAAAATATGCAGATTTTGCAGGTGATCAATCAAACACGCGACACGATGGTCGGCGACCGAATCACGGTCGCCGACACTTCTCTGAGCCGGATGGTGGGACTTTTAGGCAAACGCGGGCTTGCACAAGGAGAGGGTCTCTGGATACGGCCTTCTTCCGGAGTTCACACCGTGGGCATGCGGTTCCCCATCGACGTGATTGGATTGGACAAAGATCAACGCGTTATCAAGCTTTGGAAAGGTCTTCCGCCTTACCGGATGACTTCAGTCAGTGTTGCGTTGCGGAGCGTGATCGAACTTGCTCCGGGCCGCATCACGGAGTGTCAGATTCAAGTTGGAGATGTATTGCAGTTTGAACCAGCTCAGGCCTGAAATCTTTCCCATAAGGCCGGCCGAAGACGTTTCTCATGCAGTAAGCGCTGCCTGGTTCTCGGGGGCAGAGCGCTCGATGACATCGCGTCGATCTCCGACGAGACAGTAGGAGGTAAGCACGGTAAGCAGAGGATCCAAAACAAGCCGATAGCGGAACTCCGCGTGGGTGCAGTAGTAGGGCAGAGGAAAAAGAAGCAGAGGGCCGGCAAAGAGGGTGGCGAGCGCGTAAGAACGACGCTTCCAAAGCAGCCCCAGTCCAGCCAGACCGAAGGTTGAGGTAAAGCAGGCGTGAAGGGCAAACAGGGGAGATCCTCCTTTCGTGCCGGTCCCTGTCCAGAAGCGCAGAATGCGGATGCCGGTCAGGCGGAAAAACCGGGCGGGATGATTCCGGATGTATTGCACGGCAAGGAAAGATTTATGCGTTGTGTATCCGATCTCGCCTAGACGCCGGTACTCCGCCAGTTCGGCTTGGTTATACATGGGGAAGAGCCGCTCCTCCAGGTAACCGGAGGCACCCTCACGATTGCCCATCCACAACTCAAAGCCGACGGTGGTCCGAAGCGGAACGAAGGCGTGGAAGACCTGGGCGTTGCGGAGCGGCCAAGGAGTAAAGACGAGCGCAAAGCTTACCACGGCGAGCAGACCGTGGCTGCGCGCAGTGCTTCGGGCCTGCCAGGCAAGCCACAGCAGAAGCGCGGCCAGCGCAGGCAGCAGAGCCGGATTGATCAGCGCGGCGACGGCGCAGTATGCGCCCAGAAAGAGCCACATCCAGGCCGAGACATCCTCCCGCAACTTCAGGACGAGCGCGAGCAGACCCACAAGCAGGCAGAGGGAGAGCGACGTGTCCCAGCAAATAGTCGGGATCCAAAGCAGCGGGAGGGAGCAGGACCAGAAAAGGCCGGCAACCAGGGCGGCGCGCCGGCCGAACAGGCTTTGCGCTACGCGCATGAGAAGCCATACGGTGAGGACGCCGAGCCCAAGCTGGCCGCTCATCATAAGCGCAGCCGATAGCCGGGTTCCGTCTCCGCAGAGGCGAAAGACGGCCGCGGTAAGAAGCGGATAACCGGGAGCGATGAAGGCGGTCGGCCCGGTCAAGCCTCCGAAGGGTGAGCTCAATCCCAGGCCGTTGAGCAAAGAGTGGGCTAACAGACCCATCTCGATCCCACGCTGAAAGAACCAATCTTTTGGATAGCGTAGGAGCACTCCAGTAAGAACAAACAATCTTAAAGAGGCCGCGAGTGCCAGCACCGTCACGGTTTGGCGGTGCTGGTCTTCTAACTCAACCTCTTCTGTGAGCGCCCGGATCACCAGCAAAGGGTAACCGCTGCGTGGAAACAGGAACTATGACCCATCCGGGGGAGTAGGTGCGATCGTCAGGGCGCGTTCACGACGTTTTGAGGATCAGCACAAGGAGGTAGACCGTTCCTTAAGCAGGCTGAGAGCTCGGGAATAAGAGAGATGGCGACCTCGATCGCGTCCTGGTGCAACCAGGATGGGTCACGCGGCTTAGGGCGGTGCGCCCGCTCCAAGGCGCACCGCGTTGGGTCCTAGGCCGCGGTCTTTGGCAGCGAGCTGAGAACGCCGGCCAGCGCTTCGCCTACTCGTAAGGAGAGCTTTCCTGAACTGGCGGCCAGCACGAAAGAAGCTCGTGCGATCGAGGCGTTAGCCGCCGGCCTCAAGGGCTCAGACGGTCCGCCGGTCATCATCTCCGTTGCCGCGATGGCCGCTGCCAGGCCAGGGTACTCGCCACGGAGGACTTCTATGATCCCAACATCTAGAACGCTGGCAAAAACAATGAAGATGCGGGAGCTGCCGCCGCTGAAAGCGGCGTGAATGTGTCCACGATTCGTCTGTCTAGAATCCACAGCCCAGTCGTGATGGGATTTTGTCAGTATGCATCTCCAGACCGCTCGCGGGAAGGATCTTTCGCGTACATCGGCAGGAGTTGGCATCCTGCACGATACAGCCTAGCTCTCAAGCGCCGGATGCGACCGCCGCAGCCGCCGCCAGATCGCCTGCGGGTGCAGCACCGGGGGCACATCCAGCAGACTCCGCGCGAACCCCGCAAACGTATCGTGCGCAATTTTCAGCGTCGCCGGCAGCACATATAGGTTCATCAGCAGCTCCGACAGCAGCAGCGAAGCCGCCGCGCCGTACAGCCCGAATCGCCGTGCCGCGAAGAACGTCACCGCTACCGTCATTGCGGTCGCGCCCAGGTACACCGCCGCCAGCCGCTTGTGCTGGTTGGTTGCGGTCATAATCGTCGAGCTCGTCGACCACAACGCGTACAGGATCACCACCGTCAGCAGAATCGACAGCAGCTCCCGGCTCGGCGGCACCTTGCCCTGCGTCCAGTGGCTTAGAAAGAACGGACCGCCCAGAATCATCGCCGTAACGATGGCCACGGCCAGGATCAGCGCCATCTGGCAGGCGCGCCGGTGCAGCGTCCGCAGCAGCGGAATCTCGCGCTGGGCAAACGACTTGGACACTTCCGGCTCAAACGTGGAGTTGATCATCTGCACCATCTGCAGCGCCACCCGCGAGACGGTACGCGCCGTCCCAAACACCGCCACGGCCACCGGCCCCAGCGCATAGCCGACCGCCTGCAGCGTACCCTGCAGATTGATCGCGTTCCCCATGGGAAAGCCCATAAAGGCAAACGCAGCCGGCGTAAGCCGCCGAATCTCGGCGAAACGCGCATGCGTCCAGCCAAACTGAATCCACGGAAGATCGTGCTTGACCAGCCCGACCAGCAGCACCGTGCCCGCGATGTTGGCCAAGGCGAAGACCATCGCCGCCGTGCGCGGGCCGTACCCAAGGGCCACCGGAACCAGCATCGCCACAAAGGCTCCCAGCGTCATGCAGCTCTTCACAAAGGACCCGTAGGGATACCGCCCAACGCACCGGTATGCCGACTGCAGCAGCTGCTCCAGCTGCCCAACCAGCACCGCCACCCCCAGCCACCCGACGATCCATTTGCAGTCGTGCTCGCTGATGGCGTGCACATTCAGCAGCGTGCCCACCGGCACGAAAACAAGCAAAGCACCTACGGCCAGCGCGGTAACCGAGAGCACCAGAACGATCAGCCACCAGCAGCTCTGAAAGACCCGCAGCGTCTTCGCGCGGTCGTCGCGCGCCTCGGCCATCGTCATCTCGTTGCCGGCGACCGACCCGAAGCCGATGTTCGAGAAGCTGAGGTACGCCGGAATCGCATTCAGCAGCAGCCAGTTGCCGTACACCGCCTCCGACCAGAAGTGAAAAAACACCGGCACCTGCGCTAGCTGAATGATCGTGTTCGCCAGCTTCGAGATCCACTGCGAGATCAGGCCCAGGATCAAGCGGCGCTTGGTTCCAGCGTCAATGCTCACAGCGCGGCATCCGGCAAGAGAACCATGGCTGCCCCGATTCTAGCAACGCGCTCAAGACTGCCGCAGCGCCCGGTCCACCTTCATCTTCTCAATCGTCAGCGTGTCCACCATCGCGTGATCGCCCCGCCGCTCCGCCTCCGCGATCGAGGCGCGCATCTCCCGTTGACGCCGCTCGAGCAATCGCCGCGCCATCGTCGCCAGCGCGTCCTCCACCTGCTCTACCATCGTCTGCGGCCCGGACGTCCTCGACCGGTCTTCCGCCTCCACCTGCGAGGCCAGCACCCCGGCCAGCATGGTCCGCATCTCGTCGTCGGCCGCCGCGTCCAGCGGATTGTCCGGCGCCGGCCCGTGCGCCAGCGCCTCCAGCAGCGGCGCCGCGGTCATGCCTTCATACCACTCCGGATGCGCGCACAGCTGCTCCGCCGCCCGCCGCCGCGCCGCCTCCGTCTCCGGCAGCACCAGCACCCGCAGCAGCACGCGCTCAATCTCCGTCGCCGGCTCCGCCCGCCGCGCCCGCACGCTGCCCAGCCGCTGCGCCGCGGCCTCTTTCAACTCCTGCCGCATCATGGCCGAATCGATTCCCAGCTTTTGCGCCGCGTCCGCCGCAAACTCGTCCCGATGAATGCGGTTCGGCATTTGGCGCATGTGCGGCAGTAAAAAGTTCAGCGCCTTCACCTTGCCCTCCGGAGTCCGCACCGGAAACGCCTGCCGCGCCCGATCGATCAGATAATCTGAGTGCCGCTTCGCCGTCCGCAGCGCCGCCATGTACGCCTGAATGCCCTGTTCCCGCACAAACCGGTCCGGGTCCAGCCCGCCGTCGAGCGCGATCACCTTCACTTCAAACCCCTCCTCGGTCAGCAGCGCAATCGACTTCTCCGCCGCCGTCGAGCCCGCCTGGTCCGGATCGAAGTTGACCACCACCCGTTTGGTAAACCGGCTCAGCAAACGCACCTGCATCTCGGTAAACGCGGTCCCCGAGGTCGCCAGCACATTCTTTACCCCGGCCATGTACACGGAGATGCAATCCATTTGCCCTTCCACCAGCAGCGCAAAGTCGAGCGCCCGCACCTCCGCCTTCGCCTTGTCCAGGTTGAAGAGCACCTGGCCCTTGGTATAGAGCGCCGTCTCAGGCGAGTTCAGATATTTCGCCACCGTGCGGCCCTTCTCGTCGGCCGCGTCAAGCGCCCGCGCCGTAAACGCAATCGTTTTGCCCTGTTCGTTCGCGATCGGGAATGTAATCCGCTTGCGAAATCGCGCATAGAGCGGTCCGGTCGGCTGGTTCTCTTCATCCTTCTCGCTTGAGCTGAACAGGCCGCTCGCGCGCATCGCCTCGTCGCTAAAGTGCGGCTTCAAGCGCTCGCGCATCTCGTTGAAGTCGTCCGGCGCATACCCGATCCGAAACGCCGTCACCGTCTGCGTCGTGACGCCCCGCCCGGTCAGGTACTCGCGCGCCCGCGCTGCCGCTGAAGCTTTCAGCTGCGCCTCAAAGTACTGCGTCGCGGCCTCATGCAGATCCATCAGCTGCCGCCGCAGCCCCGCTTCCTGCGCCTCTTCGGGCGAGTGGAACTCCCGCTTCGGCAGCGCGACTCCCGCTTTCGCCGCCACCGCGCGCACCGCCTCCGGAAACGTCAACTGATCCATCTTCATCACAAACGTGAAGACATCGCCCTTCTCATGACAGCCGAAGCAGTAGAAATATCCGTGCGTCGCGTTCACTGAGAACGACCCGGTCTTCTCCTTATGAAAAGGACACAGGCCGGAGTAGTTCTGTGCTCCCGTCTTGCGCAGCTTCACGTACTCGCCAATGATCTTGACGATGTCGGCCTGATCTTTCACGTTCTGTGCGAAGCTGTCACCCATCGATCAGTCCCAGGGATTAAGGATGCGAACGCCCGTCGGAGCAAAGTGCCTCACGTTGCGGGTAACGACGACAAATCCATGAACCAACGCGGTCGCCGCAATCAGCATATCGATGTCTTCCCGTTCGGTAGGAACATGAAGCGGGGCGCAGCGCTCTGCTATCTCAAGAGATATGGGCAGTATCCGTTCCACGAAATTGGGAATAAGGCTTTGATCGATCCAGGTATGTAAGCTCTTCGCCTGTCTAGGATCATCACGTTCCCTCAGAAGAGCGCCCACCCGTAATTCCAGGATCGTGACCACCGACAGGTATTGCAATTCAACAGGAGTGGAATCTACCCACGACACAAGCCGCGGGAAAGCTTTACGTCCCTTCCGCAACTCGGAGGCAACTGTCGTATCAAACAGGAACATCGGATGGACGTATCTTGAGCCGTGGGGGCTCCCAGTCAAAGTATTCGTTCTCGGGCACCGCCAGCAGATCGGCCAGACTCACCCCAGGCTTCGGAGCAATTACTGCAGGCGCGAAACCAGCCAACCGTGTGTACTCCGAGATATTCACTAACACGCAACGCGGCTTACCGGCTTCCGTGATAAATACTGGACCCTCTTGCGCCGCCTTCTCGGCAGCCACAACATCTTGGCGAAATTGTTGCTGCGAAAGGTGAGTCACACGCAGTGCGCCTCCGGCGTCTGATTATTATTCTACGCTTTGGTAATAGTGCTATGGTTCGCAGATGAAGCCCATTTTCCTGGCCGTCCTCGCTGTTGCCGTCCTGTTTCCGTCCCTGCGGGCCCAGACCTCCACCCCAGCTCCCGACCGCACCGAACTTCTCCTCCAGCACCTCGCCGATGCTCCCGGACCACCGGGCTTTGAAGATCCCGTCCGCGCCCTCATGATCCCGGAGATGAAGCCCTACACCACCAAGCCCATCCACTACGATGGCCTCGGCTCGGTGATCGCGGAGCAAGGCTCTGCCGGTCCCCGCATCATGATCGACGCCCATATGGACGAGCTCGGCGGCATTGTCCGACGCATCACCCCGGCCGGCTTTCTGACCATGCAGATGCTGGGCGGCTGGCTCGATCAGGCGCTCGTCGACCAGCGCTGGATCATCCTCGGCAGCAAAGGACCCGTGCACGCCGTCACCGGTATCCGCGACGTCCACATCACCTCTCCCGCCGAGCGCACCGCCGTCTTCCCGCGCGACAGCCTCTTCCTCGATGTCGGCGCCAAATCCGCCGCCGAAGTTGCAGCCATGGGCGTCCGTCCCGGCGATCCTGTCGTGCCGGACTCGCCTTTCACCGTCATGAACGGCACCGGCAACTATCTCGCCAAGGCCTGGGACGACCGCATCGGCTGCGCCGTCCTGCTCGAAGCCATGCGCCGCACCATGACCCTGCCCCACGCCAACACCCTCGTCTTCGTCGCCACCACCCAGGAGGAGGTCGGCCTCCGCGGCGCACGCGCTGCCAGCCAGATCGTCAAACCCGACCTCGGCATCGCCATCGAGGGCGGCATCGCCGGCGACACTCCCGGCTCGCGGCCTGAAGAGACCCAGGCCCATCTTGGCGCAGGCCCCGGCATGTTCCTCTACGATTCGAGCGCGATCGCCAACCGGAAACTCGTCGCCCTCGTCCGCAAAACCGCTGCCGCCAAGAACATTCCGCTTCAGGCCGACCTCGTTCAGGGCTACGGGGATGATTCGGCAGAGATGCAGACCAGCAGCGGCGGCGCTCCTACTATCAACCTCGTTGTCCCCGTCCGCTACACGCACGCCCACAACGGCATCGTTAACCGCGGCGACTTCGACCAAATGGTCTCACTCGTCGTTGCACTGCTTGTCCAGCTGGACCAGAAAACGGTCGATGATTTGCGCGACTTTGCTCCGCAGCCCTGACTCCGCATTCCACCTTTGTCGTATCCCTTGTGGAGAAACTTCGTGGCATGATCAGGGTTCGTATGGAGGCAGGCGGAATCCACGCCTGACCGGCCAAGATGCCCGGAGAAAGAGGATTTCTATGATGTATTCGAGCCTGATGCGCAAGCTCGTTGTCGGCGTCGCTTCGGTCTTCGCAGTCGCCGCACCCGTGGCCTCCCATGCCGCCGTCTCGATCGGCATTTCGGTCGGCTTCGCCCCGCCCGCGCTTCCGGTATACGCGCAGCCCGTCTGCCCCGGCGATGGCTATCTTTGGAATCCCGGCTATTGGGGGTATGCGAACGGCGGCTACTACTGGGTGCCCGGCGTCTGGGTGCAGCCGCCCTCTGTCGGCCTTCTCTGGACTCCGCCCTACTGGGGCTTCGCCGGCGGCGTGTACGGCTTTCACTCCGGCTACTGGGGCCCGCACGTCGGCTTCTATGGCGGAGTCAACTATGGCTTCGGCTTTGGCGGTGTCGGCTTCGTGGGCGGACGCTGGGACGGCGGACACTTCGCCTATAACAGTGCGGTAAACAATGTGAACACGACCGTCATCCACAACACCTACGTCGACAGGACTGTCGTCAACAACTACAACAACAGCCACACCAGCTTCAATGGCGGCCCCGGCGGCATCCAGGCCCGGCCGACTCCGCAGCAGGCAGCCTACGAACACGAGAACCACATTCCTCCAACCGCCGCGCAGCAGAGCCACTTCCAGAATGCCTCGATGAATCGGGCTAACTTTGCCTCAGCCAACGGCGGTCATCCGGCCATGGCTGCCCAGCAGCGCCCCGGCATGAATGCCGGACGGGACGGGTTCGGCCACGCCAATGAGGTCAACGCCCGCCAGGGAGATCAGCAGCAGCGCATCAACCAGGGCGTTCGCTCCGGCCAGATGACGCCGGGCGAGACCCGCAACGTTGAAAACCGCGACTCCAGCATCCAGCGCCAGGCTCAGGCCGATCGCCAAGCCAATGGCGGCCGTCTTACCGGGCAGGAGAAGCAGCAGATCAACCAGCGCCAGAACAACGTCAGCCAGTCGATCAACAACGACAGGCACAACGCCAACAACGACGCAGCCGCCGCAGCGCGCAACAACCGCACGCCGCAGGGAGAACAGCGCCAAGCACAGCGCACCGAGCACAACGACCGCCCCAAGCGTTGATCGAAACAGCCCGGCGGCCGGGAGTCACTCTCCGGCCGCCGGGCTTTCCCCTACTACAATCGTTCCATGCCTCCCTGCGACGATCCCGTCTTCCGCTCGCGGACCGCCGTAGTCCTGGTTCGGGCACGCAATCCCGCAAACATCGGCGCCGTTGCCCGAGCCATGCACGACTTCGGCTATGCCCAACTCCGCATCGTCAACGACTTTCCCGTCCCTTTTGCCGCAGCCAAATCCGCGGTCGACGCCTCCTCCGTCCTGCTCGCCGCCACCGAGCCTGCCTCTGTCGCAGCCGCCATCGCCGACTGCACCCTCGTCCTCGGCACGACCGCGGTTGGCGACCGCGCGCTCGAGCACCCGCTTCATCTCCTCCCGGACGCCGCAATACTGATCCGCACCACTCTCTCCGCCGGCCCCGAAGCCAAGGTCGCCCTCCTCTTCGGCTCGGAAAAGACCGGGCTTTCGAACGAAGAGCTCAGCCATTGTCATGCGCTCCTCACCATTCCCATGCACTCCCCCGCAGCCGGCCGTCACCTCTCCATGAACCTCGGCCAGGCCGCCGCGGTCTGTCTTTACGCGCTGAACGCCGCTTGTTCCGAACCCGCCCCGGCTCAAGCCGAAGTTCTTCCGGCCCCGGCCGGCGACCTCGAACGTCTTAACTCTCTCCTCCAGGACGTGCTCGCCAGCAGCGGCTACACCCGCCGCAATCCCGCCGGCGCGCGCGAGCTCCCCATCCGCCGCCTAATCCGCCGCATGCACCTCAACGCTGTCGACGCACCCGTCTGGACCGGCATGCTTCGCCAAATTCTCTTCCGCCTGACGCACTCCGA
The DNA here is from genome assembly GCA_965198735.1 of uncultured Granulicella sp. Lineage (GTDB taxonomy): Bacteria > Acidobacteriota > Terriglobia > Terriglobales > Acidobacteriaceae > Edaphobacter. The sequence goes on along the minus strand of OZ240672.1, from coordinate 17,412 downwards.
ACCCACCCCCCATTCGCCTGACTCGTCCAATCAGAAGGATCGAGGGGACCACGATCCCGGCGAACAAGTAAGCTAAGCGAAGAGTCCAGCGACGCACGAACCCCCGCTTCACGCACATTGCCATGCGCCCGTCTGCCCGAGGGCTGGAGAACCCTCTGCACATGCCTTCCGCAAAATCGCTTTTCCTGCTTCTTCTCTGCCTTCCTGTCCTCGCGCAGGAGCCGCGCGTCTACACCGACAAAGACTATGCTCAGGCCGAGAAGTTCATGCCTTACAACGTCAACTCGCTCGTCCTTCACGCCGTTGAGGACCCCACCTGGCTCCCCGACGGACGCGTCTGGTACCGCGACCACGGCGCGCGCGGCACCAGCTTCCTCCTCATCGATCCCGCTCAACGCACCAAGGCTCCCGCCTTCGACCAGGTAAAACTCGCCGCGGCGCTGCAGCCGCTCGCGGGCAGCGTCACCCTCGACCCCAACCAGCTGCCCATCAGCGGCTTCCAGCTCTCCAACCACGACCAGACCGTCGAGCTCACCGGCTTCAGCGAGAAGATCGTCTGCGATCTCTCCGGCGCAGGCGTCTGCCGCATCGTCGGGCCGGCACAGACCTCCGTCCATGGCCGCCGCCACCGTCCCGCCGACAGCCCCGCGGGCGTCGATATCTCCCCCGACGGCCAGAAGGCCGCCTTCATCCGCGGCTGGAATCTCTGGGTCCGCGACCTGCCCTCCGGGAAGGAAACGCAGCTTACCAAAGACGGCATCGAGAACTTCGGCTACGCCACCGACAACGCCGGCTGGACCCACTCCGACAATCCCATCCTCGTCTGGTCGCCCGACTCCAAGCGCATCGCCACCTTCCAGCAGGACCAGCGCAAGACCGGCGAAATGTACCTCACCAACGTCACCGCCGGCCATCCCACGCTCACGACGCTCAAGTACCCGCTGCCCGGCGACAAGGACGTGACGATGATCGAGCGCGTGATTGTCGATCTCAGTCCCGTCAAAGTCATCCGGCTTAAAATGCCTCCCGACCAGCATCGCTCCACACTTTGCGACGATGTCAGCTGCAAAGGCGGCAGCGGCTGGGACGATGTCGAGTGGTCCGCCGACTCCAAACAGCTCGCCTTCGTCTCCACCTCCCGCGACCACAAACAGGAGTGGATGCGCATCGCCGACGCCAAGAACGGCGACGTTCGCGATGTCATGAACGAGCACGTCGCCACCTTCTTCGAGAGCGGCAACGAGAAGGTCAACTGGCACTATCTCTCCGCCTCGAACGAGCTTCTCTGGTTCTCCGAGCGCGACGGCTGGGGCCACCTCTACCTCTACGACGCCGCCACCGGCCAGCTCAAGAACCAGATCACCCACGGCAATTGGAACGTCACGCAGGTCCTCGGCATCGACCAGAAAGCTCGCGTGCTCTACTTCCGCGGCGTCGGCCGGGAGCCCGGCAACGACCCCTACTACTCCATGTACTACCGCGTCGGTTTCGACGGCAGCAACCTCCAGTTGCTGACCCCCGAGCGCGCCGATCACGTGATCACCCCGTCGCCGGACAACCGCTTCTTCGTCGACACATACTCCACGCCCGTAGAGCCACAGATCACCGTGCTCCGCGACGCCACCGGCCAGACCGTCATCGACGTCGCCCGCGAAGACATTAGCCGCATGAAGGCAACCGGCTGGATTCCTCCTGTTCAGATCGAGGTCAAGGCGCGCGACGGCGTCACCGATCTTTACGGCTTCCTCTTCCGCCCCACCAACTTCTCCACCGACCAGCGCTATCCCATCATCAATCACGTCTACCCCGGCCCACAAACCGGGTCCTGCGGCAATCGCGATTTCGCCGCCGCACATGGGGATATGCAGTCCCTTGCCGAGCTTGGCTTTATCGTCGTCTGCATCGATGGCGAAGGCACGCCCTTTCGCTCGAAAGCCTTTCACGATGCCTACTACGCCAATCTCGGCGACAACACCATCCCCGACCAGGTTGCCGGTCTCCAACAACTGAGCGAGCGCTATCCCTGGATCGACCTCGAGCATACCGGCGTCTTCGGCCACTCCGGCGGCGGCAACGCCACGGTAGCCGCCATGTTCCACTACCCGGACTTCTTCAAGGTAGGCGTGGCCGAAAGTGGCAACCACGACAACCGCGTCTACGAGGACGACTGGGCCGAAAAGTGGGCTGGCCTGCTGGTCGAGAACCCCGACGGCACCAGCAACTACACCAGCCAGGCCAACGAGGAGACCGCCAAAAATCTCAAGGGCCACCTGCTTCTCGTCCACGGAACGATGGACGACAATGTGCCGCCCGCGAACACCCTGCTGGTCGTCGACGCCCTCATCCGGGCCAACAAGGACTTCGACCTGCTTATGATTCCGAACGCCCAGCATGCCTACGGCGCGGCCTCCCAGTACATGACCCGCCGCCGCTGGGATTACTTCGTGCGCTACCTGGCCGGCGCCACTCCGCCCTTTGAATACAAGATGAAGGACTACGCCGAAGTCCAGCGCGCTCTTGCCGCATCGCAGTAGCGCGATCAGCCGGCCATCGGCGCCCGGATGCCCCATCTCAGACAGCTTCCTCGTCCGAGATGGGAACGTGCGAAAAGCACTGTAACCGCGCAGTGGCTAGGGCGCCACCGACCCATCCGCCTTCGTCGGCGCACTGCTCGGCGCACTTCCTGGAGCCACCCCACTCGCCCGCGGCGGCCCGCTCGTCACTGACCAGCCGCTGTTCGTATCCGTCAGCGTAGCCGTCGCCGCCACCGGCCCCGAGACCTGCGACCGCACCTGCGGAAAGGCGTTCTGCGTCTCGGCCGCCGTCGCCCATCCCGGCGCGCCCGAAATGCCGACATGATAGTTCACCGTCGTCGTCGCACCTGGCTGATCGTTGGTCGGCGTAGAACTTTCGATGCTTTGCACCGTGGGCGTGCCGTAGCAGAAGTTTCCATACCCCGGCTGCTGCGCGTCGGCCTTCCACGTACTCCGGCCCTTATCTGTCAGGTCGTAGTTGGTCACCTGCTTCGACGCGATGATGAAGACCTTCTTCTCCGCGGTCGTCCGCTGTAGCAGACCCTGGTCCACCAGCGCATCGTAGCCTGTCGTCTTGTCGGTGTCGGACGTCGTCACCTGCACCGGAAACCGCACCGGATCCGACCACAGGCATGCCGGCCGCGACGCGTAATAGCTGTTAATGGCCTTGGTGAAGTTTGCCGTGTTGTCCGCGGTCTTCTTGCATCCCGCCAACATTGCCGTGAGTGCGCACCCTGCCACCAGCGCCGTCGTCCTTCCGTTCCCTCGCCTCATGTTCGCTCCTGAGCCACTCGATGGTCGGATGCACAACATCGCGATAAGGGTTATCGCGCGCTGCCTCCATAAGCTTGCGGATCGCCTTGCCGCCGAACCTTGGCACAGGGTTGAGGCTGATCGAAGCCGAAAAAATCACCTTTGACTCAGTGCTCTGTTGGGCTTAACATGCCGGTAGCTTTTATGTCGCGCTTTCGTTTTCTGCCGCGCTTTCCCCTTTTGGCCCTCAGCATCCTCGGTATCGGGCTTTCGATCCCCCCGGTACTTGCCCTCCCTGTGCGCCACAAAGAGGCGCGGGAGGAGATCCAGGACCTCGAAGAGAGGTGGCGGACGGCGACCCTGGCGAGCGATACGGCCTTGATCGACACCATGTTGGCCGACGATTACGTGGGAATCTCCTGGAACGGCCAGGTGAACACAAAGTCCTCGCAGCTGGACCGCATCCGGACCCGAAGCCTTGCGATTACCGGCATGCAGATCTACGACACGCGTATCAAGCTGCTCGGCCAGGTGGCGATCGTGACCGCGGAGGCCGAGGTGACGGGCATGAACGACAACACGCCCATGCAGGGAAACTACCGGTACACGCGCGTCTACCAGCACTTGCCTTCAGGGTGGAAGATTACCAATTTCGAGGCGACGCGCCTGCCGCGCAATCAGCATGCGCACTGGTCGCCGTAGAGCAATCTGCTTCTGGAGAGTGTGTTCGCTACTTCTGTCTGGCCTCGACGACGGCAACGCGTTCGTACAGCCCAGGTCATGTTGCGTATGATCTCCAGTGCGTCTCTGCGTGTGGAGTGTCTCTCAGCTTCTCGATGTTGTCATCGAGTTTGTTGAACCGATATCTCTCGAGTCAAAATGCTTCTCCAAAGATTCCAGCCGGTCCCCCGTGAATTGAGAGAAGCAGGGCGAAGAGAACCATGAAGCTGGGGATGCCGATGGAGAGGAAAAGCTGAACGTTCGTCATAGATGGCACCTCCGGCGCTCCAATTTACCAGATAAAGCCTGGTTGCCACATCCTTGCCGCCGTCCGGATCATCGGCTCTGGCGGTAGAAGATCAAGGCTGAGCCGGGAGCGTCGGGCAGGGTGATCTGCAGGTGGGCGAGGGCGCTGCCCTTCATGCGTATGGCCGGACCTCTGGTAAATGTGCGGCGGACCTCAACCTGGTAAATAGCATTGAGATCGAGGTCCTGGAGGTCGAGGGTGAGCGTCGAGAAGGGACTGCGGGGGCGGCGAAGTGCGATGACCAAGCCGTCCTGGTGCTCCGGGCGGTTCCACTGCATGGCGGACCAGGTCTCTTCGGCAAGGCTATAGGGCAGCAGCGGGAAGAAATCGGCGTAGAAGAAGGGCTGGGTCTCGCGGTATTCGGCGAGGGCGAGCTTGAGCCATGCGATCCAGGCAGGATTGTCTTGGGTGGGAACAGCCAGGTCGGGAAGGCCGAAGCCCGCGTTATAGGCGAGCCGCATGCGATACAAGCTCTCCGGCGTGGAGTAGGGGCCGGGGTGTTGCCAGGGAGCGCCCGTGGTGGCGGTTTCATAGGTGAGATTCTGGGGCACCCAAGAGGCGAGAGCCTGAGTCATCGCCTGGTCGGCGAGCGTATCGACAATACCGTAATCGGTGCGCCAGACGGCGAAGCTGCGGCTCATCATCTCGATATCGAGGCGGCGGCCTCCACTGGCGCAGTTGTCGATGCGCAGGCCGGGATGCGTGGCGAGGAGCTCGTCGAGCATCGCGTACAGGCCGGTGATGTGGGCGATCTCCGTCATGCCGACGCGGTTGGGCGCGTCGGCGAGCTGCCAGTAGCGCTCAGGCGGAATGTTGAAGTCCTGGCGGTACCAGGTCAGGTGAAAGCGGGTGATGAAGCCGGAGAGCAGGCCGGTCAGACCGCGGCGGACAGCTGGATCGCCCAGATTGGCAAGCAGGGCGGGAAGGGAGCCGCCGGCGTCGGATTGGAGGAACCAGGCAGGGTGTTCCGCAGCGATCCGGGTGCCGGGCATCGCGGTTTCAGGCTCGACCCAGAGGGAGAAGCCTAGGCCGGCTTGCTGGAGGGCGTCGCCGAGGGGCGCAAGGCCGTGCGGATAGTAGAGCGGGCTGGGAAACCAGTCGCCGCGGTTCTTCCACCAGGGATTGGCAGGGTCGGTTTCGGCTCCGAGAGAGGCGCCGTACCAGCCGGCGTCGACGGCGTAGGTGTCGAGGGGGATGGTTTGGGCGTGGACCCATTGAATGAGGGAGAGTTTGTTGGCGATCGGCTCCGAGCCCCAGGAGGCGAAGACGACGGGACCGGGCAAGGGGTGGCCGTCAACTTGCGGAGCGTAGTGAGCGAGAAGCAGGCGCCGCCAGCGATTCTGGGCTTGCCGCCAGCCGGGCTGGCCCTGTGCGGCGGACCAGGAGAGCAGCACAATGCGAGGAGTGCGGATCTCTTCGCCGGGATGGAGAAGCAGGTGGGTGGCCTTCATGCCGGCTGCGAGATGGATGGAGTGGGCGTCGGCGGCACGGGTGAAGTCGGCTTTCCAGTTGCCGGTCCAGCCGACGGCGCCGATGAGACCCCGAGCCGGGCCAGTCTGGAGATTGAAGAAGGGGAGAGTCATGCGGGAGGAAGAGTCGCCGAGGGCGGACTCGAGATGAACGTGGGCGTTGGGTGCGAGCGGCTCAGCGAGGGGCTCGAAGTCGTTGGCGGCAGCGGTGCTGCCGCGGGCGTGGCGGAGGGTCGCTTCGCCGCCGGCGGGGACAGACCAGTCGAGGGGCAGGATCTCTTCGAGAATGGGCGTGTCGGCGGAGCCCTCGTTGCGGAAGTGGAGAACGTAGTCCAGGGCTCCGGGGAAGCCCGGGTAGAGGCGGACCTCGGCGGTGACGCGGAGGTGGGTAGCGGGGTCGAGGAAGGAGTAAAGACGGGTGTTTGGGGCGGAAGATGTGATCAAGAGCTGCCACTTGGGAAGCAGGGCGGCAGAAGGCTGGCCGGCATAGAGGAAGGAGAAGGGGAGGTGGGCTGGCTGCCATAAAGCGGGGGCATCGGGCGCGGGAGCTTGACTGCGGATGAATGGGGTTGCGCTGAGCAGGAGAAGGACGAGCAGCTTTCCGGGCTGAGATAGAAGGCGCATGGATGACTTTAGTGTAGGAGGATACGAAACGTGCGGACGCTGCAAGCGAACAGCGGGCGAATATAATCCGGGAGAAGCCAGCCATGCCCGCGCCTGCCCAACCCGATCGGTTTACGTTCCTGCACATCGACCTGAACAGCTTCTTCGCTTCAGTCGAGCAGCAACTGCATCCCGAGTACCGGGGCAAGCCGCTCGGCGTGTGCGGCACCATGGCGGACACGGGCGCGCTGATCGCCGCGAGCTATGAGGCCAAGGCGCTGGGTATTCGCACTTTGACCAAGGTAGGCGAGGCCAAGCGGCTCTGCCCGGAAATCCTCCTGGTGAGTGGGTCGCACACGGTGTATTCGGAGTTTTCGCACAAGATTGCGGCGGCGGTGGAGCGCTGCTGCCCGGTGGCGCATACGCCGTCGATCGACGAGGTTGTGTGCCAGCTGATTGGACGGGAGTGCGAGCCGCCCCACGCACGGCGGATTGCGCTCGAGGTGAAGCAGGCGATCCGGGACGATGTGGGCGAGACGCTGCGCTGCTCGATCGGCATGGCTCCCAACCGGTACCTGGCCAAGATCGCCAGCGACATGCAGAAGCCGGACGGCCTGATCGGGCTGCTGCCCTCGCAGCTGCCGCGGGCGATCGCGCACCTGGAGCTGCGGGATCTGCCGGGGGTCGGCGCGCGGACCGAGGCGCGGCTGCACCGGAAGGGCATCACGACGATGGAGCAGCTGCTCGCGCTCGACCGGCCGGGGATGCATGCGCTGTGGGATTCGGTGTGGGGCGACCGGTTGTATCACTGGCTGCGGGGAAGCGAGACGGGGGATGACGGGGCGCCGGTGCCGTCCGAAATCCAGAAGTCGCTCGGCCACTCGCATGTGCTGGGGCCGGAGTTCCGGACCGATGAGGGCGCGTGGTCGGTGGCGCACAAGCTGCTGCATAAGGCGTCCATGCGGCTGCGGATGGAGAAGTTTTATACGAGCTCGATGACAGTCACGGTCAAGTATGCGCTCACGCGCGAGCAGCAGACCAAGGTGGCCAGCAAGCAGCATACGAGCGGCATTCAGCATACGGGGTGGGGGATGGAGGCGCGGTTTGCCGAGGCCCAGGATACGTTGTCGCTGCTCGACGTGCTGCGCAAGACCTGGGCGCAGCGGCCGCAAGGGGAGCTCTACGCGCGACCGTTCTTCGTGGGCGTGACCTTGCGCGAGCTGATGCCGGAAGACGAGCACCAGGCGACGCTGTTCGGCGATCCGGACAACCGCAAGGAGCTCTCGGCAACGATGGACAAACTCAACCTGAAGTATGGGCATACGACGCTGCACTTCGCGGGCATGCTGCCGGCGCGGGACACGGCGCCGACGCGAATTGCGTTTACCCAGATCCCGGTCCAGTACGGGGTGGAGTACATGTAGTCCTGCGCAAGCGCGTCGCGAACGGCTTTGCTCGGTCCGGCATCTAGTCGCAGGGGTGAGGGCGAGGACATGGCAGACACAGCGAAATCCGGTTCGAGGAGTGCTGGCCGGCATGGTCGGCGGGCTGGTCGGCTCCTGCGCGAGAATGGCATACATGGAAGCGGTCAGCAATATGGGGAACGGGAATCAGACGAGTTTTCGCTGCTGCGGCTGAAGCTGGCGCACTGGCCGGGGGACGAGCCGGCACTCGACCAGTTTGGGCATTGTGGGGCGCATCTGGCGTATGGGATTGCGACAGAGGCAGTCCGCCGGGGCCGTCTGCGCGTGCGTGCCTGTGATGCGATGGGATCTATGGCGACTTCGACGGCGCCAATGCCGGCTTCCCCACCGGAAGATCGGAAGCCGTGGTTGCCGGGTCGATCGGCGCCTGCCGTGCCTCCGCCGCGCTCACCGCCGCCGCTATCGCCGGACGCGCCTCCAAATCGGCCAGCTCCGAGGCCGGCACCAACACCTGCCCCGCCGGCAGGTACTCTTCGTGCAGCCGCTGATCGCCTGAAACAGATGCATCCCCTGAAGCCGCGTACGCCACGGCCGCGCCAATCAGGGCCGGAATGATGAAGGCATGGCCGCCAGTCGCCTCGGCCACAAACACCACCGCCGCCAATGGCGTCTTGTACGCCGCGGCCAGAAACGAAGCCATCCCCACCGCGGCGTACAGCGGCAGAATCGGCGAATGGACAAACGACTGCGCGAAGATCAGTCCCAGATCGCCGCCCGTCAAAAATAGCGGAATAAACATTGCGCTTACCCCGCCCGAGCCGACCGTCGCCAGCGTCGCAGTCAGCTTCAGCACCGCGAAGACCAGCAGTTGCGTGGAGCTGTGGTGCTCGTTCAGCAGATAGCCGACCACTTCGTAGTTCGGCCCGATCGGAATCAAGTTGCCCGGGTAAATCCAGACAAACAGCAGCCCGGCGAGCCCCGTCAGGAATCCGCCCACGGCCAGCTTGCCCCAGTGCGGAAAGACCCAACGCACCACCAACTGCCGCAGATGCCGAAACGTGACCACAAACGCCGCCGCAATCAGCCCGATGCTCAGCCCCAGCAGCGCGCACCACACCAGATCGGACATCGCATACGTCCGCGTACTCTCAAAATCGAACAGCGCTTCCTTGCCCAAAAACGCGCTCAGCGTGATGTAGGAGACCACGGACGCGATCAGCGACGGCAGTAGCGCCTCATGCGCCAGGTCGTCTTTGTACGGCATCTCAAGCGCAAACACAATGCCCGTCAAAGGCGCCCGGAACACCGCCGACATCCCCGCCGCGGCGCCGCAGATGAGCATGATCCGCCGGTCGCGCGCCGTGATTCCCAAGCGGCGGATGAACCGGATGCGCACCCACAGCCAGGAGCCGAGCGCCGCGCCGCCGTAGATCGCCGGGCCTTCGAGCGCCGCGCTTCCCCCCAGCCCAATCGTCGCAATCGCCCCCAGCAGTTTGGCGGGCGTCGAGCGCGTGTCAATTTCACCTTCATGCTCGTGGTAGGCGCGAATCACCTCTTCGGTCGAGTGAAGATTCGGGTACGGGGTCAGAAACTGCATGATCAACCCCGCCACCGTACCGCCCAGCACCAGCCCGGGAATGATCGCCCAATGATGCAGCAGGTAGAAGGCGAGGGTCCGCGGCCAAAGCTCATGCAGAATGATGAACGCAACCGCCGTAATCGTCAGCCCGGCGCACAGGCCGATCACCGGCGCGATCACCAGCCATTTGTTCAGGTTGCGGCTGTAGGTGGCCGATAAATCCTCGCGAAACTTCGGCAGGAACATTCGCACCAGCGGGTACTCCGCAAACCGGTTCGCTCGTGCAGAAGAATCGGATTGGGGCTGCTCAGGTTGCGTTTGTACCACGTCATCCGCCTCGGCAAGATCTGTTTACATTCGATGAACATACTGCGTCAGAGGCCACCTGCTCAGGCCACGGCGATCAGATTCTCCAGCCGCCGTTCCTTCATCGCCTGGTAAAGTCCGCCGATCGCGTGCTGCTTGAACTCCGGCGTATGGCGATGATGCTCGAGCGCGGCCTCGTCCCTGTATTGCTCATAAATCAGCACCATGCATGGATCATCCTCCAGAAAATGCGGCACATAGCTTACGCATCCCGGCTCCAGCCGCGCGGCCGCCGTCAGCGCCACAAGGTGCTCCCGCATCTGCTCCACATCGGCCTGGTCAAAGCGCATCCGCACCGTAAAACTGATCATGTTTCCTCTTCCTTGCCTCGTCACGCCTGGAGCGCCGCTTCAAAATCCGGCAGCAGAATAGTCTGCGTGCGGTCTGGGCCGGTTGAGATCATGCCGATCCGCGCATGCGACTCCCGCTCGATAAAGCTCAGATAGTCCTGCGCCGCCTTGGGCAGCCGGTCGTATTCGGTGATTCCCTCGGTCGATTCGTTCCAGCCCTGCAGCGTTGTATACACCGGCTTGATCGACTTGAAGCCGCGCATGTCCGCCGGAATGCGGTCCGTCGGATGCCCATCCACCTCATAGGAGGTGCACACCGGGATCTCCGCGCACGCATCCATTACATCCATCTTCGTCACCACCAGCCACTCCGTGCCATTGATCCTGTTGCTGTACCGCAGCAGCGGCAGGTCGAGCCACCCGCAGCGACGCGGACGCCCGGTCACCGCGCCGTACTCCTGCCCGCGCGCCCGGATCAGGTCGGCCGTGTCGTCATGAATCTCGGTCGGGAACGGCCCCTCGCCTACCCGCGTCACGTACGCCTTGGTCACGCCGATCACGGTGCCGATCCGCGTTGGCCCGACCCCCGTACCCGTCACGGCGCCGCCTGCCGTCGAAGACGAGCTTGTCACAAATGGATACGTTCCATGGTCGATGTCGAGCAGCGCCCCCTGCGCGCCCTCGAACATGACCTTCTTGCCTCCGTCGATCGCTTCGTTCAGCATCATCGCCGTATCCGTCACAAACGGCGCCACCTGCTCGGCCAGCCGCGCATACTCGTCGTACATCGCGCGCGGATCGAGCGGCTCGGTCCCGAACAGCGCATGCGCAATCGTGTTTTTTTCATGACACGCATTCTGGATATGCGTCCGCAGCAGCGACGGGTTCAGCAGGTCCACCACCCGCAGCCCGTTGCGATGAATCTTATCCTCGTACGCCGGCCCGATCCCTCGCCGCGTCGTCCCGATCGGCGTCCGCCCCGGGGCCGTCTCCGCCGCCAGCTCGATCATCCGGTGGTACGGCAGAATCACCTGCGCCCGGTCGGACACGAACAGCCGCTGGTCGACCGGCAGCCCCGCCTCGCGCAGCTTCTTCACCTCACCCAGGAACGCCGCCGGATCGAGCACGACGCCATTGCCGATCACCCCGATGCAATCCGGCCGCAGCACGCCGCAAGGGATCAGCTGCAGCACAAACTTCTTGCCCTCGATGATCACCGTATGCCCGGCATTGTGCCCGCCGGCGTAGCGCGCCACGACATCGAAGCGCTCGGAAAGAACATCGACGATCTTGCCTTTACCCTCATCGCCCCACTGGGCGCCAAGGATCACGGCGGACGAACGCTGAGGTTTCAACACTGAAATGAGTGACTCCAGAGAACCGCGGTGGGAGTGCGCGAACGGTGCCCGCGCCCATAGGTCATTTTATACTGGCTAGGCAGACGATCTGCGGGAGGGATGAATGGTTCGGGTAAAAGAGGCAGTGCGGAAGGCACAAGACTATCTCCCGGAAGTCTTTGAAGGCGCCCAAGGAAGAGACCTCGTCCTAGAAGGAGTCGAACTCACCGACGACGCGAAATTTTGGACGGTCACCTTCTCGTATGGACCCGTGCTCGATCGAGACTTCAAAACCGTCAAGCTGCGTGCAGACGACGGGGAGTTCGTCGGCGCGCGCAATGGACTGGCAAGCACAGGGCTGCTTTGAACCGGCGGCCCCAAGCCATTCTTCCCGATACCAACGTTCTTCTCCTCTGGCTCGTCGCTCGAACCGACCCCGGACTGGTAGTTGGATTTAAGCGCGTGCAAATGTTCGACTACGACGACGTCACGAGTCTGCGCATGGTGATGGCCACCTTCCCGCGTATCGTCACCACGCCCCATGTCTTGGCTGAAACCAGCAACTTCCTCGGCCAGGCGCCTGTCCATCGCCGGTCGGCTCTCATCCGGGAGCTGGCAAGCTACACCAAAACCACCGTCGAAGAGTACCGGCCAGCACAGGCGCTCAGCCAAAAAGCAGAGTTCGTTGCTCTGGGCCTGACCGACACCGGCCTGATCGACCTTTCCGACGACGTTCTCGTGTTGACCACCGACCATAACCTTGCCGGTCGGATCGTCACATCGGGCGGCTATGCGTTGCACTTCAACGATCTCCGCAAGAATCGCCGGGTACGCTTCTAAATGCCTGAGCTCCCCGAAGTCGAAACCGTCGCCAACGGCGTCCACGCCCGCGTCCACGGCCAGCGCATCGAGCACGTCTGGACCAGCGGCAAGCCGCAAACCTTCAAGTCTCCCGAAGCCGAGATCGCCGACACCCTCACCCATGCCCGCATCGACTGCGTCCGCCGCGTCGGCAAAACCATCGTCCTCTCGCTCAGCCGCCCCGGAATGCCTAGCCAAAACGCAAGTTCCGCCGAGTTCCTCGTCCACCTCGGCATGACCGGCCGCCTGCTGGTCTCCGCACCCGCCGTCCCGCTTCCCCCGCATACCCACGCCGTCCTCTCGCTCAGCGGCGGCAACCAGCTCCGCTTCGTCGACGCCCGCCGCTTCGGCCGGCTCTCCGTCCGCACCGCCGGGCTCTATCTCGGCCCCGGAGCCGAACCGCTTACCATCTCCGATCCCGACTTCGCCGCGCTCTTCCGCGGCCGCACGCTCGCCATCAAGGCCGCCCTGCTCCATCAATCCCTGCTCCACGGCATCGGCAACATCTACGCCGATGAAAGCCTCTTTCGCGCCGGCATCCGCCCTCGCCGCCCGGCCGGCAAGCTCACCCGCAAGCAGCTCGCCCGTCTCCGCGCCGCCCTGGTCGATGTCCTCCACCATGCGATCGAGCTCGGCGGCTCCTCCGTCTCCGATTACGTCGACGCCGAGGGCGTCCGCGGCTTCTTCCAACTCGAGCACAAGGTCTACGGCCGCGCCGGCCAGATCTGCCTCGACTGCGGCTCAGCACTCAAGAAGATCCTCGTCGGCGGCCGCACCACCATTTACTGTCCCACCTGTCAGCAATAACGGCATGTGCAGTCTGGCTCTCGCCCGGCAACGACGCGATTACGTGAGCCGAGCCAACTCGGATTGAGCAATTCGCCTCATGACGACATTCTGCCTCTTATCGGCCTCACTGCGCTTCTCCTCTCTTGCAGGCGTAGTAGAAAGAGATCGTCACACTCTGTTCCCTTTCGGAACCTGCACGGCTCATCTTTCGCTCTTCTCTGGACCGCCTTCCGCAGCCGTACGATCGCCCGGCAGGTGCAGCCAAACAGAACGACTTATCCCAGGCGCTCTTTGCTTCCCCTGAACCTCTGTCGTCCGCTCTACCTCCGCCGCCCGTCACCCTCATCCTTGTCGCCGTTCGGAGATCCCTTTATGAACCTTCGCCGTTTTGCGTCTCGCTTCGCGCTTGCCGTGCTGGGTTTCACCGCCCTCACCCAAGCACATGCCGTGACAACTCCTTTCTCCGGCACCTTCTTGAATGACGCCTCTGTTTTCAGCGACCCATTCACCGTTACTTCCGCGCAAAACTACACCTTCACGACAACCTCGTTCGCCAGCGGCGGCATCGTGCCGGTGCTCACGCTCTTTAACTCCACCACCGGCCTGGTCATCGACTTCAGCGGAGCCAACACCGGATTCAGTGACGTCACGCTCACCGACACGCTGAATGCCGGAAGCTACCTCCTCGACCTGACCGAGTTCCCCAACAGCGCCGTCGGGCCTACCCTGGCTGCCGGATTCTACCCGAATAGCCCCACCATCACCGGCTCCGACTGCGGCGTTCCAGGCGGCATGTTCTACAACGACATCACCTGCACCCAAACCACCAACGTCTACTCCGGAACCGTCACCAACGCGGCCGTCACGCCCGAGCCCTCCACCCTGCTTCTGGTCCTTCCGCCCGCGCTCGCTCTCTTCGCCCGCCGGCGCCGCACTGCGTAACCCAACGTTCACCCGCCTTAGCGACGAGCTAACACCTCGTCAAGGAGCTTTATGTCCAAGCGCATCATCGAAGAAGTCGTCGCAGCCTCACCCAATCGCCGCAAGTTTCTTAAAACCCTCGGAGTCGCCACCGCGGCTGTCGGCGCCATGGGTCTCGCCACCTCCGAAGCCGAGGCACAAACGTCCAGCCCCACCGCCACTGAGCTAGCCGTTCTCAACTTTGCCCTCAACCTCGAATACCTCGAGGCCGAGTTCTACACCTACGGCCAGTACGGCTACGGCATCGAGCAGTTCGGCATCGGCGTCTCCGGCGTCGCCAGCGGCAGCAACAACCCCAGCGGCGGCGTGACCAGCGGCGGCAGCAAGGTCACGTTGTCCAACTCACTCGTCTTCACCGGACCCATCACCGCGGAGATCGGCTCCGACGAGCGCGCCCACGTTGTCCTGCTCCGCTCCTTCCTCGGCACGCTCGCCATCGCCAAGCCCAACCTCAACCTCAACGCGCTCGGCATCGGCTTCGGCAGCGAAAACGAGTACCTCACCCTCGCCCGCATCTTTGAGGACATCGGCGTCACGGCTTACGGCGGCGCAGCCTTCCTCTTGTCCACGCCCATCGTGATTCAGACCGCGGCCCGCATTCTCGCCACGGAGAGCCTGCACGTCGGAACCCTGCACACCCAGATCGCCCGCCTGAACGTCCCCAGCCCCGTGTTGGACGGCGCCGACCTTGTGCCCCCTCCGACCGGAGCACAGAATCAGTACCTGCCCATCAACATCTCGAATGGCCTCCCCGCGCTCCGCTCCGTTCCCCAGGTGCTCAACCTGGCGTACGGCGGTACCGGCCTTACCCAGGGAGCCTTCTTCCCGCTCGGCATCAACGGCGCCTTTGCCGGGACTCCGAGCTCCGCTCCCGCCACCGCAGCCAACCTCGCCACCCAGCCTGCCGGCTTCGCCTGATCGCCAGGCGTCTCGGCCCAATCCAAACAGCAAGACCTCGCCTGGGCTCACCCGGCGAGGTCTTTTTCTTTGCCCTGGCAATCACGGCCGCCGAACCGTCCGAACGTCAATGCCCGCCCGCCGCCTGCTCCGCCATCACCGCCGCGCCGATCACCCGCGTCTCCGGGAGATCCTCCACAATCTCGACCGTATAGCTCTGCAGCGGACTCATCTTCACCATCTGGTTCACGTAATCCTTCAGCATCGCCAGATCGACGAAGCGCGCATTGAAGCCCGTCAGCAAAAATTTGCCCGGCCCGTCCATGTGGATCGACGTTGCCGTTCCCGCGGCCAGCGCCTTGTGCCAAAGCTTGACGAAGGTTAGGCAGCGCTCCGTATTCTTGCTCTTCGACTCGCGATTCTTGGCCTCTTCAAAGACCTCTTCCGGCTCCATATCCAGAAAGCGCAGACGCATCGCCCGATGGCCCATGATGCCTTCAATATGCCCGCGTCCGCCGCACCCGCAGAACTTCTCCTTGTCGTCGAGCGTCACCACCGTGTGTCCGCCCTCCCACACGCCCGGCGCAAACGGATACCGTCCGTAGCCGATGCCCACGCCCAGCGTCCACACCCGGATCAGCGAATCCAGCTTGCCCTGCGCCGCCGCCAGACCCGCCGCCACGCCGTCCGCATCGTTGCCCACATGCACCGAAACCGCCAGTCCATGCGCGTTGAACTGCGCCGAGAGCAGCTCCGCAATCCGCGCCCCCTTCAGCTGCGGCAGATTCGGCGCCTCTTCCACCACGCCGTTCCGGATCAGCCCCGGCAGCGCTATCCCCACCGCCGTAATCTGCGAGCGGCTCGCCTCTTGCCCCGCCGTCAGCAGCACCTGCTCGCAGATCACCTCAACCAAACCGTCCGTATGCAGCTCCACCAGCCCGGACTGATCGTCCGAGTTGTTGGGGTAAAAGCGCAGCGGACCCACAATCTGATAATCGACAATCAGCCCTACCCCCACTCGATCCGAAAGCACGACACCTATGGTCTTAGCCATTTTTCGGTCTCCGGCAGCAACGCCCGTTACGGACGTGCTGGCAAGCTCGTCCCAGCATCTCTGCGGGAACCATAACGTCAACCCCGCACAGCGGCACGGCGGGAGCAAGTGAACCAGCGCATCCGCCCGTCTCTCAAGACCTCACTCGAAAGATGAGGACTCTACTCGAACTTGCTGACACGGTTCAAACCGTTGAACGCGGCAACTTTATAACATTCCGCGAGCGTTGGATAGTTGAACACGGTATCCACAAAGTAGTCCAGCTTGCCGCCCAGCGCCATGACCGCCTGCCCGATGTGCACCAGCTCGCTTGCGCCCTCGCCGATAATGTGAATTCCAAGCAGCGCATGCGTCACGCGATGGAAGATCAGTTTCAGCCGCCCGGTCGTGTCGCCGCGAATCTGCCCGCGCGCAATCTCGCGATAGTACGCCACGCCCACCTCGTACGGCACATCCTCTTCGGTCAGCTGCTCCTCCGTCTTGCCCAGAAAGCTGATCTCCGGAATCGTCCAGATCCCGTAGGGATAAAAGCTCGGGTTCGACAGGATCGTCTCATCCCCAAAGGCCCGCGCGCCCGCGATCCGCCCCTGCTCCATCGAAACCGACGCCAGGGAAGGAAAGCCGATCACGTCGCCCACCGCGAAGATATTCGGCTGCTTGGTCCGGAAATCCTTGTCCACCGGAATGCGCCCGCGCCCATCGGACTCCACACCCACCGCCGCCAGGTTCAGCTCGTCCACATTCCCCTGCCGGCCCACGGCATAGAGCAGCGTGTCGCCCTGCAGCTTCTTCTTGGACTCGAGATTCGCGACCACGGTGCCGTCCGGCATCTCTTCCACCGTGTCGACCTCCTCATTCAGCCGCATCGTCACCCGCGCGTCGCGCAGGTGATAGCTCAGCGCTTCGACGATCTCCTGGTCGGCAAACTCGAGCAGCCGCGGCCGCCGCTCGACCAGCGTCACCCGGACGCCGAGCGCTGAAAACATGCACGCGTACTCCACGCCGATGACGCCGCCCCCCACGATAATCATCGTCTTCGGCAGCGTCTTCAGCTCCAGCACCAGGTCCGAGTTCACGATCGACGTTCCGTTGATCGGCACCTTCGCCGAGGTCGCCGGCTTCGTCCCCGTGGCGATCAGCGCATTCTTCGCGTTGTACAAGGTCGACCCGCGCGAGTTGGTTACCTTTACCTGCACACAGTCCGCGCTCGCATCGAGAAAGCTCGCCACCCCGGTCAGCATCTCGATGTTGTTCCGCTGCAGCTGCGCTTCGGTCACGTCGATCTCGGTCTTGATCACGTGCTGCACCCGGAACGCCAGGTCCGCCATCGTGATGCGTTCCTTCACCCGGTAGTTCATCCCGTAGATCGACTTATAGTTGTAGCCGGAGAGATGCAGCACCGCTTCGCGCATCGTCTTCGAGGGGATTGTCCCCGTGTTGATGCACGC